>OY970312.1:0-2638422 GCA_963716435.1 uncultured Thermoleophilia bacterium
GGGCCGTCGGCGGCCGAGACCACGAGGATGGCGCCGTCCATCTGGGCGGCCCCCGTGATCATGTTCTTGATGTAGTCGGCGTGACCCGGGCAGTCCACGTGCGCGTAGTGACGGTTCTCCGTCTCGTACTCCACATGGGCCGTGTTGATCGTGATGCCGCGCAGCTTCTCCTCAGGCGCGTTGTCGATCGACGCGAAGTCGCGGGCCTCCGTGTTGCCGCCCTGCTCCGAGAGGACCTTTGTGATCGCAGCCGTCAGCGTCGTCTTGCCGTGATCGATATGACCGATCGTTCCGACATTGACGTGAGGCTTGTTCCGCTCGAACTTCTGCTTTGCCATTCCTCCTCCAATTTCTCCGTTGGGCTAGGCGCCCTTGGCGCCGTCGATGATCTCGCTCGCGATCAAGGCCGGCGCCTCTTCGTAACGGTCGAACTGCATGGTGAACGTCGCGCGTCCCTGGGTATTCGACCGCAGGTCCCGTCGCATAGCCGAACATCGTCGCAAGCGGAACCCGGGCGCGGATCGCCTGCGCGTTGCCGCGGGGCTCGAGTCCTTCGACCCGTCCGCGGCGTGAATTGAGATCTCCCATGACGTCGCCGAGGTAGTCGTCCGGCGTGACCACTTCGACTGCCATCACGGGCTCGAGAAGCTTCGGCTTCGCCTTGCCCATGCCGGTCTTGAAGGCCATGGACCCTGCGATCTTGAACGCCATCTCGCTCGAGTCGACGTCGTGGTAGGAGCCGTCGGTGAGCTCGATCCGCAGATCGACGACGGGATAGCCCACCAGGATCCCCGACTCCATTGCCTCCTGGATTCCCATGTCCACTGCCGGGATGTACTCGCGCGGGATCTTCCCGCCCGTGATCCGGTCGATGAACTCGTAGCCCTCGCCCGGCTCGGTCGGCTCGAGCGCGATGACGACATGGCCGAACTGGCCGCGCCCACCGCTCTGCCGGACGAACCTGCCCACGACCTTCTCGACGCGCTGGCCGATCGTCTCGCGGTACGCGACCTGCGGGCGGCCGACGTTCGCGTCGACCGAGAACTCCCGCATCAGGCGGTCGACGATGATCTCGAGGTGCAGCTCGCCCATCCCCGAGATGAGCGTCTGCGCCGTCTCCTCGTCGGTGCGCACCTGGAAGGTCGGATCCTCCTCGCCGAGGCGCGCGAGCGCCTGCGAGAGCTTGTCCTGGTCGGCCTTCGTCTTCGGCTCGATCGCGACCGAGATGACCGGGTCCGGGAACTCCATCGACTCGAGGACGATGGGCGCCGACTCGATGGCCAGCGTGTCGCCCGTGGTCGTCTGCTTGAGGCCGACGGCGGCGACGATCTCGCCCGCGCCGATCTCCTCGCGTTCCTCGCGGTGGTTCGCATGCATCTGGAGGAGGCGGCCGACGCGCTCCGTCTTGCCGGTGCTCACGTTCAGCACGCCGTCGCCGGCCTTGATCCGGCCGGAGTAGACGCGGAAGTACGTGAGCTTGCCGACGTACGGGTCGCTCATGACCTTGAAGGCAAGCGCCGCGAACGGCTCGTCCTCGGCGGGGCGCCGGGGAGCTGCCTTCTGCGTGCGCGGGTCGAGCCCGTGGATCGGGGGAACGTCGAGCGGGCTCGGCAGGTAGTCGATGACCGCGTCGAGCAGCGGCTGCACGCCCTTGTTCTTGAAGGCGGAGCCCAGCAGGATCGGCGTGACCGCGATCGCCAGCGTGGCCGTCCGCAGGGCGCGGCGGATCATCTCGGGCGTGACCGCGGTCTCGTCGGTGAGGTAGGTCTCAGGAGCTCCTCGTCGTGCTCGGCGACCGCGTCGATCAGCTGGTGGTGGTACTCGGCTGCCTGCTCCGTAGCTCCTCGGGAATCTCCCCCTCGGTCATCTCCATGCCGAGGTCGTCTTCCCAGACGGTCGCCTTCATCTCGACGACGTCGACGACGCCGCGGAAATGCTCCTCCTGGCCGATCGGCAGCTGCACCGGAACCGGATGCGCGCCGAGGCGGTCGATCATGGACTGGACGGACGCGAAGAAATCGGCGCCGGTGCGGTCCATCTTGTTGATGAAAGCGATGCGCGGAACGCGGTAGCGGTCGGCCTGGCGCCACACGGTCTCGGACTGCGGCTCGACGCCGGCGACCGAGTCGAAGACGGCGATCGCGCCGTCGAGGACGCGCAGGCTGCGCTCCACCTCGACGGTAAAGTCGACGTGCCCGGGCGTATCGATGATGTTCACACGAAAATCGCGCCAGAAGGCGGTCGTCGCAGCGGAGGTAATCGTGATCCCGCGCTCCTGCTCCTGCGCCATCCAGTCCATCGTCGCCGCGCCCTCGTGCACCTCGCCCATCTTGTGGGTGCGACCGGTGTAGTAGAGGATCCGCTCGGTCGTAGTGGTCTTGCCCGCGTCGATGTGGGCCATGATCCCGATGTTCCGGACCTTTTCGAGACCGCCCTTGCCGCCGGTCTGCGCTGCAGTTTTTTCAGCCACGGGCACCGTTACCACCTGTAGTGGGCGAAGGCCTTGTTGGCCTGCGCCATCCGGTAGAGGTCGTCCTTGCGCTTGAAGGCGCCGCCCTGCTGGTTCAGTGCGTCGAGGATCTCGTTCGCGAGCTTGTCCGCCATGTGGCGCTCGCGGCGATCGCGCGAATACGTGACGATCCAGCGCACGGCCAGCGTGCGGGCACGGCGCTGCGGCACCTCGACGGGCACCTGGTAGTTGGCGCCACCGACGCGGCGCGAGCGAACCTCGAGCACCGGGGTGACGGTCTTCACGGCCTGCTCGAGCACCTCGACGGGCGGACGGTTGGTCTTCTCGCCGACCTGGTCGAGCGCCGAATAGACGATGTCCTCGGCAACCGACTTCTTCCCGCGCGTCATGATCCGGTTCACGACCTGGGTGACAAGCGTCGAGTTGTAGACCGGATCGGGAGTGAGCTCCCGCGGCTGAATTGCGGCGCGCCTGGGCATCAGCTTCCTCGCTTGGCGCCGTACTTGGAGCGTCCCTGCCGGCGCTCGGAGACACCGGCGGTGTCGAGCGCGGCGCGGATGATCTTGTAGCGGACGCCCGGCATGTCCTTCACGCGGCCACCGCGAATCAGGACCACGGAGTGCTCCTGCAGGTTGTGGCCCTCGCCGGGGATGTACGACGTCACTTCCATCTGGTTCGTCAGGCGGACGCGCGCTACCTTCCGAAGCGCCGAATTCGGCTTCTTCGGGGTAGCCGTGTAGACGCGCGTGCAGACGCCCCGCTTTTGCGGAGCACCGCGGAGCGCGGGCGTCTTCGTCTTGGCCTTGGGGGCCTTGCGACCCTTGCGAACAAGCTGGTTTACGGTCGGCACAACGTCCTTTTCTTTGGTCCTAGACGCAACAAAAGGCCGGAATGGGCGGAGCCCACTCCGAACCTCGGCGTAGGGTAGCAGAGCAAAGCCGCATTGCGCCTAGGGATAGCCGAACGCCCCCAACCGTTCTATTGTCAGAGCACGGAGACGTCTGGACGCGTTACTGCAGAAGGCCGCTGTGCGTTACATGGGTGACCGGAAGGCGGACCGGAGTTGGCCATCCCCCTGCTCGACAACACGACGTGGATCGTCCTCGTCGGCGCGCTCGGCGCGGCGGCACTCGCGGTCGTGCTCTGCATCGCGATCTTCGTCCTCGTGACGCGGAATCGCCACGGCGCGACCGATGACCTCGAGCGCATGCTCGAGGCGTCGAACGCGCGCTTCGAGGAGATGCTCGGGGACCTCGCGCGCGAGGTCGAGCGGGCCCAGGACGAGACGAAGCGGTCCCGTCAGCTTTCTGCGATCGGGGCGTCCATCGACCTCGACACGGTCCTGTCGCGCGCGCTGGAGGCGGCCGGCGCGCTCGCTCCCGTCGACGCGGCGCTCATCATCGCCCCGCAGGAGGGCGAACCGCCGGTCATCGCGACGTTCGGCATGACGTCCGAAGAGGCGGCCGAGTATCCCGTCACGTCGCCGGCGTCGGGCGACGCGCGTGCCGTTGAGATCTCCTACCGCTACGCACCCGACCGCTCCGAGGCGAACGGCGGCCTCATCCGCGGCGCGCTTGCCCTGGCGCTTTCGAACGACGCCGGCGAGTCGGTCGGAACGATGGCCGTCTTCTGGCGCGAGGAGGGCCGCAAGCCGACCGAGGACGAGGTCTCCGCCCTCGAGCACGTCGCGGCGAACGTCGGGCCGGCGATCGAGAACGCGCGGCGGTTCCGCGAGGCGCGCAAGCTCGCCGATCTCGACGCACTCACCAGCCTGCACAACCGGCGCTTCTTCCACGACACGCTCGCGCGCGAGGTCGCCCGGGCGCACCGCTACGACCGCCAGCTCGCCCTGGTCGTCTTCGACATCGACGACTTCAAGGCGATCAACGAGCGCGTCGGCCATCTGGCCGGCGACGCCGTGCTCGCCCAGCTCGCGGAGCGGGTCCGCTCGGTCGTCCGCGGAGCCGACATCGCCTGTCGCGTGGGCGGCGACGAGTTCGCGGTCATCCTGCCCGAGTCCGCCCTCGCGGACGCCGAGCAGCTCTACCGCAGGCTCCAGTTCGCGGTCTCGACGAAGGCCACGGGCCCGGCCGACCGGCTGCACCTCTCGGCCGGCATCGCGGAGCTGACCCGCGAGGACGACGGCGTCTCGTTCTTCGAGCGCGCCGACGAGGCGCTCTTCCGGGCGAAGCAGACCGGCAAGGGCCAGGCCGTGGCCGCCGAAGGCGGCGCGTAACCGGGCGAAGCGAAGCCGGGGCGACCGTCTCCGGCCGCCCCGACAACGTGAGGTTCTAGGAGGAGCTCTCCTCGTCGACCTCGGGGATCTCCTCGGCGCCGAGCGGGGGCTCCGCCGGGAAGTCGAGGTCGAGGCCGGCCAGGTCGAGACCCTCGCCGTTCGAGCCGATCTCCTCGAGGGCAGCGAGCAGCTGCTCCTCGGTGGCCGGCCGCGTGTAGGCGGCGGCGGGGATCTTCTCGGTCGGATGGATCTCGATCCCGCGGTACCGCTTGAGACCGGTGGCCGCGGGGATGAGCTTTCCGATGATGACGTTCTCCTTGAGGCCGAGCAGCCGGTCGACCTTGCCCTCGATCGACGCGTCCGTGAGCACCTTGGTGGTCTCCTGGAACGATGCCGCCGAGAGGAACGACTCGGTTGCGAGCGACGCCTTCGTGATCCCGAGGATCAGCGGCTCGAACGTCGCCTGCTCATTCTTGGCCTTCTTGACGCGGAGGTTCTCCCGCTCGAGCACGACCTTGTCCACGAGCTGGCCCGGGAGCAGATCGGTGTCGCCGGCGTTGTCGACGCGGACCTTCTTCAGCATCTGCCGGATGATCAACTCGATGTGCTTGTCGTGGATGTCGACGCCCTGCGAGCGGTAGACCTTCTGCACCTCGCCGACCAGGTAGAGCTCGGTCGGCGTGGAGCCCTTGTCTCCCGTCGCGTGCAGCGCAAGCAGCTCCGCCGGCGCGATCGAGCCCTCGTGCAGAGGATCGCCCGCCTCGACGGTGTCGCCGTGCGCCACGAGCAGCCGTGACCTGCGCGGAAGCGCGTACTCCTTGACCGGAAGCGGCTCGCCGTTCTCGTCGAGCGCCTTCGGATCGATCGTGACTTTCGGGCCACGGTCCGTGTCCTCGATCTCGACCACGCCGGTCACCTCGGCCAGCCGCGCAGCACCCTTCGGGTTGCGGGCCTCGAAGATCTCGACGACGCGCGGAAGGCCGTGCGTAATGTCGGCGCCGGCCACACCGCCGGTGTGGAACGTCCGCATGGTCAGCTGCGTGCCCGGCTCGCCGATCGACTGCGCGGCCACGATTCCGACCGCGTCGCCGACTTCGCACATCCCGCCGGTGGCGAGGAAGATGCCGTAGCAGGCCTTGCACACGCCGAACTCGCTGCGGCACCGAAGCACCGAGCGAACCGCCATCTGGTAGTCCTCCGCGTACTCGCCGAGTTCCTCGGCCAGGTGCTCGAGCTCAGGGTTCGTGACGACGGAACCCTTGGCCAGGATGACCGTCTTGCCCGGCTTCCCGTCCTTGATCGGCTTCATGATGTCGTGCGAGACGATGCGCCCCGGAAGCGACCGGTTGAACCCGTCCGAGGTGTAGAGCGGCAGCAGGATGTGCTCCTCGGTGCCGCAGTCGTCGTCACGGACGATCACGTCCTGGGAGACATCGACGAGCCGCCGGGTCAGGTAGCCCGAGTCGGCGGTGCGTAGCGCGGTGTCGGCGAGCCCCTTGCGGGCGCCGTGGGTCGAGATGAAGTACTCGAGCACCGAGAGGCCTTCCATGAAGTTGGCCTTGATCGGGCGCTCGATGATCTCGCCCTTCGGATTCGCCATGAGACCGCGCATTCCGGCGAGCTGGCGGATCTGCTTGATCGATCCACGCGCTCCCGAGTTGGCCATCATGTAGATCGGGTTGAGCTCGAACATCGTGTCCTGCATGGCGTCGGCGACGACGTCGGTCGCCTCCGTCCACTCCTCGATGATCCGCTCCTTGCGCTCGTCCTCGGTGATGAGGCCGCGCTCGTACTCGCGCTCGATGCGCTGAACGCGTCCCTCGTACTCGGCGAGGATCTCTTCCTTGTTTTCGGGGATGACGATGTCGTTCTTCGAGATCGTGATCCCGGCGCGGGTCGCGTGGGCGAAGCCGAGCTCCTTGATCGTGTCGAGGATCGGAGCGATCGACAGCGCGCTGTAGCGGTCGACGAGGTCGGAGATGAAGTCGTTCGTCTCCTTCTTCGCGAGCGCCCGGTTGATGAACGGCTGCTCGGAAGCGACGTAGCTCTCACCGAGCGTCCGCGCGAGCGAGCGTCCGACCTCCTCGTTGAAGATCACGCGGCCGGGCGTCGTGAGGATGAGCTCCTCGCCGCGCCGGTACTCGATCGGATCCTGGAGGTCGACCGACCGTGCGTCGACCGCGAGGATGACTTCCTCCTCCTCGCTGAAGCGCTTCGGGTGGGGCTTGAGCTGGTCGGCGGTCGTCGCGTTGAGATCCGTCGCGCAGTACGTCATGTAGTAGGTGCCGAGCACCATGTCCTGCGTCGGCGTGGAGAGCGGCTTCCCGTGCGCCGGCGAGAGGATGTTGTTCGCCGAGAGCATGAGGATCCGCGCCTCGGCCTGCGCCTCCGCGCTGAGCGGAAGGTGCACGGCCATCTGGTCGCCGTCGAAGTCGGCGTTGAACGCGTGGCAGACGAGCGGGTGGATCTGGATCGCCTTGCCCTCCACCAGCACCGGCTCGAACGCCTGGATGCCTAGGCGATGCAGCGTCGGCGCACGGTTCAGGAGGACGGGATGCTCGGCGATGACCTCCTCGAGGACGTCCCAGACCTCGGGCGCCATCGAGTCCACGTACTTCTTCGCCGCCTTGATGTTCTGGACGGACTTCCGCTCGACGAGCCGGCTCATGATGAACGGCTTGAAGAGCTCGAGCGCCATCAGCTTCGGCAGGCCGCACTGGTGCAGCTTGAGCTTCGGCCCGGCGACGATCACCGAGCGGCCGGAGTAGTCCACGCGCTTGCCGAGCAGGTTCTGGCGGAACCGGCCCTGCTTGCCCTTGAGCATGTCGGAGAGCGACTTGAGCGCGCGGTTGCCCGGGCCCGTGACGGCGCGGCCGCGGCGGCCGTTGTCGAACAGTGCGTCGACGGCCTCCTGGAGCATCCGCTTCTCGTTGTTGACGATGATCTCCGGCGCGCCGAGATCGAGCAGGCGCTTGAGCCGGTTGTTCCGGTTGATCACGCGCCGGTAGAGGTCGTTCAGGTCGCTCGTCGCGAACCGGCCACCGTCGAGCTGCACCATCGGGCGAAGCTCCGGCGGAATGACCGGAACGGCCTCGAGAATCATCCACTCGGGACGGTTCTCGGACGTGATGAACGCGTTGACGACCTTGAGGCGCTTGATCGCGCGGCTCTGCTTCTGGCCCTTGGACGTGCGGATCGTCTCGCGGAGGTTCTTCACCTCGGCGACGAGGTCGAGGTCCTTCAGCAGGTCACGGATCGCCTCGGCGCCCATGCCCCCGCGGAAGTACACGCCGAACCCGTACGGCGAGCCGAACCGGTCCTCGAGCTCGCGGAAGAGCATCTCGTCGGAGACGATCTGCTTGACCTCGAGATCCTTGAAGAGCTGCCAGGTCTGCTCGAGACGGTTGACCGCGTCCACCGAGGCGTCGCGGGCGTCCGACCGGCGCGACTCGATGTCGAGGTACATCTCGCGGACCTTGAGCGACCACTGGACGAGCGCGTCGAGATCCTCCTTCTGCATCCGGCCGTCGGTCTTCAGGCAGAGGTCGTTCGCGAAGTCCTTGACCTCGTCCGGGCCGGCGCCCTCGGGAGCCGTCTCGACGACCTCGCGCACGAGGCCGTTGCCGGCCTCTCGGACCTTGTCGAGGTTCTTCGCGTCCACGCCGGCCACGTAGGCGGCGTCGTCGCCCTCGATCTCGGTTCCGGCGAGCAGCGCGTCGAGGATCTTGCCGATGTGCTTCGTGACCGCGCCCTTCTTCGCACCGGTCGCCTTCGCGTACTCGGCGCGCAGCGGTGCGAGACCCTCGCGGATCTGCGTCGCAGCGGTCGCGACCTGGTCGAGCTCGCGCGTAGAGAGCTGGCGGTCCTCGCGGATCGCAGCGCCACGGACGAGCTCGCGGATCTTCTTCGCGTCCTCGGTGGTGATCTTCTTGGCGACATCGGCGAACAGGCCGGCGACGAGGGTGCGCGCCTCCTCGAGCGGCGGGAGACCCTGCTCCTCCGCCCAGGCGATGAGACCGCGAGCCCAGAACTCGTCATCCTCGTCGAAGTTGCGCTCCTTGCCCTTGATGAAGTAGTCGCGCCGGCGAGAGAGCCGGTCCTCGAGCGCGGCGAGCTGCTCGTCGCGGTCGACGAACACCTGCTCCGACTCGGCCCGCACCTTGTCCTCGAGATCGGCGAGATCCTCGCCGCGCTTGTCCTTGTCCACCGCAGTCACGATCGACGCGGCGAAGTACAGGACCTTCTCGAGCTCCTTGGGCGCGATGTCGAGCAGGTAGCCGATGCGGCTCGGCACGCCCTTGAAGAACCAGATGTGCGAAACCGGAGCGGCCAGGTCGATGTGACCCATGCGCTCGCGGCGAACCTTCTGCCGCGTGACCTCCACGCCGCAGCGCTCGCAGATGATGCCCTTGTAGCGGACGCGCTTGTACTTGCCGCAGTAGCACTCCCAGTCCTTCGTCGGACCGAAGATCCGCTCGCAGAACAGGCCGTCCTTCTCCGGCTTCAGCGTCCGATAGTTGATCGTCTCGGGCTTCGTCACCTCGCCCGAGGACCAGTCACGGATCTGCTTCGACGAAGCGAGGCCGATCCGGATGGCGTCGAAATTGTTGATGTCGATCAAAGCGTCCCTCTCATTCCACTCGCCCTAGACAGAATCTGAACCCGCGCAAGCTGACCGGCGGCGGTCACTCCTCGACCTCCGCGTCTGCCACCGGAGCGGCGTCGGGGTCCACGATGTCCGTCAGGGATTCATCCACGGGGACGGCGAGTTCGCCCTCTCCGTCGACTCGGTCGTCGCCCGCCTCGACCTCTTCGGCCGAGGGCTCCCGCGCGGCTGCGCGGAGCGAGCCGGGCGACAGGTCGATGCCGAGCTCTTCGGCTGCGCGGAGCAGCTCGTCGTCCTCTTCCCGGACCTCGACCTCGGTGCCCTCCTCGGACTCGACACGGATGTCGAGCGCGAGCGACTGCATCTCCTTGAGGAGCACCTTGAAGGACTCGGGGATGGACGGCTCGGCGATGTTCTCACCCTTCACGATCGCCTCGTAGGCCTTGACCCGGCCCACGGTGTCGTCGGACTTGATGGTGAGCATCTCCTGGAGCGTGTAGGCCGCTCCGTATGCCTCGAGCGCCCAGACCTCCATCTCGCCGAAGCGCTGGCCGCCGAACTGGGCCTTACCGCCCAGGGGCTGCTGCGTCACGAGCGAGTAGGGGCCAGTCGAGCGCGCGTGGATCTTGTCGTCCACGAGGTGGAGGAGCTTCAGGATGTACATGAAGCCGACGGTGACCTTCTGCTCGAAGGGCTCGCCGGTCTTTCCGCTGTAGAGCTGCACCTTCCCGGAGCACTTGCGGCCTGGGCGGCGCTTCTCGTCGACCTTGAAGGAGATCCGATGCTTCGGGTTCTGCTTCGTCCATTCGACGAGCGCCTCGTCGACCTCGGCCTCGGTCGCCCCGTCGAACACGGGGGTCGCGATCGGGGTCGGGCTGTCGCTCGCGCCGTCCTCGCCGAAGACGCCGTAGTGCGCCGCCCACCCGAGGTGGGTCTCGAGGATCTGGCCGATGTTCATCCGGCTCGGCACGCCGAGCGGGTTGAGGATCACGTCGACAGGAGTTCCGTCCTCCATGAACGGCATGTCCTCCTGCGGGACGATCTTGGAGATGACGCCCTTGTTTCCGTGGCGGCCGGCGAGCTTGTCGCCCTCGGCGATCTTGCGCTTCTTCGCCACGTAGACGCGGACGAGCTCGTTGACGCCCGGAGACAGATCGTCGCCGTTGTCGCGCGAGAACGTCTTCACGTCGATGACCTTGCCGCCCTCGCCGTGCGGGACCTTGAGGGAGGTGTCGCGGACCTCGCGCGCCTTCTCCTTGAAGATCGCGCGGATCAGCTTCTCCTCAGCGGTCAGCTCGGTCTCGCCCTTGGGCGTGACCTTGCCGACGAGCAGGTCGCCGGAGCCGACCTCGGCCCCGATGCGGACGACGCCGCGATCGTCGAGATCGCGGAGCGACTCCTCGGAACGGTTCGGAATGTCGCGCGTGATCTCCTCGTCGCCGAGCTTCGTCGCGCGCGCGTCGATCTCGTACTCGTGGATGTGGACGGACGACAGCTCGTCGTCCTTCACGATCCGCTCGGAGATGACGACGGCGTCCTCGAAGTTGTAGCCCTCGAACGGCATGAACGCGACGAGCAGGTTCTTGCCGAGCGCGAGCTCGCCCTGCGACGTCGAGCTGCCGTCGGCGAGCACCTCGTCCTGCACGACCTTCTGGCCCAGGCCGACGATCGGCTTCTGGTGCATGATCGTGCCCTGGTTCGAGCGCATGAACTTGACGAGCTCGTACTCGTCGATACCGTCCTTCGCCTCGACCGTGATCATGTCCGCGTCGACGTCGGTGACCGTCCCGGCCCGCTTGGCCAGGATCACGTCGCCCGTGTCGACCGCGGCGCGGTACTCGAGCCCGGTTCCGACGAGCGGCGCGTCCGTGATGAGCAGCGGCACTGCCTGCCTCTGCATGTTCGCGCCCATGAGCGCGCGGTTTGCGTCGTTGTGCTCGAGGAACGGGATGAGCGCCGTTCCGACCGAGACGATCTGCGCCGGGTTGACGTCCATGTACTGGATGTCCTTGGGAATCGCCGTGACCGGCTCGCCTCCGGGACCTCGGCACAGGACGGTGTCGTTGCGGAACTTGCCCGTCTTCTCGTCGAGAGGCTCGTTCGCCTGAGCGATCGTGAGCTTCTCCTCCTCGCTCGCGTCGAGATAGACGATGTCGTCCGTGACCTTCCCGGCCTTGACGACTCTGTACGGGGTCTGGACGAAGCCGAACTCCGAAACCGTCGCCATCGAGGACAGCGAGCCGATGAGGCCGATGTTCGGCCCCTCAGGCGTCTCGATCGGGCACATGCGCCCGTAGTGGGTCGGGTGAACGTCGCGCACCTCGATCGGCGCACGCTCGCGCGTGAGACCTCCCGCGCCGAGCGCGGAAAGCCGGCGCCGGTGCGTGAGCCCGGCGAGCGAGTTCGTCTGGTCCATGAACTGGGAGAGCTGCGAGGAGCCGAAGAACTCCTTCAGCGCGGCCACGACCGGACGGATGTTGATGATCGTCTGCGGCGTGATCGTGTCGACGTCCTCGGTGGTCATCCGCTCGCGCACCACGCGCTCCATGCGGTAGAGACCGACGCGGAACGCCTCCTGGATCAGCTCGCCGACGGTGCGAAGCCGGCGGTTGCCGAAGTCCTCGTACTCGTCGAGCTCGCCGCGGATCGGCTCACGGGACAGCGCGTACGCATCGGCCGCGAAGTCCTTCGCGTCCTCGGGCACGCCGAGCATCTTCGGGAGCTCTACGAGCTTCCGAACGAGAGCGACGATGTCCATCGTCGTGAGCACGCGGCAGTCGTCGGGGACGCTGACCTCGAGCCGCTGGTTCAGCTTGTACCGGCCGACCTTCGTCAGGTCGTAGCGCTTCGGATCGAAGAACAGGCCGCGGAGAAGGTTCCGCGAGTTCTCGAGCGTCGGCGGCTCGCCGGGGCGCTGCTTCTTGAAGACCTCGACGACCGCCTCTTCCTCGCGGGTCGTCGTGTCCTTGTCCAGCGTGTTCTGGATGTAGAACGAGTTGTCGAAGAGCTTGAGGATCGCCTCGTTCGTCGACGTGTCGAGCTTCTGGCCCGTCGTCGGATCCTCGGCAGGCAGGGCCCGAAGCAGCGTCGTGATCGGAAGCTTGCGCTTCCGGTCGATGCGCGCGTAGACCACGCCCTTCTTGTCGATCTCCACCTCGAGCCACGAGCCACGGCTCGGCATCAGGTTGGCGATGAAGACCTGCTTGTCCGGATCCTTCGGCTCCATGAGGTAGGCGCCCGGGGACCGGACGAGCTGGGTGACGATCACCCGCTCGGTGCCGTTGATGATGAAGGTGCCCGAGTCGGTCATCATCGGGAAGTCCCCCATGAAGACCGTCTGCTCGCGGATCTCGCCCGTTTCCGTGTTCACGAAACGGACCGTCATCGAGAGCGGCACCTGGAACGTCAGATCCTTCTCGCGGCACTCCTTAATGGAGACCGGCGGCGGACCAAACTCGTAGTCGGCAAACTCAACGGCGAGCGTGCCGGTGTAATCCTCGATCGGCGAAATGTCGTCGATCGTTTCACGCAAACCTTCCTTCAAAAACCAGTCGAAGGAAGCTCGCTGGATGTCGATCAGATTCGGAAGGTCAAGAACATGCTTCAGGCGGGAGAAACTCTTCCGCACGGGACGCGGAGCGACCTTGGTGGCCACGTAGGGCGACCTCCTCTACGCAGAGTCGTAAGTCAAAAGAACTAGGGCAAGCGGCGAAAAGCGGCGCGACCCTCCAAAGTAGCAGGTCCGCCGGACCCTCCGCAAGGGAAACCTGAACGGGGGTGCCGCTCAGGTCGAACGAGTATACAGGCGGCCAAAAAACGCCGAGGGAGGCCGGTTTCGCGGCCTCCCTCGATGCAATTCAAAGCCGAGCTACTTGATTTCGACGCTGGCGCCGGCCTCTTCGAGCTGGCCCTTGAGGTCGTTGGCCTCCTCCTGGGCGACGCCCTCCTTGACGGGGCCCGGGGCGCCGTCCACGAGGTCCTTCGCCTCCTTGAGACCGAGACCGGTGATCGCGCGCACGACCTTGATCACCTGGATCTTCTTGTCGCCGGCCGCGGTGAGGACGACGTCGAACTCCGACTTCTCCTCCGCGGCGGCGCCTCCGGCCGCGGCGGGCACCGCGCCGGCCGCAGCCACGGCCACCGGAGCGGCGGCGGTGACGCCCCACTCCTCCTCGAGCTGGTTCTTGAGCTCGACGAGCTCGAGGACGGACATCTTTCCGAGCTCTTCGACGAGCTTCGCGGTTCCTGTTGCTGCCATCTCTACTCCTCCTCCTTGGGCTCTTCAGCCCCGTTCGTCTCTGGTTCCGCCTCGTCGGCGGGCTCTTCGGTTTCGGTTGGTGCTTCTGCTTCCGGCTCGGCCTCGGCTTCTGCCTCGGCGGGCGGGGGTTCCTCCGGCTCGGCCGCCGCCGCGGGAGCTTCGACGGTTTCACCCTGCTCCTCGAGCTGCCTGATCCGTGCATCCACGACGCCGACGAAATCGCGCAGCGGCGCGTTGAAGACGCTGACGATCGAGGTCATCGGACCGACGATCACGGCCAGCACCTGCGCCTTGAGCACGTCGACCGGCGGCAGGCTCGCCAGGTTCTTGACCTGGTCGGCCGAGATCGGCTCGCCCTCGAGGATCCCGCCCTTGAGGGCGATGATCTTCGTGTCGCGCGCGGCATCGCTCAGTGCCTTCGCGACCGCGATCATGTCGCCGTCGCCCACGAACGCGATCGCCGTCGGGCCGTCGAGCATCTCGACGAGGCTCGGAACGCCCGCCTCCTCGGCGGCGCGCTTCGCAAGCGTGTTCTTCACGACCGAAAATCGCGCGCCGGCCTTCAAGAGCTCGGTCCGCACGCCGTTCAGCTGCGTCACGTCGAGCCCGCGGTAGTCGGCGACCATCAGGGTCTCCGATGCACGCAGCCGCTCGACGAGCTCTGCGACGACGCGTTCCTTCTCTTGTTTCAGCATCCGTTCACCTCCTCAAACGACTCGGCCCGCGCGACGGCGGGCCAGAGAGAGGTGATGCAGTTCTCCTCGGGCCGCCTCGGCTGGTCTTGCGCCCCGAAGGGCTGCCAACTGTCTCTGGCGGGGAGTTCAGGTTACGCGACGGCTTCTGCCGGCGCCTCCTCGAGCTCTTCGACCACGCCGCGCGTGCGGGCGGGATCGACCTTGATGCCCGGCCCCATGGAACTCGCCAGGGTGACCGAGCGGATATATCGACCCTTCGCCGCGGCGGGCTTCGCCCGGACGATCTCGTCGAGAATGGTCGCGTAGTTCTCCAGCAGCTGGCGCTCGTCGAAGCTCCGCTTGCCGAGCGGCAGGTGCACGTTCGCGCCGCGGTCGGTGCGGTACTCGAGCTTGCCCGCCTTCGAGTCGCGCACGGCCTTACCGACGTCGAAGGTGACCGTTCCCGCCTTCGGGTTCGGCATCTTGCCGCGCGGCCCGAGGATGCGGCCGAGCTTGCCGACTGTGCCCATCATGTCGGGCGTCGCGATCGTGACGTCGAAGTCGTCGAAGCCGCCCTCGATCTGCGTCGCGAGATCGGCCGAGCCGACCACATCCGCGCCCGCATCCTGGGCTTCCTTCGCCTTCTCGCCCTCGGCAAACACGGCCACGCGGGTCTCCTTGCCGGTCCCGTGCGGGAGCATCAGGGTTCCGCGCAGCTGCTGCTCGGCGTGGCGGACATTCAGGCCCGTGTTGAAATGGACCTCGACCGTCTCGTCAAATTTCGCGGGCGGCGCGCCCTTGAGCAGACGGATCGCCTCGAGCGGGGAGTAGAGCTTCTCGCGATCGACCGCGTCGCGCGAGGTGCGGTATCGCTTGCCGTGGTCGGTCATCAGACGTCCACCTCCACGCCCATCGAGCGGGCGGTTCCGGCGACGACACGCATTGCTGCGTCCACGTCGCGCGCGTTCAGATCCTCGAGCTTGATCTCGGCGATCGAGCGCACCTGGGCCTTCGTGAGGCGACCGACCTTCTCGCGGTTCGGCTCGGCCGAGCCCTTGTCCAGGTTCAGCGCCTCCTTGATGAGGACGGCCGCGGGCGGCGTCTTCGTGATGAACGTGAACGAGCGATCCTCGAAGACGGTGATCTCGACCGGCGTGATACGCCCGCCCGCCTGCTGCGTCTCGGCGTTGAACGCCTTGCAGAAATCCATGATGTTCACCCCGTGCTGGCCGAGCGCAGGCCCGACCGGCGGGGCCGGGTTCGCCTGGCCGCCGGGGATTTGGAGCTTGATGAGAGTCAGTACTTTCTTGGCCATGTCAGTCCAGTTTCTTCACTTGGTCGAAGCCGAGCTCCACAGGAACCTGGCGTTCGAAGATATTGACGAGAACCTTCAACTTCTGCTGATCCATATTGACGTCGACGATCTCGCCGTCGAAGTCCGAGAGCGGGCCTGAGGTCACCTTCACGGTCTCGCCGAGCTCGAACTCGGCGACCGCGCGCTGCCTCTCGGCTGCCGCGCCCGTGTGCAGGATCCGGTCGACCTCGAGCTGCGAGAGCGGCACCGGCTTGGCGCCCGCGCCCACGAACCCGGTTACTCCCGGCGTGTTCTTGACCACGCCCCACGCCTCGTCCGACATGTCCATGTTCACGAGGACGTAGCCGGGGAGGACGCGCTGCTCGGTCTGCACGCGCTGGCCGTCCTTCGTCTCGATCCGCTGCTCGGTCGGGACGACGACGCGCCGGAAGCGCGGCTGCTGCCCCATCGAGACGATGCGGTGCTCGAGATTGGCCTTGACCTTGTTCTCATGCCCGGAATAGGTGTTGATCACATACCAGCGAAACATCGTGATCCCCTAGAAACCGAGCAGAATGTCGCGGACGAGGCGGCTGAACGCGAAGTCGCAGATCGCCAGGAACGTTCCGACGACGGCGATCGCGACGATGACGACCACCGTTGCGGAGATGAGCTGGCGCCGGCCCGGCCATTCGACCTTGCGGAGCTCGGCGTACGACTCGCCGGCGAAGCCGCGGACGCCGCCGCGCCGCTCCTTCTGCGCGCCGGTCTGGCTCTTGGTGCGCTCCGTGGGGCGAACCTGTTGTGCGCGATCCTGCTTGCGCGCGGGCGCTCCGGGCGCCTGGTAATCGTCGCGCTTGCGACGGGTACGGGACGGTCTGGCCATCGACTAGCGCGTCTCCCGGTGCAGAGTGTGGCACTTGCACCAGCGGCAGAACTTCTTCAGCTCGAAACGGTCCGGCGTGTTCCGCTTTGATTTGTTCGTCTGGTAGTTCCGCCGTTTGCACTCGGTGCACGCCAGCGTGATACCGACTCGTACTCCTGTGGCCACGTTTCAATCCTCTTCGTCTTGGTGGTGCCGCAAAGGTAGCGGCGGGTGGAATCGAACCACCGACCTGCGGGTTATGAGTCCGCCGCTCTAACCGCTGAGCTACGCCGCCGAGCGGTCAAGAAGTGTAGCAGCGCGAAATCGCACGATCTCCGGAGGCGCGCGCGCCCGTTCCGAGGCGTCAGCGTACGAGCTCGATGCCCTCGCCGGCGAGGTCGGCGACGCCGCCGTCGGTGACATGGATCACGTCGCCGATGCCCGCGCGGGCCAAGAGCGACGCCGCGATCGCGCTTCGGTTGCCGGTCGAACAGGCCACGGCGATGGACTTCCCGTTCACGGTCAGCTCGGCCGGCATGCCGTCGCCCAGCCGCATGTACGGAACGTGGATCGAGCCGGCCACATGGCCCTCGGCCCACTCGTCGTCGTCTCGGACGTCGAGGAGGAGGACATCGCCGGCGCGGAGGTGCTCCGCCAGGCCGGCGGATCGAGCGCCGGCGTCTCGGCGACCGCGAGGCCGGCCCCGCTCCACGCCGTCACGCCGCCCGCGAGGAGACCTCGGAGGCTTCGGAACCCGACCGCCTCGAGCATCCGGCCCAGCCGGAGCGCGTCGGCGTCGGCGGCGCCGGCCACGACGACGTCCGCGCTCGGGTCCACAACCCAGGCCGCCCTGGTGCCGACGGCGGCGCGCGACATGGTCACGTTGATCGAGCCGGGGACATGGGCCGCGTCGAACTCGCGCGGCGCGCGGCCGTCCACGAGCACGGCACCCTCGTCAAGCAGTTGCCTCACGCGCGCGGGCGCGAGAGGCTCGACTGCGGCGGCCTCGGTAAGGAGCGGGCCGCGGTTGAGCTCGACGACACGCTTGAAGTTCGGCGGCTGCGCCGCCAGATGGCTCGTCAGCTCGCGGACAAAGTCCTCCTCGCTCGCCAGCTTCGCGAGCCGGTTGTAGCGGCGCTCGAACCCGATCGTCGAGCCCGGCTTCTGGCTCATTCCGGCGCCGCCGCAGAGGGAGCCGCCGATGTGGCCGGGCCAGACCTCGGCGAAGTCGTCCAGCGCGAGCAGCCGTCGCAGCGAACCGAAGAGCGCATGTGCGCCCTCCTCCGGCTCGACGGCCAGGTCCGGCCGGGCGAGATCGCCGACGAAGAGCGAGTCGCCGGTGATCGCGAGCCAGGATTCCGCACCCCGGGTCATGTCCGCGACGAGGAACGCGAGGTGCTCGGGACGGTGGCCCGGCGTGGCGAGAGCGGTGATCCGGACGTCGCCGAACGAGACCGCGTCGCCGTCTACGAGCGGCTCGTGGTCGTAGGCGACGCCGGCCTCCGCGGAAACATGGATCGTCGCTCCGGTCGCGTCGACCAGGCGTCCGTGCCCTGAGACGTGGTCCGCATGGTTGTGCGTCTCGAGGATGTGCCGGATCGCGAAGCCGTGCTCCTCGGCCAGCTCCAGGTAGTCGGCGATGTCCCACTTCGGGTCGATGACGGCCGCCTCGCCCCCGTCGGCCACGACGTACGACGCACAGCCCAAATCGTCGTGCAGGACCTGTCGGAAGAACACATGCCGATGATATCCAGTAGATTACCTAGGCAATGCCTAGGAAGTCCGTTCCAGCAAGCGAAGCCGCGCGGTCGCTCGGCATCAGCCTCGACACGCTGCGGCGCTGGGATCGCCAGGGCCGGATCCGCACCGAGCGGGACACGGCAAACCGTCGTCTCGTCCCGGTCGCGGAGATCAAGCGGCTGCGCGGCGACGACGCGACGGCCCTGTCGGCGCGCAACCGCTTCCCGGGCGTCGTGCGCGAGGTGCGCATCGATGGGCTCCTCGCGCAGGTCGAGATCGACATTCCCGGGCCCGTTCGCGTGGTGTCGGTGATCACGCGCGACTCGGCGGAGGCGCTTGGACTGGCGCCGGGCGTAGCCGCCTCGGGAATCGTCAAGGCGACCTCGGTGATGGTCGAGCTGTGAACCGTCTGCTCGCGATCTTTGCGGTGCTCATCCTCGTCGTCGCAGGCTGCGGCGGTGGCGACGACGACGGCAGCGGCCCGAAGGCGACCGTCTATGCGGCCGCGTCGCTCACGGAGGTGTTCCAGGCGATCGACCCGGACGCAGTCTTCAACTTCGCCGGCTCGGACGACCTCGCGACGCAGATCCGTGAGGGCGCACCGGCCGACGTATACGCCGCGGCGAGCCCGCGCTACCCGGGCGAGCTCTTCGAGGAGGGCCTCGTCGAGGAGCCGGTCGTGTTCGCCACGAACCAGCTCGTGCTCATCGTTCCCAGCGACAACCCCGCGGGGATCGACAGCGTCGACGACCTCGGCGCGGACGGGATCAAGCTGGTGATCGGCGCCGAGGGAGTCCCGATCGGCGACTACACGCGCACCGTCCTCGACAACATGGGCCAGACCGCCGTGCTCGACAACGTCGTCTCGAATGAGGACGACGTGAAGGGCGTGCTCGCCAAGGTCGTCTCGGGCGACGCCGACGCCGGCTTCGTCTACGCGACGGATGCGAAGGCCGCCGGCGACGACGTAGTGGTGATCACGCTGCCCGCGGAGGCGCAGGCCGAAGTGCTGTATCCGATCGCAATCGTCGCCGACGCCAAGGATCCGGACGCGGCGCAGGCGTTCGTCGATCTCGTGCTGAGCGACGAAGGGCGCGCAGCGCTCGAGGCTGCCGGCTTCGGTCTTCCGTGAGACGCGCCTTCGACGTCGTGCTCGTCGGTGCAACCGCGCTCGCGCTGGCGTTTCTCCTCCTCCCCATCGCAGCGCTGTTCCTTCGGATCACGCCGGCCGCGATGTTCCAAGCGCTCACGAGCGACGTGGCACTCGACGCCCTCTGGATCACGATCAAGACCGGCCTCATCGCGCACTTCTTCGTACTCCTCGTCGGCACGCCCGCCGCCTACTTCGTCGCCACCCGACGTTTTCGTGGACGGAACGTCGTCGTCACCGCGATCGAGCTGCCCCTCGTGCTTCCGCCCGCAGTGGCCGGGATCGCGCTCCTGGCGCTCTTCTCCCGGCGGGGCCTGCTCGGCGGGACCGGTGAGGTGCTCGGGATCCAGATCGCCTTCACGCAGACCGCCGTCATCCTCGCGGTGATCTTCGTCGCGGCGCCGTTCTACCTCCGCGCCGCGATCTCGGCGTTCGAATCGGTCGATCCCACGCTGCTCGACGCGTCGCGCACGCTCGGCGCAGGGCCGGCCCGAACGTTCGGCCGGGTAGCCCTGCCGCTCGCGCGCGGTGGCCTCGGGGCGGGATCCGCGCTGGCGTGGGCCCGCGGCACCGGCGAGTTCGGCGCGACGATCATGTTCGCCGGAAGCCTCCAGGGCGTGACCCAGACACTGCCCCTCGCGATCTACGCGCAACTCGACCTCGACCAGGACACGGCGATCGCGATTGGAGCGCTGCTGGTTGCTCTCAGCCTCGCGGTGCTCCTGACCGTGCGACTCTTGCCCTCATGGACTCGCTTCACGTCCGTCTCGCTCATCCGCTCCGCACCTTCCGCCTAGAGCTCGAGCTCGACGTCGGTCGCGAGACGGTCGCGCTCGTCGGGCCCTCCGGCGCCGGGAAGAGTTCCGTCTTGCGCGCGATCGCCGGCCTCCTCCAGCCCGAGGAAGGCGTGATCTGGATGGGCGGCGAAACCTGGCTCGACACGACCGCGAGGAAGTCGCTGCCACCGGAGGAGCGCTCGGTCGGGCTCGTGTTCCAGGACTACGCGCTCTTCCCGCACCTGACGGTCGAGAAAAACGTGGCGTTCGGGGGACGACGCTCGACGACGGAGCTGCTCGAGTCGTTCGGGATCGGGCATCTCGCGAAGGCTCATCCCGGAGAGCTCTCCGGCGGCGAACGCCAACGGGTTGCGCTCGCCCGCGCGCTCGCGCGCGACCCAGCCGTGCTGCTCCTCGACGAGCCGCTCTCGGCGCTCGACACGCAGACGCGGATGCATGTGCGCGCCGAGTTGGGCGCGACGCTGCGCGAGCTTGCACTGCCGACGATCGTGGTCACGCACGACTTCTCCGAGGCGGCCACGCTGGCCGACCGGATCGGCGTGATCGTGGACGGCGCGCTCGTCCAGATGGGGACCGCGGCGGAGCTGATCTCGGCGCCGGCCTCGCGGTTCGTGGCGGACTTCACGGGCACGAACGTGCTGCGAGGCTGGGCCGAACCGGGGCCGGACGGGCTGACGGCGATCGTCCTCGACGACGGGGAGCGGATCTTTGCCGCGGACGCGGGATCGGGCCGCGTCGGTGCCGTCATCCATCCCTGGGACATCGCGGTCGGACGCGCCGCGCCGGACGACTCGACGCTGAACCGGATCGCCGGGACGATCGTGGCGCTCACCCCGCTCGGGAACCGCGTCCGGGTGACGCTGGGGCCGCTGACCGCCGAGATCACCGCGGCGTCGGCCGAGCGCCTGGCCCTGCGAACCGGCGAGCCCGCGGTTGCGAGCTTCAAGGCGACCGGCATCCGGCTCGTCGAGCTCGGCTAGCTCAGTTGGTTAGTTAGACGCGCGCGCCCACCCTGGGAGGGGAGTGGGCCATCCGCCAACCGCCTTCGACGGTACCGGGAAAGTGCGCGCGTGTCTGTCACGACGGCGCACCGATTGTGTGCCGGTTTGTCCACAGCGCGCCGGCTCGGCGCCGGCTCGCAGACCCAGGGTCTAGAGCGCGCCGCCGGCTGCGGGGGGAGCCGCGGTGGCTTCGCCGCCGTCGCCGATCGTGTTCCGGGCGAGGTAGTCCTCGGCGAGGAGGATGTTCGACGCGGTCGCGCGCTCGACGATCGCGAGGAGTGCGGACATGCTCGACACCTCTTCGCGTTGCTCCTGGAGGAACCAGTGGAGGAACTGCTCGCCGACGAGGTCGGCCTCCTCGCGCGCGGCCTTTGCGAGCTCGACGATCTGCGCCGTCACCTGCTTCTCCTGCGCGAGCGCGAGCGCGACGGGAGCGACGACATCCGCGAACTCCGTCTGCGGCGCGGTGACGCCCGGGATGACGACCGCCTCGCCCGCATCGAGGAGGTACTGGATGATCATCATCGCGTGGTTTCGCTCCTCGACCGCCTGGCGGTAGAAGTGCGCGGCGAGCCCGGGAAGGGTCTCCTGGTCGTAGTAGGCGGCGATCGCGATGTACTGCTGCGACGCGGCGAATTCGTATCCGACCTGCTCGTTCAGGGCAGCGGGAAAGTTGGCCATGCGGCGATTCTATGGGTCACTCCGGTGCACGCCGGGGACAAGCGGACCTGACCTCGCGGGGCAGCCGGACCTGACGCGATCCGACTACGATCGCGCCGTGAGCGGCGCCAGGCACGAGTACCGGTCGACCTGCACATGGGAGGGCTCGACGGGCGTCGGCTACGAGACCTACAGCCGACGGCACACGCTTTCGCTCCCGCCGGCCGAGGTGCCGATCTCCGCCTCCGCCGACCCGGCGTTTCGCGGGGAGGCCGCCTTCGCCAACCCGGAGCAGCTGCTCCTCGCGGCCGCCTCGTCGTGCCAGCTCCTGTCGTTCCTTGCCATCGCCGCGCGGGCGCGGATCGACGTCGTCGCATACTCGGACGACGCCTGGGCGCTCATGCCCGAGGACGAAACGCCCGTACGGATCACCGAGATTGTGCTGCGCCCGCGGGTCGTTGTCCGCGGCGACGTCGACGAGAGCCGGATCCTGCGCTACCTCGGACTAGCTCACGGCGAGTGCTACATCGCGAACACGCTCAACTGCGATGTGCGCCTCGAGCCGACCGTGCTGTTCGAGGTCTAGCTCGCGGCCTCGACGGGAGCCCATCGCTCGCGGACGAGATCCTTCAGCACGAGAGCCTCTTCCCAGCGATCCGAGAGCTCCTGGCCGTCGGCGCCGGTGACCCGAACGCGCGCGGGCTCCTGGTCGGGCTGACGCTCACGCACGGTCAGCCGGAGCTCTTGCGTCCCGTCTTCGAAGGCATCGCATTCGCGGTGAGACACAACATCGAGGCCATGGCCTCGGCCGGCTCGCCGGCGACCAGAATCGTCGGTGTCGGGGGCGGCACGCGAGCGGGCCTCCTACCGCAGATCGTCACCGACGTCCTCGGGCGAGAGCAGTCGCTGTGCCACCCCGGCGCCGGCGCGAGCTTCGGCAGCACGATCCTTGCAGCCCGGGCGACAGGGCTGGCCGAGAATCCCGGCGACTGGGCCCGCATCGAGCAAGTCCTCGAGCCAAACGCCTCGACCGCGGACGTGTACGAAGAGCTGTACGCCCGCTATCTCGACCTCTATCCGCGCACCGCGGACGACATGCACGCCCTGGCTCGGCTCGGGACCCCTAGCCTGGTGCCGTTCGACGTCTAGCTGGGCACCGCGGGCAGCAAGAGCACGGCCGCGAGATACGTGAGGAGCACGAGGATCGAGTCGCGTCCCAGTCCGAGCATCTTTTTCTCCGGTCGGATGAGTAGACCGTAGGCGAAGATCGCCGTCACCACCCCTCCGGTCGCTCCGAGCCAAAGCGACTCGTCGCTGGCGGTGGGCAGCACGGCGTCGCCGGAGAGCAGGTCGGCGAGGAGGAAGAACGTGAGCTGCATGGCGTTTCCGCCGTAGATGTCGCTCATCGCGAGCCCGACCTGGCCGAGGCGGACGGCCGCCAGTCCGCTGGAGATCTCGGGCAGCGCGGTGACCGCGGCCAGGATCGTGGCGCCGAAGACCACGCCGTTCATCCCGAAGTCGTCCGCGAGCTCGTTGCCCGACTGCTCGAGCATGACTCCGGCAAAAAGCGTGACGATCGAAGCGACCCCAAAAACGGCGACGACGATCGCGGTCGTCGAGGCCCGGTAGCGGTTCGGCGCCTCGCCCGCCGCCGGCGGGGCTTCGCCCGCGACCTTCCACGCCTCACGGCGCCGGGCGCGGTTCAGGCCCACGATGCCCGCCACGAAGAAGATGACGATCGCGAGCGATGCCGGGCTGACCGACCCGATCGTGGTCGACGGCGTCAGGAACCCGCCCATGCTCGCGATCGTGACGAGCACGATCACGAGCATCGACTCGAGCAGAGGAGCGGTGTCGTGGGTGAGCGAAGTCAACGGCCGTTTCTTCCGGGACGTGGCGTCGAGGAAGACGAGTACGAGCGTCTGCATCGCGATCCCGCCGAGCAGGTTCCCCACGGCGAGCGAGAGGTGGCCGCTGAGTGCGGCCGACACGGTGATCGCAAGCTCCGGCAGCGACCCTGCGAGCCCCAGCAGCAGCATCCCTCCCACCGCGTCGCCGAGGCCGAATCGGTCGTCGAGAACGTCGGTCGCCTTCGAGGAACAGCCCGGCGATCCAGGTGGCGGCGCCCGCCGCCGCGAAGACGGCTACGAGTGCCGGCGTGCCCCACGAACTCACGCTCGCGAGCCTAAACCCCGATGAGGTACGAGGCTAGGAGCCGCCGATGAGCGTGAGGAGCTTGAACATCGGCAGGTACATGGAAATGATGATGATCCCGACCATCAATCCGACCGCGATCATCATGAGCGGCTCGATGATCGAGGTCAGGGTCGCGATCGAGCTGTCCACCTCGTCCTCGTAGAAGTCGGCGATCTTTCCGAGCATCTTCTCGAGCTCACCGGTTTCCTCGCCGACGCGGACCATCTGCGAGACCATCGGGGGGAAGATGGCGAGCTCGCCGAGCGGGATGGCGATCGGGATTCCCTGGTGGACGCGCTCCTTGACGATCTCGACGGCTTCCTCGATGACGGTGTTGCCGGAGGTCGTTCCGGTGATCTCGAGCGCGCGGATGATGTCCACACCGGAGCCGATAAGGGTCGAAAGCGTGCGGGAAAACCGCGCCATCCCGACCTTCATGACGACGGCGCCGATCCCCACCGGGGCCTTCAGCCGCATCCGGTCCCAGACGCGCTGGCCCTGCGGCGTCTTCTTCGCCCGTAGCGTGCCGTACACGATCCCGCCGCCGAGCGGGAAGATGATGTACCAGTAGTTCTTGAGGCCGTCCGACATCCCGACGACGACCTTCGTCAGCATCGGCAGGTCGCCGCCGAGCTGCTTGAAGATGTCCACGAAGATCGGGACGAGGAACATGAGCATCCCGCAGAGGACGAGCGTCGCGAACGCGAGCACCATCAGCGGGTACATGAGCGCGCCCTTCACGCGGCGCTTGATCTGCGTCTCCTTCTCGATCTGGAAGGCGACGCGGTCGAGGACGATGTCCAGGATTCCGGCCGCCTCGCCCGCCTCGACCATCGAGACGAACAGGCGCGAGAAGATCTTCGGATGCCGCGCGAGCGCCTCGGAGAGGAGCAACCCGCCCTCGACGTCGGCGCGGACCTCGCCGATCACCGCGGCGAACTTCCGGTCCTCGGTCTGCTCCTCGAGGATGACGAGCGCGGTGACGACGTTCAGGCCGGCCTCGACCATCGTCGCGAACTGGCGCGAGAAGATCTGGAGGGACTTCGGCTTGACCTTCTTGCCGATCCCCTTGATCCCCGAGGTCGAGCTCGCGCGCTCGCTCAGATCGAGCGGGAGCAGCCCCCGCACGCGCAGGGCTTCGCGAGCCCCGTTCAGATCGGGAGCGTTGATCTCACCGGCGGATTCGACTCCGTCGGCGTTGATCGCTGTGTAGGCAAAGGCCGCCATTCCTCACGAGTCGAATCGGCATCACTCGTTTCCGGCTTGAGTGCTGTCGGCAAGTTGCCGATGTCTGCACAAGATGTACGCCCTCAGAAAGCGGATCTGCGGCCGCGCGCGCGAGAACGCGGGCTTCGGCATGATCGAGCTCCTGTGCGCCATGACGGTGCTCTCGATCGGGATCCTTGCGGTGTTCGCGATGTTCCACGGGGGAGCGATTCAGATCAAGCGCGCGAGCAACGTCACGACCGCGGCCGCCCTCGCAGACAGCGAGATGGAGGGCTACCGCGCGATCAAGTACTCGTACATCGGGCTCACGGCCGCCGCGGTGACCGCGACCGACTCGACGTACAAGAGCTCGACCGCGAGCTACGGCGCGTACCTCGCGGCCTCGTCGCCGACGAACCAGGTGAACTCGATGGTCATCCTCACCGCCTGCGGCGTCTCGCCCTGCACGAACAGCGTCCCGTCGAAGACGGTGACCGGCGCCGACGGCAAGAGCTACCGCGTGGACACGTACATCACGTGGCAGGCGACGGCGACCGCGGCCGGCGTCGCCGGGCGCAACGTGAAGCTCATCACGGTCATCGTGCGCGATTCGACGACGGGTTCCGTGTACGCGCGCATCTCGTCGTCGTTCGACGAGACGACCGGCCTCTAGCCGATCGAAGTCCCGCCCGCTTCGCGGGCATTCGACTTCGATCGGCGGAAGCATCGCGTGGACTCGGGCCGTGCCGCGCCCGCCAGGTCGGTCGCGCCGCTCGGGCCGGGACGGCCGCCGATCCTTGCGCGGGCTCTGGGGACTGTGGATCAACCGTCACCCTCTTGGCACAAAGCCGCGCACCACACGCGCGCCTTTCCGTTCTACGCTGTCCGCAGGGGATCTGCGACCGGGGACCCCCGAGTCACGCGCGCGAGGGCGGAACTACCGACGGCCGGCGCGGAGAGGGCTACGGAGCCTTGGCGACCGAGACGAGCTTGATCACGTAGCGGATGCCGTCGGGCTGGCTCACGAGGGTCACGGTCTTGCCGACCTTCACCGTCACCGTGTCCTGGCCGTCCGAGAACGAGCCTGAAACGAGGCCGATCTTCACGTTCTTCCCGGTGATCGCGACCAGGCGGAAGAGCGGGTCGCTCGCCGGGAACGCGGTGCCCTTGCTGAGCTGCTCGTCCACGCCGTTCACCTCGAGCGTGGCCGACGTGTAGGCCGACGGCTGGTCGGTACCCGGGTCGTTCGGAACCGGCGTGACCGAGCCGCCGGTGGTGCCGGGATCGGTCGGAGGCGGAAGGGCTTCGTTCGCCTTCACCTGCTGGTTGAACGGATCCTTGCCCAGGAAGCGGTCGAAGCGGAGCAGCTGCCCCTCGGCGGCGACGACGGTCTCGTCCGACTCGGGCAGAGGTGCGCTACCGCCGGGCGTGGGGACCGCAGCGGGATCGCCGCCCGCGGTCGTCGGGGCCGCACCGGTGGGATCGGTCGGCGCCGTGGACACGAGCGTGGTCGCGCCGGCGGCCGTGGTCGTGGCCTCGCCGCCGCCGGTGAAGGCCTTGAGCATCCCGGGGCCCTGCCACACGAGCACGAGCAGCAGGACGGGCGCGAGGAAGATCAGGATCTTCTTCTGCTTCTTTTCCTTGGCCTCGCGGGCCGCCTCTTCGCGCTTTTGCGTGATCTTGCTCATGGCGTCGGGCTCGGGGGAGGCGTGGGCTGGCCGGGCGCGCCGGGAATGGGCGCCATCGCGTTGTTCGTCGAGGTCACCGGGGGAGCGGTTCCCGTGGTCGTCTGGCCCGTCGTCGTCGCGGGAACGGTCGTCCCACCGGACGGCGGGGGCGGCGGCGCGGCTCCGGCGGGCGCGGCGACGATCTCACCCTCGGGCACGCCGAACGCGTACGCGGAGATGACGAGCACCGCCTCGATCTGCGGGAAGCCGTCGCTCGACTCGTGGATCTCGAGCGTGTCCAGCGTGTAGAGGCGACCGTTCGCCTCGAGCACGCCGTCGTTCACGGTGACCAGGTTCCGAAGCCGGAAGAGGAAATCTGTGAGGTCGTAGTAGTTGCCCTCGAGCGTGAGCGTGACCGGAACCGCGTAGTAGCCGTTGCGGATCGCGGGCGGGCCCGGCTGGATCGCGACGAAGTCGATCCCGGCCGCGGTCGCCACCGCGTTCAGCTCGAGCAGCACGCCGGCCATGTCCTCGTTGTCCGGCATCGCCTTCGCGAGGCGGAACACGTCCGCGGCCTCGATCTGCACGACCGTGACCTCAGGCTTCGGCTGCTGGGCGAGCGCGATCTTCGCCTGGTAGTCGGTGATCTCGGCGTCGAGCTCGCCGCCGCGCGCCTGCTTCGGGCCCACGATGAGGAACCAGACGAGGGCCGTCACGAGGACAAGCGCCACGGCGAGAACCGGAGTCAGGGGGATCTTCTGGTCTTTTTTCATGGCGTCGCCGCCGCGCCGGGGGGCTTGAGCGTCGCGCTGATCGTGAACTGCACGACCTCCTGGTTGGACAGCGAGGTGGTCGTCGCGTTCACGAGCGTGGCCGACTCGACTTGCGGGAGCACCTGCACGCGGCTGAGCAGCGTCGCAACGCCCTCGGCCGAACGGGAGAACCCGTTCAGCTCGACCACGCTCTTCGAGGCCTCGAGCTGCTCCACCGTCGGGCCCGAGCCGTCCTCGTTCGTCGGCACGGTGCCGCCGCTCGAAATAATCCCGGTGAGCCACACGTCGTCCGGCAGGACGAGCGAAAGGTCACGGAGCACCCGATCCCAGGCGACGCGCGAGCCGAGCGCGCTGCCGAGCGCGTTCGAGCGGGCGTCCTTCTCCGCGATGAGCGACGGATCTGCGGCCTGGGGAATGGGCTCCTCGGAGGGAACGTTCAGCGCCGCAAGCTGGCCCATCAGGTCGTTCAGCTCCTGCTGCTTGTCGGCGACACGCGCGTTCGCGATCAGGAACATGGACGCGAACAGTGCGAGGATGACGAGCGCGGCGACGGCGATCGCGAGACGCACCGGATTGGCGCGGACGCTGTCCGTCGAGGCGGACGCGTCGGAAGGCATGAGGTTGAACGCGCGCATGAGCGGCACGTCCGGCAGCGTCGAGCCCTCGCCCTTCGCAGACTTCTTGCGGCGCGGCTCCTTCGGCGCCTTGGGCGCCTTGGGCTCCTTCGGCTCCGCGTCCGTCTTGCGCCGGGAGAACCGGCTCGTCTTCTTCTCGCTCGGCTCGACCGCCTCGGCCAGCTCGGCCTCGACCTCGTTCTTCGGCTTGCGCTTGAAGAGGTCGGACAGCTTGATCTCCTTGCGCATGTCCATCAGCGGGCCAGCCCGAGTCCGATGGGAACGGCGAGCGCGGGGCTCGTTGCGTCGCGCGCCTTCTTGCCGACCTCGACCGCGGCGACGGGATCCCCGACGCGGACGGCGACGCCCGTGAGGCGCTGCAACGTTTCGGCGAGCCCGCCGAGCTGCGCGGTACCGCCGGCGATTACGACCTCGCGGATGCCCAGGGAGCCCTGCTGCGACTGGTAGAACTGGAGCGAGGCGACGAGCTCGCGCGCGAAGCCCTGAAGCGCGGTGCGAAGCGCCTCCACGGCCTGCGCGGTCTGCTCCATCGTCAGCCCCTGGACGGCGCCCGGCGCATCCTCGAGCGTGAGCAGCGTCTTCAGCTGCTCGGCGTCCTGAGCGGGAATCTCGAGCGAGCGGGCCAGCGCGCCGGTGAGTGCGGCGCCGCCCCAGTCGAGCACGCGGGTGAACTCGCAGGTGTGGCCGTCGGAGACGGCGAGGATCGAGCGCTCCGAGCCGATCGCAACAGCCACGACGGCGCTGCGATCGGCGGGCGCCTGCGAAGGATCCGCCGGGACGAGCGCGCGGAGCACGGCGAAGGCCTCGAGGTCGATGCCGGCCAGGCGGAGGCCCGCGTCGGTGCAGGCGCGGACGTAGGCGTCCACGAGATCCCTGTACGCGACGACGAGCAGCACCTTGTGCGTCGGCTGGCCCTCCGTGTTCGTGCCCTCGGACAGAACCTGGAAGTCGAGCACGGCCTCGTCGATCGGGATCGGCAGCGCCTCCTGGGCGCGGAAGCGGATCGCGTTCGTGAGCTGCTTCGGATCCTCGATCCCGACGAGCTCGATCGTGCGCACGCCGATCCGGTTGTTCGCGATGCCCACCCGGACGGCACGCTTGGGCAGCTTGTGCTTGGCGAAGAAGTCCTTGAGCGCAACCGCGAGTGCCTCGGGGTCGCGAACCTCGCCCGCGGCCACGATGCCCGGCGCGAGCGGCTCGCGGGCGACCTGCGTCACCTCGGCGGAGCCGTTCACGCGTACACGCGCGGCTGCCAGGTGCGAGGCGCCGATCTTCAGTCCGACGATTTCCTTGGACATTTCCCCCGGCTCCCTAGGCTCCGGCCGCCCGCAGGCCGCCGTTCAGCGGGCCGCCCGCCGCGGATCCGGCGCCGCCACGTTCGAGCAGGCCCAGAAGCTGATCGGGGCGGCTCGAGCGCTGCAGGGCCATGTCCTTGGAGACGATCCCGCGCATGACCAGGTCGACGAGCGCCTGCTCGAGCGTCTGCATGCCGCGCTTGCCGGCGGTCTGCATCACCGAGTAGATCTGCTCGACCTTCGCCTGGCGGATCAGGTTCCGGACGGCGTCGTCCGGGAGAAGAATCTCGACCGCCGCGACGCGCCCAGCCCCATCCGCGCGCGGAAGGAGGGTCTGCGTCACGACGCCCTGGAGCGTGCTGGCGATCTGCACGCGGACCTGCTCCTGCTGCGCGGAGGGGAAGACGTCGATCAAACGGTCGACGGTTCCGGGCGCATCCTGCGTGTGCAGGGTGGCGAAGACGAGGTGACCGGTCTCGGCCGCGGTGAGGGCGGTCCCGATCGTCTCGAGGTCGCGCATCTCGCCGAGGAGGATCACGTCGGGGTCCTGGCGGAGCGCGCCCTTGAGCGCCTCGGCAAAGCTGGTCGCGTCGGGGCCGATCTCGCGCTGGTTCACGATGCAGCGCTTGTGGCGATGGAGGAACTCGATCGGATCCTCGATCGTCATGATGTGATCCGCGCGATCGGTGTTGATCTTGTCGATCATCGCCGCGAGGGTGGTGGACTTCCCCGAGCCCGTCGGGCCCGTCACGAGGACGAGGCCGCGCGGCTTGTCGGCGAGATCGGCGAGCGCCTGCGGCATCCCCAGCTCCTCGAGCGTCTTCAGCTCGGTCGGGATGATGCGGAAGGCGGCGCCGAGGCTCTCGCGCTGGAAGTACACGTTGACGCGGAAGCGCGCGAGGCCGGCGAGCGAGTAGGAGAGGTCGAGCTGGCGCTTCAGCTCGAGGTTCTTCTGCTGCTCTGTGGAGAGAATCCTGTAGAGGAGCCGCTGCGTATCGTCGGGCGTCAGGCGCCCGAAGCCCTCGAGCCGCTCGAGGCCCCCGCTGACGCGGACGACCGGCTCGGAGCCGCTCGTGATGTGGAGGTCTGACGCCTTCGCGCTGACGGTCCGCTCAAGCAGATCGTCAATCGAAAACGTGCCTCCGCTAGATGCCGCATTCGTAGTGTCCATGGCTCCCTCGTCCGCTCGTATCGGCAACGCCCCGTGATTGCTAAAGCGCCGTCTGTCATTCCCTCTATCGGGTGACACCGGAGCGGCCTGGGCCGCCGATACGGCTTGTGGCCCCTCTGGTGGGCCATGAGCCAGAACGCCTACGCTCGATGAGGAGGAAACACCAAATGATCAAGCTGCTCCGAAAGCGGATGACGCGCAGCGAGAACGAGGGCGGCTTTACGCTCATCGAGCTCCTGGTTGTCATCATCATCATCGGCATCCTGCTCGCCATCGCCATTCCGAGCTACCTCAAGTTCCGGGATCGCGCCAACGAGTCGGCAGCCAAGGCGAACGTACGCGCGTCCATCCCGGGTCTCGAGGCCTACTACGCCGACAGCAACACGTACGTCGGCATGACCCTCCCGGGCATCCAGGCGAGCTACGACGCCGGCATCAAGAACATCACGTTCGGCACGCTCACGGCTACGAGCTACTGCGTGCAGTCCACCGTCGGCCAGGCCACGTTCAACAAGGCAGGCCCCTCGGCGGACATCGTCACCGGCGCCTGCTCCTAAGGCAGCCGGACATCGGCTTCACGAGAGGGCGCGGGAGACCGCGCCCTCTCTTTTTTTGCCGTTTCGCCGTAGGTGCGAAATCCCTCTCTCGGGCGAGCAGGACAAGCATCCGAAAGCCGATGAACCTCGTGAGCCAATCAGTGCCCACGTGCAAGGAGGAACTTTGATCTCAGGACTTCGAAAGCGCATCGCGCGCGGTAACTCGGAGGGCGGTTTCACGCTCATCGAGCTCCTCGTCGTGATCATCATCATCGGCATCCTGCTCGCCATCGCCATTCCGAGCTACCTCAAGTTCCGGGATCGCGCCAACGAGTCGGCGGCCAAGGCGAACGTACGCGCGTCCATCCCGGGTCTCGAGGCCTACTACGCCGACAGCGACACGTACGTCGGCATGACCCTCCCGGGCATCCAGGCGAGCTACGACGCCGGCATCAAGAACATCACGTTCGGCACGCTCACGGCTACGAGCTACTGCGTGCAGTCCACCGTCGGCCAGGCCACGTTCAACAAGGCAGGCCCCTCGGCGGACATCGTCACCGGCGCCTGCAGCTAGGCGACGGAGAAGATCAGAAAGGCCGGAAGGGGCGCGGGAGACCGCGCCCCTTTCTCGTTCTCTTGGGACCCGCGCACGTGGACCCGATAAGGGACGACATGAAGTCGAATCTGCGCCTGAAGGTCCTCGTCCCCACCCTCGTCCTGGCGCTGCTCGCGGCAGCTGCGATCGCCGGAGCCTTCTACGGCTCCGGTGGCGACACGCCGGCGACCGGCTACTGCGACACCTCGACGGGCGAGGCGACCTTCGTGAACCATGGCGCCTCGGCCGACATCGTCTCGGGCGCGTGTCAGTAGCCCTCAAGACGCGCCCCCGCGTGCCGATAGACAGCACATGAAGTCGAATCTGCGGCTGCGGGTTCTCATTCCCACTGCGGTGCTCGCCCTGCTTGGCATGGCGGCGTTCGCGTTTGCGTTCTCCGGGTCACCCGGAGACGAGGCCGCGCCTCCGATTCCTCCGCACAACCCCGCGCCCGCCCAGGCGGCGGCCGACGTCACGCGGAGCGACTGGGCGAAGCAGGCGCAGGAGATCTGCACCGAGCTGAACGAGAAGAACTCCGAGCTGAAGGTCCCGCAAAGCTCGGCCGAGCTGGTCGTCGTCCTGCCGCAGGCGCTCACGAACTCCGAGCAGGCGATCGCCGCGCTGCGGGCCGTGCCGATGCCGGTGGACGACCAGAAGCGGATCGAAAAGATGCTCAAGCACTTCGACCAGTTCGTCGCGCTGGAGAACCAGGCCGTCGCCGCAATGCAGGCGGGCGACCTCGCCTCGTACGCAGCCTTCACGGGCGTCGCCTTCGCGCAGAACGACAAGGGCTCGGCGATCGCCGACGACCTCGGCGCCGACGCCTGCGGAGCGAACACGAGCGACGACTCCGAGCTCGCCCGCGCACTGGACAAGCACCGCATCGTCGTCGCCGTCCTCTACGCACCGGGCGCCTCGCTCGACAGCCTCGCTCTCGGCGAGGCCCGCGCGGGAGCGAATCTGGCCGGCGCCGGCTTCGTCGCGATCGACGTCTACGACCCGAGCGAGATCGCCACCGTCGCCGGGGCGTACTCGTTCCGCACGTCGCCTTCGGTGCTCGTCTTCGTCCGCAACGAGGGCGTCGCAACCGCGTTCGAGAGGTACGTCGACCGCGAGACGGTCGCGCAAGCCGTCGACAACGCCCGGGTATGAACCCGCCGCCCAAGCCCGCCGCCGAGGAGGTGCAGCTGGCCGTGCGCACCGCGCGGAAGGAAGGCCGCCAGGTCGTGACCATGCGCTCCGTCCACCGCGGGAACGAGTACGTCATCGAGTGCGAGGTCTACCCCGTGTCCGGTCTGCGCGTCGATCCGCTGCATCCGGGCCCCTACCGCTTCCCCACCGTGGACGAAGCGACCGTGTTCCTCGACGAGGCCGTCCAGGCCCTCACCACCCTCGGGTGCGAGGTCGAGTAGATGAACCCGAACGCTGCTTTGGCCGCCCTGGCTCTCTTCCCCGCGCTCGCGCTCGGCAGCTTCCTGAACGTCGTCGTCGCTCGCCTCCCCGAGAAGCGCTCCGTAGTAACCCCGCGCTCGGCCTGCCCGGGTTGCGGCCACGAGCTCTCGTGGTGGGAGAACATCCCGCTCCTCTCGTATGCGCTCCTGCGCGGCAAGTGCAACGGCTGTAGCGCGCCGATCAGCGCCCGCTACCCGCTCGTCGAGCTCGCCACCGGGCTCCTCATTGCCGCGTGTTTTTGGCGCTTCGGCCTCACCGGCGAGGCCGTTCTCTACTCCTACTTCTGCGCCGTCATGGTCGCTCTCTCGGCGATCGATTTCGAGCGGCACATCCTGCCGGACAGGATCACGCTGCCGTCGTCGGCCGTGATGCTCGGCGGAAACATCGTGCTCATGCCCGACCGGACGCTCGAGTGGGTGTTCGCCGGCCTGGGCGCCTCGCTCTTCCTCTTCATCGCGCTGCTCGTCTACCCGGCGGGGATGGGGATGGGAGACGTGAAACTGGCGCTCCTGCTCGGTTTCGCGCTCGGCTGGCCCGTGGCGATCGCGATGATGTTCGGGATGGTCTCGGCGCTCGTGCCGTCGTTCTACCTGCTCGCCCGGCACGGCATGAAGGCGCGCAAGATGAAGATCGCCTTTGGACCGTTCCTCTGCTTCGGCGGCATCGTCGGGCTCTTCTGGGGACAGCAGCTGCTCGACGCATATCTCGCCGGGTTCTGAGCCGCGCGAAAACCTTGATCGCACATCTCAGGGATTCGGCCCGAAACGCCGATAACTCCTGGGAGTGGAACGCGACGACTCACAGCCGCTAGACGCCGCGACCGGCGACGGTCTTTCCGACGTCACGCCCGTCCCCCCGCCGGGGGCCGGAATCCAGCCGAACCGCACGGCGGAGCTCCTCGCGGACCTGCTCGAGGCGACCGGCCTCGTGGCCGTGGACAAGCTGGCCGAGGCGAAGGGCCGCGCGGGCGCAGGCTCGCTCGCGGCCGCGCTTTCGGACGACGGCGGCAGCGGCGGAGACGGCGTCCAGGTCGCCCAGGCGCTCGCCTCGCGCTACCACATGCCGTACGTGGACTTCTCCGAGGTCGCCGTCCAAAAGGACGCCGTGGAGGCGATCCAGGCGCACGTGCTCGACCGCGTCGGGGCGATTCCGTACCGCCTCGAGGGCAACACGCTCAAGATCGCGATCTCCGACCCGAGCGACATCCAGAAGGTGGACGAGCTCCGCCTCGCGACCCGCTACAACCTCGACATCGGCGTCGCGCCGCGCGAGGACATCGAGCTCGAGCTGCGCAAGATCGCGCGCGCGAGCGAGGTGTGGGAGCGCGCCGCGCTCGTCGAGGACGAGTTCGACGTCGAAGAAGACGCGACCGACGACGACCTCGAGGCCGACGACGGCGTCTCGGACGCCCCGCTCGTCCGTCTCGTCAACTCGATCATCCTCCAGGCGGCCGAAGACGGCGCCTCCGATCTCCATTTCAACGCGCAGGACGACTCGCTCGTCGTGCGCCTGCGCGTGGACGGCGTGCTCCACGAGGTGCAGCGGATCCCGAAGCGCCTCGCGATGGCCGTCACGACGCGCCTGAAGGTGCTCGCGAAGCTCGACATCGCCGAGCGCCGAAAGCCGCAGGACGGACGCATCTCGCTGAACGCGAAGGCGGCCGGCCGCCTCCTCGACATCCGTGTTGCGGTCCTCCCGTCGGTCGAGGGGGAGTCGGTCGTCATGCGCCTCATCGACAAGTCGAAGAAGCTGCCGACGCTCTCGGACCTCGGCTTCTCGGACGACATGCGAGCGCAGCTCGAGGCCGTGATCGAGAAGCCGACCGGCGCGCTCCTCGTGACCGGGCCGACCGGTTCCGGTAAGTCGACCACCCTCTACGCCGGCCTCACGAAGCTGAACCGGCCCGAGGTGAACATCATCACCGTCGAGGATCCGGTCGAGTATCGGATGCATGGGCCGAACCAGGTGCAGGTGAACCCGAAGGCGGGCCTGACCTTCGCGACGGCGCTCCGCTCGATCCTGCGTTCCGACCCCGACGTTGTGATGGTGGGAGAGATTCGCGACGCCGAGACGGCCAAGATGGCCATCGAGGCGGCGCTCACGGGTCACTTCGTCCTTTCGACGCTGCACACGAACGACGCCCCGAGCGCGCTGACGCGCCTGAACGAGATGGGCGTCGAGCCGTTCCTCACGGGCTCGGCCGTCACCGCGGTCGTCGCCCAGCGGCTCGCGCGCAAGCTTTGCTCCCACTGCTGCGAGATGTACATCCCGACGCGCGAGGAGATGCTCGCGTCCCGGTTCACGCCCGAGCAGGTCGCGGCTGCGGACGGCGTGTCGCTCTACCGCAAGAAGGGCTGTCCGCGCTGCAACCAGACGGGCTACAAGGGCCGGATCGGCATCTACCAGCTCATGGTGATGACCGAGGAGCTCTCGCACCTGGCCGCAACGCACGCGAGCCGCGACGAGCTCGAGCGAGCCGCAATCGGCAGCGGCATGGGCACCCTGTGGGACGACGGCCTGTCGAAGGTCGCCTCCGGGCTGACGTCCATCGAAGAAATCGGTCGAGTTCTCGTCTAGGGGCGCAGCACGTATGGCCTACTGCTGCGACATGATGGAACTCCACGTCGAGGAGACGTGCGACCTGCACCCGAACCGCTGGGACTGTCCCAACCTCCTCATCACGCTCGCGGACGACGGGGACTACGGACTGACGATTTTCGGCAGTAGCGCGATACAAGTCATCGACTACTGCCCTTGGTGCGGGGCCTACCTCAAGGATGTCCGGCCTGATGGCTCGCCGCCGAAAAAGGTAGCCCCGCAATCGTCAGGTCGCCCGGGACGGAGATTGACGGACTAGTCCGTCGGCCCCCTGGAGCGGCTCGCGCCAAGACGTGAGCAAGATTCGTGCCATTTTCCGCCGCGACGGACGCGGCGGCGTGGCTTGAACTACCCCCGCGCGCTCCTAGGGTCCATATCCCCACCCAGGGAGGGGAGATTCTCCACCCGCCGCCCACTGACCAGCCTACGGCTACGTCACACCCGCCGAAAGGGTCGAGGTGTGCCGATTCAGTGACGGATCAGCACCAATTCGCAGCGTCGGCTCCGCGGCGCAAGGGAGCCGCTAGCCGCGCCGGCGCCGGTACACGAACACTCCGAGCCAGAGAAGCAGCAACGCGACGATCACGTAGACCGCGGCGGTCGAGGTCGCGTCGGAGTCCACCCTCCGAATCTACAAGACCGCCGCGCCACGATCCGCCGCGGTAGTCCTCCTCTTCTCTGTCTACGAGGGTCCACATCCCCGCCCAGGGTGGGGAGATTCCATCCGCCACCCACCGACCAGCCTAGGGCTGAAAGCGGATCCGCCGATAGGGCGAACCTGTGCCGATTCCGTGACGGATCAGCACCAATTCGCCGCGGCGCCCAGACCCGCCGCCGCGACCGACATGGCGGGCGTGGCTCATCGCCGCCAACCGTCAGGAGCGCGCCGAGACACCGGCCGTGTAGAGACCCGCTCTTCCGCGGCTGGGAATTGCATGCCCGCGCAGCGGGCGAGATTCTCAGCCGGTTTGGGGACCGAGCACGAACAGGTGGTCGCCCGCGGAATCCGGCGACATGTAGACCTGGCCGTCGACGAGCGTCCCGAGGTCGGGCCACGGGTAGTACGTCGGCCAGCCGTTGGGCTCGTCCGGGAGCGTGATCTCGTCGCAGACGATCGGCCCGCTCAGGTGGAAGTTCTCGTGCACCAGACAGTCGCCCTGCGCGTAGATGAGCCCTTGGAGGCCCGACGGAACGGACTGGGACTGCGTGCCGCCCTGGTCGAACTCGGCCCAGCCGCCGGCGAGCACGATCATCATGTTCTGGCTCGGATCCCAGTTGCCCATGCCGCCCGACTGGGTGACACAGCTCGTGGTTCCGGAGCCGCCGGCGCAGACGAGCTCGTCGAACTCGAGGTCGCCGGACGCGTAGATAATTCCGCGGCCCTGGTAGTGGACGACCTGGCCGTCATCGTCGAAGCGGAAGTTCCCGTCGATGAAGATCGTGCCGTTGATCTTCATGACGTGGGTCTGGTAGTTCCAGGAGATCTCGCCGAGCAGGACGTTGTTCGCGTCCTTCACCTGGCACGTGTAGCTCGAGTTCGTCGGCGTCATCTCGCCGTTTTGCGAGAGGCTTGTGTTGCGCACCGAGTCGTTGTCGAACGTGTTCGGGAACGTGCCGCCGCCCGTGCAGTAGCTCTTCGGGCCCGGCTTTGCGTTCTGGTACCAGTAGGCCATGTCGACGGTCGGCTTGTTGAGACCGGCGGGCGTCGTGTGGATCGTGTCCGCGAAGACCTTGTCCGTGCTCGAGCACGGCGTGTGGGCGGTCGCGGTGCCGTACTTGCAGGTTCCGCTGGCCGCGAAGTAGTCGATGGGCGTCGCCGCCGTCCCGATCGTCGTGTCGATGTATGTGACGGTGATCTCGATGAAGTCAACCGAGGCGGTCGTCGTCGACGAGTTCGTGTTCTTCGCCTGGAAGCGCAGCCCGAAGTTCGACGCGTTCACCTGCGCCGGCGTCCAGGTCGTGCCCCAGAGATCCGAGCTCGACCCGTACGTCTTGGTCGTGTCGGACGTTCCCCAGGTTCCGGACTGAAGCTTGTCGGTGATCCCCGTCGTCGAGCCGGCCTTGAGGAGCTGCACGTGGTTGTCCTGGATGCGGCCCGAGCTCGACGCGGCGCGCTCGACCGTGGCGGTGATGCCCAGGATGGTCGCCGTCGTCGGGATCGTAAAGCCGAAGCTGGTCGCGTCGAGGTTGGCGCTCGTCGCGAGGTTCCCGAGCGACACCGACGCATCGGAGTTGTTCGACGACACGATGTTCGAGGAGCTCGTCCACCCGGAACCGGAGCCGGCCGAGCGCTGCGCGCCTTCCGATGTCATCGTGACGTTGCCGCCGACCTCGACGGTCGTGTCGGCGCCGGTGATCTTGGCGGAGCCGACGAGGCAGATTCCGCCTCGGCTCGCAACCGGCATGGTCACGGTCACGTCGGTGATCGTGAGACACGAGTTGGGATTGTCGTGGTACATGCGGCTCCACGCGGCGACGGTGCCGCCGGACGAGAGTCCGTAGACGGTGACCGTGCGCGTCAGGGTGCGCTTGATCAAGTTCGTGCCGCCGGTGGCGTTCGGCGCACTGCCCGTGGACGTGATCGTCCAGACCGCATTGGAGTAGGTCCCGGAGTAGGTCACGCTGCCGCCCGAGGTCGGGTAGCTGACCGTCTTCGAAGCCAGAAGCGTCGGCTGGGTCGGCGTGAGGGAGCCCTGCAGCACGGCGAGCGCCTGGGCGATCCCCGCTTCCGCGAGGTCGTAGGCCTGCCCGTTCCCCTTCGAGTAGCCGGCGCTGCGCGCGTTCGAGTTGGCGTAGTAGACGACGGTCGTGCCGCTGATCGTGAGCACGCCGAGTACGCCAATAGCCATGACCAAAGAAATCCCACGCTCGGAGCGCAGGAGCCGCAGTAGGCGCTGAAGTAGCACGTTCGTTAGGTCAGGAGCGCGTCGTATTCCTAAGGACAATGTCGGTCTCTAGGCGCCATGTCTTCCATCCCTCGTTCTGGCGAATGTTCACGGGGAGGTTCAAATGGAGCTTCCCGAGCGTCGAGGTCGACGGAGCGGTGTACGAGAAGACGCTGCCGCTCGTCAGGTAGTCGCCGATCACCACGCCGGCGCGGCGGATCTTGTACCGGCCGGTCGAGACGAGCGACGTGTCGTAGACGATGTTTTGCGCCGATCCGCCGGTCGTCGGGCACGTCGCGGGCAAGGCGACGGTGACGGACGCCGCGCTCGTGAACGTCACCGAGGTCGCGCAGTGCACCTCACGGCGCATGCGGTCGGTCGCGATCCGCACGGACTGCTGCGCCTCGAAGCGCCGGTTCAGCTCGAGCTGCGAGCGCGCGCCGGCGACGAAGAGCGACGTGATCGACGTGACCACGGTGACGAGGATCGCCATGACGGCGATCAACTCGACCAGGGAATAGCCGTCCTCGCCGCGAGGGCGGATCCGGCGGGCGACCCAGCGGATCACTTGGCGCTGCGGCGCTCGACTTCGGCGAGAGCTGCGGCGGCGACCTTGGCGCTCTTCGCGCCCATGTCCCAGCGTGCCTGGAGGTCCCGGTCGACGCGGATGAGCGTCTTCAGGGCCTGGGCACCGCCGCTCCAGCCGAACTTGGCACCGGTCACGAGCCACGCGTGCTGGTACAGCCAGAAGTTGACCAGCTCAGGCGTCGGCTTCTTGTGGGCGGCGAGGCGCTTCTGCAGGAGCAAAGCGCGGGCGGGCAGCGGCATTTCGTCGAGGGGCTCGGCGGGTGCGCCGGGGACGACGAAGGCGGGCTTGCGGGCCTTCTCGGCCTTCGGCTTCTTCTTCGCCGGCTTCTTCTCCGTCGGCTGCGTGGTGCTTTCCTGGCCCTGGTTGGCCGGCACCGACGGCGGGGTGACGGCGGGTGCCTCCTCGGTCTCGGCGGGCGGCTCGGCGGAGTCCGCGGCGATGACCGCGGTGCCGGCGCGCGGCGACGTGTTCTCGGGCAGGCCGTGCTGCGCGTACCTCGCGTTCTTCGCGAGATGGAGCACGACGATCGGCGCGCCCGTGTCCATGACCTTCGTGCCCGGGGCGGGATTCTGCGAGGCGACCGTGTTCGCCGCGTAGCCCTGGACGGCGCCGTCGACGCGCCATGCGAATCCGGTGTCCTCGAGGATGCCCTTGGCGAAGACGTAGGCCTGCTGGCGCACGTCGGGGACGATCAGGATCTCCTGAACCGGCGCTGCGGCCGGCGCGGCCGGCGCGGCGTCGGTGCTCTCGTGGCCCGAGGCGGCAAAGGTGATCGCGGACGCAGCAAGCAGCCAGATCAGGGTCAGAGCCGCGATCCGGGGCAAGAGCGCAGAGAGACGTGCCGCCATACCCTCTCCATCGGCACCCTGGCCGACGGGTCAATCCCCTAACGGGGGAGGACTAATCCTCCGTGAAGGTGATGACCGGGCCGTCCGAGGTGGGCGGGCCGAAGGTGGCGGTCGGCGCGCCGGCCGGCGCGGGCGCCTCGCCCTGCCAGCTGAACGCGACGCCGGCGAACGACTGGAACCACGCCGTGTCCTGCGGATACGAGGTCGCGGGCACGAACTGGAGGTGCAGGTGCGGCCCGGTCGAGTGGCCGGTCGAGCCGACGAGCCCGACCGACGAGCCGGCCGCGAGGGCGGTTCCCGGCGTGATGTGGGACTCCATGTAGGACAGGTGGCAGTAGAGGTAGGTCGTTCCGTCCGCGATCTGGATCGAGAAGCCGATGCCGCAGTTGGTCGTGTCCTCGGTGAACGTCTGCATGACGATCCCGTCCGCCAGCGCGTAGAGCGGCGAGCCCATCGGCGCCGCGATGTCGGCCGCCGGGTAGTCGTGGTGCGTCGCCGCCGTCGAGACGACCGCCGGGCCGCCTCCGACGGGGAAGACGTACTGGCCGGAGTAGATCGGCGAGCCGTAGCCGCCGATGCCCGGCCCGCTGAACGTGAAGGTGTTCGCCTGGCCGTCGATCGCGCCCTCGAGGTCGTGCACGAGCTGAACGGCGTCGTCGAGCGCTCCCTGCTTGCGCCCGAGCTTCGCGTGCGAGTCCTCGTGCTGGACGACGAGGCCGGTGACCTCCTCCTCGAGCGCCGAGAACTCGTCGTCGGTGAGCTCCGGGTTGCCGGCGCGCTGCTCGGCCTCGAGCACGGCCGCGTCGAGCTGGTGCTCCGCGTCGGCCGCAGCCGTCAGGTCCTCCTGTGCGGCGATCACGGCCTTGCGCGCGTCATCGAGGCGCTTCTCGAGATCGTCCACCTGGAAGACGGCGTCCGCGCCGACCGCCGGCGAGCCGAAGCCCAACCCAGTGCCGAGCGTCGCGTCGAATCCGCCGCCGCCCGAGAAGACGCGGGCCAAATCGAGCACGTCCTGCACGTACCAGTCGGCGTGGTTGTACGCGAAGATTCCGCGGTAGAGATCGTCCCTGGCGCCCGCGGCCGCGAGGTAGCGCGCCGCCGCGTAGATCGCGTCCTCGGGATCCCACGGATTCGCGAGCCCGTCGCCGTCGCCGTCGGTTCCCCAGCGCGCCCAGGTGGACGGCATGAACTGCATCCACCCGACGGCGCCGGCCGAGCTCGGACCCATGTTGCGCCCGAAGTTCGACTCGATCTTGTTGATCGCGCCGAGCACTTCCCAGGGGACGCCGTACGCCGCGCCGGCCGCCTTCCACAGCTCGAGCAGCTGCGGGTACGTGCGCTGCGCGGGAACGGCCGGGCCGACCGCGAGGTCGAACGGCATCGCGACCGAGCCGGGCGAGTTCGGAGTCTCGGCGCTCGGAAGCGCCGCGGGCGCCGCGGGTACTGCGGCACCGGCAAGCGCGAGAGTCACGAGGGAAAGAGCGAGTCGCCGCAGCACTTCCGAAACCTTACGGGGCGTGGAGCCTGAGGGTCACGCCACCCTCGTCGGAATCCTGGACCGCTTCCTCGGCGAGCTCCTCTTCGGTGGGCTCGGGGTCGCCCTTCGCGGCGGCGGCCTCGGCGGCCTTGCGATGCCGAAGCGCCTGCTGCACGGCCAGCTCGAAGTCGTGGCGGTTCGTCGCGCCCGTCGCCGCCGTCTCGAACTCGACCTTGTCGTCGAGGACGAGTTGGACGAGATGCTGGGAGAAGCTCTGCATGTGGTGGTACGCGCCCTCTTCGATCGCTTCGTGGATCCCGTCCGTCTTCTCCGGCTCGCGGATCAGGTCGGCGATGCGCGCGGTGTTGAACATGACCTCGATCGCGGCGATCCGGCCGCCGTTCTTGGCCGGCAGGAGGCGCTGGCTGACGACGCCGCGCAAAACGCCCGCGAGGATCTGGCGGATCATGAGCTGCTTCTGCGGCGGGAAGAACTCGATCATCCGGCCGATCGTCTCGGCCGCGTCGAGCGTGTGCATCGTCGAGAGGACGAGGTGGCCTGACTCGGCCGCCTGGAGCGCGACCTGCGCGGTCTCCTCGTCACGGAGCTCGCCGATCAGGATCACGTCGGGGTCCTGCCGAAGCACGCGCCGGAGCGCCTGCTTGAAACTTTCGGTGTCGAGGCCGACCTCGCGCTGGTTGACGATGCAGCCGTGGTCGACGTGGAGGATCTCGATCGGATCCTCGATCGTCACGATGTGCTGCTTCCGCGAACGGTTGATCTTGTCCACCATCGCGGCGAGGGTGGTCGACTTGCCCGAGCCGGTCGCGCCCGTCACGAGGATCAGGCCGCGGTGCTCCTCGGCGAGCTTCTCGACGCCGATCGGCAGTCCGAGCTTCTCGAACGAGGGAACCTCGAAGGGCACGTGGCGGAAGGCGAACGAGATCGCGCCGCGCTGCCGGAACCCGTTCACGCGGAAGCGCCCCGTGTTCCCGGCCGTGTACGAAATGTCGAGGTCGCCGGTCTCGAGGAAGACCTCCCGCTTGGCCGGCGAGTTCGCGGTCACGAGATCCAGAACCGCTTCGAGATCGCGGTCCGCCAGCGACTCCTGGCCGAGCGCGACCAGCGAGCCGTCAACGCGCGCCATCGGCGGTGAGTCGACCTTGAGGTGCAGGTCGCTCCCACGATGCTCGACGGCCGCGGCGAGAAGGGCATTCAGATCCATGGACTCATTGCGTATCGGCCGACCCGCGCGCTGCCTTGAGTTGCTGCGGGGGACGCTCGCTAGACTTCCGCCCCCACGGGGGAGTTCCCGAGTGGCCAAAGGGGACCGGCTGTAAACCGGTTGGCTCCGCCTTCGCAGGTTCGAATCCTGCCTCCCCCATACACCGACGCGAGTCCGGCCACCGCTGCGCGGCGACCATGACGACTCGCGTCGGGATTCGCGTTTGTTGAGCCGCGCCCGCCATGTCGGTCGCGGCGGCGACGACATGAGGAGACAGGACAAGAGCGTCTAGCGCGACACGGCGGAGCGTCGCGCCATCAGGACACCGGGCCGGCCGACGCCCGCCACCAGCGAAGCAGCGAGGCGTAGTTCAGGCCGGAGGCATGCCCGTACACACCCGAGTTGTTCGTCGTCCACTCGATGTGCTTCTGGGCCCCCGCCTCGTAGCAGAGCACTCGTCCGTCGTCGTCCTCCAGCGAGATCGTCCCGACCGCATCGTGACCGGCTTGGCCCGACTTCACCCACTGCTCCACGCCGGGGAGCTCCGCGTCCGCTCAGGAACCGACCTGCCTGATCGGATCGGTGGGCGAAAGCGACGCGATTTCGACCTCTTCGAGCCGCCGCCGAAGGTACGCCGCAAGCGTTGGGCCGCTGAACGCATGGCTGTAGCGAACGGTCTTCACAGGACCTCCCGGGTCGCAGGTGAAGCTCCCGTCGAAGTCCGGCGTCGGCGGCACGACCGCCCGGCACGAACCTCTGAACGTGTCCGGGATATACGCGGGCACGGTAGGCGGCGGCGTGGTCACGACCGTTTCGACCACCGTCCTCGTGACTCCCGGCCTCGGTACGGCACTCGGCTCTCCGCCGTCCGCGACGAGGAACGCCGCCGCGGCGCCCACCGCTCCGAGGACCAGACCGGCGGCGCCGATCAGGAGCGGCCGCCTGCGCCCGATCATGTACCGGTCCGCGGGGCGGCGAGACCGAACGACGGTCGCGGCCTCCCGGTCATCCGGGTCGATGACCTCACGCAGCTCGGCCGCAAACTCGAGGCAGGAGTCGAATCTGTCCTCCGGGTTCTTCGCCATCGCCCGGGCGACGGGTCCCTGGAGGCCCTTGAGCGCCGGATCGATCTCGTCGAGCGGCGGCGGATCGTCCTTCAGGTGCGCCCACAGCACCGCCGCCTCATCGTCGCGCACGAACGGCTGCCGGCCCGCGAAACACTCGTATGCGACACAGCCGAGCGAGTAGGTGTCGGCGCGATGATCCACCGGCCGGCCTTCGATCTGCTCCGGGGCGATGTAGTCGATCGTCCCCATCAGGTCGCCGGTCGGCGTCGGAGCGCCCGTCGCGTGGAGCTGCTTGAGGAGGCCGAAGTCCGTGACAAACGCGATCTCCGGCGCATCGTCCGTCGGACCGGAGTCGAGCATGATGTTGGCCGGCTTCACATCCCTGTGAACGAGCCCCTGCGCGTGAGCCGCGTCGAGTGCGCTCGCGACCTGCGCGAGGATCGCCAACGCCCGCCGTGGCTCGAGAGGGCCCTCGTTGAGCTGCTTCCGCAGATCCCCGCCGGGCACGTAGCGCATGGCGATGTAGAGATCGTCGTTGAAGGCACCCGCGTCGTAGATCGGGATCACGTTCGGGTGATTCAGACTCGCAGCGAGGCGGGACTCCTGCACGAAGCGCTCTCGCAGCCCCTCGTCCTGGGCGACGTCGGCGTTCAGGATCTTCAGGGCGACGCGGATTCCTAGGCGGGGTCCTTCCGCCCGGTACACCGTGCTCCAGCCACCGCGACCGATCACAGCTTCGATGCGGTAACCCGCAAAATCGGTGCCGATCATCGCGCCGATAGCGTGTCGTACCACACCCTCGCGGCGGAAACCAGCGCGGATGCGAGGCCGAGTATCGTGGATGCCGATGGGGGCTGACGAGGTCACCACGCCCATCCTCGAGCCCGGACGGATCGTCGCGGGGTACACGATCCTCGAGGAGCTCGGGAGCGGGGCGATGAGCGCCGTGTACAGCGCGCAGGGGCCCGACGGCGCCGAGGTCGCGCTCAAGGTCATCCGTTCCGACGCCGGAGCCGACTCGAGCGGTCGCCGCAGGTTCGAGCGTGAGAGCGCGCTCGCAGAGCGGGTTGACCATCCCAACGTTCTGTCCGCCGTCGCACATGGAGAAGACGACGGGTGGATCTACCTGGCGCTGCCCTTCCACAGCGGCGGCTCCCTCGCCGACCGCCTCGAAGCCGGACCCCTCCCCGTCGCCGACGTGGCGCGCACGATTGCCGACATCGGCGCGGGGCTCGACTCGCTGCACCGGCTCGGCTTCGTGCACCGGGACGTGAAACCGGCGAACGTCCTGCTTGCCCCGAGCGGCGCGATCCTCGCCGACTTCGGGGTTGCCCGAGGTGAGGACGCCTCGGTGCTGACGCGGGCCGGCTCGATCGTCGGCACGGCCGACTACCTTGCACCGGAAACGATTCGAGGCGAGCCGGCCGGACCGCTCGCCGACATCTACGCCCTCGGCTGCGTCGCCTATGCAAGCACGGTCGGGACGCCGCCCTTCGCGGACCGGCCGACGATCGTGGATGTGTGCCGCGCCCACCTGGAGGACCCGCCGCCCGATCCGGCGGACCGGCGTCCCGATTTGCCGGCCGCCTTCGTTTCCTCGCTTCTCAGCGCCCTCGCCAAGGAACCCGCCGACCGGCCCGGGACGGGAACGGCCTACGGGCTGCTGCTACGAGCGGGCGCGCGCGGCGCGTAGCTCTTCCACGAGCTCCGAGGCCACGATGGCGATCCGCTCGCTTGCCTCGGCCACCCGCAGCGATGCCGCCTCGATGCGAGCCGCAGCAGAATCCATCGTGCCCGTCGAAGCCTCGTCGTCACCGACGAAATAGCTGAGCGGCTTGCCCGTCGCCTCGGCGACGAGCGCGAGGACATGCAGGTCAGGAGTCGTGGCGCCGCGCTCCCAGCGAGAAACGGTGATCGGTTCGACCGACACCTCGGCGGCGAGGTTCTTCTGCTTCCAACCCTTTTCCGCCCGGGCAGCGCGGATGCGATCGCCAACCGGGCTGGGCCTCGTGGAGTTCATGAGCACAGCATACACAACAGGTATAGCCTACAGCTAATCTTTCTTTGGCTAATACTGTCTACTCTCATGAACAGCCCGGCGCTGCGGGACTGCCGGCCTCCGCACCGGACGGCAGCCGCATTTCGACCGGACCGGGCGACGACCGGGTGTTCGCGGTGAACGGCCGCCAGGACGTCGTGCTCTGCGGACCTGGAAACGACCGAGTGTCGGCCGACGCGTTCGACGTCGTCGGGCACGACTGCGAGCGTGTCGAAAGCCGGTCGCTAGCGCCGGGTGACGCGGCGGAACGTCGCGCCCACGCCGCCCGCCAGGAGGAAGCCCGCGGCGAGCGCGACTCCAGTGGCCAGCGGGAGGTTCTGGCGGATCTTCTTCTTTACGTCCGTCGCGTCGTGGACCTCGCGGCGGAGGTCCTCGACGGCGTCCGCGAGCTGGTTCCGCTCGCTCTCGAGCTCGCGGCGGACGTCCTCGGCGCTGCGGCCGTTAGTCGGCATCGAGGAACCGCTCCTTCGTGATCTTGGCCTCGGCGATCGCCTGCTCCGGGAGTGCCGAGTTCACGCGCTTGAACCTGCTCACCGCGATGACGGCCAAAACGACGCCGACCAGGAGCAGAAACAGAAAGACGATGAGGAGCGCGAGCCAGGCGGCCATCTGCGTCGCGAGGCCGGCGGCCATGGTCGCGAGGCCGAACCCGAGCGCATAGAGCCCGACGAAGACGACGGCGATCGACAGTCCGATCCCGATCCCGAGGTTGGCGGCCTTCTGCTTCAGCTCGAGCAGCGCCAGCTCGACCTCGAGCCGGGCGATCGAGCTCGCCTTCTCGCTGACCGTCTTGACGGCCTCGCCGATCCCCATGTCGTCGGTCTTCGGCGCGCTAGCCATGTCCCCTCGGCTCGATCAGCTTGGCGAGCGCCACCCCCGCCACGAAGGCGACGGCGACGATGACCAGCGGGTTCTGCTTGGACGCACGCCTTCTCGCGTTTCTCACGCGCGCGCGCGCGAGGACTTGCTCGGTGACCTGGTCTTGGCCTGTGCTCATCGCTTCGAACCGTACCAGCGGCGGGCGGCCTGGAAACCTGCGCAAGAGGAGATTCCCGCCTAGATGGACGAGCCTCGGAGCCCTGACACCGCCACTGAGCCTCCGGGGCCGCGACCGACATGGACGTTCCGCGAAGCCGGTGCTCATGTGCGTCGCGGTCGCTGCGGCGGCGTCGTTCCTGACCCCGGTCGCGACGCCGGCGAACATGATGGTGCTCTGCCCCGGCGGCTACCGCTTCGGCGACTACTGGAAGCTCTGCCTGCCGCTGATCCTTCTCTTCACCTGGTCGCGACGCTGCTCGTCCCGGTGTTCTGGGGCCTCTAGGATTCCGAGCATGACCGGTGGATGCCTGTGCGGGGGCGTGAGATTCTCGATCTCCGAGCCGTTCACGGTTGCGGGCTACTGCCATTGCACCCGCTGCCAGCGGCGGACGGGAACCGGCGCCTCGGTGAACGCCCGGATCGTCCCCGGCAGCCTGACCGTCGAGCAGGGCGAGGAGCTCATCACGGCGTTCGACCCGGGCGAGGGCTGGCCGAAGGCGTTCTGTTCGGAGTGCGGCTCGGCCCTGTGGTCGCAGGTTCCGGACGGGACGGGGATGCTCTCCGTCCGCCTCGGCACCGTCGACGGAGATCCCGGCATCCAGCCGTCGTACCGCCAGTTCGTCGCGTACGCCGCGTCCTGGGAAGACCTCCCGGACGACGGCCTCCCGCGCTTCGACGAGCGGGTCGACCTGACCAAGCTCTAGTCGCGCGCTAGCATGGCTCCCCTGCCCTCTTAGCTCAGTTGGTAGAGCACCTCCATGGTAAGGAGGGGGTCGACGGTTCGAGTCCGTCAGAGGGCTCTTCAAAAGCCCAGCAAACCGGGGCTTTACCGTTCGGATGACCTTGCACGCGCTCCAGTATGCGGTAGGTACGGAGCCGCTTATGGAGCTTTCAGGTCCAGAACGCCCTTTTCTGGAGCTGTGCTGGCCGGATCAGCGACGCTTCACTTGAGCTCGCGCCGCCCTAGGGAGTCGCAAGAGGCCCCGGGGGTCGCCTGCGGCGGAGATCCGCCGCCGGCGCGTACTCGGCAGGCTGATGCGCGAATACCACGATCACCGGCCACTATGGGCAAACGGCCGCCGACTGCGTAGCCCGTTCGATAGATGGAGCTGTGCCCTTGCGGCGTCACGGTGGCGCTCGGAGTTCGTTGCATCCACGGCAGAGGTCACGGCCGCACCCGCCGGCTAGTCAGTGCGAACCTCGAGCACGACCTTGCCACGCTTCCCGCGGCCCGCTACTCGCTCGAACGCCGCCCGGGCCTCCGTGAGCGGAAAAACCGAGTCGACCTCCGCGCGAAGCTCGCCTGCGTCCACGAGCGTTCTTAACTCCAGCAGTTGCTCGAGGTCGGGTTCGACGATGAAGTAGATCGCGCCCGGCATCTCGTCTGCGATCGTGACCACGCGCTCGCCAGCGGGGACCTCGCCGCCACGAGTGTCGAAGACCAGATCGACCGGACCGCTCTCCACGACCGCTGCGCCGGCGTGTCGCGCAAGCTGGACGGCGATGTGCCCAACCCCGCCCGAGGCGCCCGTGACCAACACCCGCTCGCCTCGGGCGAGCCGGCCGTGCACAAACAGTGCTTGCCAGGCGGTCAGCCCGCCCATCGGCAGAGCTGCCGCCTCGACGTGGCTCAGCCGCAAGGGCTTCGGTGCAAGCACATCGGCTGGGACGACGGCGTACTCGGCAGCCACGCCGTCGCGATCGAACGGCGTGAGCGCATATACCTCGTCACCGCTGCCGACGACAACGCCCGAAAGCTCGTAAGACGGAATCGCCGGCAGTCGATCGACCGGCCACTCCAGCTCGCCACGTGTAATCGCTGCCGCATGCACGCGCACCAGCACCTCGCCCGGATCCGGCGACGGCGTCTCGATCTCCTCAACCTTCAAGCCGTCATCGTGCAGCCGTACCGCTAGCACACTGCTCCCCTGCCCCTGTTGGACTTCGTTCCTCAGGAGATCTTGCCATCTACCACCCTCCTGCTCGGAGGCGTCGCCTGGGCCAGCGTCGTCAGAGGCCTTCGCGAAGTTCCTGCAAATCGCAGCTTGCCTGATCGGCTCGATTTGATCATTGCCAGCGCCGGCCGAGAATTCGGCGGCAGATCGAGCCCGGCTAGCTCGGCTTGGCCGGCACGAACCGCTCGATGAAGTCGAGCGCGGTCTGCGCGACGTCCTGCCAGCCTTCGTCGATGGTCGATGCGTGGCCGCGGTTGGGCATCTTCTTGATCTCGGTGACGCCCGGGTTGCGCTTCTGCCGCTTGTAGGCGGCGTTCGCGATCGCACACGGAACCGTGTGGTCCTTCTCCCCGTCGAGGATCAGCAGCGGGCCCCGATCGGGGTTCTTCGTGTCAACCTTCGACTCGGTCCGAGGGTTGAGGTTGGCGTTGGCCATCTGGGCCAGGGCGATCCCGGACCCGGCCACGTGGTACGTGTCGTACAGGCGCCTCGACTCGTCCTCGTCGAGGGCGTCCGCCCAGCCGTACTCGAACCCGGCCTGCCTGAAGAAGTCCGCCCAGTTGGCCCAGCTGCTCGGCAGCCTCGTGACGCTTTTGCCTATCCCACCCGGCGGGCGTAGTCTGGCGGCCGAGTCCCCTAGACATGGGAGGTCCTCATGACCACCACCAGTCTTCTCCCTGACGTCGGGATCGAGCTTCGAGAGGGTTACGCCGAAATCGGCGACGTGAACCTGCATTACGTCGAGGCCGGCGACGGGCCGCTGATCGTTCTGCTGCACGGCTTCCCGGAGTTCTGGTTCGGTTGGCGGCTCCAGATCGAGCCGCTCGTGGCGGCCGGTTTTCGCGTCGTCGCCCCCGACACACGCGGCTACAACCTGTCATCGAAGCCGGAGAACTTCGAGGACTACGGCGTCGACCTGCTTGCGGACGACATTCGCGGTCTCATCGAAGAACGCGGTGCGGAGTCCGCGCACCTCGTCGGTCACGACTGGGGCGGAAGCATCGCCTGGACCGTGGCGATGAATCACCCCGAGGTAGTCGACCGGCTCGCCATCTTGAACGCGGCGCATCCGCGGCGGCTCTCGGAGGGACTGAAACACCCCAGCCAGCTGCAGAAGTCCTGGTACTTCTTCTTCTTCGCGGTGCCGGGACTGCCCGAGGACGTGGTGCACGCCAGAGACTGGCACTTCTTCCGACACTTCCTGAGTGAGGCGAATCCGCCTTACACGGACGAGGAAATCGGACGCTACATCGAGGCGTGGTCACAGCCAGAGGCGGCAGCCGGGATGATCAACTACTACCGCGCCTCGGTCAGACAAAACCAGAAGGAAGCCGTAGCAAAGCTTCGCCCGATTTCAGCGTCGACACTGGTCATCTGGGGGGAGCGCGACTCCTACCTCGGCTCCGACCTCGCCGAGCCCCACGACGACGACGTGCCCAACCTCGACCGCGTGGAACGCCTCGCCGACGCGTCGCACTGGGTGCATCACGACGAGGCTGAACGCGTCAACCAACTGCTGATCGACTTCTTCGCTCCCACGGCATAGGAACCATAAGGACGAGGCTCTATTCGCGCTGCAGGAGCCACGGCTCCTGCGGCGCAGCTTGGGCTAGCGGGAGCTAACTTCCGCGCTCTGCGGCAGAACCCAGTCCGGGCGCACGTAGTGGCAGGTGTACCCGTTCGGATAGCGCCCGAGGTAGTCCTGATGCTCGGGCTCGGCCTCCCAGAACGTCCCAGCCGGCGCTACCTCGGTCACGACCTTGCCGGGCCAGCGGCCTGAGGCCTCGACATCGGCGATGGTCTCCTCGGCCACACGGCGCTGGTCGTCGTCGAGGTAGAAGATCGCCGAGCGGTAGCTCGTCCCCGTGTCGTTGCCCTGACGGTTCAGCGTCGTCGGATCGTGGATCTGGAAGAAGAATCCGAGCAGATCGCGGAACGAGGTCTGCTCCGGATCGAAGACGATCTCGATCGCCTCCGCGTGCCCTTTGTGATTGCGGTAGGTCGCGTTCTCGACGTCGCCGCCGCTGTAGCCCACCCGCGTCGAGACAACGCCGGGCTGCTTCCGGAAGAGATCCTCCATCCCCCAGAAGCACCCCCCGGCAAGAACGGCCTTATTCATGTCTGTGCTCATGTCGCGAGCGTAGCAGCGAGCTCGTGGACGGCGTGTTCCAGATCCGCGATGCTGTCGCCGTGGCGCGTCTAACGGTGCATCCGCCCTCGCACCTCCACGCTGCCGGCCGCTCATGGAACCTGGCCCTGCTCCTGCCGTCCGAGCCCGGGAGGCGGAACCGCCGGACGATCGACGGAGCGGTCCTCCTCCTCACCGCGATCGGGACTGGCCTCGCCGCGGCCGTGGCTCGGTCGGCCCCCGACGTCGATGCCGACGTCGCCGACGCGCTCGCCTCCGTCCTCGGCTGGGCGCCGAACCTCTGGCGGGCGGCGTTCGTCCTCGCGCTCGCCTACGCAGCCCTGGTCGTCGTGGACGTGCTCGTGCGCCGGCGGTGGCTGGTTGCCCGCGACCTGCTGTTTGCACTGCTCGTCGTCGCGCTTGTCGGGTCGTTGCTCGGCTGGATCGTGGACGCCGACTGGCCCCTGGCCGAGGCACACGTGCTCTCGAACTGGGGCTTCCCCGAGCTTCGGATCGCGGGCGCCGTGGCGATCCTGGCGGTCGTGGGCCCGGAGCTCGTTCGACCGGCACGGCTGCTGTCGCTTTGGCTCATCGCGACCGGAGCGCTCGGGGCCATGGCACTCGGCGTTGGACTCCCCTCCCAGGTGCTCGGCGCTCTCGCGCTCGGCCTGGCTGGTGCGGCGCTCGTCCGGCTCGTCTTCGGCTCGGCGGCGGGAGTGCCGCCGACGGAGCGCGTGCTGGCGGCTCTCGCGTCGCTCGGCATCGACGCCCACGATCTGCGGCCCGTCGAGGAGCAGCGGATCGGCGCAGCCGAGTACGTCGCCGTGTCCCCGGACGGAGCGCCGCTCAGAGTGCGCGTACTCGGACGGGACGCCCAGGACACGCAGCGTCTGGCCCGGCACTGGAACCTTCTCGCCTACCGCGACCCGCCCCGCAGCGCGCCGATCGGCCGGCTCGAGCAGGTCGAGCACGAGGCGGTCGCGACACTCATGGCCGCACAGGCCGGCGTTCGTGTCCCCGACGTGGTGACGGTCGGCCTCGGCCCGGACGCCGACGCGGTAATCGTCACGCGCCGGCCCGACATCGCTCCGCTCGAGCTCGCGAGCCCCGACGACGTGAGCGACGAGCTGCTTCGGGATCTCTGGAAACACGTAGCGAAGCTCCACGCCGCGGGCATCTCGCACGGACGGCTGAACGCGAGCAACGTCCTCGTCACCGCCGAGGGACCGATGCTCGTCGGCCTCTCCGCGGCGACGCTCGGAGCCCCGCAGGTCTCACTCGACATCGACGTAGCCGAGCTGCTTGTCGCCTGCACGGTCCTCGTCGGACCCGACCGCGCCCTCGCTTGCGCGGTCGACGCGGGCCGGGGCGATTCGATCGCGCGCGTCCTCCCCTACCTGCAGCGCGCCGCCCTCACTCCGCACCTCCGCGACCTCGCGCGCTCGCACGAGGTCGGCCTGAAGGAGCTGCGGACGGCAGCCGCGCAGGCGGCGGGAACAGAGGTGCCCGAGATCGCGCCCCTCCGCCGGATCCGGCCGAGAGATCTCGTGCTCACCGCCGCCGTGGTCTTCGCGGCGTACCTCCTGATCAGCCAGCTCGCGGACATCGGGTTCGAGACGATCGCGGATCAGCTGCGCGAGGCCGAGATCGTGTGGGTGGTCGTCGCGCTCGTCCTGGCGCAGAGCACCTTCATCCCGTCCGGAGTGTCGGCGCGGGGAGGCGTGGCGACGCCGCTCCCGCTCCTGCCGTGCGTGGTGCTCCAGTCCGCGATCAAGTTCATCAACCTGACCGTGCCGAGCTCGGCCGGACGCGTCGCCACGAACCTGCGCTGCCTCGAGCGGATGGGAGCGCCGCGCGCCGAGGCGATCGTCGGGAGCGCCATCGACGACCTCTCGAACACCGTCGTTCAGGCGGGGCTCTTTCTGCTCGCCCTCTTGTTCGTAGGCGCCGACCTCGATACGAGCCAGTTCCAGGAGGCCGGCCCGGACCGCCGGCTCCTCGCCGCCGTCGGCATCGCCCTCGCGGTGAGCGTGATCCTGATCGCGGCGCTGCCGAAGGTTCGCGCACGGGTGCTCCCCGGGATGCGCGACGCAGCACGCGGCCTCTGGAGCGTCGCCCGCGTCCGCCGCAAGCGGGTCGAGGTCTTCGGCGGGAGCATTGCCGCAGAATTGCTGTATGCGATCGCGCTCGGCGCGACATGCCTCGCCTACGGCGTCCATCTGAACGTCGCGCAGCTCGTGTTCATCAACACGTCCGCCTCCGTCATGTCCGGCCTGGTCCCGGTACCCGGAGGAATCGGAGCCGCAGAGGCGGCGCTCTCGGCGGGCCTGATCGCGATGGGAGTCGACAAGTCCACCGCCTTCGCGATCGCGATCACGTCGCGGCTCTGCACCTTCTACCTGCCTCCGATCTGGGGCTACATCTCGCTGCGCTGGCTCTCCCGGAACGGCTACCTGTGACGCGGGCGGCGCGTTAGCCTGCGGGCATGACCAAGCCGCGCATCTTCCTCGGGTCGTCGGGCAAGCAGGCCAAGCTGCTCGAGGCGATCACGCGCGGGCTCGAGGACATCGCCGACGTCGAGCCCTGGACGACCACGTTCAACCCTGGGCGGTCGACCCTCGACCGGCTCGTCGAGCTTCTCCCAGGAGGTCGATTTCGCCGCGTTCGTGTTCGCCCAGGACGACTGGACGACGACCGACACGTCCCCTGGCGAGGCGTCGCCGCGCGACAACGTGGTATTCGAGGCCGGCCTCTTCGGCGGCGCGCTCGGCATCCGGCGCACGTTCATCCTCCACGCGAACGGCTCGAAGCTGCCCAGCGACCTGCTCGGGCTGACCTCCGTCCGGTACGACCCGGCCGCCGGCCCGGCCGAGCTTCGCGCGATCAACGAGAAGCTCCGCAAGGCGATCGAAGCTGAAGGCCGCCGCGGCCAGGTCGAGGGGCTGTGGTGGCAGCTTTCGCTCACCATGCGCACCGAGGAGGAACCATCGGCCGTGAGCCTCCTGCAAGTCGCCCGCGACCGCGACGGCGGCCTGAACGTGAACGGCCGGTCCTGGGCGGAGGACGGCACGCTGTCGGCCCGCTACTGGAGCGAGGCCGCGAAGGAGCGCCGGGATCCGGCCGGCCTCTTCTACTTCTGGAAAGGCGAGCGCCCTCGTGACCCGAATGCCCCGCAGCTCGAGGGCACCGGCGAGATCAAGGTGGAGACCGCCGACCGCGCCACCGGGTACTGGACGACACGGTCGGATCGCGACCCCGCGCTGAACGCCCGAACCGCCGGCATCTACCTGCGGGCCGACCCCTCGGACCTCGAGGCGCTGGACGGCGGAAGCGCGGAGGAGCGGGCCGAGCTCATCGCGCAGCGTCTCCAGGAGTGGAAGTCGGCCGCGAACGCGTTCTGAGCTCAGGGAGTGCCGGTCTTGCCGCGGGGCGCGGCGCGGACGTGCATCCGCTCGCCGCGGGCTCCGTGAACGCTCAGGATCTCGACCGGCTGGTCGTCGGCCGGGCCGAACCAGTGCGGCAGCCGGGTGTCGAACTCGGCGACCTCGCCGGGCCCCATCGTGAGGTCGTGCTCGCCCAGGACCAGCCGCATCCGCCCCGACAGCACATACAGCCATTCGTAGCCCTCGTGCGTCCGTAGCTCGCGCTCGCGCTCGGGGGGAATAACGACCTTCCAGACATGCAGGCCACCCGGCTGCTCCGTCAGCGGGAACACCATGCGGCCGTTGCGCACACGCGGCTTGAGCCGGATGCGGGGATCACCGACATCGGGCGCTCCGACCAGCTCGTCGAGCGGCACCTGATGGGCCTCGGCGAGCGGTAGGAGCAGCTCGAGGCTCGGCTTCCGCTGGCCGTTTTCGAGCCGGGACAACGTGCTCTTCGAGATTCCGGTCGTCTCGGCAAGCGCGGTCAAGGTCACGCCGCGTCGCGTGCGGAGCCGCTTCAGGCGCGGGCCGACGTCGGCGAGGACGCTCGGGATGGCGGGCGATTTCTCCACTGAGGCGACGCTAGTGGTCATTCCCGGAAACGGCAACGGAAATTGCCGAAGCAGGCGCGCTCGTGCACCGTCGAGTCCATGGAATCCGAGCTGTATGACGTCGTGGTGGTCGGCGGCGGCGCTGCCGGTTTGAGCGCGGCGCTCGTGCTCGGCCGGGCGAGGCGCCGCGTCGCAGTCGTCGACGCCGGAGCGCCGCGCAACGCCGCCGCTTCTCAGATGCATGGCTTTCTGTCCCGTGACGGGATGTCGCCCGCCGATCTGTTGGCGGCCGGGCGCGACGAGGTAACGCGCTACGGCGTGGAGCTGGTGGACGATCGGGTGGTCGCGGCCGAGGCCGGCTTCGGCGTCCGTCTCGGGAGTGGCCGGCAGTTGCACGCACGGCGGCTTCTCGTAGCCACCGGATTGCGCGACGAGCTGCCCGACATTCCCGGTCTTCGCGAGCGCTGGGCACGCGATGTTCTGCACTGCCCCTACTGCCACGGATACGAGGTCCGGGACAAGGCGCTCGGCGTGCTCGGGTGGATACCGCAGGCGGCGGGCTACGCGCAGATCGTCAGGCAGTGGTCCGACGACGTCGTCTACTTCGCGCCGGCCGGAACGCTGACGACGGAGACGCGCCGGCATCTCCAGGCCCGGGACATCCTCGTCGTCGAGGGCGCGGTGCGACGCGTCCTCCACTCCGACGACCGGCTCGTCGTCGTCGAGCTCGACGACGGTCGCAAGATTTCCCGCGACGCGCTGTTCGTCCCGCCGCGCTTCGTGCCGAACGACGAGCTGCTCGTCGGCCTCGGATGCGAGTTCGACGAAGACGGCCGGCCGATCGTTCAGGGTGAGGGACGAACGAGCGTCGCCGGCGTCTGGGCCGCGGGCAATGTCGCCAACCCACGTGCACAGGTGATCACAGCCGCCGGCGAAGGATCGGCCGCGGCAATCGCGATCAACGCCGACCTGGTCGAGGAGGACGTCCGCAACGCCCTCGACCGCTCCCACGAACCGAAACTCGAGGAGTCCGCATGACCGAAAACGCTCACCAGGAGCCCGTGCGGATCCCACCGCCGGGCAAGCACCAGCTCGCGCTCATGATCTGGCTCTGCGTTTTCCCGACGCTCACCGCGATCAACCTGCTGTTCGGAGATTGGCTGAGGACGCTCTCGCCGGTCCTCCGCACGTTCGTGCTCGCAACGATCGCGGTACCGATCGTGATCTACGGCCTGATGCCGCACCTGCACCGCCTGCGGACACACCTTCTGACGGCAACCCGCCGTCGGGGCTGACAGAGTCGACGCAACTGAGAAAAGGAGCTCACATGATCCCGTCGAGAAGGATCTCACTGGCAGCCGGCGTGCTGTTCCTCATCACGTTCGCCACCTCGATCCCAGCGCTTGCCCTCTTCCAGCCCGTGCTGGACGACCCCGTCGGCTTCGTCACCGGTGCGGGCTCCGACACTCGCATCTTCTGGGGAGCGTTCCTGGAGCTGCTCTTGATCGTCGCGAACATCGGCACCGCCGTCGTGCTCTTCCCGATCCTGAAGCGGCAGAACGAGATCCTCGCTCTCGGCTACGTCGCGGCCCGCATCATCGAATGCGCCTTCATCCTCGTCGGCATCCTCGCCGTGCTCACGGTGGTGACACTGGGACAGGCAGCCGCGGGCGCGGATGCAGGCACGATCGCCTACGCGCTCGCCGCGCTCAAGGATTGGACGTTCATCCTCGGCCCGGGCTTCGTCGTCGGCATCGGGAACGGGCTGCTGCTCGGCTACCTGATGTACCGATCAGCGTTGGTGCCGCCGCGTCTGGCCGTCTTCGGGCTCGTCGGCGGCCCGCTGATCTTCATCTCCGGAACGCTCGTGATGTTCGGCGTCTTCGAGCAAGGAGGTACGGGGCAGGCCCTCGCAACCTTCCCCGAGTTCATCTGGGAGCTGGGACTCGGCCTCTACCTCACGGTCAAGGGATTCAGGCCGTCCCCGCTCGCCGCGGCCTACGACCGCGAAATCGAGGCGAAGGCGGTCCCGACGCCGGCCTGACAGACGCAACCCGATCGGCGCCCGAGAGCCCCGCCCGAGCGGGGTTCTCGGCGTTTCAGGTCGTCGAGCGTCTCGCCTTCACCGATGTCGATGCGCTCCTCAGCTGACGGCCTTCTTCACGAGCGCGGCGATCTTCTTCTCGTCGGGGGCGGTCAGCTCCAGCAGCGCGAACGACGTCGGCCACATGGCGCCGGCGTCGATCTTCGCCCGGTCGCTGAAGCCGAGCGTCGCGTACCTCGAGTCGAACTTCGCCGCGTCCTGGAAGAAGCAGACGACCTTGCCGTCCTCGTCGGCCCACGCGGGCATCCCGTACCAGGTCTTCGGCATGAGGGACGGCGCGCTGGCCGTGACGATCTCGTGGATCCGCTTGGCCATGGTGCGGTCGGAACCCTTCATCTCGGCGACCTTCGCGAGGAGGATCTTCTCCCCGTCCTCCTTGCGCGCCTCCGCCTTCAGCTCTGCGGCCCGCTCCTTCATCGCCGCCTTCTCTTCGGCGGTGAATCCCTTGGACTTCTTCTCAGCCATTGTGTGCTCCCTTCGTTCGTTCGACGACCTACGCGAAGCGGGCAAGCATGCAACTGCGGGCACGGCCGACCTTCTCCGTCGTGACGAGCTCCGCCTCCGGTCAGCGACATGCCGAAAGGTACGCGTCCGCGGATGGCAAGGACGAGGCACGCGTCTCGACTCGGCCGGGACGCCCGAATAGCCTGCACGGAACCATGAGCACGCTGCCGACCGGAACCGTCACCTTCCTCTTCAGCGACATCGAGGGCTCGACCCGCCTGCTCGAGCTGCTGGGGCACGACTACTCCGACCTGCTCGAGCGGCATCACCGGATCTTCCGCGACGCCTTCGCCCGCCGCGATGCGGTGGAGGTCGGCAGCGAGGGCGACTCCTTCCTCGCCGTCTTCACCAGCGCGACCGGCGCAGTCGAGGCCGCGGTCGCGATCCAGCGGGCGATGGCGCAGGAGGCATGGCCGCAGGCATCGGAGCCGACGGTTCGGATGGGGCTCCACACCGGCGAGGCGAGGCTCGCCGCCGGCACCTATGTCGGCCTCGACATCAATCGTGCGGCCCGGATCATGGCCGCGGCCCACGGCGGGCAGATCCTCCTGTCGGACGCGACACGCGCGCTCGTCGAGCCGGGCCTCGAGGGCGGCGTCGAGCTGCTCGACCTCGGGGAGCACCGCCTGCGCGACCTCTCGCGCCGCGAGCGGCTCTTCCAGATCGTCGCGGAGGGCCTCCGCGCCGACTTCTCGCGTCTGCGGACGCTCGACGCGACCCCGAACAACCTGCCCATGCAGCCCTCCGAGCTCGTCGGGCGCGAGTTCGACCTGATCGCGGTCGGCGACCGGCTCGGCTCCCCGGAGGTGCGGCTGCTGACCCTCACCGGCCCGGGCGGGATCGGCAAGACCCGGCTCGCCGTCCAGGCGGCTGCCGACCTGAGCGACCGCTTTCGGGACGGCGTGTACTTCGTCGACCTGTCGCGCGCCCGGAACGCATCCGCGGCGCTCCAGGCGCTCGTCGAGGCCCTCGGCGCCGACGTCGCCCGGCGGGAAGATCTCCGCGAAGCGCTCGCGCACGAGCTCGAGTCGCGGCACCTGCTGCTCCTGCTCGACAACCTCGAGCAGGTGATGGAAGTCGCCGACGACGTCGCCGCGCTCCTCGAGCGCTCGCCCAGCCTGAAGGTGCTCGTCACGAGCCGGGAAGCGCTTAGGCTCCGCGGCGAGCAGGTGTATCCGGTCGCACCTCTCACCCTTCCGGACGGCGCCGCGCCGCTGGGGGCAGCCTACGCATCGCGCTCGGCGGCGGTGCGCCTCTTCGTCGAGCGTGCCCGGCAGGCGCGGCCGGACTTCCAGCTGACGGACGTGAACGCCGAGGCCGTGGCCGAGATCTGCGCCCGCCTCGACGGACTGCCGCTCGCGATCGAGCTCGCCGCCGCGAGGCTCAGCTTCCTCTCTGCGGTGGAGCTGCGCGACCGGCTGCGCGATCACCTGGAACTCCTCCGCGACGGGCCGCGCGACCTCCCCGCCCGGCACCGGACGCTGCGGGACACGATCGAGTGGAGCTACGCGCTGCTCGACGACGACGAGCGGGCGGTCTTCCAGCTGCTCTCGCTGTTTCCCTCCACCCGCGTCGACGCCGTCGAAGCGGTCGCGGCGACACTCGAACGCCTGGCGCAGGTCGACGTCCTCGGCCGCCTCGCCTCGCTCGTCGACAAGAGCCTGGCCCGCAGCCTCGAGGAGAACGGGGAGCGGCGAATCTCGATGCTCGGCACGATCCGCGACTTCGCGGCCGAGCAACTCGGGGCCGATGCCGCGTTCGCGCTCGGCGCCCGCCGCGCGCACGCCGAGCACTTTGCAGAGCTGGCGAACGCGAGACGGGACGAGCTCGACACGCTGACGGCCGAGCTCGGCAACCTGCAGGCGGCCTGGCGGTACTTCGCCGAGCAGGGCGACGCCGCGGAGCTGAGCGCGCTTCTCGACGCGTTGTGGCCGCTCTACGACGCCCGCGGCTGGTACCACGCCGCCGTCGGGCTCACGAACGAGCTGCTCGACGTCCTGTCGCGGACGACGCCGGCGCTCGACCGGGCCGACGAGGAGATCGCGCTGCGCATCGGCGTGGCCCGTGGGATCCTCGCACTGCGCGGCTACACGGAGGAGGTGGAGGAGCTCTACCGGCAGGCGCTCGCCGTCTCGGAGCAGACCGGGGCCCTGCCCAAGCAGATTCCGGTGCTCAAGGCGCTCGCGAGCTTCTACCTCTACCGGGGCGAGATCGACAAGACGATCGCGGTCGGGCGCGAGGTACTCGAGCTCGCCGAGGAGTCCGGCGACACCGGGCTCCAGGTCGAGGGCGATCTCATCATCGGCCCCGCGCTCGCGCTCACTGGAGAGAACGATGCGGGCCTCGAGCACCTCGATCGCGCGATCGCGAACTTCGACCCCGAGCGCGACGGTCGAGCGCGGCTGCGCCTGGGGCCCAATCCGGGCGTCACGGCGCGGGTGATCTCAGGCCTCCTCCTCTGGATCTTCGGGTACCCCGACCGCGCCGAGGAGCGCGCCCGGGGCGCGCTCGAGCTGGCAGCCCGGCTCGGACACCCGTACTCGCTCGCCTACGTCGGCTTTCACGTGGGCCTGCTCGAGCTCTGGGGTGGCCGCTTCGAGGCGGCGTCCGACCAGGCGCAGGAGGTGCTCAGACTCGCCGAGGAGCACGACTACCGGATCTGGCGGGCCGTCGGTCTCGTCCTCCAGGGCGTCGCGACGACGGGCCTCGGCCGCCCCGACGAAGGGCTGGCACAAACGGAGGAGGGCGTGTCCCTCTACGAGAACCTGAGGACGCCGCCCATCTTCTGGGCGCAGCTCCTCGGGCTTAGCGCGCAGGCGTGCGCGCTGGCCGGCCGGCCCGACGAGGCGCACGTCCTGCTGGAGCGGGCGGGGAGCCTCACGGTCGAGGGGACGGCAGAGTCCGCCGAGCTGAAGGTCGGCCGGGCCGACGTGCTGATCGCACTGGGCCGCACCGGCGAGGCCGAGCCGCTGCTGCTGCACGCCTACAAGGAGGCGGGCGGCGCCGGGGCGCGGATGGCGCAGCTTCGCGCGGCGACCCTGCTCGCGCGGCTGGCGGAGCCCGCCGGCCGGCCCGCGGCGACGGCCAGGCTGCGAGAGATCCTCGAGACGTTCGACGAGGGCTTCGCGACGCCGCGGCTCCTCGAGGCGCAGGCGCTGCTCGACGAGGTGACCGCGTTCGGCGTCTGACAGCGCTCCGCGCCCGGCTCCCTGCGCGGGGCGCGGGAAACGCCTCACCCCCGACCCGTGGTTTCCCCGATGACCCGCCGGGACCGGCTGTGCGAGCCTGAGGTGGACATGGCGAAGGACAACAAGCGCCTCCCGCCGCGGTGGTTCATCGTGGCCTTCTGGCACGTGCATCGATGGGTCGTGCGGGCGAGCGGCGGCCGCACGGGGCTGTGGCGTGCCCGCCCCGGCAAGTGGGGCGCCCTGCGGCTCACGACGACGGGACGGCGGAGCGGTGAGCCGCGGAGCGTGATCGTCGGCTACTACGAGGACGGGGCCAACCTGGTCACGATGGCCATGAACGGCTGGGGCGCGGCCGAGCCCGCTTGGTGGCTCAACCTGCAGGCGGATCCGCGCGCCGTCGTCGAGCTGGTGGGCGGGATCCGGCGCGAGGTAGTCGGGCGGGCCGCGGCCGGCGAGGAGCGCGAACGGCTCTGGCAGCGCTGGCGCGACCTGGACGAGGGCCTCGAAAGCTACGCGGCCCGGCGTCCAGGCGAGACGGCCGTCGTCGTCTTCGAGCCGAGCGGCTAGACCCCGTCGAGCCCGCCTGATCTACTCCGCGCCGTGCGCTACATGGTGATCGAGACCTACCTGCACGGACCCGCGCCCGTGTACGCGCGGGCGGCGGCCGAGGGGCGGATGCTTCCCGATGGGCTTCGCTACCTCGACAGCTGGGTGGCGGCCGACGGGCTCGGGCGCTGCTTCCAGCTCATGGAGACCGACGAGCCCGCGCTCCTCGAGGAGTGGATCGCACGGTGGAGCGACCTCGTCGTGTTCGAGGTCGTGCCCGTCGTCGACTCGGCCGAGGCGGCCGGCCGGCTCGCCTCGCCCGAGCCCGGTGAAAACTAGGCTTCGGCCCGATGATCGAGGTCACCCCCACCGCGAACGAACGCGACGAGCAGCTCTCACTCGACGTCTACAACGCCGTCTGGTCGGACGATCGCCTCACGATCGAGGACGTGTGCGCCTACAAGGCGAGGGCCAGCGAGTACGTGGATTTCCTGGCGCACATCGACGGCGCGATCGCCGGCTCCGGCTTCGGCTCCGTCTCGCCGCAGCGCCCCGACCTCGTCTTTGCGGTCGTCACCGTGCTCCCGGAGCACCGTCGGCAAGGCGCGGGCTCTGCGCTCGGCACGGCCGTCTCCGCTTGGGCTGCCCGGCTCGGATTCGACCGGATGGAGGTCCCCGTGCGCGACAATGACCCAGAGAGCCTTGCCTTCGCGGATCGCCGCGGCTTCGTCGAGGAACGGCGGGAGCTGGGCCTCGTGCTCCACCTGGCCGACCTCGAGCCGCCCGGCCTCGACCCGCCCGACGGCGTCGAGATCGTCACGTGGGCGGAGCGCCCCGAGCTCGCTCAGGGGATGTACGAGGTAGCGCTCGAAGCCGAGCCGGACATCCCCGGCTACGAAGACATCGAGCTGGGGCCGTTCGAGGATTGGCTCGCGAGCGACATGCAGAGCCCGAGCGACCGTCCCGAGGCGACCTTCGTCGCGCTCGCCGGCGACGAGGTGGTCGGCTACGCGAAGTTCGCGCTGACGGCCGCGCAGCCCACGGTCGCCCATCACGACATCTCCGGGGTGAAGCGGGCCTGGCGCGGCCGAGGCGTGGCGCGCGCCCTCAAGACGGCGCAGATCCGCTGGGCGCTCGCCAACGGCTACACCGAGCTCCACACGCGGAACGAACAGCGCAACGAACCGATCCGCCGCCTGAACGAGCGCTTCGGCTACCGGCCGGGCGTCGGGCGCATCTACGTCGTCGGGCCCGTCTCCGGCGTCTAGCGCCGCCGGCAATTCCGTACATCCGAGAACCGCGTCGATCAGCGCCACGGCGGCTCGACGGTCGCATTTGCACGAGGTCGCCGAGGGCAACCACTTCGCGGCCTAGCAGGAGCCGGAGATCTTCACAAAGGAGGTTCGCGCAGCGTTCAGGACACTGCGTTAGGGTCCGGGAAAACCCCGAGGAGCTAACGCATGGAACCAACTAGTGCCGTCCTCCAGCCGGCGCTGACGCGGGATCAAAGCCGCGCGTTGCTGGGTCACACGATGGGCCTGGTCGCCCTGACCGCGGGCCTCTTCGCGCTCGGTGCGTATGTGGGCCGCGACATTTCGAGCGGGTGGGGCTGGGTCGCGTTCATCGCGGCCTTCGGCGTCCTCATCGGGATGAACGTCGCGGTCCAGCGGTCCGAGCGGCTGGCCGTGACGCTCCTGTTCGCGTTCGGGGTCCTGATGGGTGTGGGCCTCGCGCCGACGCTCGCCTACTACGTCGACACGAATCCGCAGGCTCTCTGGCAGGCCGGCGGAGCAACGGCGCTCTTCATCGCCGGATTCGGGGCCTTCGGATACGCGACCCGGCGTGATCTCTCCGCGCTGGCCCGCATCTTCTTCTGGGCGCTGATCGGGCTGATCATCTTCGGGATCGTTCTGATCTTCGTCGAGATCCCGAACGGCTCGGTCATCTACGCGGTTCTCGGTCTCGTGATCTTCGGCGGCCTGACCGCATACGACTTCCAGCGGCTGAGGCGCACGCAGGACATCCGAACGGCCCCGCTCCTCGCCGCGTCGATCTTCCTCGACGTCCTCAACGTCTTCCTCCTGCTGCTGTCGCTCTTCGGGAGGGACTGATGGGCCTATTCGGCACGTCACACAGCGTGGGTCACCTGCCGGGTTTCGACGGGGCAACCGGCTGGCTCAACTCGGAGCCGCTCACCCCGGAGGGCCTGCGCGGGAAGGTCGTCCTGGTCGACTTCTGGACGTACACCTGCATCAACTGGCTCCGTACGCTCGGCTACGTGCGCGCCTGGGCCGAGAAGTACGAGGACAAGGGCCTGGTCGTGGTCGGCGTCCACACGCCCGAGTTCCCGTTCGAGCGCGATGTCGACAACATCCGCGAGGCCGCGAAGGAGATGACCGTCGAGTATCCGATCGCGATCGACAGCGACTACGGGGTCTGGCGCGCCTTCGACAACCACTACTGGCCGGCCGTGTACATCGCCGACGCGGAAGGACGGATCCGGCACCACCACTTCGGCGAGGGCGGATACGAGGAGTGCGAACGGGTCGTCCAGGAGTTGCTCCGCGAGACCGGAGCCGACGTCGGCGACGACCTGGTCGCCGTCACCCCCGACGGCCTGGAGGCGCAGGCCGACTGGGACAACGTGCAGTCGCCCGAGACCTACCTCGGCTCCGACCAGGGCCAGAACTTCGAGTCTCGCCCCTACGTCGCGGAGGATCCGTTGCGGCTCAACCACTGGGCCCTCGCGGGCGACTGGACGGTCGAGCGAGGGAAGGTCGTCCTGAACCAGGCCGACGGGCAGCTCGCATTCCGCTTCCACGCGCGCGACGTCCATCTCGTCCTCGGCCCGCCGGAGCGCGGCACGTCGGTGCCGTTCCGCGTGCTCGTGGACGGAGAGCCTCCCGGTGCCGCGCACGGCCTCGACATCGACGAGCAGGGCTACGGAACCGTGGCCCAGCAGCGGCTCCACCAGCTGATCCGCCAGCCGGGATCCATCGAGGACCGCACGTTCGAGATCACGTTCCAGGCTCCGGGCGTCGAGGCCTTCGTGTTCACGTTCGGCTAGAACAGACGCATGCAGACGCGCACGCTAGGCACCAGCGGCCTCGAGGTCTCGGCGATCGGGCTCGGCTGCATGGGGATGAGCTTCGGCTACGGCCCCGCCGCCGACCGGCAGGAGATGATCGCGCTCATCCGCACGGCCGTCGAGCGCGGCGTCACCTTGTTCGACACGGCCGAGGTCTACGGGCCGTTCACGAACGAGGAGCTCGTAGGCGAGGCGCTGGCGCCGGTGCGCGAGCAGGTCGTGATCGCGACCAAGTTCGGCTTCGAGATCGACTCCGAGGGGCGGCAACAGGAAGGGCTCGACAGCCGGCCGGAGCACATCCGGGAGGTCGTCGAGGCGTCACTCGGGCGGCTCGGGATCGACACGATCGACCTGCTCTACCAGCACCGGGTCGATCCCGACGTGCCGATCGAGGACGTCGCCGGCACGGTGAAGGAGCTGATCGGCGAGGGCAAGGTCAGGCACTTCGGCCTGTCGGAGGCGGGCGTCGAGACGATCCGCCGGGCGCACGCCGTGCACCCCGTTTCGGCGGTTCAGAGCGAGTACTCGCTGTGGTGGCGGCGCCCCGAGGAGGATGTGCTGCCGGCGCTCGAGGAGCTCGGGATCGGCTTCGTCCCGTTCAGCCCGCTGGGGCGCGGTTTCCTCACGGGCGCGATCACCGAGGACACGACGTTCGACAGCACCGACTTCCGCAACTCGGTTCCCCGCTTCACGGCCGAGGCGCGCAAGGCGAACCAAGCCCTCGTCGACCTCCTCGGCGAGATCGCGGCCCGCAAGGAGGCGACGTCGGCTCAGATCGCGATCGCCTGGCTCCTCGCGCAGAAGCCGTGGATCGTGCCGATCCCGGGGACAACGAAGCCGCACCGCCTGGAGGAGAACATCGGCGCGGCCGCCGTCGAGCTGACTCCCGACGACCTGCGTGAGATCGACAGCGCCGTCTCGTCCGTCGCCGTGCAAGGCGACCGCTATACGGAGCGGCTGGAGCAGATGACCGGCCGCTGACGGCCCCAGGCTATGCTCGGCGCGTGATCCCGTGGATCGTCGTCGCCGTGATCGTCGTCCCGCTCGTGGTGGTCGCCTTCATGGCCGCGCGTCGCAAGACGGCCGTGGGCGAGCTCATCGACGACCCGAAGGAACAAGCGCGAACGGAGCAGGAGTTCGCCGAGGCCGAGGCCTTCGAGGCGGAGTGGCGCGAGGGAGACAAGGAGCGCTACCGCAAGGAGCACCTGCCCTAGGACAGGGCAGACCCCCGGGCCGCGAACGACCCGGGGGTAGACCTGCGATCTAGGCCGCGAGCTGCGCGGACTCGGCCGCGGGCGGCGCCTCGTCGGCGACGCCGGAGCGAGGGAGCCACTCGAGCCAGCTCGGCAGGTACCAGTTCCAGTCTCCGAGCAGCTTCATCGACGCGGGCAGGAGCACGGCCCTGACGATCGTCGCGTCGATCAGGATCGCCACGGCGAGCCCGACCCCGAACTGCTTGAACATCAGGATCGAGAGCACCGCGAAGATCGAGAACACGCCGACCATCACGATCGCCGCGCTCGTGACCACGCCGGCCGTGCGCTTGATCCCGTGCGAGATCGCATCGTCCATGGTCGCTCCGCGGTCGAACGTCTCGCGGATCCGGCCGAGCACGAGGACGTGGTAGTCCATCGACAGGCCGAACAGGATCACGAACAGGAGCAGCGGCACGACGGGATCGATCCCGGCGGTCGAGCTGAAGCCGAGGAGGCCCTTCCCGACGCCGTGCTGGAAGACGATCACGAGCACGCCGTAGGCGGCCGCAACCGACAGCAGGTTCAGGAGGATCGCCTTGGTCGCGACCACGATCGAGCGGAACGCGACCAGCATGAGCCCGAACGCGAACAGGAGGACGAAGCCGACCACGAGCGGCAGCGTCGCCTTCATCCGGTCGCTCCCGTCCTTCCACTGGGCGGAGAGCCCGGTGACGCCCGACTCGGCGGCCGGGAGCGCGCCCACCGTCTCGGGGACGATCTGCTCGCGAAGGAGCGAGAGCGCAGCGACCGATTCGGCGTCGGTTCCCTGTCCGTCGATCGGGATGGTCACGTTCGCCACGGTTCCGTCCTGGTTCACGTCAACCGTGATCGGCTCGTGCATCAGGCCGCTCGCGAGCGCGCCCTGCTCGAGGCGGTCGATCGCCTCGCGCACCTCGGGTGCGTTCACGTTCGGAGCCTTGACGACCACGTTCGCGGGAAGAGCCGTGCCCGGGAAGGCCGCCTGCATCCGGTTGTAGGTCTGGACGACCGGAAGCGACTGCGGAAGCGTCTCCGGTCCCGGCGTGACCATGCGGAGCTGCAGCGCGGGGAGAGCGAGCGCCACCAGCAGGCCGGCCGCGAGCACGGTGGACAGCACCGGCCGCTTGAGGACGCGGTCGATGATCGCGCCCCACATCCGGCTTTCGCCGTTGCCGCGCCGGAGCCGCCCGACGAACGGGACGTGCAGCCGGTCGACCTTGCCGCCGAGCTTCGAGAGCAGCGCCGGCAGAACGGTGAGCGAGCCGAGCATCGCCATCGCGACCACGAGGATCGTGGCGAGGCCGAACGACGCGAACGTCGCGTCCCCGGTCAGGAACAGCCCGGCCATGGCGACCATGACGGTCAGGCCGGAGATGAGCACCGAACGGCCCGAGGTGGCCGCGGCGGCCTCGAGTGCAGCCCGTTCGCTCCGCCCGGCGGCCCGTTCCTCGCGCTGCCGCTTCAAGTAGAACATCGAGTAGTCGATGCCGACCGCGAGCCCGATCAGGAGCACGAGCGCCGACGCCTCGGGGGCGACGGGCATGAGCTGGCTCGGCAGCGCGACGAAGCCGAAGGTCGCGAAGACGGCCGTCAGGGCGAGCAGCAGCGGAATGCCCGCGGCCACGAGCGCCCCGAAGGCGATCACGAGGATGACGAGCGTGATCGGGAGCGAGTAGAGCCCCGCCTTCTTCAGATCGTCGGCAAAGGCCGTGTCCACGCCCTTCGCCGCACTCGCCTCGCCGAACTCTCCGATGAAGAGCTGCGGGTAGGCGTCCTGCGCCTCGTCGACGCGGGCGAGCACCGGGTCGATCTTCTCGGCGGCCAGGTCCGCGTCGCCGGCGATCTCGAACTCGACGATCGCCGCGCGCCCGTTCGTCGCGATCTGGCCCGCGTTGGCGGGTTCGAGCGGCGAGCGGACGTGCTGGACGGCGTCCAGCTCGGAGATCCCGGCGACGACATCCGCGATCGCGGCCTTGAAGGCGGGATCGCTCGTTCGCAGCGAGGTGCTCTCGAGGAGGACGCTCTCGCCGGCGGGCTGCTTGAACCCGGCGTCGAGGATCCGGTCCATGCGGCCGGACTCGCCCGGCCCGGACGTGTTCGGGTCGATCGTCTTCGTACCGACGGCGCCGCCGATGGCGAAGGCGGCGAGAACGAGCGCGAGCCAGCCGAACGTGGCGGTCTTCCAGTGACCTGCGCTCCAGCGGCCCATCCGGGCCGCGAGGTTGAGATTGGCGTTCCTTGGTGCTGGTCATGCCCGTTTCCTCCTTGGCGTTGATGACGCCTTTGACGCTAGGAGGGCGGCGGCGGAACGGCCTCGGCAGCAAGTCCGATTCGACCTCGCACCAACCGACGATCCGGGCTCCTACTCAGGTAGGAGGCAGCCCGTGAGAGCGTGCGCTACGTTCGCTTCATGAGCCGGTTCTGGTCAATCGCACGCAGGCACGGGTTCGACGCGCTGATCGTCGTCGCGGCGCTCGAAAGCTCGCTCGAGGTCGCACTGCGCCGCGACTCGGCCCAGGCGCCGACCATGGCCCTTTGGTTCGCGGTTCCGGCGACCGCGCTCATGATCCTGCCGCTCCTCGGGCGGCACCGCTTCCCCTTCGCCGCACCGGCTTCGGTCTGGATCCTGGCGGCGGCGCTCTCGTTCGCCGACGGGCGGCTGGTCGTGTTCACGGCGAGCGCCACGGTGGCCGGCCTCGCCGCCGCGTTGCTGCTCGGCAACCTCCGCGACGCCGTCCAGGCCCGGCTCGGCCTCGCCATCGTGCTGGGCGGTGCGGCGATCGTCGTCTACAACAACCCCGGCCACGCACCGGGCGACTTCGTCTTCACCCCCGTCCTGTTCGCGATCGCCTGGATCGCCGGCTTCGCGCTGCGGGCGCGGGACGTCCAGGCGGAGGCGGCGGAGCAGCGCGCGATCCACGCCGAGCGCGAGCGCGAGTCGGCGGCCCGCATCGCGGTCGCGGAGGAGCGAGCACGCATCACGCGCGAGCTCCACGACATCGTCGCCCACGCCGTCAGCGTCATGGTCCTCCAGGTCGGCGCGGTCCGGCATTCGCTGCCCGAGGAGCTCCACGAGGACGAGGAGGCACTCAGATCCGTGGAGCAGACCGGACGCGCCGCGCTGGCCGAGATGCGCCGCCTGCTCGGCGCGCTGCACGACGACGGAGATATCGAGCTGGCGCCCCAGCCCGGGCTCGACAACCTCGACGCTCTCGTCGAGAAGGTCCGCCTCGCCGGTCTTCCGGTGGAGACGCACATCGAGGGCGACCCGGTTCCGGTTCCCCGCGCAATCGACCTCTCGGCGTACCGGATCGTGCAGGAGGCGCTGACCAACACCCTCAAGCACGCGAACGCAACCCGTGCCGACGTAACCGTCCGCTACGAGCCGGCCGGCCTCGAGGTCGAGGTGCGCGACGACGGCGTCGGCTCCTCGGCGAGCGACGGCCTCGGCCGCGGCCTCGTCGGGATCCGCGAGCGCGTGAAGATCTACGGCGGCGAGCTGACCGCGGGCGCCGCAGACGAGGGCGGCTTCGTCCTCACCGCCCGCCTGCCGCTCGAGGGCTCCCGGCGATGAGCATCCGCGTCCTCGTGGCCGACGACCAGTCGATGGTGCGCGCGGGCTTCCGCATGCTGCTCTCCGGCGAGGCCGACATCGAGGTCGTCGCCGAGGCGTCGAACGGGCTCGAGGCGGTCGAGAAGGCCGCCCGCTTTGCGCCGACGGTCGTGCTGATGGACATCCGCATGCCGGAGCTCGACGGGCTCGAGGCGGCCCGGCGCATCCTGGTCGCCGACGACTCGGCCCGGATTCTGATCCTGACGACGTTCGACCTCGACGAATACGTCTACGAGGCGCTGCGCGCCGGCGCGAGCGGTTTCGTCTTGAAGGACGACCCGCCCGAGCAGCTCCTCGCCGCGATCCGCGTGGTCGCCGGCGGAGAAGCGCTCCTCTCCCCCGCGATCACGAAGCGCGTGATCGAGCAGTTCACGCGCACGCCTCGGGCTACGCCGCCGAAGGAGGTCGATGATCTGACCGAGCGCGAGCTGGACGTTTTCCGCCTCATCGCCCGCGGCCTCTCGAACGCCGAGATCGCCGGCGAGCTCTTCATCAGCGACACGACCGTGAAGACGCACATCACGCACATCCTCCAAAAGCTCGGCCTGCGCGACCGCGTGCAGGCGGTCGTGCTCGCGTACGAGACCGGGCTGTTCGAGACCGGCTGATCAGACGGCGGCGGCCCCGCTTGTCCCGGCCGGGCCCTTGTATGTGTCTGCGCTGAACGCCAAGACCAGGCCGAAGAGGAACGGCAGGAAGAACAGACCGACCCCGAAGCCCGTCCCGTTGCCGAAGCTCTTCGACAGGTCGACGGCGACGATGAACCAAACGACGATGTTCACGATCGGGATGAGCAGCAACAGGATCCACCACCAGTCGCGGCCTACGATCTTGAGCAGCACGAGCGTGCTGTAGATCGGGATGAGGATCTTCCACCCGGCCTCACCGGCCTTCTCGAAGATCACCCAACCCGCAACGATCCAGAGGACGATGGGAAGCAGATAGAGAATCCAGAGAATCGGGCTCACGAGGCCGTCCTCCTTGCGTTGGGTTGCTGCGAACTGTGACGACCCGCCCGGATGAGGCCGCCTAGCGCCGCCGCGCGAGGTAGACGCCGCCGAGGCACAGCGCTCCGCCCGCCAGGGCGAGAAGCGCCGGCGCTTCGTCGAGGAAGACCCAGCCGAGCAGCACGGCCAGCGGTGGGATCAGGTACGTGAACGCGCCCATGCGGCCTGCGCTTGTCCGTCCAAGTGCGAACGACCAGGTGGCGAAGCCGAGCGCCGTCGGGATCAGGCCGAGGTAGACGACCCAGGCGATCTCCTGAGCGCTCGCGTCGGCAGCCTCGGTCGCGAGCGTCGGCAGGAACGGCAGGCAGGCCACGGTGGCCGCGAGACAGCCGAGCCAGACGATCTGGAACGCAGACACGCGTGCCAGAACCGGCTTCTGGACGACGACGGCGACGGCGTAGGCGGTCGCCGCGACGATGCAGAGGAGGACGCCCAGCCCGCCACGCGCTCCCGTCTCCGCCGTGGCGAGGCCGATCAGGATGCAGCCGGCGAAGGCGACACCGAGGCCGGTGAAGAGGCGGCGCGGAAAGCCCTCCCGCAGGAAATAGCCGGCGAGCAGGGCGATCATGATCGGCCCGATGTTCACGAGCATCGACGCCGTGCCCGCGTCGATCCGCTGTTCCGCCGCGTTCAGCGCCAGGCTGTAGCCGCAGAGCCACAGCACGCCGTAGATCGCGATCGAGACGAGGTCGCGCCGGCCCGGCAGCGGGTGCCGCAGGACGAGCGCGACGGCGCCGAGCACGACGACGCTGACGAGCAGCCGGCCGAGCGAGAGCGCACCCGGCGAGAACGTCTCCCCGGCGGAGCGGATCACGACGAACGCCGAGGCCCACGCCACGACCGTGACGAGGCCGGCGACGAGCGCGGGGACGTCGGTGGCGGACTCGTTACGCATGCTCGCTTCCCTGCAACGCCGCCAGGCCGCCGTTTGTGAGCCGCGGGCCTCCCGGCCGCGGCGTCAGGCGGATCCCCGCCGGCAGCTCCCGCTCGAGCGCGAGCGCCGAGAGCCCCGCCAGGAGCGCGACGGCTGCGGCGGCGAGCATCGTCGCCACGGAGGAAACGCCGAGGAGCTGCGCCCCGAGCGTCGGCGCCAGGGCCAGGCCGAGCCACCACGACAGCCCGACCGTCGCCATGTAGCGGCCGCGCAGCGCCTCGGGCGCTAGGTCGGCGGTGAGCGGAATCAGCACGGTCGTGTGGAGGCACTCGCCGATCCCGACGACGATCACGGCCGCGAGCACCACGGCGTACGACCCGGCGAGATCCGCTCCCACGACGAGGAGGCAGGCGACGACGAGCGCGAGCGCCCCGGCCGCCATGGTTGCTGCGCGCCTTCGTCCTTCCGCGAGCTTGGTCACGGGAATCTGGGCGAAGACGACCGTGAGCGCGTTCGCGAAGAGGAGGAGCCCGACGAGCCGCGGCCCGGCGCCGATCTCGCCCGCGACGATCGGCGGCACGATCCAGGTGAAGACGCCCCAGCCGACCGCGATCATCGCGACGTTCGTGAGGGCCAGCCGGACGAACGGCCGGTCGCGGAGCACCACGCGGTAGCCGCCGCCGGCCGCCTCCGGCCGGACGTCCTTCCGCACGACGAGAACGAGGATCAGCGCGTAGAGCACGTACGTCACCGCGTTCGCAAGGAAGAGCGTGACGAAGCCGTTCAGGCCGTACACGGCGATCACGCCGCCAATCGCGGCGCCGACACCCGCGCCGAGGTTGGTCGCCACCCGCGAGACCGCGGTCGCCCGGTGGCGGAGCTCCGGCGGAGCAAGCGAGGTGATGAGCGCGGACTGGCTGGGGACGAGCGCGCCGTTCCCGATCCCCGCTGCGGCTGCGGCCGCGAACGCCTGCCTTGGCGTGGTCGCGAACGCGAGCCCTGCGTAGCCGGCCGCGAGCGCGACACCGGCGCCGGCTGCGGTCACACGCGGCCCGACCCGGTCGATGACGACGCCCGCGAGCGGCGCGACGACCACGGCGAGACCGGTGACGGTGCCGACGACGAGCCCGGCGATTCCGAGGCTGAACCCGCGGGCGTCGTGCAGGTAGATGATCTCGAACGGCAGGACGGCGCCCCAGCCGAGCATGTTCAGGAAGAGACCGGCCTGGACGACCCAGAGCTCGCCCGACAGTCCGAAGGCGATCCGGTGCCGCAGATTGTTATAGTACAAGAATCGCATCTAAACTAGTACAACGTATCGGACACGGCTCGGGCTCGGCAAGGATCGCTTCGGCGGTCGAGGCCGAAATCGCGGACGGCGGGCTCCTCCCGGCGGAGAAGCTGCCCGCGGTGCGCTCCCTGGCGACCGAGCTCGAGGTGAGCCCGGCGACTGTGGCGGCCGCGTACCGCACGCTCAGGCACCGCGGATTCGTGGTCGCCGACCGCGGTCGCGGAACGTCGGTCGCGCCGCTCCCGCCCGTGCGCGTGACTCGGGCGACGCAATTGCCGGCGGGCGTTCGCGACCTGGCGAGCGGCAATCCCGACCCGCGGCTCCTCCCCTCGCTCGGCGAAGTGCTCGCCCGCGTCGATCCCGCGCACAAGCTCTACGGCGTCGACGCGAAGCTGCCCGAGCTGGCCGCGCTGGCCGCCGAGGAGTTCGAGAACGACGGGGTGCGGGGCGACATCGCGATCACCGGCGGCGCGCTCGACGCGATCGAGCGGGCGCTTCAGACCGAGCTTCGCCAGGGCGACCGCGTCGTCGTCGAGGACCCGAGCTGGCCGCGGATCGCCGACCTCGTCCACGCGCTCGGCCTCGCGATCGAGCCCGTCCCCGTGGATGCGAGCGGCCTCGATCCGGAGCTTCTCAAGGCCGCCCTGCACCGCGGGGCCCGCGCCGTCATCGCGAATCCGCGGGGGCAAAATCCCACCGGAGCCGCGGTCGATGCCGCACGGGGACAGGCGCTGCGCGACGTCCTCGCCGAACATCCGGGCGTCCTCGTGGTCGAGGACGACCACCTCGCGCGCGTGGCCGGGGCGCCCTACGTGCCGGTGCACAACGAGCCGGGCCGCTGGGTCGTCGTCCGCACGCTCTCGAAGGTGCTCGGCCCCGATCTGCGCGTAGCGATCGCCGCCGGCGACCCGCTGACCATCTCCCGCATCGAGGGCCGTCAGCGGCTCGGCCAGGGCTGGGTTAGCCACCTCCTCCAGCAGGTCGCCGCGCTGCTCCTGCGGGAGAAGGCGACGGCGCAGCTCCTCACCCGGGCGGAGCGCGTCTACGGCGAGCGCCGCGAGGCGCTCGTGTCGGCGCTGGCCGCGCGGGGAATCGAGGCGTCAGGCGATACGGGCTTCGGCGTTTGGGTGCCGCTCGCGGACGAGGCGGCGGCGGCCGCGGAGCTCCTCGTCCAGGGCTGGGCCGTGAGCCCCGGCGAGCGCTACCGCTTCCGCACCGCGCCGGGAATCCGCATCACGACCGCGGATCTCGAGCCGGACGAGGCCGAGCAGCTGGCCGATGCGATCGCGGCTCTCGGCCGCCCGCAGTCCGGCACGTACGCCGGCTAGAGGCTGGCGAGGAAGGACTCGACGGCGGCCGTGAAGCCGTCCAGGTCGTCCTCGTCGAGGGGAAGGCTGAGCGCCAGGTAGCCGCGGCGCGCGTACGAGTAGCCGGCCTCGAGCAGCTCCAGGTGCATGAGCGCCCGCAGCTCGGGCTCGGGCGGCACGTCGGCGATGCTGCGAACCGGGCCGCGCGCGAAATGCAGACCGACGAGCGAGCCGTAGCCCGTGACGACGAACGGGACGTCCACCGTCGCGGCGAACGCGTTCAGCCGGTCGCGCACGCGGTCGCCGAGCCCGTTCAGCCGCTCGACCGCATCCGCGTCGTAGACACGGGTCAGCCCGGCGGCGCCGGCGGCCATCGTGAGGACGGCGTTGTTGAACGTCCCCGCGTGCGGGATCGCATCCGGGCGCGACGGGTCGAGGCGGCCCATGAGGTCGGCGCGTCCGCCGAACGCTCCAAATGCGAGCCCGCCGCCGATGTACTTGCCGAGCGTCGTCAGGTCCGGGGTGATCCCGAGCACCTTCTGCAGCCCGCCCGTGGAGAGCCGCGAGGTCATGACCTCGTCGAATACGAGCAGGACGTCATGCGCGGTCGTCGCGTCCCGCAGCGCCTGGAGGAACGCGGGCTCGGCGACGATCGCCCCGGCCGAGCCCTGCAGCGGCTCGACGATCACGGCGGCCAGCTCGTGCGCGTGCTCGGCGATCAGGCGCGTCGCTTCCTCCGCGTCGTTGTACGGCGCGACGACGAACGGGAACGGCGCGTTGATCGGCGAGCCGGACGGGACCGTGAAGTAGAGGAGGCTCCCGTGGTAGCCGCCCTCGAACACCATGATCGCCGGCTTTCCGCTGATCGCCCGGGCGACGGAGAGCGCGAGCATGGTCGCCTCCGTCCCCGAGTTGCAAAACCGCACCAGCTCGACCGACGGGAACCGCTCGCACAGGGCGGCCGCGAGCTTGGCCTCGTGCCGGTTGGGCGCTCCGTAGACGAACCCGTCGCCGAGCGCCTCGCGAATCGTCTCGACGATGACCGGATCGGAGTGGCCGTAGAGCCCGGCGGTGAACTCGCCGAGGAGGTCGCAGTACTCGTGCCCGTCGGCGTCGGTGAGCGTCGCGCCCTCGCCGCGCACGATCGTGAGCGGGAACGGCGGCATGTGGATGGTCGAGCGAGTGTTCCCGCCGGGCATGACCAGCGCGCGCTCCTCGTGCAGGCGCAGCGACTCCGGGTTGCGCTCGACGTAGCGGGCCTCCGCGGCCGCGAGCCGCTGGGTCAGATCCGTGCCGGCGACGGAGGTCATGGCGCTAGAGCCGGTCGAGCAGCTCGGACTTCTTCTCGTCGAACTCGGCCTGCGTGATGAGGCCGCGATCGCGCATGTCGGCGAGCCGGGTGAGCGATGTGTCGACGTCCTCGGCCGACGTCGGCGCGGGCGCGGGTACAGCCGCCGGTGGAGCCGCGGGCGCCGCCGCGGTAGTCCGGCCGCCGCCGAGCTCGAGCTCGTACTCGTGGCGCGCGTCGAGCAGCGCCTTCTTGAACTCGTCCGCCTTGGGCAGGAAGCGGATCTTGGTCGTCCCCACCTCGGACGCCGTCAGGAGGTCGATCTCGCCGTAGCCCACCATCCGCCCCAGCCACGGGTGGCCGACGATCATGTCCGTGATCATCGGGAGCGAGGTGTCGCGCGAGTACTTGTTGACCACGCCGCCCACCTCGATGACGCGCCGGGTCGTGACGATGTAGCGCTCCACGCGCCAGACGAGGATGTACCAGCCGACGCCGAGGATTCCGGCCGCGATGAGGAACCAGAAGACCCACCCGAGGAACGTGCTCACCGGGCCCAGGATCCCGTCGTCCGAGATCGAGCCGTTGAGCAGCCAGACCAGGATCCCGATGCTGAACGCGAGCACGAACCAGCGCGCGGCCTCGAGGAACGTGAGCCAGTGGCGCTGGCGGACGAGGAGAATGCGCTCGCCCTCGGCGAGCAGGGACTCGAACCGCTCCGTCTCGTCCTTGGCCACGCCCGGATACTAGGCGATGCCCCTGAGCCGAGGAGACTTCCCGAGCCAGCCGGTAGACAAAGGCGAGATCGCGGATCTCGCGCTCCCGCCCGCGTTTGCGGCCCTGGCCAGGTCCGTTCCCGCCACGGCCGGGGTCAGACCCCGGCCGTGGCCGAAAGGGACGGGCTAGGTAGGTAGCCGCCCGGCCGAAGATGGGTAGCCGCTGCCGATGCCGCGGCGCCGGCCCGGCCGTACCTTCGGTTCGACACCGACCGAAGGGAACGAGATGAGCACGATGGAAGAGACCAAGCCGGATCTCGGCGCGGTCAAGCGAAAGCAGCAGGTGACCTGGTCGAGCGGCGATTTCCACGTCATCGCCGCGCTGATCGTGCCGATCGCCGAGCAGCTCGTGGACACCGCCGACCTCCACGCCGGCTGGCGCGTCCTCGACGTCGCCACCGGAAGCGGGAACGCCGCCATCGCCGCCGCGCGGCTCGGGTGCGAGGTCGCGGGCGTCGACTACGTTCCCGCCCTGCTCGAGCGTGGCCGCGAGCGCGCCGCCGCCGAGGGCCTCGAGATCGACCTGCTCGAAGGCGACGCAGAGGCGCTCCCCTACCCGGCCGGATCGTTCGACGCGGTCCTGTCCATGTTCGGCTCCATGTTCGCGCCCGACCACGAGAAGGCCGCCTCCGAGCTCGTCCGCGTCGCCACGCCGGGCGGCACGATCGCGCTCGCCAACTGGACGCCGGACGGCTTCCTCGGCGAGCTTTTCCGCACGACGGCGAAGCACGTCCCCCCGCCCGCCGGACTCCAGTCGCCCCTGCTCTGGGGGACCGAGGAACACCTGACCCACCTCTTCGGCGACCGCATCGCGTCGCTCGAGGTCGAGGAGCGGACGTTCACGTGGCGCTTCAAGTCGGCCGAGGAGCTCGTCGCCACGTTCCGCACCTGGTACGGGCCGACGCTCAAGGCCTTCGAGGCGCTCGACGAGGACGGAAAGGCCGCGCTCGAGGCCGATCTGATCGTCCTCGTGAACCGGCACGACCGGCTCGACGATCCCAATGCGATCGCTGTTCCGGCCACGTACCTCGAGGCCGTCGCGATCACCCGCTAGGCAACTACCCGCGCGCGAGGCCGAGCTCGGACGCACGAGCTACGGCCTCGCGCCGGTCACTCGCACCGAGCTTGCGCAGCACCGCGGCGACGTGGTGCTCGGCCGTTCGTGGAGACACGACCAGCCGCTCGGCGATCTCGGCGTTCGAGAGGCCGTCGGCCAGAAGCTCCAGCACCTCGAGCTGGCGCGCGGTCAGTCCCGCCGGGTTCGCCCGCGTCGCCCCGCGCGGCCCCTGCGGAACGCGGAAATCGAGCTCCCGCATGCGCTCCGACACGCGCCGCGCGAGCGGCTCCGCGCCCAGGTCGCGGGCGATCTCGAGCGCCTCGGCCAGCGCTTCCTCCTCGGCGAGGACGAGGAGCATGAGCGCGCGGTCGTACATCCAGCCGACGTCGCCGAACGCGTCGGCCGCGCCGCCCCAATCCCGGCGCAGCATCGCGACATGCGGAACCGGCTTGGACTGGTCGCACTCGACATCCAGCCCGGCGACGACGGCCCAGGCGGCGATGCGCGTCGCGAACCGGCCCGGCGGCTCGATCTCGGCCAGGAGCTTCTCGAACCGCGCGATCGGCATCGGCTCGTCGTGCGTCAGCGCCCATTCCGCCCGCAGCTCGAGGATCGGCGCGATCCGCTGCGGCTCGCCGGTGCGGTCGGCCTGCGCCTCGACGTCGTCCAGGCGCTCGGCGGCATCCGGATCCCCGCGCCGCACGGCCAGCTCGGCGAGCACCGTCTTGGCCAGCAGCTGGACGACCGACGCGCCCTGCCCAACGTCGGCCTGCGCGGCGCGCTCGGCCTCGTCCCAGTCCCCGGCCCGCAGCCGCAGCCACGCAACCATCGTGTGCAGGTAGGACCCGAGGTTGTGCGCCTCGTACTCCTGCGCGTACGCGAGGGCCTGCTGCTCGTAGCGAAGCGCCTCGTCGGGCTCCATCCACCACATGAGCGTGAAGCCGAGATTGCCGAGCGCCCGCGTCGCCTCCTGCCGGTCGCCCGCGGCGTCGGCGACCGCGTGTGCCTCGAGGAGCATGTCGATGTCGCCGCGCTCCTTCATGATCTTCGCGCTTCCGATGTTGACGAGCGCGTGCGCGCGTGTGCGGTCGTCCCCGAGGCGGGTGGCGAGCTCGAGCGCCCGCTCACCCCACATGAACGTCTCCTCGGGCTCCTCCGCGAGCATCGCGAGCTGGGACAACCCGCTGTAGGCGCGGGCCAGCTCGACCGACTCGCCGAGCGGCTCGAGGATCTCGATCGCCTCGACCGCCTTCTCGTGCGCGGGTGCGCCGTCGCCGACGAACCAGTGGAACCGCGAGAGGATCCGGGTGCAGCGCCCCACCGCCGCCTCGTCGCCGAGCTCGCGGTAAACCGCGATCGTGCGCTCGATCGCCGGCAGGGCGACGTCCAGGCGATTGACCACGTACGCCGCCATCGCGATCTCCTCGAGCACGGTCGCCTGCTCGGGAGGGGGAAGCCGGTCGACGAAATCCGCGGCGCGGCTGTAGTGCGAATACGCCTCGCGGTTCGACTCGAGCGCCGCGGCCCGGCGTGCGGCGACGAGCGCGTAGTCGGCGACGACATCCCGGGCGCCCGCCGCTTCGGCGTGGTGGACGATGTCCGCCGGGTCGGCGTTCGTGGCCAGCAGTGCTTCGAGGATCTCGCCGTGCAGGCGCCGGCGCGTGGCGATGGGCAGGCTCGACCGGATCGCGTTGCGCGCCAGCTCGTGGCGGAAGTGCACCCAGGCGGGCTCGACGGCCAGAAGCTGCCGCCGCTCGGGCTCCTCCGCGGCGGCCGGCCACTCCGGGTGGACGGCGTCGAGGAGGGACGTGCCGATCCGCGACGGCACGACCGAGACGAGCTCGAGCAGGCGCCGGGACCCGTCGTCCAGCCGTGACGCGCGACCCACCACGGCGTTCGCGATCGAAGGCGGCAGCTCGTCGGTCGCTCGCGCGGCGATCAGCTCGGTGACGTAGAACGGATTGCCGCCGGTGGCCGCGTAGACCTCGTCCGCCCCGTCGCCGGCGAGCGAGCCGACCGCGCCCTCGGAGAGCGGCGCGAGTTCGAGCATCTCCCCACGGATCGCCCCGACCGTCGCGTAGAGCGGATGCCCGGGAGGGACCTCTCCGCCGCGGAACGTGAGAACGAGGAGCGCCGGCAGCGAGGCGATCCGCCGCCCGAGCACCGTGATCGAGTCGAAGGTCGCATCGTCGGCCCAGTGCACGTCCTCCAGCACGAGAACGGTCGGCCGCGGCGCCCGCTCGAGCTCCGCGATCAGCAGCGTCTGGATGTCGTGCGGCGCCGCGCCGGCGGCGAGCGCGGCGGCCAGCTCGGGCGAGACGCTCCCGGCGAGATCGCGAAACGGCCCCAGCGGCCGTGGGATGGCGAGGTCGTCGCAGGCGCCGAGGAGCACGTGCGCATCGGGGCCGAGCTGCTCGACGAAACGGGTGACGAGCGACGTCTTGCCCACCCCCGGCTCACCGGTGACGAGGACGACCCGACCCTCACCGCGCTCGGCGGCGTCGCGGGCCTCGGCGAGCGTGGCCAGTGCGTCGTCGCGCTCGAGCAGCTCCACGGGGCAACGATAGACCGGTCGATCAGGCGGTGAGGCCGGCTCCGACCCAGGCGCGCGCCTCGGCGCCCTCGCTGGGCTCGAACACCTTCGGCTCGCCCGGGCTGATCCACCCGAAGACCGCGATGCCCTGGCGGACCCAGTCCTTGTCGGTCACCATCGCCGTCCGGCCCCAGGAGGAGCGCTGCTTCAGGCCGACCGAGCCGGCCGCCTTCACGTCCTCCCAGAGCGCGCCCGCGTCGAGACCGTGGAAGTCGTCGGGCATCTCGACCAGCAGGTTCAGCTGCTCGCCCGCCTCGAGCGTGGCGAGGATCGGCGCCATGAGCTCGTCGTACTCGTCCCGGGTCAGCCGTCCGGTGAGCCGGAAGCCGAGCGTTCCTGCGGGTACGTCGGCCAGCCGTTCGACCATGCCTGAACCCTAGCGACGGATCGCCGACGAGTCTCCGGGGCCGCCCGGAGACTCGTCCAGCGGAATCCTTGAGGCGTTAGGCGAGCGCCTTCGCCTTCATCGAGTCGTACTCGGCCTGCGTGATCGCGCCCGAGTCGAGGAGGCCCTTCGCCTTCTCGATCTCGCCCGCTGCGCCGCCGCCGCTCCCGGCGACCGACTTCACGTAGGTGTCCATCTGCGCCTGTTTCTGTTCCATCTGCTTGATGTTGCGCTCGGCCATTCCCTGGTTGTTCACGATCAGGTAGATGAACACGCCGAGGAACGGCAGAACGATGACGAAGATGATCCAGAGAACCTTGGAGAACCCGGACGTGTCGTCGCGGCGGAAGAGATCCGCGAACACGGTGATGAGAATCCAGAACCAGATGACCCATGCGAAGAAGATGAGCATCGATCCCAGAACTTCGAGAAACGGATAGTCAGCTGCGAACACCCTTGAACCTCCCAGTTCTTTCTCTGCACTGTCTCAGAGTTCGAGACGTTGTGTCGGCTGGGCCGCGCTTGACATCGCGGCCCTGACGACGTGTACCCTGCCCGATTCCAACCGCCCGCCGGGAAGCTACCGGCGAATCGCCGCACTTGACTACGCCGACACCTGAACGAGAAGGGCACCTGGCCGCCCACGAGCGGATGGCCACCGGCGCGCTTGCGAGCTGGTACCGCGCCTGCGCCACGCATCCGTGGCGGGTGATCGGCGCCTGGCTCGTCATCATCCCGACGCTCATCGTCTCGGTCTTGACCTTCGGCGGCGAGCTGCGCGACGAATTCTCGATCCCGGGCTCGGACACGCAGCGCGCGACCGACCTGATCGAGGCCGAGTTCTCCTCCGAGCAGGGCGCCGTGCTGAACGTCGTGTTCGCCGCGCCGGAGGGCGAGACGCTGAAGACGCCCGAGCGCGAGGCCGCCATCAACGACCTGGTTGCGAAGCTCCAGACCGACGAGTTCGCTCCGCAGGGCGACAAGGTCGGCCTGTCGAGCGTCGCCGATCCGTTCGAGGACGACACGTTCTCCGACGACGGCCGAATCGGCTACTTCCAGGCGCAGTTCAACGACGTGATCACGGACAAGGACCGCGACCAGGTTGTCGCTGTCGAGGACGAGGCGCGCGCGGTGCTCGACCCGGTCGGGATCACCGTCGAGTTCAACGGCGAGGCCGAGTTCCCGCCGCTCGAGCAGGGCCTCTCGGAGCTCATCGGCATCCTCGTCGCGCTCTTCGTGCTGCTCTTCCTCTTCCGAACGCTCGTGGCGACGGTCATCCCGATCTGGCTCGCGCTAACCGCGGTCGGGACCGCCTTCATACTCCTCTACCTCCTCGCCGCGGCGACCGACATCAACACGGTCACGCCGATCCTCGTCTCGATGATCGGACTCGGGGTGGGGATCGACTACTCGCTGTTCATCATCACGCGCTTCCGGCAGCTGCTCCACGGCGGCCTGTCACCGGAGGACTCGGCCGCGGAGGCCGGCGCGTCCGCCGGCCGCGCGGTGCTCTTCGCCGGCCTGACCGTCGCGATCTCCGTGAGCGGCCTCGCCCTGATCGGACTCGACTTCGTGACGAAGCTCGGGATCGGCTCGGCGCTCGGCGTCCTCACGACCGTGCTGATCGCCAACTCGCTGCTCATCTCGGTGCTCGCGAAGCTCGGCACTCGACGCAGCGTGGGCGTCGAGATCCTGCTTTTCGTCATCACCCTCGGCTTCTACGGCTGGGTCTGGGCGTACCGGACATTCCGCTACACGAGGCAGGAGACGGGCGCGGGGCTCGGCGGCCTGCCGGGGCTCGCCGTGTGGGTGCTGCTGCAGCCGGTGGCTGCGTTCCTCGTTCCCGCGCAGGTCGGACAGATGGTGCGCGCCCGCGGCGGCGACCGGGCGCCCGGCGTCTGGACGGGCATCCTGCTTCTCCCGTTCAGCCTCACGTACGGGGCGATCGTCGGGGCCGCCTTCTTCAGTCTCAATCCGGTGACCCTCGCGGTGACGGCCCTCGGCGGCCTGATCCCGGCCGTCATCTGGTTCTGGCTCGTGCAGCGCGCGATCATCGCCTACGAGGAGTCCGCCGGCGTGCCGACCGCCGCGTGCGCGATCGACCGGCTCAAGGTGCCGATCATCAAGCGCGTCGACGACTCGGACGCCGGCCGCGAGAAGACGCTCGTCGCCAAGTGGGGCCGCTTCGTCACGAACCATCCGGGTCCCGTCTTCGCCGTCGTCCTGGTGGTCATCCTCGCGGCCGGTGCGACCTCGGCGCTCGTCCGTCTCGGCACCGCCGACCAGGGCACGCAGCCGACCGAGCAGACGGCCCGCCGCGCGTACGACCTCCTCGCCGAGGGCTTCGGCGCGGGCTTCAACGCCCCGATCCCGATCGTCGTAAAGATCAACGACGATCCGGGGGCGCCGGACCGGATCTACGAGGGCGTTCAGAAGCTCCCCGGCGTCGCGTCGGTGAACGAGCCGCAGCTGAACGACGAGGAGACGGTCGCGATCGTGTTCGTCACGCCCGACTCGGCGCCGCAGGACGAGGCGACCGACAAGCTGATCGACCACCTGCGCTCCGATGTCGTCCCGGCGGCAACTGCGGGCGGCGACGCGCGCGCTTACGTATCCGGCCTGAACGCCGCGTTCAAGGACATCGCCGACCAGATCATCAGCCGGATGCCGCTGTTCCTCCTCTACATCATCGGCGTCACGTTCATCGTGCTCGCGATGGCGTTCCGCTCGATCGTCGTGTCCGCCACCGCCGCGCTCACGACGATCCTCTCGGCGTTCGTCGGCTTCGGCGTCCTGACCCTCGTGGTGCAGGAGGGCCACCTCCTCGGCCTCACCGGGCTGGACAAGACGGGGCCGATCGAGACGTTCGTCCCACCGATCGCGTTCGCGATCCTCTTCGGGCTCTCGATGGACTACATGGTCTTCCTCATGAGCCGGATCCGGGAGGAGCACGTCCACGGGCTCAACACGAAGGACGCGGTCGCGCACGGCATCGCCGCGATCGGCCGCGTCATCGTGGCGGCCGCGCTGATCATGGGCTCGGTGTTCGCCGCGTTCATCCTGAGCACCGACCGGATCCCGAAGGAGTTCGGGCTCCTCCTGGCGGTCGCGATCCTCACGGACGCGCTGCTCGTGCGGATGACGCTCGTGCCGGCGTTCTTCACGCTCCTGGGCGAGAAGACCTGGTACATCCCCAGGTGGCTGGACAAGATCCTCCCGAACGTGACGATCGAGGCGCCGCACAACGGCGACGACCGTCCGGCGCCGAGCGCCATCCCCGCCGAAGAGCCGGCCTAGCCTAGCCTGACGGGCCCAGCGGGCTCGGCCAGGGATAGAAGGCCAGGTGGAGCAGGAGGATCACGAGTAGGGCGGCGATGAGCGCGGCCACGAGCTGCAGCCGCCGGCCGAGGCAGCGGATGGTGAAGAAAAGCGTCGTGTAGGGCACGTCCCGCTTGAACCAGTACGCCACGATGTTCGGGAGGATGATCCAGAACACGGCGATGAGCGAGTAGAGGACGTAGCCGACGAGGAACCGGTTGTTGCTCGCCTTCGCCGCGAGCGCGCCGACGATCACGGCGATCGTCGCGAACGCGAAGTAGGGCGCGACGTGCCAGGTGTGACGCCCGCTGATCGCAGGCACGCCGCCGGTGGCGAGCTGCGCCAGGGACACGTCCTGCTTGGCCAGGCGCCCTTCCGGCGTCCGCCCGAGCCCCTGGAGGTCCGTCTGGAGCACCGTGCTCCCGGCGCCGATCCGCGAGAGCGAGTACGCCGACCCGACGATCAGCGCCACGGGGATGAGCGCCACGACCGGCCAGCGATCCTGCAGGTGCCCGACGGTGGTCGAGATCGTCGGCCACACGAAGCTGCTCCCGGCGGTCGCCGCCCAAATCTCCGGGATCGCAACGACGAGGCCCATCGCCGCCCACACGACGTACCCCCAGCCCTCGGTGCGCGTCGTCCCGCGAAACCGAGCCGAGAAATACCGCCGAATGGGCCTCGGCACGAGCTTGGCCATGCGAAGGACGGTACTCCGGGCATGCGACGGAGCGGCGCCCGGACGACCGTTGCGTAGTTGTCCGCAGGCCGTTCCGCGCCGGCGCGGATGCCGGCCGGCCCGCGGGCCGCGACCCTGTCTCCATGGCCGGAAAACGGATCGTGATCCTCGGCGGCGGCACCGGCGGGACGATGGCCGCCAACCGGCTGCGCCGGCGCTTCGATCCCGAAGAAGCGGAGATTCACGTGGTCGACCGGGACGATCGCCACGTCTACCAACCCGGCCTGCTCTTCGTGCCGTTCGGCCTCGCCCACCTCGACGAGATCGTCCGGCCGCGGCGCCGGCAGCTGCGCCCCGGCATCGAGTTTCACGAGACCGCCGTCGAGACGGTGGAACTCGACGACGACCGCGTGCGCCTCGCCGACGGGACGGAGCTTCGCTACGACGTTCTAATCGTGGCCACCGGCGTCCGGCTCCAGCCGGAGGAGACCGAGGGCCTCACCGGCCCGGGCTGGAACGAGCGCGTCTTCACCTTCTACAGCCCCGAAGGCGCCGAGCAGCTCCAGCGCGCTCTCGATGCGTTCGAGGGAGGCCGGCTCGTCGTGAACCTCGTGGACATGCCGATCAAGTGCCCGGTCGCGCCGCTCGAGTTCGCCTTCCTCGCCGACTGGTACCTGCGGGAACGCGGCGTTCGCGGCCGCACGGAGCTCGTCTACGCGACACCGCTCGACGGCGCGTTCACGAAGCCGATCGCGTCGGAGCGGCTCGCCGGATTTTTGGCGGAGAAGGAGATCGAGCTGGTCACCGAGTTCAACACAGGCGAGGTCGACGGCGTCGGAGGGAAGCTCGTCTCCTACGACGGCCGCGAGCTCGACTTCGACCTGCTCGTGACCGTGCCTCTGCACGGCGGCGCCGCCTACGTCGAGCGCTCGCCGGGCCTGGGCGACGCGCTCGGGTTCGTCCCGGCCGACAAGGCGACGCTCCAGTCTGCGGCGAGACCGAACGTGTTCGCGCTCGGCGACGCGACCGACCTGCCGACGTCGAAGGCCGGCTCCGTCACGCACTTCGAGGGCGAGGTGCTCAGCGAGAACGTCGTCCGCTTCCTGGACGGCAAGGAGCTCGACGCGGGCTACGACGGCCACGCGAACTGCTTCATCGAGACCGGATTCGGTAAGGCGCTCCTCATCGACTTCAACTACGAGACCGAGCCCCTCCCCGGCCACTTCCCGACCGCGGTCGGCCTGCCGCTCCTGCGCGAGTCGCGGCTGAACCACCTGGGCAAGCTGATGTTCCAGTGGGTGTACTGGCACGCCCTGCTCCCCGGGCGGGACATCCCAGGGCTCGGAACGACCATGCCGACCGCCGGCAAGAACTCCGTCCATGTCTAGCCGAGAGGACACACGATGACCACGACCCTGATCGCAGACGCTCCGGTCGACGTCGACGCCGAGGGGTTCATGACGAACCCGGAGCAGTGGAACGAGAAGATCGCCGAGGCGATCGCGGCCGCGAACGGCGTCCCCGAGCTGACCGACCGCCACTGGCTCGTCGTGCGGTTCATGCGCGACCGTTACCTCACCACCGGCGCCGCCCCGTCGATCCGTGCACTCGGCAAAGAGTCCGGCGTCCCGGTCAAGGAGCTGTACCAGCTCTTCCCGAAGGGCCCGGCCAAGCTGGCCGCCAAGATCGGCGGCATCCCAAAGCCCACGGGCTGTATCTAGAAAGGAGCCCACGATCACCGAGTTGCTCGAACATCCCCAGACCGCACCGGCCGAGCCGAAGACGATCGAGAAGGTCGCGATCGTCGTCTCGAAGGGCTCGCTCGAAGGCATCTATCCCGCGCTGATCATGGCCAACGGCGCACGCATGGAGGGCATCGAGGCCGACCTCTTCTTCACGTTCTTCGGCCTCGACGCGATCCGCAAGGACCGGTACGAGAAGATCAAGGTCGCGACCGTCGGCAACCCCGGCATGCACCTCATGACCTGGGTCGGCGCGATCCCGGGCTTCTCCGCGATCGCGACGAGGATGATGCAGCGCCAGATGGAGAAGATCGACATTCCGCCGATCCCCGAGTTCATCGAGCTCGTCGCCGACTCCGGAGCGCAGCTCTACGCGTGCAAGGCGACGGTGGACATGTTCGGCCTCGAGCTGGACGACTTCGTCCCGCAGGTGGACAGCATCATCAGCGTCGGCGAGTTCTACGAGAAGGCCGCCGGAGGCGAGATCATCTTCACGTAGCCGGAGGGCTGCGCCGGCTCGCTAGCCGCCGGCGATCCGTGCCGGCGCGTCCGGATCCCACAGCCTGAACCCGCCCGCGAACGCGTTTTCGTTGTCGCCCAAGCGCGCGTTTGGCGGGAACTCCTTCAGCTTGTCTGCGTTGCCGCCGCCGAGGACGACGTACTCCGGCTCGAGCGCCGCTGACAGTCGGGCCACGATGTCGGCGACGTGGAGCCGCCAGTGCTTCTTGCCGTGTCGCTCGAGCCCGGCCTCGCCGGCGTACGTCTCGAACGTCGCGTCGCGGTAGGGCAGGTGGCCGAGCTCCATCGGGTGGATGACACCGTCCACACCGAGGGCCGAGCCTAGACCCGTGCCGAGCCCGAGGAAGAGCATCGCCCCACCCTCGTAGCTGCCGAGTGCCTGCATCGCCGCGTCGTTCACGACCTTCGCCGGCTTGCCGAAGGCCGCCTCGTAGTCGAACCCGGCCCAGCCGACGCCGAGGTTGACCGGATCCGCCACAACGCGCCCGCCCTTGACGACTGCCGGCACTCCGACCGTCACGCAATCCCAGACCCAGCCCTCGGCGAGTTCGCGGGCGGCCGCGACCATCTGCTCGGCCGTCATGTCCGGCCCCGAGGTCGTCCGCCGTTTCTCAGGCTCGCCGCTCGCCAGCACCTTCACGTGCGAAGCGCCGACATCGACCACGAGGATGGAAGCCATGGGCGCATCGTCGCATCGATGGCGGAATCGGGCACGGCCGGGCCTCGTTGTCTCCCGCATGGCCGCCGGACCCACTCGCTGGAAGCTCCTCGTCGCGCTTTGGACCGTCTATCTCGTCTGGGGCTCGACGTACCTGGCCATCAAGGTCTCGGTCGAAACGCTGCCGCCGTTCCTCTCGTCGGGCGGGCGGTTCATGCTCGCGGGCGTCATCCTCGCGGCGATCCTCTGGGCGACCGGGCGGTCGATCCGCGTCACCCGGCGCGAGCTCGGCTCGGCCGCGCTCGTCGGGATCGCGCTGCTCGGCCTCGGCGTCGGCGTCGTAGCGCTCGCGGAGACGCGAATCGACTCGAGCATCGCCGCGATGATCGCCGGCACGGTGCCGCTCCAGGTCATCCTCCTGCGCACGCTGGCGCGAGAGAACGTGGCGCGGGCGACGCAGCTTTCCGTCTTGGCCGGTCTCGCCGGGCTGGCGTTGGTGGTCGTCCCCGGCGGCAGCGGCGCGGCAAGCGCGGTCGGCCTCGCGCTGATGGTCGGCGCGACGGTCTCCTGGTCGCTCGGCTCCTACTTCGGACAGAAGCTCCCGGTCCCCGGCGACAGCTTCGTCGCGACGACGTGGGAGATGCTCAGCGCCGGCCTGTTCCTCACGGTGCTCGGCGCCGCGACCGGCGAGCTCGGCGACGTCAACACGGCCGCACTGACCTTCAACGCCGTGGCCGCCTGGCTCTACCTGGCGATCTTCGGCTCGCTCGTGGCCTTCAGCGCCTACGCGTGGCTGCTGAAGAACGCCCCGATCTCGACGGTCGTCACGCACCAGTACGTGAACCCGGTCGTGGCCATCGCCCTGGGAGCCCTGTTCCTCGGCGAGCGGCTCTCAATCGCGGTGGCGGTCGGTGCGGCGCTGATCGTCGGCTCGGTCTTCGTCGCCGTCCGGCAGGAGAGCGCCGCGAGGCGCGAGCGAGCGGCTATCGCTGCGGTCTGCACGCCAGCTGAGGCGCGCGGCTAGGCCTCCACGCTTTTGACGTGCCGCTGATGCTCGACATTCGGATCCGCGGACTGAGTTCGACGATTTCCCGTAGCGGCTATCGATCCTGATGGGCAGAAGCCGGTGTGAGGCCCTTTTCTCGGGCCTCAGAGAGCGCGGACAGCACACGGTCCACGCAAGCGTCCGTGTTGTCTTCGACCTCGAAATCCCACAGTCGCAGGACCATCCAACCCTCCGCCTTGAGAGCTTGGTCGGCTTGAAGATCCCGCTCTTTCGTGCGAGCGATTTTCCGATCCCAGTAGGTGCCCGACTTCCCCGGTGTGAAGAAGTCGGGATGCCCGTGCCAAAAGCAGCCGTCAACGAAGACCGCGAGCTTCCAACGAGTGAATGCGAGATCTGGCTTTCCGGCGACATGCCTTAGGTGGCAGCGCCAGCCGCGGACTCCAGCGGCAAACAACCCACGTCTAAGGAGAAGCTCAGGGCGCGTGTCACGAGACCTGATGCGGGCCATGACGCGACTGCGAGTCTCCTTCGAGAGGAAGTCCGTCACGTCGGCAGTCTGCCGAATGAGCGACGGAGCTGTGACTTGGGCTAGGCCGCGGCCGACTCCACCGGAAGTGCAATCTGACGGTCAGCCGATGAAAGGGCCACCGTGATGGCCTGCGCAACAGCCTTGGCCACCGGTGGCGGAAACGCGTTTCCAACCTGGCGATAGGCGTGGGTTTTGGGTCCCATGAGCGTCCAGTCATGAGGAAACCCTTGAAGCACAGCGGTCATCGCGACCGTGAGCGAAGGCATTCCTTCGAATCCAGACGGCGGGGGTTCGTTGGCGAGGACCTTGCCGTTGACGCCGAGAACCGCCCACGCACGCCGTGCTCGTGTCGGACCGAGATCCGGGCCACCGTGCTTATGAGATCCGCCGACGAGGGTCGGCCCGATAGTCGATGCGCCCGCGGCCCAGTCGTCAGCACCATCCCAGCCCCCAGCGGCCATCAGCTCGCGAAGTGCCTCCCCGACGGTTGGCGCGGGATGATTCACGGGCTTGGGCCACTCGAAATGGCCGGCGGAATCGTCGCGCAGGGCGACGATGATCGAGCGTGGCCGAAGCTGCGGAACCCCGAAGTCGGATGCATGAAGGAGGTTCCAGAAAGTTCGGTAGCCCATCTCATCGAGCTGCCCATCGAGGCGAGCCCGATAGTCGACGAATGCCGGATCGAGGAGTCCGCGAACGTTCTCGAGCATCACGGCCCGCGGCCGACACTGTTGTATGAGCCGCAAGGCGTGCGGGAACAGATCACGCTCATCGTCGGCACCCAGCTGCTTCCCAGCAACAGAGAACGGCGGGCAAGGGACCCCGCCAGCGAATAGGTCCACCTGCCCCTCGTAGCGGGACGCTTGCCATCGCTTGACGTCCTCGCGAAGAACGTTCCAGTACGGCCTGTTGACCCGCAGCGTTGCGCACGCATGGCGATCGAGTTCAACGACGGCCAAATGGTCGAACCCTGCCTGCTCAAGGCCAAGCGCCTGGCCACCGGCTCCAGCGCAGATCTCTAGCGAGGTAAGCGGCATCGTTCGATCTTAGAGACCCCAGACCACGGCACCCGCGGCTGTTTCAGTGTCAGCGCACTCTCGCGCGCAAGTCGGCACGATTCTCGACCACTGCCCTGGGTAGCTAGACGATCTGAACTCGCCTAGGCTGCCGAAATGGCGTTCCAACTCCCTTCTGGATGGTACGAGGACACGATCAACTCGATCCTCGACGATCCCAGACTCATCAAGCAGTTCGGGCCTCTATCGCGGAAAACGGCGTGGAAGTACGCCCTTGCGACGATCCTCTGGAGCGAAACACACGGAGGCGCCAGCTACCTCCACCTGAACGATCGGCTGAAGACGAAAGCAGGGAAGGAACTGGCAACGAGAGGCGCGGCCTTCCTGTCTCACGAGTGGGCCGATCCACTCGAACCGTACCTCGATCTCGTAGGCGAGGCCTACTCGGCGGAGCGGGTCAAGCAGGGGTTAGGCGCCACTGGATGGCAACGCAATAACGTGACAGGCGGGGCATTTGAGGTAGCTGTCCAGCTCATCACTGAACGCCTCTGCGGGACCAAACCACGACGGACACCTGCGCTACGAACCCTTCGAGGGTTTGAGCTCGCGCCCGTTGGCTACCACAGCCAACCTGATCTTGTGCTCTTTACGGAACGCGACTTCCGGCTCTTGATCAGCACGAAATGGACGCTGAGAAAAGAACGGATCGGCACCTATCTTCATGAGGCGTGGTTCTACCGCCAGCGCCGACCCGACCTCCAGATCGCATTCGTCGTAGGCGAATTCAACCTCAACATCCTCGAGTGGCTCGTACACGACCCCCTGATCGACCGCGTCTACCACGTACACCTTCCGATGCTGCTTGCCGCACACGAGCCGTTCGAGGGAACCACAGAGATCACTCGCGACCAGCTCTTGAACGACACGACCGACACGAAGGCTTACCAGCGCTGGGTGGCGCTGAAAAATCGCCTCTTCGACCTCTCAGACCTGTTCAGTGACATCGACCGGTTGAACCCAGGAAACGATCCAACACCGGACCCGCTCGACGCAGAGGAGGCGGAAGCTCGGGCTGCCGCAGACAGCGATGTCATGGAAACAGACGGCGCCGACTAGCTTCGCTCCCTACTACTGCGACTTCACGTACTCGATGTAGCCGCGCACGTCCGCCGCAGGCTCCGAGTACGCCTCGCCCAGGTTGTCCTCCATGCGCGCCATGAAGTCCTTCGCCCAGCCGGGGAGCGGATAGTCGATCGCGGCCAGGAACTCCAGGGTGGCCGACCAGCGGATGTCTGCGATGGACGGATGGTCGCCGCCGATGAACGGCTGGCCCGCCAGGAAGTAGGTGTTCAGCACCTCGAGCGGCTCGGCCAGGGCGGCCTCGGCGTCCTTCTGAGCCTGCGTCTTCAGTTCGTCTGACGCCTCGGACGTGGCCACCTCGCCCGGGTACTGGCCGAACGAGAGCGCCGGGTAGGTCGCACGCGCGAGGAGCGGATAGAACGTCCCGATCAAGTAGAACATCGCGTTGTCGATCAGCGCCCGGCGGGCCGGATCCGACGGATAGAACTGCTCCAGCCCGTGCTTGTTCGACAGGTACGCCATGATCGCGCAGCTCTCGCCGAGCGTCCCCCGCGGGAGGTCGGCGTCCTCGATCATCGGCGTCAGGTGCGCCGGGTACTTCGCCAGGTACTCGGGGCTCGTCGTCGACCCCCACACGTCCGTCTCCTCGAACTCGAGGCCGGCGGCGCGGACGAAGACCCTCACGGTCATGTTGTTCACGCTCGGCTTCAGGATGTTGATCTGCATCGCCATGTCTGCCTCCTAGTACGGGTCTTTTGGAGAACGGTCGTCCGAAAGGGTTTCGCGCGAACGGGTCACGAGGATTTCGATCGCGTCCGCGAGATGGGCCTGGTCGATGTGGTGGTCGCCGCGCTCGACGCGGATCTTGTGCGCCTCGAGCAGCACCTCGGGATGCGTGAAGCCGAACGGCGGCTCGAAGCGGTACGACGCGAGCTCGACGAGCAGGCCGAGCGGATCCTCGAAGTAGATCGAGTCCATGAAGCCGCGGTCCTTCACGCCCGAGTGGCGGATGCCGCGCTCGTCCAGCCGCTCGACCGCCTGCCAGAACGTCGCCGCCGACACCGAGAACGCGATGTGGTGGACGCAGCCGATGTCCATGGACGTGCGCTCGGGGTCGGGCTCGCGGTCCTCGTTCGTGAAGACCGTGATGAGCCGCCCGTCGCCCGGGTCGAAGTAGAGGTGGCTCTCGGACGCGTTGTCGAGGTTCGGCTGGTCGAAGACGAAGGGCATCCCGAGGATGCCCTCCCAGAAGTCGATCGACGTCTGCCGGTCGGCTCCGACGAGGGTGATGTGATGGACGCCCTGCGTCTGGAGCTTGCGCATCGCCCTGATCCTTGCATACGAGCGCCGGGCAGACGACCATCCGCCCGTGCCCGGAGGACTGCCTCACGGAATCGCCGTCTGCGCAGTGCTCGCGTGCATCTCCGTGGCCGCCGGTTGCGCGACCGACGCCCAGGTTGTCACGCACGGAGCAACCAGCGACGAGCCATTCACGACGCTCGTCAGCTGCGACGAGGCGATCGACGGGCAGAACCGCACTCCCGCGGGGCGGATCGTGCTGGAGCGCGTTGGCTTTCCGGCGGACGGATACGACTACGACATCACCCGCCTGGCCGACGGCACTCAGTTCACCAAGTTCGGGCTCTACGTGCGAGGCGGGGCCGAGCCGGTGCGGATCCTCGTCCCGGACGACCTGCGCGGCCAGGTCGAGATCGGCTGGGGAAGCGGCGCCGAGGCGGACATCCTCGAGTTCGAGCCCTGCAGCCCGGCGAACCGGTGGAAGGTGTTCGCGGGCGGCGTCTATTTGCAGACGAGCGGGTGCGTCCCGCTCACCGTGGAGACCAGTGGGCGCCGCGAGACGATCGAGCTCGGAATCGGCCGACCGTGTTCGTGACGCTCAGGCCGGCGGGTTCTGCGTGAAGTAGTCGAGCGCCGTCTTCGTCTTCGTCTGCTGCTCGCCGGTCAGATCGACGCCGTGCTCGATGAGGTACGCCTTGCTCTCGTCCGAGACGCGCTGGGCGTCGGCCGGCGCGCACTTCGTGGACAGCTCGAGGATCCGTGTGTTGTCCGGGTAGTACCAAAGCTCGGCGACGTACTTGCGCTTCATCCCCTCCGGCTTGAACTTCAGCTTGAACACCATGATCGGGCCGAGCACTGCCAGGTCGTCGAGCTCCATCCCCTCGGGCGCGTGCGCGGCGAAGAACTTGCGCTGCTCCTTGGAGAAGAGCTTCTTGCGCGGGCGCGTGCCGTCGACGACGTGCTCGCGGACGTCGGTCTCGCCGAGCGCGCCCTTCATGGACGCCGAGCAGACGTAGCCGCCGGGCATCGCGTCGACCTCGACCTTCATGCTCGGTGACGTCCGGAAATGATCCGGTAGCTCGGTCGGAACGACCGGGCGGAGCTTCACGACCGAGTCGTCCGGGCGGCGCTGCACCCGGCGGGCGCGGACGACGAGGCCCGCGGCGTTCAACTTGAGATCGGGCGTATCGAAGAAGAAGACCTGGCGGAGCTCGGCGTCGAGCGGATCGATGCCGAGGGCGGCGATGGTCGCCTGGCGCTCGGTGTCGGGAACGGTCAGCTTCAGCTCGACGCTGTCTGCTTCTGCGACCAGCTCGAACATGGCTGCAAGCTCCTCATCCGAGAGCATCTGGGGAACGGTTTGCGTAGACATGCCGCCGATCCTAACTCGCTTTCTAGGGCAGGCCGTCTTGGGCGAGACGCTGGTTCGAGTAGCGCTCGTCCCCGGTCAGCTCGCGCAGGAGCCAGGACGGCGGCGTGAAGGCCGCGGCCGACTCGGAATCGTCGAACTCGATCTCCGCGGTAACGAGCCCGGCGAGCGCGCCGGTGTAGACGTCGATCTCGAGCGTGCCGCCTTCGATCTGGGTCGTGCTGCGCGTTTTTTCCACCCGGCGGCCCTCGGTGAGCGGCCAGAGCGCCTCGAACGCCGCCGGGTCGAGCGCAACCTCGACCTCCTCCCGCGCCAGACCGTGCCCCTGCTTGGCCGTGAGCAGATGCCGTCCGGCCCGCAGGCGCAGGCGGATCTCGTCGGCGCCGACGGCGAGGTAGCCCTGGGCGATTTCCTCCTCCGAGTCGATCGCGAGCCCCGCAGGAACATCGCCGACCAGGAACTTCCGCTCGATCTCCATGGCCATACTGCGAATCTACAGCGATGGATCTCTACCTCGTCCGCCACGCGATCGCCGACGACCGGCACCCGGAGCTCTACCCGGACGATTCGCTGCGCCCGCTGACCGACGTCGGGATCATGAAGTTCAGCAGCTCCGCCCGCGGGCTCAGCAAGATCGTCCCCGAGGTCGAGCTGGTTCTCTCGAGCCTGTACAAGCGCGCCTGGGAAACCGCGGTGCTGCTCAACGAGGAAACCGGCTGGCCCGCGCCGGTCGAATGCCCCGAGCTCGAGGCCCCCAGAGCGCCCGCCGGCGTGCTCCCCGTGCTCGAGCGCGAGGCCGACCGCCAATCGCTCGCCCTCGTCGGGCACGAGCCATTTCTGTCGATGCTCGCCTCGCTCCTCATCTGCGGGGACGAGAACGTGCTCCTCATGGACTTCAAGAAGGGCGGCGTGATGGCGCTCGGCGTCGAAGGGAACCGCGGCGTGCTGCGCTGGAAGGTGACCCCGAAGCTGCTACGGGCGCTCGACTAGCTTCGACTTGTACTCGCTGCGCCGCAGCGTCCCGAACGGGACGAGCTCGACGAGCGTCTGAACGACGAGCACGGCGCGCACGCGGTCGCGGATCTCCTCGGCAAGCGCACCGGGTTCGGTGCCCCGCCCAAGCTCGACCGACACGGGGAGCGGGGGCTCCTGCTTCACGCCGGCGGCGGCCGGACGGACGAGGATCTGGCCGCTCACGCGCGGAGCGAACTCGCCGACCACCTCGCGCACAGCCGACGGGAACACGTTCACGCCGCGGACGATCAGCATGTCGTCGGTTCTCCCAATGCATCGGATCCGCGGGCCGGTGCGCCCGCACGAGCACGGCGTCATGCGCACTTGGACGTGGTCGCGTGTGCGGAAACGCAGGAGCGGAGCCGCGCGGTGGCGCAGGTGCGTGAGGACGAGCTCGCCGGTCGCGCCGTCGTCCATGGGGAGCGCGGCGCTCGTGTCCGGGTCGATGAGCTCCGCGTGGACGAAGCCTCGCGCTCCCAGGTGCATGCCGTCCTGGGCCTCGCATTCGCCCCAGAGCGAGACGCCGATGTCGCCGATGCCCATCGCCTCGGTCACCCTCGCGCCCCAGCCCTCCTCGAGCTTGGCGCGGAAGGCCGGCTCGCCCCCGCCGGGCTCGCCTGCGACGAGGACGCGCTCGACGCTCGACCCGGCGAGATCGAAGTTTCGCTCGGCCGCCCACTCGACGAGATGCGCCGCGTACGACGGCGTCAGCACCGCGGCCTCGGGCCGCAGGCGCGCGATCGCGCCCATGAGGCGCTCGGTGTTCCCGGTCCCGACCGGGATGTGGACGAGCCCGATCCGGTCGAAGGCGGCGAGCGCAGCGCCCGCCACGAACGGCCCGGCGTTGTAGGTGGAGACGATCCGCTGGCCCGCGGAGACGCCGGAAGCCGCATAGCTGCGCGCGGAGCCCGTCACCCAGTTCTCGAGATCGCCCGCGGTGAGCGGGATGTAGCTGGGCGTGCCCGTTGTGCCGCTCGTCGAGTAGATGCGGACGATTTCCTCAGGCGTGGCGCAGAGATGCGCGCCGAACGGGTTCTCCTCGGTGACCGTGGCGCGCAGCTCATCCTTCTCCGTCAGCGGCAGGTCGCGAAGGCCGGCGAGCCCGCCTTCTGCGCCGGCGAGCTTCTCGCGATAGAACGGCGAGCGCTCGAGCAGGTAGGAGAGCTGCTCGCGAAAGGACGCGTCGTCGAGGGAGAGCTGCTCCGCCCAGGGCCGGGTCTCGCCGGAGTTCGTGCTGTTCACGCCGCCACGGTAACGATGTCGTGAAGCTGCCGTGAATACCTTTGACGGCAGGCCAATTCCGCCGTCGGGCCAGGGAGAATCGCGCATATGCCGCAGCCGATCCCATTCGACCCCTTGCCGGGAGGCAATTCAGCAGCTATGTATCGAGTAGTACCGAGGGCGGCACGGATGGACCTGAAGCACAGCGGCAACACACCCGGGAGCGGACCGGGCCGGCGAACAGCCGTCGTGATCGACGCTGAGCGCCTTTGGCGCGACGCGGTCACCCAGGTCCTGCGCAGGATGGGTATCGACGTCATCGCGAGAGCCGATTCCATGCGGGCCGGCGTCCGGCTCCTCCGGAAGAGCCACCCGGACATCGTGGTGGCCGGACTGGCCGGCTCCGACGGCGATTTTCAGGCAACCGAGTTCCTGCGCCGAACGCGGGCGCTCGGCGTCCGCAAGGTGATCGCTCTCTCGAATGTGGACGATCCGGACGCAGCGCGAAGCGCACTTGCGAACGGCGCGGCTGCGTACGTCGTGAAGAGCGATCAGTTCTCCGACCTCGTTTTCGCGGTGCGCCAGGCGCTCGACCGGTCGATCTACCTGTCCTCGGACGAGTCGCTCGACGACGCCGGCTTCGACGCGGAGCAGCCGACCGCGGAACTCCTCACCAAGCGCGAGCGCGAGATCGTCTGGCTCGTGGCGGAGGGCTACAGCAACCCGGAGATCGCCCAGCGCCTCTGGGTCACGCAGCAGACGGTGAAGTTCCACCTCTCGAACACGTTCCGGAAGCTCGACGTCTCCGGTCGCGCCGAGGCGGCGGAATGGGCAAGAAGCCAGGGCCCGGCGGCTCTTCGCTAGCGCAAAGCTCCGCTCGACCCCGACCTCTTTACCCCTTCCTCGGAACTACCCTCTGCCCCTTGCGGGGATCTAGCCGTGCGCCGCGTCTACGAGGACGCGACCGTTCGTGAGGCTCTGGCCGTAGTGGCCGTCGCCGTTCCCGTTGCCGTTCCCGTTCGCCGCAGGCGCCTCGGTGTTTCTCGCGGGGCCGTCGGAGAGGATCCCGTTGAGCTGCGCCCAGCGGCTCGCTTCCGTCCGGTTTGCCACGTTGAGCTTGCGATAGATGTTCGAGAGGTGGAACTTCACCGTTTGCTCGGTGACCCAAAGCATCTTCGCGAGCCCGGCATTCGAGTGGCCTTCGGCGACCAGCCTGAGGATCTCGAGCTCGCGCCGCGTCAGATCCGCGACGGGCTCGATGTCCCTCGGGCGTGGTTCGGCCACCGTGCGTCCACCAGCGAGGTAGACGGAATGCGCGAACGTCTGTCGAACGGCCGCACCAAGATCGTCCGGATGCGCCGTCTTGACCACGAAAGCGGATGCGCCCGCCGCCAATGCGTCGTCGATCTCCCGGACATCCGCCCTCTCGGAGAGGACGAGAACCTTCGTGCGAGGCGAAACGCGAAGTGCGTCGCGCACCCGCCCTGTGTCGAACTCCCCGGTAGCTGTCGCCGGTTCGACGACAAATAGATCCGGAGTTTGCTCCTTCAGGAGAGCGAGTGCAGTTGCCGGAGAGTCGGTCCTTCCGGCAACGTCAACGCCCGCCTTATCCAACACCGGCTGAATCGCATCCAGCCAGAGTGGATGATGATCGAGAAGTACTGCTGTTCTTCGATCCCCCACCATGAGATAGCCGCCTTTCCCGTGGTCCCCTTATTCGATGTGGAAAACCGCCCTCCATTGTCGTACTTTCCCCCCCAGAGGTAAACAGGGTCAGGGCTTCCTAGACCGTCCAGTTTTCCCCAATTCGGCTAGGCGGCTGTCCACAGGGTGTGGGAAACCCTGGCAGAACCAGGGATCCGCCGGTGGACCGCTGTGTGGACGGCCGCCCGCCGGGAACGCGGATCGCCCCGCCCTCCGACTAGCGGCGCGGGTTGAAACCTCGTTTTTCCTGCCAATAGACAGCAAAAAAGGGCCCCGCAGAGCCCCGAAATGTCTGTCGCCGCACACGCCGGCGCGGCAATCGGGATACCCGAATGCCGCGCAAGTCGTATCGCTTGCGAAGCCTCTAGGGCGACGCGTTGGCGATGGGCACGCCCAGGAACGTGAAGCCGTCCGAGAGTCCGAGTTTCTTGTCCTGAGTCTGCTGCGTCAGAGCGGCAACAGAACCCAAAACGCGGAGCGCGGGCGCTACGTACGTGGCCGAGCCGTTGATCTGATGGGATCGCTTATTCACGCCCGGAACGCTACCGCCTTCACCATCCGGCTACAACTGACCATGCGGCTAGAGTTGCGCCACCTGTGACAAGCACGCTTGGGGCCTATGGATTACGGATCGAGGGGGCCGGAACCGCGGCCCCTTTGCTCGTCCCGGCCCGCGCCGATTGGCCGCTCTTCACGCTCGGCTCGCGGATCGGCTCCGCGGCGCCCGGCGGAGAGCACGTCTCCGAGGCCGACGCACGGCTGCTGCTGCGCAACGGCGGCGAGATCACGATCGACCGCTCGGCCGGCGAAATCGTCTTCACCGTCCCGGAACCGGTGTCGGACCAGGCGCTCGTCCATCCCTACCTCGCGCCCGCCGCCGCGGTGATCGCGCGGTGGCTCGGCCGCGAGTCGTTCCACGCCGGGGCGTTCGCCCTGGACGGCGGGGCCTGGGGCGTCCTCGGCGAGCGAGAGGCCGGGAAGAGCTCGCTCCTCGCGTGGCTCGCACTCGAAGGCCGCCGGGTGCTCACCGACGACATGCTCGTCATCGCCGGCGGCTCCGCCTTTGCCGGGCCGCGCTCGGTCGACCTGCGGCGCGAGACCGCCATGCAGCTCGGCGCCGGCGAGGAGCTCGGAGTGGTCGGGGCGCGGGAACGGTGGCGCGTCGGGCTCCCGCCGATCGAGCCCGAGGCCCGAGTGGCCGGCTTCGTCTTCCTCGAGTGGGGCGACGGGGTCAGCGTCACGCCGGTCGAGCCGGGCGAGCGGCTCGCGCGCCTGCTCCATCACCGCGGCGTCCGGCTGCCGCCGGCGAGCCACGAGGCGCTGCTCACGCTCGCCGCACTCCCCGCGTGGGAGCTTCGGCGCCCCGCGGACTGGACGTCACTGGCCGACGCCGGTCAGCGTCTGCTCGGCGCGCTCGAGCCCGACTGAGGCCTGGGTGCGCTCGAGCCACGCGGCCTGGAGCAGCGTGAGCGTGCGCGGATCCGGACGCTCCTGGGCCCATGCCGCCCGCAGCGTCTCGTGGTCCACGAGTTCCGGGTCGGCCGCCTCCCCGTCCCAGGATGCGGCGAAGGCGCGGCTGTGGCGGTTCCAGAAGGCTCCGTCGAAGCTGGCCTTGCTCGCCCGCGCGAGGACTTCATCCGGGAGGAGCTCGCCGAAGATCGTCCGCATCGCGGTCGTCCGGTCGGCGAAGCGCTCACGCCGCGGCAGTGCGGCGAGTGCGGACAGGAAGCGCAGATCGGCGAGCGGATTGTGGACGTCGACGTCGACGTCGGCGCCGAGCAGGCCGAGAGCGTCCGTGCCGAACTCGAGATAGTGCAGCCCCGCGAGCCACCGGATGCGCGACCGCCAGCCGAGCGGCTCGGTGGCCCAATCGGCATAGAGCGAGTCCCAGACCGCTTCGCGCGCCTCGGGACGAAGCCACTCGAACCCTTCCTCGGGCGTCCGGCGGCGGAGCGCAGGCCGCCTCGCCCGCGCCGGCGCAAGGGCGAGGCCGAAACGCAGAGCGTCCCTCGGCTCGGGCCGGGCGCGCCCGGAGGCGACCGCTCGCACGCGCGTCCACTGAGACTCCGAAAAGGCCTCGTCGCCGCCGATCCCCGTGAGGAGCGAACCACCCGCGGCAGCCTCGAGGAGCGGCGCGTGGAAGTGCAGATTCGGCGGCCAGAGCACCCCGTGGCGGCGCAGGACGTCCGTGGCGACCGGGCCGACGGCGTCCAGCTCGTCGGTGATCTCGAACCGCACCCAGTCTTCGAGCCGCAGCTCGCGGAGGACCTGCTCTTGCCAGCGGCATTCGTCGGTCTCCTCCGCCTCGCCGAACCGGTGCGTCGCCGGAACGGGAAGCGGCAGCCGCTCGCGGCGGGCGAGCCGGACGGCGACCGCGAGCACGGCCGACGAATCGCGGCCGCCGGAGAAGCTGACCAGGCACGGGGGTCGTTCGAGGCCGGCCCGGATCAGATCCTCGACCGTCGCGAGCGGCGTTCGCCCGTCGGACGGCGGAAGCGGCCGCGGCGCACGGCCGAGCACGACGCCGGACGCAATCTCGAGCGGGGTCAGCATGGTCACCTCGCCGGCAGGCGGAGGAGCTCCGCGAACTCCCCGGCCTCGGCCGGATCTCCGTCGAGCCACGCGTGGGCGCTGAAGTCCTCGGGCGCGGTGACGCCGATCACGACGTCGCGCGGGTGTCCCTGAGCCGCTTCCCAGCGCTGCAGAACGAGCGCGCGCTCGAGACACGACGCGGGCCGGCGGCGCAGGACGACCCCGACTCCTCGCGCCGAGGACGCAGGAAGCGAGGGCGGCGCCGGCAGAGCCGGGGCAGCGAAGCTCTGGGCGTCGAGGCCGCGGCGCGCATGGCGCAGGGCCCGCAGCGTCCACCAGGCCGCGCGCACGGTCGGAAGGTCGGGCAGGCGTCTCATTCGGCGAGCAGACCGCCTTCTCTGAGCTGCTCGAGGAACGCCTCCGTGTCCGTCGCGGCCTGCTCGGAGCTGATGCCGAACTCCGCGACGAGCAGCGCGGCGAGCTCTTCCTTCGTCGAGCCCACGGCCAGAGCTCGCCAAAGCACCGCTCCGGCCGGGTTGGCGCCCAGGTAGGAGGAGGTCTCCAGATCGACCGCGACGATCTCGCCCTCGATCTCGCGCCACTGCAGTGCCTCGGGACGGAGCCGGAGCGTCATCGGGGCGCCCTGTGCTCGTCGTCGAGCCCGCTCCGGTGGTCCGAGAGGCGTGCGAACGGGTGGCGGACGGCATAGGCCGCGCGGCGGAGCTTGTCGCGCCAGGTCTCGCCTTCGAGCGGTCGGACCTCGTCCGCTAGCAACGCCAGCGTCGCCCTCGTCGCCGTGCGGGGCGGGTACGTCCAGAAGGGCGCGAGCCAGTCCTCGACGTGCGACTCGAGCACCGTCCGCTCGCGGACCGCCGGGAGACACCGCGCCCAGAGATGGAGCGCGAACGGCCGCCGTCCGTCGGCGAAGAGCGCGTCGGCGATGGCCGTCGTCGTCCCCCAGAGCCGTTCCATCTCCCACCGGCGGGCCAGCTCGCTGAGGTCGTCCGGCGCCGCCTCCGCCCTCATGGCCGCGATGTCGATCATGTGGACGAGCTTCGTCACCGGGCCGTGCGCGTGCGCGTGGGCCGCGAGCAGGAGCGCGTGGTGCGCGGGCAAGAGCGTGTCGATTCCGTCGATTCCGGTCGCGGACGGGACGGCCGCGTCGATCAGCTCCGCCTTGCGCGGCGGCCGGAGCCGCTCGGGCCACTTGGGCCGGTCGTGCACCTCGACGAGCAGCGGCAGCCCCGGGTAGGCGAGCGGCCGCAGATGGTGGATCGCCGTGTACTTCTCCGGCAGGCCGACGGGCACGAAGCCGGCCGCGACGAGCTGCCGCTGCACCTCGTGCGCGTCGGGGACGAGCAGATCGACGTCGCGGAATCCACGCAGCGTCGGGCCGGGATAGCGAAGCGCCACCTCGGGGCCCTTCATGAGCACGATCGGGCCCGTGCACGACTCCCGGACGCGCTCGAGCACGAACGGCGCGGCCAGGGTGAAGACGCCGGCCGTCCACGCGTCGTCCTCGAGCTGCGCAGAGACCGGCCGCCCGAGACTGCGGAACCGCTGCGCGGCCAGCAGGTTGATGCCGTGCGCACGAAGGTCGGATTCCCGCGGAGCCCGGTCGACGAGCTCGTCGACGCGGCGCCAAAGACCTGTGGTTCCTTCCGCGACCGGGAGCGCCGACGAGCCGTTCGTCCTCGTCACGTGCGATGTCGTCCCAAGCGAAGCCATGGCTAGTAGAGCCCCAGGGTTCCGCGGCGCAGCTCGCGCCGCACGGCCATCCGGAACGCGACCATCCCGAGCGTGAGCGAGATGATCGACATCGGGACGAGGATCGCCGCCACGCGCAGGCCCTCGGACGCGGGCGCGCCGCCGAGCAGCTGCTCTCGCATCCCGTGGATCGCGAGCGCGATCGGGTTCAGCTCGGCGATCGTCATGAGCCACGCGGGCAGCAGGTCGATCGGGAAGTAGATCCCGGACAGGAGCCCGAGCCCGAGCGTGGCCAGGCCGACGAGGCCGGCGCCGCGGCGGAAGGTGAGGATCGCGGCGGCGCTCGCCACACCGAGCCCCCACACGAAGGGAATGAAGGCGAGCAGGATCAGCAGGGACGGAGCGATGCCCGACGCCTCGAAGTGGAGCCCGAACACGAGCGCGATTCCGCCTAGGAAGAGCGTCGTTCGCACCGGGATGTACAGCAGGTCGAAGGCGACCGAGCCCAGCTGGATCGTGACCGGCGAGGTCGGCGTCATGAGCACGGACTCGAGCGTCCCCATGAGCTGCTCCCCGCGCACCGCCACGGCGACGCGGTAGAGCGCGAACTGGACGAACACGCCGAGCGCGATCCCGATCGAGGCGAACTCGAGATAGGACACCTCGTTGCCGCCGTAGGTCGGCAGCGTGGAGGGGTCGACCATCAGGCTGATGAAGGAGAAGACGATCGCCTGCCCGACGAGGCCGGCCGCGTCCGAGATGAACGCCATCCGGTAGCTCCACGCAACGAGGAAGTCGCGGCGCACGAAGGCGGGGAGCTTGCGGGCCTCACCGACGACGGCGCGCGGGCGGGCAAGAGCGAGCGAGCTCACTGCGCGACCTCGGTGAGCGCCACGAACGCCTCTTCGATGTCCGAGCGGTCCTCACGGCAGGCGACCACGTCGATCCCGGCCGAGGCGAGCGCGACGAACGCCGATCCGAGGAGGGCGTGCTGGTGGAGCATGAGCAGGAAGTGCTCCGCGTCGTCCTCGCCCACCGGCTCCACCCGGCCGAGGACGCCGAGCGCCTCCCGGGACTTCGCCGCGAGATGGCCGGGCTCGAGCCGCCGCCCGTTGCGCAGCTGGAGGACGTAGCGCCGCGGGGTCGAGTGCTCGAGCAGCCCCGGAACGGTGCCGGCGAAGCGCACGCGGCCCTCGGCGAGGAGTGTCACGTGGCCGGCGAAGCCGCGGATCTCGTCCAGGCGCTGCGTCGCCCAGATGACCGCGGCGCCGCGCTCGGCGCAGTCGGCCACGAGCGCCCGAACGCGCCTGGCGCCCTCGGGATCGAGATCGTGCGTCGCCTCGTCCACGAGCAGCACGGCCGGATCGGTGAGGAGCGCCCGGGCGACCGAAAGTCGCTTCTGCATTCCGTGGGAGTACTCGCCGACCGGGATGCGGGCGGCCTCGGTAAGGCCGACATGGTCGAGGAGCTCGGTGGCGCGGGCGAAGGCGACCGGGCGCCGCAGCCCGTTCAGGCGGGCGAAGAAGGCGAGATTCTCGAGCCCCGAAAGGCGAAGATAGAACGAGCGGTCTCCGCTCGGCACGAGGCCGACGAGACCGCGGGCCACGCGGTTGCGCCGCTCGACGTCCTGCCCGAGCACGCGCACCCAGCCCGTGGTCGGCGTCATGAGGCCGGCGAGGAGCCGCAGGAGCGTCGTCTTCCCGGCGCCGTTCGGGCCGAGGAGCGCCTCGATCTCGCCGGGTCGGACCGTCAGCGAGACGCCGTCCAGGGCGAGCTTCTTCGGGAAGCTGCGGACGAGGTCGCGCGCCTCGATCGCGGGCGCCAGATCTTCAGTCGCGTCCCCAGTGGGATCAGGGCGCGCCGCGGCCGCCGCGCTCTCCGCAGCGGTGAGAGTTCCGCTTCTCATGTCTCCCTTTCCAACCGGCCTCGCAGCGCGCGCTCCTTCCGTCGCCGCACGGGTCGTCACGCGACCCCGTATACGCGAGAGTAGAAGCCCTGCGGAGCAGGTTGAAGGCCAGAACATGGAAACCGGCCGGGGGACGAGGGCCTAGCCGATCGGTCAGGTGGAGCGCCCGCTAATGCGCTGCGAATGCGGGCTCGCGGAGCGGACGCTCGACGCGAAGCTCCGCGTAGACGCCCGCCAGCTCCGCGGCGGCATCGTCCCAGGTGAGCCGTTCGCGCTCGGCGATCACGGTGGAGCGGAGGCACGCGAGGAGCTCGGGGTTCTGGTCGAGCAGGCGCAGGTGCTCGGTCAGCGTCGCCACGTCGCCGGCCGCGTGGACGAGGCCGTGGCGTCCGTGCGCGCAGCGGGCGCCGGACGCGTCCGAGACGACCAGGACGCATCCGCATGCCTGGGCCTCGTAGGTGACGAGCGCGCTCCCTTCCTCGACGGACGGGAGGACGAGCAGGTCGGCCTCGCGCAGCACGTCCGCCGGGTCGTCGACGAAGCCTCTGATCTCGACGCTCGGATGCTCGAGCAGGGAGCCGAGCGCCTCCGCGTAGCCGGGGACGAAGTCGCCGCAGATGACGAAGAGCCCGCGCTCGGCCGCGCCCGAGTCGATCCACGCCCGGAGCGCGTGATGGAGGCCCTTGCGCGGCTCGCAGCCTCCCATGAAGACCGCCACGAGTCCGCGCTCGTCGGTGCCCTCGTGCTCATTAGCGGGGAAGAAGCGGCCGGGCTCGTATCCATACCGGTGCAGGGCCAGCTTCTCCTCGGGCACGTCTTCGTCGAGGAAGGTCTGCAGCGAGAACTCGGACGGGATGAGCAGCGCGTCGGCGAGCTCGTACTCGCGCTCCTCCTCGGCGAGGACATCGGCCGAGAAGGTGTGGGAGTGCCCGCGCACGGGCGGGAGCCCCAGCGCCTCAATCTCGTACGCCACCGCATCGAAGGCGTAGCGCGTGTGCGTGTTCGGAACCTCGCGAACGGCCGGCAGCCCGAGCTCGCGCGCAGCGCGGAGCGTCTCGAGGCACCCGGCCGGCCAGCAGTGGACGACGTCGATCTCGTTCGCCATCTGCTGCAGCACGCGGGCAGCGCGCCGGTCGTGCAGCCGGTACGCGCGGCGGACGCCGACGGCCCGGTGCGGGACACGGCGACCGGCCAGCTTCAGCGTCTCGATCACCCGCGGCTCCCCGGGGAGCTCGCGCGCGAGCGTCGTGCAGACGAGGGTCACGTCGAGGCCCTGCCGGATGGCGCCGGCGACCTGGTGGTACGCCGTCGCCCCAATCCCCGGCCGGCCCACGGCATGCGGGAAGCTGTAGAAAAGCCTCACGGATTCGATGATAGGACCGGCTGCCCGCGCCGTCCGCTCCCCGTTCGGCGAGTCTTATCGAAGCTCGTCGGCCCCCGCGTCGGGGCGCCGGCCCTTCGGCCGCTTCTGTCCGTCGATATCCGTGGCCGGATGGCTGCCCGGGTTTCCGTAGCCGACCGCGGCCGCCTTGCGCGTCCTCAGATGGAGGTTCGTCGGGGGGTCCCGGAACGCCGTGGCCGCCCTGCGGCCTCCGCACGCGCTTCCGTTGGCCACGACGTTGTAGCGCCAGACGGCGTTGGCACAGTTGGCCGAGTTGTTGTTCGCGATCACGTTCGAGTCGATCGTGACGCCCTTGACGGAGCCGCCGAGCCAGCCCATTCCCAGCGTCAGCGAGTTGAAGCGGATCTTCATCGGGCCCTCGACGTCGCCGAGCCCGATCGAGTAGTAGCCCGAGATGCAGCAGTCGAGGAAGGTGTTCTGGATGAGCACGTTGCGCGCGGCGCGGTCGCTGGAGGCGTCCTTGCCAAAGAGGAGCGCGAAGTGCTCGCAGTTCCAGATCCGCGAGTTCGTGATCGAGAGCCCGTCCACGTCGTCGATTCCGATGCAGTCGATGTGAGCGCCCGAATTGTGTTTGGTGAAGCCATGGATCCGGACACGGTTCAGGTGGATGTCCCGCGCCGCGTCGTGCGTCTGGTACGCAGCGGTGATCCAGTTCATCCCGTCGTCGGAGGCGTTCGGCCCGATGTTCGCCGACCGGTAGGTGATGTGGTCGGCTCCGCGGATGAAGAACTGGCGCATCGAGATATAGCGGTACGAGATCCACTGCGCGCCCGGCTCGTTGTAGGTGTCGTCGAGCACCCGGAAGCCGCGGAACTCGATGTACGACCCCCGCGTGACCCGGATGCTCTCGAAGGTCACCTTGGCGCCGCTCACCGGGCGGAACACGACCTTCGGGCCGTGCGCCTTGGGTGCCGCGTCGATGCGCTGGCCCGGGTAGGAGCCGCCGGCCACGGCGACGACGGTTCCGGGACGCGAGATCGTGTACGCCTTGTTGAGCGTCCGGCACGGACGAGCAGACGTGCAGGGGTTCGCATCCGATCCATTCGTACTGACGAACCGCGTGGCAGGGGCTCCGGCGGCCGTTCCGCTCAAGCCGAGAGCGGCGAGAACGGTGAGTACGACTGCGATCGAGAGCGGGAGGCGGCGTCTCCCGAGAGACTGACGGGCAAGAGCGATCGGGGCACCGTAGCAGCTTCGCCAGAACGAACCCTCCACCTGGGACCAGCCGGACGAGGGTCGTGGCAGCAGGCATGCGGAACTACCATCCCGCTCCGTGACAGGAACTGACAGCCAGGTGCGCACCGAGGTTCTCGGCTGCCCGGTGGACGCGGTCACGATGACCGAAGCGGTCGCCCGCGTCGAAAACGCGGTCGACGACGCGGACTCGATCCAGCACGTCGCGATCAACGCGGCGAAGCTCGTCAAGTACCAGCGCGACGCGGATTTGCGCGCCGCGATCGACGGCTGCGAGCTCGCGACCGCGGACGGCCAGGTGATCGTCTGGGCGGCTCGTCTCCTCGGCCGACCGCTGCCCGAGCGGGTGGCCGGCATCGATCTCATGCACTCGCTGTTCGACCTGTCGCGCCGCCGCGGATTCCGCGTCTACCTGCTCGGCGCCCGCGCCGAGGTGCTCGCCCGCGCCGAGACGGCGATCCGCGAGGCTCTATCCCGGGATCGAGATCGCGGGACGCCACCACGGGTACTTCTCGCCCGAGGAGGAGGACGGCGTCGTCGACTCGATCGCCGCGGGCCAGGCCGATCTCCTCTTCGTCGCGCTGGAGACGCCGGCGAAGGAGCTCTTCCTCGCCCGCCACCGCGAGCGGATGCGGCTTCCGTTCGTCATGGGCGTCGGCGGGTCGTTCGACGTTCTCGCCGGCGAGAAACGCCGTGCGCCCGGATGGATGCGCAGCGCCGGGCTCGAATGGGCCTACCGCCTCGCGCAGGATCCGCGCCGCATGGCCCGCCGCTACGTCGTCGGGAACACGCAGTTCGTGCTGCTCGTGCTCCGCGAGCTCCCCCGCGCACGCTTCGCGAAGCCCTCCTAGTAGGAGTAGATCTCGTCCTCTGTGTCCGCGAGGTCGTCGCGGCGCACGAACCCGGCTTCGAGCACGGTCGCGCGGAGCGGCGTGTCCTTCGACAGCACCACGAACACGTCTCGTGGGCGGGCCGCGAGGGAGGCGCCGACGTTCGCCATCACCCGGTCCATGACAGGCGCGAGAAACGGGTTGTAGAAGTAGAGGACGATTGGCAGCTCGGGCAGCTCGTAGTCCGTCGCGTCGGCGCAGACCACCTCGATCGCGCGGCAGCGCTGCGCGGGATTCGAGTACGTCTGGAGGTTGCGGACGGCGATCTCGTGCAGCTCCGGGGAGAACTCGACGCCGACGATCCGCTCGAACGGGAACTCCGAGGCGACGAGGAGCGCGCGGCCCTTGCCGGCGCCGATGTCGACGAACGCGAACTCCTCGTAGCTGATCGGGAGCGCCGCGATCGTGCGCCGCAGCATGTCCGGATCCGAGGGTTGGTAGCGGTGTCCGAGCCGGCGGCCTTCAGGCGGGACCGAGAGCGTCTCGAGGCGGACGATCCCCGCGGTCGAGACGTCCATCTCCGCGTCGAAGGCGTCGGCCTCGGCGCTTCGGCGCTCGGCCGGAAGGGAGCGAAGCGCACGCCAGCCGCGCTGGGTCGCCCCGCGCACGCCGTACACGCGGACCGCCCGCTCGACCCGCCGGGCCGACGGCACGACTCTGTTCCGCAGCATGCGGCGGAGTGTAGGACGACGGCCTGGGAGTAACTAGAGCTAGTTGGCTTCGTCGGCGCCCGCATCGGCGCGTCCGCCCGCAGGCCGCGGGTTCCCGTCGATGTCGGTCGCGGGATACGTCGTCGGGTTGCCGGCGTTGATTGCAGCGGCGCCCGGCTTCAGGTGCAGGTCAAGCGGCGACGCGAGGAACCCGCTCGCCGCGACGATGCCGTTGGTGCAGGCGCTGCCCGAGGCGACCACGTTGTAGCGCCACACGGCCTTCGAGCAGTTCCCGGACGAGTTGTTCGAGATGACGTTCGAATCGATGATGTCGCCCGTGACGCCGTCGCCGTTCGGGTTCAGCCAGCCCATCCCGAGGGTCATCGAGTTGAAGCGGATGAGGACGTTCGCGCCGTCGCCGAGGCCGATCGAGTAGAACCCGCCGCCCGACGCGTCGCAGCAGTCGAGGAAGTTGTTCTCGATCGTCAGGTTCTTCGTGAAGTTCCCCGAGGGGTCGGTCCCGAAGATGATCGAGAAGTGGGCGCAGGTCCAGATCCGGCTGTTGCGGATCGTGACGCCGTCCGCGTGTCCGATCCCGACGCAGTCGATGTGGGCGCCCGCGGTGTGCTTCGTGAAGTCGTGGATCCGCATCCCGTCGAGCAGGATGTTGGTCGCCGGGGTGCTCGACTGGTACGGCTCGGTGATCCAGTTCATGCCGTCGTCGGAGTCGTTCGGGCCGACCTCGCCGTCGATGTAGCTGATCTTGTCCACGCCCCGGACGAAGAACTGCTGCATCTTGATCCGGCGGTAGGTGATCTCCCGCACGATCGACCCGCTCTGCATGGAGGCGGCGCAGTTGCAGCCGTTGTAGGTGTCGCCGCTGACGGTGAAGTCGCGGAACTCGACCGCGCTGCCCTGATTGACCCGGATCGACGAGACCGTCACGGCGCCGCCGGCCGGCTGGAACACGATCGGCGCGGCGCCGGCGGCCTTGGGCGCGCCGTTGATCGTCTGCCCGGAGTAGCTGCCCGCCGCCATCTGGACGACATTGCCCGGGGAGGCGACCGCGTAGGCGCGGTTGAACGTCGAGCACGGCGCCGCCTGGGTGCAGTTGCTCGTGGACGACCCGTTGGCCGCCATGTAGAGGTCGGCGGTTCCCGGCGGCGGGCACGCGCTCGTCGCGGCCGAGACGGTCGCCTGCGTGGAGCGGTTGCCGGCCGCATCGACGGCGTCCACGGCGAACGAGTAGCTCGTGGCGCAGTCGAGGCCGGAGACGGTCGCGGCCAAGCCGGTGGGCGAGCTCACGAGCGTCGCGCCGCGGTAGACGCCGTAGCCGGTGACGCCGATGTTGTCGGTGGCCGCGTTCCACGCGAGCGAGACGCTCGTCGTCGTCTGGCTGGTCGCCCGGAAGTTGCCCGGCGTCGCAGGCGCCTGCGTGTCCGGGACCGGACAGGTGGCGGTCGCGGCCGTGATGGACGTCTGCGCCGAGCGGTTCGCGGCGGCGTCCACGGCGTCCACGCCGAGTGTGTAGCTCGTGCCGCAGGTGAGGCCGGTAAAGGTGTACGAGGTTCCCGTCGGGTTGCCCGCGGGCCCGCCGTTGCGGTACGTGCCGTATCCGGTGACGCCGACGTTGTCGGTGGACGCGGTCCAGGAGACCTGGATGCTCGTCTGTGTGGTGTTGGTCGCGGCGAGCGCGGTCGGCACGCTCGGCGCGGCCGTGTCGGGAGGCGGCGGGCAGGCGTTGGTCGAGGCGGTGATCGTCGCCTTGCCGGAGCGGTTTCCGGCGGCGTCCGCCGCGTCGACCTCGAGCGTGTAGCTCGTCGCGCACTCGAGGCCCGTGAAGGTGTAGGTGGTTCCCGTCGGGTTCCCGGCGGTCGCGCCGCCGCGGTACGTGCGGTAGCCGGTGACCGCAAAGTTGTCGGTCGACGCGCTCCACGAGACGGAGATGCTCGTCTGAGTCGAGGAGGTCTTCGCAAACCCGGCCGGCGTCGAGGGCGCCTCGGTGTCGGGCCCAGGCGGGCAGCTGGTCGTCGAGGTCGTGAGCGTCGCCTTGGTCGAGCGGTTGCCCGCGGCGTCCACGGCATCAACGGTGAACGTGTAGCTCTGGCCGCACGCGAGCGAGGCGACGGTCGAGCTCGTCCCCGTCGGTGATGCGACGAGCGTGCCGTCCTTGTACAGCCCGTAGCCCGTCACTCCGACGTCATCGGTGGATCCGTTCCAGGCGAGCGCGACGCTCGTCGTCGTCGAGCCGGTCGCCCGGAGATTGCCCGGCGTCGTGGGCGGCGTGAGGTCGCTGGCCGGCGCGCCGACGGGCTCGGCCATGTCGTCCTGGATCTCGGCGCCGGTGAGCGCGCGGTTGTAGATGCGGACCTCGTCGATCGCACCGTCGAACCACTCGTCCCAGATCGCGTTGCCGCCGATCCGGAGCGGCCCGTTCGAGGTGGACATCGAGCCGTTCGCGGGGAGCGTGCCGGCGAGCGAGCCGTTGACGTAGAGGCGCAGCGCCGAGCCGTCGTAGGTCGTCGCGAGGTGCGACCACGTGTTGGCCGGAAGCGCGGCGGTACCCTGCACGCGCTCGTCGTTTCCGCCGACGTGGACGTGCGCGCTCGGCCGGAAGCCGGTCGCTGCGGCGTAGAGGCCGTAGACGAGATCGCCGGGCTGCTCCTTGAGGACGACCGTCCGCCAGCCGTCGTTCGTGGAGGACGGGCGAACCCACGCCTCGAGGGTCATCGCTCCGGCGAGGTCGAGCGAGGCGTCGTCGAGGACGGCCACCTGGTCGTTCACGCCGTCGAAGCTGACCGCGCGTCCGTACCGGCCGCTCGCCAGCCTGGAGGCCCCGCTCAGCGCTCCGTGGTTCCCCCAGCCGGAGGCATCCGTCGCTGCGGAGCCGCTCGTCTCGTCGAAGCCGAATGCGGCGACCAACCCAGGCGCCGGCGGAAGCGGTGCGCACGTCGCGACCGAGCGGCTGATGGCGGCCTTCGCCGACCGGTTGCCGGCCGCGTCGGCGGCGTCGACCTCGATCAGATGCGCCCCGCCGCACGGGAGGCCCGGCAGGGAGGCACCGCTGGCCACGACTTCGCGGATCCGGACGCCGTCGAGGTAGACGGCGTAGCGGGCGACGCCGCGGTTGTCCTTGGACGCCTTCCAGACGAGCCCGGTCGTCGAGCCGGTCAGGTTCGTGGTCGTGAGCCCGGTCGGCTTCGCGGGAGCGCGGTGGTCGCCGGACGTGGCGATGGGCCGAAGCATGCGGAGGTACGCGCCGAGCGCCGTCTTGCGAGTGCGCAGTCCGGCGGAGAGATCGACCTGGCGGGCGGAGCGCGCGAGCTGCGCTGCCTTGCGCCAGGAGGCGGTCTTGAAGCCCTTGGGAGTGGGAAGCGCGCCGGTCACGACGATGCGGCCCGGAGCGGTGCGCAGGCCGCGGAGCGCGCCGAGGCCGGCGGGGACGACAACGACGTCGGCCGCGCCGAGACCGGCGATGGCGCGCGCTGACGCGATCGAGTTCGCGTAGACGGCGCAGCGGGTTCCGGCGTCGGCGAGCTTGAGCGCCCGGCAGGCGGCGTGCGCGGCCGCGACCGACCCGGCGTTCGACGGCGCTTCCTCGGCGATCGGGACGAGAACGTTCATCCCGCCGCGCGCACCGAGCTTGCGGACCCGCGCGGTCTGCGCCGGCGAGAGCGTGCCGGGCCGAACGACGAGCGTGTTGACGCCGGCCTTGCGGAGCTGGGTGACGAGCTTCGGCGTGAGCAGCCTGTACGACGCGGCGTTGACCTCGACGCCCCAGAACGATCCGGGTTGCGTGAGGGGCGCGGTCGAGGTGTTCGCTGCGCCGGCGGGCAGGGCTAGAGATCCCGATAGAACCGTGAAGACGGTCAAAGCCAGGAGGACCTGCGCGGCGCGACGCCAGCTATGGGGTGCGGCTCCCCAAATCATGCGGACGCACTTCTCATCGGCACCGCCGTCGCGCCGGTGGATGCCCACTCCGAGGGAATCGCAGGAGCTTAGTGACACCTCCGGACCCGCCGCATGACCAGTCGTCACCGCGGGGGCTCGCTGGTACGTTCGAATGTGTGACGGTCTGCGTCGCCATCGTCTCCTACAACAGCCGCAAGCAACTCCGAGCCTGCGTGGAAGGCCTCGCGGGGCGGCCCGGGATAGAGGTCGTTGTCGTGGACAACGACTCACCTGACCGAAGCCTCGAAGCCGTGGCGACCATGCCCGTCACCGCCGTGCCTCTAACCTCGAACCTCGGATTCGCCCATGGATGCAACGTCGGCTGGCGGACCGGGCAGGGCGAGTACGTGCTGTTCCTGAACCCGGATGCCACGCTCGCGGAGGAGGATCTGCTGCGGCTCACCGCGGTGCTCGACGCCGAGCCGGGCGCCGGTGCGGTCGCGCCGAGAATCCTCCATTCCACCGGCGAGCTCGACTTCTCCCAGCGCCGCTTTCCGCGGCTGCGCTCGACGTACTCCCAGGCGCTCTTCCTGCACCGGCTCTTCCCCCGCGCGCTCTGGGCCGACGAGACGGTGCGCCGTCTCGAGGACTACGAGCGCCCCGGCCCGGCCGAGTGGGTCTCGGGCGCGTGCATGCTCGTTCGCCGTAGCGCGCTCGAGGAGCTCGACGGGATGGACGAAGGCTTCTTCCTCTACTGCGAGGACACGGATCTCTGCCGGCGCCTCTGGGATGCCGGGCACGAGGTGCGCTTCGAGCCGACCGCGACCGCGATACACGAGGGAGGCGCGTCCGCCCCGCGGCCGTCGCTCATCCCGGTGCTCGTGGCGAGCCGCGTCCGCTACGCGAGCAAGCACTGCGGGACAGCGACCGCGCTGCTCGAGCGCGGCGGCATCGCGCTCGGCGCCCTGACGCACGCGCTCGTCTCCAAGGGCGGCCGCGGAGCCCGGGCCGGGCACCTTCGCTCGCTGCGCCGCGTAGCGACGCCTGCGCGCACCTAGCCGGATGGTCAGGAGCACCTGGGCGGAGACACCTCCGCGGTCTGGCCGAAAGGCCGTCGAAACACGGGTTCGTCCGCGTTAGCCTCAGATGGTGAGCGGGATCACGCCTGCGAATCTGCTCGAGCGCTCGGCCTCATTCCTCGAGGAGGTCTACTCGCCCGAGCTTGCGCTCTATCCCTTCTCGACCGCGGTCGTGGACGGCCGGTACGTGAACGACTACGGCTCGCGCTCGGTTCGCTACACGATCAACTCGCTGCTCGGGCTCCAGGAGTTCGCCCGGGCCGGCGGACAGCCCGGCGAGGCCGCGGTGGCGAAGCGCGTGGACGAGTTCCTGGCGAAGCACCTGGACGGCATCACCTCGCCCGCCGATCTCGGGCTGCTCCTCGTGCTCCTGCGCGAACGGCCCGACCATCCGGCCACAGCGGCCGCTGTCACCCGGGTTGCGCGCATCGTCGGCGACGGGCCGGGGACACGGCTCCCGATCCAAACGCTTTCGTGGATGCAGTGGGGGCTCGACGCCTCCGCAGCCGCGGGAAGCCAGACCGCGGCCCGCGTCGCCGACAAGCTTTTCGCCACGATCTCCGAGGGCTACGTGCACGAGCGGACGCTCCTGCCGCGCCACAGCTCGACGCTCTACCGGCGCAACGTCGTCTCGTTCGGCGCGATCGTCTACTTCCTACGCGCCGTGCAGGAGCACGCCCGCCGCACAGGCGACGCCTGGGCGCGGGCGCTCTTTCGCAGCGGCGTCGAGCGGATGATCGCCGCGCAGGGCCCGCAGGGGGAATGGCCGTGGCTCTACGCCGTCGCGACGGGGAAGCCGGCGGAGCTCTACCCCGTCTACGCCGTCCACCAGGACAGCATGGCGATGCTCTTCCTCCTCCCCGCCCTCGACCACGGAATCCCGGGCGTGCACGGCGCGATCGAGCGCAGCCTGGCCTGGACGTGGGGCGCCAACGAGCTGAACGAGCCGATGTACGTGGACGGGCCGTATCGCGCCTACCGCTCGATCGAGCGGAGCGATTCACTCCCGCGCACGGGGCGCTACCTGCGGGCCGTCCGCAGGATCGCGAGCGGCGGGACCGCGGCGCCGGCAGGCGGAAAAGGCGTCCGGATCAACCCGGAGTGCCGCTCCTACCACCCCGGCTGGATCCTCCACGCCTGGTCGCCGAGGCCGGACCTGCTCGTCGAGCTCGGCGGCAGCGCGCCGGCCGCGACCCGCAGCCGCACTCTCTCTTCGGTCTAGACGGTCTTCGGCGTCAGGAGGGCGGCCGCGCCGAGGCCGAGCAGGATGAAGAAGAGCACCGTCACCTGGACGAACGCGAACGCGTCCACGGTGAGCATCCCCACTGCGAAGGTCGCGACCGACGCGGCCAGCGCGGCGAGAAGCCAGCCGCGGTCACCGTCGTCCTCCTTCGCGCCGTGGGCGAGCCGCCGGATCGAGCGGGCCACGAGCCAGAACCAGCCGATCAGCCCGACGAGCCCGGTCTCGAGCAGGATGCCGAGCCACTGGTCGTCGAGGATCTGGTCGCTCGGGCGCGCGGTGTCCACGACCCGCGTCGCGTAGCCCTGGCCGACGAGCGGCTTCTCTGCGAACTCGCGCAGGCTCGGGCCGAGATCGGCGATGCGCCCCTGTCCGCGGCTCCCCGGGTTCGACTGCTGCTCGGCGATCAGCCCGCCCGCGGGCAGGAACGACTGCTTGAGCGTGCCGAGCGTCCCGGGAATCACGAAGTGGACGATGAGCACCATCGGAATGAGCAGCGGCCACAGACGCCTCGTCTGACGCGGGCGAAGCCAGAGGAACACCGCTGCGACCGCGACGAGCATGAGGACGCTCGTCCGTGACAGCGTGGCCAGCGACCCGACCGCAAGCAGGCCGGCGGCGACCCGCCACCACCAGGACGACCGCGCGGACACGCGGACGAGGTACACGGCCGGCGGGATGAGGAGAACGAGCGCCGCGCCGAGCGCGATCGGATGCTGGGCGGACGCAAATGCGCGGACGCCTCTGCCCTCCTCCGAGGATGCGACCGAGAACGGCGCCGAGTCGAGGAGGGGGACGACGTTCGAGAGGTGGTCGAAGACGTTGTACTGCGTCCGCGACTCGACGATCGCGAACATGGCCAGCACCGCGCCGCCGCTCACCATGAAGCGCAGCAGCTGCTCGATCTGCGCCTTCGTCCGGACCACGCTCACGATGAAGAAGAAGAGCAGGATGAAACTCAGGAGGAACGTGATCCCCTTGGCCACGAAGGCATCGCGCTCGGCGACCCTGCCGCTGTTTGCGAGCACCGACCCGATCGCGCCCGTGAGGATCAGAAGCACCGGCAGCTCGAAGCCGCTCCGCCGCAGCCTCACCTCCGGGTCGACGAGGAGCGAGGCGATCCAGCCCGCGATCATGAAGGCGATGAGGAGGCGGTACGGCTCGAGCCCAAACGGAAGCGATCCGGGCAGCACGTAGCGCTGGATCGGGACGAACAGGATCACGAGGACGAGCAGCGCGAGCATGCTGTCCCAGGCGAGCAGCGTCCGGTACGCAACCGCGAAGAGGATCACGGCCGCAATGACCGGCGCCGCCTCGAGGGGGCGCGACTCAGTGAGGACGGTCAGAGCAAGGAGCGCAAGCGCCCCGAGCACGATCCCGGACGAGATGTACGGCCCGCGCTCGACGCTGCCGGTCGCGGACGACATGGATCAGCCGGAGCGCCGGGCCCGCACGGGTCGAACCTCGGCCGTGACCGGCCGGACGCGCGGACGGACGTTCTCGAGGATGAACGAGAGCCCGACGAACGCCAGCATGACGGTCAGGAAGACGACGATCGGGATGGTCGTCGAACGCCCTTCGACCTTCAGCGCGGTCTGGACCGCCGGGTGCCGCACCTCGAGCAAGAGGACGCGCTGCTCGGCGGGAATGGCGCCACGCTGCTGCTCGGCCTCGAGGTACTCCTGGAAGGCGGCGCTCGCACGCTGGGCGACCACGACCGCGGCCTTGGGCGTCGAAGCGATGCCGCGCACAGAGACCATGGGCAGCGGCGCGTCCGAGCCGTTCGTCGCCACGAGCGGAACGGCCTGGATCGCGCCGGGCAGCGGGCCGTCCTTCAGGATGACCTGGCGCACGGCGTCGCCGGTCACGAGCTCGGCGTAGACGTTCGCGAGCTCGACGAACCGGGAGGACGGCGCAAACTTCGGCGTGTAGTTCCGCGGCTGGTTGGAGCTCACCGGCGGAACGTCCTGCTCGAAGACCGCGCGCCCGAGCGGGAAGTCAGGCTCGGTGACGAGCACGGTCGCGACGCTCATCCACTTCTCGCTCTGCCGGTACTCGAGCTTGTAGCCGTCCTGGAGATCGATCCGGAACACCGAGAGAGTGGCGAGCACGCCGGCGACGAGCAGGCCCGCGATGACGAGGAACTTGAACCGCCAAATCACACGGAAAAAGAGATGGAGATCCATCAGTTGACTCCTTCGCCGTCGACCGAGGGTGCAGGCGCCGAGCGCAGGAAGAGCACGGCGGCCTCCGTCCGGTTCGCGACGCCGAGCTTCCGGTAGATCGCCGCGAGGTGGAACTTGACCGCGTGGATCGTCACGTGAAGACGCCCCGCGATCTGGACGTTGGTGAGACCGAGCGAGGCCATCTCGAGCACCTCGACTTCACGGGCCGACAGGACGTCCCGTGGATCGGTCGGTTGGTACGAGACATGCAGTGGTTCGAGCACTGATTCGATGCTAAAACCACCGCGGGCCCACGGCTACGCGACGTTGGAGCAGCGTTTTCGGCGTTCGCTAGCCGTTCGGCTAGCGTGATCTGGCTCAATGCGGGATGTTCACGGGCGGACCGCCGGACTAAGGTCAACGGGCCCGTGCAACTACGCCCCGCAGTCGTACCGATCGAGCCGCTCGGCGACCCGATCCTCCCGCGGACGCTTCGCAGCGTCGGCGACGTCGAGCACGCCCGTTCGTCGCTCGAACGGGTTCCCTGGACGCGCCTCGATCCGGACGTCGACTACTTCCTGACCGTGCTCGGCACCCGGCCGGAGGCGCTCGGCCCGTACGTCGTCGAGCTTGCCGGAGAGATCGTGTTCGTGGGCCGGCAGGAGGACATTCGCCTGCCCGCCTCGGTCGGGTACGCGGCGTACGCGCCGAAGGTGCGAGCGATCACGCTCGTCCACGGCGGCGTCGCGGGCGCCGAGTCCGCCGAGGCGGCCACTGAGCTCGTCGACACCCTGCGCACCGCGCTGGCGGACGGCGAGGCCGATGTCGCGATCCTGCCGTCGCTCCGCGAGGGCTCGGCCCTGCTCGAGGCGGCGAAGCAGGTCCCGTTCACGCAGCGCGACCACCTTCCGGCGAAGACGAGCCACTGGACGCTCCGACTGCCGGAGTCCTACGACGAGTTCCTGAAGGCCCGCTCGAAGCGCACGCGCGACAACGCCAAGCAGTACCGAAACCGTCTGCTGAAACGGCACGGCGAGGAGCTCGAGATCACGCGCTTCGACCGGCCCGACGAGGCCGACCGGCTGTTCCGCGAGGCGGAGACGATCGCCGCGAAGACCTACCAGGGCGGGCTCGGCGTCGCGTTCGCCGACACGCCGGAGCAGCGCGCGCTCGTGGAGCTCGGGCTCGAGCTCGGGTCGTTCCGCATGTACGTGCTCTCGATCGGCGGCGAGCCGGCCGCGTTTTGGCCCGGCTCGGTCTACAACCGCACGTTCTTCACCGGGACGCCGGGCTACGACCCCGCGTACGCCGATCTCCGCCTCGGCACGTATCTCCTCCTGCACGTGATCGAGGAGCTCTGTGCCGACGACTCGGTGGACGTCGTCGACTACGGGTTCGGCGAGTCGGATTACAAGCGCCGCTTCGGCAGCGACTCGTGGGCCGAAGAGGACGTGCTGATCTTCGCGCCGACCTTCCGCGGGCGCCGGATCAACGCGACCCGGACGGCCGTCGTCGCCACCGCACGCGCGGCGCGATCGTTGGCGACGAAGACCGGAATCGCCCCGTGGCTGAAACGCCGGTGGCGCAAACGCCTGACCGCCAAGACTGCGTCCTCCTAGGAGGGTTTGGCGAAATACGTCTCCCGCCGGGGTGCGCTGGGCGGTGGGAGGCAAGGAGGCATGTCGCGTTCGTATCCGGGGATACGGGCGCGGCACGGCGACGCGGCATCGCGCCGCCCAGCGCGGCCCGGCGGCCCAGGCTTATTTCGCCAGACCCTCCTAGCCGCTCGGCTAGCTACCAGCCGCGCGACCGGTTTTCCAGTTCTGGTCTGTATTTGCGGCCCTCCCGTTCGTACCCTCGGTGGTGCGTGAAACGCTTGCACGCACACGGGATCTGGAGGAACTGCGGCCGATGAGCACCGGCGTCGATCACGTCCTTCCGGCAACGCGGACGGCGCCCCGGCGGGGCCGTCTCGGTCACGGCCGGACCTGGATCCTCGCGACCGGCGATCTCCTCGCCCTCTCGGTCGCCTACGTGCTCACGTACGTCGCCGCAGACCACCTCGGCCCGCTGCCGCCGGTCTCGGCTCCGACGTGGTTCCTCATTGCGCTCGTCGTGACCGCCGTGCCGGTCTGGCTCGCGATCTTCACCGGCTACGGGCTCTACGAGTCCGACGCCCTGCAGATCTCGGTCTCGAGCTTCGACGAGGTGCGCAGCATCTTCCACGCGATGCTCGCGGGGTCGCTCGCGTACCTGATCCTCTCGCAGGGCGTCCGCTTTCTCTTCGACTGGTGGGTCTACACCGCCGTCGAGGCCGCGCTGTTCATCAGCGCCTCGCTCGTCCTCGTGCCCGTGCTGCGCGGGTCGATCCGCTCGTGGGTCTTCCCCCGGGTCATGCAGAGCCGCCGGACACTCATCGTGGGCGGCGGCGCCGAGGCGCTGCTCGTCTTCCGCAAGCTCGGCGCGCATCCCGAGTACGGGCTCGAGGTAGTCGGGTTCCTGGCGGCCGAAGAGGACGACGTCCCGGGCCCCTTGCTCGGCGCGTCAGGAGACGTTGCGCGGCTCGTGGACGAGCTCGACATCGACCGCGTCATCATCGCGACGTCGATCGACGGGCACGAGCAGATGCTCGACCTCCTGCGCAGCGTGCGGCGCCCGGACGTCCAGATCTCCATCGTCCCGCGCTACTTCGAGATCTTCACCTCGCAGGCGACCTTCGACGACATCGAGGGCATGCCGGTGGTCACGCTGCCGCCGCTTCGGCTCGGCCGCAGCTCCCGCGTCCTCAAGCGCTCGTTCGACGTCTGCGCCGCCGGCGCCGCGCTGATCGTCCTGGCGCCGCTCCTGGCGGCCGTGGCGGTCGTCATCAAGCTGGACAGCCCCGGCCCGGCGCTCTACCGCCAGAAGCGGCGGGGCCGCAACGGCTCGACGTTCGAGATCGTCAAGTTCCGGTCGATGCGCACGGGCGCCGAGGCCGAGCGCGCCGAGGTGCTCCACCTGAACGAGGTGGACGGACCGCTCTTCAAGATCAAGGGCGAAGACCCGCGGGTCACCCGCGTCGGGGCGTTCATCCGCAAGACGAGCATCGACGAGTTCCCCCAGTTCTGGAATGTCCTCCGCGGCGACATGAGCCTCGTCGGCCCGCGGCCGTTCGTCGTCTACGAGGCCGACCAGATCACCGGCTGGGCGAGCCGCCGGCTCGACATGACCCCGGGAATCACGGGCCTCTGGCAGGTGCTCGGCCGCAACGACATGCCGTTCGACGAGATGACGAAGCTCGACTACGTCTACGTCACGAACTGGTCGCTCTGGTGGGACCTGAAGATCCTGTGCCAGACGATCCCGGTCGTGCTCGGCAAGCGCGGCGCTTACTAATAGGTTCTAAGCCGACGTCCTAAGGCCACCCGCGCCGGCACGAGGAACTCCGCGCGTTGTCGATCCTGCTCTGCTATTTGAGTCGAGTGTCGGGCCGCGGTCGCGTAAAGGACCCCGCCTAGGCCAGTGTTCGGGAATGACGCCTGATGCGGCCGAGCTTCAGTCAGGCATGCGGGGATATGCGGGATCGTCAGGACTGACGACGGCCCCGCTCGGAATGACGACCACGTCGTATAGCTCTGAGCCGAGTCCGCTCTCCGTTCCGGCGCGGGCGGCCGCCTCGACCGCCGTCTTTGCGGCGAGTCCTACGTCGTCGGCGCGAACCCAGAAAAGAAGACCGACGACGGGACGACCTTCGACCCCTATGCCCTGGTCCGCACCGGCTCCCTCGTACGCGCCGGCTTCCCCGTCGTTGAAGGTCAACTGGCGCTTCAGCGCCTGGTGCGCGGTTTCCACGCGAGCGCCGTCGCAGTCCTCGGCGAACAGGTCGACGCGGACGCGCCACAGAGCTGATCCTTCTCCGGCCCACCGCATCGCGAGATACTTTCACATGACCGCGCGAGCGGGGCAACGTCGCTTGGACGAGCGTGCTGTCGCTAGAGCGCAGTCGGGGGTAAACGCAACTCTGTAGTAGCTGACCTACTTACCGGCAGCAGGCGCTCACGCTCGGCCGCTCAGCATCCGGCCGCATCATCACTATCCAGGACGAGTGGCCGAGGCCATCGCAATCATCAGCGTTCTCTCCGGCGCAGCAGTCGCGATCACCGTCCCCTTCATAAGCTCCCGGCTCGAACGAAGTCGCCTCCAGCAACAAAGCCGTGACGCGCGACTCGACGAGCTTCGCGCCATATTCGATGACGCTGTGAAACACCTTTGGGAAGCCGCAGGATTGTTCTATCCACAGGGGTCAGGTCTTGCAATGCCACATTCAGGGCTCATTGGGCAGCAGGAATGTTGCAATGCAAGACGAAGGGACCTCATCGCTCGACCGCCTTGACGATCTCGTCCAGTGCCTTCAGACGTGCGCCCATCCACTCCAAGATTGGCGAGCGGTGTCAGGTCTTGCATTAACGCACTTCCGGCGGCCTAGGCTGTCCGCGACGGGATGGCCGACGACTCGACAGCGTTCGTAGACCTCTACTGGCTCCCGCTCGGTGCGGGCGGACACTCGGTGCGGCTGAACGGGCGCGTCTTCGAGGCCGGAGCCGCGCTGCTCCAGCGGCGGCATCCCCGCGACCTCTATCACTCCGGGCTCGTCGTGCAGGCGCCGGAAGGGCGCTTCGTGATCGAGCAGGCGCCCGTCCGCGATCGCCGGGGTGCCGAGCGCGGCGTCGTCGCGGAGGGTGCGGTCGGCGCCCGCTGGGCCGGACGGTTCCGGATCTTCCGCTACGAGGTCCGCCGCTGGCACGAGGGCGTCATCCCGGACGCGAACGAGGCGGTCGAGAGCCCGCGGCGCCTGACGGACGACCCGCGGCTAGCGCAGCGCGTGCTCGAGTTCGTCCCCCAGGCGCCGACCGCCGTCTGGGGCCGTGACGAGCTCGGCCTCGGCGAGATGTGGAACTCGAACTCGCTGATCTCCTGGGTGATCGCGCGGAGCGGGATCGAGACCGCGTCGATCCAGCCACCGCACGGCGGCCGCGCGCCCGGATGGAACGCCGGGCTCGAGCTGGCGCGCCGGCAGGCGACGGGCTAGCCGTACGTAGCCGAGTACCCGCCGTCCAGGGCGGGGAACAGGGCGTACTCGATGCCCTTGATCGTCGCCGTCGTGTAGGCGACCGGGCTCCCGCCTCGGGTTAGGGCGGTCAGGTTGCCCGCGGCCGCATGCACCGGAAGCATCGCCTGGAGGCCGTGGGCGCCGGCGTCCGCGTGGATTCCGAAGCTCAGCGTTCCCTCGTTCCACGCGACCGCCTGGAAGGCCGAGGCCTCGCGGCCGTCGAGCCACGTCAGGAGCTGCTGCGCCGAGATGACCGGCACCGAGCGGGCCTGCGCCGACGCGACGATCGACTCGGAGCCCGCGTGGTCTGCGTGGTCGGTGTGCATGTTCGCCGTGAAGACCCCGTAGTAGCCCTCAGGGCCGAGCGCCTTATCGAGAAGCGCGTCCACGGTGAACGGGAAGGCCTGGCCGGACTCGTCGGTCATCTGCGTGGCCGCCTGGTAGACGTCGATCAGGGAACCGTCGAGGTCGGCGAAGCGCATCGGGATGCCCGAGCCGGTCATGAAGCCGGGCTTGGAGCCGATCCAGGCGCCGGGGTAGTGGTAGTAGTTCGTGTCCAGCCGGATCCCGTGGGCGAGCTCGATCTTCGGCTGCGAGGCCCAGTCGCTCCACGCGACGCAGTGCGTCCGGTTCGAGATTGGCGCCGGCGTGCCCGGGTAGCGCTCGGCGAAGGTCTTCAGCTGCGCCGCGTAGTCCGACTCGAGCGAGGACGGCGTCCAGTTTTGGCAGTTGCTCGAGATGTGGACGGCCACCTCGAAGCCCTGCGCCGTGTACGCGAGCGACTGCGCGGCGGTGAGCGGGCTGACCGGATAGATGTAGGAGGTCGAGCGCACGCACTCCCACTCGACCACCGAGCAGCCGGCGGGACTGAGCGCGAGGTAGCGGTCGAAGCGGCCCGCGGTTCCGCCGAGGCCGTGGTCGTCGCCGGTCATCACGATCGCCGCCTTCTTGCCGTTCGGCAGGTACCAGAAGCGCGGGATCGGGGCGCGGTCGGCCGAGACGTCCTCGATCAGGTTCACGAGCAGGCGCTGCTGCTCGTCGGCCTGCGGGATCGCGATCCGGGTCGTGTCCACCCAGTCGGTCTGGTCGTCGCCGAGGGCGCCGCCGAAGAAGAGGTCGTCGGGGCGGATCGGCTGCACGCCGTCGCGCTCCTGGCCGATCCAGGCCGGGTTGCCCTGCCGCGTGAGCACGATCGAGCGCGAGAGGTCGTACGTGAATGCCGCCGCCTGGCCGCCGTTCGTGCCGACGTCGTTGATCGTCACGGCCGGGTTGGGCGTCGGGGTGGCCGCGCCGGAGTAGAGCGTCGCGACCGTGCGAGCGCTCGAGGTCACGTAGCGGTCGGCGGTTCCGTGGAACTGCATCGTCTGGCCCACGATCCCGGCGCCGGGCGAGCTGGCCGTGTCCACGAGGACGTAGCCGTCGCGCACGGTGCCGCCGGCGTCGTTCAGGCCGAGCAGCGGCGCGAGCGCCTTGTCGGGCCGGAACGCGACCAGGTTGCCGCCGCCCTGGACCCACGAGGTCAGCATCTGCGTCTGGGCCGGCGTCACCTGCGTCTCGCCGAGCACGACGACGTCGAAGGACGAGAGGAGCCCGCTGGTCACGAGCGACAGCCCGATGGTCGTGAACGGCAGCCCCTCGGCCTTGAGAATCTCCCCGGCGTAGGCGCCGTACGGGTTCGACGGCGTCTCGACCACGAGGATCGGGGGCGGCGTGGCCTCGGTGGTGAACGTCCAGGTCTGCGTGGACGCGAGCGCGTTCCCGGCGAGGTCGCGCACCCGCGTGCCGCTCGAGCCGCCGGCGACCGTCGCCGTGTACGTCGTCCCGTAGAGGAGCGCGCTCGAGACGGTGAGCGTCGCGGTTCCGCTCAGCTGGTCGTAGTCGACCGTCGCGGGCACGGCGCCGCCGGGCCCGTCCACGTGGAAGGTCGTCGTGGTGACCGTGGCCGAATCGATCGCCTCGTTGAAGCGCACCTTGAGCATCGCGCCGACGTTCACGCCCGTCGCGCCTGCGGCGGGCGTCGTCGAGAGGACGGCGGGCGGCTTTGTGTCCGTCGCCACCGGCGTCGCCATGTCGTTTTGGATCTCGCCCTGCGAGAGCGTGCGGCTGTAGATGCGCACCTCGTCGATCCGCCCCTTGAACCATTCCGGCCAGATCGTGTTGCCGCCGATCCGCAGCATGCCGCTGGAGGCCGTGAGCGCGCCCGTCATCGGCTCCGAGGCGGAGAGCGTCCCGTTGACGTACATGCGCAGCACGTTGCCGTCGTACGTGGACGCCAGGTGCGTCCAGGCGCCCGCCGGGATGCTTGCCGTCCCGCGCACGTCGTTCTCCGACCCGGCGACGAAGACGCTCGAGGCCGGGACCGCCCCGGAGGAGCTGGCGTAGAGCGAGTAGACGACGTTCGAGGGCTGCTCCTTGAAGAGCACGGTCTGCCACGGGTCGCCGATCGTCGCCGGCAGCACCCACGCCTCGAGGGTCATCGCGCTCGTGAGGTCGAGGGAACTCGAGTCGGCGACGTTGACGAGGCTCGATGCTCCGTCGAACGTGGCGGCCGAGCCGACGCGGCCGACGCCCCAGCCGGCGCCCTGGAACGTGCCGGTGTTCGCGTGGCCCGAATCGTCGTTCGCCGTCGCGCCGGACGCCTCGTCGAACGAGTACGCCGCGACGAGGCCCTGGACCGACGTCCCGGTGTTGACAACGAAGACGAAGACCGAGCTCGAGGTCGTGGCGTTGCCGGAGGAGTCGGTTGCGACCGCGCGGATCTGGTGCAGGCCGTTCGAGACGGAACGCGAGTCCCAAAGAAGCGTGTACGGCGCTGAGGTGACATCGGTGCCGACCGGCGAGCCGTCCACGGTGAACCGCACCGACGCGATGCTCTCGTTGTCGGCGGCGTTCGCGGCCAGGGTGACCGTGTTGGCGAGGGTGGAGCCCGCCGTCGGCTGCGTGACCGAGACGGTCGGAGGCGTCGTGTCGCACGCGTTGGTCGTGTCGGTGAGCGTGGAGCGCGCGGAGACGTTCCCGGCGCCGTCGTAGGCCTCGACGGCCAATTCGTAGGACGTCCCGCACGCAAGACCGGTGAAGTTGAACGAGGTGCCCGTCGTCGTGCCCGCCTCGACCCCGCCGCGGAAGAGCCGGTAGCCGGCCACGCGCACGTTGTCGGTCGAGGCGTCCCACGCGGTCGCGATCGAGTGCGCGGTCGCCCCGGTCTTCGCGAACGACCCGGGCGGAGTCGGCTCCTCGCGGTCCGGCGGAGCGACGCCCGTGGCCATGTCGGCGTCGATCTCCTCGACCGAGAGGGCGCGGTCGTAGATGCGCACCTCGTCGATCGCGCCGTCGAAGAAGCCGCCCGGCGAGGCGCCGTACGCGCCGAGGCGCCACGTGTTCGAGTTCCCGACGTTGCCGGTGAACGGCTTGCTCGCCGTCTGGACGCCGTCCACGAAGAAGCGCGCGACCGAGCCGTCGTAGGTCGCGGCGACGTGCTGCCACTGGCCGACCGCGGGGGTGCGGCCCGAGTCGAGGTAGTCGGCGACGGCGCCCTTGTTGAGCGTCAGCCGGTAGCGGCCGGAGACGTGGTCGACCCAGATCATCGGACCGCCGTCGTCGCCCGGCACCCACGTGCCGATCACTGCCGTGTCGACCTTCTCCCCGCGCTTCTTCACCCAGGCCTCGTAGGTGAAGCCCGTCTTGTAGAAGGTGCCGAGCGCCGGCAGGTCGATCCGGTCGCTCGTCCCGTTCAGGGAGACCGCCGTGTTCACCTGGCCGCTCTCCGTCCAGGTCCCGCCGGCCAGCGTGGCCGTGCGGCCGTGGCCGGAGGAGTCGAGGGCGAGCGTTCCCAGACCGTCGTCGAGCGCATACGCCGCGACGAGGCCGGGCGGCGGCGTCTCGGAGTTGTCCACGGTGACCGTGACCGGCGCCGAGGTGGTCGTGTTGCCGGAGGCGTCGCGCGCGACCGCGGTCACGACGTGCTGGCCCGGAATGCTCGCGTGGGTGTTCCAGGAGGCCGCGAACGGCGGGGTCGTCACCTCGGGGGCGATCGACTGGTCGTCCACGAGGAACTCGACTCCCGCGATCGCGTCGTCGTCCACTGCGACCGCGGTGACCGTCGCGGTGCCGGAGACCGTGGCGCCCTCCACGGGCAGCGTGACGCTGACGGTCGGCGGGCTCGCGTCGCAGGGCGTGGTCGCGGCGCTCGTGGTCGAGCGCGCAGACGCGTTGCCCGCCTCGTCGAACGCCTCCACGCCGAGCGAGTAGCTGGTCGAGCACGCGAGCCCCGTGAACGTGAACGACGTCCCCGTGGTCGTCCCGATGCTCGAGCCGTTGCGGAAGAGCCGGTAGCCGGCGACGCCGACGTCGTCGGTCGAGGCGTTCCACTCGACCCCGATCGAGGTCGCGCCCGAGCCGGTGGGCACGAAGTGCGCCGGCTGCGAAGGCGGCACGCTGTCGGACGGGCCCAGGCCGTGGGTGAGGTCCGCGGCGATCTCGCCGGCGCCGAGCGCGCGGTCGTAGATCCGGATCTCGTCCAGGTCGCCCGGGAAGAAGCCGGACGGGCCGGGTCCGTACGCGCCGACGCGCCAGGTATTCGAGTCCCCGGCATTCCCGGCAAAAACCCTGCTGGCGGTCTCGACACCGCCGACGTAGAAGCGCGCGACGAGCCCGTCGTACGTGGCGGCCACGTGCTGCCAGGCGCCCACGGTCGGCGTCCGGCCGGAGTCGAGGTAGTTGCCGAATCCCTTGTTCAGCGTCAGGTAGTAACGCCCGGAGATGTGGTCGACCCAGATCATCGGACCGCCGTCGTCGCCGCCCACCCAGCTTCCGAGGATGGCGACGTCGCTCGCGGCCGCGCGCGGCTTGACCCATGCCTCGTAGGTGAACCCCGACTTGTAGAAGGTGCCGAGCGCCGGCAGGTCGACCCGCTGTCCGCCCGAGCCGCTGAACGAGAGCGCCGAGCCGAAGCGGCCGGCCGTCCATGCGGCGCCGACCACCGTCGCCATGTGGTCGTTGCCGGAGACGTCCATCGCGGTCGCGCCGCCCGCGTCGTCGAACGGATACCCCGCCACGAGCCCGTCTGGGGCTCCCGGATCGCACGCGAGCGTCTGGCCGGCGAGCGTCGTGCGGGAGGAGGCGTGCCCGACCGAGTCGAGCGCCTCGACGCCGAGCGTGTAGCCCGAGCCGCACGCGAGACCGGTGAACGTGTACGTCAAGCCTGTGACCGTCGCGACCGGGACGCCACCGCGGGTCAGGCGGTAGCCGGTGACGCCGTGATCGTCCGTCGACGCTTGCCAGGCGGTCGCGATCTCGACATCCGTGGAGCTCGTCTGCACGAACCCACCCGGCGCCGTGGGGGGCGTGTCGTCCTGGCTCGCGACCGGCTCGGCCATGTCCGTCTGGACCTCCGCGAGCGAGAGCGCGCGGGAGTAGACGCGCACCTCGTCGATCGCGCCGTCGTAGAACCCCGTCGGACCGGGGCCGTACGCGCCGATCCGCCACGTGTTCGAGTCGCCGACGTTGCCCGTGAACGCCTTGCTCGCCGTCTCGACGCCGTCCACATAGAAGCGCGCCGTCGCGCCGTCGTACGTGGCGGCGAGATGCTGCCACTGGCCGGGCACGGGGGCCTGGCCGGAATCGAGGTAGTCGGCGACCGCTCCCTTGTTGAGCGTCAGCCGATAGCGGCCCGCGAGGTGGTCGACCCAGATCATCGGGCCGCCGTCGTCCCCGCCGACCCACGTCCCGAGCACGGCGACATCGGTCGCGGCGACCCGCGGCTTGACCCAGGCCTCGAGCGTGAAGCCCGTCTTGTAGAACGTCCCGAGCCCGGGGAGCCCGATGCGTGCCGAGGAGCCGTTCAGCGAGGCGGCCGACCCGAAGCGCCCGGGAGTCCACGCCGCGCTCCCTTCGAGCGCGCCGTCTCGTCCGTTCCCGGAGGCGTCGGCCGCTGTAAGGCCGCCGTTCTCGTCGAAGCCGTACGCGGCCACGAGACCCGGTGCGGACGCGTGGGCGACCGCGCCGGTCAGGGCGAGAATCCCGAGGGCGAGAAGGAGTAGCGCAGAACATCCCCGCACCGTGAGCCGGTGGCGAAGTGCGCGCGTCGGAGGCCGGTTCACCGCTAGCCCCCGTAGACCGCCGTGTAGACCCCGGACACCGCCGTGAAGGCGGCGTAATCCACTCCCTTGATCGTCCTCGTGGTTGTGAAGACCGGCGTGCCGGAACGCGACACGGCGGACAGCGTTCCGCCCGGCCCGGCCATGGGCAGCAGCGCCTCGAGCCCGTTCGCGCCGGCCGCGACCGTGATGCGGAACGTCAGCGTGTTCCCGCTCCAGGAGAACTCCCGGAACGTGGAGGCGTCGCGCCCCTCGACCCAGTCGAGCGCCTGCTTCGCGGTGATGACCGGGACACTCCGCGCGAGCGCGGAGGTGATGATCGACTCGGAGCCGGGCGAGTCGACGAGATCTGTGTGCATGTTCGCCGTGAAGAGGCCGTAGTAGCCCTCGACTCCGACCGCCTTGTCGAGCAGCGCGTTCACGGTGGACGGGAACGACTGCCCGGACTCGTCCGTCATGAACGTGTTCGCCTGGCGGACGTTCACGACCGACCCGTCGATGTCGGCGAAGCGCAGGAGGAGCCCCGAGCCGGTCATGAAGCCGGGGTTCCCGCCGATCCACGTGTCCGGGTAGTGGTAGTAGTTCGTGTCGAGCCGCATCCCGTAGTTCAGCATCGTCTTGGGCTGCGTGATCCAGTCGCTCCAGGCGACGCAGTGCGTCCGCTCCGTGAGCGACGCCGGAACGCTCGTGTACTTCGCGTTGAAGAGCGCGAGCTGCGTGACGTAGTAGTTGTTGAGCTCGCCGGGCGTCCAGTTCCCGCACGGGCCGCCGGCCGTATTGAGGTGCAGCGCGACCTCGAAGCCGTTCGCCACGTAGGACGAGGCCTGCGCGTTCGTGAGCGGGCTGTTCGAGTAGATGTACGAGGTCCCGCGGATGCACTCCCAGTTCACGACCGAGCAGCCGGCGGGGCTCAGGGCCATGTAGTGGTCGAAGCGGCCGGCCGTCCCGCCCTGGGCGTGGTCGTCGCCGGTCATCACGACCGCGGCCTTCTCGCCGCGCGGCAGGTACCAGAAGCGCGGCATCGGCTTGCGGTCGCGCGCCATGCTCGTGATCAGGTTCGCGAGGAGGCGCTGCTGCTCGTCGGCCTGCGGGATCGCGATCTTCGACACGTCGACCCAGTTCGGCTGCGGGTCACCGGCGGCCGCCCCGAAGAAGAGGTCGTCGGGCCGGATCGGGAGGATCCCGTCGCGCTCCTGGCCGGCCCAGGCCGGATTCCCCTGGCGCGTGTAGACGACCGAGCGCGCCAGGTCGTACGTGAACGCCGCCGCCTGGCCGCCGCTCGCTCCGACCGACCTGAGCGTGACCGCCGGGTTGACCGTCGACGTGGACGCGTTCGAGTAGAGCGTCGCGACCGATGTCGCGCCGTTCAGGACGTAGCGGTCGGCCGTCCCGTGGAACTGCATCGTCTGCCCGACGATCCCGACGCCCGGGCCCGAGACGGTGTTCACGAGCATGTACGCGTTCGCGAGCGTCCCGCCGGCGTCCGAGAGCCCGAGGAGCCCGGCGAGCTGCTTGTCGGGCCGCAGCGCGATCAGGTTCCCGCCGGCGTTCACCCAGCCGGTGAGGGCGCTCACAGCGGATGCGTTGAGCGGCGTGTCCCCGAGGACGACGACGTCGAAGTAGTTGAGGAACGCCGGCGAGAGGAGCGAAGCGTCCACGGTCGTGAACTCGTTCAGGCCCTCGCCGCGAAGGATCTCCGCCGTGTAGGAGCTGAACGGGTTGGCCGCGGAGGTGGCGAGGAGCACCGGAGGCGGCACCGGCTCGAGCGTGAACGACCAGGACACGTTCGCCGGCAGGTAGTTGCCGCTCATGTCGCGCGCCCTCGATCCCGACGTTCCGCCCTTGACCGTGGCCGTGTAGGTCGTCCCGTAGAGGAGCGCCGTGGTCGGCGAGAGCGTCGCCTTGGCCGCGAGCGCGTCGTAGGTGACGGCGGCCGGGATGAGCGTTCCGCCTCCGTCGCGCAACTCGAAGGTCGCGGTGGTGATCGTCGTCGGATCCATAGCCTCGCTGAACGTGGCCGTCGCCACGGTCGAGACCGGCAGGTTCGTGCTCCCGTTCGCCGGCGTCACCGCGGACACCGTCGGAGGCGTCGTGTCGCGCGCCACGGCGATGGTCGAGTCGGTCGCGATCTCGGCGGCCGAGAGCGCCCGGTTGTAGACGCGGATCTCGTCGATGCGGCCCTGGAACCACTCGGGCCAGATGTTGTTGCCGCCGATCCGCAGGGCACCGGTCGAGGTCGTGATCGCACCCGTTTGCGCGGTGACCGCGACCTGCGCGCCGTTCACGTAGAGGCGGATGTTGGCGCCGTCGTAGGTCGCGGCCAGGTGCGTCCAGGTGTTGACCGGGAGCTGGGACGGGCCGTTCACGTTCCGGTCGCTGCCTCCGACGAAGACCTGCGCGTTCGGGCGCTGCGGCGTCGTGTTCGCGTACAGCCCATAGACGAGGTTCGAGGGCTGCTCCTTGAAGAGCACCGTCTTCCAGTCCGTGCCGAGGGCGGTCGGGTAGATCCAGGCCTCCATCGTCACGGCGGTCGTCAGGTCGAGGCTCGCGGAGTCGGGAACGGTCACCCAGTTCCCGTTGCCGTTGAAGAGGAGCGCGTTGCCGAACCGGCCGGGAACCCAGGTCGCTCCGGTGACCGCCCCGGCGTTGCCGTTGCCCGACGCGTCGCCGGCGGTCGTGCCGCTGCCCTCGTCGAATCCGAAGCCCGCGACGAGGCCGGCCGGCGGAGCCGTGTTGTCGACGGTCACGATGATCGGCGAGGAGGTCGTCGAGTTCCCCGTGGCGTCGCGTGCGACCGCGCTCAACTGGTGCGAGCCGTTCGTCGTCGTCCGCGTGTCCCAGGAGACGGTGAACGGCGCGGACGTGTCCTCGGCGCCGAGGTTGGCGCCGTCGAGCTTGAACTGGACGCCGGCCACGGCCACGTTGTCGCTCGCGTTGGCCGACACGTTCGTCGTGCCGGTGACGGTCGCACCGTTCGAAGGAGCCGACATGGACACCGTCGGAGCGGTCGTGTCCGCGGTCGCGGTCCCGCTCGCTTCGTTCGACGCCGGGCCGACGTTGCCGGCCGCGTCCTCGGCGGTCACGCGGTAGTAGTAGGTGCCCGCCGCGACCCCATCGACGAAGCTCGTCCCGGTCGGCTGCCCGACCCGGTTGCCGGCGCTCGGCGTGAAGCCCGGAGTCGTGCCCCGGTGGACGTTGTAGCGGGCAACGCCGACGTCGTCCGTCGCAGCCGTCCAGCCGAGCGTGACCGCACCGATCGACCCGGTTGCTCCGAGGCCGGTCGGAGCGGTCGGGGGCACTGAGTCGGGCGTGCTGACGCTCGTCGCCATGTCGGCCTGGATCTCGGTCGCCGACAGCGCCCGGTTGTAGATCCGCACCTCGTCGATCAGGCCGACGAACCACTCCGACCAGACCGCATTGCCGCCGATGTGCAGCGCGCCCGTCGAGGTGGTGATCGCGCCCGATTGCGCCACGGTCGCGGCCAGCGTCCCGTTCACGTAGAGGCGGATGTTGGCGCCGTCGTAGGTGGCCGCGAGATGCGTCCACACGTTCGCCGCGACCTGAGCGGTGCCGTTCACGTTGCGGTCCGAGCCGGCCACGAACACCTGCGCGTTCGGCCGCGAAGCGCTGGTGTTCCCGTACATGCCGTAGGTCAGGTTTCCGGTCTGCTCCTTGAACATCACGGTGCGCCAGCCGGTCTGCGCCGGCGGGTTGACCCAGGCCTCCATCGTCACGGCGGCCGTCGGGTTGAGGCTCGTCGAGTTCGGCACGGTCACCCACGCGTTCGAGCCGTTGAAGCTGAGCGCGCTGCCGTACTTGCCCGCGGCCGTCCACGTCGCGTTCGCCACCGTCCCGTTGTTGCCGCTGCCGGACGAGTCGGCGGCGTTCGTTCCGCTTCCCTCGTCGAAGCCGTACGCGGCCACGAGGCCCGGCGGATTAAGGTTCACGGTCGCGCTCACCTGCGCCGAGGCCACGCTGATGTTCCCGGCCGCGTCCTCGGCCGTCACGCGGTAGTAGTAGGTCGCCGGCGCGAGCGGGCTGTCGGTGAACGACGTGACCGTCGGCTGCGCGACCCGATTCGCCGCGCTCGGCGTGAAGCCGTTCGTGGTCGAGCGATGGACGTTGTAGCGCAGGACGCCGACGTTGTCCGTCGAGGCCGTCCACGTGAGGGCGACCGAGTTCGTGCTCCCCACGGCGGCCGGCGATCCAGGCGCGGTCGGCGCAGTGATGTCGCCGGTGACGACGCCGGTCGCCTGCGCAGAGACGGCGCTGATGTTCCCCGCGGCGTCCTCGGCCGTGACGCGGTAGTAGTACGTCCCCGGCGTGAGCGGGCTGTCCGTGAGGGACGTCCCGGCGGGCTGCGCGATCCGGTTGGCCGCGCTGGCCGTGAAGCCGTTCGTGGTCGAGCGGTGCACGTTGTAGCGGACGACGCCCACGTTGTCCGAGGAGGCCGACCACGTGAGGGCGACCGAGCTGAGCCCGCCGGTGGCCACGAGATTCGCGGGAGCCGTCGGCGCGGTCACATCACCGGTCACGACGGCGGTGGCCTCGGCGGAGGGAGCGCTGATGTTCCCGGCCGCGTCCTCGGCGGTCACGCGGTAGTAGTAGGTGCCGGCCGTGAGCGGGCTGTCCGTGAAGAGCGTTCCGGTGGGCTGCGCGATCCGGTTCGCCACAGTGGGCGTGAAGCCCTGCGTGGTCGAGCGGTGCAGGTTGTAACGCAGCACCGCCACGTTGTCGGTCGAGCCCGACCAGGCGAGCGCAACCGAGCTCAGCGAGCCGATCGCCGAAAGGTTCGAGGGAACGGTCGGCGGCGAGACGTCACCCGTCACGACCGCGTTCGCCTCGGCGGACGCGGCGCTGATGTTCCCGGCGGCGTCCTCGGCCGTCACGCGGTAGTAGTAGGTGCCCGCCGCCAGGCCCGTGTCGCTGTAGGAGGCGCCGGCCGGCTGGGCGATCCGGTTCCCCACCGTCGGCGTGAACCCGGGCGTCGTGCCGCGGTGGACGTTGTAGCGCAGGACGCCCACGTTGTCGGTCGAGGCGTTCCACGTGAGCGCGACCGAGCTGAGCGAGCCCGTCGCGGAGAGGTTCGCCGGCTGCGTCGGGGCCGAGATGTCGCCGGTGACGGCGGCGGTGAACTCGGAGGACGCGGCGCTCAAGTTCCCGGCGGCGTCCTCGGCCGTGACGCGGTAGTAGTAGGTCGCGGGCGAGAGCGGGCTGTCCGAGTACGACGGTGACGTCGGCTGCGCGATCCGGTTGGCCGCGCTCGGCGTGAAGCCCTGGGTGGTCGAGCGATGGACGTTGTAGCGGGAGACACCCACGTTGTCGGTCGATGCAGTCCAGCTGAGCGCCACGGAGCTGAGGCCGATCGTTCCGCCGAGCCCTGCGGGCGTGGTCGGCGGGCTCGTGTCCTGGTTGCCGATGCTCGTCGCCATGTCGGCCTGGATCTCGGTCGCCGAGAGCGCCCGGTTGTAGATCCGCACCTCGTCGATCAATCCCTGGAACCACTCCGACCACACGGCGTTGCCGCCGATGTGCAGGACGCCGGTCGAGGTGGTGATCGCGCCCGTCTGCGCCACCGTCGCGGCCTGCGTCCCGTTCACGTACAGGCGAATGTTCGCGCCGTCATACGTGGCCGCGAGATGCGTCCACACGTTGGCGGCCACCTGCGCCGTGCCGTTCACGTTGCGATCCGAGCCGGCCACGAAGACTTGCGCGTTCGGCCGTGACGAACTCGTGTTCGCGTACACGCCGTAGGTCAGGTTTCCGGTCTGCTCCTTGAACATGACCGTCCGCCAGCCCGTCAGCGCGGACGGGTTGACCCACGCCTCCATCGTCACGCCGGCGGTCGGGTTCAGGCTCGTCGCGTTCGGAACCGCGACCCAGGTGCTGGTTCCGTTGAACTGGATCGCGCCCCCGTACTTGCCCGCGGCCGACCACGTGCCGTTCGCGAGGGTGCCGTTGTTCAAGTTCCCGGACGTGTCGGCGACCGCCGTGCCGCTCCCCGCGTCGAAGGCGTAGGCCGCGATGAGCCCGGTCGGCTGCGCGGTCACGAGCGCGCTCGCCTGCGGAGACGCTGCGCCGACGTTCCCCGCGGCGTCCTCGGCGGTGACGCGGTAGTAGTAGGTGCCGGGCGCAAGCCCGGTGTCGGAGTAGGAGGTTGCGGTCGGCTGCGCGATGCGGTTCGCAGCGCTAGGCGTGAACCCGTTCGTCGTCGAGCGGTGCACGTTGTAGCGGGCGACGGCAACGTTGTCCGTCGCGGCGGGCCAGGCGAGCGAAGCCGTCCCGGAGCCCGGCGTCGCCGTCAGAGAAGCCGGCGCAGTCGGGGGGCTCGTGTCGCCTGTCACGGCAGCCGTCGCCTGTGAGGAGAGCGCGCTGAGGTTGCCCGCAGCGTCCTCGGCCGTGACCCGGTAGTAGTAGGTGCCCGCCGCGAGGCCTGTGTCCGTGAACGAGGCGCTGCTCGGCTGCCCGACGCGGTTGGCCGCGCTCGGCGTGAATCCGTCCGTGGTGGAGCGGTGGACGTTGTAGCGCAAGACGCCCACGTTGTCCGACGAGGCCGACCAGGTCAGCGCGACCGAGCTCAGCGAGCCGGTCGCGACGAGATTCGCGGGCGGCGTGGGCGGAGTGGTATCGCCCGTGACCACCGCGCTCGACTCGCCGGAGGCCGTGCTGATGTTCCCGGCGGCGTCCTCGGCGGTGACGCGGTAGTAGTACGTCCCCGCCGCGAGCGGACTGTCCGTGAAGGACGTAGCCGTGGGCTGGGCCACGCGATTCGCGGCGCTCGGGACGAAGCCCTGGGTGGTCGAGCGGTGCACGTTGTAGCGGACGACGCCGACGTCGTCGCTCGAGCCCGACCAGGCGAGCGCAACCGAGCCCAGCGAGCCGATTGCCGAGAGGTTCGAGGGCGCAGTCGGAGGCCCGCTGTCCGGGTTCACGACCGCCTTGGTCATGTCCGCCTGGATCTCCGTCGCGGTCAGCGCACGGCCGTAGATCCGCACCTCGTCGATCTGGCCGTCGAACCACTCGTTCCAGAGGTTGTTGCCGCCGATCCGCAGCGCCCCCGTCGAGTTCGGCAGGTCACCGACCGCCGCCTGAGTCGCGACCTGCGTGCCGTTCACGTAGAGCCGGACGATCGACCCGTCGTAGGTGGCCGCGAGATGCGACCAGACGTTGAGCGCCAGGCCGGTCGTCGCCTGTGCGGACGTCGCCGAGCCCGAGGCGAACACCTCGCTGAGCGGCGCCGCCGGCGAGCCGGTGCGGCCCGCGTACAGGTCGTAGACGATGTTCCCCGTCTGCTCCTTGAGGAGGACGGTGCGCCAGGCTCCGGTGAGGGTGGTCGGCTTGACCCAGGCCTCGAGCGTCAGCGAATTGGTCAGGTCGAGGCTCGCAGAATCCGGGATCGAGACGAGCGCGTTCGAGCCGTTGAACGTGAGGGCGCTGCCGAACTTGCCCGCGGTCGTCCGCACGGCGTTCGCCATCGTCCCGTTGTTGCCCGTGCCCGTGCTGTCGGTGATGGCGGCCCCGCTCGCCTCCTCGAACCCGTACGCGGCCACCGGGCCGGGAATCGAGACGCTGAAGTTCGCCGTGTAGTTCGCCGGGGTGGTGCCCGCGGTGATCGAGTGCGTCTCGGCGCCGCCGTCTGACCAGGTGAGGAACGTGTAGCCGTTGCCGCTCTTGGTCTGAGGCGAGACCGCCGTGACCGTGTTCACGGAGCCGGCGATCACCGTGCGGGTGTACGGCGCGGGCGCGGAGGTCCCGTTCATGGCGATCTCGAGGCCCGCCGGGTTGGACAGGAACGTGAGGTCGACCGTCTGCGGGTTGAGGCGCAGCGTGGTCGTCGCCGAGGCGCCGTTCGTGTCCGTGGCCGTGAGCTTGAGCTCGAGGAACGACGGATATTCGTGATCCGGGGTGTTGAACGACCCGCTGGCCACGCCCGCGAACGTCTGGAGCGGATGCTGGTGGCAGTTCGACGGGCAGTGGTTCATGACGAGCGCCCACGAGAGCGCCGACGCGGGCAGCGTCCCGTCCTGCGTATCGGTCGCCGAGCCGGAGAAGGAGATGAGGTCGCCGACGCGCCACGTGAGCGACGGCCCCGGCGTGTTGATGACCGGGACGGGCGCCGTGTTGTTCCCGGCGTTGACGACGATCGCGTCCGTGGCGGTCGCGCCCTGCGGATCAGTCACGCGCAGGCGCACGGTGACGGTCTGGAGCTGGGTGTACGTAAACACGGGCTGCGCGGCGGTGGAGTCGCCGTACGCTCCGTCCCCGTTCAGATCCCAGGAGTACGTGAGCGTGCCGTTCTCCGGGTCGGACGAGCTGCGGCCGTCGAAGTTCACCGTCAGCGGAAGCGGCCCGCTCGCCGGCACGGCCTTGGCGATTGCGGTCGGCGCCTGGTTGCCGGCGAAGTAGCGGATCCGGCGAATCGTGCCCTCGTCGAAGCCGGCGTAGATAGAGGTCGCCGCCGGGCCCGATCTCGACGTCGACCGGCCCTGCAGCGCCGGCGTCGAAGGTCGAGACCTTCGTGGGATCCGGGAGCCCGTTGGCTCCGACCTTCATGACCCAGATGCAGCTGCGCGAGTAGTCCGCGATGAAGAGCGCCCCGTTGTGGTCGGGGTAGTTGCCGCCCGTGTAGAACGCGAGCCCCGAGACCGACGAGCTGCCGACCGGGCACGACTCGCTGGGGACGACCCTCGCGTTGTGGTTGTACGTCAGGTACGGAGCGACGACCGCGCCGGTGCCCGCCGCGTAGAGGTTCTCGCAGATGTTGAGGTTGGCCTCGTCGTAGCCTTCCGTGCGGTCCGGGCCCTCGATGCACGGCCACCCGAAGTTGTCCACGATCGGGTCGATCGGGCTGCCGAGCCGGTTGACCTCTTCCCACGTGTTCCAGCCGACGTCGCCCGCCCAGACCTCGCTCGTGCCCGGCCGGACGGTGATCCGGAAGGGGTTGCGGAGGCCGTGCGCGATGATCCGGCGCGCGTTCAGGTCGCTGCTCGACCAGAGCGGGTTGTCCGGCTTGCCCAGCCCCGTGACGGGATCGATCCGGATGATCGAGCCGTCGAGCGTGACCGGATCCGCCGGCGTACGGAGATCTTGGCTTCGCAGCGCACCGCCCTCGGCCGTCGGGGGCGTAAGCGTCGAGCCGGGCGCGCCGGGCGGATCGCCGCACGGATTCTTGGGAATCCCGGTCTGGCCCCAGTCGGTGAAGTTGAAACTCGCACCGTCGCCACCGGACACGTACAGGGCGCCGTCGGAGCCGAATTCCATCGAGCCGATCGAGTGGCTCGGGAACTGCTGGCACCAGTCCTCGACGAGGACCTGCTCCGTCCCGGTCATCACGTTTCCGTTCGCCTGGAGGCGTGAGAGCCGCCCGGACACGACGCAGCCGTCGGTCGTCGGGCCGGGCGGTGTCGGACAGCCGTCCGAGAGCACCCCGGGAATGCCGAAGCGTGGCGGCACACCGCCGATCGCCGCGTCGTAGGTGTAGAGCACGTAGACGTACGGGTCGGCCGGGAAGTTCGGCGCGAGCGCCAGGCCGAGCAGGCCGCGATCCCAGAAGTTGTAGGTGTTGACGTTGAGGTTCGCGAAGACGGTCGGCGTCGTGTCGTTCAGGTCGTCGAAGACCTTGATGATCCCGCTCTTTTCTGCGACGAACACCCGCCCATCGGCTGCGAACCGCAGGGCGGCCGGATTTTCGAGGCCGCTGAAGACGATCGAGTCCTGGAATCCCGACGGAACGGTTCCGGCTCCGGCAGCGGGCGCGAGGGCGAGAAAGAGCGCAGCAACAGCCGCGGCTTTGAGAATCAGCCGCCCGACCCCAGTGGGGCTTCTGGTTGTGGCAAAAGCAACGAGCACGGCCTTGTGGGCGAGTCGGCTCGCCCGCAGCAACTATCCCGAGATAGCCGTTTCCGGACAACGGCCGGAAGTAGAGACTTTCCGCCTAGCCGCACGGGGGAACGGGTGTTGACGAACGTCGACGGCGGTGCCGTCAGACGGCAATTCGGTCTGTCGAGGTGACATCCGGCGAGACGCCGAGCACGTCGTCGAAGACGCCCGCGAGCCGCGCGGTCAGCCGCGGCCGCTCGAAGGGCGCGAGGAGCTCTGCCGGCACGTCGGGGACCGGCTCACCGTGCTCGCTGCGGCGCACCGCCTCGAGGATCGCAGCGGCCATTCCGTCCACGTCGGCCGGGCGGCAGAGCGTCGCGGTCGGCGCCTGTGCGAGCAGGTCGCGCGCGTCGCCGTCAGGGACCGCGGCCAAGATTGGCCGGCGCGCGGCGAGATACTCGTACGTCTTTCCCGGGACGATCGTCGCCCGCGTCCCCTCGGGCAGGTTCTGCATCGGGAGAAAGAGCAGGCCGGCCGACCGCAAGAGCTCGACCGTCGCCGCGTGCGACAGGTAGCCGTGCGTGCGGACGACCTTCGAGCGCCCCGCCTCCGCGAGATCGGCGTCGGAGAGGACGCCCGCCAGGTGCACCTCGATGCGCCCCTCGAGCCTCCGGGTGCGCGGCGAGCAGGCGCTCGACGGCGCGCAGCAGATAGACGTGCGAGCGCGTCCCGACGTCCACGCCGGGAGCGGCTCCGCCGAGCAGCCGCCGCACCTTCCGGGCGACCGCCCCGCTCTCGAGCTCCGTGTGCAGGTAGCCCGCGTGGACGATCCGGAGAACGCCGGAAACCGGCTCCGGCGCAGGCGAGGCGAAGTCGTGTGGGTCGAAGCCGTTCGGGATCGCGACGACCGGCGCGGTCACCTCGGGGAACTCGCGCACGCGGCCCGCGGCCTCATCGGTGTTCATGACGACCGCGGCGGCCGAGCCGAGCACCTTCCGCATGCGTCTCAGGTCGAGGCGGCGGTGGAGCCGGCTCGGATAGACCTGCATCTCGTCGAGCGCCCACGGGTCGCGCAGGTCGGCGACCCACGGGACGCCGAGCTTGGACGCGATGCGCGCGGCCACGGCGCCCGATTCGAAGGGCGACATCGACGCGTACACGAGATCGGCCTCGACGCCCTGCGCCGCCGTTTCGGCGCCGTGCTCCCACCAGCCGAAGAAGGCCTCCTGGAGATCGAGCCACCGCTCCGCGCGAGCGCGGGCGCGGCCGGGCGGGGGCGGTGGATCGCCCGCGACTCTCCGCACGGTCGTCCCGGCGGGAACCTCCGAGGCGAGCGAGTCGTCCTCGGGCGTCCAGCGGCTCGCCTCGACGCCCGGGCCGGTCACGACGACGGGCTCGTAGCCGTGGTCGGGCAGGTAGCGCACGAACTTCACGGAGCGCTGAACGCCTGCGCCGCCGGTGGGCGGGAAGTGGTAGGCGAGGAAGAGGACGCGCTTCACAGCGTGGGTTCCGCGACCCGCCCGAACTCACGGACGACCCGGGCCGGCACGCCGACCGCCACGGAGTACTCGGGCACGTCCTCGCGCACGACCGCGTTCGCGCCGATGACCGCGCCGCGGCCGATGGTGACGCCCGGGCACACGACGACGTTCTGCCCGAGCCAGGCGCCGTCCCCGATGTCCACGGGACGAACGTCGGTCACGCCCTGGTCGAGCACGGGGCGGGTCAGATCCTCGAACGCGTGGCCGTGGTCGGCGATGTAGACGTTCCGCGCGAGGAGCACCGACCGGCCGAGCCGGATGTGCGACACGGCCGAGATGACGCAGCTCCCGGCGATGCTGACGCCGTCGCCGAGCTCGATCGCGACGCCGTCACCGCCCTCGGGGTGCGTCTGGAGAACGGAGCCGCGCCCGACGAAGACGTCCCGGCCGATCGCGATCCGGCCCTGGTTTTCGAGCCGGATAGGCGGTTCGAGCACGCTCCCCTGGCCGAACTCGGCGAACCCGCCCGCGGCGAGCAGCGAGAACGCCCGCCGCCAGGCGCGCCGCACGATCCACACGAGTGCCAGGAACACGCGCCCGACGAAACGTCTCGTTGAGCCCATGGAACGATGATAGGAACGGAGCACCGGCATGTCCGCTCCCCCTTCGTTGGTGATCCCGTTTGGGGCCTAGCCATCGGGCTAGTCGAGAGCTTCCAGGTCTGGCCCATCGAGGGTCGAGATAGAAGGGCCGGATCGTTAGCGTTCAACAGGTGTTCGAGGCACTCGACCTGTGACGCGGACCTCCCGGTCGAGCCTCGTGTACGCGCTCGTCACGCCGGCGCGGGACGAGGCCGAAAACCTCGGGCGGCTCGCCGGCTCCATCGCTGCGCAGGAAGCGCTGCCCGTGGAGTGGGTGATCGTCGAGAACGGATCGACCGACGCGACCGTCGAGGTGGTCACGGAACTCGCCGAGAAGCATCCCTGGATCCGGCTCGTCCGCCGCGAGGAGCCCGCCGAGGCCGTGCGCGGAGGAGCGATCGTCCGCGCCTTCGAGGCCGGCGTCGCGGCGCTCACCGAGGAGGTCGACGTCATCGTGAATCTCGACGCCGACGTCACGATGGAGCCCGACTACTTCAAGCGGCTCCTCGAGCACTTCGAGGCGAACCCGGCGCTCGGAATCGCGAGCGGCAGCGCGTTCGAGCTCGAAAACGGCGAGTGGCGCCAGCGGTTCGCGACCCGGGCCACGGTCTGGGGAGCGACGCGGGCCTACCGGCGCGATTGCCTCCACGACGTCTCGCCCCTCGAGCAGCGGCTCGGCTGGGACGGGCTGGACGAGCTCGTCGCGATCGTGCGGGGCTGGGAGACGGCGACCTTTCTCGACCTGCCGTTCCGCCATCACCGCTCCGTCGGTGCGCGCGACCCGCACGCCCGGGCGACCTGGATCGCGGAGGGACGGCTTGCCCACTACATGCGCTACCGGCCCGGGTACCTGACGGCCCGCGCGTTCTACTGTGCGGCCCGCGACCGCCAGCCGGCCGCGCTCGGCCTCCTCTGGGGCTTCGGCGCCGCCGCGGTCTCCCGCGAGCCGCGCTGGGACGACGACGAGGCGGCGGAGTACCTGCGCAGCCTCCAGCGCGCCCGCGTCCTTCCGGTGCGCGCCCGGGAAGCCCTCGGGAGAAGGGCCTAGCCATGTGCGGAATCTGCGGAGTCGTGCAGGTCGGGGGCGAGCTGCGGCGCGTGCTCGAGCCGGGCGTCATCGACCGCATGACCGACGTCGTGACGCACCGCGGCCCGAACGACCGGGGCACGTACGAGGCCGACGGCGTGGCGCTCGGCGTCCGGCGGCTCGCGATCGTCGACGTCGCGGGCGGCCACCAGCCGGTGACGAGCGAGGACGGGCAGGTCGTGGCCGTCCAAAACGGGGAGCTCTACAACCACGTCGACGTGCGCCGCGAGCTCGCGCATGCACACACCTTCCGCAGCAACTGCGACACCGAGCTCATCCCCCATCTCTACGAGGATTCCGGCCCAGCCTTCGAGGAGCGCCTGCGCGGCAAGTTCGCGATCGCCGTCTGGGACGCCCGCCGGCGATCCGCCGTGGTGGCACGCGATCGCCTCGGAATCAAGCCTCTCTACTACGCGCGCGTCGGCGATCTCGTCGTCTTCGGCTCCGAGCTGAAGAGCGTGCTCGCGAGCGGCCTCGTCTCGGGCGACCTCGACTACGAGGCGATCGACGTCTACCTCACGCTCGGTTTCTTCCCCGGCGGACGGACTCCGCTTGCCGGCGTCCGCAAGCTCGAGCCGGGCGAGCGGCTGGAGATCGGCGACGGCGACGTGCGCGTCGAGCGCTACTGGCGCTTCCCGGAACCGGCGCCCGTCGAGATCGCGCGGACGGAGGACGAGTGGTCGGAGATGATCCTCGACCTGCTCGACCAGGCGGTCGCGGACCGGCTGATGAGCGACGTCCCGCTGGGCGCCATGCTGAGCGGCGGGCTCGACTCGAGCCTCGTCGTCGCGCTCATGGCCCGGCACATGTCCGAGCCGGTGAAGACCTTCGCGATCGGCTTCTCCGACGCGGGCGGCGACAACGAGCTCGCCGACGCACGGCTCGTCGCGAACGCGCTCGGCACCGACCACCACGAGCTCGAGCTTTCCTACGAGAGCGACGTGGTGGATCTCCCGGATCTCCTCTGGCATCTGGACGAGCCCGTCGCCGATCTCTCGGCGCTCGGGTTCCACGCGCTCTCGCGGATGGCGAGCGACCACGTCACGGTCGCGCTCTCCGGCCAGGGCGCGGACGAGCTCTTCGGCGGCTACCGCAAGCACCGCGCGGCCGCGCTCGCGGGACGGTGGCAGCGCACGCTCGGCCCGGCCGCAGGGCCGCTCGGCCGAGTTGTCGGGCGTCTGCCCGACCGCTTCGGCCGCGCGCCGGCCACCCTGGCCGCGAAGGATCCGGTCGAGCGCCTGCTCGCGACGAGCGGCCAGCTCGAGCCGGAACTGCGCGACGAGCTGGCGCGGGGCCGGCTCGCCGAGATCGAGCCGGGCGCCGCGGAGCGGGCGATCCGCGCCGAGCTGGGCAGCGTGGGCGACGACCCGCTCCCCGCGATGCTCTACCTGGACGGGCGCCTGGCCCTGATCGACGACATGGTCCACTACTTCGACCGGGCCTCGATGGCGCACTCGATCGAGGTTCGCGTCCCGTTCCTCGACCACCGGTTCGTCGAACTCTGCGCGACCATCCCGGCGGGGCTGAAGATCCACGGAAAGACGCAGAAATACATCCTGAAGCGTGCCGCCCGCGGGCTCATCCCAGCCCAGATCGTCTCGAAGCCGAAGCGCGGGTTCTTCCGCCGCTCGTCCGTCGGCTGGCTCCAGGCGCAGATGCCGGGGGCCGTCTCGGACTACCTGCTGGGGACCTCGCCTGCGTGCGCGAACTTTCTCGACCGCGCCGTCCTCGAGCGGCTCCTCGCCGACTACCGCGCGGGCCGCGCCGACCGGCACGTTCATCTGCTGATCGCCGTGCTCCTGCTCGAGATCTGGCTCCAGACCTACCTGCCGCGCGCCATCGCCCAGCCGGTGCAGCCGCGCGATCGCATCGTCGTGGGTGGCGCATGACCCACACCGTCGTCAGCCAGGAGAACCGGCGGGCGAAGCCCCTCGCAGCGGCGGGCCCGACGATCGGGGTCGTGTCGTATCCGCCCGTCCTGCACACGAATCCGTACCAGCGCCTGCTCTACCGGGAGCTCGCCCGCCACGGCGTCGTGCTCGCCGCGGCGGCGCCGTTCAAGCTCGGGTGGCTCCGCCGGGCGCGCGGCTCGGTTCAGGTGCTCCATTTCCACTGGCCGCAGGCGTACTGGGTCCACGACCACGGGCCCCGGATCCTGCGCCGGCCGCTGTCGTACGCGAAGGTCGCGCTCTTCGGCGTGAGGCTGCGCGGCGCCCGCGCGCTCGGCTACACGATCGTCTGGACGGTTCACCAGGTGTATCCGCACGAGCGCTCGCCCGGCCGGCTCGACCGGCTCGGCGCCCGGGCGCTCGCCCGCTCCAGCGATCTGCTCCTCGTCCACGACCGCGGAACCGCGGCGACGATGGAGCGCGAGCTCGGCCGGCAGGCGGAAAAGCGCGCGCTCGTCCCGCACGGCTCCTACGAGGGCGTCTATCCGCCCGGCCGGTCGCGCGAGGCCATGCGCGCCAAGCTCGGCCTCGAGCCCGGTACGTTCGCATTCCTTTCGTTCGGCGACCTGCGCGCGTACAAGGGCGTCTCGCTCGCCCTGCGCGCCGTCGCCGAGACGACCGCGCCCGAGCTGCGGCTCGTGGTCACCGGCGGCGTCGAGGACAAGAGCCAGGCAGAGGCCGTCCGCGCGGCCGCAAAGCGGGACGCTCGCATCGTCGACAACCTCGGCTTCGTTCCCGACGACCGCGTCGCGGAGCTCTTCGGCGCCTGCGACGCGGCGCTCGTCTCGCGCAGCGACGGCGGCACGTCCGGTTCCCTCATCCTCGCGCTCTCGCTCGGCCTCCCCGTGGTGGCGGCCCGGCAATCGGCCTACGAAGACCTTCTGGGAGGCGAGGAGGCCGGCTGGCTCTTCGATCCCGGCGATCCGAGCTCGCTCGCGTGGGCGCTCGAACGCGCCGCCTCGGCCGATCAGGAGACGCTCGACGCCAAGCGCGCGGCCGTGCGGCGGCACGTCGAGAGCCTCCGCTGGGATGAGATCGGAGCGCGGACCGCCGCGCTGATCCGGGAGGCGGCCGCATGAGCCGCCCGCTCGTCGTCCACGTCGTCGGCGCCCGGCCGAACTACATGAAGATCGCCCCGCTCTACGCGGCGCTCGAGGAGAGCGGCGCGGTCGAGCAGCGGCTCGTCCACACGGGCCAGCACTACGACGCGGCCGTGAACGACGTGTTCTTCGCCGAGTTGCCGCTGCCCGTCCCGCACGTGCAGCTCGAGGTCGGGTCCGGAACGCACGGCGCCCAGACGGCGCGCGCGCTCGCCGGGCTCGAGGACGTCTTCAGGGAGTTCGAGCCCGATCTCGTGGTCGTGCCGGGCGACGTCAACTCCACGCTGGCGGGCGCGCTCGCCGCCGTGAAGCTCGGGATTCCCGTGTGCCACCTCGAGGCGGGCCTGCGGAGCTTCGACTGGTCGATGCCGGAGGAGCACAATCGCCGGCTGACCGACCAGCTCTCGACCTTGCTCCTCACCCACTCCCCCGAGGCCTTCGAGAACCTGGCGCGCGAGGGCATCGCGCCGAGCGCGATCCGCTATGTCGGCAACACGATGATCGACACGCTGCTCGGCCACGTCGCCGCGGCCCGCGAGCTGCAGGCCTGGCGCGACTACGACCTCGAGCCCCGCGGCTACATACTCGTCACGCTGCACCGGCCCGCGCTCGTGGACAGCCCCGAGCTCTTGCGGGCGACGATGCGCTCGCTCGTCCGCATCGGCGCCGATCTCCCGGTCGTCTTCCCCGTCCATCCACGGACGCGGGCCCGATTGGACGATCTCGGCATCGCGCCCGGCTCCGTGCGGCTCGTCGAGCCGCAGCCGTATCTCCGCTTCCTCTCGCTCGAGGCCGACGCGGCCGCGGTCGTCACCGACTCCGGCGGCGTCCAGGAGGAGACGACCGTGCTCGGCGTCCCCTGCTTCACGCTGCGGGAGAACACGGAGCGGCCGATCACCGTGAGCCACGGCACGAACGTCATCCTCGGGCTGGAGCCGAACCGGCTGCTCGAGATCCCGGGCCGGATCGCAACCCATCGCCCCGGCCTCATGCCGCCGCTTTGGGACGGCCTCGCCGGCGGACGGGCCGCGTTCGAGGTGCAGGACTACCTCGAGGCGGGCGGCGGGCTGCCCGCGCACGCAACCGGCACGCCCGGCATGGCCTTCGGCCGGGTCTCGGCCGCGGCGCGGCCGACCCCGTAGCCATGACCGACCGGCCTGCCTCGAATCTTCGAGGCCGCGTCCTCCGCGGTGTGGTCTGGAAAGCGATCTCGCAAACCGTCGGCCAGGGCGCCTCGACGATCGTCGCGATCATCCTCGCACGGCTGCTGCTCCCGTCCGACTACGGGCTCGCCGCCATGGTCGTCGTGTTCGCAGCGGTCGTTCCCGTCTTCTCCGATGTCGCCCTCGGCGCCGCCCTCGTCCAGCGGCCGAGCCTCACCGAGGCCGACCGCTCGACCGTCTTTTGGACGAGCGTCGCGGTCGGCACGGCCTTCACCGTGCTCGGATTCGCGGCCTCGTGGCCGATCGCCAACTTCTACGGCGAGCCCGAGGTGCAGCCGCTCTTCGCAGCCCTCTCGCTCACCTTCGTCGTGACCGCGCTCTCGGGGACGCAGAAGGCGCTGCTCACCCGCGAGATGAACTTTCGCCGGCTCGAGCTCCTGCTCATGGCGGCCAACCTCGCGGCCGGAATCGGCGGGATCGCGCTCGCCGTGGCGGGCTACGGCGCCTGGGCGATCATCGGCCAGCAGGTGATCGCCGCGGTCGTGACGACGGTGCTCCTCTGGACGCTCACGGGCTGGACGCCGAGCTTCACGTTCTCCATGGCGAGCCTGCGGAGCATGGCCGGCTTCAGCGCGAACGTCTTCTCGACGCGGCTCCTCTTCTACGTGAACCGCAACGCGGACAACCTCCTCATCGGGCGCGTGCTCGGCTCGGCCGCGCTCGGGACGTACGCGATCGCCTACAACCTCATGCTCGTCCCGTCGAGCCGGCTCACCTGGCCGGTCACGGACGTGCTCTTCCCCGCCTTCTCGGAGATCCAGAACGACGCGCGCCGGGTTGCGCAGGCGTGGTTCCGGGTCACGCGCCTGATCGGATCGGTGACCGTGCCCGCCATGCTCGGGCTGATCATCGTCGCGCCCGAGTTCGTCGTCGTCGTCCTCGGAGACCGCTGGAGCGCCGCGATCCCGCTCGTCCGGCTCCTCGCCTGGGTCGGGCTCCTCCAGTCCCTCCAGGGACTGAACTCGAGCATCCTCCTCGCGCGCGACCGCTCGCACACGCTCCTCAGGTACGCCGTGATCGTGGCCGTCGCGACCATCGTCTCGTTCGTCGCCGGGATCCACTGGGGCGTCGTCGGCGTGGCGGTCGGCTACGCGGTCGCGAGCACGATCGTCGAGCCGTACTACACGTGGCTGACCGCCCGGTCGATCGACGCCTCGCTCCGCGAGCTTTGGAGCGCGATCTCCGGCGTGGCCCAGGCCGCCGGCGCGATGGCGCTGATCGTCCTCGCGGCCCGCTCCGTGCTGATCGACCAGGGCGTCTCGAACGCCGTCCTTTTGGTCGCGCTGATCGGGCTCGGCATCCTCGTCTACATCCCGCTCGTCGCCTGGCGCGAGCCCGAGGTCGTCGCCGAGCTACGGGCGCTGCGCGACAGACCGGATCCCCTTCCGGCTGCCGCGCCCGTTGCGACCGATCCCTGAGCCGAGCTAGCTAGCGTCGGGCGGCGACGCGTTCGGCCGATCGCAGCGACTGGTGCCAGGCGATCGTCTTGGCCAGACCCTCGGCCAGCGGCACCTTCGTCTCGAAGCCCAGCAGCGCCTTGGCCTTCGAGACGTCGGGCACGCGATGCCTGACGTCTTGGTAGTTCCCCGGGAAGTCCGCGTACGGGATGAAGCGCGCCGGAAGCGGCCCCGGGATCTCCAGGTACTCCTGCACCTTCACGGCCAGCTCGAGGATCGAGAGCGTCTCGGTGCCGCCGACGTTCACGACCTCGCCGCGGGCCTGCGGGCGCTTGAGCGCGCGCACGAACCCGTCCACGGTGTCGGTCACGTACGTGAACGTCCGCGTCTGCTCGCCGTCGCCGTGGATCTCCACGGTCTCGCCGTCGAGGAGCGCCTCGATGAACGTGACGAGCGGGCCGCCCCACCAGCTCAGGTGGTTGCGCGGGCCGTACGAGTTGAAGAGCCGCAGCACGGTGACCTTCAGGCCGCGCTCCTCCGCGAGGGCGAGCGCGAGATGCTCGTCGTAGAGCTTCGAGACGGCATACGACCACCGCTTGGAGGTCGGAGGCCCGAGCACGAGCGTTCCGTCCTCGGCGAACGGCGGCTCGGCGTTCCCGTAGACATCGGAGGTGGACGTGACGATCAGATCGGCTCCGAGCTGGAGCGCGACGCCACAGGCCACGTTCGCGCCGGCGACGTTCGTCTCGAGCGTCGAGACGACCCCGCCGAAGCGCGGGATCTTCTTTGCGGCCAGGTGCGCGATCGCGTCACAGCCGTCGAAGGCAGCGCGCAACGGACGCCGCCTGGTGCAGTCCAGGTTCTCGAACGTGAAACGCGGATGCCCGAGGACCGGCTGCAGATTCGCCAGCGCTCCGTACGACAGGTTGTCCACGCCGACGACCTCGCAGCCGTCCTTGATGAGCCGCTCGCACAGGTGCGAGCCGATGAATCCCGCGGCGCCGGTGACCCCTACACGCCTCATTCCGCAGTCCTCCTCCAGATGGTCAGCGCCCGCGACTCGTCCCCCGGCGAGATCGTCGTGACGCGCTCGTAGTTCAGGGCAATCCAGGCCTGGAGCTCCAGGCCGAAGTCCTCGCCGAACGCCCCCTGTCCGTATGCCGGCCAGTCCCGGTCGTCCGTGACGACCAGGTTGACCGGATGCTTGTCGAGATACGCGATCGCGTCGCGCTCCCCGCCCGCCCGCTCGAGGACGCCCGGGAGCACCGAAAGCTCCGGAAGCGCCGGCGTGCGGCCGGACAGCGCCTCGAGACCTGTCAGGAGCGGCAGGACGAGGATGCGCTCGCCCGGCTCCGTCTCGCGCTGGATCACTGCGAGCGCCTGCGCGTAGAGCTCGGCGTCGGCAGGCGTTGCGGCGATCGAGCCCTGGTCGCCGCGCACGACGACCGTCTCCGCGCCCGCGTCCTTGACCGTCAGGCCGACTCCGGCCGCGACGAGGAAGGCGAGCCAGAGCGCACCGAGCGCCACGGCGGAGGGCGTCTTCGCGAGCGTCTTCAGGTGCAGGTGCACGAGAAAGATCGCGATGAGCGGCGCGTAGTAGACCGCCATCTGCGGCTTGAACGCGTGCAAGAAGAATCCGTTGTAGGCAGTCGCGGCGACGACGGCCAAGGCGACGACCGCAGCGACCCGAAGAACGCCCGTCTCGGAAGCTCGGAGCGCGCCGGGCACGGACGAGCAGGACTACGGCTGCGACTGCCGCGCCGAGCGGAACCCAGCCGTAGACGAACTGCAGTCCGTGCCGCAGCGCCTCCGGGTTGACGAACGCCGCCGCAACGGCGAGGAGGCCGCCGAGGCATACAAGCCCGACGGCAATTCGGCGCGGACGGCCCGGCCGCTCCGCGAGGCGGGCCACCGCAAGCACCACGAGGATGCCGAGCCCGTAGAGGAGCGCGCGTCCACCGAGCTCCGCGAAGCTCACGGCGCTCAGCGGCATCCGGGCCTTGACGAGCACGTCGCCGCCGCCGGAGAGGGTGTCGAGGGGGAGGAGATTCTCGAACACGAGCCGGTGGGGAGAGACGGCGGTGAGAAAGGCTCCGTAGACGACCGCAGGGATCGCGAGACCGATCCCCGCGAGGACGAGCGCGTCGCGCTTGACGCCTCGGCCGCTCCACTTGCGGGCGAGAAGCCAGGCAACCGCCGCCGCCGAACCGGCGAGCGCCGGCTCGGGCTTCGTGAGCGCGAGGAGGCCGAGCGCAGAACCGGCGGCGGCCGCCCAGAGGAGCGTCCCGTGGCTGCCGAGCTGCCGCAGGCAGAGCAGGAGCACGAGCAGGAAGAGCGTCCCGAGCGTGGCCGAGATCGTGTGGGGGAGGACGTAGGAGTAGTTGTTCGGCGTGAACGCCACGGCGGTGGTGAGCCCGGCGGCCAGGAATGCGCCGAGCGGGCCGACGAACGTCCGCGCCAGCGCGTACGTGGCCGCGACGATCGCGGCCGTGATGGCAAGACCAAGGGCGACAATCGCCCCGACACCCGGTCCGGCGACCGCAGAAACGAGGCCGGCGAGGAACGGGGCGAGTGGCCCGTAGTAGTAGACGAAGTCGACGTAGGGGAACCGTCCGTCCGCGACGAGGCCGCCCGAGACGACGTCGTAGCCCGTGTCGCTCGAGAGATCGCCCCACGTGCCCCACGTCACGGCGGCGAGCAGGATTCCAAGCGCCGCGAGCCCGCCGATCGCCAGCGCGTCCGCGCTGATGGCGACGCGCAGCCGGCTCGTCTTCGCCTTCGACGGAATCGCGTGCACGGTCATGCGGCCGCCCGCCGTTCGGCTCCGAGGCGTTCGAGGATGCCGGGCACCACCTGGTCGGCGACGCCGATCACGGCCTGGCCGCTGACGATTTCGGGATACACGTGCGCGGTCGAGGCCAGCGCGATCCCCGGCGCCGGGAACATGTCCGGCAGGCGCTTGGCGCCGCCGATGAGATGCACCGGCTCGGTGACCCGCGCGCGCTGGAGGCTCGAGTCGAGGATGTCCTCGTCGGTCAGGTCGGGGAACATCGTCCGGGCGTGCGCGAGGAACTCGGCGGCCACGTCGTCGGCCGGCCGCTCGTGGTCGGGATGGCCCGGATCGACGTACTTGGAGACGTAGAGGAGCGTGCCGCCCACCGCGTCCGGATCGACGACGTGCGTCGTCTCGACCACGGTCGTCAGCGGCACGCGCCGGTCGGTGATGTTCAGGTGGTAGTACGGGCTCACGCTCCTGCGCACCCGCAGGACGAGGCAGATGACGCCGAGGTAGCGGCAGTGGTCAACGGACCGCTCGGCAACCTGGGGCGGCAAAAGCGAGCGCGCCTGCGGAGGAACGAGCGTGCAGAGGACGTGGTCGAACTGGCGGAAGCCGTCGCGCACGACCAGGCCGGTGACCGAGTCGCTGCCGGCGATGCGCTCCACGGGCGTTCCCGCGTGCACCTCGCCGCCGAGCCGCTTGATCTCGCGCTCGAGCGCGCCGATCAGCGTCGAGTAGCCGCCCTCGAGCCAGCCCATGACCTCGTGCCCGTGCGAGTCCCGGGTCGTGGCCATGCGGCGCGAGCGGGCCCAGATGTAGGTGGCCGGCAGGTCGTCGTAGCGTCCGTCGAACTTGGAGTCGAGAAGCGGCGCCCAGAGCCGCTCGACGACGCGCTTTCCGCAGAGCCGGGTGAGCCAGCGCTGCAGCGGGATGTCGTCGAGGTCCTCGTAGTCGCGCTTCAGCTGGCAGCGGGCGACGAACGCGGCGAGTCGAACACGATCGACCGGCCGCAGGATCGGAAAGCCGAGAAACTCGCGCGGCGAGGTCATGGAGAAGACCCGGCCGTCGCCGTAGAAGCCGACCCGCGTGGGCCGGAAGCGGAACCGGTCGCCCAGCCCGAGCTCCTCGGCGAGGCCGATCACCCGGTCGTCCGTGGGGAGGATCACGTGGTAGAAGCGGTCGACGGGCAGGTCGCCGAGAGGGAACGACCCGACGAGGCCGCCGAGGTCGTTCGACCGCTCGTAGAGCGAAACCTTGACGCCCGCCTGCGCAAGCCGAAGCGCAGCGGTCATCCCAAGGATTCCGCCGCCAACGATGCCGACGGTGGGGGTCATCCGGGTGCGATCCCGCGTGCGAACCGTGCGCGTGCGAGCAGGCGCCAGTACGCCAAGATCGTCCGCAGGATCGGCATCTTGCTCTTCCCCGCGCGGCGGGTCGAGTCGAGCCCAACAGGTACTTCGGTGATCGTCGCCCCGAGCTGCGCGAGCTTGGCGAGGATCTCGGCCTTGCAGGCGAAGCCCGGCTCACGGATGAGCTGGTCGCCGTACCGGAAGTGAGCGGTGCGCAGGACGGACGCGCGGTAGACGCGGAAGAACGACGACACGGTGTGGGCCTCGAGCCCGAGCGCGCGGCGCACCGTCCAGCCCGCGCCGGCGCTCAGAAGGCGGCGAAACGGCTTCACGTTCACCATCACCCAGGACGCGAGCACCACGTCGGCCCCGTCGCCCGTCGCCGCGATCATCCGCGGGAGCGCGTCGAGGTCGCTGGTCGTGTCCGCCTCGAGCGTGATCACGAGGGCGTTGTCGTCGCAGTAGGTGAGCGCCGAGAGGAATCCGGTCCGGAACGCCGCACCCGGGCCCTGGTTCGTGCCGAGCTGCAGGAGCTCGACGGGCACGGGGCCGGTGTAGCCGGACACGACCTCGGCCGTGCGGTCGGACGAGCCGTCGTCCACGATCAGAAGGCGGCTGCCCGGCGGGAAGAGCTTCCATGCGGTTCTCGAAGTCCCCGAGCAGGCGAGGAAGGTTCTCCTCCTCGTTGTAGGCCGGGATGACGAACACATGCCGTGTGCCGCGCTGCTCGTCGAGCTGCGGCACGAGCGGCACCGGCTCAACGCGCGGAACGGCAACCGGTAGCGCGACGCTCGTCATCGCGCTTCTCCGGACACGGCGACACGCGCCGCCAGTCGAACCTCTGTCTCCCTACCCCACATCCGGTCTCGTCTCCTCCCCAGGGGACGTCCGCTAGAGAGGTCGAGAGTAGGTCCAAAAGCCCCTCAAAACCAGGCCAGACCTCGAAAACCGGTCACCCGGCGAGGGTGCTATCCCTTCGGGGGGTTGGAACCCGCACGCGCGCCTGCGAACCCTGTCCGTCCGGGGAATTCCACCCGGCGCGCGTCACGAGGATGATGGACTCACCGTGACTGTGCGCGCCGCCAGCCCGTCGACGGTGCGTTCGCGTTCCCGGAGGGGGGCCGCGTGAGCACCGACGCCTCCGCGCTCCAGGCCCCTGCCGCGGTTGCCGAACGGCGCCCTGTATTCACCGGCGCCTGGCTCCTGTCGGGCTCGATGCTCCTTTCGGGCCTGCTCATCTACGTCTTCCACGTTCTGGCGGCGCGGGCGCTCGGCCCGGCCGCGTACGGCCAGATCGCGGTGCTTTGGGCGGCGATGTTCCTTGCCGTCATCGTCCTGTTCCGGCCGATCGAGCAAACACTCTCCAGGGCTCTGGCCGACCGGCTTGCACGTGGTGAAGAAGTGGCCACTGTGCTGCGGTCGGTGACCCTGCTCGCGGCCGCGATCGTCGCACTCCTCGGCGCCGGCGCGGTCGCGGGCTGGAACTCGATCGGCGAGCGTCTCTTCCTCGGCGACTCGACCATGACGGCGCTCCTCATCGCGGGGATCGCGGGCTACGGACTCGCCTACGTCGTGCGCGGCGTGCTCGCAGGCGTCCGGTGGTTCAACGGCTACGGCGCAAGCCTTGTCGTGGACTCCCTCGCACGCCTGGCGATCGCGGCGCCGCTGCTCGTCGTCGCGTCGAAGCTGACCGCGGCGGTGGCGGTCGTCGCTGCAGGCGCGATCGGGGCGCTCGTTCCGCTGTGGTGGGGACGATCCCGCGTGCTGGGCGCCCTGCACGGCGCGGGCGGGACGCACTTCCAGCTCGGGTCGGCCCTCTCGTTCGCCGCGCCGGCGAGCGTGATCGCCGTCTCCGACCAGCTCCTCGTGAACGGAGGGTCGCTCCTCGTCATGATCGAAGGCGGGCCGCACGCGAGCCGGACGGCCGGAATCGTCTTCGCGGCGACGATGCTCGTACGCGTGCCGACCTACGTATTCCAGGGCTTCGCCGCCTCGCTCCTGCCGAACCTCACGCACCTGAACGTCGTGGCGGATGCGCATCGGTTCCGGCGGGCGGTGGCGCAGGCAACCGGACTGCTGCTCCTCGTCGGCGCCGGGATCGTGGTCGCGGCCGCAGTTTTCGGCCCCGAGTCGATGCGGCTCCTCTACGGGAACGAGTTCGAGACAGGCCGCTCCGAACTGGTGCTTCTGGGAGCCGGCGTCGGCTTCTACCTTGCTTCGTCCACGCTCTCCCAGGCGCTGCTCGCGCTCGACGCAGGCGGCCGCGCCGCCGTGTGCTGGACGGTCGCAGCCGTGCTCTTCGTCGGCCTCTACGCGGCCGTGCCGGGAGAAGCGCTCATGCGGATCGCCATCGCCTTCGCCGTCGCGACCCTCGTGAATCTCGTCCTGCTCGGAACGGTCACGCTCTGGCGGCCCCCGAGGTGAGAGCCCGGATCCGCGCGGGCATGGTCGTCCGGTCTCAGACGCTGGGATCTGGCTGGTACTCGACCGACTGCTCCGCCCCGGACGCGAGCACGAATCCGAGCGGCTGCTCGCGCTCTTCGGCCAAATGCGCGAGCAGGCCGGCGGTGCGCGCGAGGATCGGCACGGCCTTCACGACGGCCGGGTCAAACCCGAGATCGAGGAGCACCGCTGCGATGGGCATGGCGACGTTCATGGTCAGGGGCTTCCCCCACTCCGCCGCCACCGCGTCGCGGTAGGCCCTCGCTCGTTCGACGTTCGCCCCGCTGACGCGCCGCTCGTCGGCCAGCTCGAGGATCCGCTCGGCACGCGGGTCGAGCGGCGTATGCACCGGATGTCCGAAGCCGGGAACCTTGCCGCCGGCGGCGTGGATCTCGCGCACGATCTCTGCCGGGTCTCCCTCGCGGCCCAACAGGCGGGCGCATTCCTCGGAGGTGCCGAGCACGACCGGCCCGGCGCCGAGGATCCCTGCAGCGACCGCGCCCTGGAGCGAGTCCGGGTCGGCCGCGAGGGTCATCCGCGCGGCGACGTTCGTCGGCATCATCCCGTGCTCGGCGATCGACACGAGCAGCAGGTCGAGGAAGTACGTCTGCTCCTCGGTCGGCTCGCGGCCGGTGAGGAGCAGGTGGAAGTACTCCGTGAAGGTCGAGCCGGCCCATGAGGTCGCCGGTGAGGTCGCGGCCGCGCACCTCGACCCGGTCGGGATACGCCTGCGCGATCCGGGTGACCGGGCCTCCATCTGGCTTGTTCATCTGCGTTCCACCCCGACGGCGCATCTTCGCGGACGCGCCGCCGGGGGGCAAACGGTGAGCGGCTACCGGGTAGAGCGGCGGCGCGCGGCGAGCGCGACCGCGCCGGCGGCGAGGCCGAGGAACGAGGCCCAGATCGCCACGTGGAGCGTCTGGTCCGAGCCGGTGAACATCGGTGCGAGCCACGCGCCGGCGATCCCGCCCTGTGCGGCGTGGGCGACCATCACGATCGGGACGCTCCCGTTCGTGTGGCTCTGGAGCCAGGTGAAGATGAACTGGCTGGCGAACACGGCGGCGAGAACCAGAGCGGCCTGGGAACCGGCGAAGACGAGCGGCGCGTGCCAGGCGGCCACGACGATGCCGAGGACGGCGGTCGCCCGCAGGGGCCCGAACCGTTCGACGAGCCGCGGAAGCATGAAGCCCCGCCAGCCGGACTCCTCGGGAGCTGCGATCAGGAGGAGGTAGAGCGGGAAGACGAAGAGGATCTCCGTCCAGGCGCCCAACTCGGCGCTGGACGGCCCGGTGGCACCGAGCGCGAACGCGGCGAGCGCGGCGAGACCGTAGAGGCTGACGATCACGCCGATCGCGATCGCGTACCAACGCCACGGGCCGCGGACGGTGAAGCTCAGCCGCCGCCACGCGCCGACCTGGGCGCGGCCGCCGATGAGCGCGGACACGACCAGCGCGGCGATGAGCGGGCCGGTCGGGTTGATCCCCTCGCCGTTGGTCAGCGGAACGATCGACCACGAGAGCGGGAACGTGAGGACGAGGAACGAGGAGAGCGGGTGCCGCCGGACGAGGGCGCGAAGGCCGGTTCCGGAGGCGACTGGGACGATCACAGAAGTTGTCATGTGGAGCATTGTCCGCCTTTTCGGCGAGCACATGATGACTTTCTGACCCCAAACAGCCCAGTCTTAAGCAATAATGTTCCCCATGGACGCGATTGACAGGTCGATCCTGCGCGAGCTCCAGGCCGAAGGGCGCCTGGCGAACAACGCGCTCGCCGACCGCGTCCGCCTCTCACCGTCGCCGTGCCTGCGGCGTCTGAAGCGTCTCGAGGGCGACGGGACGATCCGCGGGTACCGCGCCATGGTCGACCGCCGGCGGGTCGGGCTCGGGCTCACGGTGTTCATCGAGGTGAAGGTGGACGGCCACTCGCGCGAGCGCGCGCGGGAGTTCGAGGCGGCGGTGACGGGCGTGGACGCCGTCGTGGCCTGCCACGTCCTCGCCGGGGCGGCCGACTTCCTGCTCGAGGTGGTCGTGGCCGACCTCGCCGCGTACGAGCGGCTGCTCCTGGACACGCTCCTCCAGCTCCCCGGAGTGATCGACATGCGAAGCAACATCGCCATCCGCACGGTCAAGGAATCCGCGCCGCTGCCGCTCCCCCTCTAGCCCGGGCTACGGCTCGACGAGCCGCGCGCCCTCGACCATCGCCTCGAGCTTCGCGAACGCGAGCTCGCGCGGCAGGTACTTCATCCCGCAGTCGGGCGCGGCGACGAGTCGCTCGGCCGGGACGACCTCCAGCGCGCGGCGCAGGCGCTCGGCGACGATCTCCGCAGTCTCCGCCTCGCCGGAGCCCAGGTCGAGCACGCCGAGCACGATCGTCTTCGACGGCAGGCTTGCCAGGATCGCCGGATCCAGGTTCGGCTGCGCCGCCTCGATCGAGATGTGCGTGGCCGCGCAGGCGTCGAGCTCGGCGAGGAACGGGTAGCCCGGAAGCCGCTCGTGGACGATGTGCGCGTAGCCGAAGCAGGTGTGGAGCACGGTCGTCCCCTCGATGCCGGCGAGCGCGCGGTCGATCGCCTCGACGGCGTACTCGCGCGCCGGGTCGGGCCGCGCCTGGAGGTACGGCTCATCGATCTGGACGATGTCCGCGCCCGCGGCCTTGAGGTCGCGCAGCTCCTCGTTCACGGCGTCGGCGTAGGCGAGCGCGACGCTGCGCTCGTCGTCGTAGAAGTCGTTCTGAGCCTGCTGGGTCATCGTGAACGGGCCCGGAACGGTGATCTTGATCGCGCGGTCCGTGATCGAGCGGAGGAACTCGACGCTGCGCACCTCGACCGGCCGCGCGCGGCGGATCGGGCCCACGACCTTCGGCACCGGGTTCGGGTTCCCGGTGCGGTCGAGTGCGACGCCCGGCGTGTCCACGTCGACCCCGTCGAGCGCGGTCGCGAAGTGGTTCGAGTAGCTCTCGCGGCGCATCTCCCCGTCGGTGATGACGTCGACGCCGGCGCGCTCCATATCGGCGACGGCGATCCGGGTCGCGTCGTCCTGCGCCTCCTCGAGGTAGGACTCGGGCACCCGCCAGAGTTCACGCGCGCGCACGCGAGGCGGCAGCCGCTCGCCGAGCCGCTCGCGGTCGATCAGCCAGTCCGGCTGGGGATAGCTCCCGACAACCGTCGTGGCGAGCTTCGAGGGGATCGTCACGGCCGCACCCTCGCACGGCCGTGACGGGTTCCCCAGGCTTGCGTCACCGCGGCTGCGGAACGATCCGGATGTACGGCTTCGGCGCGTCCCAGCCGTCGGGATAGATCTCGCGCGCCTCTTCGTCCGAGACCGAGCCGGCGATGATCACGTCCTCGCCCTGCTTCCAGTTCGCGGGCGTCGCAACGCGATGCGCGGCCGTCAGCTGGAGCGAGTCGATCACGCGCAGCACCTCGTCGAAGTTGCGGCCCGTGGTCATCGGATAGACGAAGATCAGCTTGACCTTCTTGTCGGGGCCGATCACGAAGATGTTCCGCACGGTCTGGTTGTCGGCGGCGGTGCGGTCCTTCGGATCGCCCGAGGTCTCGGCGGGAAGCATCCCGTAGAGCTTCGCGACCGCGTAGTCGCTGTCTCCGATGATCGGGTACGTCGGCGCCTTCCCCTGGGTCTCCTCGATGTCGCGGGCCCAGGCTGCGTGGTCTTCCGGCGAATCGACCGAAAGACCGATCACCTTCACGTTGCGGCGCTCGAACTCGGGCTCGATCAACGCCATGTAGCCGAGCTCGGTCGTGCACACCGGGGTGAAGTCCTTCGGGTGCGAGAAGATCACCGCCCACGAGTCGCCGATCCAGTCGTGGAAGCTGATGAGCCCCTCGGTCGTGTTTGCCTCGAAGTCCGGCGCGGTGTCACCAATTTTCAACGCCATATTTTCTCCCTCCTCTCGAGAGGAGACAGACTAAACCGAGCGAGCAGGGCCGCGTCGCCGGGGCGCCGCGCCCGTTTGGAGCGGCACCCCGGCTCGGCGGTCTCAGGCGCTGGACTCGGCGGCGTTCGCGTAGAGGAGCGAACCCGGCGTCGTGAGCGGCTCTCCGGTCTCGAGCAGCGTCTTCAGGCCCGAGAGGATCATCATCCAGCCGCCGTACAGCTCGTTGTTCGCGCCCTCGCGGAGCTGGTCGTGCGTCACGAGCAGCCGGCACGAGTCGCCGACCGGCTCGATCTCCCACGTCACCCGCGAGGTTCCCTCGTCCTTCACCTCGTCGCTCCAGAGCGCGTTGAAGCTCTGCACGAGCCGGCGCGGCGGATCGACCTCCAGGTTCTCGCCCTCGGAGATCGGCATGTCCACGGCAGCCGCGACGGCCCGGTAGTTCGACCCCTCCGTCCAGTCGGAGGTGATCCCGACGCCGAACGAGTACTTGCTGCGCATCTCTGGATCGGTGATCGCCTCCCATAGGCGCTCCGGCGTGGTCTTGATGTAGATCTCGAACACCTTTTCCATTACTCCTCCTCGAGGTCCTGCTTGAGCCCGCTCAGCGCTGCGGCCCAGGGCTCGGCGAATTTGCTCACCCACCGGTCGTGGACGAGCCTGATGGGGACCGGGTTCAGAAAGTGGAGCTTCTCGCGGCCGCGCTTTCGCGTGGTCACGAGCCTCGCCTCCTCGAGCACCTTCAGGTGCTTCATGACCCCGAAGCGCGTCATCGGAAGCCTGGCTTCGAGCTCGTGCAGGGACTGTCCGTCCTGCCGGTAGAGCTCGTCGAGCAGGCTGCGCCGCGTCGGGTCTGCGAGGGCTTTGAACACCGCGTCCATGGTTCGATAATAGGTGACCATTTAGTCACCTGTCAAATCGATTGACGCTCCTGCGCCGCGGTGGGAGAGTCGCGGCATCGGACGCTTCCTCGCAGCCTTGTCCGTCCTCGTGGTCGTCGGTCTGGCCGCGTGCGGAGGCGGCGAGCCGAGCGTCTCGATCGACTCGCCGGACGACGGTGCGACCGTGACGAGCCCGGTCACGGTCACGTTCAGCGCCCACGGGTTCGAGCTCGCTCCGACGACCTCGGAGAAGGAAGGCGTCGGCCATGTGCACTGGGCCAACGACTCGTGCGACACCGAGTCCGGTCTCGAAGGCGGCGAAGCCGAGGTCGAGGTCACGCTCGAGCCGGGCGACCACACGATCTGCATCACGGCGTTTTCGAGCGACCACGAAGAGCTCGGCGCGCAGGACGAGATCACGCTCCACGTCACCGGCCCCGGCGGCGGAGTCGAGCCACCGCCCGCGGGCGGCTCCACGATCGAGAGCGTCGAGCACTGGAAGGGCACGATCGACGGGGACATCAAGTCCGGCCCCGACTGCGCCGCCGCGAAGAACGTTGGCTCATTCGAGTTCGACGTGGACGAGAACGGCCAAGTCGCCGGCAGCGGCGAGGTCAGCTCGACCGAGTACACGTGCACGACACCCCAGGGGACCTCGACGATCCCGCCGGGGACGGTCCAGTTCGAGCTCACCGGGACAAAAGAGCCGGATGCCTTCTTCCTCACGTTCTCCGACGAGAACCTGACGATGCGCCTGAAGTACTCGGGTACGACCGGCAGCGCGAATCTCGACCAGTCGGTGGGCGAGTACATCGCCCGCTCGCACCTCGAGATCGAATGCACCGAGGGTTGCTAGGGGATGGGAATCCCGCAGCTCCCGGACACGGCGCTCGAGTAGAGCTCGTCCTCGTCGAGCGTTGCGACCACCGTCCACGAGGAGCCCTGGCGGTCGAAGCTCGTCGTGAATCCCGCGGCGCCGGTGCTCACGTTCTGCGTCTGGACGGCTCCAACCGCGACCGTGGGGGAGCCCGAGACCGCGGTGTACGTCAGGTGCACCGTGATCCCGGCGCGCAGCGGATCGATCGTTCCGGCGACGGTGATCGCCTGGGGATTGCCCACGACCGGCGTCGAGCAGCCGGTGATCGCAACGGTCTGCTGCAGCGTCGGGCCGGGGATCGTGCCGTGCGGCGGATAGGGCTTGTCCGTCACGAGCACCTGGGCGGAAGCCGGAAGGAAGAACCGGGGCAGCGCGGCGCGGGGCGGGGCGACGCGGGCGAGGAGGTCAATCCCGGCGCTCTGGCCGAGCGCGGCGCTCGGGATGTCCGACAGGCCGAAGAGGTCGTCGTTTTCGGCCGGTCGGGGCTCGAGTGCGCCTGAGGCGCCGAAGGAGACGACGATCGGCACGTCCACCGCGAGCTTCTTCGCGCCGGGCGGCGGACGCAGGACGATCTTCACGTGAACCGGATGGCCCTTGCTCAGTGCCTTGGTTGCGCCCTGGACCGAGAACCTCCAGCCCTTCGGGAGGATCGCCGGCGAAACCATGTACGGCACTTTCCCCGTGCACGCCGAGCCGGCCGTCAGCGTGACCGGGATCTTCATGGTCGCCCGGTGCTTGCGACTCGTGTGCGCCGACGCGAAACCGACGATCGTCGTCGCGCTCTCCCCTTCCGCGACCGGCCGGCCCTTGCCGCGCAGCGTGACCGTGATCGCCGCGGGAGCGGAGGATCTCGGCTTCCACGTGACCTTCCCCACGCCGGCCGCGCCGGGCGCAAGCGACGGAAGCGTGACGGTCTTGATCACCTTGCCGAGCGGCTTCGCGGCCGCGCCGCAGGTCGCCTGAGGCGCCCACGGCTGCTGGACGCGGATGACCGCGATCCCCTTCCCGCGCTTGCCGCCGGCGTTGCCGTAGACGAACCTGATCGTGCTCGCCTTGCCCTTGGCCGGCGCCTGCACGTGGATCGACTTGGCGAGCGCCTTCTTCGCCAGCGTGCGCGAGTTGGCGGCCTGGCGCTGGGTCACCGCGCGCGGCTTCGGGATCGGCGGCTTCGGCCCGTTCAGGATCACGCCGGGGTTCGCGTAGACGGCCTTGTCCACGCTCCCGCCGAGGAACGGCGCGTACGCGTTCGCGTTCGGATTGATCGCCGGCACGAATCCGACCGACTGCTCGATCAGCGTCGGACGGTTGAAGAAGATCGTGCATCCGCCGTGGTTGTTGTACCCGGTGAAGCTCACGTTGAAGTTCCGCCCGAGGCTCGTGAACGAGTTGCCCGGCGTGATCCGCGCGCGCCTGATGTCCTGGCGGGCGAGGAGATCGTCGGAGCGGCGTGCAACCACGACCTGCCGGTCGTTCGAGGACCTGGTGCTGTCGATGTAGCTGATCAGGAGCCCCTGGGCCGGCGGGGCGACAGGGTCGTCCCAAGCGGTGCGGCGGCACTCGACATTGAAGCCCTGGTAGTAGCCCATGTTCCCGAAGGCGCGGGCGAGGACGAGGCGGTTCGGGTCGTCCGGAATGTGCAGCGCGAGCGGATCGCCGTTCGGGTACTCGAGCGAGCTCAGGTCGATCGATCCGGAGAACTCGGCGGGCTCGTAGCGGATGTTCGGCGGGTAGCTCGGCGCCCAGCCGAGCAGGACGCGCGTGTAGTACATGAGCGCCGGGTTGTGATCGTCGCCGGTCAGGCCCATGAGATCCCAGTCGTTCATGCACTCCGACCGCAGGCTTTGCTCGGTGGGTGTCGTCCAGGCGAGCGGGGCCGGCTCACCCGGAGGCCAGAGCGGACACGGCGAGCCGTACAGGTCGCCCGGACCGAGTTGGTGGCCCAGCTCGTGCTCCATGATGCGCTCCATCTCGCCGTTGGTCGTCGCCTCGTTCGTGAACGCGGTCGTGACCAGGTACGTCGTGAAGGTCGTCGAGTTGCCGCTCGTCAAGGCGGCCGTGTAGGAGATCGGGTTGCTTCCCGACGACTGCCCGGCGAAGACGTGGATGTTCTGGATCTGCAGGAACCGGGTGTACGTCGCCAGCTCGAACGGAGTGATGACGCCCTTCTGGAGCGCCTGCGAGACGGTGGTCTCGGCCGCCTCGCGAATCGGCGCGCCCTGGGGCGTGTAGTTGTTCCAGTTCGTGCCCCCCGCCTTCGCGCGCGCCTCGTACTCCGCGAAGGTCGAGGCCGACGGCCACCAGCCGTTCGACGAGCTCGGGTTGACGAGCACCTTCACCTGCCAGGTCGTCTTGCTCCCCGTCGCCGGATTGCCGTAGTAGGCGGTCAGCGCGTTTTGGAGGAGCGTCTGGAGTTGCGCCGCCGTGTTGCGCGGGCAGGTCGGCTTCCCGAGGTTGTCCGCCGGGCAGCCGCTGTGGTCGTACTCGATCGGGACGACGAGGAGCTTTTGCACTCCGGTCGTGGGATAGGCGCGGGCCAGGCCGGGAGCGATGGCGGCGACGCCGACGAGCAGCGTGACTGCGACCGTTGCACTTGCCGCAGCTCCCGGTGCCCTCATTCGGCTCCCTTCCGGGGCAAGTCTGCCTCGATCTGGAGCAAATTGCTACCCCTTGGCCCGAAGGTGCGCAATGCGAATAGGATCCCACCGGCGCCCAACCCCATGGCCATTTTCGATCACCCTGAATTCGACCATCACGAGGACGTCCTCTTCTGCCACAACGCGCAGGTGGGGCTCTTCGGAATCATCGCCATCCACTCGACGGCGCTCGGGCCGGCGGCGGGCGGCTGCCGCGTCTACCCCTACGCGACGCTCGACGACGCGCTCACGGATGTGCTGCGTCTCTCCCGGGGGATGAGCTACAAGAACTCGGCCGCAGGCCTGCCGCTCGGCGGCGGCAAGTGCGTGATCGTGGCCGACCCGGCCGGCCCCGAGAAGGCGGATCTCCTGCGGGCCATGGCCGAGCACGTCCAGGCGCTCGGCGGCCGCTACTGGACGGCGATCGACGTCGGCATGACGCCCGGCGACGCGGACATCCTCGCTGAGCGCTCCGAGTTCGTCTTCACCAGGGCCAGCCAGTATCCAGACGGATTCAACCCCTCGCACTTCACGGCTCTAGGTGGGTTCTCGGGGATCCGCGCCGTTGCGAAGCACGTGTTCGGCCGCGACGACGTCCAGGGTCTGCGCGTCGCGATCCAGGGCGTCGGCTCCACGGGGCGCGACCTCGCCCGGCGGCTGCACGAGGCCGGCGCCGAGCTGGTCGTCGCCGACGTGAGCTCCGCTGCCGTGGAGGACGTCGTGGAGAGCTTCGGCGCGACGGCCGCCGACCCGGCCGCGATCCACGCCGCGGACGTCGATGTCTTCGCACCGTGCGCGCTGGGCGCGATCCTGAACGACACGACCATCCCCGAGCTGAAGGCGAAGGCGATCTGCGGGCTCGCGAACAACCAGCTCGCCGAACCGCGGCACGCGCAGATGCTGAAGGACCGCGGGATCACCTACGTCCCCGACTACGTGGCCAACTCCGGCGGCGTCATCGGCTCCTCCACGGTCATCTTCACGACCCCGAACCGCGAGGAGTCGATCCGGCAGATCGAGGGGCTCTACGACACGATCCTGAGGATTCTCGAGCAGGCAGATGCCGAGGATCGCCTGCCGTCGGAGATCGCGGACGAACTGGCGCTGGCCCGCATTACCGCGGCGGCCTAGACCCAGAGCCGAACTGGCGACGACCCGGTGCCGATCTGGCGACCGGGGTATACGGGGCGGCAACAGCGAGTTAGCATGGGCGATCCGATTGCGGCGACTGCCACAGAGCATGCCGTCTGCGGATCGATAAGTCCGACAACGAAGCTCTCTGAGCCCGGAGGAGGTGCCCGAAGTGGCGTCGTTCATTCGGTTCCGATCCATCGGCGTACTGGGTGCATTTGCGGTCTTGTTCGTCCTGACCGCAGGCACACCGATCGCCGGTTCCACCAGTTCACACGACCGGGGTTCCCATGGGAAGCCCAAGAGGGACACGGCGGTCTTCTTCGCCGCCGACGGCATGCGGCAGGACATCGTCGCCAGGTACGCGGCGAAGGGCGGCATGCCCACGATGTCGAAATTCTTGAAGCACGGCACCTACGCCAGCGGCAACGGGCTTTTGACCCAGGCGCCGCCGAACACGGGCGCCGGCTGGTACAGCCTCGCCACGGGCGCTTGGCCCGGCGTGCACGGCTCGACGAACAACACGTTCCACATCAACGGCCAGCCGTTCGCAAACCGCACGACGGCCTTCGATCCGAACGTGCTCCAGGCCGAGACGATCGCGCAGTCGGCCGAGCGCGGCGGGCTCAAGGTGGCCCAGGTCGAATGGGCCGGCGGCCGTAACGCGACGATCCAGGGCCCGACGATCGACTTCCAGTCGTTCTTCTCCGGGCGCGGCGTCGCGACGAACTTCATCGGTCACGCCGGAGAGCCGATCTTCGACGACGCGCCGTTCATCGCGGCGTTCGGACTCCAGTTCGACCATCCCGCCGGATACGCCGGCCAGGCGCCGTTCCCCGGCGCCGAGCCCGTGAACGCGACCGGCTGGACCGGCGCCCCGACGTCGTACAGCCCGGCGAAGGAAATGCACCTCCGAGTGCTCGACTTCGGCGTCGACAAGTACGGCCTGAACGCCTACATCTACGACAGCAAGAACGACCACAAGACGAGGTACGACAAGGTCATGTTCTCGCGCACGAAGAGCGGCGCCGATTCCGTCGGCACCCTCCGCGAGGGCGAATGGGCCGACGTGAAGGTGAAGATCATCGGCGGAGCCCTCGAGGGCCAGACCGCCGGGATGCTCGTCAAGGTCGAGACGCTCTCGAGCGACCTGTCGCGCGTCCGCCTGTTCCACACCTCCGTCAGCAGGGCGCTCGCGTCCTGGCCGACGTGGGCGGGCGAGCCCGGGTTCACCGGCGACTTCCCCGAGTACCTGGCGCAGAAGTTCCCGACCTCGACGGCAGCCGACTTCGCAATTCTCGAGGCCGGTGTCACGTCCGAGGAGACGTACGTCGAGCAGGGCCTCTACTGGTCAACCGGACACACTCCGATGCTCGAGTACGTCGTCAAGAAGTACAAGCCGGACCTGCTCCTCGCCGGCATGCCGACCACGGACGAGTTCCAGCACCAGTTCCTCGGGCTCGTCTCGAAGAAGCTGCCCGGCGGTGCTCCGAACCCGGCCTACGACGACGTCGACCTGAACGGCGTCCCGGACGGCCGCGTGACCGAGCGTGAGGCGTTCATCCGCACCGCCTACGAGGAGGCCGACGACGTCCTCGCGCTCGCGCGGAAGCTGATGGGCAAGGATCCGACGACGTTCGTTTCGTCCGATCACGGCTTCGCCCCGCAGTTCCTTGCGATCGACGCCAGCCAGCCGCTCGTCGAGCTGGGGCTGCTGTCGCGGCCGCAGACGTCGAACTGCCGCCCGGCGACGGGTGAGACGATCGGCAAGGCCAAGGCCTGCTGGGCCGGCGGCACCGTTCAGATCTACCTGAACGTCGCCGGTCGCGATCCGGCCGGCGGAGGCCTCCAGCAGGTCGCCGCAGGAGACGTCAACACCCTGGTGGCGCAGATCAAGGCCAAGTACCTCGGGTTGACCGATCCGAACGACTGGACGCACGACGGCTCCCCCGAGGGCTGGAAGGTGATCGACCGCGCCTTCACCAAGGCCGAGGCGCGCTACATCCCGAACGGGCCGAGCACGACATCCGACATGGCCCATCCGACACGGACGGGCGATCTCGTGGTGTTCTCGTTCCCGCCGTACCAGTTCGACGCGGAGACGCCCGGGACGCTCATCGCTCCGTCGCACTTCTTCGGCCAGCACGGCTACGTGCCGGCCGTCCAGGATCTCGCCGCCAACATCAACATGCGGGCGACCTTCCTCGCAGGCGGCGACAAGATCGACAAGGGGCAGGTGACGGCACGGACGATCGATCTCGCGCCGACGCTCGCCTACATCATGGGCATCCCCGAGCCGCAGCAGAGCCAGGGCAAGGTCCTGCTGGACGTCGTCGACGGCCATCACTACAAGGCGATCTCGATCGTCGGGCTGACCGACTTCCACGGCCAGATCAGCTCCTCGCTGTTCGCGTTCGACGGGATCAACCAGCCGGTCGGAGGCGGCGCGTTCCTCGCCACGATGTTCGACGAGGAACTGGCCTCGCTACCCGGTCACGGGCTGCTCCTCGCCGCAGGCGACAACGTCGGAGCGTCACCGCCGAACTCGTTGCTGCTCGAGGACATGCCTGCGATCGATGTCGAGAACGCGTGGGGCCTCGACGCGACGTCGTACGGCAACCACGAGTTCGACTACGGCGTCGAGCGGCTCCTTCGGCAGCAGGACCGGGCCAACTTCCCGTTCCTTGCAACGAACATCGTGGAGACCGCGACCGGCAAGGCGCCCGACTGGGTGAGGCGGTCGAAGGTCTTCTGGGTCGACGGCGTCAAGGTCGGCGTCATCGGCGCCGAGCTCCAGAACACGCCGGAGCTCGTGTCGGCCGGGGCAACGGCCGGCCTGACGTTCCTGCCGGAGGCGGAGCGGATCAAGGCCGAGTCGAAGCGGCTTCGCAGGCACGGCGTCAAGGTGCAGGTGGTCGTCATCCACCAGGGCACGAACGTCGGCCGGAACACGATCGGCAACGCGGCCGGCGCTCCGTGGGAGGGCCCGATTCTCGACATTGCGGACGCCCTCCAGAACACGACGGTCGACGCGATGATCGTCGGGCACACCCACCGCGTGTCGAACCTGATGCGCGGCGACATCCTGATCACCGAGGGGATCAACGCGGGGGCTAGCTACTCCGTCCTCCAGCTGATCGTCGAGGACGGCGATGTCGAATGGGCCGGCGGCGCAACGCGCATCGCCAAGACGCTCGGCGTCGCCGCGCGGCCCGACGTCGCGGCGATCGTCGCCGACGCGGACGCTCAGACCGCCGTCCTGCGAAACCAGGTGATCGGCACCCAGCTGAACGACATCACCAGGGCCCCGACCAGGCTCTTCGAGTCGGAGATGGGCAACATGGTCACCGACGCGATGCGGGACAAGTACCCGGGCATCGACGCCGCGTACACGAACTCCGGCGGTCTACGCCAGGAGCTGTTCTTCGCCCCGCCGAGCGCGGGCGAGCTCCCCGGTGAGATCACCTGGGGCGAGGTGTTCGCGGTGCTCCCGTTCGGGAACCGCACCACGATCATCACGATCACAGGAGCCCAGCTCCAGACGGCGTTCCTGAACGGGTTCACGCCGTTCTGTCAGCCCGGATTCGCGGGTGGGACAGGACGGTTCCCGCAGATCTCCGGTCTCAAGGTCACCTTCCACTGCGTCGGCATCACGCCCGTCGTGGACGGCATGTGGAAGACGCCGAACGGCATCGGCGGACTGCAGACCCCGATCGGCCCGGCCGATTCGGTCCGGCTCGTCACGAACGACTTCATGTACGGCGGAGGCGACGGCTACACCGTCTTCAGCCAGGGCACGGACGTTCTGCAGCCGGGCGACGATCTGCTCCAGGTCACGATCGACTACATCACGGCGCACTCGCCGATGGATCCGCACGTCGAAGGGCGGATCGTCGGGCCGTAGACGCTCCCGACACTCCAAGGCAAAACGAGAGCCGGCTCGCGAGGGCCGGCTCTCGCCGTTTCAGTGGCTCATCGTCCCCTTGACCTTGCCGACCTTGAGGAGCCCGACCTGGCCGAGGTCGACGTGGGCGAACGCGTGGGAGACGAACGGATAGAGGCCCGGCTCGTCGATCTTCACGTCGAAGACCGCGCCACCGCCGGCGGGAACGCCGACCGTCTGGACGCCCTGCTGGAACTTCGTCATGTCCCCGTTCACCCAGGCCCGGTCGAAGATCGTGCCGACTACGTGGAAGTTCGTGTCGAGCGTCGGCCCGGCCGCGACCACGTAGAAGCGGATCGTCTCGCCCGGCTTCGAGGTGAGGGGATGGGTCACGTACTGGTTCGCGTAGCCGTTGAAGGTCGTCCAGTCCGGCGTGGCCGCGTGGGCCTTCGCCATGTCGAGGGACGCGGGCTCGGCAATCCCGTCGCCGTTCATGTACCACTCGCTCGCGACGAGCACGTACTCCTTGTCAGCCTTCGGGAGCGGCGTCGCCGGATCGACGACGATCGCGCCGTACATGCCGTTCGCGATGTGCGCGAGCACCGGCTTCGTGCCGCAGTGGTACATGAAGACACCGGGATCGTTTGCGGTGAACTTGAAGGTGAACGACTCGCCCGGCGCGACATCCCGGAAGGCGATGTTGGGCGCGATCCGCGCCGCGTGGAAGTCGATCGAGTGCGGGATCGACCCGCCGTTCGTGAGCGTCATCTCGACCGTCTGTCCCTGGCGGACGTGGACGACCGGCCCCGGCGCTCCGTGGCCGTCGAAGGCCCAGGTGTTGTACTTCACGCCCGGAGCGACTTCCACGACCATGTCCTTCAGGGTCATGTGGACCTTGGCGACATCGCCTGCGAGCACGGCCGGCAGCGCGGCGTCGCGCGCGACGTGCGCCTCGGCGAGGTCGGCGGCGTTCGCGGCCGTCTTCCCGGCAAAACTTTGGATCGGCAGGCTGACCGCGCTCGACTCGACGGCAGCGGTGTGGCCCGAGTGCTCGTCGGCGGCTGCGGCGGGCTGCGCCGTGGCGGCCTTCGCCTCGTCGCGCGCGTCGAACGCCAGGTTCATCATCACGCCCGCCACGATGACGAGCACGCCGACGGCGATGCCCAGGAACACCGCAACGACGGCGACCAGCGGGCCCGAGCCCTTCTGGTCCCGCCTGGGCGGCACTGCGATCGCACTCGGATAGTTCGCCATCTCTCGCTCCTCCTTCGAGTTCTCTCTTCCTGGAGTCTCGGAGAGACGGCGCGCGAAATCGTCCGCGCGGTCGCGGGTTTGCGCTGCGGGTTATTGCGGATTCGCAGGAGGGCCCGGCCGTCGCGGCCGGGCCCTCCTCCGCGATCTAGGTGAAGCGGACGACGGCCGTGTGCGTCGTGCCGTCGGCGAGGGTCAGCGAGTAGATCCGGCAGGTGTTCTTCCAGCCGGACACCGACTGCCAGTTGATCGTGTAGCTCCCGCCGGAGTAGGACGGGGTCGAGTACGACTCGCCGGCCACCGGCGGATACGCGCCCGGATCGACCCGCGTCGTGCAGTTCACGGTCGCGGATCCCTGCGACGAGACGATCGCGCTGCCGCGGTTGCCGCCGAGGGAGAACTTCACCTTCACCTGCGAGCCCGCCTTGGCGCTCGAGGGCACCGAGAAGCCCGTGAACGGCCAGACGACGTTGTAGGTGCGGGTTAGCGACGACGTGTTCCCGACCAGGTCGGACGCGTCCACGACGTACGACTTCGTACCGATCGAGCTCGTGTCGATCCCGGGCGGCCCGCTGCAGGACGCAACTCCGGCACCCGCGTCGGAGCACGAGTAGGACGGCGACACGAACTGGTTGAGCGTGTAGGTGCCCGCGGGGCTCGAGATCGAGATGACCGGCCCCGTTGCATCCACGGTGAACGACTTGGTCTTCACCGCCTCCACGTTCCCGGCGTTGTCGGTTGCGTGGAACTGGATCGTGTGCGACCCGTCTCCGGGGACCGCGAACGGCCCGGAGTAGGTCGTCCAGCCGCCCGAATCGAGTAGGTACTCGATCGAGGCGATCCCGGATCCGCCGACGAAGTCGTTGGACGAGATCGTCAGGGTCGGGTTCACGTACAGGCCGCCCACGGGTGCGGGCGTGAGCTTCACCGAGGACATCGGAGGCGACCCGTCCACGGTGAACGTGATCGTCTTCGTCGCCTCGATCTTCCCGAGCATGTCCACGGCCCGGTACGTGACCGTGTGCACCCCGTCGCCGGTGACCCAGAACGGCGCGGTGTAGCTGCGCGTTCCGCTCCCGTCGACGGTGTACTGCACGCCCGCGACGCCGATGCCCGTGCCGTCGCTCGCGGCAAGCGTCACCTTCGGCGTGCGATGGAAGCCGCCGACGGCCGGAGGATCGACCGACGGGGTCGTCGTCGGCGCGTTCGCGTCCACGAGGAACGACGTTGAGCCGGTCGGGCTCGACCAGCCCGCGTTGTCGGTCGTGCGGAAGTCGACCGTGTGCGCTCCGTCGCCGGTGACGAGGAAGCCGCCGGTGTACGTCTGGAACGCGGCGCCGTCGAGGCTGTACTCGGTCAGCGCGATCCCCGACGTCGCGTCCACCGCGTTGAGGGTGACCGTCGGGTTCGCCGGCCGGTAGCCGCCGAGGCCCGGCGTGCCGCTCACGTTCGCGGTGATCGCCGGAGCGGTCGTGTCGCGCTTGACGGTCACCGAAACCGGCCCCGCGGTTCCCGCCGCGTTCGTCGCCGTGCAGGAGCGGGCGAAGACGCCGTCCGTGGAGAACGTCTCGTCTGCGCAGCCGGTCTTCGTCGTCTCGGCGCCGCCGTCGGTCGTCTGCCACGCCAGCGCGATCGAACCGGTCGTGTACCAGCCGTTCGGCCCGTTCGGATCCGGCGGATCGAGCGTGTAGGCGACGGTCGGCGGAACGACCCCGAACGCCTGCGCCAGCGCGGGCGGGCCGCCGACGACCGGGATCTCGGCCCAGCTCTGGCTGAGGTCCATGGTCAGCTGCGTCCCGGCGGCCGGGCGGATGCTCGCCTCCTGGTCGCTCGAGACGACCATGACGCCGAGACGCCGGCCTGCGAGCGCCACGAGATCCTTGGCCTGCATGTCGAAGTACATGCGGTAGAACTGGCCGGGAACGATCGGCTCGCTCACCGCCGGGTTGCCGCCGCGGTTTTCCGGATCGAGCCAGCCGCGCGTCGAGCGCTCCTGGAACGTGCCGTTCGTGAGCGTGCCGGTGGCCGGCAGGTCGACGAGCACCGCGGTCAGGTTCGCCCGCGGCTTCGAGAACGACAGCATCAGGCTGACGTGAACCGTTCCGGAAATACGAACGTTCTGCGTCAGCACCGGGCTCTTGTAGAGGAGCCGCGAGCCGCTCGTCGTCGAGTTGACCAGGTTCAGCATGGTTGTCGTGGGAGCGTCGGTGAGCGTCTCGTTCGCGGCGCTTCCCGGCTGGAAGGTGAGCCCGCCGGCGCCCGGGTTGCCCGCCGTGAAGTTCACCTTGGCGTCCGCGGCGCCCGGATCCGGCCACTCGGCGTAGGGCGTCGGGTTCGCGGTGGAGCAGTCCTGGCTCACCGTCGCCCCCGCCGCGACCTTCTGGCCGGCCGCCGTCGCGACCGCCGTGGCTAGCACGACGTGCGTCGAGTCGGGAATCGACTGGATCACGCGCGTCGTGTTCGTCGTGGTGCCGCTCGAGTTCAGCTGCGGAACGGTCAGCGTTCCCCAGGAGAGCCCGGCCGTGCTCGTCACCGTGAGCGTCGAGACGTTCGACTGGTCCACGTCCACGGTCGCAGTCCTCGGCGGGCAGGCGTTCGCCTCACGGACGACCCAGGCCCTCGGCGCCGCGTCGATCCCGTTCTCCACGCCGTAGAGGTACTTCGTGAACCACCGGTTCATGAGCGCGTCTGGCGGTGAGCCGCCGTGGCCGCCGCGGTGGAAATAGAGCATGTGCGGGACGTTGTTCTCTTTCAGCGCGTCGTAGAACTGGCGCATGTTCTTCGTCATGACGTTCAGGTCCATGTTTCCGTGGGCCACGAGCGCCGCGGCATGGACGTTGTCGATGTCCTTCATGTAGTTGCGGTCGTCCCAGAACGCGTTGTAGTCGCCGGTCGCCCGGTCGATGCCGTTCTGCGTGACGTTGCGGATGTAGTCCTGGCAGATGAGCCGCTGCGGGGCGGGCTCGTCGTTGCGCGAGTAGACCGCGTCCTCGAGGACGTCCAGATCCTCGCCCTGGAACGTGTACGGCGCGCGCACGGCGCCGTTGGCGCGGTAGTAGTCGTACCAATTGGAGATGGCCGAGATCGGGATGATCGCCTCGAGGCCCTCGACGCCGGTGGTGGCGGCGCCGATCGGGATCGTCCCGTTGTAGGACGTTCCCATCATTCCGACCTTGCCCGTCGTCCAGTCGGCGGTCATCGTCGTCGCGCCCGCACGGGTCGTGTAGGCGGTCGCACGCCCGTTCAGCCAGTCGATCACGGCCTTCGCGGCGAGCGACTCGTTCGGGGCGCCCGACGTCGGGCAGCCGTCCGAGTTCCCGGTTCCCGGGGACTCCGCGTGCATGACCGCGTAGCCGCGCGGCACCCACGTGGACTCGTAAATCGTCGAGATCGTCGGGGCCGTGTTCGAAGCGTTGAAGTACGGTTCCGCCGCACGGGTAGCCGGCGGGCTGCCGATCTCGTGGTCGACCGCCCAGTTGCGGCTCGGCCCGAGGTTCGCGTAGTACGGGCTGTCCTCGAAGATGACCGGCACCTTCAGATTGCAAGCCGGGTCGGCCGTGTCGACGGGGCGGCTGACGTCGAAATGGATCCGGTCGGGATCGCCGTCGAAGTCGCTGTCGAAGGGCGCCTCGACCCAGCCCTGCTCGTTGATCCAGTTGGCCGAGCCGGTCGGGAACACGGCCTGTGAGAGACCGTTCTCGAATGTCGGCGTGATGCATGCCGCCTGAGCCGACGCCGTACCGTCGGCGCGCAAGCCGAAGCTCGCGCCGCGCGGTTCGGCGCCCACCGGCGCCGCCGCGATCACGACGAGCAGCGCAAAGGCCGCAAGCGTCGAAAGTCCTACGACCAGGCGCAGCCGCCTGGATCCGGTCTGAATCCATCGAGCGAACATCGAACGTCCTCCCCGGGGTTGGGAACAGCGCGCCGATCCTCCTGTACGGCCGCGCCTAAAGTCAACAACCAGCGTCCGGTAGCCGACCGCCGGAGTACCGTTCGGCCCGCAATTTCAGGGACCGAAAGGAGCAGCCGTGTCGCAGTACGACAATGAGCCAGGCGTCTCGGGGTGGGCTGTGGGCGGTATTGCCTTCGCCGCGACGATCATGATCATGATCGGGGTCTTCCAGTCGATCGCCGGAATCGTGGCGATCGCGAACGACGACTTCTACGTCCTCACCCAGAACTACACCTTCGACCTCGACGTGTCGGCGTGGGGCTGGATCCACCTGATCCTCGGCGTCCTCGTCGCCGTCAGCGGGTTCTACCTCTTCGCACGCCGCGCCTGGGCCGGGGTCGTGGCGCTCACGCTCGCGCTCCTCAGCGCGATCGCGAACTTCTTCTTTATCCCCTACTACCCGTGGTGGTCGATCATCATCATCGCGCTCAACGTCTGGGTCATCTGGGCCCTGACGCGGCCGGGCGCAATGAAGGCCTAGCTCGGATCGCCGGAGCCGGCCGTGGCGCCCTGCGCGTCGCGGCCGGGCTCCGCCGAGCGGGGATGCTCCAGCTCGAGCGTCACGAGCCACGCCACCGCCGCCGCGATGATCGCGATCGGGATCGCGTTGGCGCCCGCCGTGCCCCCGAGCAGCGCGGCCAGGAGCGCGCCGAAGAACGGGAGCGTCAGCCCGGAGGCCGCCGCGGCCGCGATCCCGGCAACCACCGCGGGCGTTAGATCGAGTCCCGGGAGCACGAGCGAGGCGAGCACGCCCGCGATCACGCCGAGCGAAACGACCGGGAAGACCAGGCCGCCGCGGAAGCCCGCAGCCATCGTGATCGCGAAGGCGAGCGCCTTGAAGAGGAGGAGCACGGCGAGGGCGCTCGCAGACCCCTCGGCCACGATCTCCGGCAGCGAGGCCTGTCCCGAGAAGAGCACGAGGTCGGCCGGATGGTCGGTCAGCGCCCGGTACAGAACCGCGATCGCGCCGACGGCGAGTCCACCACCGATGAGGACGACCTCGGCGCGTCCCCGCATCCGGGCAAGTACGACGTGCGCAAACCGCCGAGTCGCAACCACGATGAACGCGACTCCGATCGCCAAGAGCACGCACCACCCGATGTCCACGATCCGTACGTTCACGTACTCGGGGAGGCCGGGAACCGAGAGGACGGGTACGTCGAACCCGGGCCAATCGCTGACGCCGGCGAAGATCAGGTAGCCCGTTCCCGAGGCGATGAAGCCCGGCAGCAGCAGATGCCCGATCGCCTTGGACGGGACCATCCCTGCGGCTGCGACCAGCTCGAAGATCATGAACGCCGAGACGATCGGCCCGCCCAAAACCGAGGCGATTGCGGCGAACGCGCCGGCGAGCACCATGGAGCGCGCGTGCTCCCCGTCGCTGCGGGCGAGCTTGGCCGCGATCGCGCCGAGCGCCAGGCCGATCGCAAGGAGCGGCGCCTCGGGGCCGACGATCAGCCCGAAGACGAGCGACGCCCCGGCCGCGATGAGGATGCTCGGCATGTCGCGGAGGGGCGCTGGGTGCAGACCGAGCCCTTCGATCGCCGGAGGTCCGCCCTTCCCGGGCAGACGGAGGCACAAGGCGACGACGAGGCCGCCGAGCGCGGGAAGCAGGAGCACGTACCACCAGGCCGGCTCGATCCACCCGAACTCCTCGGGGAGGTCGGTCCACAGCCAGGTGTCGACCGCATGCACGAGCGAGGTGAAGAGCACCGCGCAGAACGCGGCCGGCATCCCGAGCAGCGCCGCGAACGCAAGCGTCTTCAGGTAGGCCGGCTCGCGGATCCATCCGTACTCGCTCGACCCCTCCGCGGCCACGCCGCAGTATCCCAGGGCACCCGACGGACAAAGCGGCGATGATCCGCGGCGTGAACGAGCTCACGCCCGCTGAGATCGACGAGCTGCTCCGCGCCCAGACGGTCGGGCGGGTCGGCTGCCACTCCGACGGCACAACCTACGTCGTCCCGGTCATCTACGGCTGGGACGGCGAAAGCGTCTATGTGCTGACCGTCGAGGGCCTGAAGACGCGGATGCTGCGGGCCAACCCGAGCGTCTGCTTCGAGGTGGACGCCTACGACGGCCCCGGCATCTGGCGCAGCGCGATCCTCCAGGGCGACTACGAGGAACTCGAGGGCGAAGATGTCGAGCGTGCGCTCGGGCTCCTCCGCGAGCGCTTCGGCGGCACGAGCCGGCGGCCGCGCGAATCAGGCCGCCAGGCGGTCGCGTTCAGGATCAACGTGCGCGAAGCGACCGGTCGCTCGGTCGGCTAGGAGGGTTTGGCGAGATACGTCTCCCGCCGGGGTGCGCCGGGCGGTGCGAGGCAAGGACGCAGGGCGCGTTCGTATCCGGCGGATACGGGCGCAACCGAGGACGCCGCAGCGCGCCGTCCAGCGCGGCCCGGTGGCTCAGGCATATTCGCCAAACCCGACTCTAGGGCTTGCGGCGCCAGAGGCGCTCGAACGGAGCCGAAAGCGCGGCGCCGGGTGAGATCTGAGCGGCCTCCGGGACGTCGCTAGCCGTGATCCGCCGCAGCCCCTCGAACGCGAGGCCGAAGACGACGACTGCCGCGAGCATCGGGATGAAACGCTGCGTCTGCGCGGTCGGCGCCCACCAGAGCAGGAGCAGCACGAGCGACACGAAGATCGCGTAGGCGAGCCAGGCCTGGGCGAGGAACGGGGCGACGAAGCGCCGCGCGGCGCTGCCCGACCGCGACGGGCCCGCGAGCCAAACGCCGAAGAGCAGGATCAGGCCGAGCCCGAGAATCGTCCGCCCGCCGTCCACGAGGAGGGCCGTGAGGATGTCCCAGGCGTTCTGCACCGCCGGCCGGACCGAATCGAGCTCGACGAGGTTGTTCACGACGTAGCGGCCCGCGATCCCACGCAGCATGAGGATCAGGATCCCGACGGCGATCGCCGAGATGGCGATGGCGCGCAGCTCAAGGCGCCGCCGGCCGGGCACGATCGCGACGGCGATCCCGAAGAGCAGAATCGGCACGACCCAGAGCCAGAGGCCGACGGTGTTCAGAAGCTGTGTGAGATCCTGCGCGGTCGAGAGCTGGTCGGCCTCCATCACCTTGATGAGCCCCGCGTCCGCCGGCAGCGCCGACGCGACCCGGCCGACGATGGCGATCTCGTCGCCGAGCTGGACGACCAGCGGCTGGAGGTTCAGGACCAAGAACCCGTCGGTTTCCTGCACGACCGTCGTGTCGCCGTCCAGGAGTGCCTTGAACTGCTCCTGCGTGAGGACGAGCGAGTTGATCCACAGCTCCTGCACGCGCGGGCGCTCGAGCACGTTCTGCGCGGCGCGATCGGCGAGCTGGCGCGTCACGCCGGCCAGCGGGACGGCGAGGCCCTGGAGGTTCTCCGGCAGGGCGTCCTGGAGCTCCGCGGCAACGTCCACGTTCCCGTACAGCTGGTCCACCATCTGCGCGGCGATCTGGTTCCGCACCTCGTCGTCGGCGATCAGCTCGCTCGCGGTTCCCTTGAAGGTCTCGGTGTCGAGCGCCTGGTAGCGCACGTAGCCGGCGACCGCGGACACGATTCCGATCAGCGCGGCCGAAACGACGAGCGTCCGCGCGATCATGATCCGCTTCTTCGAAGGTCCTGTGGGAGGCGGCGGCGCGGCGGTCACGGCGCGAGTCTATCCCGTGGGACCGGCCGATAGACTCGCGCCGCTCCATTCATCGCCTAAGGAGGATCGATGCAAGCAATGACGCTGGACGAACGGGAGTTCGTCGACAGCGCGACCAGGTACTGGTGGGTGTTCCTCGTCACGGGGATCGCCTGGCTTTGGGTTTCGCTGATCCTGCTGCGGCTGGACCTGGATTCCGTGTACGCGATCTCGATCTTGTTCGGGGTCGTCGCGATCTTCGCGGGCGTCAACGAGTTCATGGCGATGCCCGCGTCGTCATCCGGCTGGAAGTGGGTCCGCGCCCTGCTCGGCGTGTTGTTCATCGCCGCAGGGATCACGGCGTTCTTCCAGCCCCGGGGCACGTTCGTCGCGCTGGCGACGATCTTCGCCTGGTTCATCCTGTTCAAGGGGATCTTCGACATCACCACGGCGCTGATGATCCGCGGGGACCTGTGGTGGCTCCTGCTCACGGTCGGCATCCTCGAGGTGCTGCTCGCGTTCTGGGCCGCCGGCTACTTCCGCGGCTCGGCGCTCCTGCTCGTCATCTGGGTCGGGATCTTCGCCCTGTTCCGCGGGCTCACGGAGATCGTGATGGCGTTCAAGATCCGCGGGCTGAGGAAGGCCGCGGCCTAAGACCTCGCTCGGCGCGCCGCGTACGATCCGCTCGTGCGCGGCGCCGTCGAGTACCTGGGACACGCGACGCTTCTCGTCGAGCTCGACGGGACGCGGTTCCTCACCGATCCCCTCCTGCGCAAGCGCGCTGCGCACCTCGCCCGCGTTGCCGAGCTTCCCGAGCCGCCGCAGGATCTGAACGCCGTGCTCCTCTCGCACGGGCACTTCGACCACCTGGATCTCCCCTCCCTGCGGATGCTCGACCGGGACGTCGTCGTGGTCGTGCCGCGCGGGCTCGGCGGGCTGGCGCGCCGGCGGGGCTTCAACGACGTGCGCGAGGCCGTTCCCGGCGACGAGTTCGAGATCGCAGGCATCACCGTCCGCACCACGGCGGCCGTGCACGACGGGAACCGACCGCCGCTCCGCCTTGGGATCACCGCGGTCGGCTACGTCCTGCTCGGCACCGCGTCCGTCTACTTCGCGGGCGACACCGATCTCTTCGACGAGATGGAGGGGCTCGTGGACTCGCTCGACGTGGCGCTCGTCCCGGTCTGGGGCTGGGGGTCGAGGGTGGACGCTGGACTGCACCTCAACCCCACGCGTGCCGCCGAGGCGCTGCGGCGGCTACGGCCGCGGATCGCGATTCCGATCCACTGGGGCACGTTCGCTCCGATGGGCCGCGGGCTAGGAGCCGGCCGCGCTCCGGCGGAGGAGTTCGCCGCCAAGGCGGCCGAGACGGCGCCCGGGGTCGAGGTGCGAATCCTCAATCCCGGCGAGCGGACCGAGTTCTAGGAAGGAGAGGCCCAGGTCGCGGGCACGTCGCCGCCGCCCTCGACCCCGATGCGCGCGCCGATCTTCAGGAGGGCGGGATGCGGCGCGATCTTTCCTCCGACGAGGCATTCGCCCTGGCGGAAGGTGGTCGCGCGCGCGAGGAGGCTCGCCGGGACGAAGGAGAAGATGTCGCCGACGTAGCCGAGGTCGGCCTGCGAGTTCATCCGCATGAGGAGCAGGTTGTCGCATTGGCTGAGCACGTTCTCGTGAACCTTCTGCGGCCGCTGTGTCGAAACGAGGAGGTAGATCCCGAACTTGCGCCCCTCGGCGGCGATGCGGATCGCGGCCGCGGTCGAGCGGGCCGTGATCGCATCCTCGGGCTCGGCCGGAAGGACGTTGTGCGCTTCGTCGACGACGACCAGCACCGGCTGCCGCCGCTCGCGCTCGCGCCAGAGCGCGTCGAGGATGGCCGTCGACGCTAGCGCCTGCTCTTCCCGCGTGGGCAGGGAGCCGAGATCGACCACGAGGCAGCGAATGTCACCGTCGAGCGCGTCGGCGACCACCGAGACGTCCTCGCCGCGCGACCAGATGCTCCAGCGATCGGCTCCGAGGTTCTTGATCCGCATCGAGAGCCGCCCGTCCGCGAGCTCCTCGAGCGTGTCGAACCGGCCGAGCTCGACCAGGTTCAGGAAGTCGGCGTACTCCTCGCGGTCTTCGACCGGATCGAGCCGCAGCACTGCCGCCTGCGTTGCAGGATCGAGCGCGTGCAGCGGCACACGAAGGCCCTCGCCCGCGCGGCGGACCGCGATTCCCGGCCCGACCTCGGCGTGGCGGGCCGCGTCGGCCTCGCCCGCATCCGCGCGGGTCTCCCCGAGCCGGACGAAATCGGAGTTCGGGTCGAGCACGACGATCTTCAGCCCGGTCGCGTGGAGTAGCCGCTCGAGCACGACGCCGAGCGCATACGTCTTCCCGGATCCGGACTGGCCGCAGAGAAAGGTGTGCCGGTCGAAGCCGCCCGCGTCGAGGGCGAGCGGCACGCCGGGAGCGAGGAGCAGCGAGCCGACCTCGAGCCGGGCGCGCGGGGCTGCGACGGCCTCGAGATGTGCCGCGACCTCCTCCGGCATCGCCGGCCGCGCAAGCGCGTCGTGGAACGGCCTGCCGTCGCCGTCGAGCACGACTCCTTCGCCCGTGGCCGCGCGGATCATCATGCGCGTCTTCATCTCCCCCTCGAGCTCCGGGCCCTCGGTCTGCGTCGCCGAGAGCGACTGGAGCTGTCCCAGCCTGTCGACTCCGTCCCCGGCGAGGACGACGTAGCCGCCCGCCTCGAGCTCGAGCCCGTGGAGCGACGCCTGGAGCGTGAACCGGCGTCCGTCGACCGACGTGGCGAACGGCAGGATGCGCTGCTCGAGATCCCGCCGGATCGCGCGAAACAGTGCCAGTTGCTCCTCGACGGACATGCGGAGCAGCCTATCCTCGGCCGGCGAAGTAGTCGCGGTGGTCGCTCAGGTCGGGCTTCCGCCACCAGGGCGTCCGGGTGAGCACATACGTGGACCAGAAGGCGCCGGCGAGCGCGAAGACGACCGCGAACCAGAAGCCGGCGTGCCGCTGCGTCTCCGCCAGGGCCGCGATCGAGCCGACGCGCTGGTAGAGCCCGAAGAGCCCCAGGAGCGCGAGCAGCCCGGTGCACGAGGCGATCAGCGGTCCGGCGCGCCACGGAATCCAGACGAGCGCCGCGGCGGTGAGCAGCGAGACGAACGCGATCAGCGCGGGGCCCTCGCCGCGGCCGATCCAGTGCTCCACCTCGCCGCGGAACGACTCCTGGACGTACGACCCCTTGAACGGCACGTCCCGGGTCGCGAGCTCGTAGCCGGTCGCCTCGGCGCTGCGCCGGTCGGCCGTGACCGTGACGAACGGGAGCTGGAACGCCAGCAGCGCGGCGACAAACAGCGCGCACGCAACGGCACGCGCCGGAAGGGGGCGATCCGCAAGCTCTCGCACAGCGGCGCCAGCCTACCCGCAGGCCCGAACGCTGTTGCTAGCGTCTGCCGCATGACCGCGCCGCTCGACGTCCTGCTTCGCATCGCGTTTCCCGACGCGTCCGAAATCACCGTCGCAGACCGCACGGGCAGCGGCGACCATTTCCAGGTGACGGTCGCGAGCCCGAGCTTCGACGGCCTTTCGCTGGTCGAGCAGCACCGTCTCGTCTACGACGCGCTCGCCGAGCAACTCTCAGACGGGACGATCCACGAACTGCGCATCACCACCCGAGGAGGATCATGAGCGAGCTGAGCGACAAGATTCAGACCACGATCGATTCCGAGGACGTCGTGCTCTTCATGAAGGGGACGCCCGAGCGCGTGCTCTGCGGCAACTCGGGCCGTGCGCTCGAGGCGCTGCGGGGGGCCGGCGCGTCCGTCACCGCCGTGGACATCCTCCCCGACCCCGCGATCCGCCAGGAGCTCTCCGCCATTTCGAGCTGGCCGACGATCCCGCAGGTCTTCGTCGGGGGCGAGCTGATCGGCGGCGCGGACATCGTCGAGGAGCTGGCCGCCACCGGTGAGCTCCGCGCGAAGCTCGACTCGTCCCTCGGCGCCGACTGGCCCGCGGAGCGCGAAGAGCGCGTCGTAGCGGTCGTCTAAACAGGAGGCACTGACGGAAGCGGCCTCGTCGCTGGGGTGCGCTGGTCGGTGCGAGGCAAGGACGCAGACTCGCGTTCGTAGCCAGCGGCTACGGGCGCGACCGAGGACGCCGCATCGCGCCGTCCAGTGCGGCCCAGGGGCTTAGACCGTTTCCGTCAGGGGCTCTAAACAAAGTAAAAAAGGACGAACAGCCCGGCGACGGCGAGCACGACGCCGATTGTCGCGGCGTAGGCAGCCGGGTTCGACGCCAGGCGGTTGTCCTGGGCCCAGCGGTCCTTCGTCTGCGCCTTCTTTCGTCCCATCGCGCGGATGGTACTAGGGCTCGGTGTGGACGATCGCCTCGGCAACCTCGGGCAGCTCGCGGTGGATGCGCACCTCGATCTCGCTCGCGCGCGCGTGCGCGTCAGCCAGGGGCCGCTCCGGGTCGAAGCCGAGCGTCAGGAAGACGACGAGCCCAGCGTCGGTGCGGAAGAGCCGGATCTCCCGCGGCGCCGCGCCGGTCAGCTCGCGCACGATCGAATCGACGCGCTCGCGCTCGGCCCCGTCGCCGAGCGGCTCCCCGGCGGTCTCCTCTCCGAGCGGCTCGAGATGCGTCTTCACCTCGGCGACGCCCGGCAGCTCCGCCTCGATCGCCGCCTCGACGGCCGAGGCGACCTCGTGCGCCTCGCTCAGCGGCAGGTTCCCAGGGAGCTTCAGATGGAGCGAGACAACCGTGCGGTCGCCCGCGTCGAGCACGGCGACGTTGTGGATCTCGCGCACGCCCGCGACCCTCGACGCGGCGGCGCGGGCGCGCTCCCCGAGCTCCTCGAGCTGCATGGGCTCCACATGGACGACGACATCCGTGCCCGGAAGGACGCGCTCGACGGCGTCCTCGACCTGATCCGCGGCCGCATGGCCCTGCCCGACGGCGGCCGAGCCTGAGACGGCGATCACGACGTCGGCGAAGTGCACGCCGGCCGCGTAGCGCATCCGCAGACGCTGCAGCTCGACCGGCGGATCGATGGCGGAGATCACCTGCCGCACGGCCTCTTCGGCATCGAGCGGGGCGCGGTCCATGAGCACGTCCACGTTGCGCCGCATGAGGCGCGCTGCGGCGGCGAGCACGAGCACCGCGACGACGATCGCGGCCACGGAGTCGCCCCCGGGATAGCCCTGGCGCGCGAGGAGGAGCCCGATGAGCACGGCGGTCGATCCGACCAGGTCGCTCGCGAAATGGAACGAGTTGGTGGCGAGCGCCGCGTTGCGGTACCGCTGCGCCGCACGACGCGAGACGATTGAGCGGAACGCGTCGATCGCGATCACGACGCCGATGACCGCGAACGTCCACCAGCGAAGATCGAGCTCGGGCGGATTGCCGTCGGCGAGCCGCAGGACGGCGGCCACGCCGATCACGATGCTGACGAGGGCGAGCACGGTCGCCTCGGCGAGCGCCGCGAGATGATCCGCCTTGCCGTGCCCGTACGGATGCCCCTCGTCGGCCGGGCGCACCGCGACGCCCACCGCGAAGAAGGTGAGGAGCGCCGCCGCCAGGTCGGTGCCCGAGTGCGCGGCCTCCGAGAGCAGACCGAGGCTCCCGCTGGCGAGGCCCGCGCCGAGCTTCAGCCCGATCAGCGCAACGGCAGCGCCGACCGAGACGAGTGCGATCCGCCGTTCCGGAGCCATCGGGCGCACGGTAACGGCATCACCGACCGTCGCCCTTCTTGACGTATCGACAACCATCGATATATTGGGCTTCGATGTCTCAGCTCGCACTCGCGGATCCAGTGGGTTGCTGCGCTCCGGTCGCGGCGGCGTCGCTCTCGGTCGGCGAGGCGGAGGCGACGGCCGCCCTCTTTCGGGCGCTCGGCGACCCGGCGCGCGTACGGATCCTCAACGCGCTCGCCACGAGCGACGAGCCGGTGTGCGTCTGCCACCTGACGGAGCCGCTCGGACTGTCGCAGCCAACCGTGTCCCACCATCTCAAGCGGCTGACGAATGCCGGCCTGCTGGAGCGCAAGCAGCGCGGGAGATGGGCGTACTTCTCGCTGAGGCCGGAGGCGGTCGAACGCCTCGCGAGCCTTGCCGACCTTCAAGGAGGAACCCGATGAACGCCGATGCCGACCAGCTGCGCGAGCAGGTGCGCGAGCGCTACGCGAAAGCGGCCACGCGGACGGAGCCCGGGTGCGACTGCGGTTCCTGCTGCGATTCGCTCGATGTCGATCTCGGAACCTGGCTCTACGACGAAACGCAGCGCGGGGAGGTTCCCGAGGAGGCCGCCCTCGCATCGCTCGGCTGCGGTAACCCGACTGCCGTCGCCGATCTCCGCGAAGGCGAGACCGTGCTCGACCTCGGCTCCGGGGGCGGCATCGACGTGATTCTGTCGGCCAAGCGGGTCGGCCCGACCGGCCGCGCGTACGGGCTGGACATGACGGACGAGATGCTCGACCTGGCGCGCGCAAACGCGGAGAAGGCCGGGATCGACAACGCGATCTTCATCCGAGGCGTGATCGAGGACATCCCGCTGCCCGCCGCGTCGGTGGACGTTGTGATCTCGAACTGCGTGATCAACCTCTCGACCGACAAGCCTGCGGTCCTGGCCGAGATCGGACGAGTGCTGAGGCCCGGCGGCCGCGTCGGTGTCAGCGATGTCGTCGCGGAAGACCACCTCACCTCCCAGGAGCGCGGCGAGCGCGGGTCGTTCGTCGGCTGCATCGCGGGGGCGCTTTCGAAGAGCGAGTACGAGGCCGGCCTGCGGGACGTCGGCTTCGAGGACGTATCTGTGGAGTTCACGCACGAGGTCGCCGAGGGGATGCACAGCGCGATCGTCCGGGCTCGCAAGTCCGGATGAGCCGGGTTCTCTTCGTCTGCGTCCGAAACGCGGGCCGCTCGCAGATGGCCGAAGCGCTGTTCGCCGAGGCGGCCGGCGATCGCCACGAGGCACGTTCGGCCGGGAGCGCGCCCGCGGAGCACGTGCATCCCGAGGTCGTCGCCGTCATGGCCGAGCTTGGAATCGACCTCGCCGGTCGCACCCCGCGCCGGCTCGAGCACGCGGACGCCGAGTGGGCCGACGTGGTCGTGACGATGGGCTGCGGCGACGCATGCCCCTACATCCCGGGCAAGCGCTACGTCGACTGGGAGCTCGACGACCCCGCCGGGAAGTCGCTGGAAGAGACCCGCCGCATCAGGGACGACATCGGCGGCCGTGTGCAACAACTCCTGGCCGAACTGGCTCAGGACTAGATCGCCGCGACGTCGGGCTTCGCCCGGCGTTGCTCGCTACGGCTGCTCTTCACCGACGTGAATCGTCATGACGCTCGCGCAGCGAGGGCCAGATTCGCGTCGGTTCACATGCAGTCTTTGAGCGCCTGAGCCTCGGGAAGGCCCTCGAGCTTCTTCAGCGTGTGGTTCTCGATCTGCCGGATGCGCTCGCGGGTTACGCCGAACGCGCGGCCGACCTCCTCGAGCGTGCGCGGCTGGTCGCCGAGCAGGCCGAAGCGGAGCTCGATCACCTTGCGCTCCCGCTCGGGAAGCGACTCGAGCGCCTTGTCGATGTCCTCGCGGCGCAGGTGCACGGAGGCCGAGTCGAACGGTGATTCGGCCGCCTCGTCCTGGACGAAGTCCCCGAGCTCCGATTCCTCTTCCTCGCCGATCGGCTTCTCGAGCGAGATCGGGAGCTGCGCCATGCGGAGGATCTCGCGAACCTCCTCGGTCGGGATCTCGAGCTCCTCGGCGATCTCCTCAGGCCTGGGTTCGCGGCCGAGGCGCTGGACGAGCTGCCGCTCGATATGCACGACCTTGTTCAGCTTCTCGACCATGTGCACCGGGATCCGGATTGTGCGGGCCTTGTCGGCGATCGCGCGCGTCACGGCCTGGCGGATCCACCACGTCGCGTACGTGGAGAACTTGAAGCCCTTGCGGTAGTCGAACTTCTCGACCGCGCGGATCAGGCCGAGCGAGCCCTCCTGGATGAGATCCAGGAACGAGAGCCCGCGGCCCAGGTACGCCTTCGCGATCGAGACGACGAGGCGTAGGTTCGCCTCGATCATCTGCGTCTTCGCGGCCATGTCGCCGCGCTCGATCCGCTTGGCGAGGTAGATCTCCTGGTCGGCGGTGAGCAGCGCCACCTTGCCGATCTCGCGCAGGTAGAGCCGCAGCGAGTCGAGCGAGGGCTCGACGGTCAGGTCGAGCTTGGGCGCGTTCTTGTCGTCTTCGGCGAGCGCCGGCTGCTCGTGCGGCGGCGCCTTGTGCTCCTCGCCTTCGTGCAGCTCGATGCCGTGGTCGATGAGGTACGTGTAGAAGTCCTCGACCTGCTCCTTGGTGAGGTCGATCTCTTCGAGCCCCGCGACGATCTCGTCATAGGTCAGGAATCCCTTCTCCTGTCCGTCGACGACGAGCTTGTGCAGCTCCTCGATGTCGGGGAGCGTGATGTCGACCGTGAGCATTCGACCTCGCCTTCGTCGTTAGCGTCCGCAGCTCTGCTTTCGCGCAACGAACCGGCGAGACCCCACGACCCCCGGCTCACTACCGCCTCAGCGGGGGCGGATTGTACACCGGACCTGGGGAAAACGAGAACTGTTTTTCACGGGCTGGGGATGATTCGTCCCACTTCTGCACAGCGACTGTTGATAACCGGCTCGGTAGTCAGTTCCTGGATGCCGAGATAGGCCGCCAAACCGGGGCCGGCAGCGCGGTTTGCGCCGTCCTCGACCTTGGCCGCCACGCCCGTGCCGTCGGGGAGAACTGCACACATGAGCCCTTCGGCGCCGCGCTTGGCGACCACACCATCCGCAGCGAGCATGAGCTTTGTGTCAGCTGCCTCGACCCCGCCGATGAGGACAGGATGAGCCCGCATGACCGTGACGACGCGCTCCCCGCCGGGCAGTTCCGGAAGCCGCGAGAACGCGAGCGCCATCGCCGAGAGCGGCGCTGCGAACGTCGGGACGCCACAGCCGTCGACGCCGATCGGCGGGTCGTCCACGCCGAGCGCTCCCGACACGACCGCGGTCATCTCCACCTGGAGCGGGTGGCCGGGATCGCAGTAGCCGGCCTGCGGCCAGCCGCGCAGCTTGCAGAGGAGGAGCATCCCGGCGTGCTTGCCCGAGCAGTTGTGGTTCAGGCGCGAGCCGCGCTCCGGGCCGCATTCGAGGTTTCCCTCGCCGCAGCCGGCGCGGGCGAGCAGCGCGTTGACGGCCGCGAGATGCTCCGGCGCGCCGTCGTGCGAAGCGCACGCGATCGCGAGCTCGGTGTCCGGGAGATCGGGCGCGGCGAGCGCGAGCGGCAGCGCCTGGAACGGCTTGGCGGAGGAGCGCATGAACGTGACGAGCTCCGGGTTCCCGGCCGAGCCCACGACCCCACCGTCGCGCACCGCGGCCACGTGGACCGTGTGCCGCGACTCCACGACGCCTCCCCGTTCCACGAGTACGCTGATCGCCGAAGCCACCAGGGGAGCGTAGTTGCCCGAGCTGCCTGAAATCGAGGCCTTGCGCCGAGCGCTGGATGAGCCGGTACGCCGGGCACCCGTCGAGCGTGCGGGCCCGATGCACATCGCGACGGTGAAGACGTTCGACCCACCGCTCTCCGAGCTCGACGGCCGCAGCCTCGCGGGCGCGCGCAGGCGCGGGAAGCACCTCCTCTTTCCGACCGCGGACGACGAGCTCGTCCTGCACGTCCACCTCATGTCCGCGGGCCGGCTCGCCTGGTCGGAGCCCGAAGGAAAGCGGCCGAAGGCGCCCGCGTTCCAGCTCAACTTTGCGGACGGCTCGGCGCTCGTCCTCACCGAGGGCGGAAAGAAAAAACGCGCCAAGGTCGGGCTCTACCGGCCCGAGGCGATCGAGGCCGAGCTCGCACATCTCGGCCCGGACGCGCTCGGCCTGGGCCCCGAGCGGCTCGGCGAGATCCTGCGCGGCACGTCCGGCCGGCTCCATTCGCTCCTCCGCGACCAGCGCGTCGTCGCGGGCATCGGCCGCGCCTGGGTGAACGAGATCCTCCACCGGGCGAAGCTCTCGCCGTACGCGCTCTCGAAGGATCTCTCGGACGAGGAGATCGCGCGCCTCTCGGCCACCATCGACGAGACGCTCACCGAAGGCCTGGCGCTTCGGGAGAAGGGCGTCGCCGACGCGAAGGCCTACCGCATCCACCGCCACCTGGGCGAGCCGTGCTGGGTCTGCGGCACGCCGATCGCGCAGGTGGATTTCGAGGAGCACACGATCTTCTACTGCCCCACGTGCCAGACCGGCGGCCGCGTGCTCAAGGACCGGCGTATGTCGCGGCTCCTGCGATGAGAGAATGAGCGCCATGCCCGACACGCCCGCCTACTCCGGCGCCTGGCTCGCGATGAAGCTCGGCGTCGAGCCGCTCGAGATCGACCGGCGCCGAAGGGCCGGGGAGCTCCTCGGCGTTCCCCAGGGAACCGAGTACCGCTACCCGTCGTGGCAGTTCGACCAGGCCGGGCGGACACTGCCGATCGTCGAGCCGATCCTCGCCGCGGCGAAACGCGCCGGGCTCGACGCGACCGAGCTGGACGCGCTCCTCGGCCGCAGGGAAGGGCTCACCGGGACGACGCGCCTCGTCGATTCGCTCCGCGCCGGGCGCGAGGAGCACGTGCTCTCGGCCATCCGCGCCGGCTAGACGGGCAGGACGATCGCGAGCCGGTCGCCGGCCACTGCGACCGATCCGCCGAGCGCGACGATCAGCCGCACCGCAGCGGCGGCGCCGAGCTCCTTCAGATCCTCGCCGGTGACCACCCCGGCGGCCGTTCCAACCAGCGGCGAGACCGCGACCTCGGGGCCCCCGACCGAGACGTCGATCGCGTCGAGCCCGCCGTGGCGCCGGGCGGCGCGGAGGAGCTGGCGCAGCGCGCGGCGGGTGGATTCGACCTCGACCCGGACCGGCGCGCCCCACCCGGTCACGTTCACGGGATCCTCGGGAAGCTCCGCGGAGGCATCCTCGACCAGGGCGAGCGAATCGACCGTTTCGAGCTGCGGCTCGTAGCGTCCCGCCTCGATACGGGCAACGAGCGCGAGCTCCTCGAGCAGCTCCGCGATCTGGAGCGACGCGAGGTCGATCATCTCGATGTAGCGGTCGGCCGGGTCGCCGAGCGGCTCGCGCTGGAGCGTCCGGGCGAACCCGTGCACTGTGGCGAGCGGCGTGCGCAGGTCGTGACAGGCAATGGCGACGAGGCGGGGGAACGGCGCTTCGGGGCCCGACGGAGGGGTGGTACCTTTGCCGGCGATGGCCGAGAGAGTACTGACCACGCCTGACCTCCAAGCGTCGGCACCGGAGGTGCGCCTGGGTCTCTCGCGCGTCGGCGTGACCGGCGTGGAGAAGGCGGTGCGGATGCACCACGCCGGCGAGCAGGCTCTCGTCTCGGCCGTGATCGACTGCTTTGTGGATCTGGACGCCGACCAGAAGGGCGTCCACATGTCCCGCTTCCCGGAGCTCTTCGGCGAGGCGATCGACGAGCTCGTCAGGGGCGAGACGCTCCTCGTGGAGGAGCTCGCCGAGCACATCGCGAAGCACGTCGTCGAGCGCCAGCGCGCCGGCCGGGCCGAGGTCAAGATCCGGGCGCGCTACCCGATCGAGCGGCGCACGCCGGTGTCGGGGCTCCCGACGCAGGAGCTGGTCACGTTCATCGGGCTCGCTACGGCGACCCGCGAGAGCTCCCGGCGCGTGATCGGCGTCGAGGCGACCGGAATCAACGCGTGCCCGTGCGCGCAGGGCCTCGTCCGCGACCGCGCGGCCGAGCGGCTCGGCGAGGCCGGGTTCGGCGACCTGGAGATCGAGCGCATCCTCGAGCTCGTCCCGCTGGCGACGCACAACCAGCGCGGCCGCGGGACGCTCTACCTCGGGACGCAGGTGCGGCTGAATGCCGAGGAGCTCGTCGATCTCGTGGAAAGCTCGATGAGCTCGCCGATCCTCGCGCTCCTCAAGCGGCCGGACGAGCTCTTCGTCGTGGAGCACGCGCACCTGACGCCGCGCTTCGTCGAGGACTCGGTGCGGCTCATGGTGAAGGCGGCGATCGACCGCTATCCGGAGCTCACGGACGACGATTTCATCTCCGCGCGCCAGGTGAACTTCGAGACGATCCACAACCACGAAGTGCTCGCCCAGCGCTGCGGCACAGTCGGCGAGATCCGCGAGGAGCTGGCCACCGGGACGCAGCCGCCCACGGGCTCCGACCTCGGCGCCTGGCTCGCCGGCTAGCTCCCGCGCCAGACCCGCGCCGAAAGACACACGAATCGCGCACGAAAGACGCGCGTTCTATCCCAAGTTGCAGACTGCAACTTGCGAGGACCCGCATGGCCCCTGGGTTCCCGGGCAAGTAACAGACTGCAACTAAGTCCGGAGCGAGCGAGGGCCGTGGGGGCCGGATGGGGCGAAGCGGGCGAGTGAGGGCTAGTGAGGGCTAGTGAGCCGCGGCCGTGCGGCGGCGGCGCAGGCTGATCTTGTGCTCCGTGCCCGAGCGCAGGCGACGGATGTTCGGGCGGTGCAGGAGCACGACGGCCACCGCGGCGGCGAGCGTGAAGATCTCCACCGGCGCCGACGCGCCGAAGAGGAGCCCGAAGAGCGGTAGAGCCACGGCGGCGACGAGCGACGCGACCGACGCGTACCTGAAGACAAGGAACACGATCACCCAGACGCCGGCCGCGGAGAGCGTCGCGAGCGGCGCCAACGCGAGCCCGACGCCACCGACGACCGCGACCGCTTTCCCGCCGCGGGCGAAGCGGAGGAAGATCGGGCGGTAGTGGCCGAACATCGCGGCGAGGCCGGCCAACACAGCGACGAGGTCGTCCGCGACCCAGCGCGCGAGGAGCGCGGCGGCCGCGCCCTTGGCGATGTCGAGCGCGGCCACTGCGAGGCCGAGCTTGAACCCGAGCGAGCGCCAGACGTTCGTCGCGCCCGTGTTCCCGCTCCCGACCGTGCGGATGTCGACGCCCTTGATCCAGAGCGGCAGCCAGTAGCCCCAGGGCAGCGAGCCGATCAGGTAGCCCGCGGCGATGAGCGAGAGAGCGGTCAGAACCGGCTGCACGGAAACGACGAGACCTAGACCTGGATCTGGTAGCCCGCGATCCAGCCGTTCACGACGTCCCAATCGAGGTTGTCGAAGAAGGCGTCGATGTACGAGCCGCGATCGGTTTGGTAGTCGAGGAAGTAGGCGTGCTCATAGACGTCGAGCGCCACGAGCGGCGTCGCGTTCCAGATCGGGAATGTGTTCTGCGCGTCGCCGACGTAGTTGAAGAGCCGGCCTTCGTCCCAGTCGTAGGCCGTCCACGCCCAGCCGCGCCCGGCGATGCCGGTCGCCTTCAGGTCGGTGCGCCAGGCCTCGACGCTGCCGAAGTCGCGCCGGACGAGGTCGCCCATCGCGCCGTCGGGCTCGCCGCCGCCGCCACCGAGATGCTCGAAGTAGATCTCGTGGTTCTTGACGCCGCCGACCGCAAAGCTCAGATCGACCTTCAGCGAGCGGATGTCCGAGTAGACCTGGTTCGCGGCGGCGGGATCGGCCTCGGCGAGCTTGCCGAGGATCTCGTTCCGCTTCGCGACATACCCCTGGTAGAGCTTGTAGTGCGCCTCGATGGAGGCGCGGGAGATTCCGTGCAGCTCGAGCAGCTCCGGCTTGAGCTCGCGGGCGGCGATCTCCTGGTGGTTGAAGGCGAGCGTGGCCATGTTCGTGCTGATCTCCTCTCTCGACGTCGCGCTGAGCTTATCGTGTGTCCCGATGGACGAATCGCCGAAGGCCGCGCTCGTCACCGGAGGAACCGGGCGGCTCGGCCGCGTAATCGCAGCGCGGCTCGAATCCGAGGGCTACCGGGTCTTCGCGGCGGGCTCGAAGGACGGCGATCTCTCGCGCGCCGCAGACTGCCACGCGCTGGTCGAGCGCGCCGCGTCGGAAGCCTCGGCGGGCTCAGCCTGGTCGTGCATGCGGCGGGCGGCGGCTTCCGGCCCCAGACGATCGAGGACGTGACCGAGGCGGACTGGGATGCGGCCTTCGGCGCGACGGCCAAGGGCGCGTTCTTCGTGTCCCAGGCGGCTGCTCCATTCCTGCGGGAATCCAAGGGGCTGATCGTGCTGATCGAGGACGTCGCGGCGTTCGAGCCGTGGCCGTCGTTCGCGCCGCACTCCGCGGCGAAGGCGGCCGAGGCGATGCTGACCCGCGTCCTCGCGCGCGCGCTCGCGCCCGACGTGCGCGTGTGCGGCGTCGCGCCGGGGTCGGTCGCCGTGGACGGAACCGAGGAGCAGAACGAACGGCGCCGGGCCGAATCGCTCCTCGACCGCATCGGAACACCCGACGACATCGCCGACGCCATCGTCTATCTCACGCGCGCGAGCTTCGTCACGGGCTCGAGCATCTTCGTCGACGGCGGACGGCTGCTCGCGCGGCGCAGCGGACTGCGCGACAATCCGCAACCATCGTGAACTCCGTATATCCACGCGGAATGGCGCAAGACGCAGCTCTCATCGAGCGGACCGGCCGTGGCGACCGCGCGGCCTTCGAGGAGCTCTACCGGCGCTTCGCGCGCCCGGTGCTCGCTATGGCGCAGCGGCAGCTCGGTGACTCAGGGCGCGCCGAGGACGCGACGCAGGAGACCTTCGCCGCGGTCTGGCGCTCGGCGGCGAGCTACAAGGCCGAGCGCGGCACTGCGTCGGCCTGGCTCTACGCCGTCGCCCGGCACGCGATCATCGACCGGGCGCGGCAGCGCGTCGAGCCGGCCACCGAGACGCCCGAGCTCATGTCCGGCGACGCCGGTCCAGACGAGCTAGCCGAGTCGTCCTGGCTTTCGTGGCGCGTGCATGCGGCGCTCGAGCGGCTCCCCGAACGGGAGCGCGTCGTGCTCGAGCTCGCCTACTGGAGCGGGCTCTCGCAGGCCGAGGTGGCGTCCTACCTCGATGTTCCGCTTGGAACGGTGAAAACCCGAACCCGCGCGGGACTGGCACGCCTCGCCGGACTGCTCGACGAGGTGAGGGAATGACCGACCGCTACGAGCCGCAGCCGTTCGAGGAACTCGTGGGCGACGACGTGCCCGGCGAGCTTCGCTCCGAGCTCGAGCGCGTGGACGCGCTGCTCCGCTCCGTTCCCGCGCTGCCGGAGTTGCCGCCCAGGCTGCGCGAGCCGGCCCCGCCGGTGGAGCAGCAGCGGACGCCCCGCTTCACGTTCCGGCGCGCCGCGTTCGGGCTCGCAACCGTGGCCGCGGTGGCGGTGGCCAGCCTGGCGCTCGGCCTCTGGATCGGTAACGACGGCTTCGAGCCGCAGGCCGCGGTAACGATGCAGGCGACCGAGAACGCTGAGGGCGCCGCGGGCACGCTCAGCCTCGGTTCGGTCGGCGCGGAAGGGAACCGGACGATCCGCCTCGACGTGAGTGGACTGCCCGAATTGGAAGCCGGCGCGTACTACTTCCTCTGGCTCGCCCGCGACGGCGAATACGCGGCGCCGTGCGGCACGTTCTCTGTCGGTCCGGGAGGCGCCACCGCGAACTGGACGGTCTCGTACGACCTGGCCGCCTACGACGAGTGGGTGGTGACTGCCCGCGGCGAAGGCCAACCGCGCGAGGATCCTCCGTGGCTTCTCAAGGCGTCCACCGAGACCTCGTAGCACGCTCCGCGGGTATCACTACCGCATGAACAAGCGGACGATCCTGCTGATCGAAGACGAGCGGGCCATCTCCGAGCCGCTCATGGCCGCACTCGCGCGCGAGGGTTTCGAGCCGGTCCTCGCCGAGACAGCGGCGGCCGGCCTGGACACGTTCACGCGGCGAAGCCCGGATCTCGTCCTCCTCGACGTGATGCTGCCCGACGGAGACGGCCGCGATCTCCTGCGCCGCATCCGCGACACCTCGCGCACGCCGGTCGTGATGCTGAGCGCGCGCGGCGAGGAGATGGATCGCGTGCTCGGCCTCGAGCTGGGCGCGGACGACTACGTGACGAAGCCGTTCAGCGCCGCCGAGCTGGTTGCGCGGATGCGCGCCGTTCTGCGGCGCAGCGAGCGCGAGCCGGGCGGCGGAGCCGACACCGTGCTCGAGTCCGGCGATGTCCGGCTCGATCCCGGAACGCATGTAGCCACGCAGGGCGGCGTCCCCCTCGACCTGACGGTGAAGGAGTTCGAGCTGCTCCGCGTGTTGCTCGAGCGCTCCGGCAAGGTCGTGCGCCGCGACGAGCTCGTTCACGAGGTCTGGGACCCGGCCTGGTTCGGCTCGACGAAGACACTCGACGTGCACGTCAGCGCGCTCCGCCGGAAGCTCGGGGACGACCCCGCGGCGCCCCGTTACCTCCACACCGTTCGCGGCGTCGGCTTCAGGTTCGAGCCGGCGGCGTCGTGAGCTTTCGCGGACGCCTCGTCCTCGCCGCGGCCTATTTCGTGGCGGTGGTCGTGGTCGCGCTCGCGGTTCCGCTCGGCCTGAGCATCGACCGCAGCGCCCGGTCGGAGGTCGAGTCGGACGTTCTCGCGAGCACGGCCGTCCTGGCCGCGCGCGTCTCCGATCTCGTCGCCCGGGCGGACCCGGCCGCCGACGCGCCGCCTGCTGTTTCCGAGGCGCTTGCCTCCATCGCGACCCAGGCCGCGACCGGCGCAGACAGCCGCGTCCTGATCGTGGACTCGGCCGGGCTCGTGCTCGCCGACTCGACCGGCGATGCCGCGCCGGGAACCTCGTACGCGACGGCGGAGCGGCCCGAGTTCGCCGCCGCGCTCGACGCTGGCAGCGTGGACGTCCGCGAGCGGCACAGCGACACGCTCGACGAGGATCTCCTGCTCGTCACGGTTCCGGTCGCCGACGGCGGGGTCGTCGTGGGAGCGCTGCGGGTCTCGGCGCCGCTCGGCGACGTCGAGTCGGACGTGCGCTCGAGCTGGCTCGGGCTCGTCGTGATCGGTCTCGTCGTGATCGGATTCGGGCTTCTGCTGGCCTGGATCCTCGCGGGAACGGTCGCGCGACCGCTCGAGCACCTAAGCGCCGCGGCTGGGCGCCTCGGCGCCGGCGATCTCGACGCGCGGGTCGATCCCGAGCCGCCGCGGGAGGTCGAGACGGTCGGGCGCTCGTTCAATCGCATGGCGGACACGCTCGCGGCGAATGTCGCCTCGCAACGTGACTTCGTCGCCAACGCGTCGCACCAGCTCCGCACGCCGCTGACCGGGATCAAGCTGAGGCTCGAGGCGATCCGCGCCGAAGGCGGACCGGCCGCTGCGGAGGCCGCGAAGGCCGACGCCGAGCTCGACCGGCTGAGCGCACTCGTGGACGACCTGCTGGCGCTCGCCGCAGCATCAGGGCTCGAGCCCGAAGCGGAGCCGGTCGACCTCGCCACTGCCGCCAAAGCAGCGGCCGACCGCTGGGACGAGCCGGCGCGAACGGCCGGCCATGAGCTCGATCTGCGCACAACCAACGCACGGTTCGTCCGCTCGAGCCCCGCCGACGTGGCGCAGATCCTCGACAACCTGGTCGAGAACGCGATCCGCCACAGCCCCTCAGGCGGAACGATCGGAGTCGAGGCGGCCGACCTGGCGCTGGTCGTCTCAGACACGGGGCCGGGGATTCCCGAGGCCGAGCGCGAGCGCGTGTTCGACCGGTTCTTCCGCGGTGCCGACGGCCGGCAGGTACCCGGGACCGGCCTCGGGCTCGCGATCGTCGCCGAGCTGGCCGCCCGCTGGGACGCCGAGGTCGAGATCCTCGACGGCCCGGGAACGCGGATCCGCGTCGTCTTTCCCGACTCCTCACCCTCGCCTAACCGTTCCTGAAGAGAGGCATTGCTACCGTCGAACGCATGCGACCGCTGGCCTGGATCCTGATCGGCATCGCCTTCCCGGTCGGCCTCGCGCTGGCCGTATACGCCACCGCGTCCGCGACATCCACCAGCTCGGCCGCGGCGCAGGTGATTTCGGTTCCGAACCAGATCGCACGCGTCCCCGTGCGAACCGCACCGACCAATACCGCGCCGACCACGACCGCCCCGGCCACCACGACCGGCCGCGAGTGCGATGACGACGATTCGCTCGACCCGGACTGCGATCCCCGCGAGGACAACTCCGGAAAGGGCTCGAGCGGATCGGACGACAACTCCGGCAAGGGCTCGAGTGGCTCGAACTCGGGCTCCGGCTCGTCCGGCTCGGGTGGCGGCAACGACTCGAGCGGCCACGGCTCGGACGACTGACCTACCAAGTCTTTACCTGGGCCTGGGAACTCTTCACCGTCTCCGGGGGCGCACTAGAAGTGGCTCCTCCTAGCCTCGAAGCAAGCGATTTCGAGACAAAGGAGAGTCATGTCCACCATTGCGAAGCTCTTTCTCATCCCGGCGATTCTCGTGGCCCTCGGCGTCGGCATCGCGTTCGCCTCGTCGGGCGGCGACGACGGAACGACGACCACGCTGACGACGACGACCGAGGATGGCACAGCGACCGTGCCGACCGGAACCGGGAACGACGTGAGCGGTCCCTGCGACGAGGCCGAGCATGCGAACGACCCCCGGTGCACGGGCCAGCAGCGCGCCGAGGACGATGGCGACAACAACAACGGCGCCGAGGACGTGAGCGGCCCGTGCGACGAGGTCGAGCACGCGAACGATCCGCGCTGCACGGGCGCCGGCGGCGCCACCGACGACAACTCCGGCCCCGGCAACGGCTCGGACGACCGCGGCGCCGACGACGACAACTCCGGCCACGGCTCGCAGAGCTCCGGACACGGGTCGGGCGGCGACGACGACTCGAGCGGCCACGGCGGCGGAGACGATGACTGACGCAGATCCCTCTCCAGGGGCAACGCGGCCGGGGCGATGCTCCGGTCGCGCGCGTTAAACGGCCGTAGGCGGACCATCGCGCACATGTCGCAACGGCCCGCCCAGCGGGCACGCAGACCCCGCCCATTAGCCGGGAGAGGAAGACCTCTCCGTCCTCGGCCTAGGGAAGCGTTCGCGTGTGCGGCGCGTCCGGATAAGCCGAGTGATCTCACGCTAGCCCCGCATCTCGCCGCCGCGCTATGGATCGGAAGGAACCCTTGCAAACGCCGTGCAGAACGCTTGCAGCGGACTAAGGAGCCATGCGGCCTGCGGCCACGAACGCCGCGTACGTCACGGGCATCTGCTCGGCCAAAAAGTGCTCACACGCGTCGGCGTAACGGCGGATCTCCCGCTGCGCCGTCTCGGCCGCGCGGAGCGAGACGAAGTTCATGAGCGAGCGCGCGTTGATCGTCCAGAAGAACTCGGTGTAGGCGCCTACCGGGATGACCGACCGGGCGAGCTCGCGGGCGACGCCGAGCTCCACGAGCTTCTCGTAGGTCGCGTAGGCCTGGTCGTAGACGGCGCGGATCTCCTCGCGCGTCTGCTCGGCCAGCTCGGGGCTGACCGGCTCGAAGGAATAGGCGCCGGGCTTGCCGACCTGGGAGCGCACGTCGTCGGCGTCGGGAACGTAGAACTCGTCGGTCGCCTTCGCGTAGCGCATCGAGAACTCGTTGAACGATCCGACGCGGTGCCGCATCCACTCGCGAGCGACGAAAAGCGGGCAGCGGATGTGGAAGCGGAAGGCGTTATGTTCAAAGGGTGTGCCGTGCCTGTCCCGCATGAGGAAACGGATCAGGCCCTCGTCGGCCTCGTCCATTTCGTCCTTGCGGCGGGCGAACGAGACCCGTGCCGCGTTCACGACCGAGAGGTCGCTCGCCATCGAATCGTCGAGGCGCACGAAGCCGTGATCGAGCACGCTGATGGTGTTCTCGGGTATGTCTCCCGCCATGGCGCCAACCCTAGCGACGGCTTCTGTCGGAGCCTCCGGGTTCTCGTATCCGTCGTGGCGGCCCGGCTTCTACCCGGCCGCGGCCAAGCCGGAGGAGTTCCTGCGCAGCTACTCGGAGCGGCTCCCGACGGTCGAGCTGAACGCGAGCTTCTACCGGATGACCGCGCCCGAACAGTACGCGCGCTGGGCGGCCGAGACACCGCCGGGCTTCCGCTTCGCGGTCACGATGAGCCGCGCCGTCACGGCTCGCGGAACGGTGCAGCGGATGGACGAGTTCCTCGCCGGCGTGGCCGGCCTGGGCGACCGGCTCGGACCGGTGCGCGTGAAGGTGCCGCAGAAGCGCGACGACGGGTTCCTCGCGCTGCTCCTGGGCTCGGCGGGGACGCTGCGGCTAGCGCTCGACTTCCGCCACGACTCCTGGGACGACCCCGAGGTGCAGGCGCGCATCGACGACCACGGCGCCGTTCGCGCGGGCTCGCTCGAAGGCGCCGCCGGCTGGCGCTACCTGCGCTTCCGCGACCCGCCCTACAGCGATGCCGAGCTCACCGCGCTTGCCGCGGAGATCCGCCCGCTCCTCTCCGCGGGCGTCGACGTCTACGGCTACTTCCGCCACGAGGACGAGCCGACCGCGCCCGCCTACGCCGCGCGGCTGCTGGAACTGCTCGCGTCCGAGTAGCCTTCGCCGAAAAGGAGGCAGACATGGCATTCGAGGTTCCCGCACTTCCCTACGACTACAACGCGCTCGAGCCGACGATCGACGAGGCGACGATGAAGCTCCACCACGACAAGCACCACCAGGCCTACGTGGACAAGGCCAACGCCGCGCTCGAGGGCACCGAGTGGGCCGACCGGCCGATCGAGGGCATCCTCTCGAGCCTGGAGATCCTCCCGGCCGACAAGCAGGGCCCCGTCCGCAACAACCTCGGCGGGCACGCGAACCACTCGCTCTTTTGGACGATCATGAGCCCCGAAGGTGGCGGCGAGCCTTCCGGCGCGCTCGGTGATGCGATCGCGGAAACGTTCGACTCGCTCGACGCGCTCAAGCAGCAGGTGAACGACGCCGGCGTGAATCGCTTCGGCTCCGGCTGGACGTGGCTCGTCCATGACGGAACCGGGCTCGCGGTCATGTCCACGGCCAATCAGGACAGCCCGATCATGGAGGGCAAGACGCCGCTCCTCGGCATCGACGTCTGGGAGCACGCCTACTACCTCAACTACCAGAACCGCCGTCCGGACTACCTCACCGCGTGGTGGAACGTCGTGAACTGGGCCGAGGTCGGACGCCGCTACGACGAGGCCGCCGCGAGCTAGACCGCGGCTGAGAGCGAGAGCGCAAAGTCCGCGTCGCGGTCGGTCCACCACTCCGTGGGCTCGAACCCGGCGGTGCGCAGCTCGCCCTCGATCCCGGTGCGGCGGAACTTGACGCTGATCTCGGTGTAGAGCTCCTCCCCGTCGGCGAACTCGACCTCGAAGTCGAGCGCCTCGAAGCGGACCGTCTGGTCGGCCAGCGAGCGGAGCCGGACGTCGATCTTCTCCTCGGCGGCGTCCCAGCGCGGGACATGGCGGAACCTCTCCAGGTCGAAGTTCCCGTCCAGCTCCCGGTTGAGGACGCTCAGAACGTTCAGGGAGAAGTTGCGCGTCACCCCGGCCGCGTCGTCGTAGGCGGCGACGAGGCGCGCGGGATCCTTCACCAGGTCGATGCCGAGGAGGAACGTCTCGTCCGGCCGCATCGTCCTCCGCAGTGCCGGCAGGAAGGTGGCGCGCTCGGCCTGGTTCAGGTTCCCGATGCTCGAGCCGAGGAACGCGATCATCCGCCGGCCTTCCTTCGGGAGCGCGCCGAGGTGCCGCTCGATGTCGCCGACGACGCCGTGCACCTCGACGCCCGGGTACTCGTCCGCGAGCTTCGCCGCGCTCTGGCGCAGGGTCGTCTCGTCCACGTCCAGGAGGACGACGCGCGCGAGCGAGCCGCGGTCGCGGAACGCGTCCAGCAGGAGGCGCGTCTTGGTCGACGTGCCGGCGCCGAGCTCGACAAGCGTGTCGGCGCCCGACGCGGCGGCGATCTCGCCGGCCCGCTCCTCGAGGATGGCGCGCTCGCGGCGCGTGAGGTAGTACTCGGGCAGCTCGGTGATCGCGCTGAAGAGCCGCGAGCCCTCCTCGTCGTAGTGCCACTTGGTCGCGAGCCGCTTGGGCGTGTCCGAGAGTCCCTCGCGGACGTCGCGGTCGAGCAGCTCCCGGCGGTCGTTCGGACCGAGCAGGACGTCGATGGCTGGAAGGGCGGCGAGTTTGCTCATCGGTCGGCGGCGCAGCGGAAGCCGGCGAAGATCTGCCGGCGCATGGCGAAGTCCCAGTTGCGGAACGTTACGCGCGCAACGGTTGGATGGGTTGCCCACGAGCCGCCGCGCAGGACGGCGTACTCGTCCCCGAAGAACACCTCGGAGTACTCCTGGTACGGAAACGCCTCGAAGCCGGGATAGCCGACGAACGGCGACGACGTCCACTCCCAGATCTCGCCGATCCCGTACAGCGCCTCGGCCCGCGCGGCCTTCTCCCACTCCGCCTCCGTCGGGAGCCGCTTGCCCGCCCAGCGCGCGAACGCCTCGGCCTCGTAGAGGCTCACGTGCTGCACAGGCTCGTCAGGATCGAGCGGCTCGTCGCGGCCGAAGCGCGCGACCACGCCCTCGCCCCAAAAGAGCGGCGCGTTCACCTGCTCCTCGTCCCGCCAGGCTCGGCCGGCCTCGCTCCAGTGCTCGTCGTTTTCGTACCCGCCGTCCGCGATGAACTCGGCGTACGCGCCGTTCGTGACCGGGCCGCGGTCGATCGCGAACGCGGCGACCTCGACCTCGTGCGCGGGACGCTCGTTGTCGTAGGCCCACGCGTCATCCGTCGTCCCCAGCGTGAACGGGCCCGTCTCGATGCGCACATCCCCCGGCGCGCCGACCGGTTTGGGCCCTCCGCCGGGATGAGGACACCCGGAGAGCTGGATCGTCTGGAGCATCGTCTCGCGGTGCTGGCGCTCGTGCTGGATCACCAATCCGAAGACGAACGCGCGTTGGATCAGGGGGTCAGCCGCGTCCGGCTCTGTGCGCTCGAGGGTCTCGAGCGTCCGCTCCCGCACGGCGGCGACGTACTCGCGGGCGGCCTCGGGACGGAGAAGCGGCAGCTCGCCGCGGCCGCTTCGCTCGTGCATGAACGCGTCGTAGAGCTCCTCGCCCTCCTCGAGGAGCGGCGCGAGGCCGCCGACGCGCTGGCCGATCCAGAGATCCTCGAAATGCCCGATGTGGGCGAGATCCCAGACGAGCGGGGACTGGAGCGGCGTCCACTGCGTCGCGAGCTCCTCGTCATCGAACGGGCCGAGGAGCATCTGCGTCGCGTGGCGAGCGCTGTCCAGCTCGGCTGCAACGGCGGGGCGGCTGTAAGTGGGAGCAGGGGACACGGCGACCTGGCTCTCAAGGCTCTGGCGAGGCGCCAGCCTACCTTGCGGGTGGAAACCGTTGAAAGACCGCTGCTATTCCGGGAGGGGCCGGCGAACCAGCCCCTCCCGGTTGCGATTTCCTAGGTGAACTTGATCGTCAGGTCGTGCGACGTGCCGTCGTCGAGGCGAATGGTGAGCTTGCGGCACGTGTTCTTCCAGGACGAGGACGAGCTCCACGAGTACGTGTACGTCCCGCCCGAGTAGCTGAGCGAGCCGCTCGCGTTGGCGGACGAGCCGATCGCCGCGCCGGTCGTGCAGTTCACCTGCTGCGAGGTGGGCGTCCCGTTCAGGACCCCGGTGCCGTAGTTGCCACCGAGGCTGAACTTGACCGCCACGCTCTTGCCGGCCTTGCCGCTCGAAGGCGGCGACACCCACGTGAACGGCCACACCACGTCATAGGTGTGCGTGAGCGAGGTCGTGTTGCCCGCGTTGTCGGTCGCGGTCACCGTGTAGCTGTGCGGGCCGATCGGGCCCGTCTCGACCACCGCGGCGCCCGAGCAAGACGACACGCCCGAGGCCGCGTCGATGCACGAGTACACCGGAGTGACCGCCGCAAAGAGCGTCAACTGCTCGCCCTGCGACGGCGTCGTGATCGAGATCACCGGACCCGCCGCGTCGATCGTGAACGACTTCGACTTCACACCCTCCACATTCCCCGCGTTATCGGTCGCATGGAACTGGATCGTGTGCGAGCCGTCACCGGACACCACAAGCGGCGCCGAATAGGTCGTCCAGCCGCCGCTGTCGAGGAGATACTCGATCGACGCGATCCCCGAGCCACCCGCGAAGTCGTTCGACGACAGCATCACCGTCGTCGGACCCGCGTAGTAGCCGTTCACCGCGGCCGGGCTCAACGTCGCCTTGCTCGACGGCGCCGTGTTGTCGTTCGTGAACGAGAACGTCTTCGTCGTCTCGATCAGGCTCGTCATATCCACCGAGCGATACGTGATCGTGTGCGGACCATCCGTCGGAACCGGGAACGGGCCCGTATACGACCGCGTGCCCGACCCATCAACCGTGTACTGAAGACCCGCAACGCCGCTTCCGGCGCCATCCGAGCCGGTCAGCGTCACCATCGGCGAACGGTAGAAGCCACCCACAGCCGGCGGCGACAACGAAATCGCCGTCGTCGGAGCCGTGCCGTCGACGTTGAACACCAGCGACTTCGTCGCCTCCACGTTTCCGGCGTTGTCGGTCGCCCGGTACTCGAGCAACCGGCCCCCGTCGCCCGTCACCTGGAAGGCGCCCGCGTACGTGATCCACGCCCCGCCGTCGAGGCGGTACTCGATCTTCTGGACACCGGACGCGTTGTCGGTGGCGGTGATCGTCACCGTCGGGTTCCGCCACCAGCCGAGGTTCAGCGTCCCCGAGAGGACCGCGTTCGAGACGGGGGCGACCGCGTCGGTGATCGTGACCACGAACGAGCCGCTGGACGAGTTCCCCGCGCCGTCGGTGGCCGTGCAGTTGACCGTCGTGGTCCCGACCGCGAAGCCGGAGCCCGAGGACGGCGTGCACGAGACCGCCGGGTTCGGATCGGCGTCGTCCGTCGCCGTGGCCGTGAAGCCCACGGGGGTGGATGCGCCGGTCGCGACCTTCGTGATGTCGGCCGGAACGGTGAGCACCGGCGCGACCGTGTCGGGAATGCCTGCGGCAAGCGAAGCCGCGTAGCCGCCCTCGATCGGGAGCTCGATGTTCGAGTCCTTCAGATCCATCGTGATCTGGGCGCCGAAGTTCGTGTTCGCGACCGCGAACCCGTTCAGCGTGCCGACCAGGATGATTCCGATCTGGTGCCCCGGCAGGAAGACGTAGTCATCCGGCATGAGGTCCCAGCGGAAGCTGTACATCTGGTTTGCGACGATCGGCGTCGGCGTGGTCAGGTCGTCCTTGTTGCGGGAATCGAGGATGCCGCGGGACACGCGCCACTGCGTCACGTTCTGCGTGACCTTCGAGACGATCCTGTAACAGGAGTCGAAGTCCGTGGGAACGCTCGGGCCCCAGCAGTCGGTCGCCGCGGCCGTCGAGATTCCCTCGCCGTTTCGACTCGTCTTCGTGAATGCCGCGGGCGCGTAGTCGACGATGAGCGCGCCGAGCGACGTGCCGGTCTGGTTCGCCGAGGCCTTCAGGTTCATGTACGGCGTGCCGTCGAACCGCAGCGGTGCGGTCAGGGGCGCCGACAGGAAGACCCGCTTGTTGTTGGTCACCGTGTTCGGGTTGTTCAGCATGGCCGTCTCGGACTGGTTCGTCGTGTCCGTGAACGTCGTCGTCGCGACCGCGTCGGCCTGGCTCTGCGAGAGCGCCCCGGCGCCGGCGGCCGTGCCACGCAGGTAGATCTTCCGCGCCGATGTGTCGGTGGACGGCCAGTTCGAGTAGTCCTCGAACACGTTCGCGCCGCGCTCGACGGTCGCCATCGGCTCGCCCATGATCCCGTTCGGCACGCCCTGGAGCCAGTAGTCGAACCACTTGTGGAGCGTGTCCACCCAGACCTGGCGGCGGAAGTCGAACGGGTCGACGTGGCCGACCCGGCCGAGCCAGAGCTTGCGCGGCACGTTGCGCGCCGCGAGGCCGTCCCACCACTGGCCCAGGTTGTCCATCTTCACGTTGTCGTCCTGCATGCCGTGCGCAGCGAAGACCGACGCGTGGACGCTGTCCAGGTTGTGGAGGTAGTCGCGCTCGAACCAGAACGGCGTGAAGTCGAAGTTCTCGTCGCCGTCGATGCCGTTCAGGACTGTGCGGGTCGCGGCGCAGCCGGCCCGGCGCTCGGGGTTCGTCACCGTGTTCGAGAGGCTCGACGGGTAGTTGCTCGTGAACCCGGAAAGACCGAGCCCGCCCATGCGCGTGTACAGGTACCAGTTGCTGATCGCGCTGATCGGGACGATCGTGGTCAGTCCGTCGACCCCAGTCGCGGCCGCCGCGTTCGCGAGCGTTCCGTCGTAGCTCTTGCCGATCATCCCGGCCTTGCCGTTGTCCCAGTCGGCCGTGACGACGTTGCCATCCTTGTCGTGCGCGGTGCGCCGGCCCTGGAGCCAGTCGATCGCGAGAACGGCGCTCCGGTTGTCAGGCGTTCCGCCGGTGACCGGACAGCCGGTCGAGGCGCCGGTGCCCGCCATGTGGAGCAGCATCATCGCGTAGCCGCGCGGAACGAAGTAGTTGTCGTAGTAGAGCGGCCAGCGGTCGTTCAGGCCGTCGCCGTCCGTGTCCCCGATGCACTCCGTGTCGTTGCCGCGGCAGAGGGTCGTGTAGTACGGGCTCGCGTCCATGATCACCGGGGACTTGAGACCGTCGTTACCCGCCGCAGGCCGCATGATGTCCATCGCGACCTCGTCGAGAACGCCGTTCGAGTCGCTGTCGAAGTCGGCGGTGATCCACAGACGTTCGCGAATCGCAGTCGAGTAGTCGAAAACGGGCTGCGTCACCCCGTCCGTCACGACGATCGACGGCGGATCGGCTGCGAAACCAGCAGCCGGCGCAGCCAGCGCAGCCACCGCAACGGCAAGCGCGGCCCAAAGCCGTGCTCCACTAAGTGCTCTCATGTTCCCTCCCCGGGGACTTAAGGCAACTGGAAAAAGTGGCCTTTTCTATCACTTCGCGACGCGAAGTCCTAGCTGTCCGGCCGGGTGGCTTGCCGAATCGCGAAAGCCGGTATACGAATTGCGTGACCCAAGCGGCCGCTTGGCCCACGGGTCGTGATCGTCCAGGACATTTGAGGGGGAGGGATGCCTGTGACACGCCGACTCAGAAATCTGACGACGGCTCTTTTTGCGGCGCTCGTCGCGTCGCTCATCGTCGCGTCAGGCGCGGGTGCCGCGATCGTCGGCCCGCCCTGGTGTGGCACTCCGATGCAGGATGGGACGGCGGCGCTGCCCGACGGCACCGGCCCGACGGATCCGGTCGGGAGCTACCCGCACATTCCGTGGTATGCGATCGGGTGCACGCTCGACCAGATCAAGGCCGTGAGCAACGGCCGGATGACGTACCGGGTGACCGGCCAGTCGGCGCTCGGCTACGACATGTACGAGGTGGTGATCAACCCGACCAAGACGTGGCAGCAGCGGCGCGACTACCGGCACTGGCAGAAGATCCGGAAGTACGCGCTTCGCGAGCCCGCTCTCGCCCAGTGGCTGCTCCGCATCTACGGGGACGACTTCAAGATCCCGATCTTCATCCAGGGCGCGATCCACGGGAACGAGTCCGAGGGAATCGACGCGGACATGATGCTCATCGAGAGGCTCTCGACCACGCCCTACGGGACCGATCCCGAGGTGGACACGATCCTCGACCATGCGATCACGATCTTCAACGTGATCCAAAACCCGGACGGCCACATCCTCAACCAGCGGGCCAACGGGAACAACTTCGACCTGAACCGCGACTTCCTCACGCAGTCGCAGCCAGAGACGAAGAACACGGTCAAGCTGATCCAGAAGTGGCTTTCGCCGGAGCTCCTCGACCAGCACGGCTACGTGACGCCGACGCTGATCGAGGCGACGACGAAGCCGCACAACCCGGGGATCGACTACGACTTCTGGCTCAAGTGGAACCAGGCGCGCATCGACGCGAACGAGGCGGCGATGAACGCCGAGGGTTACGCAGTCACGAGGCCGATCAACGACTGGTGCCCGGACGCAGGCCCGCCGCCCGCTTCTGGGATCTGCGCCGGCGGCATCATCCCGGGCCCGGCCGTGGCCGAGGGCTGGGACGACTGGGGTCCGTTCTACACGCCGATGTACTCGCAGCTCATCGGCCTGAACGGCTCCACGGTCGAGATGTGCAACCAGGCGAACAACGCGAACTGCGGCGTTCCCGGAACGACGATTCCGTACCTGCGCGGCCGGCTCGGCTCGCGGACGGCTCAGGACATCGTCGCCCGCTCCACGCTCGCCTTCGACATCGCGAGCCGCGAGGAGCTGACGCACGACCAGCTCGAGATCTACCGGCGCGGCGTGAACGGCGCTCCGCGGCCTCCGTGCTGCGATCCGCCCTTCGACGTGGCGAACAACTGGATGCACGAGTTCCCCGAGGCGTACGTGATCCCGCTCGGCAAGGGCCAGCGGTCGGACGCCGAGGCGAACCGGCTCGTCGAGTGGCTCTTCTTCAACGGTATCCGCGTCTGGGACCTGAAGAAGGACGCCAGCTTCGGCGGCCAGAAGTTCGAGAAGGGCTCCTACGTCGTGTGGATGCAGCAGGCCCACCGGGGCCTCGCGGACACAGCGCTCGGCGTGGGCGTCGACGTCTCGGACGAGATCGGCGTTCTCTACGCACCGCCTGCGGCTTGGAGCCACGGCTATCTGTGGGGCGCCGACGTCTACACGGTCCCGAATGGGGAGCACTTCAAGGCGAAGACGGACGAGATCTCGAAGCCGAACCGCCTCGAGGGCGGAGCGGACAAGGTCAAGCACTCGAGTGACCGTCTGGCCCTCGAGCTCGACTCGGCGACCGCCGTACGCACGCTCAACGGCCTGCTCGCCGACGGGGTCGCCGCACAGTTCGCGACGGCCGCGTTCACTTCGTCCGGCAAGGCGTACCCGGCCGGCACGATCCTCTTCGCGGGTGACAAGAACACCTCGAAGGCTCTCGACAAGGCGGGCGACAAGAGCGGCCTGACCTTCGTCAAGGTGTCCGGATCCTCGCTGCCGGCGCTCGAGCCGGTCGCGACCCCGAAGATCGCCGTCCTCACCGGAGCGGTGAATCAGGACGTCTGGTCGCTGCGGAACCTCGGCTTCACCGCCGATCCGATCTCGACCGCGACGATCAACACCGCGCCGACCGATCCGCTGATCGGCTACGACGCGATCTTCAACACCGGCAACTACCCGGCCGCCTCGAATGTGACGGGGCGAGCTCGCCTCGAGGCGTTCTTCGCGAGCGGCGGCGGGTACATCGGAGCGGGCGCCAATGGAGGCGCCAACTTCCTCACGGCCGGCGGACAGCTCATCGGCATGACCGCCGCGACCCGCTCGGGCAACGGGCGCAGCGGCATCGTCTACTGGAATAACGAAGGAGGCACGTCGAGCCCGATCGTCGGCGCCTACCCGAGCCAGGACACGATGATCGTCGATCCGCCGACGTGGTTCACGGCGACGGACGCGCTCACCGTCGATGCACGGCTACCTGCCACGAACTTCTTCGCGGCAGGCCTCTGGCTCCTCGACGCCCAGTCGGCGACGGCGCCCGGTTCGGCGCTGATCGCCCACGGCGTGAACATCGCGGGAACGGCACGCATTGCCGTCTTCGCGAACAACCCGCTCTACCGGGCCGATCCCGAACGCGAGTGGCCGTTCCTCGGCTCCGCGATCTACTGGGTCGACCAGTAGGAAGGAGCAGCAGCTGGAAGCGAGGGGCGGGGAGCAATCCCCGCCCCTCGTCGTTTCGGGGCCGGTACGCTCGCGCCGTGCGCCTCTACTACATCCCGACCACCGCTGCGATGGCCCCGCACGCCGCGCTCGCCGAGGCCGGAGCCGACTTCGAGCTCGTCCTCGTGGAGCGGGATGAAGCGGGAACGAGCTCGGCCGAGTATCTGGCCCTGAACCCGTCGGGCCGCGTGCCCGCGCTCGTGGACGGCGACCTGCTCGTGACGGAATCCGCAGCAACGGTGCTGCACATCGCCGACCGCTTTCCGGACGCGCGGCTCGTCCCGCCCGTGGGAACGCCGGAGCGCGGCGAGGCCTACCGCTACCTGATGTTCCTCACGAACACGGTCCAGGCCGGGTTCATGCACTTCCTCTATCCGGAGCGCTACACCAGCGACCCGGTCGCCGAGGCCGCGATCCGCGAACGCGAGGGCGAGCTGCTCGGGGGGCACTTCGACTGGCTCGACTCCGAGCTCGAGGGCCGGCAATGGCTGGTCGGCGACGAGCGCACGGTCGTGGACATCTACCTCTTCATGCTCGTCCGCTGGGGCCGCCACCTCTCGCCGAAGGCGTGGGACCGGCCCAACCTGCGCCGGCATTTCCTCGCCACGCTCGCCCTGCCCGGCGTCGCGCGGATGATGGACGAGCAGGAGATCGAAACGCCCGACCTCGGCTAGTCGTCGGCCAACTCGGGCGGCTGGTGCTTGCGCCAGGTCGAGCCGAGCACGAGGCCGAGCACGAGCGTCGGGACGAGCGTGAGGAACCGGTAGACGAGCACGGCCGCGACGACCTCGGCGTTCGAGCCGCCGAAGCCGATGAGTGCGGTGGTCATCCCGACCTCGACGATCCCGATCCCCCCGGGCGTGATGGGAATCGAGCCGAGCAGGCGCACGAGCGACCACGACGCGAACGCCTCGATCAACGTGACCTCGCCGGGGCCGACGCCGAGCGTCCTCAGGCAGACCACGAAGAGCAGGAAGACGGAGAGGTGCCCGGCCAGCGTCGCCAGCGTGAGCACGTGCCAGCGGCGGCGCAGGAGCCCGACCGTCTGGGCGCGGAAACGGACGAACGTTTCTCCGCCCCATTTCACGGGACCCTTGCGGATCCAGCCGAGGACGCGGGTCATGACGCGGGCGGCGAAGTCGCCGGCCTTGCGGGCGATCCCGGCGGTCGAGAGCCCGAGCCCGAAGCCGACCGCGACGATGACGAGGATCGCGAGCCCGATCCAGGAGACGGTCTCGAGCAGCGGATGCGTCTCGTTCGCGGTCGTCAGGAGGGCGAGCGCGATCACAGGGAAGCCGAGCAGGACGAACTGGTTCCACACGCCGGTGACCGCGACCGCGAGCCCGACACTCGACCCGGCGAAGCCCCAGCCGCGCAGCATCCCGTACGAGAGCGCCATCCCGACCGCGGCGCCGCCGGGCGCAATGTAGGTCGAGGCCGTGGACGCCTGCGTGACGACGAAGGCCTGGCGGAAGCGAAGCCCCGGCAGCGCGGCCTGCCACGGGGGCGCGTAGGTGGCGAGGTTGATCAGCGTGGCCACGCCGAGCGCGGCGAGCTGCTGCCAGTCGAGCGTCTTGACCGCGTCCCAGACGTCGCGGTAGTCGGCGATCCTCGGGAGGACGAAGACGAAGGTCGCAACGACGACCCCGATCCCGACGGCCATCCCGGCCCAGCGGCGCCAGGAGGAAGCCTTGCCGCTCTCGGGCTGACCGGCCGCTGCGGCTGAGGGGGTTTCCTCCACGCGGACGGAACCCTAGAGGGCGTGGCCCGAGACTCGGGAAAGTGACCCGTGCTAGAACCCGGCCAAAACGGGATGAATGAGGTTGATGGATAGCGGGCTCGCGCTCTACTACCCGTTCATCCACTTCCGCGACGAGGCGTGGGTCAAGCAGGCTGCTCTCTACTAGGACCGCCTCGGTCGCATCGTTCCCGACGGCTACGGCGAGAAGCTCCACGACAGCGATGTCGTCAAGGCGCTGCGCGACGAGGCGGGATTTGTATCGGACCGCACGCCCGACCCGACGGTCGTCCACTCCGTCAGCGTGGAGCTCGCGTTGCTCGGCGACACCGCTCTCAGCGTCATAGGTGTTTCGAAGGACCTCCCCGAGCTTGCGGGCGCGGGAATGGCCGTGGTCGGCGTCGCCACCGTCAATCCGTTGGTCGTCGCCGCAGGATTCGCGTTCAACACCTTCAAGGCGATCCGCGACGGTCGCAGGAAGAACGAGAAGCTTCGCGACCAGCCCTACGCGTACCTCATCGCGGCGCACGAGGAGCTCGGGGCGACGGAGACGCTCGAAGGCCTGCGCATCGGGGCGCGGAAGCTGATCATCGGCTGACCGGCCGGGCCTAGATCGAGCCGGAGAACGTGTCGCACGCGTCGAACGTGCCATTCTCGTAGCCGCGAACCCACGCTAGCCGCGGAGAAACGCGAGCACGGCGAGCACTCGGCGGTGGTCGTCCGGCTCCTGGGCGAGACGGAGCTTCAGAAAGATGCTGCTCACGTGCGACTCGACCGTCTTCGGGCTGAGGAACAGTTGCTCGGAGATCGCCTTGTTCGAGCGCCCTTCGGCCATGAGGGCGAGAACGTCGCGCTCCCGCGCCGTCAGGCCCTCGAGCGGATCGGGCGTCCGGCGCCGCCCCAACAGCGTCGCGACGACCTCGGGATCCATCACCGTGCCACCCCTCCCCACTCGCCGGACGGCCTCCAGGAAGTCGTCGATCTCGATCACCCGGTCTTTGAGCAGGTAGCCGAACCCCTCCGGATGCTCGCTGAACAAATCGAGCGCGTGACGCGGCTCGACGATTTGCGAGAGAAGGAGGAGGCCGATCGCCGGGTGCTCGTCGCGGATCGCCTTCGCGGCTCGCGTGCCCTCGTCCGTGTGCGTGGGCGGCATGCGGACGTCGACGATCGCGACGTCCGGCCTCATGCGGCGCACGGCGGCCTCGAGGCCGCCCCCGTCCGACGCCTGTGCAACGACCTCGAACCCGCCGTCCGAGAGGACGCGCGCAAGCCCCTCACGGAAGAGAACGGAGTCGTCGGCGATCACGACTCGCACGGAATCTCCCCCACCACGCGTGTGCCGCGGCCGGGCGGGCTCTCGACCGTCAGCCGGCCGCCGAGGGCCTCGACACGGTCGCCGAGTCCCCGTAGTCCGGACCCGCTCCAGACGCTCGCTCCGCCCACGCCGTCATCGCGCACCTCAACGATGAGGACGCCGTTTCGCCGCCGCGCCGAGATGCTTGCGTGCGATGCGCCGGCGTGCTTCACGACGTTCGCGAGCGCCTCGCACGCCACGAAGTACGCGGTTGCCTCGACCTGCTCCGGCAGCCGCCCCTCCCCGACGTCGAGCTCCACGGGAAGAGGCGTGCGGTCGCTGAGCGACTCGAGTGCTGCAGCGAGCCCCTCCTCCGTCAGGATCGCCGGGTGGACTCCCCGGGCGAGCTCGCGCAGCTCCTCGACCGCGCTCTGGAGCTCACGGACCGACTCGTCGAGGAGCGCCGCGACCTCGGGGTCGATCTCGCGCTCGCGCTGTGCGGCACGGAGCTGAAGCGCGAGCGCGACGAGGCGCTGTTGGGCGCCGTCGTGGATGTCCCGCTCGATCCGGCGCCGTTCATCGTCGCCGGCCGCGACGATCCGAGCGCGGGACTCCTTGATCGTCGAAACCTGCGCGAGCATCTCCGCGTGCAGGCGCGCGTTCTCGAGCGCGAGGCGCGCGGCCGCGCCGACCGACTCCACCAACCGCGGCTCCTCTCGAAGGATCGGATCGTGGACGATCGCACCCAGCGGGTCGCCGTCGTACTCGAGGAGCGTCACGGCGCGGGCCTCACCCGCCGGGAGCTCGAACGGCGCCCCGTCCGCGTCGACGTAGCGCCGCTCCCCGGGGAGCCAGAACGCGAGCTCAACCGTCGGGTCGGCGAGGGCGCGGGCGAGCGCGTCGCGCAGGTCGCGCGGTGGGGCGTGGTCGATCGCAATCACAAGATCCGCAACGCCGCCCCGCGCGAGCCGTGACCGGAGGACGCCGACAAGGAGCGCCAGCGGCAGCGCGAAGAATCCGCAGATCTGCCACCAGAACAGGTAGACGTAGAGGATCTCCGGCGGCCGCGGCACGAACGTGAAGACGCCTTCGAAGACGGCTCGGAGCGCGACGGCGATCGCCGCGATGCCGAGCGGGGCGAGCATGCGGCGCGCGCGCGGCGTCGCCTGCCAGAGCCGCCGCACGATGAGCGCGATGAAAATCGACGCGAGGAGTCCCCACGCGATCACGACGAACGCCTTCTGCAAGCCGACCGCCAGGTCGCCGTTCTCCGCGATCACGATCGAGCTGGCATGCGGAGTCGGATCGAGGAACCGAAGCGACCGCGTCTCGTCGTGGACGAGGAGGATCGCGAGCGGGAACGCGAGCGCCACGGTGTAGGCCGCGCGAAGAAATGCGCGCTCGAAGCGGTCGCGCACGAAGCCGGTCGGGTAGGCGAGCACCGAGTTCGCGACGAGCGCATAGCTCAACTCCCCGAGGGCGAAGAACACCGTAAAGACCGCCGAGTCGTGGCTGTAGCGGAGCTGGCGCAAGAGGAGCGCGAACCCGGAGGCCGTCAAGAGCGGCCCCATCCGGTTGCCGGGCCGGCGCGTCCACGCGACGAGCCCCGCGACGAGGAAGGCCCATCCGACGGCGACGATCGCGCTCGCGCGCGCGGGAGTCGTAAACGGGCCGAGCTCCTCGATCTGAACGCGGTAGGCGAGGACACCGAGCGCGAGGCCGGCGATCGCAAGCAGTGCGCGCAGCAGCCTCATGCCGCTCGGGCGAGGAGTGCGAGGACGGCTTCGCCCGAGAGCTCGTCCTTCGGGATGAAGCCCAGCGCGCCGCTCGCCTCGATGCGGCGGCCGAGGTCGCTCGAGGCCCTGCTCGAAACGAACACGACATGAGACGCTGCGGCCTGGAGCCGCTCGGCCACCTCGAAGCCGCTGAGATCGGGCAGGCCGATGTCGAGCAGGACGACGTGCGGCGCGAGCTCACGGGCAAGCCGCAGGGCGCTGCGGCCGTCCACCGCCTCCCCGACGACACGGAGCCCGTCCAACTCGAGGAGCCGCCGCGCCGACGCGCGGAAGCCCGGATGGTCGTCGACGACGAGCACGGTGCATGCCACGTGCGCATCGTCACACAGTGCGAACGGCGGTTCCACCCTGCGGGCCCTGATCTTGAGCGACCGAAAGACCAGGGCAAGCCCGGAGAGCAAACCGCGGCCAGCCCGGTGGTCGTGCCTGGAGGGGCGTCCTACGGTCGGGAGCAACAGCAAGACCCGATCGAAGGAGCAGCGATGAACACCTCGATTCTCAAGATCCCGGTACTGGTCGCCGCGATCGTGGTGACGGCCGCCCTGGCCGCCTGCGGCTCAGGGAACGAGAAGCCCGTGGCCGCCGCCCCGTCGATGGCGACGAGCACACAATCCACGCCTCCGACGACGACCGAGGCGCGGTCGGTGCCCGAATTGCCACCGCCCTACTGGACATCGAGCGCCGATGCGATCTGCGCCCGCGCCGACCAGCAGTTGCAGGCTCTGCCGAACCCCACTACCGCGGGTGAGTTCGTCACGTTTGACTCGGAACTCGTGGGCATTCTCGAGGCAATGGAAAGCGACCTGCGCGCACTCGGCCCACCGCCGGGACACGAGCCCGCCTTCGAGGAGATGCTCGGCTTCTACCGCCAAGCTCGCTCCAGCTTCGAGCGCGCAGGCGAGTCTGAAAAACGATTCGATGCCGCTACGCCCGCAGACGAGACCGCCACCCCCGAGCTCAACCGCGTGTATGAGGCCGGCTTCGATGCGACCTACGAGGCGGCCGTCATCGCGCTCCAGCTCGGGTCCGACAAGTGCGGGGCCGCCGCGGTTACGACGGTCGAGCTGAACGAGGTCGACGGCTCGGGCCAGACGGGCGAGGCGGAGGTAAGTCCCATCAGCCCGGATCAGTTGAAGATCGTGCTGACGCTGGAGAACGCGCCCGCCGCTGCCGAGATCGCGCAGATCTACGTCGGCCGGTGCGAGTCGTTATCCGTCGCTGTCACCGAGTACGCCCTCGAAGATGTCGTCGGGGGTCGGTCGGAAAGCACAGTCGAGACGAGCTTCGAAGAGCTGATCGCTTCGCTCCATCACTACTCGATCGTCATCAGCGACGCAGGCACGTCCGCCCCTGTCGCGTGCGGGACGCTTCCGGTTCCGTAGCTCGGCACCAAGCTCGCCGGATATCGCATCGGTGCTGGACTCAGGCGCCCGGATCCGGACGAGCCGGCCGTGTGAAGGCGAAGCTGCGCCTCAGTCGCCAGCCGTCCGGAGCGGGAGCATGCTCCATGAGTTGCGCCGCCGGTGCGAAGGCGACGATCGGCAGAGCAGGCTCCAGCTGCTCCTCGATCTCCGCGAGGACGCTGAGGCTCTCATGCTGGGCGACGGAGAGATGAGAAACGACGGTGGAGAAGGCCCCGCCGTAGGGTGGGTACTCCGGAAACGCAGCCGCCAGGGCCTCGGTAATTGCCGCGAAGGGAGCGGACGGCTCCGGGGCGAGATACAGGGTGTTCGTGCTGCCGTAGAAGTACTCGGCCGAGCTCAGCGAAAAGCGGATCGGCCCGACTCCCTCGCATGCGCTCTCAACGAGATCGTCCATCCGGGCCAGGTGCTGCGACGTGTCCGCGAAGGGATAGAGAAGCGTGAGGTGGGCGGGCATGCCGTCGGCGCCGTCGGATGTGTATCTGCGGCGCCACTTCCCGACGACCTTCTCCGCCTCGGGGATGACGATCACGATCGCGGTCTCCAGGCCGTCCACTGTAGGACACCTCACGAGCAATCACGAGATCAGTCCCCGCGGGCGACGGCAGGTCGCTCAGCCCGCGAACCATTCGCGAACCGGGACGCTCACATCGAGTACGGAGAAGTCGCCCTCGCGCCACGCGGTGGCCGCGTCGGCCAGCGCCCGGACGGCGATCCAGGTGAAGTCGCCGCCCACGCTGATCCGCTGCGCGCCCGCCTCGGTGACCTCGGCGAAGGAGAAATGCGGAAGCGCGAGGACGTTCACGGGCTTCGTGACGGCGTCGCACACGGCCCGGATCTCGTCCGCGTTCGCGAGGCCCGGCGCGTAGAGGACGTCAGCGCCGGCCGCAGCGAACGCCTGGAGCCGCGCGATCGTGTCGTCGAGATCGGGGTTGCCGCGAATGTGGTTCTCGGCCCGCGCGGTCAGCGTGAACGGGAAGTCGAGCGCGCGCGCCGCCTCGACCGCCGCCTCGATCCGCTCCACCGCGTGCCCGAGGTCGTAGAGCCCGGCCTCGGCGTCCCAGTCCTCGATCGAGCCACCGACGGCGCCGGCCTCGGCGATTCGGGTGACCGCCTGCGCGGCCGCTTGCGGCTCGGCGCCGTAGCCGTTCTCCAGTCGACGGAGACGGGGAGGTCGCTCGCCTCCGCGAGCGCGCGGGTGTGCGCGACCAGCTCGTCCAGCGTGGCCTGTCCGTCCACCCGTCCCAAGGTGAACGCGAACCCCGAGCTGGTCGTCGCGAGCGCCTTGAAGCCGAGCGCCTCGAGGACGCGGGCCGAGCCGGCGTCCCACGGATTCGGGATCAGGAACGGCTCGCCGGCGTGCAGCGCACGGAAATCATCGGCCTTGGTCTGCTGGCTCCTCATGTAAGCGGGGTCATACCAGCGCGACGAGCCGCCGCGTCAGCGCGCGCCGCGCCACATCGTGGTCACCGGCGGCCCCTCTCGGCCTGTCTCGGCGCGTAGAGGACAAACGAAGACGGGACCGGCGCGTCGCCCCGGTCCCGCGCTTCGTCTGCGTCCCTAGGCGTGGACTGCCCGACGGCGGGTTCGGCCGATGAAGGCGAGCGCCAGCGCTCCACCCAGCATCAGGGCTCCTACTGTTACCGCGGCGCCGATTCCGGCATCGCGGAGGTGGAAGCCCTCCGAGCCGGCCGATGCCACGGAAGGAGACGCCGTCGAAACGACGTATGCCGCCGACTTCTCGAGCGCGCGCTCCCGCAGCGCGCGGACGATCGTCATGCTTTGCGGCTGCGCCTGGGGTACATGCACGACCACGTCCGAGGCTGCTGCCGGAACCGCGGCGGCCGCGGACCGCTCGGCCGCTCGCTCCCGCGCACCGCGGGCCATCGCGGTGATCTGCGCTTGTGGCTGGCCGTTGTGCTCGGCCACGACGGTCGCCTTGACGGTCCCTGTATTCGAGGCCCCGCCTTCCGCGAGCGGATGCGCCTGGGCTGCGGGCACGGCCAGCGTTGCGACGACCACTACGGCGAACCATGTCTTTCTGATCGAGATCGTCATCTTGCTTTCCTCCTTCGGCTTCCTGCGTTGATGCGGGGGAGGATCTGCGTCCGGCATAACGGGCCGATAACGGCGCTGCAACGACGTGTTAGCGTGCGCCGCTAGGAGACGCCATGGACTTTCGGATCCTCGGACCGCTTGAGGTGCGAGACGGCGCGCAATGTCTTCCTCTCGGCGGCCCCAGGCAGCGCGCACTTCTCGCATTCCTTCTCCTGCACGCCAACGCGGTCGTCTCGAGCGATCACCTGCTGGATGAGCTCTGGGGCGAGGAGGGGCCGGAGAGCGGCGCGGCCGCGCTTCGCGTTCGTGTCTCCCAGCTTCGCAAGGCGTTGCCGGGCGATGTGCTCCTCACCCGTCCCTCCGGGTACCTCCTCCGGGTCGAAGCCGACGAGCTCGACCTCGACCGCTTCGAGCGACTCGCCGAGGACGGCCAGCACGCCCTGGAGCAAGGAGATGCCGCCGGCAGCTCGGCCCTGCTCACACAGGCTCTCGCCCTCTGGCGCGGCGCGGCTCTCGCCGACCTCTCCTACGAAGGCTTTGCGCAGCCTGCGATCGCGCGCCTGGAGGGTCCGACTCGCCGCGCACGAGCTTCGGATCGAGGCCGACCTCGCACTCGGACGCGACGCAGCGCTCGTCGCGGTGGCTCGAGGCGCTCGTAACCGACCATCCGCTCCGGGAACGTCTTCGAGGCTATTTGATGATCGCGCTCTACCGCTCCGGCCGGCAGGCCGAAGCTCTGGAGGCGTACCACGAGGCCCGTCGCAAGCTCGTCGAAGAGCTGGGGATCGAGCCGAGCCGGGCGCTCCAGGACCTGGAACAGGCGATCCTCCGACAGGATCCGAGCCTCGCTCGCGAAGAGCGTGCCTCGGAACCGGCGCCTCGGAGGGCGATCGTCGTGGCCGCGCTCGTCGAGGCTCGTGACGAGATGCTCCTCGAGCTCGCGGGCGCACTCGCGCGTCGCCCGCCTCGCGAGGTGATCCTCGCGCAGCTTCTCGCCGAGCATGGGGAGATCGGACCGACGACCGCACGCCTGCACGAGCGCGTCTCGAGCCTCGCCGAGCGTGGCGTGGTCGCGCGCACGGCAGCCTTCACGAGCGAACAGCCGGGCGACGACCTCGCCCGTCTCGCCGAAGAGCAGGATGTCGACCTCCTGCTACTCGACGCCCCGACCGAGCTTCTCGAGGAGGGGCTCCCCGGGGCCGACCTCGCCGCAGTGCTTGCGCGTGCGCCGTGTGACGTCGCGCTCCTCGTCGCTCGCCGCGGAGAAGTCGACGGCGCTGTCCTCGTGCCCTTTGGCGCGGCCGAGCACGACTGGGCGGCGGTCGAGGCTCGGCGCCTGGATCGCACGGGCCTGGGCGGCACCGCTCCGGCTGCTCGGCACAATGGCCGTCCCAGAAGAAGGAAAGCGGGACGCGAGCCGGGTTCTCTCTCACGCCTCGCTTGCCGTCCAGCGGGCCCTCGGCGTGATCGCCGAGCCCGCTCTCGTCGCACCGGGCGAAGACGGCATCATCGCGGCGAGCGGGGATGCCCGTCTGCTCGTCGTCGGACTCTCGACGAGGTGGCACCACGAAGGTTTGGGCGCTGCGAGGCTCGCCCTGGCGCGAAGGGCGACGTCGCCCGTGCTCCTCGTGCGCCGAGGGCTCCGCCCTGGAGGGCTGGCGCCTCAGAAGAGCCTGACCCGCTTCACCTGGTCGGTTCGAGCCTGACGTCCGTCAGCGCACCCACAGCTGATCGAGGAGGAGGCGCCACTGGGGGTGATGCTGGGCATTCCCGACTCGCGCGGACACGAAGTCGAACGCCATTGGGTTCACCAAGGGAACGTAGGGGGCGCGGTCGGTGACGGCACGGTCGACCTGGGCGAAGAGCTCGTTCGCGAACGCCGGATCGGTCGGCTGGAGGCGGCGGCCACGCTCGACCATCGCGTCGATCGCGTGATCGCAGAACCCGGAGAAGTTCGAGTTGCTGTCATCGGGCGCGAACGCCTCGCAGGAGAGCTGGGAAGCGATGAACTCCCCCGCCGCGGGGTAGTCCTGTACCCAGGCGCTCATCGCGGCCTGGACGGAATTGCGCGAGTCGGAGATCCTCGCGAAGTAGGTGTCTATGTCGGTGTCGAGGCTCCGGAGAGACGCCCGGTAGCCGAGTCGGTCGAGCGCCGCAACGGCCTCCCTTGCCGCGAGAACCCACTCCGTCTCGCCGGCCGGCGCGAAGACCTCTACCCGCATCCCGGCGGTGCCAGATTCTTGCACGAGCGCCTTCGCCTTATCGAGGTCGGGAGCGCTCCAGCTGCGCTTCTGCCCGGCGTTCGCGGTGTAGGGGCAGTACGGCGCGTAACCGGGGAAGTTCGGCGGCAGCACCTGGCAGGTCGCCTTCGCATGCGCCGGCCCGCCGTAGGCATCGACGACCGCGGCCCGGTCGATCGCGTAGTTGAGCGCCCGACGAACACCGACGTCATCGAAGGGAGGAACCCGCGTGTTGAGCACGAGGAAGTCGGTTCGCGGCTCCGAGACTCGATGCACCTGGGCCGGGTACCGCATGGTGAGCTCGGCCAGATCCCGGCTCGGCGGGCGCAGGTTCATGAAAAAGTCGGCTCGCCCCTCCGCGACGGCAGTGACAGCGTCGGCTTCCGGTACGGCGCTGGTCATCGAGATCCGGTCGACGTTGCCGTCCGGCTGCGCGGCGCTCGACCACACGCGGAAGTGCGGGTTGCGGACGAGCGTTAGCCGCTTGCCCCTGACGTACTCCTCGATCATGTACGGACCTGTCGCAGGGATCGGACTTGCGCCGACGTCGCGATTCGGCGTCCCCGCTGGAACCGGATACGCGGCGGTGAGAGTCAGCTTGTACAGGAACTCTGGGTCGGGAGCGCTCAGGTGGAATGCGACCCTCCCCGTCGCGTCGTCCGTGACGATGCCCTCGGAAAGGTTGCACGCCTTTGCGCTCGCTCCGCACGCGTCCGCCCCCCTGACGCCTGAGAAGAGCAAGCGAATGGACGAGGGGGTTGTAGGAACCGAAAAGACGCGCTCGATCGCCCGGCGGAAGTCCTCGGCCCTCACCGCCTCACCCGTCGAGTAGCGGATCCCCTCGCGGACCCGGAAGGCGTACGTCGCGCCCCCATCCGAGGGCTTCGGGAGCCCGACTGCCAGATTGGGGACGAGACTCGCGCCGCGCGCCCCTCCGACGCGCCTGAAGTCGACCAAGCCGTCGTTCGTCACCGTCAGCACCTGAGGCGTCAGAGGGTCATACGCGACCGCCGGGTCGACCGTGGAAAACGGATACGGCGTGACGACCCTGAGTGTGCCGCCGCGATGGCTTGTCGCGGTGCCGTGAACGCCCGGCCCACAGCGCGCCACCGGTGAACGAGAGGCCCTGCGGCGCGGCGCCAAGCGAGACGCGCTGCTTGACGGTTCGGTTGGCGGCGTCCGATCCAGCGAGCGATGGTCGGTCTCCTGTGCCCGCGCGAGCGCGAGGATGGTGAGGAGGGCGTGGTCACGCCATTGGCTGTCCCGCAGAAGAACGGGAAGGCGGTCGTGCCGCAGGGTCGAGGAGCCTCCCTCGTTGTACTCGACCATCACGTCGAGAGCGTTGCCGGCTGGAAAAAGCGCCGCCGCACGCTCACGAGCGGGAGCGACGTGGAACTCGATCTCCGGCGAGAGGCGGGTGCCGCCGCCTACGCCCAGCACCTGGACCATGGCAATCCCGGAGAGGAAGAACACCTGGTCGAGCGCATATGCCGCGCCGCGACCGAGATCGAGCCAACGTCTCGCCTCCCGCCGGCGCAGAATCACGTCGACCACCGATCCCGTCAGCAACAGCAGAACGAGGCCCGCAACGAGTGCGGCGATAAACGGGTGGTCGAGCCAGAGGGACCAGCCGAGCGGCCAATCGGACACCACGAGCACCACTGAGAGCACGACCGCGATCGCAGGGAGATACCGCCGGATGGCTCCCGCTACTCGGCCGACTCCACGCGGTGCGACACTCGGTTCGCTATCCACCGCAGCGACTCCCTGACCGCATGCGGCAACCCTATCGTGCTTCGGGAGAGCCGACGCGCGGATTCGAACCGCGGACCCCTTCATTACGAGTGAAGTGCTCTACCAGCTGAGCTACGTCGGCAGGGTGTCTCAGTGTAGCGTCCTCCAATGTGAGCGAGGGCCTCGTGATCCGCCGGTTCGAGGACGCCGACGAGCGGCGCGAATTCGAGCTTGGATTCTTCGAGCTCCTCACCGCGGGCGGCGTCGAACTGGGGCGCGCGTCGTACGAGCCTGGGTGGCGCTGGTCGACGCACGTGGGGCCGACGGCGGGCACAGAACTCTGCGAGGTCGCGCACGTCGGGATCGTCCTCGCCGGCCGCGCGGCGGTCGAGATGCGCGACGGGACGCTCGTCGAGATGGGAGCCGGCGACGTGTTCGTCGTCCCGCCCGGACACGACTCCTGGGTGATCGGCGACGAGTCCTACGTGTCGATCCACCTCGTCGGCGCCGATACGTACGCCGCGCCGGACTCTTAGGAACTTCTTCCGCTCCTCTCAGGCCGCTCTTAGCGGCGGCTGGTCGCATGGGATGACCCAAGCGAAAGGAGCTATGACATGAAGGGAACGAACAGACGCAAGGTGGTCGCCGGCGCTGCGGCGGTGGCCGCGGTGGTCGGCAGCGGGGCGGCGGTGGCCGCGACGCAGCTCTCGCCGAAGGCGGAAAACGACGCCGTCTTGGCCGACGCCGCGGCGCAACTGGGCGTCGAGCCGGACGAGCTCGAGGGCGCGATCGAGCAGGCGCTCGAAAACCGGCTCGACGAGGCGGTCGCGGCCGGCCGGCTGACCCAGGAGCAGGCCGATGCGCTCAAGGAGCGGATCGAGTCGGGCGAGTTCCCGCTCTTCGGCGGCGGGCCCGGCGGACCGGGCGGGATGCACGGTGGCGGGCCGATCGGGTTCGACGCGGCCGCGACCTACCTCGGGCTCTCCGACGAGGAGCTGCGGACGGAGATGTCCGACGGCACGACCCTCGCCGACCTGGCCGAGGAGCAGGGCAAGTCGGTGGACGGGCTCATCGCAGCGCTGGTGGACTCCGCCAAGGCGGATCTCGCCGACGCGGTCGAGGCCGGGCGCCTCACCGAGGCGCAGCAGGCCGAGATCCTCGACGGACTCGAAGAGCACATCACGACGCTCGTGAACGAGGGCTTCCGCGGCGGGCACGGGCCCGGCGGACCGGGCGGGCCTCCTCCGCTGGGGGACAACGGCTCAGGGTCTGACTCGGGCTCGGGCTCGGGCGGCACGAGCGGCTCGACGGGCACGTTCGACTCCGCGGCCTAGGCCGTGCGCAGGAAGGGGGCCCGCCGTTCCAACCGGGGCGGCGGGCCGTTCCGCGCCCGCGGCGGACGGCGGTTCCGCGCTGACCGGCGTTCGCGACCCCAGGCGGTGGGCGGTTCCGCGCCCGCGGCGGAGGGTGGTTCCGCGCTCCAGGCCTCGCTCCCTGTGGACACATCGGCGCACAATCGGCCCACTTCTGCGCCAGACACGTGCGCACTTTCCGGGTACCGTCGAAGGCGGGTAGCGGCGGTTCATTCCCCTCCCTGGGTGGGCGCGCGCGCGAGTGACTCTTAACCCCCGCCGGACCCGGCCGGAGCGGTCGGCAGCGCGCCAGGAGAGCGCTACGCGAGCCGCAGCGGTGGGCCCGCGAACGGGTCCGGATCGGCGTCCGCGAAGGCCGCGTCCGCGACCGACCCTTCGATCGGCAGGAACCCTTCGCAGGCGCACGGAGAGAAGTCGAGCGACTGGAAATCGCCGGCCGTTGCCCGGCAGCGCGGATCGGCCGACGGCGCGAAGGCTCCCGAGTGCTCCGCCCGCTCGTGCCCGCACCCGGAGCAGAGCGGCGAATTCGCGCACGCGGCGCACGCCCCATCGGGCGTCTCATTCGGACCAGCGTCTCGGCCGCAGTGCCGACAGACGGACATCGCGGCACGTATCGGCGCGGCCGCCCGCGCCTCTGCATCCCTCGAACCGGTCGGCCGCTCGACTGGACTCTTAAGAACCTCTTGGCCTCCTCTCAGACAACTCTTAGGCGCGCCCGCTCTCATTGAGGCATGAACCAGCGCGAATCCGAGCGCACGACGGAGCCGACACCGCGGCTCGCGGCCGCGCGGCGACGAGCCTGGATCGCCAAGCGGACGCTTGCGTACGGCTCGGCCGCGGCCTTCGTCGTGGCGTTCATCCTCGCGCGGGCCGGCCATCCGGGCCAGGCGAACGCGTCGTCTCCGTCGCCCACCTCGGTGAGCACGCAGGTTCAGGAGCAGGAGTCCGAAGACGACGACTTCGGCTTCGGCACGGGCTCCGTCGCGCCCTCGACCGGAACGCCCCAGGTGCAAAGCAGTGTCTCCTAGCGCGTCCAGGGATACGTTCGCCGCGATGGGCGTAGACGTCGTCGTCGGCGGAGCGAACCAGCCCGCGCTGGCGGACATCGTCGACCTCTTCCACGAGCGCGAGCAGATCTTCACGCGCTTCGCACCCGGCAGCGAGCTCTCGCGCGTGAACGCGAGCATGGAGGCGGACGTTCTCGTCTCCGACCTCTTCGCGCACGCGGTCGCGGCAGCGCTCGCGGCCTGGCGCGCGACCGACGGGCTCGTCGACCCGACGCTCGCCGAGGCCGTCGACGCCGCCGGGTACGACCGCGACTTCGCCTCGCTGCCGCCCAACGATCCCCGGCCTCCCGGCCCACCCGCCCCCGGCCGAGCCGGAGAAGTGGCCCTCCACGGGCGGCTCCTGGCCCGGCCGCCCGGGCTGCGGCTCGACCTCGCAGGCGTCGTCAAGGCGATGACTGTCGATGCAGCCCTTCGCCTCCTGCCCGGCTCCGGGTTCGTCTCGGCCGGCGGAGACATCGCGACCCGCGGGCCGACGCCCATCGGGCTGCCGGGCGGCGGCTCGGTCTCGCTCCTCGACGGTGGGCTCGCGACGAGCGGGCCGGCCGGCCGCCACTGGCGCCGTGCCGGACGGCACGCGCATCACCTGATCGACCCACGCACAGGGGCTCCGTCGCGATCGCGCTGGAGCCAAGTGACCGTCTCGGCCGGGAGCTGCCTCGGCGCGGACGTCGCCGCGAAGGCCGCGTACCTGCTCTCGGACGACGGCCCCGATTGGCTCGACGCCCGCGCCCTTCCCGGCCGGTTCCTCGCCGAGGACGACCTCGTGGAGAACGAGACCTGGCAGGCACTCGTTGGAGAGCCCGCGTGCCTCTAGCGTCGACCGCTCTCACCTGGTACGTCGCCCGGGCGGGCGGCCTGCTCGCCTTTGCGCTCGTCACCGTCTCGGTGATCCTCGGTCTCGCGCTCTCGGGCCGGGTGCGCTCGACGCGTTGGCCCGCGTTCGCGATCGAGGACGTACACCGCTACGCCGGGCTGCTGGCAGGCGCGTTCCTCGCGGTCCACGGGCTCGCGCTCCTCGTGGACGGCTACATCGACTTCGGCCTCGGCGCCCTTCTCGTCCCGGGCGCGGCGCCGACCCGGGTCGTCCCGGTGGCGCTCGGCGTCGTCGCCGCTGAGCTTCTCGCCGCCCTGGCGATCACGAACCACTACCGCCGGCGAATCCCGCATCGCGTCTGGCGGCGCCTGCACTACGGCAACTTCGCCGTCTGGGCACTCGCGCTGGCGCACGGGATCACGGCGGGGACGGACACCGCGAGCAGCTGGGCCGTCGCTCTGTACGCGTTCTCGGGCGCGTCCGTCCTCGGCCTGCTCGTCTGGAGGATCCTGCGCACACGCGGCCTCCCTCGGTGGGAGCTGCGCCTTTGGCCGGCCGCCACGGCCGTCGTCACCGGGCAGCTCGTCGTCGCGATGGCGCTCGGCCCGCTCGCGATCCACGCCGGCTAGGGCCTAGCGCCGCGCAGGCCCTTCGAGCTCGCGGCACTCGTCGATCGCGATCTCGGTCGCGACCTCCTGGCCCGCGAACTCGACCGTGCACGTGTCCTCGAGCACCGTGTAGCCCGTCACGAGGCCGACACCTTGCGGCGTTTCCACCTGCCGGCCGACCCGGGGAGCGCGGTCGCGGAAGCTCTTGTACGTCGGATGCTCGAACGCGAGACAGCAGCGCAGCCGTCCGCACAGGCCGGTGATGCGGCTCGACGCGACCGGCAGCGCCTGGTCTTTCGCCATGCGCAGCGTGATCGGTTGCTCGTGCGACGGATACGAGCGAGAGCACTGGCCCCGCCCGCACAGCCCGACGTCGCCGCACAGGCGCGCGCACTCGCGCGGGCCGACCGAGCGCAGCTCCACCCGGCCGCCGAGCCGCCGGCCCAGCTCCTTCTCGACCGCACCGAGCCGGAGGCGCTCCTCCGACTGGTACGAGACGACCGTGCGCGAGCCGTCAAACGCGATCTCCACCGACACCGGCTTCACCTGCACGTTCCGCTGCTTCAGCACCTCGCGGAATACGCGCATGGCATCCTTGGACTCCGACTTCCGCACCTCGACCTGGTCGCGGTCGTCCTCGGTCGCGAGGCGCACGAGCTTGCGAAACGGCGACGGCGGCCTGGCCTCGAGCGTGTGGTTCGCCTTCACGACCCGAGCGAACTCCTGGCCGTACGCGGTCTCGCAGATGACGCGGTCGTTCCAGGCAACCTCGAGGCCCGCGGGATCGAACGAGTACACGCGCCCGCCCGGAGAGAAGACGACACCGACCGCCTCCACTAGACCAGCACCTTCCTGAGCCGGACGAAGAGCGCCTCGAGCGCCAGCCCGGTGGAGACGTTGAACTCGAACGAGCGCCACACGTCGCGCACCGTCTCGGCTGCTCGGGCGGCGCGCTCGCTGACCTCGGGCGCGTCCTCGGCGAGCTCCGCGAGCCGGTCGGAGTTCAAAGCGGCGCCTTCGGCCCCCGCGCCGACGACGACCAGATCGCGGTACCAGCTCCCGAGCACGTCGATCGCGAGGAGCACCTCGTCGCGCTCGGCTCCGCGCTCGGCGCGCTTCAGGCGCTGCTCGAAATCGCGCTTCGTCTCCTCCACGCCGAGCTCCTTCGCCGCCTCCGCCGCCTGCTCCAGCTTGGTGCGCTGCTCGGCGGCGCGTCCTTCGGCCAGCTCGCCCACGATCCGCGCGGCCCTGGCCGGCTCGAACGTGTCGTCGCGGTAGGCCGCCCGCGCGAGGTCGAGGACGGCGAAACGCCTCTCCCCGGCACGAGAGTCGAGCAGCCGCTCCGCCCGGTCGAGCCGCCCGGCGGCGACGCGCGCCGCGATCTCCAATTCTTCTCCGGCCAACCCGCGGGCCGCGAGATGCGTCTTCACCGCTCCCCGGGAAAGCCGCCGGAACGGGATCAGCTGACAGCGCGAGCGGATCGTCTCGGGAAGCGGCCCGAGCTCGTCGGCGATCAGAACGATCACCGCGTAGGGCGGCGGCTCCTCGAGATCCTTGAGGAGCGCATCGGCCGCGTCCTCGTTCATGAGGTGCGCGCCGCCGACGATGTAGACGCGCCGGTCGGCCTCGAACGGGCGCATGTGCAGGTCGCGGCGCATCTCGCGGATCGGGTCGATGCGGATCTGGTCGCCGAGCGGCTCGAGCACGTAGAGGTCGGGATGCGCCTCGCGCGCGACCCGCTCGGGCGAGCCGAGCAGCTCTCCGGCGAAGGCGATCGCGGCGCGGCGCTTCCCCACGCCGGGCGGGCCGTGGAAGAGGTAGGCGTGCGTCGTCCCCTCCGCCAGCGCCGCGGTCAGGAGGCGCTTGGCCTCGTCCTGCTCAGGAAATGTCTCGAAGCTCTTCACGGATCGCCGTCGCTTGCTCCTCGAAGGTTCTCGTCGCGTCGATGGGCACGACCCGGCGCTGGAAGATCTGCGCCAGCTCACGGTAGGCCTCCTGCACCCGCGCGGCGAAGTCGTCTCCCTCGGCCTCCATGCGGTCGGGCTCGTCGCCGCGCCGCTCCTTCGCCTGGTCGAGCGGAAGCTCCAGGAAAAACGTTCGGTCCGGGAGCAGGCCGCCGGTCGCGATCACGTTCAGCTCGAGGACGCGGTCGACGCCGAGCCCGCGGGCGATGCCCTGGTAGGCGAGCGAGGAGTCGATGAAGCGGTCGCAGACGACGTCCTCGCCGCGGTCGAGCGCGGGGCGGATGACGTCCGCGACCAGCTGAGCGCGCGCCGCCGCGAAGAGCGTCGCTTCGGTCCAGGGCGCCACGTCGTCACCGTGGAGGAGCAGGTCGCGGATCTGCTCGCCAAGCGGAGTTCCGCCGGGCTCGCGCGTTGCGACGACCTGGCGCCCCTCGCCGCGGAGCGCGTCCACGAGCAGGCCCGCCTGGGTCGTCTTTCCTGAGCCGTCGACGCCTTCGAACGTTACGAACATCGGCGCAGGATACGACGCCCTCAGATCAGACGCCCGCCCGCCAGCGAGTACGACGTGTCGAACAGCTCCGCCAGCTCGCGGTCGTGCGTCGCGACGAGGCAGGCGCTTCCGCCGTCCCCGGCTGCGCGCAGCGCACGCGCGACGGCCAAAGCGGACGCGGCGTCCTGGTGGCCGGTCGGCTCGTCCGCGAGAAGGACGCGCGGGTGGAGCGCGAGCGCGCGCGCGAGGGCGGTGCGCTGCTGCTGGCCGATCGACGTTTCATACGGGAAGCGCGCTCCGAGCTCCGTGAGCGCGAGCGTCTCCATGAGCTCGTCCACCCAGGGGCGCACCTCGTCGAGCCGTGCGCCGGTTAGTCGCGCCGGGTACTCGATGTTCTCGCGCACGCTGAGCTCGGTCAGCAGGCCGAACCGCTGCGGGACGACGGCCAGCTCGTCCCAGTCCGTGCCCGGGATGACGACCGTGCCCGAGTCGGGCTTCTCCCAGCCGGCGAGGAGGTTCAGCACCGTCGTCTTGCCGGAACCGGAGCTGCCGACGAGCGCGGCCAGCTCGCCCTCGCGCACGGCGAGCGACACGCCGTCCACGGCCACGACCGTTTCGTCGCCACGATGGAACGTCTTGCGGCCGTCGCGCAGCTCGGCGACCACCGGACCCGGGACATAGATCCGCGGCGGCAGCTCGTCGCGCATGAGCGGATGCTGGAAGCCGCGCACGCGTCCGTGCTCGAGCTCCAGGGTCGTGTGCGCCGCCGCCGTGACGGTGCGGTCGTGCGTGGCGACGATCACCGTCACGCCGCGTTCCGTCAGCGTGCCGATCGAGCCCAGGAGCGCGGCCGCGGAGACCGTGTCGAGCTCGGCGGTCGGCTCGTCGGCGAGGACGATCCGGGATTCGGCGACGAGCGCCTGCGCGAACGCGGCGCGCTGCTGCTCGCCTCCCGAGAGCTCGTCGGGCCGGTGGTCGGCCCGATCGGTCAGCCCGAGCACGGCGAGCGCCTCGGCCTCGAGCTCGCGATCGCCCGCTCCGACGAGGCGGAGATGCTCCGCGACCGTGAGGTGCGGCAGGAAGTTGTCGGACGGCCGCTGGAAGACATACGTGACCGTTTCGCGGCGAAGCGCCCGCAGCCCCTTCACCTGCAGCTCCCCGACGTCGGCCGGGCCGACGAGCACCGTTCCCTCGGTCGGCCGGTCGAGCCCCGCCAGCAGCCGCAGCAGCGTGGATTTCCCGCTGCCGGACACGCCGACAACGGCGTTCAGCGTCCCCGCCTCGAACTCGGCGTCGAGGCCGCGCAGTGCCCGTACCTCGCCGGCCTCCGTCCGGTAGGTCTTGACGAGCCCCTGCACCGATGCGCTACTCGCCAAGGCGCAGCACCTCCGCGAGGTTGGCCCGGGCCGCGCTGCGGTGCGCGGCGACCGCGCCCACGATCGTCACGAGCGCAAGCACGACCGCGACGCCGGCGAAGACGAGCCCGGGGAGCTTCACGAGCGGCACGGGCGAGATGCTCGCGAGCGGCTCCACCCTGGTGAGCACGAGCCGCGCCGCCAGCGCCGCGAGCGACACCGCGAGGACGAACGCGAGCGAGAGCGCAAGGCCGAGCTCCAGGAGGAGCGCGCGCCGGTGCGACCGTGCAGAGAGTCCCATCCGGTGCGCGAAGCCGTACGAGAGCGCCCGCGTGCGGGCCCGCGCTTGCATGTAGACGACGAGGCCGACGAGGCCGAGTAGCCCCGCGACGAGGCCGAGCGCCTGGAGGAACGAGAACGTGCGCGTGAACGCCGTGACGGACGGTCGCCGCGCGAGCTCCTGCGCGGTGACGATCGGGTACGGCCTGGCCGGGGAGCTCTCGAGGAGCTTCAGTGCGGGGCCGGGCTCGCCCTTGGCGAGGATCTGCGTCGACGCACTCGACGCCGCGAGCGGACTGCCGACGCCCTGGCGGTCGAATTCCGCCTCGAGCGCATCCTCCGAGGCGACGACGAGCGGCCCCTCCTTCGCCATCCCGGGAAACGCCTTCGCCGTCGCGACCACGCGGAACGGGATGTCGACGCTGTCGACGGTCAGCTGCTCGGCGTTGCGGTTTCCCTGGACGACGAGCACCGGCACCGTGGAGCCGCCTTCGTCGAGCTTGGCGAGGATGTCGGCGAGCGGCTCGTCGGCATACGCACTGTCCCAGTGCACGGCCCGCTCGAACGTCGCAGTGTCGACGGCAAGGAGGTACGTCGGCACACGGTCGAGCAGCGTCGAGCCGCCGCTCTGGATCCGCGTCACCTTCGTGGTGGGGATCTCGCGGTCGGCGGGCGCCTCGCGGTCGAAGCTCGTGAGGCCGCGGACATCGCTGCCCAGGCCGAGAAGCGCCGCCGCGTCGATCGTCGCGCGGTACGAGGTGACGACCACTTGCGCGTAGATGAACAGCCCGAACGCGACCGCACAGGCGGTGACGAGCACGAGGAGGAGCCGCCGCGCGGACGCGAGCCGGTGCGCCGCGAGGTAGGAGGCCGGGCCGGAGCGCCGCCTCGTCCGGTTCCTCCACACGCGCGCGAGACGCACGAAGAGCCGCGCGACGAGCCCCGCGACACCGGCGATCGCGAGGATCGGGAAGAGCAGCAGGTAGGCGCTGGGCCGCTCGACGCCGTCCGACTGTACGACCACCGCGTCGCCGTGCAGGAGCTTGTAGAGGAACCACCCGGCGAGCGCGAGCGCGACGAGCTCCCACGGCAGGAAGGGCGAACGGTGCCCGTCGTGGCGCATCCGGTACTCCCGGGCGAACGCGATCCCGGCGACGAGCGCGATGAGCACGAGCGCGACCGGCGCCCGCAGGATCACGTGCCCCACGGACTCGTCGAGCGCCGCCCGCTCCACCGTCCCCCCGGGACCGAGCACGGAGATCGCCGCGTACGCGAGCCCGAGACCGAGCACGAGCCCGACGAGCACGGGGACGAGCGATTCGAGCGCCGCGATCGCGGAGATCGTCCCCGGCCCGGCGCCGCGGGCGTTCATGAGCGTCGCCTCTGCCCGCCGGCGCTCCAGCGAGAAGACGGCGACCGCAGCGAGCACGGCCAACGCAATCAGCTGCCCGGCGGCGGTCAGCAGGTCGACCGGCGCGCGCACAGTGGCAGCGGTGAGCGTCGCCGCCCGCACCGCGTTCGGAAACTGCGAGGTGAACTCGATGTTTCCGCCGTAGCAGAAGGAGCAGCGAAACTCCGTGTTCAGCTGCTCGCCGGGCGTCTTCAACGAACGCTCGAATTCGTCCACGCCCTGGGCGATCACGCGTCCGTCCGGAAGCGACGGCGCCTCGATGGCGAGCGGCGCCTCCCAGCGGAAGTCTGCGCTCAGGCCGCCGAGCTCCTTGGACAGATCCAGAATGGTCTCCCGGTCGCCGATCGCGAACGTGGGCGGCGTCGTGTACACCGGCGGCCCGGGGTAGATGTCGTTGGTGAGCGAGCGCCAGTACGGCGTTGCGGGCTCGTCGAAGAGCTGGCGGTACAGGCCGGCGACCGGCACGCGCTGATCTCCGAGCAGCACATCGTCGCCCGGCTCGAGCCCCAGCTCCCCGGCCGTGGACTCGGCGAGCCACATCCCCTCGCCGTCGCCCTCGGCGGTCACGTGCAGGTGCTCGAGCGCGTCGGTGCGCGAGAGGAGCCGGACGCCCAGCGTCCTCCGCGGCCGCTCCGGGTTCGCCGCGTCCACGCCCGGGCCGAGCACGGTGACGACGGTCGGCCCGAGGCCCGGGATCTTGCCGGCGGCCTCCGCGAAGGTCGCGGTGCGATCGTCCACCGACGGCGCGACTGGTGCAAAGTCGCTCTCGGCCCCCGGGACCGAGTCCGTGGCCCTGACGTAGACCCCCGCCCCGTACGGCGTGACCGCGTCGAGCTCCTGCTCGAGCGCCGCGCTTCCGGCCGAGGCTACGAAGAGCGGCCCGGCAGCGCTGGCCACCGCCAGAAGGGCCGCGCCGCCGACGAGCGCGGCGGCGATCCCCGGGAACCGGGAGAGGACAAACGGCGCCCTCCGCCAGAGCGGGTTCCGGGTCACGCGCACAGTACGTCTGACGTCACAGATCGCTTCCGGATTGCGGCCACGTAGGATTCTCGGCCGTGCGGGCCCTCGTGACAGGCGGCGCGGGCTTCATCGGCTCGCATCTGGTCGACGCTCTCGTGGAGCGCGGCGATTCCGTCCTCGTGCTCGACGACCTCTCCACCGGCAAGAGGGAGAACCTGAACCCCGGCGCGACGTTCGTCGAGGGCGACGTGCGCGAGGCCGCCGACGTCAACGCCGCGTTCGCGGAGGCCGAGCCCCAGGTTTGCTTCCACCTCGCCGCGCAGGCCGACGTGCGGCGCTCGGTCGAAGATCCCGTCCGGGACTCGGAGATCAACACGATCGGAACGATCCGCGTTTTGGAGGCCGCGCGCCACCACGGCACGCAGATCGTCTTCTCCTCCACGGGCGGCGCGATCTACGGCGAGTGCGCCGAGCCGGCCGCCGAGACCGCGCCGCGGCAGCCGCTCTCCCCGTACGGAACGTCGAAGCTCGCCGCCGAGGAATACCTCGCGGCCTACGGGCGCCTGTACGGGACGACCCACGTGGCGCTGCGCTACGCGAACATCTACGGGCCGCGCCAGGATCCGCACGGCGAGGCGGGCGTCGTCGCGATCTTCCTCGGACGGCTGGCGGCCGGAGAGCCGCCGCGCATCTTCGGGGACGGGCGCCAGACCCGCGACTACGTGTTCGTCGGCGACGTGGTCGCGGCGACGCTGGCCGCTGCGGGCCAGAACGGCGGCGTCTTCAACGTCGGAACGGGGGTCGAGACCTCGGTGCTCGAGCTGGCCGAGGCGTGCGCCCGGGCGACCGGAGTCGAGTTCGAGCCGGTGTTCGAGCCCGCGCGGCTCGGCGAGCTCGAGCGGAGCTTCCTCGACCCGGCGCTCGCCGCCGAGACGCTCGGCTTCCGCGCCGCGGTCGCCGTCGCCGACGGAATTGCCCGAACGTGGTCGGAAGGAGAGGGCGGCGCAGGGACGAAATAGGTCGGCCCGATGGATCATCCGGCCCCTCGTCTAGCGCAAGAGAATCCCTGGCGCAACACGGCGCTCGTCGCCTCCGGCGTCGCGGCGCTCGAGCTCTTCCTCCTCGTCATCCTTGCGTTCGCGATCGTCGTCAAGCCGATGCTCGCGAACGAGCCGGGCGCCGCAGCCCCGGCGAAGAAGGCCGCGACGAAGGCGACGACCGCCGCGCCGGCGAAGACGAAGGCCGCGCCGGCCAAGACCGCCGCCGCACCGTCCGCGCCCGCGAAGGCCGCGCCGGTCGCCCGCACGAAGACGCGCGTTCTCATCCTGAACGGGAACGGCCGCTCCGGCGCCGCGAGCGAGAAGGCCGCCTGGGTGATGACGAAGGGCTATCCGATCGCCGCGACGACCAACGCTTCCCGAACCGATTTCGCCCGCTCGCTCGTCATGTACAAGCCCGGCTTCGAGGCCGAGGCGAAGCGGTTCGGCAAGGATTTCAACGTCTCGCGCGTCATCCCGCTGGACGGACTGAAGAAGCGGGACCTGCAGGGCGCCTCGATCGTCCTCATCATCGGCGCCGACTGACACCGGTTTCGGAGCGCGCCGGGATAGCCTAGGTTCGTGACCGCTCCGCTTCTCGTTCGCGCGGCCCGCCGCGAATCCGTCGAACGCACGCCCGTCTGGTTTATGCGCCAGGCGGGGCGCTCGCTGCCGGAGTACCGCGAGGTGCGCAAGCGCGCCAGGCTCTTCGAGATCTGCGCGGACGCGGAGCTGTGCGCCGAGGTGACGCTCCAGCCTGTGCGCCGCCACAACGTCGACGCGGCGGTGATGTTCGCCGACATCGTGCTGCCGCTCCTCGGCATGGGCGCGAACGTGGAGCTGCGCGACGGCGTCGGCCCGGTCGTCGACCCGCCGATCCGCACGCTCGCCGACGTCGAGCGGCTCACGGTTCCGGACCCGCGGGAAACTCTGCCGGCCTTCCTCGACGCGATCCGCCTCGTGCGCGCCGAGCTGCGTCCCGACCAGGCGGTCGTCGGCTTCTGCGGCGCGCCGTTCACCGTGGCCGGCTACCTGATCGAAGGGAAGCCCTCGCGCGACTTCGCCGAGACAAAGCGGCTCATGTACTCGACCCCGGAGGTCTGGCACGCGCTCGCGACGAAGCTCGCGGACGCCTTCTCCGTCTACGTCGCGGCACAGGTCGACGCCGGCGCCGACGCGATCCAGCTCTTCGACTCGTGGGCAGGCGCGCTCTCGGCCGCCGACTACCGCGAGTTCGTCGCGCCCTACTCCGCCCGTATTCTCGGCGCGGTCGAGGCGCCGACGATCCACTTCGCGACCGGCGCCGGACACCTCCTCCCCGACCTCGCCGAGGCGGGCGGCGACGTGATCGGGCTCGACTGGCGCATCCCGATTTCCGAGGGCTGGGAGACCGTCGGAACGGACCGTGGCATCCAGGGGAACCTCGATCCGACCGTCCTCCTGGGCGGTTGGGACCGCACGAGCGAGGCGGCTGTAGGCATCCTCGAAGAGGTCGGGGGACGCGAAGGGCATATCTTCAACCTCGGTCACGGTGTTCTTCCCCAGACGGACCCGGACATGTTGGGCCGGCTGGTGGAACTGGTGCATGAGAAAACGGCGGCGGAGGTGCCCGCGTGAAGACGGCGGTAATTGCGATGGCGTACGGAAGCCCGTCCTCGATCGAGGACGTTCCCGCCTACCTTCAGGACGTGCGTGGCGGCCGCCCGGCCCGCAGCGAAGCGGTCGCTTCGCTCGCCGAGCGCTACCGGCGCATCGGCGGCTCGTCGCCGCTGAACGAGGTCACGGAGTCGCAGCGCGCAGCCCTCGAGCGCGAAGCTCGGCGTTCCGGTCTACGTCGGGATGAAGCACTGGTCGCCGTGGATCTGCGACGCCGTGAAGCAGGCGATCGAGGGCGGTGCCGAGCGCATCGTCGGCCTCGTCCTCGCCCCCCACTACTCCCGCATGTCGATCGGCGAGTATCGCGAGAAGGTCGAAAACGGCCTGAACGGCGCGACCGTCGACCTTCGGTTCATCGAGAGCTGGGGCGCCTACCGGCCGTTCGTGGACGTCCTCGCGAGTCGCGTGCGCGGAACCGACGCGCACGTCGTCTTCACGGCGCACAGCCTGCCGGCGCGGATCCTCGCCGACGACGACCCGTACCGCGACCAGCTCCTCGAGACCTCGCGCCTCGTCGCCGAGCGCGCCGGGCTCGACCCCGAGCGCTGGTCGTTCGCGTTCCAGAGCGAGAGCCCGACGGGTGAGCCGTGGCTCGGCCCGGACATCCTCGACGAGCTCACGCGTCTGCACGAGCACGGCGTGCGTTCTGTGCTCGTCGCGCCGATCGGCTTCGTTGCCGACCACCTGGAGATCCTCTGGGATCTCGACATCGAGGCGCGCGACCGCGCGATCGAGCTCGGGCTGCGGCTCGAACGGACTCCGTCGCTGAACGACGACCCCGATTTCATCCGCGCGCTGGCGGCGCTCGTTCGCAGGGAGGTCGAGTCGTGCAGCTCGACGCGCAGCTGCCCCGACTGGCCGGAGCATCTCGAGGAGTACCCCGACCTGCATTTCAAGCACTACACCGTCCCGGAGGCGAAGCTCCCGGCCGAGGTGCTCGTGAACCTCCGCGACATCCCCATGACCGAGGAGGCGATCTGCGCCGACCTCGAACACAATGTCGTGAACCCGGAGCACACCGATCCGCGGATCGTCGCGGCGCTGCGCGAGTCCTACTGGTACGACCTGAACGACTGGCTCGCGCGCGGGAGGAAGTAGTGGGCAAGGGCTACGCGGAGGGCCCGGCGGCCGAGGAACGCTTCGCGGCGCTCGAGCGCGGCGAGGGGTTCGACCGGGGCCCGGCGCCGACCGACCGACAGGCGGTGTACGGCTCGACCGCGGCGAACACAGAGAAGCACTTCATCGGCTGGGCCGACGAGGTGGACGCGGACAAACTCTTCGCCTCGGGCGAGGCCTGGGGCATCTCGCTCGTGCGGCGCGCAACTTAGTCGTCCCTCGAACGAGGGACTGGGGTACCCCGTTCGGCGATTCGTATCCCCTGTTCGGGGGACACGCGGGCGAATGGGATACTCCTCGCACGCCGCAACCGAAAGGAGAGGTCATGCCTGCGCCCAAGCGCACCGACCCCTATTCCGTCTTCAACTTCCGCGTCGAGATCGACGGTATCGTCGCGGGCTTCTTCACCCAGGTCAGCGGGCTCGACTCCGAAACGGAGGCGATCGAGTACCGCGCCGGCGACATGAAGATGAACTCGTCCGTGAAGCTGCCGGGTCTCACGAAGTACCCGAACATCGTCCTCAAGCGGGGCCTCACGAAGGATCTCAGCCTCTGGCAGTGGCGCAAGGCGATCGTGAACGGCCAAATCGACCGCAGAAACGGCGCGATCATCCTGATGGACGAGTCGCGCGCCGACGTGCTGCGCTGGTACTTCCGAAACGCCTGGCCGGCGAAGTGGGAAGGGCCAGATCTCGACGCGGCCGCGAACGAGGTCGCGATCGAGACGATCGAGCTCGCCCACGAGGGACTGGAGCTCGAGAGTGGCTGAGCGGCGCGGCGCCGACGTGATCGTCGACGTCGAGTTCGACGCCGGCGTCCTCCACCTGGTCGTCCGCAACATCGGCGACGCGCCCGCGACGGCGGTCCAGTGCAAGTTCGAGCAGAAGTTCTCGGGCCTGGGAGGCACGACGGACATGTCCGCCCTGCCGCTCTTCCGGAGGATCGAGTTCCTCGCGCCCGGGCGTGAGATCCGCACGCTGCTGGACACGACCTCGGCGTACTTCGCCCGCAAGGAGCCGGCGAAGCTGGCGGTCGTGGTCACGTGGCGCGACGACGGTGCCGAGCGGCGCCAGCGCCGGATCGTCCACGACCTCGGGATCTACCGCTCGATCGCGTATCAGACCTAGCTCGCCGCGGAGCCCAGCGGGTCGCTCGCGTCCGTAGCAGGCGCGTCCGTTCTGGCCACGGCTACTCCGTCCATGTCCAGTGGGGCCAGGTCCCCACGCCCCCACCCTTGGGTGGGGAGGTCCGCCCGCCGCCCACTGCGAGCATGGCCAAAATCGTGTGCCGTGTCTGGCGCAAACCGTGCCGACTTGCGCACCCGGTTGGAGAAATTCAGCGTACGACGACGCCGGCGACGGCCTCGTCGATCGCCGCGAGCGTCGCCTCGTCCAGCTCGATGCCGGATGCGGCGGCGTTGTCTTCGACCTGCTCGGGACGGCTGGCGCCGACGATCGCCGACGCGACGTTCGGCTCGCGCAGAACCCACGCGAGAGCGAGCTGCGACATCGTGATCCCGAGCCCGTCCGCGATCGGCCGAAGGCGATCGACCGCGCCGATGACGGCCTCTGTGAGGAAGCGGCCCATGGCCCAGTTCATCTCGTCCGAGGCCGCGCGCGAGTCGGCCGGCGGCGCCTCGCCCGGCCGGTACTTGCCGGAGAGCACGCCCTGGCCGAGCGGCGAGAAGACGATCTGCGAGATCCCGTTCGCGGCGCAGAGCGGAATGACGTCCGACTCGGGCATGCGCGCGAGCAGCGAGTACTGCGGCTGGCTCGACACGAACTTCTCGACGCCGGGCAGGTCGAGCGCCGCCTGGATCTGATCCGCCGTCCACTCGCTGAAGCCGAGGTAGCGGGCCTTGCCCGAGCGGACGACCTCCGTGAGCGCCTCCATCGTCTCCTCGAGCGGCGTGTCCACGTCGTAGCGGTGGCACTGGTACAGGTCGACGTACTCGACGCGCAGCCGCTTCAGCGAGGCGTCGATCTGCTTTTCGACCTGCGCGCGCGACAGCCCCTTGTCCTCGTCGGACATGGGGAAATACAGCTTGGTCGCGAGGATGTACGAGTCGCGCGGGCGATCGGCGAGCGCCTCGCCGAGCAATTCCTCCGCGGCGCCGCGCCCGTACACGTTGGCGGTGTCGATCAGATTGATCCCGACCTCGAAGGCCCGGTCGACGCACGCCCGCGCGCGGTCGCGCTCGATGCCCACGCCGAACGTGAGCCAGGACCCGAGGCTGATCTCCGAGACCTCGAGATCGCTCGAGCCGAGTCGGCGGTAGCGCATGGCGGGAGTTCTACCCGACTGGGTCCGTCCCGCGGTCGATCCGTTACCGTGAGGCATGGCCTCGACCGCAGTCCAGCCGGCTTCGCCGGCGCTAGACAGACCGCGGCTGCGAGGCGTCTCGCACCTGTGGGCGTTCGTCCTGGCGATCCCCGTCGGAGTCGTGCTGATCCTGCTGGCCGGCTCGCCTCTCTCGCGGGCCGCGACGGCCGTCTTCGCGAGCGCGGTCGCAGTCATGTTCGGCGTCAGCGCGCTCTACCACTGCGTGACGTGGTCGCCGACGCGCCGCTCGTGGCTGCGGCGGCTGGATCACGCGGCCATCTACCTGCTCATCGCGGCCACCTACACGCCGTTCGGGCTGCTCGTGCTCGAGGGCGCCTGGCAGCCGGCGGTGCTCGCCGTCGTGTGGACGGGAGCGCTGCTCGCGATCGTCCTCAAGCTCGCGTGGCCGGACTCGCCGAAGTGGATGGCGGCCGTGATCGCCCTGGGCCTCGGCTGGGTGGCCGCCGTCGCGTTCCGCGAGCTGCTCGAGGGCGCCGGAACTACCGCGACGTCGCTCGTCCTCGCCGGCGGAATCTGCTACACGCTCGGCGCGGTCGTCTACGTCCTGCGCCGCCCGGATCCGGCGCCGAGCGTCTTCGGCTACCACGAGGTGTTCCACGCGCTGGTGATCGCCGCGGTTGCGCTCCAGTACGCGTCGGTCGCGATCGTCGTGACCGGCTAGCGAACGCCCGTCCCGACCAGGGGACAAATCGGCACAAACTCGACACAGATCCGCGCGCAATCCGTACGCACCTGCTCGGTACGATCGGCAGCGCGTGGCGGGCGGTTCTTTCCCCTCCCAGGGTGGGCGCGCGTCTAGCTAGAGCGCCGGCCCGGACGGCGGATCGGGCGGATCCGCGCCACGCCGGGCCTCGGTCTCGCCCGCCGGGTCCGCCGAGCCCTTCCCCGCGCCGCCGTCCTCACCGCGGGCGCGCAGGTCGGCCAGGAGCCACAGCGTCGGCCCGACGAACAGGCTCATGCCGATGAAGAAGATCCCGATCCAGCCCGACAGGAGCCGGATGTCCTCGTCCGCGTAGTTCGCGAGCAGCAGGAACCCGCCGGCGAAGAGGCACAGCGCCGAGGCGAGGACGGCCATCAGCTTGGCGGCGGCGGATCCGGTCACGGCGCGACTGTATCCGCCTTCCACGCCGCGTAGCGCTCCGGCAGGCAGACCGCGCACGGGCGGTACCCCGACGCGACCGCCGTCGCCTCGTCCGCGAAGAACACGCGATGCCGGACGTAGTGGCCGCGGGCGATCCAGCGCAGCGCGCCCGGGCAGTCGAGCCGCCCGTAGATCTTCGAGCGCCGGTGACCGCCGAGCGTCCCCGGCGTCGCCGAGAGGTACTCCCCGCCGGGTCCGGTCAGGCGGTAGACGGCCGCTCGGCCTTGAGCGAGAGCGCCCGCGCCCGGCCGAGGAAGAACGCGGTCGCCAGCACGAAAATCGCGCCCATGACGACCAGCGTCCACGTGTCGTCCTTGGTCGGCTTGAAGACCATGTCCGCGACGACCAGGTAGAGGACGACGTAGTCGAGCCGCGAGAACACGATCATCCGGCGCGCAGCCGCGTAGGCCGCCGGGCTCATCCCGCCGTCGCGCGTGATCATCTTCTGGACCCGCTCCGACTGCGGCTTGATCCAGAAGAGGCCCGTGAGGAACGTGATCCCGAACCCGACGAGGCCGAGCACGATCCAGAGCTGGTCGAACGCCAGGAAATCGCTGTCTAAGACGAGCAGGATCCCGAACACGAGGACGAGCAGCGAGACCGGCACGAAGAACGTGTTGGCCAGCGCCACGAGGTCGTCGAAGACCTTGCGCATCGCCGCTTCGTCACGGGCCCGGTCGGCGCGGAAGCCGAGGATATGGAAGAGCACCCCCGCACCGATCCACATGATCGCGAACGAGATGTGGAGGAACACCAGCAGCTCGTATCGGGTCATGCGCAGCTTGTACACGATCCGGCGGATCGAGCGGTGCGGGTAACCGCACCCCAAAAGGAGTGTCCGCTCCCTGCACGAGACGGGCCGAACGCGCGATGCTGCCCTGTATGAGACCGCAGAAACTCACGTTTTTGTTCAGCGACGTCGAGGGCTCCACGCGCCTGGTGCGCGAGCTCGGCGACCACTACTCCGAGCTCCTGCTCGAGCTGCGCTCGATCCTCCACACGGAGATCGTCAGCGCCGGCGGCCGGGTCGTCGACATGCGGGCCGACGAGGTCTTCGCGGTCTTCGATCGCGCCAGCCAGGGAATGGCGGCCGCGGTCGGCACGCAGAAGGCAGTCGCGGCGCACCGGTGGACGAGCGACGCTGCGGTTCGCGTCCGCATCGGCCTCCACACGGGCGTCGCCCGCGAGGACGACCGCAACGACTACGTCGGCATCGAGGTGCACCGCGCCTCGCGGATCGCGGACGCCGCCCACGGCGGGCAGGTTCTCCTGTCGCAGGCGACGGCCGACCTTCTCGACGCGGAGGCCCTCGACCTCGGCGAGTACCAGCTCAACGGTCTCGACAAGCCCGAGCGGATTTTCCAGCTGCTCCACGAGGAGCCTCCAGTCCGAGTTCCCGGTGCTTCGCTCCGGCGCCCCTCGGCGCGGTCTGAGCGTTGCGCTCGCGGACGACTCCGTGATCATCCGGGAGGGCATCGCGCGGCTGCTCGAGGAGGCGGGCATCGAGGTCGTCTCCCAGGCGGGGACGCCCGACGAGCTGCTTCGCGACATCGCCGAGCACGAGCCGGACGTCGCCGTGGTGGACATCCGCATGCCGCCGAGCGGGAGCGACGAGGGGCTGCGCGCCGCCAAGACGATCCTGCAGGAGTACCCCGGCGTCGGCGTTCTGCTCCTGTCGCAGGCGCTCGAGCCGGCCTACGCGGCCGAGCTCATCGCGGTCAGCCCTACGGGCGTCGGCTACCTGCTCAAGGATCGCGTCGGCGACATCGACGAGTTCACGGCGGCGCTCCATGAGGTCGCCGAAGGAGGCCTGGCGCTCGACCCCGCGCTGGTCTCGTAAGCGCTAGTTGAAGCGCAGCCCGGCGAGCTGCGAGAGATCGAGGTTCCCGCCCGAGACGACGCAGGCGGCGCGCGTCCCGGGCGGGAGCGGCAACGCACCCGAGCGAAGCGCCGCAATCGGAGCCGCGGCTGCGCCTTCGACGACGAGCTTCGTGCGCGCCATTGTCCACAGAACGTTCTCGAAGATGACCGAGTCCGGGACGACCACGATCTCGTCCACGAACCGCTGCACGAGGTCGAGCGTGTGTCCGCCGACGCGCTTCACGCGCAGGCCGTCGATCATCGTGTCGCAGTGCTCGAGCGTGACGAGCTCCCCCGCGTCGACGCTCGCCTTCATGGCCGGACCGTCCGACGACTCGACGCCGACGATTCGCACATCCGGCCGGGCACGCTTGACGGCTGCCGAGACGCCGGAGATGAGCCCGCCGCCGCCGATGGGGACGACGATGACCTCCACCTCGGGCCAGTCTTCGATCACCTCGAGCCCGACGGTTCCCTGGCCGGAGATGAGATCGAGATCGTCGAACGGATGGACGTAGACGAGCCCGTCGCGCTCGACCAGCTCGCGCGCCTTCTCGTCGGCCTCGTCCCAGATCGACCCGTGCTGGACGACCTCGGCGCCATAGCCGCGGGTGGCTTCGACCTTCGACGGCGTGGCGTTCTCGGCCATGCAGACGACCGCGCGGATTCCGAGCATCGACGCGGCCAGCGCCACGCCCTGCGCGTGGTTCCCGGCCGAGGAGCAGACGACGCCGCGCGCCCGTTCCTCGTCCGTGAGGAGCGAAAGCTTGTTGAGCGGCCCGCGGATCTTGTACGAGCCGGTCTTCTGGAAGCACTCGGCCTTGAGCTTCACCTCGAGTCCGGTCTCCGTATCGAGCGTGCTCGAGGTGAGCAGCGGCGTGCGGTGTGCGAACGGCGCGACCTTCTCGCGCGCGGCAACGGAATCGGGAAGCGCCGCGGTGCTCATGCGGGCCGATTCTCTACGAACCGGCCGCGCCGTGCGACCGCGGCGCCGTCCCGAAACGTCTAGATGCCCGCGCTGACCGGGCGGGTGGCGGCCGCGCGGCCGAGCACGACGCCCGCCAGGACCATCACCGCGCCGAGCGTGAAGTGGAGCCAGTCGTCCGCCGTGTTCAGCGGAACGAAGTTGGCGCCGCTCGCCTTGTCCACGACGAGGCCGTAGAGCCACAGCACGAGATAGATCGCGCCGCCGCCGACGAGGAACAGGCGTGCGCCGCCCCACGTGGCCGCGAGCAGGATGCCGGCGACCCCGAACAGGATGTGCACGAGGTTGTGCAGGATGCTGACCTGGAAGATCCCGAGCAGCTCCGCGTTTCCGTCGTGGCCCGCAAAGTCGAGGCCGTCGTAGAGGTTCGTCGTGATCCCCGGGATGAAGCCGAGGATGCCGACGGCGAGAAACGCGACGCCGACGATCATCGCGACTGTTTGCACCGGACTTCGATTCATCTTTCCCCTCCGTTCTTGGACTGACGCGCGTGGTTCGCCGCGGAGGACGATCCGGTTCGGCGCCGGCTACTTCGGAGGGAGCGACGAGGCGTGCGCCTCGCAGCGGACGACCCAGGCGTCGAGCTCGTCGTCCGTCTCGAGGAGAGACGAGGACACGACGACGAAGCCCTTCATCGCGCGTCCCGTGAAGTCGAACGGCCGCACGCCGGGTTGGGCGAGCGCGGCCTCGCCCTCCTCGGCGGGGAGGCGGGCGATCAGCTCGTCGCCGAGGACGCCGCAGGCCATGTTGCCGCCGAGCATGAACGCGATCCCGCCGAACATCTTCCGCTCGACGAGATCCGGACGGGCGTCGAGCTGGTCCCGCACCCGTCCAGCGAGTTCTTCGTCGTACGGCATCAGGCGGGCGCGGGCTCCGCGTCCTCGACGCGCAGGTCGTCGCGCTTCAGCAGGACGAACGTCATGACGAAGCCGACCGCGGCGAACGCCGACGCGACCCAGAAGGCGGCGGCGTACCCGGCCGTGTCGGCCACGACCTGACTCGAGCCCGAGTCGACGAGCGAGGCGGCGTGCGTCGTCGCGACCGTGGTCAGGATCGCGACGCCGAGCGCTCCTCCGATCTGCTGGCTCGTGTTGATGAGGCCCGAAGCGAGACCCGCCTCGGGGCCCTGCACGCCCGCGAGCGCGGCGATCGAGATCGGCACGAACGAGAAGCCCAGCCCGATCCCGAGCCCGATGAAGCCCGGAAGCAGGTCGTTCACGAACGACCCGCCGACCGAGATCTGCGAGAAGTAGGCGAGCGACAACGAGAGCAGCCCCATGCCGGTCGCCAGGATGGGACGAACGCCGACCCGTGTGACGAGCGCTTGCGCGGCTCCCGAGGCGGCGATGGCGGAGAGCGCCACGACGAGGTAGGCGAGCCCCGTCTTCAGCGCGGAGTAGCCGAGTGTGTACTGCATGTACAGCGTCAACAGGAAGAACATCCCGAAGATCGAGGTGCCGAGCCCGAAGCCGATCAGGTTCGCGCCCGTGATCGTGCGGCGCTTGAAGAACGAGAGCGGGACGAGCGGCGCGTGCGAGCGGTTCTCGAGCCAGAGGAAGATGGCCATGAGGACGGCCGAGGAGGCGAGCACGCCGATCGTCTGCGCCGACGTCCAGCCGACGCGGTTCGCCTGCGTCAGCCCGAAGACGAGCAGGATGAGGCTGGTCGTGACCGTGACGGCGCCCCAGACGTCGAAGTGGCGCGCCATGCCCTCCGCCTTCGACTCGCGCACGTAGCGCGGGACGAAGAAGAGCGTGATCAGCGCGATCGGGACGTTGACGAAGAAGATCCACTGCCAGCCCACGTACTCGGTGAGGATTCCCCCGAGGAGCACGCCGATCGCGCTGCCGGCGCCGGCGATGCCGCCGAGCGCGCCGAGCGCCTTGTTGCGCTCCCCGCCTTCCGCGAACGTCACCGTCACGATCGAGAACACCGACGGCGAGAGGATCGCGGCCGCGGCGCCCTGCGCGGTGCGGGCGAAGATCAGCATCTCGGACGACTGCGAAAACCCGGCGATGAGCGACGTGACCGCGAAGAGCCCGAGGCCGATCATGAAGAAGATCCGCCGCCCGAGCAGGTCGCCCATGCGCCCGCCGAGCAGGAGGAAGCCCCCGAACGTGAGCGCGTAGCCGGACACGACCCACTGGAGGTCCTCGGTCTGGAAGCCGAGATCCTCCTGGATCGACGGCAGCGCGACGTTCACGATCGAGATGTCGAGGACGACCATCAGGTAGGCGACGCCGAGCACGGCGAGCGCCTTCCAGCGCAGCGGATCGGGTGCGGTTACGTTCACGTTCCCTCCTTGGGTTCCGGCGGCCTTTCGACCCTAAACGTGAGAACCGTCGACAGCCTTCCAGGCCGGCTCGACCAGACGCCGTACGATTGCCGCATGCGCCTGCGCCCCGTCCGCCTGGTCGCCGGTCTCGTCGCCGCCGGACTCGCCTACCGCTTCTTCCTCAAGGACTGGCACCTCACCTGGGGCGCGACCCCGGAGGAGGCGCACGGACCGCTGCCCGGGGACGACCTGCTCGAGAACCCCGAGGTGCTCTCCACGCGCGCGATCCGGATCGATGCGCCGCCCTCGGCGGTGTGGCCGTGGCTCGTCCAGATGGGCAGCGGCCGCGGCGGCGCCTACACCTACGACTGGATCGAGAACCTGCTGGGGCTCGAGATGCACAGCTCGGACCGCGTGCTCCCGGAGTTCCAGGACATCCGTGTCGGCGCGATCCTCTACAGCCCGAAGCAAGGCCCGGGGATGCGCGCGGAGCTGATCGACCCCGAGCGGACGCTCGCCTGGCGCTCCGAGGACGGCAAGTGGGTCTGGACGTTCAATCTCATCCCCGACGGCGACGGCACGCGCCTCGTGAGCCGCAACCGGATCTCCCCCGGCGGCGGGCTCGGCGCGCGGCTCGGCATGGGCGTGATGGAGCCCGGCTCCTGGGTGATGGAGCGCAAGATGCTGCTCGGCATCAAGGAGCGGGCCGAGCGGCTCGCGCGCGAGCGCGCGAACATCGCCCGACCTGGAGCAGGGACGACCGGCTAGAGCTCAGGGAGCGGCACGAGCCCGACGTCACCCTCGAGCACGACCGACTTCTCGCCCGGCTCGGCCTCGATGCCCCACTCCTCGAAGAACGCCGTCGCGCCGTCGCGGGTCTCCCAGTACGCGAGCGCGTAGAAGGCCGAGCCGTTCTCCGCGTGCCAGGCCCGGTGGAACCGGCAGCCGTGCCCCCGCGCGCTCGCCTGCATCTCGGGCGTGATCCACGGGATGCGCTTCTCGTAGAGGTCGCGCGCGGTCTGCCCGTCAGGCGTCGGCGCGGTGACGCGGAAGAGGATCCACATGGTCGGCGAACGAGAGCGGCCCCGCCGGGATCCCGGCGGGGCCGCCTCCGCGATTGCTACATCCGCTTGCCCTTGATGCGCATCCTCAGGGTGATTGCATCCATCGACTGGACGTGGGCCTGAGCCCGCATCGACGTGTCGGCGAGAGCCGCCGCCGGCAGTTCAGGCCGGCCGGGCGTGAAGAGCCACGTGTCGAAGAGGTCGTCCAGGTTCTTGTGAGAGATCTGCTCCGCGAGGCGGATGAACTCGCTGATCCTCACGTTGTCGCCCTCGCGCGTGGTCGCCCACTTGCGGAGGATCTTGAAGAAGTCGCGGTCGCCGACGGCGAGCCGCAGCTGGTGCAGCGCCATGCCGCCGCGCCAGTAGATCGAGATGTCGAAGATGAGATCCGGTCCCGGATCTCCGATGATCACCTGCCAGAACGGATCGTCCGGCGGGATTCCGAAGTAGAAGTTGTCGAAGATCTCCTGCGTGGTGCCGAGACCCTGGTCTTCGCTCCACAGCCACTCGGCGTAGGTCGCGAACCCCTCGTTCAGCCAGATCTCGCTCCACTTCGCGACGGCGAGGCTGTCGCCGTACCACTGGTGTGCGAGCTCGTGCACGAGGACCGAGTCGCCGCTGAACGTGTCCGTGAAGAACGCCTTCGCGTAGATCGGCCGCGTCTGGTTTTCGAGCGCGAACCCGATGCTCGCCAGGTCGTCGACGATCCCGCCGGAGGCCGAGAACGGATACGGCCCGAAGAGATTCTGCTCGAAGTCGAGGATCTCGCCCTGCCGTGCGAACGACGCGTCGATGACCGTGCCGGTCGGCGGCGGGGTGTCGGCGGTCGTTCCGGCGATCCAGTCGTTCGGATTCGCCGCGCTGCCGGCCGGTGCTCCCGGAACCGTCCAGCCGTCGAACGTGTTCCCGTCGTTCTCGAACGAGGTCGAGCCGACGCCGGTCGAGACGACGATGTCGTCGACGAACGCACCGGTGAGCTGCACGAGGTCGTCGCTCGCGTACGTGATCGAGACCTCGACGTTCGAGCCTGCGTAGGCCGAGAGGTCGACGCGCCACTGCTCGTAGCCGCCGCCGCTTGAGCCGCTCACGGCCCACCAGTTGCCGGTCGTCCCGGACGGCGAGCACGAGCCGTCACCGTTGTCGGTCTGGTAGTGCTCGAGGAACGGATGGAGGCCCAGCCAGTACGGGCAGACGAACCCGGTGTCCTGGGTCGTGTGGCCGTTCAGGTCCTGGAGCGTCGTCCAGTTCGCCGAGCCCACCGCGTGCGCCTCGACGAACGTGAAGTCCCAGTTCTGCTCGGTGTCGCGGTTGATCCAGAAGGTCATGTTCGCGCCGCCCGCCGGCACCGCGATTGTCCGTATGAGCCGCTTGTACGACGGCTGGCCGACCTGCGAGATGGCGAGCTGCGTTCCGGTGCGCGGAACCCCGGTGGGATTCCAGAGGTCCGGATCGAACGCGTCCCAGATCTTGATCCCCTTGTGCTTGTAGGCACGCAGGTCGAACTGGCCGATCGACGCCGTCAAGAGGTACGAGGCCATCGGCTCCTTCGCGTCCCAGGTCCAGGTCGTCCAGCCGTGCTTCGTCTGCCGGCCCGCGAGGACGCCGTTCCCGACTGCCTCGAGGCCAGCCGGGACGGTCATCTTGACCGTGTAGGCGGCCTTGTCGCTCGGGTGATCATTGACCGGGTACCAGGTGGCGGCGACGTGCGGCTCGCCGATGATGAGCGCGCCATCGTCGGTGTGGATGAAGCCGCTGCCGTCCTCGAGCGTTTCGGGGATGCCGCGGTACTTCACCTCGATCGTGAAGTTCTCGCCGTTGCGCAACCCCTCGCGCGGGGTGACGATCAGCTCCTGGCCGTCGCGCCGCCAGGACGCGCGGCGCCCGTCGACCTCGAGCGACAGGACCGTGAGCCCGTCGAAGTCGAGGTTGAAGCGCGAAAGATTCTGAGTCGCCCGGGCGCGGATCGTGGCCTCGCCTTCGAGGACGTCCGTCGCCGGCGTGTACTTGAGATCGAGCAGGTAGTGCTTCGTGTCGTAGCCGCCGTTGCCGTCCAGCGGGAAGTACGGGTCGCCCGCACCGGCCGCACCGGGAGTGAACCGGTCGTGATGGCCTCCCGCGGCCGCGACTCCGGTAACGAGCAAGACGCCTGCCGCAACGGCCAGGCCGATTCGAGCGCCGCGGATCTTGAGCCCTGCGCGTTTGATGATCATCTGGCTCCCCTTTCAACGTCCCGACCCCGCCTCGTGGCAAGTGTCGCCCTCGATCACTGCCCGGTCAAGGCCAGGACGAACCCGGCCCCTAGGGGTGCGGCGTTTCGCCGCGTGCGAGCATCTCGGTGAACTGCGCGATCCGCCGGGCGCGCGTCTCGGGGCGCTTCGCTTCGTGGATCCGGTACAGGATCGCGTAGCGGTTCTGGCTGCTGAGCGTCTCGAAGGCCGTGGCCGCCTTGTCGTCCTTCGCGAGGGCGGCGCGCAGGTCGTCGGGCACCTCGATCGTCGAAGGCGACGGATACGAGTTCTCCCAGCGGCCGTCCGCCTTGGCCGCCTCGACCGCGGCGAGGCCGGGCGGACGCATCTCGCCGCGTTCGATGAGCTCGGTCGCGATTCCCACGTTGCGCTGCGACCACTTCGAGCGAGCCCGCCGCGGAGTGAAGCGCTGGCGGTACCAGTTCTCGTCGACGCTCTTCACCTGTCCGTCGATCCACCCGTAGCAGAGCGCCACCTCGAGCGCTTCGCCGTAGGTGACCGTCGGGGTCCCGCTCGCCTTCTTGGAGAACTTGATCCACACGCCGCCTTCGTCGCCGTAGTGCTGCGCGAGCCACTTGGCCCACGCCGCGCGGGAGTTGAACGGGAGGATGGGCGGCTCGCTCACGCGCTACAGGCTAGAGCTCAGCCGGCCGTGAACGTGCGCGCAGCGGACGCGCGGGCCAGCAGCGAGTTGGTGCCTAGGAACGTCGCCGTGACCTTCCACTTGCCCGTGCTCTTGATCGTGAGCGTGGCGGAGTACTTGCACGCGCCCGCCCCGTACTTGAGGGACGCGCGCTTGGAGACCGACTTCTTGCCCTTCTTGGCCTTCACGAGGACCTTCCCCGTGCAGGTCGCCGGCTTGACGATCAGGCCGGTCAGCTTGCCGGACGCCTTGATCCGGTACGGCCCCGCCTTGTCGCGCTTCGTCGCAGCCAGGGAGATCGCCGGCGCCCCGACCAGGCCGCCGAGGTTGACCGGGCCGACCGTGCCGGGCGTCTCGGTGTCGCCGATCGAAGTCGTGTTCCCGTAGCCGAGCGCGCCGTCGGCACCGGAGCCCCAGCAGCGCACGCGGCCGTTGTCGAGCACCGCGCACGTGTGGTTGAAGCCCGCGCTGATCGCCACGGCCGTCCGGCCCGCGCCGATGGCCACGGTGCCGACCGAGTCGGCGGCCGCTGTGTCGCCGACCGGGTTCGTGTTGCCGTATCCGAGCTGGCCGGACGCGCCGTCGCCCCAGCAGCGGACCTTGCCGTTGTCGAGGATCACGCACGTGTGGTAGCTCCCGGCGCTGATCGCGACCGCCTTGCGGCCTGCTCCGATGGGAACCGGGCCGACGGAACCGGGCGTCTCGCCGTCGCCGATGATGTCGGTGTTCCCGTAGCCGAGCTGGCCGTTGCCCGCGAGACCCCAGCAGCGCACCGCGCCCGTGTCGAGGATCGCACACGTGTGGTAGGCGCCGACGCTGATCGCGACCGCCGTGCGACCCGCACCGAGATCCACCGGGCCCACCGACCCAGGCGTCTCGGTGTCGCCGATGACGTTTAGGTTCCCGTAGCCGAGCTGGCCCGAGCTGCCTTCGCCCCAGCAGCGCACGGTCGCGTCGTCGAGCAGCGCGCACGTGTGGATCCCGCCGGCGCTGATCGCGACCGCCGTCCGGCCGACGCCGAGGTCGACCGGCCCGACCGAGCCCGGCGTCTCGGTGTCGCCGATCTGATCCGAGTTGCCGTAGCCGAGCTGGCCGTACTGACCCCAGCCCCAGCAGCGCACCGCGGCCGTATCGAGGATCACGCAGGTGTGCTGGCCGCCCGCAGCGATCGCGGTCGCCGTGCGGCCGGATCCGAGATCCACCGGGCCGAACGCGTCGGGCGTCTCGTCGTCGCCGACGTTACCCGGCGGGTTCGGGTAGCCGAGGCGGCTGTTGTAGTTGTAGCCCCAGCAGCGCACCGATCCGTTGTCGAGGAGCGCACACGCGTCGGAGCCGCCGAGGCTGACCGCGACCGCCTTGCGGCCTGCCCCCAGCTTCACCGGGCCGACCGAGGCGGGAGTCTCGGTATCGCCGATCATGTTGGTGTTCCCGTAGCCGAGCTGGCCGCTGCCGCCCTGGCCCCAGCAGCGGACCTGGCCGTTGCCGACGATCGCGCACGTGTTGCCGCCGCTCGAGTCGATGAGCCCGGCCGGAAGGCGCTTCGCCTTGGACCCGGCCTGCTCGGAGTTCGCAATAGGAACGACGACGAGCGCCGCAGCGACCGCCAAGAGCACGACGGGCACAAAACGACCGCGATGCCCGCGGCTCGGGAGAGAGGACTCCACTCGATTTGAGTGTAGGGCGTCTGGCAGAGGTTACTAGGCCCGTCTGAGGCGTTCGTTCAGGAGCGACGCCGCGGCGACCGTCGGCACGACGAGCGACGCGATGAGGAACGGCGGCCCGGAGTTCCACGGCGTCGCCAAGAACCACCCGACCAGCGGCAGCGTTCCGACGAGGACGATCAGAGCGCGACGCCGAGGCCGGGCAGCGGCGACGAAGAGCGCGACCGCGCCGAGCAGGACGAACAGCCCTTCACCGATCGACACGCCGCGCTCGTACGGGTTCTCGATCGCGAGCCGAAAGCAGGACGCGGCAAAGAGCGCGTAGACGGCGCCCGCCGCGAGCAGAAGGGCCGTTGTGGCTCGGCTCACAGCTCGGCGGGACTCATCACTGAAGATCCGCCAGCAGCTCACCGACGGCGGCTTCGAGAGGATCGAGATGTTGCTCCAGGATCTCGTCGATCCGGGCCCGATCGACGCGGAAGTACTCGTGAGTCAGGATGTCGCGCAACCCTGAGATGCCCTTCCAGCTGATCTCCGGCTTCGAGGCTGTTAGCTCCTCCGGCAGCGCCTTGACGGCCTCTCCGATCACGACGAGGCGATAGAGGATCGCGTCGCGAACGACCTCTGGCGCCGATGCTTCCGCAGCGGCCACATGCCCGCGAATCGCGTCGATCGCCTCGAGGATGTCGTGCAGTCGCTCGCGCTCTTCACGGCTCACAACGGCACCGCGTCGCGGAGGACTTCAGCTCGAATGGGAGCCTTCAACACGTCGAGCGTTGCAACGTCGACCCGCATTCCCAGGAGCTCGGTTGCGTCGGCGCGAAACGCGGCCAGGTCGATGAGCGTCCGTCCGGGATCCAAGTCGACGAGAAGATCCACGTCGCTCTCGCCGGTGGCCCCGCTCCGGGCAACGGAACCGAAGACCCGAATGTTCGAGACTCCGCTCTCGGTGGCCGCGTGAAGCAGTTCGTTTCGCCGGCGGCGAAGCGCAGCGAGAGTCGGCCGCCGTGCGCGAGTTGCTCCCGGCCGAGCGTCGACTACAAGGTCGTGATCGCACGCAGCGAGTAGACGCTGGAGCGTCGAAAGCGTGGGCGTTCGCCGCCCGGCCTCGTACGCAGCAACAGCCGGCTGTGACGTCTGCGCGGCCTCAGCCAAGCGTTGCTGCGTAAGTCCGGCGTGCGATCGAGCTTCCACGAGCAAGGTGGCCACGTTCATATCCATTTGAGTATACCGCGGTTTTGGAGGCCGACGCCGAATGCGAAGATCGCGCATCCGCTTCAGCTACCAACTCCTGCCCGAGCAGCCGCTTGACGAGTTGCTCGACATCATCGAGCTCCTCGATGAGCTCGGATTCTGGGCCTGCTATAGCGCCGACGAGACGTACCACAAGGACATGTGGGGCCTCTTCGCGGCCGCCGCTGCCCGCACCACCCGGTTGCGGATGGGCCCGGAGGTCGCGCCGGTCATTCTCAAGGATCCGACGCTCGTCGCCCAGCAGATCGCGACGCTCGACGAGCTGACCAACGGGCGCGCGGAGCTCGTCTTCAGCACCGGGAACTTCGCGCTCCTCCAGCAGTACCGCGTGCCGCTCGAGCGGACGAAGAAGCCGATCACGCGCCTGCGCGAAGCTCATCACGTCCTGACGACCTTCCTGGCAGACGGGCAGATCGACTTCGAGGGGGAGTTCTACTCCTACTCCGGGCTCTTCACGGCGGCGCGGCCGGTCCAGGCGCGCCTGCCGGTCAAGCTCGGCGGGATGCGCGGGCCGCGCTCCTTCGAGCTCGCCGGCGAGATCGCGGACGGTCTGCACACCGCTCTCGCCTACTCCCGCGAGGCGCTCGACTTCACGGCCGAGGCGTTTCAGCGCGGCGCCGAGAAGGCCGGCCGCGACCGGACGACGCTCGACCTCGCCGACAACATGCTCGGCGCGATCGCCCCAGACCCGGAGCCGGCGCGCCGGGCGGCGCGGATCGTCGCCGCCTTCTACCTCTCGTCCATGCCGTCCGAGCTGCTCCAGCGAAACGGCGTCGACCCTGCGGATGTCGCGCCCGCCGTGGAGGCCTTCAACGCGGGCGACGTCCAACGCGCGCTCGAGCTGACCCCGCCCGAAATCGGCGACGCGCTCAGCGTCGCGGGCACACCGCAGGACTGGATCGACAAGATCGAACGCGACTTCATCCCCGCGGGCTTCGACCACCTGCTCGTCACGTTCGCCGACCCGTTCCTCGTCCAGAGCTGGGCGGGAATGACGATCAAGGGGCTGCCCACACTCGAGGAGCAGATCCGCCTCTTCCACGCCGAAGTGATGCCGGCGTTCTTCGCGCCCCCGTGACTTGCCGGAAGCCACGGAGTATCGTGGCTAGCGCCGCAATGTTGTACGTCGGGTGTAGTTGGTGCAGGGCCATCGGGCCCTACTGGTGTGGAGGGCAGTTCATGCCTCACGCGCCCATCCCGGCCGAGCCCTCGCCGTGGGGCCCGGTCTGCGGCTTCTGCGGCGTCATGTCCCCGTCCTTCACCTGCGGGAACTGCATGACGTTCCAGTGGCTCTACCTGCAGGGGATGAACGTTCCCGCCCAGGCGACCGCGCCGGGGCAGCTGGTCGCGGCCGTCGTCCAGGCGCAGCCCAACGCGAACCCGCACGAGCTCAAGGGCATGGTCATGGAGCTTGCGACGTCGTTCGTGAAGAGCGCCGGCAACCAGCTCGGCCAGGACGCCGCCAGAGGACTGGAAGGCTGGGCCAACTGAGACCGTGCTCGGCGCGCTGATCTCCGAACCCCTCGCGAAGCAGGCCCGCGCCGCGGACCTGCAAGCCGCGCTCGCGAGCCAGGCGCCGACCATCCCGCTCGGCGAGCTTGCCGAGCTCGCGGAGCTGCTCGCGGCGTACGTGCATGGCCTCCCCGCCGCCCTCGATGCTCTCACGACGATGACGAAGGAGCCGCGGGTCGGGCGCAGCGTCAGCTTCGCAGCGGGGCAAGTCCTGCTCTACGTGATCGACGAGGACGACCTCATTGCCGAGCGAGAGATGGGCGCAATCGGGCTCCTGGACGACACGTACCTCGTGCATGCGTGCATCGCGGCGGTCCGCGCGGAGTTCCCGCAGATCGCCGCGCCGGCCGGCTACGAGCCGCCCGATGCCCGTGCCGTCGCGGCCGTTCGCGCGCTGCTCCCGGGCGGCGTAACCGAAGCGCTCGATCGCACGTGCGAGAACCTCGTCCGAGTCGCCGCGGCCCTGTTCGCCGGGAACGGCGACGGTTCTCCGCCTCCGTCACCGGAACGGCCGGGGTTGCGGGTCGATCAGGCCCTCGCTGCGCTCAGTGGCGCGGGCGAAAAGCAGTCCTAGCGCGTCCGGATCGCCCGGCTAGCGGACGCGGACGACCCGCTCGCAGCCGATGACCCGGTCGCGGACGTCGACACGCGCGAAGTCGCGGCCGGACCCGCAGCGCACGGTCTCACGCCGCCCGTTCGCGGCCCGCACGATGTCGTTCCCTGAGCCGGCGTCGTAGGCGTTGACGCCCGGGCCGCCCTCGAGCGTGTCCCGTCCGGACCCGCCGACGAGGCGGTCGTTGCCGGCGCCGCCGATCAGACGGTCGTTCCCGTTCCCCCCGGTGAGCCGGTCCCTGCCGTTGCTGCCGTCGAGCAGGTCGTTGCCGCGTCCGCCGAGGAGGCAGTCATGTCCAAGCTTTCCCCTCAGCGTGTCGCTGCCGTCGTACCCGAAGATCACGTCGCCGGAGCCCGCTCCGACGAGCGTGTCGGGGCCGTCGGTGCCCTGGAGCGCGAACCGGCAGCCGCCCTCGGTGAGCGGCCCGGTGGGATCGCCGCCGCCGCCGCCGCTCCCGCCGCCTCCCCCGAGGCCGTCCGCACCGCCGTTGCCGTTGTCGTTGCGGGCGGGGATGAGTATCGGGCTACCCTGGGTTTCAAGCGTCTCGGAGCCGTGCAGGGACGGGTATTCGAAGCAGCTGATGGTCATCTCGGGTTGGACGAAGTACGCGTCCTGCCTCGAAGCGAAGGTCAGGGCCGACGACCCGGTCGCGCTGAAGATGCCGCCGAGGTAGTGGCGCTCGTCGGTCTCGAGATCGCGGATGAAGAGGTTGCCGGTGTAGTTGTCTTGCCCGGCCGCGGCGCCAGGGCATGTGGCCGTCCACGTCACCTCGACGCGCCAGGAGCCCGCCCCCGTCCGCTCCTTGAGCGTCGCGGTGACTCCGGCCGTGATGCTGACGTGATCCGCAACCGCAACGGGCGGCAAGCTCAGCAAGACCGCCGCAAGGCCGATGATCAGAGCCCCGAGCGTGCGCTTACCACGCATCTCAGAACCCGACGCCGACCATGCGGAAGAACCACAGCGCGCTCGTGTACCAGATGCCGATGAGGACGGCGAAGAGCAGCCCGCCCGCGGTTGGGAGGACCCAGCTGGGGTAGCGATGGAGCCGCACGATGAGCACCTTGGCCGCGAACGCGCCGAAGAACGCGCAGCCGAGGAGCGAGTGGGCGAGCACGCGGGTGGTCGCGTCCTGGAAGCCGAGGTTGAAGATGCAGTGGTAGGCGACGGGCAGCGTGAGCGCGAACGCCGTGATCCCCGAGATCCGGTGCGCCCGGCCGATCCAGCGAGGCCGGCGCCAGGGGAGCTTCCCGAAGATCCAGGCGGCGCTGAAGATCTGAAAGACCGCGAGCGTGGCAGCGGCGCTCGCGAGCCAGACCTTCATGTGAATCGGATCGCTGAAGATGAGGTCGAAGTAGTGCTTCGGCCCGGGATCGGTGCTCTTGGCGAGGATCCCGACGAGCAGGCTGACGAGCGCAAAGGCAAGCAGCGGAACGGCGAGCCACTCAGGAGAGCGAGTGCGGCGACCGAGGCCTGGGGCTACGTGGGCCATGGTTGGGCAAGGCAACGGATATTGGTCTGCTCGGACGACCTCAATGCTTTCCTAGCTTTCCTGGGAGAGGTTTGGGGCCATCGGATAATCGACCGGTGCTTTTCTTAGCGAGCGCATCAAGCAATGTCCGTGCGCTGGAGCGAACCAAGTGCGAAGCATGACGACGCTCAAGGTCGAGAACGTCCCCCTTCAGATCGTGGGCCACCGAGAGCCCTCGTTCGAATGCGTCGTACAAGCCGGCCACTGCTCCAAACGGAACCACTGTTCCAGGGTCGGCGAGCAATTCTCGGATCCTGGCACGTTTCATCGTCGCCAGCGCGCTATCTCCCTCTCTTGCCGCAATCTGAGGTAGCGCTCGTGCGCCCGCCGAGCGCACGTCCTGATGAGCGTCATGACTCAGCGTTAGAGCAAGCATCGCCGTTGCATCGAAACCCACCTCGCGCTGAAGAAGCGGCAGTGATCGAGCCGCCTGTATCCGCGAGTACGCCGCGGTCGAGACGGCCAGTTCGACGACGCGCGCCAACAATTCTTCGCGGGGCAAAGCACCCAGGTACGCGCTCAATCTTGCCACTGCGGCGTCAAAGGCCTCACGGGGCGTGGAAAGACCATCCTCGAAGGCGGTCAACTCTCCTATCGTTCCTCGAAGGGCTTCGCGAACACGACTTGGCATTGGAACGGTTCCCGCGGCGAGCAGGTCGAGCGGGCGCACCTTCGAGCTGACACCGACCTTTGGGTCAAGAAGCAAGTTGAGCAAGCCGTCCCAGAGAGGAGTCCGCCGAGGACGGGCCTTGAGCAGGGCGATCGCGAGTGCCCCGACATCCAAACTGCCAAATCCGTAACGGCCCCGCCCAGCGTCGTCGCGAGTCGCCTGAAGAGCCGTCACAGTGATGGCCTCGGATTGATCGCGAGCCCATTCTGGCACTACACCCAACGCATCTTGCATCAGCGCGACAAGCTCAAGATTGGGTCGTTCCTCGAAGGCCGACCGCAGAATGCGATCAATTTCGACACGGTCTGCTCGCCCCAACGCAACAAGCGCTGTCGCAGCGACAATTTGAAGGTCGCTCGGACGTCCGAGGTTTTCGTCTATCAGGTGGAGCCAACGCCGACGTTCCGCCTGCGGCACTTCGTCCCATCGAACCGTATCGACGACCTTTGCCAAGCCTTGAACCAAGCCGGCATGACCTTCACCTTCAACGTTCTCTCGAGCGAACTGCGCTAAGCGCCGCTGCGTCGATGATCCAGCCACTCTTGCGAGTTCGGCCAGGGCCCGTGTTGCCTCGTGCCAGTGCTCGCGAACAATGTCCGCCGACTGGGTCAGCCTTTCTACAGCGCTCGACGCGGCCGCTTGCGACAAGATGTCGGCCCCCTCGCTGAGCAACACCAACGCAGACGTCGGTTCGGCCAACCAGGCTGTGTCGTCGAGCACGCTCGCGGTGGCTTGTTGGAGCGGTCCAAGCGGCCCCATCCGTGCAACCGTTCGTGCGGCGGCCCGAACGCCCTTATCGTCCCCAGATTGTCGTAAGAGCGTGATTGCTCCTGACGGCACGTGTCTATCGATCCCGAGCCGCGTCACGATCTGATAGCGCCCGAGTGACTTGCCGTCTCGCTTTGCGCCTTCCCAGTCAGCGAGCAGCAACGACCGCAGCGCCGCTGCCTGGAGCTTCTGTTCCGTAGCATCCTGCGGCGCGAAATGAACCGTGCGTACATACGGATCGCCTAGACCGCGATCGAACTGACCCTCCAGATACCGCGTAAGTCCTCGCGCGGTGAGGACATCGCCGCGAAGGAGCGCCGACAGATCAGAGCCGTCCGGCAGGTTCAACGGATCCTTCTCGAAACGGCGCTGCTTCCATCTGTACTGGAACAAGTTGTGCTCACCGATGACGATCAGTTCGCGCATCCATCGCTCTCGCGAGTGACGAGCGGCGAAAGCCAGCGCATCGTCAGTCTGCGCCTCGGCCCGCTCCCAGTTGGCGCCTTCGGCCATCCGAACGCCGACATGCAGCCCCATGAGAACACGCTCCATCGGTGAGGACGCTCGCTCCTCGCGTTCGCGTAGCAAGCCGATGGCATCGTCTCGGCGGCCCTCGTCCCGATACAGAAGATTCAGAAGAAGCGTCGCCGTCGTGGCCATGCCGGCCGAACGAGAAGACAGAAGCGCACCGTACTCGTCCTTGGCTTGCGGATTGCCAACAAGGTGAAGCCCCACGGCGCCAAGCAGACGCGCTCCTGCAGTCTTGGGCGTTACTGACTCCCCAACCAGTGGCCAGCCTCTTTCCGCCGCCAGCGCCCCGTAGAGACGCGTCTGAAACTCCAGGAGCAAAGCGAGTCCCACGCGGTCATCTGGCCGCTCGTCGCGCTGGGCGGCTCGAAGAAACCGACCCGGCTCCCAAATTGGCTCGAGCCAGGATTTCATGTTGCAGTTCCAAGTAGCGTGGGATTTCCGATTTCTAGGTGCTTCAGCAGAAATCCAATTCCAGTTGTGAAGACCTGCGCCTGGAATGTGAGTCGGTTTGCATAGGGAGCCCATACGATCTCGACGCCGAAGTCCGCCCGCATCTCAGCAAAGAACGCGTCGTGCTGAGTCGTCTTGAGCCTTGGGTTCACGAACGTGAACAACTCAATGTCTTCTCCTGCGCTTTTTCGTTCGAGTGCCCTTCGCACCTCATCGCGGGTGATCCTGGGACACCTCCTGCCGAAAATGGCGATAAGCGCATTTGATCGATCTACGACGCCTAGACTCACTCCGGCCAGACTGCCAGCGGGGACAACGCCGGGAGGCGCGTTGCGATAGTCCCAGTTGCTAATAGTGACGTCGTAGCCGAGCTCGTACTGCAGCAGCTGTCTGAGGCGATTGAGAACATCAGCAGCGACGTCACGGTATCGATCCGTGTCTGATCCGTTCGAAATGAAGACCTGTATGTCACGCATTCCCGGTGCCTAGCCGAGCGTAGCCTAATGGCGACTTACGAACGCTCGTCACGAACCTCGATGCGCCGCTCTTACGGAAATTGGCCTGCCACGGTTACCCGATTCGACTCGGCCCGGAGCTTGCCTCGGATGTGCTAGCTAGCTACACCCAGTGTTCTGCCCGCAGTCGCGGCACGTGTAGCACGAGCCTGTGCGAACCATCCGGCCGCCGCACTTGGCGCACTCCACCGCGTCCTCGAAGGCGTTGAACAGGGCCTTCTGGCCTGGCGGGCTCGCCGGCGCTGACTCCTCAAGAGGCTTGCCCTCCAGGAGCTCGGCTGCGTTGGCCAGGCGGGCTCGGATCTCCGGGGTCAGGATTCCGATCTCCTCCTGCTGCTCGGGCGTGAGGAACTTCTTGCCCATCCAGCGGAACACGTAGTCGGCGATCGACTTGGCGACGCGGATGTCCGGGTCGTTCGTGATTCCGCTCGGCTCGAAGCGCATGTGCGCGAACTTCGAGACGTACACCTCGAGCGGCACGCCGTACTGGAGGCCGAGCGACACCGAGATCATGAACGAGTTCATGAGGCCGGCCAGCGTCGTGCCCTCCTTCGCGATGTCCACGAAGATGTCGCCGGGGGTGCCGTCCTCGTACAGGCCGACGTGGATGTAGCCCTCGTAGTCGCCGACCTGGAACTTGCGGCCGACCTCGGTCCGCTCGAGCGGCAGGCGCCGGCGGGCGGGCTTGTCGAGCTGCGGCGGCGGGAGCACGGCCTCGGCCCCGTCCTTCTTCCCGGACAGAGGCTGCGCCACCTTGCAGTTGTCGCGGTAGATCGCGACCGCCTTCACGCCGAGGCGCCACGAGTCGAGGAACAAGTCCTCGACGTCCTTCACGGTCGCCGACTCGGGCATGTTCACGGTCTTCGAGATCGCGCCCGAGATGAACGGCTGGACGGCGCCCATCATCTTCACGTGGCCCATGTAGTGGATCGCGCGCTCGCCGATCGCGCAGTCGAACACCGGGTAGTGCTCGGACTTCAGGTACGGGGCGCCGACGACCGTGTTGCGGTCGTCCACGAACGCCACGATCTCGTCCACCTCGGTCGGCGCGTAGCCGAGCTTCTCGAGCGCCATCGCGACCGTCTTGTTCACGATCGTGATCTCGCCGCCGCCGACGAGCTTCTTCGACTTCACCAGGGAGAAGTCGGGCTCCACGCCGGTCGTGTCGCAATCCATCATGAAGCTGATCGTCCCCGTCGGCGCGAGCACCGTGGCCTGCGCGTTGCGGAAGCCGGAGATCTCGCCCAGGTTCAGCGCGTCGTCCCACGCCTTGCGCGCCGCGGCGAGGAGGTCGGCCGGAACCGAGTCCTGATCCTCGATGTTCCCGACGGCTGCGCGGTGCTTGGCGATCACGCCGACCATCGCGCCCGCGTTCGGCTGGTAGCCGGCGTAGGCGCCCATGCGGGCGGCGATCTCGGCCGACTTGCGGTAGGCGCGGCCGGTCATGAGGGCGGTGACCGCGGCCGAGTAGGCGCGGCCGTCGTCCGAGTCGTACGGGAGCCCCCGCGCCATGAGCAGCGCGCCGAGGTTCGCGTAGCCGAGGCCGAGCTGGCGGTACGCCTTCGCGTTCCGCTCGATCTCGGGCGTCGGGTAGCTCGAGTAGCCGACGAAGATCTCCTGCGCGAGGAACATGACGTCGACCGCGTGCTCGTACGCCTCGACGTCGAGCTCGCCGTCCTCCCGGCGGAACTTCATCAGGTTCAGCGAGGCCAGGTTGCAGGCCGAGTCGTCGATGTGCATGTACTCGGAGCACGGGTTCGACGCGTTGATGCGGCCCGAGTTCGGGCACGTGTGCCACGCGTTGATCGTCGTGTCGTACTGCATGCCGGGATCGGCGCACTTCCACGCCGCCTCGGCCGCCTGGTGGAGCAGGTCGCGCGCCGGGATCGTCTTGACGACGGCCCCGTCGGTGCGTGCCGTGAGGTTCCAGTCGGCGCCGGCGTCGGCGGCCTCCATGAACGCGTCGGTGACGCGCACCGAGTTGTTCGCGTTTTGGTACTGGATCGAGCTCCAGTCGGGCGAGTCGAGCGACATGTCGTAGCCGGCCGCCTCGAGGACGCGCGCCTTCTCCTCCTCGTGCGCCTTGCACCAGATGAACTCCTCGATGTCCGGGTGCTCGATGTCGAGGATGACCATCTTCGCGGCGCGCCTGGTCTTGCCGCCCGACTTGATCGTGCCGGCGGAGGCGTCGGCGCCGCGCATGAAGCTCACGGGCCCGGACGCGTAGCCGCCCTTGGAGAGCTGCTCCGCGCTCGAGCGCAGGCGCGAGAGGTTGATCCCCGAGCCCGAGCCGCCGCGGAAGATGACGCCCTCGCGGCGGATCCAGTCGAGGATCGAGTCCATCGAGTCGTCGATCGAGAGGATGAAGCAGTTGTGGACGGCGACGTTGTTCGAGAGGTACTCGCCCGACTCGGTCTGAATGTCGTACACGTCCTGCACACCGAGCGGCTCGATCGAGACGATCTCCTCCTCGCGGAGATCGGGGCAGTTCTTCGGGCCGCGCAGTGTGAGGGAGTCGACGAGCTTGCGCTGTTTCTCCTCGCTGACGAAACCGACGAGCTCGGCGAAACGCGCCCGCTCGGAGCCGATCGCGATCTGGACCTCATGGAGGTCGTGCCGATCGTCGCGGCGCTCATGCTTGCGCAGGCGGCGTGAGTAGATGCCGAGCGTGTTCAGCAGCACCTGGACGTCCTCCGTCCAGCGCTCGCCGATCACGGCGAACGCGACGCGCGCGCTCTCGTTTCCGTTCTCGCGACGCACCGTGACGTAGCCGTCCGCCTGGAAGATGCTCCGGAGGTACGCGGAGATCTCGTCGCGTGAGGCCGTCCAAAGCCGCGATGGCACCCGGATGTCCGTGCCGCGGGAGCTGAGCTCCCAGCGCTCGACGAAGTCGCGCAGCACCTCGCCGTACAGGCGGATGCGGCGGACATTCAGCGTCTCGTCCTGGGACTCGACGTCGCTCACGTTGCGGTGGACGTCGGGCAGGGCGACGTCGAGATTTCGGATGACCCACTCGTACTCGTCGTCATTCGCCGTCTGGAACTCCATCGTCAACGAGCGGTTCGTGCCGGTCTCGTACTGGCCGACGAAGCCGTCCGCCTGGAGCCAGCCCGCGAGCGCCGCTTCAGCGACCGCGATCTCGGATTCCTCTGACCAGTCGGCCGGCGCGTCTTCGAAAGCGACGCCCGATCCCGCAGCGACGAGCGCGTGGTCGCGCACCTTCGCGCGGTGCGGGTGGAGATGCATGCGCACTCCCGGGCGGAGCTGATCGACACGGAGCCACTGCGGCGCGGTCCGCCGCTCAGAGACGGCCTTGACGACGTGGTCAGGCGTCGCCTCGACATAGCTGCCGTTGCGCAGCGTGACGCGGAATACGGGCTTGCGTCCGTTGTGCTGCCGTGGCCACGACACGTGTAACACCGTTCGCGTCGTACACCTCGCGCCCGACCTGGTCGCCGTCGACGAGCTCGCCGATCGGAACCATTCCCTCAGGCGTCGAGACGAGCGCGTGGTACGGCTGGCAGGCCGAGCACTGCGGCTTCTCCTCGAAGCCGACGTTGAACCACACCGGGCGAGTTGAACGACGCGAGCTGGTTCACGAGGATCGCCTTCAGCTCGGCCTCGAAGGTCTCGGCCTCTTCCTCGTCGGCGAAGTAGCCGCCCTCGCGGCCCCAGCTTGCCGGTCGTCGTGACGATGCGGCCGATCATCTGGCGCACGCTCGACTCGCGCTCGGGGGACGACATGCGGCCGCGGAAGTACTTCTGCGCCACGATGTTCGTCGCGGTCTGACTCCAGAACTTGGGGAACTCGACGCTCTTCTGCTCGAACGCGGGGCCGTCCTTGCCGGGGATCAGCGCGTCGCGGATCTCCCACTCGACCTCGTCGAACGGGTCACGCCCGGGGATCGTGAAGTAGCGCCGGACGCCGAGTGAGCTCTCCTTGGAGACGACGGAGTTCCCGAGGGCGTCCTCGGAGATTACGGGTGCAGTTTGGGTGCGTTCGGCAGACGCCATCGATTCCTCCCCGAAAGGTCAGCGGTGCAGCGGTTGAAAATCCGAACCGCTCCAATTGAGCGGGGACCAGAGGCTAGGTGGCGCATCGGACGGAGTGTAGAGACAAGTCGAATTTCGCATCTGTGCAGGGAATTTTAGCGGAGCAGGGATGTGCCCCGTGGCAGCGTTCCGGGTGAAATTCGGACTACGGCGCCGCCGGCGGGGCGCTGTCCGGGAGGAGCAGCCAGAAGATGATCGCGCCGGCCACGAGCACGGCGAGCGAGCCAAGGAGGCGGGCGGCGAGGGCGTATTTGCGGCCGCGATAGGCCCCCGGGTCCTTGTCGATCTGGCGCAGGGCCAGGGTTCCCACGCCGAGGCCGAGGATGACGCTCAGGATCGCCGAGATCGCGGCCGGCGGTGCGTGGCCGTCGGTGAAGAGCAGAAAGAAAACCACGGGAATCCAGAGCAGCGAGCCGGCGAACGCGACCAGCGCCAAGACGTTCCACTTCGGATTCGCCTTGGGGGATTCCGCCGACATGAACCGGGAGTGTAGGAACCCCGGCGGCGTGATGCTAGGCGGCGCGCTTGGACGCAGCGTCGCGGCCGCGGTCGCGCTCGACCTCGCCGATCGAGAGCGAGCGGGTGTGCTCGGTCTTGTCCCAGTGCGTGTTCTTGCGCCGCAGGAAGCCGAGGCCGGCCGCGATCACCCAGGTCGGGCCGAAGATGAACATGAGGAAGTAGCGCGGGTAGTAGCGCCACGGCACTCCCTCGAGCGCGAGCAGGAGCAGCGGGTAGGCGAAGAAGAAGAGCAGGACGCCGATCCCGATTCCGAGCACGCTCCACGGATGGATCGCGAGGCCGATGGCCTGCGGGAAGAAGAACGGCACCCAGAAGAAGACGATCGTCGCGCCCCAGAGGACGATCCGCGTCGGCGCCAGGCAGTAGATCGCGCCGTGGAACGCGGACATCGAGCGCTCGCGCCGGGCCTTGCGGAACAGCGGGCCGGTGTAGCGCGACGCGACGTCCCAGTGGCCCTGCATCCAGCGGAGCCGCTGGCGCATGGACGCGCTCATCGTGAGCGGCTTCTCGTCGTAGATGACCGCGTCGTGGGCCCACGTCGGATTGATGCCGGCGAGGACGAGCTTCATCGTGTACTCGAGGTCGTCGGTGAGCGCGGTCACGTCCCAGCCGTGCTCGCGCAGGACGTCGGTGTGGATGCAGTAGCCGGTGCCGCCGAGCTGGCACGGGAGCCCTGCCTGCGCCGGGCCGAGCTGGATGTAGCGCGCGGTGATCCAGTACGAGATCGCGTACATCCACGTGATCCACGTGTCGTCCGGGTTCTTCGTGTCGAGGTAGGCCTGGACGACCTTCTCGCCCTTCAGGAGGCGGCTGTTGAACTCGGTGAGGATGTTTTTCGAGACGACGTTGTCGGCGTCCACGACCACCACCGCGTCGAAGCCGCGCTCGTCGGCGAGCGCCGTCTTCATCGCGTAGCGGATCGCGTGCGGCTTACCCGGGTTCTCCGGGTCGTTGCGCTCGAGCACCGTCGCGCCCGCCGCCGCGGCCGCTGCAGCCGTCCCGTCGCTGCAGTTGTCCGCGACCACGAACACCTCGAGCAGCTCACGTGGGTAGTCGACCGCGAGGATGCTCGAGACGGTTTCGGAGATGACCTTCTCCTCGTTGTGCGCGGGCACGAGGATCGCGAACGACTTCTCCGGCGTGAGGATCTTGTGCTCCTTCTTGCGGCGCAGGCCGAAGAGCGAGAGGCTGAAGAGGTAGAGGTTCATCGTCACGAGATAGAACTCGACGAGCGTCCAGAGCGCCGACGCGAGCAGGATCAGGAGGAAGTGGCTCGAGGGCATCAGGCGGCCTCGCGGACGAGCCGGGCGGCCAGGGTCGAAACGATCCGCTCGGAGGCGCGGCCGTCGCCGTACGGGTTCGGCACGGCGGCCATGCGCGCGTGCTCGGCCGGGTCGTCGAGCAGGCGGAGCGTCTCGGCGACGATGCGGGTGGGATCGGTGCCGACGAGGCGGAGCGCGCCGGCGTCGACGCCTTCCGGCCGCTCGGTCTTCTCCCGGAGGACAAGCGCGGGCACGTCGAGCGACGGCGCCTCCTCCTGGATTCCGCCGGAGTCGGTGAGGACGACGGTCGCGCGGGACAGGAGCCAGACGAGCTGCTCGTAGTCCACGGGCTCGACGACGCGCACGTTCGGGTGCATCCCGAGGATCGTGTTCACCGGGCGGAGCACGTTCGGGTTCGGGTGCACCGGGAAGACGACGTCGACGTCCGGACGCTGGGTGGCCAGCTCGGCGATCGCGCGGGCGATCGACTCCATCCCGGAGCCGAACGATTCGCGGCGGTGGGCGGTGACGAGGACGAGGCGGCGGTCGGGGCTCAGGGTCGCGAGCTCCTGCGGAAGGACGGGCACGTCGGCGCGGACGCGCTCGGCGATCTGGAGCACCGCGTCGATGCCGGTGTTTCCGATCACCTGGATCGCGCCGGGTGCGATGCCCTCGGCGATGAGGTTCTCGCGCGCGAGGTCGGTGGGCGCGAAATGGAGGTCGGCGAGGCGCGCGGTGAGCGAGCGGTTCGTCTCCTCCGGGTACGGCGAGAACGGGTCACCGGTGCGCAGGCCGGCCTCGACGTGGGCGACGGGCGTGCGGGCGTAGAAGGCCGCGAGCGCGCCGGCGAAGGTGGTGGTCGTGTCGCCCTGGACGATGACGAGGTCGGGGCTCGTCTCCTCCAGGATCGGCTTGAGGCCCTCGAGCACGGCGGTGGTCACGTGCGTGAGGTCCTGGCCGGGGCGCATCAGGTCGAGGTCGTAGTCCGGCGTGAGGCCGAAGAGACCGAGCGCCTGGTCGAGCAGGCCGCGGTGCTGCGCGGTCGCGACGAGGATCGGCGAGAAGCGCGAATCGGCGGCCAGCGCCTGGTAAACAGGCGCAAGCTTGATCGCCTCCGGGCGGGTACCGAGGCAGACGAGGACACGAGCGGCCACGAATGAGGCATCGGCGCGCGCGGCGGCGGGCTTGAGGGTTGCTCCGCGGGTCGGTGGGCGCGATGATCGCGGCATGGTGTTCGGCCGGCAAAACGCAGAGGAGAAGGCGGCGGAGCAGGCGGCCGCCGAAGCTCAGGCGCGCGAGCAGGCCGCGAAGGCCGAGCAGGAGCGCGTGGTCGCGGAAGCTGCGGCCGCAGAGGCGCAAGCGGACGAAGCGGCCTGGGTCGCGACGCTCGACCGGTGGAGTACAAGATCCTTTTCCTGAGCGCCGCGGCGGGCTACGGCGACGGGACGATCATCGGGCTCGAGCAGCAGCTGAATGCACTCGCGGCCGACGGTTGGCGCGTCGTCACGACGACGATGAGCGGCAAGATCGAGCAGGCGTTCGCGATGGACAAGAACGACGTGTACGTCGTGCTCGAGCGACCCGCGCGACCGGCGTCGGCTTAGCCGGCTCCCACAACGTCTGACGCGCCTGCGCGTCTGTCGGGGACGGTCCCCAATTTCACGCTATCGAAGAAATCCGCACGCGTGGGACACGGAAGCGTGCCGATTTCGTGCCGATCGATTCACAGCCGTGCGGAACGGCCTGCGGAGGCGGCTCGGGAGGTCAGGCCGCCGCGGCGTCGGGCTCGTACGGCGCGTAGTCGAACTCGCGGCGCACGGGGCGCCTGAACGGGTTCAGCCGGAACTGCGCCCAGACCACCGGGACGTCCGTCGTCCCGATCGTGACCACGCCGTTCGACCGGACCGCCTCCTCGTCGAGCAGCCAGACCGTCTCGCGATACCGGCCCTCCACGGCGGCGAGGAGCAGCGCGCGAACCTCGTCCAGCTGGTCGAGATCGGAGTAGCGGCGTCCGGCCCGCGGAACCTCGAAGAAGCCGCCCAGCCCGAGGCCGACATCGATGATCGCCAGCCCAGCCTCCGCGTGCACGACCACCGGCGCCGCGCCGCCGTCCCTGGGCTGGAGACCGACGATCACCTCGTTCTCGAGGTCGCCGTGCAAGGTCAGCGACGCGCAGCCGTCGGGCAGCGTGCGGGCCACGTCCTGCACCACTGAGACCACGCGTTCGAGCTCGGGATGCATCACGGGCCTCAGAGCGCGCGGCGCGCGACGCGCCAGTACCCGCCGACGAGCCAGTTGAAGAGCGCGGCCAACGAAGGGGTCGCTACGACCGCGGGGTCGAGCACAGGAGTCAGGAAGCACGCAAGCTCGCGATCCGACACGGTGCGCATCGCCTGCGTCTCGCGGCGGTGCCGGCGCAGCCAGAGCGGATGCCGGACGAGCCAGCCCCAGCCGGCGAGCTTCTGCTGCAGCCACCGCTCGCGCAGCGCGATGGCGGCCGTCCCGACCTCGGCGGCCAGAAGGACGGGAGAGAGCAGCACGAGCGTCCGCCCCGAGAACGCCGACAGGACGAACACGAGCCGGTTGCGCTCCAGGAAGTAGCGCTTCGAGCGGTTGCGCGAGAACTCGTAGGCATGGAACACGTCCGCGCGCGGGTTCATGACGACGCGCAGCCCCTTCATACGCGCCCTCCAGGCGAGCTCGAGATCCTCGCCGTAGAGGAAGAGCTCGTCGGTGAAACCGCCGAGCGCGCGAAACGTCGAAACCGAAACAGCGAGGCAGGCGCCGCTCGCGAACGGGACGTCGCGCAGCTCGGTCGCGGTCTCGACCGGCTCGCCGTGCCCGCCCACCCAGGCGAAGCCGGCGACGTGGACGAGGTTCCCGCGCGAGTTCAGCAAGGTCGGCGAATCCAGCAGGCACAGGCGCGGCATCGCGATCCCGATCGACGGATCGTCGAGCGTCTCGACGAGGCGGTCGATCGCGCCGTCGCCGGCCACCGTGTCGGGGTTCAGGAACACGAGCACCTCGCCGTTGGCCGCCTCGGCGCCGGCGTTGCACCCGGCCGCGAAGCCGAGATTCCGTCCCGGGGACACAACGGCGACAGCCTCACGCCGTCCGGCCGCGGCGATCTCGCCGTCAACGGCTCCGTTGTCCACGACGATCACCTCGACGTCCGAGTCCTGGCGCTCCAGCGAGTCGAGGCAGGGGCCGAGCGCCGGGCCGGACCGGTACGCAACGATCACAACTGAGACTCGGGCAGCCATCGCTTCAGAGGGAGATATCGGCTGCCGATAGACCGGCCATGAGCACGCCCGTCCCTGTGCGAGACGCGCGCGTGGAGCAAGAGCCGACGCCCCTCGTCGTCCCCGCCGCGGACGAAACACCGCGCCGGAGCCCCTCCGCCCGCCTCTGGCTGCCGCTCGTCTTCGCGGCCGCCGTCGCCTACCACCTGATCCAGGGGACGCTGCACGCGACGCCCGCGATCTTCACCGACGAGCTCCTGCACTCCGGCCTCGCGCAGGCGTTCGCGAGCGGGACGCCGTTCCAGATTCGCGGCGAGGACGTGTTCTTCCCCGCCTTCCTGCCGGCGCTCCTGCAGGCTCCGGCGTGGCTCATCGGGGACGCCGGAACGGCGTATGCGATCGCCAAGGCCCTGAACGCCGTCGTCATGAGCGCCGCGGTCTTCCCCGCGTATTGGCTCGCGCGGCGGGTCGTGCGCCCGTCGTTCGCGCTCCTCGTCGCCGCGCTGGCCGTGGCCGCGCCGGCGATGCTCTACAACGCGTACCTCCTGTCGGAGGCGCTCGCCTATCCGGTCTTCCTCGTCACGTTCGCGGTGCTCGTTCGCGCGCTGGAGAAGCCGTCGCCGCGCTGGGGCGCCGCCGCGGTTGCGATGTCGGCGGTCGCCGTCGGGACGCGCGTCCAGTTCGTCGCGCTGCCGATCGTGTTCGCGCTACTTCTCGTCGCCCGCCCGAAGGAACTGCGCCGGCACAAGACGGTCGCGATCGGCTTCGGCGTGCTCGTCCTCGCCGCGCTCATCGGCGGAACGGCGGCGCTCGGCACCTACTCCGGGCTCGCGTTGCTCGACTTCGACGCCGGCCAGGTCGTCCGCTGGGCGGGCTGGACGGCCGCGCTCCTACCCTTCGCGGCCGGGATCGTCGTCGTTCCCGGCGCGATTCTCGGATTCGGCTACGGCGCCGTGCGGCCGGTCTCACGCGCCGAGGGAGCGTTCGCCCGGCTCGCGCTCGGCGTGGGCGCGCTCTTCCTCCTGCAGGTCGGAATCGTCGCCGCGGGCGATTCGCACCGGCCGCTCGAGCGCTACGTGATCTACCTCGCCCCCTTGGCCGCGATCGCGTTCTTCGCCTACGTGGAGCGCGGCGCGCCGAGGCGCAAGCTCTACGCCGGGATCGCCCTCGCGCTCGGCCTCGCCGCGTGGCTCATGCCGTTCTCGACGCTCGCGGACTACCGCTTCTCCTTCGACTCGCCGGTGCTCTCGGCCTACGGCGCGCTCGCGTACTGGTTCGGGAACGCGAACGCGGCGACTCTCTTCGCCGCGATTCCGCTCGCCCTCGCGCTGGCCGTCGCGCTGCGCCCACTCAGCGTGCGCTACGCCCAGGTGCTCGGCGTCGCCTGCATCTGCCTGCTCATCTCCATGGGAGCGGTCGCCTACGCGGGCGACCACGCCATGACCGAGCGCGCCCGCACCGCCTGGGCCGGAACGCCGCCCGACTGGCTCGACCAGGGCGGCTGGGGCGAGGCCGATTTCCTCGCGCTGCCCGGCGGTGCGCCGCAGTTCGCCTGGACGCTCGAGGCCTGGAACCGCGACTTCGGCCGTCCGCTCTGGCTGGCCGGCAAGCGCCCGCCGAACGACCCGTGGAGCTCCGGCTACGCGGAGATCGACGCGAACGGGACGCTGCTCGTGGACGACGTGGCGGCGCACGCAGGACTCCTCGTCGTGAACGACTTCGCGACGCAGATCGACCTCGAGGGCGAGACGCTCGCCGAGCCCGCGAACGGACTGCGGCTCATGCGCGTTCCCGCCGCGCCCCATGTGCGCTCGCTGGCGCGCGGCCTCTACTTCGACGGCTGGTCGAACGGCGACCTGCGCTACCGCACCTGGCCGTCCGCGAGCGGCACCTACGAGGTCACGCTCTCGCTGCCGGAGGGGCACCCCGCCCGCCTCGTCACGCTGGAGGTCGGCGGCCGCACGCGCACCGAGGTGCTGACGCCGGGAAGCTCAGTCTCGGTCGAGCTGCCCGCCGGCGACACGGAGACGCTGCGCATCACGTCGTCGGGGGCGGAGATCCTCGACGGCGGCGCCAACCCCAGGGTCGTCGCCTTCAAGGTCGACAGGCTCGAGTTCGTCCCCGCCGCGGCGGCTGCGCTCGGCAGCTTCTAGCAGCGCGAGCCGCTGGGCGAGAATCGCGTTCTCGTCCGAGAGCCGCGAGATGACCGTCGAGTAGTGCAGGAGCACGACGACGATGAACACGGCCGCGACGGCGAAGAGCGCCGACGGCGCGTAGGAGATCCCGGCGAATCCGGCGAGTGTGTCGAGGCCGCTCCTCCAGAGGGAGAGGACGATCAGGACGCAGGCGGTGAGCAGCCACAGCAGGGCATAGCGCTCGCGCAGCTTGCGCCGGCGGATCAGGTCGAGCACGCAGACGAGCAGCGCGAACGAGATGAGCGCGGCGACGAAGGAGACGCGAAACGGCGTCACGAGCTGAGCCTCGGGGCGCGGAAGAGCCCGACGAAGAGGGCCACGGACACCTTGGCCATGTAGTAGACGGCGCGCGGCGCCGTGATCGAGGAGCTGCCGCCGGCCCGCTCGCGCATGGCGACCGGCACCTCGACGAGACGCAGCCGCTCCTTCACGACCATCACCGTGGTCTCGACCTCGGGGTAGTCGTGCGGGTAGTCGTCGGCGAAGAGGGCGATGGCGCGCGCGTTGGCGGCGCGGAAACCCGAGGTCGTGTCGGTGACCGTCTGGCCCGTGATCCGGGAGATCGCGCGGGCGAAGAGCGCGATGCCCACTCGGCGCGCGACCGGAGGCCGGTACGCGCCGGCGCCGTCCGCGAAGCGGGATCCCACGGAGAGATCGGCCTCGTTCGCGAGGATCGGGGCGATGAGCGCGGCCAGGTCGGCCGGGTCGTGCTGGCCGTCCCCGTCGATCTGGACGGCGATGCCGTATCCGTACTCGCGCGCGAAGCGGTAGCCGGTCTGGACGGCGCCGCCGATGCCGAGATTGAACGGCAGGACGACGACGTGCGCGCCGTGCGCGCGGGCGACCTCCGCGGTGGCGTCGCTCGAGCCGTCGTCCACGACGACGACGTCGAAGGCGGGGTCGGCGGCGCGAATCTCGTCGATCACGGCGCCCACCGAGTGCGCCTCGTTCAAGGCGGGAACGATCGCCAGCCGGCGAGGGCCGTCGGGCGGAGAGGACGCAGGGGCGAGCGCGAGCTCCAAAGTCACAAGGGAGGAATCGGCCGCGCGCGGGCTGCGCTTGAGGGTTCAGGCGCGTTCGAGGGCGCGGCGGTACACGGCGATCGTCTCCGCGGTCACGCGGTCCCAGGCGCAGAGCTCGCTCACATGCGCTCGCGCCGCGGTGCCGAGGGTCGCGCGGAGCTTCGGATCGGCGAGCAGGCGGTCGAGCGCGGCCCGCAGCGCGGCGGGATCCTGCGGCGGGAGGAGGAGCCCCGTCCGCTCGTGCTCGACGAGGTCCCGGAGCCCGCCGACGTCGCTCGCGACCACCGCGCGGCCACGGGCCATCGCCTCGGCGCAGACGATCCCGAACCCCTCGCGCCGCGACGGGCAGGCGACCACCGTTGCGCCGGCGAGCAGGCGCTCGAGCTCGGGGCGCGGCGTCCAGCCGAGGGCGTCGGGGATCGTCTCGCGCAAGGGGCCGTCGCCCGCGACGACGAGCGGCAGGCCGTCGGCGGCGGCGACCAGATCCTCCACGCCCTTCTCCGGCGAGAGCCTCCCGGCGTAGAGCACGTACGGCGGGTCGGTGTCGGCGCCCGGCTCGGCCGGGATGTCGATGCCGTTCGGAATGACCGTGACCTCCGAGGCGCCGAGCGCGCGGGCCTCGTCCGCGAGCGCGTTGGAGACCGCAATCACGCCGCGGGCGCCGCGCAGCACCCGCCGGGCGAACCGCGGCGAGCGACGGGCGAGCGCGACGTCGGAGCCGTGCAGCGTGACGACGTAGGGCACACGCGCGAAGAGCGCCGCCGACGCCGTGGGAAGCCAGTGCGCGTGCACGAGATCCGCCCGCTTGGAAGCGGCGCGGGCGGCGCGAGCCATCGAGCCGAGGAGGAGCGGCGGCGCCCAGGGCCGCCGGCGTGCCGCGGCCATGATCCCGTCCGGTCCGGCGAGCCCGAAGTCGCGGTAGCCGCCTGGCGCGAGGACGTCCATCTCGATCCCGGCCGCGCGCAGATGCTCGACGGCGTCGGCGACGAACCGCCCGGCGTGCTCGGCCCCGGGCCGCGGATACGAGGTCGTGAGGACGACGACGCGCATGGCGGCGATCCTATGCAGCCTCGTGCGCCTTCCGGCACGAACGCGCATGTTGTGTGCGTTTTCAACCGTCACACTTGGGCGTGAGGGGTGCCCTAACCGGGGTCCCCCGGGGGACCGGCGCATCGGCGGCGGATCGTCTAGGTTGCCGCCCATGAACGCAGACGAATCGCTGCAAGACATGCTCGCCCAGAAGGCCGCGCTCGACAAGCTCATCGCCCTCTACGACCGGAGCGAGACGCTCATGAAGGAGAAAGGCGTCGAGACCCTCGGCGAAACCGGCCCCGAAGGCGACGCGCTCGCGAACGAGATCGCCGCGGCCGAGCAGGAGCTCGAAGCGCTCGGCGGCGCGCCCGCCTAACGCTAAGCGGCGGGGACGCGCGGCTCGGCGCCCGTTGCGGCGAGCGTCCGGCGCAGACCCTCGTCGAGCGCGATCTCCGGGCTCCAGCCCAGGATCTGCTGCGCGCGGGTGATGTCCGGCTGGCGCACCTGCGGGTCGTCCACGGGCAGCGCCTCGAACACGATCTCGCTCTCGGTGCCGGTCGCGCGAATGACCGCCTCGGCCAGCTCGAGCAGCGTCATCTCGATCGGATTCCCGATGTTCACCGGCAGGTGCTCGTCCGAGGTCGCGAGCAGGTAGAGCCCGCGGATCAGGTCGTCCACGTAACAGAACGACCGCGTCTGCGACCCGTCGCCGAAGACCGTGACCGGCTTCCCCTCGAGCGCCTGGCGCAGGAAGGTCGGGATCGCACGGCCATCATGTGGACGCATCCGCGGGCCGTACGTGTTGAAGATCCGCGCGATGCACGTGTTGAGCCCCTGCTGGCGGTGGTACGCCATCGTGAGCGCCTCCGCGTAGCGCTTCGCCTCGTCGTAGACGCCCCGCGGCCCGATCGGGTTCACGTTGCCCCAGTACGTCTCCGGCTGCGGATGGATCTTGGGATCGCCGTACACCTCGCTCGTGGACGAGATCAGGAACCGCGCCCGCTTGAACTTCGCGAGCCCGAGCATGTGGTGCGTCCCGAACGAGCCGACCTTGAGCGTGCCGAGCGGCAACCGCAGGTAGTCGATCGGGCTCGCCGGGCTGGCGAGGTGGAAGACGAAGTCCACGTTCTCCTCGACGAACAGCGGCTCGGTCAGGTCGTGGTTCACGAACTGGAACGTGTCCCCGGTCGGAATGTGCTCGATGTTCGCGAGCGACCCCGTGTCGAGGTTGTCCACGCAGATCACGCGATGCCCCTGCGCGAGCAGGTAGTCGCTCAGGTGCGAGCCAAGAAATCCACAGCCGCCGGTGACGAGGGAAGTAGGCATGGGCTCATGATACGGAGCCAGGTCCGGCAATTGACGTATCGACGTTTATCGATATATTGCCGGCCATGGAGCGTCTCGCGATCGTCGACCCCGCAGGATGCTGCGCGCCGGTCTCGTCTCCCTCGCTCTCCGTGGGCGAGGCCGAGGCGACCGCCGCCCTCTTTCGCGCGCTCGCCGATCCCGCCCGGGTCCGGATCCTGAACGTGGTCGCAACCCGCAACGAGCCGGTGTGCATCTGCGAACTGACCACGCCGCTCGGCCTCGGCCAGCCGACCGTCTCCCACCACGTGCGCAAGCTCGTGGACGCGGGCCTGCTCGAACGAGAGCAGCGTGGCAAGTGGGTCTACCTCTCGCTGCGGCCGGGCGCCATGACCCAACTCGCAAGCCTCATCGATCTGAAGGGAGCCGCCCATGCCGACGCAGCCTGAGGAACTCAGAGAAGAAGTTCGCGCCCGCTACGCCAAGGCGGCGACGCGGGAGAAGCCGGGGTGTGACTGCAGCGGGTGCTGCGACGATTCGCTCGACGTCGACATCGGAACATGGACGTACGACGACGAGCAGCGCGGCGAGGTCCCGGAGGAGGCGGTGCTCGCGTCGCTCGGGTGCGGCAACCCGACCGCGGTCGCCGATCTGCGCGAGGGCGAAACGGTGCTCGACCTCGGCTCGGGCGGCGGCATCGACGTGATCCTCTCGGCCAGGCGCGTCGGGCCGACCGGACGCGCCTACGGCCTGGACATGACCGACGAGATGCTCGACCTCGCCCGCGCGAACGCGGAGAAGGCCGGGATCGACAACGCGGTCTTCGTCCGCGGCGTGATCGAGGACATCCCGCTTCCCGCCGAGTCGGTGGACGTCGTGATCTCGAACTGCGTGATCAACCTCTCCGTGGACAAGCCCGCGGTGCTCGCCGAGATCGGCCGAGTGCTGAAGCCGGGCGGACGCGTCGGCGTGAGCGATGTGGTCGCCGAGGATCGCCTCAGCACCGACGAGCGGGCCGAGCGCGGCTCCTACGTCGGCTGCATCGCAGGCGGGCTCTCGAAGAGCGAGTACGAGGCGGGCCTGAAGGCGGCCGGGCTCGACGACGTCTCGGTCGAGTTCACACACGAGGTGGCGGACGGCATGCACGGCGCGATCGTCCGGGCCCGCAAGCCCACGTGATGCTGGCGCGGAGGCTCGCGGCCGAGGCGATCGGAACGTTCGCGCTCGTCTTCGCCGGCTGTGGCGCGATCATGGTCGACGCGGAGACGCACGCGCTCGGCCACGTCGGCGTCGCGCTCGTCTTCGGGCTCGTGGTCGCGGCGATGATCTACGCCGTCGGCCACGTCTCCGGGGCGCATCTGAACGGCGCGGTAACGCTTGCGTTCGCACTGACCCGGCACTTTCCGTGGTCTCGGGCTGGGGCCTACTGGTCGGCGCAGCTCGCCGGGGCGTTCGCGGCGATCCTGCTACTGCGCGCGTCGCTCGGCGATGTCGCGAATCTCGGCGCGACGCTCCCGTCCGGATCCAACGCGCAGTCGTTTCTTTGGGAGACGGTCATGACGGCGTTCCTCATGTTTGTCGTGCTCGCGGTTGCCACGGACACGCGAGCTGTCGGCGAAGCTGCCGCGCTCGCGATCGGCGCGACGATCGCGCTCGACGCATTGTTCGGCGGGCCGATTTCAGGCGCATCGATGAACCCGATGCGCTCGACTGCCCCAGCGGTCGTCTCGGGCGAGCTCGGTTCGCTGTGGATCTACATCGCAGCGCCTGTGCTCGGCGCAGCGCTTGGAGCGCTCGCCTACCAGTTCGTCCGCGAGCCGGAACCGGAGCGTGCGCCCGGATGAGCCGAGTCCTCTTCGTCTGCGTCCAGAACGCCGGACGCTCGCAGATCGCGGAGGCGCTCTTCGCCCAGGCTGCGCCGGAGCATCAGGCTCGATCGGCCGGAAGCGCACCGGCGGAGAACGTTCATCCGGAGGTCGTGGAGGTCATGGCCGAGCTCGGCATCGACCTGTCCGGCCGCACGCCGCACCGGCTCGAGCGGGCGGACGCGGAGTGGGCGGACGTGGTTGTGACGATGGGCTGCGGCGACGCGTGCCCGTACATCCCGGGGAAGCGCTACGTGGACTGGGAGCTCGAGGATCCGTCCGGGAAGCCGCTGGACGAGGTGCGGCGCGTCCGTGACGAGATCGGCGAGCGAGTGCGGCTGCTCGCGGGCGAGCTCTAGCCGAACGGCCCCGCCTACGTCATCCGCCGCCGCATCTCCGGGAGTCCAAAGTCTCGGATCGCGGCGACGACCGCTTGGGCCGTTTGCTCGGTCGGTGTATCGGGATCGACCCGCCACCACTGGTCGGCCCTCGATGGGAGTAGCTGCCCGATGCGTGCGTACCAACCGCCAGGCACGGATCCGGCGTCGTTTGGGCTCGGCCGCTGGCCTCGCCACGGCTGCGCCTCGCGCGCTCTCTCCCAGTCCTCTTTCGACACAACCCTTAGATTCACCGTGAACTTCACCGCTGTGGCGTCGCTATAGGCGGATTTTTGGAAGCCGACCAGAGCCCAGTACCGGTCGGACGGAAGCGAGAAAGACTGGCCCGAACCCTTGAAACCAAGCTCGCGCAAGGCAGGAGCTACGTCCTCCCGCATCATGTTCGCGAAAGCCTCCTGAGCCCTCATCGCGGGGCTAGCGCAGATCCTTGTTCGACTCCATGTCGAACCACATGGCGAAGAGCAGCAACTGGAGCCCGGACACGATGAGGAGCGCGACGAGCGTGATCGACGCCGGCGTGATCGGGTTGCCGGCGATGCGGAGCACGGTCTCGACCAGTCCGAGCGCGAGCCCGGCGCCAAACAGGAAGATCCCGAGCGCGTAGAAGAGGACGAGCGGGTGGAAGTCGCGGATCATGTACTTCTCGCGCAGCCGCCAGAAGAAGCCCTTCACGAGCAGCCAGGAGATGGTCGGGACGACCTTCCGGAAACGAATCCCGCTCTGCTCCCCCACGCCGTAGATCGGCCGCGACGGGTAGTCGCGCACGCGGCGGTTCCACACGTTCAGGTGCACGAGCAGGTCGTTCGGGAAGCCGTAGCGGCGGTAGATCCGGTCGAGGTCGAGCATCTCGAGCGTCTCGAGGCTGACCGCCGTGTAACCCGACTGCGAGTCGGCGACGTGCCAGTAGCCGGACGCGATCTTGGTGAGGAACGAGAGGATCGCGTTGCCGATGAAGCGGCTGCGCGGGATGAGATCCCAGGCCTGGCCGGTGACGAGGCGGTTCGCCTTCGCGTAGTCGGTCTCCCCGTCAGCGACCGCGCGGACGAGCGTCTCGAGGTCGTCCGGATCCATCTGGTTGTCCGCGGCCATGACCGCGGTGACGTCCACCTGGTGCTCGATCGCGCGCTTGTAGCCGGTGATGATCGCGGCGCCCACGCCCTGGTTTTTCTCGTGGACGATGACCTCGACGCGCGGATCGGCGGCCTGCGCGCGCTCGACCGTTGCGTCCTTCGAGGCGTCGTCTACGACGATGATCCGGTCGACGAAGGCGGGGATGGTCGAGACGGTCGTCCCGACGAGCGCCTCCTCGTTCAGGGCGGGGACGACGACCGCGACGGTCTTGTCGTCGAGCATCGTCCTAGGCCGAGCGCGGCCGGACGCGGCCGGCGACCGGGCCCCAGAGAAGCGCGAGCACGATGCCCACGAGGAATCCGATCAGGCCGCCCACGACGATCGCGCTGCGCCGGCTCTTCGCCGGCACCTTGACGGAGCGCGCCTCGGTCACCTGCTCGCCGCGCTCGACGGTGGTCGCGAGGTTGAGAAGCTGCCGCGTGGTCGTCCGCTCATCCGCCAGCTCGCCGCGGCGCTGCTCCGCAAAGCCCATCAGCGCGAGCAGGCTGGTGCGCTCCGAGTCGGAGATGTTCTCGCGCTGCAGGTCGTCCTCGAAGCGTCCGAGCCGGGTCTCGATCGACTCGAGCTCGGTGTCCTGGGCGTCGAGTAGATCCTGGAGAGCTGCGGCCTTCGAGTCCACGTAGCCAGACGTCTTCTCGATCACGGCGGCCGCGAGCAGATCGGCGGCCTGAGCGCCCTTGTCCTTCCACGGGCCGCGGACCGAGATCTCCATGAGTGGGTTTTGCGGGACGCGCTTGGCCGGGTCGGCGACGAAGATCGCGCGCGACGAGATACCGCGCCTGAGCTTCGCCTTGGCGATCCCGACCTCCTCGGACACCGACTCGAGAACCGCGTCGCTCTTGATGATCTGGCCGACCGTGGCGGGGTTCGTGGCGAGGCCCTGGATCTGCGCGCCGGTCGGGGAGAGCGGCTGGCCGAGGTAGACGGTCGTCCGCGCGACGTAGACCTCGCCGCTGCCGACGGACGTGACGTAGCCGATCACGGCGCCGACGAGCACGGCCGCGGCGACGAGCCACCAGCGCGCGAGGATCGTGCGCCCGATCCGGCCGAAATCGATCTCCCGCTCGTCGTCGAGCTCTGGCGCCGATTTCCGGCTCCGGCCCACCTCATCCTCAGGTGCCATCGGGCGCCGACTGTACCAGCCTGCCCCTCGTGAACCGCGCTGGAACCCGCGTTTTCGGCCCACTTCGCGCCGGATCTGTCACAGAAGTGTCACAAGAGTGTGACGCGGGCCGAAAGACGTGTCCGAGCGCGCTACCGTCGAGGAAGTACACCGAAACAGACGACAGGAGGCGCGCATGAGACATCGACTCGTGCTGCTTCCGGTCCTTCTGGCGACCTTGGTCTGCGCTCCGCCCGCGCTCGCCTGGACCTGGCCTCAAGACGGGCCGGTGCTGCAACCCTTTGTGCTTGGCGGCGATCCATACGCCGCCGGCCAGCATCGCGGAATCGACGTGGCAGGACCGGCCGGGGCGCCGGTGCGCGCGCCCACGGCGGGGACGGTGAGCTTCGCCGGCACGGTGCCCAGCGGAGGTCGAACCGTGACGATCCAGACGGCGGACGGGTTCGCCGTGACGCTGCTCCACCTCGGTTCGCTCGGCGTCGTGCGCGGCGCGACGGTGGCCGAGGGCGCGAGCGTCGGCACGCTGACCTCCGGCGGAGACGCCGACCACGCGGTTCCGTACGTGCAGATGGGCGTGCGGATTGCTGCCGACCCGCAGGGCTACCTCGATCCGCTGCTGTTCCTGCCGGCGCGCGTTCAGACCGACGCTTCGGGCGCCTCCGGGGAAGAGCCGGCGGCGGAGCCGGTCGAGGCGGCGCCCGCGGACCCGCCGGTCTCGGTGCCGACCGCCGGCGCGGCATCTTCCGAACCGCCCGTCGCGATCGCTGGTGTCGACTCGCCTGCCGCCCCGAGCGGAACCGCCGTGGCGGCGGAGCCGGACCAGGGCGCCGTGGTGGAGGTACCGGCGCGTACAGCGGAAACGACGTCCGGGGCGGAACGCGCCGAGGACGGGTCCGGCACCGCTCGGGCGGTCACAGCGCCCGAGGTGGCAATCTCGGACGGTGTTCCGCGGAGCTCGACCGAGCCCGCGGCGGACGTGAAGGCCGGCGCGCCGGTCGTGCGCCTGCCGGACGCCCCGAGCGTCGAGCCGTCAACGGCCGACTCGGTCGCGGCCCGAGCGGACGCTCATGAACCCGGCGGCTTCCCGGCCGGACTCGTGGCGGCGGCGCTTGCGATGGCCGCGCTTGTCACGGCATCGCTCGGCTTCGGGTGGCTGCGGTGGCGATTCGCGGAGGCGCCGGTTCGTATTCCCCCGCGGTTCGCGCGCCGCGTGGCTGGAGATGCGGATCCGACGCCCGAACCGACCGAGTCCCCGCAGCGAGCGCTCGGCGGACCCGGAGGCCCGAACCGCCGGCTCGTACGATCCGGGCCGCACGCGGACTCACCCGTCGCGGCGCTGCTGCGGCGTGCCCGCCGAGCACGAGGGGAGGCGCTCCGTGGACGGTAACGCGGCTCTCGGCACGGCTCTAGAGTGGTTGCGAACGAGCCATGCCTTCCGAGGACGCCTCCCCACCCCCGTTCTTCATCGTCGGCAACGACCGCTCCGGAACGACGATGCTGCGGCTGATCCTCGACCGCAGCACGGTCGCGATCCCACCGGAGTCGATGTTCCTCGTGGACTTCGAGCCCGTCCGCCAGGCGGGCGCGCTGGGCGATCCCGAAGCGGCGGCGGCGTTCATGCGGCGCGTCTGGGAGCACCCGCGTGTCCGCCTTTGGGGCATCGCCGGCGACCCGCCCGTAGTCCCCCCGGGACTGAGCCACGAGGAGGCGTACCGCTTTGCGGTCGAGGCCCCGTTTCGGGCCTACGCCGAGCTGAACGAGAAGGAGCGCTGGGCCGACAAGACCCCGCTCTACCTCGCCCACGTGGGCGAGCTCGCCCAGATCTGGCCTGAGGCTCGGTTCGTGATCCTGGTCCGCGACGGGCGCGACGTGGCGCTCTCGCTCCTCGGAGTCCCGTTCGGCCCGAACAACGTCTGGGCGGCCGCGCGCTTCTGGGCGCGAGGGATCGACCTCGGCGTCGAGGCCGAGAACCGCTTCGGCGAGCGCGTCCTCACCGTCCGCTACGAGGACGTCGTCGGCGACCCCGCGACGCAGGTCGAGCGGCTTTGCGCCTTCCTCGGGCTCGACTACGAGCCGGACCTGCTCGCGATCGAGCACACCGACTCCGCCAAGGTGCTGAAGGACCAGGCGGGCTGGTTCACCAACGTCTGGGCCGGGATCAACGCATCCGCGGTGGGCAAGTGGAAGGGCGAGATGTCTCCGAAGGACCAGCGCGTGTTCAACCAGATCGCGGGCGCGCAGCTCGAGCGCATGGGCTACGAGCGCACCCCGGCGTCCGGCGAGCCGTCACGAGCGGCGACCGCGGGCTACCGGCTCCAGGACTCCGCCATGCGGGGCGTGAACTTCGTGCGCCTGCGTCTGATCCAGGAGCGGGGCCGTGAGGTCGGCTACGTCCTGAAGCGCAAGCTCGCCCGCGCCGGCCACTGACCTCGGCCGCGCCCGGCCGCGCCGGAGCGACCCGAGCCCCGCTACCGAGTGCCGAGCGCCTTCTCCCAGACCGCCGGACATCCGAAGCGCAGGTACCGGACGCAGGAGACGACGGTCGCCGAGCTGACCGCCACGTAGTAGAGAGCGATCCCGGCGCCGGGGAGCCGCAACCGAACCCGTCCCGCGAGCGCGAGCAGGAGCAGCGCAACCTGGAACGCAAGCGCGAGCCAGTACACGAGCCCGCCCCCGAGAGCGACGAGCGCGATGTTCGTCCCGAGGAGCGCGATGTGGAGCCACCCGCTCCCGTAGCGCAGGTGCCGGTGCGAAAGGAGCTCGAACGCGTAGAGCGGCCCGACGCCGCGCAGCATCCCGCCCTGGAAGAGCATCAGCCACGCGTGCTCGAACATCCGCACCTTGCGGCGGTACTCGTCCTCCGTGTCCCGCGCGGGCTTCTCGAACGCGAGCGGCTCGGAGTCGTACACCGCCCGCTTGCCCCGCTGGACGAAGCTGTACGGGAACGACATGTCGTGTCCATAGCGGGGGTCGACGTCGATCCAGTCCTCCCGCCGCACGGCGTAGATCGACCCGTTGCCGCCGTTGATCGAGCCGGTCGAGGACTCCTGCTTGCGCACCCACATCTCGTAGCGCCAGTAGAGCCCCTCGCGATTCCCGCCGTCCGCGGCCAGCAGCCGCAGCTGCCCGCACACGTAGGACACAGCTGGATCGGCGAGGCTCCGAACGAGCAGCCGCAGCGCATCCGGCTGCCAGGTGGAGTTCGCATCGGAGAACGCGACGATTTCCGCGTCCGTCTGGCGCACCGCGAGATTCTGCGCGGCTACCTTGCCGCCCCGAGGACAGCGCAGCAGCGAAACGCGCGGCTCCCGCGCCGCGAACGCCTCGACCAGCGCATCGGTCCGATCGCCGGACGCGTCGGACGCGACGATCACGTCGAAGAGCTCCGCCGGATAGTCCTGGGCGAGCAGATCCTCGAGGCGGCGCACGATCACGGCCTCCTCGTCGTGGGCCGCGACGATGACCGTCACACGCGGCGTCCAATCCGCCGCTGCAACCCGCCGCGGCCGCACACGCGCGAGCAATCCGACGGCGAGCGGATAGCCGACATGCGTCCAGACGATCAGCCCGGCGCAGACCCAAAACACGACTTCGAGGACGAGCACGGCTCTACGGTAACGGCGCGGCAGGCGCCGACCACCCGCCATCCGGCCCCGCACGCCGCGTAGGATCGCCACCCGATGGAGCCGAGCGCGGCAACCGAAGTAGCCGCCCTGGCGGGAGCGCTCGGCGCGGCCCTGGTTGCGCTCGCCCCGTCACGCGTCCCGCTGCTCTCCGGATTCGCGGTCTTGGCCGCCGCCGAGGTTTGGCTCGGCCTGCTGCTCCTGTCGGACGCGGAGGAGGACGCGCTCACCTCCCATCCGCTTGCCCTGGCGTTCGGCGTCGCGGTCATGGCGGCGCTCGCGTACGGGTTCACGCGACGCCCGGACATCGCGCCGGTCGCGCTGCTCGCGGCGGCGCCGATCCGCATCCCGCTCGATGTGGGCGACGATCGCCTGTACCTGCTCTTCCCGCTCTACACGGTGCTCGTGGCCGCCGCCCTCGCACTGATCTACCGGACGATCCGCGGCGACGAGCTCCCGAGGCCGCAGCTCATCCTCGCCGGGCCTGCCGCGCTCCTCGTCGGTCTCACGGCCGTCTCCATGCTCTGGGTGTCCGACGAGCGCAGCGCGAGCACCGACATCGTCTTCTTCTACTTCCCGTTCATCGCGATGTTCGGGGTCGTCGCGCGCACGACGCTGACCTCGTGGACACGCAAGGGTCTCGGATGGACGCTGCTCGTGCTCGCGTCGGTCTTCGCGCTCGTCGGCCTGAGCCAGCTCCACACGCACCACCTCTACTTCGCCCCGGACGTCGAGGTGACGAACGCGTACACGACGTACATCCGCGTCACGTCGATCTTCCACGACCCGAGCATCTACGGACGGCACCTGGCCATCGCAATCGCCGTGACGATCTGCCTGCTCTGGTTCCGGCGGATGAAGCTCGCGGTCGCGATCCCGCTGATCGTCCTGCTCGCGGCCGGGCTCTTCGTCTCGTACTCGCAGTCGAGCACGTTCGCCCTGTTCGTGACCGTGCTCGTCGTGAGCCTCTTGGCCGCCGACCGCCGCAGCCGCCGGATCCTCATCGGCGCGGCGCTGGCCGCGGCGATCGTGACCACGTCGCTCGTCGTCGCGCTCGCCTGGAACCAGTCGCTCCATCGCGCCTCGAGCGGCCGCTCGGACATCATCCTGAACACCGCCGAGGTGATCGCGAACCACCCGATTCTCGGAGTCGGGGTCGGGGGCGAAGAACGAGCAACCCGCGAGGTCGGGATGGAGAGCGGGCGGTCGCGGGCACCGTCCCACACCACCCCGCTGACCGTCGCGGCCGAGCTCGGCGTCGTCGGGATGCTCGCGTACGTGCTCTTCCTCGGATCGGCGGTGCTGGCGCTCGTACGCCTGAGCGAAACCGACCGCCCGCTGGCGTTCGCGTGCGGGGCGACGCTCCTCGTGCTCTTCGTCCACTCGCTCTTCTACAGCGGGTTCTTCGAGGATCCGCTCATGTGGGGCTCCCTGGCGCTCGCGGCGGCCGGGCTCGCGGCCCGCGCACGGCTTCAAGCGCAGCGCTGACGAACCCCATAGGCATACTCGAAGGCTCCGAGAGAGACGCCCCCGCTCCTGCATGCGCAAGAAGCTCGCCCTCGCCCTCACTGCTGTGGTTCTGCTGGCCGCCGGCCTCGCGGCCGCCTACGCCGTGCGCCTGGACGACCGCCCGGGCGACGGGCTCGACACCAACCTGCAGGGCATCTCCGTCTCCGTCGCCGAGCCCGAGCCGACCACCGAGGCCACGACGACGACCACGACCACGACAACCGAGCCGGAGCCCGCCGAGCCTGCGGAGCTCTGCTGGAAGGAGTTCGGGGGCAACCCGCAACGGACACTTGCGCGCCCCGATCTCGACCTGGGCAAGCCGCGGCGGCGCGCCGTCTGGGCGATCGGCGTCCGCGGTCTCATGGAGTTCCCGCCGAGCTTCTGCGAGGGCGTCATCTACCTGAACACGCAGAAGCCGGGCAAGACGATGGCGGTCGACGCCGAGACCGGAAAGCTCATCTGGTCGCGCAGCGGCGGCAAGCGCGCGTCGACGCCCGCCATCGCGGGCGACCGCCTGATCGTCACCTCGCACGACGGCACCGTCACGGCGTTCAACCGCCGAAACGGCCACACGTTGTGGCGGCTGAACACCTCGGCCAAGGTCGAGTCGTCCCCGGTCGTCCTCGACAACGTCGTCTACTTCGGGTCGACCGACGGGCGCCTCTTCGCGGTCAACGCGGCAACCGGTGCGGTGCGCTGGGCGTACAACACCGGCGGCCGCATCAACGCGAGCCCGTCCATCTGGGGAGACCGCATCTGCATCACGACCTACGCGGGCTCGATCTTCTGCCTGCGCCGCTCGGACGGCCACAAGCTCTGGAGCACGTACGTCAAGCGCAACTTCGTGAGCTACGAGAGCTTCTATTCGAGCCCGGCGACCGACGGCAGGCGCATCTACACGGCGGCACGTTCGGGCAAGCTCGTCGCGCTCGACGCCTCGTCGGGCCGCGTCGCCTGGACGAAGCAGCTCAGCGGTCTCACCTACCCGACCCCGGCGATCGCGGACGGGAAGCTGTACATCGGGACGCGCAACGGGGCGTTCTACGCGCTCGACGCCGGGAGCGGCCGCATCCTGTGGAACCGCTCGATCGGCTCGATCGCCGGCTCGGCGCTCGTCGTCGGAGACCTCGTGTTCGTCTCGACGATCCGGCACAAGACGTACGCGTTCCGCAGGAGCGACGGCAAGACCGTGTGGACGTTCAACGCGGGCCGGTTCCAGCCCGGGATCGCCACCGACCGGATGTACTACTTCTCGTTCAGCGGCCTGCTGATCGCGTTCCGCGGACAGAACTCCAGCGGCTAGAGCGGCGGGTGGCGCCGCGCCCAGAGGCCCGAGCGGCGGACGGCGTGCCCCATCCCGCGCCAGGCTCCCGCCTTCGCCGAGTAGCGGGCGAGCCGCATCCGCGCTGCGAGCCCGGGCCCGGCCGCGGCGTCCGGCGAGGAGACCTCGTAGCCGAGCTCGGCGAGCAGATCCCCGGCGACGGACTCGAACGCCGCGATGTCCTCGGGCGAGAGCTCCTTGCGCCAGTCGCGCAACCCGGGGGTCGGCGGCCGGGTGAGGCTCTGCTGGTGCGGCTTGGCCGAGACGTCCACCTCGCCCGCGTACGAGAGCATGGCCGGGTCGTATACGAGACCGGCGAACGCGCACGCCCGCTCGAGCTCGTGGGCCGGGTCGGCGACGAGATCCTCGTAGCGCAGCTCGAGGTAGCGCTCCGGGCCGAGGCGCTTGCCGAGCTTCCGGGCCGCGCGGATCTCGGTCCGCCATTGCGCCGCGAAGTCGCCGACCGAGCGCGGGTGCGCCCACCCCTCGGTCACGACGCCTGACGGCATCTCGCGAAACGAGACGGCGGCGTCGCGGCCGTCGCGCACGAGGTGGAGGAAGAGCGCAGACGGAAACAGGCGCTCGAGCAGCCCGAGGTACTGCATGTAGAGCGGCGTCTTGTCGCCCCAGCGAGTCTTGCCGCGCTGCGCCGCGTACGCCTCGTACACGGCCGCGATCGCCTCGCCGACGGGCTGCCCCGGCCGCAGGCGCGCGCGCACCTCGTCGGGCGTCACGCCCCAGTCGGTGAGCGTCGGCAGCCGCCGCAGGTCGTCCACGAACTTGTCCACGTCGATCCCGCCCCGGTGGCGGTCGGCGAGCTGCGGGGTGAAGTACGACTCGTCCGGAATGGCCACGTCGGGGTGGCGGTCGAGCATGACGCGGAAGAGCGTCGTCCCCGAGCGGCGCACGCCGAGGAGCAGAAGCGGCGGGCCCCCGCGGTTCGCAGTGCTCACGTCGCCCACAGCCGGAGCCTAGTCCCTTCGCCCGCGCAGGCACAGGCGGTAGCGAAGCGGCGCAAACCGCCCGCCGGAGAGCCGCTCGACCGTCCGCAGGCCGGGGAAGAAGCTCGCCCGCCACTCGTTGCGCTCGACGGTGAAGCCGGCGTCGCGCAGCGCCGCGGCCAGGGTCGGCCCGTCCCGCAAGCCGAGGTGCGTCTCGTTGCGGGCGAGGACGAGATCGTGCTCCTTCAGCCGCTCGATCGGATGCCGCGGATTGGGTGTGTAGAGCGAGAGCGTCCCGCCCGGGACGAGCACGCGGGCGACCTCGGAGAGCATGCGCGCGAAGTCCGCGTCCTCCAGGTGCTCGACGAGATCGGCGGCGACCGCCTTGTCGAACCAGCCGTCGGGGAAAGGCAGCCCCGCAACGTCGGCAAGCTCGAAACGCAAGCCGGGAAAGAGCGCGCGGGCCGTCTCGATCGCGCGAGGCTCCGCATCGACGCCGACAGCCTCGCAGCCGAACGTCGAGAGGAAATGCGTGACCGCGCCGCCGGCGCTTCCGAGGTCGAGCACCCGCTCTCCCGCGTGGGGATCGACGAGGTCGCGCACCGCCTCGAGCCGCAGCTGCGTCCAGGCGTTCTGCTCCAGGTACGCGCCGGCCATCGTGGCCATGAACGCGTCGTCGTAGGAGCGCGGTGCGCGGCCGACGAGCCCGAGCCTCATGCCGGCTCCAGCCGGTAGAGGGCGTAGCGCCCGTCCTGGTAGACCCGCTCCAGGCCGCGTACGAACTCCTTCGGATAGAAGGCGCGTTTGTCCACGAGGAGCCACTCTGCCCCGTAGCGCTCGATCGTAGCCTCGCGCTCGGCGTCGGTCTTTCCGGCGGAGAAGAAGCGGATCGCGTCGCGCTGGCGGCGGTAGGGCCGGTTCTTTTCCGTATTCGCCACGTGTGGGGCGGGCATGGCCACGACGTAGACCGGGGCGAAGGCGCCGACGCGGTAGGACGTCTGGACGGGCGCGAGCACGACCGCATCGTCGTCGAGGCCGCGCAGCGCGGTCACGATCCCGGGCGTGAGCCCGTAGGCGTCGCCCTCGTTTTGGCGATCGAGATCGGCGAGCCCCGAGCCGACGACCGGCGCGACGAAGGCGACCGCGGCGAGCGCCGCCCAGCGAGTCGGGTCGAGGAGCTTCTCGAAGCGGAACGGCAGGAGCACGCCGGCGGCGATCCCCGCGACACCGCCGATGACGGCGACCCACAGCGGCCAGAGAGGCCCCGGCCCGTCGCCGGCCGTGTAGGCATGGTCGAGCACGAGCCCGGCCGCCAGCGCGACCGCCACGCCGACCGCGCGCGCCCGGCCCACGAGCACGGCGGCGCCCGCGACGACGAACGGCACTGGGAGAAAGAGCGCCAGGCGGCGCGACTGCGAGAGCGACACGAGATCGGAAAAGCGCGTGAAGAGCTCCGGGATGAGCAGCACGGCGAGACACGCGAGCATTCCTCCCGCCGCGTAGGCGCCCCAGCGCCGCCGCACGGCGAGCGCCGCGAGCGGCACGAGCAGGAACCCGGCGATCACAATCGGCCCGTTGCCGGTGAGAGCCTCCGGCGAGACGCGGTAGTTCGAGCCGCGCACCTCGAGCTGGTCGCCGTAGTGCTCGAGTGCGCGCTGCTCCTCCTGCGCCGACGGCTGGAAGGACGCCGTCGAGGCGATCGTCGGCTCGAGCCAGGCGAGGAAGATCCCGGCCGCGACGATCACGACCGCGAAGGCCACGGCGAGTCCGGTGACCGTCTCCCAGCGCGGCCGCACGAGCGCAACGGCGAGCACGGAGAACCCGGCCAGCGGAACGGCGATGAGCACGAGGTACGACGGATGGATGACCACCACGGCCAAAGCGGCGGCGGCCAGCGGCAAAAGCAGGCGCCGGTCGCGCTCCCGCAGGTAGGCGAAGAGAAAGGCGAGCAGCGCCGGGACGAGCACGGCCCGCGTCAGGGAGGTCGGGAGTGCGACGTCCTGGAACGAGCCGGTTCCGCCGCGGGCGAAGCCGACCTGCGCCGCCTGCACGGCCAGCACCGCAGCGCCGCCGACCCACGAGCCGAAGAGCGCGCGCCCGGCCGCGTAGGCAGCGGCGAAGGCGAACGGCAGGAGCACCGACGACAGGTGCAGCACGACGAGCGAGACGTCGACGCCGGCGAGCTTCGCGATCGCCGCGAGCACGCCGTGCCAAAGCGGGAACGCGTAACCCGGATGCAGCCCGCCGTCGCGGAACTCGTTCACGACGTTCAGCGAGCTGAGCGACTCGCCGTCGGCGATCTTCCGGGCGCGCGCCAGGTGGAAGAGCACGTCGCCGGTTCCGATCGAGTGCGCCACCCACCACACGACGCCGCCGTAGGCGATCGCGGCGACCACGAGCACGACGAACGCGAGCCGCTCCCCCGGCTCGTCGTTGTAGACCCGAGCCAGCGCGGCCGGAACGAGCGCCGCCAGCGCGACGAGACCCATGATTCCGAGGGCGAGCATGATCGTTCCTCCGACGAGGAACGTGATCGCGAACGCGCCCATCGCCACGGCCAGGCTGAGGACGAGCGAACCGGTGAGCGCGAGCGCCGGGACCGGCTGCCACGCCAGCGCGCGCATGAGCAGAGCGCCCGGCAGGACGAGCACACAGATCGTCGCGGCGAGCAGCCGCAGGTAGAGCCCGGCGCCCTCCTCCGGCAGGAGCCGCGCGACGAGGAGGAAGAGCGGCGCCGCAAGAGCAAGCGCCACCACCCCGCGGGAGACGGCGCCGAAGCGGCTCAGCGGACGAGCCCTCGAGCAAACCGCGCGGTCTGGACGAGCGACGGCACGGGATCGCCGAGGGAGAGGATGCCGTCCATGTAGGGCAGCCGCGGCACCGCCGGCCGCGTGCTCCCCTGCAGCGTGAGCGCCCAGCGCTTCGTCTTGCCCTTGCTCGTGGCGGGCTGAAGCCGAGCGCCGAGGAGATCCCAGTAGGCGATCCGCGGAAGATCGACGCCGACCGCGGCCGCGAGGCCGTGCCACTGCCAGATGCGCGGGTTGATCTCCATGAGCTTGTAGACGCCGTCGCGCGGATCGCGCTTGAACTCGACCTGCGACAGCCCGTGGAACCCGAGCCCACGAACGAACGCGAGCCCCTGGTCCACGACCTCGTCGACCCAGACCGCCTCGCAGACGCGGCCCGAGCCCACGGTGGGCGGCGTCTGCCGCAGCTTGCGCCCCGAGAAGAGCCCGAGTGCCTCGCCGTCGCGCGTGACGTAGCTGCCGAGCGTGTAGAGCTCGTCATCCCCGCCCGGGATCAGCTCCTGGATGAGCGGGTCGTACGGCTTCGCCTTCTCGAACGCCTCGTCGAGCTCCGCGCGGTTGGAGCACTGGAACGACTGGAGCTTGAACTCACGGCGAAACCCAACCGGGTCGGAGGGCTTCACGAGGACGGGATAGTCGAGGTCGTCGGTCGGCTCGGTCGCGGTGCGCGGCGTGGGGACTCCGATCTCCTGCGCGCGCTCGACCTGGTAGCGCTTGGACTGGATGGGCTCGAGGAGCTTCCAGGACGCGAACGGGTACAGGAAGCGGTCGCCGAGGCGCTCCGCGGCGGCGGCGATCGCGTTCAGATAGTCGTCGTGCGTGGCGAAGATCGGCGCGGGCCGGCCGAGCGAGTCGCCCAGCTCCAGGAGGAACTCCACGAACGCGTCGGTCTCGGTGACCGGGTCCGGACAGTGGACGCCGAGGCCGTGGCGCGAGCGGAACCCGAGCGCACCCTGCCGGTGGTCGATCGCGATCACGGGCGCGCCCGCGCGGGCTAGCTGGCGGATGGCGGCGAGCCCGTTCACCCAGCCGGCATCGGCGACGACGGCAGGCGGCATGGGCTTGCGCGAGACATAGCGCGCGACGGTGTCCACGCGGTGATTCTACGGCGGGGTGCGCGCCGGCCGGACGCCTTCCCACAGGAGGATGAGGCCGCCCGGGATCGAGGTCGCGATCGTCACCGCGTAGAAGAGGAAGCCGGTGGCGAACGCCGCATCCGCGTCGACCCCGAAGCGGCCGAGGAAGGCAACGAAGAACGCCTCGCGCACGCCGAGCCCGTTGATCGTGAACGGAACGAGCATGACGAGGAAGAGCAGCGGCCCGAGGATGATGTAGACGACCGGCGAGATGTCCACGCCGACCGCCTTCCCGCAGAGCCAGATGGAAAAGATCCGCGCCAGCTGAGTCGCGATCGTCAGCGCGAGCGTGGCGACGAGCACCCAGGGCTTGTGCCGGTAGCCGTGCAGCGCCCAGTGGACGCGCTCGAGCGGCCGGTCGAGCTTCACGCGCCGGCCGGCGGGAAAGACGTACTCCTCGAGGATCCGCCGCGTGCGCCGCGAGAAGAGCAGCACCGCGATGACGGTGAGCAGCATGATCCCGGCCGCCTCGATCCACACGAACGGCTCGATCCCGTCGTACCGGTTCACGGCGAGGAGGAGCCCGACGGCGACGAGGATGAGCGTCCCGACCGCACCGATGATCCGCTCGATCACGACCGCGCCGGCGGCCTCGGCCTTCGCGTCGGGGCGCCGGCGCGAGTGCTCGATGATCCGCACGGCGTCGCCACCCATCGCCGTCGGCAGGATCTGCCCGGCCGCGTAGCCGACGAAGTACAGCCGCGTGAGCCAGCGAAGCGGCTCGTGGATCCCCTTCGAGGCGAGCAGGATCTGCCAGCGCCAGGCCATGAGCCACGTGGTCGCGAGGAAGATCACGAAGGCGAGCGCGACGTAGCCCCAGTGGCTCGACTTGATCAGATCCCACGTCGCGGCGAGATCGATCTGGTAGAGCAGCAGCGCTAGGATCCCGCCGCTGATCAGGATCTGGAGCGCGACCCGCGTCGGGCGCCGGATTCGCGGGCGGGAGACCGGGGCCGTCTCGGTCTCGACCATGCGAGGAGGCTACCGGCCGTTTCGGCTCGCCGGAAGAGGGAAGGACACGAACATCGACCGACGCCTGCAACTCATCGCCGACGACCGCGAGCACGGAGCCGGCTGGCTCGCTCGCCAAGCGGTCGAAACGCTCGCCGAGGCCGTCGCCGACGGCGCCGACCCACTCGAGACCGGACGCGCGCTCGCCGCGACGCGTCCGTCGATCGGCGCGATCGCCGGAGCGGTCGGCCGGGTGCTCGCCGCGGGCCGCACGACCGAGCAGCTGATCGAGCAGGCGCGCGCGCTCATCGAGCGCCGCGACCACGCCGTGCGCACGATCGCCGTGCTCGCGCGGCCGATGCTCGACGGGATCGTCATGACGCATTCGGCGTCGGCGACCGTCCGCGAGGCGTTCCTCCAGGCCCAGCCGCAGCGCATTGTCTGCACCGTCTCCGAGCCGGGCGAGGAAGGGCGCCCGTTCTCGGAGGAACTCGCAGCCGAAGGTCTCGCGGTCGATCTCGTCGCCGACGAGGACGCCGAGCTCGCGCTCGGAACCGTGAACGTGCTCGTGCTCGGCGCCGACACGGTCTTCCGCGACGGATCGCTCGTGAACAAGGTCGGGACGACCGCGCTCGCCGAGGCGGCGAAGCGCGCCGGCATCCCCGTCATCGTCGCGTGCGAGACCTTCAAGCTCGCGCCGTACTCCTCGCCCCAGGAGGCGCTCGAAGCATGGGACCGCCCGGCCGAGCTCGAGGCGATCTTCGAGGACACGCCGGCGGAGCTGATCGAGCGCTACGTGACCGACGAGGGCATCTTCGAGCCGGACGAGATCGCGTCACTCATCGACCAGACGCCGTTCCTGCGCGAGGGCTACGCGCTGCTTCAGCCCGAGCGAAGCGCCCGGTAGGCCGGGAAGAACCCGCCCGTTTCGGCCGCGCCGGCTAGGCGCGCGTACGCCTCCGGGTCGTTCACGAGCTTCCCGATCCAGGATTCGCGGCCGAGGCCGGAGCCGAACCGCTGCTTGAACTCCCAGAGCGAGTCCTCCTGCCCGCCGACGCCGCTCCCGAGGCTCAGCTCGGTGAAGCCGTTCGTCTGGGCCCACGCAGCCGTTTCGTAGACGAGCAGGTTGGCCGCGCCCAGCTCCCGGCCGCGGTCGGACGTGACGCCCATGTGGTAGTGGAGCCACGTTCCGCCGGCGGCGCAGACCTCGCTCGCCACGAGCTCGCCGTCGAGCGTAGCGTCGAGGCGGACGAGCCCGTCTCCCAGCTCGCGGAGCTTCGCCCAGTAGTCCGGTCCGAACGCGTAGAACTCCGACGCGCCCTGGCGCCGCATCGTCGCTTCGTGCAGCTCGAGGAACCCGTCCAGCGAGGCGGGGTTGCGCTCGGTCGTGACCTCGATCCCGGCCTTCTGGGCCTTCCGGGCCTTGTTGCGGTGGCTGCGGTGCATCCCGGCGAAGAGGTCGCCCTCGAGGCGCCACACGGCGGCGTCGGCGAGGCGCACGAGCTCGGCCTCGGGTGGCGCAAGGGTCTGGTTTTGCAGCAGCGGATGGAAGCGGATGAACGTCGAGACGACCGAGCGCTCGCGCGCCCACTCGGCGTACGCGCTCCAGAACCCCGCGCCGGCCGGGCCGACCGGGCCGCCGCTCGGGTATGGCGCGGAGACGTCGCGCAGCTCCGTGTCCGGGATCGCGCGGAGCAGCACCGGCAGCGCGGCTCGGTCGTCCGCGAGGAACACCGCCTCGGACGGCTCGAGCAGGGCCGACGCCTCGACCGACGCGCGCCGCAGGTAGGCGTCCTCGACCCCGAGCTCCGCGAGCAGCGCGTCCCATTCGGCCGGGCGAACCTCGCGCATCACGCCTTCGGCTCCTCGCGGCCTCCCTGGGCACGCTCGATGTTCAGCGCGTCCTGCACGGGCACCGGCTCGGCGCGGAAGAGCTGGCCGAACGTGCGCACGACGATGCGCAGGTCGAGCCAGAGCGACCAGTGCTCGAGGTACCAGGCGTCGTAGCGGAAGCGCTCCGTCCAGGTCATGTCCTCGCGCCCGTGGATCTGCGACCAGCCGGTGATGCCTGGGCGCACGACGAGGCGCTTGCGCTCCTCCTCGGTGTAGTGCTCGGCCTGCTCGACGATGTCCGGGCGGGGGCCGACGAGGCTCATCTGACCGAGGAGGACGTTCACGAGCTGCGGCATCTCGTCCAGGCCGGTGCGGCGCAGGAAGCGGCCGCCGCGGATCATCCGCGGGTCGTTCTCCACGAGGCCGAACGGGTCGTCGGTCAGGTTCAGCTCCTGGCCGATCGCGATCGCGTCGGGAACCATCGTGCGGAACTTGATCATCCGGAACGGCCTGGCGTTGCGTCCCGCGCGCGGGCGCACGAAGAAGACCGGGCGGCCCGAGCCGAGCAGGACGGCCAGGGTCACCACGAGGAAAACCGGCGAGAGCAGGATGAGGAGCAGCGCCGAGAGGAGCGGGTCGAGCACGCGCTTCACGGCGGACTGGACGGGACGGCGTTTCATGCGCGCTCCGCGATGACGGCCTCGTAGAGCCGCTCGTGCTCGGCTGCGGCGGCGTCCCAGGTGAGCGTCGCCCGCGCCTTGCGAGCGCCCGCGGCTGCGGCGGCGAGCGCGTCGGCGGAAGTGAGCAGCTCGACGCACGCTGCGGCCAGCGCAGCGGGATCCTCCGGCTCGACAACGCGCCCCGCGTCGAACTCGCGCACGATCGAGCCGAGCGAGCCGACATCCGTGACGACCGCCGGCCGGCCGTTCCCGAGCGCGGTCGCGAGCACGCCCGAGGAGTCGAGCTCCCGGTACGGACACACGACGACGGTGGCGGACGCGAACAGGGCGGGGACGTCCGCGTCCGGGACGTAGCCGAGCCGCCATTCGATGGCGTCCGCGACGCCGAGCTCGGAGGCCAGCGCCTGCAGCGGCTCGACCGGCTCGAACGGCCGCCCGGCGACCACGAGCCGCGTTCCCGGCGCGCCGGCCACGACGGCGGGCAGCGCGCGGATGAGCACGTCGAGGCCTTTGTAGCCGCGGATCAGCCCGAAGAAAAGGAGCGTCCGCCCCTCCGGCTCGCCCGGCTCGGTGCCCGGTGCCGAGTCGAAGACCGCGTGCGGGATGACGACGAGCTTCTCGCGCGCGACCCCGGCTGCGGCGAGCCGCTCGACGGCGCGCTCCGAGTGGACGACGACGCGGTCGGCGAACGCCATGGCCGACTCCCAGCCGCGCCGGTTCCAGCTCCGCCGGGGAAACACGTCGTGCGCGGTCAGAACGGTCGGCCTCGTCCGCGCAAGCCGGCGCAGCCAGCGGGCGTCGTAGGCCGCGATCCCCAGCCACTCCGCGTGAACGACGTCGGGCGCGCGCTCCTCCAGCAGGCGGGCCGCATGACGGGCGCTCGGGACGTACTCGAACCCGCGCAGGCCAGCGCGAACGCGCGACCGGCGGAAACGGCTGGAACGCGGCAGGAAGACCTCGTCGCGGCGGTATCCGTCGGGCTCTGGCGTAGCGAAGAGAGACGACGGCGAGGTGAGGAGATCCACGTCATGCCCGCGCCGCGAAAGCGCGGACGCGAGCGAATGGTCATACGGGGGCGTGAACCCCGGCGGGTCGAGGAGCGCGATGCGCACGGCAAGGCGTCAGGTTATTCCTCCCGGTGCGCGGCCCGCGAGAAGACCACGGGCGCGGCGAGGATGAGCGCCGCGAAGACCGTGAAGTAGTACATCTGCATGGTCAGATAGAAGATGTTCGAGGCGAGCGTCCCGACCAGCGCCGCGGTGAGGCCCCAGCCGAGCGGCCGAACGCGCGCCGCCGCCCGGTCGCCCGCCGCGGCCATCGTCCGGCCGACCCGGCGCAGCGTCTTGAGGCAGCGGAAAAGGAAGACGACCCAGGCCGTGTAGAGCGCCGCGCCGACGAGCCCCGCCTCGGTGAGGAGCGCCACGTAGAACGAGTGCGGCCCGAAGTTCGTCTTTCCGGTCAGGAACTCGAAGTAGGTCGAGAACGTGTTCAGCCCGAGGCCGAAGAAGAGGTGCTGGTCGAGCGCGGGACGGATCAGCGAGTAGAACTCGAGGTGCGCCTGCGCCGAGCTGCCCCCCACCTGCGTCCGCGCCGTGAAGACGCTCTCGAAGAAGCCCGAGCGGCGGGTGACCACGATCGCGAGAACGAGCAGCAGCCCGCCGAGCGGCACGAGGAAGCGCGGCTTCAGGAACAGGTGGCGGTACGGGATCGCGAGCACGCAGAGCCCGACGAAGAGCCCGAGGAGGCCGCTGCGCGAGAGCGTCGACAGCTCGACCAGCACGAGGAAGGCGAGCAGCCCGCCGAGCGGCCAGCGCAGCCGGTGCCCGCGCTCGAGCCGCAGGTAGATCGGGAACACCACGAGGATCGGCACGACGAGCATCACGCCCAGGTGGTTCGGGTCGAACGTGAGCCCGGTCGTCCGGTAGATGTTCGAGTCGCCGATCGTCCCGAAGATGTTGATGCCGCCCTTCTCGTACAGGTGCAGGCGGCCGAGGATCATCTGGTCGAGGTTCCGCCCACCCTCCGCGAGCACGAGCTGCGTGAGCCCCCACGCCGCGTTCGCGGTGAACCCGGCGACGAACGCGGCGAGCGTCTCCCAGTAGATCCGCGGCGAGCGCCGCTCGAGATAGGCGACCGCGCAGAGCAGGAGCGCGAAGTTGATCCCCCACTTCGTGATCCCCTTGAGGAACAGGTTGCGGTCGAACGAGGTCTCCAGGTTGAAGAAGGCGATCAGGTAGACGATCAGGAACGCGACGAAGAACCCCGCGGCGATCGCGACCGTGCGCGACACGACCCAGTCGCGGCGCGAGACCCGGTTCCAGAGGAACGCGATCACGAACAGGCCGGCGGCGAGGTCCGAGAGGAAGAGGTTGAGCCCGGCGACCTGAATCCGGATCTTCGCGAACGTGATCACGAACGCGGCCGTGAAGAGCAGGACCTCGAGGACGCGCGACCCGTCGTAGGTCGCGGAACGCTCGCGCGCGTCGAAGCGCCCGAAGGTTGCCGAGGCGGTCGTCATGCGACCTTCCTCAGGAGCTCGGCGAGGCGCTCGGCTCGCTCGCGCCGGGAGAGCTTCGCGCGCAGCTCCTCGGAGAGCCTCCGGGGCGACCAGCTCGTTGTCGCGCCAGCGCCGCTCGAGGTCGGTCAGCGCGCCGGCCATCGCGCCGACGTCGTCGGGCGCGACTACCACGCCTGCCCCGGTCTCGCGAATGAGAGCCGCGGCCTCCCCGTCCGGCGGCACGGCGGCCAGGATCGGCCGGCCCGCGGAGAGGTACTCGTAGACCTTGGCCGAGATGATCTTCCGCCCGGCCTCACCCGATTCCGCGAGGAGGAGCAGCAGCGCATCCGAGTCCTTCTGGAGCGCGTTCGCCTTGTCGTGCGGCTGGAATGGGATCACCTCGAGCCGGTCGCCGAGGTCGAGCTCCGCGAGCAGCGGCTCGTCCACGACCTTCACGCCGCCGACGAAGCGCGCCACCGGGTCGCCCTCGGCCTGCCTCAGCGCCTCGAAGAACGGGCGGGCATCTCTCCGCGAGATGAATCCGCCCGTGTGCGTGATCCGGAACCGGTCGCCGCGGCGGTACTCGAGCCCGTCGAAGTCGTCGAAGTCGCAGCCGTTCTCGATCACCTCGACCGGCCCGCGTGGGTTGAGCGCGCGCATCTCGGCCGCAAATCCCTCGGTGGCGGCGGTGATCGCGTCGGCCCGCTCGGCCACCTTGCGCTGGAGCCGCGCCTCGCCGCGCACGTGGCGGCGCCGGTCCGGGGAGAGGAACGAGTCGCGCAGGTCGGCGACCCATGGGACGCCCGTCTTCTTCTGCACGTGCAGCCCCGCCAGGTTGACCGAGATGGGCGGCGAGGTCGTGAGGACGGCGTCGATCCCGAGCTCCTCGACCAGGCGTGTGGCCGCGCGCCCGGCCGCCCGGGACCAGATGACGCTCGCGTCCGGCCTGAGCACGCGGCGAAACTGCACGGCGGCATGGGTGCGGGTCTTGCTCACGAGCCCCGCGCCCGCGAGCTCCTCCGAGCGGATCCGAGCACGGGGCCCATGGTTCTTCACCCGGTGGACGGTGACGTTCTCGGGGATGCGCAGCGACGCGTCCTCGTAGATCCACTTGGGGTCGTCGGGCGCGACAACGTGCACCTCGAAGCCGAGATCCGCGAGGTGGCGCGACAGCTTCAGCGGCCGCTGCACGCCGGCGCCGCCCGCGGGCGGGAAGTACATGGCGACGAGGAGAATCCTCACTGCGCCTGGGATTCTCGCGTGTCCGGATGCTCGCGGTTCCACGTGTCGGCCAGCTCGCGCAGGCCCGGTCCGTCGGGCCCACGCCAGGCGAAGCGCGCGTGCAGGCGCATCCGCGCCGGGAAGGCCGGGTCGTACGAGCCGGCGTGCATGCGAAGGGCCGCGGCGCCGATCCCACCGCGGACCGCGTACTGGAGCCCCGTCGCCGCAGCGGCCACCCGTGCGCCGGCGCCGGAGTAGTTCGAGCGCCAGTAGCGGTGGCGCGAGCGCCATTCCTCGGCGATCCGCTCGCGACCCGCGTCGCCGCGCAGCGCGCTGTCGTGATGAACAACCGTCGCGCCAGGCTCGAACCAGGTCTCCCAGCCCTCGCGGGCGAGACGCAGGCAGAGATCGGTCTCCTCGGAGAACATGAAGTACGCCTCGTCGAAGAGCCCGACCTGGTCGAGCGCCTCGCGGCGCAGCAGGAGCGCGGCGCCCATCGCCCAGTCCACGCGGCGCGGCTCGTCGCCGCCCGACTGCACCACGCCGGCCCGGCTGAGCGTGAACGTCCCGAGCGCGGCAACCGCCGGTGAAGGAAAGCGCCAGCCGTTCGGCTGCGGGCGCCCGTCGGGATAGACGAGGCGCGGTGCAACGACGGCGGCCCGCGGATGCGCGTCGGCAAAGGAGAGAAGCGCGCCAAGTGCGCCGGGCTCCGGCTCGGCGTCGTGCGAGAGGAGCGCGACGTAGCGCCCGTCCGTCTCGCGGATCACGCGGTTGTGGTTCGCGCCGAAGCCGGCGCGGAACGGCTGCTCGATCAGGCGCACGTCGGGGAACCGCTCGCGCACCGCCGCGACGGAGCCGTCCTCCGAGGCGTTGTCCAAAACGACCACGTCCTCGGCGCGGTCGCGCTCGAGCGCGGCGAGGAGCGGCAGGAGCGTCTCCCGCCCGTTGTGGTTGACGATCGAGACGGTGAGGTCGGTCACTCGCCGGTGAAGGCGGCGTGCACGCGCCGCAGCGCGTCGATCGCATCGGCGATGTCCTCGTCCGTGTGCGCGGGCGAGAGCGGGAGCGAAAGCACCTCGTCGCCGGCGCGCTCGGCGACCGGAAGCGGCGGCTGGTCCGGCAGGAGCTCGCGGTAGAAGGTCAGCCGGTGCAGCGGGAGGAAGTGAATGCTCGTGGCGATGTTCTCGGCGAGCATCGCGTCGCGGTAGGCGTTGCGGTCGGCGCCGGCGAGCTCGGGGTCGATGCGCAGGACGTAGATGTGGTACGCGTGGACGTCCCGCGGATCGCGGGCGAGCGGCGTGATCCCGGGGAGGTCGGCGACCGCGGCGTCGTAGGCCTCGACCTGGCGGCGGCGGATCTCCGCGTGCTCGGGAACCTTGTCGAGCTGCACGAGCGCGAGCGCGGCCAGGAGGTCGGGCAGGTTCGCCTTGAAGCCGGCGACGTGGATGTCGTACAGCGCCCCTGCGGCCCGGCGCATGAGCCGCAGCTCGTGGACCGCCGCTGCGAGCTCGTCGTCGTCGGTGGTCAGGATTCCGCCCTCCGCGCCCGCGACGTTCTTGGTCGCGTTGAGCGAGAACGCAGCCGCGAGGGAGCCTTCGATCGAGCCGATCTTGCGGCCGCGGTAGACCGACTCGATGGCGTGCGTCGCGTCCTCGAGCACCGGGATGCCAAGCCCGAGGATCTCGTCCAGGTCGGCGGGCTGGCCCGCGAGGTGCACGGGCATGATCGCCTTCGTGCGCGGCGTGATCGCGGCCTCGATCAGCGCGGGATCGATGTTCAGGTCGTCTTCCTTCACATCGACGAAGACCGGAGTCGCGCCGCAGTGGACGACGACGTTCGCGGTCGCGGGCCACGTAATCGGCGCCGTGATCACCTCGTCGCCGGGCCCGATCTTCGCGGCCAACAGGGCGAGATGGAGCGCGGCCGTCCCCGACGCAAGGGTCACGGCGTGCTTGGCGCCGACGTACTCGGCGAAGCGCCGCTCGAGCTCTCCGGCCCGCGGGCCGGTGGCGATCCAGCCGGTCGAGAGCGTCTCGACGACGGCCTCAATCTCTTCCGGTCCGATCGCCGGAGGCTGGAAGCCGAGCAGCGTCTCGCGGCGGGCTCTCGTTCCGGTCGGCTCCATACGCCGCAAAGCGTATAGACGCGCCGCAGTTTGACGCGCCCTCGACCGATGGAGTAGAACAGCCATTCAGCAACGGAGGGGACGCCACATGGTGTGGACGACTGTTGCTGCGGCGATCACTAGCTCGGCCGGAGAGACCGACTGGCGTGCGGTTGACTCTGCGGTAGGCCGGGCACGTCCGCCTGCGGCGGACCTCGCAAGCCGTACGGCAATGCACGCGAGCTAAGGAGGCTGAACCGTGCCCGACAGTGTCACGCAGATCCTGCAGTCCGGTCCGCCTGGAGCGAAGAAGAACATCGCCGTGCTCGGCGATGGTTTCGCTGCAGGCGCCGACCAGACGGCCTACAACAACAAGGTCCAGGAGCTCCTCCTGGACGGGGTGTTCTCCCACGACTACTTCTACGAGGACAAATCGGCCTACAACATCTTCCGGGTCAACCTGATCTCCTCGCAGTCTGGGGTGAGCACCCGGGTCTACAACGAGCACGGAACTCCGACCGACCCGTCCGACGACACGATCACGTCGACGACGATCAGGAACACCGCGCTCAGCTACATCTTCAGCGGCTCCTGGGCGCATTGCTGGCTCGAGGGCGGCGCGGGCACCTCGACCAAGGTGCAAAACGCGCTCAACGCGTGGGTGCCCGACTACGACCTCGTCGTCGTCATCCTCAACAACCCCGGCTTCGGCGGGTGCGGAGGCGGCGGGTTCCAGATCGTCACGATGGGGGCGAGCTGGACCGTCATGGCGCACGAGTTCGGCCATGGGACAGGCGGGCTCGCCGACGAGTACTGCGCGAACCCCGGCACGTACACCGGCGGAGAGCCGGGCTCGCCGAACCTCACGATCAACACGAACCGGGCGACGCTCAAGTGGCGGCAGTTCGTGAACCCGTCCACACCGGTTCCGACCGGGACGGGGTCGTGCGCGGGCTACACCGCCGCGGCCAAGCCGGCCGGCTGGAGCGACTCCGACGACGCCGGCCTCTTCGAAGGCGGGGGCACGTGGTCGCGCGGGATGTACCGCCCGGCGATCAACTGCCGGATGCGGGGCAACTCGCCGCCGTACTGCCCGGTCTGTTACACGCGAATGAAGTCGAACGCCGAGCCGTTCGCCCAACACACGTTCCAAAACGTGTACGCCGGAGACTTCAACGGCGACGGCAAGGACGACATCCTCGTCCACTCAGGAAACGCGATCCACATCCACCGCTCGAACGGAGGCCAGCTCGACGTCGTGTTCAGCGCGGTCGAGCGGGTGCCCGGCTCCTGGCAGTTCCAGCCGGGCGACCAGTTCTACATCGGTGACTTCAACGGCGACGGCAAGGACGAGGTGGTCGTCTTCAACGGGACGAACTGGGCGTACGAGTACCTGGGACTCCTGGCCGACGACGGGGCGAACGGCCTCAAGCTGATCGCCCGCTACGACAACTCGATGCCGAGCTGGGACTTCACTCCGGGCGACAAGTTCTACGTCGCCGACTTCAACGGGGACGGGAAGAAGGACCTCTTCATCTACAACGCGTCGAACTGGGCGATCCCGTACGTCGGGATGCTCCGCTCGAACGGCACCGGGTTCCAGCTCGTCGCCCGCTACGACGGCAGCTTCCCCGGCTGGCAGATGAGGGCCGGCGACCGGCACTACGTCGGCGACTTCAACGGGGACGGGAAGGAAGACCTGTGGGTCTTCAACGGCTCCAACTGGTCGATCCCGTACCTGGGGATGCTGAACTCGACGGGCACCGCGCTCGGTATGGCGCACCGCTACGACGGGAGCTTCCCCGGCTGGCAGATGACCGCCGGCGACAAGCACTACGTCGGCGACTTCAACGGCGACGGGAAGGCCGACCTGTACGTCTTCAACGGGACGAACTGGTCGATCGCCTACCTCGGGATGCTCCAGTCCACGGGCTCGGCGCTCGCGATGACCCGCCGCTACGACGGCAACGCGCCGGGCTGGCAGATGCGGGCGCACGACCGGCACTGGATCTCCGACATCAACCTGGACGGGAAGGCCGACCTCTTCATCTACAACTCGCAGGACTGGTCGAAGGAGTACCTCGGGACGATGATCTCGAGCGGCACCGACCTCGTCGCCGCGTGGAAAGAGGACTGGGTCGGCGAGTGGAACCTCGGCGCGGTGGACAAGTTCGAGCCCTGCGACTTCGAGGGCGTCGGCGGCCGGCGCGATCTGATCGTCCACAACACCGACTGGCTCGGAATGATCCGCGCCACGCCGGTTCTTTCACTGCGGCGCATCTACTACAAGTGGATCCACAACTACAAATTCGGCCGAAACTGGTGAGGTGAGCATGTCTCCAGAGTTCAAGACAATGCAGGCCGGCAGGAACATCGAGCCGGTCGTGGGCTTCCCCAAGCTCGCAGTGATGACGGACAAGCCGCTTCGGCCGAAGGCGATCTCGGGCAAGGTGCTCCAGATGGCCGCCGAGCCGAAGGCGGACACAGGCAAGACGAACCGAATGTCGACGTTCAAGCGGTCGGCCAAGGTGGTCGCCGTCAAGAAGTACGCCGACCAAAAACCGCTCGGAAAGATCGTGAAGGACACGACCGTGAAGGAGCCGCCGGGCTACGTCCGGCTGACGCTCCAGGTGCGAGACGGCGACGTCAAGGTGCTCGCCGCGAAGTCGGTCGACGGGCCGCTCGTGGAGCCGAAGCTCGAGGGCGCACTCGCCTACGAGGCCACGATCGGCGACACGCGGGTCGCCGCCGGAGCGATTCCGGACGTCGGCGTGAAGCGCTCGTTCCCGGCTCCGAAGGGCAAGGGGCCGCTGAGCGGGCACTTCGTCTCGCCGCTCGAGTCGTACGAGATCAACGTGCGGATCCCCAAGGACCGCGTGTCGATAGCGGGGCTGCGCCGGCTCGAGGTCGCGCTCTACCGGGTGAAGGAAGAGCTCCCGATCGTCCGCACGGACGAGCTGCGGGACATCCCGCTCGGGCAGCAGTTCGAAAAGTACGTGCGTGAGGTCGGGCGCCTGAAGGGCTTCCATCCCGACGCGCACAAGCTTGTCGCAGGCCAGCTGCGCAAGGCGTTCAAGTAGGAGGGGCTAGCGGGTCGTGTGCGGCCGCGCTTCGGCGCGGCCGCTACGCGGCTTGCCAGGCGGCGACGTCCACGAGATAGGACTCGCGCAGTCCTCGCTCGAGCCAGGACGTGTCGGCCGGCGGCCACGGCAGGACCTCGAGGGCGTACGGGTAGGCCAGCTCGGCCCGGTAGCCGAGCGAGTGCGGGAACACGCGTCCCCAAAGCTGCACCTGCCCGATCACGATCGGATGCGGAATGGCCGTCTGCGCCCAGCGCGCCCATTCGAGCGCCTTCTCGCGGCTCGACACCGCGTAGATCCCGCAGTCGCAGTCGGTGACCGGCCGGTCGTGGTTCGTGCACCGGGCCGCGAACGCTTCCTGCGCGCCCCACGTGTCGCCGTAGATGCACGACTCGAGCACCGGCTCGGGAACGTCGGTCTCAGGATCCAGCCGCAGGCGCCAGATGCGCCAGGCGAGGATCGGTTCGTCCCGGGTCATGCCGGGACTGGCTCGGTGATGGGCTCGGGAACCTCGAGCGGGCTCGGAACCGGCTCATGGGCCGGGACGATCTCGATCTCGGGCTCCAGCGGGTCCGGGACGCCAATGTCCGTCACGCTGCTTCACTCCTCAGTTGTCCGCGCCCGAAGGCGCGGGGCCGCTTGCACGGCCCGCCGCAGTTCAGTCCTCTCAGCGTGGACCCGTTTTGGCTGAGGTCAACCCCTATTCGACGACGAACACGATGCGCGCGGCCGCTTCTTCAGCCCTGGACAGGGCTTCCTCGCGGGAATCGCCGCGGGCCAGCACGAATCCTGCGCGGTCGTGGCCCGTGCGCAGCAGCCCGAACTCCCAGCCCGGCGGGCGGTAGGGCACGGCGTCGAGGACGCCGGGAAGCTCGAGCGCCTCGCGGAGACCTTCGACCCCTACGAGCCGCCCGGGCGGAGCGACGAGGAACCGCACGCAGGCGCCGCCGGCCGGCTTCGGATCCGGAATGTTCGCCGTACGGCCGAACGCGGCCGCGAGGGCGAGCGCGTTCAGGTCGATTCCGAGCGCCGCCTCGCAGAGCTCCGCGTCATGCCCGCCGCCGAGGCGGGCAGCGAGCTCCATGAGCTTCGGGCCGTCCGCGTCGATCCTGAGCTGCGTGTACGTCGGGCCTTCGCGGACGCCGACGGCTTCCGCGGCCGCGCGGGCGACCTCGACGACGGCGTCGACGTCGGCCTCCGACGGCCACACGTGCGCGAGCGCGACCCCGAACGCGGGCGGGTCCGCCGTGAAGCGGTCCGTGACGGTCAACGGCTGGAAGACGCCGCCGGTCGAGAACGCGTTCACCGTCACCTCGGGGCCGTCAACGAGCTCCTCGACCATCGCCTGCCCGGACGGAGACGCGGCGAGCGCAGCCTCGAGCGCAGGCGCCAGCTCGTTGGGCGCCGACACGACCGAAACGGCCACCTGCCCCTGGCGGTCGGCTGGCTTGACGACGAGCGGCAGCGCGAGGCCGGCCGTCGCATCGGCGGACGACACGACCTCCCATGCGGGCTGCGAAACGCCGGCCGCGGCGAAGCGCTCACGCTGCAGCGGCTTGGAGACTGCGATCGCGGCCGTCGCCGGATCCAACGGGTGCGGCAGTCCGAGCCGAGCGGCGATCCGCGCCGCGATGGCCACGGGCGCGTCGATCCCCGGCGCGATCAGCCCGCCGACCTCCTCCTCGCGCGCGATCACCTCGATCCCGGCCTCGTCCTCGGTCGAGACGAGCGCGTGCCGGTCGGCCAAACGCAGGCCGAGCGCCTGATCGTCACGGTCGCAGACGACGACCGGGATCCCACGTGCCTTCGCCGCGGCGAGCAGCCCGAGCTGCCCCGGGCCGGCGCCTACGACGAGAGCGCGTGCTCGCGCGTCTGGAGGATGGACTCCCACCAGGCGCGATTCTCGACGTACCACTCGATGGTGCGCTCGAGACCTGTCTCGAAATCGGTGCGGGCTCGCCAGCCGAGCAGGCGCTCCGCCTTGTCCGTCGACCCGATGTGCCGGTCGACCTGCCCGAGCCGCTCCTCCTCGTAGACCTTCAGGGAGCTCGGCTTGCCGAGCGCGTCGAGGACGTAGTCGGCGATGTCCGAAACGGAGATGTCGACGCCCGTGGCGACGTTGAAGACCTCGCCTGCGACCACATCCGCCGGCGCTTCGATCATCGCCTCGATCGCCTCGGCGTCGTCCTCGACGAAGAGCCAGTCGCGCGAGGCGTGGCCGTCTCCGTGGATGGTCAGCGGCTCGTCGTTCAGCGCCTGGATGATGAAGCGCGGCAGCACCTTCTCGGGATGCTGGAACGGGCCGTAGTTGTTGAACGGCCGCACGATCACGATCGGCAGGTCGTACGTGCACCAGTACGAGTAGGCGATGCGGTCGGCGCCCGCCTTCGTGCCGGCGTACGGGCTGCGCGGGTTGAGCGGATGATCCTCGTCCATGGGCGCCGACTCGGCCGTCCCGTAGACCTCGCTCGACGAGATGAGGATGAACCGGTCGACCGGGGCCTCGCGGATCGCGTCGAGCAAGACCTGCGTCCCCTCGACGTTCGTGCGGACGAACTCGGAGCCGCCGTCGAGGATCGACTTCTCGACGTGCGACTCGGCCGCGGCGTTCACGATGACGTCCACTTCGGCGACGGTCTCGCGCACGAGCTCCGGGTCGCGGATGTTGCCCTCGACGAACGAGAAGCGCTCGTGATCCATGACGCCGCTCAGGTTTTCGATGTTCCCCGCGTATGTGAGCGCGTCGAGTGAGACGACCTCGTGGGACGTGTTCGCCAGCAGGTGGCGGATGAAGTTCGACGGGATGAAACCGCAGCCACCCGTGACCAGTACTCGCTTCTGGGACATCGCGCGAGTGTACCGGCGAGCGTCGCGGCGCGAGTAGAGTCCCGGCGCATGGCCCAGCAAGAGACCGCAGCTCGGCCTGCTGAGGCACGCCGCCGCATCGCCGCCGTGATCGACAGCCCGGCTGCCGCAGTGTGGGCGACGACGATCGCCGTGGGCGCGGCCATCGTGCTGCTGCTCGTGCGCCTCGTCCCGGACGTGAGCGGCAAGCCGCTCTTCGACGACGAGGTGATCGCGGGGCTGACCTCGGTGCACCCACTCAGAGAGCTCCTCGACATCGTCCTCCTCGACCGCGGCGGGGCGCCGCTGCACTTCCTCTTCGCCCACTTTGCGCTCGCCGTCTCGCCCTCGCCCGAGGCGCTGCGCTGGCTGTCCGTCGTGTTCGCGGTCGCGACCGTGCTCGTCTGCTACGACCTGGGCCGGCGGCTGGGCGGCCGCGTCGCCGGAGCCGTTGCGGCGATCGTCGTCGGGACCTCCTCGATGCTCGCCGTCTACGGAACCGTCGGGCGGATGTACTCGCTCTTCGCGCTCGCGAGCGCCGTCGCGGTCGACCTCTTCCTGCGCGCGCTCGACAAGCGGACGCCGAGCGCCGTCTACGCAGCCGCCGTGGCCGCCTGGCTCCTCCCCGCCGTGCATCCGTACGGCCTCGTCATCGCCGGGATCGAGGCCGGGATCGCGCTGTGGCTCTGGCGCGGCCGTCCGTTCAAACCCGCGATTCCCGTGCTCGTCCTCGTCGCCGCCCTGACGCCGTTCGTGGTCGCGGATCTCCGGCTCGGAGAACGCTTCGGGGTCGGCGCTTCGGCGTCGGGGAGCGTCGCGCCGCCCGATTTCGCCGCGCGCCAGCTCGGCGACGCGCTGGCGGCCTTCGCCGGAGGAGAAGGCGTGCTGGCGCTCGTGTTCTTCGCCGTCGCGCTGGTCGGTCTCCTGGTCGTCTTCCAGACGCGGCCGGCGTTCGCCGTGTTCATGCTGCTCGCCCTCGCGGCCGTCCCGATCCTGATGGTGCTCGCGCGCTCCGACGACGAGCTCATCCACAAGCTCTCGCCGCGCCACCTGATGTTCGGCCTGCCGATCTGGGCGGCGCTCGTCGGCGTCGGCATCGCGCGGCTCGTGCAGAACCTGCCGCGCCTGGCGATCGTCGCGGCGGTCGTGGCCGTCGGCGTCGCGGGAACGTTCGCGCCGGCGGGCCTCACCGACCCGCGCAGCGATCCCGACCAGACCGAGGCCGTGCTCGCCGCCCCGGCCGACTGGGTGCGCGACCGCGTCGAGCCCGGCGACGTGCTGCTCTTCTACTCCCCGGTCTACCTCGAGGCGCTCGACGAGACCGAGCACGCCCTCGCGATCCCACGCTCGGGCAAGCCGCTCAAGATGGTGCAGCGAGCCGATTTCCCGGTCACGGGACTGATGGTCGCGCTACCGCTGAAGGGAACGACGATCGACGCGGACGCCGTCGAGGCGAGCCTGCCCGGCGCCGAGGCCGGCGTCTTCCCGGGCTGGGTCGTTGTGAGCGTTCCCGGGCCGTACGCGGACGAGAACGAGGTGCTGATCGGCGGCGCGGCCACGCTCCAGGCGATCCTCGACGCGTCCAGCGACCGCTCGCTGCCGTTCCGCTCGGCGGTGCGCTCGGGCCTCGTCACCGTGTGCGATGCGCTCGGCGACGACTGCCCGCCCGGTCTAGTCGGCTGAGCGGCGCCCCTCGAGATCGGACGCGACGCTGTAGAGCGGCCGGCCCTCGACGTCGCGCTGCAGCCGGCCGAGGTACTCGCCGACCAGCGCGAGGATGAAGCCGACGAGCCCGCCGATCGCGAGCACGATCGACGCAAGAAAGAGCTGGCCGGGGAAGTCGCTCTCGGCGATCCAGAACACGATCCCCCAGATCCCGGCGGCGAAGGCGAGGATCCACGACGTGACGCCGATGATCATCCCGGCCCACTGGATCGGCTGCGGCCAGAAGCCGGCGAGGACGTGCAGCGCCATGCGGATCAGGCCGAGCCACGAGTAGCGGGAGCGGTCGTTGCGCCCACGGTGCGAGATGTCCACCTCGGCCACGCTCGCGCCGGTCGAGACGACGAGCGCCTTGGTGAACTTCTGCTTGCCGATCGAGCCGGCGAGCGGGAGCAGCGTGTCGCGCCGGTACGCGTTGAACGCGCAGCCGAAGTCGGACACGTCGGACTTGGTGAACTTCCTCAGCATCCGGTTGACGAGCTTCGACGGGAGCCTGCGACCCCAGCCGTCGTCGCGGCCGACCCGCCGGCCGCTGGCGACTTCCGCGCCGCCGTCGACCGCATCCACGAGCCGCACGATGTCGGCCGGCTCGTTCTGGAGGTCGGCGTCCATCGTGACGACCACGTCGCCGCGGGCGCGGACGATCCCGGCGTGCATCGCAGGGTGCTGGCCGAAGTTCCGCTTGAAGCGAACAGCGCGGACGTTCGGATCCTTTTCATGGATCTCGACGAGCGCCTGCCACGTCCCGTCGACCGAGCCGTCGTCGATGAAGATGATCTCCCAGGGCCGTCCGTCGGCGGCGAGCGCCTCGGCCGAGCGGCGGTGCACCTCGCGGATCGTCGCCTCCTCGTTGTAGACCGGCACGACGAGCGAAACGTGAGGCCGGACGCCGCGGTCGCCGGGGAGCAGCGAATCGGGTGAAATCTCGGTCTGGGCCACGCGTTTGGACCCTACCACCGGCCCGCTTTCCCTAGTCGCACCCGGCGCAAGCCACCGGCCAAGCTACCCAGAGAAGCAGGGCCAAGCCACCGGCCGCGACCCCGCACGGATCTCACACGAAATCGTCCCGAACGACGCGCGAACAATCCCAAGTTGCAGACTGCAACTTGCGAGACCCGCACCCAGCAACGGTTTGAGCCCTAGTAACAGACTGCAACTAAGTCTCGGGCCGCCCGAGGGATCGGGGCGAGGTCAGACCGAACGCGGGCCGGCGGCGCCGGGGAGAGGGCGAGCCGGGGCCGCGGTCAGCCGAACGTGAGCCGGAGGCCGGCGAGCGTGAGGACGGTGGCAAGCGAGAGCCGCACCGCCCGCTCGGGGAGCTTCACGGTCAGCTGGCTCCCGATCAGGATCCCGGGGATCGACCCGAGCGACAGCCAGAAGACCGCTCTGAGGTCGACGTTCGACGCCGCCAGGTGCGCGAGGCCCGCGGCCCAGAGCAGGATCGCCGCGTGGAAGATGTCCGTCCCCACGATCTTCGGCGCGGTGAGAGGGAAGAGCATCAGGAGCATGAGCCCGAAGAACGTCCCGCTGCCCACCGAGGTGAGCCCGAGCATGAAGCCGCCGATCAGGCCGATCGTGACCGCGACGATGCGGTCGCGGTTCGTGAGGTGGTACGGCCCCTGGACCGGCTCACGGCGATGGAGGAACGTCCGCGCGACGAGCAGGCAGGCGCCCAGGACCAGGGCGATGCCGAGGATCGTGCTCGCGATGTCGTCCACGTCGCTCCCGTACGTGCGCTGGAGCACCTCGATCAGGTAGACGCCGAGGAGCGAGGCAGGCACCGAGCCGAGCGCGAGCCAGCCGGCGAGCCGGATCATCACGTGCCCGAGCTGGCGGTGGCGCACCGAGCCGACCGACTTGAAGATCGCACCGTGGAGGATGTCCGTCCCCACGGCGGTGATCACGCTGAAGTCGAAGAAGAGGACGAGCGCGGGCGTCATGAGGCTCCCGCCGCCCATGCCCGTGAAGCCCACGAGCAGGCCGATGAGTAAGCCGGTGAGCGATAGCTCCCAGGTCATCCGCGGGAGTCTGACGTCCTAAGCGGCCTTAGACGGTGTGGGCGTACGCGCGGATGAGCACGTCGGCCACCTCGGGCCGCGTGAACTCCTCCGGCGGGCGCTCGCCGTTTTCGAGCATCTCGCGCACCTGAGTCCCCGAGAGGAACACGCGGTCGTCACCGGAGTGCGGGCACGTCTTCGACGACGCCATCTGGCCGCACGCCTTGCACCAGAAGGAGTGCTCGAAGAACATCGTCTCGATCCCGAGCTCATGCGGCTCGAACTCGTCGAAGATCATCTGCGCGTCGTAGCTCCCGTAGTACTGCCCGACGCCGGCGTGGTCGCGGCCGACGATGAAGTGCGAGCAGCCCCAGTTCTTGCGGCAGATCGCGTGCCAGACCGCCTCGCGGGGACCCGCGTAGCGCATCGCCGCCGGGAACGCCGAGACGATCACGCGGTCGGCCGGGTAGTAGCCCTCGACCAGCGTGTCGTAGGCCTCGACGCGAACCGCGGCCGGGACGTCGTCCGACTTCGTCTCGCCGACGAGCGGATGGATGAGCAGGCCGTCGACCGTCTCGAGCGCGCACTTGGTCAGGTACTCGTGCGCCCGGTGGATCGGGTTGCGCGTCTGGAATCCGACGACGCGCTTCCAGCCGCGCTCGGCGAACTCGGCCCGCGTCTCGGCGGGATCGCGATGGATCGACGGGAACGAGGGCTCCTGCCGTGCGAACACGGTGACGGAACCGGCCAGGTACTTGTCGCCCTGGGCGTACAGCCGCGCAACGCCGGGATGCGCATCCTCGGTCGTGCGGAAGCAGTTCTCCGCCTCGCGCGTCTTGTCGTAGTCGTAGACCTCTTCGACGTCGAGCGTGGCGAGCAGCGTGCCGTCCTCGTCCGCGAGCGCCACGCGGTCGCCGTTCGGCGCCGCGTCCACCGCGAGGCAGACGGGGAGCGCCCAGGCGAGCCCGGACGAAAGGCGCATGTTCTCGACGACGCCGTCGTAGTCGGCCTTCCCCATGAAGCCGGTGAGCGGGGAGAGCGCGCCCGATGCGAGCATGTCCAGGTCGGCCAATTCGCGGGGCGTCAGCGTGACGACCTCGAGTGAATCGACATCGTCGGGCGCGGTGCCGCTGCGGTCGACGAGCGTTCCTCCGTGCGGGGCGATCAGACCGTCGCTCATGCCGGAACCCCGGCCGGGATGAGACCGAGCACCTCGAGCTTCGCGAGCACCGTGGCGGCGCTCTCCTCGGGCGTCTGCGCCTCGGTGTCGATCACGACCTCGGCGTCGGTCGGCTCCTCGTACGGGTCATCCACGCCGGTGAAGCCCTTGATCTCGCCGGCGAATGCCTTCGCGTAGAGGCCCTTCGTGTCGCGGCGCGCGCACTCCTCGACGGAGGCCTTGACGTACACCTCGACGAACGGGCCGTGCTCGGAAACCATCTCGCGCGCGGCCTTGCGCGTCTCGTCGTAGGGCGAGATCGCGGCCGTGATGACCGCGGCGCCGTGGCGCGTGAAACGAGACGCGACCCAGGCGATGCGCCCGATGTTCGTGTCGCGGTCCTCCTTCGAAAACCCGAGCCCCTTGGAGAGGTGCGTGCGCACCGTGTCCCCGTCGAGGTACTCGACAACCGCGCCGCGCTCGTCGAGCGCCGGGCCGAGCAGGTGGGCGACCGTGGTCTTGCCCGAACCGGACAACCCGGTCAGCCAGATGGTGAATCCGCCGCCGCGATCGCGGTCCGACTCAGGATGCTCAGCCGCGTAGATGTGATCCGTCATACCTCTCCCTTTTGTTCAAGATGAATGCCGCATTCCAGACGATCCGACCCTGCCCATCGCCCGGCGCGCTCCTCTTCGTCGGGGCGCGTGGGCCGCGTGCAGGGGATGCAGCCGATGGAACGGTACCCGACTTGGTGCAACGGGTTCGAGGGGATGTCGTTCACGGTGATGTAGCTCCACACGTCTTGCTCGCTCCAGTCCGCGAGCGGCTGGATCTTCCACACGTCATAACGCTCCGAGCGCTGCACCTTCTCGGCGGTCGCGCGCGAGGGCGACTGGTCGCGGCGGATGCCCGAGATCCACGCGTCGTACGGCTCGAGCGCCCGGATCAGCGGCTCGACCTTGCGGATGTGGCAGCAGCGGTCGGCCTCGCGCTCCCAGAGGTTCGGCCCCTCCTGGGAGTGCTGCTCGGCGACCGTGATGATCTCCGGCCGGATCAGGTTGAGCCCGTACCGCTTGACGAGGCGCTCGCGCGTCTCGTAGCTCTCGCGGAAGAACAGGTGCGTGTCGAGCTCGATCACGTCGATCCCGAGCCCCAGCTCGGAGACCATGTGGACGAGCACCGACGACTGCTTCTGCCACGAACAGGTGAGGCAGAGCCGGTCGCCGAACTCGCCGTGCGCCCAGCCGATCACCTCCTCGGCGGACAGACGCTCGACGTCGAGGTCGCTACGAAGTGGCAGGCTGCTCACTGAGCAGGAACTCCTTCAGCGTGTCGGCCCGCAGGCCGAGGCGCAGCGTCTCGAGCGGGATGACCTCCTCCGGCGGGATGTTGCCGAGGTTCACGTCGGGCCCGAACTGGATCGTGAACCAGGCCTGCGAGGCCTTCGTGGGCGCCTCGAAGATGATGTCCGAGACGTCGATCCCGTGGACGATCTCGTCGATCAGGCCGGTGCGCATCTCGCCGGTCGGCCGGAAGATCCCGGCCGTGCCGCCCTCGCGGCCCTCGGTAATCACCTTCCACGAGCCGGCCTCGAGCTCGGCCTGCATCCACTCGACCCACTGGTAGGGCGCGAAGACGACGTCGGCGTCCTTGGAGCCGACCTCGGAGAGGACGACGAAGTCCTTGGCCAGCTCGGCGATCAGCTCGAGCTTGCGTTCGTGCGGCAGGTCGATCGTCCCGTCGGAGACCTCGACGTGCGAGAAGCGGTTGTCGACGAGCCAGCGCCGGTACTCGTCGAGCTTGCCGCGCACGATGGCCGCCTCGAAGAGTGTTCCGCCGCAGACGACCGGAGTCTCGAACGAGCGGTAGAGCGCGATCTTCTTCTCCAGGTTGTTCGTGACCAGCGACGTGCCCCAGCCGAGCTTCACGATGTCGACGAACTCGCCGGCCGTGTCGAAGAGGCCCTCGATGTCGCGGAGGTTCATCCCCTTGTCGATCACGTGCGTCAAGCCCGCGGTACGCGGCTTCGGCGAGCGCGCCGGAATGTCGAGGAAGTCGTTCTTGCCGTTAGAGGCGTGCATAGATGTCCTCCAGTCGCTTCTGGGCTTCGGCCTGGACGTCGTGGTAGAGCGAGTTGCCGTGCGAGTCGATCGCGACGGTGAGCGGACCGAAGTCCTTCACCCGGAACTTCCAGAGGCACTCGGGCATGAGCTCCTCCCAGAAGACCTCCTCGATCTCCTCGATCTGCGTCGTCTCGAGCGCCGCGGCGCCGCCGACGATCGCGAAATAGACCATCCCGAGGCGCTGCATCGGCTCGATCGCCTCGTCGGGGAGCCCGCCTTTGCCGCAGATCGCGCGGACGCCGTACTTGGAGCCGAGCGGCTCCGTGAAGCGCACCATGCGCGCGCTCGTCGTCGTCCCGATGCAGAGCTTCTCGTAGCGGCCCGGCCCGAGCTTGCGGACGTTCGGCGCCGTGTGGAGGAGGAACGCGCCCGCCAGATCCATGGGCGGCTCGATCCCCTCGTCGAAGATCCGCATCTGCGTGCGGTCGCGGATCCCGATGATGTGGCCGTCGACCGTCACAGAGTCGCCGGCGCGCAGCTCGCGGATCGCCTCTTCGCTCGCGGGGAAGTTCATGCGAATCTCAGCCACCGAACGGCCCTCTTGTTCTCCCGAGCGAAGCGATGGGACAAGCCCGATGCCGTGAAAAGTGCGAAGCATTTTTCACGGTTAAGCCTCCCGGTCGAAGTCGACGGTTCCGTCGGCCGTGATGTGCACGCTCGCCCGGCGGGCGGCCCAGCACTGGTAGTTCACGGCGACCGGGTTCAGCGTCATGTGCGTGTCGGCGTGCTCGACGTGGACGGCCAGCGCCGTCACGTCGCCGCCGAGGCCCATCGGCCCGATCCCGGTTTCGTTCAGCAGCTCGTAGAGATCGATCTCGAGCTGGGCCACAAGCGGGTCCTCGTTCTTTGTGCCGACCGGGCGCGCGATCGCCTCCTTGGCGAGGAACATCGCGTAGTCGGCCGAACCGCCGATGCCGACGCCCACGATCCCGGGCGGGCACGGCTTGCCGCCGGCGCCCACGATCGAGTCGAGCACGAACCGCTTGATCCCAGCGACCCCGTCCGCAGGAACGCACATCTTCAGAAAGCTCATGTTCTCGGAGCCCGAGCCCTTGGGCACGCACTTCACGTCGAGGCCGTCCCAGTCCGGGACGAAGTCCCAGTGGACGATCGGAACGCGGTGCCCGATGTTCTGGCCCGTGTTCTCGCGCGTGAGGGTGTGCACCGTGTTCGAGCGCAGCGGATGCTCGATCGTCGCGCGCTCCGTCCCATCTCTAAGCGCCTCGTAGATCCGTGCCGGGTGAAGCGGAAAGCCCTCGCCGACACGGCAGTAGTAGACGGCGATCCCCGTGTCCTGGCAGACGAGGTTCTTCTCGGTCTCGGCCACCTCGACGTTCTTGAGGATCGTGTCGAGCACGCGCCGGCCCGGCACCGAGGTCTCGCGCCCGGCCGCCTCGGCGAGCGCGTCGCGCAGATCCTGCGGGATGTCCTTGAGCGCCCAGACGTACAGGTGCGCGGCCGCGTCCTCGACGGCCTTCTGGATGTCGGTCGCGATCGCCATCAGCGCGCCGCCTCCGCAGCCGCGCGGCCGGCGCGGCGGCCGAACACGCAGCACTCGAGGAGCGAGTTCCCCATCATCCGGTTGCGCCCGTGCGTGCCCCCGGCGATCTCGCCGCACGCATAGAGGCCCTCGATCGTGGTGCGGCTTTCCTCGTCGATCACGAGACCTCCGTTTTGGTAGTGGAGCACGGGATAGGTGAGGATCGGCTCGCTGAGCGGGTCGATCCCGGCTGCGCGGTAGCGGCGCAGCATGTACGGCAGCGAGACGAGCGCGTCCGCCTCCGGGATGCGCGTCGTGTCGAGCCAGACGGCGGGCCGGCCGTCCTTCGTCTCGGTTCCGCGGCCCGCGGCGACCTCGTCCACGATCGCCTGCGCCACGACGTCGCGGGGGCCGAGCGAGTCGGTGAACTCCTCGCGCTCCGAGTTGAGGAGCACGGCGCCGTATGCTCGCGTCGTCTCGGGAATCGAGTAGCCCTGCATCGTCTCGGGCCACGCGCCGCCGTTCGGGTGGTACTGCAGCGCGTCGAGATCCCGGGCCTCGGCCCCGAGGTCGAGAGCGAGCTGCGTCACTTCACCCGTTGCGCCCGGGTGATTTGTCGTCAGCTCGCCCCGCCGCTTCGCTTCGCGGAAGCAGCGCCCCCCTGCCGCGAGCACAACTGCGCCCGCATCGACCTCGTGCTCGCCGCAGCGCGCGCGCCAGCCGGATTCCGTCGCCTCGAGGGACCGCAGTGGCGCCTTCGCCAGCACCGCCGTGTTCCCCGATTCGACCCGTCTGCGCAGCGCCGTGGTGATCGCAAGCCCCGTCCGGTCTCCGACCTGCAGCAGCCGCTTGCGAGTTGCCCCGCCGCAGCGCGCCAGGCGGTATCCGCCGTTATCCCTCGTGAATTCGACTCCCTGTTCCTCGAGCCAGGCGATCGTTCCCGGCGCTTCGCCGGTGAGCACGCCGACGAGCGTCCGGTTCGCCGTTTCGTGCGACGAGTTCCAGACGTCCTCTGCGTGCTGGGAGGGCGAGTCGTCTTCCCCGACAGCGGCCTGGATGCCGCCCTGCGCCTTGGCCGAATTCGAGGACTGGAGGGAGCCCTTGGTCGCGAGCGCCACGCGGGCGCCGTGGAGCTCTGCGGAAACGGCCGCGGCAAGCCCGGAGGCGCCGCTTCCGACAACGAGCACGTCCACTTTGGTTCCTCCAGCCACGGCGCTCCTAATCGTACCGGCGATCGCTAATACGTCCAATAAGTAACGCTGATTTCAGAGACGACGCGTCGAAGCCGATACAGAGCCCGTGACCGCCCGGAGTCTCACGCTCATGTCGATGCTGATCGCGCTCGCGATCGGCGGCTACCTGTTCATGACGCAGATGCGCGAGGAAGGCCCGACGTCGCCGGCCGCGCAGAAGCTCGAGCAGGACGCGACGCAGGCCGCCGCGACGGCGAACTTCCAGGCCGCCGCTCCCGAGCCTCCAGGCGTACTTCATGCAGAACAACACGTACGCCGGGGCGACGCTCCAGCCGGTCTTCGGCGTGGCGCTCGTCCGCGCGGACGCGACATCGTACTGCCTGCAGACTGGCACGGGCGCAACCGCCCAGCACGTGACCGGGCCCGGCGGTTCGCCGACGCCCGGGCCCTGCTAGGCCCCTACCTACCGGTCTTCAGGTCCCACTCGGCCTCGGTGACCCCGCCTGCCGCCCCGGTCGCGCTGTGCTGCGTGTAGTCGATGCGGATCTTGCCGAAGCGAAGCCCGATCTCCTCGAGCGGCACACCGCCGACCTCGTCCTCGTGAGCGCCCTGCTCGAACGAGCTGACGATGAGGCCTTCGAAGGAGAGCTTCAGGAACTCGAATTTCTTCGGGCCGGGCTTGCGCACGGTCAGGACTCCGGTCTTTATCTGCTTGCCCGACGCGCACGCGAGGAACAGCTTCGGAGAGGACTTCTGCATGTGCGCGGCGAGCCTGAGCTCGTCGAAGGCCGCCCTGCCCGCGGCGCGGCTGCTGGCCGCTCCGGTGGGCGAGCCCTGCTGGGACACGCCCCAGTGGTAGGAGAGAATCTCGATCTCGTTCTTGTGCTTTGCGTCGGTGCTTTCGCCGTCGATACCGTCGAGCTTCAGGAACATCTCAATCGCCATCGTGCACCCCCTTGTGCGCCGGATCGTACGCCCGATCGCGCTCGATGTCGCGCATCCCCGGAACGAACAGGGCGCTCACGAGCACGGTCGCGCCGAGCGTGCCGGCCAAGACCAAGGTTTCTCGCGCCCCGAGCACGCTTGCGACCGGCCCGGTCAGCGCGAACGACACAGGGATGAGCGCGAGCGAGAGCATCCAGTCGAACGACCAGACGCGGCCGAGCAGCTCCCGCGGAACGCGCGTCTGGATCGACGTGGACCAGATGACCATCGAGACGGTGATCCCCGCGCCGCGCACAACCGACGCGGCCATGATCTGCCAGAGCCCGGTCGCGAGTCCCCAGAACACGATCATCCCGATCGCGAACGTCCACCCGGTGTACATGACCGTGATGAACCGGCGCGGCAGCGACCGTCTGCCCATCACGATCGCTGCGCCAATCGACCCGACTCCGGCCGCGGCGAGCGCGAGGCCGAAGTCCCCCGAGCTCCCTCCCAGCTCGTTCTTGACCACGTAAGGGAGCAGCACCTGCTGGGGCCCGAAGGAGAAGAGCAGCGAGATAGTCGCCGCAACGAGCGACAGCCAGAGCCACTTGACCGAGCGGACGAAGCGATAGCCCTCGCGCACGTCGGCGATCACTCCGGCCGAGTCGGAGCGCTCGGCCCGGGGCGGGCGCGCCCGGATCGCGAGGAGACACGCGGCCGAGATGACGAACGTTCCCGCGTCGAGGAGGAACGCCGGGCCCGCACCGAACGCGGCGACCGCGAGACCGCCGATCGCCGGGCCGAGAAGCCCGGCCGCGAGCGGGCGCATGAGCATGTCGAGCGAGTTCGCCTGAATGAGCATCGGCGCCGGCACGAGGTCGGGGACGAACGCCTGGAACGACGGGACGAAGAGCGCCTCCCCGGCGCCGTACAGCGCGACGAGCAGCACGAGGTTCCAAAGCTCGAGCGACCCCGAGATCGACAGGAAGCCGATCGTCCCGATCGCGATCGCGCGCACGAGATCCGAGACGATCATGATCCGCCGCCGGTCGAACCGGTCCGAGAGCACGCCTCCGATCAGCACGAAGAGGACGAGCGGAAGCGTCCAGGCGACGCCGACGATCGAGAGCGCGGTGGGCGCGTTCGAGAGCTCGTACGTCTGCCAGGCGACCGCGACGAGGTAGATCCCGTCGCCGAGGAGCGACACGGTCATCCCGGCCCAGAGCAGTGCGAAGTCCCGCTCGGACAGGGGACGCAGAATGCGGGGGCGCCCGAACCGGGCGCGGCGGTCGGGCGTGGTTCCGGTCAGATCCCCAGTCCGCCGAAGACGGCGAACGGGTTGGCGGGCGTAACCGACCAGACCATCTGGCCGCTCGGTTCGACCTCGATCGTCGCGCCTTCCGGAGCCTCGCCCTCGAGCCGCGCGGCGAGCTCGTGCGCCTCGTCCTCGTTGGCCGCGCCGACGAGGAGGAACGTGAACCGGCGGGTGACCTCGACGCCCTCTGCCTCGAGCTTGTCGGCCAGGTCGACCGTGGCGTCGTGGTCGGGCAGCATGACGCGGACCTCCCAGGCCGCATGGCCGCTCGCGAGCGACTCGGCCTCCTCGCGGTCCTGCTGGCGGTCGTGCTCGGCCTCCCACTCCTCCGGCGTCGAGGGCAGGGGCACGTCGGCGTCCTCCCAGGTCTGCTCCACCGGATGCCAGCGCGTGAGCGTCACCGTGCCGGCGGCCGGACTCCCGACCTGTGCCTGCACCATCCGTGCGGCCTCGCGGGCCGGGGCTTCGTCGTCGGCATAGAGGAAAATCGTCGCGTCGTCGCGGCTCACGGCGACCCGCCCGCCCAGTTTCGCGCGCGCGGCACCGTCCACCTCGAGGGTGTGCAGCCAGTCGGCGAGGTCGCGGGCCTCGTCCTCGCTCGGCAGCTCTACGGTTACGCGCCAGTCGTCGGCCATTACTGAATCGCCCGCAGGATACGCCGCCCGGCTTGCTTGAGCGGCGTTGGGATGCGCTTCCGCCAGGTCGCGGCGCCCGCGACCGTCCGCATGACGCCGAGTGAGAAGCGGTTCCGGGCGCGGTCGCCAATGGAGGCGGGCGCCTTCGTCCCGAGGCTGGTCGTCGGGTAGACGAAGCGGACGCCGCGGAAGTCCGGCGACTTGTAGAGCCGTTCCTCGGCGACGCGCTTCACGTCGGGAAAGCCGGTCGTGTCGTGCATGGCGACGACGCCGCCCGGGACGACCTTCGGCACCCAGAGATCCCAGTCGGCGAGCACGAGGTCGTACGTGTGCGCGCCGTCGATAAAGAGCAGCTCGATCTCCTCGTGGAAGTCGGCGACGACCTCCTGCGAGAGCCCGCGGATGGGCGTGACCAGATCGTCGATGCCGGCGGCGGTGACATTCGCCTGCCACTCGGGAAACGTCCCCAGGTGCCGGTCGACGGCGAAGATCGGGATGCTGTTCCCGGCCCGCGAGCCGAGGCCGAGACACGTCGTGGACTTCCCTTTCCAGGAGCCGATCTCGACGATCACGCCGCGGCCGGTGCACGCTTGCGCGAGCTCGTAGAGCGTCTCGCCCTCCTCGTAGGAGAGCCAGCCCGGCAGGGCGTCGAGGCGCGCGCGCAACTCGGGGTGCTTCATGGGGAGGGGTCCTACCAGATCGTGCGCAAAAGCTCGGCCGCCTGGGCGGCGGTCGCGGGCCGCGGGTTCGCACGGGCGCCGGGACGCACGACCGCCGCGGCGGCGGTCTCGTCCAGCTCGTCCTCGGGCACGCCGAGGTCGCGCAGGCGTTCGAAGCCGGCGAGCCGCGCGAGCTCCTCTACTCGGCCGGCGGCATCGGTGGTTCCGAGCGCGTCCGCGAACCGGGCGATCTCCGCGTGGGCGACGGGCTCGTTGAACCGCAGCGCCGGAGGAAGACAGAGCGCGTTCGCGGCGCCGTGCGAGATCCCGAACCGGCCGCCCAGGGCCTGCGCGAGCGCGTGGGCCAGGCCCATCCCCGCGCCGGCGAGGGCCGCACCCGCATGCATGGCGCCCTCGAGCAGCTCCGTGCGGGCGGCCCGGTCGCGGCCATCCGCGAGCACGCGGGGAAGCGCGGACGAGATGGCTGCTGCTCCTGCCAATGCGTGTTCGCTCGCCGCCTCGTTCCGCCCCTCGGTGTACAGCGCCTCGGCACAGTGCGCGAGCGCGTTCAGCGCGGTTCCTCCCGACTCGCCCGGTGGAAGCGAGAGCGTCAGCTCGGGGTCGTAGAGGATCGCAGCCAGGTGCGCGCCGCCGCCGCCGCGCTTCTCCCGCCGCTCCTCGTCGCGCATGCCGTAGCCGGTCGTCCACTCGGCGCCCGAGTAGGTCGTGGGGATCGAGAGCATCCCGAGCCCGGTCTGCGCCGAGACCGCCTTCGTCGTGTCGATCGCGCTGCCACCTCCGACCGCGACCAGCCCGTCGCAACCCTCCGCGGCCGCGATCGCCGCGTCGACGGTCGTCGAAGGAGCGTGCGGCCGGACGCCGTCGAACGTCTCCGCGGCCGCGAGCCCGAGGCTCGTCCAGCGCGGCGTCGTGATGACGAGCGGACGCTCGTAGCCGAGCTCAGCGAGCAGCGCCGGGTACGCGTCGAGCCCCCAGCGGACGATCACGTGCCGCGCTCCCGGGCGAACTCGAGGAACGCCTCGGCGGCACGGGTCAGCGTCCGGCTCTTCAGGCGGACGACGTAGATCTGGCGCGACGGCTCGACGCCGGCCACCCGCGCGGTCGCGAGCGTGCCCGCGGCCGTCTCCGGCTCGATCGCCGTGCGGGAGATGAACGCGACGCCGTACCCGCCCGAGACGGCGCTCTTCACCGATTCCTGGAGCCCCAGCTCGAGCCGCGACTCGAGCTCGCGGACGCGAAGACCCGCGCGCCGCAGCTCCTCCTCGATCACGTGCCGGACGCCCGCGCCCTCCTGCATGACCACGAGCGTCTCGGCGCGCAGCTCGTCGAGCGTCACCTCGCGGCCGGCGAAGGCGTGGCCGGGCGGGACCGCGAGCACGATCTCGTCCCGGGCAATCGGCTCGAACTCGAGCCCGCGATGGCGCCGCAGCGCGCCGACGACTCCGAGCTTCGAGGTCGCGCTCGACGACCCGGTCGATCACGGTCTGCGTGTCGGCGATCGAGAGGGCGACGTGCAGGTCGGGGTGCGCCTCGGCGAACTCGCAGAGGAGGAGAGGGACGAAATGCGCGCCGGGTCCGGTCGAGGCGCCGATCCCGAGCCGGCCGCTGAGCTTCCCCGAGCCTTCGTCCGCGAGGTCGGCGAGGAGCTGGTCCTCGACGGCCAAGAGGCGCTGGGCGCTGCGGTAGAGCGCAACCCCGGCCTCAGTGGGCTCGACGCGCCGCCCGGACCGGTCGATGAGCTGCTTCCCGACCCGCTCCTCGAGCGCCCGAATCTGCAGGCTGACCGCCGGCTGGGTCACCCCGAGCCGCTCGGCCGCCAGGGAGAAGCTCCGCTGGTCGACGACCGTGCAGAACGCGCGAAGCTGGCGCGTATCCATAAGCGAATCATATGCATGGGTTCACGATAGGATTCCCGGCCGTGACCGAGAGGCCCCTGCGAATCCTGGGAGTCGGCGACGGTCGCTCGATCATCTTTCTCCGCTGGGCCTGGCGCCTGCAAGAGCGCGGACACGAGGTGCACATCGTGAGCGACCGGATCACCGACCGGCCCGGCGAGCTGCGCGGCGTGATCCCGCACAACGTCCGCGACCTCGGGCTGCTGACACGCGTGAAGGGCGTCCGCAAGTTCTTCTTCGCCCGGGCGATCGGCAAGCTGGCGCGCGAGCTCGACGTCGATCTCGTCCAGGGCCACTACCTGCTGCCCTACGGCTGGTGGGCGGCGAAATCCGGCTTCCACCCGCTCGTCATGAGCCCGTGGAACACGGACATCTTCACGTACGGCCGCGACCGGGCCCGTGGGCGCAGGCGCGTGCGCGAGGCGGTGGCGGCGGGCGACTGGTTCTACGTCAGCTCGCTCGGAAACGAGGAGGAGACGATCCGCCTCGGCGCCGACCCGGCCAGGATCTCGCGGATCGTCTGGTACGTCGACGTGCCGCCGTTCAGCCCGTCGAAGCGCGTGGAGAACTTCCCGGCGCGGTTCGGCTGGCCGGACGATTCGCTCGTCTTCCTCTCGCTGCGCAACTACCGGCCGAACACGAATCTCGACGTGCTCGTGCCCGCGTTCGCGCGGGTTGCGAAGGAACTGCCGAACGCCCGCCTCATCCTCGCCGCGCGGGCGGGGCCCCTGAAGGCGCAGATCGAGGCGCAGGTGAAGTCGCTCGGGCTCGAGGAGAAGGTCGCGTTTCTCTTCGTCGCCCCCGACGAGCTGCCGGAGGTCTGCGCGTCGTCCGACATCGCGGTCTCCTTGGCGTCCACGGACGCGACACCCGCCTCGATGATCGAGTCGATGGCGTCCGGGCTCCCGCTGGTGATCGGGGACGCGATCACGATCGACGAGTGGATCACGCAGGGCGAGGGCGGCGAGGTGGTCGGCTGCCGCGACGAGGACGCGATCACGGCCGCGATGCTCAAGCTGGCCCGCGATCCGGAGCTCTGCCGCACGTACGTCGAGCGCAACCTGCGCGTGGTTGCGGAGCGGTTCACGGTTCCGCCGGGCGAGGCGCTCGAGCAGCTCTACCGCGATCTCCTGGCCGAGCACAGCTGACCGCGCTCCGGCACGCTTTCGCCACAGTTCCGGCGCATTCCGCGCGCCACACGCGCGTGATTCCGGCGTACGCTCAAGAGCTAACGGGGCAAAGCGGGGTCCCCCGCTAGACGCGTGAACCAGAAGGCTAGAGTGGCTCCAATGCCCGGGATGCTCATTGTCGTCGTGGATTGCCTGCGCGCCGACCTTCTGGCTCGGCCGCGCGACGCCTGGCCGGCTGCCAGCGCATTCGCCGCGAACGGCGCGAGCTTTTCCGACGCGTACACGACCTGCCCCACGACGACGCCCGCCTTCACGGCGATGTTCACGGGGCGGCCGCCGACCAGCCACGGCGTCCGCTCGCTCCGCGGGGCCAAGCTCTCCGAGGACGTCCCGACGATCGCCGAGGAGCTCGCCCGCGCCGGCTGGAAGACCTGGGCCTCGCTGACCGGGCCGCTCCTGGACAACACCGGCCTCACCCGCGGCTTCGCCGAGACGGAGTACCGCGACGTGCCCGACCGCTCCGTCCACTCCGCCTGGGGAGCGCGGTTCCTCGAGCGCGTCCAGGCGGACGTCGAGGCCGGCAGCCCGTGGTTCGGCGTCGTCCACCTGTGGGACGTCCACACCCCGCGCACCTATCCGCCGTCGTTCGACAAGCGGCGCTTCGGCAAGACCTCGTACGAGCGCTCGTTCGCGGGCGTCGACCCGTGGCTCGCGCGGCTGCTCGAGCTCACCGGCGCCGACACAACGGTCGTCCTCACCGGCGACCACGGCGAGAACGTGAACCTCGAGCCCCGCAGCCTGCGCCAGCAGAACGTCGCTCGGAGGATCCGCGAAAAGCTGCCCGTGGAGGCCTGGGCCACGAAGCTGGTCGCCCGCGGCGCGCGGAGCAAGTCGAAACGGCTCCTCCGCGCGGCGCCGCGCTACTTCTGGAACCACAACCAGACGCTCTTCGAGAGCGACGTCCGCGTGCCGATCGTCCTCTCCGGTCCGGGGATCGAGCCCGGTCTGCGGACGACGCCGGTCAGCCACGTCGACCTCGCGCCCACCCTGGTCGACCTCGCCGGATTGCCCCAGCCGCCGGCCGGGTTCCACGGGATCAGCCTCGCCCCTGCGTTGCGCGACGGCGGCGAGCCGCCCGCGCATCCCGTCGTCATGGAGACGCCGACCGGCGCACCGTCGAACGTCCAGACGATGTCGCAGGCCGCGATCCGCGACGGCGAGTGGAAGCTCCTCACCTCGCTCGAGGACGAGACGGTCGTCGATGCGCTCTACAACCTCGCCGGCGATCCCCACGAGCACCACAACCTCGCGTCGCAGCGCCCCGACGACGTCGCCCGCCTCAAGGAGCTCCTCCAGAGCGTCGTCACCGAGCGGGCCGAGGCCGACGAGATGAGCGCCGAGGACGACGCCATCCTGGCCGAGCGCCTCGAAGAGCTCGGCTACCTGTAGCGGTTGAACAACAGCACGTAACTTCCGATCGACGCGAAGATCAATGCGATCCCCGCAAACGCTACGGGCGCCGGGCTGACACACTCGAAGCACGAGGCTCCCGCAGGGCAGGTGTATTCGAGAAACCCGCCAGGACTCGGCCCATATGACGACGCGCTCGCGTAGTCGTCGTGGCAGATGTTGTCGAAGGCAATCACGAGCAGGGTCACGCCGACACCGAGCGTGAATCCGACGATCTCCGGCCAAGCACGGGCGCGCCACGCGGCTAACGCGAACAGAGCAAGCCCGATCGGCCAGGTCGCCAGGAACGCCGACAGCGAATCCCAACCCGAAGCCCCGAGCGCCCACGCGGACGCGCACACGAGACCCGGGAGCGCCCAGAGTATGAGCCCGTCCGCCCCGGAGACCTTCGCTCGCGCAGCCACGGCACGACCATACGACCTCTCCCGGCCCCTGCCAACACTAGGCTCTCGCCGTGAGCGAAGTCCGCGGCGAGGAGTGGCAGGAGGAGCCCGACGAGAAAGTCGAGGCGCCGCAGCCTCGCCTCGGGGTCGGCGCGCTTGCCTACGACACGGCGATCTACGGCGGCACGCGTGTCCTCCTCAAGTCGCTCACGTTCTTCCTCGTCCCGCTCTACGCCTACTACCTGACGCCGGAATCGATGGGCGTGCTCGCGCTCGTGCTGGCGACCGTCGCCCTCGTGGACGTCGTCATCTCCGCAAACCTCGACGGCGTCCTCTCGCGCTTCTACTTCGACCAGGACGACCGGAGCTGGCGCCGGCAGGTGATCACGCTCTACCTGATCATCTCGGCGACCTACCCGGCGATCGTCATCGGGGTCGTCATGGCGTTCTCGACCGAGCTCGACGACTGGATCCTCGGCAGCGCGGGCTCGGCGACGCTCTTCGTGATCGCGCTCGCGGATCTCTACCTGACGAACATCGTCGACCTGTCGCTCGTCCTCGCGCGCCTGCGCCGCAAGCCGTTCACGTTCGCCGCGTACTCACTGACGCGCGGCCTCACCCAGATCGTGCTCGCGGTCGTCTTCCTCGTCGTCCTGTCCCTTGGCACGAAGGGGATCCTGCTCGCGTCCCTCATCGCGGCCTGCGTCGCGTTTCTCGTCACCCTGCGCGAGTACATCCACGACCTGACCCGGGACGTGAGCAGGAGCGTCGGCCGCGAGATGCTGTCGTTCGCCTGGCCGGGCGTGATCGGCGGCGTCGCCTTCTACGCGATCAACTTCGCCGACCGGTTCTTCGTCCGCCACTACCACGGCCTCGCGGACGCGGGCGTCTACGACGTCGCGTACCGCTACTCCCAGATCGTGCTGCTCGCCGTGATCGCGTTCCGGATGGGCTGGCCGCAGTGGCACTACTCGTGGCTGCACTCGGGCCGCCACCCGCAGATGGTCGCGCGCGGCGTCAACTACTACTTCATCGTCGTCGGCTTCCTCGTCGTGGCGGTTTCCGCCTGGATCCTTCCGCTGCTCCACCTGCTCTTCAAGCCGGTCTGGTGGGAGGCGAGCAAGGCGGTCGCGCCGCTCGGGCTCGCGGCGATCGCGACCGGCGCGTACGGCCTGTTCGCGGTCGGATTCATGGTGACCAAGCGCATGCGGATGCTGCCCGTGCTCGTCGTCTTCGCCGGCTCGCTCGCCATCGGCCTGAACTTCGTGCTCATCCCGCCATACTCGTTCGTCGGCGCCGCGTGGGCGACCGCGATCGCGTTCTCGGCGCTCGCCCTGTCCGTCGCCTTCGTCGGGCTGCGGCTCTACCCGATTCCCTGGGACTGGCCCCGGATCGGCGGCGCCTACTGCCTGGCGCTCGTGCTCGCGCTCGCGTCGCTGGCGGTGGACGCGTACATGCCGATGGCCGCCTCGCTGCCGGTGCGGCTCGCGATCGTCGCCGCCTACGTGCTCGCGATGGTCACGCTGGGGTTTGTCCCTCCGGCGGATCGCCGGGCTGCCCGTCTTCGGCTGTCGGGACTCTCGCGATCACCAGGTGGCTCCAGCTGAACTTCGGCTGGAAGTCGACCTGGTCCCACCGCGCCGCCGACCACTGCATGCCGCGCGTGAACACGTCCACGACGGGCTTCATCGCGCCCTTGCGGTAGCGCTGCAGCGCGTACGACCACTCGAGCGCGAACGTCGTCCAGGCGCCCGAGAGCGGGACGAGCTCGACGAGCTCGAGATCGACGTCGTCTACGAGGTTGCGCAGCGCGTACGGGGAGAAGCGGTAGAAGTCGTACGGCGCCTCGTGGATCGGCCAGAAGAACGGCGCGGTCATGATCAGGTGGCCGCCGGGCGCGAGCAGCCGCCGGCACGTGGTCATCCCGCGCAGCGGATCCTCGAGGTGCTCGATCACCGAGGAGAAGAGCACCGTGTCCGCGTGCCCGTCCGGGAGCGGAATGTCGTAGGCGGTCGCGACGACGTCCACCGCGTCCGGCTTGCGGCCGCTCTCGACGCGGTCCACTCCGATGTGCTCGTCCACGAACGGCGCGAAGAGGCCCTTCCACGGCTTCGAGCCGCAGCCGACGTCCACCAGCCGCCCGCGCGCGTACTTCTCGGCCGAGTAGAGCAGCGCCTGCTCCATCACGCGGTAGCCGATCCGGTTGTGCACGCCCTCGTTGGGATGCGCGAAGCGGGTCTTCGTGACCGCGGGGAAGCGCGGCCGTTCGCGGGGCGCCTTGCTCATTTGACGAGGAAGGCCAATCCGGGCCCGATCCGCACGGGGTCGCGCTGCTTCGCGTGGGCGAACTCGGCGAACGCCGGGGTCGAGTTGACGTCGTCGGAGACGAGCACGCCGCCTACGCGGAGCGCGGGCCACGCCGCCGTGTATTCGAAGCGCATGCAGTCGTACGAGTGCTCGCTGTCGTGGGCGAACGCGTCGATCTCGCCGAGGCGCTCGAGGAGCGGCGGCAGGGTCTCCTGGCTCTTGCCCAGGACGAGGTGCCATCTATCCGTGAGCGGCTCGGGGATGACCCAGCCCGGCTCCCGCCCGGCGGGGATCGCCGCGGGCCCCTTCCCTTTCCAGAACGTGCCGGGCGCGTAGTCCTCGCCGACGATCTCGGGGAAGTCCAGCGAGTACAGCTCGCCCGCGCCGTTTCGCTCGAGCGCCTGGAGGACAAACGCGGTCGAGAAGCCGTTGCAGACGCCGGTCTCGACGACCGTCTGCGGGGCGAGGCGGCGCATGAGCGCATAGAGGTACACGCCCTCCTCGTAGGCGATCGTGCCCATCGTGTAGCGGCTCGTCTCGGGCCCGCCGAGGTCGCGGCGGAAGTCGGCCGCGCGGGCGCGGAGGTGATCGACGAGGCCGCTCGCGACCAGCTCGCGGCGATAGGCGGTCATGGCATCGGCGTCGCCGAGATAGCCGGAGACGAAGCCGCGCTCGATGCGGCGCTCGGCCAGCCGGCGGCGCGGCGCGCGGACGGTGCGGGCGACGGCGCGCTTCACGGCGACGACCGGGCCGCTAGACAAGGCTCGTCCCTTCCATCTCGGCCGGCACGGGCTCGCCGAGCAGCGTGAGGAGCGTCGGAGCGATGTCGCGGATGTCGCGCTCGGGGCCCGGCCCCGCGGGGGTTCCGTTCCCGGCGAGGACGTAGAGGCCTGAGTGCGCATGGTTCGCGTCGTCCGGCCCGGTGTCGTTCTCGAAGACGTGCACGGTGCCCGTCCCCACCTGGCCGACGCTGCGCCAGAAGAGGTCGCCGAAGTACACCATCAGGTCGGGAGCGACGCCGTTCCGCTCGGAGTAGAGATCCTCGGGCCGGTGCGCGACGGTGCCGATCGGCTCGCCGTTCTCGTCGCCAAGCGCCTCGAGCTTCGCCTTCAGCTCCGAGCGGACGCGCTCGTAGTCCTCCGCCGGGACGAGCCCCTCGGGCTCGCGGCCCGCGACGTTCATGAAGAGCCGGCAGTAGTAGCCGCCCTCCCCCCACGCGGTCGTCTTCGCCCAGTCGACCATGTCCGGCTTGAGCGGCGTGGGCTCGGCCGGCTCCTCCTTGAGGACGAGGTAGCCCTCACGGCGCAGCCACTCGTTCACGCAGATGCCACCGTCGATCCGCTTCGCGCCGTGGTCGGAGACGAGCAGCACGGCCGTGTCGTCGTCGGCGAAGCGCAGCAGCCGGCCGATCTTCACGTCGAGGCGCTTGTAGTAGTCGAGCATCGCCGTCTCGTACTTGTTGCCCGGCTCGTACAGCCGGTGCGTGGGATCGGTGAAGCGCCAGAAGCCGTGGTGGATGCGGTCGGTCGCCATCTCGACCATGAAGAAGAGATCCCAGGGCCGCGTCTCGAAAAGCCGCTCGGCGACCTTGAAGCGCTTGACCGTCATCTCCTCGAGGTCGGCGAGCAGGTGGTCCTTGTCGTTCGTGCGGAAGTTCGGGACGTCGACCATGTACTCGCCCACGAGCTCCTTGATCTCATCCGCGAACTCGGGCGGATGCGTGTACTGGCGGTTCAGATCGGGCGTGAGGAAGCACGAGACCATGACCCCGTTGATCGGGCTCACGGGGTAGGTCTGCGGGATGCCGAGCGCGATCACGTTGCGGCCGCGGGCGGAGAGGATGTCCCACACGCGCGGCACGCGGACCGAGCGCGAGTTGGCGAACGCGAGCGCGTCGTAACTGTGGTCTTTCCGGTTGCGGAAGCCGTAGAAGCCGAGCGTTCCCGGGCTGCGCGACGACGTCATCACCGACCAGGCGGGCACGGTGATCGGCGGGTCGCAGCTCCGCAGGATCCCGAAGGAGCCGCGCTCGGTCAGCGAGCGGATGGTCGGCAGCTCGTCGAGCCACTGGTCGAAGACGAGCTGCGGCGCGGCGCAGTCGAGACCGATGACGAGCGCCCGGGACGACACGCAGCGATCCTAGCGACGCTACGGCGCCAGGCGGTTCAGGAGCTCTGCGGCCAGGTCTGGGCCGATCTCGTCCTCGAGCCGTTCCCGCGCGGTGGGGCGCTCGTCGTCCGTAGAGTCGTCGAGCTCCGGCAGCGCCGCCAGGTGGGCCAGGAGTAGTTCGTCACCGCGCATCGTTAGGCCCGAGTATCCAGGTTTCCGCCTCTCCCAGCTACCGCGACGGCGTGCGCGCCGTGCTGCCGATCGCGCCGATGGCGTTCGTCTTCAGCCTCTCGTTCGGCGTGCTCGCGACCACAGCCGGGATGGGATCGTGGGCGCCGATCGTCATGTCGCTGACGACGTTCGCCGGCTCGGCGCAGTTCGCCGCCGCGTCCGTGCTGAACGACGCCGGCACGGTGTTCGCCGCCGTCGGCGCGGCCGCGCTTCTGAACGCCCGCTACGCGCCGATCTCGGTGACCGTCGCGCCCTCGCTGGGCGGGTCGTTTTGGGAGCGGCTGTTCGTGTCCCAGCTGATCGTGGACGAGTCGTGGGCTGTGTCCCAGGTGGGCGGCGGGCGGGTCGACCGGAAGAAGCTGATCGGCGCCGGGTGCGTGCTCTACGGCTGCTGGGTCAGCGGGACGGTCGTCGGCGTCGTCGGCGCGGAGCTGATCGGCGACCCGACCCGGTTCGGGCTCGACGCGGCCTTCCCGGCCCTCTTCCTCGCGTTGCTCGCGACGCAGCTCAAGGGCCGGCGCACGGTCGCTGCCGCGCTGCTCGGCGCGGCGATCGCGCTGGTCTTCGTCCCGTTCACGGCGGCGGGCGTCCCGCTCCTTCTGGCGAGCTCCGCCTGCCTGATCGGACTGAAGAAATGAGCGACGTCTGGGCGGTCGTCCTCCTGCTCGGTGCGATCACGATTGTGCTCAAGTCGTCCGGACCGCTGCTGCTCGGCGGAAAGCAGCTTCCGCCCGTCGTTGACCGCGTGACCGCGCTACTCGCGCCGGCTCTCCTCGCCGCGTTCGTCGTGACGTCGGTCTTCGCCGGCGACCGCGAGCTCGTCCTCGACGCGCGGGCAATCGGCCTGGCCGCGGCGGCGGTCGCGCTGCTCCTCCGCGCGCCGATCGTGGTCGTCGTGCTCGTCGCCGCGATCGCGACCGCGCTCGTGCGCGCCGTCGCCTGAGCGCCCCGACCTACCGCCCCGACATGGGCACAGCCGACCTAGGCGCCCGAATCTCTCTCTGCGCCGCCCACACCAGACGCGAATCTGTGCCGAGAGCGCCACAGAAGCGTCACGAGCTATCCCAAGTTGCAGACTGCAACTAAGTCCGGGTGCTCCGGAACCCTGAGCCCATGCGGGTTCTCGGCCCGAACCTGAGTTAGCAACAGACTGTTACTTGCGTCAGGAGCGCGTGGCCGTCGAGACCGCTGAGGCGACGGCGAACGCCGCGGCGGCGGCGAGGACGATCGTTCCGCCTGCGGCGAGGTCGGCGTAGTACGCGACCGTCAGCCCGGCGAGCACGGAGGCGAGGCCGATTCCCATCGAGATCAGGAGCGTCCCGCGCATGCTTCGCGCGACCCGGCTCGCAGCGATGACCGGCAGCACCATGAGCGCAGCGATGAGGAGGATCCCCACGATCCGCATCGAGAGCCCGATCGTCACGCCCGCGAGTCCGGCCACAGTCACGTTCAGCACCGTCACGGGAACGCCGGCGACGCGCGCTCCCTCCTCGTCGAGTACGACGCCGGCCAGCGCGCGGTAGAGCAGTGCGATCACGGCGAGCCCGGCCGCGCCGAGGGCCGCGACCACGACGACGTCGTGCCGCGTGACCGTGAGGATCGACCCGAAGAGGAACGTGAAGAGACCCGCGTTGAACTTCCCCGCGGCCGAGATCATCACGACGCCGGCCGCGAGCCCCGTGTAGAGGAGCAAGGCGAGCGCCTGGTCGCCGGCCGTCTTGTGGCGTGAGCGCAGCCACTCGACACCGATCGCGCCGGCGACCGCGAAGACGAGTGCGGTCGCGACCGGGGAGATCCCGAGGAGATAGCCCGCCGCCACGCCCGCGAAGGCCGTGTGCCCGATGCCGTCGCCGATCAGGCTCATGCGCCGCTGGACGAGGAAGAAGCCGACCGCCGGCGCGAGCAGCCCTACGACCGCCCCCGCGGCGAACGCGAGCCGCATGAACTCGTACTCAAACATGGCTGTGCGAGGGGTCGTGCCACACGCCGGGGAGATCCTTCGGCGGGCCGTCGAACACGATCCCGCCGCGCACGAGCACGAGCCGCTCGACCACCGACTCGACCGCGCCGAACTCGTGCGACACATAGAGGATCGTCACGCGCCGGTCGTCGTGGAGCTCCTTCAGCAGGCCGCCGAGCGCCTCCTGCGCATCGGCGTCCACGCCCGCGGTCGGCTCGTCGAGGACGAGCAGCGACGGCTCGCCCGCAAGCGCCTTGGCCACGAACGCGCGCTGCTGTTGCCCACCGGAGAGCTTCGTGAGTTGCGCGTCCGCCTGCGCGGAGAGACCGACGTCGGCGATCGCCTGCGCAACGATCGCGCGCTCGCGCTTGCGCAGCGGGCCGAGCAGGCCGCCCGCGGCGAGCCGACCGGCGGAGACGACCTCGCGCACCGTCACGGGCGCCTCGATCCCGAGCCGCGTCCGCTGGGCGAGATAGCCGAGCGACGCGCGGCGGGAGAAGCGGTGAGCGGGCTCGCCGAAGAGCAGGGCCGAGCCGGCATCGGGCCGGTCGAGGCCGAGCACGAGCCGCATGAGCGTCGTCTTGCCGCCGCCGTTCGGGCCGGCGATCGCGACGAACTCGCCCTCCTCCACGCGGAGGTCGACGTTCGACAGCACGCGATGCGCGCCGTCGTAGCTGAAGCCGAGCCCGCTGAGCTCGACGGCTAGCGGCATCCGAGCGCTTTCCGCAGCGCGGCGAGATTCGCACGCATGCGCGAGAAGTAGTCCTCGCCGTCCATCGCGCTCTCGATCGGATCGAGCGTTGCCGTCTCGGCGCCTGTCTCGCGCGCGATCGTCTCGGCCTCCTTCGGCGAGAGAAGCGGCTCGACGAACACCGTCGTCACCCCGTTGTCCTCGACGAACCGCGCGATGCGCTGCAGATCCTGTGGGCTGGCCTCGGCCTCGGGAGCATTGCCGGCGATCGGAACCTGGTTCAGGTCGTAGGCGTCGGCGAGATAGCCGAAGGCCGCGTGGCTGGTGACGATGTCGCGCCGGTCGCAGTCGGCCAGACCGTCGGCGTAGTCGGCCGCGAGCTCCTCGATCTGCTGTTCGAACGGCTCGGCCTCGAGCCGGTGGCCGAGCACGTCGCCGATCTCGGCGACCATCCTCGCGTAGAGATTCGGATCGAGCCAGACGTGCGGATCGCGCTCGTCGACGCCGAGGGCGGCGAGCAAGTCGACCTTCTTGCCGGGCGCATTCTCAAGCGCATCCTCGAGCGACGGCTGGAAGCCGCCGCCAAGATAGAGGACGAAATCTGCGTGCTGAAGCAGCTCGACGTCATCGACCGTCAGCTCGTAGTCGTGCGGCTCGACCCCCGGAGGCGTGAGGGCGTACACACTCGCCTCCGAGTCGCTCGTCATCTCGCTGGCGGCGACGTCGACCGGGTACACGGAGGCCACGACGACGTCTCCGGGACCCCATTCGTCACCGCAGCCGGCAAGTGCGAGCACGGCAGCGACGATGAGAACGATTCTCAGCACACGGCGGAGTGTACCGCGAACTGAGAACCGTTCTCAACGCCTGCTACGGTAGATCCGTGGCCACGACCGCGCAGATCACGTCGCTTCTCGAGGGCGCCGACGTCCGCCCCACGCAGCAGCGGATCACCGTCGTCGCCGAGCTCATGCGGGAGTCGAACGACGTCACCGCGCAGGAGCTCCATGCGCGCCTGCGCAAGCGAGGCGAGCCGCTCGGGCTCGCGACCGTCTACCGCACGCTCGGCCAGCTGACCGACGCCGGCGTGATCGACGCGCTCAGCCACCAGCAGGGCGCGGTCTGCTACCGCCTCTGCGGCTCCGAGCACCACCACCACTTCACGTGCACGAGCTGCCACACGGTCGTCGAGCTCGGCGACTGCGAGATCGACCCGTGGCTCGAGCGGCTCTCCTCCGAGCACGACTTCGTCGCGACCGGGCACCGGCTCGAGGTCGCGGGCCTCTGCGGCGACTGCCGGCCGGGCTAGCGCGTTATGCGGATCTTCGTCTCGGCCGTGCCCGCGGGGATGCTCGCTTCGAGCGTGTAGCGGCCGCGGACGAGTCCCGCCGGAAGGCGCACATGCACCACGCCGGGGGCTGCGGTTCCGGCCAGGCGGCGCCGGCCCGAGCGGCCGCGCAGCGTCCACGCGACCTCACTCGCGTCGGCGTCGATCTCGAACGTGAGGAGACCGCCCCGCGCCACGGTCGCGGGCGCGTCGATCTCGATGAAGCGGATCGTGACGGGCACCGTTCGGGTCGGCTCCGACTCGTTGCCCACCGCGTCCACGATCTTGAGCCAGGTCGTGTAGGTGCCCGGCTCGGCGACGTCACCGTCGAGGCGCCCGCGCCAGAAGACCTCGGCGGGCCCCGCCACCACGCCTCGCGCGCGCACGGCGAGCTGGTCGTCCACGAAGACGAGCGCGCGGCCGAACTCCGACGAGGTGTAGCGGTAGGTCACCCGGTCGCCTGCGCCGTCCCCGTCCGGGGAGAAGACATGCGGGTCCACGTTGATCAGACGCACCCGAGGCGGGCGCGTGTCGACACGAACCGGGGTCGGAATCGTGATCGTGCGGTGCGCGCGCCCGAGGGCGACGCGCAGCCGGTAGCGGCCGTCGCGAACGACCTCGCCCTTCGCGTCGCGGCCGTCCCAGATGAGGTTGATCCGCCCGGCGGCCTGCGGCTCGTCGTCGAGGAGCAGCCGCACGCGGCGTCCCTTCGAGTCGACCATCGACGCCGTGACCCGATCCGCATGGCGCAGGCCGAACGAGATCTGGGCCGTGTCCTTGGGGCACTCGCACGTCGGCCCGAGGAGCCGCTGGATCTTCGGCGCCGCGACCGGGGAGCGCTCGAGCTTCAGCCGCTCGGCGACGGCGAACGCGGCCGCGCTTCCCACCAGCACGCAGAGGACGAGTGCGATCAGCACGACGGGCCGCACCCGGGGCGACTCGAGACGGGCCGCGAAGGCGCGCAGACGGTCGAGCATGTTCAGGCGTGGGCCGCGGCAGGACGGCCGGCTCGCGCGGCACGGACGACGCTCACGACCTCCTCCTGCTGCGAGGCCGTGATGCCGGCCCACAGCGGCAGCGCAAGGTTCTCGGCGGCGGCGTGCTCGGTGTACGGCAGCGACCCCGGCCCGTAGCCGAGCCCCCGGAGCGCCGGCTGGAGATGGAGCGGGCGGGTGTAGTACGCGGCCGCGCCGATGTCGGCCTCGCGGAGCGCGGCGAGGATGCGATCGCGCTCCGGGCTCTGCACGACGTACATGTGGTAGACGGCGCCGGGATCGTCCTCCGGCGTCTCGACGTACTCGCCGAGGCCGAGCTCCTCGTAGCGGGCTGCCGCTTCACGCCGCGAAGCGTTCCAGCCGTCCAGCTCGCTGAGAAACACTCGGAGCACCGCAGCCTGGAGCTCGTCGAGGCGCGAGTTGTAGCCGACCAGGTCGAACGTCTGCTTGTCGCGCGAGCCGTGGAAGCGCAGCAGGCGGACGGTGTCGGCGAGCGCGGGATCCTCGGTCGTAACGAGCCCGCCGTCGCCGAACGCGAACAGGTTCTTCGTCGGGAAGAAGCTGAACGTCGCGGCCGCGCCGAGCGAGCCCACACGCCGGGCGCCGATCCGCGCGCCGAAGGCCTGCGCGGCGTCCTCGAGGATCGGAATCCCCTCGGGCAGCGCGTCGATCGGGGCAGGACGCCCGAAGAGGTGCACGGCGACGATCGCCTTCGTCTTGCGGGTGACGCGCGCGACGACGTCGGCCGGGTCGAGGTTGAGCGTCGCGGGATCGATGTCGCAGAAGACCGGCGTCGCGCCCAGATGGACGATCGGCTCGACGGTCGCATAGAAGGTGAACGCCGGGCAGATGACCTCGTCGCCCGGCCCGACGCCAAGAGCCTCGAGCGCCAGCAGGATCGCGTCGGTCCCGTTCGCCACTCCCACGGCCTCGGCCGCGCCGACGAAGTCCGCCGCCTCGCGCTCGAACGCGGCGACGTTCGGCCCGAGGATGAAGCGGCCCGAGTCGACCACGTCGGCGATCCGCGTGAGCAGCGTCTCGCGGAGCGGCGCGTACTGCGCTTTCACGTCGACGAGCGGCATCCCCACGGGATCGAGTCTACGCCGACTTTTCCGAAGCCCGCCGCTTCTGCCGGCGCCGGCGGTGGTGCCAGAGCGCGCCGACCCCGAGGGCGACGACGAGCGCCACAGCGGCGATGTCGGCGTAACGGAAGGCCTGGTGGAACTCCTCCCAGCTCGCGCCCACGGCCACCCCGATCGCGGCGAGCCCCGCGTACCAGGGGATGCTTCCGGCCGTGGTCAGGAGGGTGTAGCGGCCGAGCAGCATCTCGGCGATCCCGGCCGGGATGGAGATGAACGAGCGGACGATCGGAACCATCCGCGAAACGCAGACGGTCACGTTGCCGTAGTGCTCGAACCACTTCTCCGCCTGGTCGAGCTTCTCGGGCGTCACGTGCAACCAGCGGCCATGCTTCTCCAGGTACGGCCGTCCTCCGTAGAGCCCGATCGCCCAGCCGAGGATCGACCCGGTGACGTAGCCGGCCGTCCCGGCGACGACGACCGCGAACCATGCCCAGAACGTCGACTCGATCGGCTCGCCGAAGATCGTGACGTTCTGCCCCGCGAACGCGCCGCCCGCGAGCGCCCCGGCGTAAACCATGACGACCTCGCTGGCTGCGGGCAGCACGGCGTCTACGAGCGAAAGAAAGAAGATGGCGTAGAGGCCGTAGTCCGCGATCCATTGGGTGACCGCGTCGGTGATCTCGTGCACTGGGCGGCGAGTCTACTTCGCGCGTGGAATCTTCCCGAGCGGGACCGTCGCGCGGTTGCCGCTCGAGTCGAGCACGACGAGAACCGCGTCCCAGGTTCCCTTGGGAAGGTCGAGCCGAAGCGAACCGGCGAGCGGATGGCGGCCGAGCCGCACCACCTCCCGCAAGCCCGCCCGAGTGAGCCGGAGCCGGAGCGTGACCCAGGGCGTCTCCGCATCCGTCGCCTTCCAGGTGAGCCGTCGTTTCTTCGCGGCCGCCTCGGCCTTCGGCGGCGTCTCGTCGCGGGCCAGCGCGAGCGGCGCGAGCTGTGCCGTGCCGCGGTTCCCGGCGAGATCGATTGCGTCCGCAGTCGGGTTGAACGTGCGCGGATCGCGCTTGCCGGTGCTCCACCAGACCTTGTGCCAGCCGCCCGAAAGGGTCCCGAGCTTCAGGTCGTCGCCGCCGACGTGGATCGTCACCTTGGACATCTTCGAGAGCCAGAAGCCGATCGCCACACTGTCGCGGAAGCCGTCCCTGGGCCAGGGATAGAAGCGCGGCTGCACGCTTCCCTGCCTGAGGAGCGGCAGCTCGCCGGTGTAGGCGTCGAAGCGGTCGTGCGCGTCCTGCCAGACCTTCTGGCCGGTACGCCGGGCGAGCCGGCCGAGCAGCTCGACGACGTAGGTGTGGTAGGAGAGCGGCGATTCGCGCTGGAGGGAGTAGCGCGACCAGTAGCCGGTGTCGAACTCGGGGAGCCTCACGCGCGCCGTCTCCGCGAGGTTCGTGGCGAGCTGCGCGGCGCGCGAGTTCCCGGTCGTCTGCGCGTACTCGCGTAGCGAGAGCACCGTCTGCAGCTGCGAGTTCAGGACGACCAGGCTGCTGAAGCTGTAGTGCCGGATCCACGGGCCCGCGCCGAGCCGCTGCACGAGCGGGCCGGGGATGGAGCGGAACGCGCGGCGCGCGGCGGTATCGCGGCCGGCACGCGCGAGTGCCTGGGCGCCGACCGCCTGCGCCATTCCGGACGTCCACGGCGCCGAGCCGCCGCCGTACGGGAAGTAGTACTCCCAGACCGAGGCCTGCCCAATCGGTACCGCGCGGGCGATGAGCGCGTCGGCGAGCGCCTTCGCCTCCTTCGTCCGCCCCGCGGACGCATGGCCGTTCAGCGCGGCGAAGTTCGCGAGCGGATGGAACTGGAGCCCGTACCCCCACCCGGAGCGATAGACGACTCCGTGCGGCCCGACGACATCGGTTCCGCTCGGCGGCAGAGGACGTTCCTTCAGGTAGCGCGCGTTCACGGCGAGCATCGAGAAGAGCGCGAGCGCGCGGGGCTTCGTGTACCGGTTCGCCTGCAGCCGGACTAGGCGGAGCACCTGCGCTAACGTCGTCTTCCGTGTCGAGGGCAGGCCGCGCATGATCGTGCGGGCCTCCTCGAGGAACGCCAGGTAGTGCGCAGCCTCGCTCTTCGTCAGGCGCTTCGCCTTCACCGCCTGGGCGAGCCCGCGCTCGATCGCCTTCGCGTCGTCCGCCGGGCGGGCGTTCAGAACGACCGGGGCCGGAGCGGCACGGCGAAGCAGCGGCTCCGTCGGCGGAGCAGCTTCGGCCAGGGGTGCGGCGAGGAGCACTCCGAGGAGTGCGAGAAATGCAGCGTGGCGAGCCACGAAGGGCTCTCAGGTAAGCACATTTCCCTGGAAAGCGGAATTTTTCCAGGAACTGGCGGCTACCCGGTGATGCGCCAGGTGCGCTTCGCCGGGCTGCGATCCACGTTCCCGGCCTTGTCGCGCGCCCGGACGCGGAACATGTGCGTGCCCGTCCTGAGATTGCCGTAGCTCTTGGCCGACTTGCACGACTTCCAGGCGCCGCCGTCGAGCTTGCACTGGAAGGTCGAGCCCAGCTCGTTCGAGGAGAAGCGGAAGGTCGTGCGGTGCTCGGTCGTCCGCGCGCTCGGCTTCTTCAGGATCGTCGTGTTGGGCGGCTTCGTGTCGCGAACGATCAGGCGCTGCGGTGACACGACCTCCGTGGTTCCGCCCGAGTTCGTGGCGGTAACGGCCACGCGCAGGCTCGAGCCGAGGTCGGCCGTCGAGGCTTTGAACGTCTGGTTCGTCGCGCCCATGATGTTCGAGCAGGCCGAACCGTTCGGGGCGCAGCGGCGCCACTGATACGTGAAGCCCGTGATCACCTTGGCCGTGATCGCCCAGGTCCCGTCTGTGGACGTGAGCGTCATGCCCGGGTTCGGACTCCCCTGGATCGCCGGGAGCGCGAGATTCTGCGGCGGGAGCGCCTCGATGATCGCCGACATCTTGGCCTGGACATCCGAGCCGGCCGTGTTCGTGCCCGTGACGACGACTCGCACCACGTTGTCCACGTCCGCGAACTGGATCGCGTACGAGGAGCTCGTCGCCCCCGCGATGTCCGCGCATGTGTAGCCGGAGATGAAGTCCCAGACACAGCGTTGCCACTGGTACGCGAAGATCGACGGGCCGTCGAGCCAGGTTCCGGCGGTGGACGAGAGCGTCTGCCCCTCCTTGGGCGTTCCGCTGAGGATCGGCGCGCCGGCCGGACGCGGCACGAAGAGCTCGCAGTCGGCGTTCACCGTGTCGAGCGCGTCGCGGCGAACGCTGTCGGTGCCCGCGCCGCACGTGACCTGCTCGCCGACCGCGTCGCGGCTGTTGATCGTGTCGTTGCCGTTTCCGCCGCTGTAGGTGTCCGTGCCGCCGCCGCCGTCCGAGAGGACGTCGTTCCCGTCCCCGCCCAGGAGCGTGTCGGAGCCGAGACAGCCGAGAAGCGTGTCGTTGCCGCCGCCGCCGCTCAGGGTGTCGGTCCCCTGGCCGCACGAGAACTGGTTGTCGTCGATGAGCATGTCGTCGCCCTCGCCGCCGGTGAGTATGTCGTCGCCGAACCCGCCGATGATCGTCGCGTTCAAGATCGAGGGCGCCGATGCCTGGGTGCCGATCGAGATCGAGTCGCTCCCGCTGCCGGCGTCGATCACGATCGCGGTGTTCCCGAACGGGGGACAGCGCACCGAGCTCGCGTCGATCGCCGCGCAGCCGGCTCCCGCCGTGACCGTGTCGCCGTTTTGAGCGTCGAACACGTAGAACGGAAAGGCCAACCCCATGAAGATGACCGGGCGGTAGCTGAGCAGGATCTGGTCGCCGGCGCCGCTTCCGCTGTAGGTCAGGACGGTGCCGACCTGGGACGCCGTGCCGCCGGCGCTCGCCTCTCCGGCCACGGCGAGCCCCGTGGCGACCACGAGGATGCAGACCACAGCTCGTGACTTCTGTCTCATGAGCCCGAGGATTGAACCACGGACGGAGGGCTAGTTCCAGGCTAGATCTACGTCACGCGCCAGCTGAACTTCGCCGGCGTCTTGTCGAGATTCCCGGCGAGATCCTTGGCGCGCACCTGGAGCGTGTGCTTCCCGACCTTGAGCCTCTTGTAGGTGACCCCCGACTTGCACGCCTTGAAGGCCGCCTTGTCCAGCTTGCACTCGAACTTCGCGCCCTTCTCCGACTTGAACGTGAACTTCGCCGTCCGCGCGGTCGTCTTGGCCTTCGGCTTCGTCCCGATCGTCGTCGGCGGAGCGACCGTGTCGACCGACCAGGCGCGGCGGGATGCGAGGCTCGTGTTGCCCAACGCGTCCTTGGCACGGACCTCGAACGCGTGCGCGCCTTGGCCGAGACCGGCGACGTTGACCGGGGACGTACAGGTGGCGAATGGGGTCAGATCGAGGCGACACTCGAAGGCGACGCCGGCCTCGGTATCCGAAAATGTGAAGCTCGCACTGGTTGAGGTCACCGTCCCGAGCGGAGCCACATCGAAGTTCGGCACAGGCGGCGGGAGCGTGTCGGCCGTCCAGGTTCGACTCGCCTCGGCGCTCACGTTTCCTATGGCATCGCGGGACCGGACGACGAACGTGTGGGATCCCTGCACCAAGGAGACGAAGTTAGCCGAGCCGGCACAGGCGACAAAGCTCCCACTGTCGAGCTTGCAGTCGAACGAAGCCCCGCTCTCGGTGGTGGAGAACGTAAATGTCGCAGCCGTGGACGCCACCGGTCCGGACGGGCCGGAGTCGATTGTCGGCACCGGCGGTGGGAGTGAATCCACGGTCCAGTCTCGCTCGACGTTGAACGTGACGTTCAGGGCGGCATCCCTCGCGCGGATGAACCAGTGGTGAGCGCCCTCGGACAGGTTGGTGTACGTAAGCGGTGAGGTGCAGATCGTCGTGCCGGCGTGATCGAGGCTGCACTCGAACCTCACGCCGGGCTCCGTGTTCGAGAACGTGAACGTGGCGCTCGTGGCCCCGACGACGACGTTGTTGGGACCGGATTCGACGATCGGAAGCGGGGGCTTGACGGTGTCCACCGTCCAGCTCCGGAGCGCGTAATCCGAGAAATTGCCGGCGACATCCTTCGCACGCACTTCGAACGTGTGGGGCCCCTCCTCGACGAGCCCGTAGTTCTTCGTCGCGTTGCACACCGCAAAAGCAAGGGCGTCCCTGCGGCATTCGAAGGTCGCGTTGGCCTCGCTCGTGTAGGCGAAGTTGGCGCTCGAGATGTTCACGAGCCCGTTCGGCCCCGCGGTGATGGTCGGGACCGGCGGCGCCACCGTGTCCACCGTCCACGTGCGACTGAGGACGCTGCTCGTGTTGCCCGCGGCGTCCTTCGCGCGGACTCGGAACGTGTGGGAGCCCTGGCTGAGATCCGAGTGACTCACCGGCGACACGCACGAGACGAACGCGCCTGCGTCGAGGTTGCATTCGAGGGCGACTCCGGCCTCGGTGTCGGAAAACGCGAACGTGGCCGACGTGGACGCGGTGGCGCCCGACGGCCCTGATTCGAGCACCGGCGTCGGCGGAGCAATCGAGTCCACCGTCCAAGCGCTTTCGGCAGCCGAGCTGAGATTGTCTGCATCCTTGGCTCGTACTTGGAACGTGTGAGCGCCCTGGCCGAGGCCCGTGTAGCTACTCGGCGACACGCACGGGGTGAACGGAGCGCCGTCGCGGCTGCACTCGAAGCTGACTCCCGTTCCGCCCCCGGAGAACACGAAGTCCGCCGAGGTCGAATTGAAGAGTCCGGATGGGCCTGAGTCGATGACAGGCTGCGTCGGGATCGTCGGCAGCGTGGTGAGAACCCGAAGCGCGGCCCGATCGACACCGCCGAAAGGCGCTTCCGCCGCCAGGCGCCGATACGCGACGCCGACGCTTCCGGCGACGCCGCGGACTGCATCCGGCTGGGTCTCGCGCGAGGAGGACGCAGCCACGGCGAACCCGAACGGATCGTGAACCGTCCCGGCGGGACTCACCCGGGCGGCGTAGATGTCCAGCAACTCGAATCCGGCCCGGTCGTCGATCCAAACGACCACCTGGTTCGTCCCGTCGAAGGCGACCGTGGGAGCCATCTCTTCGTCCAGGAGTTCCGCCGAAATGGGGATTCCCGTTGCTTCGAGCACCGCGCCCGCCGACGAGACGCGCGCCCCGTATACATCCGCCGTCGCATCCGAGCGGTAGTCCTCCCAGACGACCAGGAAGTTCGTCCCGTCGAACGCGACCGACGACGACCGTTGCGAAAACCCAGAGGTCGAGATCGGGATCCCGGTGCTGTCGAGCACCGCGCCCGCCGCGCTGAGGCGCGTTCCGAAGATGTCGCCGGAGCCGCTTTGGCGGTCGTCGTCCCAGGTCACGAGGAGGTTCGTAGCGCCGGCGGCGATCCGAGGCTGGACCTGTTCGCCGTCGCCAATCGAGATCGGGATGCCGGCGGCGTCGAGGACGGTTCCTGCCGATGAAACCCGCGCCCCGTAGACATCGGTAGTGAGGTCGGAGCGCGTGTCGTCCCAGACGACGACGAATTCCGAGCCGGACTGCGCAACGGCCGGATTGGCTTGGCTCCCGGACGCCGTCGAGATAGCGACGCCGGCGGGGTCCAGGACAGACCCGGCCGTGGTCACTCGAGCCCCGTAGATGTCCAGATCCCCGTCATTTCGCCGGTCCTCCCACGCGACGAAATAGTCCGTCCCGTTGAAGGAGACCGTTGGATTGGTGTCGACATACGAAGCCGATGAGACGGCAAAGCCCGTCCCGTCCAGCTTGGTTCCGTCCGGCGTCACACGCGACGCGTAGATGTCACCCTGGCTCTGGTCGACCCAGACGACGAGGTAGTTCGTCCCGTCGAATGCAACCGCTGCATCCGTCTGTGCGGCGACGCTTCGGGAGATGAGGAAATTCGCGCCCGCGGGAACGCCGGCGGCGCTCAACAGCACGCCGCGGATGTCGAAGTCGGAATCGAAGCTCTCCTCGTCCGCCCACGCGAGCAAATAACCGCCGGAGGCGAAGAGGAGAGTCGGCGGGTCGTTGAGGTCGAACGCGAGTCCGATGTCGGCGGCCAGCGGCAAGCCGCTCGGATCGAGCACGGCCCCGGCCGCGGTCACCCGCGCCCCGACGAGGTCGACGACGTCGTCGGCGTCGCCCTCTCCCCAGGCGACGAGAAACTCCGTGCCGTTCGAGGCAACGGCAGGCGCCAACGCCTCACCGAGCACCTGCGAGATCGAGATGCTGGCCGGATTGACGACCCCGGCGACGCTCACGAGCGATCCGCGGATCTGTTCGCCTGTATCCTCGTCCTCCGCGCGCCAGGCGACAAGGTACGTCCCGCCGCCGAACGAGACGACCGGGGTCCTTGCATGATCGGTGCCGGACAGCTTGATCCCATTCGTCTCCTGGACGACACCGGTCTTGCTCACCCGGGCGCCCCAAACCTGGTACCCCTCGCCACGTAGGTCGTCCCAGACGACCAGGAAGTTCGTCCCGTCGAAGGCGAGCTGCGGGAAGCGCTGATTGTCTACGGCGATCGAGATCTGGATGGTGGACGGACTCAGAGGCGTTCCGCTTGCGGAGACCCGCCGGCCGTAGATGTCCGGCTCCTGGATCTCGTCCGAGCCCCAGTCCTCCCAGACGACGAGGAAGCTGTCCTCCCCGTTCCAGGCCACGGCCGGATTGAACTGCCAGCCGGCCCTCGTCGAAATCGGAATGCCGGCCGCGTCCAGCACGTCTCCTGCCGTACTCACTCGAGCGCCGTAAATGTCGTCATCGAAAACGCGATTGTCCTCCCAGACGACGAGGTAGTTCGTGCCGCTGAAGGAGACGGCGGGGTGTCTCTGATCCTCAGCCGCAGTTGAGATCGGAAGGGCGAACGCGTCGAGCACGGTGCCCGACGTACTCACCCGCGCTCCGTAGATGTCCGCGTCCTGGCCGTTCCGCCAATCCGACCACACGACAAGATAGTTGGTCCCGTCGAAGGCAACTGCAGGCGCCTCCTGGGCGGCCGAGTTCGTCCCCGCTCGCGGATCGGCAACCGCGTACTCCGGGCTCACGACCGGGTCGATGGTGAGCGGGTAGCTCGCATCCGCAAGCACTGAGGCGGGGACGCGCAGGGCCAATTCGTAGCCCCGAACGTCGGGAAGCGCACGATAAAGCTCCCGGCCGGTTGCATCGACCACAACGAGCTCGCCCATCGTGACGCTGCGACGCTTGCCGGCCGGCCAGCGCCACTCGTTGCCCGTGCGGCCCGGTGGCCCCCGAGCCTCGACGGTCGCTTCGATGCGCAAGTCTCCGGCGATCGCCGGCGCATGGGCCAAAACGAAGTCCCACTCGAGCCGCCCCTCACGGGCCGTCACGCGCTCGACGATGCCTGGGGCTACGTCGCGCTCCGCCCGGTTCCCATCGGCCCGCCATTTCGCCTGTTGCGCGGGGACGCCGTTGATCTGCTCGGTCTGGAGCCCGAAGGAGCTCGGCCCGCTGCGATGCGCGAGCGTGAACCCGTCCGCCCCGAACTCTGCGCGGTAGCGCGCGTCCCCGACCTGGAGGCCGGTGCCATTCGGGACGATTTCGTGCCGCAGCCCCTCGACGGCCGCGATGGGGTCGACGGCAGGCGCGGGCGCGGCGGTCTCACCGGGGTTGAGCGTCGGCGGCGCCGGAGCATGTCCGACGAGGAGCAGTGAACATGCGCACGCAGCTGCCGCTGCAATGCCCATCCGCATAGGAACGCTGACTCCCCCGCCGAGGTCAGGCCGCATGACGCTCACTGAGAATGACTTGTAGACGGTTAACCGGCCGCTGACAAGACCTGGATTGTGTTGACCTTCAGTTCCAGACGCGGACATCCCGGTACAGCGTGTCGCGCTGTACGGGCGTCTTTCCGAGCGCCTTGATCGCGCGGACGAAATCCTCCGTCGTCGCGCGATACGTGGTGCCCGCGGCGGACACCACGTTCTCCTCGATCATGATCGAGCCCATGTCGTCGGCGCCGAAGCCGAGAGCGACCTGGCCGACCTTCATCCCCTGTGTGACCCAGCTCGACTGGATGTGGTCGACGTTGTCGAGGTAGATCCGGCTGACCGCCTGGGTGAGGAGGTAGTCGAAGGAGGTCGGCATCGTCTCGCGCGGCACCTGGGCGGCGAGCCGGTTGCCGTCGGACTGGAAGGTCCACGAGATGAAGGCGCGGAAGCCGCGCATCTCGTCCTGGAGCTCGCGGATGCGGCGCATGTGCTCGACCCGCTCGTCGACGGTCTCGACGTGGCCGTACATCATCGTCGCGGTCGTCGAGATCCCCAGCCGATGTGCGTCGCGCATAACGCCGAGCCATTCGTTGGTGGTCGTCTTCTTCGGCGCGATGATCTTCCGGACGCGGTCGACGAGGATCTCCGCGCCGCCGCCGGGAAGCGAGTCGAGCCCCGAGTCGCGCAGGCGCGTCAGCGTCGCCGGGATCGTGAGCTTCGAGCGGCGCGAGATGTGCTGCACCTCAGGTGGCGAGAGCGCGTGCAGGTGGATCGGGTAGCGCTCCTTGATCGAGCGGAAGAGATCCTCGTAGAACTCGATCCCGAGATCCGGGTGGTGGCCGCCCTGCATGAGGAGCGCGGTGCCGCCGAGGGCGAGCGTTTCCTCGATCTTCTTGAAGATGACCGGCTTCGGGAGCAGGTAGCCCTCGCGGCGGTCGCCCGGGCTGCGGTAGAAGGCGCAGAAGTCGCAGTCGGTGTGGCAAATGTTCGTGTAGTTCAGGTTCCGGTCGATGATGAACGTCACGCGGTCGTTCCCGGCCTTGCGGGCGCGCAGCTCGTCGGCGGCGCGGCCCACGCTGACGAGGTCGCGCGAGCGGAGAAGCGTCAGCGCCTCGTCGTCGGAGATCCGCTCGCCGGCGAGGGCGCGGTCGAGGACTTCGGTGACGCTCATGCCGGCACCGGCTCGGTCACGACGAACTTCAGCTCGGGGACCCGCTCGAGCTGGCCGGCGTCGCGGGCGAGCTCGAAGAAGGTGAGGAGCCCTGCGCGCTCGCGCGGGCCGAAGCGGTAGCGGAGCTTCTCGAAGTAGCGGGCGAGGAAGCCGGCCGGGTAGCCGTAGCGCTCGCTCGCGGCCTCGGCCAGCTCCTCCGGTCGGGCGAGCGCGGCCTCATGCGACCCGATCAGCGCGGTCTCGATTCCGGCCATGCCGTCGGGCGGCGGGTCGGCGCAGGCGAACACGGCGTAGACCATCGGCAGGCCGGTCTCCTCCTGCCACAGGCGGCCGAGGTCGTAGTGCGGGGTCGGATCCTCGAACATGCTCCGGAGGGCTGAATCGCCGATGAGAAGCGTCGCGTCGGCCTCCTCGCCGAGCGGGACGTGCTCGGCGTCGGGCAGCAGCACCTTGACGAGCACGACCGAGGTGGCGCTCTCGGGCGTGACCGCGACAGAGCGGATCGAGCGCAGCGGCGCCTTCGAGACAAGCTGGATCGAGTCGACGGCGCCCTCGGAGGAGACGCAGACCTTCGGCAGGATCCGCAGGTCGGCGGCGTGGCGCGCGTACTCGATGGATGAGATCGGCGCGAGGTCGACCTTCCCGTCGAGGAGCGCCTGGTTCAGCTCGGTCGGGACACCGGGGACCTCCTCGACCTCGGCGTCCAGCTCGAAGAAGAGCGGCGCCATGTTCACGTACGAGATGCGACCGAGGCGGATCATCTCTGGGCCCCTTAAAGCAGTCGCGCGCCTGTGTAACTTTGGGTTCCCTATCCCTCCCGCCTATGGCAATCAGCCTAAGCGGAAAAGGCGCACGTGTCTGTGCCGAGCCGTGCCGATTCTGTGCCGGAGTTTCCACAGCTCACCAACGCCGCAGCTCGTTGTAGAGCGTGTCGCGCTGCACGGGGATCCGCCCGGCGTCGCGGACGTAGCGGACGAGCTCTGAGACCTTCTGCTCCGTCTCGGTCTGCGCGCCGGCCGCGTGGAAGATCGTCTCGCGCATGACCGTGCCCTGGACGTCGTTCGCACCGAAGTGGAGGGCCACGGCGGCGAGTGGCATGCCCATCATGATCCAGTAGGCCTTCACGTTCGGGATGTTGTCGAGCATCAGGCGCGACACGGCGATCACCTTCAGGTCGTCGGTGCCGGCCGACTGCTTCCAGCCGCGCCGCTCGAAGACCGTGTTCTCGGGGTGGAACGCGAGCGGGATGAACGCGAGGAAGCCGCCGGTCTCGTCCTGCAGGTCGCGCAGCCGGAGCAGGTGGTCGATCCGCTCCTCGTAGGTCTCGACGTGGCCGTAGAGCATCGTGCAATGCGTCGGGATGCCGAGGCCGTGCGCGGTTCGGTGCGTCTGGAACCAGATGTCAGGGTGCTCCTTGCCGGGCGCGATCAGCCGGCGTACTCGGTCAGCGAAGATCTCCGCGCCGCCGCCGGGAAGCGAGCCGAGCCCGGCCGCCTGGAGCTCGCGCAGCACCTGCTCGTGGGTGAGCCCGGAAAGCGTCGTCATGTGATGGATCTCGCTTGCCGTAAAGAGCTTCAGGTGCACGTCCGGCAGCGCCTCGTGGAGCGACGCGACGATGTCCACGTAGTAGTCGAAGCCGACGTGCGGCGTCTCGCCGCCGACCATGTGGATCTCGGTGAACCCGGTGTGCTCGCGCTGCTCGATCGCGTCGGCGACCAGCTCCTCGGGCGTGAACGTGTATGCGCCCTCCTGCTTCTCCGTCTGGGCGAACGCGCAGAACTTGCACTTCACGCGGCAGACGTTCGTCTGGTTCAAATAGAGGTTCTGGACGAAGTAGACCTCGTCCGTCCCGCCGCGCAGCCGGCGGGCGGTGTCGGCCAGCTCGCCGAGCGCCAGGATGTCGTCGGACTCCATGAGCGTGAGCCCGTCGTCCATGTCGAGGCGCTCGCCCGCGACGACCTTCGCGCGGATCTCCTCAAGTGCGGACTGTTGCGCGACCGTTGCGCTCATGTCTCTCTGTCTACCACTAGCTCGGTGAGTGCCGCGAGGGAATCGACGTCGCCCGAGCCGTTCAGCGACGCGCGGGCGGTCTCGGCGAACTCGAGCGCCAGGTCACGGGACGCCTCCAGGGCCCCGGTCGCAGCGACGCGTTCAAGCGCATCGGGCACGTCCTCGCCGGCCAGCGCGCGGGCGACCTCGGGGTCCTCGCGCGCGGCCAGGATCAGAGGGAGCGTCGGCGTTCCGTCGCGGAGATCGACGCCCGGCGCCTTGCCGGTCGCGCCCTCCGCTCCGGTGCAGTCGAGGATGTCGTCGGCGATCTGGAACGCCACGCCGAGCGCGAGCCCGAACTCGCCGAGGCTCGGCCCTCCCCCGAGGATGCACGCCGCCTCGAAGAGCTTTCCGGTCTTGAGCGAGCAGCGCCGCAGGTACTCGTCGACCGACGTGTCGGGACGGTTCACCTGGCGGCGCTGGAGTGCCTCGCCCCGCGCCAGCGCAAGTGCGGCGCCTGCGAGCAGCGCGACCGCGTCGGCGTCGCCGGAGTCGGCCAGCTCGGAGAACGCGCGGGCGAAGAGGTAGTCGCCGGTCGCGCCCGCAGCGGACGGGCCGTGCGCGGCCCACACCGTCGGGCGACCGCGCCGCAGCGCCGCCGCATCCAGGAGGTCGTCGTGGACGAGCGTCGCCATGTGGACGAGCTCGACCGCAGCGCCGGCTGCGAGCGGCCCCTCGCCGACGCGCTCCTCCAGCGGCGCGGACAGGAACACGAGGACGGGGCGCAGGCGCTTTCCACCCGCGGCGAGCGTCTCGGCGCCGATCCGGCCGACGAGGCCGGGATGCGAGCCGACCGCACGTTCGAGCCGCAGCTCGAGCACGTCGAGGTAGGCGTCGAGCCCGGGCGCCGCGCGGACCGTGGCGAGCGCGCTCACGAGCGTTTTCTCGCGGTGTGGAGGGCGACGATCCCGCCGGCCAGAAGGCGCCAGCGGATCTCCTCGAACCCGGCGCGGTCCATCGCGGCTGCGAGCTCCTTCGGGCCGGGGAAGCGGCGAACGCTCGCCGGGAGGTACGCGTACGCCTTGCCGCCCGGGATGACCTTGCCGAGCAACGGGACGACGCCGTCGAACCACAGGCGGAAGAAGGGCCGGAGCACGCCGCGCGGCTGGGTGATCTCGAGGCAGCCGAGCCGCCCGCCCGAAACCAAGACGCGAGCCAACTCGGCAAGGCCGGACTCGAGCTCGGCGACGTTGCGGATCCCGAAGCCGACCGTGACCGCGTCGAAGCTCTCGTCCTCGAAGGGGAGCGCCATGACATCTCCTTCGATCCAAGTGACCTCGGTGGACTTGCGCCCGGCGCGCTCGAGCATTGCGGGGGAGAAATCGAGCCCTGTGACGACCCCGCCCGCAGCCTGCGCGGCGACGGCTAGATCGCCTGTACCGCAGCACGCGTCGAGCACGCGATCGCCGGGCTGCACGACCGCCTCGACGGTCAGCCGCCGCCAGCGCTGGTCGAGCCCCACGGTCATGACGCGGTTCATCGCGTCGTAGACCGGAGAGATCCGGTCGAACATCCGCCGGACTTCGCCGGGCGGCAGGGTGCCGGTGGTCGTCATTCCCCCCATCGCTTCATTAGTTCGTTCGAAAGCCCCAACTGGTCGAGTGCTCGTCCTACGACGAAATCGACGAGGTCGTCGATCGACTGAGGCGCATGGTAGAAGCCCGGCGCCAAAAAGAGGATTGTCGCGCCCGCCTGGCGCAGCGTCAGGAGGCCCTGGAGATGGATCGTGGAGAGCGGCGTCTCCCGCGGCATGAGGACGAGCCGGCGGTTCTCCTTGAGCGCGACCGAGGCCGCGCGGTGGATGAGATTGTCCATCGCGCCCGTGGCGAGCGTGCCCACCGTGGCCATCGAGCACGGGCAGATCACGTAGGCATCCACCTTGGCCGAGCCCGACGCGTACGGCGAGCTCCAATCGTCCGGCGCGTAGACGGTCACGCCGGGCGCGTCGCCGACCACGCGGCCGAGCACCTCGTCGCGGCCCAGCTCGGGATCGCCGTACAGCTCGGTCGCAAGCACCTGGATCCCGGCCCCAGAAGCCGCGACACCGACCTCGCAGCCGGCCTCGGCGAGGGCCTGCAGGAGGCGTGCGGCATACGGAGCGCCCGACGCGCCCGTGATCCCCAGGAATACGCGCATGGCGGAACTATCCGCCGGTCTTCGACGCCTCGAGGAAGGCGGCAAGCTGCTGGAGCTGCTCGTCGGTCAGGTTCGGGAAGCCGGGCATGGTCGTCCCGGGCTTCTTCGACTGCGGATCCTTGATCCACTCGGCCCAGTAGACCTCGCTTCGCCCGGTCGAGCCGATGTCGGAGAGGTTCGGCCCCGGCCCGGGCGCGCCCTGGTTGCCGTAGGTGTGGCAGTTCAGGCAGCCGACCGTGCCGAAGAGGTCCGCGCCCGCGATCACGTCGGGATCGTCGGTCTCGATGTTGTTGCCGGCGAGCAGCGCCTCGCCCGTCGCCGCACTGGCCTCGCGGGCCGTCGCGCCCTTGTACGTGAGGACGCCCATCGACAGGACGACGAGGATCGCGGCCACGATCGCGACCGGGCGGCGGGAGAGCCTGCGCTCCAGGCGCCGGTCCATGAACGGCAGCGCGAGCAGCAGGATGATGCAGATGGTCGGAATCCCGACCGTGCCGAGGATGACCGAGTCCGGCCACTTGAAGATCCGCAGGAGGTAGAAGAGGAAGTAGAAGTACCAGTCGGGGCGCGGAACGAACGAGGTCGTGCCCGGGTCGGCCTGATCGGTGTAGAGCGGCCCCATCCAGCCGGAATCGCCGTCGCGCGCCGTGAAGTACCAGACGCACGCGAGCCCGAAGATCACGACCACGACGACGAGGCTCATCACCGTGTCGTGGAACATCGCGTGCGGGAAGAACGACTTCCCGCGCTTGTCTACGTCCTCCTTGTAGCGCTTGAACTCTTCGCGCTGAGCCTTGTTGCTCATGCGCCCCCGCCTTCGCCGTTGCCACGCGGGGCCGGAGTGACGAGACCCTTGCGCGCCTCGGTCTCCTGCTCCTCGGCGTGCTCGAGCGGATTGGCCGCGTCAGTCCACGGCGGCGGCGTGATGCCGAGGCGGATGACGAGGTACAGGTGCAGCGTGATGAGCCCGATCAGGGCGCCTGGGACCAGCAGCATATGAATCGCATAGAAGCGGGAGAGCGTGTCGCCCCCGATCTCGGCGCCGCCGCGGAGAAGGAACGAGATGAACGGGCCGGCGATCGGGGCGGTCGCGTTGATGTTGATGCCGACGACCGTCGCCCAGTACGCGGTCTGATCCCACGGGAGGAGGTAGCCGCTGAAGCCCTCGAGCATCGCGAGCAGGAGGATGAAGACGCCGATCAGCCAGTTCAGCTCGCGCGGGTACTTGTACGCGCCGAACAGGAACACGCGGCCCATGTGGAGGAAGAGCAGGATGATGAAGACGCTCGCGCCCCAGCGGTGCATCCCGCGGACGAGCCAGCCGAGCGTCAGATCGTTCGTGATGTATTGGATCGACTGGTACGCGGTCTCCGGATCCGGCTTGTAGTACATGGCCAAGATCACGCCCGTGATGAGCTGGACGATGAAGGCGGTCAGCGTCGCGGAGCCGAGCGTGTGGAACCAGTTCGTCTCGAGCGGAACCTTGCGGAAGAGGAAGTACTTGAGCCCGCCGATGAGGCCAGAGCGTTCCTCGAGCCAATCGACCGGGATCATCGCGACCTCGCCGATCTGCTGCTGCCTCTTTGAGCGTCGCTTCGCCATTACGGGATGATCGGATACATGTACTGAGAGAGGCCGTCGACGTGCGTGCCGGGATCCTGGTGGCGGTAGACGATCATCTCCGCGTCGGCGCCGGTTCCCGTGACCTCGCCGACGCTGAAGAGTTGGCCGAGCGTGAGGTTGCCGTCGACGATCGAGTACTCGTAGCGGTCGAGCGCGCGCACGGGCGGACCGGCGACGCGGTTGCCCTCGAGGTCGTAGGCGCCGCCGTGGCACGGGCACGCGAACCCGGACGGAGCGGACTCGGCGCGCTTGATCTTGCCGCCCTCGACCTCGACCTCTTGCTGCTCCTGCGTGAGGCCGGTCGGCTGCACCGGGCACCCGAGGTGCACGCAGCGGTTCGAGAGGATCGTGACGCTCGGCTGGCCGTCGCCCATCTCGCCGTTGTTGCGGATGTAGGCGGTGCGGCTGACCACGTCCGCCGGCTGATCGGCCTTGGAGTTGAACGTCGCGACCATCCACTGGTTCTCGGGGTAGTCGGCGAGCGGGCCGAGGTTGACGTCCTCGCTGCCCTGGCCGACGAAGGCGGGGATGACGGCGAAGCCGATCGCCGGAAGCGTCGCCACGGCGCCGATCGCGGCGCCGATCCCGAGGGTCGCGCCGGCGAGGAAGACGTTGCGCGTGTAGTGGTGCTCTGACTCTTCGTCCTCGTCCTCGTCCTCTTCCTCCACGGCCGCGGCCTCCGCCGCCGCGGGCGGCTCGGGCGCCGGCTCGGCCCGCAATTCCCGCGTGGCCTCGCGGATCCAGAGCCCGCCGAAGACGACCGCGATCAGAACGCCGACGGCCGCCGCCGGCCAGTTGACGATCAGGCCGACAAGGGCGATGGCGACGCCGAGGGCGAATCCGAAGGGCCAGATCGACGGTCCGGGAAAGTGCCCGTCGTCGCCGTTCGGGCGATCGTTTTCGTCGGCCATCTAGATGGCTCTCCTCATGCGGATCCGCCCTGGAAGCACATCCGATTCTCCCTGTTTTCCGCGCCGGGTGTCAAAGACGTAGCTTTCGGCGCAAGTTGCTGGAAACTCCGCCGTTTTCGGCGCTTTCCGCGCCGCCGAGCCCGTACTCGGACCACCGTTCCGACACGAGGCTACGGACGTCCTCGGTCATCTCGATGCGATCCGGCCAGTCGCGCCCGCCCTCGTCGTTCGTCTTGTGCGTGGCGTCGATGCCGAGCTTTCCGCCCAGGCACGGCGCCACGGCGGCGTGGTCCAACTGGTCGAGCGGCCCTTCCGAAAGGAGCAGGTCGCGCTTCGGGTCGACGTTCGCGCACACGTGGAAGAACACCTCTTCGTAGTCGTGGACGTCCACGAACTCGTCTACCACGACGACCGATTTCGAAAGCGACAGGAGCCCGAGGCCCCAGATCGCGTGCATGACCTTGCGCGCGTGGCCCGGGTAGGCCTTGCGCATCGAGACGATCACGCAGTTGTGGAACGCGCCGGCGACGGGCAGGTCGTAGTCGACGATCTCCGGGAGCGTCATCCGCACCGCCGGGAGGAAGATCCGCTCGGTCGCCTTGCCGAGCCACGCGTCCTCGGCGGGTGGGACGCCGACGACGATCGACGGGTAGATCGCGTCGCGGCGCATCGTCATCGCGGTCAGGTGGAAGACCGGGAACGGCTCGGGCGGCGAGTAGTAGCCCGTATGGTCGCCGAACGGGCCCTCGGTGCCGAGCTCGCCCTTCTCGATGTAGCCCTCGAGGATGATCTCGGCGTTCGCCGGTACCTCGAGATCCACGGTCTTCGCCTTCACGAGCTCGACCGGCGAGCCCTTGAAGAAGCCGGCCAGCATGAACTCGTCCACGTGCTTGGGCAGCGGCGCGCTCGCCGAGTAGGTCGTGATCGGGTCGCAGCCCAGGGCGACCGCGACATCCAACCGGTCGCCCATCCCGCGCCAGTCGGCCGCGCCGTCCTTGTGGATCTGCCAGTGCATGTAGGTCGTCTGCGCGTCGATCTTCTGCATCCGGTACATGCCGACGTTCCGCGTGCCGGTCTGCGGGTCTTTTGTGATCACCGCCGGAAGCGTCACGAACGGCGCCGGGTCGCCCGGCCAGCAGTGCTGGATCGGGAGGAGGTCGAGGTTCGGCTCGAGCACGATCTCCTGGCAGAGGCCCTTCGCGACCGTCTTCGGCAGCGAGTCGGCGAGCTTCTTCAGCTTGCCCAGGCCCTTCACCTTCTCCACGAGACCCTGCGGCGGCTGGAGCTCGAGCACGTCCGCGACGCGCTGCCCCAGCTCGTCGAGCGAGTCGACGCCGAATGCCAGCTCGGTGCGCCGCCTCGTCCCGAACTGGTTCACGAGCAGCGGGTGGTCGGAGCCCTTCGGATTCTTGAAGAGGAGCGCCGGGCCGCCGGACTTCACGGTGCGGTCGACGATCTCGGTGACCTCGAGGTACGGGTCGACCTCCGCGTCGATTTCCACCAACTCGTTCTCCTGGCGGAGCAGGTCGAGCCAGGAGCGGAGGTCTGATGCCGGCACGTCAGTAGGCGCGCTTGGCTCGTGCTTGCTTGCGGCGGCGCTTGGTGCCCATGTACCGCAGCGCCTGGCCGATGAGGATCGTGGCGACGAAGATCAGGCCGACGATCAGCATGGCCGTGATGATGTGCTTGCCCTCCTCGGCGACATCGGCCGCTTCTTGCTGGAGAAAGAGAATCGCGAGAAGCATCGCCGAGATTCTAGACGGCGAGACGTAGGCGGTGAAGCACCAGAGCGGCCTCGACCGGATCGGTCCCCGCGGCCCGTGTGGCGAGGGCGGCCAGCGCCGAAGCGTCGCCGCGGTCGCGCAGCTCGGCGCGCGCCGCTGCAAGCTCCGGATCTTCGGCGCCGACGAGCGCGAACGTCGCGGCCCAAAGCGGACCGTCGTGCTCGGCGTCGTCCGGCGCCGACTCGGCGCGCAGCTGCGCGCACAACGAAAGGAGCTCCGCGAGGTCGGCGACGATGCTGACGCGTCCGTGCTCCGCGACGCGGACGAGGCCATGGGCGTAGAGGTAGTCGCCGAGCAGCACGCTCGTGTCGCGGTCCGGCGCGGCGAAGATCCGCGGCCGGCCGTAGTGGACGAGATAGCCCTCGTAGATCGTCTCGAGCCCGAGCGCCAGCGCCGGCGGACCGAGCGGCGAGAAGACGGGCAGCCGCTCGCGCTCCTCCTCCGAGCGCAGGGCCGAGCCCCAGAGCGGGCTCTCCGCAGCGGCCTCGTCGGCGATCGCCGTCCAGACGTCGCCGCCCGGCACTACTCGGAGAGCCATGCGGCAACCTCGGGCGCCCAGTACGTGACGATCGCGTCGGCGCCCGCGCGCTTGATCGCCAGCAGGGATTCGAGCGCTGCGGCGCGGCGGTCGAGCCAGCCCTCCGCGGCGGCGGCTTCGAGCATCGCGTACTCGCCGCTCACCTGGTAGGCGAAGACCGGCGCGTCGAAGCGGGCGTTCGCGGCCGCGATCACGTCGAGGTACGGAAGCGCCGGCTTGATCATGATCGCGTCGGCGCCTTCCTCGAGGTCGAGCGCGCACTCGCGCAGCGCCTCGCGGACGTTGGGCGGATCCAGCTGGTACGTCCGCCGGTCGCCGAAGGCCGGCGCGGCATGAGCGACCTCGCGGAACGGCCCGTAGAACGCCGAGGCGTACTTGGCGGAGTAGGCGACGATCGGGATGCGCTCGAAGCCGTCCTCGTCGAGCGCCGCCCGCAGCGCACCGACGCGCCCGTCGAGCATGTCGCTGGGACAGACGATGTCGGCGCCCGCCTCGGCGTGGCTCACGGCCGTGCGCGCGAGCAGCTCGAGCGACGCGTCGTTCACGATCTCCCCGTCGGCGACGAGCCCGCAATGTCCGTGGTCGGTGTACTCGCACAGGCACACGTCCGTCATGAGCACGAGTTCCGGAAGCTCGGCGCGCAACGCCCGCAGTGCCTGCTGAACGACGCCGTCCTCGGCGTACGCGCCGGAGCCCGCGTCGTCCTTGGACTCGGGGATCCCGAAGAGGAGCACCGCGCCGATCCCCAGGCCGTGGACGCGCGAGGCCTCTTTGACCAGCTCGTCCACCGAGCGGCGCGCGATCCCGGCGAGGCCGGGAAGCGGCTCGACGACCGCTTCGCCCGGGCAGACGAAGAGCGGATAGACGAGGCTCGAAGGATCGAGCCGGGTTTCGCGCACGAGCGAGCGCAACGGCGCGGTGCGGCGAAAGCGACGGAGCCGGACGAGTGGGAAGGTGGCCATCAGCGGAAAGCGTACGCGGTCAGTACGAGCGCGGCATCCCGAGAACGTGGTGCCCGACATACGCCAGCACGAGCGTGTTCGGGATCGGCGCGACCTGGTAGAGCCGCGTCTCGCGGAACTTGCGCTCGACGTCCAGCTCGACCGCGAAGCCCCAGCCGCCGTGGGTGTCGAGGCACGCGTTCGCCGCTTCCCAGGACGCGTTGGACGCGAGGAACTTCGCCATGTTCGCCTCCGGCCCGCACGGCTCGCCCGCGTCGAAGAGCGCCGCCGCCTTCCAGCGGACTAGATCGGCCGCCTCCACGGCGATGTGCGCGCGGGCGATCGGGAACTGCACGCCCTGGTTCGCACCGATCGGCCGGCCGAAGACCTCGCGCCCGGTCGCGTACGCGGAGGCCTTCTCCACGAACCAGCGCCCGTCCCCGATGCACTCCGCTGCGATCAGGATCCGCTCGGCGTTCAGGCCGTCGAGGAGGTAGCCGAAGCCCTGGCCCTCCTCCCCGATGAGCGCCTCCTCGGGAACCTCGACGCCGTCCAGGAAGACCTCGGTGGTCGCGTGGTTCATCATCGTCGGCAGCGGGCGAATGGTCAGCCCGTCGCCGGCCTCGCGGAGATCGACGAGGAAGACCGAGAGCCCGTCGGTCGGCCGCTCGCCCTCGCTCGTGCGTGCGACGAGCAGCATCAGGTCGGACTGGAGCGCCCGCGACGTGAAGACCTTCTGGCCGCGCAGGATCCAGCCGCCCTCCGTGCGCTCGCCGCGTGTCTGAATCGCCGCGGTCTCGACGCCTGCGGTCGGCTCGGTCACGCCGAAGGCCTGAAGGCGCAGCTCCCCGGCGGCGATCCGCGGGAGGTACGAGCGCTTCTGCTCCTCCGAGCCGTGCCGCAGGAGCGTCCCCATCACGTACATCTGCGCGTGACAGGCGGCCGCGTTTCCGCCCGACGCGTTCACCTCCTCGAGGATCGTGCTCGCCGTCGCCAGGCCGAGCCCGCCGCCGCCGTACTCCTCGGGGATGAGCGCCGCGAGCCAGCCGGCCTGCGTCAGCGCGGCGACGAACTCCTCGGGGTAGCGGTCCGGCTCGAGGCCACGCCAGTACTCGGCGCCGAACCGGTCGCACAGCGCGCGAACGGCCGCGCGTACGTCGCGGATCTCGTCGGGGATGGAGAAGTCCATGCGCGGTCGAGTGTCGCGCATCCCCGGCTACGTGACGTCCGACTCCCAGATCTGGCGCCAGGTGTTCTCGCCGACGACGCCGTCGACGAACAGGCGCTTCTCGCGCTGGAACGCGCGGACGACCGTCTCGGTCGCCTTGTCGAACTTGCCGGTCGCCGTCAGGTCCCAGCCGCGCGCGACGAGTTGCGCCTGGAAGAGACGCACCGACTCGTCCACCTTGCGCGCGTTGTGCTCGCGGTCGAGATCCGTCCCGGGGAATGCCGGCGCCTTCTTGCCCTTGCTCTTGGGCTTGGGCGACGCCGCCGAACGGTTGACGCCCTGGTTGTGCCCCATCCACAGGTCGATCGCCGCCTGCTGGAGCTTCGGGTCGAACTTCTCGAGCGACGGCTTGCCGCCCTCGTTCGGCGAGAGCGAGAAGTGCATCGCGTCCTTGACCGACTTCCACGCGCCGCCCCAGCCGAATCCCTCGCTCGTGAAGGCCTTCACGAACGCCGGCGGCATGTCCGTCTTGGCGGGACCGGTCTTCCTGAAGGGGTTCTGCTCGGGATTGATGTCGACCGCGGCGGCCCACGAATGAGCCGACGTCGACCCACCGCCGACGGTCGCGCGGCAGCTGAAGCTCTCGATCCGGTGCACGTCGTAGCCGACCGCGTACGCCTTCATCGCTGCGCGAAGAAGCTGGTTCGCGCCACGGCGCTGAAACGGGATCGTCTTGCCGAAGACCTCGACAGGGACGAAGTCGCTTTGCTTGCACGGCTTTCCGAATGATGCGGTCAGATCAGCCATGAGGGGACTCTAGGCCAGAAGTCGCGGCATGGCCAGCCGCGCGAGGAAACCGAAGCCGAGCGTGAGCCCGGCAAGCCAGAGCACCTCGCGCGCGGCGGTCGCCCAAGGGTCGGTGTCGTAGAGCGTCGACTCGAAGAGCTCGACCGCGTGCGCAAAGGGAAACAGGGCCGAGATCCAGGCAGCCGGGCCGATCGAGACCTCCGGAAGGATCCCGAGCAGGATCAGCGGCAGCGCCACGAGGATGGCGACCAGCGCGGCGGTTCTCGTATCACGCGCGAGGATGCCCAGCAGCACGCCGAACGCCCCGAACGCCGCGGCGGCGAGCGCCAGGCCGATGAGCAACACCGGGACGCGAACCCACGACGCGAACGAGGTCGAGCCCGCCACCGCAAGCACGGCACCGAGGACGGCGGTCAGCACCGTCCCCACGACGACGCCGACGACCGTGACGAGCGCGATCTTCTCCGCGACCAGCTCGCCGAGCCGCACGAGACCGCGGGCCAGACGGGCCAGCACGTTCTCGTCCCGCTCGGAGGCGATCGCGCCCGCGGCCACGACGATGCAGAGGAGCGCCATCGTGAGCGCCAGCGCGTAGGCCTGCACCTGCGCGGACAGGAGCCAGGTTCGTCGTCCCTCGTCGTCCAGCTTGAGCGTGATCGGGTTCGCCGTCGCGCGCAGCGCCTGGCCGGTCTGGTCGAGCGCCAGCTTCGCCTCGGCGATGAACGTCTCGAGCGCCTTGATGTCCGCCTCGGACGCCGGATCGTCGGTACGTGTGCGCAGCTGCGCCAGGAGCCGCTCCGCGCCGGTGAGCCCGACGATGTCGAACTCGTTTCCGAGGAAGTCGCCCTTCCCGCCCTCCTGGATCAGCCGCACGTAGTCGAGGTTCGCCTTGATGTAGGCGTCCTGGAGCTCCCGGTTCAGGTTGAAGACGAGCGCCTCGGTCTGGCGCTCGACTCGGCCGGCGAGCCCGCCGCGGCTCGTGCGCAGGACGAGCTCCGGCTGGTCGACGAGGCTCGCGAGGTTCGAGACGAAGCCCTCGGGGACGACGATCGTCGCGACGATGTCGCCGCTGCGCAGGCCCCGCTCGGCCTCCTCCTCGGTCATCGGGATGAGATCCACTTCGGTCTCGACGCGGTCGATCACCTCGTTCACGTCGAAGGTCTCGCCGCCGACGTTCACCTCGGCCGGGATGCCGTCGAGATCGACGAAGCCGACGCGCGGACGATCGGCCGCGAAGTGCGCGACGAGGCCCACGAGCAGCGCGACCAGCAGCGGGTAGAGGACGAGCGCCACGAGCAGCGCCTTGGAGCGGCCCAGGATCCGCAGGTCTTTCCCGAGGAGCGCGGCGATGCGGCTCATCGCGCCGCGTACTCCGCGTAGGAGCCACGGAAGATAACCGCGCCCGCCTCGAGTGCGGCGACCGAGTCGGCCAGCCGCCCGACCTCTTCCGGATGCTGCGTCGCGAGGACGGCCGCGCCGCCGTGAGCCGCGACCGACTCGACCAGCTCCCACACGCGGGTCCGCTGCGCCGGATCGAGCGAGGCGGTCGGCTCGTCAAGCAGCAGCACCTCGGGCTCGGTCAGGAGCGCGATCCCGATGTTCACGCGCTGCTGCTCGCCGGTCGAAAGCTCCCCGGCCGGGCGGTCGGGCGACGCGACCGAGATGCGACCGAGCACGCGTTCCACGGCGGCCTCGGGATCGGCGAGCCCTTCGAGCCGCGCGAAAAGCTGCAGGTTCTCGCGCGCGGAGAGCCGGCCGTACTGCGCGGGCCGCTGCGGCGCCCAGCCGATCCGGGCCCGTTCGAGCGGCGACGACACCGACCCCTCGCTCGGCTCGAGCGCGCCGGCGAGGATCGAGAGGAGCGTCGATTTCCCGGCGCCGTTCGGCCCGACGAGCGCCAGCGTCTCCCCAGCGTGGACGTCCAGGCTCGTCGGCTGCAAGGCCACATGCGATCCGTAGCGCCGCGCAACGCCCTGCGCGGCGAGCACGACGCCGCCGTCCGCCCCTGCTGTCACGGTAAATCGAGGACGGCAATCACCTTCGGCCGATCGTAGTTGCCATGGCTGAACCCTACGATCACGAGGCGACACGAGCCGCGCGCGGGCGGAATCGTGCCGACGACTGGGACTGGCCGCTGTCCCACGGCGCGCTGGCGCTCGAGTGGGAGGAACCGGACGACGAGCCGGTTCCGGAGGCCGGTAGACATTTGAACCTGGTGGAGACCTCGGGTACCGTCCTGCGGATGGCTCGGCCCGAAGCAGTGGGTTTGGCCGCTCGTGCTGCGCTTCGTGAGAAGGAACGCGCAAAGGTTCGCCGCGCTCGACGTCTGGCCGCATTGGTCGTGATCGGGGCGGTGGCAGTGATCGTCCTCCTCCTCACCGCTTTCGCAGGATCCAGCGGCAAAACCGTCTCTGAAGCCACCGGCCCAGCGCCGGCTCAGCGGCTCTTGCCGTCAGGCCCGCCGCGCCCGCAGGTCGTCGCAGTGCACGACACGCTGCGGCTGCAGCTGCCGATCAACCAGGCCCGCGTGACGGCGATCGGCTACCACGCGTCCGGCGCAACCGCGCTGCCGCTCGACCCGGTCGGCTCGCAGGCGAACGCGGGCATCTTCGGACGCCTCGGCCAGCGGCTCTTCGGCTCGGACGGATCCGGCGTCCGCTACTACCAGCTCGAGGGCGGCACCGGCCCGCGCACGGGCGGCCTCGATGTCGGCGCGCCGGTGGGAACCGACGTCTACGCGCCCCTGGACGGAACGGTGATCGCCATCTCCGACCGGATCCTCGACGGCGTCCCGCACGGCAAGCAGATCGAGATCCAGCCGGCGGGCAACCCGAGCATCGTCGTCCTCCTCACGAACCTCGACGCCGATCCGGCCCTGAGCGTGGGCTCGACCGTGGTCGCCGCCCGCTCGAAGCTCGGGCGGCTGATCGACCTCTCGGCCGTCGAGGGCGCCGGCCTGGCCCGCTACACGCAGGACGAGGGCCAGCACGTGCACATCGAGGCGCGCCGGGCCTCGACGGCGCCCTAGAAACCAGCCGGTGCGGATCCTCTTCCTCGGCGACGTGTTCGGCGCTCCCGGCCGCCGGGCCGTCGAGAGCCGCCTGCCCGACCTCCGCGACGAGCTCTCAATCGACGTCTGCATCGTGAACGGCGAAAACGCGGCGGACGGGATCGGCCTGACCGCGAAGCTCGCCGAGAAGCTCCTCGCCGCGGGCGCGGACGCGATCACGCTCGGAAACCACGTCTGGCGCCAGCGCGACCTCGTCCCGTTCCTCGACTCCTCCGACCGGATCGTGCGCCCCGCGAACCTCGGCGGCCCGGGCACGCCGGGCAAGGGGCTCACCGTCGTTCCCGCCCGCGACGGGACGCCGGTTGCGGTGTTGAACCTCCAGGGCCAGCTCTTCCTCGAGGTCGCGCACCATCCGTTCGTCGTGGTGGACGAGCTGGTCGCCGAGGCGCGCAAGCTCTCCCCGGTGATCGTGGTCGACTTCCACGCGGAGGCGACGAGCGAGAAGATCGCGCTCGCGCGGATGCTCGACGGCCGCGTCACGGCCGTGCTCGGCACGCACACGCATGTGCAGACGAACGACGCGCGCGTCCTCCCGGGCGGCACGGCGGCGATCACCGACGCGGGCATGACCGGGCCGCACGACTCGGTCATCGGCGTGAAGGCCGAGCTCGCGATCCAGCGGATGAAGACCGGCCGGCCGGTGCGCTTCCACCCGGCCGAGGGCGACGTGCGCATCGAAGGCGTCGTCGTCGAGTGCGGCGCCGACGGCCGCGCTACGTCGTGCGAGCCGGTTCGCGTCTTCGTTGTATGAGCGGCAGGATCGCCAGGAAGAGCGCAACGAGCAGCAGATCCCGCAGGAAGACGAGCCACGCGGTGCGCTGCAGGTTCGCGACCTCCCAGTAGCGGTACGGGAACCAGAGCTGCGTGACGACGAGCGCCGCTGCGTAGAGGCCGAGCTGCAGGTACGCGCGCCGCAGGAAGAGGAACGGCGCGAGCGGCAGGAGCCAGACGAGGAACTGCGGCGAGAGCACCTTCCCGAAGGCGATGAACGCGCACACGGCGGCGGCCGACGCGATGAGCAGCGGCTCCTTCCCCCGGTCGGAGCGGGCGAAGACGATCCAGACGGTGATGATCGCGAGCGCCTGGAGCAGCGTCTGCACGGTCGCGAACGTGTCGGGCAGCGGGCCGGCCAGGTTCTGCGAGCCGAAGCTCGAGACGACGGTCGCGTGGTAGATCTGCGTGCGGTGCGCGGCCAGGAGCAGTGAGGCGCCGAGGCTCTCGATCTGGAGCGGGCGGTCCGTCTGGCGCGTGATGCTGTCGACGACGCCGTCCGAGGAGAGCAGCAGGAACGGCCCGAAGATCGCGAGGAGAACGGCCGCGAAGACGCCGAGCGCGATGAACGCCTCACGCTCGCCGCGCTTCCTCACGATGTAGAGCAGCGCGAGCGGCAGGAGGACGAGCGGGAAGATCTTCGTCGCGACCGCGGCGGCGAGCAGACCAAGGCCGAGCCGCATCCGTTCGTGCACGAGCGCCGCGAGCGAGGCGACGACGAGGAGCACGGGCCAGAGATCGAAGCGGCTGAGGACGAGCGGACCGATGAGAACCGGCGTCAGCGCGGCCAGGAGCACTCCGCCGTAGAGCGCTGCCTGCGGCGCGCCGACCCCGACGAGCGCGACGGCTACGAGGACAACCGTGAGCGCCCCGAGCAGGAGCATGAGCGCGTCGAAGAACTTGTCGTACGACTCGTCCGGCCCCACCTCCGGGATGAGGAAGACGGGCAGGGCGCCCGGCGGGTACTCGAGCTCGAAGTCGCGGTACGGGACTTGGTGCTGCGTCATCGCGTCGCCGTATTTCTTGTACACCGGCGTGTCGATGATCCGGACGTTGTCGAACGGACCCGTGTGGAGGAGCGCCCAGGACAGCGCGAAGATCGCGACTCCGATCGCGGCCGCGCTCGCCCAGCGGAGCGGATCAGCCTGCAGCGGCCGGCTCTGGGAGCTCGCCGTCATCGGCGGGCGCCTCCTCGATCAGCCTCCGGCCAACGGGAACCGTGGCGAAGAGCGCGATCGCGACGAAGGGGAAAAACCAGGGGATGTAGAGGTAGAACCAGTGCGTGAGCACGATCTCGAATCCGATCAAAAGCACGCCCGAGAGTGCGGCGATGATCAACGGGCTCTTGTCCCTCGGGACGAAGTAGACGGCGAACGCGCCCGCGAGGAGCAGAACCTTGAGGAAGCCCTGAATGAGGGCGAGATCCGGGTAGCGGTACACGTCCCAGTCCCAGATTGAGAACGGCGATGGCCGCGAGAGCTGCCAGCCGAAGGTGCGGTCCCAAAAGATGCGGGCGGCGTGGATCGGGTCCGGCTCGAGGAACAGGATCCAGGCGACGAGCAGGAGCCCGACGAGGAAGCCGATCTCGAAGAGCGCCAGACGCCGTCCCGAGTCCTTTCCGGTGCCGCGCGGATACGACGCCCACAGCGGCACGAGCAGGAACGCCGAGAACTTCGCGAAGCCGGCCAGCGAGACGAAGAGCCCGCGCGCCGGCGCGGACGCGAGTAACCAGAAGCCCCAGATGAGGACCACGGGCATGACCGCGTCGTTCGAGTTCGAGTTCGAGACGTACTGCGTGAACGGATAGGCGGCCCAGGCGAACGCGAGCGTGGCCGCGAGCCGGTTCCCTCCGAAGCGCCGCCCGACGAGCGCCAACCCTGCAATCGCGAGGAGGTCGAGCATGATCGACGTGAAGTGCACGGCCGGGAGATCGTCCCAGTGCCCGGTCCACCCGAAGATGAGATAGCCGGGCACGTAGGCGAGGTACGTCACCGGGCCGTACGTGTCGCCGCGCCCGTTCGCCGACTCGCAGCGGCCGTTGTCCTGGATGCGCTCGCGGACGTAGCCCGTCGCGTCGGCCGGGCCACACTCCTTGCCCTCGTCGGTCGGCATGTGCCCGTACGGCGCCTCGCCCTCCGCGACGATCCGCTGGGCGCCGATCACGCTCGCGTAGCCGACGTCGATCGTGTTCGAGCCCTCGATGTTGAGCCCGACGCGGAACCCGACCGTGAGCACGGTGGCGGCGACGAGCAGCCACACGGGCCAGACGGGCCGGGAGGTCTCGGTCGGCTTTCGCTTCCACACGATCCAGAGCAGGCGTCCGATCAGGTAGAGCATCGGTGGATAGACGAGCGGCATCGCCCGGAAGATCTCGCCGCGGTTGAAGAACGCGAGGGAGATCGAGAACGAGAGCAGCACGAAGAGGTCGAGGTTGCGCACGGAGAGGATCCGGCGCCAGTCGGCGAGCCCGATGAAGAAGAGCGCGCAGAAGCCGAACCAGACGAACGGGTTGTTGATGTCGGCGCCGAACGCGCCCTTCACGCCGCGGGCCATGCCCCACGCGACCTGCGGCCCGGTCCACGCGTCCTTCACCTGGCCGTTCGCGTCGTCGACCTTCGCCTCGACGATCTGCCCGGCCCGGCCGGGAACCCAGACCTTGACCTGCCAGTGGCGCTGCTCCTCCTTGAACGTCGCCTGCTTGGTGAGCTTCTCGCCCTCGTAGCGCTTGACCCACGCCGCGATCTTCGGGTTCGCGAGCGCGAGGGCGATCGCCTGGTCCTCGGTCAGCCGCTCGCCCTCCGCGGCCTGCGGAACGAACGGCGTCTGGATCAGGTTGCCGTCCGCGTCGTAGGCAGGCGACGACTGGGCGGCTGCCACGGCAGGCGCCAAAAGCGCGAGCGCGACGAGCGCCAGCGCAACACGGAGAATCAGGCGCGCCGGAAGCTCCAGAGCTTGTTGGCCGCGAAGTTCCACGGGGTTACGACGACGATCGCGATCGCCTGCGCGGGAATCGCCTCGAGCCCGGCGGCGACGAGCAGCCGCAGCACGATCAGGTTGGCCACGAGCGCCACCGTCGAGACGGCCAGGAAGCGCGCACCCTGGTAGACGAGGCTGCCGCGCTCGCTCCGGAACGTCCACATGCGGTTCCACGCGTAGTTGTTCGTCACGGCGACGAGAAAGGAGCAGACGGCCGCGACGAGGTAGTTGACGTCGGAGAGGACGAGCACCGAGAACACGGCCAGATTGACCGCGTAGCCGGAGGCGCCGACCGCGGCGAACTTGGCGAGCTGCATCCAGTTCGCCGAGCGCCCGAGGGCGAGCCTCAGCCGGCCGTGGCCGGGGGCCGCCGGAGCTGCCGTTGCCGCATCGGACTCAGACGTCACTCCCAAAGGGTAGACCGAGCGGCACTCCGACTCAGCCCCATAGTGCGCGGGCGCCGACGAGCGGCACGAACTTGCACGGAACCGACCGCGCCACGGCCGGTCCCTCGGGGCTGCGAACGACCACGGTCAGCCGTTGTTCGTGCTGGCTGCCGACGGGCAGCACGAGCCGTCCTCCGGGGACGAGCTGGTCATAGAGCGGCGGCGGCGGCTCGGGCGACGCGGCGGCGGCGATGATCGCGTCGTAGGGCGCGAACTCCTCGAGACCGAAGCAGCCGTCGCCCTCGTGGACGTGCACCGCGCCGTACCCGGTCGCCTCGAGCCGCTCCTTGGCCCGGTCGGCCAGGTAGCCGATGCGCTCGATCGTGTGGACGGACGCGCCGAGCTCCCGGAGCACCGCGGCGCCGTAGCCCGAGCCGGTGCCGATGTCGAGCACCCGGTGGCCCTCCTGCACGCCGGCCGCCTGGATCATGAGCGCGACCATGTACGGCTGCGAAATCGTCTGGCCGTAGCCGATCAGGATCGGCTTGTCGTCGTACGCGTGCTTCTTGTCGTCGAGATCGAGGAACTCCTCGCGTGGGACCCGGCCCATCGCGGCGAGCAGCCGGGGGTCGCGGATCCCGCGCGCGCGCAGCTGCTCGACGACCATCTCGGCGCGGAGACCCTCGAAGTCAGGCCGGTAGAGCGGCATGCGTCCCAGCCGAGGCCATCGACGGCGGCGGCTCGACTCCGAGGTAGCGGAGCGCCGCGGGCGCGAGATCCACGATCCGCGTGCCGGCGAGGTCGAGGCCGGCCGCCACGAGCGGGATGGTCGAGTCGCCCGCGACGAGCGAGCCATGGCTTCCGCCGCCCGCGTGGTGGCGCCCGCCGAGGTCGGCGAACTCGTAGCCCTCGAGCGCGGACACGATCACCTCGCCGGAGTTCGGGTTTCGCAGCGCGTGCCAGGCGCGCTCGAGCCCGTTCGGATAGCGGCGCTCGTCGAGCACGTCCGCGTCGCCGGCCAGCTCCCAGTCCTCCGCGGCCGGGCGGAAACGCAGCTCCTCGCCCTCGCGCCGGGCGACCGCGAACCCGTCCTCGGAGAAGAGGACGACGTCGGCCGCCTCCACGCCGTCGAGCCGCTCGGCGAGGCCGCGCGCGTCGAGCTCGGTCCCGAGCCGGTAGACCATCCCGCAGCGGTTCGAGGCGGTGACCGCCACGTCGGCCAGCGCGGGATCGCCGCGCCGGGCGAGGATCGCCAGGTCGTCGTAGGCGTCCTGGAGCCGAGCGCCCTGGGTCACCGCGGTCTGGCCGTGGTCGGAGCAGACCAGAACCGCGTAGCGCTCGAGGAACTCGTCGGGCCCGCCCGCGGCGTCGAGCAGCGCGCGCACGGCGTCGTCGGCGCGGCCGAGCGCCTCGAGCGGCGCCGCCGGGCCCTCCAGGTGGGACGCGTAGTCGACATCCGGGAGGTAGAAGACGAGCAGGTCGAAGCCGTCGCGCGTGACCAGCCAGCGGCCCACAAATCCGGCGTAGGCGTCGACCGAGCCCTCGAGCCGCGAGCGCACGGCGAGCGGCGCCCCGGTCACGTCCGACTCGAACAGGTTGAAGAAGAAGAAGCGGCGCGGCCCGTAGACCGCCTCGTACCAGCGGTTGCGCGCCGCGATTCCCGGAAGCTTGATCGGATGGCGCGTGCGTCCGCGGTAGCAGGTGAAGTTGATCGCCGCGGGGACGAGCCCGGCGTCCTCGGCCGCCTCGAAGATGGTCGGCGTCTGCGGGCTCAGGTGCTCGTGGCTCATCTCGAACATCCCGTCGCGGAGCGCCTGCCGGGCGCCGGCGGCGCGCATCGCGGGGAACGACGAGCCGTACTCGACCAGCCGCTCCTCGCCGCGGTGGTACCAGACGAGGTGCGGAATCTGGTGTACGTCCGGGTGCGTCCCGGTTGCGATCGAGGAGAGGCAGACCGGCGTGAGCGACGGGAAGGTGGTCGTCCCGCGCGTGTAACTGCCCTCCTCCACGAGCCGGCCGAGCGACGGGGCAACCCCGGCCTCGATCCCGTGCTCGAGCAGCTCAGGCGTCAGCCCGTCGATGACGACGAGGACGAGCTTCTTCCCCCCTGCGGCCGGCAGGTCAGTCCTTGGCGAGGATGCGAAGCCCCGCGTAGCGACCGTCGGCCCGGCGGCGCAGGCGCATGCCCACGAACGGCGCGAGTACGGCCTCCGCGTAGCCGAGAAACGGGACGAACGCGAGCGCGGCGAAGCCGAGCCCGGCCGCAGGCACGGCGGCGGGAGCGAGATGGCGGAACGAGAGCACGCCGATGAAGAGCCCGGCAAGCGTCGCGAACACGGCCCAGACGATCGCCAGCGCGGCGATCACGCCGGTGATCACGCAGACGAAGGTGATGAGCAAGATCGCGAACGAGCGGCCCTCCCCGTCACGGGGAAGACCGGGCACGCCGGCCGCCACGCCGAGGCCCAGCGCAGTGCCGATGAAGTACCAGTCCCAGATGCTCTCCACGTCGGCCAGTGTAGCCCGGCGCCGTTGGTCTATCCTCGGCCAACCATGGACTTCGGCACAGTTCTCGCGCTCGTTCTCATCATCTTCCTGCTGATCCCGGTGATCGCCCGGCGCTCGCTCCACGCCCGCCGGGTACGCGCGCTCAGGGCGCTCGAGTCGGTCTGCGACGCGCGGGTGATCGCGATCATCCACCGGCAGGAGACGGTCGGCTTCCTCGGCGTCCCGCTCTTCCGGTTCATCGACATCGAGGACTCCGAGGCCGTGCTGCGCGTCATCCGCACGACGCCCGACGAGCAGCCGATCGACGTCCTCCTGCACACGCCCGGCGGGCTCGTGCTCGCGAGCGAGCAGATCGCCTACGCCCTCCGCGCGCACCCCGCCAAGGTTCGCGTGCTCGTGCCCCACTACGCCATGTCGGGCGGGACGCTCGTCGCGCTCGCCGCCGACGAGATCCGGATGGACGCGGCCGCGGTGCTCGGCCCCGTCGACCCGCAGCTCGGCGATTTGCCCGCCGCGTCGATCGTCCGCGTCGTCGCGAGCAAGCCCGTCGAGCACATCGACGACCGGACGCTGATCCTGGCCGACGTCGCCGAGAAGGCCCTGCGCCACATCAAGCAGGTCGTCCTCGACCTGATCGGCGACCGGATGGACACGAAGGCGGCCGAGACGCTCGCCGAGGAGATCGCGGGCGGCCACTACACCCACGACGATCCGATCCGGGTGAGCGAGGCGCTGGCGCTCGGTCTGCCGGTCGAGATCGGGCTGCCCGCCGAGGCGTATTCGCTCATGGAGCTCTTCCCCCAGTCCGGCCGCCGCCGGCCGAGCGTCCAGTACGTGCCGCTCCCGCCGCCGGACACCGAATAGTTTCGGGCCCGGAGTCGCCGGGAACCCGACCAGCGGGGTTCCATGGCTAACGGGCTTCCTACGCTCCTCTTCTTCACGACGCCGACGTCCGGTCCGGCGAGGCGGATGGAAAGCCTGCTCGCGCACCTCGCCCGCAAGGAGCGGGGCCGCCTCCGGGTCACGCGCGTCGACTGCGACTCGCAGCCGAAACTCCGCGCCGCCCTCGAGGTCCGGGAGATACCGACGCTCATCCTCCTCGTGGACGGCCAGGACGTCGCGCGCATCGAAGGCCGGGCCAGCGCACCCGAGATCGAGCGGCTCCTCGAGCCACATCTCGCCCACGCGGCCTGAATCCGTTTCTCCTCTCCCCGCGTAGGTGACTTTAGGCAGGGGGTTATCGGGAGAGGAGGAGCTGATGAATCGCAGACGACGGATCTACACGGCTGTGGCCGCCACGGTCCTCGTCCTGGGCGCGACCTCGTTCGCTGCAGCGCACGGGTTCGGGCTCGACGAGCCGAGGGTGCCGCACACGAAGAAGTTCCACGCCGAGTTGAACGGTTTCCAGGAGACGCCGTCGGTCTCGACGACGGGCTTCGGAGAGTTCGACGCTTGGCTCGTGGACGACGGCACGATCCACTTCAAGTTCCGCTACAAGGCGCTGGAAGGCGGCAACTCGCTGTTCGCGCACGTCCACTTCGGGACGCGCTTCTTCGCGGGCGGCGTGTCGTACTTCCTCTGCGGCGGCAGCACGAAGCCGACGCCTTGCCCGAACGTCGAGGGGACGGTCGAAGGTGACATCGTCGCCGCCGACGTGATCGGGCCGAACGGCCAGGGCATCGAGCCCGGCTCGTTCGCGGAGATCCTCCGGGGCATGCGCGCCGGGGACGCCTACGTGAACATCCACACGACGCGGTGGCCCGCCGGCGAGATTCGCGGGCAGATCAACGACCGCGACCAGCGCGAGCTCGAGTAGGCGCGCAAGCTGTCGCTCCTCGGGGCGGCGTCAGAGTGGCTCGGCGGCAATAGCTCCGTCGCCGGGCCGCTCTTCTATTCAGGCTGTTCGAGCCGCGCGATCACTTCGAGCAGGAACGTGCTGGCGCGGACGCCGTCGCAGACGCGGTGGTCGAACGTGCACGAGAGCCAGCCGACCTTCGCGGCGACGATCTCGCCGTCGCGCACGACGGGCCGCTCGCCGATCCGGTGCAGGCCGAGGATGCCGACCTCCGGGTGGTTCACGAGCGGTGTCGCGAAGATCCCGCCGAGCTTGCCGCCGCTCGACACGGTGAATGTCGAGCCGCGCAGCTCCTCCGGCTTCAGCGTCCCCTCGCGGGCGGACTCGGCGAGGCGCGTGCTCTCGGCCTCGAGGTCGTCGATCGTGAGCTTGTCCGCCTCGCGGATGACCGGGACGATGAGACCCTGGTCGGTCTGCACCGCGACGCCGAGGTCGAACCGCTCGAGGTAGACGATCTCGTCGCCGTCGAGCCGGGCGTTCAGCTCCGGGACCGCGCGCAGGCCGTGAACGGTCGCGGCGATCAGGTACGGGAGGTAGCTGCGGCCGTCGCGCACTCCGTCGAGCGCGGTGAAGTCGCACTCCTCGACCACGGTGACGGCGGGCACCTCGCGATGGGACGTGGCGAGGTGCGTGGCGATCAGCTGGCGCACTCCGCGCAGCGGCTCGCGGCGCTCGCCCTCGGCGGGGGCGGCCGCCGCCGTCGCGTTGCGGACGTCGTCCTCGGTGATCCGTCCCTGCGGTCCCGTTCCGGTCACGGACGCGAGGTCGACGCCGAGCTCCTGCGCAACCCGGCGGACGAGCGGCGTGACCCGAACACGGTCACTCGCGGGAGCCGCTGCAGGCGCAACCGGAGCAGGCCCTGCCGCCGCGGTCACCGGCCCGGGCGCAGCGCCGACACCGTCTCCGCCGATCACGACGAGCACGGTCCCGACGGGAACGGTCGCGCCCTCCTCCACGAGGATCGACGCCACCTTGCCCGCGGCCGGCGACGGGATCTCGACGGTCGTCTTGTCGGTCTGGATCTCGACGAGCGGCTGGTCTTCCGCGATCTCGTCCCCCTCGGCGACGAGCCAGCGGGCGATCTCGCCCTCGGTCAAGCCCTCGCCGAGGTCAGGGAGCTTGAACTCATACGCCATCAGAAGGCCAGGAGCTTTCGCGCCGCGTCGACGATGCGCTCGACGGACGGCATGTACGCGTCCTCGATCTGCCAGTACGGATACGGCACGTCATAGCCGGTCACCCGCAGGACGGGCCCGCGCAGGTCGAGCATCGCTTTCTCGGCGAGGATCGCGGCCAGCTCGGCGCCGAACCCGGCGACGCGCGGCGCCTCCTGGACGATCACGACGCGCCCGGTCTTCCCGGCCGAGGCGAGCAGCGCGTCCTCGTCGAGCGGCTTCAGGCTGCGGATGTCGAGCACCTCGACGGAAGCCTCCCCCGCGAGCGCATCGGCGGCCTGCTCCGAGAGCGGCACCATCGACCCGTAGGCGACGAGCGTCAGGTCCGTCCCCTCGCGGGCCAGGCGCGCCTTCCCCAGCGGCACGACGTAATCGCCCTCGGGAACCTCGCCTCGGAGGGTCCGGTAGTGGAGCTTGGGCTCGAAGATGACGACCGGGTCCGGATCGCGAATCGCCGCCGCGAGGAGGCCCTTCGCGTCGGCCGGCGTGGACGGGATGGCCACCTTGATCCCCGGCGTGTGGACGTAGTAGGTCTCGGGCGAGTCGTCGTGCAGCTCGGGCGCGCGGACGCCGCCGCCGTACGGCATGCGGATCGTGATCGGGAACTCCATCCGGCCGCCGGTGCGCCAGCGGTAGCGCCCGACGTGCGTGATCAGCTGGTCGAGGCCGGGGTACGAGAACGCGTCGTACTGCATCTCGCACACGGGCCGCCAGCCGGCCATGCAGAGGCCGATCGCGGTGCCGAGGATTCCGGCTTCGGCGAGCGGCGTGTCCACGCAGCGGTCGGCGCCGAACTTGTCCCGCAGCCCGGCCGTGGCACGGAAGACTCCTCCGGCGCGGCCGACGTCTTCGCCCAGGACCATCACGTTCGGGTCGCGCTCCAGCTCGACGTGGAAGCAGTCGTTGATCGCCTCGAGGATCGACTGCTCAGCCACTCGTTCCTCCGAGGATGCGGCGCAGGTCTTCGAGGTCCCGCGCCAGATCGGGCGGCGGATTGACGTACGCGTGCTCGAACACGAGCCCGATGTCGGCGGGCGGCTCGGCCTCGGCGGCGGCGATGCCCGCGCGCATCAGGTCGAGCGCCTCGTTGCGGATCTCCTCGACCTGCTCGTCCGAGAGGACGCCCTGCCTGCGAAGGTAGCCCTCGTAGCGGCCGAGGCACTCGTTGCGGCGCTCCTCCTCGACGCGCTCCACGTCGATGTACGCCTTCGGGTCGTCCGCGGTGGCATGGGGAGCGGCGCGGTAGGAGAGCGCTTCGATGAAGGTCGGTCCCTCGCCCGCGCGGGCGCGCTCGACTCCCTCGCGCGTCGCCTCGAAACGGCGAGCACGTCGCCGCCGTCCACCCGCACGCCGGGCATCCCGTAGCCGATCGCCTTGTCCACGAGCGCCGCCGCGCGCGTCTGCGCCGTGATCGGCGTCGAGATCGCCCACTGGTTGTTGTTGCAGAAGAGGATCGTCGGCGTCTCCATCACGGCGGCGAAGTTCGCGCCCTCGTGGAAGGCGCCCTCGGAGGTCGCGCCGTCGCCGAAGAAGACGAGCGAGACGACGTTCTCGCCGCGCAGCTTCTTCCCCCAGGCCAGCCCGACCGCGTGCGGAACCTGCGTCGCGATCGGAACGGCGATCGACGCGACGTTGTAGTCGGCCGGGTTCCACCAGCCGGCCGGATGGCCGCGCCACCAGGAGAGGATCGTCGAGGCCGGCAGCCCGCGCAGCAGCCCGATGGCCGACTCGCGGTAGGACGGAAAGATCCAGTCCTCGTCCGTCAGCGCGTAGTGTGCGCCGGCCTGCATGGCCTCGTGGTTCCAGTAGATCGCGTAGGTGCCGATGCGGCCCTGCGAGTGGTAGACGACCGAGCGCTCGTCGTAGGTGCGCAGCAGGACCATGTCGCGGTAGAGCGCGATCAGGTCGGCCTCGGAGAGCCCTTCGACCTCTCCGTCGGGGATCGATTCGCCGTCGCCGATGATGCGCCGCAGTTCGTGCTCGGCGGTCACTGCCATGCGCTCATTATCTCGCGACCAGCACCTTCAGCGCGTCCCGTTCGGCGCGAAACGTGGCCGCGGTCACATCCCCGAGGTCCTCCCCGTCCGCCTGGAGCGCGGTCGGCCCGTCGCACTCGACGATCAGCTCGTCCACGTCGTGCGCCCGCAGCGTCCAGCTTTGCGCGGCCCGCTTCGGCCGCGCGAGCGCGAGCGCGACGGACGGAAGCCGCGACGCCTTCAGCTCGACCGGCGCGACGAGGTCGAGACCCAGCTCGAAGCTCGCGCCCGGGGCAACGTGGAGCGGCACCGGACCGGCGTAGGTGTACGGATCGCAGTTCGCGACGAGGGCGAACGCGGCCCGGCCGCGGCCAACGACGGTGAGCGACGGCGCGACGCGACCGCGCTTGGAGGCGAGCATCTTGGTGAGGAGCCACGCGAACGTGAGGTCGCTGGGCCGACGCCCGCCGGAGCGGCCCTTCGCATCCACGGCGCGGACGAGATCGGCATCCAGCCCGAGCCCGGCCGCGAAGAGAAAGCGCCGGTCGATCGCGGGCGCTCCGGCGAACGACGCCTCGACGCGGCCGAGCGTGATCGTCCGCTCCTGTGCCCCGAGCGCGAGCGCGCGGGCGGCCTGCACCGGATCCCGCGGCAAACCGAGCGCCCGTGAGAGCACGCTCGTCCCTCCACCCGGCAGGAACCCGACGGCCACGTCGCCCTCGACCCCGTTCACGACCTCGTTGAAGCCGCCGTCGCCGGAGAAGACGTAGATCCGCTCGCCGGCCGAGGCCACCGCGGCCAGCTCGGTCGCGTGCCCGGCGCGGGCGGTCAGCACGGTCTCGAGCGGCCCGGCGGCGACGAGCTCGCGCTCCACCGCGGCGACCAGCTCGGGCGTCACGCGCGTCGCCCACGGATTGACGATGAGCGTCGCGCTCATGGGGCCGGCGTCGAGTAGCCGCGCATCCCGTCGATCATGAGCGCGTAGAACGCGTCGGCGACCTCGTCCGTGTCCTGCCCGGGCCGCAGCCACGTGTAGGCCCAGTTCGCCGCCGAGAGGAACAGCAGCGCCGCGACGTTCTCGTCCAGGTCGGTGCGCAGCTCGCTCCCTTCGCGGCCCTCGCGGAAGAAGACGCGGATGCGCTCCTCGTAGCGGCGCCGCTCGGCCATGATTTCCTCCCGGTGCTCACCCTCGAGGTTGCGCCACTCCTGAACGAACACGGTCGCCACGTCGAGCTGCTCGGCAACGAGCGCGAGATGCCCGCGCAGCGCAAGCCGGATCTTCTCGGTCGCCGGGATCTGCTCGGGGATCGCGTCGAGCGCGGCATGGAAGGCCGCGGCCCCGTCGCGCATCGTCTCGTAGAGCAGCTCCTGCTTGCCCCCGATGTGCGCGTAGAGCGACCCCTTCTGCACGCCGAGCGCCTTCGCGAGGTCGGCGGTCGAGGTGCCGTGGTAGCCCTTCTCGGCGAAAAGCCGAGCGGCATGGCGCGTCAGTTCCTGGCGGCGAGGCGTGCTAATCTCGGCACCCTAACGATCGTTTGGTAGGAGGAGCAAATGGCGCCGCGCACCGAAGCAGAATTTCTGGAGTACGTGCAGTCGGGCGGACTCGTCGAGACGGGCGACTGGATGCCCGACGAGTACCGGGCACGCCTCATCAAGTTCATCGAGATGCACGGCAACTCGGAGCTCATGGGCGTGCTGCCCGAGCGCGAGTGGATCCTCCGCGCGCCGAACCTCCAGCGGAAGCTCGCGCTGACCGCGAAGGTGCAGGACGAGGCCGGCCACGCGCAGCTCATCTACCAGGTCGTCGCCGACCTCGGAAAGCCGCGCGAGCAGTGCCTCGACGACCTCATCTCGGGCAAGTCGAAGTTCCACAACGTCTTCCACTACCCGACGAAGACCTGGGGCGACATCGGCGTGATCGCCTGGCTCGTCGACGCGGCCGCGATCATTTCCCAGAAGGCGCTCCTCAAGTGCTCCTACGCGCCGTACGCGCGGATCATGAAGAAGATCTGCTGGGAGGAGTCGTTCCACATCCTCCACGGCCGCGACGTCATCCTCGCGATGGTCACGGGCACGCCGGCGCAGCGCGAGCTGGTGCAGGAGGCGCTCGACCGCTGGTGGCAGCCGCTGATGATGTTCCACGGCAACCCGATCGCCGCCGAGAACGACCCGACCTACCAGTGGCGGATCAAGAGCCAGCAGAACGAGGAGGCGCGCCAGCAGTTCCTCGACGGCTACGTGCCGCAGATCTGGGAGCTCGGCCTGACGATCGACGATCCCAAGCTGCGCAAGAACGAGGACGGCGTCTGGGAATACACCGAGCCCGACTGGGACGAGCTCAAGTCGGTGGTCACCGGCCACGGCCCGATGACGGCCGAGCGGCTCGAGTTCCGCCGCATCTCCCGCGAGGAAACCGCGTGGGTGCGGAAGGTCGTGCTCGCCGAGGCTGCGTGACCCACCAGGCGACACTCGCACGCCTCTGGCCCGCGATCACACGGCGCCATGCTCCACCCTCGCCCTTGCCAAGGCCACCGGCCTTGGCTGCGAACGAGTGCGAAGCCTGGCTTGGTGCTCGCGACCCAGACATCGAGCGGCATCGCCCGGAGGGACACCCATGATCTGGGAGGTGTTCCGGCAGGAGCGCGAGGGAGCGGCGTTCCAGCATGGCGGCTCGCTCGAGGCGCCGAACCGCGACTTCGCGGTGGCGTATGCGAAGGAGTTCTACGGCCGCCGCGCCGAGTCGTTCGCGTTGTGGGTCGTTCCGCGCTCGGCGGTGACCGAGGTGGACGAGCCGTACGTCGCTCCCGTGTTCGACCGGGACTACCGGCGGGTGGACGGCTACTCGCTCAAGGTGAAGCTCAAGGAGGCGCGTGACCTCGCTGGCACCTCCAAGCGTTGATGTTCTTCTGACGCTGGCCGACGACGAGCTCGTCCTCGGCTGGCGCGACTCGGAGTGGACCGGCATCGCGCCGTTCCTCGAGGAGGACGTGGCGTTCTCGTCGATCGCGCAGACCGAGATCGGCCACGCGCGCGCCTGGTACGAGCTGGCCGCGGCCGAGCTCGGTACGACCGCCGACGAGCTGGCCTTCGACCGCAAGCCCGAGGAGTACCGCTCGGCGCGGCTCGTCGAGCTGCGGCTCGTCCCCGACTGGGGCCTGACGATCGCGCGGCACTACCTGTACGAGACGGCGGATCGGATTCGGATCTCGGCGCTGCTCGCGTCGGATCGTCCCGAGGTCGCCGGGCTCGCGCAGAAGATCGAGCGCGAGGAGGCGTACCACCTGATCCATGCGCAGATGTGGGCCGAGCGGCTGGCCGAGTCGGACGAGGGGCGGGAGCGGTTCGGCGCCGGGCTCGAGCAGCTGTGGCCGTATGCGTTGGGACTGTTGGAGGGGGATCAACGCTCGGCATACCGCGCGGCGGTGGCTGAGGGTCTCGGCGATCTAGCTCCGGGCGACGCGGATCCGATCGAGCGCGGCGGCCACGACGACGACTGGCCCGCGCTGTGGGAAGAGATGACGATGGTGCGCCGCTCGGCGCCGGGAGCGGTCTGGTGAGCGTCGCAACCGAGCTGAATGCGGAGCGCGTGTGGGAGGCCTTGGCCGAGATCCCGGACCCGGAGATCCCGGTCATCTCGCTGGTCGACCTCGGGGTCGTCCGCGACGTCGCCGTCGAGGGCGAGCACGTGCGGGTCGAGTTCATGCCGACGTTCCTCGGGTGCCCTGCTCTGGAAGTCATGCGCAACCTGATGGCCGACGCGGTCCGCTCGCTGGGCGGCGAGCCCGAGGTTGTGGTTGTGGCCGAGGAGGGCTGGACGTCGGACCGCATCACGCCGGAAGGCCGCGAGAAGCTCCGCGAGGCAGGGTTCTCACCCCCGGGGCCGCGCCCAGCATCCGGCGTGATCCAACTGGCGGACGTGAAGCGGCTAGCCCGCTGCCCGTACTGCGGCTCGACCGAAACCCGCCTGGACAATCTCTTCGGCCCGACCCCGTGCCGCTCGATCCGCTACTGCGAGAACTGCCGGCAACCGTTCGAGCAGTTCAAGACGATTTAGAACTCCAGCCTCACCCGACCGTGATCACGCCCAGAATGATCACGTTCACCGGATCGCCGCCGAACCAGATCCAGCGATCCACAGCGAACTTGCCCCGGCAATAGTCGATCTCTTCTCGCTCGCTTTGGTCCTCGCTCCCGCACGTGAGGTCCGGATAGGCGTCTTGAACATCCTCGAGCGAATCGCCGACCTGGATCCCGCGGAGCGTCTTGGCGCCCGGGCTCGCGATTTCGATCGAATCGACCAGGGTCGACGCGGGGAGGCGCTCGTCATTCGGCGGGACGAGCACGGAACGCGGGTCGTAGAAGATGAAGCAGGCGTCGGCGTAGCAGTAGGCGCCGATCCCACGCATGAAGTTCGGATAGTCGAGCGAGGCGCCGGCGGCGACGGCGTCCTTCGGGCCGCCCGCCTCGTACTCGCCGACGGGACGATTCGGGCCGTGCACGGCTGTGATATCGGCCGGGGAATCGCCGAGTCCGACGCCGCCGTAGGTTCCTGCCACCTCGTCGATCGTGGCGAACCGCGCGTCCGGAAGGTCGCTCGGACTCGGCTGGCTCGACCAGAAGACGATGTAGCCGGCGCCGAGCACGAGAAGCAGTGCTCCAGCGGAGACGACCCGCCGCCGCGTCCGCCCTCGCGGGTCGGCGAGCCTGCGAATCGCCACGCCGACGAGCAGCGCAGGCATCCAGACGAACGGCACCGTGAGCGCGACGAAGCGTGCATCGGAAGCCTCTATGTCGCCGTCCTGGACCGCGGCGAACGGCAGCGCCGCCCAGACGAGCGGCAGGAGTGCGATCCACCAGCGCCCGACGATCGCACCCACCGCGACGTGCAGCGCGAGGATCAGCAGGATCGACGTTCTGCTCGGATCTCCCTCCTGGGTCCAGTAGCCGTAGCTGACCACCAGGCCGACGACGTAGTACACCGCGATTGCCCAGGCGACAACCGGGCTCAAGGATCGCGGCGCTTGCTCGTTCACGACGCGGCCCCTCGGGTGGTGGGTCGCTCGCTCATCTCGCGCCCGCGTCCTCGAGCGGGTGCGAGGCCACGACGATCACGTTCACGGGATCGCCGCCGAACCAGATCCAGCGATCCGGTGCGACCTGGCCGGTGCAGTAGCGGTAGAGCCCGAACTCCGCGTCCTTGCCGACGGTGCATACGAGCTCGGGGTACGCGGCCTCAGCCGTATCGAGAGGATCGTCGACGGCGATGCCGCGACGCGTCTTGGCGGCCGGGCTCGCGAGCTCGATCGACTGCACCCTCGAGTCGTCCGTGAACCTGAAACAGGCGTCGTAGTAGCAGTGAGCGCCGCCCCTCGCTTCCAGACGCGGCGAGTCGAGACTGATTCCCGCCTCGGCGACGTCCCGGGGAATCGCCGCGTCCCCATCGCGTACCGGCCGGACCGATCCGAGCGCGGCCACGACCTCCTCGCGGCTCCAGCCCAGCCCGGCTCCGCCGTAGATGCCGCCGAACTCATCGATGGTTCGGAACCGCGCGTCCGAGATCTCATCGTCCGAACCACTGCTCCGCTGCACCACGAGCACCCACCCGGCAAAGACGACCAGGAGCACGGTCAGCCACACGACGAGTAGACGCCGAGAGCGGCCGAGCCGGCCCAATCCGATCAGGAGGCAAAGGATCGGCGCGAAAATGAGAACCGGAAACCAGACGGGACCCGGCTCGGAGAACTCCGACGGCGGATATCCGGCCCGCGCGGCGATCGGAATGAAGAGGATGGGGAGGAAGACACTCCACCACCGTCCCGCGAGATAACCGTAGAGAACGCTCATCGATCCGATGAGGATCAGGCCGGGCAAGATCACGTCGTTGAACCGGTCGATCACGCCGTAGATCACGGCAGTCGACGCCGCCAGGTAGATCGCCGCGCCAAGTAGGGGAAATCTCTGGCTCATCAGCTACGATCCGGATAGCTCAGTCGCTATATATCACTTCTGAGATATGAGTCAAGAAGGCATTCACCCCATGGAACGGATCCGCGAGCGCATCGCCGGCGCTGAGGACGGCTGGCTGTTTGCCCAAATCGCCGGTCAGGTCGTGGAGCGCCGCAAGGCGCTCGGGCTCTCCCAGGCCGAGCTGGCCGAGCGCTGCGGGACGACGCAGTCGGCGATTGCGCGGCTCGAAAGCGGGGGACGGCCTCCGCGGATCGACACGCTCTTGAAGATCTCGACGGCGCTCGATTGCGACCTCGCGGTCGAATTGCGCCCCCACGAGCGGTAGCCTCACGGCCGCGATGCGGACGCTCCTCCTTGCCGGGATCTGCCTACTCGCCGCCGGGTGCATGAGCGCCGGCGGCTCGACCGACGGCTCGGACACCGACACGCGGCTGACCAAGGCCGAGTACCTGAAGCAGGCCGACCTGATCTGCGCGCGGTTCGACAGCCAGCTCGACGGGCTTCCCGAGCCGAACACACTCGAGGAGCTCGCCGCGATGGCCGCCGAGGCGAAGCCGATCGCCGAGGCCGGGGTCGAGCGGCTGCGGATGCTCGAACCTCCGGCGGAGCTGGAGAAGCAGGTCGAGGCGTGGCTCGAGCTGAACGACGCGAACGTCGACGCGATCGGCCGGCTGCAAGAGGCGGCAGAGACCGGCAAGGAAACCGCGGTTCAGCAGGTCGCAGCCGAGGCGACCGACAACGAGACGAAGGCCGACGCGCTCGCCGCCGAGATCGGCCTCGACGACTGCGCGGCCAGCTCCTAGCGACCCTTGAAGCTCGGGTCGCGCTTGGCGAGGAACGCGGCCACGCCCTCGGCGAAGTCCTCGGTCTGCGTCGCGGCGGCCTGGAGCTCCGCTTCCTGCTCGAGCTGATCGGCGAGCGGGGTCGTCGCAGCCGCGTCGAGGAGGCGCTTGGTCATCCCGATCCCCTTGGTCGGCATCGCCGCGTAGGCCGCGGCCCGCTCGGCGGCGCGGGCGGCTAGATCGTCCGCCGGGACGACCTCCGAGACGAGTCCCCAGGCGAGCGCCTCCTCGGCCGGGAGCTTGCGGCTGGTCGTCATCCACTCGAATGCGCGGGCGTAGCCGAGGAGCTGGGCGACAAAGTACGAGCCGCCCGTGTCGGGGACGAGGCCGATGGCGCTGAAGGCCGGGACGAAGCTGGCGGCGTCCGAGGCGATCCTGATGTCGCACGCGCACGCGAAGGAGAGTCCCGCGCCGGCGGCGGGGCCGTTCACGGCGGCGATGACCGGCTTCTCGAGCGCGCGGAGCGCGAGGACGTTCGGGTTGTACGTCGTCCGCAGCCGGTGCGCGATGTCGCCGGTGCCGCCCTCGAACTCGGAGAGATCCTGGCCGACGCAGAAGCCGCGGCCGGCGCCGGTGATGACGACCGCACGCACCTCGGGGTCGCGCGCCGCCTTGAGCGCCTTGGCGAGCTCGGCGTGCATCGAGCCCGTGAAGGCGTTCAGCTTGTCCGGCCGGTTCAGCGTGATCGTGAGCACGTCGCCGTCGCGTTCGGTGAGGACTTCGCTCATGCGCGCATCGTAAGCGTGATTCCGGCACAGAATCGGCACAGACACGTGCGCCCGGCCTCGATAGCGTTCGTGTTGGGACGCGCGGTCCCCCATTGGGGGAGTACGCCGTTGGACGGGACATGGCCCGTTTGGACCTGGCGGAACCGGTCCGGGCGACTGCGGAAGGAGACCTCGGCGCCGAACGGAGACCGTTCGGAGTGCGGGGCCGGAGAGGCGGCTACTTGCCCTTGAACTCGGGCGGGCGCTTCTCGCCGAACGCCGTCAGGCCCTCGCCGGCGTCCTCCGACGCGAACGCGAGGTAGAGCAGCCGCCGCTCGTGCTCGAGGCCGTGGTCGAGCGTCGTCTCGAACGCGCGGTTCACGGCTTCCTTCGCGAGCCGCTGGGCGACCGGGCCCTTCGACGCGATCTCGTGCGCGACGCGCTTCGCCTCGTCGAGCCACGCCTCCTGCGCAACCACGCGGGCGACGAGGCCGGCACGCTCCGCCTCCTCGGCGGTGAGGAACCGGCCGGAGAGGATGACGTCCATCGCCTTCGCCTTGCCGACCGCGCGCGTCAGCCGCTGCGTCCCGCCGGCGCCCGGGATGATCCCCAGGCTCGTCTCGGGCTGGCCGAACTTCGCCGACTCGGACGCGACGATCAGGTCGCAGCTCATCGCCAGCTCGTTCCCGCCGCCGAGGCAATACCCGGACACTGCGGCCACGAGCGGAGTCCACAGCTTGCGGATCGCATCCCAGCGCTCGACCCGGCGCGCGTAGAGCATGTCCATCGCCGACGCGCTCGCCATCTCGCCGATGTCCGCGCCCGCGGCGAACGCCCGGTCGTTCCCGGCTAGAACGATGCAGCGGATCGCCTCGTCGCGATCGAGCTCGGTGAGTCGCTCGACGAGCTCCTCCATGAGCGGCTCCGACAGCGCGTTCAGCTGCTCGGGACGATTGAGCGTGACGACCGCGATCGGCTCGTCGCGCTCGACCAGGATCAGGGCGTCGCTCATGCCGCCACCTCGTAGAGGCGCCAGGTTCCGGGCACGCCGCGCAGCTCGGTCGACCCGCGCTCGACGAACTCGAGGCCCGACCCGGCCACGAGATCCATGACCGTTCCGGAGACGAGGATCTCGCCGGACCCCGCCAGCGCCGAGATCCGCGCGCCGACGTGAACCGCGATCCCGGCGACCCCGTCGCCGACCAGCTCGACCTCGCCCGTGTGGACACCCGCGCGCACTTCGAGCCCGAGCGTCTGCACGGCAGCGATGATCGCGCCGGCCGCGCGAACGGCGCGCGCCGGGCCGTCGAAGCGCGCGAACACGCCATCGCCGGCGGTGTCCACGACGATCCCGCCGTGGCGGACGATCTCGCGCCCGACGAGCGCGTTGTGCTGCTCGAGCAGCTCGCGCCAGGCGTGATCGCCGAGCTCGGCCGCCCGGTCGGTCGAGCCGACGATGTCCGTGAAGAGAACGGTCGCGAGCACCCGGTCGGACGCCGGGCCCCGCCGCACACCGGTGAGGAACTCCTCGATCTCGTCGAGGATCTGGTCCGCGTCGATCCACGGAAGGTGGTCGTCGCCCTCGAGCTCCACGAAGCGGGCGCCGGGGATGTGCTCGGCGATGTAGCGCCCCTCCTCGACCCGCGAGTCCGCGTCGCCGGTCCGGTGCAGAACGAGGGTCGGCGCCTGAATGACGGGCAGCACGTCCCGAACGTCGATCGCGCTGTTCATGAGGATGAGATCGCGTGCCGCGCCCGGTCCGGCCGCCGCACGCGCGCGCGCCGTCCACCACTCCGCGAGCGCGTCATCCGCATTCGGGGCGAGCATGCTGAGGTCGGCCTCGCCGCCCCAGGTGCGCTCCACCTCGGCGGCGTACTCGATCCGCTCGTCGCGCGTCGCCGCCCACGGGTAGTCGTCGTCGGGCTCCTGCCGCTTCGCATACGAGCCGTAGAGGACGAGACCGCTCGTCCTCTCGGGATAGGTCGCGGCGAAGAGCGCCGCCATCGGGCCGCCCTCGGAAACGCCGATGAGGGCTGCGCGCTCGGATCCCACGGCGTCCATCACGGCGCGCACGTCGTCCATGCGCGTCTCGAGATCGGGCAGACCGCCGGGCCGGTCAGAGAGCCCGGTGCCGCGCTTGTCGAAGCGGATCAGCCGCGCGAAGGACGACAGCCGCTCGAGGAGGTGCGCCGCCCGCGGCTCATCCCAGTCGAGCTCGAGGTGGGAAATGAACCCCATGACCATGACGAGGTCGATCGGGCCCTCGCCGGTCACCTGGTAGGCGATGTTGACGCCGTCGCTCTTCGCGTACCGGGTCTCCGCTTGCATCGCCCGCACCCGCCGCTACTTCCCCTTCTCGACGAACTTGCGGACGGCGGCCTGCGGCTCCTCGGTCGCCATCGAGAGCGCGAGCCAGTCGCGTGCGTGGTTGATCGTCTCGTGCCACGCGAGGTCTTTCCAGAAGTTCATGTGCTGCTTCGCGTAGCGCGTCGTCTGCGGGAGCTTGCGCATGAGGTTCTCGACGACCGCGTCGAGCTTCGTGTCCAGCTCGGCGGCCGGGACGACCCAGTTCACGAGCCCCCACTCCTCGCACTTGGCGGCCGGGATCTCCTCGCACATGAGGACGATCTCGCGCGCGCGGCGATCGCCGACGAAGAGCGCGAGCCACTGCGTCGCGCCGCCCGCCGGGACGGAGCCGTGCTCGGGGCCGACGTGCCGGACGAACGCGTCGTCGACCATCACGGCGAGATCGCAGGCCATCTGCAGCTCGTTCCCGCCGCCGACGGCGATCCCGTTGATCCTCGCGACGGCGGGCTTGCCGACCTCGCGGAGCCGGTCGTGCGCGTCCTTGAACGCGCCGAACCACTTCCAGTACTCGTTCGGCTTGCCGAGGTACTCGCGCTCCCAGGACTTCAGGTCGGCGCCCACGCAAAACGCGCGGCCCGCGCCGGTGAGCACGACCACGCGGACCGAGTCGTCGTACGACGCGTCCTCGCACGCGCGCGCGATCTCGCGGAGCATCTGGTAGTCGAAGGCGTTCAGAACCTCGGGACGATTCATCGTGATCGTCGCGCGGCCGCCGGCCTTCTCGTAGACGATCTTCTCGAAGCCCAGGTCGGCGGGATCGAGCGGGCTGGGATAGCTGGGCTGGCTCATGCCCGCGATGCTAACCGCCGTGTAGATATCTCGCGCTGCGTCTCGTATGGTCCCGCGCCTCATCAGAGGAGGTCAGGAATGGCACGGACTCCGTTGGCAACCCAACTACAAAGGGCGGCCGCGGCCGCAGCCGCCGAAGCGACGGAGGGGGGTACCACCGCCGGTCGCGGCCTCACGCGCCGAGACCTGCTCCGCACGGCGGGCGCGGCGGGTGCCGGGCTCGCCCTCGCCGGCGCGCTCGGGCGGCCCGCGGCGAATGGGGCTACCGCGCCGCGAATCGCGATCGTCGGGGCCGGGCTCGCGGGACTCACCTGTGCGCTCGACCTGCGCAAGGCCGGCTACCGCGCCGACGTCTACGAAGGCTCGGACCGAATCGGCGGGCGCTGCTTGTCGATCCGCGGCTTCTTCGCGGACGGGCAGATCGGCGAGCGCGGCGGCGAGCTGATCGACAGCGGGCACGAGTCGCTGATCGACCTCGCCGAGTCGCTCGGGCTCGAGCTCGACGACCTCATCGAAGGCGAGGCCAAGGGCACGGAGCCGCTCGGCTGGTTCGACGGCGCGCCTTACAGCTGGGACGACGCCACGCGCGACTTCAAGAAGATCTACAAGACGCTGCAGAGCGACGTGGAGGCCGCGCCGTTCCCGACGCTTTGGGACAGCTCCACGAAGCGCGGCCGCCAACTCGACCAGATGTCGGTCGTGGACTGGATCGAAGACTCGGTCCCGGGCGGGATCAAGTCGAAGCTCGGGCAGCTCCTCGACGTCGCCTACAACATCGAGTACGGCGCCGAGTCGAAGGACCAGAGCTCGCTGAACCTGGTCTACCTGCTCGGCTACTCGGACCGCTCGTTCCAGATCTTCGGCGAGTCCGACGAGCGCTACCACATCCGCGGCGGCAACGATCAGCTCGCAACGCGGCTCGCGGAGACGATCGGGCTCGAGAAGATCCAGCTCGGGACGAAGCTCGTGTCGATCGCCAAGAACGGGTCGGACTTCGACCTCTGGCTGTCGAAGAGCGGCAGCTCGTTCAAGAAGACGTTCGACAAGGTCGTGCTCGCACTGCCGTTCTCGATCCTGCGCACGCTCGACTACGACCACGCCGGGTTCGAGCCGCTCAAGAAGACGGCCATCGCCGAGCAGGGCATGGGGACGAACTCGAAGCTCCACGTCCAGTTCTCGCGCCGCCACTGGAACCAGCTCGGCTCGAACGGCGAGACGTACTCCGACCGCGGCTACCAGAGCACGTGGGAGGTTTCGCGCTCCCAGAAGGGCAAGTCCGGGATCCTCGTCGACTACACGGGCGGGAAGATCGGCGCGGCGTTCACGGGGCCGGTCGAGCAGCGAACGCAGCAGTTCCTCGCCCAGATCGAGCCGGTGCTGCCGGGCCTCTCCGCCCAGTACAACGGCAAGGCGACGCTCGACTACTGGACCGGCAACCCCTGGAGCAAGGGCTCGTACTCGTACTGGAAGGTCGGGCAGTACACGAAGTTCTCCGGGATGGAGGCCGCGCAGCAGGGCAACTGCCACTTCGCGGGCGAGCACACCTCGACGGACTACCCGGGCTACCTGAACGGCGCGGTCGAGACCGGACAGCGCGCGGCTGAAGAGGTGATCGCCGACCTGAAGCGGCGCTAGCGGTAGCCAAAGGCCATCGTCGGCGCCGCCCGCTAGGTTCCTCCGGTCCGGCAGGAGAGGAGGCGGAGTGAGCCCCGGAGCGATCGGAGCGGTGAGCGTGTGTGTCGTGGCCGGCCTCGGCGGGGCGATTCAGGCCGCGCTCATGGGCCGGTTCGGCGAGCGGATCGGCGTCGTCGAGGCGGTCGCGTTCTCGAGCGTCGTCACCACGCTCGTCGCCTTTACCGCCGTCCTCGTCGTGCGCCAGTCCGTGAGCGGCGTCGCGGAAGGGTTGCGCGCCCCGCCCTGGCTTTGGCTCGCCGGCGTCATGAGCGCGCTGATCGTCTTTGCCGTCGCGCTCGGCCCGCCTCGGATCGGGACGACGACCACGATCGCGCTCATCATCGCCGGCAACCTCGCGATGGCGACCGTGATCGACCGCTTCGGCCTCTTCGGGCTCGAGCAGATCGGCCTGACCGGGGTCCGCGTGCTCGGAATCGTGCTGCTCGGGGTAGGCGCGGCGCTCACGCTCTACCGCTCGTAGGGGTAGTACGTTACGACGCGTGTCCGAGACGCTTCTGCTCGCCAACGCGTACGTCGTCACGATGGACGACGAGGGGAGGGAGCACGAGAACGGCTGGGTCCTCGTCCGCGACGGACTGGTCGAAGCGGTCGGCGGCGGCGCTCGACCGGACGCCGCGCGAACCGACGACCTCGGCGGAGCGCTCGTGACGCCGGGCCTCGTCAACACCCACCACCACCTCTTCCAGAACCTCACGCGGACGCGGGCACAGCAGGCCGACCTCTTCACCTGGCTGCGAACGCTCTATCCGCTGTGGGGCCGGATCGACGCCGAGTCGGAGTACGCCGCCGCGCGCACCGGTCTGGCCGAGCTGGCGCTCTCCGGTTGCTCGACCGTGTTCGACCACCACTACGTCTTTCCGGCCGGGAGGGAGGGGATCGTCGAGGCCGAGCTTCAGGCAGCGCGCGAGCTCGGCCTGCGGATCGTCGCCTCGCGCGGCTCGATGGATCTCGGCGAATCGGACGGAGGGCTGCCGCCCGACGAGCTCGTCGAGGACGGAGACGAGGCGCTCGCGGCGACCGAGGCGCTCGCGGCCTTCCATGAGCCGGGACCGGGCGCTCGCGCCCAGATCGCCGTCGCTCCCTGTTCGCCGTTCTCGGTCACGAAGCGGCTGATGACGGAGTCGGCCGAGCTCGCGCGCCGGCTCGGCCTGCGGCTGCACACGCATCTCGCCGAGACGGTCGAGGAGGAGGAGTTCTGCAAGGGGATCTTCGGCTGCCGGCCGGTCGAATATCTCGACCAGGTCGGCTGGCTCGAGGGCGACGTCTGGTGCGCGCACTGCGTCCATCTCTCGGAGGAGGACATCGGCCGGTTCGCGACCGCGGGGACGGGCGTGGCGCACTGCCCGACCTCGAACCTGCGCCTCGGCGCCGGGGTCGCACCCGTCGCCTCGCTGCTGGCCGCAGGCGTCCCCGTCGGCCTCGGCGTGGACGGCTCGGCCTCGAACGAGCGCGGCGACCTCTTCCTCGAGGTGAAGCAGGCGTTGCTCGTCGCCCGCGGGCGCGGCGGGCCGGCCGCGCTCACTGCACGTCAGGCGCTCCGGCTCGGAACCCGCGGCGGCGCCGAGGTGCTCGGCCGCGACGACCTCGGGTCGCTCGAGCCGGGCAAATGCGCAGACATCGCCGTCTGGCGCACCGACGGGCTCGAGTTCGGCGGCGCCGACGATCCGGTCGCCGCGCTCGTGTTCACCGGGCCGCACCGGGTGGAGCGCCTCCTGGTCGGCGGCGAGGACGTCGTCGTCGAAGGACACCTGGCGCTCGCCGACGAGGCGGAGATCGCACGCGAGCACCGCGTCCAGGCACTACGGTTCGCCGCATGACCGCGACCCTCTCCACGCACGTGCTCGACACCGCCCAGGGCCGACCCGCCGCCGGCGTTCGGGTCGAGCTCTTCCGTCACGAGGAGCTCCTGGCGACCGCCGAGACCGATTCCGACGGGCGGGTCGAGCAGCTCGCAGAGGTCGACGCGGGCACCTACAGCCTCGTGTTCCATCCGCCGTCGCCGTTCTTCCGGCGCATCGAGCTCGAGCTCGAGCTCGGCGACGGTCACCACCACGTGCCGCTCCTCTGCTCGCCGTACTCGTGCACGACGTACCGCGGCAGCTGACCGTCGCGGAGCTCGCCGAGCTCTTCGGCGGGCGGACGCGCTTCGTCGAGCTGCTCGCCGAGTACCCGGATCCCCTCGGCCGGGCGCGCAACCTGCTGAGCGAGCTGCCCGAGGCCGAGCAGGTCGAGGCGCTGAACGCGCACCCGCCGATCGGCGCCCGCGGGCTCGAGGGCCGCTCCGCAACCGAGCAGGGCTCGGACGAGGATGCGGCCGTCCTGCGCCGGCTCGCGCAGCTGAACGAGCTGTACGAGGAGAAGTTCGGTTTCCGCTTCCTCGTCTTCGTGAACCGGCGGCCGCGGAGCGAGATCGTCCCCGTTTTGGAAGCGCGGCTCGAGCGCCCGCGGGACGAGGAGCTGGAGACGGCGCTCGACGAGCTGGTCGCGATCGCGCACGACCGCGCCGGCTAGGGCGGGTTGACCTTCGCGCCCTGCGCGATCCACGCGCCCAGCAGCTGCCGCTCTTCATCGGTCAGGCCGGTCACGTTGCCGGGCGGCATCGTCCGGCTGTCGACGGCCATGGCCTTGATCGCCTCCGCGTGCAGCGCGATCTCCTCGATCGTGTCGAAGGTGATGCCGGCCGGCGCCGACGGCACATCCCGCGGCGTCATCGAGTGACAGCCCGCGCACCGCTCGTCGACGATCGCCGCGACCTCGGCGGAGGAGACCGGCTCGGCAACGGCGCTCCCGGCGTTGTCGTCCGGTCTCAGCACAAGGGCCAGGGCGACAACGGCCAGCCCGGCGCTCACGGGGATCGCCCACACGTTCCTCCCCTGGTGCCGGAGGTTGAAGAAGAGCCGCGTCCAGGCGCCGACCGCCATGAGCGCGAGCAGGATCAGCCAGTTCCGCTCGTGCGCGTAGGCGAGCGGGAAGTGGATCGAGATCATCGCGAACACGACCGGGAGCGTCAGGTAGTTGTTGTGCACCGAGCGCTCCTTGGCCCGAAGCAATGGCGCCGGGTCGGGCTCCCGTCCCTCTTCCTTGGCGCGAACGAGCTTCCGGTGGGCGGGGATGATGTTGAAGAAGACGTTCCCGGCCATGATCGTCCCGAGCATCGCGCCGACCTGGAGGAACGCAGCGCGCCCGCTGAAGAGCTGCGTCGAGGTGTACGCGGCCGCAACGGTGAACAGCGCGACGGCCACGCCGAGCGCGAGTTCCCTCCCGGCGAGGAGCCGGCAGAGGCCGTCGTAGACGATCCACGCGATCGCGAGCAGCGCCACGCTGGCCGCGACGGCCGCCGCCGGCTGGATGTCGGCCACCTGCGGGTCGATCAGGAACTCGTCCGCACGCGCGTAGTAGAGGACGACGAACAGCGCGAACCCGGAGAGCCACGTCGTGTACGCCTCCCACTTGAACCAGTGGAGCGGCTCGGGCAGCTCGGCCGGGGCGACCTTGTACTTCTGCGAGTGGTAGAAGCCGCCGCCGTGGACGGCCCAGAACTCCCCGGCCACCCCCTCGTCGGCGTCCGCCTTGCGCTTGGGCGGCCTGAGCGAGAGGTCGAGGTAGACGAAGTAGAAGGACGCGCCGATCCAGGCCATCGCCGCGATGACGTGCAGCCACCGGAGCAGGAGGTTCAGCCAGTCGGTGAGATAGGGATCCACCGGTGCCGGGACCTTACGGTGCCGGGGCGGCGGAGGAGAACTCGCGGAAGTCGGGATAGGCTGCGCAGATGCTCGAGATCACGGCAGGCCCGCTTCGCTTTCGCGCTCGGCTCGAGGAGGAGAAGGCGCCGGCCACCTGTGCCGCGCTCCGCGCGCTCCTCCCGCTCGAAGGCTCGATCATGCAGGCCCGTTGGAGCGGCGAGTCCGCGTGGGTGCCGCTCGGCGGCCTCGAAACCGGCATCGGGCCGGAGAACGCGAACTCCTACCCGGCGGCTGGCGAGCTCCTGCTCTACCCGGGCGGACTTTCCGAGACGGAGATCCTCTTCCCGTACGGGGCCACGTGCTTCGCGAGCAAGATGGGCCAGCTGGCCGGAAACCACTTCGCGACGATCGTGGACGGCCGCGCCGAGCTCGAGGAGCTCGGGCGCCTGGTGGTCTGGGAAGGCGCCCAGACCATCCGGTTCGCCGAGGAGTAGCTAGCCGGCCAGGCGGCGAAGTGCGCCCGCGAGGACGTCGAGGGCAAGCGCCACGTCGTCGCCGCTCGTCTCCTCCTCGGGGCAGTGGCTCGCTCCGTCCGCGAGGCTGCGGACGAAGAGGAGCCCGGTCGGAACGCCGGCCGCCGCGAGCACCATCGCGTCGTGGCCGGCTCCGGACGCGAGCTCCACGGTCGGCAGGCCCGCGTCTTCGATCGCCGCGCGCAGCGCGTCAGTGGGCCCCGGGGTCATCGCCACGGGATCGGTCACGTGCACGCGTGCCTCCGGGACCGCGGCGAGAACGGTGTCGAGGCGCTCCCGGTCCGGCGCTCGAACATCCACGCTCACGCGCGCGTGCGACGGCACGACATTCACCGCTCCGGGCTCGACCTCGATGCGCCCGGCCGTGGCGACGGCTCCGTCGACCGCCCGCGCGGCGTCACGTAGGCGCAGGACGAACTCGGCGGCGGCGCAGAGCGCGTCCTCCCGCGCGTCCATCGGGGTCGTGCCCGCGTGCCGGGCGAGGCCGGTGAACTCGGCCGCCCCTCGGGCGACGCCGACGACGGCGGTGACGAGGCCGAGCGGAGCGTCGCGCGCGGCGAGCACGGATCCCTGTTCGATGTGACATTCGAGGAATGCGGCCGGGGCCGGCTCGAGCCAGCCGGCCGAAGCGGGTGGAGAAAGACCGAGCGAGGTGAGCGCCTCCCGGACCGTCGCTCCTTCGGCGTCGCGCTGGTCGAGGTCGTCCGGAGCAAGCCGCCCGCAGAGCGCCCGGCTGCCGAAGAGCCCCCGGCCGAAGCGCGATCCCTCTTCGTCGCGGAAGGCGACGACCGCGAGCGTGCGCTCATGCGGGCCGAGCGCGCCTGCGAGTTGAATCGCCTCGAGCCCGCCGACCACGCCGAGCGCACCGTCGAAGCGGCCGCCCTCCGGGACCGAGTCGAGATGCGAGCCGGTCCAGACCTCCGGCAGGTCGGGCCTCGTCCCCGCCAGCCGGCCCATGAGGTTGCCTGCCGGATCGACGTCGACGGACAGGCCGGCCTCCTCCATCCAGCCGGCCGCGAGATCGTGCGCCTCCTGCTCGGCGCGGCTCAGGCCGGGCCGGTTCGCGCCCATTCCGCCGCCGATCCCGTAGAGCTGCTCGAGCCGCTCGAGGACGCGCGAAGCGGCGGTCGGGACCGAGCCCTCCACGGCTACAGGCCGAGCGGGTTCACCGGCCGTGCGCCGGTGTTCACGATGACGCCCTTCGTCTCCAGGTAGAGATCGAGCGTCTCGAGCGCCGTCTCGCGGCCGAAGCCGGACTGCTTGTAGCCGCCGAAGGGCAGGCCGGGGAACGCGCTGTACGGCATGTTGATCCCGACGAGCCCCGCCTTGAGCCGCGACGCGACGCGATGCCCGCGCGCGGGGTCGCCCGACCAGACGGTGGCGACGAGCCCGTACTGCGAGTCGTTGGCGATCGCGATCGCCTCCTTCTCGTCGGTGAACGGAATCGCGGTCACGACCGGCCCGAAGATCTCCTCCTGGGCGACGACCATGCTGTTCGAGACCTTGGAGAGGACGGTCGCCGGGTAGAACGCGCCGTCTCCTTCCGAGGGAGAACCGCCCACGATCACCTCGGCGCCTTCGCTCAGCCCCTGCTCCACGTAGCCGTGCACCTTCTCGCGGTGGGCCCGGGAGATGAGCGAGCCCATCTGCGTCTCGGCGTCGAACGGGTCGCCCACCTTCACGCGGCTGGCGGCGTCGGCGAGCTTCAGGACGAACTCGTCGTAGATCGAGGCCTCGACGAGGATCCGCGACCGCGCGTCGCAGCTTTGGCCGGCGGAGTAGTAGATCGCGTAGGCGGAGCTCGGGATCGCGTCGTCCAGGTTCGCGTCGGCGAAGACGAGGTTCGGGCTCTTGCCGCCGAGCTCGAGGGACAGGCGCTTGACCGGCTGCGACGCGAGGCGCATGACCTCGCTCCCCGACCGGGTCGAGCCGGTGAACGACACCTTGTCCACGCCGGGATGCGAGACGAGGTAGGAGCCGACCGTCGGGCCGTCCGCGGGGACGATGTTCACGACGCCGGGCGGGATCCCGACTTCGGTCGCGAGCTCGCCGAGCTGCAGGGCGGTGAGCGGCGTCTGCGGATCCGGCTTCAGCACGACCGTGCAACCGGCGGCGATCGCGGGCGCCAGCTTCCAGGCGGCCATCATGATCGGGTAGTTCCACGGGACGATCTGCGCGCAGACTCCGACGGGCTCGCGCAAGGAGTAGAAGAGGAGCGAGCCGCCGATCGGATGCGAGCGGCCGGCGATCGTCGCGAGCGTCGTGGCGAAGAAGCGGAAGTTCTCGACGGCGGTTGCGACCTCGCCCTTCACGGACGAGATGGCCTTCCCGACGTTGCGCGTCTCGAGCTCGGCGAGCTCCTTGCGGTTTTCCTGCACCGCGTCGGCGAGCGCGTGGAGGAGCCGCGAGCGCTCGGTCCCGGGCGTCTTGCCCCAAGGGCCGTCGAGCGCTTCGCGCGCGGCGGCGACGGCGCGGTCGATGTCCTCGTTTCCGGCCAGCGCCGCACGGGCGAGCGGCGCGCCCGTGGCCGGCTCGAAGAGCTCGCGAACTTCTCCGCCCGCGGGCTCGACGAACTCGCCGTTGATGTAGAGGCCGTAGTCCCGGTCGCTCACGGCAGCGGACGATACCGGGCTCCGGTAGGTATCGCGTTTGCGTGGAGATTCGGCCCCAGGATCGCGGCGGAGGGAGAGCCTCCACCGCGATCCCTGCCTGAGCCGACCCTTCCCAACCCGGAGGTGCGCCCCAGGCGACCAAAGCGGCCGTCTGCGCTGCGCGAGCATTTCCGAGGTGACTACGTCTGGCAAGCGCATCACGGGCGTCCTTGCAAAACCTTTTCGTTCGCATTGCGCAGATGTGCGGCTCTTGGTCCACGGATGTCGCGCAAATGGCGCGTTTTGGGTGCGTATTGCGCGGAAATCGGCGGTAGGCTTGCGGTGGGGAGGAGGCCGGGCGCGCCTTAACTAGGGGCGCTCGAACACAGCGGCCTGGCCCTGGCCGACACCGACGCAGAGGGTCGCGAGACCGCGTCGTGCGTCCCGCCGGCGGAGCTCGTGGAGGAGCGTCACGACGAGCCGCGCGCCGGTCATGCCGAGCGGATGACCGACGGCGATCGCGCCGCCGTTCACGTTCACGCGCTCCGGATCGAGGCCGAGCTCGCGGATCACCTGGAGGCTCTGCGACGCGAACGCCTCGTTCAGCTCGACCAGGTCGAGATCGGCGACCTCGAGGCCCGCGCGCGCGAGAACCTTTCGCACCGCCGGGATCGGACCGACGCCCATGATCCGCGGATCGACGCCGGCCACCGCGCTCGCGACGAAGCGGCCGAGCGGCTCGACGCCGAGCTCCTTCGCCCGCTCCTCGCTCGCGATCACCAGGGCCGCGGCGCCGTCGTTCACGCCGCTCGAATTTCCCGCCGTCACCGTCCCGCCCTCGCGGAACGCAGGCCGAAGCGACGCGAGCTTCTCCAGCGTCGAGTCCGGCCGCGGATGCTCGTCACGGGTCACGTCGCCCACGGGGATGAGCTCGTCGTCGAAGCGCCCCGCCTCGTGGGCGGCCGTCCAGCGCCGGTGGCTTTCGAGTGCGAAGGCGTCCTGATCCACGCGCGACACGTCGAAGCGCTCGGCCACGTTCTCGCCGGTCTCGCCCATCGACTCGAGCGGGAACATCGCCTCCATCTTCGGATTCGGGAACCGCCAGCCGAGGGTCGTGTCCCATGCGGTCTGCGTCCCGCGGCCGAATGCCTTCTCTGCCTTCGCGTAGACGAACGGCGCGCGCGTCATCGACTCGGCGCCGCCCGCGACGAAGAGATCGCCCGACCCGGCCTTGATCGCGTGACACGCTTCGACGACCGCGGAGAGACCCGACGCGCAGAGCCGGTTCACGGTCACGCCCGCGACCTCCTGCGGAAGCCCGGCGAGGAGCGCCGCCATGCGCGCGACGTTGCGGTTGTCCTCCCCGGCCTGGTTCGCGGCGCCGAAGTAGACGTCCTCAATCTCCCCGGCGGGAACTCCCGCCCGCACCACGGCCTCGCGGATGACGAGCGCAGCCAGATCGTCGGGCCGCTCCCCGGCCAAGGCGCCGCCGTAGCGCCCGATCGGCGTGCGAACCGCGCTGAGAATGACGGCTTCCGGCATGAGTCCTAGTCTATGGCGGTGCCTCGGGCCCGTGCCGTCACGCTCGCCGCCGCGCTCGTCGCTGCATTGCTCGCCGGCGGGTGCGGCTCCGAGTCGAGCGGAGGAGCAGCGAGCACCAGCACGACCCAGGCCGGAGACGTCACCGTCTACACGGTCGATTCGGCCGGGTTCTCGATCGCCGTGCCGAACGACTGGACCGGGATCGACGCCGAGGTCGGCGACGACATCCTCGCCCAAGAGGCGGAAAAGAACCCCGCGCTGCAACCGCTCGTCGACGCCCTCCAATCGGGGCAGGGCGGCATCCAGCTGATCGCCGCCGCGCCGGAACCTGCCGAGGGCTTCACCGCCAACGCAAACGTCGTGACCGAGACGGTGCCGGCCGGATTCACCATCGATCAGGTGCTCGAGGGGAACCTCAACACGATCGAGTCGGTCTTCGGGGTCCGGCCCGACGGATCGATGGTCACACTCCCGGCGGGCGACGCTGCGAAGATGGTCTGGTCGACGACGGCCAACGGGCAAACCGTCGAGCGCCTGCAGTACCTGCTCCTAGACGGAACGACCGCCTACACGCTCACCTTCACGTCGACTGCCGCCCAGGGCGACGCGTACGACGAGGTCTTCCAGCAGTCGGCGGAGTCCTTCCGCCTGCTCTAGACGAACTCGATGTTGACCCGCTCGGTGATCGCGCCCTCGCGGCTTGCGCGCGCGAGAAGCTCCTCGACCGCCTGACGGCCCTCGTCGCCGTACTCCTGCGTGAGCCGGTTCACGTACATGCCGACGAAGCGGTCGGTCAGTGCGGGGTCGAGACCGCGGCCGAACTGCATCGCGTACTCGAGCGCCTCGGCGCGGTTGTCGAGCCCGGCCTCGATCGACTCGGCGAGGACGTCGGAGAAGCTCCTTGAGCTTCTCCTCGCCAATATCACGGCGCGCCACATTGATCCCGAGCGGCAGCGGCAGCCCGGTTTCGATCAGCCACCAGTCGCCGAGATCCAAGATCCGCTTGAGCCCGTGCTGGCCGTACGTGAGCTGGCCCTCGTGGATGAGGAGCCCCGCGTCCGCGCGACCCTGCTCGACCTCGTCCATGATCTGGTCGAACGGCACCTCACGGAAGTTGAACTCGGCCCCGAGGTAGAGCCGCAGCGCGAGAAACGCCGTGGTCATCCTTCCGGGGACGGCGATCTCGATGTCGCGCAGCGATTCCGGCGAGATCTCCTCGCGGGCGACCACGATCGGGCCGTAGCCGTGGCCCATGCTCGCGCCGTGCGGAAGGATCACGTAGTGCTGCTGCACCTTGGGGTAGGCGTGCAGCGAAATCGCGGTGACCTCGAGCTTGCCCTCCATCGCCCATTCGTTCAGCGACTGGATGTCGTTCAGGACGTGCTCGAACTCGAAGCCCCGCGTATCCACAACTCCCGCGGCGAGACCCCAGAACATGAACGCATCGTCCGGATCGGGGCTATGTCCCAGATGAATCAACAAGGCGGCGAGCCTAGCAACGTCCCTGGGACTACGCGGCGGTACCCGCCACTACCATTCCAAGCGTGCCGACCGAAGACCTGAGCCATGCGATCCAGGACTACCTGAAGGAGATCTACAAGCTCCAGTCCGAGGGGGAGCGCCCGACGACGACCGTCATCGCGCGGCGGCTCGGCGTGGCGCCCTCGTCCGCGACGTCGATGCTGAAGAAGCTGGCCGCGCTGGGGCTCGTCGAGCACGCGCCGTACAAGGGCGCGACGCTCACCCCGGACGGCGAGAAGATCGCGCTCGAGGTGATCCGCCACCACCGGCTGCTCGAGCAGTACCTGGCCGAGACGCTGGGACTGCCGATCGACGCGGTGCACGACGAGGCCGACCGGCTCGAGCACGTGCTTTCGGAGGAGCTCGAGCGGCGCATCGACGAGGCGCTCGGCTTCCCGACGCACGACCCGCACGGGGATCCGATTCCGGACGCGGAGCTGAACGTCACCCACGCGACGCTGCGCTCGCTGGCCGCGCTCGAGCCCGGTGAGGAGGCGACGATTCGCCGCGTTCCGAGTGACGACGCCGAGGTGCTGCGCTACCTCGCGACGCTCGAGCTCGTCCCCGGCGGGCGCGTGACGATGGGCCGCTGCGAGCCGTTCGGCGGGCCGCTCACGGTGACCGTGGGCGGCGCCGAGCATGCGATCTCCCGCGAGCTGGCCGGGCAGATCGGCGTCGGCTAGCACGTAGGATCGCCTGCATGGGCTTTTTCAAGAACCTCTTCGGCAAGAAGGAAAAGGGCGAGGAGACCGACGATCACCACCCGATCTCCAAGGACGAGGCGCTCGGCGGCTACATCATCCGCGAGCACAAGCTGGGACGCTCGGTCGAGGAGATCATGGACGACCCGTACCTGAAGAACCGCACGTCCGACGAGCAGCGCCTGCGGCTGCTCGAGCGGCCCGAGGTCATCCGCGCGATCGGCGAGAACACCGCCGCCGAGGCGCGGGACTCGCTAGAGAGCTAGGCCGACCCCGCCTTCGATCGCGCGGTCGTAGACGAGCTTCGCCACGGCGAGATCCTCCGCGGCGATGCCGAGGCTCTTGAAGAGGACGATGTCCTCGTCGCTCTGGCGCCCGGTCAGCTCGCCGGAGACGACCTCGTGGAGCTCGTGGACCTCGAGCCAGTCGAGGACGCCGCGTTCGACGGGTTCCGCCAGGTCGCCGGCCTCGATCTTCGCCTGCTCGCGCGAGTCACAGCAGACGAACGAGGCGCGCTCGAGCACGAGGTTGTCGAGCTCCCGCGACTTCATCCGGTTCGCACCCACCGCGCAGACGAGCGCACCCGGCTTCAGCCATTCGCCGCGCAGAACCGGGTCGCGGGAGTTGGTCGCGGTGACGACGATGTCGGCCTCGGCGGCGTCGGTGTACCACTCGGCCTCCTCACCGCCGAAGCGCTTGCAGAACGCCTTGCGCCGCTTCTCGTCGCGGCAGTAGACGACCAGGCGGTCGAGGTCAGGCAGGACGACGCGGATCGACTCGATCTGGCTCTCGGCCTGCCAGCCGCAGCCGATCACGCCCAGCGTTTTCGCGTCCGAGCGCGCGAGGTGCTTGGCCGCGACCGCGCTCGCCGCTCCCGTGCGCCGCTGGCCGAGCCGGTCGGCCTCGATCACCGCGAGGAGCTCGGGCCGGTCGGCGGCGTAGAGGAGAACCGTGAAGCGCGCACCCTCCTCGAAGGCGACGTAGCTCTTGTGGCCGGCGACGCCGAGCTCGAGATCCACGGCGGCGAGGACATGAAGGAGTCCGTCCTCGAGCTTCAGCCGAAACCGCGGCTGGTTCTGCACGGAGCCGCGGGCGATGCGGGCGAAGCACTCCTCGATCGCGGCGACGGCGTCCTCGGCAGACAGCAGCTCCTCGACGTCGTTTTCCCGGAGGAGCAGCGGCACAGGGCCGTAGTCTAGGCGCGTGGGCAATACGCACCGGGTGCCCGTGTCCATGCTGGACGGCAGCGACCGAGCCGTGGTCACGCTCGACGGCCGCGAGGTCGTGCTCTTCCGGGTCGAGAACCGAATCCACGCGTTCGAGAACCGCTGCCCGCACGAGGGCAACCCGCTGAGCGAAGGCGAGATCCTCGGCCCGACGCTCGTGTGCGTCTTCCACAGCTGGCGCTTCGACCTGGAAACGGGCGCGTGCCTCCAAGGCGACCTGCCGGCGAAACGCTACGAAGCAAGCATCGACGGCGACCAAATCCAGATCCAGCTGAGCTAAGCCGCCGAGGCGGCGGACTTGCTCCGCCGACTCCACAACGGCTGTCGGATGACCGCGGGCTCTTCCCCGACGCGAATCGCTTGTCACCGCGAAGCGGTGGCGAGATTCGCGTCGGCGTATGCGCCCGGCACGATTCGAACGTGCGACCTCTGCCTCCGCAGGGCAGCGCTCTATCCCCTGAGCTACGGGCGCTCGGGAGGCCTAGTGTAGATGCGCGGCGACGTCGCCCACGGCGAGCTCGGCGTCGTCGGGAACCTCGACCCGCACGTACGCGAGCGCGAGCACCTTGCCGTTCGAGCGCTGCGCCGACGTGATGCGCCCGACCGCCTTCCCGCCCAGGGAAAGCTCGGCGTCGTAGGCGGGCGGATCGGTCGTCTCGAGCTCGACGACGCGCAGCGCACGGTTCGCATGACCGCGGTAGTGCAGGCGCGCGATCGGCTCCTGGCCGGGGAAGCAACCCTTGTCGAGGCTGACGGCCCGGTCGACGAGGCCCGCCTCGGCCGGCATCACGCGATCGTCGATCTCGGCGCCGAAGCGCGGCGTGGCGGCGCGGATCCGCATGAGCTCGAGCTCGGAGTCGGCCAGCTCGGGGGCTCCTTCGGGCGGCGGAGCGTCGAGCACCTCGACCGCGGGAACGCCGTACTCCTCGTTGGGGATGCCGTCGCCGCCCCCGATGAGGACGTAGCTCTCATGCTCCTCCGGCTCGATCTCGACCTTGGCCGCGAACCGGGCCCGCACGAGGTTCTCGCGCACGACACCGCCCAGCTCCGGCTCCGTCAGCAGGAGGAAATCGGTGTCGGCCCGCCGCAGAACCCGCAGAGGCGCGATCACGCGGGCCTTGGGCGTGAGGAGCAGCGCCTCGCACGATCCGCCGGCCAAAAGCCCGGCGACCTCGTTCGAGAGCATCCGCTCGAGGAAATCGGCCGCATCCGGCCCCTGCACGCGTACAAACGCCCTGGGGCGGCGACCGACGGCTGGTTTCCCTGTGTCCATCATCTTTACGGAGTTCTTGCAGTATGGCCTCGTTCTAGGGATTCGGGCCTGAAGAGGTGGGGACGATGAGGAAAGCGTGGCAAGTGTCTGCGGAACACGGTGCCGGCGGCTGGTTTTGCTGGCCGTCCTCACGGTCGGAATTACGTCCGTCCTTCCTGCGCCTGCGTTCGCGAGCGAGATCCTCACGCGGAACGCAAAGAAGGTCTCCCTGAAGGTGAGCTCCGACGGCAAGAAGGCCGTCGTGAACTACAAGCTCGGCACGCGTTGGCACCACACCCTCGTGTGGGGAGCGGTCAACGCGAAGCATCCGAGCGCGGGAGCCAAGCAGGTGCATTTCAGGATCGACTACTCCGGTGGCTGGGGCGCGTTCCGCAAGCCGATCTGGAAGACGATGAAGAACGCGTGCCAGCCGTATGACGGGCCGGCGCTCGTCTTCCTCGTGAAGGCGTGCAAGGCGCCGGACGGCTCCTACTGGGCGCTCCAGGTCTGGCAGAGGTCGCTGCCGAACCTCGGGATGACGCCGTGGAAGTCCGTGCAGAAGGCCTGGGAGCTCCACATCTCCCACTGGACCGGCGAGATCCCCGTCGTCGACATGTATCTCGACTGGGTCTACAGCCATCACTTCCATCACCTCTTCGGCCGGATGACGTACCAGGGCGTGGCCGTCCACGGATTCAAGGCAACGTCCGCCGGCAAGCCGCTCGACACCTTCGGGCGCAACATCTACGTGGACACGTTCAACTCCGCGTACGGCAAGGGTTGGAAGCGTGAGAACTCGTTCCTCATGCACAACCCGAACGGAAACTTCTGTTACGGCTTCTACATGCACAACCGGTACTACGGCTACCCGCGCGGCCCGAAGCGGCCGAGGGGTAACGGCTCGAAGTACCGGTGGACGGTCATGGGCCCCGGCGTGACGCCGGTGGTCGGTGGCACAACGACGGGTCTCGTGGACTACAACCCGTTGGATCCGGCGCACGTCTCGTACGAGGACTCGATGAACGCCCTCGGCGACGTCGTCCGCGGCTCGGATTCCCAGTGCGGCCAGTACTAGGCCTTCTCTTTCACCAGGACGGGGTCGTCCAATAAGCAGGAGGGCCGGCAAAGCCGGCCCTCCGAACTCGCTTCCGAACGGGAGCGCGAGGCTCCCGCGGGGCTTTACATCATTCCCTCCATGCCGCCGGGCATTCCGGCGGGCATGCCGTTCGACTTCTCCGGTGCGTCTACGACGATCGCCTCGGTGGTCAGGATGTTCTTCCCGATCGAGGCGGCGTTCTGGAGCGCGGAGCGCGTGACCATGGTCGGGTCGATGATCCCGGCCTTCACGAGGTCCTCGTACTCGCCGGTGTCGACGTTCAGGCCGTGGCCCTTCGTGCCGGTCCGGATCGCGTTCACGACGATGGAGCCTTCGAGGCCCGCGTTGTAGGCGAGCTGGCGAACCGGCTCCTCGAGCGCGCGGACGATGATCGCCGCGCCGGTCTTCTCGTCGCCCTCGAACTTGCTGAGGTCGATCGCGGCCGCGGCGTTCAGGAGTGCGACTCCGCCGCCCGGCACGATGCCCTCCTCGAGGGCTGCACGGGTGGCCTGGAGCGCGTCCTCGACGCGGTGCTTCTTCTCCTTCATCTCCGTCTCGGTGGCCGCGCCGACCTTGACGACGGCGACGCCCCCACTGAGCTTCGCGAGGCGCTCCTGGAGCTTCTCGCGATCGAAGTCGGAGTCGGTGTTGTCGATCTCGGACTTGAGCTGCTTGATGCGGCCCTTGATCGCGTCACCCTTTCCGGCTCCGTCGATGATCGTCGTGGAGTCCTTGTCGATCACGACCTTGCGGGCGCGGCCGAGCTGGGTGAGCTTCGTGTTCTCGAGCTTGAGGCCCATCTCCTCGGTGATCACTTCGGCGCCGGCCAGGATGGCGATGTCCTCGAGCATCCGCTTGCGGCGATCGCCGAAGCCCGGCGCCTTGACGGCGACGGCGGTGAACGTGCCGCGGAGCTTGTTGACGACGATCGTGGCGAGCGACTCGCCCTCGACGTCCTCGGCGACGATCAGCAGCGGGCGACCCGCCTGGATGACCTGCTCGAGCACCGGGAGGATGTCCTTGACGGCCCCGACCTTCTGATTCGCGATCAGGATGTACGGGTCGTCGAGCACGGCCTCCATGCGCTCGGAGTCGGTGATCATGTACGGGGACAGGTAGCCCTTGTCGAACTGCATGCCCTCGGTGAACTCGAGGTCGAGCCCAAAGGTCTGGCCCTCCTCGACGTTCACGACGCCGTCCTTGCCGACCTTCTCGATCGCGTCGGCGATCACGTCGCCGATCTCGCGCTCTCGGGAAGAGATCGAGGCGACCCGGGCGATGTCCTCCTTGCCCGAGATCTCCTTCGACTGCGACTGGAGGTTCTCGACGACCTGCTCGACGGCCTGCTCGATGCCGCGCTTGAGCGCCATCGGGCTCGCGCCCGCGGCGACGTTCTTCAGGCCCTCGCGGACGATGGCCTGGGCGAGCACGGTCGCGGTCGTCGTGCCGTCGCCGGCCACGTCGTTGGTCGCCGTGGCGACCTCGCGGACGAGCTGCGCGCCCTGATTTTCGAAGGGATCCTCGACCTCGATCTCACGGGCGATGGTGACGCCGTCGTTCGTGATCGTGGGAGCCCCGAACTTCTTGTCGAGAACGACGTAGCGGCCCTTCGGGCCCAGCGTGACCTTGACCGCGTCGGCCAGGGTGTTCACGCCGCGCTCCAGGGAGCGGCGGGCGTCCTCGTTGAACTTCAGTTCCTTGTGCGCCATAAAGCGATTTCTCCTGTTCTTCCTAGGCCTTGGACTTGGCCTTGGCGGACTTGCCCGACGTGACGACCTTGGCGAGAACGTCCGACTCCCTGAGGATCAGATACTCGTCGGCGAGGAGCTTGATCTCGGTTCCGCCGTACTTGGAAAAGATGATCTCGTCCCCCTCGGCGAGGTCCATGGGGACGAAGTCGCCGTTGTCGTTTCGCGCGCCGGGTCCTACTGCGAGGACGCGACCGCGCTGCGGCTTCTCCTTCGCCGTATCGGGAAGGACGATCCCGCTCTCGGTCGTCGCCTCGTCCTCGAGGGCCTCGACGATCAACCGGTCTCCGAGCGGCTTCAGATTCATACAGCCTCCTTCACACCTGTCTGTTCTGGCACTCGCCCCTCGCGAGTGCCGAACCCATGCTATCGAACCGGGTCTGGCACTCGCTCTGCTTGAGTGCCGACGGGCTTGTAGGAGACCACCAGGAACAGGGTGAACGCGGAGGCGAGCGCGCCGAGGCCGTACGCGAGGAAGTCTCCGCCGAGGTCACTCAACGCGCCGCCCAGCGCGGGGCCGATGATCGCGCCGAGCGCCCAGCCGCCGTTCATGAGCCCGAAGGCGAGACCTTGCGGGAGCCCGACGCCGTCCGCGCCGGACGAAAGCAGCACCATCCCAGGGGTGAACAGCGCGCCCCAGGAGATGGCGCCGAGGAAGGCGAGCGCGGCGATCACCCAGGCGTTGTCGGCCCAGCCCAGTGCGAGCGCGGCGACGATTCCGAGCGGCAGCGCGAGACGCAGCAGCGGGAGCGTCCCCCTGCGGTCGACCGTCTTCCCGACGAAGACGTTGAAGACCGCCTCGAACGACGCGTTGAAGAAGAAGAGCGCGCCGATCGCGACAGCGCTCCAGCCGAGGCGGTGGAGGTCGAGCGAGGCGAGCACCGAGAGAACGCCGAAGAGGAGCGCGGCGAGCAGCATCAGCCAGAGGCCGAAGAGGAAGCGCCGGTCGCCCAGCGCCCGCCCGATTGCGGCCATCGACGATCCCTCCAGCGGAATCCCCGGGACGCGCGCACCGACCAGCGCGACCGCGACAGTGACGGCCGCGACGCCGACGAACGCGATGTGCTCGCCCACGACCGAGGCGAAGCCGCCGAGCACCGGCCCGAGGAGCGCACCGACGATCGCCGCGCCGAGCGCAGTGCCGAGGAGCTCGCCGCGGCGGCTGCGCGGGGCGGACCCGATCAGCCAGGCGAGCCCTCCTGCCCAGGAAAGCGCGCTGCCGAGCCCCTGCACGAAGCGCGCGAGCCCGAGCCCCCAGGCGCTGTCCGCGTAGGCGAACCCGACGCTGGCCACGCCCATGACGAGCAGACCGGCGAGTGCTGCGGGCTTCGCGCCGATCCGCGCCGAGGCGAACCCGGCGGGAACCGCGCCAACGAGCACGCCGATCGCGTACGACGCGACGAGCAGTCCGGCGCCGGTCTTCGAGAGGTCGAACCGCTCGACGAGGTCGGGCAGAAGCGGCGTGAGCGCCGCATAGAGCATCGTGTCCAGGAGGACGATCGCGGCGACGAGGACGACCAGGCGGCGCATGCCGCGACGCTACCTAGCGCTGGCCTAGCCGGCGCGCTTTTCGAGCAGCGACTCCAGGTGCTCGAGCCGCTTCGAGATCGTCTCAAGCTCGGCGACGAGGGTGGACTGCTGGGGATCCTCGAACTCGTCGTCGCCCTCGGTTTCGAGCCGCTGACGCGCCGACTCGATGAACGCGGCGGTGATCGCCGCGGTCACGACGGAGATGAACCCGATTGCGGTCAGCATCACGAGCACCGCCAGCGCGCGTCCTGCTTGCGTGTGCGGTACGGCGTCGCCGTAGCCGACCGTCGTCACGGTCTGGACCGCCCACCACATCCCGTCCCAGACGGAACCGAAGTCCTCAGGGTCGATCCAGGTCATCGCGATGCCGCTCGCGACGGTCACGACCACCGTCACCGCGCCGATTGCGAACGCGGCGCGGCGCGCGGTGATGAGGCCCTTTTGGGCACCGGCCAGTCGCATGAGCGGGCTCTGCTGCGGCATGGCGACTGGTTCGGCGGCGAAACGCGGTGCCCTCTCTACCATCGAGGTGTGAAACGTGAGTTCTCAGCGGGTGGAGTCGTCGTCCGGCGCTTGAACGGCGCCTGGCACGTCGCCGCGATCCATCCCCGCGGCCGCCGACCGGGACTCTGGGCGCTGCCGAAGGGAAACATCGACCCGGGCGAGACCGGCGCCGAGACCGCGCTGCGGGAGGTCCGCGAGGAAACAGGCGTCGAGGGACGGCTGGTCGAGAAGCTCGGAGACGTCCGCTACACCTACACCTGGGACGGCGAGCGGATCTTCAAGATCGTCAGCTTCTTCCTCGTGCGCTATTCGAGCGGGCGCCTCGGCGAGATCGAGCCGGAGATGACCGTGGAGGTCGACGAGGCCCGCTGGCTGCCCCTGCAGGAGGCGCCGAAGCTGCTCGCCTACAGCGGCGAGCGGCAGATGGTCGAGCGGGCTATCGCAGGTCTCGATCCGTGAGCCACTATCATCTCGCACCGCCATGTACGCCCTGAACTTCTACTCGCCGCTCGTCGCAGACCAGCTCCGGACCCGCCGCAAGACGGCGACCATCCGGCTGGGCGACAAGTCCAGCAAATACAAGAAGGGCATGGTCGTCTCGGTGCTCGTCGGCACCCGCTTCGGCCCGCGCGAGAAGGTCTTCGAGGCGGTGATCGACAAGGTCGAGGTGAAGTCGCTCGCCGAGCTCTCCCCGCGGGAGGTCGAGCACGACAACCCGGAGATCCGCCGGCCCGAGGAGATGGCCAAGTTCCTGTCGCAGCTCTACAACCGCGACGTGGACATGAACGACCAGATCACGGTCATCCACTTCTCCGAGATCGTGAACCCCGGGTTCTCGACCTTCCACCCGGGCTAAGACTTTCGGATCGCGACGCCGCCCTGCTCGGAAGGGCGCAGCGCCGCGCCGCACTCGTCGCACTCCACGGAGAACATCATCGCGATGCGGGCGTCGCACGAGGGACAGCGCGTGCGCATCTCGCCGCCGCACTGCGGGCACGCGTCGGCCACTTCCGACTCGCCCTCGACCGTGTAGCGCTGGGCATGGCCGCAGTCGACGCAGAAGGCGACCCAGTCGCCCAGCGTCCGGCGCCGCTCTTCCCTCAGCCAGTCTGCTGCTTTGCCCACGAGAGAACGGTAGCTCTCCGTTACACTCGACCGCGGCGCCGACGAAGGAGAAAGACGAATGGCAATCGCACGTGAGGCCGAGCCGGTCGGCTCGTTGAAAGAGGTCCGCGACGCGGGTCTCGACCGCGAGGATCTGCTCGGCGTCTACCGCAACATGCTGGTGACGCGCGCGATCGAGGAGCGCGGGCACATCCTCTACAAGCAGGGGAAGATCCCGGGAAGCTTCTACACGGGACGCGGCAACGAGGCCGCCGCCGTGGGCGTTGCGACCGCCATGTCCCCGGACGACGTCGGCACGCCGCTCCACCGCGACATGGGCGTCCACATCACGCGCGGTGTCGAGCCCTGGCGGATCTTCGCGCAGTACATGGGCCGCGTAGACGGTCCCACGCGCGGGCGCGACGGGAACGTCCACATGGCCGACGAGCGGCTCGGGATGATCGCGATGGTCAGCCATCTCCCGGCGATGCTCCCCGTCGCGGTCGGCTGCTCGCTCGCCTTCCGGATCCGCGAGGAGAAGCGTGTCGCGGTCGGCTGGTTCGGCGAGGGCAGCTCCGCCCGGGGCGATGCGCACGAGGCGATGAACTTCGCCGGCACGCGCCGCCTCCCCACGGTCTTCATCTGCGACAACAACCAGTGGGCCTACTCGACGCCTACGCACCTCGAATACGCGTGCGAGAACCTCGCCGACCGCGCCGCGGCCTACGGGTTCGACGGCGTCGTCGTGGACGGAACCGACGTTCTCGCGGTCTACCGCGAGGCCAAGCGCGCGATCGAGAAGGCGCGCGAGGGCGGCGGCCCGACGCTGATCGAGTGCCTGTGCCTCCGCATGGAGGGCCACGCGGTGCACGACGACGCGTTCTACGTTCCCAAGGAGATGTTCGAGGAGTGGTCGAAGCGCGACCCGATCGAGCGTTTCCGCACCTGGCTCCGCGAGAACGCCGAGCTCACCGACGACGAGGAGAACGAAATCGGCGTCGGCATCAAGAAGCTTCTGAACGACGCGATGGCCCGGGCCGAGGAGAGCCCGCTTCCCGACGCTTCGACCTTGACGGACGGCGTCTTCGCCTCCGCCGAAGACCTCGACACGCCCCACCACAAGTAATGGCGGTCAAGACCTACCTCCAGGCAATTTCGGACGGTCTCCGCCAGGAGATGCAGCGCGACAAGCGCGTCTACGTGATCGGCGAGGACGTCGGCGTCTACGGCGGCGCGTTCAAGGTCACGCAGGGCTTCCAGGACGAGTTCGGCCCGTGGCGCGTCATCGACGCGCCACTCTCCGAGACGGCGATCGTCGGCAGCTGCACCGGCGCCGCGATCATGGGTCTTCGCCCGGTCGCCGAGATGCAGTTCTCCGACTTCGTCTCGTGCGCGTGGGACCACCTGGTCACCGTCGCCGCCAAGCAGTTCTACCGCGCCGGAACCGCCGTGCCGATCGTCGTGCGGCTCCCGTCCGGCGGCGGCTTCTCCGGCGGCCCGTTCCACTCGCAAAACCCCGAGTCGAGCTTCGCGCACATCCCCGGCCTGAAGATCGTCTGCCCGGCCACGCCGGCCGACGCCAAGGGCCTCCTCATCAGCGCGATCGAGGACGCGAATCCCGTCCTCTACTTCGAGCACAAGCACCTGTACCGGCGGATCAAGGACGAGGTGCCGGACGAGCGCTACACGATCCCCTTCGGGCAGGCGCGCATCCACCGCGAGGGGACGGACATCACCGTCGTCACGTGGGGCGCGATGGTCTACACGGCCGACGAGGCCGCGACCGTCGTCGAGTCCGAGGACGGACTGTCGGTTGAGATCATCGACCTGCGGACGATCATCCCGTGGGACCGCGAGGCGGTGCTCGAGTCGGTCGTGAAGACGTCCAAGGCGATCGTCCTCCACGAGGACACGCGCACCGGCGGTTTCGGCGCCGAGATCGCGGCAACGATCACCGAGGAGGCGTTCGAGAGTCTCGACGGCCCGGTCAAGAGAATCGCCGCCCCGGACACCCCGGTGCCGTTCTCGCCGCCGCTCGAGAAGGCGTTCCTCCCGCAGGTCGAGGACGTCGTCGCAGGCCTCCGGGATCTGGCCGCGTACTAGGAACGAGATGGCTACGCAAACCGCAGTCGATGTCGTGATGCCCCAGATGGGCGTCTCCGTCAGCGAGGGCACGGTCACGAAGTGGCTGAAGCAGCCGGGCGAGACGATCGCCGCGGACGAGTCGCTGCTCGAGATCTCCACCGACAAGGTGGACACCGAGGTTCCGAGTCCCGCGACCGGCGTGCTCCAGAAGATCCTCGTGCAGGAAGGCGAGACGGTCGAGGTCGGCACGGTGCTGGCCGTGATCGGGCCCGAGGGCTCCGCGGCCGCGGCCGCCGATGCTCCCGCTCCCGAGGCTCCTGCTGCCGAGGCTCCGGCTGCCGCCGAGCCCGAGGCCGAGGCCGCACCTCCCGAGGCGCCCGACACGGCGCCCGAGGTCGCGCCCGCGCCGGTGGCCGAGACGCCGGCTGCCGCCGCGCCCTCCCAGGACGGCGAGAAGGCGTTCGTCTCCCCGGTCGTGGCGCGCATCGCGGCCGAGCACTCGGTCGACGTGGGCCAGGTTCCCGGCACCGGCCGCGGCGGCCGCGTGACGAAGAAGGACATCCTCGGCTTCATCGATTCCGGCGGCACCACGGCGGCACCCGCTGCGCCCGAAGCTCCCGCGCCTGCTGCTCTTGCTGCTCCGGCTGCGCCCGCCCCCCCGGCGGCGCCGGCGCCCGTGGCCCAGGAGGGCGAGACCTTCGAGACGATGTCACCGATGCGCAAGGGCATCGCCGATCACATGCGGCGCTCGCTCGACACGTCCGCGCACGTCACCTCGGCGATCGAGGTCGACATGTCCCGGATCGTGGGCATCCGCGGCAAGCTCAAGAAGGAGTACGGCGACGCGTACGGCGTGAACCCGACGTACCTGTCGTTCGTCGCGCGCGCGACGGTGGACACGATCAAGGACTACCCGTGGGTGAACGGCGAGCTGCGCGGCGACCAGATCGTCACGCGCCCGTACGTGAACCTCGGCTTCGCGGTCGAGCTCGCGGACGGCAAGGGCCTGATCGTCCCGGTCGTGAAGAACGCCGAGACGCTGAACCTGCTCGGCATGGCCAAGGCGATCGCAGACATCGCCAAGCGCGCGCGGGACAAGCAGCTCCTCCCCGACGACGTCGCGGGCGGCACGTTCACGATCACGAACCCGGGCGGCTACGGCACGTTCCACGGCACGCCGGTGATCAGCCAGCCGCAGGCCGCGATCCTCGGCACGTACGCCGTCGTCAAGCGCGCGTGGGTGATCCAGGACGAGCAGGGCCAGGACGTCCTCGCGATCCGGCCGATCATGAACGTCACGCTCACGTACGACCACCGCATCGTGGACGGCGCCCTCGCCGGCCGCTTCCTCCGGGATCTCAGAGAGCGCCTCGAGAACTCGGACGAGAGCGCCTACTAGATCCTCCGTCGCATCGACCGGTCGTTTCAGACGGACACCCGGCAACGCCGTGTGTCCTGACGCCGGCGCCGTAAGCGGCGCCTACTAGCTACGGTAGGCGCGTGAGCGCGCGACCCGGATACCTGCTGGATCTCGGCGTGACGCCGTACGTCGAGGCCTGGGAATTGCAGCGCGCGCTGGCCGGCGCGGTGTCGCAGGGGGCGATACCGGACACGGTCGTCATGGTCCAGCATCCGCCCGTCGTGACGCTAGGACGGCGCACCGACGGCGAGGAGCTCCACGTGCCCGAAGGCGCTTCGGTCGAGGTAGTGGAGACCGACCGCGGCGGGAAGTCCACGTTCCACGGGCCCGGGCAGCTCGTCTGCTACCCGATCTTCGACCTGAACCGGCACGGGCGCGACGTGAAGCGCTATTGCCGCGACCTGGAGGAGTCGGTCATCCGCACGCTCGGTGCGTTCGAGGTCGAAGCGACGCGGATCGACGGTCTCACCGGCGTGTGGCTCGAGCGGCCGCCGCGGAAGATCTGTTCGATCGGCGTCCACATCTCGCGCTGGGTGACGACGCACGGCTACGCGCTGAACGTTGATCTGGATCCCGCCCCGTTCACCGAGTGGATCACTGCCTGCGGGCTCGAGGACGCGGCGTTTACGACGATGGCGCGCGAGCTCGACCGGGCGGTCACGGTGGATGAAGTTCGACCGGTCGCGGCAGCGATGCTCGGTGAGGTGTTCGACCTGGAGCTCGAGGCGCTCCCGGCCGTGGCGGTCGACGACGTGATCTGGCCGCAGCCGCGGCACGAGCGACTCGCAACGGCGGGCTAGCTCCGCCGGATCGGGTAAGTCCCCACGAGCCAGTCGCCGAAGATGGCGGGCTGCTGGGTCTGGAGCAGGGTGTCCAGAAGGACGTCTCCGGCGGACGGATAGCGACCGCGCCGGCGCGCGCGGTGGACGAGCGTCCGAACCTGCTCGTAGCTCGGGCGAACCAGCTGGAGCTCGCGCGCCACGACCCCGAGGCGCCGGTAGGTCTCGGCGATCGGCCGACGCGAATCGTCAAGCCGCTCGAGCGCCGCGACCAGCCGGGTGTCGATGATCGGCCCGGCCGGCGCGACGCTCTGGCGCTCGGGGGAAGCCATGCTCCCACGATGCCTGCCGACCACGCACCGTTCCATCACAGGACTGCCTCAACTTCGCGCCGATCTATCCCAAGTTGCAGTCTGCAACTTGTCAACGGAGCGCCCGAACCCTGAGCCAACCGGCGCTCGCGGGGTTCCCTCCTCCAAGTAACAGGCTGCAACTTGGCCTGGATCGACCCGGGGAGTTGGACCCTCGGCGGCGACGAGGCGGCGACCGATTGGCCGGGCTACGCAGCCGGTGATGTTCGCGTCGCGCCCTGGCTACGCGGCCAGCGAAGTTCGCGTCTCGACCGCGAGGAGCGCGTCCACGACCTGAGGGTCGAACTGCGTCCCGCGGTTGCGGAGGAGCTCCGCGATCGCGGCCGACGACGACAGGGCCTTGCGGTACGAGCGGTCGGTCGTCATCGCGTTGTACGCGTCGCAGCACGCCACGATCCGCGCCGCCCTCGGAATCTGGTCGTCCGCCAAGCCGTCCGGGTAGCCGGTGCCGTCCCAGCGCTCGTGGCACGAGCGGACGATCCGCCCGATGTCCCCGAGCAGGCCGCCGACGCGATGGAGCATCCGCTCGCCCTCGACCGTGTGTGTCTCGATGATCGCCCGCTCCTCGGGAGTGAGGGCGCCGGGCTTGTTGATGATCTCGTTCGGGATCCGCACCTTGCCGACGTCGTGGAGGAGCGCCGCGAACTCGATGTCGCGCCGCTCCCGCGCGCCGATGCCGAGCTCGTCCGCGACCGCGAGCGACAGGTCGACCACATCGCGGCTGTGCGAGCCGGTGTACGCGTCGTCGGCCTCGACCACCTCGCCGAGGAGGAACACCGTGCCGCGGTAGGCGTCGCGCAGCTCCAGCTCGGAGTCGATCCGAACGCGCCGCTCGCGCGAGAACACCGCGAGAAGCCCGACCAAGGGCAAGGCGAGGACGACCGCGAACGGTGAGTCGACCGTGGCGAACGCAACCGCGAGCCCGACCGACGCGAGCCCCGCGTCGATGGCGTAGACCCACGCCATCGCGCGCAGCTGCATCTTGGGCGGAACGCCGAGCACGGCCCACTCGCGCACCGCCGAGCTGATGAAGTCGAAGGCGAACTGCGCGAGCAGCGCGACCACGTAGAGCGGCCACTGGGAGAGCGACGGCGGCCCCTCGCCGTACAGGCCGAGCACGAGCGCCGGCCCCACCGCGTGCCACGCGTTTCCGACATGGAGGAACACGCGGTCCACGTGGAGCGTTCCGCGCAGCACGTCCACCGAGTCCGCGAGCACGATCGCGCCTGCCACGGCGAGCGGCACCCAGCCGGTCGGCAGGACGAACAGCATCGGCACGAGGATCAGCTGCGTCGGAACGGCCGATCCGGTTCCCACCTCGAAGTCGAGCCGAAACGAGATCGCGTACGCGATGAGCAGGATCGCGACGGCGCCGATCGACGGCGTCCGGTCGCTCGCGATCGTGAGCGCCATGACCGCGCCCGTCGCGAGGAAGGCGAGGTTCGAGACGAGCAGCGTCATGCGCTCGTGCGACGCGAGCTGGTTCAGCCGGCGCGCGCGCTGTTCCTCGATCGAGCGCTGAAGCTCGATATCGAGTCGGGCCTGGTCGCGCTCCGGTGCCGTGGCCGCAGTGGACACGCAGGAAGAATCGGCAGCTTCGGGGCCCCGCTTGACGCCGAAAATCGCCGGATCTCCCAAACGAGGGATACAGAAGGCCTCAAGACACCCAAAAGGGTGATGGCCGGATTCCGGCCCGCGAAGACGATGAGACCCAAGTTCGTTACTGCGGCGTCCACTGGGAGGACAACGACGGATGGGAAGACGGCTCAAGGTCTGCACTGCGGCGATGCTGGCAGTTGCCGGCCTGACGATCGCTCTGGTTGCGCCCGGTCAGGCGCAGGCGGGGCTGCTCTTCACCGGTAGCGGGTCGAGCTGCGACCCGGTTCCGTCGCAGGCCTTTCTTCCTTGGGGCGACGAGTCGCACTACTCGCTCGTCGGCGGCGGCACGTTCGAGAAGGGCGAGACGCCCTGGGATCTCTCCGGCGGCGCCGCGATCGTCTCGGGCAACGAGCCGTGGCGCGTGGAGCGAGACAACGGCACGCGCTCGCTGCGCATCCCCGCGGGCGGCTCGGCGCTCTCGCCGACCGCGTGCTTCACGTTCGGCGACTGGCATTTCCGCTTCTTCGTGCGCAACACGGGCGCGGCGACCGGAACGCTCAGGGCCGAGGTCGTCGTCCGCAACCTCACCGGGCTGCTCAGCGTCCTCGACGGCGGCGTCGTCAAGGCGGACGGCTCCTGGGATCCGTCGCCGCGCGTCGGTGCGCTGCTCTCGAACGTCTGCGGGCTGCTCCCGACGACGAAGGCGGTCGCGATCCGCCTCCGCGCGGTCGGCGCCGGCGCCTCGTTCCAGGTGGACGACGTCTACCTGGATCCCTGGAAGAGCTTCTAGCTCCTAGACTTCGCGGCGTGGAAACGTCGCTGCCCGTCGCCGAGCGGCCTCGCCGGCCCGAATGGATGAAGGTTCGCGCCCCGAGCGCGGACGGGCGCTACTTCGAAGTCCGCCAGCTCATCCACGGACAGAAGCTCCACACGATCTGCGAGGAGGCGCGCTGCCCGAACATCGCCGAGTGCTGGGGGCGCGGCACCGCGACGTTCCAGATCCTCGGGGACACGTGCACTCGGGCGTGCCGCTACTGCTACGTCCACTCGGGCCGGCCGAGTGAGGCGCCCGATCCGCTCGAGCCGCTGCGGCTCGCACACGCCGCGTCGCAGATGGGGCTCAAGCATGTCGTGATCACGTCGGTCGACCGTGACGACGTTCCCGACCGAGGCGCGAGCCACTACGCGGCGACCATCCGCGCGCTCAAGAAGAAGCTGCCCGACGCGTCGATCGAGGTGCTGACGCCGGACTTCCTCGGAGTCGAGGAGGAGGCGCTCGCGATCGTGCTCGGCGCGCGGCCCGAGGTCTTCAACCACAACATCGAGACCGTGCGGCGGCTCCACCGCAAGATGCGCGGCGCCAAGGCCGAGTACGACAAGGCCCTCTGGCTGCTCGCGCGCGCGAAGGAGATCGCCGACTACAACGTGCTCACGAAGTCCGGGATCATCGTCGGCCTCGGCGAGACGAACGACGAGGTCGTTGACACGCTCCGCGACCTGCGCGCGAACAACGTCGACGTCGTGACGATCGGCCAGTACCTCCAGCCCTCCGCCAAGCACGCGCCGATCGACCGCTGGGTGCATCCCGACGAGTTCAAGTGGTTCCGCGAGCAGGGCGAGGCGCTCGGGTTCGGCTCGATCTTCTCCGGGCCGCTCGTCCGCTCGTCCTACCGCGCAGACGAGCAAGTGCACGCCGCGGAGACCGGCCGCGGCGCCGTCGCCTACTGATGGGGATCGCCGAGGCCCAGAAGCTCTGGAGCCCGGCGGGGACCTACCTGAACACGGCGACGTACGGCCTGCCCTCGCAGCCGACGTGGGACGCCGTCCAGGGAGCGCTCTCCGACTGGCACCACGGACGCACGAGCTACGAGCACTGGAACGAGACGACCGACGGCGCGCGGGGGCTTTTTGCGCGGCTCGTGAACGTCCCCACCGAGGACGTCGTCACCGGCCCGGCGGTCTCCGCGCTGATCGGCCTCGTCGCGGCGGCGATTCCCGACGGGTCGCGCGTGCTCGTCGCCGACGGCGATTTCGCGTCGGTGATGTTCCCCTTCATGGCCCAGGCAGACCGGGGGATCGAGGTGCGGGTCGTGCCGCTCGACCGCCTCGCCGACGAGATCGACGGGAGCACCGACCTCGTGGCCGCGAGCCTCGTCCAGTCGTCCTCGGGTGAGGTTCTCGACCTCGACGCCGTGATCGGAGCCGCCCGTGCGAATGACGCACTCGTCGTCCTCGACGCGATCCAGGGCTGCGGCTGGCTCCCGTTCGACGCGAGCCGGGCCGACGCGGTCGCGGCCCATGGCTACAAGTGGCTCTGCTCTCCGCGCGGCAGCGCGTTCATGTACGTCCGGCCGGAGCTGCGCGACCGCATCCGGCCGTCGAACGCCGGCTGGTACGCGGGCGAGGATCCGTACGCGAGCTACTACGGGCCGCCGATGAAGCTCGCCGCAGACGCGCGACGCCTGGACACGTCGCCGGCCTGGTTCTCCTGGGTCGGCACCGAGGCGGCGCTCCAGACCTTCCTCGACATCGGAGTCGAGACGATCCACGAGCACAACGTCGGACTCGCGAACCGGTTCCGCGCGGGGCTCGGCCTCGAGCCCAGCAATACCGCAATCGTCACCTCCGCAGGCGACGCCTCGCGCTTCGAGGCCGCCGGCATCCAGGCCGCGATTCGCGCCGGCGGGCTCCGGGCCTCCTTCCACGTCTACAACACCGAGGACGACGTGGACGCAGCACTCGACGCCCTCGCCGGTTAACGCGAGAGGCCGCCCGGAGGCGGCCCCTCGCACCACTGGATTCGGAGGCGCTACGGCCTCGTCACCGTGAACGTCTGCACGACCTGCGTGGTGCCGGGCGTGACGTTCGACTTCATCGACGCGATCGAGCTGAACGTTCCGTGCCGGTCGGCCGAGACGTCCCAGGAGATCGACGCCGTTCCGCCCGCTTGCGGCGGTGCGGTGAGGACGGCGAACTCCGAGCCGTTGGCCGGCGGCGCGGCGAGGTTCTGCCCGCTCGTGCCGTCACGGTTCTCCGCGCCCCAGTTCACGCCCGAGGCGGGATCGCCCGCGCCCGCGGTTCCGTAGCTGATCGTGATCTGCTCGCTCGCCGGCGTAGCGCCGAGCCTGAGCCAGATCTGGAACGAGTGCGTGGTCGCGTTGCTGAAGTTCCGCACGCCGGCCCAGTCGACGACGAGCCACGTGCTCACCCCGTCGGTCAGGGTGGCGATGCGGATCGCGCCGGCAGCGGCCGGGTTGAGGTCGCTCCAGAACGGTGCGATCACATTGTTCGGAACGGCAGCGTTCGGGAAGACCTGCGGCGTGAAGACGATGTCCGCGGCCGTCCCTCCTCCGAGCAGGAGGTAGCCGTTCGAGACGACCCCGACGCGCGTGTACGGCTCGCTGCCGTACATGAGGGTCGGCACGTTGAAGTTCGTGATCGTGTCGTCACCGACACCCGCGATCGGAGCGACTCCGAAGAGCGACAGCGGCAGGTAGCCGCCCGCCGGGCCGACCGTCGGCGCGAGCGCCGTGATCTGCGGCGGGACTGTCGGTGTGAGCGTGCCCGTCCAGCTGATGCCGTCGTCGCCGTGGATCGTGGTCGCCGGCGCCGTCGGGTTCGAGAACTCGAGGTCGTGGTCATCCCCGAGGTTCTTGACCTTCAGGGTCGTGACGGCGGGAACCGCGGACCCGTTCGCGAGGAACGCGGTACACCGCGCGTGCCCGGTCTTCTTGAGGAACGTGTTCGTGTCGCACGTATGGGTCAGCGTCAGGATGCCCTGGCGCTTGAAGAACGCGACGGGGATCGTGACCGAGTTCTCGCCCTTCTTCTTCGGATCGAGCGTGATCCGGCCGAAGTACTGCCCGTTCGGCAGCGTCGGCGCCTTGATCGTGATCGAGAACGTGACCTCGTGGTTCTTCTTCACGTGGATGTTCTTGTTGCGGCGCCCGACGATGATCTGGGCACCGGCGGGAGCGGCGATCTTGACGTCCAACTCCTGCTCGTGGCCGGAGACGTTCAGCGCCGTCCGATGCGTCTTGATCGTCCCGGTCATCGTGGGCGCGTTCACGCTCGCGATGTTCAGGTCGATCCGGTGCAGCGGATCCGCCGCCGACGCGACGAAGTCGGCGTACGTCTCGTCGAAGACGAGCGTCGGGTCGACCGCGCGGTTCACGCGGATCGAGCCGGCCCCGGCGTCGAACGGGTCGAACGGCGTCACGCCGTCCTCCTTCACCACGTCCTGCGCGGCGGAGGTCATGAGCGCCGACTTGATCATCGCCGGCGTCCAGTTCGGATGCGACGCCTTGACCAGCGCGGACGCGCCCGCCGAGTGGGGGCTCGACATCGAGGTGCCGCCGATCGCCTGGTACAGCTCGCCCGGAGGCCCGCCGATCGGGGACGACGGGGTCGGCGTCATCCCGGCGAGGATCTGGATCCCCGGGGCGGTGACGTCGGGCTTCACGAAGTCGCCGAGCGGGCCGCGAGACGAGAAGAACGTCATCTCGTCGCCCCGGATCGTCCGCTTCGTCGCGACCGGCCAGCTGGCCATGACGCCGGTGTGCGTGCTGATGAACGAGAGGATGTTGCTCGGGCCCTCGACGTGAATCGACGGCACCCAGTGGTTGTCCGTCATCACGAATTCGCGGCCGGCGTTGTAGAGGATCATCCCGGCCCCGCCGCCGTTGAGCACGTTGAAGCTCTTCAGGACGCGGTTCGGGCCCCGCTGGCAGGCGACGATCTTGCCGAGCGCCGCAGCGGGGGGAATCGGGTTGACGCACAGCGCGTCCACACCCGGGATCGACGTGGCGAGGATGACCGGCGTCGAGCCGATGCCGGGCGTGATCGTCGAGCCGACGACGTCGTACGAGTCGCCGTTCGACGCCGTGAGGTGCAGCGTCGACTGATGCGCCCGGTTCGAGCTGGACGCGCCGACCGTTGTGACCCACGGGCCGCCGTGGTCTGAGGTCGCCGGGCCCGGGCCGGCGTTCCCGGCCGAGGCGTTCACCGAGATGCCGGCGTTGAAGGCATCCAGGAAGGCGAGCTCGACCGCGTCGGCGTACGGCTGCGCACCGCCCGAGACGGAGAAGTTGATCACCTCGACGTCGTCGAGGATCGCCTGGCCGACGGCTGCGACCGTGTCGGACGGGAAGCAGCCCTGCTCGAGGCAAACCCGGTACGCGATCACCTGGGCGCCCGGGGCGATGCCGCTGATCGGCCCGCGCTCGATCCCGAAGATTTTCGCGCTCGAGACCGGATCGCCGGCCGCCGTCGAAGCGGTGTGCGTGCCGTGTCCTTCGGAGTCACGCACCGAGCACTCGCCCGTCACGTTGTTGCAGTACTCGCCGGGCTCGGAGCCGAACACCGCCATGTACGTGTTCGTGAACGCGTACGCGCCGACCAGTTTGTTGTTGCACACGAACGTCGGGCCAAGGTGAGCGACATCGGTGCCGTTGCCGAACTGGCACTGATGCGCCGGGGTGGGAGCCGGAAGGCCGGTGTCGCGGAAGGACGGATGCTCCGGCCAGATGCCGGTGTCGATCACGCCGACCGTGACGCCCTTGCCGGCCTTCACCGAGCCGCCGATCGACGGCCACACCTGCGTGGCGCCGATGAACTTCGGCGTCGCGTCGGTCTGCGGCTGCTGGGGCGAGTCGTCCTGCACCGCCGCGACGCCCTCGACCTTCAGGAGGTCGCGGACGGCGTTCGCCGGCATGCTCGCGGCGATCCCGCCGTAGACGGTCCGGAACGTCGCGCGGACGGTCATGGACGGGACGGCAGCCTTCGCGTCGGCCGTAATGCTCTTCGTGAGCGACGCCGTGTAGCGGTCATAGGCGCGCACGGCATTGGTGCGGACGCCCATCGCCTTCCCGGTGACGCTCGGGCTCGTGGCCCTGAGACCCGAGACGCCGCCTGTGTAGGACGCAGTCGAGTCGAAGTCGTATTTGACGAGCACGTTGATCCGCGTCGCGTCCGTCCGCCCGAGGAGCGACGGGTCGGTGCGAGCGATGTAGCCCGACTGCGATTTCGAGCCGGTGAAGGTCGAGGTTGGCGTCAGCGAGGTCGCCTGGAAGCGAGACGACGCATCGCCCGACTCGCCGGAAGCGCTGCCGCTCGCCGCAAAGGCGAGCATGCCGACGGCGATCGCCAGCATGAACGGCACCGCTCTCCGGCGGCGGAGGCCGGACTGTCTACGCGTGCGCATGGTGTTCCCCTTCCGTTGCTCACTCGGGCGTCGCAGCCCGGGTCCCATTGGGGCCATGGTGCACCGTTGACGCTTGTCATGCAAGGCGCCCGGGGAGCGCCGTTAGAGCACGGACTTCGTCCAGCCCTGCGCGTCCGGCGCGAGCGTGCGGCCCCAGTTCGGGCCGATCATCCGGGCCCGGTAGGCGGTGCCCCGCCAGTACTTCCGAATCCAGAGGGAAAACTTGCCGGTCGGGCGGTGCGTGAGGATCCCCATCGCCCGGTGCCACGTCCCGCCCTTCATGAAGTCGATGTAGACGTTGCGCCCCAGCTTGTCGAGCGGAACGCCGGCCGGCGTGGCCGAGTACCCGTAGATCGGCTTGCCATGGAAGGTCGCCTGGCCCTTCACCATCTCGCTGCGCCACTTGCAGCACACGGCGTTGATCGGGAGCTTCGTCGGCGCGCCGCTCCAGCGGGAGAAGCGCAGCTCGGTGGGGCCGTCCTTGAGGCGCTTCCAGGACTGGAGCGCCCAGAAGCCGCCGCTCGGGCCCTTGCGCAGCTCGACGACCATCGGCAGCGAGACCTCGTCGGTCGCCTTCGTCACGTCGGCGCCGCCCGCGGCGCGGCCGTACATCGTCTTTCCGCTCGGAAGGACGACGGCACTGCTTCGCTTGCCGCCGGAGGTCGTCCAGAAAACGGTCGCGACGCCCTTCGCGTTCACCCGCAGGGACGCGTCGTGGGCGTTGCCGGCGATCTTGATCGAGGCGTCCGCGGCGCCGGGCAAAACGGCGGCGGCGAGCGCGACGATTGGGATGAGGCTGCGGCGGGCCATTGTTTCACCGTGCCTGACCCGTCGGAGATCTATGCGAATGCGGGTGAGGCCTTACAGGATTCTGACAAGTGCGCAGGCCGGATCAGCCGTTTGGCCGAGCCATTTTCCGGTAATCGAGCGCCTCGTCGAGCACCTTCTCGTCGACGCCCTTCTCCCGGGCGACCTCGCGGAGGGAGCGGCCGGAAGCGGCCGATTCCTTGACGATCTCGGAGGCGAGGTCGTAGCCGATGTACGGATTGAGCGCCGTCGCGGCCGAGAGGGTCAGCTCGGCGTAGCGCTCCGCCTGCTCGCGGTTCGCCTCGATCCCATCGACGCAGCGCTCGGCGAGCAGCCGGCACGCTGACGAGAGCAGGCGGATCGAGTCGTTCAGGTTCCGCGCCATGAGCGGGATGAACACGTTCAGCTCGAAGTGGCCCTGGAGCCCGCCGACCGTGATCGCCGCGTCGTTGCCGATCACCTGCGCCGAGACCTGCGTGACGACCTCCGGGATGACCGGATTGACCTTGCCGGGCATGATCGAGCTGCCCTTCTGGAGCTCCGGCAGGCGGATCTCCGCGAGCCCCGCGCGGGGGCCCGAGCCCAGCAGGCGCAGGTCGTTGGCGATCTTCGTCAGCGAGACCGCGACCGTCTTCAGCGCGCCGGACGCCTCGACCAGCCCGTCGCGCGCGGCGGTGGCCTCGAAGGGATCGGCGGGCGCCGAGATCGTGAGGCCCGTCTCCGCGGAGAGCTTCTCGCGCACGCGAGCGGCGAACTCGGGGTGGGTGTTCAGGCCGGTGCCGACCGCGGTGCCGCCGAGCGGGATCTGGCCGACGCGGCCGAGCGTGGACTCCACGCGCGCGATCCCCTGGCGCACCTGCGCCGCGTAGCCGCCGAACTCCTGGCCAAGCGTCACGGGCACCGCGTCCATCAGGTGCGTGCGCCCGGACTTCACGACGTCGTCGTACTCCTTCGCCTTCGCCTCGAGCGAGGTCGCGAGCCGGTCGAGCGCCGGCAGCAGGTCGTTGGTCAGCTCGCCGAGCGTGGCGAGATGGACGGCCGACGGAAAGACGTCGTTGGACGACTGCCCGTAATTCACATGGTCGTTCGGGTGGGCGCCCTCGCCGGCGAGCGCGGCGATCACCTCGTTCGCGTTCGTGTTCGTCGAGGTGCCCGAGCCGGTCTGGAAGACGTCGATCGGAAACTGGTCGTCGAACTCCCCGGCGGCAACGCGATCGGCCGCAGCGGCGATCCGCTCGCCGAGCTCCGGATCGAGCAGCCCGAGCTCGGTGTTCGCGCGCGCAGCGGCGGCCTTGATCCGTCCCAGCCAGCGGATAACCGGAACGGGCATCGTCTCGCCCGAGACGGGAAAGTTCTCAACGGCCTTCGTGGTTTCCGTACCCCAGAGCTCCTTTGGCGCCGTGTCGCTCATCGGTTCGAGTCTACCCCGGCCCAGCGGCGCAACAATGCCACCAGGCGACGAGGAGGCGAGATTTACACGCTCGACGAGCGCGAGGCGTTTCAGGCGATGTCCCTGTTCCTCGACCAGTTCGCGGAGCGAGCCGGCGACGACCTGTTGACCCTGCTCGCAGGCATCGTGATCGAAGCCGACGGCGGAACGGCCGACCCGGCCGCGTGGAACGACTGGATGCGCTGCGTGGAGCAGGTCAAGGGGACTCCCGCAAGCGGGTGAGACCGCGTAGATCGCGGCCTCGCATACTCCGAGAGATGAGCGACCTTCCCAGCCGGCCCAGCGCGCACGGCCTCATCGGCGGCGCACGGCGCTTTCACGACCCCGCTTGGCCCGAGATCGCCCGCGCCGCCGAGAAGCGCTTCCAGGCCCGGTTCGCCGCGCATGGCGCCGACCTTCGCATCCACCCGGTGCGGATCCACCGCCTGCGGACCGTGGGCGAAGGGATCAGTCCGGGGTTGTTCCCGCACGACCCGAAGACCTGGGACTGGTGGGGCGACTTCGAATCGGCACTCGAGATCCGTCGCCGCCGCCGGTTCTCTCGGACGTGGGACACGCTCGTGGGGCCGGCCGAGGCCGAACAGTGGCTCGACCGCGAAGCGCTGAGCTTCCTCGCCGTGCTCGACGCCGGACCGTCATGACCGAGTTCGAGCTCCTCCCGAGCGGATACGCGGTTCCCCTGCCTTCCGACCTGTCCGCCGCGGCCATGTCCCCCTATCCACTTCACCCCACCCCTACATGGGAGGGGCGGTGCCCTCCACCCGCCACCCACGGAAAACCGTAGCTCACAAACCCGCCCGGATTCGTGCCGAGTTTGTGCCAATTTGGCGCGGCTGAGAACTAGACCACGTAGATGGCCGCGCGCCGGTCGACCGGGCGCTCGCGGATGCGGCGGCGGGTCGGCTCGGACATCGCTGCGGAGGGAGCCCAGCCGAGGTACCCGCACCGCGGGCACTCGCCGGGGTCGACACGCCGGGCAGCAGCGTCGGGCGCAAACGTTCGCGCCTCGCCGCATCCCAAGCACTCGACCCGCAGTGGCTCCATCACTTGATTCTTCGTCCGTCCCACGCGGGCGGATGAGGCCATGCCGTCCCTCGAATGAGGGACGGCGGGAGGGCTCGGTGGGCGGGGCCTCGTCGCCGCGGTGCGCTGGTCGGTGCGAGGCAAGGACGCAGGGAGCGTTCGTATCCGACGGATACGGGCGCGACTGAGGACGCGGCATCGCGCCGACCAGCGCGGCCCGGGGGCTCAGGCTTCGTTCGCCGTGCCCTCCTTAGTCGGTCGAGTACTTCGGCTGGACCTTCTCGCCGCGGATCCGCGCGATCGCGTTGTTCGCGGCGATGGCGGCCTCGCCCATGCCGATCGTGATCAGCGTGATCTTCCCCTCGTAGCCGGCGACGTCGCCTGCCGCGTAGACGCCGGGGAGCGTGGTCTCGCACGTCATCGGGTTCACCAGCACCTGGCGCTTGCCGTGCAGCTCGAGACCCCAGTCGGCGATCGAGCCGAGATGCGAATGGAAGCCGAGCAGCGTGATGAGCGCCTCGCAGGGAACCTCGGTCAGCTCGCCCGTCTCGGTCTCCTCGATGACGACCGATGCGAGCACGCCGTCGCCGCGCGCCTCGCGCACCTCGGCGGTCGTGAAGATCCGAACCTTGCCCTCCTCCTCGAGCCGGCGGGCCTCGGTCACCGAGGACTCGAGCCCGCGGAAGCGGTCGCGCCGGTGGACGAGCGTGATCGGCAGGTTCGCCGTGTCTTGCAGGCCGAGCGTCCAGTCGAGCGCCGAGTCTCCGCCGCCGACGATCACGCAGCTCTTGCCGGCGAACACGTCCTTCTGGCGAACGAAGTAGTGGAGCCCGCGGCCTTCCCACTCGTCGATCCCGTCGATGCCGAGCTTGCGCGGCTCGAACGCGCCGTGGCCCGCAGTGACGATGATCGTGCGCGTCTCGATCGACTTGCCGGACGCGGTCGCGATCGTGAGCGTCTCGTCGCCGGAGACGAGCTCGCGGACTTCTTCGCCGAGGAGAACTTCGGCCCCGTACTGGAGCCCTTGCTCGGCGCAGAGATCGACGAGCGCCTGGCCCTGGATCTTCGGATGCCCGGCGACGTCGTAGACGTGCTTCTCCGGATAAACGGCGGCGACCTGGCCGCCGAGCTGCTCGAGGCTCTCGAGGATGCAGACCGTCGCCTCCCGATGGCCGGCGTAGTAGGCAGCCGAGAGCCCGACGGGCCCGGCGCCGATGATCGTGATGTCGTAGATCACCCGGAGGCGAAGATTAGTGCGAGCAGCCGGAGCCGCAGCCGCCGCCGGCGGAAGCCTCAACCGGAGCGTCGTCCGCAACCCCGTCCTTCGCCTGGAAGGAGGAGCCGCAGCCGCAGGCCGCCTGGACGTTCGGGTTGTTGATCGCGAACCCGGCGCCCATGAGCGCGTCCACGTAGTCGATCTCGGAGCCGGTGAGGTACGGCGCGCTGAACGGGTCGACGACGACCGTGACGCCGTGCATCTCGACCTCGTTGTCCCCGTCCGCGGGGCCCTGGTCGAAACCGAGCTCGTACTGGAAGCCGGAGCACCCGCCGCCCTGAATGGCGACACGCAGAACGCCCGACTCGGTGTCGGGCTCCTCCGCCATCAGCTCCTTGATCTTCGCGGCTGCGCTCTCGGTGATCGTGATCACGTTCTCAGTGTACCAGTGCCCAATCAGGCGTCGAGGGGGTTTGTAACGCCTGTTGCGGCAGCCAAAGTACCCGCTCAGAGGCACCTTTTTCCTGCCACGCCCGGGCCGCTTGTAACGGGTTAGTATGGCCGGGATTCACGTGGTCTTCGCATCGCTTGACGCCTGGTTTCCGTTCCTCGCCTACGCGTTCATCGCGTTCGTGATCCCGGCGTCGATGATCGCGTTCTCGTTCATCTTCGCCACCCCCGCCGAGCGCAGCCGGGCGCGCGTCCTGCCGTTCGAATCCGGCGTCGCGACCGGCCCGCCGAAGCAGCAGCGCTTCACGGTCAGCTTCTACCTGACGGCGATGCTCTTCATCGTCTTCGACATCGAGATCGTGTTCCTCTTCCCCGTCGCGGTCGTGCTCGACCGGATCGGCCTGTTCGCGCTCGCGGAGTTCGGGTTCTTCATCGGGATCCTCGCCGTGGCGTACGTCTACATCTGGAGGAAGGGAGCCCTCGAATGGCGGTAAAGAAGGATCCGCCGAAGAAGCGGCTCGCCGACTACGGGGTCAACTCGGAACGCGTCCTCATGACGAAGCGCGGCGCCAAGAAGGGCGAGCCGGGCGTGTTCGAGACCGAGCTCGGCGATCTCGAGAACCGGCTCATGCTGACCACCGTCTCGAAGGCGATCCACTGGGCGCGCGCCGGCTCCATGTGGCCGGACACGTTCGGCCTCGCCTGCTGCGCGATCGAGATGATGGCGATCGTCTCGTCCCGCTACGACCTCGCGCGCTTCGGGATGGAGGTCTTCCGCTCGTCGCCGCGCCAGGCCGACCTGCTCATCGTCTCAGGGCGTGTCTCCCACAAGATGGCCGCGCCGCTGCGCCAGATCTACGACCAGATGCTCGAGCCGAAATGGGTCATGGCGATGGGCGCCTGCGCCAGCTCGGCCGGGATGTTCAACAACTACGCGGTGCTCCAGGGCGTGGACAAGGTGACGCCCGTGGACATCTACGTGCCCGGCTGCCCGCCGCGGCCCGAGGCGGTGCTCGAGGGCATCATCCGGCTGCACGAGCGGATCAGGGCCGGCGTGCCGCCCGCCTACGAGCTGCGGAAGGCCGCGCAGGGATGAGCTACGCGGAGATCCCCGGGTTCGTCGAGGAGACCGAAGCGCTCGGCGAGACCACGATCGTCATCGAGCTCGAGCGCATCGCCGAGGCGGCGGTGTACGTCCGCGACGAGCTCGGCTTTGCGTTCCTCTCGGATCTCTCCGGCGCCGACTACCTCGGCTGGGGCGACCAGGGCGTGGCCGGCTACTGGGGATCGGCGCCAGAATCGCCGAACGGCGCGCGCGACCTGAACGCGCCCGGCTCGCAGGGGCTCCAGTCGCTGCCCGAGCCGAAGCCGAAGCGCTTCGCGGTCAACTACCACGTGCTCTCCATGAAGCCCGAGCCGCGGCGCCTGCGCCTCAAGGTCTGGGCCGACGACGGCGAGCCGGTGCCGAGCGTGGTCACCGTCTGGCCGACGGCCGACTGGCACGAGCGCGAGGCCTGGGACATGCTCGGCATCCCCTTCGACGGCCACCCGAATCTCGTCCGGATCCTCATGGAGGACGACTGGGACGGGCACCCGCTGCGCAAGGACTATCCGCTCGGAGGCGAGCCCGTCCGGTTCTCGGACGCCGAATAGCCATGGCCGTTTCGCACCCGTCGATTCGCAAGACCCCGATCTACGAGGGCTCGCGCATCCCGCATCCGATCCCGACCGTGCTCGAGGTCGACCCGAAGCTGCGCGAGCAGGGCGACATCCTCGAGATCAACTTCGGCCCGAACCACCCGTCCACGCACGGCGTCCTCCGCCTGATCGTCGAGCTGAACGGCGAGCGCGTCGAGGGCCTCGCGGCGGTGATCGGCTACCTCCACACCGGCTTCGAGAAGAACATGGAGGCGAAGACGTACTGGAAGGGGATCACGTACGCGCCCCGGATGGACTACGTCTCGTTCCAGGCGAACGAGCTCGTCTACGTCCTCGCCGTCGAGAAGCTGCTCGGGATCGAGACGCCGCCCAAGGCCGTCTGGATGCGGATGCTCCTCTGCGAGCTGAATCGGATCCACTCGCACCTCGTCTACCTCGGCACCTCCGCGCTCGAGCTGGGAGCCGTTTCGATGTTTTGGTACTGCTTCCGCGAGCGGGAGGCGATCCTCGACCTCTTCGAGATGGTCTGCGGCTTCCGCATGCATACGCGGTACTTCCAGATCGGCGGCCTGGCCGAGGACATCCCCGTCGGGTTCTACGACGACTGCCGCGAGTTCTGCGACACGATGCCGGCGCGGATCGACGAGTACGAGGCGATCCTCAACACCCAGCAGATCTGGCTGGAGCGGACGAAGGGCATCGGGCTCCTCTCGGCAGAAGATGCGATCGCGTTGGGGCAGTCCGGACCGGTGCTGCGAGCGTCCGGGGTCGACTGGGATCTCCGCAAGGCGGAGCCGTACCTGGCCTACGCCGACGTGGACTTCGACGTGCCCGTGTATCCGAACGGCGACGTGTTCGACCGCTACAAGGTGCGCGTCGACGAGATGCGCGAGTCGGTGCGGATCGTCCGCCAGTGCGTGGACCAGATGCCCGACGGCCCATGGATCGCCGACGACCGCAAGGTCGTGCTGCCGCCGCGCCACGAGCTGCACACGTCGATGGAGAGCCTGATCCATCACTTCAAGCTCGTCACCGAGGGCTTCCGCGTTCCCGAGGGCGAGGTGTACGTGACGATCGAGTCGCCGCGCGGCGAGCTCGGCTGCTACCTCGTCTCGGACGGCGGCCCGAAGCCGTGGCGCGTGCGCTTCCGCGCTCCCTCCTTCGCCGCACTCGAGGCGACCGCGACCTGCGCGCGGCAGACGCTGATCGCGGACATGATCGCGATCGTCGGGTCCTTGGACGGCGTGATGGGTGAGGTCGATAGATGAGCGCGCTGTTCGACCAGGTGCAGGAGCTCGCAGCGCAGTACCCGTCGTCGCGCTCGGCGGTCATGCCCGCGCTCCATCTGGCGCAGGAGAAGGAGGGCTGGCTGCCCCCGGACGCGCTGCGCGAGATCGCCGACGCGCTCGACCTGACTCCCGCCTACGTCATGTCGATCGCGAGCTTCTACGACATGTACAACCTCGAGCCGGTCGGCAAGCACGAGATCGCGGTCTGCACGAACATCTCGTGCGCGCTCGCGGGAGCGCAGGACGTTGTGAACGCGTTCGAGCGCGAGCTGGGCTGCTCCGCCGGATCCACCACGGACGACGGCGAGTTCTCGCTCACCACCTTCGAGTGCCTCGGCGGCTGCGGCTGGGCGACGGTCGTCGCCGTGGATTGGCGCTACCGCGAGCACGTATCGGCGGCCGACGTCCCCGGAATCGTCGCCGAGCTGAAGGGAGAGGCGAATGGCGCTTAAGCAGCTGCTTCTCGCGCACGCGGACGGGAACGACCTGACGAAGCTCTCCAACTACCGCGAGGTGGGCGGCTACACGGCGCTCGAAAAGGCGCTCGCGATGCCGGGCGCCGACCTCGTCGAGGAGTTCCTGGCTTCCGGGTTGCGCGGCCGCGGCGGCGCCGGGTTCCCGATGGGCCGCAAGGCGAGCTTCATCCCCAAGCCCGACCAAACGACCAAGCCGATCTACCTGACGATCAACGCGGACGAGTCCGAGCCCGGAACGTTCAAGGACCGCGAGATCATGCAGCGGATCCCGCACGCGCTGATCGAGGGCGCGGTCATCACCTGCCACGCGATCGGCGCATCGACCGCGTTCATCTACCTGCGCGGCGAGTACCTGCAGGAGTTCGAGATCGTGTCCGCGGCCCTCGAGGAGGCCCTGAAGGCGAAGCTCGTGGGGCCGAAGGTGCTCGGCACGGACACCTCGGTGACGATCGTGATCCACCGCGGCGCGGGCGCCTACATCTGCGGCGAGGAGACGGCGCTCCTCGAGTCGCTCGAGGGCAACCGCGGCCAGCCGCGCTCGAAGCCGCCGTTCCCGGCCATCTCCGGCGTCTACGCCTCGCCGACGCTCATCAACAACGTCGAGACGATCGCGACGCTCCCGTCGATCGTGAACTCGGGCGGCAAGAAGTACGCGAAGGTCGGCGTCGAGAACTCGGCCGGCACCCGTGTGTTCTCGCTCTCCGGCAACGTCGTGAACGGCGGGAACTACGAGCTCGAGCTGGGCACGCCGCTGCGCGAGCTGATCTTCGACATCGGCGGCGGCATCCCGGACGGGCGGACGCTCAAGGCCTGCATCCCAGGCGGCTCCTCGGTTCCGGTGCTGACCGCGGCGGAGATCGACACCGCGCTCGACTTCGACTCGATGGCGGCCGCGGGGACGATGCTCGGCTCCGGCGCGGTGATCGTGATCGACGACCGCGCCTGCATGGTGCAGCTCGGCCTGCGGGTGGCGCAGTTCTACATGCACGAGTCGTGCGGGAAGTGCACGCCGTGCCGCGAGGGGACGCGCTGGATGGTGCAGATCCTCCACAAGCTCGAGGACGGGCGGGCCGAGCAGGGCGAGCTCGACCTGCTCCTCGACGTGTGCGACCGGATCCTCGGCAACTGCCTCTGCCCGCTCGGCGACGCGGCGGCGATGCCGATCGCGAGCTACGTCGCCAAGTTCCGCGAGGAGTACCAGCAGCACATCGACCACGGCGGCTGTCCGTTCGGCGGCGAGTCGTCTCTCGCGGGCGTCATCGCGCCGGTGGACCAGCATCACGCGCACGTGCGAGGCCAGATCGAGGTGCCGGCGTGACCACGACCCGCCGTCTCCGAGCGGCCACGTCCATCCCAGCCGTGTCCGTCCAAGTTGCAGACTGCAACTTGTCAACGCCCGCTCGAGTCGAGGCCACGGTTTGGGCCCTCTCCGACTTAGTAACAGTCTGCAACTTGGCAAGAAAGGCAGCACGGTGAGCGCGGCGCCCGAGCTCGTCACCGTCACCGTGGACGGGCGGGAGGTCACCGTCCCCAAGGGAACGGGGATGGTCGAGACCGCGCTCGCGGCCGGGGTCGAGATTCCCGTCTTCTGTTACGAGCCGCGGCTCGGGCCGCCCGTCGGCGCCTGCCGCATGTGCCTCTGCGAGGTCGAGGGGCTGCCGAAGCTCCAGGCCGCGTGCACGCTGACCGCGCAGGACGGCATGGCGCTTCGTTCAGCCGCGACGAGTACGCAGGCCGCGGAGGGACAGAGGGCGATCCTCGAGTTCATCCTCCTCAACCACCCGCTCGACTGCCCGGACTGCGACAAGGGCGGCGAGTGTCCGCTCCAGGATCTGACCTTCCGCTTCGGGCCCGGCTCGACGCGGATGCACTTCCCCAAGCGCACCTTCGACAAGCCGATCCCGATCTCGCCGACCATCTCGCTCGACCGCGAGCGCTGCATCCTCTGTTACCGCTGCACCCGCTTTTCGGAGAACGTCTCCGAGGACTTGCAGCTCGTGGCCCGCAATCGCGGCGCCGCCTCGTACATCACGACCTTCGAAGACGAGCCCTACCGCGCGCACTTCTCCGGCAACGTCACCGAGCTCTGCCCGGTCGGCGCGCTCCTCCCCTCGACCTATCGCTTCCGCGCCCGGCCGTGGGAGATCGACAACGTCCCGACGGTCTGCGGCATGTGCCCGACCGGCTGCAACATCTGGGCCACGACGCGCGAGGGCAAGGTGCGCCGGATCCTCAGCCGCAACCACCCCGAGGTGGACGACGGCTGGATCTGCGACAAGGGCCGCTTCGCCTTCGACCATGTGAACGCCGACGACCGGGTCCGCGAGCCGCTTCTGCGCGTGCGGCGCCGCGGCTTCGAGGCAGTCTCGTACGAGCAGGCGGTCGAGGAAACCGCGCGCGGGCTCGGCGAGGCCGGCGACTCGATCGTCGTTGCGTTCTCGGGCTCGGAGACCGTGGAGCAGGCGAGCGCCATCGCGCGCCTCGTCCGCGGGGGGCTCGATGCGCACGCCGCGCTCATCCCCGATGATCTCGACCCGGCCGTGGACGCGTTCCGCGCACCCCTCTCGGCCATCCGCGACGCGGAGATCTGCCTCGTCCTCGGCGACGAGCCCGTCATCGAGCGCGCCCCCGGCGTCGACCTGTGGCTGCGCGCCGCGCGCCGCGCCGGCGCCGAGGTCGTGACCGTGAACCCGTCCGGGACGATCGCCGTCTCGCCGGGCAGCGCCGCCTCGGTCTGTTACGACCTGATCGGCGGCGGCGGGGACGCCGAGGTTGCAGGCCTCGCCCGGCGGATGCGCGAGGCGAGCCGCGTGGCGATCGTCTGGTCTGGCGACGACCACGATCACGGCCGGCGCGGAGCCGCTTTGGCCGCGTCGCTGGAGCTCGGCGACGGCTCCGGCCTCTACATCCTCCCGCGCACGCCGAACGGCCGCGGCGTCGCCCGGGCCTGGCACGAGACCGCGAACGGCGGCGAGACCGAGATCCCGGACGGGGAGATCGGCGCGCTGATCATCTCCGGAGACGGCGCCGCGGACGATCCGCGCGTGGCCGAGCTGGCCGAGCGGGCGCGGTTCGTCCTCGTCACCACGATGTTCCCCGGCGACCACACGCTCTGGGCGCACGTCGTCATCCCCGGAACCGCGTACCTCGAGCGCGACGGGACGAGCGTCAACCTGGAAGGACGTGCGCAGCGGATGCGCCGCGCGATCGACCCCTCCTTCCCGGACGAGCTCGAGTTCTTCGCCCGCGTCGGCGCCGCGCTCGGCGTTCCCATCCCGCCCTGGGCGGCCGAGGCCGCGCCGGCCCAGCGCGCCGAGCTTCCCGCGCGCACCACACTCCAGGACGCGCCCGAGCTCGCGCCACTCGACCAGCCGACGACCGGCACGGGACTCGAGCTCGCGACGTACCGCCCGCTCTTCAGCGGTCGCGAGGTGGAGCGCACCGAGCCGCTCGCGTTCCAGCGCCCGCCGGCCGAGGTCGAACTGTCCAAGGCCGACGCGGAAAGCCGCGGAATCGCGAACGGCGAGACGGTCGTCGTGGGCACGAATGGAACGAGCCGCGAGCTCCGCGCGCGGATCAACCGGCGCTTGAAGGACGGCGTCGTCCGGATCGCCGACGAGCACGCAACGGGCCTCGAAGACCGCGTCGAGGTGAAGAAGGCGTGATCTTCGCGCAGGCCGCCGCCAACGAGCCCTGGTGGATCGACATCATCAAGGCGGTCGTGATCGTGAACATCGTGATGGCCGCGTTCGCGTACCTCACCTGGGTGGAGCGGAAGCTCCTCGGCCGGATGCACCTGCGCTACGGACCGAACCGCGTCGGGCCGTTCGGGCTGCTCCAGCCGATCGCCGACCTCATGAAGCTGCTCGGCAAGGCGAGCTTTTTTCCGGCCGCCGCGATTGACGTCCTCTACCTCGCCGCCCCGCTCGTAGCTGCGTTCACGGCCCTCGCCGCGTTCAGCGTCATTCCGTTCGGCGGCACGTGGGAGATCGGCGGCTACACGGTCACCGGCGTCGTCGCGGACGTCCCGATCTCGCTGATCCTGATCTTCGCGCTCGGCGCAATGGGGATCTACGCCTTCGTCGTCGGCGGCTGGGCGAGCGAATCGAAGTACTCGCTCCTCGGCTCGATGCGAACCTGCGCGCAGCTCGTGTCCTACGAGGTCTCGCTCGGACTCGCGGTGCTCGGCGTCGTGCTCATGTCAGGGTCGCTCTCGCTGACGCAGATCGTCACGGCCCAGCAGGAGACGACCTGGTACATCGGCCCGCAGATCGTCGCGTTCGTCTGCTTCTTCATCGCCGGGGTCGCGGAGACAAACCGCGCCCCGTTCGACCTTCCGGAGGCCGAGCAGGAGCTCGTCGCCGGCTACCACACCGAGTACGGCGGCATGCGCTGGGGCCTCTTCCAGCTGGCCGAGTACATCAACATGATCACGTTCTCCGGCCTCGCCGTGACCCTCTTCTTCGGCGGTTGGAGCGGTCCGATCCTGCCCGGGCCGATCTGGTTCCTGCTCAAGCTCGGCGCGTTCATCTTCGTGTTTATGTGGATGCGCGCGACGCTGCCGCGGCTGCGCTACGACCAGCTGATGGCGTTCGGCTGGAAGGTGCTCCTGCCGATCGCGACGCTGAACGCCGTGGTGACCGCCGTCATTTTGGCGGTGCGCACATGACCCCGCAGCCGTTCGGATCGATGAAGGGCTTCGCGGTCACGTTCCGCCAGATCTTCCGCAAGCCGATCACGCAGCAGTACCCCGAGTACAAGCGGCCGGTCTACCCGCGCTTCCGCGGACGCCACCGCTTGCACCTGCACGACAACGGCCTCGAGAAGTGCGTCGGCTGCTCCCTCTGCGCCGCCGCCTGCCCGGCCGACTGCATCCGCGTCGTCGCCGACGAGAACACCCCGGACAACCGCGTCTCGGCCGGGGAGCGCTACGCGCGGATCTACGAGATCAACATGAGCCGCTGCATCTTCTGCGGCTACTGCGAGCTCGCGTGCCCGTTCGACGCGATCACACTCGGCAACGAGTACGAGCTCTCCGAGTACAGCCGCGACGACCAGATCTACACGAAGGAGATGCTCCTCGCGCCGCCGGTCAAGCGCGTACCAGTCGCCGACCGCGAGCGCTACGACACCCCCGAGCCCGTCTGGAAGTCGGACTCCTGATGGACACCGCCGCCGAGACCCTCGTCTGGATCGTCTGGATCTTCGCGGTCTTCTCGCTCTTCTCGTCCGGGCTCGCGGTCGTGCTCTTCGCGAACCCGTTCTACAGCGCGCTCGCGCTGATCGTGAACCTCGCTTCGCTCGCCGTGCTCTTCCTGCTTCTCAACGCCGAGTTCGTCGCCGCGGCGCAGGTGCTGGTCTACGCGGGCGCGGTGGTGATCATGTTCCTCTTCGTCACCGCGTACCTCGGCGGGCGCGAATTCATCCCCTGGAAAGCCGGGCCGAGCTGGCAGGCGGTCGCGTCGGTCGTCGCCGCGGCCGCGATCGCAGTCCAGGTGGCCGTCGTCATCCTCCTGGCGGCCGGGGACGATCTCAGCGACACGCCCAAGGTGACCGAGGCCTTCGGCTCGCCCGCGTCGATCGGAGAGCTCTTCCTCACGGATCACCTCCTCGCGTTCGAGGTGACCTCGATCATCCTGCTGGTCGCGGCCGTGGGCGGCGTGATCCTCGGGGCGACGACTCCTCCGCACAGGGACGAGGCCTGATGCTCGGACCCGGAATCGCCGCCTACCTCGTCGTCTCGGCCATCCTCTTCGCGATCGGCGCGTTCGGCGTGCTGGCGCGCCGCAGCCCGCTGATCGTCCTGCTCGCGCTCGAGATCATGCTGAACGCGGGCAACCTCGCCCTGATCGCGTTCGCGCGCCAGGCGGGCACCGAGGACGGCCAGATCTTCGCGCTCGCCGTCATGGTCGTCGCCGCATCCGAGGCCGTCGTCGGGCTCGGGTTCATCGTGGCCATGTCCCGCCTGCGCGCCGACCTCGACCTCGACAAGCTGACCACCCTGCGCGGATGACGACCGCCGCCTGGATCGCGCTCTTCGCGCCCGCCGCGGCCGTGCTTGCGATCGCGTTCGCCGGCTCCCGGATCACGGGACGCGAGGCAGGGCTCATCGCGTCCGGCTCGACGCTCGTCTCGTTCATCGCGAGCCTCGTCGCCTTCCTGCTCCTGCGCGGCGAAGCGCCGGAGGAGCGCTCCGAGCTTCTCGACCCTCTGGACGTGGCTTTCCGCGGGCGATCTCCGCTTCGGGCTCGAGGTTCTCGTCGACCCGCTGAGCGTCTTCATGATGCTCGTGGTCTCGGGGGTCGGCTTCCTGATCCTCACCTACGGCATCGGCTACATGGCCGGTGACGAAGAGGAGCGCCGCTACCACGCCTACAAGGCGCTCTTCATCTTCTCCATGCTCCTGCTCGTCGAGGCCGGGAACTTCCTGCTCCTCCTCTGCGGCTGGGGCATGGTCGGGCTCTCGTCCTACCTGCTGATCAATTTCTGGCACCAGCGCTCGACAGCTGTGGCCGCGGGGAAGAAGGCCTTCGTCATGAACGCGATCGGCGACGCGACGTTCGCGCTCGCGCTCTTCATCCTCATCGAGCAGACCGGCTCGCTGAACTTCGCGACCGTCTTCGACCGGGCCCCGGAGGCGCTCGGCGATTCGACCACGCTCGCGATCCTCGTCGCGCTCGGACTGCTCGGCGCGGCGGTGGCCAAGTCGGCGCAGATCCCGCTCCACACCTGGTTGCCGGATGCAATGGAGGGCCCGACGCCGGTCAGCGCACTCATCCACGCCGCGACGATGGTGACCGCCGGCGTCTACCTGATCGTCCGCACGAGCCCGCTCTTCGAGCTCGCGCCCGACATCCTCAAGCTCGCCGGGATTCTCGGCGGCGTCACGATCGTGGTCGCCGGGCTCGTCGCGCTCGTCCAGACGGACATCAAGCGCGTGATCGCGTACTCGACCATGAGCCAGATCGGCTACATGTTCCTCGCCGTCGGCCTGGGCGCGTTCGGCGCGGGGCTCTTCCACCTGATGACGCACGCGTTCTTCAAGGCGCTGCTCTTCATGGCAGCCGGCGTCGTCATCCACGCGCTCGCCGGGGAGCAGGACATCCGCAAGATGGGCGGGCTAGGCAAGCAGCTCCCGTGGACGTACCGCTGCTTCCTCGTCGGAGCGCTCGCGCTCGCCGCGATCCCGCCGTTCGCCGGCTTCTTCTCCAAGGACGCGATCCTCGCGAGCGCGGCCAACGCCGGCACGCTCGGCTGGATCCTCTGGGGAGTCGGCCTCGGCGGCGCGTTCCTCACGGCGCTCTATACCTTCCGGCTCGTCTTCATCGTCTTCTTCGGCGAGCCGGCCGCGGACCAGCCTCACCTCCACAGGGAGCGCTTCGAGGGCCCGCTTTCGATGATGTGGCCGGTCGGCGTGCTCACGATCGGCGCGATCGTCAGCGGGTTCCTGCAGTTCCCCGGCGGCTGGGCCGGTCTCGACACGTGGATCGAGCCGGTCGCCGAGTCGATCCCCGAGGCGAGTGGCGGCACGGCTTGGTTCTCGGCGCTCGCCGCACTTGGGTTCGCGATCACCGGGATCGTCACCGCGTGGCTCCTCTACGGCCGGCGCCGCAGCGAAGTGCCCGCCAAGATCCGTGCCCGCCTCCCGTGGGCGGCCAAGACGCTCGAGCACAAGCTCTACTTCGACGAGGCCTACGACGCGGCGTTCTACGAGCCCGCGTCGCGGCTGTCGCTCATCCTCACCCACTTCGTCGAGAAGCCCGTCTTCCTCGCCTCGCTCGGCGAGATCGGGTTCGAGGTGCGTGCAGCTCGGCTCCAAGCTCGCCGCCGCGCAGAACGGGCTCGTCCGCACCTACGCCCTGGTGGTGGCCGTCGGCCTCGCCGTCCTCCTCGTCGTCTTCCTGGCCGTGAGCTGATGCTGACTACCGCCCTCATCTTCGGCCCGATCGCCGCTGCGCTCGTTCTCTGGCTCCTGCCGTGGACGGCGCGGGCGGCCGGGGGATTCGCATTGCTCGTCGCGCTCGCGGAGCTCGGCGGCTGGATCGTCGCCGTGCAGCGGTTCGACTTCGGCTCGGGGCTCCAGCTCGACTCCCACGTCGTCTGGCTCAAGGACGTCGGAATCGCCTACCGCGTCGGGATGTTCGACTACTCGCTCTGGCTGATCGGGCTCACGGCGGTCGTCACCGTCGCCGCAGTCGCCTACGGCCTGTGGGCCGAGCGCGAGCACGCGCGCGCCTACTTCGGGCTCCTGCTCTTCCTCGCCGGAGCGACGGCCGGCGTGTTCGCGGCGCAGGATCTGATCCTCTTCTACGTCTTCTTCGAGACGATGCTGATCCCGCTGTACGTGCTGATCGGCGTGTGGGGCGGCGCCGGACGGCAGGGCGCGACGCTCAAGTTCATCGTCTACACGATGGCGGGCTCGCTGCTCATGCTCGTCTCGATCATCGCGCTCGGCCTCTCCGACACGTTCGACATGACCGCGCTCTCGCCGAACTCGAACACGGCGATCTTCCTCGGGTTCATGATCGCGTTCGCCGTGAAGGCGCCGATGTGGCCCTTCCACGGCTGGCTCCCCGACGCGTATCGAGAAGCCCCGCCCGAGGTGGCCGCGCTTCTTTCCGGCGTCATCTCGAAGACGGCGACCTACGGGATGATCCGGATCGTCCTTCCGTTCTTCCCCGTGCTCGTTGCGGACTGGCGGCCGGTCGTCCTCACGCTTGCGGCGATCGGGCTTGTCTACGGCTCGCTGCTCGCCTTCCGCGCGCCCGACGTGCGCGGCGTGATCGCCTACTCGAGCCTCGCGCAGATGAGCCTCATCGTGTTCGGCGTCTTCGCGGTCAACGCGTCGGGCCTCGACGGAGCGCTGCTCCAGATGGTCGTCCACGGGCTCATCTCCGCCTCGTTCTTCCTCCTCGCGGGGATGGTCGAGCGCCGCACCGGAACCGGCGACCTCGCGCGGCTCGGCGGCATGGCCCGCGGGCGGCCGCGCCTGGCGTCGCTCTTCATCGCGGTCGGCGTGATCGCGCTCGCCGTTCCGTTCTCGGCCGCGTTCGCCGGGGAGTTCCTGATCCTGAACGGCATCTTCACGCGCGGCTGGGGCTGGGCCGTCGTCGGCGCAGTCTCGATCGTGCTCGCGGCGATGTATGTGTTGCGCGTCGTCTCGGCCGTGCTCCACCGCGACCCGGGCCCGGCGGTCAGCGACGAGGCGCTCGACTTGCGCCCGTTCGAGGTCGCGCTCGTGGGTGCGCTCGTCGCCGTGCTCGTCGTCCTGTCGTTCTGGCCCGCCGGGATCACCGATCACGCCTTCGCCCTGGTGGGAGGCGGCTAGATGGACTTCGTGAAGCCGGATATCGACTGGGCGGCCCTCGTCCCGATCCTGATCCTGCTCGGCGGATCGTTCTTCGTGCTCGTCGTCGGCGTGTTCCTGCCGCGGAGCTGGAAGCGGATCTTCGGCGCGGTCTTCGCCGCGGGCGCGCTGATCGCGGCCGGCGTCATGGCGGGCGTCCTCTACGGGATGGACGACGTGCCGTCCACGCTCGTGAACGGCTCGCTCGTGCGCGACCGCTTCGCTGAGGTCGGCCAGATCTTCGTCTCGGTCGCCGGGCTCCTGTCCGTGGGTGTCGCGTACTGGGAGAGCCGCGCGCCCAGGGACGACGCTCCCGCGCCGGTTTCGGACGACCGCGAGCGCGTGATCGAGTTCTACGCGCTGCTCCTCGCCGCGGTCGCGGGCATGTGCTTCTTCCTCCAGGCCACGACGCTCCTCTCGCTCTTCCTCGGCCTGGAGTGGTTCTCGATCGCGCTCTACGTGCTCGTGGCCACCGGCGTCGACCGGCTCGCGTCGCTCGAGGCCGGGCTCAAGTACCTGATCGTCGGAAGCTTCGGCTCGGCGATCCTGCTCTTCGGAAGCGCGCTCGTGTACGGAGGAACGGGCGAAGCTCGGGTTCACGCAGATCGCCGCGGCCGCGCCGGAGGCGGACAAGCTCTTCTTCGTCGGCGGGCTCGCGATGATCCTCGTCGGGCTCGCGTTCAAGCTCTCCGCGGCGCCGTTCCACATGTGGACCCCGGACGTGTATCAGGGCGCGCCGACCCCCGTGACCGCGTTCATGTCGGCCGCGACCAAGGTGGCCGCGCTCATGGTCACGATGCGCGTGCTGCTCGTCGCGTTCCCGTCCGAGCAGGAGCTCTGGACGATCGCGCTGGCCGTGCTGGCCGCCATCTCGATCCTCTGGGGGAACCTCGGCGCGCTCGTCCAGACCGACGTGAAGCGGATGCTCGCCTACTCGAGCATCTCGCACGCCGGGTTCCTGCTCATGCCGCTCGCCACCGCGACCCCGCTCGGCGGGCGGGCGCTCGTCTACTACCTGATCTCCTACGGCGCGATGTCGATCGGCGCGTTCGCCGTCGTCGCCGCGCGCGAACGGGAGCTCGGCCGCCAGGTCACGTTCGAGAACATCGCCGGGATGGGCTGGGAGCGCCCCGGCCTCAGTGCAGCGATGACGTTCTTCATGTTCGGGTTCATCGGCCTACCGCCCGCCGGGCTCTTCCTCGGGAAGTTCTACGCCTTCGCCGCCGCGTACGAGAAGGGCTGGACGTGGCTCGTGATCATCGGCGTCGTCGGCACCGTGATCTCCGTGCCCTACTACCTCGGCGTGGTCCGCGCGATGTACATGGGCCGCACCGACACCCAGGCCGTGGTCGTCGCCGGCGGCTCGCCTCCGCAGGATCTCTGGCTGGGCACGACGGTCGCCGCCTGCGTGGGAATCTCGATCGCGAGCTTCGTCTTCGCGGGGCCGCTCATCGACATCGCCCGCGACACCGTCGGCCCGCTCGTGTTCATCCTGTAGCCATGCGCGTGGTCGTCCTCGGCGGAGGCATCGCCGGCGAGAGCTTCGTCGCGGCCCTGCGCCGCCGCTCCGACGACGCCGAGATCACCCTGGTCGAGCGCGAGCTCGTCGGCGGGGAGTGCTCCTACTGGGCGTGCATCCCGTCGAAGACGCTGCTGCGCCCGACCGAGCTCGTCGCGCGCGCCCACGTGACTCCGGGCGCCCGGGAGGCGGTCGGACCGATTGACATCGAGGGCGTATTCGCCTGGCGCGACGAGATCTCCGTGAAGGACGACACGAGCCAGGTCAAGTGGCTCACGAAGCTCGGCGCCGAGCTCGTGCGCGGCGAGGCGGAGATCGCCGAGCCGGGCCTCGTCCGCGTGGGCGGGCGCGAGCTCCCGTACGACCACCTGATGGTCACGACCGGCTCGCGTCCCGCGCCGCCTCCGCTCGACGGGCTCGAGGACGTGGCGCACTGGTCGAGCCGTGACGCGACGAGCGCGAGCGAGGTTCCCGAGAGCCTGCTCGTCGTCGGCGGCGGCGCGGTCGGGTGCGAGCTGGCGCAGTTCTACGCGCGCATGGGTTCCCGGGTGACGCTCGTCCACAGCGGACCGACGCTGCTCGACCGGGTGGATGCCGAGGCCGGAGCCTTGCTCGCTGCGGCGTTCGAGGCGGACGGAATGGACGTGCGCACGGCGACCCGACCGACCCAGGCGGAGGCGGCCGGATCGGGCGTGCGGGTCCTCTGCACGGGCGACGGCGCGGGTGAGATCGAAGGCGCGCAGCTCCTGATCGCCACGGGCAGGCGCCCGAACGTCGAGGGCTTCGGGCTGGAGCGGCTCCCGGTCACGGTCGACCGCGGGCTCAAGGTGGACGCCCGGCTCTGCGCGGGCGAGAACGTCTGGGCGGCGGGAGACGTGACCGGCGAGTCGCTCTTCACGCACGTTGGCAAGTACCAGGCGCGTATCGCGGCCGCGAACATCGCCGGCGGAGACGAGCGCGCCGACTACCGCGCGGTTCCGGCCTCCGTGTTCACGGATCCCCAGATCGCGTCGGTCGGCGACACGACCGGCGAGGGCACAGTCGTCGCCAAGGCAAGCATCGAGAGCGTCTCGCGCGCCTCCACCTATGCGAGCCCGAAGCGGCCCGGGTTCGTGAAGCTCTTCGCGGATGCGGGGCGCGGCGTGCTCGTCGGCGCGGTGTGCGTCGGCCCGGAGGCAGGGGAGTGGCTCGGCCAGCTCACGCTCGCCGTGAAGGCGGAGATCCCGGTCGCGACGCTGCGCGACACGATCCAGCCGTTCCCGACGTTCAGCGAGGCCGTCTTCTTCGCGGCGCGCGACCTCGACGTCTGAGCGGTAGGTTTCGCGCATGGCGACCGGAAGCCACACCGAGAATCTCGCGCGGCTCGCGCTCTTCGCCGACCTCACCCGCCCGCAGCTCGAGCGGATCGCGCACAGCTACGACGAGGACATGTTCGGCGAGGGCCAGCACGTCCTGCGCAAGGGCATGGGCGGCACCGGGCTCTACGTGATCCTCGACGGTGAAGCGATCGTCTCGATCGGCGACAAGGAGATCGCGCGCCTCGGCCGCGGCGAGTTCTTCGGGGACGTGTCCGCATTGACCGGCGAGCCGCCCACGACCGACATCGTCGCGTCTGCGCCGCTGCGCTGCCTCGTCATTCCGCGCGAGGAGATCGAGCCGTTCATGCTCGCGTACCCGTCGGTCACGGTGCGGATGCTGAAGACCGTCCTGCGGCGGCTGGCCTCTGTGCTCGAGTGGCTGGAATAGACCACTTCCCGCCGGGCGAGTACCCGGTCGTCGTCGTAGGAAGCGGCCCGGGCGGACTCCAGACGAGCCACTACCTCACCCAGCTCGGAATCGAGCATGCGGTGCTGTCGGGAGACGACGCCCCGGGCGGGATGTTCCGCCTCTATCCGATCTTCCAGCGGCTGCTCTCGTGGTCGAAGCCCGACGCTCCTTTCGACCGGGCGTCTCGCGAATACGAGTGGTACGACCAGAACAGCCTCCTTTCGGACGACCCGGCCCTGCGAGGACTCGTGCCCGGGCTCATGGACCGCTCGTGGGCGGTGCCTTCGCGGCCCGAGATGGAGGCCGGCATGGCGGCATTCGCCGACCAGGCCGGCGTGCGGGTGCGCTACGGCTGCCGGTGGGAGTCGACCCGGCGCGAGGACGACGGCTCCCTCACGCTCACGACCTCGGACGGCGAGTACCGCTGCAAGGCCGCCGTGTTCGCGATCGGCGTCACCGACCCGTGGATGTCGGACATCCCCGGGATCGAGAACGTCCCGCACTACGTCAGCTGCCGGCCGCGCCCCTCCTACAAGGACAAGCGCGTCGTCGTGATCGGCAAGCGCAACTCGGGCTTCGAGATCGCCGACGGGCTGCTCCCCTGGGCGCGACAGGTCGTGCTCGTGTCGCCGCGGCCCGTGCAGACCTCCGTGCTCGCCCTCTCCTCGGTTCGGGTCCGCTACATGCAGCCGCTCGAGGACGCGGGGCTCGGCGGCGGCACGCTCGTGCTCGACGCCGCGGTCGACCGGATCGAGCGGACCGGGGACGGGTTCCGGGTGCACGCGAGCGGCACGACGCACCCGGGCGAGTTCGTGCTCGACGCCGACGAGGTGATCGCGGCGACCGGCTTCCGGGCGCCGCTACTCGACCTTCCGAAGCTGGGAGTGCAGACGGTCGGCCAGGGTCGCATCCCTGCGCTGACGCCGTTCTTTGAGGCGACCGGCGCCCCGGGGATCTACTTCGCCGGGAACGCGACGCAGGGAGCGCCAGGCCTGCGCAAGCACGGGGTCGGAGCAAGCTCGCCCGCCGTGCACGGCTTTCGCTACAACGCGCGCGTGCTGGCCGAGGCGATCGCCGAGCGGCACTTCGGCATCGCAGCGCCCGCGCGTCCGCTCGCGCAGGACGAGGTCGTTCCGTTCCTGGCCGCCGAGCTCGCGTCCGGCCCGGAGATCTGGACGCAGAAGGCCTACCTCGCCCGCGTCGTGCGGCTCGAGGGCGGCGCGCAGGACGAGGGCATCCGGCCGCTCGCCGACTTCCTCGACTCCGGCGGGCCCGACTCGATCGCCGCGACGATCGAAATGAACGCGGCCGGGGAGATCTATCCCGTGGTCTACCTGAGGCGCGGCGGCACGTGGACGGAGCGCGCCCTGCCCGCCGACCCGCGGCACGCCTTCGGCGACCCCGCCTACGTCGCGGAGCTGGAGGCGGCGCTCGAATGACCTCGTCCTCCGGGCGGCTCGCCTGGGCGGGAGCGGTCGCCCTGCCGCTCGCGGGGCTCGCGCTGCTGCTCGCCGCGCCCGGCCTGGACGGACGGTGGGAGCACCATCCGTCGCACTTCTGGCTCGTCCTCGCGGCTGCGCTCACCAGCGTCGTCCTCGCGGTCGTCACCGGAGACGCGGCCCGGCGCCGCGCCGACGCACGCCTCTTCCTCGTCTCGCTCGCCTTTTTGGCCGCCGCCGGCTTCCTCGCCCTGCATGCGCTGGCCACGCCCGATGTGCTCGTGGACTCGCCGAACGCGGGCTTCGTGGTCGCGACGCCGGTCGGCCTCCTGCTGGCGTCCCTCTTCGCAGCCGCCTCCGCGCTCGAGTTCGACCAGCGCCAATCGGCGAGCATCATGAGGCGCGCGACGCTTATCCGCGGCTGTCTCTTCGCGGCTATGGGCGTCTGGGCCGTCGTCTCGCTCGCAGCGATCCCGCCGCTCGACGGGCCGCTTCCCCCGGAACGCGCTCGCGGCTGGCTCCTTGCGTTCGCGATCCCGGGGATCGTCTTCTTCGCCTTCGCGGCGGCCGGCTATCTCCATCTGCACCTGCGCCGGCCCGCGCCGCTTCTCCTCGCAGTCGCCACGGCCTACGCCCTCCTCGCCGAGGCGCTCGTCGCGATTGCCTTCGCCCGAAACTGGCACGCCAGCTGGTGGGAGTGGCACCTGCTCATGCTCGCGGCGTTCGCGCTGGTCGCCTGGTTCGCGCGCCGCGAGTGGCGCGACGAGCGCTTCGCCGACCTCTACCTGGACAAGACGTCGGGCGCGGTCCGTCCCGTCAGCGTCCTCTTCGCCGACCTGGAGAACTTCACGGCGTTCTCGGCGAACACGCCGCCGGCCAAGGTCTCGGAAATGCTCGAGGAGTACTGGAGCGTCGGCGTCCCGGCGATCACCGGCCGCGGCGGCGAGGTCGGCAAGCTGATCGGCGACGCGATCATGGCCGTCTTCAACGAGCAGGGCGACCAGCCGGACCACGCCGAGCGAGCCGTGCGCGCGGCGCTCGCGTTCCAGGAGGCGGCGGGCGGCCTCGCGCTCGCGCATCCCGACTGGCCGCGCTTCCGCGTCGGCATCAATACGGGCGACGCGCGGGTCGGCGTGATCGGCGTGGCGGGGCGTCGCGAGTACACGGCGCTCGGCGACGTGGTGAACACGGCCTCCCGGCTCGAAAGCCAGGCCGCGGCGGGGCAGGTCGTGATCGGCGCGAGCACCTTCGACGGGCTTCCCGACGGGACGACCGCGGAGCCGCTGGGCGGCCTGCGCGTCAAGGGGAAGGAAGCCGCGGTCGAGGCCTACGTTGTGGTCGCTCTGCCGCCGGAGCTGCGCTAGTCTCGCCGTATGGCAGGCGTCACGCTCACCTGGCTGGGGCACTCGGCGTTCCGCGTGGACACCCCGAGCGGCAAGCGGATCTACGTCGATCCCTGGCTCGAGAATCCCAACTGCCCCGAGGCGGAGCACGAGCCCGAGCAGGTCGACCTGATCGTTCTCACGCACGGTCACGCCGACCACGTCGGCGCCACGGTCGAGCTGGCGCGGAAGTTTTCGGCGCCGGTGTACGCGATGGTCGAGCTGCGCGGCTGGCTGGCGGGCAAGGGCCTGCCCGAGGACGCGACGCAGGGCATCAACAAGGGCGGCACGGTGAACGTGGACGGCATCGCGATCACGCTGACCGACGCGAAGCACTCGTCGAGCGCGTTCGAGGACGGGAAGCCGATCTACCTCGGCGAGCCCGCAGGAGTCGTCCTCGGCGTCGAGGATGCGGCGACGATCTACTTCGCCGGCGACACGTGCGTCTTCGGCGACATGGCGCTGATCGGGCGGATCTACAAGCCCGACGTGGCCGTGCTGCCGATCGGCGACCACTACACGATGGGCCCGAAGGAGGCCGCGGTCGCCGTGGAGCTCCTCGGCGTCAAACGCATGGTGCCCTGCCACTGGGGCACCTTCGGGCTTCTCACGGGAACGCCCGCGGCGTGCCGCGATCTGATGTCCGACTGCGAAGTCGTAGCGCTCGAGCCCGGCGAGCCGGTCGAGGTCTGATGGCCCGCGAGCGGTGGTTCGGCTCGACCGGGGTGCGGGTGCCGGAGATCGCAATCGAGGGCGACGAGCGGATTCCCCTCGCGGACGCGCTGGTGCTCGAAAGCGTGACCGAGATCGAGGTGCTGGTCGAGGCGCACAACGTCGGCCGGCCCGTCGTCGTTCGCTGCTCCGACGCGGCGTCAGTGCAGCAGGCGCTGGCGCGGCCCGAGGTCGCTTGCGTCCTCGTACCGGCCGACCACGCCGAGCTCCTCGAGCTGGATTTTCGCCGGCTCACCTATGGCTAGACGGCTCGTCGCGACGTATTCCATCTGCGCCTGCGACCTGGAGCGCGGCGAGTGGGGAGTCGCGGTGCAGTCGAAGTTCCTCGCGGTCGGCGCGGTCGTCTCCTGGGCGGAGGCGGGCGCCGGCGCGGTCGCGACCCAGGCGTACGCGAATCCGCAGTACGGGCCGGACGGGCTGGCGCTGCTTCGTTCCGGGGCTCGGCGCGGGCGAGGTCGTCGAGCGGCTGACCGCGGCCGACGAGGGGCGAGACGACCGCCAGCTCGGCGTCGTGGACGCGGCCGGCGTGGGCGCGACCTTCACCGGCGACGCCTGCTTCGACTGGGCCGGCGGCCGAACCGGGCCGGGCTACGCGGCGCAGGGAAACATCCTCGTCTCCGGCGCGACCGTGGATGCGCTGGCGTCAACGTTCGAGCGGTCCGCCGGCCCGCTGGCCGAGCGGCTCATCTCGTGCCTCGGCGCGGCCCAGTCCGCGGGCGGCGACCGCCGAGGCCAGCAGTCGGCCGCGCTCCTGGTCGTGAGCAAGGGCGGCGGGTACGGCGGGATGTCGGACGTGTCCGTCGACCTCCGGGTGGACGACCATCCGAAGCCGATCTCAGAGCTCGAGCGGCTCTTCGGCCTGCATCACCTCTACTTCGGCGAGACGCCGGACGAGAACTGGCTCGACGTGGACGACGACCTGCGCGCCGAGCTGACCGACCGCCTGGCCGCGCTCGGCTACGACGGCGAGCTGACGGATGCGTGGCGCGCGTGGACCGGCGCGGAAAACCTGGAAGATCGCGTTCGCGGAGTCGAGCGAATCGATCCCGTGGTGCTGGGGGAGCTGCGCAAGCGCTAGCCGCTCGGGATGTCGCGTCGCGTACCGCTGTGTCATCCTTGCCGACGTGTTCCGGACGGACCTCCTTGACGTTGTCAACTCCGGTCAAGCTTGGGCCTTTCTCGGAAGTGGGGTATCCGCGGAGGCGGGCGTACCCACCTGGAGCGATCTTCTCGCAACCGTGGTTCAGAACCTGGATGACCCAGCGCGGAGTGCGATTCTTGCGGACAAACGGTTTGATCGCCTGACAGCTGAAGGCGCATACCCTGAAGCCTTGGTCGCATTCAGCATTTCTCAAGTCGTGAGGAGATCGAGGCGATCATTGCGAAGACAATCGCGCGAGCAAAAAAGCCTGGTCGTATCGCGGAGCTACTCGCAACTTGAACGTTACCGGGCACTAGTTGCTCAAACGTACGGAGAGGACCTGAGCGTGACGTCACCCGTAGGTGATCTGGAGGCTCCGATAGTCCTTGAGAGTGTTTACGTCCAGGAGAACTCCTTGCTCTGGGCGACCGTCGAGAACGAGCGGCGACAGCGCGAGGCGCTTGCGGGAAGTTCACGTCTTGCCGAGGCCGAACGTGAGGAACTGGAGCGACTGAGGCAGGAGAAGAAGGTACAGGCGGCTCGCGGGCGTGCATTGAAGCGCAGCCAACAGAGCAGAAAATCAAAGAAGAAGCGTCAATGATCGCCGGGGAGACGCGTCCCCGACGCTAGCTCTCGGAGCTCGTGGACGGCATCTGCCACCGGTCGAAAGGTGACCAGCAGCGCGCCGTACGTGCCCACGCCCAGCGCATCGACCAGCGCCTGCAGCCCGACCGCCAGCGCGAACGCCTTGTGCGACTGCTCGCCGCCGAACGGGACATTTCCTCCGGCGACGCGGTTCCCGAGGAGGACGTCGCCGTGCGTGACCGCTGCCCATCGACACGTCCGAGACCAGCGGCTGTCCGTCGGACGAGGGGACGCCGATCGCGATCGGGTTCGTTCCCGCGAGCGGTGGGCCGCCGCCAGGCGAAGCGAGACGCGGCGGTGACGTCGCAGTGAGCCACGCCGCCAGCCCGCCCTCGGCGAGGCGGCGCACCCAGTAGCCGAGCACGCCTGTGGGGAAGCAGTCCGCGGCAACGATCACGCGCGCCCGCTCAGGTGGATCGGCCAGCTGCGCGTCCACGATCGCCGCCAGCGTCAGGTAGCCGAGCGCGCCGCGGCCCTCCCACCGCTCGAAGCCCGGCTCGGAGACGACGCGCTCGGGCCGGGCGTCGGGGTGCAGGTCGGGAAACGTCTCGAGCCAGGCGACCCGCGCGACGCCGTGACCCGGCCGCCCGCGGGCATCGGCGGCGGCGAAATGGTCGGCGAGCGTGCACGCGTCCACCTCGGAGAAGCCGAGTGAGAGCAGCCGCTTCGATTGCGTCGTCGGCGGACACAGGCGCCTACAGTACAAGCGTGCCGGCGGCCCTTTCGACCCGCGGTCTCGCCAAGCGGTACGGGCGGATCGAAGCGCTGTCCGGCGTCGACCTGACGGTGGAGGAGGGCGAGCTGGTCGGGCTCCTCGGGCCGAACGGCGCCGGCAAGTCCACGCTCGTGAAGATCGCCGTCGGGCTCGTGCGCCCAACCGGCGGCGAGGCGCTCGTCTGCGGCGCGCGGGCCGGGTCGCGCACCGCGCGGGCGAGCCTCGGCTACCTCGCCGAGCTCTTCCGGTTCCCGGGCTGGTACACGGCCGACGAGCTCCTGCGCCTGCATCAGCGGCTGGCGAGCTCGTCCGGCGGCGAGGCCGAGCGGCGGGAGTTGCTGGCGCTGGTCGGGCTATCGGACGCGACCGATCGCAAGATCGAGGCGATGTCCAAGGGCATGGCGCAACGCCTTGGGATCGCGCAGGCGCTCGTCGGCAGCCCGCGCCTTCTGCTCCTCGACGAGCCGACCAGCGCACTCGACCCGGCCGGGCGGATCACCGTACGGCTGCTGCTCGAGGAACTGCGCGGCCGCGGCGTGGCGGTGCTCCTCAACTCGCACCTGCTGAGCGAGATCGAGCTCGTCTGCGACCGCGTGGCGATCATCAACCGCGGCAAGGTCGTCGCCGCCGGAACGCCCGGCGAGCTCTCGCACGCGCGCGGCGTCGAGATCGAGACGGCGGGCGGCGTGAAGACCTTTCCAACCGCGACCAGGGACGACGCGCCGCGCCTCGTCGCCGAGCTCGTCGCGGCAGGGGAGCAGATCTACGGCGTCCGCGTCGTCGCGACCACGCTCGAGGAGAGCTACCTCGAGGCGATTCGGGAGAGCACATGAGCGGCATCCCGATCGTGATCGGCTACGCGCTGCGCGAGAGCCTGCGCCGGCGCGTGTTCGTGATCGTGCTCATCCTGACGGCCGCGTTCCTCGGGCTCTACGCGCTCGGCACGGAGAAGGCCTTCGACGAGGTCGCCCGAGCCGACCAGGGCCCGGTGGGCGGCGTCATCGACGAGCAGGTGCTGGCCGGCGCGACCCTGCTCGGGCTGGCCATGTTCGGGACGCTCTTCCTCGGCGTCGTCCTGGGAGTCTTCCTGACGCTGTCGGTCGTGCGCGGCGACGCCGAGCGCGGACTGCTCCAGCCGCTCGTCGTGCGGCCGCTCGGGCGCGAGACGCTGCTCGCAGGCCGGTTCATCGCGGCCGCAGGGGTCTGCTTCGTCTACGTCTTCGCCGTCTTCGCGGCCACCGCCGCCATCACGTACTGGGCCGGCGGCTGGTGGCCCGACCGCTTCTGGCTACCCGGCATCGAGCTGGGTCTCGCCGTGGTCGTCGTCGCCGCCCTGTCGCTCCTCGGATCGGTCTTTCTCTCCGCGACCGCGAACGGCATCGCGGTCTTCATGCTGTTCGGCGCCGGCCTCGTCGGCGGGCTGCTCGGCCAGATCGGCGAGGGGATCAACTCCGAGACGCTGGTCGATGTCGCGCGAAAGACCTCCTGGGTCCTTCCGTTCGAGGCGCTCTACCAGGATGCGCTGAACGCGATCAGCTCAGCGAGCTTCGGCCTCACCGAACAGGTGCTGCAGCTGGGTCCGTTCGGCGGCGCCCAGGCCGGCGGCGGCTCGCTGTGGCCGTGGACGCTCACCTATCTCGCTCTGGCCGCCGTGGTGGCGGGCGTCGGATTTTCCCGCCGCGACCTCTAGAGCGCTAGTCCATCATCGCCTGCATGGCGACCTCGTACATCTCGACGTTCGCGCGCTGGCCCGCTCCTGAGGGCGGATTCATCGCGTTCAGCGCCTCGTCACCCCGCCGCATCCCGTCCTCGTCCTCGAAGAAGACGATTCCGAGCGCGGTTCCCTTGTCGCGGTCGAGAAGCTGCATGTAGCCCTTGGCGTGCTCGAGCCCCGGCGGCGGGCCCTGCCCTTCCATCTCGGCGAGCTGCTCGTCGATGTTGCTGGTGTCGATCCCTTCGAATTTTGCGACGCGTGCGAACACTTGGAGTTCCTTTCGTTAGCGGGAAATCTTTGAAAGTGCGGCGAGGATTTCCTGGTGACGGCGCTCCTCGTCAGGCGTGCCTTCTTCGGCCGGCTCGCTCAGCCGCGCGGTCAGTGCGTTCACCGGCTTGACGACAAAGAAGAATACGGCGGCTGCGACCGCGACGAACTGGATCAAGGCCGTGAGGAACGAGCCGTAGCGGAACACCGCGTCGTTGATCGTGAACGTGAGCCCGTTGAAGTCGGGCTTGCCGAAGATCATCGCGATAATCGGCATCACGAGGTCGTCCACGAACGACGTCACGACCGCCGCGAACGCGATACCCAGGACGAACGCGACCGCGAGCTCCACGAGGTTGCCGCGCACGAGAAAGTCTCGGAATTCCTTGATCATGGGAGCCTCCTCGGGAAGTCGAACGGGACCACGCCACGCTACGCGACCTCGCCGTACGATGCCCCGACCTACGACCGAGGAGGAGATATGAGCCCGCGCACCGGCATCCCTGCCGCCGAGTTCCAGGAACGCCGCGAGCGGCTGCTCGAGCACGTCCAGCGCGAAGGCCTCGACGGCTACGTGCTTTTCGACGCGGACTACATCCAGTACTTCACCGGCTTCTGGTTCCTGTCGAACGAGCGGCCCGTGATCTACGCCGAGAGCGCCGGCGGCGAATCGGCGGTGTTCGTGCCGGAGTTCGAGGTGGAGCGGACCCGCGCCGAGACCGCGTTCGAGCGAGTCGAGTCCTATCCGGAGTACCCCGGGATCGAGCATCCGATGGCGATCTTCGCTCGGGTTCTTGGGGATCTCGGAATCAGGGACGCCATCGGCGCCGACTCCGACGGCTATCCGGGCATCCTCGGCTACAAGGGACCGGCGCTGGGCGACGCTGCGGGCGCTTCGGTCGCTCCGCTCGGCGACGTCATCGAGGGGATGATGGCCCGCAAGAGCGAGAGCGAGATCGCGCTCATCCGCGAGAGCGGGCGCTGGTGTTCGCATGCCCATCGGCTGCTGCAGGAGTACTCCCGGCCGGGCGCAACCGAGGCCGAGGCCAGCCTGCGCGCGGGACACGAGACGACGCTGGCGCTGCTGGCGGCGCTCGGCGAGGTCGGCGGGATGTCGTCCTCGGACGGCGCGTCGGCGGGCTACCGGGGCCAGATCGGGCTGCGCAGCTCATGGGCGCACGCGGTCGCGCACAGCATCGAGTTCAAGGCGGGCGATGTACTGGTGACCGAGACGAGCGCGCCGATCTGGGGCTACAACGCCGAGCTGGAGCGGGCGATGATCATCGGCCCGCCGACCGACGAGATGCGGCGGCTCTTCGACCACACCGTCGCGGCTCAGCAGGCCGCCTTCGACGCGATCCGCCCGGGCGCAACGTGCGCGGACGTGGACGGCGCGGTCCTGCGCTACTTCGAGGAGAACGATCTACTCGGCTACTGGCGCCAGCACACCGGCCATGGGATCGGGCTGCGAAACCACGAGGCGCCGTTCCTCGACGTCGGCGACATGACGACGCTCGAGCCCGGGATGGTCTTCACGATCGAGCCCGGCCTGTACGACGCGGAGATCGGCGGCTTCCGCCACTCGGACACGGTCGTCGTCACCGAGGACGGGATGGAGAAGCTGACCGACTATCCGAGCGACATCGAGAGCCTGACGATTCCGGCCTAGACGCGCCCAGCGTCAGGAGAGGTGCTGGAGCAGGAAGTCGGCGGAACGGCTGACGATGCTGGGGCCGAATTGGGCGTGGGCCGCGCCTGGCTCGATGTCGAGCTCCGCGGTCGCTCCGGCTGAGTGCAGCGCTCGGTAGAGCAACCGTGACTGCGACGCCGGCACCATCGCATCGTCGCGCGACGAGACGAGGAGCGTCGGCGGCGCGGCACCCGAGGCGTGCGCGATTGGCGACGCATCGCGCCACCGGTCGGGGCAGCGAGCGTACTCGCAGCCGAGGTACCTGGTGATGAGCGGGGCTGCCGGGTTGGACGCGACCTTCGCGAACGCCGTCGGCGCGGACCACGCGACGACGGCGCCGGGTCGCGACGCCCCCGCCTCCGTGAAGGCGGCCATGAGGGCCAGCTGGGCCCCCGAGCTGAGCCCGAAGACGCCGATCGGGCCCGCCCGCGCGCCGTACTCGGCTCCGTGACTGGTCGCGAATTGAATCAGCGAGTGGACGTCAGCGAGCGGCGCCGGATACTGGTATCCGCACAAGGGCCCGCCGTCCGTGCACGCGAGCCGCGTGTCACCTACGAAGACCACCAATCCCTGCCGGGCAAGTGAAATCGCGAGACCGCTGACGGTGTCGCGGGAGCTATAGCCCCACCCTCCCGGCCCGAGCAGCACGACGGCCGGCCGATTCGATTCGCCGTCCATCTTGTAGACGTCAACCGCGAGTTGGACTCCGTCCGGCGAGGCGAAGGGGATGCCGTCCACGACGCAGACGTCGTCGGTGACGACGGCGCAGGCGTCGGATGAGGTGGGCGGCGGGCCGGTCTCAGCGGCTGACGAGAGGCTGCTCCCACTCGAGCCGCAGGCTGTCGACAGGAGAGAGACGGCCAGGGCGAGGAATCCAGCGGCCGTTAGCTGCCTGCGGACATTCACTGCTCGCCGCGCATCGTTGATGTCGCCTCCTCGAGAGGTTCGATGGTACGTCGCCGGTATCAAGTGTCTCACGCGACAGCGCCGGCCACCAAGCTGCTCGAGGCGCAGAAGGACGTGAGATCGGCGGCCTCTTCTCCTGCCAAACCATCTGCGACTACCTCGCGTCCCGCCAACCCAATTTCTTCGGGTTTGTTCATCGGACACTCCAAGTGGGCCGTGAAGGATTCGAACCTTCGACCTTGGGATTAAGAGTCCCCTGCTCTACCAACTGAGCTAACGGCCCGCGACGGGCGATTGTAGCGACGCGCCGCCAGATTCCCGCTCCGGTGCTCATGCTCGGCGGTTACGAGTTACTCGCGCGCGCCCACCCAGGGTGGGGAACGAACCGCCACTACCCGCCTTCAGCGTAGCCCGGAAAAGCGCGCAGAATTCGCACCAGGCGTGCCGATTCTGTGCCGGAACCGCGCCGGTTCAGCGCGCCGACGCGGGGCGCGACCCGGAGCGCTTCGGCGGCTCGCTGAGGCGGCGCGACGCGTACCAGCCGAGGTCTTTCCCGACCTTCAACCCGGCGTGAGCGACCAGCGCACCGGTGAGCAAAAGGTGCTTCGCAAGCATGGGATAGCTAGATTCGGACGCCGACATGCGTGTCCTCTCAATCGTCGGCAACCGGCCGCAGTTCATCAAGTCCGCATCCCTCTCGCTCGCACTGCGCGCGGAGGGGATCGACGAGGTCGTCCTGCACACCGGCCAGCACTACGATCCCGAGCTCTCCGGCGTGTTCTTCGACGAGCTCGGGCTCGCGCCGCCGGCCTACAGGCTCGACGCCGGCTCCGGCTCGCACGCCGCGCAGACCGCGCGCATGCTCCCCGGGATCGAGGAGGCCGTCCGGAACGAGAGCCCTGACACAGTCGTCGTCTACGGCGACACGAACTCGACGCTCGCGGGCGCGCTTGCAGCCGCGAAGCTGAACGTGCCGGTCGCGCACGTCGAGGCCGGTCTCCGCTCGTTCGTCCGCTCGATGCCCGAGGAGGTGAACCGCGTCCTCGTCGACCGGCTCTCGTCGCTCCTGTACTGCCCGAGCGGCGTGGCCGTCGAGAACCTCCGCGCCGAGGGGATCACCGAGGGCGTCCACGACGTCGGCGACGTGATGCTCGATGCGAACCGCCTGTTCGCGCCGCTCGCGCTCGAACGATCGACTGCGCTCGCCGCTGCGCAGGTCGAGCCCGGCGCCTACGTCCTCGCGACCGTGCACCGCGAGGCGAACGTCCATCCGGAGCCACTCCGTGCAATCGCGGAAGCGCTCGGGCAGCTCGACGAGCCCGTCGTCTTCCCCGCGCATCCGCGGACCCGGGCCGCGCTGGCAGACACGACGCTCCCACCGAACGTTCACCTGATCGCGCCCGCCGGATACCTCGACTTCACCGCGCTTGCCGCCCAGGCACGCGTGGTCGCGACCGATTCCGGCGGTGTCCAGAAGGAGGCGTACTGGCTCGGCGTCCCGTGCGTGACGCTCCGCGACGAGACCGAGTGGGTCGAGACGGTCGAGACCGGCTGGAACACGCTCGCCGGCTCGAGCGACCCCGGCCGCATCGCCGCCGCGCTCGCCGCAGCCGCCCCGCGCCCCGACCATCCCGGCCTCTACGGCGACGGTCGCGCCGCCGAGCGCATCGCCCGTACGATTGGCCGCCCATGACTGACCCCATCCGCATCGGCGTGGTCGGCCTCGGCTACTGGGGCCCGAACCTCGCGCGCAACTTCAACGGCCTGGCCGACCTCGCGTACGTGTGCGACCACAACCCGGAGCTGCTCGCCGCCGAGGCCGCGCGCTACCCGACGGCAACCGCGACTCCGCGTTTCGATGACCTCCTCGAAGACGACACGCTCGACGCGATCGTCATCGCAACGCCCGTGCCGACGCACGCCGATCTCGCCCGCCGGGCGCTCGAAGCCGGCAAGCACGTCTTCGTGGAGAAGCCGCTCGCCGTCTCCGCCGCCGAGGCCGAGTCGGTCGCGACTCTGGCGGAGGAGCGCGGCCTCGTGCTCATGCCCGGCCATCTCCTCCTCTACCACCCGGGCATCCGCGCGCTCAAGGAGCTCGTCGCCTCCGGCGAGCTCGGCCGCCTATTGGTTGTCTACGGCAACCGCCAGAACCTCGGGAAGATCCGGCGCGACGAGAACGTCCTCTGGAGCCTCGGCGCGCACGACCTCTCGGTGATCATCGACCTCGTCGGCGAGGAGCCGGAAGAGGTCTGGGCGCGCGGCGAGTCGTTCCTCACGAAGGGCGTCGAGGACGTCGTCTTCTGCTACCTCCGCTTCCCGTCGGGCGTGGTCGCGCACATGCACCTGTCGTGGCTCGACCCGCACAAGATGCGCAAGCTCACCGTCGTCGGCGACTCGAAGATGGCCGTGTTCGACGACATGGAGCCCGACCGGAAGGTGACCGTCTACGACAAGGGCCCGTCCGGGCTGCCCTCCGGCGAATGGATGACGCGCACCGGCGACATCTGGAGCCCGAGGATCGCCGGCGACGAGCCGCTGCGGCTCGAGTGCGAGCACTTCCTGTCGCTTGTGCGCGGCGAGGCCGACTCCGCGCCCGCGCGGGAGAACGGGCTCGCAGTCGTCCGCACGCTCGAGGAGCTGCAGCGCTCGCTCGAGCGGGAGCCCGTGTGACCGTCGCGGCAACCGCCGTCGTGCACGAGGGAACGGTGCTCGGCGAGGGAGTCGCGATCGGCGACAACTCGGTGGTCGGGAAGCAACCGACCCTGGGCCGCGCCTCCACTGCGAACCGCGACCCGCTTCCTCCGGCGGAGATCGGCGACGAGGCGGCGATCCTCGCCCTCGCCGTCGTCTTCGCGGGAACGAAACTCGGGCGGCGCGTGGTGATCGGCGACCAGGCCTGCGTGCGGGAGCGCTGCGAGCTCGGCGAGGAGGTCGTCGTTGGACGCGGCTCGCTGGTGGAGAACGACGTGACGATCGGCGCCCGCACGCGCATCCAGGCGAACGCCTACGTGACCGCCTACTCGACCATCGAGGAGGACGTGTTCATCGCGCCCGGCGTCATCACGACGAACGACAACTTCATGGGCCGCACCGAGGCGCGGCTGGCGGCGATGAAAGGCCCGACGATCCGCCGCGGCGCCCGGATCGGCGGCGGCGCGGTGCTCCTCCCCGGGATCGAGATCGGCGAGGAGGCGTTTGTCGGCGCAGGCGCGGTCGTAACGCGCGACGTCCCGGCGCGCGCGGTCGTGGTCGGGAACCCGGCGCGGGTGATCCGCGAGGTTCCCGAAGAAGAGCTGCTCTAGCCGCGCGTCAGGGTCAGCGTGTACGCGCCGCTCGGGCCGCTCGGCAGCCGCACCTCGACGAAGAACTTCGCGGCCTTCTTGGCTCGGAAGACGATGCGCTCGTGCGTGCCGGGCTTGTGCGACACCGCCGCCTGCGTTCCGTCCGCGCGCCAGAGGTAGAGCACGCCGCCGCCGGTGTAGTTGAGGGTGATGCGCTGGCCCTTGGCGAGCGCGATCCGGTAGACGTCGCGCGGATCGTCGAACCGGTCGATCGACGCGGTGACCGTCTTCACCCCCGCGGAGAGATGGGCGGCGTGCACCCCGAGCCCGTCGTTCGGCTCGCGCGCGTCCGGCGGAGGAAGCGGCCCTGAGAGCGCTTCGAGCGCGCCGGTGACGTCGAGCCGGCCGAAACCGGAGCGGGCGTCGCGGCCCGCGGCGCCGATGTCGTGGGCGGAGCGCTCGACGAGCGCCGCCACCTGACTGGGCTGCAGCGCGGGCAGGCCGAGCCGCGCGCGCTCGCCGATCACGACCGCCGCGGCGGCGACCACGAGCGGCGCGGCGAACGACGTGCCGAGCGGATTGCGGTCGGACACGAGGCGGGCGCAGTCGGTGTAGCCGGCCGGCTGACAGCCGGTGCGCGAGAGGTTCCTCGGGTAGGTCGAGAAGATCTGGGTTCCCGGCGCGGCGAGATCGATGAACGCGCGGTCGCGGTTCGACCACTGCGGCGTGGCGTTCGACGGGTTGAGCGCGCCGACGCCGATCACGTGCGGCAGCGCGGCCGGCCAGCTCGCGTAGAGCTCCGGGCACGCGACCGTCGAGCAGTTCCCGCCCGCCGCGACGACGACCACGCCCTTCGCGGTCGCATAGTCGATCGCCGAGCGCTCGAGCGCCGAGTAGCTGTCCCGCCTGGGATGCTTGGGATCGCGCGGCCCGGCGAGGCTCAGGTTGATCACCTTCGCGCCCGACTCGACCGCCCAGCGGATCGCCTGCGCCTCGGCGAGAACCGGGATCAAGCCGTTCGGCTTGACGACCTTGGCGATGAGAAGCTCCACCGGGATTCCCACGCCCGCGATGCCGATCGCGTTATCGAGCTGCGCGGCGATCTCGCCGGCGATGATCGTCCCGTGCCCGACCGAGTCGACGAGCGCGTTTCCGCCGACGAACGTCTTCGAACCGACCACGCGGCCGGCGAGGTCCGGATGCCCGGCGTCCACGCCCGAGTCCACGATGGCGACCCGCACAGCGGGCTGCAGCGGAAGATCCGGCCAGAAGTCGAACGCCCGGATCGCGTGGAGGTACCACTGGTCCGCGGCGAGCGGATCGGTCGGCTCGAACGCGAGCCGCCTGGTCGCCGTGAGCCGCTCAACTGAGCGGACGCCGCGCAGGTGCGCGGTGCGAAGAGAAGCGGCGCCGACGTCCTCGACCGAGAAGACGAGCGTGTCGAGCGGCCCGAGATCGGCGACGAGCCGTCCTCCGGTCGCAGCGGCAACGGCCCGCTGAACCGAGGCGGAGCTGGCGCCGTCGGCCACCTGCACGGAGAGCTGTCCGCGCGCGGCGCCCGCAGGCGCGGTGAGGAATGCGGCGGCCGCGAGCCCGGCGAGGACGGCGGCGGAGCGCCTCATTTCGTGACGGTGACGCGAATCGGCACGCCGACGCCCTTCGGCGCCGCAAGGCGGAACCACGCGGTCGTCTGGCCGGGGCGCACCTTCGTCTTCACGACCCCGCCCTCGCCGCGCTTCAGGTCGCGCACCTTGACCCAGTCGCCATCCACGCGGCGCTCGAGCCAGACGTTCGAGATCCCGCGGACGAAGCCGTTCAGCACGAACCGGTGGCCCTTCTTGGTCGAGCCGCCGGTCAGGGAGAGCACCGAGACGGAGAACCAGCTCGAGCGCAGCCCGAGCGCCGACTGGAACCCGGTTCCCGAGAGATTCGTGTTGCTCCCGGTGCCGCGCAGGGTCACGGTGTCGACGCGGGAAGACGGGTTGCGCGCGACCACCGCGTCCACGAGGCGACCCTTCGGCGCCGACCCGCCGATCTCACGCTTGAACGCGGCCGCCGTGAAGCGGAACGGCCCCCAGCTGTGATGCGGGGACATGCTGTCGTACTTATCCGGAACGGAGACGAGGTAGGGCAGGCCGGTCGAGTTCCAGACGTCTTCGATCGCCGCGGTCTTCCCCCCGGAGGTCGAGTGGAAGAACGTCGTCGCGACCTTGCCGCCGAACATGAGCACCTGCTTGGAGGTCTCATCGACCGCGGTGTTCGTGGTCGGCTCCTCCGAGGCGACGCCGCCGTAGACCTGGCTGCGCGTGTCGGGATAGAGGTCGAAGATCCCGCTTGTCTTGCGCGTCGCGACCGCGTAGGAGCGCGCCGCGACGGCCTGGGCCTTGAGCGCCTCGGGCGACCAGCCCGGCGGCATCTCGTCCGGTACGACGCCCGAGACGTAGTCGTCAATGGCGACCTTGTTCACGACCGTGAGCCCGGCCGCCCACCAGGTGGACGATGAACTGGCCGCGGTACTGCTTGCCGCCCAGCGTGAGCACGCGCGCGCCCTTCGTGAACGTCAGCGGGCTCGAGAGCTTCTTCCCGTTGACCATGAGCCCGGCGCCGATCGTGATCGAGCCGTCGGGAAGCGCGACCGTCGTGCCGTTGAAGTCGCGCACGGTGTACGGCCCGGACGAGCCGATCTTCACGTTCTTGCGTCCCTGTGCCAGGAGAACGCGAACGGACGCGACGTTCGACTCCGCGATCTTCGTCCCCGGGTAGTAGTGGGAGAGGATCCAGTCGTACGTGCGCCCCTCGTTCTTCGCGTAGCCGTAGGCGCCCCACTGGGCCATGCCGATGCCGTGGCCCCAGCCGTGGCCGTCCACGATGAAGGCCGAAGCCGCCGACGCGGAAGCCGGCGCGGCGAGCGCTACAAGGATGAGGCAGAGGAACCGACGCATGAGAAACGTGCTTCGGTCAAAGGCTAGAGAAGCCTCGTAAGGATTGCGAAAGGAGGCGCTGCGCCTAGCGATCGGCAGGCGCGGACCGGTACCACTGAACCGTGGCCGGAAGACCCTCGGCGAGGTTGCGCTGCGGGCGCCAGCCGAGTGCCTCGAGCTTCGACGAATCGAGCGCGTAGCGGCGATCGTGGCCGAGGCGGTCGGTCACGCGCGTGATGAGCGCCGGATCGGCGCCGGTCAGCTCGATGATCCGCCGCGTGATCTCGATGTTCGGGACCTCCTCGCCGCCGGCGACGTTGTAGATCTCGCCTGACTTCCCTTCGCGGAGGACGAGCTCGATCGCCGCGGCGTGGTCGTCCACATGGAGCCAATCCCGGGTCTGGAGCCCGTCGCCGTAGAGCGGGAGCGGCTTCCCGTCGAGTGCGTTCGTCACGAACAGCGGGATGAGCTTCTCCGGGAACTGGCGCGGGCCGTACGTGTTCGAGCCGCGTGTGATCACGGCGTCGAGCCCGTACGTGCGAACGGCCGCGAGCACGAGCAGGTCGCCGCCCGCCTTCGAGGCGGCGTACGGGCTGGACGGGCGCAGCGGATCGTCCTCGCGCGAGTGCGCGGGAGCCTCGATATCGCCGTAGACCTCGTCCGTGGAGACCTGGACGTACCGCATTCCTCGTTCGCGGGCCCAGTCCACGAGCACCTGCGTGCCGAACAGGTTCGTGCGGACGAACTCCTCGGGAGCTCTCGATCGACCGGTCCACGTGCGTCTCGGCGGCGATGTTCACGACCGCGCTCACGCCTTCCCCGGCCGCGGCGACCGCGACGGGATCGGCGATGTCTCCGCGGTGGAAGACGTGCTCCACGCCCGCGAGATTGGCCGGATTCCCCGCGTAGGTCAGCTTGTCGAGGACGACTACGCGTATGCCCGCGTCCACGAGCCGCCGGACGAGCTGGCTGCCGATGAACCCACACCCGCCGGTAACGAGAATGCGCATCCGCGGGATGCTAGCGAGCGTGGGAGCTGCGTCAGTCCCGTTGGGGCGCCGGAAGCGGCCGCGTCTGCAGCCAGCGGCGCAACGGACTCGTGCTGACGGAGAGCCAGATCGCGACCCCGACGAGAGCGAGACCCGAGATCGTCAGCACCAGCGGCGATGGCGCGAGAAACGAGATCCCGCTCCACAGCGCGAGCCCGCCGACCGTCAGGTAGAGGACACGCGCGAGCCACACGCCCAGGAGCAGCATGACGACCCCCGAGAGGATGAGCGCCAACTCGTACGACGAGTCTTCTGCGAACAGCCAGCAAAAGCTCGACACGATGCCCAGCGCACCGAAGACGTGGAGCCAGAAGGCGTTGCGTCGGAAGCCGCGGTAGTCGAGAAGCACTCCGCCGGTGACCGCGAGCAGGCCGAACGTGAGGACGAACGCTCCGATCGTCCGATCGCTGGCGTCGTCGAAGTTGAGGCCGAACGCCCGCGCCGCGCCGTCCATGGAGAGAAACAGCGCGAAGAGCGAAAGCGGCAGCATGAGCAGCGGCGCCCGGAACACCCGGTAGAGCGCAGCGGCGCCGGCGATCGCGGCGAGCTCCAGCCAGATCCAGCCGCCGTCGACCCAGTCGTAGAACGCGACGATCCCGTCCTCCTCGTACTTGAACTCGAACCCGGCGAGGTTCAGCGCCGCGTACGCAGCAACGGGCACGTAGAAGGCGACGATTGTCGCTCCGGCGGCCGCGAGGTCGTCGAATCCGCGCCGCTTCGCGACCAGCGCGACGGCGAGGAACCCCGCGCCGTAGACGAGCGAGAGCGCGAGCAGCCCGGCGTCGCCCAGCCCCGGCTGGAACGCCCACCAGCCGTAGGAGCCGGCAACGAGAATTGCGCCGACGTAGAGCAGAACGCTCACGAGGCGAGTGAGCCGCGGCGTCTCGGCAAACCGCTTCGGCGAGCGGACGAGCCCGGCGCCGGAGGGAACGTCGCCGGTTGCCGGCTCGGCGAGGTCTGCCCACATCCTCTCCGCAGCGTCCTCGGTGATTCCCTGGCGTCCAACGACGTCGAGAAACGCGTCGTACGAGAACGTTCGCTCGCCCTGCGGTATCGCTACGTCGGTCGTCATCGCTGCCTCCTAGCGTGGAAGTAGTAGCGCACAATCGCTATATAGCACTTCCGCGATATGGAGTCAATCGTCTAGCCGAGCTTCGCGAACGGCGGGATGCTAGCCCACGCTGCGTTGCATCCGTATCTCCATCGTGCTATATAGCGACTGTGCGCTATGCGATCGTGACTCTCATTGCAGTTGCACTCGCGGGTTGTTCCGTTTCCGGCGGTCCGTCTCTGGCCGACCAGACCCGCGATGCAGAGGAGCTCGCCGGACCCGTCTTCTACCTCGGGGACGAGTACGCCGGACTTCCGCTCGTGGCTGTCGAGGCTGGACTCGACGACGGCAACCCGACCGGCGCGGACTTCGTCTACGGCGATTGCGAGCTCGAAGGGTCGGACGAGATGTGCCAGGTCCCCCTCGACGTGCAAAACGCCGTCTGCCCGGAGGGAACCCGAGTCGTCATCTACGCGACGGACGTCGACGCGCGCCTAGCCGCCGAGCACCTGCGACCCCTCGGCGGAGGCGACGCCGTTCCGTACGAGGTTCGGTTCGACCACGCAACGCTCTGCGGCACCTAGCCGAGGTTCGCGAGGCACTCGCGCAGGCCGTCGCGCCAGTGGGGGAGGAGCACCGGCTGAGCGCGTTCGCTCCCCAGGACCGAGTACGCGGGACGCGCCGCGGGAGCCGTTAGCTCGGATGCCGGGATCGGGACGACGCGGCAGTCGATGCCGGCCTCCTCGAAGATCGCCGCCGCCAGCTCGGCGCGGGAACACTGGCCCGCGTTCACGACGTGCCACACGCCGTAGGGACGCTCGAGCAGCGCGGGCATCGCCGCGGCGAGATGACCGGCGTACGTCGGCGAGCCGACCTGGTCTTGAACGACGCTCACATCGTCGCGCTCGCGTCCGAGCCTGAGCATGGTCTTCACGAAGTTCGAGCCCTCCTCGCCGTAGAGCCAGGCGGTGCGAACGATCCAGCCGTCGCGCACCTCCGCCTCGCCGTCGAGCTTCGTCTTCCCGTACACGGAGAGCGGCGCCGTCGGATCGGATTCCACGTACGGAGAGCGCTTCGTCCCGTCAAAGACGTAGTCGGTGGAGATGTAGACGACCGGAGCGCCCAGCGCGACCACGTTCCGCGTGCCGGTCACGTTCACCGCGGCGGCGCCGTCGGGATCGCTCTCGGCGCCGTCCACGTTCGTCCAGGCAGCGGCGTGCAACACAAGCTCCGGCGTGTAGCCGATCGAGAGCGGCACGGTCACGTCGAGCTCTGCGCGCGTCCGGGCATCGGCGTCCGGGAAGACCCGGACCAGGGCGCGCCCGAGCTGCCCGCCGGCGCCGGTGATCAGGACGCGTTCGCGTCCCGCGGCGACAGGATCGGAGTCTGGGTGCTCCACAGGTCCTTCACGCGCGGATCGTTCCAGGGGATCGCGCGCTCGTCGGGGTCGGCGGGGTCGTACTCGGAAGTGACGTGGTAACAGAAGAGAACGTCCGTGAGCGCCTCGAAGCCGTGCGCCAGATAGCCCGGGATGTACAGCGCGACCTGATTTTGCTCGCCGATGTCCTCCGTGAACACGTCGCCCGACTCGAGATCGAGCACGACGACGCGGGCGGTTCCGCTCAGGCACGCGAAGAGGTCGTCCTGGCCGCGCTCGTGGAAATGCAGGCCGCGCACCACGCCCTTGCGCGAGAACGACACGTTCGTCTGCACGAGCGTGTTCGCGATCTTGCTGGCGCGCTGGATCTCGGCGAACCAGCCGCGCTCGTCCTCGAAGACGTCCATCGGCATGCGGACGATCTGGTCGATCACGGCTTGTTCACCCCGTTCGCGCGGACGAAGTCGTTCACGGCGTAGTACGCGTCGAGCGACTCGCCCGCATCGCCCCAGAAGCCCTCGAGGATGTCGTACTCCATCGCGCCCTTCTCCACGTACCAGTTGTTCACGTCGGTGATCTCGAGCTCTCCGCGCGCCGACGGCTCGAGCCCCTCGACGATCTCGAACACGCTCGAGTCGTAGAAGTAGATCCCGGTCACGGCGAACTCGGAGGGCGGGTCCTCGGGCTTCTCGATGATGCGGACGACCCGGTCACCGTCCAGCTCGGGCACGCCGAGGTGGCGCAGATGCTCCGGGTCGCTCTCGCGCGCGAGCAGGATCCGCGCGCCGCTTTCCTGGGCCTCGAACCGCTGCACCGACGGGAGGATCGAGCGTTCGACCACGTTGTCGGCGAGCATCACGCAAACCCGGTCGCCGCCGACGAACCGCTCGGCCAGCCCGAGCGCGTCGGCGATGCCGGCGGAGCTCTCCTGGTAGGCGTACTGCAGCCGGTCGATCCCCCACTCGACGCCGTTGCCGAGCAGGCGGAGGAACTCCCCGGCGTGCGTTCCGCCGGTTACGAGCATCAGCTCGGTGATCCCCGCCGTGACGAGCGCCTCGATCGAGAACGCCACCATCGGCCGGTCGTCGATCGGAAGGAGGTGCTTGTTCGTGATGCGCGTGAGCGGGTGGAGGCGGGTGCCGGTTCCGCCCGCGAGGACAACGCCTTTCACGCGCCGGAGTCTATAGCCACGCTAGCGGCCGGACGGGCTCGGAACAGGGGCGGCAGACGGCTCGAGCGGCGACGGCTCGACGCGGAACAGCCTGGCCACTCCGGCCGGCAGCCACCAGTTCCAGCGGCCGAAGAGCGCCATCGCGCTGGGCACGAGGAGCGCCCGCACGATCGTCACGTCGATCAGGATCGCGGTCGCGAGCCCGAAGCCGAACTGCTGGAGACCGACGACCGACCCGGCGACGAACCCCATGAACGCCGCGAACATGATCAGCCCCGCCGCGGTGACGATGCGCCCGGTCTTGGCGAGCCCCATCGAGACGGCGTACTCGTTGTCCTTCGTCTTGTCCCACTCCTCGCGCATGCGCGAGACGAGGAAGACCTCGTAGTCCATCGAGAGCCCGAAGACCATCGCGAACACGAAGATCGGGATCCAGCCCTCGATCTGGTCGAAGCCGATGAGGCCGATCACCTCTGCCGGGCCCCATTTGAAGAACGCGGTCAGGAGCCCGTACGCAGCGAGGATCGAGAGCAGGTTCAGGATGATCGCCTTGAGCGGCAGGAGCAGGGAGCGGAACGCGCGCAGGAGCAGGAGGTAGGTGAGGAGCAGCACCCCGAGCACGAGCCACGGGAACGCGCCGTACGCGACATCCAGGAAGTCGACGCCGCCCGGAGGCCCGCCCCCGGCGAAGACCGCGGCGCTCGCTGGGAACCCTGAGGCCGGGATGATGTCGTCGCGGAGGCGATGGACGAACTCGGCCGACGCCGGCGCGCCGTACTCGTCCTTTCCGACCACGTCGATGCGGATGAACTGTCCCGTCGCGTCGATGTACTGCTCGGTCGGCTCGAAATCGACCCGCGCGACCTCGGGGTCGAGCGTGAGCCGAGCGATCAGCTCCCGCGTTGCGTCCTGCACGTCGGGATTCCGGACGCCGAGCTCCTCGCCGGTGTCGATCGTGATCGTCGTCGGGGCGAGCGCACCTTCGCCGACGGCGTCCCCGAGGACGTTCAGGCCCTTGACCGACTCCAGATTCTGCGGGATCCCGGTGTTCGAGCCCGGGCCGAGCTCGAGCGCCAGCGCCGGCGCGGCAAGTGCAAGAAGAAGCGCCGTCGTGCCGATCGCGAACCAGAGCGGCCGGCGCATGATCGCGCGCGCCAGCTTGACCCAGAAGTTCTCCTCGGCCTCGCGACGGTCGCTGATCTTCCTCGGCAGGAGCCGCACCCGGTCGAGCGGCCCCGCGACGAGATGCAAGAGCACGGGGAGCAGCGTGATCGCCGCGACGATCGACACGACCGGGATGGCCAGCCCGCCGATCCCGAAGCCGCGCATGAACGGCAGAGGCATGAAGAGCATGAGCGCGAGCCCGATCCCGACGGCGGTGCCGCTGAAGACGACGGCGCGGCCTGCCGTGGCCATCGTCTTCACGACCGCGTCGTCCTTGGAGACGCCCTCGCGGTGCTCCTCGCGGTAGCGGTAGACGACTAGCAGCGAGTAGTCGATCGCGATGCCGAACCCGATCAGGAAGACGAGGTTTTGCAGGTACGTGGTCAGCTCCATGTAGTGGGCGAAGATCCAGACGATCCCGAGCGTGGCCGGGATGGTTGCGGCCGCGAACATGAACGGGACGAGAAACGCGAGCGTCCCGAAGACGAAGATGAGGATGAGCAGCGCGATCGGGATGGCGATGAAGAGCTCCCCGACCTTGAGATCCTGGTTGAACACAGGATCGAGGTCGTGCTCGATCGCGGCCTGGCCGGTCACGAACGTCTGGGCATCCTCGATCTGGCCCACCGCTGCGCGGATGTCGCCCGTGTAGCCCTTCGCGTCGGCGGCCTCGAGCGTCGAGGTGAGCGTGGCGACGACCACGCTCTCGGAGACCGGCGCGACCACGCCGACGGTGCTGTTCGGCAGTACCTCGGAGGCGCGGTTCGCGGCGGCCTGAACCTCGGGCACGAGCGCCTGCGCGGTCCCCGGCTCGCCGCGCACGACGATCGAGAACGAGCCGGTCGCCTTCTCGCCGAACTGCTCCTCGAGGATCTTGTCGGCGCGCGCCGTGTCGGTCCCAGGCAAGGTGAAGCGGTTGGTGAGCAGATCGGCCAGCCCACTCGACGCGATCACCGAGACGAAGAAGATGGCGATCCACACGCAGAGCACGGCCCAGCGGTGCCGGATTACGAGTCGAGTCCAGTTCTCCACGGGGCGCCAAGGCTAACGAACGGCCCGTCGCCGCAAGCCTCGAACGTTTCCCTCGACCGCGCCTCAGGTATGAATCCGTCTACAGCCGATGGAAAGGACAGAGATGAAAGACAAAGTCAATGAAGCGGTCGAGACCGCTCGGCCCTACGTCGAGCGGCTGGCTACCGACGACGAACTGCACGATCACGTGAAGAGCGCGTACGTGTCGGCGCGGCGGATCTACGACGATCTGATCGGTCCGGCGAGCATGACCGGCCTCGCGCGCAAGGTTGCCCGCGACACCGACGTGCAGGACGAGCTTCGCAACGCGGTCGACGAGCTCCGCGAGGCGAGCCGCCGTGCGCGCGGCACCGAGGAGTCACACGCCGGCCGCAACTTCACGCTGCTCGCGACCGGGATCGTTCTCGGCGTCCTCTTCAACCCGATCTCGGGCCCGGAGACGCGGCGCTGGCTGAAGGACAAGCTGTTCGGGCCGGACACGACGTTCGAGTTCGACTCCGCGCCGAGCGACAACTAGTCGGGCCCGGCGGGATACCCCTGAGCCCCAGGGCCGCGCTGGAGCGCGTGAGGCGGCGTCCTCGGTCATGCCCGTACTACCAGTACGCGCATGAGTCTGCGTCCTTGTCTCACGCCCTCCAGCGCACCCCTGCGGCGAGGCGCATCTCACCAAACCCTCCTGGCGCGATAATCGGGCCGTGAGCCGAACCGACCACTATCCGTTCTGCTGGGGCTGCGGCCTCGGTACGGGCGGGCTCGAGTTCGAATGGCGCCTCACCGGCGATCAACTCGAGGCGGACCACGTCGTGCCCGAGCGCTTCCAGGGCGCGCCCGGGATGGTGCACGGCGGCATCGTCGCGGCGCTCCTCGACGAGGCGTGCGGGCAAATCGTCCGCCCGATCTTGAGTCCAGCGGTGACTTCACGACTGGAGACGCGCTACCTCGCTCCGGTTCCCGTGGAGGAGCCGCTACGGATCTCCGCACACCTCGTGGAGGCCGACGACCGCCGCGCGACCGCGGAGGCGACGATCCTCGACGAGTCCGGGCTCGTCCTCGCGCACGCGCGCGCCGAGCTTGCACTGGTGCGGCCTGAGCACTTCCTCGCGACCCCGCGAGGCCGCGCCCGCGGGCTCGACTGGCTGCCGAGGGACTAGGGCTAGGGCTTGCCCTTCAGCTGGATGCGGTAGATCACGCCGCGCTCCCAGTCGGCCACGAGCATCGCGCCCTGAGCATCGAAGGCGATCGCGAGCGGATGCGCGAACCCGCGCGCGAAGGTGCTCGACTTCCCGGTCGTGAGGTTCACGAAGACGACGCGGCGGCCGTGGGCGGTCGAGCTGTACTGACCCCAGAGCGCGACGAACGCGCCGTTCGTCCACTTGGCCGGGAAGGCGCCGCCGGTCGCGAAGGCCATCCCGTCGGCGGACGAATGCGTCTCGAGATACGCGATCGGGCGGGTCACCCCGGCGCACGACGTGCCCTTCATCCGCTTCTGGAGCCAGCTCGGCCAGCACTTCGGCCAGCCGTACCGCGCGCCCTTCTTGATCCGCACGAACATCTCGGCCGGCTCGCTGCCCCCGAGATCGTCGCGGCCGTTCACCGTCGCGAAGAGCCGGTCGGTTCCCGGCCGAAACGCGAGGCCGTAGGCGTTGCGCAGGCCGCGCGCGTGCACGCGCAGGTCGGTCCCGTCCGGCTTCATCGTCAGCACGGTGGCGCTGCGCTTGCTCGGTTCCGTGCAAACGTCGCAGGTCGACCCGCTGCCGAAGTAGAGGCGCCCGTCGGGGCCGACGACGATGTTGTCCTGCTGGTGGCGTCCGAACGGAAGCTTCGACACGAGCACGTGCGGTGAGCCGAGCTTTCCGTTCGCGAGCGTCCGGCGCACGATGCGGCCCTGGGCGGAGATGTAGAGGCGCTGGTCGATCCAAGCGAGACCGAGCGGCGTCGGGAGCCCCTTGACCACGACGGTCGGCTTCCTCGTCCCGGGTCCGACGCGGACGATCGAGCCGACGTCCTGCGACACGTACAGCCGTCCGTCGGGCCCAAACGCCATCGCCGTCGGATGATGGAGGCCGCGCGCGTAGATCTCGGCGCGGAACGTGCTCGGCACCTTGATCGCGGTCGCCTTCGGAAGCGCACCGGACTGCTCGTCCTGCCGGGTGGTCGCCGCGCCGCAGCCGGCCACACAGAAAACAAGGACAGCGGCGACGGCGAAACGCATGCGGCTCAGGGTATCCCGGGGCCGAACTTCGCTAACGCCTCCACCGTCGCCTTGGCCTGCTCGGGGATGAGCGGCACGCCGCGCGTGAGCGGCGGGATCAGCATCCACACGACCGAGCCGCCCATGTGGCGGATGACCGGCCGGCCGTCGGGCTCCACGCGGATGCGCTCGAAATGCACCGCCGCCAGCGCTTTCTGGAGCGTTGCATCCCCGTTGAGCCGCTCGGCCAGCTCGGCGCCGGCTCGATCGTCGCGCTTCGGCTTGAACTGGATGCGGGCGAGCCGGACGGCGCCGCGGGCGCGGGCGGAGAGCCCCCGCGTGGCCGCGCAGACGGGGTCGGCCGCCGAGATCTCGAGCGCGAAGTTCCCGCCGACGACCCGGCCGCGCGCTGAGAACGACAGAACGATCGGCGGGCCCGAGTCCGAAACCATCCTGGCGCGGCCGGCCGTCGCCTCGACCTTCCGGTAGCCGATCCCCTCGAACACCTCGATGTCCTTCACGAGCGTCTCGCGGGCCCGCCGTCGCGCGCGGTTGAGCACTACGCGGGAACCACGCGCACCGGCATCGTCCGCAGCGCGTTCGTGAAGTTCGTGCGGATCCGCTTCGCGGGCCCGGTGAGCTCCATCGTGTGGAGCCGCGGGAGGAGCTCCTCGAACATGACCTGCACCTCGAGCCGCGCGAGGTGCGCGCCGAGGCAGAAGTGCGGGCCGCCGCCGCCGAACGTGATGTGCGGGTTCGGGTTGCGGCCGACGTCGAAGCGCTCCGGCGCATCGAACACGTCCTCGTCGAAGTTGGCCGAGACGTACCAAACGACCACCTTCTCGCCCTCGCCGATCGCCTGGCCGCGGATTTCCGTGTCCACGGTCGCCGTGCGGCGGAAATGGAGCACCGGCGACGACCAGCGCAGGATCTCGTCAGCGCCCGTGTCCCAGATGAGCTGCGGGTCGTCGCGCAGCCGCGCCCATTCGTCGGGGTGCTCGAGCAGCGTGAGCATCCCGTGCGCGATCGCCTGCCGCGTCGTCTCGTTGCCGGCGACCACGAGGAGCAGGAACATCGTGTCGAACTCGCGCTCGGTCAGCATCTCGCCGTCGATCTCCGTGTGGACGAGCTTCGAGACGAGGTCGTCGGCCGGGCCGGCGCGCCGCTCGGCCGCGATCGCGTGGCCGTACTCGAACAGCTCGAGCGCGGCCGGGCTGCGGAAGGGCACGAGCCGATAGGCCTCGCTGTCCGGACTGTCGTGGAGGACGTCGGTGAAGTCGGGATCGGTGTTCATGATCATCCGGTCGCCCCAGCCGATCAGCGCGTCGGTGTCGGACTCGGGCGCGCCGAGCAGCCGCGCCAACACCCGGATCGGCAGCTCGCGGGCGATCTCCTCGACGAAGTCGAACTCGCCCATGGGCAGCGCGCGGTCGAGAATCTCGCGCGTCAGCTCCCGCAGCGCGACCTCGTACGCCCGCACGGCCCGCGGCGTGAACGGCGGCCCGACGAGGCTCCGCAGCCGCGAGTGATGGGGTGGATCGGTCTCGAGCATCGACTGGCGTGCGACCCGGGCGTCCTCGTCGAGATCCTCGAGGTTCGCGCCCTGGGCGGAGGAGAAGGTCTTCGTGTCCTTCGAGACCGCGACGACGTCGGCGTGCTTCGTCACGCACCAGAAACCCCGGCCGCCCGGCCAGTCGTACCAGTGGACCGGCGCCTCCCGGCGAAGCAGAGCGAACGTCTCGTGCGGGACGCGCTCCGCGAAGACGTCGTTGGAGAGATCGACCTGGTCGAGCGTGAGCGAAGGCATCCCTGCAAGTATCCGCGTACTGCGTAGACGCGCAAGGAGGAGACATGAAGGCAGTGCGGTTCGCCGACCCGGCCGGCGGCTGGAGGATCGGGCGGCTCGACGACTCGACCGTGGTCGATGCAGGCCCGGCCGGCCCGCGCGGGTTCGTTCCGACGCGGGAAGCATGGGCCGAGATCGAGGCCGCGACGGGTGCGTCGTACGACCTCGCGGAGGTGCAGCTCCTCCACCCGATCGACCCGGTGAAGCTGATCGGGATCGGGATCAACTACCGCGACCACGCCGAGGAGTCGGAGCTCGACCTCCCGGACGTGCCGCTCGTGTTCGCCATGTGGCCGTCGGCACTCGTGGGCGACGGCGCAACGATCGTCATTCCCAGGGATGAGACGAGACCCGACTACGAGGGCGAGGTCGCGATCGTGATCGACCGGGAGCTGAAAAACGCTTCGGCGGAAGAGGCGGCGGTGGCGATCGGCGGCTACTCGGCGTTCAACGACGTGTCGGGCCGGCGCGCGCAGCTCGAGACGCCGCTGCGCCAGTTCACGCTCGGCAAGAGCTTCGACACGTTCTGCCCGATGGGGCCGTGCCTCGTCTCCACGGACGGCGCCGATCTCGCGGCGATCGGCATCCGGACGACGATCCGCGGCGAGGTGCTCCAGGAGTCGAACACGCGCAACCTGATCTTCCCGGTGGCCGAGCTGGTCGCCTACTGCTCCACGGGCGTGACGCTCGAGGCGGGCACGGTGATCGCGACCGGAACGCCCGGCGGCGTCGGCGACTCGCGCGACCCGAAGCGCTACCTCGAGGAGGGCGAGACGGTCGAGGTGTGGGTCGAGGGCGTCGGGACGCTCTCCAACCCCGTGGCGAAGGAGGCCTGATGGAGCAGCGGGTGTCGGTCTTGACCTTGGGCGTTCGCGATGTGAGTCGCTCGCGGACGTTCTATGAAGCACTCGGTTGGCGCAGCGCCTCGGCACCAGACACGGACGTCGCGTTCTTCCAGGCGGGCGGGATGGTCTTCGCACTGTGGTCGCGCGAATCGCTCGCCGCGGATTCGGCGGTCGAGGACTCGGGCGGCTGGGGCGGCATTACCCCGGCGCACAACGTCGGCTCGCCGGCCGAGGTGGACGAGGTGCTCGCCGAGGCAGCGGCGGCAGGCGCGACGATCGGCCGGCCCGGCGCGGAGACGTTCTGGGGCGGCTACTCAGGCGTGTTCGTCGACCCCGACGGACATCCGTGGGAGGTCGCGCACAATCCGTTCTGGACGCTCGGCGCCGACGGCTCGATCACGCTGCCCGGCTAGCCACGCCGTCCCTTTCGGACGTGTCCTCCCTACAAGGGTCCTATCCCCGCCCAGGGTGGGGTGATTCTCCACCCGCCGCCCACTGACCAGCCTACGGCTAGGCGATCCGGCGCGCTATGGCCGCGGGTGACAATTCAGCAACGGAGCTGCGCCAATTCTCGGCGCAGCGACTTACAGAACCGTCGCGTACTCGTTCAGCTCCCAGTCGGTGACGGCGCTCGCGAAGCGGGCGACCTCGCTCCGCTTCATGGCGAGGAACGCCTGCACGAACTGCGGGCCGAGCTTCTCCACGAAGAACGGATCCGCCTCGAGCGCGTCGAGCGCCTCGCCGAGCGACAGCGGCATCATCGTCCGGTCTTCGAGCTCGTACGCGACGCCTGTCACGCCCTCGCCCGGATCGAGCTTGCGGTCGATTCCGTCGATGCCGGCGAAGAGCGCGGCGGCGGACGCCATGTACGCGTTGGCCGTGCCGTCACCGGCGCGGTTTTCGATTCTCGTCCCCTTGCCCCGCTCGCGCGGAATCCGCGCGTAGACCGTCCGGTTGTCGTGGCCCCACGTCACGTTGTACGGGGCGAAGGCCATCGCGAGAAACCGCTTGTACGCGTTGATCGTCGGCGCCATGATCGCCGTCATCCCGCGCGCATGCTCGAGCTGGCCGCCGAGGAACCAGCGCATCGTGTCGGAGATCCCGTCCGCGCCGTCCGGGTCGTCGAACGCATTCTTGTCCCCGTCCCACATGGACAGGTGGAGGTGGTAGCCCGACGTGCCGAGCTCCTGCACCGGCTTGCCCATGAACGTCGCGACGAGCCCGTACGACGCGGCGATCTCCTTCACGACGAGCTTCAGGAGATGCGCATCGTCGGCCGCCTTCAGCGCGTCGTCGTAGCGCAGGTTGATCTCCCACTGCGAGCCGAAATACTCCTGGTTCGTAGCGATGAGCGGCAGGCCCATCGCAGCGACCGCATCCTCCATCTCGCGGAGCACGCCCTCGGTGTCGACGCTCGGCGAGAGCGTGTAGACGAGCCCCGGCTGCTTCGCGTACTGCTCGTATCCACCCGCGACCGGGCGCAGGAGGAAGAACTCCAGCTCATGACCGGCGACGGCGCGCAGCCCACGCTCCTCGAGCTGCGTGATCGCCCGGCGCAGGAGCTGGCGCGGCGACGCGGTCAGATCCCCGCCGTCGAAGCGCACATCGCCGATCGCGATCGCCGTCGAGCGCTCCCAGGGGACGACCGTGAGCGTGTCGAGATCGGGCACGACCTGCGCGTCGCGGAAATCGACCTCGGCGCCGAGCCCGGTGCCCTCGATCACCTCGCCCGCATGGTCGACGCAGAACGCCGAGATACAGAAGTTGATCCCGTCCTCGGCGCACTCGTTGAGCAGGTCGAGCGGAACGACCTTGTTGCGCGACACCCCGAGGAGGTCGGTGAAATGCACGCGAACGCGGTCGACGCCCGCGTCGCGCAGCTCCTCAACTGTCTTTGCCATGCCCTACCTATCGTGCCCGATGTGCGGCCCGCCGGGCTCAACCGGCGGCGGCAGCTTCTCCTCGATCCGATCCGTCTCGCTGTAGACCTCGGCCAGCGGGACCCGCTTGAACTGCGCCATCGGGCCGCCCTTGCCAAACGCGTTGAGGATGAGGGAAAGGCCGATCGAGAGGATGAGGAAGACGCCGAAGTACTTGTAGGCGTCGTTGCGCACGTCCTCGACCGGGAAGATCTTCCACGCGGCGAGGATGATCAGGGCCGAGCCGACGATCTGCGGGATCGGCACGCCTGAGGAACGGAACGGCCGCTTCGCCTGCGGCTCCTTCGACCTCAGGATCAGAACGGTCGCGTGGATCATGAGGTACGCGAGACCCCAGCCGAGCACGCCGGCCAGGATGAACTTGATGAAGTTCTGGTCGGTCCCGAGGTCCTTCCACAGGTTGATCGAGATCGGCATGAGACAGACGACGATGATCCCGACAACCGGCGCGCGGGTTGCGGGAAGCAGGTACGAGAAGAACCGCGGCAGCTGGCCGGTCAGGCCCATGCCGTAGAGGATTCGCGGGATCCCGGCGACGAGCGCGTTCAGCGTGGAGAGCGTCGCGGCGATCGAGATGAGCCCCATCCACCACTTGCCCGTGTCCCCGAGGATGACCGAGGCGGCGTCCACGTGGTTCGTGGGCGAGAACGTCGCCAGCTGATCGACCGGCAGGTAGCGCGCGGACGCGAGGCCGAACACGACGAGCGGGATGCTGACGAGCGTGAGCCCGAGGAAGATGCCGCGGGGGATGTTCCGGCCCGGATCGTCGATCTCCTCGGCGAGCGGACAGGTGTACTCCATCCCGACGAAGGCGAAGATCGCGATGCCGAGGAGCGTCGAGAAGGTCGCCCAGGTGAGGTCGAAGTCGGGGAAGACCGAGTTGATCGGGTCGCCCGAGCCGAGCCCGAAGAGGCCGATCAGACCGATGAGGAGGAGCGAGATGACGATGGTCACCGTCAGCGTCACCTCGACGGCGCCGTACGGCCGGATCCCGGCGATGTTCAGCGCCGCCACGGCGATCATGAAGATGAAGACCCAGGTGAGCGGCGACGGTCCGCCGGTCCACAGGTAGCCGTCGATGATCGCGCCGGGCGAGAACGCCTCGGCCGCGGTCGGGAAGAACATGACGGCGATGTAGCCGACGAGCACGGTCAGGGTCGCAAAGAACGGCCCGAGACCCGCGCGCACGTACTCGTTCATCGATCCCGCCTTCGGGATCATCGTGGCGAGCTCCGCGAAGCTGAGCGACTGGAGGAACATGGCGGCCAGCCCGACGGCCATCGCGAGCAGGAAGACCCAGCTGGCGAAGAACCCGGATGTGACCGTCGAGAGGACGGTCGACGCGACGATCAGGCCGAAGGTCGTTCCGATGGCGGTCGGCAGTCCGACCGCGCGACGCTCGAGGCCGCCTCCACCGCTGTCAGGTCCGTTCGCCATGCGTCCTCCCTCCGATCGCCGCTAGATCAAGGCGCGATCTTCACACGCCCGGCGGAGGGAAGACAAGCGCGCGGGCTACTCGAGCCCGTGCAGCAGCCGTTTTGCGATGCCGCGGACGGTTTCGTGGCCGTACGCCTCGCTCGGATTCGCGCGGGTGAGGATCGCGATCGAGATCCTCCGCTCGCCGCGCTTCAGGAGCGCGACCTGGTTGATCAGCCAGCCGTCCGAGCGGCCCAGCCAGCCGCCCTTGAAGTAGAGCGCCCAGCCGTCCGGCGAAATCGAGGCGATCCCCCAGCGCTGCGGCTCGACGATCGAGGAGAGCAGGCTCCGCGCGTAGGCGCGATGCCGCTTCGGCACGAGCAGGTCGATCTCGCGGAGGAAGAGCGCCTGGTCGTGGGCGGTCAGATCGGAGAGCCCCCAGCGCGAGTCGAGGCGGAAGCCGGTCATCCCCACACGCCTGGCGAGCGCGTTCACCGGCCCGGGCCCGAGGAGATTCGAGACCGCCGTGGCCGCATCGTTCGAGGACACGCGGATCATCGGGCCGAGCAGGCTCCGCTCGTAGCTCGTCAGCTCGCGCTTGCGGACTCCCGGTTGACGAAGATACGCGACGAGGAGCATCGCCTTGATCACGCTCGCGGACGTGACCGGGCGCGTGGCGAACCGGCCGCGCAGCTCGCCGGTCTGGTCGATGACTGCGAACGACTCCTGGCCGCTCCGCTGCTCGGCGTACTTGGTCGCCGCGGCCACGTTGGCGGCCCAGTCGGGCGCTGCAGCGGCCGGCGCGGCCAGAACGAGCGCGCAGGCGACGGCGGCGAGAAGGCGCATCAGCTGGGCGCGCGGCCGAGCGCCTGGAGCTGGCCGCGCTCGGCCTCGATCGCCTCGGCGTCGAAGCGGAAGTAGGTGCGCGGCGGCAGCGTGCCCCAGACGTTCGACGAGTGCGGCGTGTCCTCCCAGTCGCGCGGCACGTGGCCCTCGCGGAGCTGCTCCATGTCGCAGTAGAGCTCGACGATCAGGTCTTCCTCGGGAATCCGGATATACGCGAAGATCGACGCGGCGACGCCGTGGCGGCCCGGGCCCCAGATGACCCAGCGGCCGTGCTTGGCCAGGTGGTCGAGGAGCAGGCGCAGCTCGCCCATGTCGCGCAGCTCGAGCGCGAAGTGGTGGAAGTGCTTCGGCTCCTTCTCGAGCATCGCCATCACGTGGTGGTCGGCGTTCACATGGAGCCAGATGCCCTCGTCGCCGAGCCGGTCGGTCAGCTTGAAGCCGAGCTCGTCGCAGTAGAACGCCGAGAGCCGACGCACGTCCTCGCTCAGGACGTTCACGTGCCCGACCTTGCGCGGATGGAACGCCGGGAGATCCGTGGTGAGCCGCGCGGCGTCGGGGAACGGATCGTCGCGCGGCGTCCATTCGACGATCTCGACCCCGTACCCGTCCGGGTCGGCGAGGTGCAGCGACGGCGACCGGCCGGGCCGCTCCTCCACGGTTCCTTCGGGCTCGAGCACGGTTCCCTCGGCGAGTTCCCACCCGGCATGGTCGAACCCCGGGCGTTCGCCGGACTGGATGAGCTCCAGCGAATAGTCCTCGAAACCGCAGCGCAGGTAGGCGCGATCCGCATGCCGCTCGCGGACGGTGAAGCCGAACTGCCTCGACCAGCGCTCGGTCGCCTCGTCGAGGTCGGCGACGCGCAGGGCGACGTGGTGGAGGCCGACGATCATCAACCTAGTCTGGTCATTCCGGGCAGCTTGCGATAGCCGCCCTGGAAAAACAGCAAGGGCGCGCCGCCGTTCGGGCTGACGCGGCAGTGGTCGATCTCCGCGAAGACGACGTCGTGGTCGCCGGCCTCGACGATCTCCGTGACCTTGCCCGTCATGTAGGCGATGCAGCCGGGGAGGAACGGCAGGCCGTGCGGGCCCTCGACCAGGTCGAGCCCGTCGAAGTGATCCTGGCCCGCCTTCGCGAAGCGCTGCGAGAACTCCTCCTGGTGATCGCCGAGGATGTTCACCGCGAGCCGCTCGGACTGCTTGATCGCGAGCGACGTCCGCGCATCCCGCATGAGGCAGACGAGGATGAGCAGCGGGTCGAGCGACACCGACGTGACGGAGTTGGCGGTCATGCCGTGCAACTCGCCCTCGTGGACCGTGGTGATGACCGTCACGCCCGTCGCGAAGTGACCCATGACGTTGCGGAAATCGATCGGGTCTACGTGCGACGGCATCTCAGGAGGGCTTGGCGGAAGTTGCCGCGTCGCCGGGGTCCTTGAGGAACTGCTCCACGAGCTCGGTCGGATGCTCCTTGTCCGCGAGGATGTACGCGAGCGCGGTCATGCGGAACGAGTCGGAGAGGTAGAAGCGCTCGTACAGCTCGCCGCGGCCGCCGAGGGACGAGCCGACGAAGTCCCACGCGAGGCGAAATGCTCTTGTGCGGCGCTCGGCCGACGCGTTGCGCGCCTGGAAGTACTTGTCCAGCTCGGGCCGCAGCGCCTCGTTCTCGAAGTCCGCCTTGGACGGCGTGGCCATGAACCCGCCGCCGCCGATCAGCTGGAGCAGCTCGATCGAGCGCGGGATCCACTTCGGCATGAGCCCGCGGAGCGCGACGAACGAACGCTCGTCGGGAACCCAGTCGTCCGTGTCCTCGGCCTGGTACGACCCGGCCTCGGCCGCGATCACGCCGGCGCGGGTCATCTCCATCATCGACCAGATCTCGCCGAGCTTCTCCTGCACGTGGTCGAACTGGGCCACGCCGGTGAGGCTCCCCATCGTGTGGCCGAGCCCGAACGCGAACTCGAGCTTCGCCCAGGCGCGGGTCATGGCCTGGTGGATGATGTGCGCGCGCCAGTGCGAGTCGGTGATGACCTCCGTGTGGAGCTGCGCGTCGCCGTCCAGGAAGATCCGGTCGCGCGGGATCTCGACGTCGTCGAAGATCACGACCGCGTCCATCTCGTCGAAGCGGGTCGAGAGCGGGTAATCCCACGGGTCGCGCTGCGACGAGTACGAGTCGCGGCAAACGAACTTGAGGCCCGGCGTGGACATCGGGATCGAGAAGCAGATGGCGTACTTCGAGTCCTGCAGGCGCAGATCCGAGCCCGGGTACACGGCAAGCTCGTCGGCGAACGGCGCGAGCGTGGCGAGCATGCGCGCGCCGCGCACGAGGATCCCGTTCTCCGTGTCCTCGACCTTGTGGAGCGAGACGTCGCCGCCGGCCTGGTCGGCCTCGGGGACCGAGCGGTCGACCTGCGGGTTGATGAGCGTGTGCGTAAGCGACAGGTCGTTGTCGCGCATGAGATTCGCGTAGCGGACGAGGTTCTCGGCGCCCTGCTCGTTCCCGTAACGCGCCCAGACGTCCGCCCGCGCCGCGAAGCAGGCGAACGTGTAGTTCAGGTAGTCGGGCGTGCGGCCCATCATCCCGGCGCTCGCGTCGGCGATCCGCTTCGACGCGATCCGGCGCCGCTCGAGATCCGCCTGGTTCTTCGGCCGGATGTGCGTGACGTTCACGGGCTGGCCGGTCTCCGGCGACTCCATGAGGAAGGTCTCCGGGTCCTCGTGCTGGAGATCGAAGAGGCTCGCCAGGCTGTGCGCCGCGCCCTGGAGCTTGGGATGGCTCGACGCGTCGGTGATCTTCTCGCCCTCGAGCCAGATCTCACGCTCGTCGCTTTTCAGGCCGGCGAGGAATTGCTCCCCGGTTCGTGCTCCCGTCGTCTTTTCGGTCGTCGCCATCAGCTCACCTTTCGTGCCACGGTTTTCACGTCAGCGTAGAAGTCGAAGCTCCACTCGCCGCCCTCGCGGCCGATGCCGGAGCGGCGCGCCCCGCCGAACGGCGCCGCGAGATCGCGAGCGTAGAAGCAGTTGAACCACGTCGTGCCGGAGACGAGCGCCTCGCCGAGCCGCTCCATTCGGGCCTCGTCCCGGGTGAAGACGGTCGCCGCGAGCCCGAAGGCGGTGTCGTTCGCGAGCTCGACTCCCTCGTCCTCTGTGGCGAACGTCTGGAACGTCAGCACCGGCCCGAAGACCTCGCGCTGGACGATCTCCATGTCCTGGCGCACGCCGGTGAAGAGTGTCGGCTCGTAGTAGAGGCCGCCGAGCTCCGGGGAGATCCGCCCGCCGAACTCGAGCTTCGCGCCGTCGGCCTGCGCCCGCTCGACGAAGCCTTCGACGCGGGCCAGATGCTCGCGGGTCACCAGCGGGCCGATGTCGGTGTCTTCCTCTCTTGGGTCTCCCAGTTTTCGTTCCGCCACGCCGGCGAGAAAGTGCTCGTAGAACTCGTCCGCGATCGAGTCCTCCACGAGCAGGCGCGTGCCGGCGAGACAGACCTGGCCGGCGTTGTCGTACTGGTAGGTCGCGGTCTCCACGGCGCGGTCGAGATCGGCGTCGGCGAAGATCATGAACGGGCTCTTGCCGCCCAGCTCGAACGAGACCGGCGTCAGGTTCGCGGCGGCCGAGCGCGCGATGATCGAGGCGGTCTCGTGCGACCCGGTGAACGAGATGCGCGAGACGCCCGGATGCGAGACGAGCGCGGCGCCGGCCTCCTCGCCGATCCCCTGGACGACGTTCAGGACGCCCGCGGGGAGCCCGGCCTCGGCGGCGATGTCCGCGAGCATCGACGCGGTGAGCGGCGACCACTCGGCGGGCTTCATCACGACGGTGCAGCCCGCGGCCAAAGCCGGGCCGCACTTCCAGGTCTCGAGCAGCATCGGCGCGTTCCACGGCGTGATGAGGACGGCGACGCCGGACGGGTCGCGCCGCACCGCGTAGTGCGTGCCATGCGAGTCCCACTCGCGGTTCTCGATGTCGATGGCGAGCTGGGCGAAGAAGCGAAAGTTGTTCGCCGCGCGCTTCATGAGGCGCAGGCGCGAGGCCTCGAGGAGCGAGCCGTTGTCGAGCGTCTGCACCTGCGCGAGCGCTTCCTCGCGCTCCTCGATCAGCTCGGCGATGCGGAGGAGGTGCTCGCCGCGGCCCTCGGGCCCGAGCGCGGCCCAGGCGGGAAACGCGACGCGCGCGGCCTCGACGGCGCGGTTCGCCTCCGCCTCGCCGCCGCGGGCGATGTCGGCGAGGTGCGACTCGTCGATGGGCGAGATGTCCGGGAAGGTCTCCGCGGAGGAGACCCGCTCGCCACCGATCCAATGATCCGGAGAGACGGCGACGCCGGCGACCGTGGCGGGCGAGGAGGCGCTCACGCCGAGGCCTTTCCACTCCGTCCGACGCCGGGGCGCGCTTCGGGCGCAGTCCCCACCCTGGGTGGGGAAGAGGCGTTACGGACCCCGTGGAACGAGGGTACGCCGGCGCCCTCGGGCCGTGGTGCGGAAACAGCACCGATTGCGTCACGGAACTGCACCAAGTTGTTCACGCGTCCTCCTCGGGAACGGCGAGCGCGACGTGGCGCGCGTTCGGCGAGTCGGCCGGCATCGCGCCGACCGCCGCGAGCTCCTCGGTTCCCTGGACGATGCGATTGGAGAGCCGGCCGATTCCGTCTACCTCGACCTCGACGAGATCGCCGGGCTGCACGGGCCGCGAGTTCGCCGGTGTGCCCGAGAGCAGCACGTCGCCCGGCTCGAGCGTGATGAGGCGCGAAAGGTCTGCGAGCATGTACGCGATCGACCAGAGCAGCTGGCCCGTGTTCCCCTCCTGGACGACCTCGCCGTTCACGTACGTCCGGAAGGCGAGGCTCTCGGGGTCGACCTCGGCCGCGTCGGCCAGCACCGGGCCGATCGGACAGAACCCGTCCTGGCCCTTCACCCGCAGCATCGAGCCGCGGTCGGCGTGGCGGAAGTCGTGCACGCCGAAGTCGTTCGCGGGTGCGTAGCCCTCGACGTAGGCCGGCGCGTCCTCGACCGAGACATGCTTCATCCGCTTGCCGACGATCACGGCGATCTCCCCTTCGTAGTTCAGGTACTGGCAGCCGGCCGGGCGGACGATCTCGTCCCCATCCTGAGCGAGCGTGGTGGTCGGCTTGAGGAAGTACGAGGGATCAGGCGGCGTCTGCGCCGCGTACTCGGCCACGCGGCTCGGGTAGCTCAGATGAACGGCGACGATCTTCGTCGGGTGCATGTCGACGGGCCGCGTCACTCGACGCGCCGCCCACCCGACACGGTGTAGCCGAACGAGAACCAGAAACCCCTGCCGACCTCGATCGGAGCGAGCTGCGAAAGCTCGTCAGCCGGAGAGTCGCCGAACGACAGCGTCGCGTCGCCCTCCCAGATCGGGGAAATCTCGCGGTCCTCGCCGCCGGCCCAGACGTTTTCGTGCAGCGGCTCGCCGGCGTCCCACGCGGGGAAGAAACGGGTGTTCCAAAGCGGCGGCGAGTTGACCGTCGGGCCCTCATCGGAGACCTGCGCGAGCGTGAGAGTGGCCTCGGCCAGGCGCCGGTCGTTCGAGGCGAGCGTCGCCCCGAACCGGCCGCCCGGCTCAAGGCGCGGGCCCGCGCGCCCGACCGTCACCGGCCGCGTCATCCAGATCGAGCCCATCTTCTTGGGGAACCCCTGGATGAGCCCGCGCACGAGCGGCATCGGCTTGTCCACCCACATGAACGGGCAGCGCGTGACCGGCGCGCCCTCGTAGGTCGCGGCGAGCACGACGAAGAACTCCTTGTACTGCGCCCGGATCGGGTCGAGCAGCTCCTCGCCGGAGTCGGAACACGATTGCCAGTCGACGAAGATCGCCGCGGCGGCGCCGAGGTCCTCGCCCGGCTCCAGCTCGGGCGGAAGCAGCGCCCGCGCGGCCTCGGGATCGGTGCGAAACTCGACGATCAGGAAGTCGCCCGAGTAATACCACGGCGGCGGCGGAACGAGCGAGGAACGGCCCGTCTCGGTGAGCGGAAGCGAATAGCCCGAGAGTCTCTGACTCATCGGGGCAACGATATCGGCCTAGGGCTAGCCTGAGCCGCCGAAGCCCGGCGGGGCGCCGACAACCGCGGGCTCGATCTGCGCCTGCGACTGGCCGAAGAGCGCGGGCAGATTCATCAGGCCGGCGAGTGCCAGCGGATCGAGGCCGCTCGCCGTCGAGATGTCGTCCGCGTCGAGCAGGACGACGCCCGGCTGCGGAACCTTCCCCGGCTTCGGCTTCCAGTCGAACGACGCGTCGGCGACCCTGTCCCACGCGAGGAGGTACGGATATGGGTTGATGACGCCGTCGTAGCCGAGCCCGAGCAGCTGAGCCGGATGGATCTCGAAGTGCAGGTGCGGCGGCGTCCCGTCCGCGTCGCCGGTTGTCCCGACGAAGCCGATCACGTCTCCCGCCTTCACCTGCGATCCGTCGAACGCGAGTGGCGTGTAGGCGGTGAGATGCGCGTAGTAGAACTCGTTCCCCTGGCCGTCGCGCAGCCACAGGCGGTTTCCGCCGAGCGTGTTCCAGCCGACCAGGAAGAGGGTCCCGTCCGTCACGGCGAGGACCGGCGACCCCAACGACGCGAAGATGTCGTTCCCGTGGTGCCAGCCGGTGTCCGCCCGGCCGGCGGCGAAGTCGTTCGTGAAGCCCGACGGCCCGTAGACCGGGAACACGTACCCGTTGTTCGTGAGCCGCGGCTTCACGTTGTCCGGCGGGTTTTGGACGACTGGCGGCGGCGTGTCGTCGGTGCCGGGCTTCGGATCGCGGCTCGGCCCCGAGGGCGGCGCGACCGGGACGCCGTTTCCGTCCGTCGGGTCGACGACCCGCGGCGGGCGCGGCGCGCTCGCGGCGGCTTCCGCGTAGCCGATCACGATCTCCGTTCCGGCCGGCAGGCCACCGTGGTCGGCGATGAGGTGAATGTGGAGGCCCGCGACGATCGTCCGTCGCCCGATCCGCTTCGATTCCTTGACGACCGCCTGCTCGAGCAGGACGACGTAGCCCCAGTCGCCGAGCTGGACCTGCATGTTCGGCTCGGCGCGGACGTCGGTTCCGAGGATCGAAACGTCGGCGAGCCAGGAGCCGGTGAGGCCACCGGTCGCGCGCTTCGAGCTGGCGGTCGCAACCGCGCGGGTCGACATGGCGCCGACGGTGATCTCGCCGTTGAAGAGGGACACGGTGCGCACGGTCGAGCTGGCCGATGCCGCGCCCTGGATGGCCGCGGTCGCGCGGGCGCGGGCCCAGGAGGAGCCCGTCGTGAGAATCGTGTCGCCGTAGGTGAGTCCGTTCGAGCGGACGAGCTTCCCGGGCGGCGCCGACGCTTCGCCGACGATCTCCTCGCTTCCGTCCGGCATGACGATCCGCAGCGCCAGCGCCCGCGACGACGCCTTGGCGCCGGCCTGTTGAGCCCCTGCCGGTCCGGCGACGAGCGCCGCCAAGAAGACGAGAGCGACCGCAGTCCCGAGTCGCGTCCGCATGGGCCACAGGGTAGCCAGGTGCGTTCGCCGCCGCCTCCCGCAAACGCGCCGATTGCTCACGGTTCGGCTCTGATGCGCGACGCCGATGTGACGAGCTGCACCGCGGTGACGACGAGGAGAGCCGCGAACAGGTTCCGGAGAACGTCTTCCGGCAACTCGCTGGCGAGCAGCGCCCCGGCCGTGACGCCGATCGCCGATGCGAGCCCGACGATCAGCGCGATCCGCCAGCGGACGAGCCCGTGGCGGTTCTGCCGCCAGGCGCCGAGCGCGACGACCGGGACTATCGCGGCGAGCGAGGTCGCCTGAGCCTCGATCTGGCTGAGGCCGACGACGAGGGTCAGCGTGGGGACGAAGAGAATCCCACCGCCGACGCCGAACATCCCGGAGAGCATGCCGGCGCCGAATCCGAGCGCGAGTGCGAGTGCGATCTCGGTCATTCGAGGACGAGCCTCACGGCGACGGCCACGAGGAACGCGGCGAAGAGGTAGGTCAGCACGCGTGAGGAGACGCGCCGCTGGACGGAGGTTCCGGCGATCGTCCCGGCCATCGCGGGGATGCCGACGAGCGCCGCGTCGCGCCAGGCGACGTGATCGAGAGCGGCGAAGGCGATCACGCCGAACGCGGCGGTGAGCCCGATCGCGGCGAGCGATGTCGCGGTTGCCTCCTTCGCGCCGAGGCCGACGAGGATGATGAAGAGCGGCACGACGATCAGCCCGCCGCCGACGCCGAAGAGCCCGCCGAACAGTCCGCCCACGATGCCGATCCCGACGAGAACGGGAGCGGTCGGATGCGCGCGGGTCACGCTCTCATCCTAGGGCGCGATGCGGTGTACGACCGGTTCCAACCGTGTGGAGAACTCGGCGCAGATCTGGCTCGATCCCGTGTCCCACGCGTGCGCAAATCCTCGGTAGGGTCGAGGGTGGGAGAGGCGGGGGGTGGGCGGGATTCGATGACAGACGCGTCTCACTATTAACGGGCCGCAGCCGTGTCCCTTGGGTGCGGCCGGTCTAATACCGAGGTGGCCGCCGACACGCTCTTCGCGCCGTTCGCCGAAGCCCCTGAGCGGGCGGCACTCATCTTCGACGTGGACGGAACGCTCTCGCCGATCGCTCCGAGGCCCGAGTTGGCCGTGGTTCCCGACGAGACCCGCGCCGAGCTGCGCCGGTTGGCCGGGTCATACCTCCTCGTCGCGTGCCTGAGCGGCCGCGCCGGCGACGACGCGCGGCGGCTCGTCGGCGTGCCCGAGATCGAGGTGGTCGGAAACCACGGGCTCGAGCTGTCGCCACACGCTCCCGCCTACGCCGAGCGGATGGCCTACTTCCGCGACGAGATCGGGCTGCCCGTCGAGGACAAGGGGCTCACGCTCTCCTACCACTACCGCGACGCCGAGGACGAGGCGGCTGCCCGCGCCGAGCTCGAGGTCGTCGCCGAGCGCGCGGCCGCGGACGGACTGATCCCCGGCTGGGGCCGGAAGGTGCTCGAGATCCGCCCGCCGGTCGAGGCGAACAAGGGCACCGCCGTGCAGGAGCTCCTCGCGCGTGCGGGCGCGAGCGGCGCGGGGCTCTACGCGGGCGACGACGCGACCGACCTCGACGCCTTCGCCGGCCTGCGCGCGGCGGGACTCGAGCACGCGGTCTGCATCGGCGTCGATTCCCTGGAGGCGCCGCCGGGCCTGCGCGAGGAGGCCGACCTCATGGTCATGGGCGCCGCCGGCATGGGCGAGATCCTCCGCCGGCTCTAGCGGAGAAGGAATCCGGTGCCGAGACCATCCGCCGGGTCGAGCTCGAACTCGTGCACGCCGGTGCGATAGGCCGAGCCGGAGACCTCGGTCACGACTCCGCCTTCGACCTCCTCGACCACCCGCGACTCGAACTCGGTGCCGATCACGCTGAGATGCCGCAGCAGCGCGCCGCGTTCCAGCTCGCCCTTCGCGTCGAGCAGCGCGAGCCGGGACGAGGTCGCGCTCCCGCACGGCGAGCGGTCGACCTCGCCGTCGGCGAACACGGTGATGTTCCGCTGGACGAGCCCCGACGCGTCGCCGCTCTCGGGCCGCCAGAAGACGACGCCGTAGATGTCGCGCAGCTCAGGCTCGTCCGGATGGACGATCTCGTGCGCGGCTTCGAGCTCGCGCTTCACTTCGCGGCCCAGGCGGATGAATTCCGTGACGTTGGCCGGCTCGACCGGCAGTTCCGCCCGGACGAACGCGTAGAACGCCCCGCCGTACGCAATGTCCGCGCCGTACGAGCCGAGCCCCTCCGCGAACACGAACGCGGGCACGTTGCGAAACCGCGCGCGGACCGGGCGCCCGTCCTCGACGGTGACGACCACCGGAAGCCGCCCGGACGGGACGTCGATCACGAGCTCCGTCTCGGGCTCGTTCACCGCGACCAGCCCGGCGTCAACGGCGTAGGTCGCCAGCGCGATCGTTCCGTGGCCGCACGCGGTCGAGTAGCCGGCGTTGTGGAAGAACACCGTCCCGAGGTCGGCCCCTGAATCCTCGGGGTCGGTGACGAAGCAGCCGTACATGTCGGCGTGCCCGCGCGGCTCGTAGACGAGAAGCTTCCGCACGTCGTCGATCTCCGCAGCCGCGTACCGCCGCTTGTCCAGAATCGTCCGACCGGGCAGCGGCTCGACACCGCCCGTGACGATCCGGAACGGCTCGCCGGCGGTGTGGTAGTCGACGGTCTGGATCTTCACGCGGTGCGCAGAAGCTCCCACGCGAGCGCGACGTCGGCCTCGGTCGTCCGCGCGTTGCCGATCGCGAGCCGCATGACGAAACGGTCGTCGAGCTTCGTGTGCGACAGATACGTCTCGCCGGTCGCGTTGACCCGCTCCATCCGCTGCTCGTTCTCCTCGTCGGAACCCGGCCCGCGGAAACACACCGTGGAGAAGGGAACCGGCGCAACGATCTCCCAGCCCGGTTCGGCCTCGACCCACGAGGCGAAGAGCTGCGCCAGGCGAACGTGCTCGCGGATCAGGGCCTGCAACCCGTCCCGGCCGTAGCAGCGGATCACCGCCCAAAGCTTCAGCGACCGGAACCGCCGGCCGAGCGCGGGCCCGTAGTCCATCAGGTTCGTCACGTCGTCCACGCCGGTGCGCAGGTACTCGGGGAGCAGGCTGAACGCGTCGCGCACGACCTCGGGCCGGCGGGTGAAGAACGCCGAGCAGTCAACCGGCGTGAAAAGCCACTTGTGCGGGTTCACGACAAGCGAGTCGACCCGATCGACGCCCTCGAACGCCCAGCGGAACTCCGGGCAGACCATGGCCGAGCCCGCGTACGCGGCGTCGACGTGGAGCCACGCGCCGTGCTCGGCGCAGAGCTCGGCGACGGCGGGAACCGGATCGACCGACGTGGTCGATGTCGTGCCCACGGTCGCGACGACGACCGCGGTCTCATCCGCGGCGAGCGCTGAAGCAAGCGCATCGGGACGCATCCTGAACTCGCCGTCCACGGGGATCTTCCGCAGCTCCATCCCGAGGATCCGGGCGGACTTGTCCACCGAGGAGTGCGCGTGCTCGGAGCACAGCACGACGCCGCCGGGCCGCAGCTGGCGACCGGCCGCGAGGCCGCAGAGCGTCGAGGTGGAGGCCGTGTCCTCGATGTGCCCGTGCCAGCCGTCCTCGAGACCGATCAGCTGCCGGAGCCAGTCCATCGTCAGCTCCTCCAGCTCGGTCGCGGCCGGGCCGGTGCGCCAGAGCATCGCGTTCACGTTGAACGTCGCCGCCAGCAATTCCGCGAGGATCCCCGGCTCGGAGCCGGTGATCGAGAAGTAGGCGAAGAAGCGCGGGTGGTTCCAGTGCGTCGTCCCCGGGACGATCACCTCGTCGAGGTCGTGGAGGATCGCGGAGAACGGCTCGGCCTCGTCCGGCGGCGACGCCGGAAGCTGCGCGCGCACCCAGCCGGGATCGACCTCGGCGCGGACCGGCAGCTCTCGAACGCCCTCGAGGTAGCGCGCGACCCATTCGATCGCGGCGGCGCCGTCCCGGCGGAAATCGACCGAGCTCACGGCTTCTTCAGCTTCTTCAGCTGCGCCCAGGTGCGCGTGTTCACGACGTCGTCCTTCGTCAGCCAGCCGCGCCGAGCCTGGAAGACGCCGAGCTCGAGGTTCTCGAGCTCATGCGTGCGGTGCGCGTCGGTCGAGACGACAATCTTCACGCCGGCCATTGTCGCCGCTCGCGCGTGTGCGGCCATCAGGTCGAGCCGGTCGGGCTGGCAGTTGATCTCGAGGAACGTGCCGGTGTCGGTCGCGGTCGCGAACACGGCGTCGAGGTCGAGGTCGTAGGCGGCGCGCTTGTTCAGCTTTCGCCCGGTCGGATGCCCGATGCAGTCGACGTGCGGGTTCTCCATCGCCGAGCACACGCGCTTGGTCAACTCGGCCGCCGTCCCGTCGAAGCCCGAGTGGATCGACGCCATGACCCAGTCGAGCCCGGCCAGGAGCTCGTCGTCCATGTTCACGGAGCCGTCGCGGCGGATGTCGACCTCGACGCCGCGCAGTACCTGGATCCCCTTCACGTCGAGCGCGGCGATCTCCTCGGCCTGGCGTTCGAGCGCGTCGCCGGCGAGAAGCCGCCCGGCGTGGTCGCAGATCGCGATGTAGCTGCGCCCGGCCGCCTTGGCCGCCGCGACCATCTCGTCGAGCGTCGCGCGGCCGTCCGAGTACGTCGTGTGCATGTGCAGATCGCCGCGGATGTCGGCGACCTCCACGAGCTTCGGCAGCCGGTTGTCCCGGGCGGCCTCGAGCTCGCCGCGGTTTTCGCGCAGCTCCGGCGGGATCCACGCGTAGCCGAGCCGCTCGTACACCGCCGCCTCCTCGGTTGCGGTGAACACCTCGCCGGTCTCCACCGTCTCGATCCCGTACTCGGAGACGGACAGCCCCTGGCGCACGGCGTCTTCGCGCAAAGCAATGTTGTGGTCCTTCGACCCGGTGAAGTGCTGGAGCAGGTTCCCGAAGCACTCGGGCGGGACGACGCGCAGATCGAAGCGGAACCCGTCGAACGAGACGACCGTCGCCTTCGTCGGCCCGTGGGCGACCACCTCGGCGACGCGCTCGTGCTCGACGAACGCCTGCGTCAGTGCCGGCGGATCCGAGGAGGTCGCGATCAGATCGACGTCGCGCGAGGTCTCTGCTCGCCGGCGGACGCTGCCCGCCTCCGAGACCCGCTCGCACGCCGGATGCGCGGCCAGCTCGGCAACGATCGCGCGGACGACCGGCAAGACACGGCCGAGCAACACGCGGCCCGTTTCCTGCGAGACGACCGGCTTCGCGAGCGCGGCGAGCACACGTTCTTCGCTCTTCTCTCCAAGCCCGGGGAGCTCCCGCAGCTTGTGCGCCTCGGCGGCTGCGCGCAGGTCGTCCAGCGACTGCACGCCCAGCTCCTCCCACAGACGCCGCGCCGTCTTCGGCCCCAGCCCGGGGACGTGCATCACGTCCACGAGCCCGGCCGGAACCTTGTCGCGGAGCTTCGCGAGCGCCTTCATGTCGCCGGTCTCGACGTACTCGACGATCTTCCCGGCGATCGTCGAGCCGATCCCGGGCATCTCGGTCACGGTTCCGTCGAGCGCGAGCTTGGCGACCGGAGCGGCCGATTCGCTGATGCGCGCCGAGGCCCGGCGGTAGGCCGACAGACGGAACACATCGGCGCCGTCCAGCTCGAGCAGATCCGCGAGCAGATCGAAGCGCCCGGCGATCTCGGCGTTGGACGGAAGCGCATCTGCCGTCATGCGGGCGATGATATGCGCGAGCCGTGGTCACGATCTGCCTCCCCACCTACAACGAGCGCGAGAACCTCGAGCCGATGCTGCGCGCGCTCGGCGCCGTCTTCGCGGAGGCATCCCTCGACGCGCGCGTGCTCGTCGTGGATGACAACTCCCCGGACGGGACGGGCGAGCTGGCCGACCGGCTGGCCGCCGAGCTGCCGTGGGTCGAGGTGCTGCACCGCGAGCGCAAGGAGGGGCTCGGCCCCGCGTACATCGCCGGCTTCCGCCACGTGCTCGCGGGCGAGTCCGAGCTCGTCATGGAGATGGACTGCGACTTCTCGCACGACCCGGCCGACGTGCCGCGCCTCGTCGCCGCGGCCGCGGAGGCCGACCTCGTGATCGGCTCGCGCTACGTCCCGGGCGGAGGCGTGCGCAACTGGAACGCGGTGCGCCGCGCAATCAGCCGCGGCGGCTGCCTGTATGCGCAGGCCTTCCTCTGGTTCGGCGTGCGCGACTCCACGGCCGGCTTCCGCTGCTTCCGCCGCGAGGTGCTCGCGACGATTGCGCTGGATCGCATCGACTCGAAGGGCTACGCGTTCCAGGTGGAGGCGACGTTTCGCACCGTGCGCGCGGGCTTCCGCGTAACCGAGGTTCCGATCGTCTTCACCGACCGCACCGAGGGCAGCTCGAAGATGAGCCGCTCGATCGTCGTCGAGGCGATGTGGAAGGTTCCGGCGCTGCGCGCCGCTGCTGTGTTCCGGCGTCTCTAGCCGCCGGTATCATCGCGGCCGTGGGTGACTTGCTGGAACTGACGGACGAGACCTTCGACGCGGAGGTTGTCCAGGCGTCGCGCCCGGTGGTCGTCGACTTCTGGGCCCCGTGGTGCGGGCCCTGCCGGATGATCGAGCCGATCCTCGAGGAGATGGCCGGCGATCACGGCGAGAAGGTCACGTTCGCGCGGATGAACGTGGACGACAACCCGCAGACGGCCGCGCGCTTCAACGTCCTCTCGATTCCGATGGTGATCCTCTTCGAGGGCGGCGAGGCGCAGGAGACGGTCATCGGAGCCCGGCCCCGGAGCCATTACGAGGGCGCCTGGGAACGCTGGCTAAACGCTGCCTAGGTTAAGAACGCGCTAACCCTGCGCCTATGCGCTCAGGGAACCGTCTCAGGGGTCGAATCTCTCGGTAGCTTCAAGTACCGATGCCTCTCGACCCCGTGATCGATCTCCTCAACGACCAGACGCCTCTCTACTCCCCGTGGGGTCGCATCGTCGTGGTCGCGGCGCTGTTCGGGCTCGCCTGGCTCATCGCCCGCGCGAGCGCCATCGTCGCGAGGCGCGTGGTCGCCTGGCACGACCGGCGGCACGCCGCGAGCTCCTTCGATCTCGCCGGCCGCATGGGCCAGATCAAGCGACAGGAGACGGCGGTCGGAATCGTCCGCACGACGATCGCCTACGTCGCCTTCGCGCTGGCGACCGTCCTCTCGATCGCGCAGCTCACCGGCGGCGTCGACCGGCTGGCCACGATCGCCGGGGGTGTATTCGCGATTCTCGTGGCCGCGTACGTCGCCCAGCGCGTGCTCATCGACCTGATCGCCGGGTTCACGATGTTCCTCGAGGGCTGGTACTCGGTCGGCGACACCGTCGTCCTCGTTGCGGCCCAGGATCTTCAGGGCGTCGTCGAGGAAGTAACGCTGCGCCGCACCCGCCTGCGCGCAGTCACCGGCGAGGTCATCAACGTGCACAACTCCCAGATCGTCGCCGCGAAGGTGCTGCCCTCCGGAGTGAAGGAGCTCGCACTCGAGCTCTTCGTGAGCGACCGCGAGGCCGGCGAGCGCCTGGTCGAGGCCACGTCGCTCATCGTCCCCGAAGGACCGACGACGTTCGCCCGGCGCCCGTGGATCGGCCACGTGGAGCCGTTCTCCGACTCGCTCGTGCGGATCACGATCCGCACGACGGTGACGCCCGGCCGCGAATGGCTGGCCGAGAACTTCTTCCCGGACCTGCTCCACGAGCGCGCCGCCAAGGGCCTGATCGTCCACGGCCCGGTCACGCTCGCGGTCGACGACGGGGCGACGCACAGCTTCTCCCGGGCCACCGCGGCAACGCGCTGGGTCGGCCGGCGCGCGACCGACCATCCTTCCGCGGCCTAGCGGAAGTGATCCCAGCCGGACGCTTCGAGCGGCACGCCGTCGCGGCGTAGCTCGACGCCCTCGCCCTCCTCGCAGCGGCCGACGAGCGTGAACTCGGCCACGACCGGATCGTCGGGCGCCAGCACGGCAAAGAGCTCGTAGTCCTCGCCGCCGGTCCAGAACGGCTCGTCGGCCACCTCGGCCAGGCGGGCCGCCAGCGGCAGCCGGTCGACGTCGATCACGAGGCGGCACCGGGACTGCTCGGCGATGCGGGCCGCGTCGGAGGCGATTCCGTCCGAGAGATCCATGAGGGCGTGCGCGGTCGGCGCGAGACGCTCGGCCGCATCCAGCCGGAACGGAGGGCGGCGGTGCGCGGCGACCAGCTCGTCGAATCCGTCCAGGCCATGCTCGAGCGCGTGGAGCCCCGCTGCGGCCCCGCCGAGCGGGCCGGTCACGACCAGAACGTCTCCGGCCCGCGCACCTCCGCGGCCGGGAACCCGCTCGCTGCGGCCGAGCGCGGTGACGGCGATCGTCACGCCCGGGCCGGCGCTCGTGTCGCCGCCCACGACGGGAACGCCGGGCTCGTTCAGTCCTTCGTAGAGCTCGACCACGTCGTCCAGCGCGGTCTCGGCCGGAAGCGCGAGCGCGACGAGCAGCGCCGCGGGCCGGGCGCCCATCGCCGCGAGATCCGACAGGTTGACGGCCGCGGCCTTGTAGCCGAGATCGCGCCAGGACGTCCAGTCGAGCCGGAAGTGCCGGCCCTCGAGGAGCAGATCCTGCGTGACGACGAGATCGTCGCCGACGAGCGCAGCGTCGTCGCCGATCCCCGTGACGAGGCCCCGCCGGTCGAGCTCCCGCAGGAGCCCGAACTCACCGGTCTCGTGCAGCCGCAAGCCCAATCACGTCCACGGGACCGGAGCCCGCGCCGACCCGGTAGCCCGCGCGGACGGCCTCGGTCGCGATCTCGGCGGCGCCGCGGGCCGCGTCCTCGAGCGACTCCCCGCGCGCGAGCAGTCCGGTGAGCGTCGCGGAATGCGTGCAGCCGGCTCCGTGCGTCGTCGCCGCGCTGTAGCGCTCGACCGGAATCGGAACATGGCGCTCGCCGTCGTAGAGCCAGTCCACGGCATCCTCGCCGTGCCCGCCGGTGACGATCACCGCGGCCGGGCCGAGCTCGTGGATCCGCTCGGCCAGCTCCTCGCGGCTTGCCGTCTCGGAGTAGGGAACGCCCGCGAGCACGCAGGCCTCGTGGAGGTTCGGCGTCACGACCGTCGCAAGCGGAAGCAAACGGGCGGCCAAGACGGCGACCGCCTCGTCACGCAGGAGTCGCGCACCGGAGGCCGCGACCATGACGGGATCGACGACGAGGCGAACCGGGTGCGTCTCGAGGAACGCGGCGACCGTCTCGACGATCTCGGTGCTGAAGAGCATCCCCGTCTTCGCCGCGTCGACGCCGATGTCGTCCCAGATCGTGGCGAGCTGGGCGCGGATGAACTCCGGCGGCACCTCGTGGATCGACCGCACCTCGGTCGTGTTCTGCGCGGTCAGCGCGACGACCGCGCTCATCCCGTGGCAGCCGAGACGCGCGAACGCCTTCAGGTCGGCCTGGATCCCCGCGCCGCCGCCCGAGTCGGACGTGGCGATCGTGAGACACCTTGGAACGCTCACTGCTCTCCCTTCGCCGGTACGAGCCGGATCAGGTTCTACGGGTGTGATCTCAGCCCACCGTTTGGGCACCCCGGTGATTCGAGCCTAGCGGATGGGACAATCGCCCGATGAGCCGGTTCGGCCTGATCCTCCTCGTCCCGTTCGGCGCGGTCATCGCGCTCCTCGGCCACCCCGAGGGCGGCGTGGTGATCGCGGTGGTCGGCGCGGTCGCGACGCTCCTCATCCACCTGTGGTCGGGCATCGCCTCGTACCGCCGGGCGATGGACCACGACTGGCCGTACGTGAAGCCGCGCGACTGGGAGGACGACGACTAGCCGCTCGCGACCACGTCGTAGTGCAGAACGTTCGGATCCTTGAAGAGCAGGAAGCGATCGTCCTCGGGGTAGTAGTGCGCGACCTCGATGTCCTCACCGGCGAACGCGACGATCGCCTCGCGCGACTCCCACTGCGACGTGACGACGAACTCGGCCTCGGCGCCGTCCAATCGCAGCCACATCTGGACGCCCAGATTCCCCGGAGTTCCGGCGAGCTCCTTCACGCCGGTCTCCGCGATGTACGCCGTGTAGGCCTCGGCGTCGACTGCGCGCGTGCGGCCCTTCCAGGTTCTCACGACCACGGGCCCTCCTCCCGGTCGGCTTGAATGGGACGGTGGCCGTCGAGACCGCCGCCTGGAACGACCTTCTCAGGTCCGAGGAGATCGTCTTCCACACCGAGGAAGCGCCCCGGGACGCACGCGTCGTCCCGATTCCGGACGGCCTGCACCGGAAACTGAGCGAGGCGCTCGAGCGGCGCGGGCTGACCTCGCTGTACGCCCACCAGGCCGAGGCGTTCGAGGCGGCCGAGCGCGGCGAGCACGTGATCGTCTCGACGGGAACGGCGAGCGGAAAGACGCTCGCGTTCAACCTCCCCGTGCTGAACTCGCTCGCCGCGCAGCCGAAGAACCGGGCGCTCTACCTCTATCCGACCAAGGCGCTCGCGCAAGACCAGGCGCGCGCGCTCGCAGCGCTCGGCGTCCCCAAGGTGCGCGCCGCGATCTACGACGGAGACACGCCGTCGGAGCAGCGCTGGCAGATCCGCAAGTGGTCGAACCTCGTGCTCACGAACCCGGACATGCTCCACATCGGCGTGCTGCCGCATCACGACCGGTGGGGCGACGTGCTCTCGAACCTCCGCTACGTCGTCGTGGACGAGGCGCATGTGTACCGCGGCGTCTTCGGCTCGCACGTCGGGAACGTCCTGCGGCGCCTGCGCCGGGCGGCGGCGATCTACGGCGCCGAGCCGCAGTTCCTCCTCGCCTCCGCGACGATCGCGAACCCGGGCGAGCAGGCCGCGGCGCTCACAGGGCTCGACGTGCGCGTGGTCTCGAAGGACGCGGCCGCGCACGCGGAGCGCACGGTTGCGTTCTGGAATCCGCCGATCCTGGACGAGGAGCTGGGCCTGCGCGCGAGCCCGCTCGGAGACGCGGCGCGGATCCTGGCGCAGCTCGTCTCGGCCGGCCAGCGGACGATCTGCTTCGCGAAGAGCCGCAAGGCCGCGGAGCTCATCCACCGCTTCGCCTGCGAACGGCTCGACGCGGCCACGGCGGCGCGGCTCTCCCCGTACCGCGCCGGCTACACACCGGAGCAGCGGCGGGAGATCGAGCGGCGCCTAGTGGGAGGCGAGCTGCTCGGCGTCACGGCCACCGACGCGCTCGAGCTCGGGATCGACGTCGGGACGCTCGACTGCGCGCTCTCGGTCGGCTTCCCGGGAACGGTCGCGAGCCTGCGCCAGCAGTGGGGCCGCGCCGGTCGCGAGCGGCACGGGCTCGCGGTCTTGGTCGCCTCCGAGGACGCGCTCGACCAGTTCTTCATGCGCGAGCCCGAGCTGCTCATGAACCGGCGCGTCGAGGCGGCAATCCTCGACCACGCGAACCCGCGGATCCTCGACGGCCACGTCCGCGCGGCCGCGTTCGAGGCGCCGATCGACGTGCGCGACGAGGCCACGCTCGGCCCCGAGGCGCTCTGGCGCGCGCCGCTCCTCCCCGACCTGAAGAAGACGAAGGCCGGCTACATCTGGGCGGGCCGCGACTTCCCGGCGGCCAAGGTCGGGCTGCGCGACACGACCGGCGAGTCGTTCCTGATCGTCGATGCCGAGAGCGGAGACGTCCTCGGCTCGGCCGAGCGCGAGCGCGCGTACTCGACCGTCCACGAGGGAGCGATCTACCTCCACCTGGGCCAGTCGTACCGCGTCCTCCAGCTCGACCTCGAGGCGCGTGCGGCGATCGTCGAGCGCTTCGAGGCCGACTACTACACCCAGGCGAAGAAGGAGACGCAGACCGTGATCGACGAGGTGCTCGAGAGCGGACGGCGACTCGGGCTCGATCTCTCTTTCGGCCGCGTGTCGGTGACCGAGCAGGTGGTCGGGTTCCAAAAGAAGGCGATCTCCGACGGGTCGTCGCTCGACGTCGTGCCGCTCGACCTGCCGGAGACGACCTTCGAGACCGAGGCGGTCTGGTACCTCCCCGAGCCCGAGCAGCTGGCCTCCTACGAGGAGATGCCGCAGCTCCTCGGCACGCTCCACGCGGCCGAGCACGCGATGATCGCGCTCCTGCCGCTCTGGGCGATGTGCGACCGCTGGGACATCGGCGGGCTCTCGACCAACGTCCATTTCCAGACCGGACGCCCGACGATCTTCGTGTACGACGGCCACGCCGGCGGCGTCGGCCTCACCCGGCGCGGCTACGACGCGTTCGAGGGCTGGGTCGAGGACACCGCGCGGATGCTCTCGGGCTGCCCGTGCGAGCGCGGCTGCCCGTCCTGCGTCCAGTCGCCCAAGTGCGGGAACCTGAACGAGCCGCTCGACAAGGCGGGGGCGCTGTCCCTTCTGGAGCGCATGCTGTCTGCGTGATTCCGCCCGAGCTTCGCACCGAGCGCCTGCTGCTGCGGCCGTGGCGCGATGACGATGCAGAGCCGCTCGCCGCGATCTACGCGCAGCCGGAGTTCCTCGAGTTCATGCCGCCGTGCGACCTCGATCGCACACGCGAGCAGATCGAGCGCTTCCGCACCCGGTGGGACGAGGACGGCTTCAGCCACTGGGCCGCCGAGGATCCGGCCAGCGGACTCCTGATCGGGCGGATCGGGCTCCTGCGCCACCGCGACTGGCCCGTGACGAAGGACCCGGTCGAGGTCGGCTGGACGCTCGACCGCTGCTACTGGGGCAAGGGCCTCGCCACCGAGGGCGGCCGCGCCTCGATGGAGCTGTGGCGAAAGCGGCTCCTCGACGACCACGAGCTGATCTCGATCACGTCCCCCGGCAACGTGCGCTCCCGAGCGGTGATGGAGCGACTCGGCCTGACCCTGCGCGGCTCCACGCACTGGCGCGGGTTCGACCAGGTCTGGTACGCCATCGACAGATAGCTGTCGATTTTCGGGACGGCCGTTCGTCATAGAGTCGTACCCCAAGCCAAAGGAGCGGAACAGTGCAGTACATCCTTTTGATCTACGGCAACGAGGACATGCGCAACGAAGCGATGGCGGGCATGTCCGAGGAGGAGCAGAACGCCTACATGGGTGAATGGTTCGCCTACAGCGAGTCGCTGCGGCAGGCCGGCGTCCACGTTGCCGGCGAGGCGCTCCACCCGACCCCGACCGCGTCGACGGTGATGGTGCCGAACGGCGAGCCGCTCGTCACCGACGGCCCGTTCGCGGAGACGAAGGAGCAGCTCGGCGGCTTCTACATCATCGACGTGCCCTCGAAGGACGCCGCGCTCGAGTGGGCGGCCAAGATCCCGTCGGCGCCGTACGGTCCGGTCGAGGTGCGCGAGATCCAGACCTTCGAGGGGGCCTAGGCCCCGGTGCTTCGCAGCGTCGGTCTCGGGGAGGCGGCCGCGTAGACCCGGTCGCCTCCGTCTTCCGCGAGGAGTTCGGCCGCTCGGTCGCGATCCTCGCCCGGATCCTCGGCGACCTCGATCTCGCCGAGGAGGCGGTTCAGGACGCCTTCGCCACCGCGGTCGAGCGCTGGGCGCGTGACGGAACGCCGGCCAATCCCGGCGCGTGGATCGTCGCCACGGCGCGAAACCGGGCGATCGATCTGATCCGCCGCGACCAGACGCTCGCCCGCAAGGCGGAGCTCCTCGCCCGGCTCGAGGCCTCCCCGGCGGAACCCGACATGGACGAGACCCTCCCCGACGAGCGCCTCTCGCTGATCTTCGCCTGCTGCCATCCGGCGTTGTCCCTGGAGTCGCAGGTCGCGCTGACCTTGCGGCTCGTCGGCGGCCTCACGACCGAGGAGATCGCCCGCTCGTTCCTCGTGCCCGAGTCGACGATGGCGCAGCGACTCAGCCGCGCGAAAAGCAAGGTGCGCGCGGCCGCGATCCCGATCCGCGTTCCCCCGGCACACCAGCTGCTGGAGCGGCTGCGCCCGGTGCACACGGTGCTCTACCTCGCATTCAACCAGGGCTACGGCCCGCCGCCGCGCGACGAGCTGCTCGACGAGGCGATCCGGCTCGGCAAGCTGCTGGCCGTGCTCATGCCGGACGACGCCGAGTCGCTCGGGCTCGTCTCCCTGATGCTCCTGCACGACGCCCGGCGCGCGACTCGCCTCGACGCGAACGGCGATGTCGTCCTCCTGGCGAGCCAGGACCGCTCCCGCTGGAACGCCGACCGGATCGTCGAAGGCCGGCGCGTCCTCGACCGGGCGATCCTCCTCGGGCGCCCCGGCCCGTACCAGCTGCAGGCGGCGATCGCTTCGCTCCACGCCGACCGGCCGACCGACTGGGGCGAAATCGCCCTGCTCTACGGACGGCTGGCCGAGCTCACGCCGTCGCCGGTCGTGGAGCTGAACCGCGCCGTCGCCGTGGCGATGGCCGAGGGGCCCGAGCGCGGGCTGGAGCTGATGGAGCCGCTCGGCGAAGCGCTCGCCGGCTACTACCTCTACCACTCCGCCCGCGCGGACCTGCTCCGCCGGCTGGAGCTCGCCGATCCCGCGATCGAGTCCTACCGCCGGGCGATCGAGCTGGCGCCGAGCGAAGGCGAGCGCCGGTTCCTGGCCCGGCGCCTCGAGGAGCTCGGCGGCTAGACCTCGGGCTCGGGCTCTAGCTCGGGAGCCGGTTCGTCGGCCGCGTGACCGGACTCGACGAAGGAGCTGCGCCATTCCGCCGTCTCGGCCATCGCGAGCGACTCGATCCGCGCGACGAACCGCGAAAGCGCCCGCGAGGAATCGCCGCGGTAGGCGCCGGTTCGCGTCTCGTACCTCACACGCTCGCTCTTCAGCGCCTCGGCCGTGAAGGCAAAGCGCGCCTTGTTGTCTTGCCAGCCGTAGATCCCCACGAGCGCCGCCGAAACGGACGCGAGCGCCGCCGGCAGCGCCTGCAGCACGGGCGAAAGGTCGGTCCAGAGGATCAGGACAGGCGTGAGCGCGGCGAGCAGGACGGCCGCGGTCTGGAAGACGCGGTAGAGCACGCCCGCCCAGATGCCGTTCCGCGTGTACCAGCGAACCTGCGCGTCGCACCGTTCGAGCGCCAGGGTGCGACGGGCTTCGAGATCCTCGGTCACGGAGGTCAGTCTGGCATTGCTCGGGAGGCCAAGGCAACTGCGAGCTCGACCGCCTCCGCCGGCGACGGCGCGCGTTCGATCCCGTCGCCGTCGAGCGTCCAGCCCGGCTCGAGAATCACGACGGGCCGTCCGAGGACGCGGGCGTAGGCGATCTCGGCGAGCGTGCCCCAGCTCCCGCCGACGGCGATCGCGGCATCCGCCGACGCGACGACGGCCAGATTCCGCGCGTGGCCCGTGCCGGTCGCGACGGCGACGTCGACCCACTCGTTCGCGGCGTCGCGCGACTCGCCCGGCACGATCCCGACGGTCTGCCCACCGGCCGCCTTCGCGCCCCGGCACGCCGCCGCCATCACCTCGCCGAGCCCACCGGTGACGACCGTGCACCCGCGCTCCGCGAGCAGCCGGCCGACCTCCTCCGCCGCCGCCTCGGCCTGCGCACCGCTTCCGATCACCGCGATCTGAACGCCCACGGCCGCCACGCTACCGCCTCCCGGGCGTGGGGAGAAACCGGCACGAAATCGGCACGATCGCGCGCGCAGTTCCCCGCTACGCTCGAAGCGCAGCGCGACTCCTTAACTCCCCACCCTGGGTGGGTCCACGGCGCAGAGACCCGGCCAGCGGAGACAATGGGGCCGTGAGCGCAGCGCGCACCGCACGTGGAGGAACGCTCGTCGTCGGCGGCGGGTTCGCCGGCAGCTACGTCGCGCGCCTGCTCGGCAAGCGCGGCGCGACGATCGTCAGCCGCGAGAACTTCATGCTCTACACGCCGCTCCTCCCCGAGGCCGCGGCTGGAACGCTCGAGCCGCGCCACGTGGTCGTCCCCCTGCGGGCGATGTGCCCGCACGCCGAGCTCCTGCTCGGCGAGGCGACCACGCTCGACTCCGAAGCGCGGACACTGACCGTCACGACCGAGTCCGGCGAGCAGCACGTCGGCTACGAGCGTCTCGTCGTCGCCGCCGGCGCGGTTGCGCGGACCCTGCCCATCCCCGGCCTCGCCGAGCACGGCCTCGGGTTCAAGGATCTCGCCGACGCGATCGCGCTTCGCAACCACGTGCTCCGCGAGCTCGAGGCGGCAGCGGCCGAGCCGGATCCCGAGCAGGTCCGCCGCCACCTCACGTTCGTCTTCGTCGGAGCGGGCTACGCGGGGGTCGAAGCGCTCGCCGAGTTGTCCGATCTCGTGCGCGGAACCATGCGCTACTACCCCGAGCTGCGCGGCGCCGAGCACCGCTGGATACTCGTGGACGCCGCGCCCGCAATCCTGTCCGAGATTCCGAGCCGTCTGGGCGAGTACGCGAGCCGCGAGCTCACGAAGCGGGGCGTCGACATTCGTGTCTCGACCACGCTCGACGCGGTCGAGGCCGACGCGGTCGTCCTCTCGGACGGCGATCGCCTCGACACGCACACACTTGTCTGGACTGCCGGCGTCCGCGCAAGTCCGTGGGCCGGGAACCTCGGCCTGCCGCTCGACGAGATCGGACGGATCCGGGTCGACCCGACGCTCCGCGTGGAGGGCCACGAGGACATCTGGGCGCTCGGCGATTGCGCCCGCGTACTCAACCAGGCGACCCCCGACCGCCCCGACCCGCCGACCTGCCAGCACGCGCTCCGCCAGGCCCGTCGACTCTCAAAGAACCTCAAGGGAACGCCGAAGCCGTACCGCTACCGGATGCTCGGCCAGGTCGCCACGCTCGGCCGCTACAAGGGAATCGCCGACGTCTTCGGCATCCCGTTGCGCGGCTTCCTAGCCTGGTTCGTGACGCGCTCGTACCACCTGTACCAACTCCCGCTCGTGACCCGGAAACTGCGCGTCGTCGTCGACTGGACGGTGTCGCTCTTCTTCCGCCGGGACATCGCCGAGCTCGGGATGCTGGGCCATCCGCGGCGCCTCGGCGACCAATAGACGGCGGAGCGTCCGCCATCCGTGTGTGGACGCTCCGCCGCGTGACGGCCTACCCCACGTTCCAGCGCCGAGTTCACGCCGAGGCGCGTGACTTTCCCATCGGGGTCAACAAATGTCAACTCGGGACAAAGGAAACCCTCAACTTCTTTGCCAAAGCAGCCGATATGTGCGTCCATGCAGACGCTCCTGCGGACGCGGCTCATCACGATGCTCGCGGCATGTACGGCCCTCATCGCGCTGCCCATGGCGATGCTCGCTCTTTGGGGTCGTGAGCACATGCACCTCACGAGCGGTTTCCACTTCTGGTCGGTCACGGTCAGCGCGCTTCTCGCGACCGTCGCGTCGCTCGCGTTGACGCTCGTCGGCGTCCGCCGCCGCGACGCCCGCACCATCCTCGTCGGCACAGCCTTTTCGGCCATGGCCGGACTGCTTCTGATCCACGGCCTCTCGTCGCCGGGGATCCTCATCGACGCCTACGGCCCCGCCGCCCTCTCGGGCGCGATCACGTTGCCGGTCGGCGCAGCGGTGCTCCTGCTCTCCGCGCTTCCCCCGTTCCGCGGCCAGCGGCGCATCGGCTGGCTGCTCGTCCTGCAGGGCGCGATCCTCACCGCCATCGCAGGCTTTGGCCTCTACGCGCTCCTGAGCCCGAACGCGCTTCCGGCCCTGCCCGAGGCGCAGAGCAACGCGGCGTTCGTCCTCCTGCTCGCGGGCCTCACGGCGTACGGCTACCTCGCGCTTCGCACGCTCGACGCGTTCCTGCTCACGCAGCGGATCGGCGACGCGCTCGTGGTCATCGGCCTCGGTTTCCTCGCGGCCTCGCTCATGGGCGCGCTCATGTACGAGTACTACGAGCTCGGCTGGTGGTTCGGCCACGGCTTCGAGCTGGTGGGACTCGTGCTCGTCGGCGTCCCCGTCGCGCTCGACCTGCACCGCGCAACCCAGTCGCACGCGCTCTCCGGCGGGCCGTCCGCAGCCAGTCTCGTCGCGTCCGAGGAGACGTTCCTCGGCTCGCGCGTCCGCGCACTGACGCTGCGCCTCGCGGGCAAGGACATCTACACCGAAGAGCACACGCGCCGCGTCGCCCTCCTGGCCGTCCAGGTCGGCGAAGAGCTCGGCCTGCCGCCGAGCCGCCTGCGCAGTCTCGCGACCGGAGGGCTTCTGCACGACATCGGCAAGCTCGCCGTCCCGGACGGGATCCTGAAGAAGCCGGGCCCGCTCACGGAGGACGAGTTCGCGGTCATCCGCCGGCATCCCGAGTGGGGCCACCACCTGCTCGGCGAGCTGGGCGACTTCTCCCCGTCCGTTCGCCGCCTCGTGCTCGATCACCACGAGCGCCTCGACGGCAGCGGCTACCCCCGCGGCCTGTCCGAGACCGAGCTCGACCTCGAGACGCGCATCCTCGCCGTCTGCGACGTGTACGACGCGCTCATCTCCACCAGGGTCTACCGCGACGCCTGGACGCACGAGCGGGCCGTCACGCTCCTCCGCGAGGAGTCCGCGAAGCACATGTTCGACGGCCGCTGTGTCGGAGCGCTCGAGCGAGTGCTCGCCCGCGAGCACGGCATGGCGCTCGGCGTCGCCGTCTAACTCGCACAAAACTCCCACGGAAGCGCACCAACACTGCGCCGATCCATCCCAAGTTGCAGACTGCAACTAAGTCGTGGGGCTCGGCACACCTGTGCTCATGCGGGATCTCACCCGTTCCCGCCACTAGCAACAGACTGCAACTAAGTCTGGCGGTCTGGCGCGGTCATTCGAGCGCCTGGAGTGCCTTGGCCAGCGACTGGCCGCCGGCGAGCACAGGCGAGAACAGGTCGCCGTGCCGCTCCACGCGGTCGAGCGCGGTCGCGAACGTGAAGTCGCGCGGGTCGAGATCCTCGGTCACTTCCTCCCAGCGAAGCGGCGTCGAGACCGGCGCTCCAGGATGCGGCCGCACCGAGTAGACGGACGCGATCGTCTTGCCCTCCCCGTTCTGGTTCGCGTCGATCAGCACACCGTGGCGCTTGGCCCGCGACCACTGCGTCGTCACGAGCTTCGGGTGCGTGCGCACGAGCGCACCGGCGACTACCTCGGCGAAGTTCCGTGTGTCCGCGTACGTGTGCCGACGCGTGACCGGCACGCAGACGTGGATGCCGTCCGAGCCGCTCGTCTTCGGATAGCCGACGAGTCCGAGCCCGTCGAGGAGCTGCTTGATGAGGAGCGCAACCTTCACCGTGTCGCGAAACGGCACGCCGTCGGACGGGTCGAGGTCGAAGAGGCAGAAGTCGGGCCGGTCCGGCTTGTCGACGCGCGAGTACCACGTGTTCAGGTCAATGCAGCCCATGTTCGCCATCCAGAGAAGCGAGAGCTCGTCGTTCACGAGCGGGTAGGAGATCGTCCGCTTCTCCCGGGTCGCCCGCGAGACCGAGCGGTACGTGCGCGTCGGGATCCACTCGGGCATGTGCGACGGCGCATCCTTTTGGAAGAAGTGCTTGCCCTCGATCCCGTCGGGGAAGCGCTTCATCGTGAACGGCCGGTTCTTCAGGTGCGGGAGGAGCGCCGGGGCGATCGCCTCGTAGTACGCGATGAGGTCGCCCTTCGTGATCCCCTCGGCCGGCCAGAAGACCTTGTCCAGGTTGGAGAGCTTGAGGACCCGCTTGCCCTTGCGGCGCTCGGTCGCCACGGGATGCTCACGGTGCACGGCGGCCGGTGCCTTGTCGTCGCGCAGGCCGACGTAGCGCGGCGCGCGCAGATGCCCGTCGTGCGTCCATTCGGCGAACTCGGCCTCGCATACGAGCTTCGGCGTTACCCAGACGATCTCGTCGGCACGCACACGCGGCATCTTCGGAACCGGGTCGAACGGGGACGTCTTGCGCACGAGCGGCCGCAGCTTGCCGAGCAGCCGCGCGAGCTCGTCCTCGCCGAAACCCGTGCCGCAATTGCCGACCCAGCGCAACCCGTCGCCCTGCTGCACCGCCAGCACGAGCGCGCCGAGGCTCGACGAGCGCCGGCCGCGGCCCTTCGTGTAGCCGGCGATGAGGAACTCCTGACGCTCGGTCGTCTTCACCTTCAGCCAGTTGCGGCTGCGGCGGCCCGGCTCGTAGGTCGAGCGCGCCTTCTTCGCCATGACGCCTTCGAGCTTCTGCTCCTTCACCGCCCGGAGGAGTGCGGGCCCGTCCTCGAACGTCTCCGAGAGGCGCACGACCGGATTCTTTGGATCGAGAACCGCCTTGAGCCGCTCGTGGCGCTCGGTCAGCGGCAGCCGGATGAGCGGCTCGCCGTCCAGCTCGAGCACGTCGAACACGTAGTAGAGGAGCTGCGTGCCGCCCTGCTGCATGGCGGAGAAGCTCGCGCGGCCGTTTTCGTCGATCGCGCAGACCTCGCCGTCGAGCACCGCGTCGGGCGTGCGGATCGCGGCCGGGAGCGCGCGCGCCACCGTCGCGAACCGCTCGGTGAGGTCGTTGTCGCGCCGGGAAAGGAGCTTCGCCTCGCCGCCGCGCAGGTACGCGAGCGTCCGGTACCCGTCCCACTTGACCTCGTAGAGCCAGCCCTTCTCCTTCGGGATCTCCTCGGCCAGCGTCGCGAGCATCGCGGCGTACTTCTTGGGCACGGGCGGGTCCCCGGCCTTGCGGATCAGGAGCCAGTTCTTCGGGTCGCCGCCCAGCTTGGCGGGGACGAGCGTCCACATCCCCTGGAGCCGCTCGCCGTCGAGGAGCACCGTCAGGCCGCCGTCGGGCTTCTCCTCGACCAGCTCGTAGTGACCCGAATCCCAGATCTCGACCGTGCCGCCGCCGTACTGACCCTTGGGGATCTCCCCGGCGAAGGTCGCGTATTCGAGCGGGTGATCCTCGACGTGCACGGCCAGGTGGCGCTGCCCGGTCTCGAGCGGAACTCCCTTCGGCACCGCCCAGCTCGCGAGCGCGCCGTCGCGCTCCAGCCGGAAGTCGTAGTGGAGCGCGCGGGCCTGGTGGCGCTGGACGACGAAGATCGGGCGCTTGCCCTTCGCGGACTTTCGGCCGAACGGCTCCGGCGTCTTTCCGCGGTCGCGCTTGCGTTCGTATTCGTCGAGTTTGGGCATCCGGCTGCAGTGTTTCGGACCCGAAAGCAGGGGTACGTCTTGAGTGCCGATCTGGGGGGTTGGTAGCCGGGGCCGACGTTTTTTCGTCGGCCCCGGAACGTTTTCCCACCTCGTGGAGAACTCTGTGCGAAACCCCTCTATTGCACGGAAATCTGCACTTCTCGAGGCTGCGGAAAACCCTGTGGAAGGTGTGGGTAAACGTTCTCCGGCTAGGCGACGAAGACGCCCATGGAGAGGAACCGCTTGCGCCGTGCGAGGCGCCGTTTTCGAGGATCTGAGCCCTCTACCTCCGCCAGAGCGTCCTCGAGCCCGTCCGCGAGCAGGTCCGCGGCCTGGTCGTGGTCGGCATGCGCCCCGCCCTCGGGCTCCGAAACGATCCCGTCGATGACGCCGAGGTCGAGACAGTGGCGCGCATCCGGCTTGAACGCGGCCGCGGCCTTCTTCGCAGCACTGGCATCGCGCCAGAGGATCGCGGCGCAGCCTTCAGGCGAGATGACCGAGTAGATCGAGTTCTCCTGCATGAGCACCCGGTCGGCGACCGCGATCGCGACCGCGCCGCCCGAGCCGCCCTCGCCGATCACGCAGGCGACCGAGGGAACGTTGAGCCCGATCATCGCGAGCTGGCAGCGGGCGATCCAGCCGCCCTGGCCGTGCTGCTCCGCGGCGAGCCCCGGGAAGGCGCCCGGCGTGTCGATGAGCGTGATGACCGGCATCCCGTGGCGGTCGGCGAGATCCATGATCCGCATCGCCTTGCGGTAGCCCGACGGGTACGGCATCCCGAAGTTTCTAAGTTGGCGCTCGCGCAGGTCGCGGCCCTTCTGGTGGCCGATCAACGCGACGGAGCGGCCGCGGAACGTCCCCAGCCCGGCGACGATCGCCGCGTCGTCGGCCTCGGAGCGGTCGCCGTGCAGCTCGATGAAGTCGTCCAGGATCCGCTCGATGTAGTCGAGCGTGTACGGCCGGTCCTGGTGGCGGGCGAACTCGACCGAGTGCCAGACCTCGTCGGTGGTCGGCTCGGCCGAGATCCGTTCGATCTGCCGTTCGAGCTTTGCGAGATCGCCGGACACGCCGACGCCGCCGATGAGCGGCAGGTTCTTGAGCTTCGCGAGCCGCTCGCGCAGGCGGAGCTGCTCGGCGTCGTGCTCGTTGTGCTCAGTTGCCATCCCGGCCTCCGGCAAAGAGGGAGAGGAGCCGGCCGAGGAACGGGCGCAGGTCGGGCCGGCGGACGATCGCGTCGAGATGGCCGAAGCGCTGATTCGACTCGGCCAGGCCGAAATCGTCCGGAAGCTTTTCGCGGGTCGTCTGCTGCACGACGCGAGGGCCCGCGAACACGATCAGCGCGCCGGGCTCGCTGACGATCACATCACCGAGGCTCGCAAAGCTCGCGAGCACTCCGGCCGTCGTCGGGTGCGTCATGACGACCACGAACGGCGAGCGCGCCTCGCGCAGTGCGTCCACCGCGGCAACCGTCTTGGGCAGCTGCATGAGCGAGAGGATCCCCTCCTGCATTCGTGCGCCGCCCGACGAGGTGACCGTGATGAGCGGCACGTGGCGATCCGCGGCGCGCTCGCACGCGCGGGCGATCTTCTCGCCGACGACGCTGCCCATCGAGCCGCCCATGAAGGAGAAGTCCATGACCGCGAGCTCGCAGGGGCGCCGCTCAATCGAGGCCGCGCCGGCGACAATCGCGTCGCCGAGGCCCGTCTGCATCTCCGCCTGCGCGATCCGCTCGGTGTACGCGCGCAGGTCGAAGAAGCCGAGCGGGTCGGCCGAGTGAAGCTCGGTGTCCGACTCGACGAAGGTGCCGCCGTCGGTGAGCTGGGCGATCCGGTCGCGCGCCGTGACGGGAAAGTGGTAGCCGCACTGGACGCAGACGCGAAGGTTCGCGTCGAGCTCGTCGTCGCGGTAGTGCGACCCGCAGCGCGGACACGTATTTGGATGCGGTTTCCCGTCGGTTTCCGGCGGCTTTTCGCGCCGGTCGTCGATCGAGACCTCGTAAGGCTCAGCCATGGGGCTCCTTATCCTAGGTGCGTCTAGAGGCCGACGGCGCGCGCGAACGGCATGAGAGCTTCGGCGTTGCCCGGCGCACCGGTGGCGGCGCTCACGCCGAAGCCCGCGAGACGGGTCGGCGAGGCGGCGATTTGCTCGAGCGCGGCGCACACTTCGGCGGCGGTCGGACCGCCCGGCTCCGGCATGAACATGACGACTTCGCTGTCCGGATCGAGCACGTCGACGTCGAGCGCAACGTACACCGCGTCGGCGCCCTCGAGCGCGGCATCGATCTCGTCGAAGCCCTGGCGGATGCCGGCAGCGGCGATGAACGCCTCTTCCGGCGGATCGAGCGAGCGGGCGCCGACCAGGGCGACGTCGCCGGGACGCACGGTCTCGGAGTCGATCAGCATCCGCAGCGGCATGCCCCAGAGGTTTCCGCTCGGGGAGGACTCGGGCGTATTCAGGTCGCCGTGCGCGTCGAACCAGACGACCGCCACACGCCCGTGCCGCGCGGAGAGCCCCTCCACAGCGCCGACGTGGGAGCAGCAGCAGCCGCCGAGGATCAGCGGACGCTCCGGCAGGCCCGCGGCGATCGCGAGCGTCTGCTCCTGCAGCGTGTCCTCGTCCACGACCGCGACCTCGGGATACGGCAGCGCGAGCGAGGCGCCTTCCACGATCGGGTCACCGCCTTCGCCCCACGCGCGCGGCACCCGCACGAGGCCCGCGGCGAACGTCGCGCCGCACGAATGGCACTCGTACTCGGGCCCGACCGCGACGGCGGTGAGGGTCCGGCAATTCGGACACTTGGCCCGGAGCCGCGACATCGCGTCGAGGTTACCTAGCGACGATCGAGTCGAGCGTGTCCGCGAGCTCCGCGAGGTCGGTGAGCTCGGCCGCGCGGGGCGCGTCGCTCTCCTCGCCGAGCCGGTTGATCCACACCGACGGCACGCCGAGCTCGGCCGCCGGGGGCAGGTCGTGGAAGGCGCTCGCCGCGACGTGCACATGGCGGGAACGGTCGACGTCGTCGCGCTCGAACAGCCGCTCCCAGTGTCCGTGCGCCGGCTTGTAGGAGCCCGCGATGTCGGCCGTGATGGTCAGATCGACCGGCACGCCGATGTTGCGGATCGACGCCGCAAGAAGATCCGGATCGGAGTTCGAGAGGATGGCGAGCTTCCAGCCGCGGGCTCGCAGCTCCTCGAGCTCGCCCGGAACCTCGGGGAAGGCGGGCCAGGAGGGAAGCGACTTCGCGAGCGCGGCCTCGTCGGAGTCGGCCAGCTCGAGCCCCTCGGTGTCGGCGAGGAGTCGCAGCGACTGGGTCAGCACCTCGCGGTAGGAGAGGCTCCCGTCCAACTCGACCCGCGGCTCGATCTCGTGGTAGCGCTCGAGCAGCTCGGCCGTGTCGGCGTCGGGCCAGAGGCGCGCGAGGGTCCCCGAGATCCCGCCGTTCCAGTCGACCAGGGTTCCGTAGCAGTCGAAGCTCGCCCAGCGGGCGGTCATTCGTGGAACTTCTTGATCACGAGGCACGCGTTGTGGCCGCCGAAGCCGAAGTTGTTCGAGAGCGCGTACTCGACCGGGACGCTGCGCGACTCGTTCGGGATGTAGTCGAGGTCGCACTCCGGATCGGGCGTCTCCTGGTTGATCGTCGGCGGGACGAGGTCGTCGCGCACCGCGAGGATGCAGGCGAGGGCCTCGATCGCGCCCGACGCGCCGAGACAGTGCCCGGTGGCGCCCTTCGTCGAGGAGATCGGCGTCTTGCGGGCCTTCTCCTCGCCGAATGCGATCTTGATCACGCGGGTCTCCGACGCGTCGCCGAGCGGTGTCGAGGTGCCGTGCGCGTTGATGTAGTCGATGTCGTTCGGCGACACGCCGGCGTCCGCGAGCGCCATGTGGATCGCGCGCGCCGGATGGAGCCCCGTCGGATCGGGCTCGGTCACGTGCTGCGCGTCCGAGGACAGCCCATAGCCGGCGATCTCCGCGTAGACCTTCGCCCCGCGCGCCTTCGCGTGTTCGAGCTCCTCGAGCACCACGATCGCGCCCGCCTCGCCCATGACGAACCCGTCGCGGCCGAGATCGAACGGGCGGCTCGCCTTCTCCGGCGCGTCGTTTCTGCGGGAGAGCGCGCGCATGGCGCCGAAGCCCGCGATGCCGACCTGCGTGATTCCGGCCTCGGTGCCGCCGGCCAGCATGACGTCGGCCCGACCCAGGCGAATTGCATCTGTGGCCTCGCCGATCGCCATGTTCGACGCGGCGCAGGCGGTGCACTGCGAAGTGAGCGGGCCGCGCGTCCCGAGCTCCATCGAGACCCAGGCGGCGCCCATGTTCGGGATGATCGCGGGGATCGACTGCGGATTGACGCGGTCGGCGCCGCGATCCTTCAGCGTGTACGCGCAATCCTGGAAGCTCCCCAGCCCGCCGATGCCGGTCGCAACCGACACTCCCGTGCGCTCGGTCTCGCCGGCCACGTCGATGCCGGAGTCGGTCTCGGCCTGCCGCGCGGCGGCGACGATCATCTGCGCGAACCGGTCGATCTTCCGCGCCTTGCGCTTGTCGATCCACGCGGTCGGATCGAAGCCCTTCAGCTCGCAGGCGAACTGCACCGGAAAGGCGGATGCGTCGAACAGCGTGATCGGCCCGGCGCCGCTCTTCCCGGCCGTCAGGTTCTTCCAGAACGTCTCAGGATCGAGACCGAGCGGCGTTACCGCGCCGAGCCCGGTGACCACGACCCTTCTCGTCAAGTACTCCGTGCCGCCCATCACATCCCCAATCCGCCGTCGACGAGGAAGATCTCCCCGGTCACGAACGACGCCTCGTCCGAGCAAAGGAACCGTACCGCCGTGGCCACGTCCTCGGGCGTTCCGAGCCGGCCCAGCGGAGTGTTGGAACGAAGGAAGTCGGTGATCTCATCCGAGAGCACGCCGGTCAGCTCGGTCGCGATGTAGCCGGGCGCGACCGCGTTCACCCGCACGCCGCGCGTTCCGAGCTCCTTCGCGAGCGCCTTCGTCAACGCGATGATCGCGCCCTTCGAGGCCGCGTAGTTCGTCTGGCCCGGATTCCCGTGAACGCCGACGTAGCTCGTCATGTTCACGATCGAGCCCGAGCGGCGCTTGAGCATCCCGCGCGCAACCGCGCGGCACGTGTGGAACGTCCCGTCGAGGTTGGTCGCCTGCACGTCGCGCCAGTCCTCGTCGCTCATGCGCGCGATCAGCCCGTCGCGGGTGATCCCGGCGTTGTTCACGAGGATGTCGAGGTCGCCGAGCTGCGCCTCGGCCTGCTCGACGAGCGCGACCGCCTGGTCGGCGTCGGCAACGTCCCCCGCGAGCGCGATCCCGCCGATCTCGGAGGCGATCGCCTCGGCCTCGGCGGCGCTCGAGCGATAGTTGACCGCGACCCTGGCGCCCCCGCCGGCCAGCTCGCGGCACACGGCCGCGCCGATCCCGCGGGAGCCGCCGGTGACGAGTGCGACCTTCCCTTCGAGGGAGCCGAACTCAGACAGCGGACACGACCTCCTCGAGCTGGGCCAGGCCCTTCGCATCGCCGACGGAGAGCGTCCGCACGTCGGGATCGCAGCGCTTGACGAGCCCGGCGAGCACCCGGCCCGGCCCGATCTCGACGAACGTGTCCACCCCGTCGCCGACGAGCGCCTTGACCGCCTGTGTGAACTTGACCGGCGCCGTGAGCTGCTCCAAGAGGATTCCGCCGAGACGCTCGGCCGGCTCGATCCGCGCGGTCACCGTGGACATGAACGGCGTCGCCGGCTCCTGCCAGGCGGCCGCCTCGACCGCCGGGCGCAGCGTGTCCACCGCGCTCCCCACGAGCGGCGAATGGAACGCTCCCGTGATCGGAAGCTTGACGACCTTGCGCGCGCCAGCCTCCTCCGCCGCGGCGATGAGCGCATCGACCGCGTCGGTCTCGCCGGACACGACCAGCTGGCCGGGACAGTTGTAGTTCGCCGGCCACACGCCCTCGATGCCGGCGCAGAGCTCCTCCACCACCTCGTCTACGAGCCCGATCACGGCCGCCATCGCTCCGGGGCGCGCTCGGGCCGCCTCGGCCGTCGCCTCGCCGCGCGTTCGAACGAGCGCGATCGCGTCCCGGTCGGCCAGCGCACCGCAGGCCGCGAGCGCCGAGTATTCGCCGACCGAGTGGCCGACGACCACGTCCGCGCGCACGCCGAGCGTTCCGACCGCGCGCAGACAGGCGAGCTCGGTCGCGACGAGCGCTGGCTGCTGCAGCTCCGTCTTCGTCAGCTCCTCGAGCGGGCCCTCGAAGCAGAGCGCGGCCAGGTCGAACCCGACCGCCTCCGATCCTTCGTCGTAGACGGCGCGAGACTCAGGAAACGCCTCGGCAAACTCCTGGCCCATGCCGACCGCCTGCGAGCCCTGGCCGGGGAAGCAGAACGCGATCGTCATTCGTTCGGCCCGGTCCAGGTCATGTAGGCCGAGCCCCACGTGAGCCCGCCGCCGACCGCGCTCATGAGCACGTTCATCCCCGGCTGGAGCCGGCCCTGGTCGAGCGCGTCGGCAAGACCGAGCGGGATCGAAGCGGCCGACGTGTTGCCGAACCGCGCGATGTTCGAGAAGGCCTTCTCCGGCGGAAGCCCGAGGTGCTTGACCGCGTGATCGACGATCCGCTGGTTCGCCTGGTGCGGCACGTAGAGGTCGATGTCGTCCACGGTCGCGCCCACCTCGGCGAGCAGCTGCTCGGCCGACGCGACCATGAGCCGCGTCGCCTCCCGGAAGACCTCGCGCCCGTTCATGTGCACCCACTGGAGCCCTTCGGCCATCGTTTCCGCGGAAGCGGGGTTGCGCGAGCCGCCGCCCGGGAGGCAGAGGTCGGCGCCGTGGCTTCCGTCCACGCCCAGCTCGAACCCGTGGAAGCCGCCGCTTGCGACCGGCTCGATCACGGCCGCGCCCGCGCCGTCCCCGAAGAGGATGCACGTGCCGCGGTCCGTCCAGTCCACGATCTTCGAGAGCGTCTCCGAGCCGATGACCAGCGCCTTTTCGGCGATGCCGCCCGCGATGAGGCCGTACGCCTGCGAGGTCGAGTAGAGGAACCCGCTGCAGGCGGCAAGCGTGTCGTAGGCCGCCGCCTTGTTCGCCCCGAGCGCCTCGGCGACGATCACCGCGGTCGTGGGAAAGAGCATGTCCGGCGTGGACGTCGCGACGATCACGACGTCGAGCTCGGCCGGATCCACCCCGGCGCGCTCGAGCGCCTGGCGCGCAGCCGGGATGGCGAGATCGCTGGCCGCCTGGTCGTCGCGTGCGATCCGCCGCTCCTTGATGCCGGTGCGCGTCGTGATCCACTCGTCGTTCGTGTCGACCATCCGCTCGAGGTCCGCGTTCGTGAGCACCCGGTCGGGCACGTACACGCCGAGACCGGTGATCCCGACGCGGCGGATGTTCGGATCGACCTTCGAGATCATGCGTCGGGATCCGTGAGCGCGAAGAGGAGCGTCCCCTTCACGGCCAGCTCGCCGTCCACCGTCGCGGTCGCCGCGCCGCGTCCGATCGGGCCGCGCAGCCGGTCGAGCTCGCAGATCAGCTCGAGCTCGTCCCCGGGGGTGACGAGACGCTTGAAGCGGACGTCGTTGATCCCGGCAAAGAGGGCGAGCTTCCCGGCATTCGACGGCTCGGAGAGGACGGCCACGGCGCCGGCCTGGGCCATCGCCTCGACCATGAGGACGCCGGGCATGATCGGCCGGCCGGGGAAATGGCCTGCGAGGTACCACTCGTCCTCGCGCACGAGCTTGCGGGCGACGACGCGCTTGCCGGGAATGATCTCCGTCACCTCGTCGAGCAGGAGGAACGGATCGCGGTGGGGGATGATCGCCTCGATCTCCGCCCGGCCGAGCGGGCCCGTCACGATGCGCTGCCCGCCGGGCGAACCGAAGTAGCGGCCTCGAGGCGCTGCTCCTCGACCGAGGCGCGCAGGCGCTCCCGGCCGCGGTGCACGTAGCACTTCGCCGTTCCGACCGGCATCTTCGCGGCGCGGCCGATGTCCTCGTACGAAAAGCCGAGCACGTCGCGCAAGACGACGACGTCGCGCTGGGCGGTCGAGAGCCGCGAAAGGCCGGTCGCGAGCTCGCGGCGCAGGTCGCCGAGGATCGGCGCGCGGGAGGGATCGGATTCCTCTCCGGTCGCCTCTTCGACTGCGGGGAGCGGATCGGTCTGGCGCACGCGGGCGCGGTCCTGGAAATCCCGGCAGGTATTGACGACCAGCCGGTGGAGCCAGGTGGCGAACTGCGCGTCGCCGCGGAACTGGCGGAGCTTCGTGCAGAGCTTGACGAGCGACTCCTGCGTGGCGTCGCGGCGATCCTCGAGATCCGTGATGAGCTGCGCGGTGAGCCGGTTGACCCGCGGCGTGTGCCGCTCGACCAGGACGTGCAGCGCGGGACGGTCGCCGGCGCGCGCCTTGGCGACGAGGGCGAGATCGCTCAACTTGGTGTAGGCCTGGAGGATGGGCACGGGAACCCTTTCCTCAGACAGACGGAACGGCGGCATCGACGGTTGCACGGCGGAGTTAGTCTAGTGCTCATGAGCGGAGGAGAACCGGCCGCGGATTCGCTCGCCGCGGAGGCCGTCGCGCCGCTCCTCCACGGCACGTTCGGGACGCCCTATCTCTACGAGGCCGAGTGCGCCTCGACCCAAACGCTCCTCGACACGTCGCTACCCGAGGGCGCGGTCGCCGTGTGCGACCGCCAGCTCGCCGGCCGCGGACGGCTGGGCCGCGCGTGGGAGGCCCCCTCGGGGACGGCGATCCTCTGCTCCGTCCTTCTGCGCCCGGCCGCCGCGCGGCGCTCCGCCGAGCTATCTCTGGTCGGCGGGGTGGCGACCGCGCTCGCCGTGGAGGACGCGCTCGCCGACCGGTCGAGCCAGATCAAGTGGCCGAACGACGTGTTGGTCGAGGGTCACAAGGTGGCCGGGGTCCTCGCCGAGCGGCGCGACGGCGCGGTCGTCCTCGGGATCGGGCTGAACGTGAACCAGCGCGCCGACCAGCTGCCGGCCGCCGCCAAGGTGCCGGCCGCGTCGCTTCGCACCGTGGACGGGGCGACCCGCCGGCGCGCACCACTTCTCGCCGCCCTGCTCGCGCAGATCGAGGACGCCTACGCGCGCTGGAGCGCCGGGGGAATCGAGGCGCTGTACGAGGAGCTCCACCGGCGGGACTTCCTCCGCAACCGCGTCGTCTTCGTGGACGAGGAGCGGGGGCTCGGCATCGGCATCGACCGCAGCGGGCGACTCGAGGTCGAGATCCGCGGCGGGCGCCGAACGGTCGAGAGCGGCGAGGTGCGCTTCGAGCGCTAGCCGATGCGCGCGCGTGTCGTGCGGCCGTTCGCCGCGGCGTCCTGGGCGTAGACGCTGACCTTCGTCGAGTCGAGCGTGCGACGGAATGTCTGCACGCCGATCCCGGCCTGGCGCTTGACCGTCTCCTGGTCGAGCCGCAGGACGAGCAGCGCGGGCTCGTCGAGCCGGATCTTCAGGACGACGCCTCCGCCGGCGCGCTTGCGGGCCTCGAGGATCGTCGCGCGCGGCTTGCGCGTGTCGCGTACGACGGCTCGCTCGAGCGTGCGCGTGCCGAGCAGCGTGGTCGCGTCGGCAATGACCCGCAGCTTGCCGTCGGTCGTCTTGGCCCCGTTCCAGGTGACCGTGTGGAGCCCGGCAGCGGCCGAGCCGGTGAGCAGCGTCGCGACCGTCTTCGTCCCCTGGAGGACGCGGAGCCGCACGCCCGCCGTCTGCGTGAGCGTGAAACCGATCTGCACCGTCTCGCGACGGCCGTCGCCGTTCGGGGAGAAGAGGCCCGGCGCGACCGTCAGCCCGCCGAGTGTGCGGTCGATCGTGAGCGGCGCCTTCCGCGTCGCCTGCTCGGCGCCCGCCGTGACGACCGCGACGACCTGATAGCGGCCGTCGGCGACCGGCGTCCCGGAGAAACTGCCGCGCCACGAGACGGTCGTCGTGCCGTGGGCGAGCGGCCGCGCCGACGCAATCGTTCCCACCGGCGCGCCGGCTTCGGTCTCGACCCGCAGGGCGAGCGTCGCCGTCTTCGACACGGTGAACTTGATGCGGACGATGTCGCCGATCGCGTCGCCGTTCGGGGTCAGCACTCCGGGCGTCGGGACGAGCGGGGCGAGCGACAGCGGAGCCTCGCCGGGCACGCGGCCCGTCGCCGGGCGCACGCCGCCCTCGGCCTCCATCACGTAGGTGTAGACGCCGGGGTCGGCGCCGCTCGAGTCCCAGGTCCAGTCGACGAGCTTCCCCGCTCCGGTGCCGCTCGCGACTTCCACACCTGCGGCGTCGCGCACACGCACGGTCCAGGCGAGGGACGCGGACAGGCGTCCGGTGAAGCGAATCGGACCGCCGACCGAGCCCTGCGCGCCGGGGGAGAAGAGCTTCGGGCCGCCGAGCACGAGCGCCGCCGCGGCGATCGAGCCGAGCGCGCCCTTGAGCTTCGCGCCCGGGCAGGCGGTCGCGCCGACGTCACCGTGACCGCTGACCGCCTTGACGAGCACCGCGGTTCCGGCCGGGTACTTCCCGCCGCCCTGCGACGTCCAGCTGAGACTCGAGGTCGGGTCGACGTGGGCGAGGTCGAGCCGCCAGGCGATCAGGCGCACGAGTGCATCGGTGGCGGCCGTCGACGGAGCCGTGGAGCCGTAGGAGCCGAGCACGGAGATCCCGACGCTCCCGGTGTTGAACCCCTCAGCGTGCGCGCCGATCACGTTCTTCGTCATCCCACCGCCGCGGCCCTCGAAGATCTGGCCGAAGGGATCGACGAGAAAGTTGTAGCCGATGTCGTTCCAGCCGTTCGACTTCACGTGGTAGATCTGGATCGCGCGCACGACGGCAGCCGATTTCGCCGGGGTGGCCGGCTGGCCACCGGCGGTGTGATGGACGACCGCGAAGGAGAGCTTGCTCGCGTACGAGGGGGCGGCTCGGACGATCTTCTCGTTCGCCTTCCACCCGGCCCGCGTCACGATGGCCGGCTTCGCGGCCACGGCAGCGGTGCGGGAGAAGGGCGCGGCGACAACGGGGCTCCAGAGGAAAAAGGCGCGGAGCCGCGTCACCGATCCGGCCACGCGGTACTGGATGCGCCGCGCGCTGTCGGTCCAGTAGGGGCTCCCGAGCCGCCAGCCGGCGAGGCGCTTCCGCTCCGCCGTTCCGGTGTCGGGGCGATCGTCCTCATCCGGGGCGGCGAGATGCCACGCGCTCCAGCGACCCGTTGCAGTCGCGGTGCGAAACGAGACCGTCCCCGAGCCGCGCCAGTGCAGGCCGACGAGGTTGAAGCGAAGCGGAGCCGTGCGGACCGGCAGGACGCGCACCGCCGAGGCGCCGCGGGCGCTCGCAGCCGGCGGAAGCGGCACGTCGCGCGCCTTCATTTCGACCGCCGCCGAGGCCGGACCCGCGCAGGCGAGCGCCGCGCAGAACGTGAGGAAGAGCAGGCGCGGCTGAGTCATGAAAGGGCCGAGTCGGTTCGCGGGCCAACCTCGAACGAAGCAGAAGCTCGCCCGGGTCGCAAGCGGTTCGAGGTCACGCAGATACAATCCTTACGCGTCGGAAATGGCTTTCCTGCGTCCCTTTTTCCTCGTCCTGGCTGCTATCGGCCTGGCTCTCGCGCTCGCGCACTCGGCGGCGCCGCAGAGCGGAAGCGACCAGCCGCGAGTTCTCGCGGTCGAGTTCGACAATGACGTGAATCCGGTCACGGCTGACTACTTGATCGGCGAGATCGACCGCGCCAATGAGCAGAACTACGACGCGGTCGTTCTGCTTGTGGACACACCGGGCGGGCTCGACACCGCCATGCGCGACATCATCAAGAGCGAGCTCGCCTCGGAAGTGCCCGTGATCCTCTACGTCTCACCCCCCGGATCTCGGGCCGCTTCGGCGGGCGTTTTCCTGGCGATGGCCGCCGACGTGGCCGCGATGGCGCCCGGGACGAACATCGGCTCCTCGACGCCGATCTCCTCGTCGGGCGGCGACATCCCGTCGGATCTCCGGCGCAAGGTGATCAACGACGCGGCAGCCTACATCCGCGAGCTGGCAGAAAGCCACGGCCGAAACGGCGACTGGGCCGAGGACGCCGTGCGCAAGGCCTCGAACGTCGGCGCCCGCGAGGCGCTCGAGCTCGGAATCGTCGACTACGTCTCGCCCGACCTCCCGACGCTCCTGAACGAGATCGACGGCACGACGACCGAGCCGAAGGAGATCGTCCTCCACACCGCCGACGCGCAGATCGACACGGTCGAGATGAGCTTCTGGACGCGGCTCCTCGACACGCTCGTCGACCCGAACCTGATCGTCCTCCTCATGTCGATCGGCCTGCTCGGGATCACGATCGAGGTCATGAACCCGGGCCTCATCTTCCCGGGAACCGTCGGCGCGATCTCGCTGATCATGGGCCTCTTCGGCCTCCAGGTCCTGCCGGTCAGCGCGGCCGGGGTGTTGCTCATCCTGCTCGGCTTCGGCTTCTTCGTCGCGGAGGCGTTCGTCGTCAGCCACGGCGCGCTTGCGCTCGCCGGGACGGTGAGCTTCGTGATCGGTGCGCTGCTCCTCTTCGACCCCGCGGGAGACGCCTACCAGGTGTCCATCTGGGTCGCTCTCGGGATCGGGCTGACGCTTGCGCTCCTCATCGGGATCGCGCTCGCAAAGGTGATTCAGGTGCGGCGAACGAAGCCGCAGACCGGCTACGAGGAGCTCGCCGGCGACACCGGCGTCGTGCGTCAGGCCCTCGATCCCGACGGCTACGTCTTCATCCACGGCGAGCTCTGGAAGGCCCGAACCGAGGACGGCGCGATCGAGGTCGGGGCGACGGTGAAGGTGGAATCGATCGACGAGGGGCTGACGCTCGTCGTCACGCGCGTCGAGGCGCCCGTCGCCGCGGCCACCGCTGGCGCATAGGATGACGGCATGCCTGCGCTGATCGCCGCTGCAGCAGTCCTCGTCGTTCTCATCCTGCTGCTCACCGCGGCGGTCAAGGTCGCACGCGAGTACGAGCGAGGCGTCATCTTCCGGCTCGGTCGCCTCAAGTCGCCGCCGAAGGGCCCGGGCCTCTTCCTGCTCATCCCGATCGTGGACAAGATGGTCAAGGTCGACCTGCGGACGGTGACCCTGAACGTCCCGCCGCAGGAAGTGATCACGAAGGACAACGTGCCGGTGCGCGTGAACGCCGTCGCGTACTTCCGGATCATCGACCCCGAGCGCGCGATCGTGCAGGTCGAAAACTACATGGTCGCGACCTCCCAGATCGCGCAGACCACGCTGCGCAGCGTGCTCGGCCAGCACATGCTCGACGAGCTCCTGTCCGAGCGCGACAAGATCAACGCGATCCTCCAGCAGATCATCGACGAGGCGACCTCGCCCTGGGGCATCAAGGTCTCGATCGTCGAGGTGAAGGACGTCGAGATCCCGAGCGGGATGCAACGCGCCATGGCCCGCCAGGCCGAGGCCGAGCGCGAGCGGCGCGCCAAGGTGATCGCGGCCGAGGGCGAGTTCCAGGCGTCCGAGAAGCTCCGCGAGGCGGCCGACGTGATGAGCGCGAACCCGATCACGCTCCAGCTGCGCTTCCTCCAGACGATGCTCGAGATCAGCTCGGAGCGCTCGACCACCACGTTCCTGCCGCTGCCGCTCGACCTCTTCCGCCCGTTTCTCGAGGGCGGGCGTCCGACTCCGCCGGCCGACTCGAGCTGACGGAACCTCCGCTCCCCGATTTCCGCGTCGACCCCTTGTCGGGTCGCGTCGTCGTGGTCGCGCCCCGGAGGGGTTCGCGCCCGGGCCCGGACGCCGGCTGTCCGTTCTGCGAGGGGCACGAGTCGGAGACGCCGCCGGAGTCGCTCGCCCTGGGCCGCGAGGACGGCCCGCCGGATTCACCCGGCTGGAAGCTGCGCGTCGTGCCGAATCTCTATCCCGCACTCGAGCGGCAGGAGGTGGTGATCCACGCGCCGCGGCACGTCACGACGTTCGCCGAGCTCGGCCCGGACGAGACGGCCCGGGTCGCGGAGGCCTGGTCGCTCCGCGCCGAGGCGGCGGCCGCGGAGGGCTTCCCGTACGTGCACGCGTTCGTGAACGAGGGCGCCGCCGCCGGGGCGAGCCGGCCGCATTCGCACTCGCAACTCGCGTGGCTGCGCGAACCGCCCCCGGCCGTGACCGCGGAGACGGGCGAGCTGCGGATCCACGACGACCTGGTCGTGACGGCGCGCGACGGCCTGGTCGCGGCCGCAGCCTGGGCGGGCCGGCTTCCGTACGAGCTGGTCATCGCGCCCATCGAGCCGGAGGCCGGCGCGTTCGGCTCGCCGCTTCTTCCGGCCACGCTCGAGCTCGTGGCCGACTCGGTCCGCCGCCTGCGCACGCTCGAGGGCGACGTCGCCTGGAACGCGTGGCTCCACGACGGCGAGCGCTGGCACATCGAGCTCGTCCCGCGCCTCTCGGTGCTCGCCGGCCTGGAGCTCGGCGCGGGCATCTGGATCCAGACGGTCGACCCGGCCGATGCGGCCGAGCGCCTGCGCAGCGCCTAGCTACGCCTCGTCGTCGTCGGAGTCCGGTGCGTCCTCCGGCTCCGCTTCGGGCTCGTCGGCGTCGACCTCGGCGTCGATCTCGATCTCGGCCTCGGCCTCGACCGCCGGCGGCCCGCCGTTCGTCGTCGCGGGCTCTCCCTCGGCGGTCGCCTCGCCGTTCTCCTCGTCGGCCGGGTCGACGACCATCGCGACGGTCGAGACGACTTCCTCGCCGCGCAGGCGCATGACGATCACGCCCTGGGTCGAGCGGCCGAGGCGCTTCACGTCCTCGACCGGGATCTTGATCATCGTCCCGCCGTTCGACATGAGCATCACCTGGTAGCCGTCGCGGACGACAAGCGCGCCGACGAGCTGGCCGCGCGCCTCGGTGAGCTGCACGGTCTTCACGCCCATCGAGCCGCGGCCCTTCACCGGGTACTGGTCGATGCGCGTGCGCTTGCCGAAGCCGTTCTCGGTCACGACGAGGAGGTCTTCCTCGTTCCGCGCGATGCCGGCGAAGATGACCTCGTCGCCCGCGCGGAGGCGGATCCCGATCACGCCTTCGGTCGCGCGGCCCATCGGGCGCGCCTGCTTCTCGTGGAAGCGCGCGGCCTGGCCCTTGCGCGAGACGAGCAGGATGTCGTCCTCGCCGTCGGAGTGGAGGACATCCACGAGCTCGTCGCCCTCGCGGAGGCGGATGGCGATGATCCCGTCCGCCTTGAGCGGAGTGTTGTAGTCGAGGAAGCGCGTCTTCTTGACGACGCCCTTGCGCGTCGCGAGCACGAGGTACTGGGCCTCCTCGAACTTCCGCGTCGCGATCATGGCGCGCACCGACTCGCCCTGCGCGAGCGGCAGGAGATTCACGAGCGCGCGGCCCTTCGACTGGCGCGAGCCGAGCGGCAGCTCGTGCACCTTCAGGCGGTAGACCTTCCCGAGCGAGCTGAAGAAGAGCAGGAAGTCGTGCGTCGAGGCGACCACGAGATGCTCGATGTAGTCGTCCTCCTTGAGATCCATGCCCATGACGCCGATCCCGCCGCGGCGCTGCTCGCGGTAGGTCGTCACGGGGAGCCGCTTCACGTAGCCGGAGCGGCTGATCGCGACGACCATGTCCTCCTCGGCGATCAGATCCTCGAGCTCGAGCTCCTCCTCGGCGGCCACGATCTCGGTGCGGCGCTCGTCGTTTTTGCCGTAGACCTGCTTGATCTCGAGGAGCTCCTCGCGGATCAGCGCATCGACGCGCGCCGGGTCGCCGAGGATCGTGCGCAGCTCGGCGATGCGCTCGACGAGGTCGGCGTGCTCCTCCTCGATCTCCTTGCGGGCAAGACCGGTGAGGCGGGCGAGACGCAGGTCGAGAATCGCCTGGGCCTGGATCTCGGTCAGCTCGAACTTCTCCATGAGGCCGGTGCGCGCCTCGTCGGTGTCGGCCGAGCCGCGGATGAGGGCGATGACCGCGTCGAGGTTTTCGAGCGCCTTCAGGTAGCCCTCGAGGATGTGTGCACGCTCTTCGGCCTTGCGCAGCTCGAACTTCGAGCGCCGGGTCACGACCTCGCGCTGGTAGTCGAGGTAGTAGCGGACGAGCTCGAGGAGCGTCAGCGTCCGCGGCACACCGTCGACGAGCGCGACCGCGTTGTAGCCGAAGGTGGTCTGGAGGGCGGTGTGCTTGAAGAGCTTGTTTTGGACGACCTGCGGGACCGCGTCGCGCTTCAGGTGGATCTCGAGCCGCATGCCCGTGCGGTCGGAGAGGTCGCGGATGTCGGCGATCTCCGGCAGCACCTTGTCGTTCACGAGCGCGGCCATCTTCGCGATGACGCCTTCCTCGCCGCCCTTCTTCACGCCGTACGGAAGCTCGTTCACGACGATCGCCGTGCGGCCGCCGCGCAGTTCCTCGATGTGTGCGCGGGCGCGCATGACGACCCGGCCGCGGCCCGTGCGATAGGCGTCGCGGATGCCGCTGCGGCCGACGATGAAGCCGCTCGTCGGGAAGTCCGGGCCCTGGATGTGCTTCATGAGCCCGTCCACGTCGATCGCCGGCTCGTCGATCATCGCGACGACCGCGTCCACGGTCTCTCCCAGGTTGTGCGGCGGGATGTTCGTCGCCATCCCGACGGCGATCCCCGAGGAGCCGTTGACGAGCAGGTTCGGGAAGCGCGACGGAAGGACTGACGGCTCCTTGCGCGACTCGTCGTAGTTCGGGACGTAGTCGACCGTATCCGCGTCGATGTCGCGCAGAAGCTCGGTCGCGAGGCGCGTGAGGCGGCACTCGGTGTTGTGACTGACGAAGCCGTCCGTGAGGAACGAGTGGTCGTCGCTGTCGACGCGCAGCGAGTAGACCGGCTGCACGCCGGCGTCCTCGACCTTGGCGACGGTGGCGTAGTAGTAGTCGCCCGAGACGAGTGGCTCGACAACGGCGCGCGTCTCCTCCGACGCGATGCGCTCCATGATCGCCGTGCCGCCCCGCTCCCAGCGCTCGATCCGGTCGACGTTGTGACGGTGCAGCCACCGATCGTCCGAATCGGATCTGATGAAGTCCGCGACGAACGGAACGTGGTCTGAGCTCATCGCCCGGCTAGCCCACGGCACCCGCTCGAGGTCGCGCTCGAGCTTCTCCTGCTTCGCGCCGAGGAACCCGACGTTGCGCGCGAAGATCCGCGCGTCGCGCCGGTTCGTGATCACGACCTTGATCTCGCCCTTCGCGTAGCGGCAGAGCCGGCTGACGACGCCGAGCTCGAGCAACAGCCGCTGCACGTCGCGCGCAAGGCCGTCGCTGTACGTGGAGTAGGAGATCTGAATCGTTGAGCGCGGAAGGAGCGATGACGAGCCGTCGCCCGTGAAGAGCGACTGGAGAAACGCGCGCTTGAACGCCGGGCCGCGCCGCCACACGAGCTCGGGAACTCGCTTGTCGCGGCTCGCAAGACCGATCAGCGGCGCGAGCACGCTCGTCCGCAGCCGAGAGAGATCCTGCACGTCGAGCTCACGGATCCGTGAGCCGGACTTGATCGTGCGCTCGTAGACGTAGCGCGTCCCGCCGACCAGCTCGTCGTAGGCCGCGAGCACCTGCTCGAAGAAGTCGAAATCGACGTTGTTGAAGCCTGCCCGGCTTTCGTTCGCCCAGCCCTCTGAGACGAAGGCGCCGAGCAGGAGCGCCTCGCGCTCCTCCGCTTCGTCGAGCGGCTCGTCGCGCGTCGTCGTCCGCGAGAGGAGCACCGTGTCTCCCGGCTTCACCTCGTCGAGCAGCTTCCAAAGCAGGAGCGGCACGCCGACCATGTCCACGAGGCAGAGGACCGGATGGTTGTGCGTCCCGGCGAGCTCGTAGCCCTCCTTCGTTCGGATCCGCAGCGTCGGGTGGTCGCCCGAATGGAAGACCATGGACGCGCGCACCGGCCGGCCGAGGCGGTCGAGCACCTCGAGGGCGAGCTCGCGCTCGGACTCGGGCTCGAGGCCGCCGGCGAGCTCCTCGATCCGGAGAGATCCGTGCGGCGTGCGGACCCTCGTGTCGCCGGCGATGCAGTAGCGCATGGCCGCCGCTGGGTAGCCGTCGATGTTCCCGAAGTTGCCCTGGCCGTCGACGAGCGGGTAGCGCATCGAGAACGGCTGCGCGAGCCGAACGAGGGTGTCGTAGATCGACTGGTCGCCGTGCGGGTGGTAGGAGCCCATCACGTCGCCGACGATGCGCGCGCACTTCTTGTACGGGCGGTTCGGCTGCATGCCCGCCTCGTGCATCCCGAAGAGGACGCGGCGGTGCACGGGCTTCAGGCCGTCGCGCGCATCGGGCAGCGCGCGGGCGACGATCACGCTCATCGCGTAGTCGAGGAAGCTCGAGCGCATCTCCTGCTCGAGCTCGCGCGACTCGATCCGGCCTGCTCCTAGCGGTTCAACGGTCGCCATCAAACATCCAGGAAGCGCACGTCACGCGCGTTTTGCTCGATGAACTCGCGGCGCGGCTCCACCTGGTCGCCCATGAGGGTCGAGAAGATCCGGTCGGCCACGGCGGCGTCCTCCACGTCGACGCGCATGAGGACGCGGCGGGCGGGATCCATCGTCGTCTCCCAGAGCTCGCCCGGGTTCATCTCGCCGAGCCCCTTGAAGCGGCTCACCTGGATGCCGTCCTTGGCGATCTCGAGGAGCGCAGTGCGAAGCTCTTCGAAGGTCGTGACGGTGCGGGTCTTCTTGCCGGCCGTAATCGTGAACGGTGGGGCGCCGACCGACTCCACGAGCTTCTCGTAGGCGCGGCGGAGGCGAATGTACGACGGCAGCTCGAAGACGCCCGAGGGGATGTCGACCAGGTGCGCGGCGCTCGTCGCGCGCTCGACCACCTTGATCCGGAACGTGCCGTCGTGAAGGGCCGGGACCGACTCCAGGTCGTGCCCGTTCTCGGAGAGGCCCGGCAGCGCGGCGATCGCTTCGGCGGCGGTGGCCGCCGGGAGGCTCGATCAGCCGGTGCTCGATCACGAAGCGGCCCGCGGCCGGGTAGTCGCGCAGCTCCGAGGAGAGCTTCGCCGACCAGCCCTCGAACGTCGCAAGGTCGCGGGTGAAGCGCGTCCAGCGGGCCTCGGTCATCTTCGCGCTCTCGCCGGAGCGCGACTCGACCTCGAGGTCCTTGATCTTCTCGCGGACGAGCAGCTCCTCGAACTGCGACTCCTTCTCGACGTACTGCTCCTGGTTTCCGAGCTTCACGCGGTAGAGCGGCGGCACGGCGATGTAGATGTGGCCGTTGTCGAAGAGCTCCTGCATGTTGCGGTAGAGGAACGTGAGGATGAGCGTCCGGATGTGGGATCCGTCCACGTCGGCGTCGGTCATGATGATCACGCGGTGGTAGCGGAGCTTCTCGAGGTCGAACTCGTCCGCGATGCCCGTCCCGATCGCCGTGATGATCGCCTGGATCTCGGCGTTCGAGAGCACCTTTCCGATCCGGTTCTTCTCCGAGTTGATCACCTTGCCGCGCAGCGGGAGGATCGCCTGGAACTGGCGATCGCGTGCATCAATGGCCGAGCCGCCGGCCGAGTTGCCCTCGACCAGGTACATCTCTGCCTCGGCCGGGTCGCGCGTCTGGCAGTCGGCGAGCTTGCCCGGCAGTGAGCCGCCGTCGAGCGCGCTCTTGCGCCGCGTCAGCTCGCGCGCCTTGCGGGCCGCCTGACGCGCGTTTCGGGCCGCGACCGCCTTCGTGACGATCTGGCGCGCGTCGTTCGGGTTCTCCTCCATGAACTCGGCGAGCTTCGCGTTCACCGTCTGCTCGACGAGACCGCGCACCCACGGGTTGCCGAGCTTCGTCTTCGTCTGGCCCTCGAACTGCGGGTCGCGCAGCTTCACCGAGATGACCGCGGCGAGCCCCTCGCGGACGTCCTCGCCCTCGAGGTTCTCCTCCTTCTCCTTCAGGAGGCCCTTCTCGCGGGCGTACTTGTTGAGCGTGCCGGTGAGCGCGGCCTTGAAGCCGGACAGATGCGTGCCGCCCTCGTGCGTGTTGATGTTGTTCGCGAACGAGAAGACCGACTCGACGTACGAGGTGTTCCACTGCATGGCCACCTCGACGGAGCCGTCGTCGGTCGCGTTCTCGAGGTAGACGATGTGCTTGTGGACGGAGTCCTTCGCGTCGTTCACGTAGGCGACGAAGTCCTTGATGCCGCCCTCCGCGTAGAACTCCTGGGTCTCCTCGGTCTCGCGCGCGTCGGTGAAGACGATGCGCAGGCCGCGGGTGAGGAAGGCAGTCTCGCGGAAGCGCTGCGTGAGCGTTTGGGCCGAGAACTCGAGCTCGTCAAAGATCTCCGAGTCGGGGAGGAACGTGATTTGCGTGCCCGTGTCGTCTGCGGCGGCCTCGCCGACGATCTCCATGTCGCCGACCGGCGCGCCGCGCGAGAACTCCTGCCGGTAGAGCTTGCCGTCGCGGCGCACCTCGGCGACCAGCGACTCGGAGAGCGCGTTCACGACGGAGACGCCGACGCCGTGCAGGCCGCCGGACACCTTGTAGCCGTCGCCGCCGAACTTCGCGCCCGAGTGAAGCATCGTCAGCACGACCTCGAGGGCGGGCCGGCCTTGGTCGGCCACGATGTCCACGGGGATGCCCGAGCCGAAGTCGCGGACGGTCACCGAGTTGTCCGGATGGAGGGTGATCTCGATGCGCTCGTTGCGCCCCGCGAGGGCCTCGTCGACCGAGTTGTCGACCACCTCGTAGACCAGGTGGTGGAGGCCGCGAGCGCCCGTCGAGCCGATGTACATGCCCGGGCGCAGCCGGACCGGCTCGAGGCCTTCGAGAACGGTGATGTCTTTTGCGGAGTAGGACGTTTCAGTCATGAAAAAAGCCCTGCTAAAGGGCTATTTTGGTACCCGGGGAAGTGTATCAGAGCGACCGGTCGTCCGGCGGGGTAACCGAGCGGGCCAAACTGGCCGCCGCGGCCCGCTCGACGGCGGCTCGAAGCTCCTCGTTTTCGATCCCCGCGGTGAGCTCTGAAGCAACCCGGCGGTGCTCCTCGGAAACCGGTGGAGGTGGAGGCTTTTCGAGCTCCTCCGGGAGCGGCCCGCGCTCGGGCATCCGGCCTGCTGCGAAGACCACCTTGGTCGGCGCCGCATCGCCGAGCGCATCGTGCAGGCGCTCGAGCACCGTCTCCGCGAGAGCGGTCAACTCGAAGGCCCAGACGCTCGACGACGTCGCCACGTGGAGGGTTCCGCCGCGGGCGATCCGGGCCGGCCAGGCGTTCGCGGCGATCGCGTCACCGACGGCGGCGGGCCAGGCCTGGACGATGGGGCCGATCGCCCCCTCGGGCCCGAAGCGCGCCACCTGGTCGCGGATCTCGTCGCCGAGGGACCGCGGGTGCCAGCTCTTGCTCATGCCGCCCTCGCCGCGCCGGGTGTGACCTCGATCACCACCGCCGGCTCGGGCCCGCCGCGCGGAAGGGCTCGGCGGTCCGTCGCCGTGACGACCGTCTGCGAGCCGGACGGAAGCGCGGCGAGGAGCGACGCCCGCCGGGTCTCGTCGAGCTCGCTCAGCACGTCGTCGAGGAGGAGAAGCGGCGGAGACCCGCGCCGCTCCTCGGTCAGGTCGGCCTCGGCGAGGACGAGCGCCAGCACGGTCGCGCGCTGCTCCCCTTGCGAGCCGAATGTCCGCAGCTCGCGTCCCGCCGCCTCGATCCCGATGTCGCGCAGATGCGGGCCGAGCGAGGTCGAGCCGCGCTGGATGTCGCGGTCGAGCCGCTCCTCGAGCGCCTCCGCGGTCGCCGGCTCGGGTTCGTAGACGAGCGTCGCTCCGGGCAGGCCGAGCACCTCCGCTCGGCGGGCGAAGGCCGGCGAGAGATCGGCGACCAGCGTGGCGCGCACCGCGTCGAGTGAGGCGCCGAGCGTCGCGACGCGCTCCGTCCACGGGGAGATCGCGTCACGGCCTGCAGCGTTCGCCCGGACCCGGCGAAGCGCCTCGTTTCGCTGCGCGAGCGCCTGGGAGTACGCCCCGGGCAGATCGGCGTGGGCGGGCAGCAGCCGCCCGAGCATCCGGTCGACGTAGTGGCGGCGCACGATCGGGCTTCCCTTCACGACCGCGAGGCGATCGGGGACGAAGACGAGCGCCGTCAGCCGGTGGCGAAGCGATTCGACCGTCGCGAGCGCGGCGCCGTTGAACTTCGCGCGCTTCGGTTGGCCGGGTTCCAGCGTCACCTCCGTCTCGACCGGGGATCCGCCCTCGGAGCCGGTCAGGGTCACCCGCCCCGCCGTCGCGCCGAAGCGGACCAGCTGCGCATCGGTCCGGGCCCGAGGCGAGAACCCTTGGCTCCCCACGTGGAGCGCCTCGAGCAGGTTCGTCTTGCCGGCCCCGTTCGGCCCGGTCACGAGGACGAGCCCCGGCGGCAGGTCGAGGTCGAGCGACGCGTACGAGCGGAAGTCCGCGAGCGTCAGGTGCCGGACGATCACGCGCCCCGCGGCGGCGCTAGGCCGCGAGCCGGATGGGCATGATCAGGTAGAGGAAGTCGTCCCCCTCCCCCTGGATGAGCCCCGGCCGAAGCGGACTGATCAGCTTGATCCGGACACGCTCGTCGGCGACCGACTCGAGCCCGTCCCGCAGGAACTCGGCGTTGAAGCCGATCTCCAGGGCATCGCCGGTGTAGCCGACCGGAAGCGACTCGTGCGCCTCGCCGACGTCCTGCGTCTGCGCGCTCACCGTCAGCTCGCCCTCGGCGAAGCGCAGGCGAAGCGGCGACTTGCGCTGCGCCATGAGCGACGTGCGCCGGACGACATCCAGGAGCTCGTCGCGCGGGATCGACACCTCGGCCTCGAACGCCTCCGGCACGAGCTGCTTGTAGTTCGGGAACTGCCCGTCGATGCGGCGCGCCGTCAGCGTGACGCCGTCCACGTCGAAGACGATCTGGTTGTCCAGGATCCCGAGCGCCAGCGTGTCCCCCTCGGCGGCCTGCGCCACCCGGGCCAGCTCGCCGAGCGCCCGCGCCGGCACGATCGCCTCGAGCTCCTTCGACGGGCCCTGCTCGAGGGCCGTCTCCTTGACGGAGAGCCGGTAGGAGTCCGTCGCGGCCATGACGAGCTTCCCCGCGTCGAAGCGGACGAGGATCCCGGTGAGCACCGGGCGCGACTCGTCCCGCGACGCTGACCGGCTGACCTTCGCGATCGTGTCGAGGAACGCCGTGCGCTCCACGGTGAACTCCTCGCCGCCCGAGTCGGGCAGGCGCGGAAAGTCCTCCGCGTTGAACGTGTGCAGGCTGTAGGAAGCGGCGCCACAGGTCAGGCGGACGAGCCCCTCGCCGGCCACGTGCTCGAGGGTCACTTCGCCGGGCGGGAGGAGCTTCGCAATGTCCACGAAGAGGCGACCGGGAACGACCACGCTTCCCTCGGACCCCACGGTCGCGTCGATCCCGAGCCGGACGGAGAGCCTCCATGTCCGTGGCTGCCAGCTCCAAGCGCCCCTCGGTCGCGCGCAGAAGAATTCCAGTGAGGACATGCACGCTCTGACGCGTCGAGACGCCGCGGCCGACCACTGCGAGCTTCTCGGAAAGCTCCTCGCTTTGACAGGTAATCCTCAGGTTGGTCTCGGTGGTTGTCTCGAGAGAATTCATTTAAGGACCTCGTCGTAGTAATAAGGGGTGTGGATAGCGGGGAAGACGGTACTGAAGCGGCGCGGGGAGTGGCGCTGCGCTGGGGACGCTTTTTGGGGACAACTCCGGTGGACCCCCAGATCGCGCCAATTCAGCTTTTCGTCCCCAGATCGCGAGACGGTCGTCCACAGACTCATCAACGGGCCTGCTTGATGCGCGCAGTGAGCTCCTGAACGAGGTTGTAGACCGAGCGGTCTTCCTTGATCAGCTTGGCGATCTTCGACGTCGCGTGGATGACGGTGGTGTGGTCTCGGCCGCCGAACTTCTTCCCGATCTTGGGCAGCGAGGAGTCGGTCAGCTCGCGGCAGAGGTACATCGCGACCTGGCGCGGATAGACGATCGACTGGGAGCGCCGGTCGCCCGTCAGCTCCTGCAGGCTGATCCCGAAGCGCTCGATCACGGCCTCCTGGATCCGCTCGACGGAGACCTCGGGCATCTCGCCCTGCGGGAAGACGTCCTTCAGCACTTCCTGCGCGAGGTCGACCGTCATCGGCCTGGCGGTGAGCGAGGAGAAGGCGACGACGCGGGTGAGCGCGCCCTCGAGCTCGCGGATGTTGGTCGAGATCCGCCCGGCGATGAACGTGAGGACCTGCTGGTCGGGCACGTGCGTCCCGTCGGCGCGCACCTTCTTGCGGAGGATCGCGATGCGCGTCTCGAGGTCGGGCGGCTGGATGTCCGTGATGAGGCCCCACTCGAACCGCGAGCGAAGGCGCGCCTCGAGCGTCGCGATGTCGCGCGGCGGGCGGTCGGACGAGATGACGATCTGCCGGCCGGCCTCGTAGAGCGAGTTGAAGGTGTGGAAGAACTCCTCCTGGATCCGCTCCTTGCCCTCGAAGAACTGGATGTCGTCGATCAGGAGGACGTCGTAGTGGCGGTAGCGGTGCTTGAACCCCTCGATCCTCTTGTCGCGGAGGGAGTTGATGAAGTCGTTCATGAAGGCCTCGCTCGTCACGTAGCGCGCGGTCAGACCCTGGCCGTGCTCGCCCGTGTAGTCGGCGATCGCCTGGAGGAGGTGCGTCTTGCCGAGCCCGGTTCCGCCGTAGATGAAGAGCGGGTTGTAGGCCTGGGCCGGCGCCTCGGCGACGGCGAGCGCGGCCGCGTGGGCGAAACGGTTCGACGAGCCGATGACGAACCGGTCGAACGTGTACTTCGGGTTCAGGCCGGTGCGCTCGCGCCGCTCGGGCCCGCGCTCCTCCTCGGGCCACGGGGTGGGCTGGCGCTCCGGCGCCGCGGTGGCGGCGAGGGACACCTGAACGCGCCGCTCGGCGCCAAGCGTGTCGCGCACGGCGGCCTCGACGAGCCCACTGAAGTGGTTCTCGATCCACTCGCGCGTGAAGTCGTTCGGGACGGTCAAGACGAAGACGTCGTCGTCGAGTGCCTCACCCTCGGCATCCCCGAACCAGGTGCGGTATGTGTGGTCGTTCAGCGACCCCTGCAGGCGCCGAGCGACCTCGGTCCACAGGGTCTCCGCACTCAGCTCTAAAGGCTGCTCCACCCGGCCTGCCAACTCCTTCCGTCCCGCTCGGCGAGGCGCGAGTCTAGCAACGGGTCGCCCCACCTACAAACGCACCACCTGGGGAAAACGTAAACCCCCAATACCGCGTGTTTGCAGGGAATATCGAGTTATCCACAACCGTCTCCACAGTGTGGACAGTCTTAAGGATCGCCCGCATCATGCGCACTTTTACCTGTGGATTTCCACAGGCCGTGGATTTCGCAAATGTGTCCGTTTCGGCCGGCGCTCCCGGTCTCCCCGGAGCGGGGCCGACCTTCTCTATACTTGCCCGTCGGACTGCTACGGCGGTCCCGACCGAAGCCACTCATTCCCCCGAGCGGGGGCCTCAGGAGAGACGTGAAGCGAACCTTCCAGCCGAACGTGCGCCGACGCAAGCGCAAGCACGGATTCCGTGCGCGCATGAAGACCCGCGGAGGTCGCGCCATCCTCAAGCGGCGCCGGGCTCGGGGTCGCAAGCGCCTGTCGGCGTAGACCGGGGACCGGCGGTGAAGCGACGCAATCGCCTGTCCCGCTCGCGGGACTTCGACGCGGTGTACCGCAAGGGCCGCTCGTTCACGACGCGCTACCTCGTGGCCTACGTCTTCCCGCGCGAGGACTCGGAGGAGGGTCCGCGGCTCGGGCTCGCCGTCCCGCGCAAGGTCGGGAACGCGGTCCAGCGCAACCGGCTGAAGCGGCGGCTGCGGTCGATCTTCGACGAGCTCGCTCCTGGGCTTCCGTCCGAGTACGACTACGTCCTCTCGGCTCGCGAGGGCCTGGCCGAGGCGGCCGAGGCGAACGGGGCCGCCTGGCTCGCCGAGTCCGTTCGTGAGGCGCTCGGTCTCGCCGAGACGTCCGAGCGCGGGGCGACTGCGTGACCCGGATCGCGACCTTCCTCGTGACTGCGTACCAGCGGGTCGTGAGCCCGTTCCTGCGCCCGCGCTGCAAGTACCACCCGACCTGCTCGCACTACGCGACTGATGCACTGCGCGAGTTCGGCTTCGTGCGCGGAACCGTCCTCGCCGGCTGGCGCCTCCTGCGCTGCAACCCGTGGAGCCACGGCGGCGTTGACTACGCCCACGACCAGAGGCTCTTCCGCCGGCGCCGGAAGGAGACGGCCGCGTGATCGCCTTCGCGTCGCTCCTCCAGCCGCTCGAGAACATCCTCACCGACATCCTCGAGTGGCTGCACACGTCCGCCGGTCTCAGCTGGGCGGTGTCGATCATCGTCCTCACGCTGATGGTGCGGATGGTGATGGTGCCGCTCACCGTCCGGCAGATCCACTCGATGCAGCGCCTCCAGGTGCTCGCGCCGGAGCTGAAGGCGCTCCAGGCGAAGTACAAGACGGACAAGAAGCGCCAGCAAGAGGAAGTCATGCGCTTCTACAAGGAGAACAAGGTCAACCCGGCCGCCTCGTGCCTGCCGCTGCTCCTCCAGATCCCGATCTTCATCTCGCTCTTCTACGTCCTGCGCGGGTTCGAGAAAGAGATCTTCCCGCTCTACGGCGAGCCCGCGTCGGCGCTCAGCTTCCTCGGGATCGTCCCGAACATCACCGACCCCGTGAACGCGCACTGGTCGGGCTGGCTCCTGCTCGTCGTCTACGTGCTGAGCCAGCTCGTCGCGGCGCTCCTCACGCCCGTGACCGACAAGACGCAGCGGATCATCTTCATCGTCCTGCCGTTCGCCTTCGTGCCGTTCATCGTCAACTTCCCGACCGGCCTCCTCCTCTACTGGGTGACCACAAACCTGTGGACGGTCGGCCAGGGCCTCGTCACCCGGCGGATGCTGCCCAAGCCGGTCGTCCAGCCCAAGCGGAAGCTCCAAGACTCCGCCGAAGGAAGCGCCCGTGCCACCGCCCGCGGCGGCCAAGGCGGCCGCGCCGTCCTCGGGCGGGTCCGGCCAGCAGCGCGTGCGCCGGCGCAAGAAGCGCGGACCGCAGACCCGGCGATGACGACCGAGGAACTTCCGCTCGGCCCGAACCAGGTCGAAGGAACCGGCGAGACGGTCGGCGAGGCCAAGTGGGCGGCGCTGCGCGAGCTCGAGCGCCGCAATCCCGGGATCGAGAAGAGCCAGGTGCGCTTCCAGGTCGTCTCCGAAGGCGAGCGCGGACTCCTTGGCGTCGGTTTCACGCCCGCGCGCGTGATCGCGGAGCTCTCGGGCAAGGCGCCGAAGGCCCCGAAGCCGCCCGCCGAGGAGAAGCCCGGAACACCCGCGGCGGAGCTCCGCCAGCTCGTGGAACTGGTCTGCGACGCGCTCGGCGTTCCCGCGACGGTTTCGATCAGCGAGTCGGGGACCGACCTGACCGCACGGATCTCCGGGAGCGACGTCGCGCTCCTCATCGGCAAGCGCGGCCAGACGATCGACGCCATCCAACACCTCGCGAACGCGGTTCTCCGCACGGAGGACGGTCCGCACCTGACCGCGACCGTCGACGCGGCCGGCTACCGCGCCCGCCGACGCCAGACGCTTGAACGCGCGGCCGAGCAGGCGGCCCAGGAGGCGCTCGCAGACGGCCGGTCGGTGCCGCTCGAGCCCATGTCCGCTGTCGAGCGAAAGCTCGTCCACCTGTACCTCCAGGAGCGAGGCGGCGTGACGACCGAGAGCGAAGGCGCCGAGCCGAACCGCCGCATCGTCGTCGCGCCTGCGGAGTGAATGACTCGCGCGTCGAGCGTTGGCTCGCCGCGCTCATCGCAACGCCAGGCCTGACGAGCATCGACGACCCCGCGGAGGCGCGCCGCGTCCATCTGGACGACGCGCTCGCGGCGCTCGACCTCGTCACCGAGGGCCCGGTGGTGGACGTCGGCTCGGGCGGCGGCTCGCCCGGACTCCCGCTCGCGGCCGCCCGGCCCGACCTTTCGTTCACCCTCCTCGAGGCGACGTCGCGCAAGTGCGACTTCCTCCGTGCGCAGACGGAGGACTTCCCCAACGTGGAGGTCGTCTGCGCCCGCGCCGAGGAGTACGCCGCCGGTGAGGGCCGCGATGCGTTCGCCGTCGCGCTGGCCCGCGCGCTCGCTTCGCCGCCGGTCGCCGTCGAGTGGTGCCTGCCGCTCGTCCGGCCGGGCGGCCACCTCGTGCTCTACGCCGGCGACGCGGACGAGAATCAGGTCGCGACTGCGGCCGCCGAGGTCGCCGGGCGCCTCGTCGAGATCGTGCCCGTGCCCGGCTCCGACCGCCGCCGGCTGCTCGTTGTGGAGAAGACCGGGGCGACGCCGGAGCGCTTCCCGCGGCGCTCCGGAGCGGCGAAGAAACGTCCTCTCGCCTGAGTAGCCTTCACCGCATGGCCGGACGGATTTTCGCGCTCGCAAACCAGAAGGGCGGGGTCGGGAAAACAACCACCGCGGTCAACCTCGCGGCCTGTCTCGCCGAGGCCGGCGAGCGGACGCTGGTCGTCGATCTCGACCCGCAGGCGAATGCCACGTCGGGGCTCGGCGAGCGGGCGAACGGCGTCTCCACGGCCGACCTTTTGGACGGCGCCGAGCTGGCCGGGCTGGTGCGGCGAACACAGTTTGCGAACCTCGACCTCGTCCCCTCGAAGCGCGACCTCGCGGGCACCGCGGTCGAGCTCTCGCGCCACGACCACGGCGACACGTACCTGGCCGAGTCGCTGGCGCCTGCGCGCGAGGAGTACTCGTTCGTCTTCCTCGATTGCCCGCCGTCGCTCGGCCCGCTGACCGTGAACGCCCTGGCCGCCGCCGATCGCGTGGTCGTACCGGTGCAGTGCGAGTACTACGCGCTCGAGGGGCTGACGCAGCTCCTCGACTCGGTCGAGCGGATCCGCGCGCGGCTCAACCCACGGCTCTCGCTGGCCGGGCTTCTCCTGACCATGTGCGACGGTCGCACGCGCCTCTCGGCGGAGGTCGCGGACGAGGTTCGCCGCCACTTCGGCGATCTCGTCTTCGATGCGGTCATTCCGAGGAGCGTGCGCCTCGCCGAGGCGCCGAGCCACGGGCTGCCCATCACTGCGTACGACCCGCGCTCGGCCGGCGCCGACGCCTACTACCAGGTGGCCGGCGAGCTCGTCGACCGCACCCGCGCCCAAACGAACGACCGGGAGCTCGCCCATGTCGGCCACGGCGCCTGACCCCCGCCGCCGCGGCCTTGGCCGTGGGCTCGAGGTGCTCATGGGCGGAGTGCCGTCGGCGAGTGAGCTGGCCAATCTCCCCGTCGGGCAGATCTCAGCCAATCCGCGTCAGCCCCGCCGCAGGGTGGACGCGGAGTCGCTCGGCGCGCTCGCCGAGTCGGTGCGGGCCCAGGGGCTCATCCAGCCGGTCGTTGTCCGCCCGCTCGAGGACGGACGCTACGAGCTGATCGCCGGCGAGCGCCGCTGGCGGGCCGCCCGGGCTGCGGGGCTCGCGACCGTGCCCGCGCTCATCCGGGAGACGGACGATCGCGAGTCGCTCATCCTCGCCCTCGTCGAGAACGTCGCGCGCGAGGATCTGACGCCGATCGAGGAGGCGCGCGCCTACGCGCTCCTCCAGGACGAGTTTGCGCTCACGCTCGGCGATCTCTCCGAACGGGTTGGCCGCTCGAAGCCGTCCGTGTCGAACCGGCTGCGGCTCCTCGAGCCTCTCCGACGACGTCCTCGACCTGGTCGAGCGCGGCGCCCTCACCGAAGGCCACGCCCGCGCGGTGCTGGCTGTTCCCGGGGACGACGAGCGGCGTGCCTTGGCGCGGCGGATCGTCCGCGAGGGAATGTCCGTGCGCGCCGCCGAGCGGGCCGCCCGCTGGGCCGGCGCGCGAACGAAGCCGCGCCGCTCGGCCCCGGTCGATCCCGCTCGCCTCCCGCGCTCGCGCAGCGCTCGAGCGGCTGACCGGCGCCGGGGTCCGCGTAGGCGCGCGCAGGATCGAGATCTCCTTCGAGAGCGAAACCGAGCTCGCGGAGATCGTCGAGGCGCTGGAGCGACCGGCGTAACCTCTCGGCCGCAACGCTCGTTGTTCCTGTGCGATGGGCATGCCGGGACGCTTCCACTACGACGCCGACGCGGTCGAAGCGATCGACGAGGACGTGCGCACGCGTGACCTCGTTCTGCGCATGGCCGACCTCGTCCGCTGCGGCCGTCTCGCGCCGTTCCTCGCGATCGTGCGGGCCGACCCCGAGGCCTCGACGAGGACACCCGCGGCTGGGTGCTCGCCCTCGCGAGCAGCGAGAACTTCCTCCTCGCGGCAGCGCTGTATCTCGAGCGCTCGCGCGACGTGAACTAGGAGCGTACGCCGCGACCGACCGCGTCCCCGGGCCGCGCTCGGCGGCGCGATGCGGCGTCCTCGGTTGCGCCCGTATTGATCCAATACGAACGCGCCCTGCGTCCTTGCCTCGCACCGTCGAGCGCACCCCTGGGACGAGGCCGCTCGCACCGAACCCTCCTGGCGACCCTCGCTAGAATCGACCGGCTCGGGCGATTAGCTCAGTTGGTTAGAGCGCCGCTCTGATAAGGCGGAGGTCCCTGGTTCGAATCCAGGATCGCCCATCTACCCGTGCGCTAGAGGTTGCGCTCCCAGGCGCCGATCTCGCAGCGCTTCTCCTTCGGCCGCTTCACGCCGCGTTGGTCTCTCTTGACCGTGCAGAAGGCCTTGGGGATTGCGTTCAGCGCCGGGCTGCCCTTCAGGAGCCTGATCGTTCGCGTCGGCCCGCCGTTGGCGCCGAACGCGCCGAGCTTCGCGGGCTTGTTCGTCTTGTCGGACGCGAGAGCGACGACGGTGCAGCCGGTGGTGATTCCGACGAGGTTCCAACCGAGGGAGGTGACGGGCCCGCTGCACTCCCGTGCTTGCGCAGCCGTGTTCGCGGCCAGCAACGTGCCGCGGAGCTCGAACGCCGACACGTTCGCGAAGAGACCGCCGCCGTACGACTGGTTGAGCGCGCCCTGGCTTGCGGCGGTGTTGCGAGCGATCGTCGTATTCACAAAACGGAGCGGCGCGCCGAGGATCGACACGGCGCCACCCTCGGACGTCGCTGACGCGCTGCCGCCGGATGTGGCCGCAAAGGCGCGCGCGGCGTTCCCCGTGATCGTCGAGTTCGTCACCGTGCTCAGCTCGGTCACATCCTCCATCGCAATCGCCCCGCCGAGCGCGAACGAGACCGCGTTGGCCGTCTGGCTCCGCGCGAGGTTGCCGTTGAGCGTGGACGACTGCATGGCGATCTGGCCGTCCGAGCTCATCGCGCCGCCGTCCGCCTCGGCGGTCGCCGTAGTCGAGGTTGCCTTCGCCACGTTCTTGCTCAGCGTCGAGCGCACGGTCGAGCTGGGGCCCTCGACATCCATCGCTCCCCCGGCCGCGAACGCAGCGCCGCCGGCCGAGAGCGCCGTCGCCGCGTTGGCCGAGATGGTCGAGCCGGTCACGGTCGTCCGCTCCGACCCGGACGAGGCAAAGATCCCGCCCCCTCGCCCTATCGCGGTCAGGGCAGCCTGGGCGCCGATCACCGAGTTGCGGATGTGCACCCCGGTGAGCGTGGCGTGTCCGAAGAGGTACATCGCTCCGCCGGTCGCGGTGGCCGCCTGCGAGGAGGAAAACGCCGACAGGCGGTTTCCGACGAAGTCGGTGCGCTTCGCGACGACGACGAAGCCGTAGATGCCGCCGCCACGCGCGAACCCGGTCGTCACGAGCGACGAGCCGATCGCGACGTTCTTGCTCACGGTCGAGCTCGTGAGCCTGATCGGCGCGGTGAACTGCTGTGCGATGCCTCCGCCGAGCCCGTTCGCCTGAACCCCGTCGGCGCGGGCGATGTTCCGGTCGATGTGAGAGCGCGTCGCGGTGACGCCGCCGTTCACGAGGATGCCGCCTCCGTAGGCGCCGGTGAGACCCACGTCCGAGGTCGCGTGCACCCGGTTTCCGCTGACCGACGAATCGACCAGGACGACCGAGGACGCGTAGATGCCCCCGCCGCGGACGGTTGCCCCATCCTCGTGCGCCTCGGCCACGTTCCCGGTCACCTTCGAATGCCTGAGCGTGACGGCCCCGTTCGAGGCGATGCCGCCGCCCGAGTTCACCGCCCGGTTCCCCGACACCGTGACGTTGACGAGCGTGAGCAAATCGCCGGCCGGCGCGACGATGCCGCCGCCGCTGATGGACGTCCCGTCCACGATCCGCAGCCGCTCGAGCCGGATCGGCTTGTCGATCTGGATGTTCAGCACGGGGCCCGTGTCGTTCGCGTCGAGCGTCGCCGTCGGGTTGCCCTTGAGCGTTAGCTTCTTGGACAGCGTGAACGCGCCGAAGCAGGTGCCCTTGATGAGGATCGTCGAGCCCGCGGGCGCCGAGTTCAGCTTGGCCTGGAGATTCTGCTTCTTCGTGCAATCGACCTTGATCACGGCCGCGCCGGCGCCGGGCGCTGCCGCGAGCGCGGAACCGACGGCCGCGGCGGCGAGCAGGGCGGAGATCCTTCTGGGTCGCGTCACTGCCCGCACATGGTGCTACGCACGCGTCCAAAGTTCCAACATCTCGGTCCACGGAAGCTCGCCGGCTCTCGCCGGCGAGCAGGGCTTCCGTCGATCGTCGAGTGGCGCGCCCCGCGTTAGAGGGTCGCGGCGGCGCGGCAGGTCTGGCCGCTCGACAGATTCGTGGCCGTGGCCACGATCTTGTCGCTTCCGGATCCGTTGTTCGCCCGGCGGTTCACCGTGAAGGAGCCGCTCGGGGCGTGGGTCGTCCGGACGCCGCGGAAGAACCGATGGCCGTTGCGCTTCAAGGTCACGCGCCACTTCCGGCCGTTCGCGTTCTGGTCGACCTCGAACTCGACCTCGATCTTTCCGTTGTCCGGCTTCAGCTTGAGCTTCGAGGTAGCCGAGCCGCTGCAGGTTCCCTGCTTGACGACGCGGGGGCCTCCGCCGCCGCCGGCGGTGGAGCTTCCGACGACGACCAGCGCGGACGCGAGCGCCAGCATGAGCACGAAGGTTCTCTTGTTCATGTCTTTCCTCTCGTAGCGGTCGATCTCGACGCTAGAGCGGCCGCGCTATAGCGCGGGACTCGCAGCGGTAAAGACTCCGCCGCCGGCGAGTGAAGAGTCGGTCAGGCGTGGCGGAAAGGCGTCAGTATCATCCGAGGAGGTTCGCCTGATGGAGGAAATGGTCATCTACGGAGTCAGCTTCGACATGGTCGGCAAGCAGCCGATCGTGCTCCTGAAGACCGCCGAGGGGAACAAGTTCCTCCCCATCTGGATCGGCCACCCCGAGGCGGCGGCGATTCTCATGAAGCTTCAGGGCGCCCAGACCCCGCGGCCGATGACGCACGATCTCCTGACCGAGCTCCTGACCCAGCTCGAGGCGCGTGTGGTTCGCATCGCGGTCACCGAGCTGCGCGACAACACCTTCTACGCGCTCATCACGGTCGCCGTGAACGGGACCGAGATCGAGATCGACTCACGGCCGTCCGATGCGATCGCGCTGGCGGTCCGGGTGGACGCGCCGATCTTCGCCGCCGAGTCCGTGATCGAGGAATCCGGGATCGAGTTCGAGCAGGAGGCGAACGAGGAAGAGGTCGTCGAGGAGTTCAAGCGCTTCCTCGACGAGGTCACGCCCGAGGACTTCTCCTCGGAAGACTCCTAGGATCGGCGCGGGCGGACCTAGGTCGAGTCGCGCAGCCGATCGCGCGCCGCCGCGAGAAGCTCGCTGTAGGCGGGATCGAGGGGCTCGACGAGAGCCGACTCGAGCGACGCGCAAAGGTTCCAAAGCGCGCGTTGCTCCGCCTGATCGACCGTTTCCAGTCGGTCGGACTCCGTGAAGCGGCGCAGCAACTCGTAGAGAACGAGTGCTTCGTCTCCGGTCAGGTCGATCGAAACGGCCGCTGGTTCCACGCGAGCCTCCTAGGAGACTTCGCGCTTCGTCAGCGCCAGCAGTTGCGCGAAGAGCTCGCGCAGGCCATCGGCGCTGAGCGGGCCGCGGTTTGCGCGGTCGAGGTAGGTGAGCATCCACTCCTCGCGCTCCGGGTCGACGAAGTCGTAGCCGCGCTCGGCCTTGTAGGCCTTCAGGCGCGCGACGAGCTTCAGCCGCTTGTTGACTGCGTCGACGATCGCCCGGTCGTTGTCCGAGATCTCCTCGCGGAGCTGCTTGACCAACGGGTCCGTGCTGGCGTCTTCGGGGGCCATGCGGGCGAGATTACGCGAACACGTAGATCTCGGTGCCGACACGCGCCCAGCGGTTGTAGAAGCCGCGAGCGAACCAGATCGGCGTGCGCACACAGCCGTGGCTCGCCTGGTACGCGGGGACCGAGTGGTAGCCGTGGATCGCGAAGCCGCGGAGGAAAAAGAGCGAGTAGTACATCCCCTTCGCGTTGTAGCCCGGGAGGAGCGAGTAGACGCGGAAGTGCCCGACCGGCGTGTTCCCGGTGAGGCCCGTCGAGACGTGGACGACGCGCGCGACCTTGCCGTTCACGACCTCGAACATGATCTGTTTCGTCTTCGAGACCTCGATGTGGGTTCCGTGGCGGACGAACGCCTTCGGGATGCTCGCGCGCGAGAGGGCCTGCCAAAACGCGGCGTCGACGCGTCCCGTGCGCGCCATGCCGTGCACCTTCTGGAACGCGAGCACCGCCTGGTAGGTGTCCGTTCCGTAGACCGCGTTCACCCGCTGGAGGATGTAGTGGAGGTCGCGCAGCCGCTGCTCGAGCTGGCGGACGGCGCCTCCGCGAGAGCCGGGCCCGAGCCGCGGCCCACGCAGGTACGGCGCGCGTGAAAGCGTGACCGCCTGGTAGCCGGCTGCGGGCGTGAGGGCGAGCGTCCACGGTGTGCGCCCTGCCTTGTCGCTCGGGAACGAGATGTGGAACCACCCTTCGACTCCGACGTTGACCGTGCGGGTCTGGCCGCGCACCGTGAGCTGAAGCTGCCCGTTCGCCGCCCCCGGGCGAAGCCGGCCGCGCAGCGTCAGCTTGCCGCCCAGGACGCGCTTCCCCGCGATGTGGGCGACGAGGCTCGGGATCATCTGGAGCGACGCCGCGGGAGATGTTCCCGTGGAGGCGACCGCGGTGTACTGCCCGCCGTACGACACCGGGAGCGTCACGTGGAAGGTTCCGTCGCCGGCGGTGGTCGTCGAGCCGATCGAATGGCCGGCCGTGGCCGAGACGATCTGCACCGAGACGCCTCCCGCCGCCGGCGTGACCGCGCCGCTGAAGGTCGCGTTGGCGCCGAACGCGACCGGGCTGGGCGCCACGCTGAGCGTGGTCGCGGCGTCAGCCGTTCCTGCGAAGGCCAACGCGGCGATCACGACGATCAGTCCCCGGCGCACGCCTGCATTGTGTGCACGCGGCCGGTCGGACGAAACGTCAGTCGAGGAGGAAGAGGAGCGCCCCAAGGACACCGAGGAAGTTGTAGGCGGCATGCGCGATCACACCGGGCCAGACGCTCTCGGTGCGCCAGCGAAGCCAGGCCAGCGCGAGGGCGAAGATCCCGAGCGCCGGAACCGCGACGAGGATCCCGTGCGCGAGGGCGAAAACGAGCGCCGTCCCCACGATCGCGACGAACGAGCCCATGAACCCGAGCACGCGCACACCGAGGCCGCGGTAGAAGATCTCCTCCACGAACGGCGCCGCGATCACGATGACCGCGACGTTCAGGACGAACGCCGGCCAGCGGTCGGAGACCCACCGGTCGGGCGCGAGGCCCTGCTCCTTGCCCGCGTGGAGGAGCGGCTCGAGCGCGGCCGAGACGATGAGCGCGGCGAACATGAGCCCGAGCGCGATCCAGACGTAGCGGATGGGGAACCGGCGCAGGCCGAGCGCCTTCTCGGCGTCTCCGAACCCGAGGTGCGCGATCGTCCAGGAAATCAGCAGGAGCACGCCGTAGACGATGAGCCCGCCGATGGCAAGGTCGTAGCGAAAGAACACCGGCAGCGCCTCGTCGTTCGACTCGGTTGCTCCTCCCAGGAACGCGGCGAAGACGAGAAGCGCGGCCAGCGTGAGCCACGCGACGAGGGCGCCGGTCGACCTAGACCAGGGAGAGGGCGTGCTCGAAGTCGGCGACGATGTCGTCTGCATCCTCACACCCTACGGAGACGCGGAGCATGCCCTCCGAGATGCCCGCGGCCGCGAGCTGCTCGGGGCTGAACTGGCGGTGGCTCGTCGATGCGGGGTGATGGACGACCGTGTCGACGCCGCCGAGGCTGGTCGCGCGCAGGGCGAGCAAGAGCCCGTCCATGAGCCGCTCGCCCGCGGCCCGGTCCGCGACTTCGAGCGCCAGCATCCCGCCCGAGTCGTCGAGCTGCCGAAGCGCCAACTCGTGCTGCGGGTAGCTCGGGAGGCCCGCGTAGAGGACGCGGTCGACCTTTGGATGAGCCTCGAGCATCTGGGCGAGCGCGAGCGCGTTTCGCGAGGCGCGCTCGACGCGCAGGGCGAGGGTCTTCATCCCGCGGCGGACGAGATACGCGCCGAACGGATCGAGCACGCCGCCGGTGTCGAGCTGGAACTGGCGGACGCGCGCGAGCAGCTCCGCGCTCCCGGCGACGACGCCGGCGGTCACGTCGTGGTGGCCGTTCAGGTACTTCGTCGCCGCCTCGCAGACGAGGTCGGCGCCGTGCTCGAGCGGCCGGCAAAGGACGGGCGACGCGAAGGTGTTGTCCACGATCAGGAGCCCGTCGCCCTTGAGCGCCGCGTGCGCGGCGATGTCGGCCATGGGGAAGGCGGGGTTCGCGATCGTCTCGATGTGCCGCACCGCCGCGGGCCGCTCCCAGGCCGAGAGATCGGTGACGTCGGCGTAGACCACGTGGATCCCGAGCGGCTTCAAGCGGCGCTCGGCGAGCGAGTAGGTCGTCCCGTAGAGCTGGCTCGCGCAGAGCAGCGTGTCGCCGGGCGTAAGCGTGGTCAGGAGCGCGGCCGCGATCGACGCCATCCCCGAGGAGAAGGCGAGCGCCGCCTCGGCGCCCTCGAGCTCGGCGACCGCGCCGTTCAGCTCCTCGACCGTCGGGTTGCGGATGCGCGAGTAGACGAACCCGAACTCCTCCTCGCTCATCACCCGTCCGAACTCGGCCGCGTCCTTGAACGCGAACGTGGTCGAGGTGACGATCGGCGTCGATACCGGGACACCCGCCCCGGACGGCCGCTCGCCGCCGTGGATCGCGCGCGTCGAGACTCCCTTCCCGTGAGTCGTCACAGCGTCTGAGACTATTCGAAGGCGTCCGGGTGGAGGATGCGCGCGACCCGCTCGACCGCCTGGCCGACCAGCGGGCCGGCGTGCGTGAGGAGGTTGGCGCTCACCGCGACGGGCACCTGCTCGGGAACGGCCGGGCGGCAGGCGCCGTGCTCGATCGTCGAGATGTCGGGCGCGTCACTGTAGGAAATGATCACGTCGGGATCGAGCTCGACGAGGTCGCAGGGATCGAGCGGCGTGCCCGCGCTCTCGGTTCCGACGAGCTGCCCGCCCGCGCGGCGGACGATGTCGGCCTCGAGCGAGTCGTCGCCGACCGTGATGAGGAGGCCCGTGTCGAGGAACACGGTGACCGGCTCGGTGTCGACCAGGCGCTCGTCCACCTCGGCGAGCCGTTCGCGGATCGCATCCGCCGCCTGCCGACCGCCGACGGGCTCGCCGACGAGAAGCCCGAGCTCGAGCGCCATCCGCACGACGTCCGCAATCGAGCGGTCCGGAGTGAGGTAGACCGGCGCGGGAGAGCGGCGCAGCGCGCGGCCCACGTCCTCCTGGTCGGTCGCCGGCGAGGCGACGACGAGATCGGCGTCGAGGTCGGCGAGCGCCTCGACGTCCACGAGACCGCTCGGCCGGGTCAGCTCGACCGCACTGGTCGCCTCGGGGACGGAGACGCCCGCGGGAACGCCGGCCAGCATGTCGCCCGCGCCGATCTCCTCGAGGAGCTCCGCCGCGCCGGGGGAGAGCACGGCAATGCGCTGCGGCGCCTCGTCGAGCGCGATCGGAGCGGCGCCTGCGCCCTGCACGGAGACCGGGTAGACGCTCAGCTCGGCGGCGGCGGGCTCCGGGCGCTCCCCGCACGCTGTCGCGCCGAGCGCGGCGATCACGACGGGCAGAGCAAGCACGGCGCGCATCCCCGCAGTATGGACGCGCGAGGGCAGGCAATCGGCCGGGACCGGAGAACTCGTCCGCGTGCGCTCGAATCACTGGAACGACCTTGCGATCGCGGCCCTGGTCATCATCGGGACGATCGTCCTCGCGTGGGTCGTGGACCGCGCGATCCTGCGCCACCTGCACCTGCCGCCGGCCAGTCTGACCCGCTACCGGGTGCTGCGCCGCAGCGTCACGACGGCGATCATCACGCTGGGCGTCCTGAGCGGCCTGCTCGTGATTCCCGAGGTCCGCGCCGTGGCCGGAGGGCTGCTCGCCTCCTCGGCCCTGATCGGAATCGTGGTCGGCTTCGCTGCGCGCTCGACGATCGCGAACTTCGTCTCCGGCGTCCTCATCGCCTTCACCCAACCGCTCCGTCTCGGGGACGAGATCGAGATCGCCGATGCCGCCGGGACGGTCGAGGAGGTGGCGCTCACCTACACAACCATCCGAGCACCCGGCGGCGCCCGCTACTTTGTACCCAACGAAAAATTGGCCTCCGACACGATCAGGAACCTGACGATCGCTGGGCTCGGCCGTACGGCGCAGGTCAGGATCTCCGTTCCCCTCACGTCGGATCTCGACCGGGTCGTCGCACTGGCCGAAGAGGAGGCGCGCGCCGTCGCCGGCGACGAGGACACCGAGGACAGAAGGCCGAAAGCAACCGTGACCGATTTTCCCACAGAGACGCAGACCGCTGTCGTGACCGTTCAGGCCTGGGTTTCCCCCGGCCATCTGGCCTCGACCGAGGCCGCGATCCGGCAGGCAGTCCATCGACGCTTGCGGGCCGAGGGGGTCTACTAGTGCCCCCGGCAGGCCGCCGCCCGAACGGGCGCGGTGGCCCCGACCGGCGCGCGAACGGCAACGGGACGAACCGCAAGCGAGCACACGGCTCCCGCCGCGAGCGCATGCGTCGCCGCAGGCTCCAGCGCTCGAGGCGTCGCGCGCTCCTTGTCGCGTTCTTCGCGTTCGTCGTGCTCGGCATCGCGGTGATCGCCGGCGGAGTGGTCACGGGGACCTCGGCCGCGCTTTCGTGCGACCTTGGGTCGCTGCGGCCGGTCACGGTCGGCCAGAACTCCTTCATCTACGCCGCCGACGGCTCGCTCCTCGGCTCGATTCCGGCCGAGCGGAACCGCCAGCCGAAGACGCTCGACGAGATGTCCCCGTGGATCGCGAAGTCCGCGGTCGCGATCGAGGACCGCCGCTTCTACAGCCACATCGGCGTCGACCTCTCGGGCGTCATCCGCGCGGCCGTGAAGAACGTCGAGGCCGGGAAGATCGTGGAGGGCGGCTCGACGATCACGCAGCAGCTCGTCCGCAACCTCTACATCGGGAACGAGAAGTCGTTCAAGCGCAAGGCGAAGGAAGCGTGCCTCGCGATCCGTCTCGACGCGGCCAAGTCAAAGGACGAGATCCTCGAGCTGTACCTGAACCAGGTCTACTTCGGAAGTCACGCGTACGGCATCGAGGCCGCCTCGCAGACGTACTTCGCGAAGCCGGCCGTCAAGCTCAACCTGGTCGAGGCGGCGCTCCTCGCAGGGCTGCCCCAGGCGCCCTCGGTGTACGACCCGTTCAACCGTCCGTCCGAGGCGGTCGCGCGCCGCAACGAAGTGCTGAAGGCGCTCTACGACTCCGACCAGATCACGAGCAAGCAGTACAACGACGCCGTGTCGGCGCCGCTCAAGCTGAAGCGCGGGGAGCTCTACACGCGCATCCGCGAGCCGTACTTCTTCTCCTACGTTCGCGACGAGCTGATCAAGCAGTACGGCGTCTCGACCGTGCGAAGCGGCGGGCTCAAGGTCTACACGACGATCGATCCGCGCTTCCAGCGCGAGGCGACCAAGTCGATCAAGACGAACCTGAACCAGAAGACCGACCCCGCCTCGGCGCTCGTCTCGATCAACCCGATGAACGGCGCCATCCGCGCCATGACCGGCGTTGCGCCGCAGCGGAAGAACCTCCAGTTCAACCTCGCCGCGCAGGGACGCCGCCAGGCGGGCTCGGCCTTCAAGACGTTCGTCCTGACGAAGGCGATCGAGGAAGGGATCAACCCGTACACGACGGTCTACCTCTCGGCACCGTTTCGCTGGCAGCCTGACCCGACCTGCACGGCCGCAATCGACCCGAACTGCGTCTGGGACGTTGCGACGTACAGCAACAGCTACTCGGGCCGCATCCCGATCGCGAGCGCGACGCTCGCGTCCGACAACACGGTCTACGCCCGCCTGACGCTCGACCTCGGCCCGGAGAACGTTGCCGAGATCGCGCATCGCATGGGCATCAAGACGAAGCTCGAGCCGGTCGCGTCCATCGGGCTCGGCTCGAACTCGGTCTCGGTGCTCGAGATGGCGTCGGCCTACGCGACGCTCGCCGCCGGGGGCGTCTACTCGCAGCCGATGGCGATCCGCAAGGTGGTGCTCGCGAACGGCGCGACCGACGACGAGGCCGGGTGGGGCAAGCCGAAGCGCAAGCGCGTCTTTTCGGACGGGGTCGCGTACGAGGTCACGAGGATCCTCGAGCGAAACGTGCTCGCCGGCACGGGGACGGCCGCGTACTTCGGCCGGCCCGCTGCGGGCAAGACCGGCACCACGGAGAACTTCGGCGACGCCTGGTTCGTCGGCTACACGCCAAACCTTTCGACGGCCGTCTGGGTGGGCTACCCGGACGCGTCGATCGAGATGACGAACGTGCACGGGATCGCGGTCGCGGGCGGCACCTTCCCGGCGCGGATCTGGCACGACTACATGGTCGCCGCGATCGGGCCGAGCCAGCCACGCCAGTGGAAGCTCCCGAAGAACCCGGTTCAGTGGCACCCGTTCCAGGGGCAGTACGCGCTCTCGGGCGAGGAGTCGACCTCGTCCTCGTCGTCGGGGACGACGACCACCGGGCCGAAACCGCCACCGCCTCCGCCCACCACCACGCCGCCGCCGAGCACGACCACGCCGCCGCCGAGCACGACCACGCCGCCGCCCACGACGACAGGGCCGAAGCGTCGCGGTGTCCCCTAGCCTCACCTCCCTCGACGACGCGGTCGCACTCGTTCTCGCGCACGTCGAGCCACTCGAAACCGAAACGGTCGCGATCGCCGGCGCCGCGGGCCTCGTGCTCGCCGAGCCAGCGCTTGCTGCGGTCGACCTGCCACCCTTCCGCAGCTCGGCCATGGACGGCTACGCCGTGCGCGCCGAGGACGTTGCGGTCGTTCCGGTGACCCTTCCGCTCGCCGGGGAATCGGCCGCAGGCCATCCGGCGTCAGCGCCGCTCGCTCCGGGCACGGCCATCCGGATTGCCACCGGCGGAGTCGTGCCGGAAGGCGCGGATGCGGTCGTCCCGCGGGAGCGAACGGACGACGGCGAGCCCGTCACGATCCGCGAAGGCGTCTCCTCCGGCGCGAACGTGCGCGAGCCGGGCCGCGACGTTCAGGCCGGCGCGACCGTGCTCGACCGTGGAGCAGAGCTCGGCCACGCGCAACTCGCCGCCCTCGCCGCCGCGGGGATTCCGGTCGTGCGCTGCGCACGGCGCCCGCGGGTCGCAATCCTCGCGACCGGCTCGGAGCTTCGTCCCGCGGGCGAGCCGCTCGGCCCGGGCCAGCTGTACGAGTCGAACGGCCTCTTGCTCGCCGCGGGCCTCGAGACCGCCGGCGCGATCCCGGTGCTGCTCGATGTTGTCTCGGACGACCGCGAGGCGCTGCGGCGCTCGCTCGAGGTCGAGGGCTGGGACGTGCTCGTGACGACCGGCGGGGTCTCCGTCGGTGACCACGACCTCGTCCGCGAGATGCTCCGCGAGGCCGGCGCCGAGGAGGTCTTCTGGGGCGTGTCCGTGAAGCCTGGCAAGCCGATCACCTTCGCGACCTGGAGCGGACGCCCGGTCTTCGGGCTCCCCGGGAACCCGGTCTCGGTGCTTGTCGGCTTCGAGGTGTTCGTGCGAACCGCGATCCGCCGGCTGCTCGGCTCGCCCGATCCTGCTCCGAGATACGAACGCGGTGTTCTCTCCGCCCCGGTGCCCCGCAACGCGCAGCGGTTCGAGTTCCTCCGCGGGGTCGAGCGCGACGGCACGCTCGAGCCGGTGTCGGGCCAGGAGTCGCACATGATCGTCCGCGCCGCGCAGGCGAACGTCCTCATCGCGGTCGAGCAGGGCGAGGGCGCACTCGAGGCGGGCGAGCGGGTCCGCTTCCTGCGTCTCTAGTCGACCGAGCGCAGCCGGGGAAGCTCCTCTTCGGGCTCCTTGCGCCGCCGCAGCCGGTGGAACGCCGCGCCGGCCGTCTGGCCGATCACGCCGGTCTCCGACGAGGACGAGTACGGCGCGTAGCGGCCGGTCGCGATTGCGCCCATGTGCTGCGCGACCGCGAACCAGACGAGCGCCGACAGGACGACCGGCAGCGCGACGTAGCCCGAGGCCGTGAGCGCGAGGAGGTACCAGATCGCGTCCAGGCCCAGCCCGAGGCGAACCGCGAACGAGGCGACGAGCAGGAACAGCCCCGCGAACCCGGCCGCGTAGAGCGCGAGCCGCGAGGAAAGCCGGCTGCGCGGGATGTGTGGCAGCCAAAGCCAGGCGTGCAGGGAGGGCAGGACGAAGAGGAGCGCGTACGGGTTCGACGCGGCGACGACGATTGACACGCCGATGAGGACGAGCATCCCCGCGAGGTGTCCGCCCAGCTCCTCGCTTCGGCTGGCGGGGCCGTCACCCGCGAGGCCGGGCCGGGCGGCGAGCCAGCCGAGCGTCGAGAGGACGAGCAGCGCGACGAGAACGACGACCGGCCAGCTGCGCGCAGTCTCCGAGTCGGGGTCGATCGGCTTCCCGGCGCCGTCGGCGAGGAGCCCGACCACCGCGAAGAGCCCAAAGAGGAGCCCGATCCAGAGCCAGAGCATGACGCGCGTGCCGAGGCTGCGGAACGCGCGGATGAGCGAGACGTGCCGCCGCCGGCAGCGCGCGAAGAGATCCACGGTGGCGATGATCACGGGGATGAGCAGGGCGATCAGTAGGAACTTCACCGCCCAGCCGCGGATCATCCGCTCGCCGATGTAGATGTAGGACTGCGTCCCCTGCGCAAGCTCGGGCGAGGCGTCCAGGCGGAGCATGAGGTCCTGCGCCGCGCGGCCCAGCTCGCCCAGGCGCGCGGGCGTGACCGCCTCGATCGTGTCCGCGTCCGGCGCGCCCGAGCGCTCGCCACCCGTTGTGATCGTGATGGCCGGTGTTCCCTCGGAGACGAACGGGCCCTGCTCGTGCAGCGTGAACGGAAAGCCGAGGCTCACGAGCTGCGACGCGGCGCGCGGCACCTCGGGCGGCTTTCCGGCCTCGCGCTGGATCGTGGCGGCGGCGGTCGCCACGAGCGTCGGTGCGGGCGACCGCGGCGAGTTGCCGGAGAAGAGGAGCAGCGGCGGCTCGGTTCCGGCGATCGCGTCGAGGACGACCACGGCGGCGGGGAAGGCCGTGCTCCCGACGAAGCGTCTGAGGATCTCCGGATGCTGGGCGAAGTGCCTCGCGCCGGCCGCGCCGTAGGCGCCGCCGTCCGTCGAGAGGAAGACGACGGTCTGCTGGCGGACGGTCGTGTCGATGTTCCGCGCCAGCTCGAGCAGCGCACCGGTGCCGGAGGCGTTGTTGTTCGCGCCCGGGGAGACGCCGCTGTTGTCTCGATGGGCAATGATGACGATCGTGGCGGGCGACGCCCCGGGCGCCACGGCCGCGATGTTGACGAGCTTCGTCTTGCCGAGCCCTGGAAGGTTGGCCTCGAACTCGTCGCGCTGCGCGGTCAGCCCGACGTCGTCGAAGCGCTTCGTCACCCAACTCTCGGCACGGGCGGCGCCGGCGGTGCCGGGCACGCGGTCCGGATAGTTGCGCGCCATCTCGAGCGTGAAGCTGAGCGCCGTCGACTGGTCGAACGACAGCTCGAGCTCCGGTCCCGGCCCCGGCTCGGGCAGCGGCTCGGGGCGCGCCACGGTGAACGCGACCATGAGGAGCGGAACCGCCACGGCGATCCAGGCGGCGCGGTACAGCCGCCCAGAAACAGGAAGCTCAATGGTGGTGCGCCGCTTCCGCCGCCGGGGCGCATCCGGGCCGTCCGACCGGTCGCCGGGGGGTCTTAACGTAGGCACAACAGGTCGATGGTAGTTCCTGAGCCATATTCTGTTTCCCGATGACTACCGGCACGACGATCCTGCTCGTGGACGACGAAGAGTCGATCCAGAAGCTGCTGACGTTCCCCCTGGAGCGCGACGGCTACCGCGTCGTGCAGGCGCGCGACGGCGAGGAGGCGCTCGAACGGTTCCGTGAGGAGGACGTCGACCTCGTGCTGCTCGACCTCGCGCTGCCGAAGCTCGACGGGATCGAGGTCTGCCGGCGCCTGCGCGCGGAGAGCACGGTTCCGATCCTCATGCTGACGGCGCGCGACGACGAGATCGACAAGGTGCTCGGTCTCGAGATCGGCGCGGACGACTACATCACGAAGCCGTTCTCGATCCGCGAGCTACGCAGCCGGATCCGGGCGGCCATCCGCCGCGCTGCGCTCACGCCCACCCCGGAGGCCGATGACGTGATCGAGTCGGACGGCCTGCGGATCGACCTGCCGCGCCGGTCGGTCGAGGTGCGCGGTGAGGGCGTCCAGCTCACCTACCTCGAGTTCGAGCTTCTCCGGACGCTGGCGGCTACGCCGGGCCGCGTCTACTCGCGCCAGACCTTGCTCGACCGTCTCTGGGGCGGCGCGGCCTTCCGCGACCCCCGGACGATCGACGTCCACGTGCGCCACCTGCGGGAGAAGATCGAGCGCGACCCGAGTGACCCCGAGTACATCTTCACGGTCCGCGGCGCGGGGTACCGGTTCCGGGACAACTGATGGCCATGCGGAGGCCCCACCTGCGGGCGACGCTGGCGGTCAAGCTCGCATTCGTCTTTTTCGGAGCCGTCGCGGGTGCGCTCGCGATCGTCTACCTGATGGTCGTCCCGCGCCTGGAAGACCGGCTCGTGAACGCGAAGATCAACGAGGTCAAGCGTGCCGCGACACCGATCCTGCGCGACCTCACGAGCGTGCCCGTAGGCAACGAGGTCGCCTTCAACGACGCCGTGAACAACGCGGCGCAGAGCCTGAACGGACGCGTCGCGGTCCTGCAACGGGCCGGGCCGGACGCGCTTCTCACGCAGGAGGACTCGGCACAGCTTCGGAGTCCCAGGCTCTCGCGCGACTCCGTTGCGCTGCGGGCGGCGGCGACGCTCGAGTACGCCTCCGGCCGCGTCGAACGGGAGGGGACGTCGTACGCCGAGGTCGCAGTCCCGGTCGGAGACACGCACGTTGTGCTGCTCGCCGCGCCGCTGACCGACGCGCTCGCAAACGTCCGGCTGGTGAGCTCGGCGCTGATCGTCGCCGGCCTCGTCGCGCTCGCCGCTGCTGCTGCGGCCGCGTACGGCGCCGCCTACGGACTGACCCGGCGGCTGCGGCTTCTCGAAAAGGCCGCCGACCGCATCGCGGCGGGCGACTTCACGGCGCCGATCGAGACGGGAGGAAGCGACGAGGTCGCTGAGCTGGCACGTGAGTTCGACCTCATGCGGCTGCACCTCGCCGACCTCGACCGCGTGCGCCGCGAGTTCATCGCGAACGCCTCGCATGAGCTGCGCACGCCCCTCTTCTCGCTCGGCGGCTTTCTCGAGCTGATGGCCGACGAGGAGCTCGACCCCGAGGAGCGACGCGAGTTTCTCGACGAGACGCGCGCGCAGGTCACCCGTCTCACGCGCCTCGCGACCGACCTGCTCGACCTCTCCCGGCTCGACGCCGGCCAGATCCAGTTCGTGAAGCGCGAGGTCGACCTCGCGGACGCGGCCGGCACGGTCATCGACGAGTTTCGCGTTCTCGCCGAGGTGGGCGAGCACCCTCTCGAGTTGGTCGTGGCCGACCCCGCGCGGGCGATCGGCGATCACGGGCGGGTGCTGCAGGTCGGCCGAATCCTGGTCGAGAACGCGCTGCGCCACACACCCGCCGGCACGCGGATCGACGTCGGCGTCGAGACGATCGACGGTAGCGCGACCCTCCGCGTGCGCGACGAGGGTCCCGGGATCCCCTCCGACCAGCTCGAGAACGTGTTCCAGCGCTTCTACCGCGCCGCGGGCGGCAAGGCGTCGGGCTCGGGCCTCGGGCTCGCCATCGCGAGGGAGCTCGCAACCCGCATGGATGGGACGCTTTCGGTCGTTTCGGAGCCCGGGAACACGGTCTTCACGCTCTCGCTCGTATCCGCCGAGACGGTGTTTCCACGGGAAAACGGCGGCGAGCCCGAGTCGACCCCCGAAGAGGCCGCGGTTCAGTAGTCCACCGGTCGCCGTCCGGCCTGTAACTACCCTTCATCGCCGATGCGACCCTCCGCTATCGCCGCCATCGCTGCGGTCTGCGCCTTTGCCGGCGCGGCCGGCGCCCTCATCGCCGCGAATGCGACGGGCGTCTTCGACGAGCCGGGCGCAACCGTGGTCGTACGCGGCCCGGGCTCCTCACTCGGCGACGGCGAGGCGACGAGCCGGCCGCTGACCGGAAACGGATTCGACCCCGCAGCGATCTACCGGGAACGCGCGGACGGCGTCGTCACGGTCTTCTCGGACTTCGGCGCCGGAGACGGCGCGGCGGCGAGCGAGGCGCAGGGCTCCGGCTTTGTCGCCTCGATCGACGGCTATATCCTCACGAACTCGCACGTGATCACCACGGTCGGCGAGGCGCAGCCGGGCGACCCGGTCGAGGCGGCAGACCGCATCTACGTCCAGTTCAAGGACGGCGACCGGATCGAGGCCGAGGTCGTGGGCTGGGATCTCTTCGACGACGTCGGGCTCCTGAGGGTCGACCCGAACGCGCATGAACTGACGCCGCTTCCGCTCGGAGACTCGAGCGAGGTGGTCGTCGGCGAGCCCGTGGCCGCGATCGGCAGCCCGTTCGGCCGCGAGAGCTCGCTCGGCGTCGGCGTCGTCGCTGCAACCGAGCGCTCGATCGACTCGCTCACGTCGCAGTACGCGCTCGTCGACGCGATCCAGACCGACGCACCGATCAACCCCGGCAACTCGGGTGGCCCGCTCCTCGACGCGGCGGGCTCCGTGATCGGGATCAACGCGCAGATCCGCTCCACGAGCGGAACTGCGGAGGGCGTGGGCTTCGCGGTGCCGATCAACTCGGCGATCCGCTCGATGGATCAGCTCAAGGCGGACGGGAAGGTGCACTACGCCTGGGTCGGCGTCACGACGCAGACGGTGACGCCCACGCTGGCGAAGGAGTTCGACCTCGGCGCCAAGACCGGCGCGCTGATCCAGAGCGTCATTCCGGATAGCCCCGCCGCGGCTGCGGGGCTGCGGGCCGGTAACGACGACAAGGAGTTCGAGGGCATCGCGATCACGCTGGGCGGCGACCTGATCATCGGAATCGACGATCTGCGGGTGAACTCGGCCGAGGACGTCGTTCGCGTCGTCAGTTCCCGCCTGCCGGGCGAGGTTGTGCGCCTCACGGTCGTGCGCGACGGCAGGCCGCAGGAGATCAAGGTTCGCTTCGGCGAGCGCCCGGCGCAGCTCCCGACCGAGCAATAACCGGCCCTCGCGCTAGCCTCGGCTGCGTGGACTCGCCCGCCGCCGACGCCATCCTCCTGGGCGACAACCTCGACGTCCTGCCCGGCTTTGCGGACGAGACGTTCCAGCTCGCCTACCTCGACCCGCCCTTCAACACCGGCAAGCCGCAGACGCGGCAGACGCTCGAGATCCGCGCCGACCAAAACGGCGATCGAAACGGCTTCGGCGGACGCCGCTACGCGACGAGGCTCCTGGCGGAATCCTCGTACCTCGACTCGTTCGACGACTACCTGGGCTTTCTCGCGCCGCGCCTCGAGGAGGTGCACCGCGTGCTCGACCCGACCGGAACGCTCTACTTCCACATCGACTACCGGGAGGCGCACTACTGCAAGCTGCTCCTGGACGAGCTCTTCGGCCGCGAGTCGTTCCTGAACGAGATCGTCTGGGCCTACGACTACGGCGCCCGCACGAAGCGCCGCTGGCCCGCGAAGCACGACACGATCCTCGTCTACGTCAAGGATCCGGCGGGCTACTACTTCGACGCGGAGGCGGTCGACCGCGAGCCGTACATGGCGCCCGGCCTCGTCGGGCCGGAGAAGGCCGCGCGCGGGAAGCTTCCGACCGACGTGTGGTGGCACACGATCGTCTCGCCGACCGGCCGGGAGAAGACCGGCTACCCGACGCAGAAGCCCGAGGGTCTTCTTCGGCGGATGGTGCAGGCCTCCACCCGGCCGGGCGACTGGTGCCTCGATCCGTTCGCCGGCAGCGGCACGCTCGGCGCGGTCGCGCGCGACCTCGAGCGGCGGTACGTCCTTGTCGACTCGAATCCGGACGCCGTCGAGGTCGCGAGGAATCGGCTGGCGAGTGTGCAACCATCCGTTTAGTGCGGCTGCGGCAGGGAAGGAACGCCTATGAGTGATGTGACCAAGCATGCGAACGGCCGAGTTGTGGCCTTGTCGATTCCGGCCAAGGCCGAGTACCTCTCGGTGTGCAGGCTGGCTCTCGCAGGTCTTTCCCAGACGCGCCCGCTGGAGCCTGAGACGCTCGCGGACGTGAAGCTCGCGCTCACGGAGGCCTGCTCGAACTCGATCCGCCATGCCTACCGCGAAGGGCGCGCCGGCGCGGTCGAGATCCGGTACGAGCTGGACGGCGACCGGCTCGCCGTCGAGGTGCGCGACGAGGGCAGCGGCTTCTCAGTGGACGCGGCGCCCGGGTCGGCCGACGACCTGGACGAGGGCGGTCTCGGCCTCGCGATCATCGAGGCGGTCACCGACGAGCTTGCGATCGAGTCGCATGAGGGCGGCTCCCGGCTGCGGTTCGTCAAGTACCTCGACTGACGGCGCGGCTATCCTCGCCCGGCCTTGCAGCTTCAGTCCGTCAACGTCGGTCACAAGGTTCTCTCCGACTACGCGTCACTCGCGGGGCGCGGTCTCATGGAGGAGATCGCCGACGTGGCCGCGCCGCTCAAGGGCTTGCGCGTGCTGCACCTCTCGGCGACCGCGTTCGGCGGCGGCGTGGCCGAGATCCTCTACACGCTCGTGCCGCTCATGCAGGACGCGGGCCTCGAGACCGAGTGGCGCATCATCCACGGCGAGGACGAGTTCTTCGACGTCACGAAGGCGATCCACAACGGGCTCCAAGGGCACGAGACCGCGCTCACCGAGGATCAGAAGGAGATCTTCCGCCGCTACACGAAGCTGAACGCCGACGCGCTCGAGGACGAGTTCGACGTCGTGATCGTCCACGACGCGCAGCCCGTCGGGATGATCGAGGAGGCACGTGACCACGGCCGGCACTGGATCTTCCGGTGTCACATCGACCTTTCCGAGCCGAACCCCGACGTCCTCGATTTCCTGACGCCGTGGATCGGGCGCTACGACGCGTCCGTCTACCACCGGCGCGACTACGTCCCGCATGGACTGACCAAGCCGCCCGCGTATATCTGGCCGCCGGCGATCGACCCGCTCGCGCCGAAGAACATGGCGCTTTCGGCCGAGGATGCGGCATACATCGTCGACCAGTTCGGGATCGACGTGAACCGGCGGCTCATCACGCAGGTCTCGCGCTTCGACCCCTGGAAGGATCCGCTCGGCGTCATCGACGCGTGGCGCATCGTCCGCAAGAAGCACCCCGACGTGCAGCTTGCGCTCGTCGGCTCGATGGCGCATGACGATCCCGAGGGCTGGGACTACTACAACCGCACCGTCGCGGCCGCCGACGGCGATCCCGACGTCTTCATCCTCTCGAACCTGAACAACGTGGGATCGGTCGAGGTGAATGCGTTCCAGGTGCACTCGGACGCGCTCATGCAGAAGTCCACGCGCGAGGGCTTCGGCCTCACGGTCACCGAGGCGCTCTGGAAGAGCCGCCCGATTGTGGCGGGCGGCGTGGGCGGGATCGTGGACCAGATCCAGGACGGCGACACCGGGTACCTCGTCAACTCCGTGGAGGAATGCGCGGCCGCGGTGACGCGCGTGCTCGACGACCCCGAAGCGGCGCAGGCGATGGCGCGGCGTGGCAAGGAGTACGTCCGCAAGCACTTTCTGACCCCGCGGCTCCTGCGGGACTGGCTCGCGCTTTTCAACCTCCTGGACGGCCGCGAGACTGACCAGGGCCGCGAGCTCGAAAAAGCCGCCGTCTAACCTAGGGCGCGTGATGGCGCGCCGTCCGCTGATCGTCGTCTCGAACCGGGGTCCGGTCGAGCTTTCCCGCGACGAGGACGGAAACCGGGTTGCCAAGCGGGGCGCGGGCGGTCTCGTCACCGTGCTCGCGGGCCTGCTCGAGCGCTATGACGTCACCTGGATCGCAAGCGCGCTGACCGACGAGGACCGCGCCGCTGCGGACGAGCCATTCGAGATCGAAGGCTGCCGCGTGCGGATGGTCGTCCACGACCCGGAGACCTACGACCGCTTCTACAACGTTGTCGCGAACCCGACGCTGTGGTTCATCCAGCATTCGCTGCCCGAGCTGGCCGATCCGGTTGACGTTTCCACGTGGAACGCCTACGCAGCGGTCAACCGTGCGTTCGCGGACGCCGTGTGCGAGGAGCTCGCCGCCCGGCCCGACGCGGCCGTGTTCTTCCACGACTACCACCTCTATCTCGCGCCGCGGCTCGTGCGCGACCTCGTGCCGGACGCGGCGCTCTCGCACTTCGTCCACATCCCCTGGCCGGAACCGGACGCCTGGCAGGTGCTGCCGGCCGACATGGTCCGAGAGCTCCACGAAGGCCTGCTTGCGAACGACGTCGTCGCCTTTCACACGGCGCGGTGGCGCGACCAGTTCCTCCGCTCGTGCGCGGCGTACGAGATCGCGGTCGACCCCGAACGAGTGCGCTTCCACCCGGCGTCCGTCGATCCGCAGGAGTTCGTAGCAATGGCCGAGAGCGACGAGGTCCTGGAGGCCGAGCGCGTACTCCTGGCCGAGCGGCCCGAGTTTCTCGTCGTGCGCGTCGATCGCACCGATCCCTCCAAGAACGTCGTTCGGGGGTTCCAGGCGTTCGCTCTGCTGCTCGACGGGAGCCCCGAGCTGCGCGGTCGGGTGCGGATGCTCGCGCTGCTCACCGCGTCGCGGCAGGACATCCCCGTCTACGCGGAGTGCCTGGCGGAGATCGAGCGCGAGGCGGCTGCGGTGAACGAGCGGCACGCGGGTGCGATCGACCTGCGGATCGAGGACGACTTCGCGGCCTCCATCGCGGCGTACAAGCAGTACGACGTGCTGTTCGTGAACGCGGTGATGGACGGGCTCAACCTGGTCGCGAAGGAGGCGCCGCTCGTGAACACGCGAGACGGTGTCGTTGTCTTATCCGTAAACACAGGGGCGTACGAGGAGCTCGCGCGGTGGGTGATTCCGGTCGATCCGTTCGACCTCGAGGGCCAGGCTCGCGCGATGGGCGAGGCGCTCGCGCAGCCGCAAGGCGTGCGCCGCGGGAACCTGAACGCCGTCCGGGAGCACGTGCGCCGGCACGACGTGGACGAATGGCTGGACGCGCAGCTGGCCGATCTCGACGGCGTAGGCTAGGCCCGTGAGCGACCTCAGCCACGTCGACGAGTCGGGCGACATCCACATGGTGGACGTCGGCGGCAAGCCCCTGTCCCGGCGCCGCGCCCGCGCGACCGGGTTCGTCCGCATGGCGCCCGAGACGGCCGCGCGCTTGCGGGAGCTGCCCAAGGGCGACGCGCTTGCGACCGCGCAGGTCGCCGGGATCATGGCCGCGAAGCGCACCGCGGATCTGATTCCGCTCTGCCATCCGCTTCCGCTGACGTCGATCGAGGTCGCGCTGGTGGTCGAGGATGCCGGTGTGCGGATCGAGGCCGTCGCCGAAACGACCGCGCAGACCGGCGTCGAGATGGAGGCGCTCACCGCGGTGTCGGTCGCCGCGCTCACGGTCTACGACATGGCGAAGGCGATCGACAAGGACATGGAGCTCGGCGAGATCCGCCTCCTGGAGAAGACCAAGGAACCCGCATGAACGCTGCGGTTCTGACCGTTTCCGACTCGACCGCGCGCGGGGAGCGCGACGACGTGAGCGGCGATCTGCTCGCGGAGCTCCTCGCGGGCGAGAGTTACGAGGTCGAGCGGCGCGTCGTCGCCGACGACCGCGCCGAGATCTCAGCGGCGATCCGCGACCTTGCTTCCCGGGCGCGGATCGTGCTCACCACTGGGGGCACCGGACTGACCTCGCGTGACGTGACGCCCGAGGCAACTGCGGACGTGCTCGAGCGCGGCGCACCGGGGATCGCCGAGGCGATCCGGGCCGATGCGATCGCGAAGACGCCGCACGGATTGCTGGGCCGCGGGGTCGCCGGGACGATCGGCTCGACGCTCGTCGTGAACCTCCCCGGCTCGACCGGCGGCTGCCGCGACGGGTTCGAGGTCCTGCGGCCGGCGCTCGCCCACGCGCTCGAGCTCCTGGCCGATTCGAAGACTACGGAGCACGTCCAGACGTGAACGCTGTCCTCCGGTATCCGCGCCTCTTCGCCTCGCTCATCAAGGTCGAGCACACGGTCTTCGCGCTGCCGTTCGCGTATGTCGGCGCGTTCCTCGCAGTCGGCGCGGTGCCGAGCGGGGCGGATCTCTTCTGGATCACGGTCGCGATGGCCGGCGCGCGCAGCCTCGCGATGGCGCTCAACCGCCTGATCGACGCGGAGATCGACGAGCGGAACCCGCGCACCGCCTCACGGGAGATTCCGCGCGGTGCACTGTCCCGCGCCGCCGTGCTCGCCTTCGCGCTCGCGTCGCTCGCGGTGTTCCTCCTGGCCGTCTTCCAGCTCGACCCGGTCGTGCGGTGGCTCTGGCCGATTCCGGTCGCGGGGTTCGTGATCTACCCGTACCTGAAGCGTGTGACCTGGTTCGCGCACGTCTGGCTCGGGCTCGTGGACGGGCTCGCGCCGGTCGGCGCCTGGGTGGCGATCACCGGCGAGCTTCCGTGGGAGGCCTGGGCGCTCGGGCTCGCGGTCGCGGTCTGGGTGACGGGGTTCGACGTGCTCTACGCGCTCTTCGACGTCGAGATCGACCGCGCGCAGGGACTCCACTCGGTGCCCGAGCGGTTCGGGATCCCGGCCACGTTTTGGATCTCCCGCGCCTGTCACCTGGCCACGGTCGGTTTCCTCGTGGTCGCCGGGCTCGGGCTCGACGTGAACGTCTTCTACTGGCTCGGCGTCGCCGCGGTCGGCGGGCTGCTCGCCTACGAGCACTCGCTCGTTTCTCCCGGCGACCAGCGGCGGCTGGATGCTGCGTTCTTCACCATGAACGGCGTCATCTCGGTGACCTTCTTCGTGTTCGTCTTCCTGGACGCGGTCGCATGATCCGCGCCCGCGGGCTCGAGCGGCGGTTCGGTGAGAAACGGGTCGTACGCGGGCTCGACCTCGACCTGGCGGCCGGCGGATTCCTGATCGTCCGTGGCGCGAACGGCTCGGGAAAGTCGACGCTCCTGGCGCTCTTCGCGGGGTTGCTTGCGCCCACGCGCGGCGAGCTCGACATCGCGGTTTCGCGCGCCGAGATCGGCTATCTGGCGCACGAGCCGCTCGTCTACCGCGAGCTGACCGCGCTCGAGAACCTGGAGCTCTACGGCCGGCTCTACCGCGTGCCCGAGCGGCGCGAGCGGATCGGGATGCTGCTCGAGCGTTACGGCCTGTGGGACGCGCGGCACGAGCGGGTCGGCGCGTTCTCCCGCGGGATGGCGCAGCGGCTCGCGCTTTGCCGGACGCTCCTGCACGATCCGGCGCTGCTGCTCCTCGACGAGCCGTTCTCGTCGCTCGACACCGAGGGAGCGGCCGCCCTCGACGCGAACCTGGCCGAGCTGGCCGGCGAGCGCACGCTCGTCGTCTCCACGCACGAGCCCGAGCGCATCGCGCCGCTCGCCACTGCGGAGCTCGCGCTGTGAGCGGCTACTTCGGCGACGTGGCGGCTTTGGCGCGGACGAACCTGCTGCTCGAGCTGCGCTCGCGCGACACGGTGCCGGCGATGCTCCTCTTCGTCGTCTCGACTCTCGTCGTCTTCCGCTTCGCGCTGCCGTCCGACTCGTCCGACCTCGCCGCGCTCGGCCTGCTCTGGATCGCCGTCCTCTTCACCGCCCTCCTCGCGCTGACCCGGGCGTTCGTGGCGGAACGGGAGCAGCGGGTGCTCGACGGTCTCGTGCTCACGCCGTGCGACCGCAGCGCGATCTGGCTCGGCAAGGTCGTGAGCGTCCTCGCGTTCCTCGTGATCGCGGAGGCGATCGCGCTGCCGGCGTTCGCGCTCTTCTTCGCGCCAGTGGACGGAGCGACCATCGCCGCATTCGCGCTCGCGGATCTGGGAATCGCCGCTGTCGGCGTCCTCCTCGGCGCGATGGCGGCGGCCAGCCGAGCCCGCGAGCTGCTCCTGCCGCTGCTCTTCCTGCCGCTCGCGATTCCGATCGTGGTGGGCGGCGTGGGCGCGACGGTGGAGCCGGATCCCGGCCGCTACCTCGCCTTCCTCGGGCTCTACGACGCGCTCTTCGCGATACTTGCCTGGGCCAGCTTTGAGTACGTCGTTACGGAATAACGCCGCGCCTACCGTCGCCATCGGGGCCTTCGTGCTGGTCCTCTGCGGGATAGCGCTCGCGTTCTACTGGGTGCCGAACGACGCCGACCAGGGCTTCAGCCAGCGGATCTTCTACATCCACGTGCCGGTCGCGCTGACCGCGTACGCCTGCTTCGGCTGGGGCGCGTGGAAGGCGCTGCGGCTGCTCTGGACGCGCGACCAGCGCTACGACCTGGAGAGCTACACGGCCATCCACATCGGGACGATCTTCGGGATCCTCACGCTCGTCACCGGCTCGATCTGGGCCAAGATCTCGTGGGGCGTCTGGTGGAGCTGGAGCGAGCGGCAGCTCGTGCTGTTCCTCGTCCTGTTCCTCTTCTACTCGGCCTACTTCATGCTCCGCTACTCGGTCGACCCCGGCCCACGGCGCGCGAACATGTCGGCCGTGTACGCGCTCTTCGGCGTCGTCCTGATCCCGATTTCGTTCCTCGCGATTCGCCTCGCCGAAGGGTTCATCCACCCGGTCGTGTTCACGCGCGAAGGCCCGCAGATGAGCGGCTCGATGTTCGCCGTGTTCTGCGTGTGCCTGGCCGGGATGCTCGCGCTCGCCTCGTCGCTCTACCTGAACGAGCTCCTCGGCAAGCGGATCGACGAGCGGCTCCGCGAGCTGCGTGAGGCGCTCGCGTGACCACGTCCGAGAAGTACGTCACAGCCGCGTACCTCGCCGTCCTGACCGTCGTCTTGCTCTACCTCGTGATCTATGCGTTCAAGCTCCAGCGGCTCGAGCGCGAGCTCACCGAGCTGGCCCGCAAGCGCGACTCATGATCCTGCGGCTCGGGTCGCGCGGCAGCCGGCTCGCACTGCGCCAGGCCGAGCTTGCCGCCGACGCGCTCCGGGCGGCCCGGCCTGAGCTCGAGATCGCGCTCGTCCCGATCACGACCGCCGGCGACCGCGACCGCACGAAGCCGTTCGGGGAGATCGGCGAGCGCGGCGTGTTCGTGAAGGAGATCGAGGAGGCGCTCCTCGCCGGACGGATCGACGTCGCCGTTCACTCCGCCAAGGACATGACCTCGACGGACACGGGCGGGCTCTCAGTCGGGGCGTACCTGCCGCGGGAGGATCCGCGCGACGCGCTGTGTGGCGCGTCCGAGCTTCGGCCGGAGATGCGGATCGGCACCGCGTCGGTTCGGCGCAAGGCGCAGCTCCTCGCGTTCGATCCGTCGCTCTCGATCGAGCCGCTGCGTGGGAACGTCGACACGCGGCTGCGCAAGCGCGGCGAACGTGGGCTCGATGCGATCGTCCTTGCAGCGGCGGGGCTCGACCGGCTCGGGCTGGGCGGGGAGATCGGCCTCCGGCTCGACCCGGCGATCATGCTCCCCGAGGCGGGCCAGGGCGCGGTTGCGCTGCAGGTCCGCGCCGGGGAGGAGGAGCTCGTGTCCGGTGCGGACGATCCCGAGACGCAGCGCCGCGTCGAGCTCGAACGCGCGTGTGTGGCCCGGATCGGCGGCGGCTGTCTCGCTCCCGTGGCCGCACACCACGATGGAACCGAGCTGCACGCGCTCATCGCCGCCGAGGACGGAACGTGGGTCGAGCGGCGCACGGGCTCGGATCCCGTCGCGCTGGCGGACGAACTGCTGGCCGCGGTCGAATGAGGGTCGCGCTCACCCGGGCCCGGGGCGGCAACGACGCGCTCGCCGGTCTCCTCTCCGACGAGTTCGAGATCGTCGAGTGCCCGCTCGTCGCCGTTGAGCGGCTCGAAGGGCCGGCCATCCACACGAGCGACTACGACTGGGTCGTGCTCACGAGCCGCCACGGCGCGGACGCGCTCTTCGCGCGGCTCGAGGGGCGGCTGCCCAAGGTGGCCGTGATCGGCCCCGGCACCGCGGAGGCGCTGCGCACGCACGGCGTCGAGCCGGATCTCGTCCCGGAGGTCTCGACGCAGGAGGGGCTCGTCGCCGCGTTTCCCGACGAGCCCGGCCGGGTGCTCTTCGCCGGAGCCGAGGGCGCGCGCGACGTGCTGACGAAGGAGCTCGGCGCCGACTATCTCCCGCTTTACCGCACCGTCGAGCTCGCACCCGAGTTCCCAGAGGCCGACCTCGTCGCGCTCGCGTCCGCGTCGGCAGCGCGGGCCTTTGCCGCGCTGGGACGGGACCTGCCGGTCGTCTCCATCGGGCCGGTGACGTCCGCCGAAGCGCGCGCGCTCGGCCTGCGGATCGCCGCCGAGGCGCCGACCCACGACGCGGCCGGACTGGTGCAAGCCGTTAGGCTCGCCGCATCGCGCGCGACGTCATCACCTTCCTGACCGATTTCGGGGCCGAGGACGACTTCGTCGGCGTCTGTCACGGCGTGATCAAGCGCATCGCGCCGGACGCTCAGATCCTCGACATCACGCACGGGATCGAGCGCCAGCAGGTGCTCCAGGGCGCGCTCGTCCTTGCGAACACGCTGCCCTACTTCCCGGCCGGGATTCATCTCGCCGTGGTCGATCCGGAGGTGGGCGGCGACCGGCGCCCGATCGCGGTTCGCGGGCCCGACCGGATCTTCGTGGGCCCCGACAACGGCCTCTTGCTCGTCGCGGCCGAGAAGCTCGGCGGGATCGAGGAGGCGGTCGAGTTGACCGGCGAGGCGTACCGTCTTTCGCCGGTCTCGGCGACCTTCCACGGGCGCGACATCTTCGCCCCGGCGGCGGCGCACGTCGCGACCGGCGTCGTGCTCGCCGACCTCGGGCCGGCCGTCGATCCGGCCACGCTCGTGCGACTCGACGTGCCCGCGCCGGAGATCAAGGACGGGCGCATCCGCGTGACGGTTCTGTACGTCGACCGCTACGGCAACGTCCAGGTGAACGCCGATACCGACGACCTCATCGCGGCCGGGATCGAGCCCGGCGCGGACGTCGAGATCGACGTCGGCTTCGAGTCGTATTTCGCGACCTGCGTGCGCACGTTCGCCGACGTGCGCGCGGGCGACATCCTCCTGTACGAGGACTCCTACCGAAACGTCGCGATCGCGATCAACGGCGGCAGCGCGGCGCGCATGCTGGCCGCGCGGTCGGGCAGCGAACTGCGTATCCGTCTGCGGTGAGAGACCGGCTGGTCGGTGTCGGCAAGCGGTACGCGCGGGTCGCAACGACGGCGGTGGTCGCGCGGCCGTGGCTTTGGCGGCTCTTTCGCCGGCCGCTTCGCTGGCAGTTCGACTCGCTTGCGCCGGTGTGGGACGCGCGCCGCGGTCCGCAGTCGGTCGCTCCGCTGGCCGCGCCGCTCGACCGGCTGGAGGCGGCGCCGCGCCGCGCGCTCGACCTGGGAACCGGGACCGGGATTGCGGCGCGCTATCTCGCCGAGCGCTATCCCGAGGCGGAGGTCGTCGGCGCCGATCTCGCGCCGGCCATGATCGCGAGGGCCCAGGAGCTGCTTCCGTCCGAGCTGGGCGGGCGCGTTCGCTTCGAGGTCGCGGATGCGTCGAAGCTCGCGTACGCGGACGGACACTTCGACCTGGTCACGCTCCTCAACATGATCCCGTTCTTCGACGAGCTCGCCCGCGTGACGGCCCCCGGAGGGGCGGTCGCGATCGGGTTCAGCTCGGGCGATGAGACGCCCATCTACGTTCCGCCCGAGACCCTCCGCGCACGCCTCGAGGCGGCGGGGTTCGAGCGAGTCGAGTCGTTCGGCCCGGGCGGCGCAAACGCGACCCTCGCGCGTCGCCGGGTCGAGCGCTAGCGAGCACAAAACCTCCTCTTTGCAGGCCTTTCGCTCCTCGCGCGCGATGTGCCCCCGGGGGACCCCCTGTAGGCACCCCGCTGCTTCGATCCTATCGGCGAAACCCATACGTGTCTGGCACAAAGCAGCGCCAACTTTGTGCCGGGTTCTCCACAGAAGGGCCGCCGCGACCGGCGCGACGGGCGCGGCCCACACCCGCTACGAGACAAGGAATCCCGACGGAAGTCGTCATGGTCGCCGGAGGCGGCCGGACTTCCGTCGGTAGAAGTGGCGAGGGCCGGACTTGAACCGGCGACACCACGGTTTTCAGCCGTGTGCTCTACCAACTGAGCTACCTCGCCCGGAGGTCGCAGTGTAGATACCCTCGCCGCCATGAAGCGCCCAGGTGTCTCGATCATCGGTGCGGACCTCGACCTCGGCCAGGGCCGCCGCGGCGTGGACATGGGGCCGTCCGCGATCCGCTACGCGGGGCTCGGCGACCGGCTCGAGGCGCTCGGCTACACGGTCGCCGACCATGGGAACGTCGCGACCGCGGAGCCCGAGGAGATCACGTCCGGGAACGAGCACGCGCGCTTCCTCCAGGAGATCAAGGCCGCATGCGAGCGGATCGCCGGCCAGGTGGCCGCGGCCGCGGAGGAAGGTCTCGTGCCGATCGTGCTCGGCGGCGATCATTCCGTGGCCCTCGGAACCGTCGGCGGGATGGCCTCGGAGCACGGAGCGGGCGCCGCGATCTGGCTCGACGCGCACGGCGACCTCAATACCCCCGAGACCTCCCCGAGCGGGAACGTCCACGGGATGGCGCTGGCCGCGCTCATCGGGCGCGCGACCGAAGGATTCGAGAGCGACGCGTGGCCGCTGCCGGCGCTCGACGCGGCGAAGACGTCGCTGATCGGCGTGCGCTCCCTGGACGACGGCGAACGCGCCGCGGTGGCCGAGCTCGGCCTCGCCGTCCACACAATGAGCGAGATCGACCGGCGCGGAGTCGAGGTCGTAGTGGGCGAGGCGCTCGCCCGTGCCGAAGGTGCCGCGTTCGTCCACATCTCCCTCGACATGGACGTCGTCGATCCGGACGTCGCCCCCGGTGTCGGCACTCCGGTGCAGGGCGGGCTGTCGTTTCGCGAGGCGCACCTGGTGATGGAGCTGATCGCCGAGGCGGAGATCCTCGACTCGCTGGAGATCGTCGAGGTCAATCCGATCCTCGACCGCCAGAACGAGACCGCCGCGCTCGCCGTCGAGCTGGCCGCCAGCGCGCTCGGCGCTCGAACGCTCTAACCCTCCTAGTAGCCGAGAAAACGCCGGACCGCGTCGGCGGTCTCGTCGAACGCCTCGAAGAGCACGCGGTGGCCGCCCGGCACGTAGACGACGTCGGCGCCGCTGAGCGGCGCCAGGTGTTCGGGAGTTACGTAGTCGGTGTCCTCTCCGACCACGACGAGGGTCGGGCACATCGCGCGCGGCGGTGCCGGCCGCGCCAGCTCGGCGAACATCGTCACAACCGCGGCCGGCGCGTAGCGGTAGCGCCACCGGCCGTCCTCGCTCCGCTCGAGATGCTCGGCGACTTCTTCCTCGAGGATGTCCCGCGGAGCCCGAGGCGTCTCGGCGACCAGCTCGGCGAGCGCCTCCTCCTGGTTCGCGTAGGAGTGGTCGGCCCGCTCCGCGTCTGCTCTCTCGTACGCGGTCGCAGGCGGAACGTGCAGGGCGGGATCGAGCAGGATCGCCTGCTCGACCAGCGCAGGATGACGCGCTGCGATCTCCAGCACCATCCGCCCGCCAAAGCTGTGTCCCAGGAGGATGACCGGGCCTTCGAGCGTGTCGACGACATCCTCGACGTGCTGCTCGATCGACCACGGAGGCTCCCAGCCGGAGTCCGCGTGACCGCGGAAGTCGAGCCCGAGCACGTGAAGACCGGCGGGGACGAGCTGCTCCTCGGCCAACCGGCGGAACCGGCGGCCGTACGCCTGGACGCCGTGCATGCACGCGACGGTCGGACCGTGCTTCGAGCCCCATTCGTGGACGTTCAGGCGCACCCGCGTGACTGTATCCCGGTCCCTATGATCGAGGCATGGTCCCCGAGGCGCCGCTTGAAGACACCGGGGCGGGGCTCGTCCCCACCGGGCACGGCTGGTTCGTCCTGAACGCCCGTGACGCACGCTGGATCCGCCGGCCGCAGCGCGGGCACAACCTCCCGTTCACCGGCTGGACGGAGCACGAGGCCGAGACGTACTTCCCCCAGCTCGGGATGGCCCTCATCGTGCTGGGCCCGGGCGAGCCGATCGGGAACTACCACTGGGAGGCCGACCAGGAGGACTTCATCATTCTGTCCGGCGAGGCGCTCCTGCTCATCGAAGGCGAGGAGCGGCCGCTGCGCCGGTGGGACTTCGTCCACTGCCCGCCCCGGGCCGAGCACATGATCCTCGGCGCGGGCGAGAGCGGATGCGTGGTGCTCGCGACCAGCTCGCGCGAGAACCAGACGGGCGACTGGGGTGCGTACACGGTGAACGAGGTCGCCCTGCGCCACGGCGCCGGCGTCGAGGAGGAGACGAGCGACACGGACGTCGCCTACGCGCGTTTCCCGGCCTCGGAGCCGACGCGCTACCGCGACGGCTGGCTGCCCGGCTAGCAGGCCGGAGCCGGCTCCTCGACTCCGCAGTTCGAGGGATACGACTAAGCGAGCCGAATTCGGCGGCCGAAGAAGGGGCATGCGCATCGCCGCCGCGCTCGCCGCAGGGCTGCTCTCGGGAGTGCTTCTGCTTGCCGGCTGTGGGGAAGGTAGCCCGGCTGTCCAAGAGGCTTCGGCGCCGCCGACCGTGAGCGAGACCGTCGCCGAGCCCGCGCAGGTTCCAGGCGACAAGGCAAAGCCGGGGAAGAAGGCCAAGGCGCGAACCGGCGGTGGCAACGCACTGCAAGCCGGCAAGCAGCCCAAGGAGCGGCACGTGCCTGCGGACATGGCGCTTGCCCGTCGGGCGGTTGCCCAGCCGTCCGATCTGGTCCTGCCTTGGCACCACCTTCAGGTTCCGCAGGGTCGCGGGCGCCCTTGTCCTGGCGTCGATCCAGATCTCTCCCGGTTGACGATCACCGGACGAGCGAACTCGACCCTTGTGGACGAGGACGGACTCGCGGCCATCTATTCGAATGTCAGGGTGTTCGCGAACGAGGGCCAGGCCGCCGCCTACTTCGAAGCGCACTACAAGGACGCACTCATGAAGTGTTTCGAAGCCGATTCGCTGGAGCTCTTCAAGAGGACGGGTGCGAGTCAGGTGGAACTCTCCTCGGCCCGCATGGGATCCGAACCGCCTGTGGGGAACGACACCCGGATCATCGAGCTCGAGTACGAGCTGACGACCGATCAAGGCCAGATCTTCGTCAGGACGCAGCTCGTCGCATTTCGGAAGGGTCGCGCCATCGGTCAGAACAAGTACGTCAACCTGGCCGACGGGCAGCTCGTTGTCGCCCAGCGAGTCGTCAGCCGGCTCGACGCCGGCTAGCAGCGGCGGCGAAGCGTCCCGGAACCGCCGCCGGGCAGATCTCACACGCCCTCGTCGTTCTGCGTTTCACCACGTATGAGCCGACGCGCCCTTCTACTCGTTGCCGCGGTCTCCCTGCTCTGGGGGATCCCCTACCTCTTCATCGCCGTTGCGGTGGACGAGGTCTCGCCCGCCTGGGTTGCCTTCGCACGAACCGGGCTCGCCGCTCTTGTGCTGCTTCCGGTCGCCGCCTACGCCGGCGTGCTGCGGCCGCTGCGTGACCGCGCTGCCTGGCTCGTCGTGCTCGCGGCGACGCAGATGGCTGGCCCGTTCCTGCTGCTCGGCTTCGCGGAGGAGCGCATCCCCTCGTCGCTGACGAGCATCCTCGTGGCCGCAACCCCGCTTCTGCTCGCGATCCTCGCGCTGGGCCTCGACCCTTCGCAGAGCGCCTCGGGCGCCCGGCTCGCCGGGCTCTTCGTCGGGTTCGGGGGCGTTGCGCTCCTCGTCGGCGTGGACGCCGGTCTGAGTGGAGGAGCAGGGATCGGCGCGCTCGCCGCTCTCGGCACGGCGCTCGGCTACGCCTTCTCGGCCATCCTTCTGAAGACGAAGTTCACGGGCTACGACGGCCGCGGGGTCGTCGGCTCGGTGACCGCGATCTCAGCCGTCCTGCTCCTGCCGTTCGCGCTCCTGACGATCCCCGAGACGATGCCGTCCACCGGCGCGCTCGGCTCGCTCGTCGTGCTCGGCCTCGCGTCCACGGCCGGCGGGTTCCTGCTCTTCTTCCGCCTCGCCGCGCTGATCGGCCCCGGCCGCGGCTCGATCGTCGCCTACATCGCGCCCGGGATCGCCGTCATTCTCGGCGTCGCCTTCCGCGACGACCCGTTCGGACTCTCGACCGTCCTTGGGCTGGCTCTGATCCTGATCGGCTCTCGGTTGGCCGCGCGGCCCGCACCGGAGCCCGCCGCTACTCGTCCGCTTCCTCGCCCTGTCCAGACGGCGTGTAGTACGTCGTCCCCTTGAGCTCGTCTGGGAGGTAGTCCACCTCGTAGCCGGCCGGATCCTCGGTCGGCATCACGTAGCCCTTGCCGTGCCCGAGCTTCGCGGCCCCGCGGTAGTGGGCGTCGCGCAGCGACTTGGGAGGACGAACGGTGCCGTGCTCGCGAACGTCCGCCGTGGCCGCGCCGAGCGAAGAGATGACCGACCGTGACTTGGGAGCGCGCGCGAGGTAGATCGTCGCGTGCGCCAGGTTGAGGCGGGCTTCCGGGAGCCCGACGTGCTCGACCGCCTGCGCCGCTGCGACGGCCACGAGCAACCCGCGCGAGTCGGCGAGGCCGATGTCCTCCGAGGCGTGGACGATCAGGCGCCGGGCGATGTAGCGCGCGTCCTCACCGGCCTCGAGCATCGCGGCCAGGTAGTAGAGCGCCGCGTCCGGATCGGAGCCGCGGATCGACTTGATGAACGCCGAGACGAAGTCGTAGTGCGCGTCGCCCGCCTTGTCGTAGTTCAGCGGGCGCTTGCGGGCCGCGTCGTCGACGTGGCGCTCGGCAAGCGGCTCGCCCTCGGCCTGCGCGCTCGCCCACGCGAGCTCGAGCGTGTTCAGCGCCGCCCGTCCGTCGCCGCCTGCTTTGGCCGCGATCTGGGCCACGCGCTCCTCGGGAACTTCCGCGCCCAGCTCGACCGCGCCGCGGCGGACGATCACGGCCACGTCCTCGTCGGTGAGCGGCTCGAGCTCGTAGATCTGGGAGCGGGAGAGAAGCGCCGAGTTGACCTCGAAGTACGGGTTCTCGGTCGTCGCTCCGATCAGCGTCACGAGTCCGGTCTCGACGGCGGGGAGCAGGGCGTCCTGCTGCGACTTGTTGAAGCGGTGGATCTCGTCGAGGAAGAGGATCGTCCGCTGGCCGTTCGCGCCCAGCCGCTCGGTCGCGCGGGCGAGGGTCGCGCGCACGTCGGCCACTGACGCCGACACGGCGGAGAAGCTCCTCGAACGCCGCGCCGGTCGTGGCCGCGACGATGCGGGCCAGCGTCGTCTTGCCGCTCCCAGGTGGGCCGTAGAACACGGCCGAGCCGACGCGGTCGTCCTCGATCGCGCGGGCGAGCGCAGAGCCCGGCCCGACGATCTGGGACTGGCCCACGAAGTCGCCGAGCGTGCCCGGCCGCAGCCGCGCGGCGAGCGGAGCCCGGCCGGGGAGCCGCGTGTCGGCCGCGTCCGAGAAGAGATCCGACATGGCCGAAGTATGCTCGCGCGATGGCAGCCACCGATCTGCGCGGCGAGGCGACGGAGCTGCTCCAGGAGCTGATCCGCCTCGACACGACGAACCCGCCGGGCAACGAGACGCAGGCCGCCGAGCTGCTGCGCGCCTACCTCGAGGACGCCGGGCTCGAATGCCAACTCCTCGCGCGCGAGCCCGAGCGCGCCAACCTGGTCGCGCGGCTTCCCGGAGGCGACGGCAAGAGCCTGCTCCTCCTCGGACACACCGACGTCGTGCTCGCCGATCCCGTGGAATGGTCGGTCGAGCCGTTCTCGGGCGCGATCCGCGACGGCGCGATCTGGGGCCGCGGCGCGCTCGACATGAAGAGCCAGGTCGCCGCCAACGCGGTGGCGATCGCCACGCTCGCGCGCGAGGGCTTTGAGCCGGCCGGTGACCTGATCTTTGCGGCGACCGCCGACGAGGAAGTGGGGACGACCGGCTTCGGGCTCATGTGGCTCTGCGAGGAGCACCCCGACGCCGTGCGCGCCGACTACTGCGTGAACGAAGGCGGCGGCGACCGCGTGGTCATCGACGGGCGGCCGGTCTACTTCTGCGCGGTCGCCGAGAAGATGAGCGCGCCGTTCATCCTCCGTGTCCGCGGCCGCTCGGGCCACGCGTCGATGCCGGGGATCGCCGACAACGCCCTTGTGAAGGCAGCGGCGCTCGTCGAGCGGCTCGCGGCGTTCGAGCCGAAGCGGCAGCTGCTCCCCGAGACGGAGGCGTTCTTCGAGGTCGCCGGCGAGCTGGACACGCTCGACCCGTCGGTGGCCGCGATGCTCGAGGCGACGCTTTCGCTCACGATCTCGCCGACGATGATCGAGGCGTCGCACAAGCGGAACGTCATCCCGGCGGTGTGCGAGGTCACGTGCGACTGCCGCCTGCTCCCCGGCCAGACCCAGGCGGAGGCCGAGGCCGAGATCCGCGCCTGGCTCGGCGACGGCGACTACGAGCTCGAATGGATCGAAGGCGTCGGCGGTTCGCGCTCGTCGCAGCACACGCCGCTTTGGGGCGCGATCTCCGAATGGATCGCCGCCGAAGATCCCGGCGCGGCGGTCGCGCCGGTCGTGCTCCCCGGCTTCACCGACAGCCACTACCTGCGGCAGGCGTTCGGGACGGTCGCGTACGGCTTCTTCCCCATGCGCGCGATGGCGCCCGAGCTGGCCGCGCGGCTCATCCACTCGGCCGACGAGCGGATCCCGATCGACGACCTCGAGCTGGGTACGCGTTTCGTTTACGACCTCGCGCGTACACTCGGAACATGGACCAGCCCGTCCGCCTAGGAGGCCTCGCACTGGAAAACGGCGTGCTTGTGCACGGCCCGACGTACTGGGCCTGCGCCATCCGCACGGAGGCCGGCGATCTGAAGATCGCCTCGGGCCGGAAGCCATTCTTGGCCGCGGACGTCGGCTCGTCGCTCCTGCGCGGGCCCGCGCGGCTCGGCGAGGTGTTTGCGCTCATGCCGGTTCTTCGGCGTGCGCTCCCGGAAGCCCGGCTCCCGTACGAGAAGCCGTCCGTCGCGACCGCGCTCGGCATCAGCGCATTCGTCGTGCGCCGGCTGCGGGCGAGCCGCCTGACTCCTTCTGTGCGCGAGGTCGTCTCGGCCGCGGTCTCGCTCGCGCCGGCCGCGTACGCGATCAAGGGAACCGAGCTGGCCGCCTACCACGGCGCCGAGCACATCGCGATCGGCACCTACGAGCACGGCGAGCCACGCACTCGCGAGCACGAGCGCTGCGGTTCTCACCTCGTCGGCCCGCTGATCGCGACGAGCATCGCCGGGAGTCTTCTCGCCAATGCGGCTCCCCGCGGCATCCGACCCGTCGTGCGCCTCGTTACCGCGCTCGGCGCCGTCGCCGCGTCGGTCGAGCTCTTCACCTGGATGGTGCGCCATCCCGACACTCCCGCCGCCCGCGCGCTCGCCTGGCCGGGGCACGAGCTTCAGCAGCACGTCCTGACCGCCGAGCCGACGCCCGAGCAGCTCGAGGTCGCTGAAGCGGCTCTCGCCGAGTGCCTGCGCCTAGAGACCGATTCGGCTTAGCCGCGCAGCCGATGCCGCCTCAGGCACGGCGCCAGACTGCACCGTCGCCCTCACACAGGCCACCGGCCTGCGCTGCGGCCGCCGATACACCCTGGCTTGGCCTGAGACGCCCTCGACTGTACGGCTAACCCGAACCGCGTCTCTAGAATCGCCCGGCGATGCCGGACAATCGGAAGACGCGCCTCCAGCCTGACATCTTCGACCTGCCGGTCGAAAAGATGCGGGAGGGCTACTACACCGACGTCTACTTCAACCTCGCGCGCCAGGTGCTGCTCGACGACGGGCGCCGGCCGATGGTGCACGTGCAGGCGTTCCAGAAGAAGCACGCGGTGCTCGGCGGGATGGACGAGGCGATCGCCGTCCTCAAGCTCTGCGTCGAGGACTGGGACGCGCTCGAGGTGAAGGCGCTCTACGACGGCGACGAGATCGCCCCGTGGGAGACCGTGCTCACGATCGAGGGCGACTACACGGCGTTCGCGCATCTCGAGACCGTCTACCTCGGCGTGCTCGCGCGGCGGACGCTCGTCTCCACGAATACGCGGCGGGTCGTCGAGGCGGCGAACGGCAAGCCGATCCTGTTCTTCCCGGCGCGGCACGACCACCACCGCGTGCAGACCGGGGACGGCTACGCGGCGCACATCGCGGGCGCGATCGGCGTCTCGACCGACGCGCAGGCCTCGTGGTGGGGCGGCACCGGGATCGGGACCGTGCCCCATGCGCTCATCGCGGCCTACGGCGGCGACACCGTCCTGGCCGCGCAGAAGTTCGCCGAGTTCACGCCCGACGACACGCACATCGTCGTCCTCGTGGACTTCGAGAACGACTCCGTGCGAACCGCGATCGATGTCGCGCGCGCCCTCGGCCCGAAGCTCTGGGGCGTGCGCCTCGACACGTCCGCGACGCTCGTCGACCGCTCCCTCTGGAGCGAGATGGGCTACTTCGATCCGCGCGGTGTCAATCAGCGCCTCGTGGAGAAGGTCCGCGCCGGCCTCGACTCCGAGGGCTTCTCCGACGTGAAGATCGTCGTCTCGGGAGGCTTCGACGTCGAGCGGATCCGCGCGTTCGAGGAGCGCGGCGTGCCGGTCGACTCCTACGGCGTCGGCTCGGCGCTCATCCGCGGCGAGAACGACTTCACGGCCGATGTCGTCATGACCGACGGTAAGCCGTCCGCCAAGGTTGGCCGCCGACTCAACCCGAACCCGCGGCTCGAACCGGTCGAATAGCGCTCCGGCGTAAAGATTCCGCGCCTCGCCGCCGATGGGGCAGGTGTGGAGACGGTCGGGGACATTCTCGCCTACATCCTCGGCATCATCTACACGTGGTTGCCGCTGATCTTCATCGGCCTGCTCGTGTGGCTGATGTGGAAGGCCGTAGGTCTCATGCCGCGGGTCAAGCCGACGGAGGTCGAGCCCGACTCGAAGTCGTCCGTGACCTGGAAGGACATCGCCGGCGTGGACGAGGCCGCGAGCGAGCTGCAGGAGGTCGTCGACTTCCTCCAGGATCCGCAGCGCTTCCGCCAGCTCGGCGCGCGCGTGCCGAAGGGGATCCTTCTCTACGGCCCGCCCGGGACCGGCAAGACGCTGCTCGCCAAGGCGGTCGCGAACGCCTCGGGCGCGACGTTCTACTCGCAGAGCGCTTCCGCTTTTGTGGAGATGTTCGCCGGGCTCGGCGCCGCCCGCATCCGCAAGCTCTTCGAGAAGGCGCGCCAGAACGCGCCGTCGATCGTCTTCATCGACGAGCTCGACGCCGTCGGCATGCGCCGCTCCGGCTCCGGCCACAACCGTGAGCAGGACCAGACCCTGAACCAGCTCCTCGTCGAGCTCGACGGCTTTGCCGGACCTGCGCAGGTCGTGCTGATCGGCGCCTCGAACCGTCTCGACGACCTCGACCCGGCGCTCCTGCGCCCCGGCCGGTTCGACCGGCAGATCCTCGTCTCCCCGCCCGACCTCGCCGGGCGCCTCGCGATCCTCGAAGTCCACACCCGGGGCAAGCCGCTCGACGACGACGTCGATATGGCGAGCGTCGCGCGTGTCACCGCCGGCCTCACCGGCGCCGACCTCGCGAACATCACGAACGAGGCCGCGATCTTCGCCGGTCGCGCGAGCCGCACGACGATCCTCCAGGAGGACTTCGACTCCGCGATCGAGCGCATCGTCGCCGGCCTCCAGCAGCGGCGCGTCGTGACGGAGAAGGAGAAGCGGATCCTCGCCTACCACGAGGGCGGCCACGCGCTCATGTCCCATCTCCTGGGCGAGCCGATGCCGGTGCAGAAGGTCACGATCGTCTCCCGCGGCCAGGCACTCGGCTACACGCTGAACACGCCGCAGGAGGACCGCTACCTCCACACGAAGGACGAGTTCCTCGACCTGATGAAGGTCATGCTCGGCGGCCGCGCGGCGGAGCAGATCGTCTTCGGCGCGGTTACGAACGGCGCCGCGAACGACCTCGAGCGCGTCACCGATCTCGCCCGCCGGATGGTCTTCGAGTTCGGCATGGGCGAGGGCGTCGCGTCGCGCACGATGCGCGCCGACAACTACGCGCTCTCCGAGCACACGAAGCAGGTGCGCGACCAGGAGCAGGCGCGGCTCACCGACCACGCGTTCCACGAGGCGATCCGCCTGCTCGGGAAGCATCGCGCGTCGCTCGACCGGATTGCGTTCGCGCTGCTCGAGAAGGAGACGCTCGACCGCCGCGAGCTCCAGGAAGTTCTGTCCGGGGTCTCGGCCGAGTCGAACTCCTCCGATGCGGTCGGCATGCCGCGCGTCGTCGCGATGCCCGCCGAGCCGTACTGGGTCGATCCCAGCCAGCTCTAGCGCCCGCGCTCAGCAATGATTCCCGGCGTGACCGGGCCGGCCGAAGTCGAGCAGTACCTCTCCGGTCTCCCGGCTGAGTCGCGTGCCGCTCTGGAGACCTTGCGGACGGTGATCCAGGCCGCTGCGCCGGACGCGACGGAGGCGATCAGCTATGGAATGCCCGCGTTCAAGCACAACGGCCGGGCGCTTGTGGCCTACGGCGCCTTCAAGGATCACTGCAGCCTCTTCCCGATGAGCACGAACGTCATCGCGGCCTTCGCCGAGGAGCTCGAGCCCTTCCGGCCGGCGAAGGGGACGATCCGCTTCCAGACGGACCGGCCGCTTCCCCCGGAGCTCGTGACGAAGCTCGTCGAGGCGCGGATCGCGGAGAGCGCAGCTCGCGGCCCTCGGTGAGGCGTCACACGGCGTGACCCGTTGAGCGGGTAGCATCGCCCGCGCTGTGCAGGTTCGGGGAGTCCACCACGTAGCGCTCGCCGTCGAGAATCTCGACGAGGCGGTCGCGGTCTACAGCCGGCTCTTCGGCGCCGAGATCGAGCTCGAAGGACGTATGGAGGAGCAGGGCGTGAACGCGGTCTACCTTCGCGTCGGCACCGGCCGGGTGGAGCTGGTCTCGCCGCTCGCACCCGACACCCCGGTCGGGCGGTTCCTCGCCAAGCGCGGGCCCGGCATGCACCACGTCGCGTTCGAGGTCGACTCGGTCGATGACGCGATCGGCGAGCTCACGGCGCTCGGCGCGAACGTGATCGACCCGGAGCCGCGCGCCGGCCTCGGCGGCAAGCGCGTCGTGTTCGTCCATCCGGAATCCCTCGACGGTGTCCTCGCGGAGGTGCTCAGTGTCTGACGAACATCTGCGGATCCAGATCGGCTTCGACAGCGGCCAGACGGTCACGGCGCTCGTGTCCGAGAAGGCGTTCGACGAGCTGAAGGCCGCCCTCGGGGGCGACAAGGTAGTCGAGCTCCCGACGGACGACGGCTCGATCGTCGTCCCAGTGCGCGCGATCAGCTACGTCAAGCGGTTCTCCCGCGAGACGAGCATCGGCTTCTCCGGCTGAGCCGAGCCTCACCGCCCGCTGCCCGCCGTCCCGCGACTTGGCGCGGGGGTCCCGCCCAGGGTGGGGAGTGAGTAGCGCGCTTCCGCTTCGAAGGTAGCCCAGGAACGCGCGCGTGTCTGTGCCGGAAGTGCGCCGATTCTCCGCGCGGGCCGCGGCTGGTCCTCGGATCCCCCTCTTGCGTTTTCGGAGACCTCTGCTTATGTGCGTCGCAGGGGCCTACCCCTTCCGGGGGATGGCGGGGTTTTCATGGGAGAGCTGTCTGGGACAACCATCGACCGACCGGGCGTACGCGTCGGGGCGGCGCCTGCGCCGGACATGCGGCGCCTCGTCGAGCTCGCCCAGACCGGCGACCGCGACGCGCTCGGCCAGCTCTACACGCTCCACTTCGATCGCATCTACGCCTACCTCCAGGCGTCGGTCGGGAACCGCCACGACGCCGAGGATCTGACCGAGCAGACGTTCGTGAAGATGCTCGAGTCGATCGACCGGTTCGTGTGGCGGCGCGCTCCGTTTTCGGCCTGGCTCTTCCGCATCGCGCACAACCTGGCCATGGATCACTTCCGCCGCGGCAAGCGCTGGCAGCTCGAGGAGGATCCGGAGGAGTTCGTCGTCGAGCTCGAGCCGTCCGCCGAGGCGCAGGCGTTCCACGCGATCGGCAACGCGAAGCTGCTCGACCTGATCGACGGCCTCTCGTACGACCAGCGCCAGGTGCTGACGCTCAAGTTCGGCTTCGACTTCTCGAACGCCGACGCCGCGGTCATCCTCGGGAAGACCGAGGGCGCCGTGAAGGCGCTCCAGCATCGCGCGCTCGGCGCGCTCCAGCGCAAGCTCGACCACTAACCTGAGCGGCCTCATGGCCGTCCAAGCCGGAATCGTCGGGCTCCCCAACGCCGGGAAGACCACGCTCTTCAACGCGCTCACGAGCGCGGGGGCGGAGATCACGGCGTACGCGACCGTGTCCGGAAAGGAGAACGTCGGCATGGCCGCGATCGCCGATGCGCGGCTCGACCAGGTCGCGGCGGTCGTCTCGGCCAAGAAGATCACCCCGGCAGCGGTGCGCGTCGTGGATGTCGCAGGCACCGGCCGCCAGCTGCTCGGCGGGCTCCGCGAGGTCGATGCGCTGCTTGCCGTGCTGAACGGCTGGGGCGAGGACGCGGCCCCGGCGCGCGATCTCGAGGCGCTCGAGCTGGAGCTCCTCGTCGCCGACCACGAGCACGTCGAGCGGCGGCTGGAGCGAGTGGAGCAGCAGGCGAAGTCCGGCGATCCGGCGCTGAAGAGGGAGGCGGATGACCTGCGCGCGCTGCTCGTCCACCTCGGCGACGGGCACACGCTGCGCGACTATCCGGGCGGGCTCCCCCCGAACCTCGAGCCGCTGACGACGAAGCCGATCGTCGCCGTCGAGAACGGCCCGGGCGGGATCGACCTGAAGCTCGAGGCCGAGCTGTCCGAGATGTCCGCGGAGGAGGCGGCCGAGTTTCGCGACGGCCCGTCGGCGCTCGAAGGCATCGTGCCGCGGCTCTTCGAGGCGCTCCGACTGATCAGCTTCTTCACGGCCGGGGAGAAGGAGACGCGCGCGTGGACGCTCGTCTCCGGCCAGACCGCCCTCGAGGCGGGCGCGGAGATCCACACCGACATCGCCCGCGGCTTCATCCGCGCCGAGGTGATCGGCTGGAGCGACCTGGTCGAGTGCGGCTCGCACGCCGAAGCGGCAAAGCGCGGTCTGCAACGGCTGGAAGGCAAGACCTACGACGTGCAGGACGGGGACGTCCTGAACATCCGCTTCAACGTTTAGCCGAAGCGCTCGTCACGACCGTTGCAAGCAGTCGCTGGGTTCCCTAGACTGGCGCGGTCTCAGGAGGTCCATGCGGAGTACCAAGCGCGCGCTGATCGTCGCCTCGGCCGTCGTTGCCGGCCTTTGGGCGACAGCGCCCGCCTATGCCGCCGGCGAGACGTTCAAGCTCTTGCACGTGGATGCGGTGGGGTGCGCCACCGGGGACTTGGACATGACAGTCGAGCGGGCGAACCTGGACGGCGGCACGTACTACGTCCGGACGAAGGTCACGACCGACGGCAAGATCTACATGAACGAGCAAGCCTCGGTCTCGATCAACGGGGAGTCCGGCTGGAGCTTGTTCAACAACTTCACCTACGGCCCCGTGCCCAATCCCGGGACGTGGCCGATGCCGCAGAACAAGCAGGTCAGGATCGACTTCACGCTGGAGCGGCCGGTGGGCACGATCCTCTACGCCTGGTCGGTCGTCGTCGACAGCTGCAACACGGGAGTGATCCTCTTCAACGGACTCACGTCGGCCGACAAGGACAAGGATCTGGTCGCCGTCCCGAAGGACAAGTGCCCGAAGCTCGCCGCGGCGAGGCCCAACGGGTGTCCTCTGCGCGTTCGGACGCTGACGATCGGCTACGACAAGACCGACCACAAGTTCATCGGCTGGCTGTTCGCAAAGGGCTCTTCCAAGCTGTACAGCGGACGCGCCGTGACGATCTGGAAAGTCCGCGGGGGTCCCGACAAGAGGATCGCGAAGCTGAAGGTGACGAAGCGAGGCAATTACGCGTTCGCGTACGCGCAGGTCAACGGCACCTACTACGCGACGACCCCGGGGCTCCTGATCCCGTCCAGCGGTCAGGTGGTCAAGGAGACCTCGGCCAAACTGCGCCTGCACTGAGCGGCGGGCGCTAGAGCTGCCAGGCGTCCGCGCGGATGATCGGCACCTCGTCGCCGTCCGCGGTGAGGCCGTCCACGTCCACCTCGGGGCCGCCGATCATGAGATCCGTGTGGATCGAGGAGTGCGAGATGCCGGCCGCGTGCTGCTCCTCCGAGGTCAGGTCCTCGGCGCCGTCCACGGCGAACGGGAAGCCCTGGCCGTAGGCGATGTGCGCGGTTGCGTTCTCGTCGAAGAGCGTGTCCACGAACGTGATCCCGGACTTGCCGACCCGTGACGTTCCGTCCACGAGGGCGATCTCGCCGAGCATCGCCGCGCCTTCGTCTGCGGACACCTGCCCGCGCACGACGTCCGCGCCCGACTCGGCCTGGACGTCCACGATGCGGCCTCCCTCGAAGCGCAGCTCGAGCCCCTCCACGATCTTGCCCTGGGCGAGCAGCGGATAGGTCGAGCGAACGTGGCCCTCGGTCCGCCGGGCGTCCGGGGTCGTGAAGACCTCCTCGGTCGGCAGGTTGGGGACGAAGCTGCGGCCCCAGTTGGTCGACTCCTGCGCGGAGCGCCAGCGCGAGCCGGCGTGCAGGCCGACGGTGAGATCCGTGCCCGGGCCGCGGAAGCGGATCGCGTCGAAGCGGTGCTCGCCGAGCGCGGCCGCGCGCGCTTGCAACGCGGTGATGTGCTCGCGCCACGCAGCGACCGGGTCGGCTTCGTCCATGCGCACGGTGGCGAGGACGGCGTCCCACATTCGGTCGAGATCGGGCTCTCCGAGCGCGGCCTTGGCCCAGCCCTCGGTCGGGCAGCCGACGATGCACCAGTTGACCCGCCGGCCGGTCACATGGGACAGCCAGATCGCCTGCTCGTCCTTCATCCGCGACTTGGCGATCCGGTCGCCGTCCGCGTCGTCGAAGAGCATCGGGTCGGGATGGCCGCGGATGGTCAGGCAGGCGCAGCGGTCGCCGAAGCTGCGGACGCGCTCGAGCATCCACTCGGGCGAGACGCCCAGCGCGTCTTCCGGTGCGAGGTCGACGTACGCGCGGCGCACGTACTCGTCCATGTAGAAGACGTCCACGTAACGGGCGCCCTGCTCGTAGGCGTTGCGCGCGACCGAGCGGACGAGCGGCGCGTGCTCGACGAAGGCGCTGATGGCCAGCGTCTGCCCGGCCTCGAGGTTCAGGCCGACCTCGATGATCAGGCGTGCGTACGCGTCGAGCTGCTCGCGGCGGTCAGTCATCTGGGGGAACTCTAGTCAGCGCGGCCCCGGCAGCCCATCCCCAAATGCAGTGCGTTTCGCTTCGGCGCAAAAGTCTTCCAGTTCTCTCACATTCTCTGAGCTTCGCGCGGCGCGTTCGTCGTCGTCGAGCGTCCGCCACAGGGATCCGTTGAAGGCGACGAGGAGCCCGAGGCCCTCCAGCTCGAGGACGCGGGAGAGCGGCGAGTAGTTGACGATCCGCCCGTTCAGCTTCAGGAGGCCGAGCCGCTCGGAGACGACCGCGGCGGCGATCTTGAAGCGGTTGCGCCTGAACTTGCGAGCCGCAAGCGCGCTGCGGTCGTCGTCGAGCTCCGTTGCGAGCCGCTCCAGAAATAGGCCCAGCTCGCCGTCGCTATTGCGCGAAAGGCACCGGCGTGCGAGTCGCGGCGCGACGGTGGCCGCAGCGAGGTGGTCGTTGAGGTAGATCCGGAGGAGCTGTTCGTCCGCTACGTCGTCTCCACCGGCCTGGTGGCTGCGACTGCGTCGAGCTGGTTCGCGTGGAAGAGGACGAGCGCCTCGGCCGTGCGGGCCGAGCGCGGATCGTGGTGGCACGCGACGGCGTGGAGCAGCTCGGCGCGAACCTCGGCCTCCATGCCGCCCGAGCGCTCTTCGATCAGCCGCAGGCCCAGATGGACGTGACCGAGCAGCTTCCCCTCGGCGGTCGGCAGGGCGAGCGGCCCGTCGGCGAGCTCGAGCGTGCGGCCCAGGTCGTGCACGATCGCGGCCGAGAGCAGAAGATCCCGGCGCAGCCGCTTGTGCAGGTCGGCGGCGTCGCGGCAGAGCGTGACCACGGCGACGGTGTGCTCGAGGAGGCCGCCGGAGTAGCTGTGATGCCCGTCGGGCGTGGCCGGCAGCGTGCGGATCCGCTGGCGGAGCGGCGCGTCGGCGACGATTCCCTCGATCAGCGCCCGCAGGCTCGGGTGGACGAGCTCCTCGGCGAGGAAGTCGAGGAATCCGTCCAGCTCCTCGATGTCGCGCCTGGCCTCGGGGACGAGCGACGCGACCTCGACCTGTGCCGGCTCGAGGGAGCGGATGTCGAGCTGGAGCCGGTCGCGGAACTTCTCCACGCGGGCCAGGACGCGAACGGCGTCGCCTTCCTTGAACCGGCGGTCGAGCAACTCGACGTCGGCCCACACGCGGCCTTCGATGCGGCCGGTCGAATCCATGAGCTCGAGCGCCAGGTACGGCCGGCCGGCGCGCGTCGAAAGGCGCCGCTTGCGGGCGACCGCGAACACGCCTTCGATCGTCCGGTCCTCGGCGAACTCGGAAATCGTGGCGAAAGCAGTCCCGCCGCCTGGAAGGTGCGGCGTCGCCGCGTGCTGGAGCGCGACGCTCACGACACCGAGTCTACGGACGGCGACGGACGCGATCCCGCGGTTTCACGCGGTTTCGGTAGCCTCCGGCGCCGTGGCCCGCGTCAAGCCTTTCCGCGCCCTTCGCTTCGATCCTGAGCGCGCCGGGCCGCTCGACACGCTCGTCGCTCCGCCGCACGACGTGGTCACCCCGGAGCTGCGCGAACGCCTGCTCGCCGCGAGCCCGCACAACGTGATCCGCCTGTCGCGCCCGGACGATCCCGCGGAGGCGGGCCGTGAGTTCCAGGCCTGGCAGGACGAGGGCGTGCTCGTGCGCGAGACGGAGCCCGCCGTGTGGATCCTCGAGGAGACGTTCGAGGGCCCCGACGGCGAGCGGCGCACCCGCCGCGGGCTCGTGGCGCGGCTGCGGGTCGGGCCGTACGGAGAGAGCGGCGTGTATCCGCACGAGCGCACATTCCCGCAGCAGAAGCGCATTCGTCTCGACCTCCTGCGGATGGTGCGCGCGAAGCTTTCGCCGGTGCTCTTCCTCCACGACGGAGCCACGCCCGAGCATCCGACCGGCGAGCCGGACCTGGAGGCCGTGCTCGACGGCGTCACGAGCCGCCTGTGGCGCGTGTCGGATCCCGCGGCGATCGAGCGCGCACTCGCCCTCGTCGAGGCTCCGTTTGTGATCGCGGACGGCCACCACCGCTACGAGACCGCGCTCCAGTTCCACGAGGAGGACGGCACCGAGGCGACCGCGTACATTCTCGCCGTGCTCGTGAGCCGCACCGATCCGGGGCTCGAGATCTTTCCCACGCATCGCGTGGTCGCCGGCCCGGTGCCCGCGCTTGACGGGCTGGCGGTGACGGAGACGGACGATCCGCTGGCGGCGCTAGCCCGGGCCCCGCGGGACCGGCCCGCGTTCGCGGTCGTCACGAGCGACTCGGCCGTTCTCGCCGAGGGGGAGCCGGCCGAGGGCGCACTCGACACGGACGCCGTGGACGCGCTCGAGCTAAAGCGCGTGCGCTACATCCCGTCGGCGGCCGATGCCGTAGCCGCCGTTGAGTCGGGCGCCGCGAACGCGGCGTTCCTCGTGCGGGCGCCGACCGTCGACCAGGTCGAGGAGTTCGCCCTCGCGGGCCGGATGATGCCGCAGAAGAGCACCTACTTCTTTCCCAAGCTGACGAGCGGGCTTTTGATCGCGCCGTTCGACGAATGACGATCGACGCGCAGGCCTGGCTCGAGTTCTGCCGTGCCTCGGCGGCGGCCGTGACCCGCGCTCTCGCCGAGCTGCCCACGCGCACCGAGCGCGAGCCCGTGCTCGCCACGGGGCAAGGCGGGGACGAGACGACCGCCGTGGATGCGGCCGCCGAGGCCGCCGTCGTCGCCGTGCTCGAGCGGTCGGGGCTCGCCTGCACGCTCGTCTCGGAGGAGCTCGGCGAGCGAGTGTTCGGCGACGGCTCTGGGCCGGTCGTCGTGGTCGATCCGATCGACGGGAGCCTGAACGCCAAGCGCGGCGTCCCCTGGTACGCGCTGTCGATCGCGATCGCCGAGGGACGGACGATGGACGACGTGATGGTCGGCTTCGTCCAGGACTTCGGGACCGGCGAGGAATGGACGGCCATCCGCGACGAGGGCGCGTGGCTCGACGATGCGCCGCTCCTCGGCCCCGGGCCCAAGGACGAAATCGAGGTGCTCGTCATGGAGGCGACGCTCACCGATCTCCTCGCGGACAAGGTCGGCGCGATGGTCGGCTTCGCCTACCGGACGCGCGTGTTCGGGTCGCTGGCGCTCGGGCTCTGCCACCTGGCCGCCGGCCGCGTGGACGCCGTGTGCTCCCTGAAGCCGGCGCGCTCCGTGGACATCGCCGCGGCCCAGCTCCTCGTCCGCGAGCGCGGGCTGGCGATCGAGCTGCCGGACGACCCGCCGTTCGCGGCTGCGCTGCTCGACCTGGCCGGCCGCTCTCGCGTGGTCGCCGCAGCAACGGACGAGCTCTGCGAGGAGCTTTACCGCCGGCTCAGCTGAACTCGAGCGGGATCCGAACCTCGTAGCTCGGCTTCCCGTCGCCGTCGGCGTCGTCGTCCTGTACCACGAGCGTGCCCGAGGTGGCGTCGCCGAAGTCGACCTGGACTTCCTTGGTGAACCGCCCGCGGCAGCCGGTTCCGCAGGTGGCCGTGGTGAAGTCGCTGTAGAGGCTCGTCCCCGTTCTCGTCGAGAACGCGGATGGTCACGTTGGCCTCGAAAACGTTCGCGGATCCGGCGACCGTGAACGTCGATCCGACTGGGTCGAGCCCGGTCGGCCGCTCGACGACGATCGGTGGCAAGAGGTTGAGAAAATTCCGGCGGCGCAACGGCGTCCCCGCCAGCGGATGCTTCTGGCCTTCGACGAGGATCCTCACCGCCCGGATGGTCGGGTACTGCGTCGCGGTGTAGACGACCTGGGCGACTGCGAGCCCGCTGGGCTCGAAAAACTCTCCCGATAGATCGATCGTTGCCGTCCCGCCCGCAAGGTCGATGTTGATCAGCTCGGTATCGGCCGGGATGGCCGTGTCGTCGTCTCCCGAGGACGGACCTGCGAGGAGCAGCTGGATCGCCTGCGTGAGGACGCCGATCGTCTTGTCGCCCTCGACCCACGTGAGCTGGAGCTGACCGTCGCGCGTGAACCACGTCTGGTACGCGAGCGTCTCCTCCTCGGGCGCGGTCGTCGTGGTCGGGGTCGATGTGGTGTCGGGCTCAGCGGTGGTGGTCGTCCCGCCGGCGGTCGTCGCTTCCGTCCCGCTGCCCTTCTTGTCGCCGTCGCCGCAGCCCGCCGCGAGCGCGACGAGGAGAAGTGCCAAAACGAGACCCCGAACCATCGAGAAAGCCTAGCTAGCGAGCTTCCGTGCGACCCGCGCTTCCAGCCCGGCCTTCACCTCGGGCCAGTCGTCGTCCGTGATCGCGTACCAGGCCGAGTCGCGCAGCTCGCCGTCGCGCACGAGCATGTGCTTGCGGAAGATCCCCTCGAACTGCGCCGGGAGCGCCTCGAGCGCGCGGCGGGAGTTCTCGTTCTTCGCGTCCGTCTTGAACTCGACGCGCATGCAGCCGAGATCCTCGAACGCGTGGGTGCAGAGGAGGAGCTTCGCCTCGGCGTTGGCGCCGGTTCCCCAGGTCGCCGGCGACATCCACGTGTAGCCGATCTCGAGCCCGTCGTGCTCGGGGCGCAGCGACATGTACCGGCTCGATCCGACCGGCTCGCCGGTGTCCGCCGAGAGGATCGCGAACGGAGCCGACACGCCGTCGCGCAGGTCGCCGAGCGACCACTCGAGCCACGCGTCGAACGCGGCGCGGTCGTCGCCCACGCGGATCGGCATCCAGTCCCAGATCTCCGCGTCCTGGCCGGCCGCCCAAAGCCCTTCGCCGTGGCGCGCGTCGAGTGGCTCGCAGACGACGATTCGTCCCTCGAGGCGGGTGGAGAGATTGGGCCAGAGCACGGGTGTCATGGGGCGAAAAACCGCTGCTAGGGTAGTTCTTATGGCTGTGACGCGCGACGAGATCATGCACGCTCTGGAGGGCGTCATCGACCCCGAGTTGCACCGCTCGGTCGTCGAGCTGGACATGGTCCGCTCGATCGAGATCGACGGTCCGAAGGTCGAGCTCGTGATCGCGCTGACCATCGCCGGGTGTCCGCTGCGCTCGAGCTTCGAGGAGCAGGTCGAGCGGGCGATGGGGACGGTCGAGGGCGTCGAGCAGGTCACGCTCGGGTTCACGGTCATGTCCCCGGACGAGCGCGCCGCGCTGACGACGAAGCTGCGCGGCGGCGTCTCCGAGCGCACGCCCGGGATCTCGGTCGATGCGGCAACACGCGTGATCGCGGTCGCGAGCGGCAAAGGCGGCGTCGGCAAGTCGTCGCTCTCGGCCAATCTCGCCGCCGCGTTCTCGACGCTCGGCCTGAAGACGGGGATCCTCGACGCGGACGTCTACGGCTACTCGATCCCGCACATGCTCGGGATCCACCAGACGCCGGTCGCGGTGGACAAGATGATCGTCCCGCCGGTGCGCGGCGACCTGAAGGTCATGTCGATCGGTTTCTTCCTGGACGAGAACGCGCCCGTCATGTGGCGCGGGCCGATGCTCCATCGCGCGCTCGAGCAGTTCCTCTCCGACGTGCATTGGGGCGAGCTCGACGTGCTCGTCGTGGACATGCCTCCGGGAACCGGCGACGTGGCGATTTCCCTGGGCCAGCTTCTGCCGCGCGCCGAGGCGCTCGTCGTGACGACGCCGCACTCGGCGGCGCAGCAGGTCGCGGCGCGGGCCGCGCAGATGGCGCGCAAGACGAACATGCGAATCTTGGGCGTGGTCGAGAACATGTCGTTCCTCGTCGGCTCGGGCGAGGGCTCTTCGGCTCCGGCGGCGGCGAGGCGCTGGCGGCCGAGATCGAGGCGCCGCTCCTGGCGCGCATCCCGTTCGACCCGAAGCTCGGCGCCCTGGCCGACGAGGGCGAGCCGATCGTGCTCGTCGACCCCGAGGCCGAGGTCTCCCGCGCGATCGTCGCGCTCGCCCAGTCCGTCGCGGACGCCAAGCGCGAGCGCAGCGTCGGGATCAAGAAGCCGCTGCCGCTCGTCTCTTCGTAGTCCGCCACCCCCGCGCTCGCCGGCCGTTCGCGGCTGGGGAAAATCCGGCACGAAGTCGGCACGATTTCGTGCCAGACACGCGCGGATTGCCGGGCTACGCTCTCAGCGGGAAGCGGGCGATCCACTCCCCACCCAGGGCGGGGGCGTGGGCGTGGGCGTCGCGCGCGCGAGGCGCTTCACGCCGCGCTCGCGGCTCGCCGGAAGGGACCGTTTCGCCGGCCGGGCGCGCGGCGATCTTTGAGCCGGTCCGCACGTCCTCGCCGATCGGCCTACTCCACGCCAGCACGTCCGTTAGGGTTCGGCGAGGGCCAGCCGCCCCACGCTCTGCATGAGAAGACGCGCGATCATCCAGATGCTCGTGATCGGCGTCCTCGCCGGGGTCGTTACCGGTGCGGTCGCCGTGATCGTCCCGTGGCTTCCCGAGTCCGCCTCGGAGCAGGCCGACGAGATCGACGCCGTCTACTGGTTCGTCACGATCATCTGCGTCGCCGTGTTCGCGCTCGTCGCCGGCGTCGCCGTCTACTCGGGCTGGAAGTTCCGCGCGAAAGACGACGACATGGACGACGGCGCGCCGATCCACGGCAGCACGGGCCTCGAGATCGCCTGGACTGCGCTGCCCGTCGCGCTCGTCGTCGCGATGTCGATCTTCTCGATCATCGTCCTCAACCGGATCTCGACCGTGCCCGCCGACCACCGCACGATCGAGGTCAAGGCGCAGCAGTTCGCCTGGAGCTTCACCTACCCGGAGCTCGATCGCACCGAGGGCGACCTCGTCCTCGAGCTGGGCGAGCCGTACGAGATCTCGATCACCGCGACCGACGTCATCCACTCCTTCTGGGTGCCCGAGTTCCGGATGAAGCAGGACGCCGTCCCCGGCATCACGACCCAGACGTACGTGACGCCGACCAAGGTCGGCACCTACCAGGTCATCTGCACCGAGCTCTGCGGGCTCGGGCACAGCACGATGCGGGCCCGCGCGATCGTCCTCTCCCACGCCGACTACGAGAAGTGGGCGAACGAAAAGAAGGGCCAGGGGGCCGGCGCCGCGCCGGGCGGCAATGAGAGCGGCATGACGATCTTCACCGCGCAGTGCGCGTCGTGCCACACGCTCGCGGCCGCGAAGGCGACCGGGACGATCGGGCCCGACCTCGATACGCTCCTCGCCGGGAAGGACGAGGACTTCATCCACACGTCGATCGTCGATCCCAATGCCGAAATCGCCCCGGGGTTCCAGCCGAACATCATGCCGTCCACCTTCGGTGACTCGCTCTCGGACGCCGAGCTGACCGCCCTCGTCAAGTTCCTCCTCGAATCGGCGAACGCATGAGCGTCGACGTCCACACCCACGACCACGTGGAGCACGCGCCGCCGAAGCAGCCGCCGACCGGCATCCACCGGTTCCTCGCGCCCGGCTGGTTGCGCGCGCTGTGGACGACTCCGCTCGGCGGCGTGATCGGCCTCCTCTTCGTGATCGGCGGCCGTGCGGCGCTCGGCTACGAGCCGCTGCTCCTCCAGGCCGTGTGGGTCACCGTGCTCATGGTGACCGTGCCGCTCGGGTTCCTCGCCGGGATCGGCGGCTTCGACTACTGGGCCTACTGGATCTCAGGCCGGCCGACCCGGCCCGAAGACCACTCGGGCCACGGCGCCTACAGCTGGAAGGACTACTTCCGGATCAACACCGACCACAAGGTGATCGGCGTCCAGTACCTCGTCACGACGATCGTCTTCTTCGTCTTGGGCGGGCTGCTCGCCATGTTCATGCGCGCCGAGCTGGCGCAGCCGGGCATGCAGTACGTGAACCCGCAGACCTACAACGGTCTCTTCTCGGTCCATGCGTCGCTGATGATCTTCCTCTTCATCATCCCGGCGTTCGCCGGACTCGGGAACTACGTCATCCCACTCATGATCGGCGCGCCGGACATGGCGTTCCCACGCCTGAACGCGCTGTCGTTTTGGCTGCTCCCCATCGCCGGCCTGATGATGCTCTCGAGCTACTTCCTCGGAGCGTTCGCCGCCGGCTGGACGAACTACGTGCCGCTGGCGGTCGAGCAGCCGAACGGGAACCTCATGTTCCAGATGGGCGTCCAGTGGGCCGGGGCGTCGTCGATCATGACCGGCCTCAACTTCCTGGTCACGATCATCACCATGCGTGCACCGGGGATGACCTTCTGGCGCATGCCGCTCCTCGTCTGGGCGAACTTCGCGACCTCGACCCTCGTCGTGATCGCGACGCCGTTCATCGCCGGCTCGCAGTTCTTCATCCTCTTCGACCGCGTCCTGCACACCGAGTTCTTCAACCCGAACGCCGGCGGATACGTGGTCGGGTACCAGCACATCTTCTGGTTCTACTCGCACCCGGCGGTCTACATCATGATGCTGCCCGGATTCGGGATCGCCTCGGAGGTGATCGCCGTCTTCGCGAGGAAACCGATCTTCGGCTACCGGCTGATGGCCTTATCGCTCATGGCCATCCTCATCCTCGGATTCTCGGTGTGGGCGCACCACATGTTCGTGAGCGGCATGGCCGAATGGCTACGCGTCCCGATGATGGTCACGACGATGGTGATCGCCGTTCCAACGGGGATCAAGGTCTTCTCCTGGTTGGCGACGCTGTGGGAGGGGCGCCTGCACTTCAAGACGCCAATGCTCTTCGCACTCGGCTTCGTGACGATGTTCGTCATCGGCGGCCTGAGCGGCGTCTACCTCGGCTCCGTGCCGATCGACATCCACGCGAGCGACACGTACTTCATCGTCGCCCACATTCACTACGTGCTTTTCGGCGGCTCACTGTTCACGATCTTCGCCGGCATCTACTACTGGTTCCCGAAGATGACCGGGCGGATGTACAACGAGACGCTCGGCAAGTGGCACTTCTGGCTGACGTTCGTCGGGTTCAACGCGACGTTCTTCCCGATGCACTGGATCGGCCTCCAGGGCCAGCCGCGCCGCGTCGCCGACTACGACCCGTCGTTCGGGAACTGGAACCTGGCCATCTCGATCGCATCGTTTGCGCTCGGCGCCTCGACGCTCGTGTTCCTCTACAACATGATCACGAGCTGGCGCAGCGGCCCGATCGCTCCCGCGAACCCGTGGCGCGCTCTCACCCTGGAGTGGCAGGTCTCGTCGCCGCCGCCGGTCTTCAACTTCGACGAGATCCCGCAGGTCGTCGGGAGCCCGTACGAGTACGGCGTCCGCGGCGCCCGGCACGCGATCGTGAGCGGGAACGGCGACCACGCAGGAACCGAGACGGAGAAGAAGACCGAGGAGCTCGTGACATGACGGAAGACGTGCGCCACATCCTCGTGCTCGCGAACGAGACCGTCGCCGGGATCAGCCTGATCGAAGCGCTGCGCCGCCGGGCCGACGAGGGGCCGATCCGCGTGACCGTGATCTGCCCGCAGAACGAGCCGCGCGCCGGCTACGTCGTCTATGAGGACGAGCGGCGCTCCGCGGCCGAGCGGCGGCTGCGCCGGACGCTCGATCTGCTCCACGAGGCGGGCATCGCCGCGCGCGGGGCGGTCGTCGACCCCGACCCTCTCCATGCCCTGCGCGACGCGCTCGACGAATACTCACCCGACGAGGTGATCATCTCCACCCATCCCGAGCAGCGCTCGAGCTGGCTGCGCGGGAACCTGATCGACCGTGCGCGCAAGGCCGCGGCGCCGGTTCCCGTCGAGCACGTCGTCGTCGACCTGACCGAGCCGCGCGAGCTGGCTCACGTCCTCGTGATCGGAAGCGAGACGGTCGTCGGCGAGCCACTCCTCGCCGCCGTGCGTGAGCGCGCCGGCGCCTCGCCCTCCGAGTTCACCGTCGTCGTGCCCGCCGATCCGCCCGGCGCCGAGCGCCGCATGCAGCGGACGGTCGCACAGCTCAAGGCCGCGGGCGTGGACGCGACCGGACGCGTGGGCGACCCGGATCCCGTCTCCGCGGCCGTGAACACGGTGCACGACGAGCGCGTGGACGAGATCATCGTCTCGACCTTCCCGCAGGCGAGGCTCCGGCTGGCTCCGCCGCGACGTGATCGGGCGGATCAAGAAGCAGACGAAACTCCCGGTCACGCATGTGGTCGTCGACCCGGCCGAAGCGAAGAGGGCGGCCGGCTGATGGCGGCCGCCGCCCAGGAGCACCACGGGCCTCCGGCCGCGAACGTCAGCTCGCGCGTCGACGCGCGCCTGCTCGGGATCTACATCTTCATCGCGTCGGAGGTCATGCTCTTCGGGTCGTTCTTCACGACTCTTTTCTTCGCCCGGATCGTCGTCCCGCAGGAGTCCTGGCCGCCGCCCGGCTACGAGCTCCCGGTCTACCTGGCGTTCCTGAACACCGCCATCCTGGTCACGTCGAGCTTCTCGATGCACTGGGCGCTCCAGTCGATCAAGCGCAACCACCGCGCGGGTCTCATCGCCGGGCTGACGCTGACCTTCCTGCTCGGCTCGACGTTCCTCCTGATCCAGATCCGGGAGTACACGCGGCTCGGCTTCGCGCCCTCCGACAGCGCGTTCGCCTCGACCTTCTTCGGGCTGACCGGGCTCCACGGCGCGCACGTCTTCATCGGGCTGAACCTGCTCCTCTACGCGCTCATCCGCTCGATCCGCGGCCACTTCGGCCCGAACGCGCACGATCACCTCGGCGTCGAGATCCCCGGGATCTACTGGCACTTCGTCGACGTCATGTGGATCGTCGTGTACGTGACCGTCTACATCGTCTAGTGAAGAACCCGCTCCGTACTGAGGCCGAGGCGTTCAGCTTCGTCCTGGTGGTCGGAGTCCTCTTCCTCGCCGTCGCGATCGCCGCCATCGTGGGCGGGCCCGACGTGGCGCTCGGCGTGTTCTTCGCGCTCGGCATCGGCCTGGGCGCCGGGATCTATCTCCGCAGCGAACCAAAGGTGCGCGAGCCGGCGGTCTGGGATCGCAAGCCCGACGACGACGTCTATCGCGTGCTCGTCGTCGCGAACGAGACCGTCGCAGGCTCGGAGCTCCGGCGGGAGATCATGGAGCGCGGCCCGAAGGCCGAGGTGCTCGTCGTCACCCCGGCGCTCAACTCGCGGATCCGGCACTGGACGTCGGACGAGGATCACGCCCGCGAGGATGCGCAGGCCCGGCTCGACGTGTCGGTCTCGTCGCTCGCCGGCGCCGGAGTGAAGGTGCGAGGCCAGGTCGGCGACGACGATCCGATCCAGGCGATCGACGACGCGCTACGCGCCTTTCCCGCCGACGAGATCGTCATCTCCACGCATCCCCAAGGCCGTTCGAACTGGCTGGAGAAGGGTGTCGTGGAACGGGCGCGCGAGCGCTACCAGTGCTCGATCACCCACGTGATCGTGGATCTCGAGGCCGAGTCGGGCTAACGGCCGCCGGTCGCGCCGACCACGTACTCCGCGAGAGCCTGAATCTGCTCCTCGGTGAGCTGGCCCTCGAACGCCGGCATTCCGCCGCCGCCCGCCTTGATCTGCGCCAGGGCCTTGGCGAGGCTCGGGTGGGCGTCGTCCAGGTTCGGGCCGGTCGTGCCGGTTGTCCCGGCGTCCGCGAGCGTGTGGCAGGAGCCGCAGCTCGCCGTGAAGAGCGCCTTCGGGTCGCTCAGGTCGGCGACCTCGCCGGTTCCCGCGACCGAGGCGACGTAGGCAGCGACGTTCTTGAGCTGCTCGTCGGTCAGGTAGTTCGTCGCGTCCGACTTGTTGTCGAACTCCGGCATCGGCGACCCGTTCCCCGGGATCCGCATCTGCTCGAGGACGATCTCGAAGAACGTGCTCTCGGAGAAGCCCTGGTCGCGCGCGGCGCCGAAGGCCCAGTCGAGGTTCGGCCCCACGGTGCCGTTTGTGCCTGCCGCGGCGAGCGTGTGGCAGCCGCCGCACTTCTCCAGGAAGAGCGTTTTGCCCTCGTCCAGGTTCGCGCCCTCGGTGTCCATTGCCTGGCCGGCGCAGCCGGTCGCGACGACCAGCACCGCGAGGGCGAGGAGTGCGCTAGGAAGCGTTCGTCGTCTCAACGGCTTCGGCGAGCGTCGCATGGATCGGGAACACCTTGTCCAGCCCTGTGATCTCGAAGATCTTGAGGATGTTTCGGTCGCTGCAAACGAGTGCGAGCTGTCCGCCTTCGGGGCGCAGGCGCTTCACGCCGCCGACGAGGACGCCGAGCGTCGTCGAGTCGATGAACGTCGTCCCGGTGAGGTCGACCACGACCGTCGAGGCGCCGTTTCCGATCACGTCCACGAGCTGCTCCTTGAACTCGGGCGCCGTGTAGAGATCGACCTCGCCGGTGAGCGAGATCACGTAGACGTCGTCGGAGAGCTGCTCGGTTGAGATCGCGAAGTTCATGAGGAGGCGGGCCGGAGAAGGCCCTAGCCTAACCGAGTTACGGGAGCGGTCGAGCTACTTCTGGTCCTCCGGCTTCACGTAGTTCGGGGCTGCCTTGAGCTGCTTGATGATGTCCTTGATCTGCGCCTCGTTCGGATCGTCGGGCGACGCCTTGAGGAAGGCCTCGTACGCGTCCACGGCCCGGTTCACGTCGTTCGCCTGGGTCGCGGCCTGCGCGAGCGCGAGGATGAACGACGGCTCGTCCGGCTGGAGCGCGATCAGCTTGTCCCAGGTGTCCGCCTCGTTCGTCGCAGCCGCTTGGCCCGCGATCAGCGCGTTCGTGTAGGCGGTGGTCGCCTTCTGGCGCTGGACGTCGGTGATCTTCCCGGTCAGCGACTGCCCGACCTTGCCGCTCGAGTCGAAGAGGAGACCTTCGAAGGCGGAGCCGCCGGCGAGCGCCTGGGCGTTCTGCGCGTCGGCCCGCGCGTCGGTCTGCTGCGTCAGGTAGAGGCTCGCGAGCTGCTGCAGCGCGTCGGTGTTGTCGGGCTCGATGACGAGGAACGCGGTCAGCGCGGCGACCGCCTTGTCGGTCTGCCCGTCGACCTGGTACGCGTTCGCGAGGTCGAGTTGCGCCTCCGCGTCCGCGGGATTCTTGTCGACGCGCTCCTTCGCGCTGTCGATCGAGGGCGTGCCGCTCGAGGGCTGGCGGTTGAAGAGCTCGGACAGGTATTCGCCGATGCCGGAGCCGCCCGCGCCGACGCCGAAGCCGACGAAGCCGAATGCAAACGCGAGCGCCAGAAAGAGGAAGACCCACTTCGCACGCTTGCGAAGCCTGGGAAAGAACATCAGATCTTCTGCGCTTGCGGCAGATCGCTGAGCAGGCGGCGGCGTGCGCTTCTTGCGTCGCGTCTGAGTCTTTGCCATGTCTCCCCTCCTTTCCGGTATCGCTCCTCGCCGTCGACGAGGGTGAGTTCCACCCGCTCGGGAGTTCCTCCGAAGACCACCGCTCCGGCTGGATCCTCCCAGGGCAGGTACGCCGACCCGGCGAGCGAGACGACGGTCAAATCGGCCCGCTTGCCCGGTGCCAGCGAGCCGACCTCGTCATCGAGGCCGAGCACGCTTGCAGCCCGAAGGGTAGCGAGTTCCAGGGCATCTTTCGCCAGGAGCGCGCCGGGGTCGCGTCCCGCCCCGCGGGCAAGGAGCACCGCCGCGCGCATCTCCTCGAACATGTCGAAGGACGGCGTCGAGGCGGGGCTGTCGGTTCCGAGCCCGACCCGGATGCCCGCCGCGGTGAGCGCGGCGACCGGGGCGATGCCGCAGCCGAGGAGCGCGTTCGAGCGCGGGCAGTGCGCGACGGCTACGTCATGGGCGGCCAGGAAGCTCGATTTCCTCGGAGTCCACGAGCACGCAGTGCGCGGCCACCATGCGCCGGTCGAGGAGGCCCAGGCGGGCGAGCACGCGGATGCCGCTCGCCCCCGGCGGCTCCACGAGCAGATGTGCGTGGGCGGTCCAGGAGCCGGTGCCGAACCGCAGCCACTCGTCCTCCGCGGCGCTCTCGGCGAGGTGCGTCTGGATCGGCAGGCCGAGCGCGAGGCACGCGGCGTAGAGCTCCGGCGCGACGGTGTACGGCGCGTGCGGCGAGACGCCGAGGCGAACACGGTCGGAGAGCGAGCCGGCGATCGACGCGCGCATCGGCTCGAACCGCTCGGGAATCGCGTCGGCCGTGCGGCCGAAGACCTCCAGGTGGATGATCGCCCGCAGCCCGAGCTCGTCGCAGGCCGGCGCCGACGCGCCCGTGAAGCTCGCGTCCGCGACCGTCGTGATCCCGGAGCGCAGACACTCCGCGGCCCCGAGACGCGCGATCGCGACCGCGTCGCCGTCGGCGAGGTTGTCCTTTCGTTCCATGTGGACGATCAGCCAGCGGTCGAAGGGGAGCCCGTCGCCAAATCCTGCGTACGCGGCGTACTCGAGGTGCGCGTGCGCGTTCACGAAGCCCGGGAGGATGACCGCCTCGTCGAACCGCTCGCCCTCGCCGAGCTCCTCCCGCGTCCCGATCGCCGCGATCCGTCCGTCCTCGATCGCGACCGCACCGTCGGGAATCGGCGGCGCCGCGACCGGCAGCACCCAGTCGGCCGAGAGGATCCGCATCAGACCGGTTCCGCGAGCGGCGCCTCAGCGGCAGGCTCGTCGGCGGGCAACTTGCCCTGGCGCTTCCAGCGCCGCTCGAAGTAGAGCGAGACCCAGATCGAGCACTCGAAGAGGATGAGCAGCGGGATCGTCTCGAACACGAGCGAGATCGGATCCACGGTCGGCAAGAGCGCGGCGCCGATCACGATCAGCGCGATGGCGATTCGCCGGTTGCTGCGCAGGCGATCGGTGGTGAGCACGCCGAGCCGTACGAGCGCGAGGATGAAGATCGGCAGCTGGAAGACGAGCGCGAATGCGAGCAGTGAGAGCGTGACGAACGAGATGTAGTAGCTCGCGCGAAGCTGGACGTTGTAGACCTCCGAGTCGTAGTTGACGAGAAAGTCGAGCGCGCGCGGCAAGACGACGAAGTAGCCGAACGCGAGCCCGCCGGCCATGAGCGCGGTCGCGATTGCGACGAACGCGGCGACGACTCGCTGCGCGTGCTGCTCGAACGCCGGCGCGAGGAAGCTCCAGATCTGCCAGAGGATGACCGGCAGCGCCAGCAGGAAACCGGCCGCGAGCGAGATCTTGAACGAGGTGAAGAACGGCTCGGTGACGCCGAAGGTGACGAGCTTCGTGTTCGTCGGGAGCGGCTCCATGAGCCACTGGAGGATCTGCTCGTGAAAGGGGAACGCGATTGCCATGCCGCCGAGCAGCGCGAAGAAGCAGACGAACATCCGCGAGCGAAGCTCGTCCAGGTGCTCCACGAGCGTGGCGCTCTCCCCATGCTCGAGGCGGCGCGGCAAACGGGCCATGGGGTGGGCTAGCTCGAGTTGGAGACGCGCTCGGACTCGGAGGGAGTCTCGGTCGGAGCGGTCGTTCGGGCAGGAACTTCGGCCGGAGGCTCGTTCTTCGCCACAGGCTCGTTCTTCGCCACAGGCTCGTCGTCGTTGCCGGTCACGGCCTCCTTGAACTCGCGCATCCCGCGCCCGAGTGAGCGGCCCATCTCAGGCAGTCGCTTCGCTCCGAAGAGCATCAGCAGTACCGCTACGACAATGAGCCATTCCCAGCTAAAACTCGGCATGAACCGAGGATAGCACCGCGTCTCGCGGGTGCGGTCGGACGAAACCAAGCAGCTACACTGGATGTGTCACGAGCCTCGCGGCTCACCCTGTATCTGACAAGGGAAGGACTGTCACTAGCTTGGCCACTCTCGAGATTCGGAATCTGCACGTCGCGCTCGAAGACGGAACCGAGATCGTGCGCGGCGTGGACCTGTCCGTCTCGTCGGGCGAGGTGCACGCGATCATGGGGCCGAACGGCTCCGGCAAGTCCACCCTCGCCTATGCGCTCATGGGCCACCCGGCCTACGAGATCACCGAGGGCGAGATCCTCCTCGACGGGACGAACATCGTGGAGCTCGGCGCCGACGAGCGCGCACAGCTCGGTCTCTTCCTGGCCTTCCAGTACCCGCACGCCGTCCCCGGCGTGACCGTCGCCAGCTTCCTGCGCGCGGCCGTGAACGCGGTTCGCAAGGCGCGAAACGGCGGCGTTGAAGATCCCGTCAAGGTCGGCGAGTTCCGCAAGGACGTCATGGCCGCGATGGAGCGCCTGAAGATCCCGAAGGAGCTGGCGAGCCGCTACCTGAACGACGGCTTCTCGGGCGGCGAGAAGAAGCGCGTCGAGATCCTCCAGATGGCGCTCCTCGAGCCCAAGATCGCCGTGCTCGACGAGACCGACTCGGGGCTCGACATCGACGCGCTGCGCATCGTCGCCGGTGGCGTCAAAGATCTCGTCGGCCCGGACATGGGCGCGCTCGTGATCACGCACTACCAGAGGATTCTCGACTACATCACGCCCGACTACGTCCACGTCTTCGTCGGCGGCAAGATCGTCGCCGAAGGCGGTCCCGAGCTCGCCAAGACGCTCGAGAAGGACGGCTACGAGGCGTTCATCCCCGCAGGTGTTGCGGTGGGAGGCGGTGAGTAATGGCCACGACCGAGACCGAGATCGTCCAGGGGATCGGCTCCGACTACGAGGTCAAGTACGGGTTCTCCGTCCCGGAGGACTACTTCTTCAAGTCCGGACGCGGTGTTTCGCACGAGCTCGTGGACGCGATCTCGTCCCACAAGAACGAGCCCGACTGGATGCGCGAGTTCCGGCACAAGAGCCTCGAGTACTTCTACGCGCGGCCCATGCCGACGTGGGGCGGCGACCTCTCCGGCATCGACTTCGACAACATCTACTACTACATCCGCCCGACCGAGAAGCAGGCGGACTCGTGGGAAGACCTTCCCGCCGACATCAAGGACACCTGGGACAAGCTCGGGATCCCCGAGGCCGAGAAGAAGTACCTCGCCGGCGTCGGCGCCCAGTACGAGTCCGAGGTCGTCTACCACAAGCTCAAGGCGGAAGCTCGAGGAGCAGGGCGTGCTCTTCCTCGACATGGACTCGGGGCTCCGGGAGCACGAGGACATCGTGCGCCAGTACATGGGGACGATCATCCCCCAGAACGACAACAAGTTCGCGGCGCTGAACTCCGCGGTCTGGTCCGGCGGCTCGTTCATCTACGTCCCGCCGGGCGTGAAGGTCGACCTGCCGCTCCAGGCCTACTTCCGCATCAACGCGGAGAACATGGGCCAGTTCGAGCGCACGCTGATCATCGTGGACGAGGACGCGTACGTGCACTACGTCGAGGGCTGCACCGCCCCGATCTACTCCTCCGACTCGCTCCACTCCGCGGTCGTCGAGATCATCGTGAAGAAGGGCGGGCGCTGCCGCTACACGACGATCCAGAATTGGTCGAACAACGTCTACAACCTGGTCACGAAGCGCGCGGTCGCGCACGAGAACGCGACCATGGAGTGGGTGGACGGGAACCTCGGGTCGAAGTTGACCATGAAGTACCCGGCCATCTGGCTCATGGGCGAGGGCGCGCACGGCGAGGTCCTCTCGATCGCGTTCGGCGGAAAGGGCCAGCACCAGGACGCCGGCGGCAAGTGCGTGCACGTCGCGCCGAACACGTCTTCTGTGATCACGTCCAAGTCGATCTCGAAGAACGGCGGCCGCGCCGGCTACCGCGGGCTCCTCGAGGTCGCGAACGGCGCCCACGGCTCGCGCTCCAAGGTCGTCTGCGACGCGCTGATCCTCGACGAGGACTCGCGCTCCGACACCTACCCGTACATCCGCATCGACGAGAACGACGTGGACATCGGCCACGAGGCGACCGTGTCGAAGATCGGCGAGGAGCAGCTCTTCTACCTCATGTCGCGCGGCCTCTCGGAGGCCGAGGCGTCGGCGATGATCGTCTCCGGCTTCATCGAGCCGATCACGAAGGAACTGCCGCTCGAGTACGCGGTCGAGCTGAACCGCCTGATCCAGCTCCAGATGGAGGGATCGGTCGGTTGATCTCGGTGGAGAGGACGGACTTTATGTCCGTTCCGGTTCAGGACATGGCGCGTGCGACGAAGTTCTATGCCGAAACGCTCGGCATCCACAACGCGTCGCCGGATGACGCGTGGCCCGAGTTCGAGACCGGCAACGTCAGCCTGTACCTCGTCGATCCGACCCGGATCGGCGGGACCTTCTCTCCGCACGTGTCGCACATCGCGCTGCGAGTGCCCGACGTCGCCGAGGCGCGCGCGAAGCTCGAGGCCGTGGGTGTCGACTTCGACGGCGACACCCTCGACACCGGCGTCTGTCACATGGCGTTCTTCAAGGACACCGAGGGCAACGCGCTGATGCTCCACCGCCGGTACGCGCCCTAATGATCCAGGCGGAGAAGGTCGATTTCGTCACCGTCCCGACGCGGGACAAGGCCCAGGCGCGCCGCTTCTACATCGAGCTGCTGGGCCTGCGCGAAAGCACGACGCTCGACGACGGCTACACCGAGTTCGAGGCGTCCAACGTGACGCTCGCGATCTTCGAGCCCGAGAAGATGGGCCGCGAGTTCAAGGCGTCCACCGGCTTCGCGCTGAGGGTTCCCGACGTGGCCGAGGCGCGTGCGGAGCTTGAGGCCGCCGGCGTCGAGTTCCACGGTGAGACGATCGACACGGGCGTCTGCCACATGGCCTTCTGCACCGACTTCGACGGCAACGGGATCGTCATCCACCGCCGCTACGCCCCGCCGCGGGAGCAGGCGTCGTGAGCCGGACCGCCGCCATCGAGGCCTACCGCGAGCTGCCCTTCCCCGACACGACGCAGGAGTCGTGGCGTTTCACCGACCTGAAGGGCTTCGATCCGGAGTCCTTCACGGCCAACGGCTCCTCCGCGGTCGCGCGAGCCGAGACGCTGCTCGACCTGGACGTCGCCGGCTCCGCGTTCGTGAGCGAAGCGGGGATCGAGATCGAGCGCGCACCGGAGGGAATCCGGTTCGAGGCGCTCACCGAGGATCACCCGCGCCTGCACGAGCTGGTCGGCCTCGACGAGAAGTTCGCCGCGCACAACGCCGCGGCCTGGAAGCACGGTCTGCTCGTCCACGTCCCCAAGGGCGTCGTCCTGGAGAAGCCGCTCTATGTGCGGATCGCGAACTCGGTCGAGGGGTCGTCGCTCTTCTTCCGCTTGCTCGTGATCGCCGAGCCCGAGTCGCGCTTCACGCTGATCGAGGAATACGCGTCGGATTCGCCCGAGCTCTCGGGCTACACGAACGCCGCGGTCGAGCTCTTCGTCGAGCAGGCGGCCAAGCTCGAGTACGTCTCCATCCAGAACCTCTCGCGTGAGACCTGGCACTTCGCGTCGCACCACGGGCGCGTCGAGCGGGACGCCGAGCTCGACTGGGTCGCGGGCGGCTTCGGCTCGAAGAAGGGCAAGACGCGGATCCAGAACGACCTCGCCGGCCCGGGCGCGACCTCGCGGGTAACCGGGGCGTACTTCGCAGACGGCGACCAGCATCTCGACTACGACACGTTCCAGGAGCACATGGCGCCCTCGACCGAGTCGGACTTTGCGTTCAAGGGCGCGCTGCGCGACGAGGCGTCGGCGGTGTGGCGCGGGATGATCCGGGTCGAGCCCGACGCGCAAAAGACAAATGCGTACCAGGAGAACCGCAATCTGCTGCTCTCCAACAAGGCGCACGCGGACTCGATCCCCGGCCTCGAAATCCTCGCCAACGACGTGCGCTGCACGCACGGGGCGACGATCGGCCAGGTCGACCGCGAGCAGCTCTTCTACCTCATGTCGCGCGGCCTTTCGCGCTCGGAGGCGGAGCGGCTGATCGTCCGCGGGTTCTTCGCGGACATCCTCGATCGCATCGAGCTCCAGCCGGTGCGCGAGGCCCTCGGAGCAGTGCTCGAGGCTCGTATCCCCCAGGCCTGACGAGGGCTTGCTACTCTGCGCTGACCATCTAGAGCGTGCGTTCGGTTCGGCCTATGCCCTTCCTTGCCCGTTCGTGTTCATTGCAAGGGAGGTGTTTTCATGGCAACTGGAACCGTAAAGTGGTTTTCCAACGAGAAGGGGTATGGCTTCATTACCCCCGACGACGGTGCGAAGGATCTCTTCGTCCACCACTCCAACATCAGCGGCGAGGGCTTCAAGACCCTGTCCGAGGGTGACCGCGTCGAGTACGAGGCGGGTGAGGGTCAGAAGGGTCCCGAGGCGACCGGCGTAACGGTCGTCGGCGCCTAGCGCCTTCGGCCCGTCGTTTCACCACATCGGAAAGAAAGGCGGGCCATATGGAGGAAAAAATCGAGATGGAGGGCGAGGTCGTCGAGGCCCTCCGGAATCGAATGTTCCGCGTCCAGCTCGACAACGGGCATGAGACGCTCGGTTACACAGCAGGGAAGATGCGGCGCTACAGAATCCGCATCTTCCCTGGTGACCGTGTGAAGATCGAGATCAGCCCGTACGACCTGAACCGCGGGCGCATCGTGTACCGCTACAAGTAGTCGCCGGCGAAAGTCCGCCCGCTTCAAGGGCATGACGACTTTCGCCGGTTGGAGGAAGGCCTCGGTTCGACTTCGGACGGCAACGCTTCGGATGCCTCTGATGTCCCGAGGGTCCACGCCGTCTAGCCGAGGAGGCGCTGCGCCACGCAAGCGTTACCCAATTCGCGGGCGCTAGCATGGACTAGTGGCCGTCTCCTTCCAGCCCAAGCTCGATGCGCATGCGCTGCGCAAGGACTTTCCGATCCTCGCGCGGCCGATGTACGGCAAGCCGCTTGCGTACCTCGACTCGTCCAACTCGTCGCACAAGCCGCGGCAGGTCATGGACGTCGAGCGGGAGTTCTACGAGACGTCCTACGCCAACGTGCACCGGGCGCTCTACGAGCTCGGGGAGCTCGCGACCGCCGAGTACGAGGGCGCGCGCGAGAAGGTTCGGGCGTACCTGAACGCGGCGTCCACGCGGGAGGTCGTGTTCACGCGCGGGGCGACCGAGGCGATCAACCTCGTTGCCTATGCCTGGGGGCTCGACAACCTCGGGCCCGGCGACATCGTGCTCTCGACCGAGCTCGAGCATCACTCCAACTTCGTCCCGTGGCAGTACGTCGCGGGCCGCACGGGCGCCGAGTTCGCGGTCATCCCGGCGCAGGACGGGGAACTGCGGCTCGACGCACTCGACGAGCTCGCCGCCCGCGGGAACATCAAGGTGCTCGCCGTCGGGCTCATCAACAACTCGCTCGGGACGGTCAACCCGGTCGAGAAACTCGCCGCCTGGGCGCGAGCGCAGGGCGCGATCACCGTCGTGGACGCTTGCCAGGCCGCGCCGCACCGGCGGATCGACGTGCAGACACTCGGCGCCGACTTCGTCGCGTTCACCGGCCACAAGATGTGCGCTCCCACCGGGATCGGCGCACTCTGGGGCCGCGCGGGCTCTTCGAGGCGATGGCGCCGTTCGGGCTCGGCGGCGACATGATCCGCTCGGTCTCCGTGGAGAAGACGACCTGGAACGACCTGCCGCAGAAGTTCGAGGCCGGCACGCCTCCGTTTGCGCAGGCTGTCGGGCTCGGCGCGGCGATCGACTACCTCGAGGCGATCGGGATCGAGGCGATCGAGGCCTACGAGCACGAGCTGACCGAGTACGCGTTCGGCAAGCTCGAGGAGATCCCCGGCGTCTCGATCTACGGCGCCCCGCTCGAGCGGCGCGGCGGGATCATCTCCTTCGACCTCGAGGGTGTCCATCCGCATGACGTGGCGCAGATCCTCGGCTTCGAGGGCGTCGCAGTCCGCGCCGGCCACCACTGCACGCAGCCGCTCATGCAGCGCCTCGGCGTCGCGGCCACCACGCGCGCGAGCTTCTACCTCTACAACGTCCCCGAAGAGATCGACCGCCTGGCGGAAGGGCTCCAGAAGGTGAGGACCACGTTCGCATAATGACGGCCCCGCTCCGCCCAGCTCATGCCCCCCGGGGCGCTGCAAAGTCCCGTCTGGCGGCGTCCTCAGTCGCGCCCGTAGCCTCCGGCTACGAACACTCCCTGCGTCCTACCCAGCCGGGCTTTTCGCGGCCGGGGAGCATGATCTGGACGGAGCGTGACCTATGAGCGAGTTCGACGCCATGTACCGCGAGGTGATCCTCGACCACTACAAGAACCCGCACGGGCACGGCGTGATCGAGGGCGCCGACGCGTCGGCCGAGGGCGAGAACCCGCTCTGCGGCGACGAGGTCGCGATCTACGTCGAGTTCGCCGAGGACGGCGAGACGATCGCCGACGTGAAGTTCCGCGGCCGCGGCTGCGCGATCAGCCAGGCGTCCACGTCGATGCTGATGGACCTGGTCAAGGGCCGGAAGGCGTCCGAGGTCGCGTCGATGCCGCGCGACGAGCTGCTCGACGAGGTCGGGATTCCGCTCTCGCCGATTCGGCTCAAGTGCGCGCTGCTCGGGCTCGGCGTCCTGCGGGTCGCGCTGCATCGCGCCAAGGGCACCCCGCTCCCCGAGGAGTGGGCCGGCCTCGACGAGCTGACGCTGCGCTAGGGATGGCCGAGGTCGATGTCTGCCCGGTCGAGGAGCTTCCGCCCGGCGAGATGAAGCTGGTGCACTCCGGTGAGATCTCCGTCGGGGTCTACAACGTCGGCGGCGAGCTCTTCGCCATCGAGGATCGCTGTTCGCACGACGACGGTGCGCTCGTCGAGGGCGACTGGGAGCCAGATCGCGGCGTCGTCATCTGCCCGCGGCACGGCGCGACCTTCGACATCCGCACGGGCAAGGCACTGACGCTGCCCGCCTACCTGCCGGTGGACACGTTCCCCGTGCGCGTCGAGGACGGAGTGGTCAAGGTGGCAATCACATGAGCGAGCGCGACTGATGCTCGACGACCGTGTTCTCGAGGTGCTGGCTCGCATGGAGCGCGAGGACGCCGACGAGCGCGACCGCGGGCTCGACATCCTCGAGCGCTCGCTGGCGATCAATCCGACCACCGGGCGGCTCCTCTTCTCGATCGTCGCGGTCCAGGACGGGTGCGAGGTGCTCGAGATCGGCGGCTCGCGCGGGTACTCGTCCATCTGGCTCGGCGCCGGCGTGCGCTACCTCGGCGGTCATGTGATCTCGCTCGAGCAGGATCCCGTGCGGGCCGAGATGTGGCGGAAGAACGTGGGCGATGCCGGCCTCGCCGACTGGGTCGAGCAGCGTGAGGGCGACGCGCTCGCGACCCTCGCCGCGCTCGACGACGTGTTCGACGTCGTCTTCCTCGACGCGTGGAAGGACGACTACGAGGCGTACTTCGAGTTGGCGCGCGAGCGGCTCGAGCCGGGCGGGCTCGTGATCGCCGACAACGTGCTTTCCCACGTGGAGACACTCGGCGCGTACTCGCAGGCCCGCCAGTCGGACCCGACCCTCTCGAGCGTGACCGTTCCGCTCGACAGCGGGCTCGAGGTCACGACGATTCTTGCTCCGCGCTAGCGGTCCCGTATCATGGGACTACCACGGAAAGGAGGTGGTCCGATCTTGGAAACCGACAGAACGGGCAGTGGAGGTACTCGCTCGTAGGGGCGTGTCCCCGGTACCCACGGGGAATCGCCTAGCCAGCGTAGGGGAGTAGCGCTCCTACGAATTCAGGCGAGTTGCCGACTGTTTAGGCGGGGCCCTTCGGGGCCCCGCTGCTTTTAACGACTGCGCGGCGAAGCATTTCCTCGAGCCCGAGCGGCTCGATGCCGAACGTCTCGATCGCCGGGCCTGCGTCGCCGACGTTGTCCTCGAACTCGAGCATCGTCAACGTGTCGCGCGTGAGCGGCGGGCCGACGGGAATCCGCTCGGCCACGACCGCAGCCGCCTTCGCCAGCCCGATCGGCATGTGGAACGTGGGCCGGCGTTTTCCAAGAGCGAGCTTGATCGCGGCGAAGAGCTCGTCCTGCGTGACGACGTCCGCGCCGACGAGATCGAAGGTCCGGTTCGCGGCGGCCGGCTCGGTCACGGCCTTGGCGAAGTATGCGCCGACATCGTCCGCCCAGACCGGTTGGGACTTCCGCGATCCGAGGATCGGGACGACCGGCGATAGGCGGACGAGCCGCATGAAGATCTGCAGGGTCCCGCCGTCGGGCCCGAACACGAAGCTCGGCCGGAAGATCACGTGCTCGAGCCCGGACTCCTTGACCGCCTGTTCTTGATCCCACTTGGCGGAAAAGTACGGCGTCAGATCCTTCGAGCGCTCCCCGACGCCGAGCGCGCTCATGTGGACGAATCGGCTGATGCCGGCGTCCTTGGCAGCCGCGACGAGCGAGCGCGTCCCCTGCTTCATGACCTTCTCGAACGCCTCGTCGGAGCCTTTGACGATCGCGACCAGGTGGACGACCGTGTCGCGGTCCGCGATGGCGGCGCGCAGGCTCGCCTCGTTGGTCACGTCGCCCGTGGCGAGCTCGCAGCCCCAGCCGGCGAGCATGCGTGGGCCTTCTGCGTCGGGGTTGCGCACGAGCGCGCGAACCTCGTGCCCCTCGTCCCGGATCGCCCGGACGACGTGGGGGCCCACGAAGCCGGTGCCGCCGGTGACGAGGACGCGCATCAGCCTGCCGGCTTCGCTTCCTCGGCGAAGTTCTGCCAGTAGCGGCTGGCCGTCGGGCCGGCCTGGCCCTGGTACTTGGAGCCGATCGACGAGCTGCCGTACGGGTTCTCGGCGGGCTCGGTCATCTGGACGAACGAGATCTGCCCGATCTTCATCCCGAAGTAGATCGTGATCGGGAGATTGGCGACGTTCGAGAGCTCGAGCGTGACGTGCCCGTCCCAGCCGGGGTCGATGAAGCCGGCCGTCGAGTGGATGAGCAGCCCGAGCCGGCCGAGCGAGCTCTTGCCCTCGAGGCGCGCGACGAGGTCGTCGGGGAGCGTGATCCGCTCGAGCGTCGAGCCGAGGACAAACTCGCCGGGATGGAGGATGAACGGCTGCGAGTCATCGGCGATCTCGACCAGCTCGGTCAGTTCCTCCATGGGCTCCTTGACGTCGATGAACGGGTAGCGCGAGTTGCGAAAGACGCGGAAGAACCGGTCGACGCGCACGTCCACGGAAGACGGCTGGAGGAGATGGTCGTCGTAGGGATCGATCCCGATGCGCCCCTCCTCGAGGAGCCGCCGGATCGTCTGGTCGGAGAGCACCATCGCGCCCGCCATTCTAGGTGTGGAGAAAGAGTTCCAATGTCGGCACGCATTCGTCACAGACGCGCGCGCGGTTTCCCGGTAGCGTCGAAGGCGGTCTCCGGTTCGGTCACTCCCCACCCTGGGTGGGTCCCCCGCGCATCGGCGCGGCGGGATGTCGCCGCACGAACCCGGCCGGGGCTACTAAGCTCCTTCGCATGGCCACAACAGTCTCCATCCAGCTGAAGACCGAAGTTCCGGGACCGCAGAGCCGCGCCATCCTCGACCGTAAGGACCGCGTGGTCGCGGATCCCCTCGGGATCTACCTCCCCCTCGTCGTCGCCGAAGGGCACGGCGCCGTTCTCACCGACGTCGACGGGAACAGCTTCCTCGACTTCACGGGCGGCATCGGCTGCCTCGCCGTCGGGCACTCGCATCCGAAGGTCGTCGAGGCCGCGCAGGAGCAGGTTGCGCTCTTCACGCACACCGACTTCACGATCGTTCCCTACGAGAACTACATCGCGCTCGCGGAGCGCCTCGCGGCCATCACGCCCATCTCGGGCGAGCTGCGCGCGGGCTTCTTCAACTCGGGCGCCGAGGCGGTCGAGAACGCGGTCAAGATCGCCAAGAAGCACACGAAGCGCCCTGCGGTGATCGCGTTCGACGGCGCCTTCCACGGACGGACGCTCATGGCCATGAGCCTCACCTCCAAGCCGCACCCGTACAAGGCCGGCTTCGGGCCGTTCGCGCCGGAGGTCTACCGCGTCTCCTTCTCGGATCCGTACCGCGGGCCCGACACGGCGACCGCGCTGGCCGAGCTCAGGCGTGCCTTCAAGACCCGCGTGGCCGCGGAGGAGGTCGCCGCGATCATCTTCGAGCCCGTCCAGGGCGAAAGCGGCTTCGTCACGCCGCCCAAGGAGTTCATCGAGGGCGTCCGCGAGATCGCGAGCGAGCACGGGATCGTCCTCATCGTCGACGAGGTGCAGACGGGTTTCGGCCGCACCGGGACGATGTTCGCGATCGAGCAGTTCGGCATCGAGCCGGATCTCATGACCGTCGCGAAGTCGATCGCCGCCGGCCTGCCTCTTTCCGGGGTCATCGGCCGGGCCGAGATCATGAACGCACCGGAGGACTCGACGATCGGCGGCACGTACGTCGGCAACCCCGTCTCGATCGCCGCCGCCCACGCGGTGCTCGACGTGATCGAGGAGGAGCAGCTCGTCGAGCGCGCCGCCACGATCGGCGAGCGCACCCGCGACCGCATGCACTCCTGGCAGGAGCGCTTCCCCTGTGTGGGCGACGTGCGCGGACTCGGGATGATGCTCGCGATCGAGATCGTCTCCGACCGCGACGCGAAGACGCCCGACGCCGAGCTCGCGACCGCGATCCAGGAAGGCGCGGCGGCCCGCGGCGTCCTCCTCCTGAAGGCCGGGCTCTACGGGAACTGCATCCGCGTCCTCTGCCCGCTCGTCATCACCGACGAGCAGCTCGACGAGGCGCTCGGCGCCTGGGAAGAGGCGATCGCGGCGGCAACTTCCGCCTAGGAGGGTTTGGCGATATCCGCCTGAGCCACCGGGCCGCGCTGGACGGCGCGATGCGGCGTCGGCGTGCCGCGCCCGTATTCCCGATACGGGCACGACATACCTCCTTGCCTCGCACCATCCAGCGCACCCCAGCGGGAGGCGAATGTCGCCAAACCCTCCTAGCGCGACCCCGCCGCGGCCAACGCGGCAGACTTCGCGGATGAAGATCGGCGAAGTGATCGCGGGCCGCTACCGCCTCGAGGGCGTCCTCGGACGCGGTGGCATGTCGAGCGTCTATTGGGCCCACGACTCCGTGCTGGAGCGCGACGTCGCAGTCAAGGTCCTCCACGAGCAGCTTTCCGGAGACCCGGATCATGTCGAGCGCTTCCGCCGCGAGGCGCGCGCGATCGCGAGCCTCTCGCACCCGAACATCGTCACGGTGGTCGACCGCGGCCAGGTGGACGGCTCCGAGTTCATCGTCTTCGAGCTCGTCCGCGGCCTCAACCTGAAGGACTTCCTCGGCGGCCGCACGGATCTGCCGGTCGCCCAGGCGCTCGGGCTCGCGCTGCAGGCCGCGCGCGGGCTCTCGTTCGCGCACGAGCACGGGGTTATCCACCGGGACGTGAAGCCGCAGAACGTGCTCGTGAACGACGAAGGCGTGGCCAAGGTGACCGACTTCGGGATCGCGCGCTCCGCCGTCGAGGACGGGCTCACGCAGACGGGGACGATTCTCGGGACGAGCGACTACCTCTCCCCCGAGCAGGCGGTCGGGGGCCACGTGGACGAGCGAACCGACCAGTACTCGCTCGGCGTGCTCCTCTACGAGCTGCTCACCGGGTCGCCGCCGTACAGCGCCGAGACGCCTGTGGCGGTTGCGATGCGGCACGTGCACGATCCGGTGCCGAGCGTCCGGGATAGGCGCCCCGACGTGTCGCTTCGGGTCGACGCGCTCATCCAGCGGACGATGGCGAAGAACCCCGACGACCGGTACCGGTCGATGGCCGCGCTCGTGATCGCGCTCGAGGCGTGCCTTGCCGAGGAGGGCGGCGTGCCGCGTTGGCTGACCGAGAGCGAGACGGCGACGCTCGAGGCCGTCCCCTCCACGTACGAGCGCCGGGAGCGTCCGCGCCGCCGCCGGCGGCGAAGGCGTGTTCCGTGGCGCGGCCTCGTCGTGCTTGCGGTCCTCGCCGCCATCGGCGCCGGTGTCGCGGCGGTCGTGACCGGGCGGGTCGATCTGCCGATTCCGGGCGGCGACTCGACCCCGGCGGTCGTTGTCGAGCTTCGGGCGATCAGCGACTACGACCCGCTCGGCGGCGACGGAGAGCATCCAGACCTCGTCGATCTCGCAACCGACGGCGACCCGGCCACCGCGTGGACGACCGAGGAGTACATCAGCTTCGAAAAGGCGGGCGTCGGCATCCTCCTGGACGCGGGCAAGAAGGTGGCGCTCAAGGACATCACCGTGATCTCGGACGACCCGGGCTTCACGGCGCAGATCCTCGCCGCCCACAAGCCGAAGGGGAACTTCCAGCCCGTCTCCGCAGAGCAGACCGTCGCCGAGCACACGATCTTCGAGCTCGACACGAAGGGCCGCAGGTTTCGCTACTACGTCGTCTGGATCACGGCGCTCGAGACCACCGCGCACCTGAACGAGGTTCGCGGAGAAGGCTAGTACTGGAGCTTGGCGCGGCGCTCGTGGCGGTCGAGCGCGAGTTGGACGAGCCGGTCGAGGAGCTCCGCGTACGGGATGCCGGACGCGTCGAAGAGCTTCGCGTAGACACTCGTTGCCGTGAAGCCGGGGATCGTGTTCAGCTCGTTCACGACCACCTCGCCGCCTTCGCGGACGAAGAAGTCGACGCGCGCCATGCCCTCGCAGTCGGCGGCCACGAACGACGCGACGGCCAGCTCCTGGACGCGGGCCAGGGCCTCGTCCGAGATGCGCGCCGGAACGACGAGATCCATCCCGCCGTCGGCGTACTTGGCCTCGTAGTCGTACCAGTCGCTCGCGATCGGCACGATCTCGCCCGGGATCGACGCGATCGGCGACTCGTTGCCGAGGACGCTGCATTCGACCTCGATGCCGGAGATGTGCTCCTCGAGGAGGATCTTCTCGTCGTGGGCGAACGCGAGCGCGATCGCGGCGTCCAGCTCCTCCGCCGAGCGGACGATCGAAATCCCCACGCTCGACCCGAGCCGCGCGGGCTTCACGACCACGGGATACCCGAACGGGTTCTCGACCGCGCCGCGATCCCAGCGGCGCAGCGTCAGGCTCTGCGCAACCGGGACTCCCTTGTCGCGCATGACCGACTTGAACAGATCCTTGTCCATGGAGAGCGCCGACGCGGCGACGCCGGAGCCGACGTAGGCGACATCAGCGAGCTCGAGGAGACCCTGCACCGTGCCGTCCTCCCCGAAGGGGCCGTGCAGGACGGGAAAGACCACGTCGACCTGGCCGAGCGGCGAAGGGGGCGAGCCCTCGGCGGGAATCGGAAGGGTGTCGGCACCCGCGCCGAGTTCGGGCGTTCCCGCGGTGAGCTGCCAGCGGCCGTCGCGCTCGATCTGCCACTCGAGAACGTCGTAGCGCTCCGGGTCGAGCGCCTCGGCGACCGACCGGGCGGAGGCGAGCGAGATCTCGTGCTCGCTCGAGCGCCCGCCCATGAGCACCGCGACGCGGAGCTTCGGCACGCGCTAGCCCGCCCGAGACCGTGCGCGCGGCGAGACGAGCTGGCCGACGAAGATCCGCACGGTGCTCCCCGGCTCGACCTTCACGCCGCCCGACGGGTTCTGGTCGAGAACCTTCCCGTGCTCGTTCGGATCGGTCGTGTCCTGGAACGTCGTGACGACGTCGAAGCCGCGGAAGTCGAGCTCGTTCGTCGCGTCCTCCTCGGTCTCGCCGAGGACGTTCGGCACAGTCACCGACGCCGGCCCCGTGGACTTGGTGATCGTGACCGTCGAGCCCTTGTTCGCCGTTGTCCCCGCGCCGGGGCTCTGGCTCGCAACGCTACCGGCCGGGACGGTGTCGCTCGGCCCCTCGGTGACGGTCACCTTGAACCCGGCCGCCTCCAGCTCGGCGCGGGCGCTCGCCTCGTCCTGGTTCAGGACGTCCGGAACCGTGGTCGATTCGGCGCCCTTCGACACGCGCACCTCGACGGTCGAGCCCTCAACGACGGTCGTGTCCGGTTTCGGATCCTGGCTGATCACGATTCCGACCGGCTTGTTGGAGAACTTGTCCACGCGCTTCGCCTTCAGTCCCGCCGTGGTTAGCTGGTCGACCGCGTCCCCGTAGGAGAGACCCGCCAGCGCCGGCACGGTCGTTTGGGGCGCCCCGTTCGAAACGACGATCGTCACCTCCTCGCCCTTCGGCAGGAGGGTTCCGTCCTCGGGAATCTGCGACGCGACGGTGCCGGCCGGAACCTTGGGATCGGCCCCCTGCTCGACCTTGACCTCGAACCCGGCCTTTTCCAGCTGCGCTCTGGCCTCGGCCTCCTGGAGCCCGACGACGAGCGGAACCGCAACCGGCTTCGAGTCGGCCAGCTCGTCCTGGATGCGGGAGTAGAGATACCAGCCGGCCGCCGCGGCGAGGAGGACGAAGAAGAGCGCAACGAACCACGCCACCACGCGGCGGCGCTTAGGCGGCGGCCGGTAGCCGTAGTCGGGCGGATAGGGCGGGCGGCGCAGGGGCGAAGCCGGGCGCGGCGGAAGCACCTGTGTGCCGTCCCCCGGCTGGATCACCTGGGTCACGCCCTCGCCGGCGAGGATCATCGTCGCGGCCGCCACCGTCTCCGGCGCGACCGGCAGTCCCGCCTCGACGCGGTCGAGGTCGGCGCTGAACTGCTCGGCGGCCTCGTAGCGCTCGTGCGGGTCCTTGGCGAGCGAGCGCAGCACGATCTGGTCGAGCTCCGGCGGAATGTCCTCGCGCAGATCCGACGGCGGGTGCGGCAGCTCGTTCAGGTGCTTCATGGCGATCTCGATCGGCGTGTCGCCCGTGAACGGCGTCTTGCCGGTCAGCATCTCGTAAAGGACGACCCCGGCCGAGTAGAGATCGGACGCGGCCGTCACGGGCGCGCCGCGCGCCTGCTCGGGCGAGAGGTACTGCGCCGTGCCCATGATCGAGCCGACCTCCGTCATCTCGGACGGGCCGGTGCGCGCGATCCCGAAGTCGGTGACGAAGACGCGGTTGTCGCCGCCGAGGAGGATGTTGTGCGGCTTGATGTCGCGGTGGATGATCCCGTGCCGGTGCGCGAACCGCAGCGCAGCGAGGATCTGCTTCGCGTAGTCGACCGCCACGGCAATCGGGAGCGGGCCCTTGGCGACGATCAGCTCCTTCAGGCTGCGTCCCTCGATCACCTCCATTGCGATGTAGGGGCGCCCGTCGGATTCGCCGCGGTCGTAGATCGAGACGATGTTCGGATGCGAGAGGCTGGCCGCGGACTTGGCCTCGCGGCGGAAGCGCTCGGTGAACGCCTCGTCGCTCGAGTAGCGCTCGTTCAGGATCTTGATCGCGACGCGCCGGCCGAGGTCTTCGTCCTCGGCGAGGTAGACGTCCGCCATTCCTCCGGAGCCGAGCTTTCGGAGGATCCGGTAGCGCCCGTCGAAGAGCGTTCCGATCAGGGTGTCGGTCGTCGTCATTGCTCTTGCAGCCTAGACGGTTGATGCGGAACTACCGGCCCCATGGATGGCGGCTGCGACACGGCGCCGGGCGCCGCTTTCGCTCTTGCCCGTGCTACCAGCACGGGCTGCAATCGACTACGACGTCCGGCTTGGTCGCACCCGTCCCCATGTGCACGCCAGTTCCGCATCAACCGCCCGGATTCCCACGCAGGAGCGCCTCCAGCACGGCCTTCGCGATGGGCGCCGCCGTCCCACCGCCCGTTCCCGCTTGGTTTTGGAGATACACGGCGATGGCGATCTGGGGATTGTCGGCGGGCGCAAAGGCGATGAACCCCGTGTCGTTCTCTCCGAAGCGGCCGGTTTCCGCGGTGCCCGTCTTGCCGGCGACCGAGATGCCGGGGATCTGGGCTGCCGTACCGGTTCCCGCCTCCACGACGGCCACCATCATGGGCGTCAGAGCGGCTGCCGTGGACGCCTTCATCACGCGCCGCAGCTCGTCGGGCCGCGTACGCGAGATCACGTTCCCGTCGGGCGCGATGATCCGGTCGACCACGTGCGGCTCCATGAGGATGCCGCCGTTCGCCACGGACGCGACCACCATGGCCATCTGGAGCGGCGTGACGAGCAGCCGCTCCTGGCCGAACGCGAGCCGGCCCGGGTCGATCTGGTTCGGATCCTCGGGATCGAAGAGGCGACCCTTCGACCACAGGCCGCTCGGCGTGCGTTCGTCGTCGGGCGTCTCGAGCGGCGGATCCTCGTAGAAGCCGTAGCGCTTCGCGTAGTCGAGGACGAGGCTCGGGCCGAGCTCCTTGCCGATGTTGCAGAAGACCGAGTTGATCGAGTTCTGGACCGCCTCGCCGAAGTCCACGTTGCCGAAGACGTGCGGCCCGGACTGGTCGGAGTAGTTCGAGACCTGCTTCCCGTACTCCATGCAGTAGCCGGGATCGTCGAAGCGGCTTTCCGGCGTGTAGCGGCCGCTGTCGAGCGCGGCCGTGGCCGTGACGATCTTGAACGTGGATCCGGGGATGAACACCGGGCCGGGCAGACCCTGCGTCGCCCGGTTGAGGAGCGGCGACGCCGGCTCGCAGGGCCCCTTCGCGTTCAAGACCTCCGCGAAGTTCTCCTCGACGAGGTTCGGGTTGTAGGTCGGGGTCGAGGCGGAGACGAGCACGCGGCCAGTTGAGGGTTCGATCGCGACGACCGAGCCGCACTTCCCGGCCAGTTGCTGCATCGCGACCTGCTGCGCATTGAGGTCGAGCGTCGTGACGACATCGTTCCCCTGGCGGGTGGCGCCGGTCACCGTGTCGAGCGCGCGGTCGATGAGTGTCGAGAGATCCGCGTTCGACCCGGTCAGGTAGTCGTTCAGCGACTTCTCGAGCCCGGTGCGCGAGCGCTCGACCGTGGAGTAGCCGACGACCTGCGCGGTCTGGCCGCCCTGCGGATAGCGGCGCAGGTACCACGTCCGCCCGCCGACCTCGGTGCGCTTGTTGCGGGCGAGCACCGCGCGGCCGTCCGAGGCGAAGATGAGCCCGCGCTTGATCGTCAGCTGGCGGACGACGAGGCTCGGGTTCCCCTGCCGCGCCTCCAGCTCGGGCGCCTTCCAAAGCCAGTACGACGACATGGCGATCACGGCGACGAAGAGCGTGCAGAAGACGAGGAAGACGCGACGGATCTGCCGGTTCATTCCGCCGCCTCGTTCACGTGGTTCGAGACGATCAGGAGGAGCGCGAGGACGATGAAGTTCGCGACGATCGACGAGCCGCCGTACGAGATGAACGGCAGCGTGATCCCGGTCAGCGGAATCAGGCCGGTGACGCCGCCGACGATGATGAACGCCTGGATCGCGACCGCCGAGGTGAGCCCGGCGGCGAGGAGCTTCGAGAAGCCGTCCTGGGCGAGCATCGCGATCCGCAGGCCGCGGTAGGCGAAGACGAGGTAGAGCAGGATGACCCCCGCCGCGCCCGCGAGCCCCAGCTCCTGCGCCAGCGCCGAGTAGATGAAGTCGGTCTGGAGGTACGGGATGTAGGTGTCGCCGCTCGGCGCGATCAGCACGCCGCGGCCGAGCCCCTGCCCGAAGATTCCGCCGCCCGCGATCGCGTAGATGGACTGGACGAGCTGGTAGCCCGTGTCGGTCGGGTCCTGCCACGGGTCGAGCCAGATCGTCACCCGGTTTTGGATGTGCGGGACCATGTGGTAGACGGCGTACGACCCGAGCGCGAAGAGCACGGCGCCGGCGGCGACGTACGGCCAGCGGCCCGTGGCGATGTAGAGCATCGCCAGGAAGATCGAGAAGATCAGCAGCCCGCCGCCGAGGTCGTTCGTCAGGAAGAGGACGGCCATCGCGCCGCCCCAAAAGAGGAGCAGCGGCCCGAGGTGCTTGGCCGAGGGGAGGTGCAGCCGCCCGCTTCCCATCGAGAGCATCTCGCGGTTGTCGCGCAGGTAGCCGGCGAGGAAGACGACGATCAGCACCTTCGCGAGCTCGCCCGGCTGGAAGCGCAGCGGGCCCGCGTTCACCCAGAGGCGCGCGCCGTTTACCGAGGCGCCGATCACCGGCAGCGCGGGTAGGAGGAGCAACCCGATCGCAACGATCCCGAGCGTGTACTTGTAGGTGTCCAGCGTCCGGTGGTCGCGGAGGAGGAGCACGGTCGCGGAGAAGGCAGCCACGCCGATCACGACCCAGATGCCCTGGCGAAACGCCTGGCTGGGCGCGATCCGGTAGATCATCGTGAGGCCGATCGCCGTGAGGAGCCCGCCGACCGGGAGCAGGAACGGGTCGGCGTACGGCAGCGCGATCCGGCAGGCGAAATGCGCGACCAAAAAGACGGCGAGGAAGAAGGCGGCGTACGTGAGCGAGGCGCCCGAGAACTCCGGGACTTCCTGGCTTGCGATGTAGACCGTCGCGAACCCGATCGCCGTCAGCATCCCGACGACGACGAGGTTCATGAGCTCGCGGTTTCGGGCGGTCACGGCATCGCCTCGACCTCGAGCGGGGCGAGCCGCTCGCGCGCCTCGTCGAAGGTCATCAGGTCGTGGTCGAAGAGCGCCGCGCGTTCCTCCACGGACAGCTGCGCCGCGTCGAGCACGCTCACGTAGCGGACGCGGTAGAGCGAGACCCCGCCGCCCAGGTCGTACGGCAGGCCCTGGTAGACGGCCAGGCTGCCGTTCTCCTCGGCACCGACGAAGTACGAGTTCGCGAGCCCCCAAAAGCCGGCGAGAAGGAGCAGCGCCGCGAAGAGCACGATCGCGCTCCCGAGGAAGACCTTGCTCGAACGCCGCGGCGTCTTGGTCGGGGCCCGCGTCGCCTTGGCGTGCTCGATCGTCTCCCAGCCGTCCTCGGCGTGCGCCTCGAGCGGAACGGGCTCGAGCCCGATCAGCGTGTCGTCGAGCTCGGCCGTGTTGCCGGCGGGCTGTCCCGCGATCGAGAAGAGGACGACAGTGATGTTGTCCTCCCCGCCCGAGCGGTTCGCCGCCTTGACGAGCGCTCGGCCGGCCTTCGCGAGGCTCGAATGCTCGCCGACGATGCGGAGGATCTCCGGGCCCGGAACCATGGTCGTCAGGCCGTCCGAGCAGAGCAGGTAGACGTCGCCGGGCTCGGGCGTGACGAGGAACGTGTCGACGTCCAGCTCGAGGTCGGTCCCGAGCGCCCGCGTGATGACCGAGCGCTGCGGATGGATGTCCGCCTCCTCGGGCGTGAGGCGACCGGTGCGCACGAGCTCGGCGACGAGGGAGTGGTCGTCGGTCAGCTGCTCGATCGCCCCGCCGCGGATCCTGTAGGCACGCGAATCCCCGACGTGGCCGAGTGCGATCGTCTCCTCCCCGAGGAGCGCCGCCGTGACCGTCGTCCCCATCCCGGACGCTTCGGCATCGTCGTGGGCGCGCTCGTAGATCCGCCGGTTCGCCTCCTGGACGGTCGCCGCGACCCGTTCCTCGCCCTCGAGCGCGTCCGCCTCGTGGAAATCGCGGAACGCGGACGCGGCCAAGCGCGACGCAACCTCGCCGGCCTGCGCCCCGCCCATCCCGTCGGCGACCACGAAGAACGGCGGGTCGACGACGAACGAATCCTCGTTCCGGCGGCGCTTGCGCCCCGCGTCGGTCAGCCCGGCCTGGTCGGCGATCTGGACGCTCATCGCTCGAACCGCAACTCCGTGCGGCCGATCCGGACGACGTCCCCTTCCTGCAGCTTCCGGCGCCCGTTCATCCGCTCCTCGTTCACCCACGTCCCGTTGGTCGAGTCGAGATCGACGAGCCATACGCCCTCGCGGGTCGACTCGATCCGCGCGTGATGGGACGAGGCGAAGTCGTCGTCGTCGAGTACGGCGCGGTTGTCCGAGGCGCGGCCGAACGTGATCGGTACGGCGCCGGCCTCGAGCGTGCTCCCCAGCGGAATCGTGGGGCTGGCGATGACGACGAAGTGCGGCGCGTGCGTCTGCTCGTCGGAGGCCATCTGACCGCGGGCCTGCGCCGGTGCGAAGACGAAGCTCTCCTGCGGGATGCGCAGGTCGCGCGACGCGGACTTCACGACGCGCCAGATGAACAGGTAGAGGAGAACGAGGAACGCGATTTTCAGGCCGAGGAGAGCAGGCTCCACGAGGGCGGGCTCCTAGGAGAGGCTCTCGAAGAGAGCGTCCGTGCGGCCGAAGACGATGTGATCCTGGTTCAGGAGCTTCGTCCGCTCCACCCGCCGGCCGTTCACCTCCACGCCGTTGGTCGAGCCCAGGTCGACGAGCCAGTACGCGCCGTCCTCGCGGCGGATCTCCGCATGACGGCGCGAGATGTTCGAGTCGTCGATCGTGATGTCGCATTCCTTCGAGCGGCCGAGCACGGTCGCTCCGCCCTTCAGCTCGTGGCGGGTGCCGTCGATCACGAGCGTGGCCGGCATCCGGGCGAGACCGAGCTCCTCCGCGTCGGCTGCCGACACCTCGGCGGTTTCCGCGGACGGCGCCTTGAAGATCTTCGTCGCGCCGACGGCAGCGGCGGGCACGACCGGCGGCACGGACGGAACCGGCGGCGCTGCGACGGGCGGCGTCGGAACCGACGGGGCAGGAGCCGCGGGCGCGGACGCGGACGCTTCGGGCCGCTGGCGCTGCACCATCCGCGTCGCGATTCCGAACTCGCCGAGCTCCAGGTCGGCGTCGGTCTCGAGCAGAACCCGCGGCGTCGAGAGCAGCGCGTAGCCCTCGCGGCGCGCGTGCTCCGCGAGGTAGTCGGAGAGCTCCGTCACGAGCGCGTCGGAGGGCGGCAGCGCCTCCTTGTCAGCCGGCGAGAGGTAGAGGACGTACTCGTTCGGCACGTACACGCGCGAGACGGAGACGGTCTTGTGCTCGTCCATCTCCTTGGCCAGCTTGCGCGCCAGCTCGACCGGCTGGACGTGCGACCGGAAGGCGCGTCCGAACGCGCCCTCGACGAGAGACTCGATGCGGTGCTCAATGCTGCGGAAGACGCCCATCGACTCAGGGATTCTGCCTGTTCCCCCGCAGGGGCGTCACGCAGAAGGTGCAGGTACCGCGGAGGAGCGCGAGCGCTCCGATTCGGCCGTCTCGGCCGGGTGGAACTCCGGCAAGGCGAGCCAGATGACCGCGGCCCAGATCCCCGGCAGGACGGCGGGCGCGCTCACGAACGTTCCCGCGGCGAGCGGGAGGAGCAGCATTCCTGCGGCGAAGCCGGAGCCCCAAAAAGCGAGTCCCCAGAGGCCATGCTGCTTGGCGATCGGCACGGTCAGCGACGCTGCGACGAGGACTGCGGCGACGAGGAAGAGCCCGGGTTTCGCCGTGAGTGCGTGGAGCGCAGCCCCGGCGGCGACGTCGGGCCGGGTCGTCTCCGAGAGGTCGAGGGTCGCGAAACGGTCTCCAAGGGCGAGCAGCCCGCCCGCGAGCGAGACGAAGATCGCTGCGGTCACCGTGGCCATGACGACGGTTGCGACCTGGCGCGCGCGGTTCTCGATCCGCTGCATGACGAGCGGCAGGAACCCGATCGCCCCGAGCGGCGCGAGCGCAGGGCCGGCGAGGAAGAGGAACCCGTCCGTCGGCCGGCGCCAGAAGAGCGCGAGCCAGGCGGCGCCCAAGAAGGCGTAGGCGGCGGCTAGCCCGAGCGCGATGTTTCCGAGCGGCAGCAGCGGCACCACGAGCGCAAGCGCGAATCCGAAGCGCGGCGAACGCAGGGCAAGCGCGCCGGCCAGCACGCCGAGAACGACCGGCCAGCCTGTGGGGAAGAACGGGAGGAAGAACGCGGCGGCGGCCGTGAAGGTGGCGGTCAGTCCTGCGTGCACGGCGCGCTCGCGCAGCGAGGAGAGCGAGACGGCCGGCCGCGGACGGCGCTGTGTCGCGGCGAAGGTGTCGCGCAAGGCGCGCGGGAGCTGCTTCGCGGTGGGCCGGCGGCGCGGATCGAGGTCGAGCATCCGGTCGACGAGCAGGCATAGGTCGGCGGGCAGGTCGGGGCGGAGCGTCGCGAGCGGCTGCGCGCCCTCGCGGATCCGCCGCGCGGTCTCGATCGGCGACGCCGACGCGAACGGGTGCCAGCCGGCGAGCGCCTCCCAGAGCACGACCCCCGCCGCCCAGACGTCGGCCGCAGCGGTGGTCGGGCGGCCGGCGAGCCGCTCGGGCGAGACGTATGTGAGCGTGCCGGGCACGTCGCCGACCGCGGTGAGCGTTTCGGCCTCCTCCAGGTGGGCGAGCCCGAAGTCGAGCAGGCGCACCGAGATCTGCTCGCCCTCGTCGAGCATGACGTTGGCGGGCTTCACGTCCCGGTGGACGATTCGCTTGCTGTGGGCGTGCGCGAGACCTTCGAGGATCTGCGCAACGGCCTCCACCGCGTCGCGGTCGCTCATCTCGCCCGACCCGAGCGCATCGCGGAGCGTGCGGCCCCGGACGTACTCGTAGGCGACGTAAACGTGATCGTCGTCGCGGTCGAGCGCATGCACCCGCAGGCAGCGCGGGTGGCGCAGGCGCGCGGCGGCGTCGACCTCGCGCTCGGCGCGGGCGGCGGCCTTGCCTTCGCGGCGCACGACCTTGAGCGCGACCTCGCGATCCTCTTTCGTGTCCTGGGCGAGCCAGACCGAGGCCGACCCCCCGCTGCCGAGCGGGCGCAGCGGGCGATAGCGGCCGAGGATCAGCTCGGCGTTCGGGGTCGTCGAGGCAGGCGCGGCTCCCATGTAGAGGCTCTTGCACGCCCGTCCCCGAACTCCTCCCATGGCGATTCAGGACGGACCCGGCTAGACTCCCGCGGGCTTCCAAAGCCTTTTTTTTCTTGTGTCAAAGCATGAGCAGAGCGATCCCGACGGCATCGATTTCGACTTTTTCGACGATGCGCCGACGGCAGACGGCCTGCGTGACCAGGCACCGCCCGGCCGCGGTCCGCGAGGGCCGCAGCGTCCGCCCGCACGCAACGTTCCGCTGCTTCGCCTCGCGGGGCTGATCGCCGGCGGGATCCTGCTTGTCGTGGTGCTCGTCCTCTGGGTGAACGCCTGCCGCTCGGACCAAAAGCAGGCGCAGTACGAGGACTACATGGCGTCGGTCGAAAAGATCGGCAGCGACTCCGCGCAGGTCGGCAAGGATCTGAACCAGCTGATCTTCTCGTCCGGGATCCAGCTCGAGGAAATCCAGACGCAGCTCGACGGCCTGCGGGAGGCGCAGAGCCAGACCGTCCTGCGCGCCGAGGCGCTCGACGACATCCCCGGCCCGCTGCGGGGCCAGCACGAGAGCATGATCGAGGCGCTGCAGCTGCGGGTCAGCGGTCTCAACGGCCTGTCCAGCGCACTCGGCCAGATCACCGGCGCGGAGAGCGGCGACGAGGCCGGGACGCTCCTCGCCCAGCAGTCGTACCGGCTGATCGCGAGCGACGTCATCTGGCAGGACTTCTTCGAGGCGCAGGCCAAGAAGGTGATGGACGACCAGGGGATCAGCGGCGTCGCGGTTCCGCCGTCCGTCTTCGTGACGAACGCCGAGCTCGGCAGCCCGACCTCGTGGAAGCTCGTACTCGACCGGCTCACGAAGCCGGCCGGCACCGGAGGCGGCCTGCGCGGCAACCGGATCGCCGGCGTGCGCGTCATGCCCGCGGACGTCGCCCTCAAGGCGCCGCCGCAGGAAAACGACGTCATCCAGTCGGACGATCTCGCGTTCGTCGTCATGGTCGAGAACTCCGGCGACAGCCAGGAGACGCAGGTCAAGGTCACGCTGACCATCCAGCAGACCCCTGAGCCGCTCAAGGGCGAGCAGACGATCCAGACGATCAACCCCGGCGACACGAAGGCGGTCACGTTCAACCTCTCCGACCTCGGGGCGCCGTCGCTCGCAACGCGGACGATCATCAAGGTCACGATCGACCCGGTCGAAGGCGAGACGAACACGAACAACAACGCCGCCGAATACATCGTCTTCTTCTCGCTGCAGCAGTAGAAATCGGCCGTGTCTGACGCAGCACTCCAGATCCTTGCGATCGCCGCGCTGGCGGTGGCTGCGGTCTCACTCGCCGTCTCGCTGACGCTCTTCCTCAAGCTGCGGAGGATCCGCACGGCGCAGACCGTGCTCCTCGGGAGCGGCAAGGACGACTTGGTCGATTTCGCCGTGTCGCTCCAGACGCGCATCGACGACGTCCACCGGGCGGTCGACGAGGTCGCGCTCGCGCTGACGCGCGTGGACAAGCGGATCGACGGCTGCCTCTCGAACACGTCCATCGTGCGCTACGACGCCTACGAGGACGCGGGCGGTCACCAGTCGGCCTCGCTTGCCCTGCTCGACGCGTCGCGCAACGGGCTGGTCGTGACCGCGATCCAGGGCCGCGACTACGCGCGGATCTACGCGAAGGAGATCGACCGCGGGCGCTCGTCCGTCACGCTGTCCCCCGAGGAGCAGGACGCCGTCGACCGCGCGATGGCGGCGACGCCATAGCGGACGTCTGCGCCGCTACGATTTTCGGCGCATGAGCCACGTCCTCGTCCTCAACGCGAGCTACGAGCCACTGAACGTCACAAGCGTCCGGCGTGCGCACGTGCTCGTCTACAAGGGGAAGGCCGAGGTCGTCGAGAAGCTCGGCAAGCCGCTTCGCTCGGCGGCGACCGAGCATGTCTGGCCGCACGTGATCCGCCTGCTGAGCTACGTCCGCGTGCCGAAGTCGGTCCAGCGGAAGATCTCGCGCCGGGCGCTGTTCGCGCGGGACAAGTGGAAGTGCCAGTACTGCGGCACAGAGGCGGGGAAGCTGACGCTCGACCATGTGGTGCCGCGCAGTCGAGGGGGCGAGTCGATCTGGGAGAACGTGGTCGCCTCGTGCGCGCCGTGCAACCTCCGCAAGGGCAACCGGACGATCGAGGAGGCCGGCATGCGGCTCGCCCATCCTCCGCGGCGGCCCGCGCCGACGCTGTTCGTGACCCTCTCCGCGCCGCGGATCCCGGACGCCTGGGATCGCTACCTCGCCGCGTTTTCGTAGGCGCATGACCTGGCGGCGTGTTGCCGTGCTCATCGTCGGCTTCGCCGTGTTGGCGTACTGCGCCTTCGCGCTCTATTTCATCGTGGGCCTTGGGCTGAACGAGCGAGCGATGGAGCGCTGCATCTCGCGCCAGAGCGGGTGGAGCGGCGCCGTCCAGGGACCGCAGATGACCGCGACCGGCCCGGTCTGGGCGTGCACCGACGGCGACGGGTCCGAAGCGTTGTCGATCTCGTTCTGGCAGCTCGGGCCTGAAGACGCGCTCATCCCGGTGGTGCTCCTCCTCGGCGCGTTCGTAGCGTTGCCGGTGCTCGTCGCGCGCAGCGCTCGGCGCCCGGGTGCCACGTCTGCCTGACGCCCGCGCGAAATCGGCACAGAATCGGCGCAGACACGCGCGGGTTTCAGCGCTACGTTTTCGTTGGGTGGCGGGTGGAGGGCACCGCCCCTCCCATGATTGGGTGGGGCGAAGTGTTTAGAGGGACATGTCCGTGAGGGACAGGGTTGAGGCCGTCCTCGGACTTCGCTACTCTCAGATCAGTTGTTGAGGCGACGAAGCCTCGGGCTCAAGCGGCCCGGGGCTTTTTGCATTTAAGGGAGGCGGTCATGACGATGGTCGAAAACGAACGCGATGCAGGCAGGGCGACGAGCGATCCGGCGAAGCGCCGCGAGGTGCTCGAGCGGGTCGCAGCGGAGAACGTCCGCTTCATTCATCTCTGGTTCACCGATCTCGAGGGGCATCTGAAGAGCTTCTCGATCACCCCGTACGAACTCGAGGGCGCCCTCGACGACGGCATGGGGTTCGACGGCTCGTCCGTCACCGGCTTCAACCCGATCGAGGAGAGCGACATGGTCGCCATCCCCGATCCCGAGACCTTCCAGCTCATGCCGAACGGCGACGTCAAGGTCGCGCGGATGATCTGCGACATCGTCACGCCCGACGGGCAGCCGTACGCCGGCGACCCGCGCTACGTCCTCAAGCTCGCGATCGAGCGGATGAAGGCGATGGGCTTCGACACGTTCAACGTCGGCCCGGAGCTCGAGTACTTCCTCTTCGAGGACGACAAGGGCACCGTCCCGCTCGACGAGGGCGGCTACTTCGCCATGACCGCGCTCGACGCGGCCTGGGAGCTCCGCAACGAGACGATCACGGCGCTCGAGGCGATGGGGATCCCGATCGAGTACGTCCATCACGAGGTCGGCCCGTCCCAGCACGAGATCGACATGCGCTACTCGAACGCGCTCGACATGGCCGACCACACGATCACGTACCGCCTGATCGTCAAGGAGGTCGCGAAGAAGGCTGGCTACCACGCCACCTTCATGCCGAAGCCGCTGTTCGGCGAGAACGGCTCGGGCATGCACACGCACATGTCCCTCTTCAACGGCTCGAAGAACGCGTTCTACGACGCGGACGACGAGTGGAGCCTGAGCGAGGTCGGCAAGGCGTTCATCGCCGGCCAGCTCCAGCACGCCCGTGAGATCTCGGCCATCTTCGCCCAGTGGGTCAACTCGTATAAGCGGCTCGTCCCCGGCTACGAGGCGCCTGTCTACGTCGCCTGGTCGCGCCGCAACCGTTCGGCGCTCATCCGGATCCCGCTCTACAAGCCCGGCAAGGAGCAGGCCACTCGCGCGGAGATCCGCTGCCCCGATCCCGCCTGCAACCCGTACCTGACCTTCGCCGCGCTCCTCCACGCGGGCCTCGAGGGAATCGAGAAGGGCTACGAGCTGCCGGCGCCGATGGAGGAGAACCTCTACAACCTGACCGCCGAAGACCGCCGCGAACGGGGCATCGTCGCCCTCCCCGAGACGCTCGGCGAGGCGATCGACGAGCTGGCCACGTCCGAGCTGGCCCGCCGCGCGCTCGGCCAGCACATCTTCGACGCCTACGTGAAGATCAAGCGCAAGGAGTGGGACGAGTACCGCATCCAGCTCACTCCCTGGGAGATGGAGAAGTACCTGAGCGTTTTGTAAGTGGTCTGTAAGGCGTTAGAGTCGTCTACGCCCTCGCTTCGTGAGAAGCAGGGGCATGACTGACGGCCGACTGCGAGCTACCTGCGGGTGGCTCGCTGTCGTTAGGGCCTAGGTCGGCTTCGCGCCCATCGCCCACACGGCGATGAGGTACGCGACCAGGAGGATGGTCGAGAGGACGGTCACGGTCTTGCCCATCCCGCTCATCGTCCCGCCGTTTTTGCGCAGGCGCCGAGCGCCGATGCCGGCGAGCACGATTGTGATCAGGAGGATCAGCGCGCCCGGCTCGGCGACCATCCAGCCGATTCCGATCCACGTGGGATCGTCGTCGCCGAAGTTCTCCTTGCCGTAGATCCACCCGGCGCCGAGTCGCATGACGACCCAGGCCGGGAGCGCGACGTACAGGAGGCTCTTGAACGCGATCCGCGAGTAGGCGAGCGAGTCCGACTCGACCTTGCTCCCCCAGCCGGCGTACAAGACGAGCACGGCGCTGAGGAGCGCGCCGATCAGCACGAACGCGCCCAGCACGTGCGTGAAGAGCGGCAGGTTCCAGTCGTCCGGGCGGATGACGGCCAGAGCGATCATGCGCCCGGTTTCCAGATCATGTCGATGAGGATCAGCAGGACGAGCACGACGGTCGTCAGGTGGAGGACGAGCGCCTTCGAGTCGCGCGCCATGGCGCCGAGCTCTGCGTTGGGCGCGTCGTCACCGGCCGCGACGAGCTCCTGGGCCCGCTTGCCGAGGGCGTTGTAGTGCTCGCCGCCGCGCCGGCCGGTCTCCACCGCGATCGCCCACAGGATGATCGCGGCCAACACCCAGCCGTCCCAGACCTTGTAGCCGTCGATGTCGATCGCGAGCCAAACGCCGAAGAGGATCGCGCCGAGCGAGCCGATCGTGATCGCGACGGTCCCACCCTTGGCGACGCCCATCATCCGCGCGTTCGCGCTCGGCGTATCCGCCTTCCAGCCGGCCACGATCAGCACGGTGAAGAGCGTGAGCGCGCCAACGAGGAACGACGCCGCGATGAGGTGGAGTGCCAACAGCCAGTCAGTGAGCTCCATTGCGGCGGCACCCTAACGCAGAAGGCGGGAACCTACAATCGCCGGGTGGACACGACGGCGCGGCACCTGCGGCTCATGACCGAGACGATCGCGGCGGTCAACTCGACGCTCGACATCGGCGAGGTGTTCGAGCTCGTCGCGGCCAAGGTCGCGGAGGCGCTCGAGGCCGACGCCTGCTTCGTCTACCTCTACGACGAGAGCGCCGGCGAGCTCGTGCTGCGGGCTTCCTTCGGGACTCGCGTGGAGGACATGACCCGCGTCCCCAAGATGCGGCCCGGCGAGGGGATCACGGGTGTCGCCGCCGCCGAGCGCGCGCCGGTGATGATCCCGCGCGCCGCGCACCTCGATCCGCGCTTCAAGGCGTTTCCGAACCTGCGCGAGGAGCAGTACGAGTCCATCCTCGCCGTGCCGATCCTCGCCAAGGAGCGGCTCGAAGGTGCGCTGAACGTCCGCACGCAGCTGCCCCGGGAGTACAGCGACGCCGAGATCGAGCTCCTCATGGCGATCGCGGGCCAGGTCGCGCAGGCGATCGAGAACGCGAAGCTCTACGACAGCGCCCAGCGGCGCGTGGCCGAGCTCGAGGCGCTGGCACGGATCTCCGAGGCGGTGTCCGAGTCGCTCTACCTGGAGGAGTCGCTGTCCGCAATCGTCCAGACGACGATGGACACGGTGCACGCGACCGGCGCGGCGATCGTGCTCGAGGACGGGCAGATCGCGTGGCCCGAGGGCCGGGCCGGCGGGCATGCCGTCCGGATGCCGCTGCGCTGGAAGGGCCGCGAGGTCGGCGAGCTCGTCTGCGACCGCGACACGCCGTTCTCCTCGGACGAGAAGAAGCTCCTCGCGTCGATCGCGAACCAGGCCGCCGTCGCGCTCGAGCACGGGCGGGCCGTGATGCGCGGGGTGCTGGCTCAGGAGATCCACCACCGCGTGAAGAACAACCTTCAGACAGTCGCGTCGCTCCTGCGTTTGCAGGCGCGCTCGCCCGGGACCGATGCGCGCAAGGCCTTGGAGGACTCCGTGAACCGGATCCTCGCGATCGCCGCCGTCCACGAGGTGCTGACCGAGCGGCGCGACGACGACGTCGATCTGAGCGAACTGGTCGAGCGGCTGCGCGCGACGCTCGTGCAGGGCGTCGGCGGCGACAAGCATGTCGAGTCGCAGCTCGAGTCGGTCTCGCTGCACGGCGCGCAGGCGACCGTGCTTGCGCTGGTCTTCTCGGAGCTTCTCTCGAACGCGCTCGAGCACGGCGGCAACGAGGTGCGCGTCGAGCTGGGCCGGGCGAACGGAGCGGTGCGGCTCGCGGTCTCGGACGACGGCGAGTGGTCGGCCGACGCCGCGGACGGGACGGGACTCTCAATCGTCCGCGCGCTCGTGCGCGAGGAGCTGCGCGGCGAGTTGACGCTCACGGACCGCGGCGGTTTGCTGGCCGAGGTCGTGTTCCCGGCATGACGCGGATCCTTATCGCCGAGGACGAGACGATCATCCGGCTCGACCTGCGGACGACGCTCGAGGAGGCCGGGTTCGAGGTGTGCGCCGAGGCGCGCGACGGCGAGGAGGCGGTCGCACTGGCCGCGGCCGAGAAGCCGGATCTCGCGATCCTCGACGTCCGCATGCCGAAATTGGACGGAATCGAAGCAGCGAAGCGGATCCTCGCCGAGCGGCCGATCCCGATCGTGATGCTCACCGCGTACGGCCAGGAGGAGCTCGTCTCCCGCGCGGTCGAGGCCGGCGTGTTCGGCTACCTCGTGAAGCCGTTCCGCGAGGCCGATCTGCTCCCGGCGATCGCGGCGGCGAAGGCCCGGCACGCGGAGCTCGAGGCGCTCAGGGACGAGGCCGAGTCGCTGGCCGAGGCGCTCGAGACGCGCAAGGTGGTCGAGCGGGCAAAGGGGCTCCTGATGGAACGCGAGGGCCTGACCGAGCAGGAAGCCTTCGCGCGTCTGCGCAAGGCGAGCCAGTCCGCGAACCGTCCCATGAAGGTCGTCGCGGAGGCAATCGTGGCCACGTTCGGCGAATAGGCTTCGCCGATGGGCTTCCTCGACGAGACGAATCCGGCGCCCGTCCGCGTCATCGAGATCAAGGACGAGGACGCGGGACTCGACGCGTTCGTCGTCGTCGACCACGACCTCTTCCCGCAGTTCGCCGGCGGGACGCGGATGCTCCCCGACGTCACGAGCGACGAGGTCGCTCGCCTCGCCCGTGCGATGACGTGGAAGCTCGCCGTGGCGCAGCGGCCGCTCGCCGGCGCGAAGGCCGGGATCCGCTTCTCCGGGGGTGACCGCGAAACCGTGCTGGCCGCCTACTTCGACCGTGTCCGCCAGATCGACGGATTCCTGACCGGCCCGGACATGGGGACGAGCCCGAGCGACTTCCTGTCGCTCCGCGACCTCGGCGACGACCCGCCGATGTGGGCGCGCAGCCACGACGGGATGGACATGGACGATCTCGCCGTCGGCTACGGGATCCTCGGCGCAGCGCGGGTCGCGGTCGAGTCGCTGGGCGGACGGCTTCCCGGCGCGACCTTCGCGATCGAAGGCTTCGGCAAGGCGGGCGCGGGAACGGCGAAGGCCCTCGCCGACGCGGGGGCGCGCGTCGTGGCCGTCAGCACCTTCCACGGAGCGCTGATCGAGGCGGACGGGCTCGACGTGGACGAGCTGCTTGCCCTGAAGGCGGAGCACGGCGACCGGCTCGTCGAGCACGCGGCGGTCGAGCAGCGGCCGCGGGAGGAGCTCTTCGACGTCCACTGCGACGTGCTCGTCCCCGGCGCGCGCCCTGATGTGATCACTGCCGCCTCAGCGGAGACACTCAGCTGCCGGGCGATCGTGCCGGCTGCGAACATCCCGTACGCGCCGGGCGCGGTCGAGGCTCTGGCCGCGACCGGCATCCTCGCTCTCCCCGACTTCGTGACGAACGCCGGCGGCGTCCACCTCTACGAGGCGCCCGGCTGCAAGGACGATCCCGCGAAGTGCCTGGCCGAGATCGATCGCCTCGTCGGCGAGGCCGTCACGCGCGTGCTCGAGGCCGGCGCCGCGACACCGACCGCCGCCGCCCTGGCCGTGGCCCGCGAGTTCCTCGCTACATCCGGTAAAGCAGCGTAGGCTGGCCCGGTTGCCTCTTCGCATTCCTCTGCGGGAATGCCAAGATATGGAATGGCCAAGACCGTCCTCATCGTCGACGACGACCCCGACATCCGGGGACTTCTCGACCTAGAGCTCCGCGCCTCCGGCTACGACACGATCTTCGCCCGGGATGCGCAGGAGGCGGTCGCCATCGCGCTGACCGAGCGGCCCGACCTGATCCTTCTGGACCTGGCCCTTCCGGGCGGGAGCGGCTTCACGGTGATGGAGGATCTGAACGCGACGCCGGGCGGCTTCCACGCGCCCGTGCTGATCGTGTCGGCCGCGGAGCCGCGCGAGAACAAGGCGAAGACGGAGGCGCTCGGCGCGACCGGGTATTTCCAGAAGCCCTTCGACGCGGGCGAGCTGATCGACGCCGTGGACGCCGCGCTCGGCGCGTAACCAGCTCCGCGGTTCCACCCCGGGGATAACTCGGCACGAAGTTGTCACGTCTTTCGTCTTGACGAAATCAGGTGTCGGACACCGTTTTGCGCATCGGGTACGCGGTGGCTGCCCAGAACTACTGGCTACGGATACGCGGATGTGCGGATGCGAGGCAGACGCGACCCCGCAACGATTCACGCTGGAAAGGAGGCGTGGATCATGAGGCGCTTTGAGTACAGGGTCCTCGATACCGGGCAAGACATCGAGACGCAGCTCAACGAGCTAGGCACCGACGGCTGGCAAGTCGTGGGCGTAACCACGAAGAAGCAGCTACTGATCGCCCCGCCCGCCGCGATCATCTTGATGCGTGAAGTTGAGCCAGCTGCCGCACAGGCCGCGTAGACGTTTGACGACACCGCGTGTCGCGCGGAAAACGAGCCCGCGTCGCAGTCGCTACCGAGTCGGAGAACGGGGTCAGGTCTTGCATGCCACATCTGGCGTGGCTCCTATCGAGTTCAACAAACCTCAATCGCCGGATGTGCAAAGTCCGGGTTCGACCCTCGTCTAGCCCGCGACCTCGTCGACCATCGCTTCCCACTGCTCGAAGAGCGCGGCTAGCTCCTCGCGCGCGCGGCGGTGGGCGGCGATGGTGTCCACGTCCGTCCAGTCCTCGGCCAGCTTCGCCTCGAGCTTCTCGACCAGCTTCTGCTGGGACTCGATCGACGCCTCCATCTGCTCGAGCTTTCGCGACGGGCGCTTGGGCTGCTCCGGCTTCGGGGCCTTCTCGGCCTTCGGCTTTGGCTCGGGCTCGGTCTCGACCCGTTCTGCGCGGGCCTGCGCGTAGTCGGCCCAGCCGCCCTCGTAGGACGCGATCCCGTGGTCTTCGACCGCGAGCGTGCGGTGCGCGACCGCATCGAGGAGCGCCCGGTCGTGCGACACGAGCAGCACCGTGCCGGGGAATGCGTCCAAAGCAGCTTCGAGCGCCTCGCGGCTCTCCAGGTCGAGGTGATTCGTCGGCTCGTCGAGCACCAGGAAGTTCGCCCCTGACGCGACGACCAGCGCCAGCGCCAAACGACGGCGCTCGCCGCCGGAGAGCGCGCCCACTTGGCGCTCATGCATCTCCCAGCCGCTGAACAGGAACTTGCCGAGCAGGTTCTGCGCCTCGGGCCGGTTGAGGCCGGTCGCAGACTGGGTCATGCCGAGCACGGTCAGGCTCTCGTCCAGCTCGATCTCGTGCTGGGAGAAGTACGCGGTGACGACGCCGTGGCCCGTCTTCGCGGATCCCGCCGTCGCGTCGCGCTTCTCCAGCATCGTCTCGAGCAGCGTCGTCTTGCCAGAGCCGTTCGGACCGACCAGTGCCACGTGCTCGCCGCGCTCCAGGGCAAAGCTCGTGTCGGAGAGAAGCGGCTTGTCGCCCGCCTGCACGCCGAGACCCTTCGCCTCGATCACAGTGCGGCCCGAGCGCGGCGGCTTGAGGAAGTCGAACCCGAGCGCGCGGGTGCGGCGCGTCAGCAGCGCCACTTCGGCGTTCGCGGCGCCGCGCTCCTTCTCCAGGCGGCCGATGTGCGTGATCTTCGCCTGGGCCTGCTTGGCCTTCGATTTTTTGTAGCGGAACCGCTCGACGAAGCGCTCGAGCCGGGCGATGTCGGCGGCGGCGCGGGCCGCAGACTTCTGCGCATGCAGCGCCCGCTCGGCCTTCTCGCGCCGCCAGGCGTGCCACGGCCCCGCGAAGTACGTCGAGCGGCCGGCGACGAGCTCCATCGTCGCGTTCGTGACCGCCTCGAGGAACCAGCGGTCGTGCGCGACCAGCATGACCGCGGCGTCGATCGTCGTCAGCTCACGCTCGAGCCATTCGAGGCTCTCGACGTCCAGGTGGTTCGTCGGCTCGTCCAGCAGGATGAGATCGGGGTCGCCGCCGAGCGAGCGCGCCAGCGACGCGCGCGTGAGTTCGCCGCCCGAGAACGTGTTCAGGCTGCGGTCGAGATCCTTGTCCGCGAAGCCGAGGCCGCGGATGACCGACGAGGCGTGGTCGCGCCACGCATAGCCGCCCGCGTGCTCGAGCCGGGCCTGCGCGCGGGAGTAGCGGTCCATCGTCGCCGTGTCGTGCGCCCCACCGGCCATCGCCGTCTCGAGCGTCTTCAGCTCCTCCTCCAAGGCGACGAGATCGGAGGCCCCGGAGAGGACGTACTCGCGCAGGGAGTGCCCACGGTTGAGCGGCGGCCGCTGGTCGTGCAGCGCGACCCGCGCGCCCTTGTCGAGGACGATCGACCCGGAGTCCGGCTGGATCTCCCCGGCGATCAGGCGGAGCAGGGTCGTCTTGCCCGCGCCGTTCGGCCCGGAGAGCGCCAGGCGGTCGCGCCGCTCGACCTTGAACGAGACCTCGTCGAAGAGCACGGCGCCGCCGAGCTCCTTCGTCAGATTCGTGACCGTCAAGACCGCCATCCCGACAGGATGACGGTCGCGGCTAGCTCAGGAGCGCCTTCACGGCGGTGGCGATCGCATCGGAGTCGATCCCGGCCTGCGCGAGCAGCTCGTCCGGCTTGCCCGAACCCGGCATGTCGCGCACCGCGAGCACGTGCACGCGCGAGTCCGTGGCGGCCAGCGCGGTGAGCACCGCCTCGCCGATCCCGCCCTCGGGCCAGTGATCCTCCACGGTGACGATTGGGCCGAGCTTGGCGGCCGCCCGCAGCGTCGCAGCGTCGATCGGCTTCACCGAGTAGAGGTCGATCACGCGGGCCGCGATGCCGTCGCCGGCCAGCGTGTCCGCGGCCGCGAGCGCTTCGTGCAGCGTGATCCCGGCGCCCACGATCGTGACCGCGTCCGCGTCGGAGGAGCGCACGACCTGGGAGCCGCCGATCGGAAAGTCCTCGTCGGGCCCGTAGATCACGGCCGTCGCGGCGCGGGTGGAGCGCATGTACGAGATTCCCTCCAGGTCGGCCATTGTCGCGACGAGCTTCGCCGTCTGGTTTCCGTCGCACGGGTAGAGCACGGTGGAGCCCCAGATCGCGCGGAACTCGGCGAGATCCTCGAGCGCCATCTGCGACGGGCCGTCCTCGCCGATCGAGACGCCGGCGTGGGAGCCGCACACGGCGAAGGTCGCGCGCGAGATCGCCGCCATGCGGACGAAGTCGTAGCCGCGCGAGAGGAACGCGGCGAAGGTCGAGACGAACGGCCGCCAGCCGCGCACCTGGATCCCCACCGCGGCGGCGAGCATCTGCTGCTCGGCGATGTAGCTCTCGACGAACCGCTCGGGCTGCGCCTCGCGGAAGATCTCCGAGTAGGTCGAGTTGGAGACCTCGCCGTCGATCGCGACCACGTCGCCGCGGCCTGCACCGAGCGCGGCCAGCGCGTCGCCGTAGGCCTTGCGCGTCGCCACCTCGGAGCCGAGCTCGTAGCGCGGCAGCTCGAGCGCTCCCGTCTCGAACACGTGCGGCGCCGCGTCGCCCTCGGGCTTACCGACCTCGATCCGCAGATCGCGCTCGCCGCCCAGCTCGGCAATCGCGGCCTCGGGATCGTCGAGCGGCTTGCCGTGGAAGCCGTTCTTGTCCTCGATGGCGGCGACGCCCTTGCCCTTCTTCGTCTTGGCGATGATCGCGGTCGGCTTCGCGTCGATCGCGAGCGCCTCGGCGTAGGCCTCGTCGATCTCGTCCACGTTGTGCCCGTCGATCTCGATCGTGTGCCAGCCGAACGCCTGGGCGCGCTTCGCGTAGGAGTCGAGATCCCAGCCGTGCATCGTCTCGCCCGTCTGGCCGAGGCGATTCACGTCGATGATCGCCGTGAGGTTCGAAAGCCCGTAGAACGCGGCGTGCTCGAACGCCTCCCACATGGAGCCCTCGGCCATCTCGCTGTCGCCGCAGAGCACCCACACGTGGTAGTCGAGCCGGTCGAGCCGCTTGCCCGCGAGCGCGACGCCCACGCCGATCGGCAGCCCCTGGCCGAGCGAGCCGGTCGCGACGTCCACCCACGGGATGATCGGCGTCGGGTGTCCCTCGAGGCGCGAGCCGAGCTTGCGGAACGTGAGCAGCTCCTCGTCGGTGATCGCGCCGCAGAGCTTGTAGAGCGAGTAAAGCAGCGGCGACGCGTGGCCCTTGGAGAAGATCAGGTGGTCGTTGCGCGGATCCTCCGGCGCATCGAAGTCGTAGCGCAGGTACTTGTCCGCGAGCACCGCGATCAGGTCGGCGGCGGACATGGACGAAGTCGGGTGGCCGGACTTGGGAACAGCCGCTGCGCGAACCGAGTCGACGCGAAGCTGCTGGCCGAGCTCGCGCCAGCGTTCGGCGTCTTGAGCGGTCATGGAGAGGGCCTTTCCATCGAGGAGATCCGGAAACTCGATTCTATGGTTCCGGGGAGGGGTAACCTTGGCGCCATGAAGGTCGCGGTCGCGTTCGACCACCGAGGCGTGAAGCTCCGCGAGCGGCTGCTCGCCGAGCTGGCCGCGCTCGGGCACGACGTGCTCGACCTCGGCGTCGATCAGCCCTCGCCGCGCGTGGACTATCCCGACCAGGCCCGCGACCTCGGGAGCGCGATCATCGCCGGGGACGCCGAGCGCGGCATCCTCGTCTGCGGTTCCGGGGTCGGAGCATCGGTGGCGGCGAACAAGATCCGCGGCATCCGCGCGGCGGTCTGCCACGACACGTACTCGGCCGCCCAGGGCGTGACGCACGACGACATGAACGTGCTCTGCCTGGGCTCGGAGATCGTCGGAGAAGAGCTCGCGATCGAGCTGGTGCGCGCGTTCCTCGGCGCGGAGTTCGACGGCGGCGAGCGCTACGTTCGGCGGCTCGAGAAGGTCCGGGAGCTCGAGGAAGGAGCACTGCAGCATGGCTGAGTCTCGGTTGCATCAACTGGCGGCGCTCGGCCAGAGCCCGTGGATCGATTTCCTCTCGCGCGACCTGCTGACCACCGGCGAGCTCGCGCGGATGATGCGCGAGGACGCGATCGCCGGCGTGACCTCCAACCCGACCATCCTCCAGAAGGCGATCTCGTCGGGGAACTCCTACGACGAGCAGCTGCGCGATCTCCTGCGCACCGAGGACGACGCGCGCGAGCTCTTCATCGGGCTCGCGACCTCGAACGTGCGCGACGCCTGCGACGTGCTGCGGCCCGTGTGGGACTCGGGCGCGCGCGGACGCGACGGCAACGTGTCGCTCGAGGTCGACCCGACGCTCGCCTTCGACACGAACAAGACGATCGAGCAGGCGGCGCGGCTCTCCGAGCTGGTCGACCGCCCGAACCTCTACGTGAAGATCCCCGCGACCAAGCCCGGGCTGCCCGCGATCGAGGAGATGATCGCGCGCGGCGTTCCCATCAACGTGACGCTCATCTTCTCGCTGGAGCGCTACGCGGCCGTGGCCGAGGCCTACATCCGTGGCGTCGAGCGCTTCGCCGAGTCGGGCGGCGATCCCGGCAAGGTCACCTCGGTTGCGAGCTTCTTCGTCTCGCGCGTGGACACGGAGGGCGACGCGCGGCTCGACGCGGCCGGACAGCCCGAGCTGAAGGGCAAGCTCGCGGTCGCGAACGCCAAGCTCGCGTACAAGCACTACCTCTCGGTCTTCGCCGGCCCGCGCTGGGAGGCGCTCGCGGCCAAGGGCGCCATCCCGCAGTTCTGCCTCTGGGCGTCCACGTCCACGAAGAACCCCGAGTACCGCGACGTGCTCTACGTCGAGGAGCTGATCGGCGCCGACACCGTGAACACCATGCCGCAGGAGACGATCGAGGCGTTCCAGGATCACGGCGTTGCGGAACCGCGGCTGGCGGACGGGATGGACGAGGCGCAGGCCGTGTTCGAGCAGATCGCCGCAGCGGGGGTCGACTACGACGACGTGACCGCGACGCTCGAGCGCGAGGGCGTCGAGAAGTTCGCCGACTCCTTCGACGAGCTGATCGCCGGGATCGAAGCCTCGGCCCGCGAGCTCGCCGCCGCCTGAGGTGGACCTGGTCGACCGGATCTGGGCGCGGGACGCAAGCGTCTGGACCGGCGCCGACGAAGCGCATTGGCTCGGCTGGCTCGAGGAGCCGGCGCTCATCCGTCCGAAGATCCCGGCGCTCGAGCGGTTTGCCCGAGCCGCGGAGGAGGACGGGCTCACCGACGTCGTACTCGCCGGGATGGGCGGGTCGAGTCTCGCGCCCGAGGTCTTTCGCCGCACCTTCGCGGCCGAGAGCTTCCACGTCCTCGACACGACGCACCCGGACGCGATCCGCGCGCTTGAAGCGCGGCTCGACCTCTCGCGGACGCTCTTCCTCGTCGCCTCCAAGTCTGGTTCGACGCTTGAGACGCGCTGCCATCTCGACTACTTCTGGGAGAAGACCGAGTGCCGCGCCGAGCAGTTCGTGGCGATCACCGATCCCGGCTCGAAGCTCGAGAAGCGGGCGCTGAAGAGTGGCTTCCGCGCGATCTGGGAGGGTCATCCGGCGATCGGCGGGCGCTACTCGGCGCTGTCGGTCTTCGGGCTCGTCCCGGCGGCGCTCATGGGTGTCGACCTCGCACGGTTCCTCGAACGCACACACGAAATGGTCGAAGCGTGCCGCCTGCCGGTCGGCAATCCCGGGCTCGACCTCGGTCTGCGGCTCGGCGCCGGCGCCACGGACGGGCGCGACAAGGTGCTGATCAACCCAACGCCGGGCGGCTTCGGCCTGTGGGTCGAGCAGCTCATCGCGGAGTCCACGGGCAAGGAGGACAAGGGGCTCGTTCCCGCGCCGGGCGAGACGGTCGAAGGGCCGGACCGCCAGAGCGAGGAAGTCCGCGTGACCGACCCGTACGAGCTTGGCCAGGAGTTCTTCCGCTGGGAATTCGCGACCGCTGTCGCCGGGTCGCTGATCGGAATCAACCCGTTCGACCAGCCGGACGTGCAGGCGGCGAAGGACCGCACGACGGTGCTGCTCGACGCGGGCGAGGTGCCGGCGCTCCAGCCAGAGGGTTCCCTGGACGAGCTGCTCGCGCAGGGAGGGCCCGGCGACTACTTCTGCGTGCAGGCGTTCGTCGAGCCGACCGAGGACGCGGAGCGGCGGATCGAGACGATCCGCGAGCGCGCGCGGGCCGCGGGGCTCGTCACCACGGCCGGGTTTGGGCCGCGCTACCTGCACTCCACCGGGCAGCTCCACAAGGGCGGCCCGGCGAACGGGCTTTACCTGCAGATCGTGGACGAGCCTGAGGAGTTGGCCATCCCGGGCCGAACGTTCGGGTTCGGGCAGCTGATCCGCGCGCAGGCGGCAGGAGACTTCGAGGCGCTCCGCGAACGCGGGCGCCGGGTGGCACGAATCCGTTGGGAGGACATCGCATGAAGCTCGGAATGGTCGGCCTGGGCAAGATGGGCGGGAACATGGTCGAACGGCTCCGCCGTGGTGGCCACGAGATCGCGAGCTATGCCAGGTCGGGCGGCGGCACTGCGGCGAGCCTCGAGGAGCTGGTCGGCCAGCTCGAAGCTCCGCGCGTCGTGTGGCTCATGATCCCCGCGGGCGATCCCACGGAGCAGGCGGTCACCGATCTGCTCGCGCTGCTCGAAGCGGGCGACGTGATCGTGGACGGCGGCAACTCGAACTTCCGCGACTCGAAACGCCGCGCGGCCACGGCCGCCGAGCATGGGATCCGCTACATCGACACCGGCGTCTCCGGCGGGATCTGGGGGCTCAAGGAGGGCTACTGCCTGATGGCCGGCGGCGACGACGATGCGATCGCGATCCTCCGGCCCGCGTTCGAGACGCTTGCGCCGCCCGACGGCTTCGCGCACGTCGGTCCCTCGGGCGCAGGGCACTTCGTGAAGATGGTCCACAACGGGATCGAGTACGGGCTCATGCAGGCGTACGCGGAGGGGTTCGAGGTGCTGGAGCGCTCCGAGTTCGACCTCGACCTGCACGAGATCGCCGGGATCTGGCGCTACGGCTCGGTCGTCCGCTCGTGGCTCCTCGAGCTCCTCTACGACGCGTTCGAGAAGGAGGGTGCGCACCTCGAGGAGATCAAGGGCTACGTCGAGGACTCCGGCGAGGGCCGCTGGACGATTGCCGAGGCGATTGCCGAGGACGTCCCGGTCCCGGTCATCTCGGCGGCGCTCTACGCGCGCTTCGCCTCGCGCCAGGACGAGTCGTTCGCGGCCAAGGTGAACGCCGCGCTTCGCAACGAGTTCGGCGGTCACGCCGTGAAGAAAGCCGATTCGTGACGGTCGCGGCCGAAAACCCGCTGCTCGAAGGGCTCCAGCGCCGCCGCACGCCCGAGCCGTGCACGCTCACGATCTTCGGCGCGTCCGGCGACCTCACCCAGCGCAAGCTCTTCCCCGCGCTCTACGCGCTCGCCGTCCGTCATCTCCTCCCCGACCGGTTCGCCGTGCTCGGCTTCGCGCGGAGCGAGATGACCACCGAGCAGTTCCAGGCCAAGATGCGCGCGGCGGTGGAGAAGCACTGCCGCGACGAGTTCGACGAGGAGATCTGGAACCGCCTCGCCGCCGGCATCCGCTACATGCAGGCCGAGTTCGATGACGAGACGTGCTGGGACCGGCTCGGCGCGGCGCTCGACGACCTCGACCAGGAGCGCGGCACGCGCGGCAACCGGGTCTTCTACCTCGCCGTTCCTCCGAGTGTGTTCGAGGAGATCGTCGAGCACGTCGGCTCACGCCGCGGCGCGGGTTGGACGCGGATCATCGCCGAGAAGCCGTTCGGCCACGACCTGGTCACCGCGAAGCGCCTGAACGCCGCGATCGCCAAGGCGTTCACCGAGAACGAGGTCTTCCGCATCGACCACTACCTGGGCAAGGAAACCGTCCAGAACATGCTGGTCCTCCGCTTCGCGAACGGGATCTTCGAGCCGATCTGGAACCGCCAGTTCGTCGACCACGTGCAGATCACGGTCGCCGAGGAGCTCGGGATCGAAGGCCGCGCCACGTTCTACGAGCAGGCCGGCGCGATCCGCGACATCGTCCAGAACCACCTGCTCCAGCTGATCGCGATCATGGCGATGGAGCCGCCGACCGACTTCGACGCCGAGGCGGTGCGAAACGAGAAGGTGAAGGTGCTCCGCGCACTCCACACGCCCGGGCCGAAGCACATCGTCCGCGGCCAGTACGGGCCGGGCTTCATCGAGGGGACGGAGGTGCCCGGCTACCGCGAGGAGGAGGGCGTCGCGTCGGGCTCGATCACCGAGACCTACGTGGCCGGCAAGCTCTTCGTGGACAACTGGCGCTGGGCCGACACGCCGTTCTACTTCCGCACGGGGAAGCGCATGCCGAAGCGCGAGACGACCATCGCGATCCAGTTCAAGCGCGCACCGAAGCCGCCGTTCGAGGCGGGCTCCGAGGGAGGCCTCCGGCCGAACGTGCTCCTCCTGAACATCCAGCCGGACGAGGGCGTCTCGCTTGCGATCGGCGCGAAGGTGCCGGGCCAGGGGCTCGCGATCCGCACCGTGCACATGGACTTCCTCTACGGCGGCGCCTTCCGCATGGGGCTGCCCGAGGCCTACGAGCGGCTGGTGCTCGACTGCATGCTCGGCGACCCGACGCTCTTCATGCGCGCCGACGAGGTCGAGGAGCAGTGGGCGATCGTCGACGCGATGGTCGCTCCCTGGGTACGCGACCGGCCGAGCTTCCCCAACTACGCCGCGGGGACGTGGGGGCCGACCGCGGCCGACGAGCTGCTCCACCGCGACGGGCGCTCCTGGAGGCGGCACTGATGGCCGGCCCGGCGCTCAAGGACACGACGATCGCGAAGATCGAGCGAACGCTGACCGAGTTGCGGCTCCAGCAGACGGGCATGGAGCACGCCCCGAGCCAGCGGACGAGCGTGATGACGCACATGGCCTGGGTTCCGAAGCAGTGGACGGACATGGCGGCGCGCACGCTCGACGGGCTCGGCGAGCGGCATCCTTCGCGGACGATCCTGCTCCATCCGGACCCGGACGACCCGCGCGACGCGCTCGACGCCGACGTCGACCTGCGCTGCTTCGCAAGCGGCGGCGGCGCGGTCTGCTTCGAGGTGATCGACATCACGCTCTGTGGGCCCCGCGCCCATGCGCCGGCGAGCGTGGTCTCGCCGCTCCTGATCCACGACCTGCCGGCGTTCCTGCGCTGGCGCGGCGACCTGCCCTTCGGCTCGACCGAGCTGGAGCAGCTCCTCGGCGTCGCCGACCGGCTGATCCTCGACTCGACCGAGTGGGAGGACCCGGCGCACGCCTTCACGCGCGTCCCCGAGGTGTTCGAGTGGATCGCGGCCTCGGACATCGCCTGGATCCGCCTGGAACCGTGGCGGCGCACGCTCGCCATGCGCTGGCCCGGGATCGCCGAGCTCGGAAAGCTGCACGTGACCGGCCCGAAGGCCGAGGCGCTTCTTCTCGCAGGCTGGCTGGGCGGGCGGCTCCACCGGGAGATCCCGCTCGAGCACACCGACGCGGACACAACGTCCGCGGTCTCGGTCGACGGCGAGGAGCTGGCGCCCGACCATCCCGAACGGGACAGCGCTAGCGACATGCTCTCCGAGCAGCTCGACATCTTCGACCGTGACCTGATCTACGAGGAGGCGGTACGGAGCTTCTCGAGAGTCGCGATCTAGCCGGGTTCGCCTCGGGCTGGATCGCCGAGCGGGCGGCCGCGCCGTTTCGCGTCGCGCTGGCCGGCGGCTCGACTCCGCGCGCCGTCTACGAGCGGCTCGCGACCCTCGACCTCGACTGGAGCGGTTGGCACGTCTGGTGGAGCGACGAGCGCGTCGTTCCGCCCGATCATCCCGACTCGAACGAGGGCATGGCCCGCGCCGCGCTGCTCGACCACGTCCCGGTTCCGGAAGAGCAGATCCATCCGCTGCGCTCCACCGATCTCGTGCTGCCGGAGTTCGACCTCGTTCTGCTCGGCATCGGGCCGGACGGGCACACGGCCTCGCTCTTCCCCGGGGACGCGGCGCTCGAGGCGACCGAGCCGATCGCGTACGTGCCGACGCCCGGCCTGCCGCCGCCGCATCCGCGGCTGACGTTCACCTATCCGGTGCTGAACGCCGCCCGCGCGGTCGCGTTCCTCGTGGGAGCGGACAAGCGGGAGATCGTCGCGCGCGTGCTCGCCGGGGACGAGTCGTTGCCGGCGGCGCGGGTGAGAGCCGAGCGGACGGTGCTGCTCAGCGAGGGCGCTTCTTGATGACCGTGAAGCTCTTCGGCAGCACCTTGACGTACTGCGGATCGCTCCAGGTCATGCCGCGCGCCTTGGTCGGCAGCGTCTTGTCGACGCCGCGCACGCGGTAGTACCAAACGCCCGGCTGCAGGTTGACGAGCGCGGCCGTGGACGGAGTCGTCACGCTGCCGGCGGCCTTGAACGGGTTCGCCTTCTTGCTCCACTGGATCTGGTAGCGGGCGGCGCCAGGGGCGGGCTGCCACGCGATGACCATCCGGCCGAAGAAGGACGGCGTGTTCGTCTGCGCGCCGCGGATCGATCCGTCGCTCGTCATCCCGGAGATGAACGGGACGCCGCTCGCGCGCTCGATCGCCGGGGCGCTCGTCTTGCCGAACTCGACGACGTTGCCGGCCTGGCACATGTCCTCGGCGAACTCGACGTCGCGGTACTCGACCCGCGAGTCGGCGGTGATCACCGGGATGACCGGGACGGCCGTCCAGTAGTAGCTGCTTTCGGGCCAGTCGTTGTCCCAGATGCCGGTCTTGCGGTCGGCCTTCTCGCCCTCGGCGAGGTTGGCGTCGCTCGGGTCGGCCGGGATGCCCGGCTGCGTTCCCGCCGCCATGACCTTCTGGCCACCCGCGTCGAAGGTGTCGCCCTCGCTGTCCGCGTCGCCGAGGAAGACGGCGGGCGCGGTCGAGAGGTCGGTCGGGCTCTTCGGAAGCGACAGGACGCCGCTCACGCGCGGCACGTAGGCCGGACTGCCGACGATGTCGCCGCTGTGGACGCGGTTCACGCAGTCCTCGTCCGTGAACACGTAGACGCGGTAGAGCGGGCACGTCACGCCGGTGGCGGCGACGAGCGTCGGGCAGGTGCCGGACGTTCCGTCGAGCGCGTACATGCCGCTCCACGAGAAGCCGGGGACGAGCTCGTGCGCCTCGGGGCTCTGGGCGCCGAGCACGTCGAAGATGTCGGTCGTGCGGCTGCGCGAGATCGACTGCTGCAGCGCGATCGTCGTCGCGGAGATCGTCGGGGGCTCGACCGTGACGTTGGTCGGGCTCCACGGGCCGTACGAGACGACCGGCATCTCGTTGGCCGGCTTGCCCTCGAGCTCGCGCAGCGCGCGGACCCTCCAGGACACGTTCGTGAGGCCCTGCGCGCCGAGGTCGTTCGCGAAGGCGTAGAGCTCGCGCAGATCGGCCGCCGTCGTGGCGGTCTTGATCTTCTTGTTCTGCCCGTTCGGGAGATCCCAGAGGAACGAAACCTCATAGGCGGTCGCGCCGTTCACCGGGGTCCAGCGGATCATTCCGGGCGTCGGGTTCGCACCGTTCGAGAGGCTCGTGGGCGGCGCGGGCGCCTTCATCTTGAAGCCGTACTTCGTGCTCCACGCCGTCCCGTCGCCGCCGACGGTGGCGCGAACGCGTGCGTAGAGCGAGTACGGGTTGCCGGTGCTCCACGGCAGCGTGAGCGGAACCGAGGTGATCGGGTTCGGCAGGTCGTCCTTCTCCCAGACGATCGAGTTCTCGGAGAAGTTCTTGCTGGTCGCGAGCTGGAACTCGTACGAGCTCGCGCCGCTCACGCGATCCCAGGCGAAGGCCGGCGTGCGCGAGAACGCGTGGCCGGCGGGCTGGGGATCGTTGGCGCGCAGCAGGAATCCGCGCAGGTCGCTAGGCGCGGGCGCCGCGGAGACGGCGGGCGCGAACGCGAGAAACGCGAGGACCACAGCGAGGGGACGAATGAGCATGGCTCCCTGCTGTTGTCGGCATGCGGGTGCGGCCGGCCTTCCCCTAAACGGGTGACAGAACCCGCTCAAATGCAAGGCCGGTGTCAAGAACGAGGTCGTCGTCGTTCGTCCGGCCGATCAGGGAGACCGAGGCCGGAAGCCCGAGCTCGGCCGGACCGCACGGCATGGCCAGGACGGGCCAGCCGAGCGCGTTGAACGGGAACGTGAGGCGGATGACCGACCAGCGCAGGTCGATCTCCTTCTGGCCGATGCGCGGCGCGACCGTCGTGAGGGTCGGTGCGACGAGCAGGTCGTAGCCGTCGGCGGCCTCGAGGCACGCATCCAGATAGTTCGCGCGCGCGAGGAGCCCCGCGGCGTAGGCCTCGTCGGTGACGGCGAGGCAACGCTCGATCTTCTCCCGGACGTTCGGGCCGTACTCGTCGGCGTGCTCGGCGAAGAGCTCGCGGTGGATCTCGGCCGCCTCGCGCATGAAGACCGGCGTCACGCCTTCCGGGAACGGGAAGTCGATCTGCTCGGCGTTGGGGAAGTGGCCGACGGCGTCGTTGACGCGGGCCTGGATCTGAGGGTCGGCCTCATCGAGCCAGATGACGCCGACGCGGAGGTCGAGGTTGCGCTCGCCCGGCTCCAGCGCGGGGTCGAGGATCCGGGCCATGGTTGCCGTGTCGGCGACGGTGCGCGCCATCGGCCCGGCGTGGTCGAAGGTGGGCGCGAGCGGAAAGATCCCCTCGACCGGGACGCGGCCGTGCGTGGGCTTGAAGCCGACGATCCCGCAACAGGCGGCGGGGATGCGGATCGAGCCGCCGGTGTCCGTCCCCAGGGCCGCGTCGGCCTCGCCGGTGACGAGCGCGACCGCCGAGCCGCCGCTCGAGCCGCCCGGGATCCGGCCCGGGTCGAGCGGGTTCACTACGTCGCCGTAGTGGACGTTCTCGGAGGTGATCCCGTAGGCGAACTCGTGCAGGTTCGTCTTGCCGACGCTCACGTAACCCGCGTCCTCGAGCATCGTGACCGCGGTGGCCGAGCGCTCCGGGACGTGGTCGCGGAAGATCGCGGAGCCGTAGGTCGTGCGCACCCCGGCCGTGTCGAAGAGATCCTTCACCGCGAGGCGAATCCCGTCCCGAGCGGGCTCGACCTGCGTGATGAAGGCGTTCAGCTCGTCCATTCCGGCCGTGTCCACCGCGGCCATGCTAGGGGTCAGACCCCGGCCGTGTCCCAAACGGACAGAGCTGACTATCGGTCAACGCGCCCGGCCTGGGTTCGGGGCGCTCCGTTGACAAGTTGCAGTCTGCAACTAAGTCGGAAGGACGTGTCCGTTCGGGCCGAGCCCGAGGAAAAGCGCGGCTAGCCGACCGAGTTGTAGATCTCCGCGATCGCGACCGAGCCGAAGAACAGGATCAGCGTGAGCGCGAAGAGCGCGAGCCCGAGGCGGACATTTTTGCGCGAGAGTTCCGGATCCATCACATCACCAACGGGTCGAGGGCCAGGGCGACGAACAGGAGCGCCAGGTAGAGGAGCGAGTACGAGAAGAGCCGCTTGGCCCGCACGGGCGTGGTCGAGCGCTGCAGCGCGACCGCCAGCACGAGGAACACGGCGCCGAGAATGAGAGCGGAGGCGAGGTAGAGCACGCCGACCGTCCGCGCCAGCACGGGCAGCAGCGTGATCGCGACCATCACCACGGAGTAGCGGACGATCGAGCGCGCGGTCTCGCGCTCGCCGACGACGACGGGGAGCATCGGCACGCCGGCCGCCTCGTAGTTGCGCTTGATGAGCAGCGCAAGCGCCCAGAAGTGCGGCGGCGTCCAGAAGAAGACGATCAGGAACAGGAGCAGCGCCGGCAGGCTCAGCGAGCCGGTCGCCGCTGTCCAACCGACCACCGGGGGGATCGCTCCGGCCGCCCCGCCGATGACGATGTTCTGCGGCGTCGTCCGCTTCAGCCAGCGGGTGTAGACGAGCACGTAGAAGGCGCCGCCGATGAGCGCCATCACCGCCGTGAGCAGGTTCACCCAGCACGCCAGCACGACGAACGAGAGCGCGAGCAGCGCCAGGCCGAACTCGAGCGCCCGCGCGGGAGCAACCCGGCCCGACGCGACCGGGCGCGCCTGCGTCCGCTCGCCCATGAGCTGGTCGATGTCACGGTCGAGGACGTGGTTCAGCGCCGAGGCGCCGCCGCACGCGAGCGCGAGTCCACCGAGGGTCGCGACGGTGAGTCCCAAAGAAGGCCAGCCCTCCGAGCCGAGCACCAGTCCGCCGGCGCCGGTGATGAGGAGCAGCGACATGATCCGCGGCTTCGTCAGCGTGATGTAGTCGCGCCACGGCGCGCGCGGAACCTCGACGCCGCCGCGGAAGACGAGCACTGCGGTCACGACCGAGGCGGCCAGCGACAGCGCTCCGAGGGCGATGTGCGCCGGGTACGCCCACGAGGGCTCGTTCGCGAGCGCAACGATCGCACCCACGGCGATCTGCACCAGGTAGAGCCCGAGCGCGGTCTCGGCGGCGCGGCGGAGGAGTGAGTCCTCCGGATGGCCGTACCGAACCGAAAGCCACACGGTCGTGACCAGCGCAAGGCCGACGAGCACCGAGACCTCGTGCGAGCCCGCCCACTCGCCGGTGACGATCGCGATCCCTGTCGCGAACGCGGCGGAGACGGCGGTCAGGCGGAGCCAGGAACCGGGGTGCGGATTCATCGCTGGGTCGCCTCCAGCCGCCGGCGCAGGTCGCGCAGGGGCCGCTCGCTCGTGATCGGCGGCAGCTGGTCGAAGTTGTGCGGCGGGGGCGGCGAGGTCGTGTACCACTCGAGCGTGTTCGCCTTCCACGGGTCGTTGCCGACCCGCGGCCCCACGCGCCAGGAGCGGATGACGTTGTAGAGGAAGATGAGGAGCGCGACCGCCATCACCCACGAGCCGATCGTCGAGAGCAGGTTGTAGAGCTCGAACGAGCCGGTGCGGTTGTAGGTGTAGACGCGGCGCGGCATCCCCATGAGCCCGACCATGTGCTGGAAGAAGAAGGTCAGGTTGAAGCCGATGAGGATGAGCCAGAAGTGCCAGAGGGCGAGCCGCTCGTTGTACATCCGGCCGGTGATCTTCGGGAACCAGTAGTAGGTCCCGGCGAAGAGCCCGAACGCGGTGCCGCCGAAGAGGACGTAGTGCATGTGCGCGACGACGTAGTAGGAGTCGTGCGCCTGGTAGTCGATCGGGAACATCGCGAGGACGATCCCCGAGAGGCCGCCGATCGTGAAGAGCCCGATCAGTCCGAGGCAGAAGAGCAGCGGCGCCTTGAAGTCGATGTGGCCACGCCAGAGCGTCGCGAGCCAGTTGAAGATCTTGATCGCCGTCGGAACTGCGACGGCCAGCGAGGCGACCGCGAAGAAGCCGTTCAGCCAGATGGGCAGGCCGACCGTGAACATGTGGTGGGCCCAGACGAGCATCCCGGCGAAGGCGATCCCGATGGTCGAGAAGGCGATCGCCTTGTAGCCGAAGATCGGCTTGCGCGCGAAGACCGGGATGATCTCCGAGACCATCCCGAAGGCGGGCAGGATCATCACGTAGACCTCGGGATGCCCGAAGAACCAGAACATGTGCTGGTAGAGCAACGCGCTTCCGCCCTCCTCCGGCAGGAAGAAACCGGTGCCGGCCTGGCGGTCGAAGAGGAGCAGCGTCACGGCCGCGGTCACGACCGGCAGCGTCAGGATGAGCAGAAGCGCGTACGTCTCCATCGTCCAGACGAAGAGCGGGATGCGCATCCAGGTCATCCCCGGCGCGCGCATGTTGTGGATCGTCACGACGAGGTTGATCGCGCCCGCGATCGACGAGATCGTCGTCAGGTGGATCGCAAGGATCCAGAGGTCCTGGCCGGCGTACGGCATGCCGATGTTGCCGGGGCCCGACAGCGGCGGGTAGGCGTACCAGCCGGCCTGCGCGGGGCCGCCTTCGGCGAAGAGGCTGCCCATGAGGACGATCCCGCCGGCGAGGAAGAACCAGTAGGACATCGCGTTCAAGCGCGGGAACGCCATGTCCTTCGCGCCGATCATGAGCGGCACGAGGTAGTTCCCGAAGCCCGCCAAGACCGGGACGATGAAGAGGAAGATCATCGTCGTCCCGTGCAGCGTGAACAGGCCGTTGTAGGTGTCCTTGGTGACGATGTCGAGGTTCGCCTGCGCGAGCTGCAGGCGGATGACCAGCGCCATCACGCCGCCGAGGAGGAAGAACACGAAGGCGGTGACGATGTAGAGGATCCCGATCCGCTTGTGGTCGACGGTCGTGATCCAGCTGGTGATCCCCTTCTCGTTCCAGGCGGGGCCGCGGACCGCTGTGGCGTTCGCGCTCACTGGCCGGGGCCCGCGAGCTCGGGGTTCGACTTCACGTAGGCGACGAGCGCCTCGATCTGGCGATCCGTCCAGCCCAGCCCGGTCGGCGGCATGTAGCCCTCGATCGAGCCCTGGTCTTGGCCGTTCGTGACGAGCGCCTTCAGCGCGACCGGGTCGGTGAGGATCGCGTTCCCGGCGATCGGGGGCCCGATGTCGCCCTGCCCGGCGAGGCCGTGGCACTTGGCACACGAGGCCGTCCACTCCTGCTCGCCCATGGCGACGAGGTCGGGCGATGTGTTCTCGGCGAGCCACGCCTCGAAGTCAGCAGTGCTCACGACCTCGACGATCGTCTTCATCTGCGTGTGCTGGATCCCGCAGAACTCGCCGCAGACGCCCTTGTCGAACGTGCCGACCGAGCGCGGCGTGAAGTTGAGCTTGTTCGTACGGCCCGGGATCGCGTCCCGCTTGCCGGTCAGCTCGGGCACCCACCAAGCGTGGGCGACGTCGGCCGAGCGGATCACGAGCGTGACGGGTCGGTCGACCGGGAGGTAGAGCGTGTCGAATGAGAGCGCGCCGCCGGGATATTCGTACTGCCAGTAGAACTGGTGCGCGGTCACCTCGACGACCAGCACGTCGTCTCCCGCGCTCGGCGTCGCCTCGACCTCGGGCACCTTGCTGAACGTGAAGATCACGAGTGCGAGGAGCGCGACGGCCGGGACGACCGTCCAGATGATCTCGATCCGCGTGTTCCCGTGGACCTGCGGCCCCTCGGCGTCCTCGTCTGTGTCCTTGCGCCGGCGGTAGCGGATGATCAGGGCGATCAGCGCCGCCTCGATCAGGATGAAGACCAACGCGCACGCCGCCAGGACGACTCTGTAGATCTGGTTGATCGTCTCGCCGCTTTGAGTCGCGCTCTCGGGTGGCGACGCTCCGGGCAGGCCGAGGAAAACGGCCAGCACGAGGCCGACCGGAATCCCGACGGCGACGAGGAGAAGGACAAAACGGCTCCCGGGCATCCGGGCCCGATTCTACGGCTCTGCCGGGCGGAATGACCGACCACTCGTTCGAGGGATTGAGGTTCCCCCTTTATGTGGTTCAGTTCGTTCTACGCGCACACCCTCTTGGCGGGAGAGATCGAGGGGATGCGCGGAGCGACTGGGGAGCAGGCGCGGAGAGTGGATCGGCAGTCTAGGCTTCGGCGTTGCGGTGGCCGAAGCCTGGACTGTCCCGCTTCCTCCCGAGGCGCACGAGCCGTTCGAGGTGTACGTGAACGGTGTCCTCCAGACGCGCGGAACCGACTACGAGGTCGAGGGCCCGGTGCTGCGGTTCGTGAAGCCGATCGCCCGCGAAGGCCGGCTCGGGCTGCTTCGCTGGGCGAGCATGTTCCTCGGCGTGGCCGGGACGTACCGCAAGAACGACTCCGTGGACGTCGTCTACCAGTCCGGCGGCAAGCGCCGGGTCGCGAGCGGGCTCGAGATCATTCCGCCCGATTCGGAGGGGTTGCGCTGAGGGATCTCGTCGCCCAGCTTGCGGGGATCTGCGGCAACGAGCACGTACTTGTCGATCGCGACGAGCTGCGCACGTACGAGTCGGACGCGCTCGCCTACCTGCGCGGTGTGCCCGCGGTCGTGTGCCTGCCCGGCTCCGCGGACGAGGTGCGACGCGTCGTCCGCGCATGCTGGGAGGCCGAGGTTCCGTGGGTCGCGCGCGGGGCGGGAACCGGGCTCTCCGGCGGCGCGACTCCGGTTCCCGGCGGTGTCGTCGTCGGGCTCTCGCGACTGCGGCGGGTGCTCGAGGTCGACCTCCCCAACGCGCGCGTCGTGGTCGAGCCGGGCGTGACGAACCTCGAGGTCTCGAAGGCGGTTGGGCCGACGCACTTCTATCCGCCGGATCCGTCGAGCCAGGTGGTTTGCACGGTCGGCGGCAACGTGGCCGAGAACTCGGGCGGCGCGCACTGCTTCAAGTACGGGTTCACGACGAACTACGTGACGGGGCTCGATCTCGTCCTTCCGGACGGAACCGAGGTGTCGCTCGGCGGCAAGGAGGTCGACCAGCCGGGCTACGACCTGCTCGGCGCGTTCGTCGGCTCGGAGGGGACGCTCGGCGTCGCCACGCGGATCACGCTTCGCGTCGCCCCCGTACCGGAGCGGATCCACACGCTCGTCGCCTATTTCGCGACGATGGAGGCGGCGGGCCAGACCGTCTCCGACATCGTCGCGGCGGGCATGGTGCCGGGCGCGCTCGAGATCATGGACAGGCTCTCGATGAAGGCGGCCGAGGCCGCGACCGGAATCGGCAACCCGTACGACGCCGGCGCGGCGCTGATCGTCGAGCTCGACGGCCCCGCAGAGGAGTGCGAGCAGCGGGTCGAGGCAGTCGTCGGGCTCTGCGAGCTGAAGCAGGCGCTCGGGATCCACGTCGCCGCCGACTCGGCCGAGCGCGATCTGATCTGGAAGGCGCGCAAGGCCGCGTTCGCCGCGATGGGCCGCGTTGCGCCGTCGTACTACGTCCAGGACTCGGTCATCCCGCGCACACGGTTGGCCGCCGTGCTCGGCCGGATCGAGCAGCTCGCGGACGAGTACGGCCTCCAGGTCGCGAACGTGTTCCACGCCGGGGACGGGAACCTGCATCCGCTCGTCGCCTACGACGATTCGGTGCCGGGCGAGGCCGCGCGGGCCGAGGAGCTGGCCGGGCGCATCGTGCTCGCGTGCGTCGAGGAGGGCGGCTCGATCACGGGCGAGCACGGGGTCGGGATGGACAAGAAGCGCTACATGCCGGCGATGTTCTCCGAGCCCGATCTGGCCGCGTTCCAGAAGCTGCGCTGCGCATTCGATCCCGAGCAACGCGTCAATCCCGGCAAGGTCATGCCCACGCCGCGCCTATGCGGCGAGGTGCCCGGGCCGTACCGGCAGCACCCGGTCGAGGCGGCCGGACTCGCGGAGCGGATGTGAGGGTCGAGACGCCCGCATCCGCCGCCGAGACTGCGGAGCTGCTCGCCGCGGGCGGCACCGTTCGTCCGCGCGGCGGCGGGACGAAATGGAACTGGGGGACGGCGGTCGCCGAGCCGGACGTCGTGCTTTCGACCGCCGGACTCGGCGCGATCGTCGAGCACAACGCGGGCGACCTCACTGCCGTCCTGGGCGCCGGGGTTTCGCTGGCCGAGGCGCAGGCCGTGTTCGCTTCGGCCGGGCAGATGCTCGCTCTTGATCCTCCGGACGGCGGCGCCACAATCGGGGGTGTCGTGGCCACGGCCGACTCGGGCCCGCTGCGCTACCGGTACGGCGCGGCTCGCGACCTGCTACTCGGGATGACCGTCGCGCTGGCCGACGGCTCGGTCGCGCGCTCGGGCGGCAAGGTGATCAAGAACGTGGCCGGGTACGACCTGGCGAAGCTCTTCGCGGGCTCGCTGGGCACACTCGGCGTCATCACCGAGGTCGTGGTGCGGCTCCATCCGCTTCCGGTCGAGTCGGCGACCGTCGTCGCCCGTGGGGACAGCCCGGCTGCGCTCGGCCGCGTTTTCGCGCGCTGGTTCGCGGAGCCGCTCGAGCTGGAGGCGCTCGACGTGCGCTGGTCGGACGGCTCGGGTGCGTTGCTCGCGCGCGTGGGCGGCGTCGCGGTCGAGGCGCGGGCGAACCGGATCGCCTCGCTTGCGGACGATCTGGAGACCGAGATTCACGGCGACGCGGACGAGCTCTGGGCCGCGCAGCGCGCCGGGCAGCGCGGTCAAGTCGTGCGGCGAATTTCGGCGCTTCCGTCGCAGCTGGCCGACGTGCTGGGAGCCGCCGAGACCGCGGGCGCTTCGGTCGTGGGCCGCTCGGGGGTCTATTGGGTGAAGTCCGCTGCGCCGTTCGAGTTCCCGTTCGGCGGCGTGCTCCAGGATGCGCCCGCCGAGCTGCGCGCCGATCCGTGGGGCGTCGACGATGCGGCGCTCGTCGCGCTCTCGCGCCGGGTGAAGGAACGCTTCGATCCGGCCGGCGTCTGCGCCCCGGGCATCTTCGTGGGCGGAATCTGATGACGGCCTTCGACGTCCTGCGCCCGCCGAGCCAGGAGGATCTCGACACGTGCGTCCACTGCGGGTTCTGCCTGCCGACCTGTCCGACGTACGTGCTCTGGGGCGAGGAGATGGACTCGCCGCGCGGCCGCATCGTCCTCATGGAGGCGGCGCGAAACGAGGCGGACGCGATCTCGGACGCGATGGCGCTGCACTGGGATCGCTGCCTCGGCTGCATGGCCTGTGTCACTGCGTGCCCGTCGGGCGTGCGCTACGACCGGCTGCTCGAGGACACGCGCCCGCAGCTCGAGCGCAACCACCGGCGCGGGGTCGCCTCACGGCTCTCCCGGCGGCTGGCGTTCGCCACGTTCACGCATCCGGGCCGGTTGCGCGCCGTGCGTCCGCTGGCCGGCGCCGCGGGGCGGCTCGGCGCCCGCCGGCTCGGACGAGCGCTTCCGGATTCCTCGCGGGTCGGAGCGATGCTGCGACTGACGCCTCGCGCGCACGGGCGCGCGCGGGTGGCCGAGCTGACTCCGGCGGCCGGAGAGCGGCGCGGCCGGGTCGGGCTGCTGCAGGGCTGCGTCCAGCGGGTGTTCTTCGGCGACGTGAACGCGGCGACGGTCGAGGTGCTCGCGGCCGAGGGCTGGGAGGTCGCGGCGCGAACGAGTCCGCGCTGCTGCGGCGCGCTCATGCTCCACACCGGCGCCGAGCCGGAGGCCCTGAAACTCGCGCGCGCGACGATCGCCGCCTTCGAGGCCTGCGACGCCGTGGTCGCGAACGCGGCCGGCTGCGGGTCGTCGATGAAGGACTACGGGCGGCTGCTCGCCGACGACCCGGCTTGGGCCGAGCGCGCGGCAGCGTTCAGCGCGAAGGTGCAGGACGTCACCGAGCTGCTCGCGGCGTCGGAGCCGCGTGCGCCGCGCGGACGGGTGGAGTTGCGGGTCGCCTACCACGACGCGTGCCACCTGGCGCACGCGCAGGGCGTCCGCGCCGAGCCGCGGTCGCTCCTCACGGCGATTCCGGGCCTCGAGCTCGTCGAGCCGCCGGAGTGGGAGCTCTGCTGCGGCTCGGCCGGGCTCTACAACGTGCTCGAGCCGGCCGCGGCCGCCGAACTGGGCCGGCGCAAGGCCGCGAACCTCGCCGGGACGGGCGCGCACGCGATCGCAGCGGCGAACCCGGGGTGCGCGCTCCAGGTCGCGACGTACCTCGAAGGGCTCGGGCGTCCGGTCCCGATCCTCCATCCCGTCGAGCTCGTGCGCCGCTCGATCGCGGCCGGCCGCTAAGGACACGGAGGGCCTGCGCCGAAGACAACTGCGCGGAGTGGTTGAACCCGCTAGCTATCCTCAATTCACGTGGATTCCACAGCCCTCGAAGACCTCAATCTCGGCTATGTCCAAGAGCTCTTCGTCGACTACCTGAATTCGCCGGAGTCGGTTCCGCCTGAGTGGCGGACCTACTTCGAGTCGAACCCCGATCTGGCCGCACATCTTCCGGCCGCGCAGCGCCTGCACGAGCTCGTCCCGGCGGACGGAAACGGCGCCGCTGCCGCGGTCGCCGAGCCTGCCGCAGTCGACGAGGAGCTGCTCGGCGGCGTCGCCGCGGCGATGGCGCTTGTCAAGGCGCACCGGATGCACGGGCATCTCGCCGCGCACCTCGATCCGCTCGGGTCCGCGCCGCTCGGCGATCCGGCGCTCGATCCCGACCGGCTGATCCCGCAGCTCACTCCTGAGCCTCCAGTCCCGCATCCCGGCGCGGCTCCTGCGCCTCTACTGCGAGGGCGACACGCTCCGCGAGGTGCTCCCGAAGCTCCGCGCGACCTACTGCGGGACGATGGCGTACGAGATCGAGCACATCTCGAACCACGAGCAGCGCGTGTGGCTGCGCAACGCGATCGAGTCGAATCGCTACCGCCGTGAGTTCGACGCCGACGCGAAGAAGGCGCTGCTCACCCGGCTGTCCGAGACCGAGGGCCTCGAGACCTACCTGCGCCGCGTGTTCCTCGGCCAGAAGTCGTTCTCGCTCGCCGGTCTCGACGCGATGATCCCGATGCTCGACGAGGCGCTCGAGCTCTCCGCGGAGAATGGCGCCAAGGATGTCGTGCTCGGCATGGCGCACCGCGGCCGGCTGAACGTGATCGCCCACACGCTCGGGCGTCCGTACGAAGTCATCCTCAAGGAGTTCGAGGGCGAGCGGACCCTCGAGGCGGTCACGCACGACCCCGAGGGCGGCACCGGCGACGTCAAGTACCACTACGGCTCGCAGGGCGTTCGCCTGACGAAGCACGGCGAGGTGAAGGTGCTCCTAGCCTCGAACCCGAGCCACCTCGAGGCGGTCGACCCGGTCGTCGTGGGAAGGGCGCGGGCGCTCCAGACCGACCAGGACTCCGCCGAGCTCGTCCACGATCCGACCGTCGCGATGGCGCTCCTCATCCACGGGGACGCGGCCTTCGCCGGGCAGGGAATCGTCGCGGAGACCCTCAACCTCATGGGCCTCGCCGGCTATTCGACGGGCGGGACGCTCCACATCGTCGCGAACAACCAGATCGGCTTCACCACGAACCCGGAGGACGAGCGCTCGACCCGCTACTCGAGCGACATCGCCAAGGGCTTCGACGCCCCGATCATCCACGTGAACGCCGACGACCCCGAGGCCGCGGTCGCCGCCGTGCGCCTGGCGATGGCCTACCGCGCCGAGTTCCAGCGGGACGTCATCGTGGACGTCGTCGGCTACCGGCGGTTCGGCCACAACGAGGGCGACGAGCCGGCGTACACGCAGCCGCTCATGTACGAGCTGATCGCCGAGCATCCGACCGTTCGCGCGCTGTACGCCAAGGATCTGATCGAGCACGGCGTCGTCACGCAGGCCGAGGCCGAGGCGATGGTGAGCGACGCCGACGCGCAGATCAAGGCCGCGCACGACGCGCTGCGGGACGCGATCTCCGAGGGTGCGATGGGCCGGCGCCAGGAGCGCAAGCCCGGCCGCGCGGGAGGCGACGATCCCGACACCAACGTCCCTCGTGCCCGCCTCGAGACGCTGAACGAGCAGCTGCTGGTCGTGCCTCCCGACTTCACCGTCCACCCGAAGCTCCTGACGCAGCTCGAGCGCCGCCGGGACATGCTCGGCCCGGACGGCGGCATCGACTGGGCGCTCGCCGAGGCGTTTGCGCTCGGCAGCCTGATCGAGGAAGGAACGCCGGTGCGCCTTTCCGGGCAGGACACGGAGCGCGGCACGTTCGCGCACCGCCACCTCGTCCTCCACGACGCGGAAACGGGCGAGAAATACGCGCCGATCCAGCATCTCCCGGGCGCGGTCGCGCCGCTCGAGGTCTACAACTCACCGCTTTCGGAGCAAGGGTGCCTCGGCTTCGAGTACGGCTTCGCGGTCGCGCGGCCCGACACGCTCGTCATCTGGGAGGCCCAGTTCGGCGACTTCGTGAACGGCGCGCAGATCATCATCGACCAGTTCATCGTCTCGTCCCTCTCCAAGTGGGGGAAGACGTCACGGCTCACGCTGCTGCTTCCGCACGGGTACGAGGGGAACGGCCCGGAGCATTCGAGCGCGCGCGTCGAGCGCTTCATGCAGATGGCGGCGCAGGAGAACATCCGCATCGTCAACTGCACGACCGCCGGGCAGCACTTCCACGTACTGCGTCGGCAGGCGCGGCATCCCAAGCCGCGGCCGCTCGTCGTGCTGACGCCGAAGAGCCTGCTGCGGTTGAAGCAGGCCACCTCGCACGTGGAGGAGCTCTCCGAGGGGCGCTTCCAGCCGATCATCGACGACTACTCGCTGGACGACGAGGCGCGGGCCCGCACCGGCCGGCTCGTGCTCTGCACCGGGAAGATCTACTACGACATCGTCGGCCACGAGGCGCGCGCCGAGGCCGAGGGCGTCTCGGTCGTGCGGCTCGAGCAGCTTTACCCGTTCCCGATCGCCGCCTACGACGAGCTGCTCGCGCGCTACCCGCGCATCACCGAGCTCGTGTGGACGCAGGAGGAGCCGCAGAACATGGGCGCCTGGCGCGCCATCCGGCATCGCCTCGAGGAGGGCCTGCCGGAGGACGTGACGCTGCGCTACTGCGGCCGCCCCTGGCGCGCGAGCCCGAGCGAGGGCTATCCGACCGCGCATCTCGTCGAGCAAAACCGGATCGTCACCGAAGCTCTCGGGGTGTAGTGGGCCGTCTGGCGGACGGGCTCGCCGCGGGCGCCGTCGCGTCGGTCGTGAGTGGGATTCCGTCGACCGTGCATGCGCTGGCGACGGGCGGCGATCCGCTGGAGGCGACCCGCGCCGCGGGCTCGATCGTCCTCGGCGAGGACGCGTCGGACGAGGAACTGCTCGTCGCCGCGGTTCCGGTGCACCTGGCGATCTCGCTCGGGTGGGGCGTCGTGCTGGCGTTCGCGCTGCCGGCCAGGCCGTCCCCGGTGCGAGGCGTGCTCGCGGGGGTCGGAATCGCGGCGCTCGACCTGGGCGTGGTCGGCCGGCGGTTCCCGCGGCTGCGGCGTCTTCCGAGCGGCGCGCAGATCGCGGATCACATCGCGTACGGCGTGGTCGTCGCGGCGGTGCTGCGGCGGCGCCAAAGCGCTTAAACGCTAGACGCGCGAGTACCTGGGCTCCCCCCACCCACCCTTAAGACGATATCGAGGAAACCCGCACGCGTGGTGCGCAAAACCGGGTCGAAAGCGTGCCGATTTCTCCACAGCACGACCAGCTGTGCAAAGCTCCAGCCGTGGCCGACGACGCCAAGCCCGACGACGCCAAGCCCGACGAAGCCAAGCCCGACGACGCCAAGCCCGACGAAGCCAAGCCCAAGGGACGGTGGAGCGCAGGCCGGGTCGTCCTGCTCATCCTCGGCTGCATCGCGATCCTGATCGCCGTCGGACTGCTCAGCGCCGGCGCCGCGCTGCTTTGGGCCGACCAAGGGGAGCGCGACTCGGACGGCTTCCTCTCGACGCCGACCCACCGGTTCGAGTCGGACGGGTACGCGATCGTGTCCGAATCGGTCGACCTGAACGACTCCGAGTGGGACGACGCGCTCGGCCGGGTGCGGATCCGCGGCGAGTCTGCCGACGGCGGCGAAATCTTCCTTGGCATCGGCCCGACCGCGACGTTATCCGCCGCGGACGGCTACCTCGACGGTGTCGCCTACGACCGGCTCGACGACTTCGACACGTGGCCCTTCGAGCCCGAATACGATTCGAGCGGCTACCACGGCGCACCCCGGACGCCGCCCGAGGACGAGTCCTTCTGGGCCGCGTCCGCGAGCGGGCCCGGCGAGCAGGTGCTGACGTGGGACATCGAGCGGGGCAATTGGACGATCGTCGTCATGAACGCCGACGCCTCCGAAGGCGTGGCCGCGGACATCGGCATCGGCGCGAGGCTCGGCTGGCTCCTCTGGCTCGCGATCGCCTTGCTGATCCTCGGCGGGCTCGTCCTTCTCGTCGGCGTGCTGTGCCTCCTGCTCGCCCTGCGCCGGCGCGGCGCCGCCGAGGTGGAAGCCGCGACCGAAACGGCCGTGCTCGTCCCGAGCGCCTACCCCGTCGCCGTCCACGGCGCGCTCGACGACGATTTGAGCCGCTGGATCTGGGCGTTCAAGTGGCTGCTGATCATCCCGCACGCGATCGCGCTGTTCTTCCTCTGGATCGCGTTCATCGTGCTTACCTGGGTCGCGTTCTTCGCGATCCTCATCACGGGCCGCTACCCGCGCGACCTCTTCGACATCAACGTCGGCGTGATCCGCTGGACGTGGCGCGTGTTCTTCTACTCCTACGGCGCGCTCGGCACCGACCGCTACCCGCCGTTCTCGCTCGACTCCGAGCCCGACTACCCGGCGTCCGTCGAGATCGCCTACCCGGAGAAGCTCTCGCGCGGGCTCGTGCTCGTGAAGTGGTGGCTGCTCGCGATCCCGCAGTACTTCATCGTCGGAATCTTCGTCGGCGGCTGGTGGTTGTGGAAGTGGACGCCCGACGTCTGGGTTCCGGCCGGCTGGAACGGCCTGATCGGAATCTGCGTCCTCATCGGGGGGTTCGCGCTGCTCTTCGCCGGGACGTACCCGCGCGGGCTCTTCGACTTCGTCATCGGCCTGAACCGCTGGGTGCTACGCGTCCTCGCCTATGCGGCGCTCATGACCGACGAGTACCCGCCGTTCCGGCTTGACCAGGGTCCGAATGAGCCTCGGGCGGCTCAGTCCAGCGACGCTGCGTAGCTAATCCTCGAATGGAAACGGGCCAGGGCCCGTTCTATCGTCCGTCCCCCAAACCCCACGGGAGGGGACACCCATGTTCAAGCGATTCGCCTCGCGCCCGGACGACGATCATCGGCCCGAATGGCGGCATCGCCTCAACCGCGGGGCCTCCGCTTCCCTCCCCGGCGTACACCAGCCAGCAGGTGAGCGGGATCGACCGGCTCGCCGCGGGCCAGTTCGTCCACGTGGAGGTGCTCCAGGGGAGCGGCGGCAGCCTGGCCGCCCGGCTCGTCCGCTTCGAAATCGTGTACGTCGGCGGCTACTAGATCTTCTTGCATCCGCGGGATCGCTGAACCTGCTAGCCGTCGCGGCTCCACTCAAAGGCCGTTTCCGCCTTGCGCGGCCGGCCGTCGATCAGCGGCTGCCACGCCTTCGCGGCCTTCCAGAACGTCGGATCGCCGGCCTGCACATGCAGCGTCGCCGGGATGTCGTCCGGCGTCGTGAAGACGAACACGGCCTCGCGCTGCGTTAGATGCACCTCGTGGTGTTCGAACACGGATTCGCCGAGGTCCATCGGCGGCCCGCCGGCCAGGAGGCGCTTGGCCTCCTCGTACGCACCTTCCTTCAGGGGAACGACGACGACGAGTGACGGCATGCCTCGACCTTAGCGCGCGATGCGCCGGAACTGCTCCGGCACGAACCGGATGTCCGACAGCGCAAGGCCTCCGATCGCGAGGCCGGCTCCGCCCAGGACGCCGACCACGCCCCAGAAGCCGAACCACGCCATCTCGAAGAACTCGCGCGTCGGCTCGAACGCGAACACGGCCACGTACGCCGCGAAGAGGCAGGTGCAGAGCATCCCCACCGCCATGGCGCGGCGCTGCGTGCGCGCCTCGAGGACGAGCACGAAGTAGAGGCCGAGCACGACGAGCGTCGTGAGCGCGACCGTCCGCGCCTCGACGACCGGCAGGGCGACCACGTTCAGCGCGAACAGGTACGCCGACAGCACGCCCAGGCCGGCCGCGACTCCAGCTGGAAGCGAGAAGCGCGCGACCTCGCGGAGGAACCCGTCCGTCTTCCACGGGCCGGAGCTCGGCCCGAGGGCGAGGAAGAATCCGGGGATCCCGACCGTCAGCGAGGCCGCGAGGGACAGGTGCCGAGGGAGCAGCGGATACGGCGTCGTCGTCAGCCCGACCGCGAGCACGAGGAACGCGGCGAACACCGACTTGGTCACGAACAGCTTCGTGACGCGCTGGACGTTGCGGAGGATCTTCCGGCCCGACGCGACCATGTCCGGCACCGCGGAGAAGTCGCCGCGCACGAGCACGACGTCGGCGACCGACCGCGCCATCTCCGAGCCGCTCCCCTGGGCGATCGCGAGACGCGCCGCCTTGAGCGCCGGGACGTCGTTCACGCCGTCGCCCACCATCGCGACGTAGCGGCCCTGGTCGCGCAGCCCCTCGACGAGCTGCCGCTTGCCCTCGGGCGAGATCCGGCCGACGACGCGCGCATCGAGCGGCACCTTGCCGTTCGATCCGTCCACCGCACCGTCGCCGATGTCGATGCCCGCGTCCTGGGCGATCGCGGCCACCGTCGCCGGCGCGTCCCCGGAGATGACGCGCAGCTCGACGCCCTCGCCGCGGAGGAACTCGACCGTCTCGCGCGCATCCGGGCGCAGCGCCTCCGACAGGACGACGAGCCCGAGCGGTTTCAACCCCTTGGGCGGGCCGTCGTCCGCGCTCAGCGCCCCCGTAGCCGTGCCGAACGCGACCACGCGGCGCCCCTGCGCCTGCTCCCGTCCGGCCACCTCGGCGAGCGGCCCCAGGGGAAACCGCTCCGGCGCGCCGAGCACGTAGGCCGTCTCGCCCAGGCGAAGCGCGCTCCACCGCCGGGCCGACGAGAACGGGACGTACTCGCCGGGCTCCTCCGCGGGCGCGCCGACCGCGGTCGCGATCGCCTGGAGCGTGCGGTTGCGCGCCGGCGAGCTCGACGCGAACCGCCCCACCTCGCGGCGCACCTCGTCCGGGTCACCGCCGTTCACCGCCTCGACCGAGACGACGCGGAGGTCGGCCGCCGTGAGCGTCCCGGTCTTGTCCAAGCAGATGACGTCCACCGAGGCGAGCGACTCGATCGCGTTCAGCTGCTGCGCCAGTGCCCCGCGCCGGGCGAGCTGCAGCGCGGCGGCCGCAAAGGTGACTGAAGCGAGCAGGATCAGGCCCTCGGGGACGAGCGTGACGATGCCCGCGACCGCCGTCGTGACCGCGTCGTGGATCTCGATGTCCCGCTGCCAGAGCGAGTAGATGAAGATCGTCCCGAGCGGAACCATTACGGCGACGAGGACGAACAGGAGCCGGTTCAGCGACCGCTCGAGCGGCGAGCGCGGATGGCGGAATTCGCGGGCCTCACCGGCGATCCGCTGCGCGTAGCTCTCCGGCCCGACCGCCTCGACGACGAACGCCCCGGCGCCCTCGACCGCGTACGAGCCGGAGCGAACCTCCTCGCCGACACCGCGTGAGGCCGGGCGCGACTCGCCCGTGAGGATCGACTCGTCCAGCGAGAGCCCGGCCGACTCGACGAGCCGGCCGTCGGCAACGACGCCGTCGCCCGCCGTCACGCGCACGAGGTCGCCCTTCACGATCTGGTTCACGCCGACCACGCGCGGCTCGCCGTCGCGCACGACCGTCGCGTGCGGCGCCACCTCGGCCGAGAGCCGGTCGAGCGCACGCTTGGCCCGCAGCTCCTGGCTGATCCCGATGGTTGAGTTCGCAACGAGGATCCCGAGGAAGAGCGCGTCGCGCCAGTCGCCGAACCAAAGGGTCAGCGCGCCGAAGACCGCGAGGATGAGGTTGAAGAACGTGAAGACGTTCGCCCGGACGATCGACATGAGCGAGCGGCTCGTCGCGGGCGGCTCGAACGGCCCCCGTGCGGCAAGGAGGCGACCAGCTTCGGCCTCGGAGAGCCCGTACGTCGTCACGGCGCGATTGTCGCAGGGCCGCTCGTCGCGTAGCGTAGGTTGCCGGTAACGAGCCAAGGGAGGAGCAAATGTCCGGAGGGTTCCCACGTGTCCCCGGTGTAACCCGGGAGTACCAGCAGACGACATCCGTCGATCCGCAGAGCCGCGGTGAGGGTTGGGGCCGGCGCAGCACGCTCGCCGGGATCTGGCTCGTGCTCCTCGGCGGGCTGCATGTCCTCTGGGCAATCGCCGCACTGAAGAAGCCGGAGCACTTCGGCGAGGCCCAGCTCACCTGGGGCTCGGTCGACTCCTGGGCCTACATCTACCTGCTCGTCGGCGCGGCTCAGATCGCCGTCGGCTGGCTCGTACTCGCGCGCAAGTCGGCCGGCCGCTTCCTCGGCGTCGTCATCGCGAGCTTCGGGATCCTCGTCAACTTCTTCACGATCGGCGGAAGCCCGACACGCTCGATCATCATCATCGGCGGATGCGCGCTCGTGCTCTGGGCGCTCACCGACGACCTCGACTGAGAGGAACGACATGCCGCTTGCGTCCACGTTCTGGGACACACTCTTTCTCTTCCTGATCCTCGTTCCGCTCGCGATGCTCTGGGCGTTCGCGCTGATCGACATCTTCCGCCGGGATGACATGGAGGGTGGCTGGAAGGCGATCTGGGTGCTTTGCGTCATCCTCGTCCCGTTCTTCGGGACGCTTGTCTACCTGGTCTTCCGCAAGCCGGGCGCGAGCTTCACGAAGGCCGCGGACGCGAGCCTGCAGCCGGACCCGACGGCGATGCTGAAGACGCTCGCCGACCTCCACGACAAGGGCAAGCTGAGCGACGAGGAGTTCGCGGCCGAGAAGGCGCGCGTCATCGCGTCGTAACCCGTCGCTCGTGAGCGAGACCTACCCGGCCGTCGCGGCAGTGCGAGAATCGATGCCGTGAGCGCCGCACCGCCAGCACCGGGCATGACGTGGATCCCCGGCGGCGCGTTTCGCATGGGATCGGAGGACTTCTATCCCGACGAGGCGCCCGTCCGCGACGCGGAGGCGGACGGGTTCTGGATGGACGAGCACCTCGTCACCGCGGCCGATTTCCGCAGGTTCGTCCGCGAGACGGACTACGTGACGCTCGCCGAGAAGGCACCCACGCTGGAGGAGTACCCGGACGCCGATCCGGAGCTGCTCGTCCCGGGCTCGCTCGTCTTCACGCGGACGCAGGGCCCGGTGCCGCTGAACGACTTCCACAACTGGTGGGCGTGGGTTCCGGGCGCGTACTGGAAACGCCCCGGCGGGCCGGGCACGACGATCAACGGGCGCGACCTGCACCCCGTCGTCCACGTCGCCCTCGAAGACGCAGAGGCCTACGCCGCGTGGGCGGGCAAGGAGCTTCCAACCGAGACCGAGTGGGAGTTCGCCGCGCGCGGCGGGCTCGACGGCGCGGTCTTCGCCTGGGGCGACGAGGAGTTTCCGGGCGGCACGCCGATGGCGAACACGTGGCAGGGCCAGTTCCCGTGGCAGAACCTGAAGCTCGACGGACACGACGGAACGTCGCCGGTCGGGTCGTTCGCGCCGAACGGCTACGGGCTCTACGACATCTGCGGAAACGTCTGGGAGTGGACGGCCGACGTGTTCGAGCTGCCGCCCACCGATCCGGTCTGCTGCGCTCCGTCGCGCGCGCCGTCTGAGACGATCCCGCGGCGGGTCATCAAGGGAGGCTCGCATCTGTGCGCGCCGAACTACTGCCTCCGCTACCGCCCGGCGGCCCGTCAGGGCGAGCAGATCGACACGTCCACGGGCCACATCGGCTTTCGCTGCATCGTCCGAGCAACTTAGGAGAGGAGATCCGCAATGGCACGAACCAAGGGAGAGACCTGGATCACGTTCGCCGGCACGATCATGATCCTCGGCGGTGTCTTCGGCGTCCTGAACGGCATCACCGCGCTCTCGATCGACAACGAGAGGATCGCCGGCCTCATCAGCGAGAACATCCACGCGTGGGGGACGACCTACACGATCTACGGCATCGTCCTGGTCGCCGCCGGGATAGCCGTCTTCGCCCGACGACCGTGGGCGGTCTGGACGGGGATCGTCGTGGCCCTGATCGGCGCCGCGCTGAACATGCTGTGGGTTTTCGACTATCCGATCATCGCCCTGATCATGGTGTCGCTGGACGTCCTCGTCGTGTACGGCCTGGTCGTGTACGGCCTCGCCGACGAGCCGGCCTGAATCTCGGGCGGGAGCCGGGCGCATGAAGGCAGCAGGCGCGCTCGGCTCCTGGCTCCGCTCGATCAAGCCGGACCGGAAGGCGCTTCCGCGGGACGCGATCGCGGGAGCCTCGGGGGCGGTCGCCGCCGTCCCCGACGGGATGGCGTCCGCGCTGCTTGCGGGCGTGAATCCGATCCACGGGTTGTACGCGACGTTCGCGGGCCCGATCGGCGGCGGACTCACGACGAGCACGCGGCTGATGGTCATCACGACCACGTCGGCGGGCGCGCTGGCCGCGGGCTCGGCGCTCTCCGCGCTTCCGGCCGAGGACCGCACGGAGGGGCTCTTCGTCCTGACCGCGCTCGCGGGCATCGTGATGATCGCCGCGGGGATTCTCCGACTGGGGCGCTACACGCGGTTCGTCTCGCTCTCCGTGATGATCGGCTTCCTCACCGGGATCGCGGCGAACATCATCTTCGGACAGATCCCCAACCTGACCGGCGCGCCCTCCGAGGGCCGGTTCGCGCTCGAGAAGGCGCTCAACGTGATCACGAATCCGTCGGAGATCGACACGGCTTCCTTGCTGTGCGGCGTCGGTGCTTTGGCGATCGCGTTCGGGCTCGGGCGCACGCGGATCGGCGCGTACGCGGCGATCGTGGCGCTCATCGTCCCGACTCTCCTCGTGCTGAACGTGGACGGCATCGACCGGGTCGAGGATGTGGGCGCGATCCCCGGCGGGCTGCCGATGCCGCACGTGCCCGACTTCAGCCTCTTTCTCTCCTTCAGCGTGTGGACGGGCGCGCTGGCGGTCGCGGCGATCGTGCTCGTCCAGGGCGCCGGCGTCGCGGAGGCGGCTCCGAATGCGGACGGCTCGCGCTCGCGCATGAACCGCGATTTCGTCGCGCAGGGTGTCGGGAACGTCGCGTCGGGGCTCTTCCGCGGCCAGCCGGTGGGCGGCTCGGTGGGCTCGACGGCCCTGAACATCGCGTCGGGCGCGGTCACGCGCTGGGCGTCGATCTTCGCGGGGATCTCGATGCTCGCGATCCTCGTCCTCTTCTCGGGCCAGGTGGGGAAGGTCGCAATGCCGACGCTGGCCGCGCTCCTCATCTACGCGGCGATCGGGTCGCTGCGGGTCGGCGAGATCCGGACGATCCTGCGGACCGGGCCGACATCGCAGATCGGCTTCACGACTACGTTCCTCGCCACGCTGTTCCTGCCGGTCGCCGCGGCGGTCGGAATCGGCGTCGCGCTCTCGCTGCTCTTGCAGCTGAACAGGGAGGCGCTCGACCTCTCGGTCGTCGAGCTCGTGCGCCGCCCGGGGGGACGCTTCGCCGAGCAGCCGGCGCCGAAGCGGCTGCCGAGCCGCAGCGTCACAGTGCTCGACGTCTACGGGAGCCTCTACTACGCCGGCGCGAAGACGCTCGAGGCGCAGCTGCCGGATCCCGCCGGGTCGGAGTCGCCGGTGGTCGTGCTGCGGCTGCGTGGTCGAACGGCGCTCGGCGCCACCGGATTCTCCGTCCTCGCCGGGTATGCGCGGCGCCTCGGCGCGGTCGGCGGTCGGCTATATCTGAGCGGCGTGGACCCGGGTCTCATGCAGCTCGCGCAGCGCAACCGTCAGCTCGACGTAACCGGCCCCGTCCGGGCGTTCGAGGCGACCGAGCTGATCGGAGAGTCGACCGAGCAGGCCGTCCTCGATGCCGAGGCCTGGCTCATCGGGGACGAGTCGTGAGCCCCGGTTTCGCAGCGGCCGCGTTCCCCGGAAAGCACGAGGCCGAGCGGGTGCTCGATGCGCTGGAAGAGCTCCAGCACGAGAGCGTCGTCTCGCTCGACGACGCGGTGATCGTGGTCAGGACGGCGAAGGGCGTGAAGCTCCACCAGCAGCGGCAGGTGTCGATCGGCGAGGGCCTCGTGGCCGGCGGGGTGCTGGGCGTGATCGTCGGACTCCTGATCGGGTACCCGGTGATCGCCCCGATCGCGGGGATGGTCTGCGGCGTTGTCGTCGGATTGTTCTTCGACTCGGGGATCGACGACGCGCGCGTCCGCGAGCTCGGTGAAAGGCTGGAACCCGGCCAGGCGGCGCTCTGCATCCAGGTCTCCACGGCCGACTGGGAGATCCTGCAGGAGCGGCTGGCGGGCCATACCGCCGACCTGATCGTCGCCGAGGTGACGCCGGATTCCGACGACTAGCCGGGGAAGCGGCGGCGGAAGAGCCAGTACGCGGCCGGCCCGGCGGGGATCGGGAGCCAAAACGACGCGAGCCGGTACGCCAGCGTTGCGACGACGGCCGCTCCGGCCGCTACTCCGGCTAGCGCGAGCAGCCCGGTCAGCCCGGCCTCCACGAAGCCGAGTCCGCCGGGCGTGAACGGGACCATTCCGAGCATCGAGGCGCCGACGAAGGCGAGGAGCACGAGCGACGGGCTCGGAGTCGCGCCCACGGCGAAGAGCGCCGCGATCAGCGCGAGGTAGTCGAAGAGCCAGCGTCCCACCGATGCGGTGAGCGCCATCTTCCAGCGGGCGCCGAGCGCGGTTCGGATCGAGTTCCGCTCGCGCACGAGCCGCTCGGGCAGCCCGGCGCAGATCTCTCGACCGCGAGGGACGATGCTCGCGACCGCGACGAAGCCGGTCGCGGCCAGCTCGAGCGGACGCGTGAACGCGAACGCCACGGCGCCGAGCACGAGCAAGAGGCCGAACGCAACCGCGCCGAGCCAGGCGGACCGCTCGAGAGCCTGGTCGACCGAGGTTCCCGTGAGGATGGCGGGCAGCGCGAGGACGGGCAGCCCCAGGAGGATCGCGAACATGAGCGCGGACGAGGCGGTGATCCCGGACGCGGCCCGGCCGCCGGCCACGCCGGTTCGCACGAGCATCCGGTACTGGAGCGCTCCCGCGGTTGCGGCTCCTCCGGGCACGACCTTCGAGAGCGAATTGCCCGCCAGCTGCGACGTTCCGACGACGAACCAGCTCCGCGTGCCGACCGCGATCCGCTGGAGCGCCCAGGTGGAAAGGAAGCTCGCGGCGATGAATCCGAGCGAGCCGAGCAGCCAGACCGGCTCGAGGTGGAGCACCTCGCGCCAGGAGGTGAACACCTCGAGCAGGCTCGGGAAGAGGATGTACAGCGAAACGAGCGTCACGGCCAGAGCCGCAAAGCGCATGAGGATCTTGCGGCCCGTCCAGGTGACGCGCCACCCGCGGGCCTCGGGTCCGAGGTCGCCGGTCAGGACTCGCCGATGAGCAGCGGGCGGAGTTCCTCCTCGCCGCCCGGCTCGAGGAGTGCGAGCACCTGGTCGCCCGGGTGCAGCTCGGTCGCGCCGACCGCGATCTCGGCCTTGCCGTTGCGCATCACCGAGATGAGCCGGACGTTCCTCGGAAGCCGCAGGTCCTCGATCCGCTTGCCGGCTGCCGCGGCCTTCGCACCGACCTCGACCTCGACGATCTCGAGGTTCTCCTTGCGGAGCTGGAGGAGCTGTACGAGGTCGTGCTCCGGCACCTCGTGCTGGATCAGCGCGAGCACCATGGAGGTCGCGCTCACCGTGGGCGAGATGTCGAGCAGGTCGAAATGCTGCTGGTTGCGCGGGTCGTTCACGCGCGCGACGACGCTCGGCACGCCGTACGCCTCCTTGGCGAGCTGGCAGATGACGAGGTTGTCCTCGTCGTCGCCGGTCACCGCGACGACGATCTCCGGCGGGCGCCCCATCCCGGCCTGCTCGAGCACGAACATCTCGGTGCCGTCGCCGAGGATCGCGGCGTGCTCGAACTCCTCCTCGAGCGTTGCGTAGCGGTCGCGCTCCTGCTCGATCAGGACGATCTCGTGCTTGAGCTTGCGGAGCTTGCGCGCCACGTTCGAGCCGACCTTCCCTCCGCCGACGACGATGACGAACATCAGGCGCTCGCCTTCTCGGCCTCGGCCCAGCTCGCGAGGCCGTCGATCGCGTCGCGCGTGGGCGAGACGACGTGCAGGCCCTTGGTCGCGTAGAACTCCGCGCGCGCCGGATCGAGCAGCCGCACCGCGACCGACCCGATGCCGTAGCGCTCGCGCGCGACCTGCGAGACGACGATGTTCGTGTTGTCGCCGCTCGTCGCGACGATCACCGCGTCCGCGTCCTGGATTCCCGCGCCCTCGAGCACGCCGATGTCCATCCCGTGCCCGACGTGGAACTCGCCGGGCCAGTTCTCGCCGAGGCGCGCCAGGGCGTCCTCGCTCGCGTCCACGACCGAGACGTCCCAGCCGGACTTCTGGAGCTTCCTCGCGAGGGACGATCCAACCCGTCCGCAGCCGACGATTAGTGCCTTCACACGCTCACTCTAGTGTCGTCGTCCAGCACCCCGCGAGGGTAGACGACGACCATGACCTCGCAGGGCGCCTTTCGCAGCACGTAGTCCACGGTCGGGCTGAAGAAACGGGACTGGCGGCGCCAGCGCGGCGCCGAGCCGAGCACGATCAGGTCGGCGCCCTGCTCGGCCGCCTCTTCCACGATCGCCTCGCCGAGCGCGCGGGCGCGGACGATCTTGCCGTCGATGGTCAGCTTGTGCTCGGCGGCGAGCTCGGCGATCTCGGCGAGCGACTGTGTGGCGAGCTCCTCCTTCTCCGGAAGCGGCGCATCGAGCGGCAGGCTGAGCGGGACGCGCAGGACGAGCAGCACGCTCACCTTGCACTCGCGCTCCTCCGCCAGGCGGACGGCGGTCGCGAGCACCTCCTCGCCGATCGGGCCGAGCTTCAGCGGGACGAGGATGTTCGCGTACACGCCCTCGACCTCCGGAACGAGGTCGGCCTCGGCCGGCTCGACGCGCTCCATGAGGGCCTCGCGCGTATGCCCGCGCACGAGGATGTAGACGACCGCGCCGAGCGCGAGCCACAGTGGCCCGACGACCTGCGCCGCGCCGTGGGTCGCGATCGCCGCGATCCAGAGGGCCAGGACGAGCGGCGCGCCGACGAGCGCCGGGAGCGGCATCTTCACGCCGCCCAGGCTCACGTTGAGTGGCGCGCGGAACGGACGCTCCAACTCGGGCTCCGTCCGGCGAAGACGCAGCACGGCCATCTGCGCGGCGAAGAAGGCGAGGAGGACGCCGAAGCTGTAGAGGCTCGCGAGGAAGCGCAGCTCGCTGCCGGTGAGGAGCGCGGCGACGAGCAGCGCGCTGGAGAGGACCGCCGCGCTGACGATCGCGATCGGCGCGATCAGCGTCCGCGCGCTGAGGCGGGCGAAGCGGCGCGGCAGCATCCCGTGACGGCCGAGCGCGTGCGTGAGCCGGCCGACGCCGGAGATCGATGTGGTCACCGCGGCGACGAGGACGATCACCGCGCTCGCTGCGACGAAGAGCTCGAGCGCATCCGCGACCGGATCCGAGATCGAGCCGCGCGCCGCGGCGACGATCGCCTCGAGCGGCGCGCCGCGTCCGCTGCCGCCGAGGTCGGGCACCGACGTTCCGATCATCCCGAGCAGGAACGCGATCCCCACCACTGCGCCCACGGCGGCGAACAGGCTCTTCGGCAGCGAGCGTCCGGGCTCGGTCGTCTCGGACGCGTAGTTCGCGACCGTTTCGAGGCCCGTGTACGCCAGCGTTGCGACGGCGAGGGCGAAGAACAGGTCGTGCCAGGTCGGGCTCGTCCCCAGATCGACGCCCGCGCCGACGTCGCTCGGATCGAACACGAACGCGAAGCCGACGATGATGAGGACGAGTTGCGTGACGAGCGCGAGCCCGGCGACGAGCTGCGCGATCCGGTAGAGCGACGACCGGCGGGCGATCCGCGACGCGGCGACGCCGAGGATCACGAACACGCCGATGATCCCGTCCCACGGCTCCTTCGTCAGCGACTCCCAGCCCGCCGCGGAGCCGATGTAGTGCGGCACGAAGAGCGCGGCGAGCGCGATCACGACCAGGTAGTCGAGGAGGAGCACCCAGCCCGTGAAGAACCCGGCCGGGTCGTTGAAGGCGCGGCGCACGAGCATCGGCCCGCCGCCGGTCTCGGGGATGGCGGCGACGCCCTCCGCATACGAGAGCGAGACGAGGAAGAAGATGCAGCCGACGCCGAGCAGCACCCACGGGAGGAGTCCGCCGGCGAGGAAGGCGACGATCCCGAGCGCGATGAAGAGCGACGAGCCGATCTCGCCGTAGGCGACCGCCGCGACCGAGCGCGCGCCGAGGGCCCGCGTCAGGGCCGGGCGTTTCTTGGCCATCAGCCGGTCCTCCGCGCAAGCCAGATCCGCAGGCCGCCGGCGCCGATCATGAGCACGCCGAGGAGGTAGCCGATGCCGCCGCCCTGGATGGCCGTCTGCGCGAGGATCACGATCCCGAGGACGACGAGCAGGCCCGAGAGGATTTGTGTTGCTCCTGCGCGGCTCAAGCGGCGCGCTTCCCGGCCGTGACGAGCACCCGCACGGGGCTGGCCTTGAGGATGTAGTCCACGGTCTTGCCGAACACCGGCCCGCGGCGGCCGAACCGTCGGCCGGCGCCGACGACGATCAGCTCGGCGTTTCTGCGCTCGGCCTCTTCCACGATCGCCGGCCCCGCTCTTCGCGCACGCACGAGCCGCGTGACCGCCTTCACGCCGTAGCCCTCGACGATCGCCCGCGCCTCGTCCAGCAGCGCGTCGGCGACCGCTTCCTCCGCCGGGATGTCGGTCGCGAGCGGCAGCGACAGGGGAATCTCGACCGCGGTCACGAGCACGATCGTGGCACCGCGCTCCGCGGCCAGCCGCGCGGCGGCGACGAGGGCCTCCTCCGTTTCGGCCGAGCGGACGACCGGCACGACGATCGTGCGGTAGTCGATCTCGAGCGCCCCGGCGAGCACGATCTGCGGCGCGCGCACGGTCTCGCGCAGCGGAATGCGGAGCACGCGCAGCCGGTACACGGCGTAGGTCGCGAACCCGCCGACGAGCCACGCGATCCCGACCCAGCGCGTGAGCGGCTGCTGGATCACGACCACGAGCCAGGCGAGCAGGGTCGCCGCGCCGCCGATGAAGGCGAAGATCGGCCAGTCGATCCCACGGAAGCGGAAGTTCGGCCGCGCGCGGTAGACGAGCTCCTCGTTCGGCCGCCGCACCCGCAGGGCGATGATCGACGCGTGCGCGATCGCGAACGAGAGCATCGCGCCGAACGAGTACATGGTCGCGAGAAAGTCCGTCTGGCCGGGGAGGATCACGAGGATCGAGAGGAGGCCGGCGAAAACGACGAGCGCGATCCACGGCGTCCGGAACGTCTTGTGCAGCCGGCGGAACCCGTCGGGCAGCTGGCGGTAGGTCGCCATCGAGTAGGTGATCCGCGAGGCGCCGATCACGCCCGCGTTCGTCGCGACGATGAGGATGGTCGCGGCCAAGATGCCGACGTAGATCTCCAGGGTGTGGAGGAGCGGGCCGCTGAGCCCCAGGTTGTCGACGAGCCCGAGCACCGGGTCGTTCGCGAAGCCGCCCTCCTCGGGTGGCAGGCCGAGGATCGTCTGGTACTCGCCGCCGGTGAACGTGACCGGCATGGCCGAGAGCGCGATCGCGGGGAGCGTGAAGTAGATGGCGAACACGGCGATCGAGACGAGCCGGATCGCGTTCGGCACCGACCGGGATGGATCTCTGGCCTCCTCGGCCAGGTTCGAGACGGTCTCGATCCCCGTGTAGGCGATCATCGCCACCGGGATCGCGATGAAGAAGCTCGACCAGGTCGGCGCCACGCCCCAGTGGATGTTCGCGGAGAGCACGCTCGGGCTGAAGATCAGCGCGAACCCGATGAGGACGAGCAGGAGCTGGGTCGCGAAGTCGAGCACCGCGAGGAAGATGTTCAGGCTCGCCGCCTCGCGCACGCCGACGACGTTGATCCCGACCAGGACGACGATCACGACGATGCCGCCGATCACGTCCCACGGGTTCTCCCGCAGCGGCTCCCAGAAGATCGAGAGGTAGTGCGGCACGAAGAACGCCGAGATGGCGATCGTGATGATGTAGTTCAGCATCTGAGCCCACGCGGCCCCGAAGCTGACGAGCTCGTTGAACGCGTGCCGCGCGAAGCTCGCCGAGCCGCCGGCCTCGGGGTAGCGCACGGTTCCCTCGGCGTACGTCGCCGCGGTCGCCATGAAGATGAGGCCGGCGATGAGGAAGACGACGGGCGTCAGGCCGAGCGCGAACGCGGCCGTCACGCCGAGCGCGTAGTAGATCGACGAGCCGACGTTTCCGTAGGCGGTGGCGAACAGGGCTGGGGCGCCCAGAACCCGCTCGAGCCCCTGGTTTCTCCTGGGCATCAGTGGAGCTTACGACTCGCGCTTGCGGCCGCCGAGCGCGTTCCCCGCGGCCAGGACGCCGAACGGGCCGCACGGCTGGAGCTTCTTCGGGCCCGGGCGGGTCGAGGCCGGCGAGAGATCAGCTCGGGATGATGACGCTGTCCCCGGCGCCGCCGTCGAGAACGTCGGTTCGCGGGCCGCCGATGAGGACGTCGTCGCCGTCGAGTGTCACCGAGAGAGCGCCGGCCGTGAGGGCCGAGCCATGCAAGTTGCAGTCTGTTACTAGCTCCGGGCCGGCCCTCAAAGCCCGATGAACTCAGGCGAAACCGCCCATCCGACTTAGTTGCAGTCTGCAACTTGGGATAGAACGCGCGTCTTTCGTGACGGTTTCGTGTGTGTTCGGTGCGCCGGGCGGAGCGTTCGGCGGGCGGCCTGCGGGGCTAGCCGAGCGCGGCCGCGATCTTCGCTTGGAAGTCGCGGATGAGCGCCTCCGAGCGCGGCAGCAGGCGTCCGTACTCGACCATTCCCGAGCGCAGCCCGCGCTGCACCGACGCGACGAGCCCGGCGTCCTCGCGCCCGACTCGGTCGTCGAACGCCAGCAGCTCGGTGACCCACGTCTCGTCCTCTCCGGGGGAGAAGAAGTAGTCCAGGAACCGCTCGGCCCGCTCGGGGCCGGCCGGGAAGATCGGGCCGATCGAGAAGTTCGGGCGGCCGGGGGCGATGTTCACGACCGTGTTCGGCCACAGGAAATGGAACTGGCCGCGCTCGATCTCGCCGGACGGGTCGTACGAGCCCGTCGGCTTCTCGCGCACGGGTGCGTACTGGCTCGAAAACGTCTCGCTCACCTCGAGCAGGTACGCGTCCGGATCGACGTCGATCACGCGCGCCAGATCCTGATGGGCGGTCGGGCAGTGGTAGCACTCGAGGAAGTTCTCGCACGAGACCTTCCAGTTCGCCTCGACCGTGAAGTCGTCGCGCTTGCGGAACTCCAAAGCCTCCACGTCGATCCCGCCCTCGGCCACGAGCCGCGGCAGCGCGCCGAGCGTGTCGGCGAGCGGCGCCGCGTCCGCGGATGGATTCACGAAGACGAGCGAACCCCACGTCCCGACCGCCGCCGGCACGAGCCCGAGATCGGACTTGTCGAACCCGTCCTCGCGCTCCGAGCGCGGCGCGCTTCGCAGCGACCCGTCCAGGTTGTACGTCCACGCGTGGTAGCCGCACTGGAGCGTCTCCCGCTTGCCGGAGCCCTCGACGAGCACCGACGCGCGATGGCGGCAGACGTTCACGAAGGCGCGCAGCTCGCCGTCGGAGCCGCGGACGCACACGATCGGAACATCGCCCGCGCGCGCCGTGAAGAACTGCCCAGGCTCGGCGACCTGTTCGGTGCGGCCGGCATAGACCCACACGCGCCGGAAGATCCGCTCGTGCTCCAGGCGCAGCACCGCCGGGTCGGAGTACCACCCGGCGGGGAGCGTCAACCCGCCCGCAAGTGTGTCGGCATCCACCGGCCGAATGTAGCCTGCAAGCCATGGAAGAGAAAGCCGAACAGCTCACACAGGCGCAAAAGACCCAGCTCGAGGCGGAGCTCGCCGAGCTCGAAGGGCCCGGCCGCGCCGACGTCGTCCAGGCGATCAAGACCGCCCGGGCGTTCGGCGATCTGTCCGAGAACTACGAGTACCACGCCGCCAAGAACGAGCAGGGCCTGCTCGAGCGGCGGATCACGATCCTCCAGGATCGCCTTCGCCGTGCGGTCATCGTGGACGAGAAGGCGCTCGCGCCCGACGTGGTCGGGGTCGCCTCGAAGGTGACGATCGAGCACGAAGACGGCGAGACGATGGAGGTCGAGATCTCGAGCGTGGGCGGTGTCTCCCCCGAATCTCCGCTCGGCAAGGCGCTGATCGGCGCCAAGGTCGGTGACCAGGTGAAGGTCAAGGCGCCGAAGACGACCTGGACGGCCAAGGTCGTCGCCATCGGCCGCTAGGCCGCCCGACTAAGATCACGCGTCATGGGGGAGCGGTACAGAGTCGATCCGGGGAAGGTCGTGCACGAGACGATCGAGGGCGAGGCGATCCTCATCCACCTCGACAACGGCTTCTACTACTCGCTCGACGGGGCGGGCGCCGAGATCTGGGAGCTGCTCGCGGAGTCGCGCTCGGTGGATGAGACCGCCGAGGCTCTCTCGCACCGCTACGCCTCCGACGCGATCGCCGGCGAGGTGCGGCGGATCGCGGACGAGCTCGTCGCCGAGAGGCTGCTCGAGCCGACCGACGCGGCGCCCGCCGTGTCGCTGAACGGCGACGGTGGAGGCGAGCGGCGTCCGTTCACGACTCCCGAGCTGAAGAAGTACGAGGACATGCAGGACTTCCTCCTCGTCGACCCGATTCACGAGACGAGCGACGCCGGGTGGCCGGAACCGAAGCCCGGCTCCTGAGCCCGGCTCGCGACTACTTCGGCGAGGTCCGCGACGCAGCCGAACTGGCTGCCGAGCGCGCGGGCGGCTGGATCGAGCGCGACCTGCGGATCGCGGATGCGGCGCTTCGGCTGCGCTTCGCCGGGCCGGTGCTTCTCGACGCGCTCTACCGGCCTCTCGCCCACCTCGAGAGCGAGCCGGCCGAGAGCCCGGTCACGATCTCGCTCTTCGACAGCGCTTCGACGGGCGCCGAGTTTCCGACCGTGCCGTGGAGCCGCGACAGCCTCGACCCGCGCGGCTGCGTTCGCGAGCCGGTGGGCTACGGGATCGTCGCGTACCACACCGTTCATTTCGGGGCGATCACACTCTTCGACCGCGCGACGCGCACCGGTTTCTACTGGGTGGAGTCGCCGGCCGTCATCCCCTGGTACGAGCTCGGATCGCCTCTTCGCACGGCGCTTCACCTTGCGCTCCCGGCGGAGAACCGGCACCTCGTGCACGCCGGTGCGGTCGGTCTCGACGGCGCAGGAGTGCTGATCGGCGGTCGCAGCGGCTCGGGCAAGTCAACCCTCACGCTCGCCTGTGTCGAGGCCGGATTCGGCTACGCCGGGGACGACTACGTGCTCGTGACGCTCGAGCCCGCGCCGGTCGCGCACACGCTGTACACAACCGCGAAAGTGGACCCGGACGGGCTCGCACGGCTGTCCACGCTCTCCGTCCGGCTCGACACGAGAGCGTCGTCGCCGGACAAGGCGCTGCTCGACCTGCGTGGATCCGTCGAGATCCTCGACTCGGTGCCGATCGTCGCCGTCGTGCTGCCGCGGGTTCGCGGCGGCGTCTCCGAGCTTCATCCGGTCGGTCCGGCAGACGCGTTTCGGGGGCTCAGTCCGAGCACGATCCTGCAGATGCCGCATCGAAGCTCCGAGGTCCTCGAGACGACGAAGAAGCTCCTCACCGCGGTACCCAGCTACCGGCTGGAACTTGGCGACGATCTTCCCGAAGCGGTTCGACTCGTGCGGGAGCTCGTCGCGTGAGCGCGCCGCTCGTCAGCGTGATCGTGCCCGTGCACAACGGGGAGCGGTTCCTCGCCGAGGCGCTCGACTCGATCCTCGCTCAGGAGTACGAGCCGCTCGAGGTGATCGTCGTGGACGACGGCTCAACCGACCGAAGCGCCGCGATCGCGCAGGCCCGGGATGTGCGGTACTACGTCCAGCCGAACCGCGGCCCGGGCGCGGCGCGCAACACAGGCGTCGCCGCCGCGCAGGGCGAGCTGCTCGCCTTCCTCGACCAGGACGACGTCTATCTGCCCGGCAAGCTCGCGCTTCAGGCCGCGACGCTCGCCGAGCGGTCCGAGATCGGGTTCGTGTTCACGCGCATCGAGGTGTTCCTCGAGGACGGCATAGAGCGGCCCGTCTGGCTACCTTCGGACTGGCTCATCGATCCGCCGATCGGCTTCGGTCCGAGCACACTGATGATGCGGCGCGAGACCTTCGCGGCGGTCGGCGAGTTCGACGCGCAGTACTCGTCGTTCAGCGACGGCGAGTGGTTCATGCGCGCGCGCCGCGCGGGGGTCGAGAACGTCGTGCTCGACGACGTCACCGTCCGCTATCGCATCCACGGGAGCAACCAGTCGAACGACCGCCCGACCTTCGTGGCCGAGGTGCTGCGCTCTCTGCGTATCCCGAAATGACCGAGCGCGAGGAGCACCTGGCCGAGGTTCTCGAGCGCGCCGGGATCGACTGCGTGCTCGACGTCGGCGCTCACCTCGGGCAGTTCGGCGAGCTGCTGCGCCGCGTCGGCTACGAGGGCCGGATCATGTCGTTCGAGCCCGTGCTCCCGGTGTTCGCTGCGCTGACGAAGGCGGCCGCGGCGGACGAGCACTGGGAGACGCACCGCCTGGCGCTCGGCGCTGAGGACGGAACGGCGGAGCTGAACGTCCCGCGCGCGACCGACTTCGCTTCGTTTCTCCTCCCGAACGCCTACAGCGTGGCCGAGTTCGACGGGCACACGGAGGTCGAGCGAACGGAGCAGGTTCCCGTGCGCCGCCTGGACGGGATCGTCGACGAGTACGCGCCCGCCGGCGCGCGCCTGTTCCTCAAGCTGGACACGCAGGGCTGGGATCTCGAGGTGCTGAAAGGAGCCAAGCAGACGCTCGAGCGGGTGGCCGCGCTCCAGGTCGAGCTCTCCTTCCAGCCCGTGTACGACGGGTCGCCGTCGGCCGGCGAGGTGCGCCGGTACCTGGCGGAGCGCGGGTTCGCCGTCACCGGGTTCTTCACCGTCATGCGCGACCGCGAGCTGCGCCTGATCGAGGCCGATTGCATCATGATCCGGCATGGCTGATCGACTCGTCAGCGTTGTCTTGCCGGTGTTCAACGGCGAGCGCTACCTCGCCGAGGCGATCGAGAGCGTGTTCGCACAGACGCGGCCGGACCTCGAGCTGATCGTCGTGGACGACGGCTCCTCGGACGGATCGCGGGAGGTCGCCGAGCGCTTCGACGTCACCTTCCTTCCCCAGGATCACGGCGGCCCGGGCGCGGCGCGCAACGTCGGCGTGGCCCACGCCCGCGGGGAGTACGTCTCCTTCATCGATCACGACGACACGTGGGTCCCCGAGAAGCTCGAATGGCAGCTCGACGTGTTCGCCCAGGATCCCACGGCGGACCTCGTCTTCGGCCACGTCCAGAACTTCAAGAGCCCCGATCTCGATCCGGCGGTGGCCGCGACGATCGAGTGTCCGCCCGATCCGCTGCCGGGCCCGATCGCCGGGACGATGCTGATCCGCACCGACACGCTGCGCTCCGTCGGCGAGTTCGGCGCGGGCGAGCGGCCGGTCGCCGAGTTCCTCGACTGGCTCGTCCTCGCGGACCAGCGCTCGCTGCACCAGGTGATGCTCCCGCAGGTCGTGCTCCGGCGGCGTCTGCACGAGACGAACCAGCACCGGATGAACCCGACCGGCCGCCAGGACTACGTCCAGGCGCTGAAGGCGATGCTCGACCAGCGGCGCGCGGGAGGGTCGGAATGACGGCCTGGCGGTTCCTCGCGCGGCTCTTCCAGGATTCGCGGGGGCTCGTGGCCGCAAGCATCGCAGCAGCGGTCGTGCAGTCGCTTCTGCTCCTGCCCATCGCCGTCCTCGTGCGCGACATCTTCGACGAGGTGATTCCGGACGAGGACGTGCGGACGCTCTTCGAGTACGGCGCCGCGATTCTCGTGCTCTTTCTGGCCAGCTCGCTGATCGGGCTCGCGGCGCGCTACTGGGCGCTCAAGGCGACCAAGGGCGCGATCACCGAGCTGCGCGGACAGCTAGTCGAGCGGCTCTACACGCTCCGCCAGGCCTACTTCGACCGGGCCGATCACGGTCGCCTCCATTCGACGATCGTCCAGGACACGGAGCGCCTGGACATGATGAACAACGGCTTCCTCGGCCAGCTCCTCCCGGCCGCCCTCATCGGCGCGGCGCTCAGCGTGATGCTCGTCGTCCTGAGCTGGAGCCTCTTCCTCATCCTCGTCTGCCTTCTCCCGCTGCTCGTCATCACGGGCCGGCTCCTCGGCGGTCGCGTCCGCGGACGGATGCGTGTCTACCAGCGGACGTTCGACACCTGGAGCGCGCACATGGGGTTCGTGCTGCGCTCGATGTACCTGACCAAGGCGCAGGCGGCCGAGCCGCGGCAGCTCGAGCAGGCCCGGGCGAAGATCGCGGACGTCGGCGAGGTCGGGCGTGGGATGGTCTGGGCGATCGCGGCCTACACGCTCGTCACCGGCGCGGTGGCGGCGATCGCCGGAGTCGTCGTCCTCGTGGCCGGCGGAGCGGCGGTGGCGCAGGGCCGCATGACCTCCGGGGAGCTCCTCGCCTTCTTCGCCGTGCTCGCGCTGCTTCGTGCGCAGGTGACCGTGATCCTGATCATCGTCCCACAGGTGATCGCGGGCCTCGAGTCGCTCCGGCGGCTCGCCGCGATTCTCGACACGGACGAGCCGGAGCCGTACCAGGGGACGGCCGGGCATGAGTTCGCGGGCGGCGTACGGCTCGACCGCGTGGCGTTCACCTACGGCGAGCGGCCGGTGCTGCGCGACGTGAGCCTCGAGATCGGCGCCGGCGAGCACGTCGCGCTGGTCGGCGCGAACGGCGCCGGGAAGAGCACGATCGTGAGTCTCATCCTCGGCCTGTACCGCCCCGAGTCCGGCGCCCTCGCCGCTGACGGACGCGCCTACGACGACGTCGACCTGCATCCGGTGCGCCGGAAGATCGGCGTCGTGCTGCAGGACCCGCCGATCTTTCCGGGGACGATCCGCGACAACATCGGCTTCGGGCTCGGCTCGACCGACGGGCCCGAGATCGAGGAAGCCGCCGAGCGCGCGACGGCGGCCGAGTTCGTCCGCCGGCTCCCCGACGGGTTCGACACGGTCGTGGGCTCCGAGGGCGTTGGGCTCTCCGGCGGCCAGCGGCAGCGGATCGCGATCGCCCGTGCGCTCGTCGGGCGTCCGGCGCTGATCATCCTCGACGAGCCCGCGACCTACCTCGATCCGCAGGCGACCGCGGCGCTGATCGAGAACCTGAGCAACCTGCCCTGGAACCCGAGCCTGCTCGTGATCGCGCACGGCGAGGCACTCTTCCCGGACGTCGAGCGCACCTACCTCCTGCGCGACGGCGCGGTCGAGATCGTGGGCTCCGCGGTTCCGGCCGCATGAGCCGCCCCGCGGGGGTCGCGTGGCCGACGCCGACGCAGGAGCTGCTCCTGCGGGCCGCGCTCGCCGACGGCGACGAGGCCGTTCGTCTCTGGGAAGGGTGGAGCGCAGCGGTTCCGCTCGACGACGTCGATCCCGGCTCGCACCGGCTGCTGCCGCTCCTCTACCGCAAGCTCGCGGCGGCCGGGGTCGAGGAGGAGCGGCTCGCCAAGCTGAAGGGCGTCTACCGCCACGCGTGGTCGCGCAACCAGCTCCTCTTCCATCGCGTAGGCCAACTCCTGCCGCGATTGAGCGAGGCCGGGATCGACACGCTGCTCCTCAAGGGCGTCGCGCTCTCGACGCTCTACTACGACGACCTCGGCGCTCGGCCGATGGACGACATCGACCTGCTCGTTCGCCGCGCCCAGGCGGCCGCTGCGATGGCGGTTCTCCAGGCGAACGGCTGGCGGCCGGTGACGCCGCGGCCCGAGACTCGCCTCGACGCGCTGCACGCGGACGCCTTCATGGATGACGGCGGCCGCAACCTCGACCTGCACTGGAGCGCGCTTTGGGAGCTCCCCGACGACGCGGATCTCTGGGCCGGCGCGGTCGAGACGACGCTGAACGGCGTGCCGACCAGGGCGCTTGGGCATGCCGACCAGCTTCTCCAGGTCTGCGTGCACGGGCTGCGCTGGGCTTCGGTGCCGCCGATCCGCTGGGTGGCCGACGCGACGAGGATCGTCGAAGTGGCCGGCGACGAGCTCGACTGGCAGCGCGTGGTGCGGATCGCCCGCGCCAACGAGCTGACGCTCGGACTCCAGTACGCGCTCGGCTACCTGGCGGAGACGTTCGCGGTTGCGATTCCGCCCGCCGTGCTCGTCGAGCTCGAGGCCACGCCGACGACGGCGCGTGAACACAGGGCGCTTCGCGCGAGCATGCGCCGCCCGAACCCGGCGCAGATGCTGCGGGTGCTCTGGACGCGCCACCGGCGCCTGGGCCCCGAGTCCGAGGGGTTCGTGAGCTACGTCCAACACCACGTCGGTCTCGAGCGCCGCAGACAGCTGCCGGGGCATGTAGTGCGGCAGCTGCGCACCGGTCGCTGGCGCCGCGCGCGCTAGCCCGCGCTGCGGATTACCCGAAGCCGCTTTCGGTGTCCCTGCGGATGTATTGCGCCCCATGCGGCGGGAAGCTTCCTCCATGGGCCAGGGCGCAGAGAAAGTTCGGGTGGTCGTCGCGGGCGGAGGGGTCGCGGGACTCGAGACGGTGTTGGCCCTGCGGGCCTTCGCGCCGGATCTCGTGGATGTCGAGCTCGTCGCTCCCGAGCACCACTTCTGGTACCGGCCGCTGTCCGTCATGGAACCCTTCGACGGAGGCCACCCGCTGCGCTTCGACCTGCCCGACATCATGGAGGCGTCCGGCGCCACGTTCACGCACGGCGAGGTGGCCGAGGTCGATCCGGCCGCGCAGATCCTCCGCACCACCGATGGGCTGGAGCTTCCCTACGACGAGCTCGTCGTCGCGTGCGGCGCGGTTCCGAAGGTGACGCTGCCCGGCGCCCTCACATTTCGCGGTCCCGCCGACACCGATGCGTTTCGCGGCCTCTTGCGCGCGCTGCGCATCGGCGAGGTCGGGTCGGTTGCGTTCGTCCTCTCGGGCGCGACGAGCTGGCCGCTTCCGCTGTACGAGCTCGCCCTCCTGACCTCGACGTACCTCGAGCGCCAGGGGATCCGCAGTGTCGAGCTGACCCTCGTCACGCACGAGTCGGCTCCGCTCGTCCTCTTCGGCGGCGAAGCGAGCGAGGCCGTGAGCAGTCTTCTCGCCGAGAAGCGGATTACGGTCCTGCCCAGCCGCTACGCGCAGAGCTTCGAGGCCGGCGAGCTGGCCCTCGTCCCCGGCGAGCGGCTGCGGGTCGATCGCGTCGTCGCGCTCCCCGAGCTGCACGGCCCCGCGATTCCCGGGCTGCCGAGTGACGAGCAGGGCTTCATCCTCACGGACGTCAACTGCCGCGTCTCCGGCCTCGAGCACGTGTACGCCGCCGGTGACGCGACCTCGTTCCCGGTCAAGCAGGGCGGGATTGCGGCGCAGCAGGCCGACGTCGCCGCTGAGGCGATCGCGGCCGCCGCCGGCGCGGACGTGACGCCGCATCCGTTCCGGCCGGTGCTTCGGGGCCTGCTCCTCACGGGAGAGGCGTCGGCGTACCTGCGCACCGAGCTCGGCGGCGGGCACGGCGAGACGGCGGTCGTCTCGGGCGATGCGCTCTGGTGGCCGCCAGCCAAGATCGTCGGACGATATTTGGCGCCGTTCCTCGCCGAACGCGCCGACATCGAACTTGCGCCGCCCACCGACCCGACGGCAGTTCCGGTGGACGTCGCGCTCTAGGGAAGGAGACCGTCATGCAGCGCACAGCAGTGGTCGCGAAGCTCAAGCCCGACTCGGCCGAGAAGGCCCGCCAGCTGATCGCGAGCGGCCCGCCGTTCGATCCTGCGACGCTCGGCTTCGAGCGCCACCACGTCTACATCTCCGAGGAAACCGCAGTGTTCGTCTTCGAGGGCGCGAACGTGAACGCGCTCGTGAAGAAGCTCGGAGAAGCCGGCGGAGCGCAACAGGCGCTCGCGGCGTGGGAGCCGCTCCTCCAGGGACTTCCGGAGCTCGCCCACGAGGCGTACTTTTGGGAGCGCCCGGTTCCGGCCGGCTCGGCGGCATGGGGCGAGTAGCAAGTCCATAATCGCCGTGTGGAGGACCAGCAGCAGCAGCAGGAGCAGCTGCGTGCGCTGGTCGAGGCGGGCATCGCGCTCACGTCCGAGCTGTCGCTCGAAGCGCTGCTGCAGCTGCTCGTGGAGACGGTCGCCACCTTGACCTCGGCCAGCTACGCGGCGCTCGGCGTGCTCGATTCCGAGCACCGCGAGCTCGATCAATTCGTCTACACGGGGATCGACGACGAGCTCCGGGCCGAGATCGGCGACCTGCCCCGCGGCCGCGGGATCCTCGGCGCGCTCATCCGCGACGACCGTGTCCTGCGCCTGCACGATCTCGCGGCCGATCCGCGCTCGGTCGGGTTCCCGCCGGGTCATCCGCCGATGAAGACCTTCCTCGGCGTGCCCGTGCGGGTGCGCGGCGTCGTCTTCGGCAACCTCTACCTCACGGAGAAGCAGGGGGGCGGCGACTTCACCGACGAGGACGAGGAGGTGACGCGCCTCCTCGCCGCGCAGGCGGCGACGGCGATCGAGAACGCGCGCCTCTACGAATCCTCGACCCGCTGGTCGCGCCAGCTCGAGTCGCTGAACGAGATCGTCACGGCGATGGCGAGCGAAGTCGAGCTCCGGCCGCTGCTCGCGCTGATCGCGGCGCGCCTCCGGGAGCTCGTCGACGCCGAGCTGGTCACGATCGCGCTCCCGGTCGAGTCCGGCGACCTTCGCATCGAGGCAGCGGACGGCCGGTCTGCGGAGGATCTCCTCGGCCGCGTGCTCGCCCGCGACGCGTCGAAGCAGGGCCGCGTGCTCGAGCGCGCCCGCACCGAGCGGGTGGACTCGTTCCTCGACGACCCCGAGACCGACCAGACGATTATCCGTGAGGCCGGCGTCCGCACAGGGTTGTTCGTTCCGCTCGTGCTCGGAGAGGCCGCGATGGGCGTGCTCGCCGCCTTCGACAAGCACTCGGCAGACGGGCGCTTCACGGGCGTCGACTCGCGCATTGCCGAGATCTTCGGGGCGCGGGCGGCGGTGGCGGTCGACCTTTCACGGCGCGTCGAGCAGGACGCGCTGGGCCGAGCCCTCGATGCGCAGGAGGCGGAGCGCCGCCGGCTCGCGCTCGAGCTGCACGACGAGACGGGCCAGGAGCTGACCTCGATCCTCCTGTCCCTGCGCCTGGTCGAGGAGGCCGGCTCCGACGAGGAGCGCTCGGCCGCGATCTCCTCGGTGCGCGAGATCGTCGTCCAAACCCTCCAAGACGTGCGCCGGCTCGCGGTCGAGCTGCGGCCCAAGGCGCTCGACGACTTCGGGCTCGCCCCAGCGATCGAGCGCCTCGCGGAGTCGCTCGGCGAGCGCACCGGCATCCGCTTCGACGTGCAGGCGGCACGAATGGAGGAACGCCTGCCCGGCACCGTCGAGACGACGCTCTACCGCGTCGTGCAGGAGGCGCTGACGAACGTGGTCAAGCACTCGGGCGCCGCCCACGTCGGGATCGTCCTGTCGCGCACGCCGCATTCCGCGTCCGCCGTGGTCGAGGACGACGGGCACGGCTTCTCGCCGGAGGAGCGGTTCGAGGGCATCGGGCTCGCGGGCATGCGCGAGCGGCTGGCGCTCAGCGGCGGCGCGCTGGAGATCGAGTCGTCCGCCGCAGGGACCACCGTTCGAGCCGAGGTGCCGCTTCGGTGACCATCCGGGTTCTAGTCATCGACGACCACGCGGTCGTCCGCACCGGCCTGCGGCACGTGCTCGACGCCGAGCCGGACATCGAGACGGTCGGCGAGGCCGGAACCGCGGACGAGGGCGTGCGCGCCGCGCGGGAGCTCGAGCCCGACGTGATCCTGCTCGACATCGTCATGCCCGGGCGCAGCGGCCTTGACGCGACGCCCGAGATCCTGGCGGCCGCGCCGGGTGCGAAGGCGCTCATCCTCTCGATGCAGGACGACCCGCGCTACGTGCGCGAGGCGTTCGCGGCCGGCGCGAGCGGCTACGTGCTCAAGGAGGCCGCGGACTCGGACGTCGTGGAGGCGGTGCGCGAGGTGTCGAAGGGGAACCGCTATGTCCACCCGGCGCTCGGTGCGCGGCTTGCGGTCGCAGACGCGGAGGCCGTCGCGAAGGCCGAGTCGGATCCGCTCTCCGATCGCGAGCGCGAGGTGCTGCGCCTGCTCGCCCTTGGCCACACGAACCAGGAGATCGCGAAGATGCTCTTCATCTCGGTTCGCACGGCCGAGACGCACCGGGCGCACATCATGCAGAAGCTGCGGCTCCAGACCCGCGCCGAGCTCGTCCGCTACGCCCTCGCCGAGGGACTGCTCGACCAGCCCGACGAGCCGGCCTCCTGAGCCAGCGCGTCTGAGGCCGTGGAGCCCACCGCCCTCACCGTCGCGCTCGCCGCGCTTCTCACCGCCCTCGCGACCGGGCTCGGAGCGCTGGCGTTCATCGGCGCGCGGACAGCGAGCCGGTCGCGCATCGGGCTGTCGAGCGCCGCGGCCGCCGGGTTCATGGCCGCGGCGACCGTTCTCCTCGCCTGGGAAGGCGCGCGGGCGAGCTGGCCGTGGATGCTCGTGGGCGCGCTCGTCGGCATCGCGGCGCTCGCGCTCTTTCAGCGGTTCCTCCGACGGCATGGGGACCTCCAAGTCGGAGAGCTGCGCGGCGCCGACGCTTCCCGGGCCGTGACGATCGTTGCGGTCATGACCGTCCACTCCTTCGCCGAGGGCGTCGGGGTCGGCGTCGCCTACGCGGACGGCGCGACGCTCGGCCTCGTGATCGCGCTCGCAATCGCCGTGCACAACATCCCCGAGGGGATTGCGATCAGCGCCGTGCTCGTCCCCCGCGGCGCCACCGTCGTCGCCGCGGCCGGGTGGAGCATCGTGTCGAGCTTGCCGCAACCGGTCATGGCCGTCCCCGCGTTCCTCTTCGTCGAGTCGTTCGGCCCGCTGCTCGCTCCGGGCCTCGGCTTCGCGGCCGGCGCGATGGCGTGGATGGTCGTGAGGCAGCTCATCCCGGATGCGCGTCTGAATGCCGCCCCGGTCCCGCTCGCCTTCGTGTTCGCCGTGGCGTTCGCGGCGATGGCCGGGCTCGAGATCGTCCTCGTCGCGCTCTAGTGCGGGGAGGCCCCAGGGTCGAAAGGGGCCTCCCCGCGGTGTGCGTCGATCAGGCAGGTGCGGGCGTGGCCTTGGCCGTCTCGCCCGCCTCGGCCTCGCGGGCATGCAACGCGCCGCCCAGCGTGAGGACGAGGAACCCGATGCCGGTGAGGACGAGGGCGATGCCGACCACGATTCCGAACATCGTGATGTTCTCAGCCAGGTAGCTCGTGCTGAGCGCCGTCGCGAGCGCGGTCTCGGTCACCCAGAGCTGCCGCAGCGGATTCTCGACGGGCTGGCCGGCGTCGGTCTTCGCGGCCGCGTCGGCGTCCGAGGTCGGCTCGCCGTTCTCGTCGAGGAAGCGGCCCATCTGGGAGTACGTCTGGCCGCCCGTTGCCTCGAGCGCGTGAACGCGCATGTAGTCGGCGAAGCACTTCGCCTCGGTTCCCGTGGTGATCGGCTCGCCGGCGACGTCGCAAGTCGGGACGCTGATGTTGAGCCCCGCCTCGTCGACTGCCGCCTGGGTGTCAGCAGGGTTCATGTCGGGCGTGCCGACGATCTGCTCCTGCTTGATGGCCGAGCGGACGTCGCTTCGCCCGTTCACGCTCAGCGCCAGCGCGCCCAGCCCGAACAAGATGAGCACGACTCCTGCGGCGATTCCGCCGATCTCGAACACCTTCCGCTTCGTCATTTCCCAAGCTCCTTCCAGTGGATGAGCGCAGCCTCATCGACTCGGGGTGCGATTCCATCGGAGGGATTACCGAACCGGTTGCGGGTGATCCGCTGGGCTTCGTGTCGGGTTTTCCGCAACCCGTAGAGTTGGCCCATGGCCGTGATCCGCGCGCAGGGCTTGACCAAGCGCTACGGAAGCGCGCGCGGCATCGAAGGTTTGGACCTCTCGGTCGAGGCCGGCGAAGTGTTCGGGTTCCTCGGCCCGAACGGCGCCGGGAAGTCGACCACGATCCGGCTGATGCTCGACCTGATCCGCCCGACCAGCGGCCGGGTGGAGCTCTTCGGCCTCGACTCCCGGCGCGGGAGCGTCGAGATCCGGCGGCGCGTCGGGTACCTCCCCGGCGACCTGCGTCTGTACGAGCGCATGACGGCGCGGGAGCTCTTCGGCTACTTCGCGCGCCTGCGTGGACTCGACGGTCTCGGCGCCGCGCCCGACGTGGCCGAGCGGTTCGACCTCGAGCTCGACCGTCCCATTCGCGCCCTCTCGAAAGGGAACCGGCAGAAGGTCGGCCTCGTCCAGGCGTTCATGCACTCGCCCGAGCTGCTCGTTCTCGACGAGCCGACCTCCGGGCTCGATCCGCTGGTGCAGCAGCGCTTCTACGAGCTCGTGCGCGAGCAGACGGCGCGCGGAACCTCGGTGTTCCTCTCCTCCCACATCCTCCACGAGGTGCAGCACGCGGCCGATCGAGTCGCGCTGATGCGGGAAGGCAGGCTCGTGCTCGTCGATTCGGTCGAGGCCCTGCGCGAGCGCGCCGCCACCCATGTCGAGGTCACGTTCGCCGAGCCGCCGCCGCCCGACGCCTTCGCGGCGATTGCGGGCGTCCGCGAGGTGGAGCGCCGAAACGCGACCGTTCGCCTGGTCGTCGAGGGCGAGGCCGATGCGCTCGTGAAGGCGCTCGCCGCGTTTCACGTGCGCGGGCTGGAGAGCCGCGAGGCCGACCTCGAGGACGTGTTTCTCACGCTGTACGGGAAGGAGGCTCCCGATGGGGGGTAGCGTCGCCGCGAAGACGGTTCGCGATTCGCTGCGCGGGCTCGTGTGGTGGGGACTCGGACTTGCCACCCTCGTCGCGTTCATGGTCGCGGCCTTCCCGTCGATCCGCGGCAACCCGAGCCTCAACGACCTCGTGCAGAACTACCCAGAGGCGCTCAAAGGGTTCTTCGAGTTCGGCGGGCAGTTCGACTACACCTCGGGCGCCGGCTATATCGGCAGCGAGCTGTTCTCGTTCATGGTGCCGCTGCTCCTGCTCGTCGCCGCGATCGGGGTGGGCGCGCGGGCGATCGCCGGCGAGGAGGAGCGCGGGACGCTCGAGCTGCTCCTCGCGAACCCCGTCTCGCGCCGCCGCGTCGTGCTCGAGAAGCTCGTCGCGCTCGTCGTCGAGCTCGTACTCCTCGGCCTCGTGCTCTGGCTCGCGCTCGTCATCGGCGGGCCGATCGTCGACCTCGGGATCTCGGCTTGGAATGCGGGCGCGGCCACGATTGCCGCGGTGCTCCTCGCGCTGCTCTTCGGGTGCGTCGCACTGCTCGTGGGCGCCGCCTCCGGGCATCGGTCCCGCGCAATTGGAGTCGCGTCGGCCCTCGTGGTGCTCTCGTACTTCGTGAACGCGCTCGCGCCGCTTTGGGGCTCGCTCGAGCCGTTCCAGAAGATTTCGCCGTACTACTGGTACGCGGCCGGCGATCCGTTGCGCTCCGGTCTCGACTACCGCCACCTCGGGGTGCTTCTTGTCGTCACCGCGGTCGTCGCGGCGATCGCGCCGTTCGCGTTCGACCGCCGCGACGTCTCGACGGGATGACTAGTGGACCACCAGGACGTCGGTCTTGGCGCGGTCGACCACACCCGAGCTGACCGATCCGAACAGGATGCGCTCGATGAGGTTCTTCCTCTCCGAGCCGACCACGATCAGGTCGGCGTTTTCGTATTCGGCCTGCTTCACGATGAGCTCAGCGGGGTCGCCCTTCCCTTCGAGCGTCCGAGCCTCGATGCCGAGCTCCGAGAGGCGTGCCTGCGCCTCTGCGAGATGCTGCGCCTGATCCTCTTGCTCGACGGGGTCGAAGGTGACACCGACCTTCGAGGCGATGGTGTGCACGGCGCCCACCACCGTGATCTTGGCCTCGCCGTTTGCGAGTTCCGCGGCGCGCTCGAGTGCATGCTTCGCCGACTCGGAGCCGTCGTATCCCACCACAATCGTCTTCATGATTCCTTCCTTTCTCGCTTCATGAGCGAACGATGACCAGCGGGCAGGGAGCGTGGTGCGCGAGCTGCGCACTCACGGAGCCGAGCAGGAGCCCGCCGAACCCGCCGTGCCCGCGTGAGCCGACGACGAGGAGGGCTGCGCCCTGTGCAGCCTCGGCCAGTGTGTCGGCCGCCTGGCCGCGTCTCGCCTCCGTCTTGACCTCGACGCCGGCCTTGCGGACCTCCTCAGCGCGCTCGGCGAGCAGGTTCTCGGCCTCGCTGCGCGCGTCTTCCTCGAACGAAGGGGCGAGATTCGGCGCGTAGCCGTACGCGTACACGGTGTTCGTCACTTCCCAGGCGGCCACGATGTCGAGCTCGGCGTCGCGTAGCTTCGCCTCCTCGGTCGCCCAGTCGAGCGCACGCTGTGCCGATTCCGAGCCGTCGAAGCCGACGACGATTCTGGATGCCTCGGCCATCTCTCCTCCCTTCTCGTTGGAAGCCCAATCGTCGCGGCCGGCCGAGGCGGCGTCATCGGTGGGAAGCCACGAATCGACTGCGTAGTTGCCCGAACCGCCGGGCTACCACGTCTTCCGCGGCCGGGCCGCGGGATCGGCGCGCCGAACCCGCGCCCTGGCATCGAGCGCCAGGCAGCCGCGGGGCAGCGCGAGCACGGGATTCAGGTCGAGCTCGGCGATCTGCGGGACCGCGTCGGCCAGATGGGCGAGCCGGTTCACTAGGTCGGCGAGCGCGCCCGCGTCCGACGGCGGGGCGCCACGGAAGCCGCGGACGATCTTGCCCACTCGTCCTGACCGGACGAGCTCTTCGGCGTCCACGTCGGTGAGCGGCGCCAGCGCGAACGACGCGTCGCCGATGAGCTCCGCGAGCGAGCCGCCGAGGCCCAAAGCGACGAGAGGGCCGAACACCGGATCCTGGACCACGCCCGCCAGGAGCTCGGCCCCGCCGGCGGCCATCTCCTGGACGACGACGTGCGGGCCGATCCGTTCCGCCGCGGCGCGTACGGCCGCCTCGTCGGCGAGGTCGAGCGCGACGCCGCCGGTTTCCGTCTTGTGCGCGCCCGGCACGGCGGATTTCACCACGACCGGGAAGCCCAGCTCGTGCGCGGCTTCGACGGCTTCCTCGGCGGAAGCGGCATCGCGCTCCGCGACGAACGGGATGCCGTACGCCTCGAGCAACGTGCGCACCTCGCTGGGGGTCAGCCATTCGTCCTCACTGCGCTCGAGCGCAGTGTCGACGACCGCGGCCGCTCGCATCCGGTCGATTCCCGCCGGCTCGACGATCGTCCCGAGCGGCCGCTCGAGCCACGCGGCCCGCTGCGCCGCGCGCGCGAGCGCCCGCGCAGCCGGCTCGGGATAGACGAAGCGCGGGATCCGGCTTCCGGGTTCGGGGTCGAGCCCGACCGCCAAGACGGGCTTCGCCCCCGCGGCCCCTTCGATGACCGGCTCGAGGTCGGCCACCGGAAGCGAGGCTGTCGGGACGGCGAGCACGATGACCGAGTCCACGCCGGGATCCGCGAGGAGGAGGCCGAGGGCCCGGCGGTACTGCTCGGCGGTCCCGCTTCCAAGCACGTCCACCGGTCCACCCACGCTCGCTTCGGCCGCGAGCACGTCCCGCAGCGCGGCCTGCGTCTCGGGCGAAGGGGCCGCAACGTCGAGACCCGTCGCCTCGCAGGCGTCGGCACAGAGGATCGCGAGCCCACCCGCGTTCGTGAGGAGCGCGACTCGGGTCCCCGCCGGCGCCGGCTGGGACGCGAGGACGGCCGCCGTGTCGACCAGCTCCTCGAGGGTCGGCACGCGGATGACACCGGCCTGGTGGAAGAGCGCCTCGACGGCCGCGTCGGAGCCGGCGAGCGCCGCTGTGTGGGACGCGGCCGCGCGCCGCCCGGCGCCGGTGGTGCCGCCTTTCAGCGCGAGGATCGGCTTGCGACGTGCGACCCGACGGGCGATCCGGCTGAACCGCCGCGGGTTCCCGAAGGACTCGAGGTAGAGGATCACGACGTCGGTGCGGGCGTCGTCCTCCCAATGCTCGAGGAGGTCGTTCGACGAGATGTCTGCCTTGTTGCCGACCGAGACGAAAGCGGAGAACCCCAGGCCCCGGCGGGCCGCCTGGTCGAGAAGCGCGATGCCCAGCGCGCCGCTCTGCGAGCAGAACCCGATCGTCCCCGGCGGGAACCGAGTGGCGGCGAACGTGCCGTTGAGCGGCGGCTCGGCCAGCGCGATGCCAACGCAGTTCGGTCCCAGCAGGCGCGCTCCGCGGGCGCGGACGAGCGCGAGCAGCTCGGCTTGACGCGCCTCTCCCTCGGCGCCCAGCTCCGCGAAGCCGGCAGAGATCACGCAGATCGCCCGTGTTCCGGACCGAAGCGCCGACTCGACGACGTCGAGCACGGCCGCACCGGGGACACAGACGAAGACGAGGTCGACGGGCCCGGGCAGATCGGCGAACGACGCGTAGCCCGTCTCGCCGGCCACCTCGGCGCCGCCACGGTTGACGGCGTAGAGCGCGCCCGGAAAGCCCGACGCTCGAATGTTGCGATAGAGCGCCCCGCCGATCGAGCCCTCCTTGGGCGAGGCGCCCGCGACCGCGACGCTCGACGGCTCGAAGAACGGCCGCAAGGACTCGGCGATCGCTACATGGTCGCGCTCGTCCCGGCGCTCGAAGTAGGCGGGCGTCTGCGCCAGGCGCAGCTCGACTCTGATCTCGTCGCCGTCGCGGCGCTGGGTCTCCCGGAATCCGGCCTCGGCGAAGACCCGCAGCATGGGGGTGTTCCCTGCAAGGACATAGGCGACGAAGCGTTCGATCCCGGCGTCCGCGGCCAGCCCGGCGAGCTGCTCGAGCAGGCGCGTTCCGATCCCCCGGCCCTGGAACTCGTCCGCGACGACGAACGAGACCTCGGCGGCGGCGGGATCCCGCAAGCGGTCGTAGGTCGCGAGCGCGACGATTCGCTCGCCGTCGTCCGTCGAGTACGCGCCCACGAGAGCGCCCCGGTCGTCCCAGTTCGGGTCGAGTGCAGCCCTCACGAGCCAGGGAGCGGGGCCGGCCTGGCCGTGGAAACGCCGCATCGAGCTCGTCGGGGAGAGGTGCGTGAAGAGCGCCGTAACGGCGTCGGCCTCCGTGGCGGCGGGCGGGCGGAGGCGCAGGGTCGACCCGTCGCGGAGGATGACGTCGAGCGGAGCAATCTGGGTCACGACGACAGCATGCCCTCGACCCGGGCACTGTGGGAAGCCCGCACAAAATTCGGTGATCGCACGGATGCGGCCCGGGAGCGCTCGGGACAACCATGGGCCGATGGCGTCGCAGCCCGAGACCGCCGGACCGAGCGTGCCGGTCGAGCTTCTCTACCGCGACCTGCGGGCGGGCCCTGACGGGCTGTCGCAGCGCGAAGTCGAACGGCGCCTCGCTGTCTCCGGGCGCAACGAGCTGCAGCGCCGGGGCGGTCCGACCTGGCCGGCCGAGGTCGCCAAGCAGCTGACCCACCCGCTGGCGCTCCTCCTGTGGGCGGCAGCGGGTCTCGCGATCGTCGCCGGGTCGCCGACCCTCTGCGCCGCCATCGTCGCCGTGATCGTCCTGAACGCCGTTTTCGCGTTTGCGCAGGAGCGGCACGCGGAGCGAGCGGTCGAGGCGCTGCGCCGCTATCTGCCGCCACATGCCTTCGTGCTCCGCGACGGAGCGCCGGTGCAGATCGACGCGGCGGAGCTCGTCCCGGGCGACATCCTCATCCTGGCGGAGGGCGACGGCATCACCGCGGACGCGCGACTGATCGAGGGCGCGGTCGAGGTGGACATCTCGACGCTCACCGGCGAGTCGCAGCCGGTTCTTCGCGCCGCGGGCGACGCCGACCTCGGCCAGCCGCTCCTCGAGGCCCCGAACCTGATCTTCAGCGGGACGGCGTGCGTGAGCGGCGAGGCCCGCGCGCTCGTCTACGCCACCGGGATGCAGACGGAGCTCGGCCGGATCGCCGCCCTTTCGCAGCGTGTGGCACCGACACCGAGTCCGCTGGAAACGCAGGTGCGCCACGTCGCCTGGCTGATCGCGATCGTCGCGCTCGCCGCTGGTCTCGCGTTCCTTCCTCTCGGCTGGCTGGTCGCCGGGCTCCCGCTCGAGGACGCGCTCACGTTCGCCATCGGCCTGATCGTCGCGAACGTTCCCGAGGGGCTGCTGCCGACGATCACGCTCGCGCTTGCCGTCGGCGTGGGCCAGCTCGCGCGTCGCGGCGCCCTGGTCAAACGGCTCTCGGCCGTCGAGACGCTCGGCTCGACCACTGTGATCTGCACCGACAAGACCGGGACGCTGACGGAGAACCGGATGAAGCCGGTCGCGATTTGGGTTGTGGGCGGCGAGCTCGACTTCGAGCGCGGGACGACGACCGGTGAGCTCACGGAGGAACTCGCGCGCGCGACCGCCGAGACGATCGTGGCCGCTAGCACGGTCAGCGCGGACGCCGAGGGCGTCAGCCACGGCGAAGCGACGGAGATCGGCATGCTCGAGGCGGCCCACGCCGTCGCCTCCGACCTTCCCCAGCCTGTTCGTCGGCACTTGTACGGCTTCGATCCGACCCTGCGGCTCATGTCGACCGCCACCTGGGACGGCGAGCGCCTGCGGCTGAACGTCAAGGGTGCGCCGGAGGTTGTCCTCGCGCGTTGCGACACGGTCGTGTCCGGCGCGGGTCAGCGTCCGCTAGAGCCCGAGGATCGCGCGGCGGTTCTCGAAGCGGTCGATCGCTACGCCCGGCGCGGGCTGCGCGTGCTCGCCGTCGCCCAGCGCCTGCTTCCGGGCGAGGCGCCGGACGATCGCGAGACCGCAGAGCGCTCACTGACCTTCCTCGCGCTCGTCGTCCTCTTCGATCCTCCGCGGCCGGAGGTGGCTGAAGCGGTCGCGCGCTGCCACGACGCCGGCATCCGCGTCGTCGTCATCACCGGCGACTACGGCGCCACGGCCGTCGAGGTGGCCCGACGGGTTGGAATCGGCCTCGACGGAGTGCAGGCCGTCACCGGAGCCGATCTCGACGCAATGAGCGAGCCGGAGCTCGACGAGCTCCTCCGCGATCAGCGGGAGATCGTCTTCGCCCGGGCCTCACCCGAGGCGAAGATGCGCATCGCGGACGCGCTGCGAGCCGAGGGCCACGTGGTCGCGATGACCGGCGACGGCGTGAACGACGCGCCGGCGCTGCGGCGCGCCGACATCGGCGTCGCCATGGGGAAGTCGGGGACGGATGTCGCGCGCGAGGCGTCGACGATGATCCTCACCGACGACAACTTCGCCTCGATCGTCACCGCGGTCGAGGCCGGGCGCCGCGTCTACGACAACGTCCGCAAGTTCATCCTCTACATCTTCGCCCACGCGACGCCCGAGATCGTCCCGTTCCTCGTCTTCGCGCTCTCGGGCGGACGGGTCCCGTTGCCGCTGACGGTGCTCCAGATCCTCGCGATCGACCTGGGAACCGAGATCCTTCCGGCGCTGGCCCTCGGCCGCGAGCCCGCCGAGCCTGGGCTCATGGAGCGGGCGCCGCGAAGGCGCTCCGAGAGCGTCGTCGGGAACGGGCTTCTCGTGCGCGCCTGGGTGTACCTCGGCCTGGTCGAGGCCGCGCTCGTCATGGCCGGCTACTTCTTCGTTCTCGGCCGGGCCGGGTGGAGCCCCGGGGACGACGTGTCGGTCGGCTCGCCCCTGCACGGCGCGTACCTCGAGGCGACGACGATGACCTTCGCCGGGATCGTCGCGTGCCAGATCGGCACCGCCGTCGCGGCGCGCACCGAGCGCGCGTCACTGCGGACTGTCGGCTTCGGAACGAACCCGTACCTCCTCGGCGGGATCGCCGCGGAGATCGTCTTCCTCGCGGCGCTGCTGTACGTTCCCGCGCTGCAGGACCTGTTCGGCACCGCGCCGCTCGGGCCCGAGCAGCTCGCGTTCCTCCTTCCGTTCCCCCTGATCGTGTGGGGCACGGACGAGCTACGCCGCGCCTTCGTCCGCCGGCGGGACGAGCACGCGGGTCCGCAGCCCGGCTCCGTGCTTCGCGCGTATCGGGGAAATCCCTGACCGAGACCAGGCCGAGCCCCGATGCGGCCCCGCCCGCACGGAACGAGCATGAGTCCGTGGTGTTGTTGACCGACGCGCTCGGCGGGGCCGTTCTCGATCCCGGCGGGAGCAAGGTCGGGCGGGTCACCGATCTCCTCGTCTCGATCGACGACGACCGCCCGCCGGTCGTGGCCGTCGAGGTGCGTGACCGGCGCCGCCCGCCGATTCGGATGCCGTGGGGCCTGGTCGCCTCCTTCGACGACGCCGGCGTCATGCTCCGGTGCTCGCTGCCCGAGCGTTCGGAGGCTGCGCGGCCGGGCTTGCTGGCGCTCGCCGACGATGTTCTCGACACGCAGATCGTCGACCTCGCCGGCCGGCGGCTCACGCGCGTCGGCGACGTCGAGCTCGACCTCGGGCCCGACGGCGCGCTCCGCGTAGTCGCGGTCGAGACCGGCCTCGAATCGGTGCTCCACCGCATCGGGCTCGGCCGGCTGGTGCGCCGAGCTTCGGCGAAGACGGTGGACTGGACGCAGCTCCGCTTCGTCTCAGGGCGCGCGCCCGAGCTCATGCTCGAGTCCCGTCCGGATCGCATCGCCGGCCTCGATGCCGCCGGGCTCGCGCAGGTGCTCGCCCGCGTTCCGCCCGAGCACGGTGCGGTCGTGCTGCGCGCCGCGACGCCCGAGACGGCGGCGCGTGCGCTCGGCCTGGGCCGGCCCCAGCTGGGGAGCGACCTCCTCGTGCGCCTCGACCCGGCCGAGGCGGGGCCGCTCGTCGAGCGCATGCCGGAGGACGACGCGGTCGCAGTGCTCCGCAACCTGGGCATCGATGCGCGTGAGCCGCTGCTGCGGGCCCTTTCGCCTGAGCGCGCCTCCGAGCTGCGCAGGCTGCTGGCGTTCGCGCCCGCGACGGCGGCCGGGCTCATGACGACCGACGTCCGCGTGGCCCGCAGCGGCGAGGACGCGGCGACGATCACTCAAGAGCTCCTCGCACGGCCACCGCGTCTTCAGAGCCTCCAGACGGTGTTCGTCACCGACGCCGAGGGCCGGCCGGCCGGGATCATCTCGCCGCTCGAGCTCCTTGCGGGCCGCGTCAGCCCGATCCCGGTCGCCGCTGTCGCGCAGGATGCGCCGCTGGACGAGATCGTCGACCGCTTCGCGCTCGAGGACGTCCTCGCCCTGCCGGTCGTCGACGGCGAGGGCCGCCTCGTCGGCGCGGTCGCGGTGGACGACGTGCTCGAGGAGCTCCTCGCCGAGCGGCTCCCCGGCAAGACCAAGTTCCGTCGCCACCGGATCCTGCGGCGCGACCGTGCGTAGATCCTGGATCGCGTTCGCCGCCGTGCTCGGCCCGGGCCTCCTGGCCGGCCTGTCGGACGACGATCCCGCCGGGATCGCGACGTACTCGATCCTCGGCGCCGAGTACGGCTACGAGCTGCTCTGGGTGCTCGCGATCGCGACCGTGAGCCTCGTCGTCTTCCACGAGCTGGCCGTGCGAATCGGCGTCGTGACCGGCCAGGGGCTCATGGGCCTCATCCGCGACCGGTACGGCGTCCGCTGGGCGGCGTTCGCGCTGGTCGCCCTCGTCATTGCGAACGTCGGGACGACGATGGCCGAGTTCGCGGGGATCGCGGCGGGCGCGGAGCTCCTCGGGCTGAGCCGCCTCGCTGCCGTGCCGTTCGCGGCGCTCGGCGTCGCGCTGCTCGTCCTGCGCGGACGCTTCCACCGAATCGAGCACGTCCTGCTCGCGCTTAGCGCGGTGCTCGTCGCCTACGTCGGCGCGGGCCTCATCGCCGGGCCGGACTGGGGCGCCGCCGCGCAGGGCGCGGTCGTTCCGCGCATGGACATGACGACCGCCGCGCTCTTCGCCGTGACGGCGACGATCGGGACGACGCTCGCGCCCTGGGGGCTCTCGTTCATCCAGTCGTACGCGGTTGACAAGCGCCTCACGCCCGGCGATCTCAGGTGGGAGCGTGTGGACGTGATCGCCGGCGCGGTCATGACCGGCGTGATCGGCGCCTTCGTCGTGATCGCGTGCGCCGAGACGCTGCATCCGGCCGGGCAGTCGGTGGACACGGCGGCCGACGCCGCCCGCGCGCTTCGTCCGCTCGCCGGGGACGCCGCCGCGCTGCTCTTCGCGGCCGGGCTCGTCGGCGCAGGGCTCCTCGCCGCGGCGATCCTGCCGCTCTCGACCGCCTACTCGGTGAGCGAGGCCTTCGGATACGAGGCGGCGCTCGACGACCCGGTGCGCGAGGCCCCTGTGTTCTACGGCACCTACGCCTTCGTGCTCGCCGCCGGCGCGCTCGTTGTGTTGATCCCATCGGTGCCGCTCGTGCCCGTGCTGTTCTTCACCCAGGCGCTGAACGCCGTGCTCCTCCTGCCGCTGCTCGTCTTCCTCATCGCGCTCGGCCGCACGCCGGCCGTGATGGGCGAGCACCGCACGGGACGCGCCGGCCTCGTCGCGGCCGTCCTGAGTACCGCCGTCGTGGCCGCCTCGGTCTTGGCCCTAGGGCTCGCGCTGGCGCTATAGCCGGCTGGAGCGGGACCCGTTGAACTCGGCCGATGCCCCTTGTACCTTCCGGTCCCCGGGGACCCCAGAGGAGGTCGGCAGTGCGGCGCACGCCCCGCGAGGCCAGGCGTATCGACCGAGCGCGACGCGTTCAGCGGAGACTGCTCGCGGTTTGTGCGGTCGTCGGCGCCGTTCTCACGCTCGCCGTCGGGTCTGCCGCGCCCAAGGGCCCGGCCTCCTCGGCCGCTCCGACGGGGTGGGTCACGGCGCTCGCGCCGGAGGAGAGCGGAGCCGGCTCGAGCGGTGCGACGCCGCTCGCGATTCCCTCGCTCGGCCCTGACGGATCGGTGCTCCCGGGGTATTCGCGGACGCTCCTCGAGGTGAAGCTCGCGGCCGAAGCGACGGCTCTTTCGCGCGGCGCCGGCGCAGTCGAGACCGTCCTCGCACGGTTCCCCGGCGCCACCATCGAGCGGCTCTTCGTTGCCCCGGCGGACGAGCTCGACGCGGATCTGAACGACTACTACCGCGTTCGGCTCGCCGACGGTGCGGATGCCGAGGATGCGCTCGCCGCGCTCAACGCGCTCGGCGAGGTCGAGATCGCATACGCCGCGCCGCTCCCGTCCCCGGCTGCGGCTCTCACCACGCCGAGCTTCGTGAGCGAGCAGGGCTACCGGAACTCCGCGCCCACCGGGATGGACTCGGTCTACGCCGCCACCGTCCCGGGCGGGCGAGGCGCGAACGTCACGGTGCTCGACATCGAATACAACTGGAACCCGAACCACGAGGACCTGACCAAGGCCGCGAAGCCTGGCGTGTTCATCCAGAACGGGACGATGTGGGATCCGTTCTCGGACGACAACCACGGGACGGCCGTGTTCGGCGTGATCGCCGGCGATGACAACACCTTCGGCGTGACCGGCATCGCGCCCGACGCGTCGCTCAAGCGGATCAACCAGGCGAACCTCGAGCGGGGCGGCGTCGACACGGCGAACGCGCTCATCCTGGCGCGGCAGAACCTGGTCGCCGGCGACGTGATCCTGATCGAGGGCCAGGTGGCCGGCGCGAGCGGCGGCTGCGGATCCGACCAGGTCGGCTGCGTCCCGCCGGAGTGGATCCCGTCCATCTACGACGCGATCGTCGCTGCGGTCGCGCAGGGAATCATCGTGGTCGAGAGCGGAGGAAACGGCTACGTCAATCTCGACGGCCCCGGCTACGGCACACCGTTCCCGAGCAGCAAGCCCGACTCCGGCGCGATCATCACCGGCTCGGGCGCGCGGCCCGTCTGCTCGCCGAACTGGTCGCGCCCGTCGCTCTCGCGCCTCGACTACTCCTCGCACGGCACGCGCGTGAATCTCCAGGCGTGGGGCGAGTGCGTCGTCACGTCCGGCTACGGAAACAAGTACGCGGGAGCCGGGCCGAACGAGTGGTACCTCGGCACCTTCGGCGGGACGTCGGCCACCGGGGCCGAGATCGCGGGCGCTGCCGCCGTCCTGTCCAGCGCGGCGCAGGCGCGGGGGATGCTCCTGACGTCCCAGCAGATCCGCTCGCGACTCGTCCAGACGGGCACTCCGCAGAACACCTCGGGCGTGAACGCGCTGTCCGGGAATATCGGCCCCATGCCGGAGTTGCGGGGCGCGCTCGCCACGCTCGATCCGGCGCCCGGGGGATTCACCGATGTCCTGCTGAACGAGCCGGGCCTCTCCCACGCGGACAACGTCCGCAGCCCCGAGAGCGTCCCGCCCGATGCGACCGGCGCGATCGGGCCGAGCCACTACGTCGAGGCGGTGAACGAGAAGGTCGCCGTCTATGGCCGCGCCGCGCTAGCCCCGCTCGGGACGATGGAGCTCGTCGACTTCGTCAACCCCGCCGCGCCCGCCTCCGGGCACGACGCCTTCCATCCGCAGATCCAGTGGGACGAGCAGGGCGGACGCTGGGTGTATGCGGCCGACTACGTCGTCGGCGACCGCTGGACCGGCGACCACTACCTCGCGGTCGGCTGGTCGGCCACGGCGGATCCGACCGACCTCGCGGGCGGCTGGTGCCGCTACCTCGTGCCGACGGAAGGCGGAGCGCTCGGCGCGACGAAGCAGCTCGACGACACCCCGAAGCTCGGCCACAGCGACCCGCTGCTCGTCGTTGGGACGAACGTCTACACGAAGAACGGAAGCTCGCCGGCCGAGTTCCGAACCGCGCGCGTTTGGACGATCGGAAAGCCCGCGGCCGGCGTCACGGACTGTCCGTTGCCGGGCGAGCTCGCGGTCGCCTTCTTCGGGAGCATCGCGGATCCGCTGAAGACGAGCGACGACGACATCGCCTTCGCTCCGCTGCCGGCCAACACGACCGAGAGCACGGCCGACGCGTATCTCGTCGCCGCCGACCGGCCGGCGCCGAACGCGAGCCAGGTCATGGTCTGGAAGGCGGCCGGGCCCGCAGCGACGCCGACGCTGACGCCGCTCGGGAACGTCGCCGTCGCCTCGTACTCGACTCCGGCGGCGGTTCCACAGCCGGGCACGGCGAACGTGCTCGACGCGGGCGACGCGCGGTTCACGCAGGCGGTGCTCGAAACCGACCCGAGCGCCGGCGGCCCGGCCTTCTGGACCCAGCACACGGTCGCCGGCGTGAGCGGGCGCACGCAGGTTCGGTGGTACGAGATCCTCCCGGCGCTTCCCGGGCTGCGTGAGCAGGGGGCGATCTCCGATGCTGCGCATTCCGTCTTCAACGGCGCGGTCTCGCCCGCGGCGAACGGGACGAACGCGGCGATCACGTACACCGTCGGCAGCGCGACCCTGGCGCCGCAGATCCGGGCTAGGACGGGGATCTACGGGAACGCCTCGAGCACCATCGAGGGCGAGGTCGTCCTCGGCTCGAGCGCGGGTAGCGCGGCCGACGCGAGCTGCACCGATACCGCGCTGGCCGATCCGCCCCGCTGCCGGTGGGGCGCGTACGCGGGCCTCGGCCCGGATCCGGTGAATCCCAGCGTCGTCTGGGGGACGAGCCAGCTCCTCCTCGCGCCGGACGAGGCGCACGCGCGCTGGACGACCCGCAACTTCTCCATCCGGGTCGGCCTCGACGCGAACGTCGGGTTGGCGCTGACGGATTCCCCGGACCCGATCGTCGCCGGCGCCGATCTCACCTACACGCTCACGGTCACGAACGCGGGCCCGCTGGCCGCCGCGAACGTGCAGGTCTTCGACACGCTGCCGCTCAACGCGACGCTCATCCAGGCGAGCACAAGCCAGGGCGCCGGATGCACGCCGACGACGACGCTCGTCACCTGCGCGCTCGGCTCGCTCGCCAAGGACGCCTCGGCGACGGTCACGATCGTCGTGCGCCCGTCCATCGCGGGAGCGGTCACAAACGGCGCGTACGTGACGAGCACGTCGCCCGATCTCACCTCGGACAACAACGGCCGCACGGTCGCGACCACGGTGCAGGTGCTCTGCAACGGGCTCGTGGCGACGGTCGTGGGAACCGACGCGGCCAATGTCCTCAGCGGCACCGCGGGGAACGATGTGATCGCGGCCTTCGGCGGCGACGACACGATCTCCGGCAGCGGCGGAGACGACACGATCTGCACCGGCGCCGGATCCGACATCGTCATCCCGGGCGCGGGAAACGACACCGTCATCGATGAGACCGGGGTCGACGAGGTGCGCTTCACGGCGTCGAGCGTTCCCGTGACGGTTGACCTCGCAGCGGGCACGGCCACCGGGGAAGGCACGGACACGCTCTCCGGGATCGAGAACGCCACGGGCTCGATCTTCGCGGACGTGCTGATCGGCGACGACGGGCCGAACCGGCTGGCCGGGGGCTCGGGAAACGACATCCTCCAGCCGGGCGGCGGCAACGACGACGTGCTCGGCGAAAGCGGCAGCGACACCGTCCGCTACTGGGATGCGCCTGGCGGTGTGACCGTGAACCTCGTCAGCGGTACCGCGACCGGTGATGGCTCGGACACGCTCTCGGGGATCGAGAACGTCAACGGGTCCGACTTCGCCGACTTCCTCTACGGATCCATCGCCGCGGAGACGCTCGTGGGCCGCGACGGCGACGATCTGATCCACCCGGGCGGCGGCAACGATTCGGTCGACGGCTCCGGCGGTTTCGACACCGTCGACTACCAGGGCGCGCCGGGCCCGGTCGTCGTCGAGCTGGTCGGCGGCTCCGCGTTCGGCGACGGAAACGACAGCCTCGCGGCGATCGAGGGCGCGGTGGGATCGTCCTACTCCGACCAGCTCACGGGGAACGAGAGCGACAACCTCCTTGTGGGCGGCTTCGGCGACGACCTGCTCTTCCCCCGCGGCGGGAACGACACCGCGAACGGGTCGGGCGGCGTGGACGTCGTCTCGTACGCGGGCGCGGCCGGGCCGGTCACGGTCGATCTCGCGGCCGGCACGGGAGGTGTGGGCGCGGAAACCGACCTCTTCCTCGCCGTGGAAGGCGCTGTCGGCGCGTCGTATGCCGACCGGCTCACCGGCAACGACGGCGCGAACATCCTGCGCGGAGGCGGCGGGAACGACCTCCTGATCCCGGCCGGCGGCCAGGATGCACTCGACGGCCAGGACGGAACCGACACGGTGTCCTTCGCGGACGCGCCGCACGGCGTGAAGGTCGATCTCCTCGCCGGCTCGGCGACCGGGGACGGAACCGATGCTCTCGCGTCGCTCGAGAACGTCGAAGGCTCGGGGTTCGCCGACGTTCTGCGCGGCGGGAATGGACGCAACGTGCTCTCGGGCGGCGCCGGGAAGGACGTGCTCGACGGCCGCCTTGGTCGCGATGTCCTCCGAGGAGGCACCGGGATCGACCGCGCGATCTACCGGGACCGCCTCGTGTCCGTCCGCGTGTCGCTCGACGGGCGCGCGAACGACGGCGCCGCACGCGAGCGGGACAACGTCGCGAAGGACGTCGAGGACGTGGACGGCGGCCGCGGCGCCGACGTCCTGCGGGGGAGCAGTGCGGCGAACCGCCTCCGCGGCTTCTTGGGCGACGACCGCCTCTACGGGCTGGGCGGCTCCGACCGCCTGCTCGGCGCGGGAGGAAACGACACGTTCGACGGCGGCTCCGGCCGGGACACGTGCAGCCAGGGCTCGGGCTCGGGCGCGATGCTCGCCTGCGAACGCTAGCCCTCAGTCTCTTGCGGCCGCGCGTTCCAGCCGATAGAAGCCCACCATGGAATACGCCAAGCTGAAGTGGTACCTGAGCGTGACGGCCGCAGTGCTGGGCCTGCTGACCCTGCTAAAGCAGGGCCGCCGCTCAGGCTGGATCTAGGCCGCGAACCGAAATCGCCGCCGCGACCGACCTGGCGGGCGCGGCTAGCCGACGCTGTCCGAAGCGGTCTACGCGGCCCGAAGTTCTCAGGCCGCGCAGCGGCCAGACTTCGGGACGTCGATGCCCCCGGCAAGAATCGAACTTGCGCACGCGGTTTAGGAAACCACTGCTCTATCCACTGAGCTACGGGGGCTCGAACGCAGCGTAGCGCCTGGTTTCCCGGGTACCGTGACCGCGTGGCCGACAGGCGGATCACGCGGAGCGACGACGGGCTCAAGTACGTGCTCACCGTCGACGGAGTCGAGGCCGGGCTGATCGCGTCCGGACTGAAGGACGGGAAGATCGTCCTCTACCACACCGAGGTCGATCCCGCCTTCGAGGGACAGGGGCTCGGCTCGGCGCTCGTCAAGGGTGCGCTCGACGACATCCGCGTTCGTGGGCTCCAGGTCGTGCCGCTGTGTCCCTTCGTCCGCGCCTACGTCGCGCGCCACCCGGAATACGCGGATCTGGTCGCCGGATCCGCCGAAACCTAAAGCTTCTTGTGGGAGCCATTGTGCGGTGGGGTGTCCGGTGGGACGATGCGAAAGTCCCGCCGTTTCCCCTGGAGGTCACCTCATGCTTCGCAAGTCGGCGCTCGGCGCTGCGTTCGTCCTTACGGCCCTGCTCGTGGCCGCCCCGGCGCAGGCGGCGTTCACATGCGCGTACGTGAGCGCCCAGGCCCGCGTGAACCTCGCGATGAGCGCGCCGGGCGACCTCGTGATCATCAATCGTTCCGGCCTCAAGATCATGGTGAACGGCGTCCAGTGTGGAAGCGCGACGGTGAAGAACACGAACGCCGTCTTCGTGACCTCCGACGCGGCGGAGCAGACGTTGGTGCTCCAGTTCGGCGGGGGGGCGTTCGCACCCGGGAAGACCAAGGAGTCGAGAGGCACCTCCGAGATCGAGTTCCACGTGAACCTGGGCGGCGGCACCGACAGCGTGCTCATCCGAGGCGGAGCGCAGGCGGAGACCTTCCGGCTCGGCACGGGCGGCATGAACCTGAACGCCGACGGAGACGCCGACCTCCTCACGACGGGCGTGGACAAGTGGGATCTCGCCGGTGGCGGCGGCGCCGACACGGTCTCTGGGGCCGGCGCCTTCGGAACGGGGGGCAAGTTCGGCGGCCCGCTCATCATCAACGGGGATGCGGGCCACGACACGCTCACCGGTGGATCCAGCATGGACGTGATGCACGGCGGGACCGGAAACGACCGGATGAGCGGCGGCGGCGGCTCTGACGTGATGCTCGGAGAGGCAGGACGAGACACCATGGACGGCGGCGACGGACCCGACCAGATCACGCCAGGGCTCGGCAACGACCGGGTGAACGGCGGCGTAGGCGTCGACCAACTCTACGGAGAGCCCGGGCTTGACGGATCCGACGACATGCACGGCGGGTCGGGAACCGACTACGCCTACTACTACCAGCGCACCGCCAACCTGAAGGTATCGCTGGACAACCGCGCCAACGACGGACAGAGCGGCGAGAAGGACAACATCCACACGGACATCGAGTCGTTCACGTCCGGCAGCGGGAACGACCGGCTCGTCGGCAGCTCGGCCGACAATTCGTTCGACGCCGGACCCGGCAACGACGTCGTCGTCGGCGGTGCGGGCGACGACAGCATCAACGGCGGCTACGGCGTGACCTCGGGGAACGACACGCTGAGCGGCGGCACCGGAGACGACGGGATCAGCGGGAGCGAGGGCAACGACTCCATCGACGGCGGGGCGGGCGAGGACAATCTCTACGGCGACGAAGGAAACGACACCGTCAAGGGAGGAGCCGGCGACGACAACATCCAGGAGGGCTCGGTGGCGACCGGCAGTGATCTCCTGATCGGCGGCACAGGGTACGACTACCTCAACTACGGACAGCGTTCGGCTCCGCTCCAGCTCAGGCTCGACACGGTTGCGAACGACGGCGCGGCCGGCGAGTTCGACAACATCGCCGGCGACTTCGAGACGATCTACGGCGGCTCGAACAACGACGTCTTCGTCGGGAATGCGCTGGACAACCGCTTCTACGGCGGGGTCGGCATCGACAACGCGTCAGGCGGCAGCGGCCAGGACCGGCTCTACGGCGGCGACGGTGCCGACACGCTGACGGGCGACGACGGACACGACTACCTCTTCGGAGAGGCCGACAACGACATCCTCGCCGGAATCGACGGCGGCTACGACGAGCTGTACGGCGGACTCGGCACCGACACGTGCAACGGCGACGTCGCCGATTACAAGCAGGACTGCCCCTAGGTCTCCCGAGGCTCCCAGCGGAAGATCCGCAGCGCGACGACGACGCCGACCACGCCCCAGGCCACGAGCACGGCGAGGTCGGCGGCCGCGTCTCCGAATGTGCCGCCCTCGATGTAGAGGTCGCGCACGAGGCGCAGCAGATACGTGAGCGGCGAGATCTCGGCGATCGCCTGGAGGAACGCCGGTAACGCATCCACGCTGAAGAAGACGCCCGAGATGAAGACGAGCGGCAGGTAGATCGCGTTCACGACCGCCGAGGCTCCTTCCGAGCTGCGGACGAGCCCGGTCAGCGCGAGGCCGAGCGCCGCGAAAACGCCGGCCCCGACGAGCAGCACGACCGCCAGCTGGAACGGCGCCTCGGGCCAGGTGGTGTCCAGGAGGTAGACGCCGACGAGGATCTGCGCGACGACGAGGATCGTGAGCACGATGAGCGTGGAGCCGATCACCGCAGCGAGATAGGTGGGCGTCGGCAACGGCGTTCCGCGCACGCGCTTGAGCACGCCGGACTCGCGGCGCAGGACGAGCGTGATCGCGAGCCCGGCGAACGCGGTCGCGACGAGGCCGTAGCCGATCAGGCCGGCGAGCAGGTACGTCGAGCCCGAGATGCCGTCGATGTCGTCGTCCCCGTACACCGAGCCGAGCAGGACGAGGAAGATGATCGGCAGGAGGAACGTGAAGAACGCGGCCTCGCGGCTGCGCCAGTAGAGCCGCTGCTGGTTGCGAAGTTCCCGCGCGAAGAGCCGCATCACTCGGTCAGCTCCAGGTACACGTCCTCGAGCGAGCGGCGGTGGACTTCGAGGCCTTCGAGCTCCTCGCCGCGGGCGAGCGCCTCGGCGGTCAGCTCGGCGAGGACGCGCGTCGGCTCGGACGTCTCGACGACGATCTCCTCGCCGCCGCGGCGATAGCGGATCTCAACGACGCCAGGCCCGGCGAGCAGCTCGCGCGGCGTCCCGACTCTCACGATGCGGCCGTCGCGGAGGATCGCGAGCCGGTCGGCGAGCGTCTGGGCCTCCTCCAGGTAATGCGTCGTCAGAAGGATCGTCTTGCCGAGCTCGCGCAGGCCGCGGATCGTCTCCCAGGCGTGCCGGCGCGCTGCCGGGTCGAAGCCGGTGGTCGGCTCGTCGAGGAAAATCAGCTCCGGGTCGCCGACGAGCGCGAGCGCCAGGTCGAGCCGGCGCAGCTGGCCGCCGGAGAGCGTGCGGACGCGCTGGTCGCGGCGCTCCGTCAGGCCGACGAGCTCGATCACGCCGTCCGGCTCGCGCGGCGCCGGGTAGTAGCCGGCGAAGAGCTCCACGATCTCGTGCACCTCGAGCGTCGGGTAGACCGCCGACGACTGGAGGACGATCCCGATCCGCGCCCGGTAGGAGCGGTCGGCCTTCTCCGGGTCGATGCCGAGCACGCGGACGTCGCCATCGTCCCGGCGGCGGTAACCCTCGAGGATCTCGACCGTCGTCGTCTTGCCGGCGCCGTTCGGGCCGAGGAGCGCGAACACCTCGCCCTGGGGAACGACGAGGTCGAGCCCGTGCAGGACCTCCCGTGGGCCGTACGCCTTGCGCAGGCCGTGCACCTCGATCGCGTGTTCCACCGCGCGCGAGCCTATCGGCCTGCGTGAAGCGTGATTGACAGAGCTAGACTGAGCCGGCTCGTGACGGTCGAAACGAATCGCAGCCAAGGCGTGAGGCGAGCCGCGCGGCTTCGACGAGCATCGCTCATCGCTCTGGTCGTTTGCGTCGGTGTTTTGGCGCTTGTTCCCGGCTCGCAGGGCGCGGATTCCGAGCGTGTGGATCGTTGCGGCGCGCCGTGTTTCATCCACGTTTCGTTTTCCGGTCCTGGCTCCGGACGGGTTATCGCGACCTGGGAGGAGGACACGCCGAAGACTGCCACGTGCATTGCCGGTGTAGAGGACGACTGCATCGTTCGCACGGACTTCGGGGTCACCATCACGTTCCGCGCCGTCCCCGACGACGGGGCGTTCTTCATTTCCATGGTCGGCGATCTGTGTGAGACGTTCACTGCGCCGACCTGCACCTACTTCATGGACTTCGAGCGGCATCTGGCCGTGACGTTCGGCGGCGAGTGGACGCCGCCGGTCATCCCGCCGCCGCCTCCTCCGCCACCTCCGCCACCTCCGCCACCTCCGCCGCCGCCGCCGCCGCCACCTCCACCCGACCCGGGTGCCGCCGGCTGCACGATCGTCGGGACGTCAGGCGACGACGATCTCGACGCCACCGCGGCGGACGATGTGATCTGCGGGCTCGGCGGCGACGATCACATCCACGTCGGCGGCGGCCGGGACATCGTGCGCGCGGGAGCGGGCAACGACGTCGTTGAGATCGGCGCGGGCGCCAACCACTTCGTGGACGCAGGTCCGGGCAACGACCTCGTCGTCGGTGGATACGGAAACGACCGGATCCTGGGCGGCGAAGGGAACGACGTGCTGCGCGGAGGGGGCGGCGCCGATCAGATATTCGGCGACGCCGGTGGTGACCTGATCGTCGGCGGCCCGGGCCGTGACCGCATGTACGGCGGCCCGGGGCGGGACATGATCCGGGCGAAGGACGGCGAGGTCGACACCGTCGTCGGCGGCCCCGGAATCGATTTCGCCTCCATCGACCAGCGCGACCACGGCCACATGCGGCTCGTCGAGCACCACCGGCACCGCTAGCCGGGTTCGAGCGCCGCAAGCGCTGCGGCGTCGAAGGGCGTCGGCTCGAAGGGGACGAGCTCGCGGATGCGCGTTTCCCGGGCGACGGTCCGGGTGCGCAGGCCCTCGACGAGCGGCCGCGCGACGCTCGCGTTCACCGGCGTGACGAGGTGCAACCAAAGCGAGGAGAGGCGCGGCGTCAGCAGGGGCACTTCGATGATTAGCGGATGCTTGTCGCGCAGCCGGGCGATGCGCTCGATCATCGTCCGGTAGGTCATCACCTCGGGGCCACCTACGTCGTAGCTTTGGCCGAAGGCCTCGGGCCGGCCGGCGACGCCGGCGAGATAGCGGACGACGTCGTCGAGCGCGACGGGCTGGGTCTCGACCCCGACCCAGCGCGGGCAGATCATCCCCGGAAGCCGATCGACGAGGGCGCGGATCGTCTCGAACGCGGCGCTGTCCCGGCCGATGATCATCGCGGCGCCGAGCGTGGTCACCGGCACGGAGCCGGCGGCAAGCCGGACGGCGGTCTCCGCGCGGCTGCGCAGATGCGGCGAGAGATCCGGCGCGTCGTCGCCCAGCCCGCCGAGGTACACGATCTGCGTGGCGCCGCCGGCCCCAGCTGCGGCGGCAACCGCGTCGGCGGCGCTCCGGTCGCGCTGTTCGAAGTCCTTCGTGCCGAGCGAGTGGACGAGGTGGTAGGCGACGTCCACGCCGGCAAGCGCGGCGCGCATGCTCGTCTCGTCGGTCACGTCGGCCGCGCGCCACTCGATGCCGGTCGTCTGCTGCTCGGGCAGATGACGGGCGATCGCGACCACGTCGTGCTCGTTCGCCAGGACGGGGACTAGAGCGCTCCCGATCGTTCCGGTCGCTCCGAGAACGGCAACCCTCATTGCGTCCTCGCACCGATCAGGCCTGCGAGGAACCGCCGGCCGACCGCATCGTGGATGCGCGCCTGCCCGCGGGCGTAGAGCACTCCTGTCCAGGCGGGGAAACCCGGCCGGGCTGCCAAACTCGGGTGGAAACCGGACACGGTGGTGCGGACCTCGGGCTCGTCTCTTCCGGACTGGGAGAGCGTCAGCGCGCCGCCGCGAACGTGCGCGAGCAGACCGCCGGCAATCGGGTAGCTGCACGAGACGAAGGCCGGTCGAACCTGCAACTGCGGCCGGTCGAAGCGAAGCAGGGCCGGGCCCCCGAGGAGCCGAAGCTCGATGGTGCCGCCGCGTTCGTGCACGCGGACGAGGCCGCGGGTGATGTGCGTGACTTCGCGCCAGTACGTGCACGCGAGCGCGCGGGCGCCCTCGTCGCTCCACGGAACGGCCTGATGCGTCAGCCGGACGCGCTGCTCGGTGGTCACGCCGCCGTCGGAGGCGAGTGACGCGTTGGTGTGAATCGTCGGCATGCGGGCGGGGCCGGCCGCGCGGTGCGCTCGGCCGGCCCCTGAGTGCCTACGCCGCGCTTGCGTGGGGCTCGGAGGTCCAGCGGCGGCGAATTGCGGCCTGCTGGGCGATCTGGTAGACGGCCGACAGTCCGACGAGTCCGTACACGACCCGGCTCACTGCGTTCGTCTCGCCGAACTCGAGACCGACTGTCCAGGCGACGAGGTCGAAATCGGCGACGGCGACGAGGCCCCAGTTCAGGCCGCCGACGACCAGCAACACCGCGGCGAGAATGTCGAAGTACTTCATGACGGCTCCCTTCTGTAGAGGTTCTGTCCAAGTAACGTAGCGAGTTCTGGGAACTCTGTCAAGAGTGTGTGGAGGTTCTGTACACTCTGCCTGTGGACACGCCGGATGGACTGCTACGAATCGGAGAGTTGAGCCGGCGCGTCGGCGTCGCCCCCGAGCTCCTGCGAGCCTGGGAGACCCGGTACTCGCTGCTCGAGCCTTCACGCTCGCCCGGCGGCTTTCGCCTCTACTCGCCGGACGACGAACGGCGCGTTCGCGCCATGCGGGTGAATCTCGACAGTGGCTACTCCGCGGCCGAGGCCGCCCGTCTTGTCCTGGCGACCGGTCCCGAGCCCGTGGCGGTGCGCGCGGACGCGGGCGACGCCGACGCGGACGCCCGTGAGCTGCGGAGGGCGCTCGACGCGTACGACGACGCCTGGGCAAACCGTGCGCTCGACCGGATGCTTGCGGCGCTCAGCCTGGACACGGTGCTCCGCATCGTCCTCGCATACCTGCACGAGCTCGGCGAGCGCTGGGAGCGGGGCGAGGCGAGCGTTGCCCAGGAGCACTTCGCGAGCAACATCTTGCGGGGCCGCTTGCTTGGGCTCGCACGCGGCTGGGGCCAGGGAACCGGCGAGCGCGCGCTGCTCGCCTGCGCTCCCGGGGAGCAGCACGATCTCGCCGTGATCATCTTCGGCTTGGCCCTGCGCGCGCGGGGCTTCCGGATCACCTACCTCGGCACCGACACGCCGATCGACACGCTGACGGAGGCGGTCGCCGAGCTCGAGCCCGGCATCGTCGTGATCGGGATTACGTCGGCAGAATCGCTTGACCCTGAGGCGCTGGCGGCGCTGCTTCGGCTTTCCTCCAGGACTCGTCTCGCCCTGGGCGGCCTCGGGGCGACGCCTGAGCTGGCCGAGGCGGCCGGCGCCGAGCCGCTCGCGGCCGACCCGATCACCGAGGCCGACCGGGTCGCGTCCGGCTAGGGCAGGTCCCGTTCGAGGACCGCGACGTAGCGCGGCGTCTCGTCCGTGATGAAGCGCGTGACGTGCCAACCGGTGCCGGCGGCCTGGGCCTCGAGCTCGGTGGGCGTGAGCATCAGGTAGCGAAACCACGGCGTCGCGCGATCCTCGAAGCGGACGCGGAAGCGCCGGCCGTTCTCCGGGTCCGGATGGCGCGTGGGATCGACGCTGTCGGTGATCAGGCGGGCGTTCTCGGTTGTGCTCGCCAGGAGACGGCGGAGGGTGGTGCGGCCGCGCGCGGCGCTTCCGGCCAGGCCCAGGTTGTTGCGGAGGATGAGCAGCGTGTCGAAGATCCCGAGCCCGTCGAGGTCGGCGAGCGAGCGCGTCTCGGTTTGCTTCACGCCGCGGCGGCGGCAGACGTCGAGCGCAAGAGGCGACGTGTCTATCGCGACCACCTCGTGCCCGCGTTCCTGGAGGTGCAGAGCGACACGCCCGGCGCCGGCGCCGATGTCGAGCGCGCGCCCGCGAACGAACCGCATCGCCTTCCGCTCGGCAGCGGGCCAGCGGCGGAACGGCGCGAAGTAGTCGGACGGGTCGCCGACGTAGAGCAGGCCGTCGTCGCGCTCCATCACCTCGTGCGCGGCGCGGCCCTCGTAGGCGGCGAGAAGCAACTCGCCGTAGGCGTCGGGATCGATCCGCACGGACCCATCGTATTTTGAGAAGCTCCGGGCGATGCCGACCTTCCGTTACGTCATCGCCGACGTCTTCACCGACCGGCCGCTCGAGGGGAACCAGCTCGCCGTCTTCACCGACGCGCGCGAGATTCCCGAGGAGACGCTCCAGCGGCTCGCGTTCGAGACCAAATTCTCGGAGACGGTCTTCGTGTATCCGGCCGAGGAGGGCGGGCACGCGAAGATCCGGATCTTCACGCCGACCGCCGAGACGAAGTTCGCGGGGCATCCGACGCTCGGCTCGGCGTTCGTCCTCGGCGGGCCGCTCCAGCTCGAGGTGATCAACCTGGAGACGGGGAAGGGCATCGTGCCGGTCACGCTAGAACGCGAGGGCTCGCGGATCACGTTCGGGTGGATGAGCCAGCCGCTGCCCGAGATCGAGTCGTTCCCGCAGGAGGAGGCGCTGCTCGCCGCGCTTGGCGTTGAACGCTCGGAGCTTCCCGATCGAGCTGTACGACCTCGGGATCCGGCACGTGCTCGTAACGCTCGCGTCCCCGGACGCGGTCGCGCGGCTCGATCCCGACATGAGCGCGCTCGCCCGGCTGAGCGGCGTGATCGGGGTCAACTGCTTCGCCGGCTCGGGGACGACCTGGAAGACGCGGATGTTCGCGCCCGGCGACGGGATTCCCGAGGATCCGGCGACCGGGTCGGCAGCCGGGCCCATCGCGTACCACTTGGCGCGCTACGGGTGGACGTCGTTCGGCGATACGCTCGAGCTGACGCAGGGAGTCGAGGCGGGCCGGCCGTCGAAGCTCTACGTCCGGGCCGAGGGCACCGCGGAGAAGATCGAGAAGATCCTGGTCGGCGGCTCGGCGGTCATCGTCGCCCGCGGCGAGTTTCGGCTCTAACGGTGCTTAAACGCTAGACGCGCGTGTAACTGGGCTCCCCCCACCCCACCCTTAAGACGGTATCGAGGAAACCCGCACGCGTGGGACACGAAACCGGGCCAAAAGTGTGCCGGGTTCTCCACAGCGGCGGCTGCGCGGCTGAGGGCTCTACAGGCTCTCGGTGACGACGATCTGGCCGGTGGAGTGAGCCTGGCGGATCGCCAGCACGGGCGCGTACTCGGCCGACGCGTGCCAGGCCTTCGCGTCCTCGTAGGTGGGGAACTCGACGATCACGAGACGGTTCGGATTCCAGTCGCCCTCGAGCGTCTCGGTCTGCCCTCCGCGCGCGAGGTAGCGGCCGCCGAACGCCTCGATCGTCGCCGGCACCGCATCGACGTAGGCCTGGTAGCCGTCGGGGTCGTGCACGTCGACGTTCGCGATCACGTAGCCGGGCATGCGCGCACCCTAACGCGGAAGTGCGGCGCCGAGCTCGCGGATCGTGGCGACGAGCAGATCGACGTCCTCGTCGCGCGTCCGCCAGTTGACGAACGCCGGGCGGAACGCGACAGCGCCGCCGTAGCGCGTCGTCCCGGTGTACACGCGGCCGTCCGCGAGCACGGCCTCGCCGAGCCGCAGATTCAGGTCGTCGAGCGCGTCCTCGGAAACGTCGCCGGGCCGGTAGCGGAAGCAGACGATGTTCAGCGGAACGTCCGCGAGCCGCTCCAGGTCCGGGGCGCGGTCGACGAGCTCGGCGCACCGCTGGGCGTGCGCCAGGTTGCGCTCGACGAGCTCGCGGTAGCCGGCGCGACCGTAGGCGTCGAGGGTCGCCCACACCGCGAACGACCGGGCGCGCCGAGAGCTCTCCGGGCTGAGCTGGCCGAAGTTCGGGCGCTCCTCCTCGGGATCCGGAAGGTACGCGGCCGTCGCCGAGAAGACCTCCGGCAGCGCCGTTGGATCCTTCACGAACGCGAACCCGCAGTCGTACGGGACGTTCAGCCACTTGTGCCCGTCGGCTATCACCGAGTTGGCGCGGTCGACACCGTCCAGCAGGTGCGCGGTCTGGGGGCTCGCGCCGGCGAAGAGCCCGAACGCTCCGTCCACATGGAGCCACGCGCCGTAGCGCTCCGCAAGGTCGGCCATCGCCGGCAGCGGATCGAAGTCGCCCGCGTTCACCTCGCCCGCGTTGCCGATCAGGATCGCGGGAGCGCCGTCCAGCTTCGCCAGCGCTGCCTCGAGCGCCTTGATGTCGAGCCGGCCGACCGCATCTCTCTCGAACATCTGAGGCCGGGCGCGGCCGAGCCCCAGCATTGCGAGCGCCTTGCGCGCGGTCGCGTGGATGTAGCCGCTCGTCATGATCGGCGCCGCCGGGAGCCCGGCGAGACCGTCGGCATTCACGTCCACGCCGTGCTGCCCCGCCCACCAGTGGCGCGCTGCGCCCAGCGCGACGAAGTTCGCCATCGTCGCGCCCGTCGTGAGCACGCCGCCCCACTCGGCGGGGAGGCCGAACAGGTCGCGGAGCCAAGCGAGCGCGATCCGCTCCAGTTGAGAGCCGAGCGGCGACTCGACCCAGGCGAACGAGTTCTGGTCGAGCAGGGACGTGAGCCAGTCGGCGCCGAGCGCTGCGGGCGTCACGCCGCCGGTCACGAAATGGAAGTTCCGCGGCCCGGCCGACGCGACCGTTCCGTCGAGCGCCGGGCCGGTCAGCCGCGCGAGCGTTTCGAGCGCGCCGTGTCCGTGCTCGGGGATTGCGCCGGTGAACGACCAGGCGGTCTCCTCGAAGGTCTGGCTGTGGAGGGGCGCGTCATCCAGGCTCGCGAGGTAGGCGCGCGCCCGTTCGGCGACGAGGGTGAGCGCTGGGTCGAGCTCGTCGCGGTGCATGGCGCGACTCTATCCCCAGGCGACGTCCTGGATCTCGGGCAGCTCGATGCCGAGCGCGCGCCAGAAGATCCCGCCGTTTCGTGAGACGTAGAGCCGGTTGCGGGCGCCGTAGAGCATGTCGTCCGGGTTCTCGCCGATGGCGACTGCCTTTCCCGCCGGGAGGCCTCCGCCGAGCTCCGTCCACGTTGAGCCCGCATCGTGCGAGACGAGAAGCGGCGGCTTGCGATTAACGACCACGACGACCGTGGGGCCCTGTGCGTCGACGTCCACGAGCAGCGCCGAGATCCAGTCCGGCGCGAGCTCGACAGGCCGTGGCCGCTCCACCGTGCCCCCCGGCTCGCGACCGGCGACCTCGTCTTCGTCTGCGTCCGCGCCGACCTCGATCAGGTAGAGCGCGTCCGCGCACTGGGCGAGCGCAATCATCGGCGAGACAGTAGCCCCAGTCCGAAGGCGAGCGCGAACGCCAGCGCGAAGCTGGGGAGCGACGAGCCGATGTGCGCCGCGGGCGGGTTCGTCCGCTCGACGAGGTCGACCCACCAGGATGGGCCGAGCGGCGCGAGCCACTGGTAGAGCGCGAACCCGGCGAGCCACGCCGCGATCGGCCCGATGCGCAGGCCCGGGCCGGCAAAGAAGTCGTGGTTCGCGTAGCTCGCTCCGTTGAGCAGCCAGTCGGCGAGCAGGACGCCGAAGAGCGGCACGAAGAACGAGCCGAGCAGGAGCAGGAAGCTCTGGTAGTTGCCGACGTCGAGGACGAGCGCACCCGCCGTCGCGAGCACCGAGACCGCGACGACCAGCATCCGTTGGGAGATGTGCGCCGCGACGTTCTGAATCGAGACCGCGGTCGAGTAGACGTTCGCGAAGGCCTCGTCGGCCTCGTCGATCGTGACCGCGAGCAGTGCGAAAGCGCTCGCTGCTCCGGTTGCGGCCACGGCGGCGGGAACCGCGGTCGGATCCGACACGCCTTCGCTGAGCACGAACACGGCGCCGAGCGCGAGCATCCAGATCCCGCCGAGGAAGTACCCGAGCCCGGTTCCGACGAAGGCGCCGCGCCGGGACTGTGCAAAGCGCGTGTAGTCGGGTGCGAGCGGGATCCAGCTGACCGTGATCGCGATCACGATGTCGACGCCGATCACGAACGGCAGCGAGCCGTCGCCGGGCTGGTCCCAGAGCGCGCCGAGATCGGCGTTTCGGAGCGTCCACCAGGTGAGGTAGATGAGCGAGGCGAGCACGAGCCACACGGCGAACTTGCGGATCACGCGGCGCACGACGCCGACGGGGCCCATGAGCGCAAGCGCGAGGGCGACCGCGCCGGTGACGAGCGTCCAAAGCGTCGTGCCGCCGAAGCCGAACAGCCGGTCGGAGAGAGCGCTCGCGGCCGCGGCGATGATGATGATCTCGAACATCGCCCAGCCCAGGCACTGCGCGATGTTGAGTCCGGTTGCGAGGTAGGAGCCGCGACGGCCGAGCGGCGCGCGCATGAGCACCATCGCCGGCACGCGGCCGTCGGCGCCGATCATTCCCGCCAGGCCGAGCATGAGGTTGCCGGCGATGCAGCCGAGGAGGATCGCGAGCAGCGCCATCGGCAGCGACATCGCCCCGACGAGGAGACCGGCGGTGACGAGCACCAGCAGGCTGACGCCGAGGTTTGACCAAAGCAGCGTGAGATCGAGCCCGGAGAGCGTCCGCAGCCGTTCCGGGACGGGCCTGACGCCCCAGGATCCTTCCGTGCTCATCGAGCTCCCTTCGCCGGCATTACCCGAATCAGGTTCGACGGGTCGGGGCCCGTTCCCAGCCCCCTCTCAGCCACCGGCGGGCGGCTCCCCAATCTCGCCGCGCGAGTGTAGTGGGTTCGGGCGCGGGGACCCACCCAGGGTGGGGAGTGAACGGCCCGGCTGCGCCGCTCACGGTACCCCGGAAGTGCGCGCGTGTTTGGCGCAGAAGCGTGCCGATTGTGTGCCGGTTCGTCCCCAGCCCTGGGCTAGCGCGGCGTTAGCTCGCGGATCCGCGCGACGGCCGTCGCGAGCCGCTGCTCGCTGAAGAGGTACGGCATCGCGTTGCGCAGCTCGTGCACCGGCCCGTCGAGCTCGTTCGATCCGGCCGCGCCGTTCAGGACGTAGCGCAGCGGGATCTCGTGCGTGACCACGAGGACGATCTCCGCGTCCAGCGCGAGCACGGCCTCGTACCCGGTGGCGAAGCGAAGCGCGGCGTCGTCCAGGCTCTCCCCGCCCGGAAACGGGACGTTTCGGGGATGGCCGTGCTTCCACTCGCGGTACTTCTCGAGCGGCTCGCCGTCGAGGTCGCCGATCTTGATGTCGTCGAGGAGCGGCTCGGTGACGAACGGAACCTCACGCCCGGCGAGCGCCAGCTCGGCCGTCTCGCGCGTCCGCGGGAATTGCGTGTGCACGCAGACGTCGATCGGAATGCTCGCGATCTGCACCCCGAGTTCCATCGCCTCGAACCTCCCGAGGTCGGTGAGACCGACCGGCCGGGACGGGTCGCCGTTGACCCGTCGCTGGGCGTTGAGCGTCGACTCGGCGTGCCGCGAGATGACGACGAGGCGGGCCATCAGATGACGAACGCTTCCGGCCTCGTCTCTCCACGGGCGAAGCGGTCGAGCGCGAACGGCGACAGGTCCAGGGTCGGCTCGCGTCCGGCGACGAGCTCGGCGAGGTGTTCCCCGACCGCGGGCGCCTGCTGGAAGCCGTGGCCCGAAAAGCCGGTGGCGTAGAGAAAGCGCGACAGCTCGCCCGCCTCGCCGACGATCGCGTTGTGGTCGGGGCTCACCTCGTAGAAGCCCGACCACGAAGCCTGGATCGGCAGCTCGGCGAGCAACGGCAGCCGCGCCTCGATGTGAGGCGCGAGCTCGTCCAGCGTCTGTTCGCGCCCTCCGAACGCGACGCCCGGGCCCTCGCCGTGGAAGTAAAAGCTGGTCGTGAAGTCGATCGTGAGCGGGAGCGGGCTCGGCAGGTCGCCGCGCTCCGGTGAGTACCACATCCAGCGCGGCTCGCCCGTCACGGGAATGTCGAGCCCGACCAGCGCGCCGACCTCGCGCGACCAAACGCCCGCGGTGCACACGATCGTGTCCGTGGCGATCGTCCGCTTGCCGGTCGTCACCGATGTGATCCGCGCATCTTGCGCCGCGATCCCTTCGACCGGCTCACCCTGGTGCACCCGCACGCCCCGTCTCGCCGCCGCGGCCGCGTAGCCGGACACGACCGATTCGGGTGTCGCGCGTCCGTCGAGCGGACAGAACGTGGCGGCGACCAGGCCGGTCGTCTCGAGTTGGGGGACGATCGCGGCGGCCTCGGCCACGGTCAGCTCCCGGGACGGCACGCCGAGCGAGTGCTGCAGGGCGAGTGCCGCGCGGAACCGCTCGACATCGCCGGCGTTGTCCAGCAGGAAGAGGTAGCCGGACTGCTCGAACTCGATCTCCGCGTCGAGGCGCTCGCGAAATGCCGCGAACTCGTCGATCGAGCGCAGCGCGATGCGGATATTCAGCTCGTCGGCGAACTGCGCGCGGATGCCGCCGGCCGACTTGCTCGTGGAGCCCGAGGCGAGCGTCTCGCGTTCGAGCAGGACGACATCGGTGATCCCGAGCTCGGTCAGGTGGTACGCGACGCTCGCGCCCATGACACCGCCTCCCACGATCACGACCTCCGCGGATTCCACGTCGCGATCGTACGCTCGGTTACGCTCGGCGGGTGCATACCTTCGACTTCGAGACGGTGCGTCGTCGGCTCGCGGAGAACTCGGGCGGCTACGAGATCGTGCACTCCTCGCCTGGACTCGAGATCGGCGTCTACGTTCTGGTCGCACCCGAGGCGGACCGCCAGCAGCCCCACTCCGACGACGAGATCTACATCCCGCTCGACGGATCCGGAACGCTCGAGGTCGAGGGGAAGCAAGTGCCCGTCCGGCTCGGCGAGGCGATCTTCGTGGAGGCCGGCGCGGAGCACCGCTTCACCGGCTATGAGTCGCTGAGCGTCCTCGTCATCTTCACGCGCAAGCCGTGACCGTTCTCGTCACCGGCGCCACCGGGTTCATCGGCCGGCGGCTCGTGCCGCTGCTGGTCGCGCGCGGGGACGAGGTGCGGGCCCTCGTTCGCGCCGGTTCCGACACGGCGGCGGTCGAGGAGCTCGGCGCGCGAGTCGTGACCGGCGACGTGCTGGCGCCCGAGGATGTTCGGCGCGCCGCCGAGGGCTGCGGGCTCGTCATCCACTCGGCCGGGCTCGTCGCGTACGAGCAGCGCGACCTTCCGCTCATGCGGCGGCTGAATGTCGAGTCGGTGGGCCACGTGGTCGGGGCGCTGGAGGAGGGCGCGCGGCTCGTCCACGTTTCGTCGGTTTCGGCGATCGGTCCAGCGCCCACGCGCGATCGACCCGCGACGGAGGAGCAGGAGATCCCCGTGTTCCCGGATTCGCTGCCGTACTCGGCGACCAAACGTGCAGGAGAGCTGATCGCGCTCGCCGCGGCAGCGGAGGGCAAGGACGTTGTGGTGGCCAACCCGGCGTTCATCCTCGGGGCCGGGGACGTGAACCGGAGCTCGACGTTCGTCGTCTGGCGCTACCTTCAGGGGACGCTGCGGATCCATGTCCCGGGCGGCCTCTCGTTCGTGCACGTGGACGACGTCGCCGCGGGGCTCGTGGCTCTGGCCGAGCGGGGTCGCGCCGGCGAGCGGTACGCCCTCGCGAACCGCGACGGGAACCTGAGCTACGAGGACTTCTTCCGGCGGATCGGCGAGGTGACCGGCGTCCGGCGGCGGATGATCGGGCTCCGCCCCAGGGTCGCGGTCGCCGGCGCGACGCTCATGCCGTGGCCGATCCGCCGCGGCGAGGCGCGCTCCAGTGCGAACTGGTGGTTCTATGACCAGGCCAAGGCCGAGCGCGAGCTTGGGTACACGAACCGCCCGCTCGACGAGACGATCGCCGAGACCGCGGCCGAGTACCTCTAGGCGCAGACTTGTCACAAAGCTGCGCGGAACGTGACAGACACGCGCGTTTTCCCGGATTAGGATGAAAAGTGGGTGGTGGGTTGGGGTGCCCCGGAGCCCAACCGCAAATTGCGGAGATTGCCTAGGACATCGGGATCTGCCGCAGCACCTTCGGCTCGATGCGATCCAGGATCTCCGTCAGGCTCTCGCCCGTCGCGGTGATGCCGTGGTTTCGCAGGCCGATGACGGCGTGCGCCGGATCCGGTTCGGCCGCGAGTAGCTCGGCGACGCTCGTCGCCAGCTCGGCCGTGCCGCACGGGTAGTTGATGTCGGTCGCGACGATGCCCTCCATCCACGCATGGACGTGGAGGATCGCGCCGACGTCGGGGTGCTCCTGGTAGATCATCCAGTGCTCGATCGCGTCCACCGAGACGCGGCGCGGCTCGACGTTCGGCGGCACGCTCATGATCATCGTGTGCCGCTCGGGCGCGTAGCCGGAGACGAGCAGGATGTCGCGCCCGGGAATGTCGAGCTTCGTCTTGTCGACGCCGCTCGCGCTCATCCAGAAGCGCGTCCCGTCGAGGCGCTGCGACAGGTTCCCGTACGAGAGCCCGCCGATGCCGTACAGCCGCTTCACGTGCCGGAGATCCTGCTCGTTCAGCAGTTCCTCGATCGGGAACGGCGCGGGGAGCAGGTCCAGATCGCCCATGCGGACGCCGGCCTCCTGGATCTCCCTCGTGTTCTCGTCGCCTTCCCAAAGCTCGGGCTCGAGGTCGGTCAGGAAGTCGTTGTCGATCACGAGCTTCGAGAGCGCGAGCGGGGTGAGCCGCTCGACGACGCCCAGCGCGAGCTCGTGCTGGCCGTTCGTCGACTCGACGCCGTAGTGGCCGCGCTCCATCGTCGTGAACCAGGCGCCCTCGCCCGGGACGTAACAGATGACGATGTTCGCGAGGGCCCGGACGAGCAGCGGGTAGTTCGTCTTCAGGATGTCGTCCGGCATCTCCGCCTGCTCGTGGATGGCCGCCACGAAGGTTCCACGTGCGCTGCGGCGGAACGGCTTCGGGTCGTTCGGGTCGATCAGGTTGAGGACGAGATCGGCCTCGAGCGCGTCGTCGCCGGTGGAGCGCTCGAACCCCTGGGCCTCCAGAGCCGCGGCCAGCTCGGTTGCGAACTGGTCGAAGTTGGCCGAAGTGGGCTCGCCTGTAAGCGCGTAGTTCATGTCCACAATCCTATCCGCGCGCTATTCGGCGGCGAGCCGGCGCAGGACGAACGGGAGAATCCCGCCGGCCTTCAGGTAGTCGTGCTCACGCGGCGTGTCGAGCCGGACGCGCGCCTTGAACTCGACCTCGGCGCCGTCGTCGGCCGTTGCGACCACGGTCGCCTCGCGGGCCGCGCCGTCCTCGAGGTCGCGGACGGCGAAGGTCTCCCGGCCGGTCAAGCCGAGCGACTCGAGGTTCTCGCCGTCGGCGAACTGGAGCGGCAGGATGCCCATCCCGACGAGGTTCGAGCGGTGGATGCGCTCGTAGCTTTCGGCGATTACGACCTTGACGCCCAGGAGCCGCGGGCCCTTCGCGGCCCAGTCGCGGGATGAACCCGAGCCGTACTCCTTGCCGGCGATCACGACGAGCGGAGTCCCTTCGGCCAGGTAGCGCTCGGAGGCCTCGTAGATGGTCGTCTCGTCGCCGCTCGGGAGGTGCACGGTCCAGGTTCCCTCGCTGCCCGGGACGAGCAGGTTGCGCAGGCGGACGTTCGCGAACGTGCCGCGCACCATCACCTCGTGGTTTCCGCGCCGGGACCCGTAGGAGTTGAAGTCGCGCCGCTCGACGCCGTGCTCCGTCAGGTACTTGCCCGCCGGGCTGTCCGGCTTGATCGCGCCCGCCGGGGAGATGTGGTCGGTGGTGACGCTGTCGCCGACCTGAACGAGGACGCGCGCGCCCTCGACGCCTTCGATCCGGCCGGGACCTTCGCCCTCGGAGAAGTACGGGGGCAGCCGCACGTAGGTCGAGTCGTCGCGCCAGTCGTACAGCTCGCCCTCGGGAACCGGCAGCGCGCGCCAGCGCTCGTCGCCGGTGTAGACGTCGGCGTACGTGCGGCGGAACATCGCCTGCTGCACCGCGTCGGCGACGACCTCCTTGATCTCCTCCGAGCTCGGCCACAGGTCGCGCAGGTAGACGTCGTTTCCGTCGCGGTCCTGCCCGAGCGGCTCGGTGGTCAGGTCGATGTCGATGCGGCCGGCGAGCGCGAACGCGACCACCAGGGGCGGTGAGGCGAGGTAGTTCGCCTTCACCTCCGGATGGATGCGCGCCTCGAAGTTCCGGTTCCCCGAGAGGACGGAGGCCACGACGAGATCGTTGTCGAGCACGGCCTTGGAGATCGGCTCGGGCAGCGGCCCGGAGTTCCCGATGCAGGTCGTGCAGCCGTAGCCGACCGTCTGGAAGCCGAGTGTGTCGAGGTGGCGCTGGAGGTCGGCGCGCTCGTAGTACTCGGTCACGACTCTGGAGCCCGGCGCGAGGCTCGACTTCACCCACGGCTTGCGCTCGAGGCCCAGCTCGACCGCCTTCTTGGCGACGAGGCCGGCGGCGATCATCACGGACGGGTTCGAGGTGTTCGTGCAGCTCGTGATCGCCGCGATGACGACCGCGCCGTGCTCGAGCGAGACCGTCTGGCCGTCGTCGAGCGTCACCTCGACCGAGACCGGAGCGTGCGTCTCGGCCACCGCCACCGCGGCCGGTTCCTCCACGTGCTCCTTGCTCCCGGGCTGGATGTCGGCGGGCGGGTCGCTCGCGGGGAACGAGTCGGCGCTCTCCTTGTCGTGCGTCCCGTTCGCGTACGGGATCCCGAACTGCTGGAGCGCGTCGACGAAGGAGTCGCGGGTGTGCTCGAGCGCCACGCGGTCCTGCGGGCGCCGCGGCCCCGCGAGGCTCGGCACGACGTCGCCGAGGTCGAGCTCGACGACCTGGGAGTACGTCGGCGTCATCGTGGGCTCGTGGTAGAGCCCCTGGTCGCGGCAGTACTCCTCCACGAGGTAGACCTGCTCCTTCGGGCGGCCGGTCATAGTCAGGTAGGCGAGCGTTTCGTCGTCCACCGGGAAGAAGCCGCAGGTCGCGCCGTACTCGGGCGACATGTTCGCGATCGTCGCGCGATCGGCCACGGGGAGCCCGACGAGGCCGGGCCCGAAGTACTCGACGAATTTCCCCACGACACCCGTGGCGCGGAGGATCTCGGTGACCGTGAGGACGAGGTCGGTCGCGGTCGCGCCCTCGCGGAGCGAACCGGTGAGCCGGAAGCCGACCACCTGTGGGACGAGCATCGAAATGGGCTCGCCGAGCAGCGCCGCCTCGGCCTCGATTCCGCCGACGCCCCAGCCGAGCACGCCGAGCCCGTTCACCATCGTGGTGTGCGAGTCGGTGCCGACGAGCGTGTCGGGGAAGGCGATCCCGTCGCGCACCTCGACGACGCGCGCGAGGTACTCGAGGTTCACCTGGTGGCAGATGCCGGTGTTCGGCGGCGCGACCTGGAAGTTGTCGAAGGCGCCCTGGCCCCAGCGCAGAAAGGCGTAGCGCTCGCCGTTTCGCTCGTAGTCGCGGTCGACGTTCGTGCGGATCGCGAGCCGCGTCGCGAACTCGTCCACCTGGACGGAGTGGTCGATGATGAGCTCGGCGGGGATGAGCGGGTTGACCTTGGACGGGTTCCCGCCGCGGTCGAGCATCGCGTCGCGCATCGCCGCGAGATCGACGATCGCTGGGACGCCCGTGAAGTCCTGCAGGAGGACGCGCCCGGGCCGAAAGGAGATCTCGCGCGACGGCTCGGCCTTCGGATCCCAGGTCGCGATCGCCTCGACGTCGGCGTCGCTTCCATGCCGAAGCACGTTCTCGAGCAGCACGCGCAGCGTGTACGGAAGCCGGAAGATGTCGAACTTCGACTGGAGCGCCGGGAGGGCGAAGATCTCCGTGCCGGCCACGGTGGACGAGGAGATGAGCGTCTCCCGGGCCTTGTCGCGCCATCCTGAACCGGCTCCGGCCTGGGTCATCTGTTCTCCCTTCGTCGTCGTCTCTTCCCTCATTTGTACGCGCTCGGCCCCACCTCGTGTCGGACGACACCGCTTAACCGTCCCCTAACCGGTCTCAACGGACGGTTCAAACCCACGGGGCTATAACCAGCACGTGCGCACGAAATTGGTGCCTCTACTTGCGTTGTTCGGTGCCGGATTGGTCGGCGGGGGTGTCGCGATCGCAGTGTTCTCGTCCGTCTGGGGGGTAGGCGGTCAGACCACGGTGATCCGCGAAGCGGCCGCTCCCACCGCCCCGGCTGCCTTGCAAACCCCGGGGGACGGCCAAGCGATGTCCGTCGGCCAGATCTACGATCGCGCCGCGCCGGCCGTCGTCCAGGTGACGTCGAGCGTCGTCACGCAGACCTTTTTCGGGGAGGAGCGCGGCGAGGCGCTCGGCTCCGGCTTCGTGATCGACAAGGACGGCCACATCGTCACGAACTACCACGTGATCGAGGGCGCCGCGGAGGTGTTCGTCAACTTCTCCCACGAGGACCGGATCAAGGCGACCGTCGTCGGGGTCGATCCGCAGACCGACCTCGCGCTGCTCAAGATCGACGCGCACCGGCGGGCGCTCTCGCCCAGCTCGATCGGGAACTCCGCCGTCGTCCACGTCGGTGACGAGGTCGTCGCGATCGGCAACCCGTTCGGGCTCGACCGCACCGTCACGGCCGGGATCGTGAGCGCGCTGCAGCGCCAGATCACCTCGCCGACCAACTATCCGATCGACAAGGTCATCCAGACGGACGCCGCCATCAACAAGGGCAACTCGGGCGGCCCGCTCCTCAATGCCAAGGGCGACGTGATCGGCGTCAACACGCAGATCGCCACCGACGGCACGGGCGGCGAGGGCAACGTCGGCATCGGCTTCGCCATCCCGATCAACACGGTCATGGCGGTCGTGGACGACCTGCTGAAGAACGGCCGCGTCGCGCACGCCTACCTCGGCGTCGAGATGCAGGACGTCACGGAGCAGATCGCGAGCCTCGCCGACCTGCCCTCGTCTGGCGCGATCATCGCGCGCGTCGTCCCGGGAAGCCCCGCCGAGAAGGCCGGGCTCCTGGGCGGCAGCCAAAACGTCGTCGTGGACGGCGAGTCCTACGTGCTCGGCGGCGACGTCGTGACGCTTGCCGACGGCCAGCCGGTGGAGTCCTCGGACCAGCTTCGCTCGCTGATCGGAACGCTGAAGCCGGGCGACACGCTCGAAGCTCGAGATCCATCGCGGCCCCGAGACGAAGACCGTCAAGGTCACGCTCGCCGCGCAGCCGACCTCGGCGCAGCGCTAACACGTTCCTCTCCCCCAAGGTGGGGTCTCCGGGTCGTCGCCAAGGACGGCCCGGAGATCCGGGGGGACCCGGCTGGCAGACTGCGGCCGTGATTCCGCATGCGTTCGGTGCGCGCAAACCGCTCACGCTCGGGGTCGAGGAGGAGCTCTTCGTCGTCGATCCGGCGACGCTCGGGCTCGTAGCGGCGCCCGACGCGCTGTTCGACGGGACGCGGCTGAAGTCCGAGCTCCACCGGGCGGTTGTCGAGCTGAACACCGGTATCTGCGACTCGCCCGCCGAGGTCGCGGCCGAGCTGGCGGAGCTGCGCGTCGAAGCACGGGAGCGGGCCGCCGAAGCGGGACTGGTTGTCGTGGCCACCTCGACGTGGCCCACGGCGCTCGCCGCCGAGCAGGAGGTCACGCCCGAGCCGGGCTACCTCGCGTTCGCCGAGTACGCCGGCTCGACGGCGGAGCGCCAGGTGTGCTGCGGCCTGCACGTCCACGTCGGCGTCGAGAGCCCGGAGGCGTGCATGACGGCGCTCGAGTTCGTCCTCCCCTGGCTTCCGGCACTTCTGGCCGTGTCCGCGAACTCGCCGTGGTTCGAGGGGCGCGAGACCGGGCTCGCGTCCACCCGCGCGGAGCTCCTCACGCTGCTTCCGCGCGCCGGGGCGCCGCCGGTGTTCGCGACGTACGCCGACTGGGAGCGGTTCGTCGAGCGGCTCGTCGACCTCGGCCTCGCCGACTCGTACGGGCGCCTGTGGTGGGACGTGCGCCCGCATCCCGGCTTCGGGACGCTCGAGATCCGCATGCCGGACCAGCCCGCGCACTTCGAGGCGTCGGCCGGCTTCGCCGCGGTCGCGCAGGCGCTCGTCGCGGCCGCGGAGCCGGGCCCGCCGGCCGACCGTGGCGTGTACGAGCAAAACCGCTGGGCCGCGCTCCGCTTCGGGCCGACGGCGCTCCTCATCCATCCGGAGGAAGAGCGGCTGGTCAGCGCGCGCGATCTGGTCGCTGAGCTCGGCGAGCACCACAGCGTCGACGTGTCGGTCCTCGTCGCGCTCGACCAGGCCGCAGAGCAGCTCGAGCTCGGTCGGCGCGACGGGCTCCAGGCCTTGTGCGAGCGGCTAGCATCGAAGCCGTGACGCTCCAAACCGAGACGCTCCAGGTGAACGGGATCCGCTGCGAGCGGTGCGTCATGCGGCTCGGCGCCGCGCTCGAGGGGATGGACGGACTCGAGGCCGCGAACGCGAACCTGATGGGCGTCGTGACGCTCCAGTGGGACGAGGACCGGGTCACCCGCGAGGAGATCGTGTCCCGCATGGACGGGGCCGGTTTCCGCGTCCTCACGGAATACCGGGGCTCCTAGCCCCGTTCGTTGCTAGTGTCGGCCGCCGTATGAGCGAGGCTCAGGAGGCGGAGGCAAGAAAGATCGCGGCGGACGCGCGCGATCGCGTTCGGTTCGAGGAAGAAGCCCTCGAGCTGGCCGATCAGGTCTATCGAGTGGCCAGGCGTCTCGTGTCGACGAAGGAGGAGGCAGAAGACTTGGTGCAGGAGACGTACGCGCGAGCGTTCCGTAGCTGGCGTTCCTACACGCCGGGTACGAATCTCCGGGCCTGGATCTTCCGGATCCTCACGAACCTGAACATCGACCGCGGCCGCCGGAAGCAGCGCACGCCCGACATGCAACCGATGGAGGAAGGCGACTACTACCTCTACAACCGGCTCGCGGCGACGGCCGTCGACGACGACGAAGACCGGGTTGTCGAGCGCCTCTCCCAGGACTCGATCGTCGATGCCCTCGCGGCCGTACCGCACAATTACCGTGATGCGGTGGTGCTGGTCGACATCGGCGACTTCAGCTACGCGGACGCGGCGCAGATTCTCGACGTCCCGATCGGGACGATCATGTCCCGCCTCCACCGCGGGAGGCGCATCCTGAAGCAAGAGCTGGCAACCACCGCAGCGGAGGAGAACTGAGATGGATCCCTGCGAGAAGTGCGAGGAGATGCTCCAGCCGTTCCTCGACCGCGAGCTGACCGACTCTGAGGTTCACGAGGCGGAGGCGCATCTGAACTCCTGCAGCTACTGCCGCAAGCGCTACACCTTCGAGGAGTCGCTGCGGCGCTACGTCCGCAGCGCGTGGGACGAGACCATGCCGCCGGAGCTGAAGGCGAAGCTCTCGGCCCTGCGGACCCCGCTCGCGGACTAGCGCCCCTCGGTAACGCCGTTTGGCCGCCCGGCGCCGGCGAGCGCTCTTCGTCCCTGTTCGCCCGCCCGCCGTCCGCCCCGCGGCGGTTCGCCGCCGTCGCCTCGCCCCCTCGCCGCCTCGCCCGCCGCCCCTCACACGAAACGCGCACCAAGCCGTCACGAAAGACGCGCGTTTTATCCCAAGTTGCAGACTGCAACTAAGTCGGACCCCTCGGAAACCCTGTGCCCTTGCGCGGTTTGGCCGTCCCCAGGCGCTAGTAACAGTCTGTTACTTGGGTTCGAGGGCGCCGGGCGGCCGGCGCCTCGGAGGAGGCGCGGGCTAGCTGGTTCCGACGATGACGAGCAGGCGGTCCGGATCGTTGCCGCTCGGGAAGCTCGGTCATCTCGAGGCCCAGGGAATCGGCGAGGCGCTGGGCGATCGCCTCGCTTCCGGGCGGGTAGTAGACCCGCGTCTGGACGTAGTCGAGTCGGTCGGCGTTCCCGACCGTGCCGAGCCGGTACGCGAGCGGCCCGCCGATTTCGTTCGACAGGCTCGTGGCGGCGCCTGCGACCTCGGTTCCGTTCAGGACGTCCACGCGGATCTCCCACGGCGGCGGCAGCTTCGTCTGCGCCTCGGCCGGGGCCGGCGTGGAGGGTGCGGCCGTTTCGCGCGCCTGCGGAATAACGAGGAACCAGCCGGCAAGCGCGACCGCGGCGACGAGCGCAACCGCGGCGCCGATGCGCCGGTACGACCGCGACCCGCGGCCGCCGCGCAGGCCGGCGAGCTTGCGCGCCTCGCGCTCCGAGATCCCGAGCGCGGTGGCGTAGACGAGCGTGGCGGCGAGCGCGTCCGAGACCGAGGGGAAGCGGTAGATCCGTCCTTCCTCGAGCGAGCGCACCTCGTCGGCGCCAAGGCCCGACCGGGCGGCGGCCTCCTCGACGGTCAGGCGCCGGCGCGCGCGGGCAGCGCCGAGCGGCGACGGCTCGAGCGCCGGCTGGGCGACGGCTTGCAGGACAGACGCCATGGGCTTGCGGATTTCTGCGGCTGAGCTTTCCACCCTGCCTCGGTCATCGGCACGGGCACGCCCAGGTCTTAGCCGTCTGCGGTGACCGTTTCGATCTGCGCGAGGTGGATGAGGCGGAAGGTCGCGCGGCGCAGGCGCAGCCGCTCGACCTCGTCCTCGGGCTCGAACGCGAACGGCCACAGGTCGTGGGCGCATGCGACGAGCTCGACGATGCGCTCGCGCTCGTCCTTGAAGCCGTCGCGTTCGCGGCACGCGTTCATGGCCAGACCGAGCACGCCGATCTTGTCCTCCTGGCTCGTCCAGAGGAGGACGGTCGCCATCGTCAGGTAGCCCATGATCCGCGTGAACGTGACCGGCTGCTCGAACACGCGGTGCTCGCTCGGCGCGGAGAAGGCCGGCGGCGGCGCGCCGTCGGCGATCGTGGCGGCGGTTCCGCCGAGGATCCCGCGCATCTGCTCGTCACTCAAGCCGACGGCGAGGCCGACCTTGAGCGCGATCATGAGCGCGGTCGGCTGCTGCCCGTACGGGAAGTCGGACGCGAAGAGCGCCTGCTCGGGGGAGAAGCGCCGGTACACGTCGAGCAAATCCACCGGGCTCCACACCGACGTGTCGTAGAAGACGCCCGGGTGCTCGGCGAACGCCTCCGACAGCGCGCCCAGGTCGGCGATGCCGCCGTGGGCGATGATCAGCTGCGTTCCGGGATTCCCGGTCACGAGCCGTTCGAGCTCCTCGGCGATCGGGGGCAGGCCGCGTCCGCCGTGGATGAGGATCGGCACGCTGCGTTCGGCCGCGAGCGCGAAGATCCCGGCGAGTCGCTCGTCGTTCAGGTGGAACGCCTGCGCGCGCGGATGGAGCTTGATCCCGCGCGCCCCAAGGTCGAGGCAGCGCGTGGCCTCGGCGACCGGCTCGGCGGACAGGTCGAGCCGGACGAACGGGATGAGGACGCCGTCGCTCGCCTCCGCGGCAGCGAGCGTGCGGTCGTTCGCGGCCCGGAAGGCGGGCTCGCGGTCAGGTTCGTCGAGGCAGAAGCCGAAGGCGCGCTTGATGTTCGCCCGCTTGAAGTTGGCGAGGAGGATGTCGAGCGGCGCGACCATCCCGTCGATGTCTTGGCCGACGTGGACGTGCGCGTCGAAGAGCTCGGTTCCCTCCGGAACGAGGCGCGCGGCTTCAGCCTCGTAGAGCGCAACGAGGCGCTCGGACCGTTCCCACACGTCCGCAAAGGGCACGGTCTCGGAGGCTACTAGACGACTCGAGCCCAGTACGTGAAACGCAGCTGATCGTCACGAGCGACCCCGCCGCACGAGACCGCCGTGCCTTTCCAGCACTGGAGGTCCGTGTCGGCGTTCGTGAGGACGAGGTCGACGCGCCGGACCTCGCCGGACGTGAACGACACAACGGCGTGGCCACGGCCCTGGGCGTCGAGCCGGATCCGGTGCTTCGAGACCGCCCCGGATTTTCGCCGGACGATCGCGGTCGCCGCCGCGCCGTCGCCAGACGAGACGTCGATGTCGATCCGCAGCGACGTTCCTCCGCCGGCCGGCCTGAAGGCCACTGAGCGGTTGGACAGCCGCCGCACAACGAGGCTGCGCGGACCGACACTCGAATGCAGGCCGAGCGCGGGACCGCTCCGGTCGGGATACGCGCGGCCCTCGTCGTACGAGGCGTCCGGCGTCACGTTGGCGGCGCCGAATCCGGCGAAGACCCTGCGGAAGGAGCGTCCGCGGCTCGCGAGCGCGCTGCGCGTCGCCGCGAGCGAGTACCGGTTCGACGACTCGCGCTCCGCCGCGCGGTTCCAGACGCTCTTGACGATGCCCGGGCCGAGCCGCTCCGACAGGTAACGCCAGAAGATCCAGGCGCCGTACTCGTGCCCGCTGCGCCCGAGGTCGAGCGGAACGTCGGGCTGCACGATGGGGCTGTCCTTGCGCAGGTAGCGGAGGTTGTCGTTCACCCCGTCGAAGACCTCGTCCTCCATCCAGGCCGCCGTGCCCTCGACGAGCCAGAGATCCTCGTACCAGTCGTAGCCGAACTGGACGGCGTGGAAGAACTCGTGCGCGGCGGTCGCCTGGAGCGCCGGCAGCGGGGGAAGCCCGAACGCGTCGTTCGTGTAGTCCTCGTCGATCACGCAGAACGCGGACACGCGCCGCGAGCTGAGAATCGCCGGGTCGTCGCTCGTGCACCAGCCGAAGAGCGCGTCCGCGCCGACGTCGGCGAGGTACACGTCGAGCCGCTCGTCCCCGCCGTTGTCGAGCGAGTTCAGGTCGGACTCCGGAGGGCGGTAGCCGAGAACGTCGATCTCCTTCGTCCAGACCTGGTCGAAGACATCGAGCGTCGTCTCGACCCAGTCCGGCGCGCCGGAAGCGTCGGCGTCGGTGAGCCGCGGCGCGTCGGCGCCCTGCTCGACCCAGTGGACGCAGAAATGGAGGTTGCAAAGGCGCTTCGAGTACCCGGCGCCCCAGCCTGGATCGGTGGGCGCGTACTCGTTCGTCGGCCGGGCGAGGAGGCGCTCGGCCTCGGCTCGCTCGGCGGCGGTCAGACGGGGCAGGGCGGCCTGAAGGTCGCGCAGGACGTAGGTCGCCGCGTGCGGATCGGCTGCGACTCCGCCCCCGCGCGCGTGGACCCCGGAGCCGCCGAAGAGCGCGCGGGCGCGCTCGAGTGCCGAATCTGCGGCAAAGGCCGCAGGGCAAGCGAGAAGGGCGGCAGCGGCGACGAGTAGCGTCGCGGCCGCTCTTGCGAGGAGCGAGGCGCGCACGATTCAACAGTCCGCATCGGCCGCCGGCGACGGATTGCTTACCCCCCACGAGGGTGCATCGACCGTGCCGCTAGGATCGGCGCATGTCCGACGTCGTCATGTACGCCGACACGTTCCGCGCGCCGGAGCTTCGCCACGAGGTTCCGCTGCTCGTGAGCGACCCGTTCGTCTACGTCGAGCGCAACGGCTTGCGCACCGTTTTCGTCAGCTCGCTGGAGATCCCGCTGCTCGAGGCGATCGACGGCCTCGAGTGCCGCCCCTTCGAGGACTTGGACGTCGACGAGATGATGGCCGCCGGGCTCAACCGCCGGCAGCGCGATCCGGAGTACGTCCTCAGGGCCTGTCGTGAGCTGGGCGTGACCAAGGCCGCGGTGCCGTGGGGATTTCCGCTCTACATCGCCGATCACCTCCGCGCCAACGGGATCGAGCTCGAGGTCGACGGCGACCGCTTCGACCGCCGCCGCCGCACGAAGAACGAGGCCGAGCTCGCGGGGATCAAGCGCGGGATCCACGCGACCGAGCTCGCCTACGCGAGGGCGAAGGAACTCCTTGCCTCGGGCCCGCAGACCTGCGAGAGCCTGAAGTCCGCGATCAACCACGTGTTCGCGGAGCAGGGCATGGCGGTTCCGGATCCGCCGATCGTTTCCCACGGCACGCAGACGACCGTCGGCCACGAGCCGGGCCACGGCCCCATCGCTCCGGGGGAGCCGATCGTGCTCGACCTTTTCCCCCAGGATCCCGAATCGGGCTGCTTCTCGGACATGACCCGCACGTTCTGCGTCGGCGAGGCTCCCGAGGAGCTGCTCCGCTACCACGCGGTTTGCGAGGAGTCGATCGAGCTCGTCCTCGCTGCGATCCGTCCGGGCATCACCGGGGCCGAGCTGCACCGCATCTCCTGCAAGCCGTTCGACGAGGCGGGGATCAAGACGCAGCTCTCGAAGACGCCGGGCGAGGTGCTCGAGGAGGGCTACTACCACTCGCTCGGCCACGGGGTGGGGCTTGAGCTGCACGAGGAGCCGGGACTCGGACGAAACGGCGTCGAGCTCGTGGCGGGCGACGTGATCGCGATCGAGCCGGGCGCCTACCGGCTCGGGTTCGGCGGCTGCCGGCTGGAGGACATGGTGCTCGTCACCGAGGACGGCTGCGAGGTACTCACGTCCTTTCCGCACGATCTCGTCGTCTAGGGAACTTCTCGCCTTGCGCTGCCGTCTCAACGGCATGAAGGCATTCGCACTCCTCCTCCTCGCGACGCTCGTCCTCGCGGCCGGCTGCGGCGGCGGGGAGCAGGCTGCAACCACGCCGCCGACAGGCGATCCCGACTACTCCGGGCAGGTGATCCAGGTGGATGGAAACTCGGTGCTCGTCCGCGCCGACGGCGACGCGTGCGGCATCTGGGCGCGGAGGGGCGAGCGCATCGACGACGAGCTCTGGGCGTCGCTCGAGGCCGGCCAGACCGTTGACCTCTGGGTCCCGGGGCCGATCGCCGAGTCGTGCCCGACGCAGGGCACCGCCGAGGCCGTCGTCGTCACGGCCCCGGCGTAGCCTCCCCTTCGAATCAGGTCTTGCGGCGCCGCAGGACGAAGACGAGCGCAACCGCGGCCAGCGCGAGCGCGACGATCGAGAGCGTGCGTGCAAGCGTGTCGGAGCTCGACGACGACTCGCTCTCCGGCGGGGCGGCGGTCGTCGTGGTCGGCCCGGTCTCGCCGCCTGTTGTGGCCGTCGGCTCCTCGCCGGCTATTTCGTCGCCCTCGCCGCCGGCGTTCTGGAGCGGCGCGTCTGCGGAGATCTCGGTCGTCGCTGCGGGTTCCTCGGAGCCCGGCTCGCCGATCCAGCGGACGATCGTCCCGTCCGAGTACTCCTGGATCGCCTTCCACAGGATCAGCCCGGGCTTCTCGGGCGTCCCTGCGAGGAACGAGAACTCGACGAATCCGTCGACCGGGAGCTCGCCCGTCCATTCGATCGTCTCGATCGCGCCGTTCGCGGCCAGGTTGTTCTTCCGCGTCCAACCGGGCGGGTCCATGAAGGAGAACGGCAGGACGTCCGCAGGAACCTGGAGCGTGACCTTCGTCGTATGCGCCTCGCTCTCGCCGGGGACGACCAGCGTGAACTTCACGCTGTCGAGCGGTGCTGCGACGGTCGGAGTGATCTGGATGTGCGCCTGGGCGGCGCCGGCGCCGAGAAGAAAGAGCGCGGCGCCGGCGACCAGGCCGATGAGGGGTCTGCGGCTCATCAGTTCTTGAGCTTGAAGCCGAAGGACCCGTGCTGCTTGTGGCCGTCGGCGGCCGTGATCGTCCAGCGGGCTGTGTACGAGCCGGCCTTGAGACCGGTGTTCAGGCTGGTGATGACGCGCTTGATGCTGCGCGGGTCGCGTCCGCCTGTGCTCTTCGAGACCTTGGTGCCCTTGGAGTTGTAGACCTTCAGCGTTCCGCTGCGGATCGTGCCGCTGAACGTGACCTTCACGGTCTTCAGCGACTTCTTGACGGTCTTGCCCTTGCCGGGCGAGGTCGACGACACCGTGACGTGCGCCCACGCGGCGGTCGCGCCGAACGCGAGCACGAGCGCGACGAGAAGCGCGATGAACCCCGGATGCTTCATGTTCCTCATTCTTCTTCCTCCTTGTGGAACCGCCGGGCCGACTCGTGAGAGTCGGCCCGGCGCCTCGGAACTACCTGATCGAGCCCTGGACGGAGTCCGTCAGGGCACCTGAAGTGGCGAGCACGGTGACCTTCGTCGCCGTCGCACGCTTGGCGATTGCCTTCCCGGCCTTGGAGCCGGGCGTGAGCATCGCAATGAACGCGCCCTGCGAACCGAGCCCGCGCGTCGCCGTAGCGATCGTGCGGGACGGCAGCTTCAGCTTCTTGCGGTCGGCCTCGCTGATCTGGAGCTTCAGCGAAACCGAGCCGTTGTGCAGGCCGGTCACCATGATGGCGACCCTGCCCTTCTGCTTGCTGGAGGCCAGCGTGATGTTCAGCGGCCGGTTGAGGAGCGCGTCGCGCTCGCTCACGGCGTCCGCGAGGTCGGCCTCGAGCTGATCCCTCTCGGTCGTGAGCGCGAGGTTCGCGGCGGTTAGCGTCGTGACCTGAGCGCTGAGCGTCGCGTTATCGGCCGTGAGCGTCGCGACCTGACCGGTCAGCGTCGTGACCTGGCCGTTCAGCGTCGCGATCTGCGTGTTGAGCGGTGCGACCGCGGCGGCGACAGCGTTCGCGATCTGTGCGCTCGCCTGGCTACCCGCTTGCGTGTCGGCCGGGACGTAGACGCCCTGGCCGCCGTTCAGGGCCTCGCACGCCGTCCGGAACTCGGCGACGGTGTTGAGTGAGTTGAGGTTCACACCGGTCGCGGTTTGGACGACCGCGATCCACTTGGCCGGGTCGTCGTCGCCTCCGATGAGCGTCGATGTCTTCTGCCAGGGCACGAAGTTCCAGAACGGATCGCCGATTGCCGTCACGCCGAAGTTCTCCTGAACGGCCCTGGCGTTCGCGTCGGTGTTGAGCGCCGGGACGTTCTGGCACGTGGCGTGCGTCTGGAAGCCTGTCTGCGACTGTGGGTACGTCAGCCACTGGTCCCCGGTCATGACCGCTCGGTAGGCGCTCGGCATGAACTTCAGGTTCATGAAGCCATGGTCGGTGAGTCCGTTGGACTCGGTCCACATGGTCACGTACCCGTCGTTGGAGATGATCGCCTGCGGCGCCGTGTCCTGCAGGGTCGCTCCGGTCGGGTCGGTCGTGTAGGTGGCGTTCGTAGCGCTCCCGTCGATGACGGTTGCCACGGACGCGGTGGAGGTGCCGCCGGTGAGCCCGGTCGAGTTGGGCACGAGCGTGCCGACGTTCGTCGTCAGGAGCGCGCCCTGGAAGCGGAGTGAGTACGGACCGCCGGGGCTGCCGGTCACGAGCACGGCTGGGAGGCTCGTGGTCGCGTTGCGGCCGATGGCGGGATCGAGTATGGCCTCCGTGTCGGCCCCGAGCGCGTCCTCCACCATCCAGGAGGGCGCGTTCCACGGGATCGTCTTCGCTCCGGCGGACGGCTTGTAGGTGCCGCCGGTCGCGTTGACGGTGAGCGTCACCACCTCATTGTGGTTGGCGATCTTGCCGGTGATCAGGTACATGCTCGGATGTGCCGAGCCTGCGGCGGGGATCGTCAGCGCCAAGACGGCGAGCGCTGCGATCGTGGTCTTCAGGTTGATGAGCTTCTTCATTTTCTCCGGTCTCCTCTTGAACTTCCGTTGGGCGCACGGGGCGCCAATCCAATGGGCGGGGTCAGCAGAGGACGGGAGGAGGCGCGCGTGCGGCGCCTTCTCCGATGGAGAGCAGCGAGAGCGGGGCCTTGGAGGCGGCGATCCAGCCCGGGTCGAATACGTGCCGAACGCGCGACTTGCCTGACTTCAGCACCGCCCCGATGCGGTCGACAACCCGCAGGAGCCAGCGGGCCGCGACGTAGGCGGCGAGGCCCAGCGGAACCTGCAGCGCGAGCCCGATGAGGAACGCCGCGCTCGTATAGGTCGGCGAGGTCGTTCCCGTGAAGTCCGTGAAGTACTGGTGGAGCAGGAACCCAAGCGGCGCGAGCACGCCGAACGGCCACGCGGAGAGCCCCGTGGCCGCGCCGCCGACAAAGCCGCGGGCGACAAGCGCGGCTCCGAGGAGCGTCACGCACGAGAGCAGAAACGGCGCTGCGCAGAAGAACCCGACGAGGCTCGTCCTGCCGGCATGGTCGCCGTGGTGTGCCGCCGAGAAGCGCTCGAGGACGTAGCAGTGCGTGACGAACGTCCCCCCGAGCATCAGCGAGGCGGCGACGAGCCACGCGGTCAGGCGGCGGTGGAGCGTCAACGCCTGTACCTCACCGTGTTCGACGTCGATCGCTCGGCCCGGTGGTTACTCGGGACGAACACGACCTGGAAGCCGCCCGGCCTGGGACGCTTGAGCAGGAAGCTGAACTTCCCGTTCTTCATCTTCGTCGTCGTCTGGGAGGGCTTGAACGCGGTCGAGTGCAGGAGGAGCAGCTTCCCCGGGAGCCAGGGGCCGACCTCGCCGGTGATCCGTGCCTTCCCTCCTCCGAGCTTGCGGATCTTGATGTGGACGGTCGAGTAGGACGTGATCGTGAGCGTCTGCGACGAGATCGTCTCGGCGGTTGCCTGCACCCGGGTCGTCTCGCGAATCGGGATGGTGACGCTGAAGCTCCCGTCGGCCGCGCTCAGGAGGTCGGTCACGGTCGTCTGAGTCGCCTCGCGTGTGAGCTGCACGGGAACGTCGAGGCGAGCCGGCACCACGTGGCCGGTCACGAGCGCGAACTTCTTGGCGCCCTTCACCTTGACGGGCGCGGAGAGCTGCACGGCCACCGTGGTGTCCGGATCGTCGCCGCACGAGTCGACCACGTAGTCGGCGCCGCGCGCGCTGTCCGTGGGCGCCGTTCCGCCCGGCGCGTGATCGACCTCGGTTGGGTTGCCGCCGATGATTCCGTCGTACGTGAGGACGAACGGGTCGTCGAGGAGCGCGTCCGTGACCGCGCCGGTGGCGGTCGGGACGTCGATGACGACGTAGCCGTTCGTTCCATCCGTCGTGACGATCCCTGGGGTCGATCCGGCCGGGGTGAACGTCTCGGTGGACGGGTATGTGCCGTAGTCGAACGTCGGCGGTCCGTCGCTCGCGAAGGGAATCGTCGCGCGGACGTACTTCGTCTGGCCGCCGACCGTGAAGAGCATCACGAGCCCGGCGCCGTTCACGTCCGCGTCGTCGTGCTCGGGCCCGGGCATCGTGGCCTTGACCTTGATCACGGCCTGCAGGAACCCAGCGTCCTCCGAAAACCACGCCGAGAGGACGTCCGTGGAGACGTGATGCCCATCGCCTGTCGGATCGGAGATCTGCGCGACGCCGAGGCACGGCTGCGGGATCGCCATCGGGGCACCGCCCGAGGAGGTTGCCGGAGCTGCGAGCAGCGCGAGCAGGATCGCGAGCAGGCCGAGGCCGGCGGTGACGATCCGGTTGCTCTGTCTCGACTCGTGCGCGCGGATGCGCAGGTGGTGCATCGGTGCTCCCTTCCAATCCGGTGCAGGCGCGCGGGTGCGCGCTGCGGGACTACGCGGACTGGAAGGCGAGCGGGGGCGCGCGCGGGGCTGCGGCGAGGGCCAGCAGCGCGAGGCGCTGAGAGTGCGCTTCGAAGGAGATCTTCGGCCGGCTGAGCGCGGGGATGGCGCGACGCTTGCGGAGTTCTGAGAGCGTCACTCCGAGCCGGTCGGCGAGGCCGAGCAGGAAGCGGACGGCGAAGAACGCCGCGATCCCGAACGGGATCTGGAGGACGAGGCCGAGCAGGAACGCCGGGGCGGTCAGCGCGGCGAGCGAGATCGACCCGCTCGACGCGAGCTGCTCGAAGTGCTGGTGCAGGAAGAAGCCGAGCAAAGGAACGACCGCGAACGGCAGCGCCGACATCTGTGCCGCGCTGTGACCCGTGAAGGAGAGCCCGACGCGGTACACGAGCGCCAGCGCCAGGATCGCGACGCAGGCAAAGAGGAACGGCGTGCTGAACACGAACGCCGCCGCGGACATCCGTCCCGCGTGCCCGGCGTGGTGCGCGGCCGAGTGCGTGGCCGGATCGACAGTCGCCAGCGCGTAGCAATGCGAAAGCCATGTTCCGGCCGCCATGAGCGGGAACGCGACCAGCCAGGCTGAGAGCCGGCGAGGCATCACGCAGATTGTTCCACGTTCACGTGCGGTTTGCCTACCCCGCCGGGAAAAGGATTTACGAGAACGACAGGGACTTCTCGAACCGCTCGGCGTCGTCGAACGGGCCGATGACGGCGAGATTCAGGCGCTCGTCGCGGATGATGTCGCCGGCCACGCGGAGCACGTCCTCGACCGTGACGGCGTCGATGCCGGCCAAAACCTCGTCCGGCTCGCGCACCTGGCCTTCGAGCACTTCGCTGCGCAGTCCGTACATGATCGTCCCGCGCGGATCCTCGAGCGAGAGCACCAACCGGCCGCGCGAGAAGCTCTTCGCCTTGGCCAGCTCGTCCTCGGACACCGCCTCGCTGCCGATGCGCGCAAACTCGTTCACGACGGTCTGGATCGCCTCGTCGATGCGCGCGATGTCGACGCCGCCCTGCGCGAACAGCGTTCCCGCGTCCGTGTAGGCCTGGTTGTAGCCGTAGATGTAGTAGGCGAGCCCGCGACGCTCGCGCACCTCGCTGAAGAGGCGCGACGACATGCCGCCGCCCAGGATCGTGGCCAAGACGGAGAGCGGATAGCGGTCGGGATGGTCGATCGGGTACGAGTGGACGCCGAGGCGGATGTGCGCCTGGTCGGACTGCTTCGTGTGGATCTTGACGCTCGGCTTCGCCTGCTCCCACTCGACCGTCAGCGGCGCGTCGGAGGCGCCGTCGGCCACGTCGCCGAGGAGCTCCTCGATGCGGGCGACCGCGTCGTCGCCGACGTCGCCGGCGATCCCCGCGACCATGCGGTGGGCGCGGTACCACTTGTCGAGGTAGCCCATGAAGGTCTCACGGGTCGCGCCGCGCACCGTGTCCTTCGTGCCGATGATGTCCCAGCCGAGCGGCTGGTCGCCGTAGAGCAGGTCGTCGTACACGCCCTCGAGGTAGTCGCGGGGCGTGTCGTAGTACATGTTCATCTCCTCGACGATCACGCCCTTCTCGCGGTCGATCTCCTCGGGATCGAACTTGGAGTGGCGGAGCATGTCGACGAGCACGTCGAGCGCGGTGTCGCGATGCTCGGCGGCGCACTTCACGTAGTAGCCGGTGTACTCCTTGCCCGTGAAGGCGTTGAACTCGCCGCCGATCGTGTCGATCTCGCCGGCGATGTCACGGGCCGACGGGCGCCGTTCGGTGCCCTTGAAGAACATGTGCTCTGCGAAATGCGCGATCCCGTTCGTGTCCTTGGTCTCGTAGCGAGACCCGGCGGCGAGCATCACGAAGCACGCGACCGATTTCGCCTGCGGCATCGGCGCGGTCAGGACGCGGAGCCCGTTCGGGAGGACGGTTTTTTCGAAAACGTTGCTCATGTCGTTGCGAGCGATTCCATGTCGTAGGCCTCGATCTTGTCACGCCAGTCGTCCGGAACCGGGATCGGCTTGCGAATTTCGTAATCGAAGCACACGTGGACACTCGTCCCGACGGCGACCGCGCGGCCGTCCGGTCCTTCGACCGCGAAGGCGAACTCGATGCTCGTCGTCCCGATGCGCGCGACGCGGATTCCGAACGCGAGTGTCTCGCCGAGGAACGACGGCGAGCGGAAGGCGATCTTCACGTCCGCGACGATCCCGAGCCGCTCGAGGTCGACGTCGCCGATCACCTGGCGGAAGTAGTCGATCTTGGCGTTCTCGAGGTAGTTCAAGTAGACGGCGTTGTTCACGTGGCCCAGCCCGTCGATGTCCCGGAACTGAACCTCCTGCGCGTGCACCAGCCGATATCCGTCCACGGGCGGGATGCTAGCGTCAGCGCCCATGGCTGCCGGAGAGCACATGCGCGCGGCGATCGCGGCCCAGCCCGAGTGGCTTGCGGGTGTTGCGGACCGGCTCGGCGGACGGCGCTACCCCGAGGGCCGGGTCGTCGTGACCGGCTGCGGCACGTCGTTCCATGCGGCGCAGACGGGCGGCGAGTCGATCCAGGCGCTCGAAGCCGTGCTCGCGCCGCCCAAGGCCGACCTCATGGTCGCGATCAGCCACGAGGGCGAGACCGAACTGTCCATGGAGGCCGCCCGCGCGTTCGACGGCCCGGTCTGGCTCGTGACGGGCAAGCCGGAGAGCCCGTTCGCCGAGATGGCGGACGAGGTGCTCGTCGTCACGCCCGAGGTCGAGAAGTCCTGGTGCCATACCGCGAGCTACACCTGCGCGGTCGCCGCTCTGGCCGCGCTGCGTGGGGACGACATCCACTGGCTGCCCGAGGCGACGCGCCGCGCACTCGACGAGCGCGAGCCGGTCTCCGACCACTCGCGCATGCTTGTCGCCGGCGCCGGCCGCGACTGGCCGACCGCGCAGGAGGCGGTGCTCAAGCTCCGCGAGGGCGCGTGGATCGCGGCCGAGGCGCACGAGACCGAGCAGCTCCTCCATGGACACCTGTCCGCCATCGACGAGACCGTCCGCTGCTTCGTCCTCGAAGGCGAAGGCCGCGCGGCCGAGCGGGCGGCGCAGACCGTCGCCGCGCTCGAGGCGCTCGGCTGCAACGTGACGCTCGTCCCCACCAAGCATCCGGTCGTGGACATCGTCCGCTTCCAGATGCTGACGCTCGACCTGGCCGACGCGCGCGGAATCGATCCGGACTGGATCCACCGCGACGACGAGCGCTGGAAGAACGCCGCGGCCGCGCACAAGGGCTAGGCCTCCAACCCGCAACGGCCATGTCCCTTCGGGCCATGACCGGGGTCAGACCCCGGCCGTGGCCCCGGAAGCCACGTCCGATCGCCGCAGTGGCGCACGGGCTCATCGGATCTTCCGCGACGCCTGGACATGGCCAGGGACACGTCCCGGGACGAGACGGTTTGGACATGTCCGGGGTCAGACCCCGGCCGTGGCCCTAGGGGACGAGTCGTTCGAGTTCGCCGACCACGCGGTCGGCCTCCTCGAGCGTGTTGTAGTGGACGAAGCCGATCCGCACGGCTCCGTCCGGTAGCCCGAGGCGCTGCATGATCTCGACCGCGTAGTAGTCGCCCGCCCAGACCGCGATGTCCTTCGCGGCCAGCTCGTCGGCGATCTCGAAGGACGACCGGCCCGGGATGTTCACGGCGAACGTCGGCGTGCGGCCCTCGGGGGTCGCGAGTCCGTACAGCGTGAGCCCGTCCGGAAGTCCCGCGAGGAAGCGCTCCGAGAGCGCCAACTCCTGCGCGTGCATCGCGTCCCAGCCGACCGACTCGACGTACTCGATCGCCGCGACGACGCCGGCGAAGAGCTCGTGCTGCTGCGTGCCGGTCTCGAAGCGCGCCGCGAGCGGCTCGTCGGGCGCGGGGCGCACCTTGTACGGGCGCAGCGTCTCGAGCAGCTCGCGGCGGGCGAAGAAGAGGCCCATGTGCGGCCCGTAGAACTTGTACGGCGAGCAGAGCAGGACGTCAGCGCCCACGGCGGCCGCGTCGATGTGCCCGTGCGGCGCGTAGTGCACGGCGTCCACCCAGGCGAGCGCCCCTGCGTCGTGCGCCAGCCCGCATATTCGCGCGACGTCGTTGATCGTCCCCACCGCATTCGAGGCCCAGGGGAACGCGACCACGCGGGTCTGCGCGCCGAGCTGCCGCTCCAGATCCGCGAGGTCGAGCGTGCAGTCGTCGTGGATGTCGACGAGGCGGACGGTCGCGCCGACGTCCTCCGCCACGGCGAGCCACGGGGAGACGTTGGCGTCGTGGTCGAGCCGGGTCACGAGGATCTCGTCGCCCGCGTGGATTCGGTCGCGGGCCAGCGCCCGCGTGAGAGCGAAGTTGAGCGTCGTCATGTTCGGGCCGAACCCGACCTCCTCCGGCGTCGCGCCGAGGAAGCGCGCAGCCGTGGCCCGGGCGTGGTCGAGCAGCGCGTCGGTCGCCACACTCGACGCGAACGACCCGCCGGTGTTCGCGTTCCACGACTCCAGGTAGCCGTCCATCGCCTCGATCACTGAGCGCGGAACCTGCGTTCCGGCCGGGCCGTCGAGGAACGCAGTCGGCGCGGCGAGGGCGGGGAAGAGGTCGCGGTTCACGGCCTAGCTTTCCATGCGGCGAGGAGCTCGCGCTCGCGGTCCGGCTCGAGACCGCCCGGCTGCATCGGAACGCCGATGTCCTTCGGCCCCGGCGTCTCGCGCTCGGCCCAGGCGAGCGTGGCCGCGACGGTCTCCTCCAGCGGACGAAAACGCAGGCCGGCCGTGATCGCTTTCGACGCGTCCAGCCCGAAGAACGCCGCCCAGTCCGGATCGACGGTCGGCGCGAGCCAGAGCGGCAGGTCCTGGAACGGCTCCACGCCATGGTCGACGAGCCAGCGCTCGTCCGCCCAGACGAGCTCCGCGTCGCCGGCCATTCCTTCGAGCGTCTCGCCGAGCGTCAGCGGCTCCGCTGGGCCGATCGCGTTGAAGACTCCAGCGAGCCCGGCCTCGGCCGAGCGGAGGATCCAGGCGGCGAGGTCGCGCGCGTCGATGATCTGAACCGGCTGGGAGCGCGGCTCCGGGGCAAGCGTCTCGCCCCCGCGGGCCAGGCGCGTGACCCAGTATGTGAACCGGCCGGTCGGGTCGTAGGGCCCGACGATCAACCCGGCGCGGACGGAGAGCGCCCGGCCGGGGAGCAGCTCCTCGAGCGCGCGCTCGCATTGCGCTTTGAACCCGCCGTAGGCCTCCGGGGAGGAGAGCTCCTCGGGCGCGTCAGGCGGAAGCTCCTTGACCGGCGCGTCCTCGGTCCGGCCGGGCCGGCTGTGGTCGGCGTAGACGGAACCGCTCGACACGAATGTGTAATGGCCGACCCGCCCGGCGAGCGCCTCGGCCGACGCGCGCACCTGGCGCGGGAAGTACGCGGAGGTGTCCACGACCGCGTCCCACTCGCCCGCGGCGAGCGCGGACAGGTCGCCGTCGCGGTCGCCGCGGAGGCGCTCGACCTCCGGAAACAGGTCGGGCCCGTGCTGTCCGCGCGTGAAGATCGAGACGTCGTGCCCCGCCTCGAGCGCCGTCTCGACGATGTGACGGCCGACGAAGACCGTGCCTCCCAGGACGAGCAGTCTCACCCGCGCGACCCTATCGTGCGCCCTGTGTCCGCCGTCCCCGACGTGCTCGCGCCGGATCTGCGCCTGGTCTTCTGCGGGATCAACCCCGGCCGCGCCTCGTCCGAGGCGGGCGCCCACTACGCGAATCCGCGCAACGACTTCTGGCGCCTACTCCAAGACGCGGGCTTCACGCCGCGGCTCTTCGACCCGTCCGAGCAGCACGCCCTCATCGAGCTCGGGATCGGGCTGACGAACGCGGCCTACCGAACGACCCGCGGCTCGAGCGACCTGCGCGCGGGCGACTTCGCGGGCTCGGCGGAACGGCTCACGAAGATGGCGACCGACCTGCGCCCGGGCATGATCGCCTTCGTGGGGAAGGCCGGGTACCAGGGCGCGTTCCGCGAGCGCCCGGCGCTGGGGCTGCAGGAGCGGCGTCTCGCCGACACGGCGCTCTTCGTCCTCCCGTCCACGTCGCCGGCCAACGCGGCCGTTCCGTACGCCGAGCGGCTGCGCTGGTTCTCGGCGCTCCACGACCTCGTTGCCAATCCCAGGTAACTGAGTCATCATCGAAGACCTCATGCGCCGCGGACTTTCCACGCGGATGCTCGTTTGTCCCTTCGCAATCCTGGTCGCCCTCGTGGCGGCGACGTCTGCCCGCGCCGCTGACTGCGATCCGGTCCTGCCCGTCGGGGACGTGACCGCCGGGATGGACGGAACCGGCTGGACAGTCGCGCAGGGCCGCACGAAGGTGCCGTTCGACGTCGAGATCCTCGGCGTCGCGCACGACGTGATCGCCCCCGGCCGCGACCTCATCGTCGTCGAGGTCTCGAGCCCCGAGCTCGACGACGCGGGCGGGATCTGGGCCGGCATGTCCGGCTCGCCGGTCTACATCGGGAGCGACCTGCTCGGCGCCGTCGCGTACGGGTTCTCCGGCGGGCCGTCGTTCATCGGCGGTGTCACTCCGGCCGAGGACATGGTCGACCTGCTCGGGATTCCGTCCGTCATCCCACCGGCGCCGAGGGCACCGAGCAGCGTGCGGCTTTCGTCCGCGCTCGCCCGCACGGTCGCCGCTCACACGGGCGCGGCGGTGCAGGACGCGACGACCCTCAAGCAGCTTCGCCTGCCGCTCTCGATCTCGGGGCTCGGCTCGACGCCGCTCCAGGCGCTGAACGTCAACTTCAAGTCGCACCCGTCGGACGCCTTCATCCCGTACGCCGGAACGTCGGTGGCCATGAGCGCACCGCTGCCCGCCGCGCCGCTCGAGCCCGGCGACAACTTCGCGGCCGCGATCTCCTACGGGGACGTGACCACGGCCGCGGTCGGCACCGCGACGTACACGTGCGACGGGCAGGCGCTCGCGTTCGGCCACCCGTTCCTGCACAGCGGCGCCACGGTGAACGGCGCGAACGCCGCCGACGCGTTCGCGATCGTCCCGGAAACCCTCGGTGCCCCGTTCAAGTTCGCGCAGATCGCCGAGCCGCTCGGGGTCATCGACCAGGATCGCCTCTCGGGCGTGCGCGTCTCGCTCGGCGGAGCGCCCGCGGCGATTCCGATCGACACCCTCGTGAACGCCCCGGACCTCGGCGTCAGCCGCGCGGGTCACACCGACGTCCTCGTGAACGACTGGGCCGGCTATCTGACCTTCGCCAGCCTGCTCGGGAGCGTTACGTCGACGTTCGACGCCTCCGGGTCCGGAACCGACTTCGGCGGCCGCGGCACGGTGACCGCGTGGTGGACGTTCGAAGGAACCCGCGACGACGGCACCCCGTGGAAGCTCGACCGCGGCAACCGCTGGGTCTCCAAGTTCCAGATCGCGCTCCTCGCGGGGCTCAACCCGGGCTTCCAGCTCGACAGCCTGATCTACAACACGTCAGAGCAGATCAAGGTCACGAGCGCCAAGGTCACGCTCACGGTCGAGAAGGCGGTCAAGCTCTACACGATCAAGGATGTCCTCGTCGCGAAGGGCAACGGCCGCTTCCACGCGAAGCGCCGGGTCTCCGCGAAGCCGGGCTCGAAGCTGCGCGTGCGCGTCGTCCTGCGCAAGTTCCAGGGCGGGACGACGAACGTGGACTACACGTTCCGGGTCCCGAAGGGCAAGCGCGCGGGCCGGCTCCTGTTCTCCGGCTCGCGGCCGTTCTACGAGGACCAGTGCTACGGCGGCGGCTGCTTCCTGGACGACGAGGGCTTCGACCTCCTTGGCGGGTTCGACGGACAGCTCGCCGGCTACCAACACGCGCTGCGAAACGACCAGGTGTACGGATCGCTCCAGGTCGGCGGGCGCCGTGCCGCCAAGCGCACCACCCGGCTCGACGGGGTGGTCGTCGGGTTTGCCGGCGTCGTCGTCCTCCCCGACGGAACGCCCGGCGGGCCGATCAGCATCTTCGAACGGCCGCGCTAGCCCGTCCAGCGGTTCGTGATCGGCGTGCGGCGGTCTCGGCCGAACGCCTTCGTGCGCAGCTTCACGCCGGGCGGGGCCTGGCGGCGCTTGTACTCGGCGCGGTCGATCAGCGCGAGCGCCCTGGTGACCACGTCGGGGTCGAACCCGTCCGCGACGAGCTCCTCCCGCGAGCGGTCCTGCTCCACGTAGGCCTCGAGCACCTTGTCCAGCTCGGCGTACGGCGGGAGCGAGTCCTCGTCGCGCTGGTCGTGCCGCAGCTCGGCGCTCGGGGCGCGGTCGATGGTCGTCTGGGGGATCAGCTCGCGGCCGGCGCGCTCGTTCAGGTGCCGCGCCAGGCGGAACACGTCCGTCTTGAACACGTCCTTGAGGAGCGCGAACCCGCCGGCCATGTCGCCGTAGAGCGTCGCGTAGCCGACCGCGAGCTCGCTCTTGTTCCCGGTCGCGACCACGAGCCAGCCGAACTTGTTCGAGAGCGCCATGAGGAGAAGCCCGCGGATGCGCGCCTGCACGTTCTCCTCTGCGAGGCCCGGCGTCGTTCCGGCAAAGGGCTCGTCGAGCGTCGCGTCGACCGCCTCGACCACGTCCTCCACCGGGAGCTCGAGGAAGCGGACTCCGAGGTTCTCGGCCAGCTTCTGCGCGTCGGCCCGGGTCTCGGCCGAGCTGTAGCGCGACGGCATCGACACGGTGACCACACGTTCGGGTCCGAGCGCCTCCACGGCCAACGTGGCGGTGAGCGCCGAGTCGATCCCGCCAGAGAGCCCGAGGACGATCTCGCGGAAGCCGTTCTTGTCCAGGTAGTCGCGCAGGCCCAGCTCGAGGGCGAGCCGCATCTGCTCCAGCTCGGAGAGCGGCTCGGCGAGCCGCGGAGGCAGAGGCTCGTGCTCGCGCGCCGGGCCGAGCCGCAGCACGTCGTCCGCGTCTCCTCCGACCTCGACGTCTACGACGAGCAGCTCCTCCACGAAGGACGCGGCCCGCGCGACGACCTCGCCGCCGGGGGCGATCACGACGCTGTGCCCGTCGAAGACCAGCTCGTCCTGGCCGCCCACCGCGTTCACGAGCGCGACCCAGCAGTTGTTGTCGCGGGCGCGCTTGCGGAGCATCTCCTCGCGCTCCAGCCCCTTGCCCAGGTGGAACGGGGACGCGGAGATGTTCGCGACGAGGCCCGCGCCGGCCGCGGCCAGCTCGCTTGCGGGCGGGCCCTCGAGCCAGATGTCCTCGCAGATCGTCGGGCCGATGATGTCGTCCCCGATCCCGAGAAGCAGGCGATCGTGCCCGCTCTCGAAGTAGCGCTCCTCGTCGAAGACGCCGTAGTTCGGCAGGTGCTCCTTGCGGTAGATCGCCTTCACCTCGCCGTCGGCGCACACGGCGCAGGCGTTGAAGAGCCCGCGCTCCTCCAGGTGCGGCGTCCCGACGAGCGCCGCGATCCCGTTCGTCTCGGCGGCGATCGCGGCGAGGCTCTCGTCGGCGGCGCGCAAGAAGGCCGGCCGGAGCAGAAGATCCTCGGCCGGGTAGCCCGTCGTCGCCAGCTCGGGGAAGAGGACGAGGTCGGCGCCGGCCGCCCGTGCGTCGGCGAGCCAGGCGAGGATCTTGGCTCGATTCCCGTCGAGATCCCCGACCACCATGTTGATCTGCGCGAGCGCGATCCTCATGACTGAAGAATAACCGACGTTTTCGCCTCAGTGGCGAAAACTAGCGGCGAACGGTGACGGTCCGCTTCACGGTGCGGGCGTTCCTCGCCGCATCGGTTGCGACGATCACGAGCGTGATCTTCACCGAGGCGAGCTTGGCGAGCTTGCGCTTCGGCCCCGCCTTGAGCTTCACGGCGATCTTGGCCGAGCCCGCGCCGGTGAGCGACTTCGTCGCCGTACCGATCACGACGGGAAGCCCGAGCTTGCGCGCCATTGCCGTGGTGAGGCGCAGCTCGAGCTTGAACGTGCACGCCTCGTTCGAGCTCACCGTGGAGACGAGTCCCGAGCGGAGCACCGCGGCCCGCTTCTGCTTGGCCAGCTTCAGCGTCACGGTCGGCGCAGTCAGATCGGGCGGAGGCGGCGGAGGCGGCGGCGGCGTGAAGGTCGCGCCGGCCCCGAGGTTCCCCGTGAGGGCGAGGACGCACCCGTTCCCAATTGCGGCGGCGCAGGCGCCGGTCCACGAGGTCGTCCACCCGGTGGTCGGGTGCGCAGTGAGGGTGACAACCGCGCCGTCCGCGTAGGTCTCCGTGCAGTCGGTCGGGCACGAGATGCCCGCCGGGGTGCTCGTGACGCTGCCGCCTGAGGTGGACGTGACCGTGAGCGTGCGGACGATCGGCTCCAGCTGGACGTTCAGCGGATCCGGCTCCTCCTCGAACTCGCTCGTCCCGAGGACCGGGCTCGTCGCCGTGACGAAGCCGGGCTTGGAGACGACGACGTACCAGCAGCCGCTCGTCTCCAGGAACCAGCCGTAGTGTCCGGCCGGGTTCGTCTGCATGGGGTTCACAGCCGGGCTGATGTATCCGGAGCGCTCGTCCGTCTGGACGCCGAGCCCGGTCGGTGCGGCCTGGCCCCAGGCGGCCCCGCTGAGCTTCGAGGCCGACGACTCGCACGTGGCCGGAACGGCGTCCTGATAGGCGCCGAGGCGCGGCAGCCAGTTCGGGACGCGGTACAGCGTGACCGTCGCGCCCGAGACCGGCTGGCTCGTGGCGGCGTTCGTCACGGTGCCGAGCGGGAGGAAGAAGTCGATCGTGCCGATCCTGTTTTGGACCGTCGCCGCGGGCGGGCACAGGACAAGGCCGTAGAAGCGCACCGCGTCCAGTTCCTCCGCGGGGAACGTCGTCTCGAAGCGTCCGCCCGCCACCGGAGTCGCGATGCGGGAGATACCGCTCTGACCGAATGCGACCGTGTTCGCTCCGATCGGGCCGCCGCCCGGACACTGCGCCGCCGCGCCGATCGTCAGCGGGCCGATCGCGTCGTACGCGGCGATGACCTGCACCTCGCCCGTGACCGGATCCGTGATGCTCTGCGCGCCGGGCATCGTCGCGGTCGGCGCGCTCACGATGGCGCTGACGATGCTCATCCCGATCGCGATCCCGTTGTTGCTCGCCGAGGGATCGATGCTGGGCGCCTGCTCGGCGACGCTTCCGTTCACGGTGACCGACCCGAGCGCCGTCGGCAAGACGATCACCGAGACCGCGCGCGCGTCGTCGCTCGGAATCGAGCCGAGGTTGCACGTCACGACTCCGGCCGCGTTCTGGCAGGTCCCGTACGGGCTCGACGCCGAGATGAAGGCAAAGCTCGCGGGGAGCTGGATCGAGGCCGTCACGCCCTGCGCGGTCGCGGGGCCGGCGTTCCTCGCGCCGAAGCGCAGGCGGAGCGGAACTCCCTGCGGCGTGAAGCTGCTCTGCGTCCACCAGAATCCGCTGAGGCTCGCGGTTTCCGCCGCGACGACGGTCGACCCGACGCTGGTGGCGTTGTCGTCGGGGTCGATGTCCAGGGCGTACTCCACGGCGAAGTTGGCGGCGAGCGAGCCCGGGGTCGGCTTGCGCAGGAGCACGTCGAACGTACGGCTCGCGTTCGGGCCGAGCGAGCCGAGTGTGCACGACACAACGCGCGTGCCCGCGTCGAAGGAGCAAGCGACGCCGGCCGGCGTGGTCGAGCCGGCGTAGTCGATCCCGGCCGGGAGCGTGCCCTTGACCACGGCGTCGCTCGTGGTGCTCGGGCCGTCGTTGTAGGCGATCAGCGTGTACCGGGCGTCGGCGCCCGCGAGCACGGTCCCGGGTCCGGCGGCCGTGTACAGGAAGAAGTTCGCCGACCCGGCCGGGTACACGGTCACCGTGGCCGAGTCTGCGTTTCCGTCGGGGTCGGGATCGGCCGGACTCGCCGCGGTCACCTTCACGGAGTGCTTGAACGCTCCGAGGGTCGTCGGCGTGACGGTGACGAGCACGTTCCTGAAGGCGTCCGTCGCCAGCGCTCCGAGGTCGCAGGTCACGACGCCCGCGGTGTGCGAGCACGTGCCGCCGGTCACCGTTGCGCTCACGAACGTGAGCCCGGCCGGCAGCGTGTCCACGAATTGGACGCCGGTCGCGGGCTGCGGGCCCTCGTTGTAGACCTCCGTGGTCAAGACGGCCGGCGCTCCGACGATCGCCTGTGTGCTCGAGCTGAACGCGTAGAGATCGGCCAGGGGTGGCGAGCCGACGACCACGACCTCGGTGTCCTGGTTGTTCGCGGCGTTCGGGTCGGCGGGGGCCACGGCCGAGATCGAGGCGACGCTTGTGAGGATGCCCGCCGACGGGAGCCCCTCGACCGTGACCGTGATCGACGGCGGATCGTCCTCCTCCGAGGTGCGTGGAAGCGACGGCGCCAGGCACGTGAGCGTGTGGTTTTCAGGCGTGCAGGTGATTCCGGCCGGAGCCGTGTGCGAGACGTAGGCGGTTTCCTCGGGCAGGTGGACGACGAGCGTCGCGTCCGTGGCCGTCTTGGGCCCGTTGTTCCCGAAGTAGACCCGGAACGTGGCGTCCGCCGCGATTGCGATGTTCGGCGCCGTCTGGACGACGTACAGGTCGGCGTCGGAACGAACGTCGAACGTGCTGGTGTACGTGTTGTCCTCTGGGAACGGATCCGCCGGCGTCTGGGCGGTGACCGCGACCTGGTTCGTGATCGTCCCGTCCGTCGCCGGGGCGAGCACGTTCAGGGACACGTAGGCGCCGTCTTCCTCGAACAGGGTGGCGACCGTGCACGTGACGACGCCCGCGGCATGCGAGCACGCGACGTTGCTCGACTGGCTCTCGATCGACTGGAACGCCGTCCCGGCCGGAAGCGTGTCCGTGAACGTGATCCCCGTCGCGGTGTCGGGCCCGTAGTTGTAGAGCTCGATCTCGAGCTGGAAGACCTCGCCGGCGCCGATCGGCTCATTCGCCCAGGCGAAGATCTCGAGATCCGCCGTGACGGAGGCCGCGCTGGCCATTCTCGGAGACTCTGGAAGCTGCGCGGACTCCTCGACGCGCTCGGTCTCTGCCGGCGGTTCCGCTGCCGCCGGACCTGGCACAAGCATGGCGATCGTGACGCTCCCGATCGCTGCCGCAGCGCGAACTAGGTTGGCTTTTGGCAACGCCGCCGGGATTTTGGCAGCGTTGCCGCTCGGTTTCAACGCGCTCGACTAACGGCGCAGGCGAATCGCGTTGAGGTCGTTTGCGACGATTTCGTCCGCCCGGCGCTCGATGTCGTCCAGGTCGTCGTGCTCCGCGTGGAGATAGCGGCCGGCGAGCGCGTCGAGCCGCCCCGTGGCGATTCGATGGACGAGCCGCGGCGCGCATTCGTCGGGCGTCCAGGGCGCGTCGTCGGAGAAGTACGGCTCGGTGAGCGCCGTCCGGACAAGACCGGGGCTGATCGAGAACACGCGAACGGGCGTGTCCTTGAGCTGGTTCGCGAGCACCTCGCTCATCCGGTGCACCGCCGCCTTGCTCCCGCCGTACGCGCTTCCCGGCGACCCCGGCAGGTAGGCGGCGCCGCTTGCGACGTTCACGATCCGCCCGCGTCCACGGGCGAGCATCCCTGGAATGACCGCGCGATCCGTCAGGTAGACGCCGCGGACGTTCACCTCGAACACGCGCCACCAGTCGTCGGGATCGGCCGCCCAGCCGCCCTCGGGCTCCGAGGTCATGATCCCGGCGTTCGCGACAAGCAGGTCGATCGGGCCGAGCTGGGCCTCGGTCTCGATCACCATCCGCTCGATGTCCTCGGGCTTCGCGACGTCGGCCTCGATCGCGAGCCCGCCAATCTCGGCAGCGGTCTCGTCGACCTGGGAGCGCGTGCGGGCGGAGACGGCGACCTTCATCCCGGCCTCGGCCAGCTCGAGCGCGATGTAGCGCCCGATGCCGCGGCCTCCGCCGGTGATCAGTGCGATTTGTCCTGCGAGGTCAGATGACACGGGTGATCTCCTTCAACGACTCGGGGTTTTCGACGGATGACAGGTCGCCCGGATCCTCACCCATCGCCTGGGCGCGCACGGCGCGCCGGACGATCTTGGCGCTGCGCGTCTTGGGGAGGGCGGGCACGAAGAGCACGCGGTCGGGCGCGAACGCCTTGCCCAGCTCGGCGGCGACGAGCCCGCGAACTTCGGCGGCCAGCTCGTCGGTCGGCTCGATCCCCGGCGCCGGCACGCAGAACACCCATGCGACCTCGCCCTTCACCTCGTGGGGGATACCCACCGCCGCCGCCTCGGCAACCGCCGGGTGCCCGACCGCGGCCGACTCGAGCTCGGCCGGCCCGATCCGTTTGCCGGCGATGTTCAGCGTGTCGTCGGAGCGCCCGTGGAGGAACCAGTAGCCGTCCTCGTCCACGGAGGCCCAGTCGCCGTGCACCCAGATCCCCGGCAGGCGGCTCCAGTAGGTCTCGATGTAGCGGCCGGGATCGCGCCAAAACCCGCGCGTCATCCCGGGGAACGGCTTGCGGCAGACCAGCTCGCCGACCGCGCCGCGCACTGAATTGCCCTCGGCGTCGACGACGTCCATGGCCATGCCCAGCGCGGGCCCGCCCAGCGAGCACTCCTTGATCGGCTCGGCCGGAGTCGGGGAAAGGAAGCACGCGCCGACCTCGGTTCCGCCCGAGCAGTTGATGATCGGACAGCGCCCGCCGCCGACGTGCTCGAAGAGCCAGCGGTAGGGCGCGGGGTTCCACGGCTCGCCGGTCGTGACGATCGTGCGCAGCGCCGAGAGGTCGGCCGTGGGCTCGCCGTGCTGCAAGAGCGCGCGGATCAGCGTCGGCGAGCAGCCGAGCACGGTCACGCGCTCGTCTGCGCAGAGCGTCCAGAGGCGGTCGTTCGGCCAGTCGGGCGCGCCTTCCATGAAGACAAGCCGCGAGCCCATGGCGCCCCCGCCGACCACGGTCCACGGGCCCATGATCCAGCCCATGTCCGTGGAGAAGAGAATCGTGTCGTCCGGGTGCGAATCGGCCTGGTAGGCGACCTCGCGGGCGATCGAGACGAGGAAGCCGCCCTGCACGTGCACGATCCCTTTCGGCTTGCCGGTCGTGCCCGAGGTGTAGGTCAGCAGGTACGGGGTCTCGGAGTCGACCTCGAGCGGCGCGAGCGTGCCCGGCTTCCCCGCGATCAGCTCGTCCCAGAAGACGTCGCGGCCGTTCTCCATGGGAACGCCGCTTCCGAGCCGGCGCCATACGACGACGTGCTCCACGGACGGGGACTCCTCGAGCGCCTCGTCGACGACCGCCTTCATCGGCAGCTCCTTGCCGCGGCGCAGCGATCCGTCGGCGGTGATCACAACTTTGGCGTCGGCGTCCTGCAGGCGCGCGGCCACGGCGGGCGCGGCGAACCCGGAGAAGATCGGGACCTGGATCGCCCCCAGGTGCGCGCACGCGTGCGAGGCGATCGCCACCTCGGGCGACATGGGCAGGAAGATCGCGACCGTGTCGCCCTCGCCGACGCCGAGCGATGCGAGGCCTTCGGCCAGGCGCGTCACCTCGGAGGACATGGCCGCGAAGCTCACCTCGCGCCGGTCGCCGTTTTCCCCGGCGAAGACCGCGGCGATCGCGTCGGGCCGCCGCTTCGCCCAGCGGTGCACGCAGTTCCAGGCGATGTTCAGCTTGCCGCCGTCGAACCAGGTCGCCCATTCCGGCCCGCGGGAGAGATCCATGACCGAGCTCCAGGGCGTCGAGAACTCGAGTCCCAGGTCCTCGATGGCGGCCGGCCAAAACCATTCGGGATCGTCCTGGGAGCGGCGCACGAGCTCGCGGTACGAGTCGATTCCGTGCCGCCGCATGAGCCGCACGACGTTCGCGTGCTCGAGCGTTTCCGCGGACGGGCTCCAGATCACGTCGGCCATCGCGTGAGCTTATGCGGCAGGTAGCTTTCTGAAGTCGTGAAAGCGCGCATCCTCGCCGAGCACAACCGCAAGTGGTTGACCCTCGCGGCCGTCTCGTTCGGCCTGTTCATGATCATGCTCGACAACACGGTCGTGAACGTCGCGCTGCCGTCCATCGCCTCCGATCTCGGCGTGGGCCTGTCGGAGCTCCAGTGGATCGTGACCGGCTACGCGCTTGCGTTTGCCGCGTTCATGCTGACCGGCGGGAAGCTCGCCGACCTGCTCGGCCGTCGGGCGATCTTCGTTGCCGGCCTCGTGATCTTCACGCTCTCGTCACTCGCGTGCGGGCTCGCGACGAGCGGCGACATGCTGATCGGCGCGCGGATCGTCCAGGGGATCGGCGCGGCGCTCATGAACCCCGCCACGCTGTCGATCATCGCGGCCACGTTCGCCCCGCACGAGCGCGGGATGGCGATCGGGATCTGGGCCGGCGTCTCGGCGCTCGCGCTCGCGATCGGCCCGCTCGTCGGCGGCCTCCTCACGGAGCACGTGAACTGGAGCTGGATCTTCTTCGTCAACATCCCCGTGGGCATCCTCGCGGTCATCGCGAGCTTCCTCTTCATCAAGGAGTCGAAGGACGAGTCGGAGGAACAGCGGCTCGATCTCCCAGGGCTCCTCACGTCGGGGATAGGTCTCTTTGCGCTCACGTACGGCCTGATCGAGGCGAACACGTACGGCTGGACGTCGGCGCGCATCGTCGGCTCGTTCGTCGTCGCCGTCGTCATGCTCGTCTCCTTCGTCCTGCTCGAGCGTCACCAGAGGGTGCCGATGCTCGATCTCTCGCTGTTCAAGAGCGGCACGTTCACCGGCTCGATCCTGGTCGTCCTGCTCGTCGCGCTCGCGATGTTCGGCGTCTTCTTCTTCGTGTCGCTCTACATGCAGAACATCCTCGGCTATTCGCCGGTCCAGACGGGCGCCGCGTTCCTGCCCATGACGATCATGGTCATCTTGGTCGCGCCGATCGCCGGGAAGGCGTCGGACCGCTTCGGCTCGCGCTGGCTCATGACCGTCGGGATGACGCTGCTCGCCTGCCAGCTCTTCTACTTCTCACGGCTCGGCCAGGACGTGTCGTACTGGAACCTGCTCCCGGGGTTCCTCGTCGGCGGCGTCGGGATGTCGCTCACGATGACCCCCAGCGCTGCCGCGGCGATCCGGTCGGTTCCGGTGGACAAGTCCGGCGTCGGCTCCGCCGTTTTGAACGCCGGACGCCAGGTCGGCGGCTCTGTGGGAATCGCGCTCATGGGCGCCATCGTGGCCGCGCACCTTAACCCGGGGATCCCGAATCCGGATGACTTCATGGCCGGCTTCTCGGCCGCGCTCTTCGTCGCCGGTGGGATCGCGCTCGCGGGAGCGTTCGTCGCGGCGATTCTCGTCCGCCCGCACGAGCGGCACGAGGTCGGCGAAGAGCCCGTTCTCGAGCCCGCGGTCTAGCAGCCAGACCCGACCGAGGGATGGACGAAATCGGCCCCGAGGCCGACGCTTCGTCGTATGCCGCGAATCTTTAAAGGCGACGACCCGGAGACATCGGCTCTGCGGCCAAGCCGCGCCTCCGGATCGAGTCGCCCATATGTAGTGCTTCCCGTATCAACCTGGCGTCTGGTGCGATACGGACAAGTCGGACTATAGGTGCGAACAGAAAAAAGTCAAGTGGGGTTGTGAAGTAATTTTCCGTCCCTATAGTTCACCGTAAGGACGCACATGTCGACCACGCCGCTAACCCTCCAGACCCGCACGCATCAAGCCACGAGGCCTAGCCTTGGCGAGCGTGTCCGCCAGCTCCGCATCAATCAGGGGCTGACGCAGACCGACCTGGCCGGCGAGCGGTTCTCCAAGGAGTACGTCAGCCAGATCGAGCGCGGTAAGACGCGCCCGACCGCCGAGACGGTCGCATGGCTCGCGGAGCGCCTGAACGTCGATGCCGGGTTCCTGCTGAACGGTGTCTCGTCCGGCGAGCGCGAGCGGGTTGAGAGCGTCATCGCGCGCGCTGAGGCCGCCCTCGAGTCCTACGACTACGAGGGCGTCGCTCCGATCCTCGGCGGCGTCGCGGATGCGCTCGCGCGCGTCTCGGCTCCTGATCTCGAACTTCGCTCGCTCACGGCCGACGCCTGGGCGCAGATGTACCTCGGCGAGGTGCGCGCGTCGATCGCGCTGCTCGAGCGCGCCAGGCAGCTCGCAGAGGACGTGGCTTTCACGGACGTGGATCGCGCGGATGTGCTCTTCCGCCTCGGTGCCTGCCGCTACAACCTTTCCTCGATCGCGACCTCGGTCAGCCTGCTCTCGCAGGCGCTGAAGCTCGCGGACGAGTCGGGCATGCCGTGCGACCGGCTTCGGTCGCTGATCCTCGAATGGCGCTCGCGCTGCTACCAGCGCCAGCGCGACTTCGAGGCGGCCCGCGAGGACATCGAGCGCGCGCTCGAGCTCGCGAACGGCATCGACGACCGCTACGCGATGGCGCAGGCGCATTTCCAGGCCTCCCTCGTCGCCGAGCGCCAGGGCCGCTGGGTTCTGTCGCGCACGCACGCGGAGCAGGCCAAGACGCTCTACGAGGAGATCGCCCACCAGGCGAACGTCGGCAAGCTCCTCAACAACCTGGGCGGGCTCAACTTCCTGCTCGGAAAGCCGGACGAGGCGAAGGTCTACTTGAAGGACGCCTTCCGCGTCGCGCTCGAGACGGGCAGCGACCTCGACGCCGGCTTCGCAGTCTCCTCCCTCGCGCAGGTCCATCTGCGCACCGGCGAGCTCGACCTCGCCGAGGAGCAGGCACGCCATGCGCTCGAGCTCCTCGCGGGCCGGGACGACTACATGGACGAGATCGGCAACGCGCAGCTCGTCCTCGGTCGCTCGCTCCTCGAGCAGGGCCGGCTCGACGAGGCGCAGGCGTCCTTCAACGAGGCCGAGTCGAGCCTCGGACAGCTTTCATCCGCAAGCCATCGGGCGGCGGCCTGGATCGCGAAGGGCGATCTCGAGGCCAAGCGCGGCGAAGACCGCGCAGCCGCAGACCTGTACCGGCGCGCTGCTGAAGCGCTCCAGGACTTCCACTTCTAACGTGAAAGGAGGTGTGAGAATGAGGGGTCGTTCGATCACCGCGCTTGTCGCGCTCACCACAGCAGCTCTGTTCGTCGCGAAGCTGCACATGTTCTGGGGCTTCTGCCGCGGCGGCTAACGACGGAGGAGACGCCGGCTCCGAGGCGAAGTGCGCGCCATGGTCATGGTGACGCTCAAGCCTCCGGAATCTCGTCCGTCTCTCCGTCCGCTCGCGCCGGTGCTCGTGTCGCTACTCGTGATCTGGATCGCCGTTGGCGTCCTGATCCTCGGGCAGCTCATGTAGCACGTGGCAAGACGCTCCGACTTGAACCTTCGGCGCAACCAGCTCCCCGGCGCCCGCTGCGGTCACTCTTCCGATCCGCTGCGGGCGCCGATGCATTTCTGCATCGCGTTCCTGCGTAGCCGCTAGCCGCGCAGAAGCGGGCGTGTGAGGCACGTCGGGCCGCCGTCGCCGAGGAGCGACAGGTGGTTTCCCGCGTAGACGCGGACGTCCACGCCCGCCGCCTCCATCCGCTTGCGCGTGACCGGGTTGCCGTCGAGCGCGAGCCCGACCCGTGGCGCGAGGGCGAGCACGTTCGGGCCCATGCTCTGGAACTCCTCGTCCGGCACCTCTACGAGCCCGATGCCGCGCTCGGCGAGGAGCTCGGCGATCCTGGCCGGCAGCAGTGGGAGGTAGACGACCGCGAGATCCGTGTCGAGCATCGAGATCAGCGACATGAGGTGAAGCACCTCGCCCGTGCCGTGCCAGTGCGGCAGGTCGTACGCGATCACGGAGACATCCGGAAGGGCGGCGGCCACCTCGGCGATCCCCGCGTCGTTCGTGCGGTAGCCGCGCCCGACGAGCAGCGTCGTTTCGTCGAGCCAGAGCGTGTCGCCGCCCTCGATCGTCGCGGGCGCCTCGAGCTTGCCGGCGATCGGAACGCCCGCCTCGACGAAATCGGCTGCCATCGCGTCGACCTCCGCGCGGCGTCCTTCCTTGCCGGGGCGCAGGAGCAGCGCACCGGCGTCGGTGACGAGCGCCGGGTCGTAGACGTAGATCGCATCCGGGGACATCGGGACCGGCGTCTGCGCCACGACGATTTCGGCGCCTGCGTCGGCGAGCTGCTGCTGAAGGCCCTCGTGCTCCTCCACGATACGAACGGGATCGGGCTCGCCGCGCCAGTCGAACGCGCGCCAGGCGTGAACCGAGTCGGCCGCCGGGGGACGGACGAGGACGCGCCGCAGCGGCAGCGTCATGGTGACGCCGCCGTAGCCGAGCTCGTTCTGCGTTTCAGTCATCACCGGATCGTACGTGTCAGCATCGGTCGCACAGCGGCACTGGTACGCTCGCCAGCATGGGGACGGCGGCCGGGCTCCACGTTTGAGCGGCTCGGCTTCGACCGGCATGCGGGTCTTCCGCTGGGCCGCCTGGGCGGCGCTCGTGGCGCTCTTCCTCGTGACCGTGACCGGGGCCACCGTCCGCCTGACCGGGTCCGGGCTGGGTTGCGAGAACTGGCCCCGGTGCGGCGAGCAAGTGCTTCCCGAGCGTGAGGCGAGTTACCACGCGTACGTCGAGTTCGGCAATCGCGTGGTCGGCTTCGCGGTCGGACTGACCACCCTCGCGGCGGCGATCGTCGCCTGGCGCGTGCGGGTGCCGCGGCCGCTCTTTCGCCTCGCCCTCTCGCTGCCGTTTCTCGTGCTCGCCCAGGGCGTCCTCGGAGGGATCACCGTGCTGGTCGAACTGAATCCGGTCATCGTGATGTCTCATTTCGTCCTGTCGCTCATCGGCGTCGCGCTCGGGGTCGTGCTCGTGGTCGAGACGGAACGCTGGCTCCGCGGCTCCCCGCCGCCGGAGGAGCCGCGCTCGCTGCGCTGGTTCGCGCTCGGACTCGTGCCGCTGGCGCTCGCCTTGGTCGTCTCGGGCACATTCGCGACCGCCGCGGGGCCGCACTCCGGGGGGATCGAGATCGAGCGCCTCGGCGACCTCGTGGGCTCGGTGTACATCCACGTACGCGTCACGGCGGTCTTCGGGATCGCCTTCCTCGTGTTCGTCGCCCTGCTCCTCCGCGAGCGCGCCTGGTCGCGGCCCGAAGGCGTGCTCACGGGGTTGACGCTCATCCTGCTCGTGGCGCAGATGATCGTCGGCGAGACGCAGTGGCGAAACCAGCTCCCGTGGTGGCTCGTCCTCGTGCACGTCACGCTTGCGACGCTTGTTTGGGCCGGAGTCGTTGCGGTTGCGGCGCTCCTTCGTGCCCGGTCGCCGGCGAGCCCCGCATAGACTTCGCGCATCGGGAAGCATCTCCGCATCGACGGGCGACCGGGGCTCCGCAGGCCCGTCCTGGTGGCCGCCTTCCGTGGCTGGAACGACGGAGCGCAGGGCGCCACGCTGGCCGCCGGCTATCTGGCGCAGGCCTGGTCTGCGACCCGCTTCGCCGACGTCGATCCTGAGGAGTTCTACGACTTCCAGGTCACGCGCCCGCACATCGCGCTCGACCAGGGGCTGACGCGCAAGATCGACTGGCCTGAGACCGCGTTCTTCCACGCGGAGCTGCCCGACGCCGACCGCGATGCCGTGCTCCTTCTCGGCGTCGAGCCGAATCTCCGCTGGCGCACGTTCACCGCCGAGATCGTCGACCTGGCCCAGGAGCTGGGCGTCGAGCTCGTGATCACGCTGGGCGCCTTGTTGGCCGACGTCCCGCACACGCGGCCATCCCCGGTGACCGGTTCGGCGACGGATCCGGATCTCGTGCAGGAGCTCGGCCTCGCGGTCTCACGCTACGAGGGTCCGACGGGGATCGTCGGCGTGCTCCACGACGCCTGCCGCCAGGCCGGCATCGCATCGGCGAGCCTTTGGGCGGCAGTGCCGCACTACGCCTCGCTCGCGCCCAGCCCGAAGGCGGCGCTCGCGCTTTGCACCCGCCTCTCCGATCTCCTCGGGACCGAGATCGATTTCGGCGATCTCGAGCGGGCGGCCGACGCCTACGAGCGCCAGGTCACCGAGGCCGTCGCGCAGGACGAGGACACCGAGGCGTACGTCCACGAGCTCGAGCATCGACGCGACACGCTCGGCGACGAGCTCGACGTTCCTTCGGGGGACGCGCTCGCTGAGGAGCTGACGCGCTTCCTCCGCGAGCACGAGTCGCGCACGAAGGACGACCCGGAGGAGGACGTCTAGGAGGTTTCCGCGGGCGCTGCGGCCGGCTCGGCCGCGGGCTCCGTGGTGGCGGGCTTCTTGGCCGGCGTGCGCCTGCGCTGGGGCCGGCGGCCGTTCTGCTTGGCGGGCGCCTTCTCGCCGTCCGCCGTCGTGGCCGTCTTGGCTGCCTTCGCCGCCTCGGCCTGGCGCTTTTTGCGGCGCCGTCTGCGCCTGGACTTGCCGCTCGGCGCTTTGGCCTGCGGAAGGTTGTCCGCCAGGGCGTTCGCGACCTCGCCGATCGTCCCGAGCCGCTCGCGGGCGCCGTCGATCAAGCGCTGCGCGGTCGGCGTGTAGGCCTCGGTGGACGCGAGCAGCGCCGCGCCGACGTGGATCGGCTGCTCGAGCGCGACGTTCACGAGGCGCGCCGCGTTCTCCTCGTGCCGGTGCCCCCGCGAGTTCGTGAGCGCTCCGAGGAGACGCTTCGCATCCGGCAGATCCGCGCTCGCCCGGCGGTCCTGGAGCTTGCGCGTTGCCCGCGCGAGCTTCCAGGTCCAGCGGGCCATGATGTCCTCGGGCGCCTCGGCCTTCCCCTCGCCGATCGCCCGCAGGAGGATCCGGATGCCGTGCATGCGGTCCTTCTCCCAGGTCGGCGCCGACGTGACCATGGAGACGAGGTCGTCGAAGCTCGCGCGGTCGACCGAGATCGCGACGCGGTCGCCGAGCGCGGAGAGCCGTAGCCGGCGGTTCGGGTTCTCGGCCGCGCAGCTCATGAGGAACGCCTCTCGGCACTCGCGGCTCGCCTTGGCGAGCTTCTCGGCGAACTGCTGGCGCTCGTCGAAGCGCAGCTGCCGTCCGGCGATCGCGGCCCAGAGCAGCTGCTCGTCGTCGGCCAGCTTGCCGGGGTTGATCCGCTCCCACTCCCGCTGGATGACGAGGACGCGGCGGCGCGGATCCGACGTGACCGGTACGAGCCACGCGGCCGGCGAAAGCTTGCGGCGAGCGCGCCGCTGCACCCGGCGGCGCGGCGCCGGCGTGACCCGTGCGCCCGGCCGGTAGAAGTCCGAGTCGAGCAGCGAGTGGATCGTCACCGTGCGGTCGTTGTGGGTCGCGGCCGGATCGACGAAATCGACCACCACGCCGGCTTCCTTGCGGGCGTGCGTCCGCATGACCCGGCCGATCCGCTGCTGGTAGACGCGGCGGCTGGCCGTCGGCGCCAGATGCATGCAGACCGTCGCGCGCGGCGAGTTCCAGCCTTCGGCGAGGAGCTGCGCGTTGACGAGGACGTTGATCTCTCCGCGCTCGTAGGCGGCCAGCGTCTCGGCCAGCTTGAGCGGCGGGGTCTTCCCGCTCACGGCCTCGGCCTTGATCCCGGCCGCGCGAAACTCCCGCGCCAGGTTGTAGGCGTGGTCGACGCCCGCGGCGTAGACGATCCCGGGGGTCGCGTCGAAGCGGTCGCGGTAGAGGCTCGCGGCGGCCTGGTTGATGAGCTCGTGGTCGAGCACCTTGGCGAGGGCGTCCTGGTCGAAGTCACCGCCGACGATCGGCACCGACGAGATCGCGGCCGCGGGGGGAATCCGCAGCGAGCGCAGCGGCGCGATCAGCCCGCGCCGGGCGGCGTCGCCGAGCGGAAGGTCGTCCACCGAGGCGGGGAAGACATCCGAGACCTGCTTGGCGATCAGCTGTTCGGTCGCGGTCATCCCGACGTAGAGCGGCTCGGGGAAGCTGCGAATCGCCGCGCTCGTCTTCTCGCCGAGGGCGGTGTGCGCCTCGTCGCAGATGACGAGCTGGTACGCCGTTCGCGAGAGCGTTCCGACGTGGCGCGCGAACCAGGCGTAGGTCTGAATCGTGATCGGGTTCCCGGCGGCCGGCTCGTTGCCGGCCTCGATCGCCGGGTGGAAGCGCCCGCCGTAGCCCTCGGTGGTGAGGTCCCCGTTGAACTGGTTCACGAGCAGGCGCCGGTGCGTGAGGATCAGGATCCCCATCGTCCGCGCGGCCTCCACGAACCCGGCTGCGGCGATCGTCTTGCCCGACGCGGTCGGATGCCGGAAGCGGAACCGCCGCGCGGCCCCAGGGTCGTCTTCGGGCTTGACCTCGGACTCGAGCTCGTCGTCCTCGTCGACCACCTCGGCGATCGGCTCGTCGAGCTCCTCCTCGAAGTCCTCGTCGTCGCCGTTCAGGCCGTTCCCGTTCTCCTCGTGGCGCTCGTTGCGGGAGATGAGCTCGGTGAGCATCCCCGCGAGCGCGTCGATCTGGTGGCGGCGCAATTCGGTGCCCGACGCGAGCCGGGCCGGATGGTCCGCGATCACGCGCTCCAGGCCGAGCATCAGCGCGTAGTGGACTTTCCACTCGGCCGAGGGCGAGCCGAGCCCCGCGTCCATCTCTGCGAGGGCGTCCTCGAGCGCCTCGCGCCGCGCGTGGCCCTCGCCGAGCACCTCCGCGGGGTCTTCGTCTTGCCGCAGGAAGGGCTCGCCGGACCATGACTCGGCGCGGAGGGCGGCGGCCGCCAGGCCGTCCGTCGCCTCCGACCCATCGGTCGGCTGCCGGATTGCTTCTTGCATGGGCGCAGCGCCGTCGTTCGCGCTGCTCAAGGTGAGGTCTGCCGGCGCGATCTGTTGTGCGCGCGGCTAAACGGAACTATACAAGAGAAAACGGCGGTTCAGGCCGGCGCGTGGCGCTTGGGCGCCGAGGTCTGCTGCGCCGAGATCGCGCGCTTCATGTAGCTGTAGGCCTCGTCCGCGCGTCCCTCCGCCTCGAGCACCTCGGCGAGCTTGGCGTACAGGTCGACGAGATGGCGCTGCGAGCCGGTCTCCTCCAAGTACCGGGCCGCAGTTTCGTAGTGGGCGATCGCCTTGTCGCGCTCGCCGTCGGCCGCGGCGACCTCGCCGAGCACGGCGTACACCTGGCCGATCATCTCCTTGGGCTCTTCGTCGCCGAGGAGCGCCTTCACCTGCGCCGCGAGATCCTCGACCTCGGCGCGCTCGCCCAGCCTCGCCTGCGCACGGGCCTGCTCGACCAGGAATCCCGCCCGCTCGACCGGCGAACCGGTTCGCTCGATGGTCGGGAAGCCCTCCTCGAGGTGCGCCAGCGCCTCCTGGGCGTTGTCGCGCTCGAGCTCGACCTGGGCGATGAGCAGATGTGCGACGGCGGTGTAGTGGAGATCCTCGGTCAGCTCCAGCGCTGCGAGCGCCTGGTAGGCGTGCCGGAGCGCGCCGTCGGCGTCGCCCTGCTCGCCGCGGAGTTTTGCCTTGGCCCAGTAGACGCGTGCGCGTGTGTACGGGTCGAGGCTCTCCCGCCCGGTGGCGAGGGCGCTCGTGACGACCTCTTCCGCGCGGGCAAACTCGTTCTGGTCGGACAGGGCGGCCGCGAGGAGGCACGAGAACCGAATCGCCTCCACCGTGTCGCCGCGATCCTGGAAGGCCTTGAGGCAGCGCTCGAGAATCGAGACCGACGGCTCAAGCTCGCCCATCGTGGCGTAGGCGCGTGCCAGGCTCTCCGCTAGCGCGGGGCGCTCCCACTCGGCCGAGCCGTACGCGATGAGCGCGTCCTCGAAAAGCTTCACGGCTTCGCGCAGCTCCCCGCGGCGCACGGCCAGGTGACCGAGGCCCTCCTCGGCCGTGGCCCGCTCGTGCGGCGTCGCTGCGCGCTCGAGGGCTTCGGCGTAGAGCCGCTCCGCGGTGGGCTGGTCGTCGAGCCGGAGTGCGATCTCGGCCTCGAGCAGGCTCAGCGTCTGGAGCTGGGCCTCCTCGCCGGTGGCCAAGTAGTCCTCGCTCACGCCGAGCCGCCGGCCGAGCTCGCGAAGCAGCTGGAGCGACGGGATCCGGTCGCCGGCCTCGATCCGCGAGATGTACGCGGGCGAGCAGCCGGGGAACGCGAGCTGGCGCTGGCTCAGCTGAGCCTCGAGCCGCGCCGCCTTGAGGCGCTTACCAACGGCGCCGGGATCGTCTACGTGAGTGGACTTTTGTCTAGGCACAGGCCTTCTCTAGTTCAATTCTGCCTTATATACTTCAATTTGCAGTATCGGGACACGATGTGCGATCGAAAGGACGGTAACGCATGAGGCTTCGCTTCCTCAGCCTGCTGGTCGCAACCGCTGCGCTCGTCGCCGCGTTTGGCGGCTTCGGGCTCGTTTGGCCCCCGTAACGCGCAACGCCAGTCGCCTCGCGTCGAGCGAGGCGGCGCGACCGGTAGGGATGTGGGCTTGAGGGGTGCATGAACAGGCAGTTTAGCGCCTCGTCTAGTCCAAAGAGTCGCCGCTTGGTACGCGATGCGCAAGCCCCTCTTTGGGGGCATGGGATGAGAAAAGCACGGAGGCCCGCCTGCGGCGCGGGCCTCCGTTGACGGGATAGGAGGACGGACTCGCCGGACGGTTCGGATGGGAGGACTGCCCGGCTGCTAGAGCCAATTCCGTTCTCATGACTTAAGTAATCGCTCGACAAATCGCCGCCGTCCCCCGTTCGGGGTAACCACGCATCCACGCCTCCGCGTTCATTGGCTGAAACGCGTCGCCGGCGGGGCTAGTCTGGCCCCCGTGGACTGGGCGGATCACGCGGCTCGAGGCGAGGCCAGATACACGGACGGCGCCGGGCGGTTGTCCGACGATCGCGAGCGGCGGGAGCGCCAGCTCGTTCGCATGGCGATGGCCGCCGGCACCGTGGGCCTCGCGCGCGTCATGCAAGGAGAGGACGCGGCGGAGTGGTTTCGGCGCTCGGCCGATGCCTACCGCGAGAGTTTCGCGCTCGCGCCGCCCGGCAGCTGGGGCCGGGTCGTCGGCGCGGTCAAGGCCGGGATCTTCTCCGGCGACGCCCAGGGCGACGCGGGCTGGGCGCTCGCGCAGCTGCCCGCCGAGGGATCGCCGACCGCGCGCTACGCCGAGATTCTCGCCCGGCTCGCGCTCCGCGAGGACGAGGGTCCGTCGCTCGCCGGTGAGCCCGAGTTTCCCGCAGACGTGGCCGCGGCCCTCGACGCGCTCGCCGCCCGCGATGCGGCGGCCTATCGCAACGCCGCGGCGTCGGTGCTCGCGTCGTTCGAGTCCCGCGGAGATTTCCTCGACGACCTGCCGGTCGCGGACACCGTGTACGTCCTTGAGCTGCTCGCCGCCCCGCGCGGGATTGCCGCTGGATTCCGCTCGGCGCTCCTGCCTACGCGAGCAGGCCCGTGAGGTACATGACCGCGAGGCCGGAGAAGAACCCGCAGATCACGTAGGGCGACCGGACGCCGCCGGGGGACTTGCGGACGATGAAGCGTCCCACTTCCGTGACGACCTCGAGCGCGGCGCCGGCCGCGGCCGCGAAGAAGACGACACCGAGGAAGTCGCTCGTCACGAAGCCGCCGATCCAGGCGCCGAGGATGGCCGGCACTCCGGCGATGAGCGTCAGCGCGGCGAGCCGGGCGAGGCTCGCCTGGCGGCTGTCCTCCGCGGCGGGCGCGGCGATTCCCAGTCCCTCCGTGATGTTGTGGACCATGAAGCCGATCACGAAGAAGGTTCCGAGCGCGAGCTCGCCGAGCGCGAACGACGACCCGATCGCGAGCCCCTCGCCGAGGTTGTGCAGGCCGATGCCGATCGCGACCAGCGTGGCGAGCGCCAGGCCCGCAAGTGGTGCGCCCCGCTCGCCCGACTCGGCGCTGAAGCGTTGCGAGATGAGCACGAGCGTCAGGTAGCTGCCGGCCACTCCGAGGAGGACGAGCCCAGGCCCGCCGAGCCCTCCCGGAAGCGCCGCCTGGAGGTCGAGCGCCTCGCCGAGCGCCTCGAGGGCGAGGAACGAGAGGAGGCCGGCCGTGAGCGCCATGAACGCGGCGAGCCACTGGGGCGAGGCGCGGCGCAGCGAGGGAAGCCAGAGGAGCCCGAACGCGATCGGCACGACGCCGACGAGTAGGCCGATGAGCCCGTAGCCGAGGATGCTCCGCCAGCCGATCGTCGGCGTCTCGACCGCGGCCGCGATCGCCTCCGTCGTCTGGATCCCGGTGGAGCTCGTGACGCCGACCGAGATCGGTTCGTCTTGCACCCATTCGAACGGGATGACGATCGTCGCGGAGCGCAGCCGTCCGAGCGTCTTCGGGCCGTCCAGCTCGTAGGGAACGATCGCGTCGTCCACGGTGACGACGGCGATGGTCAGATCCTCGGGCTGGGGATTCGTGACGCGAATGCGGATCTCGCCCGGCTCGAACGCGACGTGGCGGATGTCGAACGTGTCGGGCGAGGGCGGGTTGTCGCGGATCAGGCCGGTGAGCGAGTCGCCGGACGCGACGAAGAGCGATACGACCCCGACGAGCAAGAGAATCGGCAGGAGCGCCCAGAGGCGCCACCGGTTACTCGACGACATCGAAGAAGCCCATCCAGCCGAGCTCGGCGAACTCCGACTGGTGCGCGTGGAACATGAACTTCCCGGTGTTGTGGAAGTCGATCTCGATGATCCCGCGCTCGCCCTGGCAGAGCATGACCGTGTCCGTGTACTCGAAGTGGTCGCTCGAGCCGGTCGGGTAGTAGCGGAAGAAGTCCCCGTGCAGGTGGAACGAGTTGATGAGATCGAACTCGGTGAGGTTCGCGAGGTAGATGCGAACCGTCTCGGAGCGTTTGACTCGGATGGGGTACTTGGCGTAGTAGAACGCCTTCCCGTTGACGGTGTAGAAGTTGTTCTCGCCGTCCCCGTCGGTGTCGAAGCCGTTCATCACCATGACCAGCTCGTGCGCCGGCTTGCGAGGTACCCGCGGGTCGATGATGAACGCGCCGTAGAGGCCCTTGTGGATGTGCTTCTTCAGCGGCGTCGCGTGGCAGTGGTAGAGGTGCATCCCGAACGGGCGCGCCGGGAACTCGTACGTGAAGCTGTCGCCCGGGCCGACTATCTCGAAGACGCCGTCCATGTTCGATGGGTGGATCCCGTGGAAGTGGATCGTGTGCGGGTGCGAGCCGGCGTTCGCGAAGTTGACCCGCAGGATGTCGCCCTCGGTCGCGCGGATGATCGGGCCCGGGACGGTGCCGTTGTACGTCCACGCGGGGAACGTCACGCCTTGCGCGACCTCGATGTCCTCGTCCTTCGCCACGAGCATGTACTCGCGCACGCGGCCGGGCTGGAACGGGAGCGCCGGCGGCGGAATGAGGAGCTCGTCGAGGTCGTTCGGGCCGCCCGGAGCGGGTGCGGCCTCGCCGATCATCGCGGCGTGACCGAGGTGTGAATCCCCGTGGATATGGGTCGCCGAGCGCTCTGCGGCCTCGCTCGCGCTTGCGAACTTGGCCAGCGGCACGGCCGCCGCCGCAGTCCCCGTTGCCGCGAGCAGCTGCTTCCTGGTCAGAGAAAACTTAGACACGCCTAAATCTCAGTGTAGACGCACCTCCATTGTTCGGCCAGGCCCCGAGCCGGATAGAGTTCCAGGCGATGGGACGAGGATCACGACCGCTTCGCCGCTGGCGCAACGACCGGCAGCGCAAGAAGAAAGAGCGCGACAAGCGCCAGACTCGCCGCCGCCGCCCGTAGGAATCCCGTGGGCGTAGTCAGCGCGATCCACTTCTACGTGACCGATCTCGACCGGTCGATGGACTTCTACACGCGCCTGCTCTCATACGGCCCGCAGGCCGCCTACGACGAGGGCGAGAACGCCCATTCCGCCTTCTTCGTCCTCGACGAGCGCACGCACCTCGTGCTCACCTGGGATCTCGACCGGGGCCGCGAGGTCGGCGCCGGCGTGAGGCTCGAGCTCGCCGCGCAGGATCTCGCCGCCGAGATTGCCGGGCTCGAGGCGCGCGGGCTCACCGGTTTAAGGACGAAGACGCGCTTCGGGACGGAGGTCTTCGATCTCAGCGATCCCGACGGCCATCTGATCCGCTTCGGGCCGGCGTGGTCGCTGCACGCCATCGAGGGCGCAGTCTAGCCGTCCGAGGGATTGGGAGTCCGCAGTCCGCGGCCGACCTTTGGAAGGTCAAGCGGCAACTGAAAGGCGGCCTTTCATGACGAAGATCCAGCTCCAGAGGAAGTTTCGTAACTTCCCGGAAGCCGAGCTTCGCAGGCGCATCGCGGCTACGAAGATCAGCTAGGGCTCGATCGGGACCAACAGGTCCCCAGGTCGGACCCCGCGCCGTTCGGACTCCCCGGACGAGAGTTCGAGAACGGCGCGGGCCCCTTTGCAACCCGCGGTTCGCCATGGCCTCAGATCGGCTGCGACCCGCAGGACTCGGAATTCTTTGTCCAGAAACACGGCGTCGATCGGGAAGCGCATGAACGCCGTGTGAATGGACGAGGCGGGACGAAGGAGAATTCCCTCGTCCCGCCCCATCGAAGCTCGCCCCAGGAGCCCCTTGAGCCGGGAAAGCGGCGACGCGGCGACGACGCACCGCTCGCAGAGCGCCTTCCCGTTTGAGAAGCTCGAGGCGAACCGGCATCTAGAACCCGACGTGGATGTGGTCGTCGTGGTCGGCGAGCGGGAACGAGGGCCCACCCAGCCCGAGCAGCGAGATGACCTGTCGCGGGCTGATCTCGGCCGGCAACAGCAGGATGTTGCGCACCGCCTTCTCGGTGATGCCGCCCACCTGCTGGTGGCCGTAGATCGACTGGTTGTCGAGCACGGCGATGTCCACGGCGAGGCCGTAGACGTGCGCCGAGACGACGCCGGGCCTGGCGTAGAACCGGTGGCCGCTCCGGAGCGACGACACGGTCACCTGGCCGTGGTACTCGGCGAGGTACTCGAGCAGAACGAGAACCCGCACGTCGATCTTGTCGGAGGCGATATCCGTGGCGCCGCCGCCGTAGATCGTGATCCGGCGGTCGTTCAGCACCTTGTTGCCGAGCCGGTGCTTGGACGCGTCGAGCCCGTGGACGAGCGCCTTCAGGCCGACCGCCCGGTTGTAGTTCGTGAGCGCCTCGGCCTCGTCGGCCCAGGCGGTCTTCCCGCGCAGCGCGAGGAACGTCAGCCAGGCCGTCTTGCCCTTGGCCGCGGCGAGGTTCGTCCCGAGCGCGTGCACGCGCGGCCGAAGCGCGGGCCAGCGCCCGTCGCGTCCGTCGGCGCGGAGCGCCGCCATGATCATCGCCCAGCCGGCGCCGGTTGCCTTGACCTCTTCGCGGAGCATCTTCGCGAAGCCCGGCGCGAGGCGCTTGGCGGGCGGGGTCGGATCGGGCAGCGTGCGGTGGAGCCAGATCGTGGAGCCGTCGAACGCGTCGGCCTCCGGATCGACGCCGTTCAGCTGTGCGTCGTCGGCATGGGCGTGTGGAGCGACGACCGGCTGGCCGGTCTTGCCCTTGTGCGGCTTCTGCGAGTCGTTGCCGCCTGTGCCCGGAGCGGTCGCGCCGCCCTCGGCGGGTGTCTCGGCCGGAGCGGCGTCCTCGCCCGGCGTCTCGGGCGTCGTCGCGCCGTCAGCCGGCGTTCCACCGTCGGCGGCGGGATCCGTGGCCGGGGTCTCCTCGGCCGGAGGCTGCTCGGTCCCGCCGGCAGGCGTCTCCTCGGCGGGAGTCTCCTCCGCGGGAGCGCCTTCGTCCGGGGCGCCCTCGTCGTCGGGGCCCGTGGTCGTGGTCGCGGTCGTGTCGGTGCCCGTTCCGTCGTCCGGATTGACGAGCGAGTCGCCGGCGAGCGCGGACAGCGAGGCGCCCGCGAAGAAGAGCGACGCGAAGGCGAGGCTCGTTGCGATCCGGCGCCTGCGGCTCCGCACGCGCTTGCGCGGAGCGAACAGGGTCATCCGGGCGGTGGTGACCCGGCCGGCCGTGGTCGTCTCGCTCGCCTCGTCGCCCGAGCGGCGGAGGATCGAAAGCGTCCAACCGAGGACGGCGAGGAAGAGGAGTCGCGCGATGCTCGTGCGCGACGAAGGATTCTGCTGTGGCATTCCTTGCTCCTGTATCTCAGGCGCCGTGGCCGCCACGTGGCGCGATTTCAGCCTTGATTCCGCGCCGCCACGGACCTGAGTTCTCTATCGAGCCAGTTCCGGCATGCAGGCATCCCTCGATTAGGCGAACCCATTTCCGAACCACCCCGAAGAGGGATGGGCGATCTCTCGAACAGGGGCGATATTCGGGCTACTGAGCAACTACGGCGGCGCGGTCACGCCACGGAGTTCGGAGGTATCACGACGTGACCAGTTCGTATTCGCCCGCCGTTCGATCGCTCGATCGATCCACTGATTGTCTCTCCCCTCAGGGCAAGGCCGTCGCGGACAAACGCGGTTCGTGGCGAGTGCAAGAGTCGAGGAAGGGAGGTGAAACAGTGACGAGTTTCTTCACCAATCTGATCGAGCTCCGCAAGCGCGAGGAGGGGCAGACCATGGCCGAGTACGGCGTGGTTCTGGCCGTCATCACGCTCGGAGTGGTTCTCGCGCTCGGCATCCTCTCGGGCGCCATCAGCACCGCGATTGAGCGGGTCGCCGACTTCCTCTAGATCGTGGGCGTAGGCACATGGCCGGGGCGGGCTCCTCTTCGGGGGAGCCCGTCCCACTAAAAAAACCAAACCGACTTTTCAAGAAAGCGACCAAGCAAATGACCAACGGACACGCGATACGAGATCAACGTGGCCAGACGATGACGGAGTTCGCGATGATTCTTCCCGTCTTCGCGCTGCTTCTGTTCGGTGTCATTCAGTTTGGCGTCGCCTTCAATCACTACCTGACGGTCACCGACGCCGCACGGGCAGGAGCCCGGAAGGCGGTCGTCAGTCGTACGGCAATCAACCCGAACGGCCAGACGATCGCTGCGGTTCGCAACTCGGCGACCAATCTCGACCAGTCGAAGCTTGGCGTCACGGTCTCCACGACGTGGACGCAGGGCACAGACGTGACCGTCAGCGCCTCGTATCCCTACGAGATCAGCCTCCTCGGCATCGTCATGAAGTCGGGGTTCCTGACGAGCTCCACGACGGAGCGCTTGGAATGAGGCTCGGGGGCACCGCCGGCCGTCAAGGCCGTGCGGGCCGGTTCAACAGCGCAACGAGAAAGCGGGTCCGATGACGTACAGGGTCAAAAACATTGGGATTGCCGTCGCGCTCGCGCTCGTCGCGGGCCTTTTGACGGTTTTCTACGTGACGAATTACAAGAAGGACGTGCGCAGCGCCGAGTCGAGCGTGACTGTGTACGTCGCCGCCAAGGACGTCCCGTCGGGGACGCCGGGCGAGGAGATCGCCGCCGACGGCTTCCTGACGCAGCAGGCCATCGCCAAGCGCAGCGTGACGCCGGGCGCCATTTCCAGCCCGGAGCAGCTCGCCGGCCTCGTGGCCTCGGGTGAGATCTACGCGGGCGAGCAGGTAACGACGCGCCGCTTCTCGACCGAGGAGACGCGCGGCATCCGCGCTCAGATCACCGGGACGGAGCGTGCGGTCTCGGTAGCCGGGAACAAGCAGCAGACGCTCGCGGGGACGCTGAAGGCCGGCGACCACGTGGACGTCATCGCGAGCTGGAACGTCCCTGAGGCGATTCAAAACCACGTCTCGCGCGTGATCCTCCGCGACATTCTCGTGCTCGAGGTTCCCGCGGCCACGTCCACAGATCAAAAGCTCACCGAGCCGGGCGAGGGCGGCAACGCCGTCATGCTCGCGCTCACCGACGCGCAGTCCCAGAAGATGTTCTGGATGGTGCAGAACGGCGCCTGGGCGCTCGCGCTGCGCCCGCCCGCCAAGGACGCGGACAGCCCGAACAGCGCCGAGGGATCTCTGACGATTCTCAAGGACGGCCTGGGCTCAGGCGCGTTCGCAGAGCTTCTTCCCGAAGAAGGAGGGCAGTAACGATGGCGGTCGACGTTCACTCGGAAGCCGCGACGCGGGAGAAGGTCCGCGTCTTCATGACCGGTGATTGCGACGGCCTCGCGGATCTCCGCGGTGCGCTCGAGCGTCACCTCGAGATCGACTTCGTCGGGGCGACTTCCAGCCTCGGTGAGGCAGCTGCCGCACTCCGCGGCGGGCATCTCGCCGTCGTGCTCCACGGCACACGCAGTTCCACGCTCCCGGTTTCGGAGATGGCCGCGATCCGCGAGCACACGAACGCACCGATCATCCTCCTCGCCTCGGGCGAGGCGTCGATGCTGCTCGAGGAGGCGCTCGAGGCCGACGTGGCCGACGTGCTCCTCCTCCCGCAAATGACCGAAAACCTCGTCTTCGCCATTCGCAAGGCGAGCCATTCCGGCCGTCGCGCCCGCGGGCATTCCGGGCGCCGCGGCCGGGTTGTCACCGTGTTCTCGCCCAAGGGCGGGACCGGCAAGACCGTGATCGCGACGAACACCGCTGCGTCGGTGGCGAAGTACGAGGGCAGACGCGCCCTCCTCGTCGACCTCGACCTGCAGTTCGGCGACGCCGCGATCATGCTCGGAATCGAGCCGGAGAAGACGATCTACGACCTGGTCGTCGCTCCGGGCGAGCTCGACACGGAGAAGCTCGCCGGCTATGTCACCCGGCACAACTGCGGGCTCGACATCCTCCCGGCGCCGTTGCGCCCCGAGGACGCCGAGCTCGTGACCGAGACGAAGCTGGCCCAGCTCCTGGACGTGGCGCGCGACCTCTACGACGTGATCGTCGTGGACACGTCGCCGTTCTTCCACGGGCCTATGCTCGCGACGCTCGACCGCACGGACGAACTGCTGCTCGTGTGCTCGCTCGACGTGCCGACGCTCAAGAACGTGAGGCTGGCGCTCCAGACATTGGAGCTCCTGTCCTTCCCGTCGGAGCGGATCCGCCTCGTTCTGAACCGCGCCAACTCGAAGGTCGGGATGAAGCCCGGCGAGGTCGAGAGCGCGCTCGAGGTCAAGGTGCGCTTCAGCGTTCCGAGCGACCGGGCCGTGCCGATCGCGGTCAACCGTGGCAACCCCGCCGTCCTCGCCGACGCCCGGGCCGACTTCTCCCGCGCCGTGCGCGAAATGGCGAAGGCGGTCGCCCCGGCCGAAGCGGCGGCCTCCGCTCCGAAGGGCGCAATCGCGCCCAAGGGAGAGCGTCGCTGGTTCGGAAAGGCGGCGTAGCAGATGGGCCTCCACGACCGCATCAACGGAGGCAACGGGAGCGGATCGAACGGCGACCACGGCCCCGAGCCGTTGACCGCTCTTGCAGCGGCGGCGCCGAAGCGAACCGACACCGGCGGCCCGCCCGTCGACCCGTACGCGGAGCTCAAGACCCGCGTCCATCACGCCTGCATCGCGAAGCTCGGACCGCAGCTCTTCTCGACCGACACGGCCGCTGACCTCAGCGACCAGGTGCTCCGAACCGTCACCGAGCAGGTGGCGCTCGACCGCACGCCCCTCACGAGGGACGAGCGGCGCAAGATCGTCCGGGAGATCTCGGACGACATTCTGGGCTACGGCCCGCTCGAGCCGTTCCTCCGCGACGACGCCGTGACCGAGGTCATGGTCAACGCGTCGGACCGGATCTTCATCGAGCGCGCCGGCAAGCTCGAGCGCACGGACGCGGCGTTCGCCGACAACGCGCACCTCCTGCGAATCATCGACAAGATCGTCTCGCAGGTCGGGCGCCGCATCGACGAGTCGTCGCCGATGGTCGACGCGCGTCTCCCGGACGGGAGCCGTGTCAACGCCATCATCCCGCCGCTCGCGCTTCAGGGCCCGACGCTGACCATCCGGAAGTTCTCCCGTGACCCGTTCACGATGGACGACCTCATCCAGTTCGACTCGATCACGCCCAAGGCGGCGCACTTCCTCTCCGCCTGCGTGCGCGGGAAGCTGAACGTCCTCATCTCCGGTGGTACCGGTACCGGTAAGACGACCACGCTGAACGCGCTTTCGGCCTTCGTGCCGGACGTGGAGCGGATCGTCACCATCGAGGACGCGGCCGAGCTCCAGCTCCAGCAGGAGCACGTGATCACGCTCGAATCCCGGCCGCCGAACATCGAAGGGAAGGGCGAGGTCAAGATTCGCGAACTCGTCCGCAACGCCCTGCGAATGCGGCCCGACCGGATCATCGTCGGAGAGGTTCGCGGCCCGGAGACGCTCGACATGCTCCAGGCCATGAACACGGGCCACGAGGGCTCGCTCACGACGATCCACGCCAACTCACCACGCGATGCGCTCTCCCGCATCGAGACCCTCGTCCTCACCGGCGGCGTCGAGCTGCCGCTGCGGGCGATCCGCGAGCAGATCGCGAGCGCGTTCGACCTGCTCGTCCAGATCAGCCGGCTCGTGGACGGCTCGCGCCGGATCACGCACATCTCGGAGGTGCTCGGGATGGAGTCCGACGTGATCTCGCTGCAGGACGTGTTCGTCGCCAAGCCGCCGGACGAGGAGTCCGGCATGACCGGCGCCGGACGCCTGCTCGGCCCGCTGAACTGCGCGGGTCTCAAGCCGCACTTCCTCGACAAGATGGCGGTGCACGGCGTGACCATGCCGTCGAACTTCTTCGAGCCTGAAGACGAGGGGCTTGTGCGGCCCACGTTCGCGACCGCCAGCTTCGGCGGGTTCTCGTGATGACCAGGGGGATCCGGCTTCTCGCACTGGCGCTCGTTCTTGCCTTGCCCGGCGTTGCGTCGGGCGCCGAGATCAAGGGCGTCGACACTTCCGGCTACCCGGAGGTGCGCTTCACGGTCGAGACGGCCAAGCCGGGGACAACGCCTCCGACGGTGCTCGAAAACGGGCTCGCCGTCGCGGGGCTCGAGGCCGAGAACATGGGCCGCGCCCTGAGCTTCGTGCTTGCCGTCGACCGCTCGAACTCGATGAAGGGCAAGCCGCTCGACGACGCCGTCGCCGCGGCCCGCGCCTTCGTCGCCGCCAAGCCGGCGGCCGACCGGATCGCGGTCGCGACCTTCGCAACCTCGCCGGTCATGCTCACCGACTTCTCAACCTCCACGATCGACGCGGACGGGGCACTCGGCTCGCTCGTCGTCGACTCGGAGCTCGGAACCACGCTCTACGACGCGCTCGTCCTGGCGTCGGGCTCACTCTCCGCCGAGCCGCTTCCCGCCCGGGCGATCATCATCGTCACGGACGGAAACGAGACGCGGAGCGAAGCGTCGCTCGACGACGCGATCGCCGCCGCCCAGGACGCGGGCGTGACGGTGTACGTGGTCGCGATCGAAAGCGATCGCTTCACGCCGGCTCCGCTCCGCCAGCTGGCGGCCGAGACCGGTGGCTCCTACTACGGCGCGGCCTCCACCGAGGCGCTCGCCGGCGTGTACGAGTCGATCGCCGCGGAGCTCAAGCGCACCTGGCAGGTGCGGTACTTCACGGCGTCGCGCCCGGGTGAGGAGCTCTCGCTCGACGCGTCCGTCGGGTCGGATTCCGCGACGTCGACGCTGACGCTGCCGGGGACCGCTGCGGCGGCCTCCGTGTCCAAGCCGGACTCCATGCTTCCGTCCTCGTTCCTCCAGGGTTGGTGGGGCGCGGGCGTGCTCGGGTTCGGCGTCATGGCGCTCGTGCTGGTCGCCGTTCTGCTCGCCACCTCGGTTCCGCGCGGGAAGCTGCTTCGCGCCCGCATCGCGCCGCACACCGGCGAGCGGGAGCGCAACGTCGCGCTGAAGGCCGAACGCGACCGGCTCGCGATGGCCGCCGGGCTCTTCCGGGCCACGGAGCGGACGTTCGCGCACCAGCGCTTCTGGAAGAACCTCGAGAGCCTGCTCGCCCGCGGTGACGTTCCGCTGCGCACGGTCGAGCTGCTCTACGCCATGGCGGCCTCGGCGCTCGTCGTCGGGATCCTCACCGCGATGTTCGGCCCGCCGTTCTTCGTCATGCTCATCGCCCTGGCCGTCGGTGCATATCTGCCGTACGTCTGGGTGTCGCTCCGCGCCAAGCGCCGCCTGAAGGCGTTCGACGCGCAGCTTCCGGATCTGCTCACGACCGTGGCCGCCTCGCTGAAGGCGGGGCACAGCTTCCGCCAGGGCATCCAGGCGGTCGTGGAGGAAAACCAGCAGCCGGCGTCCAAGGAGTTCCAGCGCGTGCTCACCGAGACGCGCCTGGGCCGCCCGATGGACGGCGCCCTCGCCGAGATGTCACGCCGGGTCGGCTCGAAGAACCTCGAGTTCGTCCTCACGGCCGTGACCATCCAGCGCCAGGTCGGAGGAAGCCTCGCGGCGATCTTCGACATGGTCGCGGAGACGGTCCGAAACCGGCACCAGTTCGCCCGCAAGGTCAAGGGACTCACGGCCATGGGCCGCGCGTCCGCCTACGTGCTGATCGGGCTGCCGTTCTTCGTTCTTTTGGCCGTGACGGCGATCAACGCCGAGTACATGGCGCCGCTCTACCACACCTCCACCGGTCACAAGCTGATGATCGCCGGCCTCGTGATGATCGGAATCGGGTCCCTCTTCCTCCGCAAAATCGTCGTCTTTCAAGGGGTGACCGAATGCTGCTACTGATACTCGCACTCGCCACGCTGGCGCTCGCCGTCTTTCTGATCGGCGAGGTCGCGACCTTGCCGACGCGACAGCGGCAGGGTTCGATCCGGCGCGCGGCCACTTACGGAACCAAGAAGAAGACCGTCAACCAGATGGTGGCGCAGGCGGGAATCCGCGAGCGCGCGGTCAGCCCGGCCGCCACCGCAATGGCCCGCGTCGTGCTTCGGGTAAGCCCGAAGGCGACGCTGGACGGAATCAACGCCAAGCTCCTCGCGGCCGGGCTCGGACGGCGTCTCTCGCCGACCGCCTTCCTCGCTGCGAAGGGGATCAGCGGGATCGTCGGGCTCTTCGTCGGGCTCACGCTCGCCGGCACCGGGGGCGGGGCTCCCGGCAAGGCGATCCTGACCGCGGGCTGGGCTCGCCGTGATGGGCTTCATGCTCCCGGACACGGTCATCACCTTCAAGGCGCGGTCGCGCAACGAGCACATCCAGGCGGAGTTGCCGGACGCGCTCGACCTGCTCGCCGTGAGCGTCGAGGCCGGCATCGGCTTCGACGGCGCGATCACGAAGCTGACCGAGCACATGGACGGGCCCCTCGCGGAGGAGTTCGCCCTCGACGCTCGGCGAGATGCGCATCGGCGAGGGCCGGCAGAAGGCGCTCCGAAGATGTCGGAGCGCGTCGACTCGCCCGAGATGTCGTCGTTCACGCGGGCCGATCATCCAGGCCGACCAGCTCGGCATCTCGCTCGGTCGCATCCTCAAGCTCCAGGCCGCCGAGGCGCGAAACCGGCGTCAGGCTGCGGCCGAGGAACGGGCGATGAAGGCGCCGATCAAGATGCTCTTCCCCACGGTGATCTTCATCTTCCCGGCCATGTTCATCGTCATTTTGGGCCCCGCGTTTCTCAATCTCTCGAAAATCTTCTAGGAGGAAGTGACGGCGCTAACGCGACGCCGCAAGAGAAAGGACAGCAGCATGAAGAAGGGACAAGGCAAGCTGCTGCGGCGCACTCGGGGGGAAACCGGGCAGGTGCTCGTTTTGTTCGCAGTCGCGATGGTCGTCCTCTTCGGGATGGCCGGACTCGTGATCGATATCGGCTACGCGTTCTACGCGAAGCGTTCCATGCAGGCGTCTGCCGACGCCGCTGCATTGGCCGGCGCGTCGCAGCTCCCGAACCCGGCGATGGCGACCTCGTCGGCGTTGTCGTACGGGGGCGCCGCGGGGGCGAAGAACGAGAACGGCAACGTCCCCGGCGTGAACATGAACGTGCAGACGAAGTGCGCGCCGGTCGCTCCGTGCAATCCGATCAACGCGATCACCGTCACCCAGACGTCGGACGTTCCGACCAAGTTCGCCCGGCTGCTCGGGATCGACAGCTTCCACATCACCGTGAAGTCGACCGCGTGCTCCCCGTGCGGGATGCGCCCGCTCGACATCATGCTCGTGCTCGACCGGACCGGATCGATGTGCCAGACATCGAGCGGCTCGAACGATCCGAGCTGTACCGACCTGGCCAACGCGAAGCAGGGTCTTCGCGACTTCGTCCAGTTCATGGATCCGACGATGGACAAGATCGGGCTGGCGGTGTTCCCGCCGGCTCACAACACGTCCTCGCGCTGCAACACGCCCGACGCGGCCGACTACGACTCGACCAGCACGCCGTACACGGTCGTCCAGCTCTCGCAGGACTTCAAGACCGGCAACGGCCTGAACGAGTCGTCACAGCTCGTCTCGACGATCACCTGTCTCAAGGCCGCCGGAATCACGGCGTACGCCACGGCGATCGAGAAGGCCCAGGCCGAGCTCGACGCCCGTGGGCGCTCGACGGCGCAGGACATCATCGTGTTCTTCTCCGACGGGGCCGCGAACTACGGGCCGACCTACTACGGCAACTCGTCCGCCTACCGGACGAAGCCGTGCCACCAGGGCATCACGTCGGCGGCAACGGTCAAGAACCGCGGGACGAAGATCTACTCCATCGGCTATGACCTGAACGCCTCGGGCGGCGGGGCGAACGTGTGCAAGTCGTACAGCGGCTCGACCGAGTCGCCGGCGATCACCGCCTACTCGACGATCCAGCAGATCTCGAGCGGGAGCGGCTTCTTCTTCAACCAGCCGGCCGCCGGCGAGCTCCAGACGATCTACACGCAGATCGCCGCGGAGATCTCCGGAGCCCGCCTGATCGACAGCCTGGACGACTAGCCGAAAAGGGTTGCGCTGGCTCGGCCGTGGTCACGGGTTCGCCCGGGCCGCGGCCGAGCCTTTTGTTTGCTCCGGTTCGCGCGGGCTCCGGTGTGACGGGGACCCCGCCGCTCCCACCCCGACGCTAGCGAGGAAAGGCGCGCGGGTGGTGAACGGAAGTGTGGCGGGTTCGTGCCGGTTTCTCCCCAGGTTCAGGCGTCCCGTCGGGGGCTACTCGGCGCGCGCTCAACACGCGCGTACAGCCGTTCCGCTCGCCGCGTGGCTCGCCTACAATCCGGACACGATGGGCGCTACCTCTGGGGACTCTGGCTCGCGATCCTCATGGCTCTCGGAATCGTTGCCGTGGTTGTGACTGTGCTGAACGGATTTTCTGCGGGTGAGCCTTTCGGATGGCTGTTCATCGGAGCGGTGTGCGCAACCGGTTTCGGGCAGGCAGCCGCACCATCCGTGCGACGCCGTTTCGCCAAGCCCTCCTAGCGGCCCCGTCTTCTCCGCCGAACCCTCCTAGTCGGGAGTTTTCGCGGCCCTGTAGCTACGACGCGGGCGCGGCGGAAAAGCGGGCGTCTAGATGACGCCGCGGCTCTTGTTGATTGCCGTCTGAACCTGCGCCACGTACTCGGCCAGTTCCGTTTCCTTCTGCTGGAGCCGGCGGTTGAGGTCGTTCAGCTCGACGTCCCAGAGCTCGAGCTTGTCCTCGCGCAGATCCTGGTCGGCTTCGACGGTCGCCTCGCGGGCGTCGAGCACGGCCTCGCGCTCGTCGATCTCCCGGACGCGCTCGTTCAGGTCTTCTTCGACCTTGAGGGCACGCTTCTCGCGCTTGAGGATGCGCGTGCTTTCGGTGTCGAACTTCGTCTGCGCCGCGGCGACCGTGGCCTCGCGGTCGGCGAGGTCGCGCTCGGTCTCGGCCAGCGTCGTCTCGAGCTCGTCGAGGTCGCGGCCACGGGTGACATCCTCGGCCGTCCTGGCGGCCGCCGCCTCGAGCCGGTGCATCTCGGCCTCGCGGGCGGCTAGATCGGTCTCGCGGCTGTCCAGCTCGAGCACGCGCCGGTCGAGCTCGACCAGCCGCGCAACGGCCTCCTGGGCCTCGTCCTCGCGGCCGGCGAGATCGCGCTCGATGCGGTGCCGGTCGACCTCGAGCTGCTTCTGCGCGGCGAGAATCTGGTCGCGCGCGACCTCGAGCTCCTTGTGCGTCGTCTCGAGCTGCGCCTCGCGGTCGGCCAGCGTCGCGCCGCCCTTGGAAATCGTGGACTCGCGCTTGCCGAGGTCGCGCACCCGTGAATCGAGCGCCTTCGCCTCGCCGGCGAGCTCGCGCGCCCGCGCCGTCAATTCCTTGTCCAGCCGGGCCAGGTCGGTCTCGCGGGAAGCGGTCGCCTTCTCGTTCGACTGGCGGAGCGCCTCGACCTCGGCCTCGCGCTTTGCGAGCGTCGCGGCCTGGGCTGCGACCTTGCGCTCGCTCTCGACGAGCTGCGCGGTGCGCTCGGCCAGCTCGACCTCGCTGGACGAACGGTCGCGGCCCTCGAGCTCGAGCTCGCGGAGCTTCGCGTCGACGGCGGAAAGTTCCTCGTGGAGCTGCCGTTCGCGCTCGGCGGTGGCGGCGTTCTCCTCGGAGACGGTGCTGCGCGCGGTCTCGACCTCGGCCCGCTCCTTCTGGAGAGCGGCGAGCTCGTCGTCGAGCGCGCGCTTCTCGTCGGCGATGCGGGTCTCGGTCTCGGTGAGCGTCGCTTCGAGCTTCTCGATCTCGGACTTGCGCTCGCTCAGCTCGCGCTCGATGTCGAGGCCTTCCTCGACGGTGGTGATCTGGTCGTTCAGCGCGGTGCGGAGCTCTTCCTCACGGGCCAGGGACGCCTGGAGCTCCTTGCGGATCTTGTCGACGTCGGCGGGCTTCGCGTCGCCGTTGGTGCCGTTCGTCAGTTCGGCGGCCGCAGCGGCTTTCTGAGCGCCCTTTCCGTTGCTTACCGCGGCGAGATCGGCACGGCGACGCTCGAGCTGTGCTCGCAGCCCTGTACCGAACCCCTGTTCGGTCGTTTCGTCTGCGGCGATCGTTTCTTTCGGCATGCGGCAAGCCGTCCTGTCTCCGCCATCGGCGGTGGGCTGCCCAGACCCCATCCCCCAAAAGGGATTTCGGCCCGCTAATCCCCTGATTCCAAGCGGCCTTCGCCCGCGGCTCCGAGCGCGGTCCACGCCGCCAGGGTGTCGCCGGAGACCTGCGCTCCGATCTCCCCCGGCGCGGTCGCCCAGTGAAGCTCGGCGACCTTTGTCTCGTCCGGCACAGGCTCGGCGCCCTCGCGCAGGCCCGAGCGGTAGACGACGAGCGCCGATCCGGTGTCGTCGTTCACGCAGATCGCCACCGGGCGTAGGTCCGGGAGATCGTCCTCACGGAGCCCGATCTCCTCGGCCGCGTCGGCCAGGACGGCCACGCGCGCCTCCTCGCCGGGCATCACCCCGCCGGACGCGGAGGCCGTCCAAAGCAGGGGATCGCGGCCGATCGACGGCCCACGCAGCTGGAACAGGAAGATGCCCGCGTCGCGCTCCACGAAGAGCTGCACGCCGAGCGCGAACCCGAGGCGGTAGGCGAGCGTCGGCTCCTGGAAGACCACCATCGCCTCGGCGTAGCGGCCGGCGCGGCGGAGGATGATCCCGTCCGGCGTGACGCCGTGGCAAAAGGCGATCGGCCCGTCGAACCGGCCCGGCGTGCGAGCCAGCGTCTCGCGGGCGTCGAACACCGCGCGCGCAACCGCGCCTTCCAAGGGGAGGCCGAACGGAAACGGCCGAAACCAGGGCTCGTCCTCGAGTGGGATGACCGCTTGCATCCACAGAGTCTCGCCCCAGAGCCGGACAATGGGCAATGACGCGCCGCCGCCGCGCCCGACCTGTGCGGGCGCGGCTAACGGCGCTTCTTGGTGCCGCGCCAGGGCCTAGTGCGCTGCGGTGGCGACGTTCGCAGCTCCCCGCGTCAGCGTGGTCGTGAAGACCCAGTCCGACGCAGCGTTGTTCGTGTCCTTGCCGTCCGGGTTGCGGATCAGCGAGCCGTCCGTCGAGTTCGAGTCGGCGACGGTTGCGGCCAGTGCAGTGCCCTCGACGAGGCTGTACGTCTTCGTCCCGATGAGGGCGCTAGCGATCGCTCCCTCGTACGAGAGCGCATCGAGGAGCGTTCCGTTCGAGGTGTCGATGAGGGCGAGGCCATCCGGCGATCCGTTCTGCGGATCGACCGCCACCACCTGGTAGCCGCCGGCCGCCAGCGTGCCGGTGAGGGCCTCGCGCCGGTACTCCTCCCCGTCGGCTCCGTCCACGAAGACCAGGGCGATGCCGGTGAGGGGCAGCGCCGACGTGCCGATGTTCTTGATCTCCACGAAGCCGGCACCGTCGGCACCCACCTGGTCGTAGTCGACCTCGTTGATCACCAACTTCGAAGCAGGAGGAGGAGGGGGAGGGGTCGACCCCGCGGTGCAGCGGAAGAGCACCGTGTCGTCGCCGGCGAAGTCGAGCTGCACCGCGCCCGCTGCGCCGCTGTCGGTGGTGCAGTCGATGCCGCTCAGGTCGCTCAGCTTCGTGACGCCGCTGCCGGTTCCCGCCGCGTTCCACGAGATGGCGGACTCGCGGGAACGGCAGTCGCTGGCCGCCGAGACGATGCGGATCCAGCCGCCGTTGGGGTGCTTGCACGCCGTGATGACGCCGTCCGTGGCCGCGAGCGTGCTGCCGGTCACGGCGAACGCGCCGGTCGCCACCGCGGCGACGGCGGCCGCCGCGGCGAGCACGGCGAGGACGTGGGTGATGCGGATCTTCATGAGGCTCCTTCCGAGTCGGGTGATCCGACTGGAATAGCCCGCCGCCGGTGTCCGCCACCAGTGGCCAAAACGGACGTGTCCGCTCCGGAACCCGCATGGTTGCGCCGCCTGTGGAAAGCCCGGCACGAAGTAGGATCGCTTTCGTGCAGGTTCGCGCCGTAGTGCCGATCCTCTTCGCCGTCGCGCTCGCCTCCTGCACGAGCGGCGGTGGCGACACGTCGGTCGTCTCGCCGCAGCTGACCACGCTCGCCACCCCCTCTAGCGAGACGGACCCGGGAAGCACCGAGCCGGTATCCGATTCGCCGCGGGACTACGACGGGAAGCCCGTTCAGCTCGTGGAGACGCTGGGGCCTGACGAGATCCAGGTGGACGACTGCCCGCTCAACCCGAACCTGGAAGAGCGCGAGCCGGTCGCCGAATGGCGCTCGAGCGACGGCTTCGCCATCGCGTTCACGGTGACCGGGAGTCCTGGGCTCCAGACCTGCGACGGGATCGTCGTGGACGCCGAGCTGGAGGACTGCGGAGGCTCGTACACACGCTTCGCCGACGATCCGGAGAAGCTCGAGGCCTCGGGCGGCGGGCTCGACATCTGCGGAGACACCGGTTCGGACACCCGCGGGTTCCTGTGGCTCGCGCTTCCGGACGGCGCCCGGTGGGTGCTCGTCGATCAGGGGGAGTATTGGGCGGGGTACCGCGCGCCGCCGAGCCGGATCGTTCGCGCCGGTTTCCAAGGTGGGTTTCGACCCGGGTTCAGCGCCACCGTGCGCGTCGCCTACTTTGGCAAGGACGGTCAGCTGCTCGACGAGCGGGACGTCGAGGGCTACGTGGCCGGTTAGCCGTTCGCCGGAACTCGCGCTTTGTAGGATCGAGCTCGTGCAGGTTCGAGCCGCAGTCCTCGAGGAGTTCGGCGCGCCGCTCGTCGTCCAGGACGTCGAGCTGGCTGACCCCAAGGCCGGGGAAGTGCTCGTCCGGATCGAGGCCTGCGGGGTCTGCCACACCGACCTCTACACGGCGTCGGGCGCCGATCCGAGCGGGTACGCACCGGCGGTGCTCGGCCACGAGGGCGCCGGCGTCGTCGAGGCCGTCGGGCCGGACGTGACGCTCGTCGCGCCCGGCGACCACGTCGTCACGCTCTTCGCGCCCGAGTGCGGGGAATGCTTCCACTGTCTCAGCCCGCGGACGAACCGCTGCACGGCGATCCGCGACCAGCAGGGGCTCGGCTACCTCCCTGACGGCACCGTGCGCTTCGGCCGAAACGGTGAGGAGATCCGCCACTTCATGGGCACGTCGACCTTCGCGGATCACACCGTCATGCCCGAGATCGCGCTCGCCAAGGTGAACCCCGAGGCGCCGCTCGCCGGCTGCGCGCCGTTTGCCTGCGGGCTCTCGACCGGGATCGGCGCGGCGCTCTACACCGCCCGCGTGGAGCCCGGCTCCACCTGCGTCGTCTTCGGCTGCGGGCTCGTCGGGCTCGGCGCGGTCATCGGCGCGCGCCTGGCCGGCGCGGGGCGGATCATCGCCATCGACCTCTCCGAGGAACGGCTTGTCGAAGCAAGGCGACACGGCGCGACCGACACGCGCATCGCCGCCGCCGACACCGTGGACTGGATCCGCGAGGAGACGGGCGGCTTCGGCGCCGACTACACCTTCGAGGCGACCGGCAACGTCCAGGTCATGCGCCAGGCGGTCGAGTCGGCGCGCGAGGCCTGGGGTCTCGCGACCATGATCGGCGTCGCCGGCAAGGGCGAGACGCTCGACATCGTCCCGCGCTTCCTCATCACCGGCCGCCGCGTCACCGGCTCCTCGTTCGGCGGCGTCAAGGGACGGAGCCAGGTGCCGGAGCTCGTCGACCGCTGGCTCGCCGGCGAGATCGACGTCGACGCGCTCGTCACAGATCGGATCGCGCTCGACGGCGTGAACGAGGCGTTTGCGGCCATGGAGCGGCAGGAAGGCATCCGGACGGTGATCGAGTTTTGATCGTCGAGCGCACCGAGCATCCGACCTGGCTCTCGAACGCCTATCTCATCGGCGACGAGCCGGGCGGCCACGGCGTGCTGGTCGACTCGAACGGGATCAACGCGCCGCTCCTCGACGCGGTCGAGAGCTACGAGCTCACGATCACCGAGGTGCTGATCACGCACTCGCACGGCGACCACGTCGTCACCTCCGCGGACGACGCGAAGCGCTTCGGCGTCGAGGTGCTCGCGCACCCGCTCGTCCGCAACGCGGGCGTGCACGTGGACCAGACGCTCGAGGACGGCGACACGCTCACCGTCGGGAACCTCGAGATCGAGGTGATCGCCACGCCGGGCCACTGCCCGGACCACCTCGCGTTCCTCGTGAACGGAACGCACTGCCTCACCGCGGACTGCCTTTTCCGGGGCACGGTCGGCGGAACGATGGGCGGCGGCGAGACCGGCTACTCAGACCAGGTGCACTCGATCATGGAGCGCCTCATGAAGCTCCCGCCGGAAACGCACCTCCACCCGGGCCACAAGGAGCCGACGACGGTGGAGAAGGAGTGGGCGCAGAACCCGTTCGTCCGCATGTGGCGCGGCATCGACCCCGAGGGAACGGAATCGTGCAAGGTGCGTGGAGAGGACGCGACGCTCGTCCTCTGGGGCCCCGACTACGACGGCACGCACAAGGCGTGGGTGCGCTATCCCGACGGGCGGGACATGATCGTCGGCGGCTCGCAGGTCGAGCGCTAGTTACGCCGCCGCAGAGTCCGTCTGCCAGACGCTGAACTCGTTGCCTTCGCTGTCCTTGCAGAAGGCGAACCAGCCCATGCCGGGAACCGGTTGCTTCTCCTCGGATGAGCCTCCGAGCTCCTCGATCTTGGCCCCGCGGCCTCCATGTCGTCGACGCCGAAGTAGTACCTCGCGTGGCCGGTTCCCTGGTCGGACGGCCACACCGCGGCGCCCGAGTTCTCGCCGGTGCGGGCCATGCGGTAGTCGAGGTCGGGCATCTGGGACTCGCCGAACTCCCAGCCGAAGAGGCCGCTCCAGAAGCGCTGCGCGCGATCGACGTCGGTGGACGGAAACTCGATGTGGACGATCTCGCCGGCCATGGTTCTCCTCTCGTTAGTACAGCGCCTGGATCCGCTTGCGGAGTTCCTTTGCCTCCGCTTTCGTAAACGCCTTTCCGGATTCGAGCTGCACGGTCAACTCCGCGACCGCGAGCGAAAGGTGCGCGACCAGCGGGCGGCCGTGGGCGTCGGCGGCCTCGGCCACCGCGAGGGCGGCGCAGACGAGGTTCGCGACCGACTTCTTGGACGAGTACGCCCGCGCGAGTGCGCAGACATCGTCGTACGGGCTTGTCGTTCCGGTGACCGTGACCGTGTCGCGGTACTCCGAGACGCCGCCGTCCTTGTCGCGGATCTTGCCGCCGACCGAGCGCGTGCCCGACGCTGGGGCGGAGCAGTTCGCCGACGCAGCGCTTGCGAACGCGTCGTAACCCGTGCCGCAGTCGAACGCGTACTCGAGGCCCGCGGTCGTGTCCGCGGAGGACGGGTCGGTCTGGCCGGTGAACGTGATCGTGAACGTCCCGGTCGGAACGCTGTCGGGCGCGGTGAACGTCGCGGTCGGAGCCACGTTCGTGACCGTGACCGTTGCCGTTGCAGTGGCCGAAGCGCCGGCAGGATCGGTCGCCTGCACCGTCACCGTCCGCGTTGCCGGGCCGTCGTCCCAGGTGAAGCTCGGCGACTGGCCGCTCGTCTCGAACGTGCCGTTGTCGTCCAAATCCCAGGCGTAGGTGAGCGCGTCGCCGTCGGGATCGGATCCGGCCGCGGCAAGACCGACCGAGCCGCCCTCGGCGACCGTGTACGGGCCGCCGGCCGAGACCGTCGGCGCGCGGTTCAGCACGAGCCGCACGAGCTGCGGGTCGTGGTCCGAGGCCTGGTCGGCGAACTCCGCGTTCACGTGCACGACGTCGTAGGAGAACGGGCGCCCGAAGACCGCGTCGCTCACGAGGATGTGGTCGAGCGACTGCGAGTTGCCCTCGAAGACGTACGTGTACTGCTCGTTCGCCGGCAGCGTCTCGAGCAGCGTGTGCAGCGGCGTCGCCTCGAGGATCGAGACCGTGTCGGAGAAGTGGAAGTCGTTCAGGTCTCCGAGTACGACGACGTTTCCGGACGGGTTGGCGGCGAGGATGGCCTGCGAGAAGTTCCGCACGATCGTCGCCTGCTGGTGCCGCTGCGTCTCCGAGGAGCGCGTCGGCGGCTGGTTGTGGCCGAAGAGCGGGTCGTCGCCGCCCTTCGAGTTGAAGTGGTTGACGATCGCGAACAGCTTGCGGCCCTGGTAGGTGAACTGCCCGGCGAGCGGCTTGCGGCTCGCGTTGAAGGCCGTACTGGTCGGCTCGATGCGGCCCGGGCTGAACTGGAGGTCGCCGCTCGGAAGCACCGAGTTCGCCGTCAGCGAGCCGCCGCCCGGGCTGTCCGTGAACGCGAGCCCACGGTCGGTGCGGAAGAAGAACGCCACGCGGATGTTCCCGCCCGGCTCGCCTCCGTCGGCGCCGTCCACGGGATTGACCTGGCGATACGCGTACGCCGGGCCACCGGCGGCCACGATTGCGGCCGCGAGCTTGTCGAGCGTGAGGTTCGCGTCGACGACGCCGTTGTTCGTCGGGCCGGTGTTGTCCTGCACCTCCTCGAGCGCCAGGAGATCCGGCGAGCGGAGGTTCGAGACGATGATCCCGGCCAGGCGGTCGAACTTGGCCTGCGGATCGCCCGGATCGAGGTTCTCGACGTTGAAGGTCGCGACGGCCAGCTCGTCCGGGCCCGCCGGCGTCGTGGACTCGGGCGTCACGCCGTCGTGAACCGCCGAGAGCGGCGTGGTCGCCTCGAGCATGAAGAGGCCGAAGTTGTAGTCGAGTACGCCGACCACGCTGCCGCCGGCGTAGTGGTCGCCGACGTTCATGCTCGCTGCGGGGACGATCAGGTCGTCGATCACGACACGCTCGGGGTTGAAGTCCGACGCGGTGACGAGGATCCCGCCGCGCGGCGTGCGGCCGGTGGTGCCCGCGCCGTCCTGCGCCAGAACCGGCGTCTCGCCGAACGAGTTTGTCGGGCCGACGGCAACCGCGTTGCCCAGGTCGAGCCGCATGTCCTCGAGGCTCTCCCAGAAGTCGATCCCGTCGGCGGCCGCGTCGAACGTGCCGCTCGTCTCGACGTCGCCCGTCGCGTCGTCGTCGATCACGTCGGTCGGCGGCACGCGGCCGCCCGGCCCGATGAGGATCGGAGCGGGAAGCGGGTTCCCGGACGAGAGCGTGGTGATCGTGAGCGGCGCGACCAGCTCGGTGTTCGTGAGCCCGGTCGCGCCCGGCCGGAACTCGCTGACCCGGCCGGAGACCTGTACGCCGTTCCCCACGAAGACCGTCGGGGCGGAGCTCGTGAACACGAAGATCGCCTCGGAGGTCGCGGGGTTCGCGTCGGGGCTCGGATCCTGGACGTAGAAGCCGTTGCCCTTCACCGCGGTCACGACTCCCGTGGTCCCGACCGTCTGGTTGGCGAGCGGCGAGAGGTGGGCCGCGCCTTGGATGTCGTGGATCGGGACGATCGCGACCGGCGCGGCGATCGTGAACGAGAAGACGTAGTCGGCCGCCATCGTGTCCGGCGGGTCCGAGACGTCGACGTCGTGGATCATCGTCGCGGTCAAAGTGGTCGTGCAGACCTCACCCGGCGCGAAGGGAGTGGTCGTGAGCGTGTATGTCCGGTGGTCGGCCGAGGGGGATGCGGCCGGCGAGCGGAAGCCAGACGGGCACGTGATCGAGAACGCGTCCACGTCGGCGTTGACCGGCTCGCTGAAGACGACCGAGATGGCCGCGTTCGCGGCGACGCCGGTGGCGCCGTCGGAGGGCGTCGTCGAGGTCACGGACGGCGCGGTCTCGGCCGGCGGGGCGCCGCACGGCTCCGCCGTGGTGGCGGCGTTGCGCGGCGCGGGCAGCCCAGCCGTGAAGTCGGCTGCGTTCGAGTCGGTGTCCGTGCAGCCGTGGTCGGCGCGCAGAGCGGCGGTCGAGGCCGCCAGCGTCGGAGCAGGGCTCGTCTCGGAGAAGTTCGCGGTGCCGTAGCCGACGAGATCGAGGATCAGCGCGGTCTGCGCAGGCGAACAGGGCGTGGAGCTGCCGTTGCACGCGAGCGAGGTCGCCTGCTGGATCAGGGCCACCTTCCCGGCGGTCGCGCTCATGGCGATCGCGCCCGAGGCGTCGGTCGGAGGCAGTGGAGCGCCGACGGCGCCGGCCACGGTGCCTTCGCCGACAAGCAGGTATCCGCCCGCGGGGATGGTCACGGCCGGAAGCGCGGTGGCGGTGAAGTTCCCGGTCCCGGTCGCGCTCGCGTACTGCACGGACCAGCCGGCGACGGACTGCGGCGACGAGCCCCGGTTGAAGAGCTCGATGTAGTCGGTCGTGTACACGGCGCCGGACGCAGCGCTCGTCGACCCTCCGCCCCCGTAGACCTGGGAGATCACGATGGAAGGCGAAGGTCCGTTCGGCGGAAGCGCGGACGCCCCTCCGACGACGAACAGTGCTGCGACGACTACGACGGTGATGCGCGAAACCAAGCTAGGCACGGCGAACCCCCTCGTTTGCGGCAGAAACCTGACTCTAGGCAAGGTCAGCATCCTCCTCTACACCCGGAGGGGTCAAGTTCTCGTGCTGAATCGTCACCGTTCGGTTACACGCGCGTGACGGGCGCCGGGCGCAGCTACCCTCGGTCGGTGCCGATCCGCGAGGACATCCGCAACGTCGCCATCGTGGCGCACGTCGATCACGGGAAAACGACGCTTGTGGACGCCATGCTCTGGCAGTCCGGCTCCTTCCGGGCCAACCAGGACGTGAACGAGCGCGTCATGGACTCGATGGACCTCGAGCGCGAGAAGGGCATCACGATCCTCGCCAAGAACACCGCGGTTCGTCATGGCGGCGTGAAGATCAACATCGTCGACACGCCCGGCCACGCGGACTTCGGCGGCGAGGTCGAGCGCGGGCTCACGATGGTGGACGGCGTCCTGCTCCTCGTGGACGCGAGCGAGGGCCCGCTGCCGCAGACGCGCTTCGTCCTGCGCAAGGCGCTCGAGGCGAAGCTGCCGGTGATCCTCGTCGTGAACAAGGTCGACCGCCCGGATGCCCGGATCGCGGAGGTGGTGGACGAGGTCTACGCGCTCTTCCTCGACCTCGACGCCGACGAGAGCCAGATCGAGTTTCCGATCGTGTACGCGAACGCGAGAGCCGGGCAGGCCGGGGTTTCCGCCGATTCGCTGGCGGACGATCTCGAGCCGCTGTTCGAGACGCTGCTCGCGTCGATCCCCGCGCCCGAGTACGAGGAGGGCCATCCGCTCCAGGCGCTCGTCACCAACTTGGACGCCTCGCCGTACGTGGGCCGGCTCGCGCTGTGCCGCGTGTGGGAGGGGACGATCCGCCAGGGCCAGCAGATCGCCTGGTGCCGCGCGAACGGCGAGATCGAGCGCGCCAAGGTGACCGAGCTGTACGTGACCGAGGCGCTCGACCGAGTCGAGGCCGCCGAGGCCGGGCCGGGCGAGCTGATCGCGGTCGCCGGCATCCCCGAGGTGACGATCGGCGAGACGCTCTCCGATCCGAACGACCCGCGTCCGCTTCCGGTCGTCGGCGTCGACGAGCCGAGCCTCGCCATGACGATCGGGATCAACACGTCGCCGCTGTCCGGCAACGACGGCGACAAGCTGACCGCGAGCCTGGTCAAGAGCCGGCTCGACCAGGAGCTCGTCGGCAACGTCTCGCTGCGGGTTCTCCCGACCGAGCGGCCGGACGCCTGGGAGGTGCAGGGCCGCGGCGAGCTCCAGCTCGCGGTGCTGGTCGAGCTCATGCGCCGCGAGGGGTTCGAGCTGACGGTCGGCAAGCCGCAGGTCGTCACGCGCGAGATCGACGGCAAGCGGCACGAGCCGGTCGAGCGGCTCGCGATCGACGTGCCCGAGGAGTACGTCGGCGTCATCACGCAGCTTTTGGCGCTCCGCAAGGGGACGCTCATGCAGATGGTCAACCACGGCACCGGCTGGGTGCGCATGGAGTACCGGGTCCCGGCGCGCGGCCTGATCGGCTTTCGGACGGAGTTCCTCACGGAGACACGCGGCACCGGGATCCTCCACCACGTCTTCGACGGCTACGAGCCGTGGTACGGCGAGCTGCGGACGCGGCCGACCGGCTCGCTCGTCGCCGACCGGCGGGGCCCGACGACGGCGTTCGCGCTCATGAACCTCCAGGAGCGGGGCCAGATGTTCGTCGGCCCGACCGTGGAGGTCTACGAGGGCATGATCGTCGGCGAGAACGCGCGAGCCGAGGATCTCGACGTGAACGCCACGAAGGAGAAGAAGCTGACGAACATGCGGGCGGCGGCGTCGGACGAGACGCTGCGCCTGATCCCGCCGCGTCCGTTGTCCCTGGAGCAGGCGCTGGAGCTGATCCGCGACGACGAGTGCGTCGAGGTCACGCCGGAGAACATCCGGCTCCGAAAGGTCGAGCTGAGCGCAACGAAGCGGCAGTCTTCGGCGTCGAAGAAGGCTCGGGCGCTCGCTTCTAGCTAGATAGCTGGCCTTCGCGTTGGCGGATTGCCTTGATGGCCTTGGTGTAGGGACGGCGCTCGTACCAAGGCCGTTCCGCCCGAGCGAGCTCCAGCTCATCGACGATGTCGGATGCCCCGAGGTCGCCCACGACGCTTAGCGCTTCTGTTCTGAGCTCGAGATCATCGGTGGAGGCCGCGATCTCGCATAGGGGCTCGACACACTGCGGATCTCCAAGCGATCGAAGGCCCTCCATCGCCCACGCACGGGTGGTTTTCTCGGGATCAGCTTGCGCCATCGCGATTAGCGCTGGAAGGGTCTCGGTCGCGCCCAGCTTGCCCAGCGTCTTGGCTGCTGCAGAACGAACGACATGGTCGTCGGACTCGAGATGCACCTTGAGCTGTGGGATCGCTTCGACCACTCCGAGATCTCGCACGAATCCGATCGCTCCGACCAGGTACTTGCGGTCGTCATCGGGTGATTCGTCCAACGCCGCAAGAAGTGCTGGAACATCCCGTTCCTCGCTCGCGCGGATCAGTGCCTTTCGCCGCCCCTCGGCGGCGGGACTCATGCTTCTTCTGCGCCCAAACATGTCTTCGAACCTCGGGGTCGGGGCTTGCATTAACGCACGATCTCGTGCTCGCTAAGGTCGGACGATGGCACCCGCGACCCAGACACCACCGCGCGAGCGCATCCGACCGGGGAGCGGGAGCGGCACCGGCGACGCCTGGAAGGTCATCGTCCTGAACGACGACCACAACTCGTTCGACGGCGTCGCGTTCGCCTTGTCGAGCACGATCCCCGGCGTGTCGTTCGACCGCGGGCTCGAGCTTGCCGACAAGATCCACCGCTCCGGCAAGGCGATCGTCTGGTCGGGCCATCGCGAGCAGGCCGAGCTCTACTGTGACTCGGGGTCAGGTCTTGCGATAGCGGATTCTTCGCGGCGGAGCGTAGAGTCGGCGCGTGCCTCCGACCCCCGTGCTCCCGTTCAGCCGGGCCGTGTTCGTCACCGGCGTCTGCCTCACACTCGGCACGGGTCTCGGGCTCTTTGCCGTGCCCGACCGCACCGCCGATTACTGGGCGTGGACGATTGCAGCGCCTCCGACGGCAGCGTTCATGGGAGCCGGGTACCTGGCGGCGGCCGTGTCGCTCGGGCTTGCCGCGCACGCGCGTGAATGGCAGCGGGCCCGCGTGGTCGCGGTCGTGGCGTTCACGCTCACGTCGACCACACTCGTCGCGACGCTGCTCGAGCCGGGCCCGTTCGCCTTCGGCGACGGAGGGAGAACCGAGATCGTCGCCTGGATCTGGCTCGTGGTCTACGTCGCCTTGCCGCCGCTCGCGGTCGCGGCCTTCGTGCTCCAGGAACGCCGCGGGGGCGCTCACGAGTACGGGACGCAGACGCCCGCGCTCGGCGTGACGCGGCTGGTGCTCGGGAGCGCGGGCGCGCTGTGCGCCGCTCTCGGGGTCGCACTCCTGGTCGGCTGGGGGCCGCTCGTCGAGCGCTGGCCGTGGCCGCTTCCGCCACTTCCGGCGATGGTCGTGGGCGCGTGGCTGTGCACGTACGCGGCGGGGCTGCTCTGGTTCGCGCTGCGCGAGCGCGACTGGCGGCGGGGTCGAATCGCGATCCTGCCGGCGCTCGTGGTCACGGGGCTCCACCTCGTCGCGGTCCTCCGGCTGAGGGACAACTTCGACGCCGGCGCCGCAACGACGGCATACGTCGCCGCCCTCGTGGCGGTGTTCGTGGCCGTCGCCGGCTTGGGGCTCGTCGAGGAGCGAAGGCTGCGCCGTCCAGCAGCGCCTGCGTGAACCAGTCCTTCGCAAGGCCGCGCTAAGGTCGGACGATGTCGCGGTGTCAGGTCTTGCATTAACGCAGGACCTGGTGGCGAAACGGTGGCAAACGAGGTCAGCGGATTCGGCTTCTTCTGACGCCATTCGCTGCTACCCGTTTGGCGCGCATGGGAGGTTTCGTTCGAGGGCCGCGCGCGGTGCGGCGCGTAGGATACGGGCCTCGACGACGCTGAAGGAGACTCGTGGCGGCCACCGATCTCGGAAGTTCGGAACCGACGTTCATACGCCCCGACGGCAAGGAGAAGGTGACCGGCGCCGGCCGATACACCGCGGACCTCACGCTGACGGGCCAGGCGATCGCGAAGTTCCGCTACGCCGACCACACACACGCGAAGATCCTGCGCATCGACACGTCGAAGGCCGAAGCCGTCCCCGGGGTCGTCGCCGTGGTGACGCAGGCCGACCTGCCTGACGTTCGTTTCGGGGGGTTCGTGCAGGACCGGACCCTGTTCGCGAAGGACGTGGTGCGGTTCGAGGGCGAGATCGTGGCCGGCGTCGCGGCTCTCACCGAGGCGGCCGCGGTCGACGCCGTCCGGCTCATCGAGGTGGAGTACGAACCCATGCCCGCGGTCAGCGACTTCGTCGCCGCGATGGAACCGGGTGCTCCCCTGATCCATCCCGATCTGGGCTCTTACGACAAGGACGAGAACATCGTCGCCGACGGCAACACGATGGCCTACAGCACGATCGTGAAGGGAGACGCAGACGCCGCGATGGCCGGGGCAGACGTCGTGGTGTCGGGACGCTACGTATCGGATGCATCCCAGGGCGTACCCATCGAGCCTCGAGCGGTGGTCGCCCAGTGGCAGGGCGACGAGGTCACGATCTGGTCCTCGACCCAGGTGCCGTACGAGGCGCGTTCCGGCGTGGCTCGGACCCTCCAGATCCCCGAGGCGAACGTGCGCGTCGTGGTCCCACTTTTGGGCGGCGGCTTCGGCGCCAAATGCGATCTGCACTTCGAAGCCCAGGTCGCGGCCCTGGCTCGCGCCGCGAGGCGTCCCGTCAAGCTCGTCTTCAGCCGTCGCGAGGAGTTCGTCGCCATCGCCCAGCGCCGCGAAGGCATCGTCATGGAGTTCGAGACGGGCGTGAGTCGCGACGGCCACATCGTGGCCCGCAAGGCACGGCTCGTCCTCGACAAGGGCGCCTACTGCGGCGAGGGCGGGTTCCTCGGGCAGATGGCGGCGATGCACGCGTGCGGCCCCTACGTGATCGAGAACGTGGCGGTCGAGGCGTTCTTGAACTACACCAACAACCAGCCGTCGGGCTCGGTGCGCGCCCCCACGGCGCCGCAGGTCTGCTGGGGTCTCGAGCAACACATGGACGAGGTCGCGCGGGCGATCGACCTGGATCCCGTGGAGTTCCGCCGGCGCACCCTGATCGAGGAAGGTTCCGAGGGCCCGACCCGGCAGATCTTCGACCCGATCGGCGTGAAGCAAACGCTGGAACGCGCGGTCGAGATGATCGGCTACGAGCGTGAGCTGCCCGAGGACGAGGCCATCGGCGTCGCCGTGGGATGGTGGCCCTGCCTGCCGGCCCCGTCGGGCGCGTACGTGCACCTCAACGGCGACGGCAGCGGCACGATCGTCACCGGCGCCCAGGAGAACGGCAGCGGCGCGGTGATGGCGATGCCCATGTTCGTGGCCGAGGAACTCGGCATGAAACCCGAGGACTTCACCATCCTGTACCAGGACACCGCCGCCGCGAACTGGGACATGGGCTCGTGCGGTTCGCAGACGACGTTCAACTCGGGTCGCGCGATCCTGGCGGCGGCCGGCGATGCACGGGAGCAAATCCTCGACGCGGGCGCCGTTGAGCTCGAGGCCGACCGTGAAGATCTGGAGCTGGTCGACGGAGCCGTTCGCGTGAAGGGTGCCCCGGACCGCTCCGTGACGATCGGGGATCTGGCCGGAGCGGGCACGATCCACGGGAAGGGTTCGGGCGATGTACCCGAGGCGCCGGCCGGCCAGACCGGTGGGTGTGTCGGGCGGCTGGGCAACGAGACGTTCCTGGCGCCTCAGCTCATCACGCACGCGGCGCATGTCAAGGTCGACCGGGCGACCGGTGTCGTCCGCGTGCTGAGGATCGCCGCGGCGCATGATTCGGGCGTGATCCTCAACCGCAAGGGGGCCGACGGCCAGGTCGCCGGCGGGGTGATCATGGGTGTGGGGCTCGCGCTGAGCGAAGGAACCCAGCTCGATGACGAGGGCCGACAGCAGAACCCGGCCCTGCTCGACTACAAGCTGGTCACGTGCGCCGACACGCCGCAGATCGACATCGACTGGATCCAGATCCCGACCGCCGGTGCCGGACCGCGAGGCTCCAAGGGGGTCGGGGAACCACCGCAGGTACCGACCGCCGGGGCGATCGCGAACGCCGTGTCCAAGGTGCTCGGCACGCAGGTGCGGCGGTTGCCGATGACGCCGGAGCGCGTCTGGTCGGCCCCGCGCAGCGCCGAGGCCGACGCGCGAGGTGGCGGATGACCGCGTCGTTCACGTCGGCGGCGACGCTCGACGAGGCGCTCGGCGCCATCGCGGCGGGAGCGCGTCCCGTCGCCGGCGGCACGGACCTCGTCGTCGGTGCGCGACAAGGCAAGGCGCCCCTGCCCGCCGCGATCGTCGCGATCGACCGCATCGCTGCCTTGCGGTCGCTCGACGAGGTGTCGGGCGGGTTGCGGCTCGGCGCCCTCGTGACGCACCAGGAGATCGTCTCGAACGACGCCGTGCGGAGGCGGTTCACGGCGATCGCGGACGCGTCGGCGATCGTCGGATCGCACGCCACGCGGGCCAACGGCACCATCGGCGGCAACGTCATGAACGCCTCTCCCGCGATGGACACGGGTGGCCCCCTGCTCTGCTTCGACGGAACCGTCACGCTGCGATCGGCCGACGGCGAGCGAACGGTCGCGCTGGCGGATCTCTGGACCGGGCCGGGCGCGACGACCGCGACCGAGCGCGAGCTCCTCGTCGCGGTGGACCTGCCCGCGCCCGCGCCGAACACGGGTTCGGCGTACGTCCGGCTGGAGTACCGGCGACAGATGGAGATCGCGGTCGTGGGCGCGACCGCGGTCGTGACCCTCGACGGCGGAACCGTGACCGACGCGCGCATCGCGATCACGGCCCTTGCACCCACGATCCGGAGGGTCGGCGACGCCGAGCAGGCACTCGCCGGTTCCGACGGGGGAGTGGACGCAGTCGATGTGGCCGCGCGCGCGACGGCCGCCGGCGCCGCTCCCATCGGCGACGTTCGCGCCTCGGCCGACTATCGCTCCGCGATGGCCGAGGTGGTGGCCCGGCGAGCGATCGCCGGTGCGCTCGACCGGGCCCGTGGCACCGACATCGCCATCCCCGCCAGCGACGCGCTCTTCGGCGCGTGAGGAGCCGCACCCACCGATGAAGGTAGACGCCACGCTGACCGTGAACGACACCGAGTACCCGGTCCACATCGATCCGCACCTCAGCCTGCTGAAGGCCGTGCGCGACGAGATCGGCCTCACGGGATCGAAGGAAGGGTGCGACGATTCGGAGTGCGGCGCCTGCATGATGTTGCTCGACAGCCGGCCCGTGAACTCCTGCTCCTACCTGGCGATGCAGGCCGTCGGCAAGGCGGTCACCACCGTCGAGGGGCTCAGCGGCGACGCCGAGGTCGGGCCGCTGCAGGCTGCCTTCCTGCGGCAGGGAGGCGTGCAATGCGGGTTCTGCACCCCGGGGATGCTCGTGTCGGCGACGGCTCTGCTCCGCCTGGCCCCCTCCCCCACCGACGAGGAGATCCGCATCGCGCTCGCCGGCAACCTCTGTCGCTGCACCGGATACGACGGCATCGTCCGCGCCGTTCGCGAGGCGGCCTCGTCGGCCGGCACGTAGGGAGTCGCCGCTGCGTCGGGCGACGGGGTCAGGTCTTGCACTGCCACATCCCGCTCGCGCCGCGCTCGCGCCGCCCGATCAGCTCTGCGAGCCCGCGCTCCCTCCCGCGGCCGCCTTCTCCGTAGCCCACGCCAGGGCGTAGTCGGCGACTTCCTCCCATCCGTCCTGGCCCGGGTAATGGCAGCGGCCCGGGTACTCCTTGTGGTCGGTGGCGCTCGGCGCCTTGCTCTGCTGCTTGAAGTTCGAACGGTTGACCGACGGCGGCAGATGCGGTCCTCGTCGCCCGTGATGAGCAGGAGCGGCGCCCGGTCCGGATTCTTGTAGTCGACCTTCGTGACCGCGCCCGGGTTGAAGTTGGCGTAGCCGGCCTGGAAGAACGGACGCGCCGAGCCGGGGATGTAGTAGCGCTCGTAGACGGCGTCCGACTCCTCGCGCGTGAGCGAGTTCGTGAAGCACCAGTGGAACTGCTTCTGCGTCAGCGGCGCGACGTTGTTCTTGCCGAACGGGTTGTGGAGCGCCGACCACGCGGCCCGAAGGGTCGGGTACGGCAGCCGCAGAACGCCTCGGCGCTCCCTGCCGATCGTGACGCGGCAGCTCCGAGTCTCCGGTCGATCAGGAGCTGCGTATCGATCCCGCCGAAGGAGTGGCCCATGATGATCGGCGGCCGGTCGAGGCCCCGGATGATCGTCTCGTAGTTGTCCACGATGTCCTTCACCGACAGGCCCTTGAGCGGCGTGGGATCCTTGCGGAGCTGCGCAGGCTCGGCCTCGAGGCCCGGCCACCGGGTGCGAGCACACGGTGGCCCTTGTCCTCGAACCGCTTGGCCCAGTGCTCCGAGCTCAGCGAGGTCATCCACATCCCGTGGATCAGCACGATCGTCTCGGCCGTGGCCGTTTCTGAAGTCGTCGCGTTCATCGCATCCCCCGGTTCCATCGATTTCGTCGGCGTCTGGACACCCTAGCTTCGAGCGAAAGTACGGCGGCTCAGCCGCCGGTGGTAGCTCCGTCGCCGCGCGCAGTCGGTGCGGGCTAGGCACACCCGCGCCGGTGTGCAACCCTCCATGCCGTGCGGAAGTGGGCTTTCCTCGTCGTGCTCCTGGGTCTCGTCGCGGTTCCGAATGCGACGCGGCGGGTCCGACCTGCACCTACAGCTCGGGCACGTAGGTCGTCACGATGACGATGGTCGACGCCTTCGACGCCCGCATCATCGATCGGGGAAGGCCATCCGCTTCATCGCGCGCGGCAACCTGCTCACCTGCGGCGCGGCAACCGTGAAGAACACGAAGCGCATCGACGTCAAGGGCACGGGGGCGAGCGCCGACACGGTCTCGGCGAACTACGTGATCGTCGATCTCCAGGGCGGGCCGCTCGCGCCCGGGAGCAAGGCCGAGGCCAAGGGGAAGAGCGAGATCGAAATCCGGGTCGCGGTCATTCCCGGTACCAACCCGTTCCCGCCGAATGGCCCGTTTCCGATCTTCCTCCAGTACGTCGGCACGGACGGCGCCGACAAGGTGGTCGCCGGAACGAAGGGAATGGATCTGAACGGCGACGGCGACGTGGACGGGACGACGACGCTCACGCCGTTCGGTGGGTGCTCGTTTACGCGTCAACGGCAACGACGTCATGAGCGCCGGCGGAAGCAAGGCGACCGGCAAGGCCGTGGCCAAGCCGGCGGACTTCCACGACGGGAACGGCAACGACACGGTCACGGGCGGCCGGGCCGACGACGCTTTCGTCGGCGAGCCCGGCAAGGACGTCCAGTCGGGCGGCGCCGGGAACGACATCTTCTACTCGGGGTTCCCCGACGGCCGCGACCGGATCGCAGGCGGCGCCGGGTTTGACACCGCGGACTACGAGGACCGGGGCGTCGCCATGTCGATCTCCCTCGACCGCAAGGCGAACGACGGGTGGGCGGGAGAGAAGGACAACGTCGGAACCGACAACGGCATCGAGTCGGTGATCGGAGGCACCGCGGCCGATGTGCTCACCGGGAATGCGCTCGGCAACGTGCTCTCGGGCGGCGCCGGCAACGACACGATCACCGGCGGCCCCGGGATCGACTTCCTCTACGGCTACGGCGACAACGACACCCTGAACTCGATCGACGGCTACCCGGACATCGTCGACGGCGGCCTGGGAACGGACACCGCGAACGCCGATCCGTACGACATCGTCACCGGCGCCGAGAACACGTTCCTCCACGGGCGCGGCTAAGTCCGTATCAGCCGAGGAGCAGCGCGAGCCCTGCGGCGATGAGCCACAGGGACCAGGCGGTGTACGCGATCGGGACGATCGTGCCCGCGAGCTTCCAGCCGTGCTCTTCGAAACGGCCGACGAACTCGAGTGCGCCGGCGAGGAGGAACGCGCCGATCGCGATCCCCGGCCAGGCGAGCCACGGCTCGAACATGGACGACTGGAGCATCGCAATCCCGACGAGGACGGTCCACGCGCCGGTCAGCAGGTACCCGAGGCCCTCACCGACCCCGACGCCGAGATAGCGGTGGAACGACTCGAAGACGACCGCGGCGGCCTCGCGCTTCGCCTCGCTCGCGGCGGGGTCGGCGTACGTGCGCGCCAGCGACGGGACGAGGAACGGCCAGCGCGCCAGCCCGAGGGTCTGTACGAGGGCCGCGAGCACGCCGACCGCGACCGCGGTCGGCACCACCGCCGAACCGTCCACTTCGAGCGCCTGTCCCAGGAGCACCGCGAGCGGCGCGAACAGGAGCGCCGTCAGCATGAACCCGTACCAGAGGAGCTTCAGCCGCACGCCTCCCGCCTGGAAGCGGCCGAGGATCTCCTCGGTCGGGCGGCGCAGGATGTCCGGGTAGTCGAAGCCGCGCGCGAGGGCGAAGAAGAACAGGTTGAACGCGACCGGCAGGCCGATCAGGAACCCGGCCGCGGCGTACTCGACGTTCGTCAACGGGCCGCGGGCTCCCGGTCGCGGAGGAGGAACGCGAGGACGAGCCACGTCAGCAGCCCGAACACGATCGCGCCACCCGCGCCGAAGTTCGTGAAGCGCTCCTTCACGTTGGTCGAGATCACGTACGACGTGATGAGCCAGCCGAGTGCCCACGCGGGCGGGTTCGCGAGCGCCCACCACCACGCGCCGGCGACGCCGTGCCTCGTGAGCACGAGCGTCTGCGCGACACCGACGCCGAGCCCCGTGACCGCGCCCATGAGGACGATGTCCCCGCGTGCGATTCCGTAGTCGGCGAGCGCCGCGCCTGCGGCGAGGCCGACGGCCATTCCGACGCTCGTCGCCGGGATCCAGAGCCACGCGATGAGCCGCCGCAGCACGAGCCATTCCGCCGTGCCCGTAACCGCTCCGGCGATGAGGCCGCCGAGAATCGCCGTCCCGACGGAATCGACGCCGTCCACGACGAGGTCGGCGAGCAGGCCGCTGATCGGAAAGCCGAGCAGAATCGCGATCGGCCACGCCCACAGCCGGCGGGCGGCGGACATCCAGCTCTGGGTGGTCATCGGATCTCCTTTTCTGGGGGGACGAGCGTCAGTCTCGCAGCGCAGGCCCGATCTACACGGCGGAGCTATCCGACTGCCAGAGGCTGAACTCGTTGCCCTCGGAGTCCTTGCAGTTCGCGTACCAGCCGTGCGTGGGAACCGCCTGCTTCTCCCCGGCCTCGCCGCCGAGCTCCGCGACCTTCGCGCGTGACGCCTCGATGTCGGGCGTGTCGAAGTAGTAGCTCGGGTGCCCCGGTTGGCGCATCTCGCCCTTGAAGACGGCGACGCCGGAGTTCTCGCCCGAGCGGGCCATGCGGTAGTCGAACTCCTCCATCGCCGGGCCGAACTCCCAGCCGAAGAGGCCGCCCCAGAAACGCTGCGCCCGGTCGACGTCGGTGGACGGAAACTCGATGTGGACGATCTCGCCGGCCATGTCTGCTCCTTCAGGTTGCGGTCCCGGCGTACTTTGGCACGACCGATAGCCTGACGGCGTGGACGAACGCGCGATCGAGGCCGTCGGGCTGGTCATGCAGTACAAGAAGGGCCCGCGCGCCGTGGACGAGATCGACCTCGCGGTCGACCCGGGAGAGATCTACGGCTTCCTCGGCCCGAACGGAGCGGGGAAGTCCACGACCGTGCACATCCTCACGACGCTCTTGCCGCCCACCGCGGGGACGGCGCGCGTCGCGGGGTTCGACGTCGCCAAGGAAGGGCCGAAGGTGCGCACCCAGATCGGCGCCGCGCTCCAGGAGGCGGCGCTCGACGGGCTCCTCACAGGACGGGAGCACCTGCGCCTCCAGGCGACGCTTCAGAACATGCCGCGCGCCGAACGGCAGGCGCGCGCCGACGAGTTGCTCGCGCGCGTGGGACTTTCTGAGGCGGCCGACCGCAAGGTGAAGACCTATTCCGGAGGGATGAAGCGCCGGCTCGACCTGGCGCTCGCCCTCGTTCACAGGCCGCGCGTGCTGTTCCTCGACGAGCCGACGACGGGCCTCGACGTCCAGAGCCGCACCGCGCTTTGGGAGGAGGTCGAGCGGCTGGCGAGGCAGGACGACGTCACCGTGTTCCTCACGACCCAGTACCTCGAGGAGGCCGACGCGCTCGCGGATCGCATCGGGATCATCGACCACGGCCACATCGTCGCCGAGGGGACGCCCAGCGCCCTCAAGGCGGAGATCGGCCGGCCGACGGTCGAGGCCGTCCCCGCGGTGAAGGACGACCTCGGTCGCATGGAGACCGTGCTGGCGAGCTTCGGCGAGCCGTGCTTCTCGTCGGTTGGCGCGGCGGTCCGGGTTCCGTCCGGTGCGGCGGCGCTCGCCGACATCGTCCGTGCGCTCGACGCGGAGGGGATCCAGGTCGAGCAGCTCGAGCTGCACCAGCCGTCGCTCGACGACGTGTTCCTCGCAAAGACCGGCCGCTCGCTCGAGGGCGCAGGCGAGGAGGAGCCAGAGGAGCCGGAAGCGGGGGCCGAGGAAGCCGCATGAACTCCGGCGAGCAGACGTACCAGCTCGCCAGACGCTCGGTCGTGCGGACGCTGCGTCAGCCCGCGAACGTCGTCTTCCCGCTCGTCTTCCCGCTGCTTCTTCTGGCGGTCAACTCCGGCGGCCTTCGCTCCGCGACGCTCCTGCCGGGCTTCCCGACGCACTCGTTCGTGGCGTTCGCGCTGGCGATCCCGTTCATCCAGGGCGCGCTCTTCGCGACCATGAACGCCGGCACCGACCTCGCGCGCGACATCCAGACCGGTTTTCTGAACCGCCTGGCGCTGACGCCGATGCGGGGGGCGGTGCTCCTGACCGGGCAGCTCGGCGGCATCGCGCTCCTGGGGATCCTGCAGGCGCTCGTCTACATCGCGGTCGGGCTGATCGTGGGCGTCCGGTTCGAGTCCGGGCCCGTCGGGATCCTCGTGCTGATCCTCTTCGCCGTCATCGTCTCGATCGGCTTCGGAGCCTTGGGCGCCTTCGCCGCGCTGCGAACCGGCTCGGGCGAGGCTGTGCAGAGCCTCTTCCCGCTCTTCTTCGTCTTCCTGTTCATCTCGTCGATGAACATGCCGCGCAACCTGATCGCCGTGGACTGGTTCCGCTATGCCGCGACCGCGAACCCGGTCTCGTACCTCATCGAGGCCGTTCGCAGCTTGATCATCACCGGCTGGAATGCGCAGGCGCTCGCGCTTGGATTCGGGATCGCGGTCACGATCATGGTCGTCTCGCTCGTGCTCGCGTCGGTGTCCCTGAAGACGAGGCTGACGCGGTCGTGAGCACGCTCAACGTCGCCTGGGGCGTCGCGTGGCGCACGCTGCACAACGTGTTCACGAACCCGTCGCTGCTCTTCCCGTCGCTCATCTTTCCGCTCTTCTTCTTCGTCGCCTTCGCGGGCGGACTTTCCCGCGTGTCCGACGTGCCCGGCTTCGACTACCCGTTGGGCTACACCGCGTTCCAGTACGTGTTCGTCCTCCTCCAGTCCGCGGCGTTCGGGGGCGTTTTCACCGGCTTCGGGATCGCGCGCGACTTCGAGAACGGCTTCGCGCGGCGGCTCCTGCTCGCCGCGCCGAACCGGCGGGGGATCGTCTACGGCTACGCCTTTGCGGCACTGGTCCGCTGGCTCGTGACGGCCACGTTCGTCACCGTGCTCGCCCTCGCGGTCGGCATGCAGGTCGGCGGCAGCGGGATCGACCTCGTCGGCCTCTACACGCTCGCGCTCCTCGTGAACGTCGCGGCGGTGCTCTGGGCGGCCGGCGTCGCGATGCGCCTGCGGACGATGCAGGCCGGTCCGATCATGCAGATGCCGGTCTTCCTCGTCCTCTTCTTCGCCCCGGTCTACGTCCCGCTCGCGCTGCTCCACGGCTGGATTCACGCGGCCGCCACGGTGAACCCGGTGACCCGGATCCTCGAGGCCGGCCGCGGCCTCCTGGCCGGCTCGCCCACCGAGCTCGCCGTGGCCTTCGCCGTCTCGTCGCTACTCGCGATCGCCTTCGCGCTCTGGGCGTTCCGCGGTCTCATGTCGGCCGAACGCGCGGGCTAGGCGTCCGCAGGTGCACGCGTCGGAGACGTACCTGCTCACGATCCAGCGCGTGAACGACGACGGCACGCCGCTCGGCTAGTCGATGTCGGTGCGCCCGTAGCGCGCCGTGGCGATGAGGCAGCCGGCGACGGATCGCGGATGTCAGGTCTTGCATTGACTCAAGCGAGTGAGCGCCCGTTCGGGACGCGGCCGATACTTGGATGATGAGGCGCAGGAACGATGACCCGCACGCACGGTTGCGCGAACTCACCGATCTCTACCGGCTGGGGGTCGGGCTGACCGTCGTGGCGTTCGGCACCGGGCTCATCTACGCGACCGGAATTGGGAAGAACCAACAGACGGTTGGATTCCTGCTGCTCGCTTGGTCCGGCGGCATGCTCTGGGGGTGCTGGTGGATTCGATCCCAGCGCCGGCGGCTCAAAGCCGAGATCGAAGCCGGGGCGGGGGTAGCTCAGTCGATGTCGGTGCGGCGGTAGCGCGCCGTCGCGACGAGCCAGCCGGCGATTGCGATCAGCGGCAGCACGACAAATGCGGCCGTGGCCGAGCGGCCGTCCAGCGGGACCTCCACGCCGTCCTGGGCGGACACGATCGAGCGCGCCCAGCGCGTCACCGTGAAGCGCGCCGTGCCGTCGGAGGCGTGCGCGCCGACGTTCTCCCAGAGGAGCAGGAACGCGAGACCCCACCACACGGCGCGGCGGAACCACAGCCCGGCCGCGACGAAGAGGCCCGAGTAGGCGAGCGCGGCGAGCGAGGCGGCGACGAGCGTCCGCACGGCCAGCTCCGAGTCGCCCGCGAGGGCGCCGATCGCCGTCGGGAGCGCGGCGAGCGGAATCACGAGCGTGACGGTCGCGAGGATCGCCGCGGCCGGGAGCTGCCAGCGCGGCACCGGCTTCAGCCAGAGGTAGACGAGCAGGCGGTCCTCGACGAGGTCGCCGATCGCCGCGGTGCCGAGCCACAGGGCGGCCAGCGGGACGAGGATCCCCAGGCCGTACGCGGCCACCACGTGCGACGCGGCCTCGAGCGGATCGTCCGCCCAGGCCGAGAAGGAGCCGAGCAGGATCGCGAGCGCGCCGAGCGCTCCGATGCCGAGCAGGCGCGCGAGCGAGATCTGCGACCGGAGCACGAGGCTGTAGAGCGCCGCCAGCGTCGAGCCCGAGCGGGTGGATGCGGTCGTGGTCGTCATCGCTGCACCAGGTAGCGGAAGACGCCTTCGAGATCCGCGTCGAGCGGGATGACCTCCAGGAGGCTCGCCTGACGCTCGCGGGCCGCGGGAGCGAGCGCGCGTGAAAGTGCGCGGGCGTCGCTCGTGTCGATCTCGAGTGAATCGCCGCTCTCGAGCCGGACGCCGACGACCGTGCCGGCCTCGAGCAGCGCCCCGGCCAGCTCGCGCGGCCGGTCGGTCCGCACACGGACCCGCATCGGCCGGTCGTCCATGAGAGCGCGCAGCTCGTGGAAGTCCCCGGCCGCGGCGAGCCGGCCCTGCGACATGACGAGGATCTGCGAGCCGAGCCGCTCCACCTCGTCGAGCACGTGGCTCGACACGAGGACGCAGCGCCCCTCGGCGCCGAGCCGGCGGAAGAGCTTGATCATGTCGGCCCGCTGGCGCGGATCGAGCCCGGTGAGCGGCTCGTCGAGCATCAACACCTGCGGATCGTGGACGAGCGCCTGCGCGACCTTCACGCGCTGGCGCATCCCCTTCGAGTACGTCGGCAGCCGGCGCGTGTCGGCCGGATCGAGCGCGACCCGCTCGAGTGCGGCGGTCGCCACGCCGCCCGGATCCGGAAGCCCGTAGAGCGTCGCCGTGATCTGCAGGAACCGGTGCGCCGTGAGGTGCTCGAACACGCTCTCCTGCTGGGGGACGAGCCCGATCGAGCGTGTGACCTCGACGTCTGCGGCCGGATCCTTGCCCAGCACCCGCACGGTTCCCTTCGAGGGCTTCGCGAGCCCGGTGAGCATGCGGAGCATCGTCGACTTCCCCGCGCCGTTCGGCCCGAGGAGCGCGGTCACGCCGGGCCCGATCTCGAAGCTCACGTCGGAGACGGCCACCAGAGGCCCGAACCACTTCGAGACGTTCTCGGCGACGACGCGCGGCTCGCTCACTTGGTCGCCTCGAGGCGGCGGTAACGGAGCCAGGTCACGCCGGCGCCGAGCAGGATCCAGCCGACCGTGGCCGCGGCGATCGCCGTGGTTGAGAGCTCTTCGATCGGGTCGCCGTCCGAGTGGAACTCGTCGAAGATCCGATAGGTCAGCTCGCGCGCGACGAACGGGAGTCCGATGAGGGTGAGCCAGTTCGGCGCGTCCACGGTGTCGATCGCGACGCCGGCGACGATCGGAGGCACGAACAGGACGAGGATCACGCCGACCGCGGCCGCGGCGCGCCGCGTCGTGAAGCTCGCGACCATGAGCGAGACCGAGGCGTAGAGCGCGGCCGTCGCGATCCCGGACGCGAGGATGCGGCCGAGCGTCTTCCACGTTTCCACGAACGAGGGCCCGTACCCGGCGACCACGTACGCGAGGAGCATGAAGAGCATCGGCGCGGCCGTGATCGTGAGCATCACGGTGAAGACCGAGCCGCCCTTGGCGACGAGGTAGCGGTTGCGGTCGAGCGGCCCGGCGAGGTAGAGGCCGAACATGCCGGAGCGGCGGTCGGGGCAGAGCGCCTCGGGCGCCACGAGAGCGGCGAAGAGCGCGACCGCGCTGCCGATGTAGAAGGTGTACTCGCCGTACGTGATGAAGTCGCCGATCGGGATGTCCGAGAGGAGCGCGGCGATGACGACCGAGATGAGCGCGGGGACGAACGCGATGAAGAGCGTGATCGCCGGGAGCACCTTCGCGCGGCCGCCGCGGCCGATGCCGAGCACGCGCTTCCCCGTGAAGGTCCCGAGCGTGAGGATCGCCCACGCAGGCCGCCGTCGCGGGCCGTCGTAGCCGCGGTAACCGAGGTCGAAGAGGCGCGCGCTACTCATCGTCGCCTCTCCCCAGGTAGACGTCCTCGAGCGTGCGCCCGCGCGGGGCGAGCCTGCGAATCCCGACGCCCAGCTCGGCGATCGCGTCGCGCACGGCGTCGTTGTCGCCCTCGGCGAGGAACAGGCGCCCCTCGTCGTCGGTGACCGCGAAGCCGCGCCCGCGGAGCAGTTCCGCGAGCTCGTCGGTTCGCTCGTCCACCTCGACCACGAGCCCCGCCGGCCCGCGGCGCAGGTCGTCGAGGGTGCCCTGGTGGACGACGACGCCGCCCTCGACGATCACGACCGCGTCGCAGATCCGCTCGACCTCCTCGAGATGGTGCGACGAGATGACGATGTGCATGCCGAACTCCGAGCCGATGCGGCGGATCAGGTCGAGCATCTCCGTCCGCTGGACGGGGTCGAGCCCGTCGGTCGGCTCGTCGAGGAGCACGAGGTCGGGGTCGTGCGCGATCGCGCCGGCCAACTTGACCCGCTGGCGCTGGCCGGTGGACATCGTCCCTACCTGGCGGAAGCGCTCCTCGCCGAGCCCGACGAGCCAGAGCGCGTCGTTCGCGCGCTGCACGGCCGCGCGCGGGGGCAACAGATGCATTTCGGCGAGGTGGCGCACCAGGTCGGCCGCCGCCAGCTCGGACGGAAGGTCGTGGTGCTCCGGCGCGAAGCCGATGCGCCCGCGTACGTCGATGCCGGCCGTACTGGGATCCTCTCCGAGCACGTTCAGCACGCCGGAGTCGCGGGTGCGCAGGCCGAGCATGAGCGAGAGGAACGTGGTCTTGCCCGCGCCGTTCGAGCCGAGGAGGCCCGTGATCCCGGCGCCGATCTCGGCGTCGAGGCCGGCGAGCGCGACCGTGCGGCCGTAGTGCTTCACGACTCCGCGGGCGGAGACGACGGGGTTCGGGGCGGTCTCGGTCATGGAAACGGAATGGCGACCCTATCCAAGCCCGGCCGGCGCTATGGTCAGACGATGGCCCCGGCGACGAGCACTCCTCCGCGCGAGCGAGTCCGCCGCAGCCGTGGCGGAGGCTCGGGCGACGCCTGGAAGGTGATCGTCCTGAACGACAACCACAACAGCTTCGACGGTGTTGCGTTCGCGCTGGCCCGGACGATTCCGGGCGTCACGTACGAGCGAGGGCTCGAGCTCGCCGACCGCATCCACACGAAGGGCAAGGCGATCGTGTGGTCGGGAGACCGCGAGCTCGCGGAGCACTACTGGGAGCAGCTCAAGGACTTCGGACTGACCCTGGCGCCGCTGGGCTCCTAACCCGCGGCCGCGGGTCGGCTGGCCGCCGTTTCGGGCCCGTCCGGCCCGTCAGTCGGCCGCCACGAGAGCCGGTCGCGACCGTCATATCCATAGGTGGCCTCGCACTCGCTTCCCGGCCGGCAGGGCGCACCCGTGTTTGGCCCCTTCAGCTCGTAGGTGTCCGCTACGCGGTTGCCGTTCATGTAGACGCCGTTTGCGGCCCGGTAGCCGAGCAGATGGCTTTCAAGCGTCGTGGGCGAGCCGTTCTCCCGTGTTCGCCTCATCGGCAGACTTGAGTAGAAATGTGGCAATGCAAGACCTGACCCCGTTCTTCAAGCCTGATCGGGCGACACGACCGATGTGCACCAAGCGCGCGGTGCAGCGGCGGTCGGATTCGCGGCGGTTAGCGGAAGCGACTGGGGTCGGGCCCGAACTTTGCTCACCCGTTGATTGATGTTCGGGGACCCTCGACCATCGCGAAGTGTTCTTACTTCAGCCCCGACGCCTTCAAGCAGATCAATCGTCGAGATCCTTGATATGCCTGCTCAGTGCGAATCGCATTGGTGACCAGGTGCGGTTGCGGGCCCGCTGCATTGCTGGTCGAGCACTTCTGGCGCCTAGGCGCGAAAGCGAGCGTGACGCGTAGAACCTCACACTCCCACTGCTGTCCTCTAACGCGTGCGCTAGCGCTTCAACGACCTGAGGCTGGGAAGTCCCGATCGCGCCCAATGACCTTGCAGCTTCCCCGCGAACTCCGGAATCCGGATCATGTAGCGCGGAGATCAGGCTCGTCGCCGCGTTCTCGTTTGAACGGGAGGCGAGCCCGCGTGCGGCATGCATGCGTATCCGGTAATCGCTCTCAGTGTCTGCCAGAGCCTCAATCAGCACTGGCTCGACCCCGGGCCGCTCGGGGTGCTTCGCCAGTAGGACAGCCACATCGACTCTTTGAATAGGTCTTGGATCGTGCCGCAGAGCGTGAACGAGCGCTGCGGTGGCGACCGGCTGATCGTACTTCGCCAGCGTTTCGAGAATGTGACCGCGGAGCTGATTGCGATCAGCGAGATCAGGATCGTCCAGCATTTCGGCGATTGCGGTGATTCGTCCCGCCTTCTCGAGTCTTCGAACTCGATCCCAGAGGAACTGCATCAGGGATGAGTCCCGAATGCACCAGGCGGCGGGAATGTCGGAATGTTCCGAACGATCTCTCGAACTTTGTCACCCAACCATTCCGCTCCGTGCTTAACTTGTGGGAGGTGCGAGAGTTCGTACGCAATTTCGATCGTCGTCTTCGGGTGTCTGCCCGCGAGTCGGAGTGAATATCTGGCAGCGCGAGTTGAGGCGCTGGCTATTGTGCCGCCGATTCTGGCCAGGTAGTAGCGAGCGATCGTTGCGTATGTCGCGGCTGCGAGTCGCGCCTCCGTTGTGGCGATGACGCGAGGAACTGCGGTCCGGATTCCCAGCGCAACGATTCCCATTGCACGAACCTCAGGCACTAGAAGGGTTGCGGCCATCTGGCACAACCAGCGGGCGCAGACGATGCTGTTGTTCGTGAAGTTGAAATCGGGCCCCGCTGGTGGGGGCGTGCATGCGATGTCCGACATCAGAGTCGTCTGCTGCTCGTAGCAGTCGTTCATTCCACGGTGGTAGTAGTCGTATCCGTCGTTAGCAAGCAAGAAGTAATGGGCCGGGGTTATCGGCGGAGGGCCGGATCGGCCACTTGCGTCCGGATCGGCTGGCGGAGGTGGCGGCGGTTGTGTTGCGCCGCCCGGCACGTGTTGGCCGTGTGGCTGGGCGCCCTTCACAGGCGCCTGCCAGCCTGCTTTGACGTCGCTCGCGTCTGGCGCGTGCCCGTCGACCTCGATGTAGCCGATCGGGTTGCCACCTGCCAACGCATACCGATTGGCGGTGAGCGGGTCGGTGGAGAGGCTGAGGTCCTCGAGCGCGCCCGCGTAGAAGTCGCTGCTTAGGAAGCGGGCGGTTTCCGTGCTGAACCGGCGCGCGCCCATGTCGATGCTGTCGGTGCCGGTGTCTTGGCGTTTGCCGGTGTAGCGGTAGGGGTTGAGTGGGTCGTTGGCGCTTGTTTGGGCGCTGTCGCCTGGTTTGAGTTCGCGGGTGAGGTCTGTGTCGGTCCCGCCGTAGGCGTCGTAGCCGTATGAGGCTTGGGCGCTTCCGGAGCTGGCGTCTTGGATGAGGAGTGAGGTGGAGCCGTGCGCGTCGTAGGTGTACATGTAGATGTCGGGTGTTCCGTTGTCGGCTTCGAGTGCGTTTCGGCCGCCGTAGGGGTCGTAGGAGTAGCGTTTTTCGTCGGTGTCGTGCTCGTCGCCGGTGGCGACTTCTTTGGCGACGAGGCCGCTTGTCCCGACGTAGTAGAGCTTGGTTTGGCGTCCCTCGCCCCACCATTGCGACACGCCGCAGTCGCCTTCGGTGTGGCACTCGCGCGTGATCACTGGGCGGTCGAGCCCGTCGTATTCGTATGTCGCGCGTCCGGCGATGTCGTTGTCGTCGAGGGTGCGCAGGGAGCTGAGCCGTTCGAGTGAGTCCCAGTTGTAGAGCTGCAGGCGGTCGTCGGCGTGCGCGTTGTCGTTGTCGGCGCAGTCGTAGCTGATGCCGGTGACGGTGCCGTTGGTGACACACCACAGGTCGCCGAGGCTTGTGTACCAGTAGCGGCGTTCCTCGTCTTGGCAGGGGCTTTCGCAGTTGGCCTCGCTGCGCTCGAGCCGCTGGGTGTCCTCCTCGTAGAAGTAGTCGGTCGTGACCGTCGGATCGGCCGTGTCTTGGAAACGATCGCCTACATCGAACGGCGCCGAGCCGAAGGGAAGACCCTGCGCGAAGCGATCCGCTGCCTCAAACGCTACCTCGCACGATCCCTCTTTCGACTCCCTGAAAAGGAGCGCGCGACAGCTTGACTGTTATTAGAAGCATCCCCGTTCTCCCGCGACCAATCGGGCGAAATACCTGTTCGACGGCCCAGCAATCACGCGGCGCCGACCCGGTCGCGCCACGGTCGCAAGAGGCCCTCCACAAGCTGCCGGTCGGCGACGCCTCCCTCAACCCAACCCACGACAAGCCCGTCGAGTTCGAACGCGAGCTCCATGTCGTTGTCCCGAGTGAACTCGGCCGCAGCGGCGACGAGAGTCTCGGCATCCGCGAGCATCTGCGCATCAAGGGCGCGTGGCATCGGAGCGCCGTCGCGGCCAACCGGCGGCAGCAGCTGAATCGCCACCCCCACTGTTCGGTCGTCCTCGTGACGCTCGTCGATGAATTCGGGCAAACCGATCGACCATTCGTGGTCGAACGCGAGAAGGTCGCGGTGCCACGACGCCACCACCGCCGACCCCTCGTCGTCTGCCTCGCCCTCCGGGTAGCAGAGAAGCATCAAGCGACGGTCGTACCGCTCGATGACCTCAGCCGGAAGCACCCGAGCCTCCAGGGTTGTAGCGATAGCCGCCCGGCATGTGGGCGTCGATGTGGCGGCTCGCTGGTAGCGGGACAGTGATCGGGCCGCCGCCAACGTGGTGCATAGGGATCTTCTCTCCCATGAGCGCTTCGTCCCCCGGAAAGTACCGGACCCAAGCTTCGTCGACCACCGGCGTGCGACCCGTCGCGATCTTCGTCCGATTGGCCTCGCTGAGGATGTCGCCGTACCCGACCCGATCCCAGAGATCACGCGTCCGGTCCATGGTGTCAGGTCTTGCATTAATGCATTCCGGGTTGCGCGCGGGAGCGGGAAAACGGGGTCAGGTGACCGCGTCCAGGGCTTCGGCCTGACGATGGCCCCGCTCGGCTCCTGAGGCTTGCGGCAAACCCCCGATGGCGGATCGGTGCCGGCTCCGATGCCGCGCCTCTCGCTGCGATCGATGCTGTAGGCCTAGAGAAAGGAGGATCCCGTGAAGGCACTTGTGTTCCACGGGCCGGGAGAGAGGGCATGGGAGTCTGCCCCCGACCCGACGATCCAGGAGCCGGGAGACGTCGTCGTGAAGATCGACACGTCGACGATCTGCGGCACCGATCTGCACATCCTCAAGGGCGACGTTCCCGAGGTCGAGCCGGGCACGATCCTCGGCCACGAGGCCGTCGGGACCGTGGTCGAGACCGGCTCCGCGGTGACCACGCTCGCCGTGGGCGATCGCGTGCTCGTCTCGTGCATCACGTCGTGCGGGCGCTGCCGGTTCTGCCGTGAGGGCCACTACGGCCTCTGTTCGGGTGGAGGCGGCTGGATCTTCGGCCACCTGATCGACGGGCTCCAGGCCGAGTACGCACGCGTGCCGTTCGCCGACACGTCCGTCTACAAGGTTCCGGAAGGACTCTCCGACGAGGACGTGCTCTTCCTCGCTGACATCCTTCCGACCGCCTGGGAGGTGGGCGTCCTGAACGGCGGCGTCCGGCCGGGCGACACGGTGGTGATCGTCGGCGCCGGCCCGATCGGCCTCGCGGCGATCATGACCGCAAAGCTGCTCACGCCCGGGAAGATCGTCGCGATCGACCTCGCGGACTCGCGGCTCGCGAAGGCGCTCGACTTCGGCGCCGACGTGGCGATCAACAACAGCTCCGAGGATCCCGTCGCCCGGGTCATGGACCTGACGAACGGGGTCGGCGCCGACGTGGCGATCGAAGCGGTCGGCGTGCCGGACACGTTCGAGCTCTGCACAGAGCTGATCCGGCCGGGCGGCCGTGTCGCGAACGTCGGCGTCCACGGCCATTCGGCGACGCTGCACCTCGAGAAGCTGTGGATCCGCGACGTGACCATCACGACCGGTCTCGTCGACACGTTCACGACGCCGCAGCTGCTCCAGCTGATCGCCGACGGCCGGCTCGATCCGACGCCGCTCGCGACGCATCGCTTCGAGCTCGGCGAGACGGACGAGGCGTACACGACGTTCGCCGACGCCGCGACCACGAACGCGCTCAAGGTCGTGCTGAGCGGCCATCCCGTCCACCTCGACGCGGCTGCGACGGCGGAGCAGCTCGTCGGGACCGAGAAGTAAGCAAGCGGCGGCCGGGCGCCCACCCTGGCGCCCGGCCGCGCGATTCGAAAGGAGGAAAACGTCATGGCAACCATCGAAAAGGTCAGAGCGTTTGCGGCTCCGGGAGAGGCCGACAGTCCCGTCGAGCTGAAGTCGCGCTACGAGAACTTCATCGGCGGCCATTGGGTCGCCCCGGTGCACGCGCAGTACTCCGCGAACGTGACGCCCGCGACGGGCGAGCCGTTCACGGAAGTCCCGCGCTCGACGCCGGAAGACGTCGAGCTGGCGCTGGACGCGGCGCATGCCGCGAAGGACGCCTGGGGCGAGTCGTCGACGACGGAGCGCTCGCGCGTCCTCAACAAGATCGCCGACGCAATCGAGGAGAACCTCGAGATGCTGGCGGTCGCGGAGAGCTGGGAGAACGGCAAGCCGGTGCGGGAAACCCTCGCGGCGGACATCCCGCTCGCGGCCGACCACTTCCGCTACTTCGCCTCGGTCATCCGCGGCGAGGAGGGCGGCATCTCCGAGATCGACAAGGACACGGTCGCCTACCACTTCAAGGAGCCGCTCGGCGTGGTCGGCCAGATCATTCCGTTCAACTTCCCGATCCTGATGGCGGCCTGGAAGCTGGCTCCCGCGCTGGCGGCCGGCAACTGCGTCGTCCTGAAGCCGGCGAGCCCGACTCCGTGGTCGATCCTCAAGCTCATGGAGCTCATCGAGGACATCGTCCCGGCGGGCGTGATCAACGTCGTCAACGGCCCGGGCGCGGAGATCGGCAAGGCGCTCGCGACCAGCAAGCGGATCGCCAAGATCGCCTTCACCGGCGAGACGGTGACCGGGCGGCTGATCATGCAGTACGCCGCACAGAACATCATCCCGTCGACGACCGAGCTGGGCGGCAAGTCGCCGAACATCTTCTTCGCCGACGTGATGGACGAAGACGACGAGTTCCTGGACAAGGCCATCGAGGGGTTCGTGCTCTACGCCTTCAACAAGGGCGAGGTCTGCACCTGCCCGTCCCGGGCCCTGATCGAGGAGTCGATCTACGACGAGTTCATGGCACGGGCGCTCGACCGGATCGCCTCGATCCGCCAGGGCCACCCGCTGGATCCCGAGACGCAACTCGGCGCGCAGGTCTCGCAGGCGCAGCTCGACAAGATCGTGAGCTACGCGGAGATCGGCAAGCAGGAAGGCGCCGAGCTCCTGATCGGCGGGGAGCGCGCCCAGCTCGAAGGCGAGCTGGAGGGCGGCTACTACTTCCAGCCGACCGTCTTCAAGGGCACGAACGACATGCGGATCTTCCAGGAGGAGATCTTCGGGCCGGTCCTGGCCGTCACGACGTTCAAGGACGAGGCCGAGGCGCTCGAGATCGCGAACGACACGATGTACGGGCTCGGCGCAGGCGTCTGGACGCGCGACACGAGCAAGGCGTTCCGCATGGGCCGGGGCATCAAGGCCGGCCGCGTGTGGACGAACTGCTACCACCTCTACCCGGCGCACGCCGCCTTCGGCGGCTACAAGGTGTCGGGGGTCGGGCGCGAGAACCACAAGATGATGCTCGACCACTACACCCAGACGAAGTGCCTGCTCGTCTCCTACGACCCGAACCCGCTCGGGTTCTTCTAGGACGATGCAAGCGGATCCGACTTCCAGGGTCGTCGCCACCGAGTCCGCGGTCGCGGAGATCCGGCGCCTGAAGACGGAGCACGGTCCGCTGATGTTCTTCCAGTCGGGGGGCTGCTGCGACGGCAGCTCCCCGATGTGCTTCCCGAACGGGGAGTTGCTCGTCGGTCCGAACGATCGCCTGCTCGGCGAGATCGGCGGTTGCCCGTTCTACATCGACGCCGACCAGTACGAGCGCTGGCGCAGGCCCGTTCTCGTCCTCGACGTCGCGCCGGGAGCCGGCTCGGGCATGTCGCTCGAGGGAGTCCACGACGTCCACTTCCACGTGAACGTGCCGGGGGTCGCCACCGTCTGTGCTGTCACCGCGAGCGGAGCGGAGACGCGATGACGACCGCCGCTGCAACCGTCCGCCCCAAGGAGTTCCACTTCCCGGTCTCGGTCGGCTGGGCAGGCGGGCGCCGGGTCGTGGCGCAGGTGGAGGACAAGCAGGCGATCGAGATCGCGCCGCCGCCCGTCTTCCGCGGCACCGACCCGGAGATCTGGAGCCCGGAGGACTTCTTCGTCGCCGCGGCGGCCTCGTGCCTGGCCGTCACCTTCACCGGTCTCGCCGAACGTGCGGGGCTTCGCTACACGAGCCTCCGGGTGGACGCCGACGGCGTCGCCGGCCGGCGCGCGGACGGACGTTTCGGGTTCACGCGGCTCGCGCTGCGGATCGCGATCGGGGTGGAGCCCCGCGACGAGGCGCAGGCGAGGGCGCTCGCCGGCAAGGCCGAGGAGACGTGCCTCGTCTCCGCGTCGCTCGACCTGCCCGTCGACACGGTGGTCGAGATCCGGCGGCCGTCGAACGCGTGAGCGCTAGCCCGCCGTCTCGACGTCGATGACGAGCCGGGGCGGGCCGGAGAGGCGCAGCACGCGAAACGGCGTCTTCTCCTCGAGGCCGATTACCCAGTTCAGGACGGCCTCGAAGTCTCCGGTGAGGACGACCTCCTCGACGACGCCGGCCCGGCGCCTGACCCGGAGATGCGCGCCGGGCCCGTGTAGACCTGGCCACGCGGGCCGGTGAGGTCGAAGCCCGACGCGGGCTCCAGCCGGATGGACAGAAACGCGTTCCCCGCGACCCGGACCGTCTGACCGGACGGATCCGCGATGATCGGCGGCCGGACGTAGCGGATCCGGTAGCCGGGGACGGGGCCGGGCAGGAGCTCGAAGACGATCCGGTCGTATCCCTCGTGGCCGCCGACGCGGACGGCCTGGAGCAGGGCGAGCCCGCCGCCCGACGGTGCTCCTGCGGCGGGAGCGAGGCCGAACGGAGGCCCGGGCGGAGGCGCCGTCGTCGTGGTCGTCGGCGCGGTGGTCGTCGGGGCCGTGGTCGTGGCCGGGACCGTGTCGCTCGTCGTCCCGGCCGCCGTGGACTCAGGGCCGGCCGACGTCGACCCGCCTCCCGCGCAGGCGGAGAGGAGCGCCGACGCGAGAAACGCGGCGAGTACTCCGGCCGGGATGCTCGAGCGGGACACGGGGTCATTGTGGCCCAAGGCCGCTCACCTACGGTTGAAGATGCCGCCGAGGAGATCGGCCAGCGACGAGCCGCCGTTGATGAGCCAGTCGAGCGGTGCACGGTCCACGATCGCCCGCAGGGCTCCCGCCTCGAAGCTGCCGATCGAGTCGCGCGCTTCCGCGTCGTCGATCGACTCGTCGAGGCCGGAGCGGATCGCGCGCTCGAGCGTCTCGCGGTCCCACTCGACATCGCGGTTGACCGAGGGGTCGATGGAGAGGACGAGCTCCTCCCGCGTCGTGTCGAGCTCGCACGCGGCGCCGTCGAGTCCGTCCAGGACGATGCGCTGGAGCGTCGCATCGAATCCGTCGCCCGGGAAGGCCTCGCGCTCCAGGCACGGGTCGGCGACCTTCGACTCGCCGTAGTCGAGCGCCCCGTTCTTCAGCTCGATCGCGATGAGGAGCGCGGCGGCCAGCCCGAGCACGCCGAGCACGAGCAGTCCTTGCCGGCCGCGGCTCATGCCTCACGCCTCCTGACGAAGAAGAACCCGGCGACTCCGGCAAGCAAAGCGAAGAGCGCGCAGAGCGCGAACGACGAGCGGAAGGCCCGGGTCAGCACGGCCTGCACCGATTCGAGCAGGTCGTCGCGCGCGGTCGCCACCTCTTCCCGGTCGTCCGCGCCGTTCTCGTCGAACGGCCGGGCGAGGTCGGGGATCTCCCCCTCGGGCACGCGCTGGAACTCGCGGTAGATGTCGAGCGCGATCGGAACCTTGGTCGTCAGCGGCAGCTGCGCGTCCAAGACGACGGCCGTCCCGTTCAGGATCGCGGTGTCCTCGGCCGCGGTCAGCTCGGAGGAGAGGAGCGGCGCGACCGCGAGCAGGCCGACGACGAGGCCGATGTGCCGGACGCCGACCGAGGTCGTTCCGCTCTTGGCCAGATCTCCCTCACGGGCGAGCGAGCCGCGGGTGAGCGGAGGCAGCGCGAGCCCGAGCCCGACCCCGGCGAGCGCGAGCGCGGGCACCGCGTAGGCGGGGTCGCTCGCCGGCAGGAGTGCCAGCGCGGCCAACCCGGCGGACAGGAGGAGCGAGCCGCCGACGACATCGGCCGGGCCGGAGAGCCGCGCGGAGAGCGGCCGGGCGCACAGGGCCGCGATCGGCAGCGCGCTCACGATCGCCGCGCCCGCGAGCGGGCCGTAATCCCAGACGGTGACGATCAGGATCACGGAGAGGAAGAGCGCGCCGACGAGGGCCGCGTAGGTGAGGACGAGCGCGAGCGCCGAGCCGAGCGGTGCGCGCCCGAGCTGCGCCGGCGGCGCGAGGCCGCGTGCGCGGGGATGGAGCACGGCCACGACGGCCGCGGCGGCGAGGGGCGCCTGCACGGCGAAGATCGCGCGCCAGTCGAACGCCTCGGTGAGGATCCCGCCGAGCGCGGGGCCGACCGCGGTGCCCAGCGTCCCGGCGGCGACCCAGAGGGCAATCGCCCGGCCGCGGTCGCCGCTCAAAACGACGAGCAGCGGCAGCGACGCGGCGAGCAGCAGCGCGGCGCCGATCCCCTGGGCGACCCGCCCTCCGATGAGCAGGTTCAGGCTGCCCGCCGCGGCGCAGACGATCGACGAGGCGAAGAACACGGTCAACCCGGCCAGCGCGAGCCAGGCCGGCCGGATATGGCGCAGGAACGGGAGCAGCGCGAACGCGCCGACGACCACCGCGAGGTTGTACGTCGTCACGACCCACGAGACGCCCGGGATGGTCGTCTGGAACTCGAGGAAGAGCTCGGGCAGAGCCAGAACGACGATCGACGAGTCGGCGAACGCGACCGCGATGGAGACGACCAGCGCGATCTCCAGGGCCAGAGGCGGCTTGTGCACGGACGCGGATTCGATGGCGGCAGCCTACGGTTCCGAGGCGGAATGAGGCCGGCGCGTAAGGTCCCGCGCGTGGACGTTCGCCTCACTCACATCGGAGGGCCGACGATGCTGATCGAGGCCGGCGGCTGGCGGCTGCTCACCGATCCGACCTTCGATCCTCCGGGACAGCACTACAAGTTCGGCTGGGGAACCGCGTCGGACAAGCTCGCCGGGCCGGCCATCGCGGCCGAGGACCTGCCGCCGATCGACGCGGTGCTGCTCACCCACGACCACCACGGCGACAACCTCGATCCGGCCGGGCGCGCGCTGCTTCCGTCGGTGGGCGTCGTCGTCACGACCATCTCCGGCGCCGGACGCCTCGGCGGCTCGGCGCGTGGGCTCGCCAACTGGGAGACGACCCTGCTCGAGGCGCCCGGCCGTCCGGCGATCGAGATCACGGCGACCCCGTGCCGCCACGGCCCGCCGCTCAGCCATCCGCTGATCGGCGACGTGATCGGCTTCGCGCTCGCGTGGGAGGGACAGGAGCTCGGCGTCCTGTGGATCTCGGGAGACACGGTGCTCTACGACGGCGTTCGCGAGGTTGCGACGCGCCTGGAGGTCGATGTCGCGATCCTGCATCTCGGCGGCGTGCAGTTCCCGGTCACGGGGCCGGTGCGCTACACGATGGTCGCCAAGGACGCCGTGGAGCTGATCGGCCTGATCGGTCCGCAGACGGCGATCCCGATCCACTACGAGGGCTGGAAGCACTTCAAGGAAGGCCGCGAGGGGATCGAGCGCGAGCTCGCGTTGGTGCCCGAGAGGATCCGCCGCACGATTCGCTGGCTGCCGATCGGCGAGCCGGTCGAGCTCTCGGCCCCGCGCTAGCTCAGCGGTCGACGAGCGTCAGGACGCCGGTGGGAGCGGCAAGCGCCGCGACCGTCTGGCGAGCCGCTTCGTCCAAGTGGATCCGCGGCGGGTCGGGCGGCGCGTCCTCGTGGTAGGTGCCCGGCCCGTAGAACTGGCCGTAGCGCAGGACGACTCCTTGCGCGTCGAGGACGAGGCGCTCCATCTCCTCGACCGCCCGGCCGCCGTCTCCCGGAGGCGTCCAGGCGATGCTCTGCGCGAGGAACCGCGTGGCGCCCGCAGCCTGGGCGGCGGCGAGCAGGTTGCGGGTTCCCTCGCGCCTGATCCGCCGGTTCCCCTCGTTGTGCGCGGCCATGTTCGCCGGGTCGTCGGGCAGGTCCGTGAGCTGGTGCATGACCAGGTCCGGAGCGAAGGCGACGACCGCCGTGGTCAGCGCGGGCGCGTCGAACACGTCGCACACGACCGGCTCGGCGCCGAGGGCTCGAAGCGCCGCGGTCTTCCCGGGCGAGCGGGTCATCCCCGCGACCGCATGACCCTCCGCGACGAGCAGCGGCACGAGCCGGACCCCGAGAACCCCGGACGCGCCGGCGAGGAAAATCCGCATGGAGAAAGCGTGCCAGGTCTTTCCACGCGCCGCCGTTGGAGCGATTGACGCACCCGAAGCTCGTCGCTACGTTGGGGTTCAGCTACGCGAAGGTGTGTTTGCAATGGTCGGCGCAGAGGTCATTGCTGCGGCTGATGGGATCGACGCAGGTGTGCGCCGTGGATCCTGACCCGAAACGCCGCCTTCTGGTCGTCGAGGCGAGCACAGCCCGCACCGAGACGATCCGGCACGCGCTGTCGCTCGAGGGCTACGACGTCACCCTCGCGACGGGCCGCCACGCGCTCCGCCTCGCCGACGCCGAGTCCCCGGATGTCGTGGTCGTCGATCTCCCCGCCTGCGACGAGCAATCGCTCGCGATCTGTCGCCGGCTGCGGAAGCGGCACAAGCAGCTCCCGCTTCTCGCGTTGAGCCCCGGGGACAGCGTCCCCGATCGTGTGGCCGGGCTCGAGTCGGGCGCCGACGACTACCTCGTCCGCCCGCAAACCGTCGAGGAGATCCTCGAGTTCGTCGCCCGCGTCCGGGCTCTCTTGCGCCGCAGCGAAACGGAGGAGGGCGTCCTCACGTACTCCGACCTGACCCTGGACACGGAGAAGCGGACCGTCGTGCGCGCCGACCGGCAGATCGACCTCACGCGCACCGAGTTCGGGCTGCTCGAGCTGCTGCTGCGGAACCCGGGCCGCGTGATCCACCGCACCGAGATCTTCCGCCACGTCTGGGGCTTCGACTTCGGCCCGTCGTCGAACTCGCTGAACGTCTACGTCGGCTACGTGCGCCGCAAGATCGAGGCGGCCGGAGAGCCGCGGCTCATCCACACGGTTCGCGGCGTCGGCTACGTGCTCGGCGACCGCTGAAACCGCTTCGCGCCGCATTCTTAGCCAACTCTTCGCGGATTCTTATGCTCGACTGTTGACAATAGGCGTGGCCCCGTGAGAATGAAATGAAGGGCTTGGGGCCTCACGCAGATTGGCCTCACACCCAGGCGCCACCTACTGAACACCGCCTGCGGCCCGTCATTTAGGAGGACTCGTCATGCGCAAGCCTGCTCTCTTGCTGCTGACCGCTCTACTCACATTCACGGCGTCGGCCGGAGTTGCCGGCGCCGAGGTGCGAACGCTGGACGGAAGCGGCAACAACAAGGCTCGCACGGCGTGGGGGAAGGCGAACACCGCCTACCTGCGCGTCGCCGCGGCCAACTACGCAGACCGGGTCGCGAAGCCGGTCGGAGGCCCGTCCTCCCGCTACGTCTCGAACCGCATCTTCAACGACACATCGCAGAACCTGTTCTCCGAAAACGGCGTCACCCAGTGGGGTTTCGTCTGGGGACAGTTCATGGACCACACCTTCGGCCTGCGCGTAGAGGCGGGCGGCGAGAACGCGCCGATCCCCTTCAGCTCGGCCGATCCGCTCGAGGCGTTCACGAACACGCTCGGCTCCATTGCGTTCGCCCGAACGCCCGCAGCGGCCGGGACGGGGAAGGGCACAAAGGCGCGGCAGCAGATCAACACCGTGTCGAGCTACATCGACGCGGCCGGCGTCTACGGCGGAACAAACGCGCGGCTCGAGTGGCTGCGCGAAGGGCCGGTCGACGGCAAGCTCGCAAACAACGCGGCGAGGCTGGTCATGCAGAACGGCTACCTCCCGCGCGGGGATGCCCGCGGGAACGCGGCGACCGCGCCCACGATGGCGCTGATGGGCCGGCTCGAGGCGCCCGGCGGAAACGCGAAGGCCTTCGTCGCGGGCGACCAGCGTGCGAACGAGAACCTCGGGCTCACGGCGACCCAGACGCTCTTCGCCCGCGAGCACAACCGGATCGTCGCTAAGCTGCCGAATAGCCTGACGGCGGAGCAGAAGTTCCAGATCGCCCGCCGGATCGTCGGGGCCGAGGAGCAGTGGATCACCTACCAGGAGTTCCTCCCGGCGCTGGGCGTGAAGCTCGCGGCGTACAAGGGCTACAAGACCGCCGTGAACCCGACGCTCGGCAACGAGTTCGCGGTCGTCGGCTACCGCGCTCACAGCATGATCCACGGTGAGTTCGAGTCGATCGGCGAGGCGGCCGACTACACGCCGGCCCAGTTGGCCGCGATCGAGGCCCAGGGCGTCGAGGTGGAGGTCGAGGGCGACGAGCTCGCGTTCGTCATCCCGCTCAACCTGGCGTTCGGGAATCCCGACCTGCTGAAGCTCGTCGGCGTCGAAGCGGTGCTCCACGGCCTGGGTGGCGAGCCGGAATACAAAAACGACGAGATGATCGACAACCAGCTCCGCAGCGTCCTCTTCCAGGTGCCGGTATCCGGGAACCCTGGCTGCCTCGACGGGCCGACGCTGCCGCAGTGCTTCCAGGGCGTGGCCGATCTCGGCGCGATCGACCTGGAGCGCGGCCGCGACCACGGGATGCCGCTCTACAACGACCTGCGCAAGGCGTTCGGGCTGGCCAAGAAGACGTCGTTCACCGCGATCACCGGAGAGGCGACGGACCAGTTCCCGAACGACGCGGCGATCACGGGCAACCCGATCGACGATCCCTCGATCCTCGACTTCGTCGCCCTCTTCGACGCCGACGGGAATTCGATCCCGCTCGGCAGCGAAGCCGCGGACGCCGAAGCCGTGACGGGCGTTCGGCGCACGACGCTCGCCGCGCGGCTCAAGGCGATCTACGGCGACGTGTCGAAGATCGACGCGTTCGTCGGGATGCTCTCCGAAAAGCACGTCGCGGGAACCGAGTTCGGCGAGCTCCAGCTGGCGATGTGGAAGAAGCAGTTCACCGCCCTGCGCGACGGCGACCGGTTCTTCTACGGAAGCGACGCCGCCGAGCTGAAGGCGATCAAGCAGAAGTACGGGATCACCTTCCAAAAGACGCTCGCGCAGATCATCGAGCAGAACACGGGCATCGACGTGCAGGACAACGTGTTCGTCGCTGTGGAGGAGCCGGCCCGCGCCGGCTGATCTCCCCGGGGGGCCCCGCTTCGGCGGGGTCCCCTCTCCCCTAGTTGAGGCGGCCGACGAACCGCTCGGTCCGGCGCGATTCGGTGCAGCCGAGCTGCGGCGGGTCGTACGTCTTCAGCGTCCCCTTGATGCGCGTTGCGACCCACTCGCCCTCGATTGCTCTCGCGGCGGTCACCTTGATCTTGATCGCGACGTCCGTGGTCGTCTCGATGTTCCCGCAGTGGATGTCGAACGGGCCGCGCCACTTGGTGGTGTAGGTCGCTCCGCGGTGCGTGAACCGGGTAGCGGAGGTGCCGTGCGCGACCCAGTGCCAGCGCGCGTCGCACGGACCCTTCTTGCACTTCGGCGTGAAGTCCCAGCCGTAGTTGTCCTTCTTCAGCAGCCGGTCGAACCCGCTCGAGCTCGTGACCTTGGTGTCCACGTCGTAGTAGCCGTCGAGGCGCGCATCGGCGAGCGTCAGCGCCGCCATCGCGACCTCCGCCCCGGCGCGGTCCGAGTGCCTCTCGCCGCGCTCGGCCTGCAGTTCGTACCGGTACTCCTTGCCCGGCGCGAGATCGGGATCCTCGAACTCGGTCGTCTTGCCGCTCAGATTCATGATCTCCTCGCCGTCGCGGAACAGCCGAAAGCGGTCGGGCTTCACGCTCTTCGAATCGACTTTCCACTTGAGTTTCGTGGACAGTCCGTTCGTCTCGGCCGTGAACTCCGCCGGCGGAAGCAGTGTCGGCGGGGACTCCTCCGTGGTTCCGCCTCCGCTCGAACAGGCGGCGAACGCCAGCACGAGGAGTGGAGCGAGGAGCGCGCGGATCACGCGGCCCTACCCGACGAACTTGCCCTTGATCGCTTCGGTGCGCCGCGACGTGACGCAGCCCAGCTGAGACGGGTCGTACGTCGAGAGCGTTCCCTTGAAGCGGACCGCTCGCCAGACGCCGTCGATCGCCTTCGCCTTCGTGACCTCGATCTCGATCGTGACCGTGGTCGTCGTGACCGTCGACCCGCATCGAATCCCGAAGCGGCCGGTGTACGTCCCGCTGTAGGTCACTTTCCTCTTGGCGAGCGGGGTGCGCGCCTTGTATCCGGCGTCGCGCCAGATGACGCGGCACGAGCCGGACGGGCACTTCGGCCTGAACCCCCAGCCGTAGGTCGACGACTTGGGGAGCGATGAAAATCCGCTCGAGGCTTCGTGACCTTGCCGACCACGTTGAAGACCCCTTCGAGGCGCGCGGTCTTCAGCGGGGGAACCTTGATGGTGACGGTGGCCGACGCGCGGTCCGACGGATCTCCTTCGCCTTCCGACCGGATCTCGTACGTGTACTCCTTGCCCGGCACGACCTTGCGATCGTGGTACGTGGTCGAGGTGCCGCCGATGTCGGCGATTCGCTTTCCGTTGCGGAAGATCTGGAACCGCTCGACCGGCGCGCTTTCGGGATCGGCGCTCCACGTGAGGTCCGCCGTCATCGCCTCGGCCGTCGCCGTGAAGTCGGAGGGCGGGAGAAGCACCGCCGGCGGCGCCGCCTGAGTGGAGGTCGAATTGCTGCTGCTCTTGCTGTCGCGGTCGCTCGAGCACGCGGCGACAAGGAGTACGAGCGCTGAGACGAAAAAGGCCCGGCCGCAGACCACGGGCAAACGATGTCAGCGGGCAGCGGCGATTACAAGAACAGGATTGCGATCATCCGACCGTTCCCCGGTGTCACCACCGGGCGGCTCCACCTGTCCATACTTCACCAATGCGAGAATCCGGTGTCTTCGGTCGCAGAGGGAGCTTCTCATGAGCGCTCCCGCGGCCGCCGGGACCGGCGGACGTGCGTTGACGATCCGCGGCGAGACCTATCCGGTTCTGCTGCCGACGATCCGCGATCCGCGCCTGCATCTCGCGGCCGTGATCGTGTCGCTGCAGATCCTGGGGCAGGTCGCGTTCGACTTCCGCCTGTCCATTGCGCAGATCCTCGTCGCGATCATCACCTGCGCGGTGCTCGAGGTGGGCATCACGTTCGGCCGGCAACACGTGCTCATGTGGCCGGCGAGCGCGCTCCTCACGGGGAACGGCGTCGCCTTCATCCTCCGCGTCCCCGGGACCGAGCACGGCGACTGGTGGAGCCTGCGCGGCTGGTGGATCTTCGCGGGCACCGCGGCCGTGGCGCTGCTTTCCAAGTACATCGTCAAGTGGCACGGCCGCCACATCTTCAATCCCTCGAACTTCGGCCTCGTCGCCGTCTTCCTGATCCTCGGTGCGGGCTACGCCGAGCCGCTCGACTTCTGGTGGGGGCCGATGTCGGTGTGGCTCGTCCTGGCGCTCGCGATCATCGTCACCGGCGGGTTCGCGATCCTCAGCCGGCTCCACCTGGTCGGGCTCGCGGTCGGGTTCTGGATCGCGTTCGCCGTGGGGATCGGCGTGCTCGCCGCGAGCGGCCATGCGATGACGGCGCGCTGGCACCTCGGCCCGATCGCGGACTTCGCCTTCTGGCGCGCGCTCGTCTTCTCGCCCGAGATCCTCGTCTTTCTCTTCTTCATGATCACCGACCCGAAGACCGTCCCCACGGGGCGCGCCGGGCGCCGGGTGTTCGGCGTTTCGGTCGGGCTCCTCTCGGTCCTGCTCATCGCTCCGCAGACGACCGAGTTCGGCAGCAAGGTGGCCGTGCTCGGCGCGCTCGCACTCGTCTGCGCAGCGCGCCCGTTCGTCGAGGCGCTTGCTCCGCGGGTGTCGCTACCCGCTGTTCGGCGCCCCGCGGCCGGTGCCGTTGCGCTCGTGGGAGTTGCGGCCTTCATGGGGCTCGTGGTTCTGGCCGGGATCCCCGCCCGGGAGGCGGTGGGCGCCGCGACCGCTCAGGCCCTCGACGCCGGGACGCTGCCGGAGGTGACGGTCGTCTCCGCGGAGGGCGTGTCGGCGCAGATCGACGAGCGGACGGCGCAGCAGATCGCCCACGACGTCGTCGCCGGGCTGAAGACCGCTGGGGACGCGCTCCAGCAGCGGGACGCCGAGCAGGCCGCCGCCGCGGCGGACGGAGCCTGGCTCGCGAGCCTTCGCAGCCAGATCCGGGGGGCGAGCGGCGGCGCGATCGCGGTTCCCGCGTACACGGTCGAGAAGATGCGCGTGACGCTCGAGCGTGGCATCGGCCAGGGCCCGCCGAAGGTGATCGCCACGGCCGAGGGGACGGTGGTGGTCACGACGTACGCAGCGTCCTCGTCGGCCATGCCCGCGCGGAGCAACCCGGCGCCGTTCTCGCGCACGTTCGAGCTCGCGCTCGACGGCAGCCGGTTTGTGATCGTCGCCGCGCGCGGCGCCGGTGCGGAGCCGCCTGCCGTCTCCGCCGCGCCGTCGAGCCCCGCGGGCGCGACCGGTTTCGTCAGCCCGAACCTGACCGACGTCGCCCACGAGACCGGGCTCGACTTCGAGCACGACGCGTTCCGGTTCAAGGTCACCAGCACCGACCCGGTGGCAATGATGGGCGGCGGGGTCTGCTGGCTCGACTACGACGCGGACGGGTGGATGGATCTCTTCGTCGTGAACTCCTACTCGGAGCTCGACGTCGCCCAGTGGAAGAAGCGGGGCGGACTCCCGCGGAGCGCGCTCTTCCACAACGTGCACGGGAAGTTCGTCGACGTGAGCCGCGGGTCCGGCGCGGATTTGGCCGCACGTGGCAACGGGTGCGTGGCGGCCGACTTCGACCAGGACGGCCGCACCGACCTCTACGTCACGACCGCGACCTACGACGCGCTCCTTTGGAACGAGGGCGACGGCACGTTCACGGACGGAGCGCGCGCGGCGGGCATCGACGTCTACGGCTGGCATACGGGCGCCGCGGTCGGCGACGTGAACGGCGACCGCCGCCCCGACCTCTTCGTGGCCGGCTACACGGACCCGAACGCGCCCGTTCCGGGATCCTTCGAGGGCTTCCCCACGAATCACAAGGGCGTCCGCGACCTCCTGTATCTGAACGACGGCCGTGGCCCGAACGGCCGGCCGCGCTTCCGGGAGGTCGGCGTCCAGGCTGGGCTCGAGTCGTCCCGCTTCGAGCACGGGCTCGGCGCGGTGCTCTCGGATCTCGACGGCGACGGCCGGCTCGATCTCTACGTCGCGAACGACGAGGATCCCAACCGGCTCTACGTCAACGTGCCACGTTTGGACGACCCGGCCGGGCTCGGCTTCCGCTTCGAGGACCGCGCGAAGCAGGACGGCGTCGCCGACGAGAACGCGGGCATGGGCCTCGCCGTCGCGGACTTTGCGGGCGACGGCCGGCCGATCTCGTCGTCACGAACTCCCGCGGGCAGGGCACTGCGATCTACCGCAGCGACGGCGGCTCGTTCGAGGATGTCCGCGCGGACTTTTCCTCGGCCCTGCGCAAGAGCCTCACCGGGTGGGGCGCCGCCTGGGCCGACCTCGACAGCGACTCGGATCTCGATCTCGTCCTCGCGAGCGGCGGCATCCCGATCACGGATCTCGCCATGGACGCGGAGCCGATCCAGGTGATCGACAACCTCGCGGCGCCCGGCGGCGCGCCGGCGTTCTCCGCCGTCGCCGAGACGCGAGCGCGCCTGCGCCTGAACGGACGCGGCGTCGCGGCGGCCGACTTCGACAACGACGGCGACGTCGATTTCGCGGTCAACTCGATCGCCGGCCCGCTGCTCCTGCTCGAGAACACCAACCGAACCGGCAACTGGCTCGAGGTCTCACTGGCCGGATTCCACCCAGGCGCCCGAGTGACCGCGGAACTGCCGGACGGCCGCAGGCTCATCCGCGAGGTGCTCGCCGGGAGCAGCTACCTCTCGTCGGAGGACCCGCGCGTCCACTTCGGCCTCGGCGACGCGAATCGCGTCCGTGTGCTCACGGTCACCTACCCGGACGGGAGCGAGACCCGGCTCACCGGCGTTCCCGCCGGGCAGATCCTCTCGGTCGGCCCTGGCTAGCGCGGCGGCTGCGAGGTGTAGCCGTGCTCGAGGACGCGGTAGACCATCTCGTCGTAGTCGGCGGGATCGGTCGGCGTCCACGTCGCAAGCCCGTCCACGTAGCGGTTGAACATGCAGAACGTGGCCGCGATGAGCACGGTGTCGTGGATCTCCACGTCGGTCGCGCCGAGGCCCCGTGCGGCGGCCACGTCGTCCTCGGTCACGAGCCGGCCGCTCACCTGAACCTTGCCGGCGATCACGAGGAGCGCCTTGAGCTTGTCGCTGATCGGCGCGCTCGCCGGATCGCGCTTGACCTGCTCCACGAGGTCGGCGCCGCCGTCCAGCTGCTCGGCGGCGAACCGGCTGTGCGACGTCTGGCAGAACGTGCACTCGTTCAGGTTCGAGACGTAGGCGGCGATCAGCTCGCGGTCGCCGCGGCTCAGCGTGTTGTCCCCGCGCAGGAGAACCTCGGTGAGCTCGCGCATCGGTCCCGCGGTCTCGGGCCGGAACTCGAACCCGCTGCGGATCCCGGGAACTCCTTCGGGGAGGTCGATGTGCGGCACGGGTCTAGACGATAGCCGCGGCGGCTCAGTCCTCGAGCGGCGGCAGCCCGAGGCACGACCTGAACACGTTCTCCACCGCGGCCGCGGGCGACCCGTCGCCCATCGAGCCGGTCAGGACGGCGAGCGCGTATCCGCCCTTGACGGAGGCCGCGGCGAAGCTCCCGCCGGTGCCGCCCATCCCGTAGCCGCCGTCGTCCACCGCGAAGCCGAGCCCCCACGCGTTGTCGTGGCCGAAGACGCGGTCAACGCCGGAGGTGTGCACGCGGGTGGCCTCGGCGAGCAGGCCCGGTGACAGGAGCTTTCCCTGGAGGAGCGCCGCGTAGAGCCCGGCCGCGCCGCGGGCGCTGCAGTGGCCGTTCACCGCGGGAACCTCGGCCGCGCGCCACCGCGCGCTGTTCACCACGGCTGGGTCTCGCACGCCCGGCGGGTTCCCGATCGCGCGCTCGTAGATCTCGGGTTTCCCGGCCGTGGTGCAGCGGGTGAAGGCGTCGTCGAGCCCGGTCAGATCGACCACGCGCGTCTGCTCCTCGGGTGAGAGGCCGACGGCGAAGTCCAGGCTGAGCGGCCCCGAGACCTCCTCGCGGAGGAAGGTTCCGAGCGAGCGCCCGTCCACCCGGCGCACCAGTTCGCCGACCAGGTGGCCGTAGAAGAGGGCCGACTCGCCGTGCGCCTCGCCCGGCGTCCACGCGGGTTGCTGGCGCGCCAGCAGTGCGCAGAGCGCGTCCCAGTCGTAGAACACCTCGGTCGGCGCGGGCTCGTCGAGCACGACCACTCCCGCCTGGTGCGAGAGCACCTGCTCGACGGTCGCGGGCGCCAGGAACTGCGGCCAGTAGCGCTGCACCGGCGCGTCGAGGTCGAGCGCCCCGCGGTCGACGAGGACGAGCGCGCACATCGCCGCGAACGGCTTGCTCACCGAGTACGGCATGACGATCGAGTCGCGCTCCCACGGTCGGGTGAGACCTGCGTCGGCCCAGCCGCCCCAGAGATCCACGACCCAGGCTCCGTCGAGCCAGGCGACGACCGCGGCGCCTGTGCCGGCGGCGTTCTCCACCATCTCGGAGAGCGCCTCGCGAACCGCTGCGAATCGAGGGTCGTTCGTCCCATGCACGGTCACGGCGGCATCTTGCCCGAGCCGCCTCCAGTGAGTGGCTTTCGTATGCTCGCTCGCCGTGACCGCCCTAGCCGATTTCGTCTTCGGAGTCACGACGTCGGACGCGACGATCGTGACGCTGATCGTCGGCGCCCGGCTTCTCATCCCGCTCCTCATCCCGCGGCTGCCGCTGGCGATCGTCGTCGTGATGCTGATCGACGCGGCCGACCAGACGATCCTCGCGACGTACACGAGCGTGGACACGAGCGAGACCGGGGCGTACCAAAGCGTCGACAAGGCGCTCGACATCTACTACCTCGCGATCGCGTACCTCGCGACGATGCGCAACTGGACGAGCGACGCCGCGTTCCGCACGTCGCAGTTCCTCTTCTACTGGCGCCTGATCGGCGTCGTCGCGTTCGAGCTCACCGGGGTGCGCGCCGTGCTGCTCATCTTCCCGAACACCTTCGAGTACTTCTTCATCGTCTACGAGCTCATCCGGACGCGGTTCGACCCGTCGCGGATCTCGGCGCGGTTCTGGGTGCTCATGGCCGCCGGGATCTGGATTTTCATCAAGCTGCCGCAGGAGTACTGGATCCACATCGCCAAGCTCGACTTCACGGACATGCTCCACGACCACGCCTGGTTTGCCGCCCTCGTCGTGATCGCGCTCGTCGCGGCCGCGCTCATCCTCTTCCTCGTGGTGATCCCGCGGCTGCCGGCGCCCGACTGGGGCTGGCGCTTCGGCGCCGATCGCCTCCCGTCGTCGCTGCGCGAGGCGCACGCGCGGTACGCCCGCCGCCTGGCGAGCGGCCGCACCCTGACTCGCGAGGCCGTGGAGCTCGTCTTCCTCCTCGGGCTCGTCTGCGTCATTTTCGTAACGATTCTGCCGGGTGTGGACCTGACCCCGGTCCAGGTCATGATCGGCGTGGCGGCGATCGTCCTCGCCGACTCGGCCATCAGCCTCGGCGCCGCCCGCCGCGGCGGCTTCGGCCCGACGACGGCGGCCGGACGCTACGTCGCGCTGCTCGCGACGAACCTCGTGCTGATCTACGCCGGGCATCTCATCCTCAGCAGCCGGCGCGAGTTCGACCTCGGCTACGGGCTCTTCTTCGCCCTCCTCATCACGACCGTCATCTGGCTGTACTCGGCGTTCCGGCCCGTCTACGACCTCCGCTTCGCGGGCGATTCACCGTTGCACGTGACGTCGATCGGCGACCTGGCCCGGCGCGTCCGCGCGCGAGAGGCTTAGAGCTGGACCAGGCCCCGGCATGAGCGCCATCACCGATCTGTACGCCGGCGTCCCGGTGTCCGATCTCGACGTGAGCATCGATTGGTACACGCGGTTCTTCGGCCGGCCACCCGACATGCGCGTCGGCGATGAGGTGCTCTGGAGGATCGACGAGCACGCCACGCTGTTCATCGAGCCGAACGCGAAGCAGGCGGGCACGGGCCGAATCACCTTTGCGGTCGAAGGGCTCGACGCGCTCCTCGAGCGCCTCGCCGCCCAGGGCATCGAGCACGAGCCGGTCGAGACCTACTCGAACGGCGTCCGCCACGTGAAGATCCCGGATCCGGACGGAAACGCGATCGCGTTCGCCGAGCCGCCCGGCGCCGCCAGCGCGTGAGCTATCCGCCCCAGCGCCTGGCGTGTGCCCCCGGGGAGCCGTCGGCCCAGTAGCGCTCGAGCACGGCTTCCATGCGGCGAATAGCGGAGCGCGGGCACGGTACGATCGCGGCCGTGCCGTTCACGCTCAGGAACCTGAAGAACGACCTGGAGGATGTCGGGCCCAAGTTCGACGGCGCGCCGGATCTGGAGTTCCGCATGGCGACCAAGGCGCTCGAGCTCGAGCAGTCCGGCTTGAGCTACCAGCGCATCCCGCCCGGCTATCGCTTCCCGTACGGGCACACGCACGAGACGCAGGAGGAGACCTACGTGGTCGTGCGCGGGAGCGGGCGGATGAAGCTCGACGACGAGATCGTCGAACTGAACTTGTGGGACGCGGTGCGCGTCCCGCCCGGCACGTGGCGCGGATACGAGGCCGGGCCGGAGGGCCTCGAGATCATCGTGATCGGCGCGCCCAATCTCGGCGAGCATCAGCGCGACGACGTCCATGGGCAGCGCGACTGGTGGTCCGACTAGCGCGCGGCGTGACGGGCGCGGCCCAGCGGACTTTCGGTGGCAATAGCGGAAGCGACGGGGTCAACCCGCGAACTCCGGCGTGACAGTTGAGCGGTGGGCTTCACCACTGGTGGCCGTCGATGACCGTTCTCGCTGTGGATGTGCCTTTCTTGGAACGGCGGCCTTGACGTTGTTCGCCGGGAGTGGCTACCGCTGCGATCCATGCTCGTTCCAACCGCAGAGATCTGCATGTCCCCAGCGTGGGCTTGATCGACCGACGCGACTGGGATAGGACCCGTGGTCAGCTTCGTCGAATCAGAGGAGAAACCATGAAGCATCGACGCCTCAGTCCGTCTCCGGCGATGGTCGTCGCGTGCATCGCACTTACCGTCGCGCTCGGCGGGACGAGCTACGCCGCGATCAAGCTGCCGAGGAACAGCGTCGGAGCGAAGCAGCTCAAGAGGAACGCGGTCACCTCGCCGAAGGTGAAGAACAACGCGATCACCTCGCTGAAGGTGAAGAACAACGCGATCACCGGAGCCGATGTGATCAATGCGGCGCAGGCCACTGGGCTCCGAAAGGCCGACATCGGGGCGGTCTCGACCACGGTCATGTTCGATCCACCGAACATCCCGGCAGGGGTCTGCAGCTCCGACTCGGCAACGGTCGCGGGAGCGGAAGCCGGCGACGTCGTGATCACCCATCCGGTGGGAGCCGTCTGGTCAAACTTGATGTACGCGCCCTGGTTGGCGCAGATCGATACGGTCTCGATCAGGGTCTGCAATCCAACGGTCGCGGCCATCGACGGGCCCGCCGTCTCCTTCCACGTGCTGCTGATCCGATGAGTCTCGGGCCAGGTCGTAGATTGACCGCACCTACGGCCACCTGGCCCGCGACGCGAACGACTCGATTCGCGCCCGTTGGACGCGCGAGCCGCACAACCTAGCGTCGGGTTCAAGCGGCGAGAGCGGGCCCCTAACCCGCAAACGCAGACGGGATGCGGGTCGTGAGAAACGGGAGCGACGGGGGTCGAACCCGGACTTTGCACATCTGGCGATCGAGATTCGGGAGAGGCGAGCGTAACGCGGCAACCAAGCACCCCGAACGAGACCACCCAGTGCGAAACCTCAGAACGCAAGGATCTGGCTCTGCTCTCCGACAATCTCCTCCTCCACAGCTAACGCACGCGCATATATCCGAGGAGGCCCTGGCTCCTGAAAGGAATGTCGTCGTCTCGTACATCGAGCGTGGTGGGGTTCACACTCCAACCTTCCGCGACGGACATGACTGTCTCTTCGTCGGGGAAATCGAGCCCGTCCCAATCTTCGTTGAAGGTTGCCTGTCGAATAATGCTGCCTTCAGCCTGGGCTGGAGTTCCTTCATCGAAGCGAATCTCTCCAGACTCGCCGATCCAGCAGTAGCGGCGTACGGGGGCGCCGTTCGCCCATCGCTGCCACTCTTGGTACTCGACGACGCGGTGGGTTGCGAACTTCTGCACCTCGCCGAAGCGTCGGCTCAGAGCCGCGAGATCTAGGAGGCCACTGTTCGTGCCATCGTCCTCGAACAACTGTGGACTGCCGAGCAGCGCGAGTACCCAGCCGTCGACCTTTGGTGTTGCGAACACGGGCGCCCAGGGGCCGATGATGACGTCGGTTTCACGGATACCTTCCGACCAGGCAAGTGCACGGAGATCGGTCAGCCCGAGAGCCTCGGCGACATCGTGCGGGCCGTCGGCCCTCAATGCGAGCCAAGCACTCTTGTAGCCGAAGCCGGCGCCACCAGCGCTAGGTTGGTGGACAGTAGCGTCTGCGGAACTCAGCTTCCCATTTGTTGAATCAGAATCCGTCGTGGCTCGGCCAAGCGCCCGGCGGGCCGCGCGCCCAATTGACGCTGGGTCACGCATCTGTTCCGGGTCGAGAACAAATGAAGCACCTGGAAGGTCCGTAAAGTTCTCGCGTGTACCGCCATTTTTTCTTGGCCAGAAGGTGATGAGATTTTCGCGCCGCGTGTGTACCGACTTTGCGCCCTTGAGGTAGGCCGCTTCCGAACTGAGACCAAGTTCTCTGAGGATCATGTCCGGAGGCTCTGGCGTAGCGATCGGTTGAGGAGGCGCGATTCCGGACTGCGACAACGCATCGAGCGTCGTCTGGCCCAGGACGTCGGCGTCAGCCGTCACGTCTAGAATCCGAAACCAACCATTTGGCCGCAGATGGCCTTTCTCAATCTCCGATCGAGAAGCCACGACCAGAACGTCGCCACGCTGGTCGATGCGAGCGTACTGCAACGTCACGGAACCACCTGGACAACCATCTTGGTCCATGGTGTCAGGTCTTGCATTAATGCATTCCGTGTTGCGCGCGGGAGTGTGACGATCGCGCTGGGACCGGGGTTTGGCGGTGTGCGGGGGCCTACGCTGAGTTGGTGGGCCGACCGTTGCGTTTGGAGTTTCCGGGGGCTCTGTATCACGTGAGTTCGCGTGGGAACGGGGGCCAGCCGGTCTTTTTGGACGGGGCCGATCGAACGTCGTTCCTGGTGTTGGTGGCAGAGGTGGTCGAGCGGTTCGGGTGGCTCGTGCATTCCTACTGCTTGTTGGGCAACCACTTCCATCTGCTGGTTGAGACGCCGCGCCCGAATCTGGGGCGCGGGATGCGTCAGCTCAACGGGGTGTATGCGCGGCGGTTCAACCGGCGTCATCGCACGGTCGGCCATCTGTTTCAGGCCCGGTACGGGGCGTCGCTGGTTGAGCGGGAGGCGCATCTGCTCGAGGTGGCGCGCTACATCGTCTTGAATCCGGTGCGGGCGGGTCTTTGTGAGCATCCGGCCGAGTGGCCCTGGTCGAGCTACCTGGCAACGGCTGGCCTCGTCGAGGCTCCCGGTTGGCTTTGCACCTCGTGGCTGCTCGGCCAGTTCGGCTCCGATGAGCGCTCCGCGCAGGAGCGCTACCGTCGCTTCGTTCTCGACGGGCGCGGGCTGCCGTTGCCCGAGCAGCTCGCCGGCCTCTACCAGGGCGGCCCCGAGTTTGCCCAGCAGGCGGCTCCCGGGCGGGCGATCCCCGAGATCCCGCGGCGGCAAGCTCAGCCGGTGCCGCCTCTGCTCGGCGAGCTCCTGCAGACCGGAAGCGGCGCCGAGATCGCCGTCGCCTACCGCGAGCACGGCTACACCCTCGGCGAGATCGGCCGCGCCATCGGGCGTCACTACACGACGGTCAGCCGGCGTCTGCGCGCCCACGAAGCCGCCGGCCACTGAGGCTTGACGTGGCCGCGAATGCATTAACGCAAGACCTGACACCGGGGTGGGAGCGCCGACGCGCCCGACCTGCGCGGGCGCGTCACCGGTGCGTTGTCGGAGGAGGGAATCCGCCGCGAGTCGTCATGGTCACCGCGCAGCGGGGGCCGGACTCGTGGCGGAAAAAGCGGGAGCGACGGGACTCGAACCCGCGACCTCCGGCGTGACAGGCCGGCGTTCTAACCAACTGAACTACGCCCCCGCGAGCCGGGGCATTGTATCGACGCGTCCTCGCTTCCGAATGCCCCAAGGGGTGGTGACACTCGAGGACCGCCGCTACGCTTCGACTTAGGTGATTCGCAAGGGGGCTCTCCTACTCGTGCTTGTGACCGCGCTTGCGGTACCCGGCGTTGCGGCGGCCGGGGGCGCGGTCTCCTACCCGGCGTCCGGTCCGATCGTGGCGCCGAGCGTCGCCGTGCGCGCGAACCCGAGCACGAACTCGCGGAGGCTCATCCTGCTGCGCGACTACCGCAACGACGGCCTGACGCAGTACGTCCTCGCCATGACGCAGAAGCGCGTCGGGTTCGTCGCCGCGAAGCACGCGACGCTCACGCTCTCGGGCGCGCTCGCCCTCACCGCGCGCACGGGTGGAACCGCCGGCAACGCGCTCTCCGTGACCGTTCAGGACGACGCGGGCAGCTCCGATCCCTCACTGGCCGAGCTCGTCGTCCGCTCCGGCGTGACCGTGCTCCACACATTCTCGTTCTCCCAGACCGACCTCGGCACGCTCGCCACGAACGTCAACAATCTCGGGCTGCCGCTCACGGCGAATGCGATCTCGTCGGGGCCGCTCGCGATGACGTCCAACCATCTCGCCGGCGGGAAGAAGGGCAAGACCGGACGCCTCTGGCTCCGAATCGTCATGCCGACGCGGCCGCTCAACCGCCGCGGCTGGATCCCGGCCTCTGCCGCGCGGGTCCGGCCGACCGAGAACATGATCGTCGTCAACCGGACGACGCACTGGCTCCAGGTCTTCAAGAACAACAAGCGGATCTTCAAGACGCGCGTCGCAACCGGCCGCCCCGATCGCCGGACGCCCGCCGGGCTCTTCTACATCGCGGCCAAGTACAAGCCGCCGGAGAACGCGGCCGTCACCGCGTTCGCACTCGAGCTGAGCGCGCCCGCCGGTCTGCCCGACTTCGAGTTCGGCGGCGTGATCGGGATCCACGGGACGCATCTGCTCTCGTCCCTCGGCCACAACGCCTCGAACGGGTGCATCCGCGTGGCGCCGAGCGCCGCGCTGCGGCTGAAGACGCTCATCCCGGTCGGCACGCCGATCCGCGTCATCGGTTAGGCGACCAGCCGGTAACGACCCGGTGAACCGCCCTTGCGGCCGCCGTGCGGCGGGGCGACAGTCGAGGCATGAGCTCCTATGAGTGGATCGCAGGAACGCTCGCGCTCCCGGTCGTGATCGGCCTCGCTCTCGTCGAGCCCGCGCTGGGGCTCGTCGCCGGTTTCGCCGTGTTCGCGGCGGTGCTGAAGGCGCTCTCGCTCGTTCGCCGTGCGCGGGTCCGTCAGCTTCCGCCGATCGAAGAGCCGCAGCGCCGTCTCGCCGCCTGAACGCTCAGCCGGCGAAGGTCGCGATCAGCGTCGATCGCGCGTGTCGACGGAGGCTGGTTCTCCTCGGCCCTCTACCTCGGCAACGAGAGGTCACATCACGTGTTGAGTCTCTTGAAGAAGAAAGACGAGCTACAGGAGAAGTAGGACGAGGTGGACGCGTTCTTCAAGAGATACTTCTGACACCCTCGTCGTTAGCGAATGGCGCCAAGCCGCGGCCGGTCAGCTTCGGCTGTGCCGGTGGTTGCTCAATGACGACCGACCGCTTGCGTGGCGACTGGCCTTAGCTCACGGTGAATACGCAGTCGTCTCGCATGTGTGTAGCGACAGGTCTAGCCAGCCGGCCCGGGCACGGCCTGGCCCGTGGTGCGGCGCCCCGGAAGGCGCCGTGTGAACCAGAACGAGAGTATCGCGAGGAACGCGACCGCCAGCATCGACGTCTTCAGCGCGTCGAGCTGGGCGTTGCCGTAGTCGGCTGTGACAGCGTCTGCCTCGGCCGGCGCCAGCCCGGCGTCGAGCAGCGCCTGGTGGGCCTGCTCGGTCGTGACGATGGGGATGCCTTCCTCGGTGGCGGCCGCGATCTGGGTCTTCACGTCGGGCGGTAGCGCCGGGTTGTCCTGGATCCGCGAATTGAACCCGTTGAGCAGCCCGAGCAAGAGCACGGAGCCGATCAGTGCGGTGCCCAGGGACGCGCCGAGGTTTTGCGCAGTTCCTTGCAGTCCACCTGCCTCGTTCGTCTCGTCCGGAGGGACGGAGGACATGATCACGTTGCCGAGCTGCGACATCAGGAGCCCGGCGCCGATCCCGAAGAAGATGAGCGACACGGCGAAGGCCGTCCCGTTCAGGGTCACGTCGATCGTCCCGACGAGCACGAGCGCAGCGATCGCCATTGCCCCGAGGCCGACCTGGACGACGGCCCGCGGCCCGAACCGCACCGCCACCTTCGGCCCGGTGAGCGCAGCGGCCAGCATCGAGATCGACATCGGGAAGAGCCGCTTCCCCGTCTCGAAGGCGTCGAAGCCGAGCACGACCTGGAGGTACACCGGCAGGACGAAGAACGTGCCCATCACGATCAGCTGCTGCGCGGAAAGCGAGGTCAGCCCGCCCCGCAGCGTCTCGATCTTCAGCAGCGCGCGGTTGAGAAGCGTGCTCTGGCCGAGCCGCTCGCGACGGTCCTCCCACGCCAGGAAGCAGCCGAGAACGACGAAGCCGCCGATGATCAGGAACGGCACCAGCGAGAATCCGAGCGGCGTGATCTTGTGCCCGTCGATCGTCGGCGCGGCGATCGGCTTGATCCAGCCCCAGGTGCTGCTCTTCAGGATCCCGAACACGATCAGCCCGAGCGCGGCCGCCGAGAGCGCAGCGCCGCCGTAGTCCAGCCTCGGCACCACCTCCGGTTTGGGCGCGCGCTTCATGCGCCGGTGGACGATGAGCACCACGATCACCACCACGACCTCGCCGACGAAGACGTACCGCCAGCTCCAGGTCGTCGTCACGTAGCCGCCGATCAGCGGCCCGGCGGCGATCGCCGCGCCCGCGGCGCCGCCGATCATCCCGTAGGCGAACGCGCGATCCTTGCCTTCGTAGTTCGCGGCGGTCAGCGCGGCGATCGCCGGGATCACCAGCACCGCCCCGAGCCCCTCGATCCCCGACCAGCCGATCAGCAGCACCGTGAGGTTCGGGCTGAGCGCCGTGATCAGCGAGCCCAGCCCGTACACGGCCAGGCCTAGGCCAAAAGCGCGATCACGCCCGAGGATGTCGCCGAGCTTCGCGCCAACGAGCATGAACGCCGCCATCACGAGTGTGTACATCGTGATGGCGCTCTGCACGCCTGTGACCGTCGTGTTCAGGTCTGCCACGATCTGCGAGATCGAGACGTTCATCACGCTCGAGTCCAGCACCATGATGAACTGGGCCGAGGCGAGGATGATCAGCGGGAGCCACTTGCGCACCGCAGGACTTTACTGCGCCTCCGGCTTCGCGTCGCCTTCGGATCGCCCGACCTCGTCTCAAGCCCCAGCATCGTCGGCTGCGCCAGCGATGCTTCTATGAAAGTCAAGTGCTCATTGGCGAAATCACGAATCGGGCCTAGCGATGCGGTGCAGAATGGGCCGGGCTGGAATCGAACCAGCGACCTTGGGATTAAAAGTCCCCTGCTCTACCAACTGAGCTACCGGCCCCGCGGGCGAGTCTAAGCGTCGTCGAGTGCGCAGGGCTCGTCGTCGGCCGCACCGGGCAGACGGCTGAGCAGCTCGGCGAGCGTCTCGAGCTCGCCGGGTTTCAGGCGGTCGCCGACGAGCTCGCTGAGCGTCGCGTGGTAGACGCAGAGCGCCTCCTCGAGCGTGCGCCGGCCCTCGTCGGTGATCACGGCGTAGGTGACGCGCGCGTCGGCGGCGCACGTTCCCTTTTCCACGAGGCCGAGCTTCTGGAGGCCGTCGAGGAGCCGGGTGATTCCGGACGGGCTGAGCAGCAGTCGGGAGGAGAGATCGACTCGGCGCATCGAGCCTTCGGGCTCGCGGGCCAGGACGAGCAGCGCCTCGTAGTCGCTCACCGTGAGGCTGTGCGTCTCCAGCAGGCGCAGCTCCAGGCCGCGCCGCAGCGTCGCGTGTGCGCGCAGGAGCCGGACGAAGAGGGTGACCTCCGCCGGAGCTTGTGTGATCAATGTTTGACTAGGCAAGTTTCTGTGGTACAGTTGATTGCGTACTCAACTATACAGGAACGAAAGGACACTGGAATGAGCGCCACAGCAGTTCGCACCGAGGTTCCCACCGGCACCTGGGCCGTCGATTCGGTCCATTCGTCCATCGGGTTCGCCGTCAAGCACAACGTCATCGCGACCTTCCGCGGCGCGTTCGCCGACGTCGAGGGCGCGCTCGGCCCCGACGGCCTCACGGGCGTCGCCAAGGTCGAGAGCATCACGATCGACGAGCCGAATCTGAAGGGCCATCTGCTCTCGCCGGACTTCTTCGACGCCGAGCGCTTCCCCGAGCTGACGTTCCGCTCGCGCGACATCCGCCTCGACGGCGAGCAGGTCGAGGTCGACGGCGAGATCACGATCAAGGGCGTCACCAAGCCGATCGTCCTCACCGGCTCCGTCACCGGCCCCGTTGCGGACCGGATCGGCATCGAGCTCGAGACGGTCGTCGACCGCCGCGAGTTCGGCCTCGACTGGAACGCGCCGCTCCCCACGGGCGGGTTCGCGGTCGGCAACGACGTGACCATCCGCGGCGAGCTCGAGCTGGTGAAGGCCGCCTAATGCGCGTCCTCGGCATCGCCGGAAGCCTTCGGAGCGGCTCGCTGAACCGCGAGCTGCTCCGCCTGGCCTCCGACAGCGCGCCCGGCGACCTCGAGTTCGAGGTCTGGGACGGGCTGCGCGACATCCCGCCCTTCGACGCCGACTCCGAGGACGCCGAGCCGGCGAGCGTCGCCGAGTTCCGCGACGCGGTCCGGCGCGCCGACGCGGTGCTGATCTCGACGCCCGAGTACAACCGCTCGGTTCCCGGCCAGCTGAAGAACGCGCTCGACTGGGCCTCGCGGCCCGAGCTCATGACCTGCGTGTTCCGCAACAAGCCCGTCGCGGTCGTGAGCGCAAGCACCGGGATGTTCGGCGGCGTCTGGGCCCAAGAGGATGCGAAGAAGATCCTCGGCGCCATGGGCGCCCGCGTCGTCGACTCCGGCCTCGCCGTAGCGAAGGCCGACGAGCGGCTCGCCGATCCCGACGACGACCTGCGGCACGAGCTGCGCGGCGTCGTCGAAGGGCTCGTAGCGGAATGCGCGCCCACGGCTCTGGTCGCGTAGTTCCGCTGCTAGCCTGGCCCACCGGGCCCCCATCGACTAGCGGCCCAGGTCACGGCCCTTTCAAGGCCGTAGCGCGGGTTCGAATCCCGCTGGGGGCATCGCCGACCGGAATCCGCCTCACGCTGCGCGTGAGGCATGACGATTCCGGTCGGAAAAGAGCGTTCGATAGCCGCGCCCGCCAGGTCGGTCGCAGCGGCGCCTGCTTCAATGGGCAGTAAGGGCGGTTAGCTCAGCTGGGAGAGCGCCTGCTTTACACGCAGGATGTCGGCGGTTCGAGCCCGTCACCGCCCATGGAACGAGTCAGGATGCGCGGCCGATCGAGTGCCACGGCAGCACCCTGACGCGGCGGTTTGCCTTCGTGCCGCGTAGGACGATCGTCCGCCTGGCGGTGTTGTTCGAGGTCGAGCGCTCGCGGAGGAGCCGCTGCGGGTTCACCTCGAGCTCGATCTGGTAGCGGCCGTTCGGCAGCGACGTGACGTCGAACGCCTGGCCGGCGACCACCTGGAAGTACGTGTCCGACCAGCCGGCGGGCATCGCCTCGCGCAGCCACTCGGCGGTGCGTCCGCCGCACACGCTCGTGAATGAAAGCGACCACGGAAGCCAGACCGCGCCGACGACGGTCAGATCCACAGGCTCCGTCGGAGCCAGGCAAAACGACTGCTTGCGGCTGCGCAGGACGGTTCTCTTGCCCGGGTCGATCAGGCTGTAGCGCGAGAACTGGCGGAAGTGCCAGTGGTCGTGTCCTGGGCGCTCGTCCCACACCATCGAGCCCGCGCGGGTGCGGCCGACCGGCGTCTCGGCTCCGTCGTAGAAGTACTGGTACGCGTCCATCACCCCTGAGTTCGCGCCGCGGTAACCCTCGACCACGAGCGGCCCGGGCCCCGCGTTCCACGGGCTGGCCGCGAACGTGAGCAGGTTCTTGCCGCCGCCGTTCAGGAGCTCGATGTTCCAGGGCGGCAGCGCGGCGAGGTCGGGGAGGAGCGACGGGTCCGGGTCGGGCATGTCCGGCGGCGTGGTGCTGCCGAGCCCCGCCCGCGTCTCCTCGCGGCGCGACTCGCTCCGCAGGCTCTCGGCCGGCTCGACGGTGAACTCGACATCCACTTCGGCGCTGATCGAGGGAATCGCGAAGAGGTCGCGGTACTGCTGGTCGATCACGACCTGCGCCGTGTACCTCCCGGGCGCCAGCTTCACCGCATACGGCCCCGTCGAGAGCTCGCGGAGGAACCCGAACGCCGACACGCCCCAGCCCTCGTCCACGCCCCAGACCATCCCGCGGATGAACGGGGAGCCCGAGCCGCAGCCCTCGGGATAGCGGGGCACGATCGGGTCTTGGACGAGCGACTCGCGGTCGGCGCTGTTCGGGCAGAACCGGTAGTAGCGCTCGGCGACGACCTTTCCGCCGCTGTCGGCCACGGTGACGATGAAGAAGCGGCGCAGCCCCCGCCAGCGCCGCAGGATCGAGGCCGGCAGCTCGCGGATGATCTCGCCCGTCTCCGCGTCCACCTGGACGATCGCCGGCGGAGAGTCGTAGTCGGGGCGCCGCACGCGGAGTTCGAACGAGCCGCCGACCGGCGTGACGAGCACGCCGAGGTCGAGCAGCACCCGGCCGTTTCGCGACTCCAGCGTGACCGGCTCGTCCGGCGCGACGAGCGCGACCGAGGGCGGAGCGGCGCCCGCCGGCGCGGCCGCAAGCGCGAAAACGGCAAGCGCGAGCACAGCGAGGAGCCGAATCTTGGGAGGGATTGGACCGGGGCCGGACAGCCGGCCGATCGTATCCCGCGCCGGATGGAGCCGTATGACCGTCAGTCAGAGATGCCGTGCCACGGCTCGACGATCACGGTGCGCGCGCCCTTGTGGCCGCCGAGCGTGATCGACCGGTCCTCGACGTTGTTCGCCGTCGAGGTCTCCTTGAGCAGTCCAAGCGGATTCATCTCGACCCGGATCGTGTACGACCCGTTCGGGAGGGTCGTGATGTCGAACGCCTGGCCCGCGACCGTCTGGTAGTAGGTGTCGCCCCATCCGGCCGGGAGCGACTCGCGCAGCCACCGCGCCTCCGGCCCGCCGCAGATGCTCGTCAGCTCCGGCAGGTACGGGAGGAAGAGCGCGCGCGGCACGGTCAGGTCGATCGGATCGGTCGGGGCGAGGCAGAACGACTGCTTCATGCTGCGCACGACCTCGTTCGTCGACGCGTCGAGGATCGAATAGCGGACGAACTGGAGGAAGTGCCAGTGGTGGTGGCCGTTTCGGTGGTCGAACTCGAACGTCCCGACCGGCGCGCGCGACACCGCGGTTCCGTCGGCGTCGTAGAAGTACTGGTAGGCGTCCATCGTCTCGGCGACGCCCGGGCGGAAGCCCTCGACGAGCATCGGAGCTGGGCCCGCGTTCCAGGACGTGGAGGCGAACGAGACGTAGTCGTGGCGCCGCTCGTTCCGGGTCACGATCGACCAGGCGGGAAGCGCGGCCAGGTCGGGTCGCAGGCTCGGGTCCGGATTCGGGTCGATCGGAACCTCGACGCCGGCCTGCGCGGCCCGGCGCGTCTCGATCCGTCCCTTGGTCGGCCCGCCCGGCGGGCGGGTGCGGGCGCGGCGCACGACGATGTCGACCGTCGCCTCGGCGTCCTCGTCCGGGATGGCGAAGAACGAGCGGAAGAACGGCATGATCTCGACCTTCACCCGGTACTTGCCGGGGTTCAGGCGAACGCTCGAAAACAGGAAGCTCGTGTAGTAGGCCTCGGTCGCGAACGCGGGGGTCGCCCAGCCTTGCTCGATCCCCCAGACCATCCCGCGCGTGAACGGCGAGTAGGACCGGCACGCGTACGTGTAGCGCAGCGTGGGCGGCCCTTCGCTCGCGACCCTCGTGCGATCGCCCGAGTTCGGGCAGTACGGCCGGTAGAGGATCTTGAGCGGCGTCCCCGAGCGGGTCGTGATCGTGTATTGGAAGAAGCGCCGCAGCCCCTGCCAGCCCTTCAGGTTCACGGCTGGAAGCGCTTGGATGAAGTCGCCCGTCTCCGGATCGGCCTGCCAGGCCTCGAGCGGCCCCTCGTAATCGGGCCGCGTGACCCGGAGCTCCACGTCGCCGCCGGTCGCGCCGACCAGTACGCCGAAGTCGAGCGGCGCCCGGCCGCGGTAGGTGGTCAGCGTGACTGGTTGCGCGAGCGGCGGCAGAAGCTTCAGGGACGAGGCCGCCGCGGCCGGAGATGCCGGCGCGACGGCCAGTCCGGCAAGCACGAGCCCGGCCGCCGCAAGCGCGCGACTCCGGTGAGGCCGGGTACGGGAAGGTCCGCGCACCGGCCTCGGATCGTAGCTGGTAGGAGCTGGATTTCTACTTCTCGGGCTCGAACTCGAGCGCCGCGGAATTGATGCAGTAGCGAAGGCCCGTGGGGTTCGGCCCGTCGGGGAAGACGTGGCCCAGATGGCCGTCGCAGGTGGAGCACAGAACCTCGGTCCGCCGCATGAAGAACGAGCCGTCCTCCTCGGTGTCGACCGCGTTCTCGTCGGCGGGTGCGTAGAAGCTCGGCCAGCCGCTGCCCGACTCGAACTTCGTGTCCGATGCGAAGACCTCGTTCCCGCAGCCGGCGCAGCGGTACGTGCCGGTCTCCTTGTTCGCGTTCAGCGGGCCGGTCCACGGGCGCTCGGTGCCCTTCTCCCGGAGGACGCGGTACTGCTCCGGCGTCAACTCCTCGCGCCACTCAGCCTCGGTCTTTTGGATCTTCTCAGCCAATGTTTCCTCCTTTGCTATCCTCGGTACAGAAAGTATACTTACTAGCGCAAGCAGCCCAAGCATCAAGGAGATGATCTGGTGAGCACGACCCTCTTGCTCGTTCCGCTCGAAGACATCGTCGTCTTCCCCAATATGGACGTCACTCTCACCGTGGACGTCGGCGACGAGGAGCGCGTGCTCCTGGTTCCGCGCCACGAGAGCGATTTTGCCGGTGTCGGCACGGTCGCCGATGTCGTGGACACGGTGCGCCTGCCCGGCGGAGGCCGCGCGGTCTCGCTGACGGGCCTGCACCGCGGAATCACGGGCGCTGCGCACACCGATCCCCAGGGTCGCCTCCGCGTCGAGGTCGAGGAGCGGCCCGACTCTGAACAGACCGTGGACGGGCGCGTGAAGGAGCTCGCGACCGAATATCGCGCGATCGTGGAGGAAGTCCTCGAGGTCCGCGGCGACGACGGGCGCATCTCCGCGTTCGTGCGCTCGATCAGCGACCCGGGCGCGCTGGCCGACACGGTCGGCTATGCGCCGGACTTCGCCTTCGAGCAGAAGGTGCAGCTCCTCGAGGCCGTCGACCTGCGCGAGCGGCTCGAGCTGGCCGTCTCCCTCCAGCGCGAACGCCTGGTCGAGCTGCAGGTTCGCCGGCGCATCCGCGACGACGTCGAGTCGGGCGTGCAAAAGCAGCAGCGCGACTACGTGCTGCGCCGCCAGATGGAGTCGATCCGCAAGGAGCTCGGCGAGGACGAGGGCTCCGTCATCGACGAGTACCGCAAGAAGATCGAAGAGGCCGAGATGCCCGAGGAAGTCCGCGGGCAGGCCGAACGCGAGCTGGGCCGGCTCGAGTCGATCGGCGAGCAGAGCCCCGAGGCGTCGATCATCCGCACCTACCTCGACTGGCTGACCGCCGTCCCGTGGGCGAAGCGCTCCGAGGAGCGGCTTGATCCCGCGCACGCGCGCGAGGTCCTGGACACTGACCACTACGGCCTCGAGGACGTGAAGGACCGCATCGTCGAGTACCTGGCCGTCCGCAAGCTCCGCGAGGAGCGCGGCATCGCCGAGGACAAGAAGTCGGGCGCGATCCTGACGTTGATCGGGCCTCCCGGCACCGGAAAGACCTCCGTGGGCGAGTCGATCGCCCGCGCGCTCGGGCGCGAGTTCGTGCGCATGTCGCTCGGCGGCGTCCGCGACGAGGCCGAGATCCGCGGCCACCGCCGCACGTACATCGGCGCGCTGCCGGGCCGGCTCGTCCGCGCGCTCCGCGACGCCGGGACGATGAACCCGGTGATCATGCTCGACGAGGTCGACAAGGTCGGCGCCGACTGGCGCGGGGATCCCTCTGCCGCGCTGCTCGAGGTGCTCGACCCGGCGCAGAACCACTCGTTCCGCGACCACTACCTCGACGTGGAGCTCGATCTCTCCGAGGTCGTCTTCATCGCGACCGCGAACATCGCCGACACGATCCCCGGCCCGCTGCTCGACCGGATGGAAGTGATCCGCTTCGACGGCTACACCGTGGACGAGAAGCGCGCCATCGCGCGCGGCTACCTCTGGCCGCGGCAGCGCGAGCGCAACGGCCTGCTCGAAGACGAGGTCGAGATCTCCGACGAGCTGCTCCAGACGATCGTCTCGGACTACACGCGCGAGGCGGGCGTTCGCCAGCTCGAGCGCGAGCTCGGAAAGCTGCTGCGGAAGACCGCGACCCGGATCGTCTCCGAGGAGGCGAAGCCCCCGGTCGTCCTCGACCTGGAGCTCGTGCGCGACGCACTCGGGCGCCAGCGCTTCTTCCAGGAGGCGGCCGAGCGCACCGCGGTTCCCGGCGTTGCAACCGGGCTCGCGGTGACCGGGGCCGGCGGCGACGTCCTCTTCGTCGAGGCGACCGCGCTGCCCGGGCCCGAGGGGAAGCTCATCCTCACCGGCCAGCTCGGCGACGTGATGAAGGAGTCGGCGCAGATCGCGCTCTCGTACATCCACGCGCATGCCGGGGAGCTCGGGATCGACGAGTCGGCCTTCACGGACAAGTGTTTCCACGTCCACGTCCCTGCGGGCGCAATCCCGAAGGACGGGCCGAGCGCCGGGATCACGATGGCCACTGCGCTTGCCTCGCTCCTGTCGGGTCGCGCGGTCCGGCACACGGTCGGCATGACCGGCGAGGTCACGCTGCAGGGCCGCGTGCTTCCGATCGGCGGTCTCAAGCAGAAGGTGCTCGCTGCTCATGCCGCCGGCTTGACCGACGTGATCATCCCGGAGCGCAACCGCCCCGACATCGACGACGTCCCGGCCGAGGCGCGCGACGAGCTTCGGTTCCATCCCGTCATGAACCTCGGCGAGGTGCTCGAGATCGCGCTCGAGCCGGCCCGTGATGCACGAGCATCGCTGTCGTCAGTGTGAGCCGGTGCCCGAGGACATTCGGCGCGCAGCCGAAGTCCTCGAGCGCCGTTGGCTCCTCCAGATCGTCTACGCGGCGCATCACGGCGCCGTGCGCTTCAACGAGTTCCGCCAGGCCGTCGGCGCCGTGCCTCCACGGACGCTCGCCGCACGGCTGGTGGAAGCTCGAAGAGGCCGGCGTGCTCGAGCGGCGTGTGATCGACGCGCGCCCTCCCCGGGTCGAGTACATCCTCACCGACGAAGGACAGCGCCTGAAGATCGTCATCCAGGCGCTCGGGAGCTGGGCCGCCGCGCGTTAGCCGTTTCGCCGGGACGGGAACACCGTTCGCCGACCCGACGAAAGGAACTTCATGGGAATCATCGCGTGGATCCTGCTCGGCCTCGTCGCGGGACTGATCGCACGGTCGATCGTGGGCGGCGCACCCGGCGGGCTCATCGTCGTGACGCTCGTCGGCGTGGCCGGCGCGCTCGTCGGCGGGGCCATCGCCCGCGCGCTCGACCTGGGCGACCCGATCGACGAGTTCTTCGACCTGAGCACGTGGCTCGCCGCGATCGTCGGCTCGGTGATCCTCCTCGCCGTCTTCCAGGCCGTCGCGAAGCGAACCTGATCCCGGCCCCGCGGCGGCCGACCCTGGCGCGACGTCCGCGCGCTCCTAGACTTAGTAACAGTCTGTTACTAGCCCGGGAGCCCAGTGGCCATGCGGGTCTCGCAAGTTGCAGTCTGCAACTTGGGATTGTTTGCGCGTCTTTTGTGACTGTGTCGCGCGGGTTTCAGCGCAGGGTGTCGCGGTGCGGGCCTCGAGGGCCCCGAGGGCCTCGATCCGGTCGATTCGGGGCCTAGACGGACTTGACGCCGGCGATCAGCCGCTCGATCGAGTCCTTCGCGTCGCCGAAGAGCATCGCCGTCTTCGGGTCGAAGTAGAGCTCGTTCTCGATCCCGGCGAAGCCGGGGTTCATGCTCCGCTTGAGGACGACCACGTTCTTCGCCTTGTCCACGTCGAGGATCGGCATTCCGTACAGCGGGCTCTCGGGATTCGACCGCGCGGCGGGGTTCGTCACGTCGTTCGCGCCGATCACCAGCGCCACGTCGGTGCGCGGAAACTCCGGGTTCGCCTCGTCCATGTCGAGGAGCTGGGGATACGGCACGCTCGCCTCGGCGAGGAGGACGTTCATGTGGCCCGGCATGCGCCCCGCGACCGGATGGATCGCGTACTTGACCTTCACGCCGCGCGCCTCGAGCAGATCGGCCAGCTCGCGGGCCGCGTGCTGGGCCTGCGCGACCGCGAGCCCGTAGCCCGGGACGATCATGACCTGGTCCGCGTACGCGAGCATGACCGCCGCGTCGTCGGCCGTGACCTCGCGCGCGACCTGCCCGTCGGCGGCCACCGCGGCCGGGCCGCCGCCCGACGGCGCCGCGCCGAACGCGCCGAAGAGCACGTTCGCGAGCGAGCGGTTCATCGCCTTGCCCATGAGGATCGTGAGCAGCGTCCCCGAGGCGCCGACGAGCGTTCCGCCGATGATCAGCGCGTTGTTCGAGAGGACGAAACCGGTCGCGGCCGCAGCCAGTCCGGTGAAGGCGTTCAGGAACGAGATGACGACCGGCATGTCGGCGCCGCCGATCGGCAGGACGAGCGTGACGCCGAAGATGAGCGCGCCGACGAGCAGTGCGACCAGCCAGATTCCGTCCTCGGTGATTGCCGCCGCGAACCCGGCCGCGATCGTCGTGGCGAAGAGCAGCGCGTTGACGATGTTCTGGCCCGGGAAGACGAGCGGCCGGCCGGGCAGGAGCTCCTGCAGCTTCGCGAACGCGACCATGCTCCCCGAGAACGAGATCGAGCCGATGAGGGCCGAGAACATGATCCCGATCACGATGTCGCCGGCGAGGTTGTCAGGGAGCGGTGCGAGCCGGTGGAACTCGGCCGCGGCGATGAGCGCCGCCGCGCCGCCGCCGACGCCGTTGAAGATCGCGACCATCTGCGGCATTGCGGTCATGCGCACGAGCCGCGCCGAGGCGACGCCGATCACCGTTCCCACCGCGATCCCGGCGAAGATCAGCCCGTAGCTGTCGACCCCGGGCGCGAAGAGCGTGACGACGACCGCGATCGCCATCCCGGCCGCGGCGACGAGGTTCCCCGAGCGCGCCGTCGCGGGCGAGCTGAGGCGCTTGATGCCGAGGCAGAGCAGGATCGCGGCGACCGCATACACCAGGTTGACCGTGTTCTGCGAGAGCGCCGCAAGTGCGATCATTCGTCGCGCTCCGGCCGGCGCTTGAACATGTCGAGCATCCGGTCGGTCACGAGGAACCCGCCGACCACGTTCACGGTTCCGAAGACGATTGCGACGAACGCGAGCACCTGCTCGAGCGTCGAGTCCGCGGAGCCGGCGACGATCATCGCGCCGACGAGCACGATTCCGTGGATCGCGTTCGTGCCCGACATGAGCGGCGTGTGCAGAAGCGCGGGCACGCGGCCGATCAGCTCGAGGCCGAGCAGCGCGGCGAGGGCGAAGATCGTGATGCTGGCGACGAGCTGGGCGGTCATGCGGGCTCCTTCAGGACTCGGCCTTCGTGGGTGACGCACGTGTCGCGGACGATCTCGTCCTCGAAGTCGAACGTGAGCGCGCCGTCCTTGACGATCAGCCCGAGGAAGCTCATGACGTTGCGCGAGTACATCTGGCTCGCGTGGAACGGCATCGTCGCGGGCAGGTTGGTCTCGCCGACGATCGTGACGCCGTGCTTCACCACCGTCTTCCCCGCCTCGGTTCCTGCGCAGTTGCCACCCATCTCGGCGGCGAGGTCCACGATGACCGAGCCCGGCTGCATCGCGGCGACGGCCTCCTCGGTGAGGAGAAGCGGGGCGGGCTTGCCGGGGATGAGCGCGGTCGAGATCACGGCGTCCGTCGCGGCCGCGTGCAGCTTCAGGAGCTCCTGCTGGCGCACCTGCTCGTCCTCGTGGAGTGCGATGGCGTAGCCGCCGACGCCCTCGGCCCCCTCCACGTCGAGCTCGAGGAACGTCGCGCCGAGGCTTTCGACCTGCTCCTTCACGGCCGGCCGCACGTCGTAGGCGGAGACGACCGCGCCGAGCCGCCGGGCGGTCGCGATCGCCTGCAAACCGGCGACGCCCGCGCCGAGCACCATCACCTTCGCCGGGCGAATCGTCCCGGCCGCGGTCGTGAGCATGGGGAAGAACTTGCCGATCGAGCCGGCCGCGATCAGCACGGCCTTGTACCCGGCCACCGTCGCCTGCGAGGAGAGCGCGTCCATCGGCTGCGCGCGCGTGATCCTCGGGATCGCGTCCATCGAGAAGCTCGTGACGCCGCGCTCGGCGAGCGCCTTCGCCAGCTCGGTCTCGACGAGCGGCTGGAGGAACGCGACGAGCGTCTGGCCCGAGCGGAGCGGCTCGACGCCGTCCACCTTGCCGATCCGCACGACGAGGTCGGCCTGCGCGTAGAGCTCGTCCGCGGTGACGATCTGGGCGCCGGCCTCCGCGTAGGTCTCGTCGGGATACGCGGCGGCCGCGCCCGCGCCGGCTTCGACGAGAACGTCCACGCCCGCCTCCGTCTGGTGCCGCACGCCGTCCGGGACGAGCGCGACCCGCTGCTCGCCCGGAGCGGTCTCCTTGGGCACCCCGATCTTCATCGCGCGGAGTCTACGGCCGTGCCGGTCGGGACGGACCGGGTGCCGGCGCGCCGTTGAAATCCTGCGGAAAACCCGAGCCCGCTTACGGTGATCTCCCCGACGGCTTTCGGCGCCCGCTGCGTGACGATGGGTCACTGTGTTCCAGGTACGCATCCACGGTCGAGGCGGCCAGGGGGTCGTAACCGCAGCGGAGCTTCTCTCGGTCGCCGCATTCGGGGAAGGCCGGCACGCCCAGGCGTTTCCGACCTTCGGCTCCGAGCGCACCGGCGCTCCGGTCGTCTCGTTCTGCCGAATCTCGGACGACGCGATCCGGGTGCGCGAGCCGGTCACCGAGCCCGACGCCTTGATCGTCCAGGATCCGACGCTGCTCCACCAGGTCGACCTCTTCGCCGGCCTCAAGCCGGACGGCTACCTCCTCATCAACTCGGTGCACAGCTTCGAGGAGCTGGGCCTGGGCGAGTTCGCCGAGGGCTTCCGCAAGGAGCGCCTGCTGACCGTGCCCGCAACGGACATCGCCCGCGAGCACCTCGGCCGGCCGCTGCCGAACGCCGCCTTGCTCGGCGGCTTCGCGGCGGTCAGCGGCGTGGTCTCGCTCGCATCCGTCGTCGCCGCCATCCGCGAGAAGTTCCCCGGGAGCGTCGGCGACGCCAACGCCGCGGCGGCCGAGGCCGCGTACGAGTTCGTGCAGAACGAGATCAGGGAGCTCTCCCATGCGTAGGCAGATCGAAGGCTCTCAGGCCGTTGCCGCCGCGGTCGCGCTCTGCCGGCCCGAGGTGATCTCCGCCTACCCGATCTCGCCGCAGACGCACATCGTCGAGGCGCTCTCGGACTCGGTCCGAACCGGGAAGCTCGCACCGTGCGAGTACCTCATGGTCGACTCGGAGTTCGCGGCGCTGTCGGCTGCGATCGGGGCGTCGGCGACCGGCGCGCGCTGCTACACGGCAACGGCCAGCCAGGGCCTCCTCTTCATGGCGGAGGCGCTGTACAACGCCTCGGGGCTCGGCCTGCCGATCGTGATGACGGTGGCGAACCGCGCCATCGGCGCTCCGATCAACATCTGGAACGACCACAGCGACTCGATGTCCCAGCGCGACTCCGGCTGGCTCCAGCTCTACGCGGAGACGAACCAGGAGGCGCTCGACCTGCACATCCAGGCGTTCAAGCTTGCGGAGAAGATCTCGCTGCCGGTGATGGTCTGCATGGACGGCTTCATCCTCACGCACGCGTACGAGAGCATCGATCTCCCGACGCAGGAGCAGGTCGACGCGTTTCTGCCGCCGTTCGAGCCCAGGCAGGTGCTCGACCCGGCCGAGCCGGTGACGATCGGAGCCATGGTCGGGCCCGAGGCGTTCACCGAGGTCAAGTACCTCATGCACGCAACGCAGATGCAGGCGCTCGACGTGATCCCCGAGATCGCGGGGGAGTTCGCGCAGGCCTTCGGGCGAAACTCGGGCGGGTTGATCAGGTCGTACCGCAGCGCCGACGCCGAGACCGTCGTTGTGGCGCTGGGGTCGGTGCTCGGGACGATCGAGGACGTCGTCGACGAGCTGCGCGACCAGGGGGTGAAGATCGGCGCCGTCGGGATCAAGTGCTTCCGGCCCTACCCGCTCGAAGAGGTTCGCGAGGCGCTCGGTCACGCGAAACGGATCGTCGTCCTCGAGAAGGCCTTCGCGGTCGGCCTCGGCGGAATCGTCGGCCAGAACGTGCGGCTGGCGCTGTCGGGCCTCGCCGCGCCCGTCTACGACGTGGTCGCCGGGCTCGGCGGCCGCCCGATCACCAAGCAGTCCATCCACGGGCTCCTCGCCGACGTGCTCGCCGGCCGGCTCGAGCCCGGCCGGCTGACCTTCCTCGACCTGAACAAGGAGCTCGTCGAGCGCGAGCTGCGGCGGACCGAGGAGACGCGCCGATCGGGGCCGCACGCCGAGAACATCCTCCGCGACCTCGGCGTTGTCGCGGCCGGCCCGAACTGAGGGATGAACCATGGCCGAGCAGCAGATCAAGTTCTACCAAGTGGGAAGCTTCGTGGCCGGCAACCGCCTGCTCCGCCCCGACGAGCGTTCGGTGCAGGCGCGCATGGAGCGCTCGAACAGCCTCACCTCCGGACACCGGGCGTGCCAGGGCTGCGGCGAGGCCCTGGGCGCGCGCTACGCCCTCGACGCAGCCATGCGCGCGACCGGCGGGCAGCTCATCGCCGCCAACGCGACCGGCTGCCTCGAGGTTTTCTCCACGCCCTATCCGGAGTCGTCCTGGCAGCTTCCCTGGATCCACTCGCTCTTCGGGAACGCGCCCGCCGTCGCGTCCGGGATCGCCGCGGCGCTGAAGGCGAAGGGCCGCACCGACATCAGGGTCGTGGGGCAGGGCGGCGACGGCGGCACGCTCGACATCGGCTTCGGCTCGCTCTCCGGGATGTTCGAGCGAAACGACGACGTGCTCTTCATCTGCTACGACAACGAGGCCTACATGAACACGGGCGTGCAGCGCTCCAGCGCCACGCCGGCCGCGGCTCGAACCGCGAACACGAAGCCGGTCGGCCCGGAACCCGGGAACGTGTTCGGCCAGGGCAAGAACGGTCCTCTCATCGCCATGGCCCACGAGATTCCGTACGTCGCCACGGCGACGGTGGCCGAGTTGCGCGACCTCGAGACCAAGATCGCGCGCGCGATGGAGTTCCGCGGCGCGCGCTACGTGCACATCTTCGTGCCCTGCCCGCTCGGATGGGGCTCGGCCTCGAAGGACACGGTCAGGATCGCCCGCCTCGCCAAGGAGACGGGGCTCTTTCCGGTCTTCGAGGCGGAGCACGGCGAGGTCGTGAGCGTCTCGAAGATCCGGCGGCGCGTCCCGGTCGAGGAGTACCTGCGGCCCCAGAAGCGCTTCGCTCACCTCTTCTCGGATCCTCCGAAGACGGAGGTCATCGAGCGGATCCAGGCGGGCGCGGACCGCAACATCCGGCGCTTCGGGCTCCTGCCCGACGAGCCGTCCACCGAGGACGGCGACCTTATGCGCCTGCTCGCCGAGACGGACCGGGGGCCGCAGTGAAGGAGAAGCCCTTTGCAATCACCCTCGATGTCGGCTCGAGTCTCGCGAACAAGACCGGCAACTGGCGCACCGAGCGTGCGGTCTACGTCGACCGGCTCCCTCCCTGCAACCACGCCTGCCCGGCCGGCGAGAACATCCAGCAGTGGCTCTACGACGCCGAGGAGGGCGGAGAGGGCTATGAGCGCGCCTGGCGTCAGATCATGGAGGACAACCCGTTTCCCGCGATCATGGGGCGCGTCTGCTACCACCCGTGCGAGACGTCCTGCAACCGGGCCGAGCTCGACGAGGCCGTCGGCATCAACTCGGTCGAGCGCTTCCTCGGCGACGAGGCGATCAAGCGCGGCTGGAAGGTCGACGTGCGTGCGGAGCCGAGCGGAAAGCGCGTGCTCGTCGTCGGCGCCGGGCCCTCGGGGCTCTCGGCCGCCTACCACCTGACCCGTCTCGGCCACGGCGTCACCGTCTACGACGCGGGGCCGAAGGCCGGCGGGATGATGCGCTTCGGGATCCCGAAGTACCGACTTCCTCGGGACGTCCTCGACGCCGAGATCCAGCGGATCCTCGACCTCGGCGTCGGCCTCGAGCTCGACCGGAAGGTCACGAACGTCCTCGAGGCGATGCAGGAGGGCTCCTTCGACGCGGTCTTCCTGGCCGTGGGGGCGCATATCGGCAAGCGCGCCTACATCCCCGCCGGGTCGGCCGCCCACATCCTCGACGCGGTCTCGCTGCTCCACAGCATGGAGGGCGAGGAGAAGCCGATGCTGGGACGACGCGTCGTCGTGTACGGCGGCGGAAACACGGCGATCGACGCTGCGCGGACCGCGAAGCGGCTCGGCGCTGAGGAGGCGATCGTCGTCTACCGGCGCACGCGCGAGCGCATGCCCGCCCACGACCTCGAGGTCGAGGAGGCGGAGGCGGAGGGCGTCCTCATGAAGTGGCTCTCCACGATCAAGCGCGCGGACGGCGGAAAGCTGACGGTGGAGAAGATGGAGCTCGACGAGACCGGATTCCCGCAGCCCACCGGTGAGCTCGAGGAGCTCGAGGCCGACTCGCTCGTGCTCGCGCTCGGCCAGGAGACCGATCTGTCCCTGCTCGACGGCGTGCCGGGGCTCGAGGTCGAGGACGGCGTCGTGAAGGTCGGCCCGGACATGATGACCGGCTATCCAGGGATCTTCGCCGGGGGCGACATGGTGCCGGCCGAGCGCACGGTCACGGTCGGCGCCGGGCACGGCAAGAAGGCGGCTCGCCATGTCGACGCGTGGCTGCGCGGGGGCGCGTACCGCCCGCCGCCCAAGCACGAGCTCGCCTCGTTCGACCTGCTCAACACCTGGTACTACTCGGACGCGTCGCGCACGGTCCAGCCGCAGCTCGAGCTGGCTCGCAGGCAGTCCACGTTCGAGGAGGTGGTCGGCGGGCTCGACGAGTCGACGGCGCTCTACGAGGCGCGCCGCTGCCTCTCGTGCGGGAACTGCTTCTCCTGCGACAACTGCTTCGGCGTGTGCCCCGACAACGCGGTCATCAAGCTCGGCGAGCCGGGAGAGCGCTACGCAATCGACTACGACTTCTGCAAGGGCTGCGGCCTGTGCGTCGCGGAGTGCCCTTCCGGGGCCATCGAGATGGTTCCGGAGACGAACTGACCCGAGGAGGTGCAGCATGGCCGAGGAGACCCAGACTCCGTTCCCGGTCGAGGAGAGCCTGGACGGCGCCACCGAGGAGCGGCTCGCCGCGCTTCTGCGTGATCTGAGTGCGCGGCGAGGCGTTCTGCGCGCCGAGCTCAGGCAGCTCGAGCGGGCGCTCGAGCGGGTCGAGATCGAACTCGCCAAGCGAGGCGCCGGCGGGTGATCGCATGTGGCCGCCCGAGGGCGCGGGCGGCTGTAGGTTGTGCTCCGTGGATGAGTGGATGGAGCAGGCGAGCCGCCGGCTTGCGGGCGAGACCGGCGCCGATCCCGCCGAGTACGCGCTGACCGAGGGCGAGATCCAGACGCTGCTCGACCTGGCCCGCGTGGCGGCGCATGCGAGCGAGCGGACGAACGCCCCGCTTGCGTGCTACCTCGTCGGCCTGGCCCGAGGTCGCTCAGGCGGCACGCTCGCGGCGCTCGCCGACACGGCGGCGGGAGAGCCGCTTTAGATGGGTTCGCTCGACGGACGCACCGCGGTCGTCACCGGCGCCTCGAGCGGCATCGGCCGCGCGACCGCGCTCGCGCTCGCAGGCGAAGGCGCGCGGGTCGCGCTCGGCGCCCGGCGGGTGGAGAAGCTTGAGGGCGTTCTCGCGGAGCTCCCCGGGGAGGGCCACGTCGCCCTTCCGCTCGACGTCACCGACGAGGCGAGCGCCGAGACCTTCGTCGCCGCCGCAGCCATGGCGCTCGGCGGGCGGATCGACATCCTCGTGAACAACGCCGGGCTCGCGCTCGGCCGCACGGCGATCGCCGACGGCTCGAGCGAAGACGACGAGGTCGTGTGGGAGACGAACGTCATGGGGCTCGTCCGTTTGACTCGCCTGTGCCTCGCGCACATGGAGGACTGGCGGGGACACGTCGTCAATCTCGGCTCGTGGGCGGGCCGCGAGGCGTACCCGATGGGCGGCATGTACGTCGCGTCCAAGTACGCGGTGCGCGCGCTCACGGCGGTGCTGCGCAAGGAGCTCGTCGGCCGCATCCGGGTTTCCACCGTGGATCCCGGCATGGTCGGCGACACCGAGTTCTCGGACGTCCGCTTCGGCGGCGACACGTCGAAGAAGGACGCGGTCTACGCCGGCGTGCGCTACCTGACGCCGGAGGAGATCGCCGACTGCATCCTCTGGGTCGTTACGCGCCCGGACCACATGGTCATCGACGAGATGGTCGTGAAGCCGCTCCAGCAGGCCACGCAAGACGTCATTGTCCGCGACCAGGGGTAAGAGCGCTTCATGGCGCTGACGATTCTCGAGGGGTCGACGTTCTGCGTCTGCGACGAGCTCGGCGATCTCCGCGAGACGACCGCGGGGCTGTTCGCCAGCGACACGCGCTTTCTCTCGCGCTGGGTCCTGACCGTGAACGGCGAGCGGCCGCTGCTTCTCTCCTCCGACCGGGTGGACTACTTCTCGGCCGCGTTCTTCCTGCGCAACCCGATCGCCGGCGGGCTCGGCCAGGACGAGCTCTCGATCGCACGCGAGCGGTTCGTCGGCGACGGGATGCAGGATCATGTGGTCGTCCACAACTACTCGCCGCGCCGGCTCGAGTTCGAGCTCGCGTTCGAGATCGGCACCGACTTCGCGGACATCTTCGCCGTGAAGGACTGGGACTTCGCGCTCGGCGACCCTGAGAACGCGCGGCCGCTTCCGGACCTCGCGCCGCTCGTCTACGACTCGGTCGGGACCGCGGTCACACTCGCAGACGGGAACGGATCGACGGGCGTGACGCAGCTCTTCTTCTCCGCGCCCGGCGAGCTCGACGGTTCGGCGATGCGCTACCGCCTCGCGCTCGATCCCGGCGAGCAGTGGCGGCTGCGCGTGGACGTGACCGTCTCGCCCGACGGGCAGCGCGGCAGCGACATCGGCGCCGAGCAGCTCTTCGGCGCCGAGCTCGAGCGGGTGCGCGCGTCGCTCCAGGCCTGGCGGATGCAGGTTCCGCAGCTCCGTGCGAGCTGGCCGACGCTCCACACGACGTTCGACCGCTCGGTCGCCGACCTCGCCTCGCTTCGCCTCCACGAGGGCACCGCGGGCGGCCAGCTCTTCGCGGCCGGCATGCCGTGGTTCATGGCGGTGTTCGGCCGCGACACGCTGATCACGTGCCTCCAGACGCTCATCTTCGGGCCCGAGCTGGCCCGCAACGCCCTCACTGCGCTGGCCGAGCTTCAGGCGCTCGAGGACGACCCGTCGATCGACGCCGAGCCGGGGAAGATCGTCCACGAGGTGCGCACCGGCAAGGCCGCGACGGCCTGGTTCCGGCGCTACTACGGGACGGTCGACGCGACGCCGCTCTTCCTCATCCTCCTCTCGGAGGTGTGGCGCTGGACCGACGACGCCGCCTTCGTCCGGACGCTCCGCGAGCCGGCCCTGCGCGCGCTGAACTGGATCGACGAGTACGGCGACACCGACGGCGACGGGTTCGTCGAGTACCACCGGCGCTCCGAGCGCGGGCTCGAGAACCAGTCGTGGAAGGACTCCCACAACTCGCAGCTCTTCCACGACGGGCGCCAGGCGACCGGGGCGATCGCGGCGTGCGAGGTGCAGGGCTACGTCTACGACGCGAAGCTGCGGATGGCCGAGTTGGCCCGCGAAGTCTGGCGCGACCGCGAGCTCGCCGACCGGCTGGAGCGCGAGGCGGCCGAGCTGCGCGAGCGCTTCGACAAGGCGTTCTGGGTCGAGGAGCGCGGCGGGTTCTACGCGCTCGCCCTCGACGGGGAGAAGAATCGGGTCGACTCGCTCACGTCCAACATCGGCCATCTCCTGTGGAGCGGGATCGTCCCCGACCACCGCGTCGATGCGGTTGTCGATCGCCTGATGGGCGAGGACCTCTGGTCGGGCTGGGGCGTCCGGACGATGTCGGCCGCCGACGCCGGCTACAGCCCACTCACGTACCACAACGGAACCGTTTGGCCCCACGACAATTCCCTCATCGCGCTCGGCCTGGCGCGCGCCGGCCGCTGGTCCGAGGCGCACCGGATTGCGCGCCGCTCGATCGAGGCCGCGGCGCACTTCGGCCACCAGCTCCCGGAGGTCTTCGCCGGCTTCCCGCGAACCGAGACGCCGTTCCCGATCGCCTATCCCACGGCCGCCCGCCCGCAGGCCTGGGCCGCGGCTACGCCGGTGCTGCTCCTCCAGGTGCTGCTCGGGCTTCGACCGGATCACAAGCGGCAGGCGCTCGAGACGGTTGCGCCCGAGGAGTTGCCTTCCTGGGCGGGCGCGCTCAGACTCTCCGGCGTGCGCGCTTTCGACCGGACCTGGAACGTCATCCTCGCCGAGGGGCACGTTCGGGTCGAGGAAACCGAGGCGCCCGAGCTCGAGTGAGGGTCGCGGTCCTCAGCCCGGTCTGGTTCCCGGTTCCGCCGACGGGCTACGGCGGGATTGAATGGGTCGTGTCGCTCCTCGCGGACGGGCTCGCCGACGCCGGGCACGACGTCACGCTCTTCGCGTCGGGCGACTCGCGCACGCGCGCGAAGCTTTCGGCGATCTTCCCCGAGCCGCCGGCCACGTACATCGGAATGTCCTGGGCCGAGTTGCACCACGCGCTCCCGTGCTTCGAGCGCGCCGGCGAGTTCGACGTGATCAACGACCACTCGTCCCAGGTCGCGACGGCGCTCGGCGGGCTCGTGGATACGCCGGTCGTCCACACTGTCCACGGCCCGCTCAACGAACACGCGCTGGCGACCTACCGCGGGATCGCCGCGCTCGCGCCACAGGTCGGGCTGATCTCGATCTCCATGAACCAGCGCATCCCGGGCCCGGATCTCCCGTGGGCCGGGAACGTCCCGAACGCGCTCGACCTCGACGCCTACCCGTACCACTCCGAGCGCGGCGAGTACCTCCTCTACCTGGGCCGCCTCTCCCCGGACAAGGGCGCGCACCGGGCGATCGAGATCGCGCGCGAGGCGGGCCTCCCGATCAAGCTCGCGGGGAAGAAGCGCGAGCACGGGGAGCAGGAGTACTTCGACGAGCAGGTGAAGCCGCTGCTCGGCGACGACGCCGAGTACCTGGGCGAGACGAGCCACGCGACGAAGGTCGATCTCCTCCAGAACGCCCGCGCCACCCTGTTCCCGATCGACTGGGAGGAGCCGTTCGGCCTGGTCATGATCGAGTCGATGGCCTGCGGCACGCCGGTGATTGCGACTCGCCGCGGCGCCGTCCCCGAGGTCGTCGAGCACGGCCGCAGCGGGATCATCGTGGACGACTACCGCGAGATGGCGGCCGCGATCGCCGACGCCGACAAGCTCGATCCCCTGGAGTGCCGCCGCGCCGCCGAGGATCACTACTCCATCGAGCGCATGGTCGCCGACTACGTCGCCGTGTACGAGCACATGCTCGCTCGCCCGGCGAGCTGAGGCGCGGATCGAGCCCCGACCGAGGCCGGAGCCCGATCCGACTGATGGAGGCGCTAGCCCGAGTAGGGCTGGAGCGCGCGGGCGACGAGAATCGCCATTGCCTCGTCGTGCGCGACGATCGCCACGACGAGTCCGTTCGACCGGAGGAGTGCGACGGAACCTGCGAGAAGCACGGTTCCTTCCTTCGGCACGTAGTTGTGGACGCCGGCAAACATGGTCAGCCCTTCCGTCGCCGTTGCGGACTCGATGAGCTCCGCGTGCGGCATCTCCGGCGAGCCGTACTTGATGCTCAGGGCCGAGACCGGGCCGGCGGTGGACGGGATCGTGAGCTTGCGGGCCGAGTCGAGCGGGAACCCGTGGAGGTTGGCGCCGGCCCAGACCGCGCCGCGTCCGAGCACCGACGCTGCGTCGGCGAGGTCAATCTCCGGGCCGAGCTTCGCGGACACGTCCATGAGGCCCGGGACGCTCTGCTGTCCGCCGCGCGGCGCCGTGCCGGACTCGAGCGTCTCGTAGGTGAGGATCCGATTCAGCAGCGGAGGATCGCCCTGGGTGACGCGGATCGTGACCGGCTTGTAAGTCTCCTTGGACACGGCCACTTCGTGGCCGCTGGCGATCTGGATCCAATAGACGGGCGTGCCCTCGAAGACGTCCTCGCGGACGACCTGCGCGTCGCCGGACTCGAGCGCCTCGCGGTAGCCGGCGCCGAGGCTTGCGTAGATCTCGTTGGCGTGCTCGGGGATCGCGCCGCCGCGGAGGACGCCTTCGGACTGGACGACCCCGTCGAAGGTCTCGGTCTCGCGCAGCACCTTGGTCGGCTCGAACCAGACCTCGTGCTGTGCGCGGATCTCCGTCCGCTCGCCGGTTTCGAGATCGACGAGGGCGTGCTGCTGGTCGCTCTCGTAGACGATGTGGAGCACCGAGCCGGTGCCGGTTGCCGCGAGCGCGCGGTCGAGCACGGTCGGGCTCGATCCGCCCGACGGCCAGAACGCCACGGTGGCTGCGATCACGGCGACGAAGGCCGTTGCGAAGGCGAGCCGCGCCGGCAGGCGGAGCGGTTCCCGGGCAACGTCGGCGTCGGCGACGACGCGGCTCCAGTCGCCGGTACCGGTGTAAGGCGGGTTCATTAGGTCGAGCTGTTCAGCGATGTCGGTCATGTCTTGATCTCCTCGAAGGTCTTCTCCAGGTTGGCGAGGGCCGCGTGCAAGGTCGCGGACACGGTTCCGACCGCGATCCCCAGGGCTTCGGCGATGCCTGCGTAGTCGAGGTCGGCGTAGTAGCGGAGGAAGAGCGCTGTCCTCTGGCGCTCCGGAAGCGCAGCGACCGCGGCTGCGACGACGCCCGGCTCGTGATGGCCGTTCGTCTCCGCGCGGTCGAGATTCTCCAGCGGCGTCGGGACGTAGCGGCCCTCGGACGTGTAGCGCTTGCGGGCCTCGTTCAGGACGATCCGGCACACCCAGCCGGGGGCGGAGTCGCGGTCGCGCAGCTTCGCGCGCTTGCGGACGGCCGTGACGAACGCGTCATGGACGGCGTCCAAGGCGGCCTGCTCGTTCCCGGTGATCGCGGTCGCGAGGCGAACGAACGATGCGAACCGTTCGCGGTAGACGGCCTCGATCGCCTCGAGATCCGGATCGGGATTACGTCGAAGCACACCTGAACGATCTCACTCGGGCGTCGGCGTGTTTAGTCACTCGAGGCGATGGTTGCAATGCGCCCGCCGATCCCTCAGTATCGATTGGGTGCGCTTGCTCGTTGCAGCCGCATTTGTGCTCGCCCTTGCCGGGGCGGCCATTCCATCAGCGGCTGCCGGGCAGGCCGTCCCGACTCCCCCGTCCGACACGTGCGGACAGCTCTGGTTTGGGGCGGCAGGGACTCCCGACGTCCTGCTTGCGTCCGACCTGCCGCTCGCCCCGGGCGCTACGCAGCAGAGCGCGAAGGCGATCCGCTTCGTTCTGGAGCGGCACGACTGGGCGGCGGGAGCGACCTCGGTCGGCTACTACTCGTGCGACGACGCGGGCTCGTCGGCCGGAGACTGGAACCGTGAGAGTTGCGAGGCCAACGCGACCGACTACGCGGACGCGTCCACCCTCGTCGGCGTGATCGGAACCTGGAATTCCGGCTGCAGCCGTGTCGAGCTGCCGATTCTCAACCAGGCGGCCGGAGGCGCACTGGCGCTGGTCAGTCCCGCGGCGTCGCTGGCCTGCCTGACGCGGAACGTAACCGGCTGCCTGCGACGCGAGCCGTCGAAGTACGCCGAGTCGGGAAGAACGTCATTCGCGCGTGTCGTCCCGACCGAGACGATGGAAGGCGCCGCCCTCGCGCTGTTCGCCAAGCGCCAGGGCTGGCAGCGTGTTTTCATTCTGCACGACGGTGTCCAGGGGCCGTCGGCGATCCCGTGGGGCAAGATGGTCGGGCGAGGCTTCCACGGCGCTGCTGACGCGCTCGGTGTCAAGGTCGTCGGCTACCGGAGCTGGGCTGTCCCGAGCTACAGGAAGCTGATGCGGCAGGTGGCCCGGCGGAGGCCGGACGCGATTCTCCTCGCAGGCGACTACTTCCTTGACGGCGGAGAGGTGATCCGGGCCAAGGTCTCCGTCCTCGGCCCGAACAGCGGTCCCGTAAAGCTGCTCGCGTCCGACTCGTTCGAGTTCATGCCCTACGGGGACGCGGGAGCGAGCGCCGAGGACATGTTCGTCAGCTCACAGATCCTCGGCTTCAACCGTCTTCCGGCGCGCGGAAGGCAGTTCGTCGCGAACTTTCGCAGTCGGTTCGGGATCCACAAGGTGGACCGGTACGTGCCCTACACGGCGCAGGTCACCGAGATGTACCTCAAGGCGATCGCGAGCTCGGACGGGTCCCGAAGCGGGGTTCTCGATGCTCTCTTCTCGATGAAGGTTGAGCATGGGCTGATCGGGAGCTTTTCGATCAATCCTCGCGGCGACACGACTTCCAGGCCGATCATGATCAGCCGGATGCGTTTGAAGAAGCTCCACGACCTGCGAGTCGTACGACCGGGTCAGGGTCTCGTGAACGCGGCTTACACTCGGTACTAGGCCGCCCCGGCCGCGGCCGGGACCTTCGCGAGCGCCTGCTCGAGATCGGCGATCAGGTCGTCGGCCGACTCGATTCCGACGGAGAGGCGCAGCAGCGTGTCCGGCACCGCGAACGGCGAGTCAGCCGTCGACGCGTGGGTCATGAGGCCGGGGTGCTCGATGAGGCTCTCGACGCCGCCGAGGCTCTCGCCGAGCTGCCAGATCTTCGTGGCGCTCGCGACGGTGAGCGCGTCCTCCTTCGTGGCGAGGAGGAACGAGATCATCCCGCCGAAGTCCGACATCTGCGCGGCCGCGAGGTCGTGGCCGGGATGGTCGGCAAGGCCGGGGTAGTAGACCTTCGTGACGGCCGGGTGCTCGTTCAGGAACGGCGCGATGCGGTGCGCGTTCTCGCAGTGCTGGCGCATCCGCACGGCGAGCGTCTTCAGGCCGCGTAGGACCAGCCACGAGTCGAACGGCCCGGGCACGCCGCCCATCGAGTTCTGGAGGAACTTGATCCGCTCCGCGACCGACGGGTCGTTCATCGCCGCGAAGCCGCCGACCACGTCGGAGTGGCCGCCGATGTACTTGGTGGTCGAGTGGACGACGATGTCCGCGCCCAGCTCGAGCGGGCGCTGGAGGTACGGCGTCGCGAAGGTGTTGTCCACGACGACGAGCGCGCCCACGGCATGCGCCGCGTCCGCGACCGCGCGGATGTCGACGATGTTGAGGAGCGGGTTCGTCGGCGACTCGAGCCAGACCATCTTCGTCTTCTCGTCGAGCGACTCGGCCAGGCGCGTGTTGCACTGCTCGGTCGTGATGTAGTCGAAGAGGAAGCCCTTGGGCGCGAGCACCTTGTCGAAGAGCCGGTAGGTGCCGCCGTACACGTCGTTCACGGCCACGATCTTGTCGCCCGGGTTGAGGAGCTGCGTGACCGTCGTGGTCGCCGCCATCCCGGAGCCGAACGCGAAGCCGTGGTCGGCGCTCTCGAGCGACGCGAGGCAGTCCTCGAGCGCCTTCCGGGTCGGGTTGGCGCTCCGCGCGTAGACGTAGCCCTTGTGCTTGGCGACCTCCTCCTGGATGAACGTGGAGGTCTGGTAGATCGGCACCGCTACGGCGCCGGTCGTCGGATCCGGCTCCTGCCCTTCGTGGATGGCGCGCGTTTCGAAGTCCAAGGTGGCTCGATCGTAGCAACGCCGATCAGCGCTGCCAGGCGCGCCAGGGCTCCCTCGAACGCCGTGCGAAGCGCGGCCGAATCGCGGACGCCCCGCTCGGGATGGAACGCGAGCGCGCGCAGCGTGTCGTTCGGGCGATCCGCCTTCAGATCCGCGCGGCCGACAAGCCGGTCGCCGCGCAGGAACGGGAGCACGTAGTAGCCGTACTCCCGCTGATGCGCCGGCTTGTAGACCTCGATCATGTGGCGGAAGCCGAAGAGCCGTTCGGTGAAGGCGCGGTCCCAGATCAGGTTGTCGAACGGCGAGAGCAGGACGGCCGCGGTCGTCCGGCCGGGCTCGGCGCCGGGGACGACGTAGAGGTCGGGCCCGCCGTCCTCGACGGCGTGGCGATCGAGCTCGCCCTCCTCGACCAGCGCGTCGAGGTGCGGGCGGATCCGCTTCACCCCGCCGGTGAAGCGCCAATGCTCGACGATCGCCGAGTCGGTGAGACAGCCACGTGCCCGCACGGCGCGCACCGCGAGCGAGCGCAGGTAGGTCGCCTCGTCCGGCATCGGCGCGTCGAGCGCCGCGGCGGGGAGCACCCGCTCGGGCAGGTCGTAGAGCCGCTCGAAATTCCGGCGTCCGGCAACCGCCAGGCGGCCCGCCGTCCAGAGCGCTTCGAGCATCCGCTTCGCCGGCTTGTAGTTCCACATGCCGCTGCCGCCCTTGCCCTCGAACTCGCGCGAGGCGACCGGCCCGCGCTCGCGGATCTCGTCGAGCACGCGTGCGGCCAGCTTGGGATCGCCGCCGATCACGTCGCCGTACCAGTGGTGCATCCGGCGCCCGTCCATGCGGCGCTTGTAGAGCGCGTAGTCCTCGACGGGGATCACGCAGGCCTCGTGCGCCCAGTACTCGAACACGCGCCCGGCCGCGGTCAGATCCGAAACGGTGGCACGGGGATACACGCCGACGCGCGCGCCGAGGACGATCCGGTGGCTCCGCTCGACTGCGGTGATCGAATCGAGCTGTACGCAGCTCAGGCGGCGAACGACCGCCTCGACGTCGTCGGCGTCACCGCGCCGCGCTCGACCCGCGTAGCCCTGAACCGAGACCGCCAGCGCACGGGCCTCCGCGAGGGAGAGCGTCACGCGCGGGCGAGGTACTCGAGCAGGTCCGCGCGGGTGAGCACGCCGATCGGCTTGCCCGACTCGGCCACGAGCACCGCGGGCGCCGTTCCGGACAGATCCGTGAAGACCGTCTCGACCGACTCGTCGATCTCGACCGCGGGGAGCGGAGGCTCCATGGCCGCGGCGACGTCGTCGTTCAGCGCCTCGTGGTTGCCGAACACGCGCTCGAGCAGGCCGCGCTCGCGCACCGAGCCGACCACGTCCGCGAGCGAGTCCACCGGGTCGTGGCGCACGACCGGGATCTGCGAGATGCCGTAGCGCTGCATCAGCTCGACCGCCGCGCCGACCTTCGCGTGCGACTCGACCACGACGAGCCCGGGCATCCCGTTCTTCTCGGCCCGCTTGAACGCGAGCACCTGCTCGATCGTCGGAGAGACCGTGCCGCGGTCGAGCATCCCGTACTCGGCCAGCCAGTTGTCGTCGTAGAGCTTCGACAGGTAGCCGCGGCCGGAGTCCGGGATGAGCGTCGCGATCGTCGTGCCCTTGCCGAAGCGCTTCGCGACCTCGAGCATCGCCCACACGGCCGTGCCGCCGGAGCCGCCCACGAGGATTCCTTCTTCACGGGCCAATCGGCGCGCGGTCAGGAACGAGTCGCGGTCGGAGACGGTCACGTACTCGTCCACGAGCGACGGGTCGTACGTGGTCGGCCAGAAGTCCTCGCCGATCCCCTCGACCAGGTACGTGTGCACGGTCTCGGACGAGTAGATCGAGCCCTCGGGATCGGCGCCGACGACGTGCAGCTCGGGCTTTTGTTCCTTCAGGTACTTGGCCGTGCCGGAGATCGTGCCGCCGGTTCCGACCGAGAAGACGATCACGTCGATCTCGCCGCCGGTTTGCTCCCAGATCTCCGGGCCCGTCGTCGCGTAGTGCGCGGCCGGGTTGGCCTGGTTCGAGTACTGGTCCGGCTTGAACGCGCCCGGGATCTCCTCCGCGAGCCGGTTCGACACCGAGTAGTAGCTCTCGGGCGACTCGGGCGCGACCGCGGTGGGGCAGACGATCACCTCGGCGCCGTAGGCGCGCAGCAGGGCGATCTTCTCGCGCGCGACCTTGTCCGGCATGACGAAGATGCAGCGGTATCCGCGCAGCACGGCGGCGATGGCGAGGCCGACGCCCGTGTTGCCGCTCGTCGGCTCGACGATCGTGCCGCCCGGCTTCAGCTTCCCGTCCTTCTCGGCCGCCTCGATCATCGCCAGGCCGATCCGGTCCTTCACGCTGCCGCCGGGATTCATGAACTCGAGCTTCGCGAGCAGCAGCGGCTCGAGCTCCGCGCCGACGCGCTGCAGGCGCACCAGCGGCGTGTTGCCCACGAGATCGAGGATGGTCGGATATTCCATGCGGCTAAGGGTATTCGGCAGGAACTAGTGACGGAAGAGCATTCGCTCCAGCGTGTCGACCGGTCGTTTCAGACGGACGCCCGAGCTGAGGCTCGGACATCCTGAGATCGGCATCGCAAGCGACGCCTCAGGCGGTAGCGCGTTCGCTCCAGCGTGTCGACCGGTCGTTTCAGACGGACGCCCGAGCTGAGGCTCGGACATCCTGAGATCGGCATCGCAAGCGACGCCTCAGGCGGTAGTGCGTTCGCTCCAGCGTGTCGACCGGTCGTTTCAGACGGACGCCCGAGCTGAGGCTCGGACATCCTGAGATCGGCAGCGCAAGCGACGCCTCAGGCGGTAGTGCGTTCGCTCCAGTGTGTCGACCGGTCGTTTCGGACGGACGCCCGAGCTGAGGCTCGGACATCCTGAGATCGGCAGCGCAAGCGACGCCTCAGGCGGTAGTGCGTTCGCTCCAGCGTGTCGACCGGTCGTTTCAGACGGACGCCCGAGCTGAGGCTCGGACATCCTGAGATCGGCATCGCAAGCGACGCCTCAGTGGCGGAAGTGCCTGCGCCCGGTGACGACCATCACGGCGCCGGTCTTCTCCACGGCTTCGGTTACCTCGTCGTCGCGCTTGGAGCCGCCCGGCTGGATGACCGCGGCGATGCCCGCGTCGAGCGCGAGCTGCGGGCCGTCGGCGAAGGGGAAGAACGCGTCGGAGGCGAGCGCGGCGCCCAGCGGGTCGTGGCCGTGCTCGCGGGCCTTGTCGAGCGCGATCTTCACGGCGTCGACGCGGCTCGGCTGGCCGGTTCCGATCCCGATCGTCTGGAGGCCCTTGGCCAGCACGATCGCGTTCGACGAGACGTGTTTCGCCACGCGCCAGGCGAAGAGCAGGTCGCCCCACATCGGCTCGTCGGGGACGTTCACGGTCGGGACTTCCATCGCGTCGCGGTCGTCGGTCTCGCCGTCCGTGTCCTGGACGAGCATGCCGCCGAGCACGCGCTTGAAGTGGCGCTCGCCCGGCGTGGCGCCGCGGCGCTCGCGGTCCTGGAGGATCCGCGTGGCCTCCTTGCGCCGCAGGATCTCGACCGCCTCCTCGGTGTAGTCGGGGGCGATCAGCACCTCGACGAACTGCTCGGCGAGCTGCGTCGCGAGGCCGGCCTCGACCTTGCGGTTCACGGCGACGACCCCGCCGTAGGCCGACACCGGGTCGCAGGCGAACGCCTTCGCGTAGGCCTCCTCCGCCTCGGTCGCGAGCGCGACGCCGCACGGGTTCGCGTGCTTCACGATCACGCAGGCCGGGACGGTGAACTCGCCGAGCAGCGCACGGGCCGCGTCCAGGTCGTTCAGGTTGTTGAAGGAGACCTGCTTGCCGCCGAGCTGGTCGACGCGGGAGAGCAGGTGCCGCCGCGCGCCGGCCTCGGCGTAGTAGGACGCCCGCTGATGCGGGTTCTCGCCGTAGGGAAGGTCGACGACGCGGTCGAGCGAGAGGATCAGCCGGTCGGGGAACGTCTCGCGGTCGGAGAACCACTGCGCGATCGACGCCTCGTAGGACGCGGTGTGCGCGAACGCCTCGGCCGCGAGCGCGCGACGGGCGGGCATCCCGATGTCGCCGCGCTCCTTCAGCTCGGCGATGATCGAGCCGTAGCGGTCGATCGAGCAGATCGGGACGACGTGGATGAAGTTCTTGGCCGCCGCACGGAGCATCGACGGGCCGCCGACGTCGATCATCTCGACGGCCTCCTCCTCGCGGACGTCCTTGCGCGCCGCGACCTGCTGGAAGGGATAGAGGTTCACGCAGACGAGGTCGAACGGGTCGATCGCGTGTTCCTCCAGCGCGGCGATGTCGCTCTCGTTGTCCCGGCGGGCCAGGATTGCCGCGTGGATCTTCGGGTGGAGCGTCTTCACGCGCCCGCCGAGCAGCTCCGGAATCTCCGTGAGGTCGTCCACGCGGGTGACCGGGAGGCCGAGCTCCTTCACGAACGTCGCGGTGCCTCCGCTTGCCACCAGCTCGATCCCGAGCTCGTGCAGCTCGCGGGCGAAGACATCGAGCCCGGTCTTGTCGAACACGGAGATGAGGGCGCGCTCAAGCACTGCGAGGAGAGGGTAGTGCGCCTGCCAGATACCGTCGAGCCGCCTCGGGGAGCAGCCGGTGCTCGACCTCGTGCAGGCGCGCGTGGAGCGTCTCGGCGGTGTCGCCCGGGTGGATCGCGACCGGCTCCTGAAGGATCACGGGCCCGGTGTCGATCCCGTCGTCGACGAAGTGCACGGTGACGCCGGTCTCCGGGAGGCCTTGGGCCAGCGCTTCCTCGACGGCGTTCAGGCCGGGAAACGCCGGGAGGAGCGAGGGGTGGACGTTGATCACCGCGTCGAAGCTCTGGAGGAACCCGGGCGTGAGGAGCTGCATGTACCCGGCGCAGACGACGAGCTCGGCGCCTTCCCCGGCGAGCCAGCCGGCCATCGCTAGATCGCGGGCCGCGCGGTCCGCGTAGTTCTCGAGCGGGAAGACGGCCGTGGCCGCGCCCGCGTGGGCGGCGCGCTCGAGCGCCCGCGCGCCGGCGACATTCGAGGCGACCGCGACGACGGGAAGCTCGGCGTCGAGGAGCGCCTGGAGGTTCGTTCCCTCCCCGGAGGCGAGAACGCCGATCATGCGCGCGCTCGTGTGCGAGTATGGGGGCCAATGGTTTGGAGGATGCGATGCAGGTAGTACCGACGACCGAACCGCCGATCGTGCGTGTCGAAATGAAGAGCAAGCTTGGTCTGGACGGGCCGAAGCCGACCCCGCCGCACATTCGGCGCGCGGCGCCGCCGCCGGCCCTGGAACTCCCGCCGGGCGCTTCGCGCGCCCGCCGCCGCAAGCGCTAACCGTCTCGTCATCGGCCGTCGAAGACGACGCCGTCGAGGCCGGCTTCGACGCGCCCGATGACGGCGAGCCCGGTCGCGGCCGCGTCGGCGGCCGGGACGACCGCGCAGTAGCCGATCCCGAGGTTGAAGACGCGGCGTTGCTCCTCCTCGGGCACGCCCTGGTCGCCGAGCCACTGGAATACGGCCGGCCGCTCCCAGGTCGCGGGGTCGATCCGCGCGCCGAGGCCCTCGGGGAGCACGCGCGCGAGGTTCCCCGGAATGCCGCCGCCGGTGATGTGCGCGAGCGCGCGAACGTCGGCCACGGCCCGCAGGCTGCGCACCTGCTCGAGATAGAGGGCGGTCGGCTCCAGCAGGAGATCCGCGTCGAATTCGCCGTCGCCGATCAGGCGCCGCACGAGGGAAAAGCCGTTCGCGTGCAGGCCCGAGGAGGGGAGCCCGAGCACCACGTCGCCCGCGGCCACCCGCGTTCCGTCCACGAGGCGGTCGCGCGTGACAAGTCCGACGCACGTGCCCGCGAAGTCGAGCTCGCCCGGCTGGTAGACGCCCGGCATCTCCGCGGTCTCGCCGCCGAGGATTGCGCAGCCGGCCTCGCGGCAGACATCGGCCGCCCCTTCCACGAGCGCGGCCACGTCGTCGAGGCTCAGCTGGTCGGACGCGACGTAGTCGAGAAAGAACAGCGGCTCGGCGCCCGTCGTCAGGACATCGTTCACGCAGTGCGCGGCGAGGTCGCGGCCCGCGTCGCGGAGGCGGCCGGCCGGCGCGCCAGCACGAGCTTTGTCCCGACACCGTCGGTCGAGGCCGCCAGCAGCCGCTCGTCGTCGAGCGCGAAGAGCCCGGCGAAGCCGCCCAGCCCGGTGACGACCGAGGGTGTCCGCGTCGAGTCGGCCGCAGCGCGCAGCCGCTCGACCACGGCGTCCGCCGCGGCGAGCGAGACGCCCGAATCCTCGTAGCTCGGCACCGGGTCGGCATCGTAGCCCGCCGGGAGGAAACGCCCGCACGGGCGCGAACCTGCGGGCATGTCAACGCCACCCCCGCCTCCTCCGCAGCAGCAGCCGTACTACGGCTCCGGCGCTCCGCCCATTCCGTCGGTGAACCCCGAGCTGATCGTCTACATCCTCGCGCTCATCGTGGTCGGGCTCGTCGTGATCGTGGACGACAAGACGACCGTCGCCAGCAACTGGGTCAGCTTCGCCGGCATTGCGACCGCCGCGTACCTCATCTCCCGCGGCCTCGCAAAAATGCGGAACGTCTCCGAGTAGCACGCGTGCATCGAACGCGGCATGATGCGCGGCATGGCCGTGTCGTCTGACCGTCTCTGGCGCCATTTCACCCCGGCCGGCGCGGCCGCGAGCCCGATCGTCATCGACCGCGGCGAGGGCTGCTACATCTGGGATTCCGAGGGCAACAAGTACCTCGACGCGCTCGCGGCGCTCTACTGCGTGAACATCGGCTACGGTCCCTGGCCGGAGATCGCCGAGGCCGCACGCGCCCAGCTCGAGCGTCTTCCGTTCTTCACGAACTGGGTCGGATTCGCGACGCAGCCGTCCCTCGACCTGGCGGACAAGGTCGCGGAGCTCGTTCCCATCGACGTCGGCCGCGTCTTCTTCTGCTCGGGCGGCTCGGAGGCGATCGAGTCGGCGCTGAAGGTCGCGCGCCAGTACCACCGGCTGCGCGGCGAGCCGACGCGGTTCAAGTACATCACCCGCCGCAGCGCCTACCACGGCACCACGATGGGCGCGATCTCGGTCAACGGAAGCCCGGCGCTTCGCGCCCAGTTCGAGCCGCTGCTGCCCGGCTGCCTGCGCGCGCCGATGCCGTACCGCTACCGCTGCCCGTACTGCGCCGAGAACTCGGCCTGCACGCTCCAGTGCGCGGACGAGATCGACGACATCATCCGCAACGAGGACGCGACCACCGTGGCCGCGGTCATCCTCGAGCCCGTCCAGAACTCGGCCGGCTCGATCGTCCCGCCGGCGGGTTATTTCGATCGCGTCCGCGAAATATGCGACGAGCACGGTGTCCTGCTCGTGGCCGACGAGGTCATCTGCGGCTTCGGGCGTGTCGGCGACTGGTTCGGCTCGACCCGCTACGGGATCAAGCCGGACATGATGACCCTGGCGAAGGGGCTCACCTCAGCGTACGCGCCGCTCGGCGCCCTGGTTGCAAACGAGCGAGTCATCGAGCCGTTCTTCGCCGAGCCGTCCGCGATGTTCGTCCACGGGATCACGTTCGGCGGCCATCCCGTGTCGTGCGCGATCGCCCTCGCAAACCTCGAGATCATGGAGCGCGAGGACATGATCGGCCACGTCCAGCGGATGACGCCGGAGTATCAAGCGACCTTCGGCAAGCTCGCCGAGGAGCATCCGATGGTCGGCGACCTGCGCGGCGACGGCGCCTTCTACTCCTTCGAGCTCGTGAAGGACAAGGAGACGAAGGCGACCTTCACCCCGGCCGAGCGCGACGTGCTGATCAAGCAGTTCTTCGTTCCGCGCGCCAGGGAGCTCGGCGTCTACATGCGCGTCGACGACCGGGCCGAGACGGCGGCGCAGTTCTCCCCGCCGCTGATCGCCGGCCGGGCCGAGCTGGACGAGTTCATGGGCGTGTTCCGCCAGGTGCTCGACGAGGCGTATGACCGCTTCGTCCTGAACCCCTCGTGACCCGGACCCTGCAGAACTTCGTCGCGGGAGACTGGGTCGACGCGACCGGCGAGAATGCGCGCGCGGTCGTGTCCCCGGTGACCGGCGAGACGCTGGCCGAGGCGCCGAACGCGAGTCCCGAGGATGTGGCGCGGGCAACCGGCGCGGCCGCTGAGGCACAGCCCGCGTGGGCGGCGCTCTCGGTGTTCGACCGCGCCGAGGTCATGCACCGGATCGGCGACCTGCTCGAGGAGCGCAAGGAGGAGCTGGCCCGGTCGCTCACGCTCGAGAACGGCAAGCCGTACAAGGCCGAGGCGCTCGACGACATCCACGAGATGGCGGACAACTTCCGCTCGTCGGCCGAGGACGCGAAGCGGCTCGAGTCGTCGGTCATCCCGACCCAGGACGCGGCCAAGCGGATGTTCACGATCCGGGTTCCCAACGGGGTCTATGCCGCCATTACGCCCTGGAACTTCCCGGGGATGATCCCGGCGGAGCTGGTTGCGCCGGGGATCGCGGTCGGCAACACGTTCGTGGTGAAGCCGTCCGAGTGGACGCCGATCGCGATGGCCGACTTCATGCAGACGATGGCCGACGCGGGGCTCCCCGACGGCGTCGTGAACGTGATCTACGGCGGCGGCGACGTGGGCGAATGGCTCGTCACCGACGACAACGTGAACGGGATCGCGTTCGTCGGCTCCCACACGACCGGCGAGAAAATCGTCCGCGCAGCCGGGCTGAAGCGGACGCTGATCGAGGCATCGGGCAACGGGCCCGTCGTCGTGTGCGCGGACGCGGATCTCGAGCTGGCCGCGAAGGGCGCCGTCTACGGGGCGTTCTACTGCGCCGGCCAGGTGTGCGCCGCGACCGAGCGGGTGCTCGTCGACTGCGTCGGTGTACGAGGAGTTCCAGGCGGCGGTCGTCCGCGAGGCGGAGGGCTGGATCCTCGGCGATCCGTTCGACGACGCCACCTTGGTCGGGCCGATGCAGAACGAGCCGACCGCGCAGAAGATGGACGCGCACGTCTCCGACGCGGTCGCGAAGGGCGCCGAGGTCGTCGTTGGCGGAGCGCGGGAGGACGGGCATCCGACGCGGCTCTACTACCAGCCGACCGTGGTCGCGAACGTGGGGCGCGACACGCTGGTGAACCGCGACGAAACCTTCGGGCCGATCGTGCCGCTGATCTCCGTGGACGGCGACGACGATGCGCTGGCAGTGGCGAACGACTCGCACCTCGGGCTGCAGGCGGCGGTGTACACGCGCGACCTCCAGCGGGCGTTCCGCTTCGCGACCGAGCTGCGGGTCGGAAGCGTGGTCGTGAACGACTCGACCATGTACTGGGAGACGCTGCAGCCGTTCGGCGGCGCGGCGGGAACGAGGACCGGCTGGGGCCGAGTCGGCGGGCGCCATGCGCTCGAGGACATGACCGACCTGCGGACGATCATCCTCGACGTCGGCGGGTCGTAGTTCGCGGCGCTTCGGGCGCGGCCCGCCTGTTCACAACTCGGCACAGAATCGGCACGGTTTCGTGCCAGACACGCGCGCATTTCCTCGATAGCGTTTGCGCCGTGCTCCGCGGTTCACTCCCCACCCTGGGTGGGCGCGCGCGTGTGCATCTCAACACGCGCTGGGATACCGATTCCCTCCGGACTCCTGGACGCAGCCAGGTCCGGCGCGCGCCTAGGGCGGCTACAGGGGCTCGACGGGATCGCCGACGCGGATCCGCCCCGGCTCCACGACCTCGGCGAGCACGCCGAAGTCGATGCTCTTGCCGTCGCGGACGCCGCGGTAGTCCTTGATCGCGCGCAGCGTGTCGAAGTCGCGGCTGCCCGAGTCGGGGTTGTACGTCGTCGTCGCGCAGCGCGCGGTCTGCTTGACCACCCGGAGGAGCACCTCGCCGATCCGCACGGGCCGGCCGATCCACTCGTCCTCCTCGTGCGCCTTCGTGCCGGACAAGGCGACGAGCATCCGGAAGCGCCGCGCGTCGAAGTCGCCGTTCAACCCGGCCTGCCCGGCCCAGCTCGGCCACCGAGGCGTCACCGAGGATCGTCACCGGGCTCGAGTCGTAGCCGGTTCGCTCATCGTCCACGCGGACGAGGCGGAGGAACTTGCCGGCGTAGTCGGAGAGCGCGTCGCTCCACGGCCCCTCGACCCAGCGGCCGCGGACCGGACGATCCCAAAACGCCGTCACCTTCTCGTCGCCGAGCGCGACCTCGGCCTCCACCACGCGGCCGTCCGGGAAGGTCAGCGACAACCGCGACCCCGCCGGGTCCGACTCCGCGACCACCTGGACGAGCGGCCCGTGGTCGATGCCGCTGAACAGCCGTCCGTCCTCATCGACCAGGTAGAACCGGCGGTCGCCGAGAACACCGTCGTCCGCCACGTCGATCTCCGACGGGAAATGCAGCCCGAGCCCTTTCACGGGCGCGACCTGGAGGCGCGAGACGGCGATCACAGGCGCGTCGGCTCGAAGCGGTGCTTGGCGAGCGTGCGGTCGTCGGGCACCGCGGTCGGGTACTTGCGCGTGAGGCAGGCGCGGCAGAACGTCGCCTCGGGCCGGCGCGTGGCGGCCTGGAGCCCGTCGAGCGACAGATAGGCGAGCGAGGTGGCGCCGATCTGCTCGCGCACCTCCTCGACCGACCGGTTGCCCGCGATCAGCTCCTCCTCGGTCGCCATGTCGATTCCGTAGAAGCACGGCGAGATGATCGGCGGCGACGAGACGCGCACGTGCACCTCCTCGGCGCCCTCCTCGAAGAGCATCGAGACGATCTTGCGGGTGGTCGTGCCGCGCACGATCGAGTCGTCCACGACGACCACGCGCTTGCCGGCTACCTCGGCGAGCGGGTTGAACTTCGTCTTGATCCCGTGCTCGCGCAGCGCCTGGTCCGGCTGGATGAACGTGCGGCCGACGTAGCGGTTCTTGATCAGGCCCTCGTTGAACGGAATGCCGCTCGCGCGGGCGAAGCCGATCGCGGCCGGCGTGCCCGAGTCCGGGATCGGGATGACGATGTCCGCGGCGACCGGCGCCTCCTCGGCGAGCCGTTCGCCCATGCGCACCCGCGCGCCGTGCAGCTCCACGCCGCGGAACTTGGAGTCGGGCCGGCCGAAGTAGATGAACTCGAAGATGCAGAGCGCGCCGCCCTTGTCCTCGGGGACGACCTGGATACCGCGCAGCCCGTTCTCGTCGCAGACGACGAGCTCACCCTGGCCGACCTCGCGCTCGAACTCGGCGCCGAGCAGGTCGAGGGCGCAGGTCTCGGACGCGATCACGAGGTCGTCGTCGAGCCGGCCGACGACGAGCGGGCGGATCCCCTGCGGGTCGCGGAAGCCGAGCAGCTTTCCCTCCGAGAGGACGACCGTCGCGTAGGCGCCCTCGAGCTTCTGCATCGTCGCGGCGACCGCCTCCTCGAGCGGCCGCTCGTCGTGCGCGAGGAACGCGGCGATCACCTCGGTGTCGGAGGTCGTCTTCAGCTTCACGCCCATCGCGTCGAGCTCGTCGCGGAGGGCGGTCGTGTTCACGAGGTTCCCGTTGTGGCCGAGCGCGACCGTGCGCGCCGGGCCGCGCTGCACGACCGGCTGGGCGTTCGTCCAGTTGACCGAGCCCGTCGTCGAGTAGCGGCAGTGCGCGATCGCCGCCTGGCCGCGCAGGCCCTGGAGGCTCTCCTCGGAGAAGACCTGGGACACGAGCCCCATGTCGCGCATCGCCGTCAGCCGGCCGTTGTCCGAGACCGCGATGCCGGCCGATTCCTGGCCGCGGTGCTGGAGCGCGAAGAGCCCGAAGTACGCGAGGCGCGCGACGTCCCGGTCGGGCGCGTGGATGCCGAGGATGCCGCACATGGCTAGGCGCCCGTTCCGTGCTCGTGGGCGGCGGCGAGCTCGTCGAGCGCGATCCCGAGGATGGAGTCGCCGCCGACCGTGCCGATCTGCCGGAGCGCGACGCCGTCGAGCCGCGCCACGTCCTTGGGCCGGCAGCTGACAACGACGCGGCCGCCGCCCTCGCCGAACCAGGTGACCGTGTCATCGGCCAGCTCGAGCTCGGCGCCGATCTTCGACCAGATCGCGAGCTCGGCGAGCGCGACGGCAAGACCGCCGTCGGCGGCGTCGTGCGCGCTCGTCAGCACCGAGGCGTTCGCGGAGAGGAACCGGACGAGCGCCGCCTCCGCGTCGAGGTCGGGCCGCGGCGGGCATCCCGCGACGCCGCCGAGGAAGCGCGCCTGGAACTCGGACCCGTCGAGGGCGACCGGGGCGTCCCCGGCGAGCAGCACGACGTCGCCTTCCTGCCAGCGCGACGGAATCGTCCGCACGTCCTCGACCGTGCCGACGCACCCGACCACAGGAGTGGGATCGATCGCGCGTCCGTCGGTCTCGTTGTAGAGCGACACGTTCCCGGAGACAACCGGCACTCCGAGCGCCTCGCAGGCGAGCGCCATGCCCTCGATCGCCTCGGTCAGCTCCCAGGCGACGTCCGGTTTTTCCGGATTGCCGAAGTTCAGGCAGTTGGTGATCGCAAGTGGCGTCCCGCCGGCACAGGCGACGTTGCGCGCCGACTCGAGCACCGCGGTCATCCCAGCCGTGCGCGGATCGAGCCCGGCTGCGCGGCCCGGCCCGTCGAGCGACACGGCGAGCCCGCGCATCGAGGGACGCAGCCGGAGCACCGCCCCATCGAGCCCCGGACGGCGAACCGTGCGCGACCCGACGAGGTGGTCGTAGCGCTCGAACACGCGGCGGCGGCTGCGGATGTTCGGCGCGCCGAGCAGCTCGAGGAGCTGGGCGGGCTCGGCCTGTGCGGGCGCGATCTCTACGGGCGCGGCGAGTTCGCGCGCCTCGGTCTCGAGCGGGTAACGCGGCGCCTCGTCGGTGAGGAACCGCGCCGGAATCCGGCCGACCTCCTCGCCGTCGTGGAAGCAGGCGAGCTCCCCGGAATCGGTGACCTCGCCGATCACGGTGCATGCGAGCTCCCAGCGCGTGCAGAGCGCCTCGACCTCACCGAGCCGCTCGGGCTCGACCACGGCGACCATCCGCTCCTGGCTCTCGGAAATCATGATCTCGACCGGATCCATCGCGGTCTCGCGCTGGGGCACGCGGTCGAGGTGGACGTCCACGCCGGCGCCGCCGCGCGCGGCCATCTCGGCGAGCGACGAGGCGAGCCCGGCCGCGCCGAGATCCTGGAGCGACACGCAGAGCCCGCTCTCGACCAGTGCGAGCGAGAGCTCGATCAGCTTCTTGCCGGTGAACGGATCGCCGATCTGCACGGTCGGGCGCTTGTCCTCGTCCGCGTCGGAGAGCTCCTGGCTCGCCAGCACGCTCGCGCCGCCGATGCCGTCGCGACCGGTCGTGGCGCCGTAGAGGACGATCAGGTTCCCGGTGCCTCGGGCACGAGAGGCGAGGACGCGCTCCGCCGGGAGAACCCCGACGCACATCGCGTTCACGAGCGGGTTGGCCGCGTAGACCTCGTCGAAGACCGCCTCGCCGCCGACCGTCGGAACGCCGACGCAGTTCCCGTAGTGGCCGATCCCCGCGACGGCCCGCGAGAACGCGAATCCCGGGTCGCTGAAGCGGAGGCCGTCGAGCAGCGCAACCGGCCGCGCGCCCATGGCGATGATGTCCCGCAGGATCCCGCCCACGCCCGTCGCAGCGCCCTGGAACGGCTCGACCGCAGACGGGTGATTGTGGCTTTCCACCTTGAATGCGACCGCCTGGCCGTCACCGACCGAGACGACGCCGGCGTTCTCGCCGGGGCCCTGGAGCACGGCCGCGCCCTCGGTCGGAAAACGGCGCAGAAGGAGCGCCGAATGCTTGTAACCGCAGTGCTCCGACCAGAGGAGCGAGAACACCGCAAGCTCGAAGTCGTTCGGCTCACGTTCGAGCAGAACGCAGATTCGATCCAGTTCCCCGTCCGTCAGACCGAGCGCGCGGTGGAGTGGTTGCTCCGCGACCGGGCTCAAGGCTCGTAGGTTAGCCGTGTCGTCGGCGCGACGCTCCGCCGAGCGGCTAGCGTGCGGCGATGGCCCGCGGCTACCTCCCGTTGCTCGTCTTCGTGGCCGCGATCTGGGGAGCGTCGTACATGTTCATCAGCGTCGCGGTGGACGAGATCGACCCGATCCCGCTCATGGCGCTCCGGCTGCTGCTCGCCTCGCTCGTCCTGCTTCCGATCCTGATCATCCAGCAGGGCGGCCGCGGCGCGATCGCCGACCTCCGCGCCGCCGGGTGGGGGCTCGTCGTGCTCGGCGTCGTCAACACGGCGCTGCCGTTCACGCTCATCGCGTGGGGCGAGCTGCACGTGACCTCCTCGATCGCCGGGATCGCGAACGCGCCCGTGCCGATCTTCGTAGCGCTCCTGGCGATCAAGTTCCGGCCGAGCGAGAAGGTCGCCGGCCTGCGCCTGGTCGGGATCATCCTCGGCTTCCTCGGCGTCGCAGTACTGGCCGGTCTTCATCCGGAGGGCGGCTGGTGGGCGGCCGCCGGCACGCTCGCGGTCGTGTTCGCCTCGTTCTCGTATGCGTCCGCGAACCTCTTCACCCAGTCGCACTACACAACGACGAAGCCGCTCGTGCTCGTCACGGGCTCCTCGATCGCCGGCTTTTTCATCCTCGCCCCGTTGGCCGTGTTCCAGCTTCCGGAGCAGACGCCGAGCGCGAAAGCGCTCGCCTCGGTCGCGGTGCTCGGGATCGTCGGCACGGCGTTCGCGCTGCTCCTGTTCTTCAGGATGCTGCTCGCCTACGGGGCTTCGCGAACCGCGCTCGTGACGTATCTCATCCCGCCGTTCGCCGTGGCCTACGGCGTGACCATCCTGAACGAGCCGTTCCCGCTGAACGCGATTCTCGGCCTCGCGCTGATCCTGGGAGGCGTCGCGCTCGGTTCCGGAGCCTTCCGTCTCTCGCGTGCGCGCGAGGCGGTTGCGACGCCGCAACAGCCCTGACGGCGACGACTACAGGAAACTATTGCGCATTGCAACTCGGCTGATCTGCTTGTAAACAGCCGGAAAACCTGTTCTCATTGCCCGTCCCACCAGGAGAGGAGAGGGGAATGCGGAGACGATTGGGGAGCTTCCGGGGCCTTGTGGTCCTGTCGGCTCTCGTCATGGTCGTTTCGCTCGCGCTGACAGGAGGCGCAGCGGCGATCACAGACGAAAATGGAGTGGAGCAAGAGAGCCTGGTCGAGGTGAACGTTCCGAACCGGAGCGCTCTCGACGCTCTCGTAGCGCTCGGCGGGGACGTTGCCGAGTACGTCCGTCACAACGAGGACGGCACGCTGACCACGCAGTTCATGGGCACCGACGAGGAGATCCAGGCTCTCGCCGACCTGGGCTACGAGATCGGCCCCACGGTTCAGAATTACGACGACTACCTCGCTCGGATGTCCGAGCGCCAGGCGGCAATCGACGCGTCGAACGCCGCCCAGAGGGCAGCTGAAAACGGCACGACCTCGAGCGTCCAGAAGTTTGGGCTCCGCTCGATCGTCTTCGCAAATGCCGCGCCCGAGGTGACGATTCAGCGCGTCGACTACTTCCAAAACTACGGCGGCCGGTTCATCTCGGTCGAGGCCTTCGACGCGGCCACGAACGGGACCGGCACCTCCGGCCCGACGCTGGCCATGTCGTGGGCGGCCGAAGACGGCGTCTACGGCACCGCGACGAACATGAGCCGCTACATCGACGGCGACCCGACCCCGGACTCGTACCTGTACCACCGCGTGACGATCCGGATCGGTGCTGTCGGCTCGACGACTCCGATCCCGAAGACGGTGCGCGTCGCGACGAGCACGCCAGGTGAGCCGCCGGTCGTGGCTCCGGTCACGGAGTTCATCACCGGCAACCCGCAGGGCGAGCCGTTCCCGATCGGATTCCAGAGTCACTTCTTCGACCACTACATGGATCCGACCGAGGTCTACAACGCGTTCGAGACGATCGCGACTGAGTACCCGAACATCTCGCAGCTCATCTCGCTGCCGAACCTGACTTCGGGCTACCAGCGCAAGTCGGCCGCGATCATGGCCAACACCGCGACGACGATCAGCCCCGGCTCGACCCTCAACGCGGCTGCGGCCGCTGGGGCGACGGGCATCCGGCTGTCGTCGACGACGCTGTTCACGGCCGGGATGTCGATCGTGATCGACACCGGTGCGAATCAAGAGACGGCGACGATCGCCTCGATCGTGACGCCGAATCCGGCCGCACCGGCGGTGAACGTGCTTCTGACCGCTCCGCTCACGCTTGCGCATGCGAGCGGCGTGGCAGTCGTGCCCTCGGGCGCGGCGGCGGGCGATACCAGCATCCGCGTGGCTAGCACGACTGGCATCGTCGCCGGCACCGTGCTGCTGATCGACACCGGCGCAAACAGGGAGCTCCGCACGGTGGCGTCGCTCGTGACTCCGAACCCGGCGGCCGCCCCGAACGTGAATCTCACGTCGCCGCTCTCGTTCGCACATGCGTCGGGTGCGCTCGTCCTCCACGGAGCGACCAACATCGGCTCGGCCCCTGCGACAGCGGCACAGCCGAGCACGGTCGTCCTGACGGCGACGAAGTTCGGCCAGAACGGCGGCAACGCTACCCGGGCGCAGTTCGTGGATCCGGGCGCGGCCGACGCACCGCTGTCGGTCACGGTCGTCCCGAACATCCTGGGACAGCAGGACGTCATCGTCTCGCTGGCCACCGACTCGAACGGTACGCCGACCAGCACGGCTGCTCAGATCGTTGCGGCGATCAACGCCAGCCCTGCGGCGTCGGCGCAGATGTCCGCCGAGACGTGGGCGTCGAACGCCGGTGCGGGCGTCGTGGCTCCCCACGCGCTCGTCAACCTGTCCGACTTCCTCAACGCGCCGGCCTCCGTCCAGCGCGGTCCGTTCCGGATGAAGGTCCTCCGGATCGGCAAGCACCGTGACGGGTCGAAGACGGGTATCTACATCTACTGCCAGGAGCACGCTCGCGAGTGGGTCACCCCGCTCACGTGCTACGAGCTGGCGATGCGGTTGACGAAGAACTACGCAACCGATGCCGAGACGAAGGACTTCGTCGACAACCTCGACATCTTCATCGTCCCGTCTGTGAACCCGGACGGCGCGCACCTGTCGTTCTACGACTTCGCCAGCCAGCGGAAGAACGCCCCGAACTACTGCGCGCCGGGGACGACGAACGCGATGCCTTCGGGCCGCAACGGTTGGGGCACCGACCTGAACCGCAACAACTCCGAGTACTCGCTCTTCGACGGCTACTTCGGGGCCTCGACCAGCTGTACGAGCGAGGTCTACTCCGGCCCGTCTGAGGTTTCTGAGATGGAGACGAGGAACTCGCACTGGGTTGTGGACACCTTCGACAACATCAAGTTCTCGATGAACACCCACAGCTCGGGTGGCTACTTCATGTGGTCGCCGGCGTCCTACGTCGGACCCGGCCGCGTGACGGCGCCCGCACCGAACATCGGGATCGAGGGCTACTTCTGGGCTGCTGCCGACACGACGCTGAAGCGGATCAAGGAGTTCCGCGGCACCGTCATCGACCCGCAGCGGACCGGCCCGGTGGCCGACGTGCTCTACTCGGCCGCAGGGAACTCGGCGGACGACTACTTCTACCGCAAGGGCATCATCGCCTACAGCTTCGAGGTAGGCGCTGACCGCACGGCCTTGCCGCTGCTCAACATCGCGACCGCGGCGGGAGTTGGCGCGATCCGCGCTTCAACGACTGCGGGCATGACGGTTGGGAACGAGATCAGGATCGACGTCGGGAAGAACCTCGAGGTCCGGACGATCATGGCCATCGTGACTCCGAACCCCGCCAGCCCGGCGACGAACATCACCCTCGATGCACCGCTGCTCCTGCCGCACGTGGCCAACACGCAGCTGGTCACGAACGGCACCTCCACCGGCTCGACCGTCGGCGTCGGCTTCATGCCGAGCTTCGCCGTCGAGGGCCAGTGGGAGGGCATGGAGTTCGCGAACGGCCACTACGGCCTGCTCGACGCGGCTCTCGCGTACCAGAACGATCACGTCGCTCCGACGTCCTCGATGATCACGCAGCCCGAGGGCGGCCCGATGGCGTCCCAGTCGCCGATCAGCGCGACGTTCAAGTGGGGCAACGAGCCGTCGGTCATCTACTACACGCTCGACGGCACGACGCCGGACCTCGGCTCCCCGAAGTGGGAGGCGCAGGGTCCGCGGCGTCCGGGTGAGATCTTCACCTTCAACCACACCACGATGGTGAAGTGGTTCTCCGTCGACATCGCCGGGAACACGTCCGGCGTCCAGTCGGCGACCTTCGCGATCGACACCGATGCACCGGAGACGACGGCAACGCTGTCGCCGGCGCCTCAGAACGGCTTCTACCGCGCTCCGTTCGTGACCCTCATCGCCGACGACAACATCGGCGGCGGCGGTTCGGGCATCGCGTCCACGGAGTACAAGCTCGACGGTGCAGCCGATTGGTCGGTGTACGCGGGTGCGTTCCAGGTCACGGCGAACGGTCCGCACACGCTCGTGTTCCGCTCGACGGACAACGCCGGAAACGTGGAGGCCGATCAGACCATCACGTTCACGGTGGACTCCACCGCTCCGACGGTGGCGGTCACGACTCCGCCGGCGGCAACGGCCACCTACACGCTCGGCCAGCTGGTCAAGGCGTCCTACCTCTGCTCTGACGCAGAGTCCGGACTCTTGTCCTGCGTCGGCACGGTGGCAAACGGCGCGTACATCAACACGAGCACGGTCGGCCCGAAGACCTTCACGGTCACCGGGACGGACAAGGCCGGAAACACCACCACGGTGAACCGGACCTACAACGTGTTCTGGCCGTTCGACGGCTTCGAGGATCCGCTCGATGCGAAGCCGGGCAAGTACGTCGAGCAGAAGGCCGGCGCTGACATCAACGTCGTCTTCTCTCTGGGCGGCGACCGCGGACTGAGCATCCTCGTGGTCGGCTCCCCGTACTCGCTGAAGGTGAACTGCTCCGATTACACGCCCTCGCCAGGTTGCGGGAAGGCCAAGCGCTTGAAGCGGAAGATGCTGGCCAGGCAGGCGGGCGAGGACTTCGGCTCGCTGAAGTACGACAAGAAGAAGAAGCAGTACTCCATCGAATGGGAGACAGACAAGAGCTGGAAGGGCACGTGCCGGATGCTGGTTGTGCAGCTGAAGGACGGCTCGGTCCACTCGGTGGTCGTCAGGTTCAAGTAACGACGACCGTCACGTAGTACTGAGAGGGCCCCGGCAAGCGCCGGGGCCCTCGTTCTTTATGCTCAGCCGCATGGAGCTCATCCACACCTGTTACCGCATCACCGACGTCGACCGCTCGGTCGCGTTCTACGAGGCGCTCGGCTTCGAGGAGCGCCGCCGGATGCCGATCCGCGAGGAGGCGATCAACGTCTTCATGGGCCTCCCCGGCGACGGCGACCGGCTCGAGTTGACCTACAACTTCGAGTTTCCCGACGGCGGCTACGACGTGGGCACGGGCTACGGCCACATCGCCGTGGCGGTGGACGATCTCGACGCGACGCTCGGCGCGCTCGCTGAGCAGGGCATCGAGCCCGAGCGCCCGCCGTACACCGTCCGCGAGGGCGGTTCCCGGCTGTGCTTCGTCGGCGACCCGGACGGCTACAGGGTCGAGCTGATCGAGCGCGGCGTCTAGCTTCCGCGGAAGCAGTTCCCGGCGCCGCGACCTCCTGATCGTCCGGCCGATGGCTGTTTTCGAGCGGGCGAAGTATGGTCCCCGCATGCGGCTGGGCGGCTGATGACACGGCGTCCATCAAGCCATCGGCAAAGGGGAGAACATGTCGGGATTCGGAAAAACGCTCGGGCGCAGACGCGTCCGGTGGCTGGCACTCGTCGCGTTCGCAGTGGCGGCGATGGTGCCTGCGAGCAACGCGGCGGCGACGTCGGGCCACGGCCACGGTCACGGTCACGGTCACGGCCACGGCAACAAGCACAAGAGCTGCGACTCGCGCGACAACAACACGTATCGGAAGATCCTCCAGTGCGTCCGGCTCAGCGAGGTGCGAGAGCACCAGTGGGCGCTCCAGCGGATCGCCGATCACAACGACGGGAACCGCTTCTCAGGGTTCGCCGGCTTCAACAAGTCGGTCGGCTACGTGGTCAAGACCCTGAAGCACGCCGGCTACAAGCCGCAGGTCATGGCGTTCGACTACCTCGCCTACGAGGAAATCGGCCCGTCGACGCTGCAGCAGACCGCGCCCGGCTCGATTACATACATCGAGGGCACCGACTTCGGGGCGATCACCCAGACCGACCCCGGTGACGTCACCGCCGCGGTCACACCGGTCGACCTGCAGCTCGGGATCGGCAACACGTCGACCAGCGGCTGCGAGGCTGCCGACTACGCGGGCTTCCCTGCGGGGAACATCGCGTTGCTCCAGCGGGGCACCTGCACCTTCGAGCTGAAGGCGGAGAACGCCGCCGCCGCAGGCGCCATCGGGATCGTGATCTTCAACCAGGGCAACACTGCGGCTCCGGATCGCAACAACATCCCGGCCGTCACGCTCACGGCGAACAACACGAGCGGCATCCCGGTGCTCGGTACCACCTACGCCCTCGGCGCGACGTTGGCCGGCACGCCCGGCCTCCGGATGCACATCTTCGCGAACACGCTCCGCCAGACGCTCCCGACCTACAACGTGATCGCGGAGAAGAAGGGCAAGAACCAAAACAACGTCGTGATGGCCGGCGCGCACCTCGACTCGGTGTTCGACGGACCGGGCATCAACGACAACGGATCCGGCAGCGCCGCGATCCTCGAGGTTGCCGAGCAGCTCGCCAACCACAAGCCGCAGAACACGCTTCGCTTCGCGTGGTGGGGCGCGGAGGAGAGCGGGCTCATCGGCTCGACCAACTACGTCAACGGCCTGAGCCAGGCGGAGAAGGACCGGATCGCGCTCTACCTCAACTTCGACATGATCGGGTCGCCGAACTACATCTTCATGACCCAGGACGCGGATCAGTCGAGCTTCGTGGCTCCGGTCGCGGTTCCGGCCGGCTCGGTTCAGATCGAGGATCTGTTCGAGTCGTTCTACACGCTCAAGCATCAGCCGTACGACGACGCCGCGTTCGACGGACGCAGCGACTACCAGGCGTTCATCCTCAACGACATCCCCGCCGGCGGGCTCTTCACCGGCGCGGAGGGTGTCAAGACCGCCGAGCAGGCGGGGATCTGGGGCGGGACCGCGGGCGCACAGTTCGACCCGTGCTACCACCAGGCCTGCGACACGTACGCAAACAACAACGACCATGCCCTCAAGATCAACGCCGACCTGATCGGGTTCGCGATGCTCACGTACGCGTACTCGACGGAGACCGTGAACGGTGTGCCGGGCAAGAAGGTTCCCGGCCACTTCCACATTCCGGCTCCGGCCGGCTCTCAGGGCACCTTCGTTCCGTAACTCGCGACGCAGGTATCGAGGGGGCGGCCGGACCGGCCGCCCCCTCTCTGTTCGCTAGGGCTCGAGCTCGTACGGATAGCGCGTCAGCGTCTCGCTGCCGGCCTCGGTGACGAGGAGGAGATCCTCGAGGCGCACCTCGCCGATCTCGTGCTGCCACAGCCCGGGCTCGATCGCGATCACGTCGCCCGCGACGAGCTCGTCGTGGCCGGTCTGGCCGAGGGCCGGATCCTCATGGACGGCGAGGCCGACGCCGTGGCCTAGCGAGAACTGGAAGCCCTCGTCGGGATCCTCGCCCGGGCCGGTCCGCTGCGTGCGGTGACCCGCGCCCTCGAACACGTCGCACGCGAGGGCGTGCAGCTCGCGCCCGGTGATCCCGGGGCGGACGGCCTCGCGCGCCCGCTCGAGCGCCGTGCGGACGAGGCCTTCCCGCGTCCGCACCTCGTCGCTCACGTCGCCGACGACGAACGTCCGGGTCATGTCCGCCCAGCCGCCCGACGCCTCGTCGCGCGGCCAGAGGTCGATCACGATCGGCATGTTCGCGGGCAACGGCCCCGAGCCGGGCTCATGGCCGTGTCCCTGCCAGGCAGAGGCGACGATGACGTCCGGCGGCGCGGGCGCACCGTGCTCCCGGCAGGCGTCGCGCAGCGCGGCCCGGACCGTCTCGGCGGTGAGGGGCTCGCCGCCGTGCATGAGGCGATCGCCGTCGATCTCCGCCTCGCGGAGAAGCGCGGCGGCTGCGGCCATTCCGGCCTCGGCCGCGACCTGCGCCCGGCGCATGCCGGCCAGCTCGGCAGCCGACTTCGCGCGGCGCCGCGCCGCGATCGCCGCGTGATCCGGATGGATGACGATGCCGTCGGCCCGCAGCCGGTCGGCGACCGCGACGGGCATCTCCGGGTCGGCGACCGCCTCGCGGATCCCCATGGCCGCGGCGGCGCGCGAGGCCAGCTCCACGTCGATCTCGTGGTGGCTCAGGCCGCTCTTCAGCAGGTCGTAGAAGCCGAGCTCGACGATGTTGTGGAGCACAGCGTCGGGCGCGGCGGCCGCAACCCGGGCGCGCTCGAGGCCGTTCACCGCGACGTGCAGCCGTCCGTCGACGACGGCCAGCAGGAACGGATCTCCGATCGTGACCGGCAGCTCGTGGCGCATCGCGGGCGAGCGCTGGGTGTCGCCGAAGAAGAGGAAGTCGGTCACGACCGCGGGAACCTACCCGACTCGCGGGCGACCGATAGGTTCCAACCGTGCTGTTCTCGTCCGAAAGCCACGAGCCGCTCGTCGACGAGGCCTGGGACGAGAGCCGGGTGCGGGATGCGGCCGCGGCGATCGCCGCAGACGCGGTGGCGGCGCAGCAGCCCGACGGCTTCTGGCCGGAGCATCCCGACGACGCCGACGACGATGACTCCTCACGTACCGGCATCTACATGGGCGCCGCCGGGGTCGTCTGGGCGCTCCACCAGCTCGGGCACGACCTGACGGAAACCGCCGAGGGGCTGCACGAGCGCTATCTGGCCGAGCCGGACTGGCCGGGCGTTGTGCCGGGCTACCTCCTTGGCGAGGCCGGGATCCTCTTCGCCGCCCAGCAGCTCGCGCCTAACCCCGCGCGCGCGGACGCGATCGAGCGCGCGGTGCGCGAGAACGCCGGGAACGAGTCGAACGAGCTGCTCCTCGGTGCCCCGGGGACGATGCTGGTCGCGCAGGCGCTGCTGTCCCAGACGGGCGAGAGCCGCTGGGCGAACGCGTGGCTGGCGAGCGCGGAGGTGCTGTGGTCGCGCTGGCTTCCGTTCGAGGAGTTCGGCTGCGATCTCTGGACGCAGGACTACGCCGGCGAGATCTCTCAGTACGTCGGACCTGCGCACGGGTTCGCCGGGAACGTCCTCGCCCTCTCGCTGGACGGCGGGCTGCTCGGCGGCGAGCGCCGCGCCGAGCTCGAGCGGCGCGCGGTCGCGACCGCCACGACGCTCGCGCTCCGCGAGGACGACCTCGCCAACTGGCCGCCGGTCGTCGGGCAGCCGTTCGTGCGCAAGGGCCGGATCCGGACGCAGTGGTGCCACGGCGCCCCCGGGATGGTGTCGTCGCTGGCCGGGCTCGCCGCTGACGACGAGGCGTTCGGCGACCTGCTCCTCGCGGGCGGCGAGCTCACCTGGCGCGCGGGCCCGCTGGCCAAGGGCGGCGGGCTGTGCCACGGAACGGCCGGGAACGGCTGCGCGTTCCTGGCGCTCCATCGGCGAACGCGCGACGAGCTCTGGCTCGAGCGCGCACGGCGCTTCGCGATGCACGCGCTGGCGCAGGTCGAGGCGAGCCGCGCTGAGCACGGCCGAGGCCGGTACTCGCTGTGGACGGGGGACGTCGGGACGGCGCTCTACGCCCTGCAGTGCGCCGACGGGCGCGACGGCGTTCCGTCGCTCCACTGGCTCTGAGCCTCGTCCGCTCCCTATTTGCGTCGAGCCGGGCGAAGCGTGATTAGCTCGCCGCCCGTGGACAGCGTTACCGTAACCCGTGTCGGGCTCGAGCGGATCGACGATCTCGCCGCGTTCTGGTGGGAGCTCCACCGCTATCAAGGGGGGCTGTCGGCCCCGATCCCGGGCGTCCCGCTTCGCAGTGATGAGGAGGCGAACCGGATGGGCACCGCCCTCTACGTCGAGTGGCTCGAGCAGCAGCCCGATTCGTTCGCGTACCTCGCCGAGCTCGAAGGGCGTCCGGTCGGCTACCTCGTCGGTCTCGTCCAGGAGCCGAGCGAGATCTGGGAAACCGGCCCGATCGGCCACATCGACAGCTTCTTCGTGAACCCCGACCTTCGCGGGCAGGGCGTCGGCGGCCTCCTCCTGGAGCGGGCGTACGAGCACATGCGAGGCGTCGGCGTGAAGACGGTCGGGCTGGACGTCGTGGCGACGAACGACGCCGCCCGCCGGCTCTACGAACGCGAGGGATTCGTCCCGACGCTCCTCCACATGTACCGGGCGTTGCCGAGCTAGAGCCCGGCGTACGGCACGCCGGTCATGTACTTGAAGCCGGAGTCGACCGCGAGCGTGACCACGACGGCGCCGGGCCCGAGCTGCTCGGCCAGGCGCAGCGCGCCGATCACATTCGCGCCGGTCGAGACGCCGGCGAAGATGCCTTCCTCCCGCGCGAGCCGGAGCGTCATCGCGACCGCCTCGTCGTCGTCGATCGGCCAGATCTCGTCGGCGGCGGCCGGATCCCAGTGAGGAGGAACGAAGCCCGTCCATCCCTGCATCGCGAACGAGCCGTGCGGCCCGCCGGTGATACCCGGGGAGCCGGCGGGCTCGAGCGCGACCGTGTAGATGCCGGGGCTGCGCTCCTTCAGGGCCTGGGAGACGCCGACGAAGGAGCTGGCCGTTCCGATCCCGTGCGTGAACGCGGTGACTCGTCCGCCGGTGTCCTCCCAGAGCTCGCGGCCGAGCATCGCGCGGTGACCGGGCGTGCTGTACGGGCTGTTGAACTGGTCGGTCGCGTAGGTGCCCGGCTCGCGCGCGAAGCTCGGCGGCGCGCTCGACCATGTTCGCGATGTCCTGCGCGGTCGGGCGGCCCTTTCCCTCGACGGCCGGAATCACGTCGAGCTCGGCGCCCAGCGCGCGCATGAGCTGGTGGCGCTCGTCGCTGTAGGCCTCCGAGATGACGATCTTCGTCGGATAGCCCTTGGCGCCGCAGACGAGCGCGAGCGCGGGGCCGGTCGAGCCGCCCGTGTACTCGATCACCGTGGTTCCCGGCGCGAGCAGGCCGTCGCGTTCGGCGCCCTCGATCATCGCGAGCGCCATCCGGTCCTTCATCGAGCCGGTCGGATTCGCGTACTCGAGCTTCACCCAGACCTCCGCGCCGTTCGCCGGCGCCAGGCGCCTGAGACGGACGAGCGGTGTCGATCCGATGGCGTCGAGGATGGTTCCCGTCGGCACGGCGCGAGTGTTGCATTTCGCTTCAGTTCTGCGCGTGTTTCGGCACATCTCGTGCGTCTTCTGCGCGGAAGTTCTCCCTACGCTGGACACATGACTGCGAAGGCGACAACGGCATGGGGCGAGACGACGGTTGTCGAGCAGATCGACCTACCGCAGTCGTCCGGCGACAAGGAGTTCACCTCGGTCGTGCAGCTCCTCGCCGGCGAAGGAGGCGAGCGTTACGTCCGGTTCGCGTACACGACCGATGGTGTGGCGCGGCGCGGGCCGGTCACCCTGCGGGCGGAGGACCTGAAGCGGCTGCGAAGCGAACTGCGCAAGCGTCCGGATCTGGCGCAGGCGCTCGGGTTCGACGCGGCGGCGAAGCGAGGAGGTGGCGGCCGACGGGCTACGTGACCGACATCAAGCGGCGGCAAGCATGCGGGTGCGGGCCGCATCGACGAGCGAGGCGAGGATGAACGCGCCGTCGCCGGAGCCGAGGAGCGGATCGACCGCGTGCTCCGGGTGCGGCATGAGCCCCATCACGTTCCGCTCGGCGTTGAGGACGCCCGCAACGTCGGCGAGGGCTCCGTTCGGATTCGAGTCCGGCTCGTAGCGCAGGACGATCTGGCCGCTCGACTCGAGCTCGGCAAGGAGCTCGGGCGGAGCGAACCAGCAGCCGTCCCCGTGCTTGACCGGAATCGTGAGGAGCTGGCCTTCCGTGCAGCGCGACGTGAACGGTGTCTCGAGCTGCTCGACCCGCACGGCGACGTCGCGGCAGACGAAGCTCAGAGACGCGTTGGGACGGAGGACGCCTGGCAGGAGGCCGGCCTCGCAGAGGATCTGGAATCCGTTGCAGATCCCGAGGACGGGTCCGCCCTCGGCGGCGAAGTCGGCGACCGCGCGCATCGCGGGCGAGAACCGTGCCATCGCCCCGGCGCGCAGGTAGTCACCGTACGAAAACCCGCCGGGGAGGACCACCGCGTCGAGCTCGGGCAGCTCCTCGTCGCCGTGCCAGACGAGCTCGGAGTCCGCGCCCAGCGCGGCGAGGGCCCAGGCCGCGTCGCGGTCGTCGTTCGAGCCGGGGAAGACGATGACGCCGATCCGCGGGCGAAGCTCGGTCACGCGCCATCCTCCAGGGAGATCTCATAGCTCTCGATGAGAGCGTTCACGAGGAGCTGCTCGCACATCCGTTCGAGCGCGGCGTGAGCCTGGCCCGAGTCGCCGCCCGGCAGCTCGAGGTCGATCACGCGGCCGATCCGGGCCTCGTCCACGTCGAATCCGAGGTGGCGAAGCGACGTGACGACCGCCTCACCCTGCGGGTCGAGGATCCCTGCCTTCGGCCGGACGAGCACGGTCGCCTTCACGCGAGCGTCCCGTTCGGATCGGCGAGGTACGCGTCGAAGGAGAGCTCGGTCAGGCGCTCGAACGCCTCGACGTAGCGTGCCCTCGTGCCGGCGACCACCTCGGCGGGAAGCTCCGGCCCGGGCGCCGTCTTGTCCCAGCCGAGCGTCTCGCAGTAGTCGCGCACGAACTGCTTGTCGAAGGAGGCCTGGCCGCGGCCCGGTTCGTACTCGTCCGCGGGCCAAAAGCGCGAGGAGTCCGGCGTGAGCGCCTCGTCGCCGATCACGAGCCCGTTCGCCTCGTCGAGGCCGAACTCGAACTTGGTGTCCGCGAGGATGATCCCGCGCTCGGCGGCGTGCTCGGAGCCGAAGCGGTAGAGCTCGAGCGCCACGCGCTCCACCTCGGTGAGCAGCTCGGCGCCGATCATCACGGCCGCCTGGTCGCGTCCGATGTTCTCGTCGTGCCCCTCCTGCGCCTTCGTCGCGGGGGTGAAGATCGGCTGGGGGAGCTGCTCGGACTCCTGGAGCCCCTCCGGCAGCCTGTGGCCCGAAGTCATGCCGGTCGCGACGTAGTCCTTCCAGCCGGAGCCGGTGATGTAGCCGCGCACGACGCACTCGATCGGGAGCATCCGCAGCTTCCGCACCTCGGTCGAGCGTCCGTCGTCGCGGATCGCCAGAACGTGGTTTCCCACGATGTGCTCGGTTCGCGCGAACCAGAACGCCGAGAGCCCGGTGAGCACGCGGCCCTTGTCCGGAATCTCGGTCGGGAGGACGACGTCGAAGGTCGAGATGCGGTCGCTCGCCACGAGCAGCAGACGCTCGGCGTCGAGCTCGAAGATCTCGCGGACCTTGCCGCTCGCCACATGGGTGCCGGTCTCAGACAATCGCGTTCTCCTTTTCGGTCGTGAGGGCTGCGAGGCGCTCGAACAGGACATCGATGTGGCGCAGCGCGTCGGCCAGGTCGAACGCCGCAGCGATGCCTTCCGTGCCGAGCCGCCCGGCAATCTCCGGGTCGGCCTCGACGAGCGTGCGGAAGTCGCGCTCCTCGTCCCAGGCCTGAAGCGCGTTGCGCTGGACGAGCCGGTACGCCTCGTCGCGGGTGAGCCCCGAGGAGACGAGCGCGAGCAGCACGCGCTGGCTGAACACGAGCCCGTGCGACGCATCGAGGTTGCGCTGCATCCGCGCGGCGTCCACGACGAGCCCGTCGGCGAGCCACGCGAAGCGGTCGAGCATGTAGTCGAGCGCGAGGAACGCATCCGGGACGACGACCCGCTCGGCGCTCGAATGGGAGATGTCCCGCTCGTGCCAAAGCGCCACGTTCTCGAGGCCGACGAGTGACGCGGCACGAACCACGCGGGCAAGACCGCACAGCCGCTCGGCGACGATCGGGTTGCGCTTGTGCGGCATCGCCGAAGAGCCCTTCTGTCCCGACCGGAACGGCTCCTGGACCTCGCGCACCTCCGTGCGGGCGAGGTGGCGGATCTCGGTCCCGAAGCGCTCGAGCGACGCCGCGGTCACGGCCAGCGCGGACAACAGCTCCGCGTGCCGGTCGCGCGGAACGACCTGCGTCGCGACCGGCTCCACCGCGAGCCCGAGCCGTTCGCAGGCGACGCGCTCCATCTCGGGATCGCCGCCGCCGTACGTCCCGACCGCGCCCGCAATCTTTCCGACCCGCATCCCTTCGAGCGCCCGCTCGAGCCGTACGCGATCGCGCGCCAGCTCGAACGCCCAGCCGGCGAGCTTCGCGCCGAACGTCGTCGCCTCCGCGTGCACGCCGTGCGTCCGGCCGACGCACACCGTCGAGCGATGCTCCTCCGCGCGCCGCACGACCGCGGCCAGCGAACGGTCGATCCCGTCCAGCAGGAGCGCTCCCGCGTCGCGAACCTGCAGCGCGAGCGCGGTGTCGAGCACGTCCGAGGAGGTCAATCCGTAGTGGAGCCAGCGTCCCGCCGGCCCGAGCCCTTCGGCGGTCGCGTCCACGAAGGCGGCGAGGTCGTGCTGCGTCGTCTCCTCGATCTCGCGTACGCGCTCGGCGGTCGGCGGCACGGCGTTCGCGCGGATCTCCGCAACGTCCTCAGCGGGGATCGCGCCGACCTCGACCCAGCCGTCCAGCGCGGCCAGCTCCACCTCGAGCCAGCGTGCGAGCTTGCCCTCGTCCGACCAGATCGCCTGCATGGCCGGACGGGAGTAGCGGTCAATCACGCGAGTGATTCTAGTGAGATCACGGCGAGATGTAGCTACCTTCGCCGCTGCCGCCGACCCCTACGCCGACGGCGACGAAAAGGACGAACAAGATTGCGAACGTGATCCCGATCCAGCCCAGCACGATCCCCGCGGTCGCATATCCCTCGCTCCCGACCGACGGGTCGCCGGCCATGTCCTTACGCGCGCTGTAGCCGAGGATGAGCGCCCCGATCGCCCCGACCAGTGGCAAAAGGAAGACGACCGACGAGATGCCAAGAACGAGCGAGGCGATCGCTTTGCCGCTCGTACGCTTGGAAGGCGAGGCGACGGTCACGCTGCCCAGCCTAAAGCACCCCCCGGGCTATCAGCTCACGCTGATGTCGGTGGAGGCGACGCAGGCAACGGCGAGAACGAGCAGCAGGAAGGCGGCCACCGCGAGGGCAATTCCGATCCAGCCGAGGATGATCCCGGCCGACGCGAACCCCTCGCCTTCCAGCTCCGGCGTGCGCTCGATCTCCTTCTGCGCGCTCTTGCCCAGGATGACGGCCGCGATCGAACCCACCAGCGGCAGCATCACGAAGCCGAGGATCCCGAGCACGAGCGACGCGATCGCGGTGCCGCTCGTCCGTTGGTACGCGCCGATCGACCCCTCGGGGTAGTGCGGCGGCGGGGTCGGGTCGTCGGTCATGTCGTCGTGGTTCGCGGGCCCTTCGGCGCCTCGGGATAGCCGCCGCCCTGGCCCAGGATCTTCGCTGCGAGGATCGCTGCGTTCTTCGCGCCGTCGAGCGACACGCACGCGACGGGCACTCCCGGGGGCATCTGCACGATCGCGAGGATCGCGTCGAGGCCGCCCGCCGCGGTCTTCGAGCTCGTCAGCGGCACGCCGATCACCGGCAGGTCCGTGTTCGCCGCGACGGCTCCGGGGAGCGCCGCCGACATGCCCGCGGCCGCGATGATCACGCGGGTTCCCCGCAGCGCCGCGGTCGAGGCGTAGTCGGCGACCTCGCGCGGGTTGCGGTGTGCCGAGAGCACCTCCAGCTCGTTCGAGATCCCGCGCGCGTCGAGCTCGTCGATCGCGCCCTGCATGCGCTCGCGGTCGGACTCGGAGCCGATCATGATCGCAACCAGCGGGCCCTGCTCGAAATCGTCGATGACGGACAAGGGACTCGGTGCCTCCTCGGTCGGTGGGGTCAGGTCGGTTTCAGCTCGTGACATGGATCGCGGCCTCCGCGATGTCGCGCCGGTAGTGGGCGTTCGAGAGTTGGATCTGGGCAGCGGCGTCGTAGGCGCGTCCGCGGGCATCGGCGAGCGTGTCGCCGACTCCGGTGACGCCGAGCACACGGCCGCCGGCTGAGACGAGCTCACCGTTGCGCAGCGCGGTTCCGGCGTGGAAGACGAGTGCGCCCGCGTCCTCGGCGTCGTCGAGCCCGCCGATCGGCGCGCCGGTCTCGGGGGCGTCCGGGTAGCCGGGCGAGGCGACGACGATCGTGACGGCCGCGCGTTCGGGCTCGGCCAGCTCGACGCCTGCGAGGTCGCCGGTCGCTGCGCGCACGAACGGTTCGAGCAGGTCGTCGCCGATGACGGGGAGCACGGCCTGCGTTTCGGGGTCGCCGAAGCGGCAGTTGAACTCGAGCACGCGCGGGCCGTCCTCGGTGAGCATGAGTCCGGCGTAGAGGAGTCCGACGAACGGGGTCCCGCGCTTGGCCAGCTCGGCGAGTACGGGTTTGTGGATCCGCTCGACGAGCTCGGCCGTCGCGTCGGCGCCGAACCCTGGGACGGGCGAATAGGCGCCCATGCCGCCGGTGTTCGGGCCCTCGTCGCCGTCGAGCAGCCGCTTCGCATCGCGCGCTGGCGGAAGCGCAAGCGCCTCGGCGCCGTCGGTGAGCGCGAACACCGAGAGCTCCTCGCCTTCGAGCAGCTCCTCGACGACCACGCTGCCGCCGAACGCGCGCGCCTTGTCGAAGGCCTCCTCGGCCTCGGCCTGCGTGTGGCAGACGAAAACACCCTTGCCGGCGGCGAGCCCGTCGGCCTTCACGACGCAGGGAGCGCGCGGCATGTCCAGATCGGCCGCCGTGGGAACGCCCGCCGACCGCATGACCTCCTTCGCAAACGCCTTCGACCCCTCGATGCGCGCGGCCCCAGCGCCCGGGCCGAGCACGCGGACGCCGCCCCTGCGCAGCACGTCCGCAACGCCGGCGACGAGCGGCGCCTCGGGCCCGATCACGACGAGGCCGATCTCGCGCGCGCGACAGAACGACAGCAGGCTCTCGGCGTCGTCGGGCCGCAGCGGATGGCACGTCGCGAGCCCGGCGATCCCCGGATTGCCCGGCGCCGCATGCAGCTCGCCGATCCCGGACGAGGAGGCGAGCTTCCAGACGAGCGCGTGCTCGCGTCCACCGGATCCGACGACCAACACGTCCATCGGGCGAGTCTAATCGCGCTCCAGCGGGTACGCTCGCGCCCAATGAGCGCCCGCCAGACCTTCGTGATCGTCGGCGCGAGTCTCGCCGGCGCGCGTGCGGCGGGGACGCTGCGCGAGGAGGGCTTCGACGGCCGCGTCGTGTTGGTCGGGGAGGAGGCCGAGCGGCCGTATTCGCGCCCGTCGCTCTCGAAGGCCTACCTCGCGGGCAAGAAGGAACGGCCGTCGGTCGTGTACGAGGACAGCTTTTACGAGGAGCGTGCGATCGAGCTGCGGACCTCGACCCGCGTGACGGCGGTCGACCGGGCTGCGGCGGAGGTCGAGCTCGAAGACGGCGAGCGGATCGGCTACGACGGGCTCCTGCTCGCGACCGGTGCGCTGCCGCGCCCACTTCCGGTTCCCGGCGCCGAGCTCGACGAAGTCCTGATGCTGCGGCGGGTCGGCGATTCGGACGCGATCCGCGAGCGCATCGACCGCGGCGCCCGCTTCGTCGTCATCGGCGGCGGCTGGATCGGCGCCGAGGTGGCCGCAACGGCGCGGTCGCGGGGCTGCGAGGTCGCGATGATCTTTCCGGAAGACGTTCCGCTCGAACGCGTGCTCGGCACCGAGATCGGCGGGTGGTTCGCGAAGCTCCACGAAGCGCAGGGCGTCGAGCTCCATGCGGGCGCCGGCGTTGCCGCGCTCGAGGGCAGCGGCTCTGTCGAGCGGGTCCGCCTGGCGGACGGTCGTGCGCTCGAGGCCGACGTGGTCGTGGTGGGGATCGGCGTCGTCCCGCGGGTCGAGCTGGCCGAGCAGGCCGGGATCGCCGTCTCGAACGGGATCGACGTCGACGCGCGGTTTCGCACCTCCGACGAGAAGGTCTTCGCCGCCGGCGACGTCGCGGCCGTCGAGCACGCGTTCTTCGGCGAGCGAATCCGGGTCGAGCACTGGGCGGTCGCGAACGACCATGGGCCGTTTGTGGCCCGGAGCATGCTCGGGAGCGACACGGCCTACGACACGCTGCCGTACTTCTTCAGCGATCAGTTCGACGCGTCGCTCGAGTACTGGGGCTATGCGCGCGAATGGGACGAGGTCGTCATCCGCGGCGACGAGTCGAGCTTCGTCGCGTTCTGGCTCAAGGACGGGCGCGTCCTCGCGGGCGCGGGACTCAACTCACCGGGCGTCGGCGAGGCGATCGAGGCGCTCATCCGCTCGCGGCGGCAGGTCGATCGCGGCGCGCTGGCGGATCCGGGCGTGGCGCTCGGTGGAGACGCCGAGGAGTTGCCCGAGCTTGCGCCGGGCGAGGGCGTCGTGCTCGAGCGCGGCGAGGATTCGCTCGCGGTCGCGCGGGATGCCGGCGGCGAGCTCCACGTCCTCTCGGCGGTCTGCACGCACCTCGGCTGCATCGTCGGCTGGGACGCCGAGGAGCAGACGTGGGACTGCCACTGCCACGGCTCGCGTTTCGCGATCGACGGCAGGGTGATCAACGGCCCCGCCGAAGAGCCGTTGCCCGGCCGGGCGCTCTAGCCCGCGAGCGCGAGCAGGCCCTGGACGTCGAGCGGCCGCGTGTACATGGCGATCCCGTCGCCGCCGTCTTCGGCCCGCGGCCAGTCCTCGCGCGGGCGATCCCAGTAGAGCTCGACACCGTTCCCGTCCGGGTCGTGGAGGTAGAGCGCCTCGCTGACGCCGTGGTCGGTCGCGCCGTCGAGCCGGATCCCGGCGTCGAGTAGGCGGCGCAGCGCGACGGCCAGCGCTTCGCGGGTCGGGTAGCGGACGGCCGCGTGGAAGAGCCCGGTCGTCCCCGGCGGAGGCGGCGAGCCGCCCTTGCTCTCCCAGGTGTTGAGCCCGATGTGGTGGTGGTAGCCGCCGGCGCTCAGAAAAGCGGCCTGATCGCCGTAGCGCACCGTCTCCTCGAACCCGAGGACGTCGCGCCAAAACCCGAGCGCCCGGTCGAGGTCGGAGACCTTGAGATGGACGTGGCCGATGTCCACGCCCGGGTCGATCGGCTCACCCGCGGGCACGCCGGGACTGTAGCCAGCGTCCGCCCCCTCTCGAACCAGGCGCGGGCCTCGCGCGCGAGTTACCCCCACCCTGGGAGGGGATGGGGCCCCCTTGGGGGCCACCCGCATTCCCGGTGAAAACGTACCGGGATCGGGCGCACGTGTCTGTGCCGGTTGTGTGCCAATTTCGCGCGGGTGCGAGCCCTAGCTCGCCGGCCGAGCGCCTGCGCCACGTCGCCCATCCGCCGGAACTGCGCGCCCGCGTCGCCGCAGTGGCGGATGAACTCGTCCAGCATCGCGACGCGGGACCCCCGGCCGATCACCTGCGGATGCATCGTCACCACGAGCACGCCGTCGTCCACGTTCGCGTGCATCCAGTCGAACTCGGCCTCCCAGATCTCCCGCACGTGCCGCGGCGGGGCGCCGCCCTTGCGGTACGGGTCGAAGTTGAACTGGAAGTGCACCCAGTCGTCTAGCTCGAAGCTCAGCGGGATCTCCCAAAACTCGGCCTCGCGGCCGCGCTCCAGCGGCTCGTCGCGCGACACGCGATCGCCGATCCGCGGGCGGAACGGGCGGTAGTCATCGGTCATGAGGCTCGAGTCGTAGAGGAACCCGTGCTCCTCGACGAGCTCATGTGTGGACGCGGAGAGGTCGGCCGACGGCGAGCGGAAACCGAGCGGCGTCACCCCGATCGCGGCCAGCACCTCGAACGCGCGCTCCATGTCGGCGCGCTCCTCCTCGCGGCTCTGCCCGCTCGGATCGACGTGCGCGTACGAATGGTGCGCGATCTCATGGCCGGCCGCGACGATCGCGGCGGTCTCCACCGGATACGACTCGACCGTGTGCCCGGGAACGAAGAACGTCGCGTCGAGACCGTGCGAGCCGAGCAGGTCGAGGATCCGCGGCACGCCGACCCGCGCGCCGAACTCGCCGCGGCCGAGCATCGCCGGCGTCACGCGGTCGTAGGCGAGCCACACCGAGAGCGCGTCGAAGTCGAACGTGAGGCAGACGGTGCTGCGCGGCATGGCGCGATCCTACGAGCCCGGCTCGGCCCAGGGAATGGCGCCGACGCCGGAAACGCACGACCGGCTGGGCCGGTCGAGGTCTTCGAGGAAATCCTCGAGGATCTCGGTCGCGCACGTGCCCCGGAACCAGAGCGCTCCGTGCGACTCCGACGGAATGAGGACGAACGTGCTGTTCTCCAGCGTGTCGGCGACCTGCCGGCCGGCAGACGGCGCGGTCACCGGGTCGAACTGCCCCGCGAGCACGAGCGTGGGGATCGAGCTTCGCACCGGCTCGTTTTCGATCGGATCGGCCGGCTCCACATCCCAGACGTCGCAACCCCAGCTGGTCAGGTCGATCGCCGGGGCAAGGCCGATCCGCTCCTCGGTGCGCGCACGGGAGGCCGCGACCTCCTCCGGGTCGCTGAACGGCTCCTCCTCCCGGCAAATGGTCGAGAGCGTCGCGCCCTCGCTTCCGCGGAAGGTGAAGTCGATGGTCTCGACTGCCAGCTGCGCGACCGTGTCCGAGTTCTCCCCGGCCGCGACGTCTCTTGCCATCTGTGGCAGGAACCAGACGTAGTCGCTCGTGCTGAGGAGCGTCCGCGTCAGATTGACGAACTCGTCGCCGTCGAGTGCCACCTCGACCGAAAGCGCCGCGGTCGCGGTGGATGTGATCGTCTCCGGTTCCTGCTCCAGACGGGCGAGCGTCTCGCGCCACGTCTCCTCGAAATCGGAGCACGTCGGCGACTCTTCGGCGCAGCGGGCGAACGCCTCTTCGAGCGCGTCGGCCAGGTCGTCGTTCTCGGTCGCGAGGAGATCGCGCTCGAGCGGCACGCTCGAGTCGAGCACCATCGCGCGGACGCCGTCCGGCAGGTCGCGCGCCACAGTCAACGCGGTCCGCGTTCCGTACGAGCCTCCGATCAGCGTCCACTGCTCGTACCCCAGGGCCTGCCGCACGTCGTCGAGGTCGGCGGCGACGTCGACGCTCGCGTAGGCGGTGAGGTCGACACCCTCTTCGACGAGGCGCGCCCGGCACTCGGCGAGCGCGCCGTTCATCAGCTCCGTGGCCTCGGGGCTGTCCGCGGCGAGCGCGATGAACCCCTTCGCGTTGCCGTCCACCTCGGGGCAGTTGAGCGACGGAGTCGACAACCCGGTGCCGCGCGGGTCGATCAGCACGATGTCGTGCGTCTCGGCGAGCTCGAGCAGGTACGGCGGCAGGACGTCGAGGCCCGGGAAACCCGGTCCGCCCGGGAGGCGGATCAGCGGATTGTCCGCGCCGTTCGGGTCCGAGCTGCGCTTGACCGCGACGGCCAGGCGGACCTCGGAGCCGGTCGGGTGCCGGCGGTTCTCCGGGACCGTGACCATGTAGCACTCGAACTTGTTCTCCTTGAGCTCGCCCGAGCACGGAAACGCTTCGCGCTCGGGCGCAGCGGCGCCGGCCGAGGGGCCGAAATACGCAAAGGTCGCCAGCGCCGCAGCGCCGACGATTGCGAGTGCGGCAGCGATGACTGCGCTTCGCACCGTTCACCTCTCCGGTCGGGGATGTGCATCCTCGCAGGCGCGGCCGCCGCGTACCATCGGCGCATGCCCGAGCCGAGCGTCGCTCCTTCGCTGCCGCCCTGGTGGCTCGACGAGGCCCTCGCGGCCGAGACGTCCGCGCCGGAGGCGCCGCCGCTCGAGGGGGAGCAGCGCGCCGACGTCGCGATCATCGGCGGCGGCTACACGGGCCTTTGGACTGCGCTCGCCGTGAAGGAGCTCGATCCGGCCGCCGAGGTCGTCGTGCTCGAGTCGGAGGTCTGCGGCTGGGGGCCGAGCGGGCGCAACGGCGGCTTCCTGAACGGCTACTGGACGCATCTTCACCGGCTGCGTGCCGCGCTCGGGGACGAGGACGCGGTCGCCGTGGCGCGGGCCGGCGACGCGATCATCCCCGCGGTCCGCGAATTTTGCGACGGCTGCGGCGCCGACGTGTGGCTCCGCGTCGGCGGCTACCTCAAGGTCTCGACCTGCCCGGAGCAGGACGCTGCGGTCGAGCACGCGATTCAGACCGCCGTCGAGCTCGGCGTCGCCGAGGAGGCGGTCGCACTCGACTCCGACCAGATCGCGGCCCAGTGCAACTCGCCGCGCTTCCGGCGCGGCGTCTACTTCCGCGACGGCGCGACCGTCCAGCCCGCGCGGCTCGCCCGCACGCTGCGGCGCGTGGCGATCGAACGCGGCGTCCGCCTCCACGAGCGGACGCGCGCGCTGAAGCTGAGCGCGGGCACGCCGAGCACGATCGAGACGCCGAACGGCCATCTCTCCGCGGACGAGGTGATCGTCGCGACCAATGCGGCCGAGACCGGGTGGAAGCCGGTGGCGCGCAAGCTGACCAACTTCGGGAGCTACGTCGTCCTCACCGAGCCGATTCCGGAGCTCTTGGCTGAGATCGGCTGGACCGGCGGCGAGGCGATCACCGACGCGCGCATGTTCATCCACTACTTCCGCACGACCGCCGACGGCCGCGTCGTCATGGGCTCGGGCGGCGGTCCGATCGGGCGCGGAGGGCGCGTCGACGACCGGTTCGCCTACGACCGCGAGGCTGCGGCCCGCGCCGAGGCCGGGCTGCGCGGACTCCTCCCGGCGCTCGCGGGCGTGAAGGTCGAGCGCGCGTGGGGCGGGCCGATCGACGTCTCGGCCGACCAGCTTCCCTTCTTCGGAACCGTCGACGGCACGCGCGTCCACTACGGCGTCGGCTACTCGGGCCACGGCGTCGGGCCGAGCTGGATGGGCGGCAAGATCCTCGCGTCGCTTGCCCTTTCCCGCGACGACGAATGGAGCGCCTCGCCGCTCGTTCGCACGCCGAAGGCGTCGCTGCCCCCCGAGCCGTTGAAGGGAATCGGCGGCGCCGTCATCCGCAAGGCGGTGCTTTCGGTCGAGGACGCGCAGGAGGAAGGGCGCCGCCCGTCGCTCGTCGCGCGGGCCGTTTCGGCCATCCCGACGCTGCTCGGAATGCCGCTCGGACGCCGTTAACGCATTGCGCAGCTAAACCGGCGCTTTCGGTGTTTTTTGCGCAACACAGTGGTATGATCGCGCCCCCAATTCGTCGCTTTGGTGGCTTCGAGACTCGCAAACAGGAACGGCCTTGGCGCGTAGCGTCACTGTTTTTCCACGCGGTGCGGTCACCCGGCCCGCCTCGATCGACCGGCTCGACCGGCAGCTGATCGAGGCGCTCCAGGCGAACGGCCGTGAGCCCTTCCGCAAGATCGCCGGACAGCTCGGCGTGAGCGAAGCGACGATCCGCAACCGCTACGCCCGCCTGTGCAAGGCCAACGTGCTCCAGGTCACCGGGGTCACGAATCCGCTGGGGCTCGGCTTCGACGCGCAGGCGATGATCGGGATCAAGACGAATGGCCCGGTCGAGCTGGTCGCCGACGAGGTGGCGACCTGGCGCGAGGCGAGCTACGTCGTCGTCGCGGCCGGGCAGTACGACATCCTTGTCGAGCTCGTCTGCTCAGACCGGCACCACCTGCTCGAGATCATCAATCGCATCCGCGGCATCGACTCGGTCGTGTCCACCGAGAGCTTCATGTACCTGGAGCTCTGGAAGCAGCTGTACGACTGGGGTGCGCAGCCCAACGGAGCGGAGGCGGACGACCAGCCCAAGAAACGCGAACGGAGGTCCTGATGAGCGTCGCCACGTCGTGCAAGAACTTCGTCGGAGGCGAATGGGTCGACGCCGTCGAAGGCGGAGTCCAAGAAGTCATCAATCCCGCGACCGGCGAAACGATCGCCGAGGTTCCGCGCGGCTCGCAGGCCGACGTGGACCGCGCCGTCGAAGCGGCGAAGAATGCCATGGTCGAGTGGCGCGAGACGACCCCCGGGGAACGCGCCGGGATGTTGCTTGCGCTCGCCGATGCACTCGAGGAGAACGCCGAGGAGCTCGAGTCGGCCGAGTCGATCAACGTCGGGAAGCCGCACTCGGTGGTCGTCGAGGAGACGCCCGTCTCCGCCGACAACCTGCGCTTCTTCGCCGGCGCCGCGCGCAACCTCGAAGGCAAGGCCGCCGGCGAATATATGCGCGGCTACACGTCGATGGTCCGCCGCGAGCCGGTGGGAGTCGTCGGCCAGATCGCGCCCTGGAACTACCCGCTCATGATGGCGATCTGGAAGATCGGGCCCGCGCTGGCCGCGGGGAACACGATCGTCCTCAAGCCGTCCGAGCAGACGCCGCTCACCGCACTCCTTCTGGGCCGCCTCGCCGGTGAGATCTTCCCGGACGGCGTCTTGAACGTGATCACCGGGGACGGCGAGCCGGTCGGCGCCGGGATCGTGCGGCATCCCGACGTCGCGATGGTCTCGCTCACCGGCGACGTCTCGACCGGCAAGGAGATCGCGCGCACCGCGGCGGACACGCTGAAGCGCGTGCACCTCGAGCTGGGCGGCAAGGCGCCGGTGGTCGTGTTCGACGACGCCGACCCGGTCGCGGTTGCCGAGGGAATCCGCGTCGCCGGCTACTGGAACTCGGGCCAGGACTGCACCGCGGCGTCGCGGATCATGGCCGGGCCGAAGATCTACGACAAGCTGCTCGAGGAGCTCGTCCCGCAGGTCGAGTCGCTCAAGGTCGGCGATCCCGCCGACGGCGAGGAGATCGAGATGGGGCCGGTCATCTCCCAGTCGCAGCAGGAGCGGATCCTGGGCTTCCTCGAGCGCGCCGAGTCGACCAAGGCCAAGGTGCTCACGGGCGGCGAGACGAACGGCGACCGCGGCTTCTTCGTCAAGCCGACCGTCATCGTCGACGTCGAGCAGACCGACGAGCTCGTCCAGAAGGAGGTCTTCGGGCCGGTCGTCACGGTGCAGCGCTTCGCCGACGACGACCAGGCGCTCACCTGGGCCAACGACGTGAACTACGGCCTCGCCGCCTCGGTGTGGACGCGCGATGTCGGCCGGGCATTGAACGCCGCCAAGAAGCTCCAGTTCGGCACCGTGTGGATCAACGACCACATTCCGCTCGTCTCGGAGATGCCCCACGGCGGCTTCAAGCAGTCCGGCTACGGCAAGGACATGTCTATGTACTCCGTCGAGGAGTACACGATCGTCAAGCACGTCATGGCGAAGATTTCCTGAAAATGCTGACGCATTTCCAGGAGGAGGTGGCAGACCCATCGCTTCGCTCGGGTGACCCGGGAGCGCCCGACGTCCTCCTCGAAGGCGTCCGCAAGAGCTTCGGCGACCTCGTGGCCGTGGACGACCTCGACCTCGAGATCGCGCGCGGTGAGTTCTTCACCATGCTCGGCCCGTCCGGGTCCGGAAAAACCACCACGCTCCGCCTCATCGCCGGCTTCGAGCGGCCCGACGCGGGCCGCGTGCTCCTCGCCGGCGCCGACGTCAGCGACGAGCCGCCGTACAACCGTGACGTCAACACCGTGTTCCAGGACTACGCGCTCTTCCCCCACATGACCGTTTCCGAGAACGTCGCCTACGGCCTGAAGATCAAGCGGATCGGGCGCAAGGAGCGCGCGGCCAAGGTCGAGGAGGCACTCGGGATCGTCCGCCTCCCCGGTCTTGGCTCGCGCAAGCCGGCGCAGCTCTCCGGCGGCCAGCGGCAGCGGGTGGCGCTCGCGCGCGCGATCGTGAACGAGCCCGCCGTGCTGCTGCTCGACGAGCCGCTCGGCGCGCTCGACCTGAAGCTCCGCCAGGAGATGCAGATCGAGCTGAAGCGCATCCAGCGGGAGGTCGGCATCACGTTCGTCTACGTGACGCATGACCAGGAGGAGGCGCTGACGATGAGCGACCGCGTCGCCGTCTTCAACCACGGCCGCATCGAGCAGATCGGGCCGCCCGCCGAGCTGTACGAGCACCCGGCGAACGAGTTCGTCGCGAGCTTCGTGGGCGTCTCGAACGTGCTCGAGCGGGGGACGCAGCGCTTCAGCGTCCGTCCCGAGAAGATCCGGATCCTGGTCGGCGACGAGCCTCGCGATCCTGAGGCGCACGTCGAGACGGGGACGGTCAGAGAAGTGGTCTACGCCGGGCCGGCGACGCGCTACGTCGTCGACCTAGACCAAGGCGGCGCGCTGATCGCGGTGCGCCAAAACCTGGAGACGACCTCGGCCCAGGCCCTCGGGGCGCGCGGCACGACCGTGCGGCTCGAGTGGCAGACCGAGCACATGCTCGCACTGGGCGAAGCCAAGGAGGAGGAGAAGGAATGACGTACGGACGGATGGGCCGAGTGCTCGCAATCGCGGGCCTCATGGCGATTCTTGCGACCGCCGCAGCATGCGGAGGCGACGACGGCGACGAGGGCTCCCTGCCCGGCGGGCCGATGATGGAAACGCTCGGAGACGGTGAGGGCGCGGTCAGCCTGATCGCCTGGGCCGGCTACGTCGAGGACGGCACCACCGACCCCGCGGTCGACTGGGTCAGTGATTTTGAAGCGGACACGGGCTGCCAGGTGACGACGAAGGTCGCGAACACGTCGGACGAGATGGTCACGCTCATGCAGACGGGCGACTACGACGGCGTGTCCGCCTCGGGCGACGCGACGCTGCGTCTCATCCGCGCGGGCGAGGTTTCTCCCGTGAACACCGATCTGATCCCGAACTACGCCGACGTCTTCGAGGGTCTCAAGGACCAGTCCTTCAACAGCGTCGACGGCCAGATGTACGGCGTGCCGCACGGTCGCGGCGCGAACCTCCTCATGTGGGAAACGGGCACGGTCACCGAAGATCCGGACAGCTGGGGCGTCGTGTGGGACGAGAACTCGCCCTACTCCGGCAAGGTCACGGCCTACGACAGCCCGATCTACATCGCCGACGCGGCGCTGTACCTCAAGGCGACGGAGCCCGACCTCGGCATCGACAACGTGTACGAGCTCGACGAGGACCAGTTCAACGCCGCCGTCGACCTGCTGAAGAAGCAGAACGGGATCATCGGCGAGTACTGGTCGGACTACACGAAGCAGATGTCCGCGTTCTCGGGTGGCGAGAGCGTCCTCGGCACCTCGTGGCAGATCATCGCGAACTTGCTCGAGGCGGACGACGTGCCGATCAAGACGACCCTGCCGAAGGAAGGCTCCACCGGCTGGTCGGACACGTGGATGGTCTCGTCCAAGGCGGAGCACCCGAACTGCATGTACATGTGGATGAACCACATCATCTCGCCGGAGGCCAACGCGGCCGTGGCGGAGTGGTTCGGCGAGGCGCCTTCCAACGAGAAGGCGTGCGCACTCACCGCCGACGCGGGTCACTGCGACATCTTCCACGCGGCGGACGAGGACTACTTCGACCAGGTCGCGTTCTGGACGACGCCGGAGGCCGACTGCGGTGACGACAGGGGTGAGGTCTGCAAGACCTACGCCGACTGGGTGACGGCCTGGACAGAGGTCAAGGGATAGAGCTCCGCAGGAGGGGCCGGGCTCCGGTCCGGCCCCTCCCTCTCCGCCCATGACCGCGGCCAACCCTTCCATCCAGCCCCGTCCCACGCTCAGCCGGCGGTTCGCGACCTACCTGTACCGCCGTCCGCGGCTCCAGCTCGGATTGCTGCTCGCGACGCCGGTCGGCTGGCTCGTAATCGCGTACCTCGGGTCGCTGGCCGTGCTCCTCGTGGCGGCGTTTTGGCGGCTCGACCCGTTCACGTCCCAGGTCGTGCACGAGTACGGCCTGGGGAACTTCCAGGCGCTCCTCGAGAACGACGTCTACCGCGCGATCACGATTCGCACGGTCACGATCGCGGCCGCGGTCACGGTCACCGACGCGATCCTCGCGTTCCCGATCGCGTACTACATGGCCCGCGTGGCCTCGCCGCGCACGCGCGGCCTGCTGATCGTCGCGGTGCTCATGCCGCTCTGGTCGAGCTACCTCGTGAAGGTCTACGCCTGGCGCGTGATCCTCCAGGAAGAGGGGATCCTGAACTGGGCGCTCTCGCCGCTCGGCCTCAGCGGGCCCGGGTTCGGGAACGTGGCCACGTGGCTCGTCTTCAGCTACCTCTGGCTGCCGTTCATGATCCTGCCGGTGTACGCCGGGTTGGAGCGGATCCCGAGCTCGCTGCTCGAGGCGTCGGCCGACCTGGGCGCCGGCGGATTGCGCACGCTGCGGCGCGTCATCCTGCCGCTCGCCTTCCCGGCGTTCGTCGCCGGCTCGATCTTCACGTTCTCGCTGACGCTCGGCGACTACATCACGCCGACGCTCGTCTCGAGCACGCAGTTCATCGGGAACGTCGTCTACGTCAACGTCGGCGTGGCGAACAACCTCCCGTTCGCCGCCGCGTTCGCGACGGTCCCGGTGCTGATCATGATCCTCTACCTCACGGTCGCGAAGCGGCTGGGAGCCTTCGAAAATTTGTGATGGTCGAGACGCGGCTAGCCCGGTTCGGACTGCGCGCGGCGAGCGCCGTGACGCTCCTGTTCATGTACCTGCCGCTCCTCGTGATCGCGCTCTACGCCTTCAATGAACGGCGTGTCCAGACCTGGCCGATCTCGGGCTACACGCTCGAGTGGTTCGGCAAGGCGTTCAACAACCCCGGCGTGCGGAGCGCGCTCGGGACGTCGGTGATCATCGCGCTGCTCGCGACCCTCGTCGCGGTGTTCCTCGGGCTCTTCGCCTCGCTGGCGGTGTCGCGATACAAGTTCTTCGGCCGCGAGACGATCTCATTCCTCGTCATCCTCCCGATCGCGCTGCCCGGGATCGTCACCGGCATGGCCCTGAACGCGACCTTCCGCGAGGTGCTCTCGCCGTTCGGATTCAGCCTCGGGCTCTTCACTGTCGTCGTCGGACATGCGACCTTCTGCATCGTCGTGATCTACAACAACGCGATCGCCCGCCTGCGCCGCACCTCGCGCTCGTTCGAGGAGGCCTCGATGGACCTCGGGGCGGACGCCTGGCAGACGTTCCGCTTCGTCACGCTCCCGTCGATCCGGACGGCGCTCCTTGCCGGCGCGCTGCTCGCCTTCGCGCTGTCCTTCGACGAGATCGTCGTCACCACGTTCACGGCCGGCGGGGAGCAGACACTTCCGATCTGGATCTTCACGAACCTGTCCCGGCCGAACCAGCTACCGATCGTGAACGTCGTCGCGCTCCTCGTCATCCTTCTGTCCGCGATCCCCGTGTACTTCGCGCAGCGTCTGAGCCGCGAGAGCGCGGGGGCCATGTCAGGAGGCGGAGCGCGATAGTGAAATCCCCGACCCTGCGGCAAGAGGAGGCACGGTGAGCACGACTGACGCGTCCGCACCCGGATTCCCCGTTCGGATGGAGGGCGAGCCCGGCGAGAAGGGCCTGAAGACCGGGGCGCTCGGGTTCGTCTCCGGCGTCGTGATCGGCGTCGCCTCGACCGCGCCCGGCTACAGCCTCGCCGCCGTGCTCGGGTTCGTCGCCGCCGCGGTCGCGTTCCAGTCGCCGGCGATCATGATCCTCGCGTTCATCCCGATGCTGTTCACCGCGGCGTCGTACTACTACTTGAACCGCGTCGACCCGGACTGCGGCACATCGTTCTCCTGGGGGACGCTGGCGCTCGGACCGTGGGCGGGCTGGCTGACGGGCTGGGCGATCGTCGTCGCCGACATCGTCGTCATGTCGAACCTCGCGGCGATCGCGGGCTCGTACTCGTTCCTCCTGGTCGGCGCCGACGAGGCCGCCACCAACACGAACGCCGTGCTCGTCGTCGGAGTTCTCTGGATCGTCCTGATGACGCTGATCTGTTACGTCGGCATCGAGGTCTCGGCGAAGATGCAGTGGTACCTGCTCGGCGCCGAGCTCGTCACGCTGCTGCTCTTCGCGGCGGTGGCCCTCTTCAAGGTCTACACGATGGACATCGCCGGCGAGGTGACGCCGTCGCTCGACTGGCTGAACCCGTTCGCGATCGAATCCTGGAGCGCGCTCGCGACCGCGATGATCCTCGCGATCTTCATCTACTGGGGCTGGGACTCGACCGTCACGGTGAACGAGGAGAGCTCCGACCCGACGGAGGGCCCGGGCAAGGCCGCGGTGCTCTCGACGGTGATCCTGCTCTTCATCTACGTCATCGTCTCGATCGCGGCGCTCGCCTACCACGGCGCCGGCTACCTCTCGGACGAGGAGCACCAGGGCGACGTGCTCGGCGCGCTCGCGGGCGACGTGTTCGGCTCGCCGCTCGACAAGCTCCTCATCATCGCGGTGCTCACCTCGGCGGCCGCCTCGACGCAGACGACCATCCTGCCGACCACGCGCACAGCGCTCTCGATGTCCTCGAAGGGCGCGGCGCCCAAGTACTTCGGCCGCGTCCACCCGCGCTACCTGACCCCCTCGACCGCGACGATCTGGATGGGCGTCCTCTCGATCGCCTGGTACGTCGGGCTCACGATCGTGTCGGAGAACATCCTCTTCGACGGGCTCCTGACGCTCGGCCTCCTGATCGCCTTCTACTACGGGATCACGGCGATCGCCTGCGCCGTCTACTTCCGCAGACTGCTCTTCAAGAGCGTGAAGAACTTCCTCTTCATCGGGCTCGCGCCGCTCATCGGCGCCGCAATCCTCGCCTGGGCCTTCGTCAAGTCGATCATCGATCTCGCCGACCCGGCGAACTCCGAGTCGGGCGAATCCTGGTTCGGGCTCGGTCCCCCGCTCGTAATCGCCATCGGGTTCCTCATACTCGGAATCATCCTGATGTTCATCCAGTTCAAGGTGCAGCCCGGGTTCTTCCGTCGGAAGATCCAAACGGCTGCGCCCGACGCACTCGACGCACCCGCACCGGAAGGAGCCGCCTCGTGAGCGAACCAGGATCCGTTCAACTCGAGCGTGTCACGAAGCAATTCGAGGACGCGCCCGCGGTAGACGACATCTCGCTCGAGATCGAGCACGGGAGCTTCTTCGCCCTGCTCGGCCCGTCGGGCTGCGGCAAGACCACGACCCTGCGCATGATCGGCGGGTTCGAGGAGCCGACGGCGGGACGGATCATGCTCGGCGGCACCGACATCGCCGGACTGCCGCCCTACAAGCGCGATGTGAACACCGTCTTCCAAAGCTACGCGCTCTTCCCGCACCTGACGATCCGCGACAACATCGCGTTCGGCCTCCGGCGCAAGGGCGTCAAGGGCGACGAGCTGAAGAAGCGGGTCGACGACGCGCTCGAGCTCGTCGATCTCGGCACGCTCGGCAAGCGGAAGCCGAAGCAGATCTCCGGCGGCCAGCAGCAACGCGTGGCGCTTGCGCGCGCGCTCGTCAACAGGCCGCAGGTGCTGCTCCTGGACGAGCCGCTCGGGGCGCTCGACCTCAAGCTGCGCAAGCAAATGCAGCTCGAGCTGAAGGGCATCCAGTCAGAGGTCGGGATCACGTTCGTCCACGTCACGCACGACCAGGAAGAGGCGATGACGATGGCCGACAAGATCGCCGTGATGCGGGCCGGGAAGATCGAGCAGCTCGGCTCGCCTTCGGAGCTCTACGAGCGGCCGCAGACGTCGTTCGTGGCCGGCTTCCTCGGCACCTGCAACCTGCTCACCGGCACGGTCGAAGGGCCGGGCCACTTGAAGCTCGCGGACGGGACCGTCATCCAGGCGCCGATGGACGGCGCGTCTGGAACCGTCTCGGTCGGCGTTCGGCCCGAGAAGGTCCGGCTCGGCGAGACGGGCGGGAATCAACTGACCGGAACGGTCCGCGAGACCGCGTACATCGGCGTGGCGACGCAGGTGATCGTGGACACGCCGTCCGGTGGCGTCACGGTCTTCCACCAGAACACGGAGGCGGGCGGCCTGATTCCGGCCGTCGGCTCTCAGATCACCGTGTCCTGGCCGGTGGACTGCACATTTGTTGTCGATCAAGGAGGGGAGGAGAGCTCATGACCTCGCTCACACGACGCGAGTTGATGCAGCGAGGAGCGGCAGGGGCGGCATTGTTTTCGGTTCCGGGGTTGCTCGCAGCGTGCGGAGGCACGCCCACGGGCGGTTCGGGGACGGGCAGCGCGGCGCCCGACGAGCTCAGGGACAACCTGCGCTTCGCCAACTGGCCGCTCTACATCGACTACGACGAAGACACGAAGAAGTATCCGACCCTCGACGAGTTCACCGCCAAGACCGGGATCAAGGTCGACTACACCGAGGAGATCAACGACAACGCCCAGTACTTCGGGAAGATCCAGGGCCCGCTGTCGCAGGGGCGCGGCATCGACCGCGACATCATCGTCCTGACCGACAACTCCCGCTTCCCGGGCCTCATGATCGAGCGCGGCTGGGCCCTCGAGCTGGACCAGGATCTCATTCCGAACATGTCCAACCTGATCACGGCGCAGCAGCATCCGCCGTTCGATCCGGATCGCAAGTACTCGCTCCCGTGGCAGTCCGGCATGACCGGCATCGCCTGGAACGAGGACGTCACCGGCCCGGTCGAGACGGTCGACCAGCTCCTGAACGACCCGGCGCTCAAGGGCAAGGTCACGATGCTCATGGAGCTGGCCGACTCGGTCGGGCTCGTCATGCTCTCGAACGGCGACGACCCGACCAAGGTCACCGACGAGACGTACAACAAGGCGATCGACACGGTCCAAACTGCCGTGGACAGCGGCCAGATCCGCAAGTTCACGGGCAACGACTACGCGCAGCCGCTCACCCAGGGCGACATCGCGGCCGCGGTCGCCTGGTCGGGCGACGTCGTTCAGCTGCTCGCGTCGAACGACAAGCTCAAGTGGGCGATCCCGACCGACGGCGGGATGATCTGGACGGACAACATGCTCATCCCGACCGGCGGCAGCCCGTCGACGGCCTCCACGTACATGAACTACGTGTACGACCCGGCCGTCGCCGCGAAGATCGCCGCGTACGTGAACTACGTGACCCCGGTCGCCGGCGCGAAGGAAGAGCTCGCCAAGACCGATCCGGACACGGCGAACAATCCGCTGATCTTCCCGACCGACGACATGCTCTCGCAGGTCAGCCAGTTCGACTCGGCGGCGCTGAACAACGAGGACTACATCGAGGCCTGGCAGACGGTGCTGGGAGCCTGATCGATGAGCCGGTCCACGCGAAAACGGTCTACCCCGTACCTGCTGCTCATCCCTGGGCTCGCGTGGCTCGCCGTCTTCTTCCTGGTCCCGCTCGGATTTCTCGGGTTCCAATCCCTCCAGTCCGGGAGCTTCGAGCGGGGCTACACCTTCACCTGGCAGTTCTCCAACTTCTCGGACGCGATCAGCAACTACAACGAGCAGCTGATCCGCTCGTTCGTCTACGCGGGGATCGCGACCTTGCTGGCGCTGCTCATCGCGTATCCGCTCGTCTACTGGATCGCGTTCCGCGCCGGCCGGTGGAAGAACCTCTTCCTCCTCGCCATCGTGGCGCCGCTCTTCGTCACCTACCTCGTGCGGACGCTCGCGTGGCTGAACATCCTGGCCGACGAGGGGCCGCTCGTCCGCTTCCTCGACCATCTGCACCTGCTCGGCTCCCAGGGGCGGGTGCTCGCCACCTCGGTCGCCGTGATCGCGGGGATCACCTACAACTTCCTCCCGTTCATGGCGCTGCCGATCTACGTCTCGCTCGAGCAGGTCGATCCGCGCTTGATCGAGTCGGCCAAGGATCTGTACGCGAACCCGGTGCGGGCGTTCATACGCGTAACGCTGCCGCTTTCGGCGCCGGGGATCATCGCCGGGACGCTGCTCACGTTCATCCCGGCGGCCGGTGACTTCATCAACGCCCAGCTCCTCGGCACACCGCGGCAGTCGATGATCGGGAACGTCATCCAGTCGAAGTTCCTCGAGCTGATCGACTATCCGTCCGCGGCCGCGCTCTCCTTCGTCCTCATGGCGACGATCCTGATCGCGCTGCTCGTCTACGCGAAGATCGTCGGAACCGAAAGGCTGACCGGCTGATGGCCGCCGAAGCTCCCACAGTGACTGCACCCGCCGTCCAGCACCGCGGCGGCGTCGTCGCGTGGGTGAAGCGGAACGCGCTGACCTTCTACGCGGGGCTCGCCTTCACGTACCTGATGCTCCCGATCGCGGTCGTGATCCTGTTCTCGTTCAACGACCCGAGCGGCCGGTTCAACTACATCTGGGAAGGCTTCACGGTCAAGAACTGGGTCAACTGGGACGCCGTTCCCGGCATCAAGGAAGCGGTCGTGAAGTCGCTCGAGATCGGGCTCATCTCCACGATCATCGCCACGGTGCTCGGGACGATGATCGCCCTCGCGATCGTCCGGCACCGGTTCCTCGGCCGCGGCGCGACGAACATCCTCGTGTTCCTCCCGATGTCCACGCCCGAAATCGTCCTCGGCGCCTCGCTCCTCACGCTCTTTTTGAACCTCGGTACGCAGCTCGGATTCGTGACGATCGTGATCGCGCACATCATGTTCGTGATCAGTTACGTGGTCGTAACAGTCAAGGCCCGCCTCATAGATTTCGATGTACATCTGGAGGAGGCAGCGATGGATCTCGGCGCCAACGGATTCACGACATTTCAGAAGATCACGCTGCCGCTGCTTGCGCCCGCGATTCTGAGCGCCGCGCTGCTCGGTTTTGCGCTCTCGATCGACGACTTCGTCATCACGTATTTCAATGCCGGCTCGACGACCACGTTCCCCGTCTTCGTCTGGGGAGCGGCGCGCGTTTCGGTGCCACCGCAGGTAAATGTGATCGCGAGCGCGATCTTCCTCGCAGCCCTGCTCCTGATGGTGGTCAACATCCTCGTCCAGAGAAGCCGTACGAAAGGACCCGCATGAGCACCCCTACGACCGCTCTCTCCGCCGCCGAACTCCAGAGGGCGGCTCGCGATCACCTTTGGCTCCATTTCACCCGGATGGGCGGGCTGCGCGACGCGGAGGTCCCGATCATCGTCCGCGGGGACGGCTGCTACCTGGAAGACTCGAACGGGAAGCGCTACCTCGACGCGCTGGCCGGGCTCTTCGCCGTCCAGATTGGCTACTCGTACGGCGACGAGGTCGGTGAGGCGGCCGCCGCGCAGATGCGCGAGCTGCCTTTCTACACCAACTGGAGCTACGCGCATCCGCGCGCGATCGAGCTGGCCGCCGAGCTGGCCGCTCTCGCGCCCGGCGACCTGAACCGTTCCTTCTTCGTCTCGGGCGGGTCCGAGGCGGTCGAGTCGGCGTGGAAGCTCGCCCGGCAGTACGCAAACGCGCGCGGCGAGCGCCGCTGGAAGGCGATCTCACGCCGCGTGGCCTACCACGGGACGACCATGGGCGCGCTCTCGATCAACGGCGTCGCCGGGCTGCGCACGCCGTTCGAGCCGCTCGTCCCCGAGGTGCACCACGTCCGCAACACGAACCGCTACCACCGTCCCGAGGGCGAGACCGAGGAGGAGTTCACGGCGCTGCTCCTCACCGAGCTCGAAGAGACGATCGACCAGGCCGGCTCCGACTCGATCGCGATGGTCATCCTCGAGCCGGTGCAAAACGCGGGCGGGGCGTTCACGCCTCCCGTCGGCTACTTCCAGGGCGTGCGCGCCCTCTGCGACCAGTACGGGATCCTGCTCTGCGCCGACGAGGTGATCTGTGGCTTCGGCCGGCTCGGCTCGTGGTTCGGCTCGGAGAAGTACGACATCCAGCCGGACCTCATCACGTGCGCCAAGGGGCTCTCGTCCGCGTACGCGTCGATCGGCGCGGTCATGACGACCGACAAGGTGATGGAGCCGTTCCTCTCCGGGGAGGAGATGTACACGCACGGCATTACGTTCGGCGGGCATCCCGTGCAGACCGCGATCGCGCTCAAGAACCTCGAGATCATGAAGCGCGAGCGGATCGTCGAGCACGTCGCGGCCGAGGGCGACGCCTTCGCGGCCACGCTCGGCCAGCTGAACGACCTGCCGATCGTCGGCGACGTGCGCGGCACCGGGTTCTTCTACGCCATCGAGCTCGTGAAGGACAAGGAGACGAAGGAGACGTTCACGGACGACGAGTGCGAGGAGCTCCTCCGTGGGTTCCTCTCCCAGGCGCTCTTCGAGCGCGGGCTCATCTGCCGCGCCGACGACCGCGGTGACCCCGTGATCCAGATCTCGCCGCCGCTCATCGCGGGCCAGGCCGAGTTCGACGAGATGACGGGCATCCTCGGCGACGTTCTCGCGGAGGCCTGGGAGCGGTTCACCGCCGGGTCTTCCGCTCGGCCGAGTCCTCCGAGCGTTCGCCGCTCGCCGTAAGGCCATGTCCGGGGTCAGACCCCGGCCGTGGCCTAAGGGGACCTGACCAGGGCTCGGCGGCCCAGTGTTCAAGGGATCCTTGAGCGCACACCTTCACGGCGTCTATTGACTTTGTGGAGAATGGAGGCCGTGAGGGTCTCCGCCAAGGTCGACTACGCGCTCCGCGCGGCGGCGGAACTGGCGCGTGCCGAGGCGGGCCCGGTCAAGGGCGAGCGCATCGCGCAGGCCCAGTCGATCCCGCTCAAGTTCCTGGAGAACATCCTGCTGGAGCTCCGCCACGACGGCCTCGTGCAGAGCCAGCGCGGCGCCGAGGGCGGCTATTGGCTCGCCCGGCCCGCCGACCAGATCACGCTGGCGGAGGTGATCCGCGCGGTCGAGGGCCCGCTCGCAAACGTCCGCGGCGTCCGGCCGGAGCAGCTCGAATTCCAAGGCGTCGCCCGTCCGCTCCAGGAGGTGTGGATCGCGGTGCGCGCGAGCATGCGCGGGGTGCTCGAAGAGGTCACGCTCGCCGATCTCGCGAGCAACCAGCTCCCCAAGGTTGTGAAAAGCCTGACCTCGGACCCCGAGGCCTGGCGCTCCCACTAGTCGCCCGCGTTCTCCTCAGCAAACACGGTAGTCCGGCTAGGCCGCACGAAGACGATCTGGCCCTCGCGCAGTTCGAGCTGCTCGACCTCGTCTCGCGTCACCTGGGCCGAGGCATGCACGCCGTCCTGGAGGACGAGCTCGACGCGCACCTCGGCGCCCAAGTGGACGATCCGCTCGACCATCGCCTCGTTCGTCGAGCCGTTCGGCTCCAGGCGCAGCTCCAGGTCGTGCGGGCGCACCCAGTCCTCGCCGAGGCGGTTGACCGGCCCGATGAACGACATGACGAACTCGTTCGCGGGGCGCTCGTAGAGGTCGCGCGGCTTGCCGGTCTGCTCGATCCGGCCGTGGTTCATGAGGACGATGCGGTCGGCGACGTCCATCGCCTCCTCCTGGTCGTGTGTAACCAGAACGGTCGTCACGTGGACGTCGTCGTGCAGCCGGCGCAGCCAGGTACGTAGCTCCTTGCGGACGCGGGCGTCCAAGGCGCCGAACGGCTCGTCCAGGAGCAGCACCTCGGGCTCGACGGCCAGTGCGCGCGCCAGGGCCATCCGCTGGCGCTGCCCGCCGGAGAGCTGCGACGGGTAGCGCTCGGCGAGCCCGTCGAGCTGGACGAGGTGGAGCAGCTCGTCGACGCGCTTGCGAATCGCCGCCGTCGGCTCCTTGCGGATCGAGAGGCCGAAGCCCACGTTGTCGCGCACCGTCATGTGCTTGAAGGCGGCGTAGTGCTGGAAGACGAAGCCGACCCCGCGGTCCTGCGGGGGCACGCCGGTCGTGTCCTGGCCGGAGATGACGACGTCGCCCGCGTCCGGATCCTCGAGGCCGGCGATCACGCGCAGGAGCGTCGACTTGCCGCTGCCGCTCGGGCCGAGGAGCGCGGTCAGCGAGCCCGTCGGGATGTCGAGCGACACGTCGTCGAGCGCGACGAAGCTGCCGAAGCGCTTAGTTGCCTGCCGGACTGCGATTCCCACCGTCGGCCTCCTTTGGCTTGAAAATGTTCATGGCGATGAGCGTGCAGACGGCGAGCAGCGCCAGAACGAGCGAGGTTGTGTACGCGGCGACCTCGTTGAAGCGCAGGTACTGCTCGTCCACGTGGAGCGTGAGCGTCTCGGTCTTCCCGGCCAGGCGACCCGACACGACGGCAACTGCGCCGTACTCGCCGAGCGCGCGCGCGGTCGTCAGGGCGACGCCGTACGCGACGCCCCAGCGGATCGCCGGGAGGGTGATCCGGCGGAAGGTCTGCCACTTCGATGCACCTAGCACCCAGGCAGCCTCCTCCTGGTCGGTTCCGATCTCGCGGAGCACCGGGATCACCTCGCGAACGACGAACGGCAGGGTCACGAAAATCGTCGCCAGCACGATCCCGGGAGTCGAGAAGATGATCTGGATGCCGGCGTCCGCAAGCCAGCCGCCGATCCAGCCGTTGTTGCCGTAGACGAGGATGAGAGCGAGCCCGACGACGATCGGCGAGAGCGCCAGCGGCAACCCGATGGCCGCGTTGAAGAACCACTCGCCGCGGTTCGACTCGCGCCGAACGAGGGCGATCGCGCAGAGCACGCCGAACACCGTGTTCAGCGGCACCGCGATCAGCACGGCGACGATCGTCAGCCTGAACGCGCTGAGAAAGAGCGGATCGGTGAGCGCGGCCCACACCGGCGCGAGCCCGTCCTGGAACGTGCGGAACAGGATCATCGAGAGCGGTAGGAGCAGCACGAGCGCCAGGTAGCCGAGCGCCGTGAAGCGGATCGCGTACCTAGACATCGTGCCTCCGGCTGCGCCGCTCCAGGAGGTCGGCGGCGACGAGGACGATGAGCGAGAGCACGAGCAGCACGACCGACACCGCGGCGGCGCCGCTCGGGTCGTCGCTCTCGATCGCCTTGAAGATGTTCACGGAGGCGACCTCGGTGTCGAACGGGATGTTCCCCGAGATGAGGATGATCGACCCGAACTCGCCCACCGCCTTGCCGAAGGAGAGCGCCGCGCCGGAGAGGATCGCGGGCATGAGGTTCGGCAGCACGATCCGCCGGAAGGTCTGGAAGCTCGACGCGCCCAGCGAGCGCGCGGCCTCCTCCATCTCTTGGTCGAGCTCGAGCAGCACCGGCTGGACCGCACGAACCACGAAGGGCAGCGTCACGAAGAGGAGCGCCAGGACGACCGCGGCGCGCGTGTACGCGAGGTTCAGGTTGATCGGGCTGCGCGGCCCGTAGATGGCGAGCAGCGTCAGGCCGGCGACGATCGTCGGCAGCGCGAACGGCAGGTCGATGAGCGCGTTCACGACCGCCTTGCCGCGGAACGAGTCGCGCACGAGCGTCCACGCGACGAGCGTCCCGGTGATCGCGTTCACGAACACGACGAGGAGCGACGCCGCGAACGTGAGCTTGAGCGCGGCGACCGCGGCCGGCGCGGTGATCTCGTCCCAGAACTGGGCGAGGCCGCCGGAAAGAGATGCCGCGACCACCGCGGCGATCGGGATCAGGACGATCAGGCTCAGGTAGGCCGTCGAGATCCCGAGCGCAAGTCCGCCCGAGCGGGTCGGCGAGGCCGGCCGGGCCGGTGCTGCGGCTGCGGTGCTAGCCGTCAGTTGGAACTCCAAGCTCCTCTTCGATCGAGGCGAAGATCCCGTTCTCGCGATCGAAGAACTCCTCGCGAACGTCGGGCCAGCCGCCCAGGTCGGCGATCGTGAAGAGCCCGGACGGCTCGGGGAAGTCGAACTGCCGGGCGACCGCCTCGTTCACGGGCCGGTAGCCGTTCTCGCCGAAGATCTTCTGCGCCTCGTCGCCGCGCAGGAAGTCGATGAACGCCTGCACCGCCGGGAGGTTCCCCGACGTCTTCACCGCGGCGACGGGGTTCTCGATCAGGATCGTCTGGTCGGGGACGACGTACTCGAGCGGCTGGCCGGCGCTCCTGGCGAAGATCGCCTCGTTCTCGTAGGCGAGGAGCACGTCGCCCTTGCCGCCGACGAACGTCTGCAGCGCCTCGCGCGCGCTCTTGTCCTGCACGGGCACGTTGTGGAGGAAGAGCTCGCGCAGGTACTCGACGCCCTCCTCCTCGGACTTGCCCTGCTGGAGCTGCGCGCCGTACGCGGCCATGATGTTCCACTGCGCGCCGCCGGACGTGAACGGGTTCGGCGTGATCACCTCGAGGCCGTCCTGCAGGAGGTCGTCCCAGGTGTGGATGCTCTTCGGGTTGCCCGGGCGTACGGCGAAGACGACGACCGAGTTCGTGACCATGCCCTTGTAGGAGTCATCCGTCCACGTTGAATCGACCAGGCCGGCGTCGACGAGGCGCGTGACGTCGGGCTCGAGGGAGAACGCGACGAAGTCGGCGGGGAGGCCCGACTCGACCGCGCGGCTCTGCTCGCCCGAGGCGGCATAGGACTGCTCGAAGTCGACGTCCTCGCCCGCGGCCGTCTTCTGGAAGGCCGGGATGATCGCCTCGTAGGCCTCGCGCGGGGTCGAGTACGCGACGAGCGTGATCTTCTTGGAACTGCCGCCTCCGCTGGCGGTGTCCTCGCCGCAGGCGACGAGCGGTAGCACGAGGAAGACGAGCACGAGCGGCGCGAGCAAACGGCGAATCACCGTGTAGTCCCCTTTCTCTACGGTTTGAATAGACAACGTGGGGATTACTACCGGGCGGACCGGTGCCGCGTCAAACCGGAACCGTCTAGAGGCGCGTAACGAGCTCATCGAGCGAGCGGCGATTTGCCTGCTCGCTCCACGTTTCCGCGTCGTGCTTCGCGGGATCCGCGGGCCGCGTCGGATAGCCGAACGAGAGGACGATCGCGATCCGCTCCTCCTCGGTCAGCTCGAGGAGCGTGCGCGCCTCGTCGGGCTCGCGGAGGCCGTTCGGGCACGACACGACGCCCTCGTTCCACGCCGCGAGGAGCATGTTCTGGGCCACGCGGCCGGCGTCGAACCTCGCCCGAGGTCCGTCCGGGACGACGATCGCGACGACGAGCCCGGCGGTGGCGACGTTGTCGTGCGCGAAGACGAGCTCCGCGAGCGCGGCCTTCCGCTCGGAGACGACGACGAAGCGCCAGAGCTGGCGGTTCTTCGCGCTGCCGCTCAGACGTCCCGCGTCGAGGATCCTGCGGGCGGTGTCGGGGGCCACAGATCGGCCGTCGTAGTCGCGCCGGTCACGTTTGCTCGCGATCGCGAGGTACGCGTCCATCGCCGCGAGCTTAGCGGCGGGCGGCTGCTGCGAGGGCGCGCTCGGCGGCGGCCGCGGCCGCGTCGGCCTGCGTGCGGGCCTCGAGGACCCGGACGTCGTCTGCGGAGGCGCCGACGTTGATCTCGACCAAATGCGCGGCCACCTTGGCCGCAGCGGCGGCGAGCACCGCGCCGGCGGCGGCATCGGAGCGGAGATTCGGATTGCCGTGCTCGGCTGCGTCGGCCGCCAGGCCCGCGGCGTACGCCGCCTCGCCCGCGATCTCCAAGGGAATCTCGGCTGCCCGGACGAGCGCGTTCGCGATCGCGCCGTCGCGCACGACGGGCTCGAGGGACTGCGGGAGCCGCAGCGCGGTCAGTACTTCCTCGTACGCCTGCCCGTCCGCGGGCGCGAGCGGGGCAACCCGCAGCCGCAGCGCGTCGGCACGCTCGATCACGTCGGCGGCGCCGTCCCAGGTGTCGAGCGAGAGGCGCGCGGCCATCGCGGCGAGCCCGGCGCCCATCGCGGCGCACAGGGCGGCGACGGAGCCCGCTCCCGGAGCAGGCTTCTCAGAGGCGATCTCGGCGAGCAGGTCGTCCAGGCTCTGCGACATGAAGGCCTCGATGGTGGTCAGAACAGTCCGATCGTCTTCCCGGTCTCGTCGATGTCCACGTTGAACGCGGCCGGCGAGGCACCGTAGCCGGGCATGGTCTGCATGTCCCCGAGGAGCGCCACGAGCCAACCGGCGCCCGTGTAGGCGCGCACGTCGCGCACGCCGACGGTGAACCCGGTCGGCGCGTTCGCGAGCGCGGGATCGTGCGAGAGCGAGAGGTGCGTCTTCGCCATGCAGATCGGGAGCTTGTCGAAGCCGCTCTTCACGGCGCGGGCGATCGAGTCGCGCGCGGCCGGGAGGAAATCGACGCCGTCGGCGCCGTAGACCCGCGTGCAGATGGCCTCGATCTTCGCCTCGATCGTCTCGTCGAGGTCGTAGAGCGGCTTGAACTCGGACGGCGTCTCCGCCGCCGCGACGACGGCTTCCGCCAGCGCCGCCGCGCCCTCGCCGCCGCGCTCGAAGCCCTCGTTCACCTCGGCCGCGACCGCACCGGCCTCGAGCGCGAGCCGGCGGACGGTCTCGACCTCCTCGTCCGTGTCCCCGGGGAAGCGGTTGATCGCGACGACCGTGCTGGGCCCGAACTCGGCCACGATCTTCAGGTGGCGGCGCATGTTCTCGGCGCCGCGCTCGATCGCGTCGATCCCGCCGTCCGGGTCGCCGCCGTGGTGCTTGAGCGCCCGTGCAGTGACGACCAACACGACGGCATCGGGTCGCAGGTGCCCGGCGCGGCAGACGATGTCGAAGAACTTCTCCATGCCCATGTCGGAGCCGAAGCCGCTCTCGGTCACGCAGTAGTCCCCGAGCTTCAGGCCGACGCGGGTCGCGACGAGCGAGTTGTTGCCGTGCGCGATGTTGGCGAACGGCCCGCAGTGGACGAACGCCGGCTGGCCCTCGAGCGTCTGGACGAGGTTCGGCTTGATCGCGTCCTTGAGGAGCACCGTCATCGCGCCCGCGGCGCGGATCTGCTCGGCGGTGACCGGCTCGCCCTCGCGCGTGTAGCCGACCGTGATCGCGCCGAGCCGCTCGCGGAGGTCGAGGAGGTCGCGCGCTACGGCGACGATCGCCATCACCTCGGACGCGGCGGTGATGTCCCAGCCGGTCTCGCGCGGATTCCCGTTCACTCGGCTGCCGAGGCCGATCACCGTCTGGCGGAGCGACCGGTCGTTGATGTCGACGCAGCGCCGCCACGTGACGCTGTGCGGGTCGAGCCCGAGCTCGTTCCCGTGCATGAGGTGCGCTTCGACGAGCGCGGCCAGCAGGTTGTTCGCGGCGCCGATCGCATGGATGTCGCCGGTGAAGTGGAGGTTCATGTCCTCCATGGGGACGACCTGCGTGTAGCCGCCGCCCGCCGCGCCGCCCTTGATCCCGAACACCGGCCCGAGCGAAGCCTCGCGCAGACAGAGGACGGGGTTCTTGCCGATCCGCCCGAGGCCCTGGGTGAGGGAGACGGATGTGGTCGTCTTCCCCTCGCCGGCCTTCGTGGGCGTGATCGCGGTCACGTCGATGAGCTTCCCGTCGGGCCGGTCGGCGAGCCGGTCGAGCACCGAGAGGTCGATCTTGGCCTTGTAGCGGCCGTACGGCTCGAGCTCGTCGTCGAGGATCCCGGCGGCGGCCGCGATCTCCGTGATCGGGCGAAGGGTTGCCTCCTGGGCGATCTCGAGGCTCGAGGGCATCTGCGTGGCCAAGTGGGTTTCCTCCTAGTGCGAGACGGCGGCTGCGGCGACTTCCGAGACGAGCGTATCCCGGTAGAAGCGCTCGAGTGCGAAGGGCTGGATGAGCGGCGGGGTCTTTTTCGTCGCGACGAGCTCCGCGAGCGTCGTGCCGACGATCGGAGCGGCCTTGAAGCCGTAGGTCCCCCAGCCGGCGCTCACGTGGAATCCGTCCACCTCGGTTTCGCCGAGGATCGGGCTGTAGTCGGGGCTCACGTCGCAAAGGCCCGTCCACTGGCGGAGCACCTTGAGCGGCTCGAGCTGCGGGAAGAGCTCGAGCGTGTGCCGGGCGGCGTACTCCATGAACGGGAACGTGCTCGTGCCCCGGTAGGTCGTGTACGGCTCGATCTCCGCGCCGATCAGGAACTCGCCGCGGTCGGTCTGCGAGACGTAGACGTGCATCTGGGACGAGACGATGATCACGTCGAGGAACGGTTTCACCGGCTCGGTCACGAAGGCCTGGAGGATGTGCGTGGTGATGGGCAGCGGCACCTCGGCCAGGTCGCACACGAGCGTCGACCAGCCGGCCGTGCACGAGATCACCGTGTCGGTGGCGATCGGCCCGCGGCTCGTCTGCACGCCGGTCACGCGGCCGTTTGACCGGTCGATCCCGGTCACCTCCGTGTACGGGTGGATCTCGACGCCGCGCCGGTCGGCCCCGCGCGCGAAGCCCCAGACGACCGCGTCGTGGCGGATGATCCCGCCCCGCGGGTGGTAGAGGGCACCCATGACCGGCCAGGTGACGTCGTCGGAGACGTCCATCTCCGGACAGAGCTCGTGGACCTCGTCGCGGGAGATCACCCGGCTGTCGATCCCGAGGAGCTGGTTCACCTCGGCGCGCTCGGTCATCGTGATCAGCGCGCGGTCGGAGTGCGCGAGCGTGAGGTGGCCCTGCTGGGAGAACAGGAGATTGAAGTCGAGGTCGGCGCCGAGCTTCTCGTACAGCTTCACGCTCGCCTTGTAGAACTCCGCTCCCTCGGGCGTGCGGTAGTTGGCGCGGATGATCGTCGTGTTGCGCCCGGCGGCGCCGGAGCCGATGTAGCTCTTCTCCAGCACGGCGACGTTCGTGATCCCGTGGTTTCGCGCCAGGTAGTAGGCGGTCGCGAGCCCGTGCGAGCCGCCCCCGATGATCACGGCGTCGTAGCGCGGCTTGAGCTCGGCGCGCGGGCGCCACATGCGCCGGATCCGGAAGATGTCCTTCATTGCCCGAGCCCTTCCAAGGCGTCGAGGACGACCTCGGCCACGTAGTCGGCGTACTCCTGGCGGAAGAAGAGCCGGAAGCGCTCGCCGTCGCGGATGAGGATCGCCGAGACGTGCGCGACCGAGCCGACCGCCGGGAGCCGGTCGAGGTCGAGCTCCGTCAGTCGGCGCAGGACCTGTTCGCCCTCGACTTCGAGCCCGGCGAAGCCGGCCGTCAGGTCGACGGCGACGAGCCCGCGCTCGGTGAGCGAGGCGGCGAGTGAGAGCGTGTCGTCGTACGGGGGAAAGACGAGCGAGCGCCCGGGCGAGAGCCGGACGACTTCGGCGCCTTCGAGCGCGTCGAGGTCGCCGCGGACGTCGAGCGTGCCGTAGGCGAGCGAGAGGTCGCGCACGTCGGAGCCCGCGAGCGCGTGCGCGAGCGGCGAGCGGGGCGGCGACTCGCCGAGGCCGGGCGAGAGGAAGTCGAGCACGCCGCTCACCGGCCATCCTCGGGTGGCCGGTGAGTGTGGGGAGGGGGGTCTCCTGGGGGAACCGGGAGGTTCCCCCGCGTCGCCAGAAGAAGGGGGCTGCGCGGGGGAAACATGGTTTCCCCCGCGGGAGAGAGCCGAAGGCGAGCGACGCTCATGAGCGCAGCCGCTCCCCATCCGGGTCGAAGAAGGGCCGCAGGCGGACGTTTGCGCGCTGCAGCTTGCCGTCCACGCGCAGCGGGAAGCTCGGCGTCCTCGGTGGCCAGCGACTCCGGCACCCAGGCGAGGCCGATCGTCCGGCCGAGCGCCTGACTGAAGCGCGCGCTCGTCACGCGGCCGGCGATCTTGCCGTCCACGACCACCGCGCCGCCCTCGGGCGGAACGACCCCGTTCTCGAGCTCGAAGCCGACGAGGCGGTCGCGCAGGCCGCGCTCCTGCACGTGCTCGAGCGCCCACTTCCCGACGAACTCGTCCTTCTCGAACTTGACGATCCACGGCATCGACGCCTCGAGCGCGTTCGACTCCGAGTCGGTGTCCTGGCCGATCAGGACGTGCATCTTCTCGAGCCGGAGGATCCGCTGCGGCTCGAGCCCGAACGGGACTGCGCCGGTCTCGGCGATCGCGTCCCAGACCGTCTCGGCGTGCGAGCTCGGAAGATGGATCTCGTACCCGAGCTCGCCGACGAACCCGATCCGCAGGAAGAGCGCCGGCACGCCGGCCACCCGTCCCTGCTTCGCGTCGAGGTACTTGAAGGCGTCCGGCGCGAGGTCGATGTCCGTGAGCGGGGCCAGCAGGTCGCGCGCCTGCGGGCCGGCCAGGTTGAGGGCGGCGAGGGCGCCGGTCACGTCCACGATCTCGACGTCGAGACCCCAGATCGCATTCCACCACTCGAACCACTCGATCACCGCGTCGGCGCCCGTCGAGGTGGTCGTGACGTAGAACGTCTCCTCGTCGAGGCGCCCGACGGTGCCGTCATCCATGATCCGGCCCCCGTCGGTGCCGAGGACGGCGTAGCGGATGCGTCCCGGCGCCAGGTCGGCGAAGCGGTTCGGGTAGATGCGCTCCAGGAACACGGCCGCCTCGGGGCCGCGCAGGACGAGCTTCCCGAGCGTCGAGACGTCGATCAGGCCCGCGGACTCGTGCACCGCGCGGGCCTCGCCCTCCGGGTCGCCGTAGGAGTGCGGGCGGCGCCAGGCGCCGGTCCACATGATCTTCGCGCCGAGCGCCTCGTGCCGGTGATGGAGCGCCGTGTGCTTGGCGGGCTCGTGCGGGCGCCCCGCGAGGAGGCCGAGCGAGACCGGGCTCCACGGCGGGCGCGCGGTGGTCGTGCCGATCGCGTCCTCGCCCTGGCCGGTCTCCCGCGCGACCGTGCGCACCGAGTTCAGATGGCAGAGGCGCCCCTGGCAGGGCCCCATGGTCACGGTCGTGTAGCGCTTCGCGATCTCGATCGAGTCGAAGCCCTCGGCGAGCGCGCGCTTCACGTCCTTCACGGTCACGTCTTCGCACAGGCAGACGAACGACTTGTCTCCGTCGCTCGGGGGCGGTGGCGCGACCGCCTTCATTCCCTCGCCCGTGACGGAGCCCACCGCCTCGACTCCGGCAGGCAGGTCGCGTGGGACGAAGACGCCGCGGGCCGTGTGGTAGACGACGCGTGCGCCTGCCTGGGAGAGCAGCGAGTACGCGGGCTGGCGGCCCCCCGAGGCGACGAGGAGGTCGCACGCGATCCTCCTGCCGTCCAGCTCGACGGCGGTGAGGCGGCCTCGCTTCCCGATCGCCGCGATCCGCGGCGAGCCGCCTCGCAGGGACACGGCCTCGACGACGTTCGTGCCGGCGGCGCGCAGGTCCGCGGCGACGCCGAGCCCGCTCTCGTCCGCGGCGACGATCACCGCCCGCTCGCCTGGGCGGATCGCGAAGTCGCGCACGAGCCTGCGCACGGCCTCGGGGAGAACGACGCCGACGAGGTCGTTTCCGGGGAACACGACCGGCTGTTCGAGCGTTCCGGTCGCGACGACGATCCTCCCGGCGCGGAACCGGTAGAGCAGCCGCCCGGCCGCGACCGGGACGAGCCCGCCTTCGTAGATCCCGAGCGCGGTCGCCGGAGCGATCACCTCGAACCCGTCGCCGCCGGCCGGCCGCGCACCCTCGTCGACCACGACGACATGCTCGCCTGCCGAGGCCGCCTCGCGCGCCGCGGCGAGGCCGGCGCTCCCGCCCCCGATCACGAGCACGTCCACGTGGCGGTTCTCGGTGTCGTAGCGGCCGCTGCGGCGCGCGTGCTTGTCCACGCGTCCGAGCCCGGCGGCGTTGCGGAGGAACTTCTCGTAGACGGGCCACAGGCGCCGCGGCCGGATGAACGTGCGGTAGTAGAAGCCGACCGGCGTGAACGGCCCGCCGATCTTGTCCGTGACCGCCATCAGGTCACGCTCGAGCGAGCCGACGACGTTTTGCGCCTTCACGACGGCGCCGTCGCGGACGGGCTCGACGCACGCGCGGACGTTCGGGACGCCGTCCACCTCGAGCATGCAGTTCGGGCACGCGCCGGAGCAGCAGAGGAGCCCGCGCGGGCGGTGGTACTTGAAGCTCCGCGAGAAGACGCGCCGGCCGCCGGCATAGAGCGCCGAGCCGATCGTGTCGCCCGCGAAGGCCTCGACCGGCTTCCCCTCGAACGTGAACGCGAGCTGCTTCGAGCGGTCGATCCGCTCGCCCGGCTGCGGAGCGATCCTCACGAGGGAAGCTCCGTCTTCAGAACCTCGTTCGTGCGGGTATCTCGCTCGGCGAGAAACCAGGCCTCGCAGCCGAGGCGGTGGTACCACCATTCGCGCTGCACCCCCGCGACGTTGCGGCGGAAGTAGAGGTACTCGGAGAGCTCGCGCCGCGTCGGCGAGGACTTTGGGCGGACCGTGACCTCGCCCTGGCAGTGGAACTCGTTCACGTCGCGAGGCCCGCAGTTCGGGCACTCGAGGATGAAGCTCACGCCGTCGCCTCCTCTGCGGGCGCGTCGCTCTCGTCGAGCATCCGGCTGAGCTCGGAGAGCACCCAGGAAAGCGCCTCGCGCGTCGACGCCTCGGCGGCGGCCCCGTCGCGGGCGCGCGCCGCGTCGATCAGCCGGTCGGGGTGCTGGCGGAGCTTCGCGGCCGCCTCGACATCGGCACAGAGGAAGAGGACGTAGCGCTCGACGCGGGCGCGCTGGTCGGAGAGCGCACGCTCGAGGCGCGGCCGGCCGGCGCAGCGGTAGCAGGCATCCCGCACGCTCCAAAACGTCTCCAGGTACGCCTCGAGGTCGCCCCGGGCGTGCGCGCGCTCCATCTCCTCGCGCCGCGCGGCCATCTCGGCGAGCGCCTCGTCCGTGCACGCCTCGGCCCCGTGGCGTGCGAGAAAGGGCTCGAGCCCCAGTCGCACCAGCTGGATCTCCTCCAGCTCCGCGACCGTGAGCGGCGCCACGCGGGCGCCCCGGCGCGGGACGCTCACGACGAGCCCCTCGGCCTCGAGCCGGCGAAGCGCGTGGCGGATGGGCGTCATGCTCACCCCGTAGCGGGCCGCGAGCACCTCGAGGAAAAGCCGCTCGCCCGGCGCGAGCCGAAGGCGCGTGATGTCGCGCCGCAAGATCCGGTAGACGGACTCCTCGACGGACGGAATCTCGAGCGGCACCGACTTCATTGACCTTTGATCAAATCCGACCGGACGCGCCGTGTCAAGCGGGTTAGTGCCCTTCGGGAGACTCCCAGCCCTCGAGGACGGACGGCTTCCAGTCGGTCCCGACCGTCGGCGAGCCCTCGACCCACGGGCCGAGCTCGGGCTGGAGGAACTTCGCGTGCTCGGCCTTGAGCTGGATCCCGTAGGACATGCCCGACTGGAGGTGCTTGATCAGGACCTTGCGCGCGAGCTCGTTCTCGCGGCCCTTCGGGATCGGGAAGTAGATCTTGAGGAACGAGTTCGAGTAGCGGTCGAACACCGCCGGCGTTCCGTCCTCCTCGAGCAGCTCGACATCTTCGAGCCAGTTCAAGTCCTCGCCCGGGGTGGCCGCGAGCAGGTCGACGTCCTCGAGGAGCGCGACGTCCTCCTGGTAGGGAAACCGCCGTCCGGCGAGGCGCTCGGCGTCGAGTGCGACGAAGCGCTCCTCGGCCATCAGAGCCCCTCCGGCGCCGTCTCGCGCTCGGGCAGGTAGTCCACCGGGTTGTCGATGTAGCGCTCGAGCATCCGCTCCATCCGCGCGAGCGTGCGCTCCTCGCTCACACCCGGGATCCAGTTCGTCCCCGCGAGCGGAACCTTCGCCATCGCGGCCGCCTCGACCGTGAGCGCACAGAGATCCTCGGGCTCGAGCGAGTGGACGTTCGTCTTCCCGCACGCGCGCGCGAGCATCTGCAGCTCGAGCGTCATCGTGTGGAGGAAGTTGTAGACCCGCTCCGCCGCCTCGTCGACGATCAGGCGCTTGCGCAACTCGGGATCCTGCGTCGTGATCCCGACCGGGCAGCGGCCCGTATGGCAGTGGTAGCACTCGCCCGCCTTGACGCCGACCGTGCCCTCGTAGTCCGTGACGCCGGGGATTTCCTTGTTGCAGTTCAGCGCGATCAGGGCCGCGTGGCCGATCGCGATCGCGTCCGCGCCGAGCGCGATGCATTTCGCCACGTCGGCGCCGTTGCGGATCCCGCCCGCCACGACGAGCTGGATCTCGTCGGCGAGCCCGACGTCCTCGAGCGCGCGGCGGGCTTCCGGGATAGCGGCCATGAGCGGGATGCCGGTCTCCTCGGCGGCGATGTGCGGCCCGGCGCCCGTGCCGCCCTCGGCGCCGTCCAGGTAGATGACGTCCGGCCCGCACTTGGCGGCCATCCGCACGTCGTCGTAGACGCGCGCGGCGCCGAGTTTCAGCTGGATCGGGATCTGGTAGTCGGTCGCCTCGCGGATCTCCTGCACCTTGAGCGAGAGGTCGTCGGGGCCGAGCCAGTCCGGGTGGCGCGCCGGTGAGCGCTGGTCGATCCCGGCCGGGAGCGAGCGCATCTCCGCGACCTGCTCCGTCACCTTCTGGCCCATCAGGTGGCCGCCGAGCCCGACCTTGCAGCCCTGGCCGATGAAGAACTCGCAGGCGTCGGCGAGCATCAGGTGATGCGGGTTGAACCCATACCGGCTCTGGATCAGCTGGTAGTACCACTTCGTCGAGAGATCGCGCTCCGGCGGGATCATCCCGCCCTCGCCCGAGCACGTCGCGGTGCCGGCCATCGAGGCGCCCTTCGCGAGCGCCATCTTCGCCTCGAGCGAGAGCGCGCCGAAGCTCATGCCCGTGATGTAGATCGGGATGTCGAGCTCGATCGGCTTCTTCGCGAAGCGCGCGCCGAGCACGGTCTTCGTCTCGCACTTCTCGCGGTAGCCCTCGATCACGAACCGGGTCAGCGTGCCCGGCATGAACATGAGGTCGTCCCAGTGCGGGATCTTCTTGAACATCGAGAACCCACGCATGCGGTAGCGGCCGAGCTCGGCCTTCATGTGGATGTCGTTCACGACTTCGGGCGTGAAGATCGGGCTGCGGCCGAGGACGGAGCGGTTGTCCGGCTGTTCCGTCACAGAACCAGTTTCCTTTCGGCGGGCTCGAGGTTGTCGTAGTTGTAGAGCTTCTTGCCGCACACGAACTTCTGGAACTCCGGCGGCGAGCCGAGCCCGTAGATCGAGAACTTGCGCTCGATGAGCTCCGTGTCGGCGTCCGTCCACTCGCCCGGGACGCAGTCGATTCCGAGCGACTTCACCTTGCCGGCGACGTAGATCGTCCCGTCGTACATCGAGTCGCCCAGGCCGGCGCCAGCATTTCCGCAGATGATCATGCGGCCGCGCTGAAGCATGAAGCCCGTCATCGAGCCGGCGTCGCCGCCGACGATGATCGTGCCGCCCTTCTGGTCGATCCCCGTTCGCGCGCCCACGCGGCCCTTCACCACGAGGTCGCCGCCGCGGATCGCGGCGCCCGTCTGCGAGCCCGCGTTCGACTCGATGACGACGACGCCGGACATCATGTTCTCGCAGACCGCCCAGCCGACCCGGCCGGTGATCGTGACCTCCGGGCCGTCGATGAGACCGAGGCCGAAGTAGCCGAGGCTCCCCTCGAAGCGGAGCTTGCAGCGCGTGAGGATCCCTACGCCGAGCGAGTGCTTCGCGCCCGGGTTTTGGACGGTCACGTCCGTGATTCCCTCCTCGTAGAGCAGCCTGCGCAGCTCGAGGTTGATTTGCCGCGTCGTCAGGTCGCGCGCGTCGAAGCTCGCGCGCCCGTCGGCGATCTCGGCGACGCGCGGCGCCTCCGCATTCGGCTCGGCGAGCCCGCGGGCGTCGTACGTGATCCGGCGTTCCCCTACCTCTGCCATACGAGCACCTCGCTCTCGTACGGGTCGTACGTCTCGATCTCGCGGTCGAGGACGGCGCGGATCGCGATTTCCTCGGAGGCGAGCGCGACGAGCTCATCCGATTCGTAGAGGACGAGCGGCTTCGCGGCCATGTCGTCCTTGGCCACGCCGAGCGCCTCGTCCGTGACGGCGATGTAGGTGAAGACGCCGTCGAGCTCGTCGAGCGACTCGCGCATTGCATCCTCGAGCGAGGCGCCACCGCTCATCTTCTCCGCGAGGTAGACGGCGATGATCTCCGAGTCGCATTCGGACTGGAACCGGTGCCCGGAGCGCTCGAGGCGCCGCTTCCACTGGAAGTAGTTCGTGAGCTGGCCGTTGTGGACGACCGCGACGTCGGGGAACGGATACGCCCAGTAGGGGTGCGCGCCGGAGATGTCCACGTCCGACTCGGTCGCCATCCGGACGTGCCCGATCGCGTGGGTGCCCGTGAAGCCCGCGAGCTCGTACTGGTCCGACACCGTCTCCGCGTCGCCGAGGTCCTTCACGATCTCGAGCGAGCGGCCGAGCGAGAGCACTTCACAGTCGGGGATGTCCTCGAGCCGGTCGGCGATCCCTTTCAGGTCGGGACCCTCGCCGTTTCCGGAGGGGAACTCGAGCTCGACGCGGTAGGCGTACTCCGTCTCGGCCTCGACGTCGTGGACGGTCGCGCCGAGTGAGCGCAGCCGTTCGAGCACCTGTGCCTGGTGGCGTCGCAGCCGTTCGGGGAACTCGAAGTCGCGCGGCGTGTTCGCGTCCGCGAGCGTGTAGCGCATGACGATCCGGCCGTTCGGCGGCCCGTACAGCGCATACCCGGTCGAGTCGGGACCGCGGTGTTTCATCGACTGCAGCATCCGGGTGAGATCGCGACCGATCTCGTGGGTGCCGTCGCGGTAGATGAGTCCTGCGATCCCGCACATGGCGCGTTCCCCCTAGGGAAGGATGTCCAGGTAGCGCTCTCGCTCCCAGTCCGTGACCGCGGCGAGGAAGCGCTCCCACTCGTCCTTCTTGTAGTGAAGATAGACGTCGAGGAGCCGGCCCGGCAGCGCGCTGCGCACGATCTCGTCGGCCTCGAGCGCCTCGATCGCCTCGCCCAGGTGGGCGGGGACCCGCTCGACCTCGGCGCCCTCGTCGATCACGTCGTAGATGTTGCGCTGCTGCGGGGAGCCCGGGTCGAGCTTCCGCTTGACCCCGTCGAGGCCGGCCCGCAGGAGGGCAGCCTGCGTGAGATACGGGTTGCACGCGGAGTCCACGGCGCGAAACTCGAAGCGCCCGCCGCTAGCCACGCGGACGAGGGTCGTGCGGTTCTGCCAGCCGTAGTCCTTGTAGATCGGCGCCCAAAAGCCGAAGTCCCAGAAGCGCTTGTACGAGTTGACCGTCGGGGCGGTGATCCCGCACAGGGCGCGGGCGTGCTCGAGGATTCCGCCCATGAACTGGAGGCCGATCTCGGAGAGCTTCGCCGGTCCGTCCTTGTCGTAGAAGACGTTGTTGCCGTCCTCGTCCACGAGCGTGAAGTGGTGGTGCGCCCCGTTCGCCGAGACGCCGGTGAACGGCTTCGGCATGAAGGTCGCGAGCACCTCGGTGTCGGCGCCGTAGGTCCCGAGGCGCGTGTGCTCCCGCGCCACTGCGGCGCAGATTTGGCGGTACGTGGAGAGGTTGTCCGCCGTCCGCACGGCCCGGTCGAAGAGGAAGTTCAGCTCGAGCTGTCCGGGCGAGTCCTCGTGGTCGCCGTAGGTCGGGTGGATGCCGAGCTTCTCGCCGTAGTCGATCACGTCGAGGATGACCGGGCGTAGCTCCTCGAACTGGTTGATGTGGTAGCACCAGGGCTTCGTGATCCCTTCGGCCGAGCTTGGATCTCCGCCCGCCGGGCGCTTCATCCACATCATCTCGGGCTCGATCCCGCAGAGGAACGTGTAGCCGAGCTCGGCCTCGATCTCGTTGGTCGTGCGCTTCAGGTTCTGGCGCGGGTCGGCCTCGAGGAGCTTGCCCGTCTCGGTGTCGAAGCAGTCGCAGAAGACGCGCGCCACGCGGGAATCCCACGGGAGCTGCGCGAACGTGTCGAGGTCGGCGATCGCAGCCAGCTCGGACTCCTCCGGCCCGAAGCCGATGTAGCGGTCGGCCCGGTCGACGAAGAGGTCGGCCGTCGCGCCGTAGACGAGCTGGTAGCCCTCCGTGGCCACGTGCTCCCACATCGAGGCGGCGACGCCTTTCCCGTTCACATGGCCCGAGACCGAGACCTGCTGGAAGAAGATGTACTTGATCCCGAGCTCGTCGATCAGGGCGCGGATGCGCTGGATCTTGTCCTGGCGCTCCGGGTCTCGCCGCGCCTCCTCGAGGGTCGGATGCGGGTCGGGGACCGGCCCCCGGGCGAGCACCTCCTGGACGAGCGACGGCCGCTCAACGACTGCCACCGCGGACCTCCCTTCCTGGCGCTTGACGCGTCTCCCGGCCCGAGCGCGCGGGCACGAGCCACCTTACCTCCGTGTCCTCGCCCCTCCAAGGCGCCGCGGCCGCCCGGCGAGCCATTGTGGACGTTCCGCCCAGGTCGCTCCGCGCACGATGGAGAAAATCACCATTGAGCGGGACGTTTGCACGCATCAGTCCCGCACGATCCAAAAGAGGAGCGCCTCGCGGTCGCCGACGTTGCGCCAGCCTTCGACGACCGCCTCGTCGGCGAGCAGCACCTCGCCCCGGCGCAGCACGGCCGGGCCGGTCGAGGTCAGGATCTGCACGAGCCCGTGGCCGACCGCGACGAGCTCGACGTGTTTGTGGGCGAGGTGGGGCCGTCCAGCCGACTCGGCGGCGAGCGTGACGATGTAGGCGCGAAGACCCTGGTCCGGGTCGTCGAGCAGGGCGAGCGGCTGGCCGCGGCCGTCGCGGCCCGCTTCGCGAAGCCGGCCTACACGGAAGCCCGGCGCGCGCTCTCCGCGCAGCAGGTCGTCGAGCGAGAGATCGAGCCTTCCGCTCAGCTCGATGAGCGTTTCGAGGGAAAGGCCTCGGCGGCCGCGCTCGGCCTGGGAGATCGCGCTCGCCGAGACGCCGGCGAGCCGCGCCACGGAGGCCTGGCTGAGCCCGCGGGAAAGTCGCGCGGCCCGTAGCCCTGCGCCGAGCCGTCCCGAGACGGGCGCCGGCTCGAGTGCAGGCAAGCCGTCCTCGATCCGGTAGCGAAACACGCTTCCCTCGGCGCCGGGCGGCCGGCCTTGCGCCTTCGCGATCCGGATCCGGTCGCGGGTCACAGAGACGACGCACTGGGTCACCTCGTCCACGTGGCGTCGAAGCGCGGGGTCGGCGTCCGCGTCGAGCGTCCAGTGCGCGATCACGCCGAGCTCGAGGAGCCGAGGGCAGCAGCTCCCGAAGAACTGTCGCGTCGCCTCGCTTCCCCAGCGCGTGACCATCGTGTCGAGCGGGTCGAAGAAGAGGAGGTTTCTGAGCGTGGGGTCGCACCGGCGGTCGAGCTCGTCGAGGAGCGCCCCGGGGCTGCCGTGCGCGGAGCCGGCATGCGCGTGGACGATCCGCAGGCGCGGATGTGCGGCGGCGACCTCGTCCGGCGGCGTGGCGAGCGCGACGTAGCCGGCGAAGTCGTACTCGTCGGCGCCGCTCTCGGCGGCGCGCAGGAACGGAGCGACGTCTGCGCCCGCGCCCAGCTCCCAAACCACGTTGTCGCCCGAGTAGAGGCCGCCCAGGCCCTCGTCGAGTTCCGGGACGCCGGTCCGGGCCACGAAGGAGGGTTGCTCCGAAAGCACCGCTTCCATCCTTTCACGCAGTGCGAACCGTTGCTATCGGATTTGTGATCGGCCGACACGGTCGGCGGGTGAACGATGGGACGGGGGGACGTGGGCCGGGCGCGAGGCCGGCCGTAGGCTCGCACCCGTCGTCATCTTCGCAGGGGCAGCGCGGCTTCTACGGCGGTTCGGGCCCGGGATGCGGCAGAGCGGCGAACCGACATCGACAGGGAGGCTGGGCGATGGCTAGCACGAGAAGGGAGCGCGCATGGATGACCAGTTGAATGGGCTAACCACCATTTTCACGGAGTTCTACTACTGGGTCACGATCGTCTTCATGTTCCTCATCCACCTCGGGTTCATGATGTACGAGGCGGGCTACGCGCGAAGAAAGAACGTCCAGCACACGGTTCTGAAGAACGTGCTGCTGATCCCGCTCGTCACGATCACGTTCTTCTTGTTCGGCTGGTGGATCTACAACTCGTCGATCACGGCGGGGCCGTTCATCTACGGCGGGTTCCACTTTGAGTCGCTTCCGCAGGGGCTCCCGTGGGACGAGCTCATGGCGCCCAACATGGGGGACCGGATCAACGGCGTCTTCTGGGCCGCGTTCCTGCTGTTCTCGTGGACGGCGGCCTCGATCGTGTCCGGAGCGATGATCGAGCGGGCGCGGCTCTCGGGCTTCCTGTTCATCGCCGTGATGCTCGGATCGGTCACCTGGATGATCGACGCCGCCTGGGGCTGGCACCCGGCCGGCTGGATGGTGCAGATCATGGGCTACCACGATGCGTATGCGTCCGGCGTCATCCATGCGATCGCGGGCGGCACCACGCTCGGCGTGCTGATCGTCCTCGGTCCACGGATCGGAAGATTCGGGCCGACCGGGGCCATCCGGCGGATTCTTCCGCACAACATCTGGATGACCGTTCTCGGCGTCTTCATGATCTACACGGGGTTCTGGGGCTTCTACGCAGCCTGCAACATCCCGTTCTTCAATGTCGGAACGGAGGGTGAGCCCTTCTTCTCGGCAACCAACATCTACCTGATGCCGACCACGCTGTCGGCGATCACGTTCAACTTCATCATGTCGCTCGCGGGCGGGCTCCTCGCCGGCTACCTGATCAGCCGCGGAGATCTCTTCTGGACGTTCTCGGGCGGTCTCGCCGGCATCATCGCGGCGTCGGCCGGGAACGATCTCTACCACCCGCTCCTTGCGTTCGTCGTGGGGATGGCAGGCGTGGTCGTCGCGTTCAAGGGACACAACTACGTCGAGAAGCGCTTCAAGATCGACGACGTCGTTGGGGCGGTGGCCGTTCACGGCTATGCGGGCTTCTTCGGCGTGGTGATAGCCGGGTTCCTCCTCTGGGGATACCCAGCGGCGGCCCCCGTTCAAGACGGCCTCGCGTGGTTCACGACCCCCGACGGCTATCCGGCGGTCAACCCGCTCGGAAACTTCCTCGGGGCGGTCATCATGTTCGGCGTGCTCGGGTTCATCCCAGGCTTCATTCTCGCGAAGATCCTGATGGCGACCGGGTTGCTCCGCGTTCCCGCCTCGGTCGAGGCGGCGGGGCTCGACGCCCACGACGTCGGCGACGTCTACCCGTATCTTCCTCAGCGCGACACGCAGTTCGAAGCCATCGAGCGTGAGGATGCCCTGGCCGCGGTTCGGGCGGGGAACGGGCACAGTGCCGAGAGAAAGGAGACCGTGCAATGACGCTGTTCGCAGTCAGCACCGGGCTCGACTCGTTCTCGAACCCGAGCGAGATCGGCCCCCTGTATCCGTTTGTCGGCGCCGAGTGGTTCTTCGTGGTCGTCGGAGTCGTGCTCTGGATTGGGTGGCACGTCCTGCAGATCAGGATGGAGAACCGCGACAACGCGCGGGCCGTCGAGACGTACGAGCGGATCGGGCTCGACCGCGTGATGTTCTACGGCGGCAGCGCCGACATCCCGAGCGACGAGGAGTGGGCGCTGCGCGAGAAGGGCGCCCGCGTCGCGACCCCGTCTGCGGGTGAGCCCTCGTCGGATCTCGACGAGCCTGGGCTTCCGCCGGTTCCGCCGGGACGAAGCGACTAGCAAGCAAAGGCCGGAAGGCGAACCGGGGGCGGCGAAAGCCGCCCCCGGGCCTTTCGCCGGTCCGCTCTCGTGAGTACTCTCCGAAACGTGACACCGCGGAGCGCGCGCTACGTCGTCATCGGAGCCGGCATGCACGGCCTCTCGACCGCGTATCACCTCGCCCGGGAGCTCGAGGCGCGCGGACTCGGCTCGGGCGGCGACGTCCTCGTCCTCGAAAAGAGCCGGCCCGGCGCCGGCGCGACCGGCATCGCCTGCGGTGTCGTCCGCAACAACTACTTCCAGCCGGCCATGTCCGAGCTCATGCAGGCGTGCGTCGAGGTGTGGGAGTCCGACCCCGAGGGCTACGCGTACAACCCCGTCGGCTACCTCGCGCTCGGCGCCCAGTGCCAGGAGGCCGATCTCGTGGCCGTGCACGAACGGCAGGAGCGGATCGGGTACCCCTCGCACCTCGTGACCGGCGAGCGGGAGGTGGCCGAGTACATGCGCGGCCTCTTCCCCGACTGGCGCGCGCAAGGCGTGTCGGTCTGCCTGCACGAGTCCAAGGGCGGCTTCGCGTTCAACCAGGAGTCGGTCGCAGGGCTCGCGCGCAAGTGCGAGGCGGCCGGCGTGCAGATCGCGACGGGCGTCGAGGTGACCGGCTTCGACTCGGCCGGGGATGGATCGATCCGCGCCGTCGAGACCTCCGAGGGCCCGGTCACGGTCGGCGAGCAGGTCGTCCTCGCCCCGGGCCCGTGGGCGAAGCACTTCTGGGCCCTTCTCGAACTGCCGTCCACGATCGACATCCGGACGCCGTCCGGGGAGGTCGAACGCGACCGCCCGATGTGGACGTTTTGGAATCTCCAGGAGGGCGAGGTGGCGCTCGACCCGCAGGTGTTCGCGCTCGCCGACGGCGGTGCGCCGCCGGTCATCCACCTGGACAGCGACGCGCCGCTCTACACGGACGACGGGCGCCTCCTGACCGACGAGCTGTGGGGGATCTACTTCAAGCGCGACCGCCACGGCGTCCAGGGCGGGGCCTCGCCGCTCGTCGTCGACGGCGACGTCGAGCTCGACCCGTATCCGCTGACGACGGACGTCGACCCGGACTTCCCGGACATGTGGTGCGCGGCGCTCTCCCACGCGATGACGCGCTTCGAAGGTGTCCGACCGCTCTACCGCAAGGCCCGCTCCGGCGGCGTCGGCTCCTTCACGGCGGACAACTTCCCCGTGTTCGACTACCTGCGGCCGAACCTGTACGCGATCCTCGACTCGAACCACGGCTACAAGATGATCGGCGTCGGGCGCGAGGTCGCCCGGGTGCTCGTGGGCGACGACTCGAGCCTCCTCTATCCGTTCCGCTTCGAGCGGTTCGAGACCGGCGACCTCCATCCGGTCTCGAGCTCGCCGTACCCCTGGTCCTAGTCCGACCCGCCCGGGTGGCCGGGGATCCAGTCGGTGCCGGCCAGCGGGACGCGGGCCATGGCAGCGGCCTCGAGCGTGAGCGCCACGAGATCCTCGGGCTCGAGGTTCAGGAGGTGGGACTTGCCGCAGGCGCGCGCGAGCGTCTGCGCCTCGAGGGTGAGCACGCGGAGGTAGTTCGCGATCTTCCGTCCGCCGACCTCCGGGTCGAAGCGGGCGGCGAGCTTCTCGTCCTGCGTGGAGATCCCGACGGGGTCGCGCCCGGCCTGCCAATCGTCGTAGTAGCCGGCCGAGCTGCCGATCTTCTCGTACTCGCGCTCGTAATCGGGACTGTTGTCGCCCATCGCAATGAGCGCGGCGGTTCCGATCGAGACCGCGTCCGCGCCGAGCGCCAGCGCCTTCGCGACGTCCGCGCCGGTGCGGATTCCGCCCGAGATGACGAGCTGCACCTTGCGATGCATGTCCAGCTCCTGAAGCGCATCCACGGCGAGCCGTACGGCGGGGAGCGTGGGAATTCCGACGTGTTCGATAAAGACGTTCTGCGTCGCTGCAGTGCCGCCCTGCATCCCGTCGACGACGATGACGTCGGCGCCGGCCTTGACGGCGAGCCCGACGTCGTAGTACGTCCGCGTGGCGCCGACCTTCACGAAGATCGGCTTCTCCCAGTCGGTGATCTCGCGGAGCTCGCCGATCTTGATCTCGAGGTCGTCCGGTCCGGTCCAGTCGGGATGGCGCGACGCGCTGCGCTGGTCGATCCCCTTCGGCAGGTCGCGCATCTCGGCGACGCGGTCGGAGATCTTGTGCCCGAGGAGCATTCCGCCGCCGCCGGGCTTCGCGCCCTGGCCGACGACGATCTCGATTGCGTCCGCGCGTCGCAGGTCGTCCGGGTTCATCCCGTAGCGGGACGGAAGCAGCTGGTACACGAGCAGCTTGGAGTGCTCGCGCTCCTCCTCCGTCATGCCGCCGTCGCCGGTCGTCGTCGACGTGCCGGCCTCGGACGCGCCGCGGCCGAGCGCCTCCTTGGCGGGTGCCGAGAGGGCGCCGAAGCTCATCCCGGCGATCGTGACCGGGATCTTCAGGTGGAGCGGCGTCTTCGCGTACCGCGTGCCGAGGACGACGTCCGTATCGCAGCGTTCGCGGTAGCCCTCGAGCGGATAGCGCGAGATGCTCGCGCCGAGCAGGAGCAGGTCGTCGAAGTGGGGGACCTTCCGCTTCGCCCCGAACCCGCGGATGTCGTAGATCCCCTCGCGTGCCGCCCGCTGGATCTCGGCGATCACAGGGCGGTCGAAGAGGTACGACTCGCGGAGCTCCCAGGGCCGGCTGTTCTTCTCGGCCATCAGTACGCGCCCGCGTTGTCGACCTTGAACGTGTAGAGCTCGCGCGCCGAGCCGTAGCGGCGGAAGCCGTCCGGGCTCACGTCGTCGATCCCGGCCGCGGCGAGCAGCTCGGCGAGCTCGGTGCGATGCTCCTCGCGCAGTTCCTTCTCGACGCAGTCCGCCCCGAGGCTCGCGACCGCGCCGCGCACATACAGGCGCGCTTCGTAGAGCGAGTCCCCGAGGGCGTCGCCGGCGTCGCCGCAAACGACGAGCCGTCCTCGCTGGGCCATGAAGGCGCTCATGGGCCCGACCGAGCCACGGACGACGATGTCCGTGCCCTTCATGGAGATGCCGCAGCGCGAGCTCGCGTCGCCGTTGACCACGACCAGCCCGCCTCGTCCCGTGGCACCCGCGTACTGGCTCGCGCTCCCGTCCACGATTACCCGGCCGGACATGATGTTCTCGGCGAGCCCGGGGCCCGCGTTCCCGTGCACGCGCACGGTCGCGAGCTTGTTCATGCCGGCGCAGTAGTAGCCGACGTGGCCTTCGATCTCGACCTCGACGTCCGCGTCGAGACCGCAGGCGACAGCGTGGGCGCCGTTCGGGTTCACGACCCGCCAGCGGGCCGGCTCGTCCGCGCGGCCCGCGAGCTCGTGCAGGCGCCCGTTGAGCTCGCGCAGCGACGCGACGGCGAGGTCGACAACCTCGATGTCGACCGTTTCGGCGGCGCCCGCCGTCACGCGACCCTCGCGCGCTCCCAGACGTACGGAACCGTCGGGGCGGGCTCCCACATCCTGGCCGCGGCTGCCCCCGGCAGAACGGCGATGGCGCGCCACTCGGAGGCCATCGCAACCCACTCGTCCGTCTCCGCGAGCACGGCCGGCTTGCAGGCGATCGGGTCGCGCAGGACGGCAAAGCCGTCGGCCGTGCCGACGAGGAACGTGAAGAAGCCGTCCAGGTCCTCGATGCAACCCTCGAGCGCCTCCGTGAGGGAGGCGCCCTCGCGCATGCGCCACGCGACGTACCCGGCTGCGACTTCCGTGTCGTTTTCGGTCTGGAACTCGATGCCCTCGCGGCGCAGGCTCTCCCGCAGACGGTTGTGGTTCGAGAGCGACCCGTTGTGGACGAGGCAGACGTCGTGCCCGGTCGAGAACGGATGCGATCCTTCGGTCGTCACGCGGCTCTCCGTCGCCATCCGAGTGTGGCCGAGGGCGTGCGTGCCGCTCACGTCCTCGAGCTGGAAGCGCCGGACGAACTCCTCGGGCCGGCCCGTCTCCTTGTAGATCTCGATCGAACGACCGGCGCTCATGACGCGCAGCTCCGGGTGCGCCCGTCGCACCCAGGCCTCCGCTTCGGCGGCGTCCGCGTCGACGACGAGCACGGCGTGGCTGGCCCGGACGCCGACCGTCGGCGAGCCTCCGAGCGCCTTGCCCGCCGCGCCGGCGATCGCCTCCCAGTCCTGGAGGGGATCGTCGGAGAAGAGCGTCAGCTTCGCGGAGCCCGCCGGAACGGTGTCCCGGTACACGGCAACGCCTGCGCTGTCCGGCCCGCGGTCGGACATCTGGGCCAGCATCGCGGCGAGGTGCCCGCCGAGCGATTCCTCGATCTCGGGAGACTTGGCGAAGAGTCCGACGATTCCGCACATATGTTCAGAATCTACACCTCGTTTGTGGGCTCACAGCCCTTGAAACGGCCAAAGTTCTGCTTCAAGCGGTGTTCACTTGCTACATATGGGCTAGAAACGCGTGAGGTACTCGCGCACCTCCCAGGGCGTGACCTGCTCGTGGTAGCGGCTCCACTCGTCGCGCTTCACCCGGATGAAGTAGTCGACGTAGTCCTCGTCGCGCGCCCGGCCGAGCGCCGCGCGGAGCACGTCGTTTCGCTCGAGCTCCTGCGTGGCCTCGAGCAGGTTGGCCGGAAGCGTCTCCAGCCCTCGGCCGCGCAGCTCGTCGTAGGAGATCGTGTAGAGGTTCTCCGAGTTCGGCTCGCCGGCGTCGAGGCCGTTCTCGATTCCGTCCAGCCCCGCCGCCAGGACGGCCGCGGCGGCCAGGTAGGGGTTGCACGACCCGTCGATCGTCCGGTCCTCGATCCGCCCGGGAGCCGGGATGCGCAGCATCTGCGTGCGGTTGTTGTAGCCGTACGAGATCCAGACCGGTGACCACGTCGCACCCGAGGCCGTGGAGCCCAGCTTGAGGCGCTTGTACGAGTTGACCGTCGGCGCCGTGACCGCGCTGTAGGCGCGCGCGTGCTTCTTCAGGCCGCCGATGAAGTGGTAGGCGGTCTCGGACAGCCCGAGGCCGCGCGCGTCGTCCTCGTCGAGGAAGAGGTTCGTGTCGCCGTTCCACAGCGACATGTGGAAGTGGCAGCCGTTTCCGGTCAGGTTCGAGAATGGCTTCGGCATGAAGGTCGCGAGCATGCGCCTTCCAACCTGGCGGCCCCATTTCTCGGCGAGCTGGTGGACCATGAAGCGGAAGAAGATCGCCCGGTCGCAGCTCGTGAGCGCGTTCGCATACGTGAAGTTCTGCTCGAACTGGCCGTTCGCGTCTTCGTGGTCGTTCGCGTAGTTGCCCCACCCGAGGTCGTCGTTCACGTAGCGCGAGACGGTGGTCAGGAACTCGTAGTGGCGGGAGAGGCCGTTCAGGTCGTAGCAGGGCTTCTCGAGCGTGTCGAGCTCGTCGGCGACCCGGATCGAGCCGTCGTCCATCAGCTCGACGAGGAAGTACTCGAGCTCGAGGCCCATCTTGAACTCGAAGCCCTTCTGGCGTGCCCGCTCCATCTGGCGGCGCAGGATCGTCCGCGGGTCGTACGGCCACTCCTCGCCCTCGACGTGGATGTCGCAGGCAAAGCGCGCAACGGTCGGTTCCCAGGGGACCGGCGTGAACGTCGCGAGATCGGGGATCGCCGCGATGTCGGGGTCGGCCGGGACCTGGCCCAGGTCGCCGGCGGCGAAGCCCGCGAACCCGGCGCCGTCGTTGACGAGGTCGTCGAGGTTTTGCGCCGGGACGAGCTTGGCGCTCGGCCGTGCGTGCATGTCGACGAACTGGGCGAAGAAGAACTCGATCCCGCGGTCCTCGACTTGCTTCCGGATCTCGTCGATCGTGGGTACTGCGTCCGCGGCCATCTGGACTCCCTCCTCGGTGGGTCGGCTCTGGTGACGATAGTCCCGCCCCCGCGCGGGGGCGATGGTTGCTCGCTACATCACGTCGAGGCGGATTGTGTTCCCCGCGACCTGTTCGAGCTTCACGATCTTGACGGCGATCTCGACCATCAGCCAGTCGTCGCGACGTAGGTCGATGCCCGTGAGCTCCTGAATCCTGCGCAGGCGCTGGCGGAGCGTGTTCGGGTGGACGTAGAGCGCCTCGGCGGTCGCGCTGATGTTGCCGCGGCGGCGCAGGAACTCCTCGAGTGTCTTCAGGAGCGCCGTCGAGCGGCGCCGATCGTACTCGGCGAGTCGCGAGACGGCGTCGCGGTGCGGATCGCGCACGCCGGACTCGAGCGACATCCGCAGGAGGTACTTGTACGGACCGAGCTCCTCGTACGTCATCACGCCTGGCTCGCCGCGGACGACGGAGCGTCCCGAGCAGCGCGTGCGTTGCCTCCTCGAAGCCGGCGGGGAAGCTCTCCGCGCCGCGGCACGTGCTCGAAAGGCCGACGGCCGTCTCGGGCGCGCGCTCGGCCTCGCGGACGGCGGCGACGAGCGCCTCCTCGCCCGCGTTCGGCACGCGCAGGAGCGCGCGCAGCGCGTCGTCGCGGCGGTCGAACAGCGAGCCGGGCGCAAGTCGGGCGAGGGCCTTCTCGAGCTCGTCGTCGGGCGGCGCCGCGGCGAGGACGAGATGGCGCTGGGTGAGGTCGCAGCCGAGCCGCGTGGCGCGTCCCTCGGCGCCGGCCGGGTTTGCGCCGCGGGCGAGCGCGTCGAAGAAGTCGCGGATGCGGTTCTTCTCCGTCAGGCGCTCGATCAGCTCGATCTTCTTCAACGCCACCGCGGCCTGGTTCGCGGCGGCCCGTGCGAGATCGACGGCCGAGGTGCCCTCGGCGCGCAGGAGCCCGAGTAACTCCTCGTTCGCGACGAGCGGGACGGCGACGGATGCCGAGCGCCCGCTGCGGGCGAGCTCCGGGCCGAGCTCGGCGAGCCCGACCCGCGCGGGGGCCTCCGCGCCGGCCGGGGCCGAAGCGCGCAGGTGGAGTTCCTCGGAGCCCGCGTCGAGGAGGTAGAGATGGCAGGTCTGCGCGCGGAGGAGCGAGAGGCACCGCTCGCTGACCGCCGGAAGGAGATCCTCGACCGTCTCGGCCGCCGCGATCGTCTCGCCGAGCTCGGTCAGATCCTCGAGCTCGTCAACGCGGCTTCGCATCTCCTCGTAGAGTCGCGCGTTCTCGATCGCGCCGGCGACGAGCGAAGCGCTCGAGACGAGGAAGTCGATCTCGGCGTCGGTGAACTCCCTCGGGGCCTCCGTGTGGAGCGTGATCACTCCGACGATCCCGCTGTCCTTGCCGACGATCGGCACGGACAGGAGCGACTGGAAGCGTTCCTCCTCGAGCTCCGGCACGAGCTTGAAACGCGGATCGGCAAACGCGTCGTCGCGGATGAAGCCGGGCTCGCGACGCTCGGCAGCCCACCAGGCGAGCCCTTCGCCGCGCTCGAGCGCGATCTCGTTGACGAACCGGCCGTACGGGTCCGACGCCGCCTTGAGTACGAGCCGCTCGCCACCGTCCTCGATCAGATAGACGAAGCAGGCGTGCACGGCGCTGGCTTCCGAGAGCAGCTTGACCACCGCCTCGAGGACCTTCTCCAGGTCGAGCGACGAGCCGACCGTCGAGATGATCTCGTAGAGGACACGGTTCTCGTCCGCATGCGCCGTGTGCGTGCCGATAGCGGCATCGTATTCGGCCTGTGCCGTTCGTCCTAGCCGGTCGCCCCTAGAATCCCCGCCGTGGCCGGCCCGCGAAACGGTGGTGTGAGCGTCCGGGCGGCGGTCTTCGACGGGCCCGGGCGCGTGACGATCGAAGAGCTCGCGCTCGAGGGCCCGCGGGCGCATGAGGTGCTGGTCCGGGTGGGCGCCAGCGGGGTTTGCCACTCGGATCTCCATGTCGTGGACGGCGAATGGCCGCGGCCGACGCCGGTCGTGATGGGGCACGAGGGCGCGGGCGTCGTCGAGGCGGTCGGCGAAGGCGTCGAGGACGTCGAGGTCGGCGACCACGTCGTCTGCTCCTGGTTCTACTCGTGCCGGCGCTGCTCGCATTGCCTGGCGGGCCGAGCGTGGGCCTGCACCGGGACGAAGGCGGGCCAGTGCGTCATGGACGACGGCACCACGCGGTTCAAGCGTTCCTCCGGCGAGGACGTGTTCAGCTACCTCGCGGTCGCGTCGATGGCCGAGCGCACGGTTGTTCCCGAGGCGGGCGCGATCCGCATTCCGTCCGAGGTGCCGATGGACGTCGCCGCGCTGATCGGCTGCGCGGTGACGACCGGAGTCGGCGCCGTCTGGAACACGGCCAAGGTCGAGCCGGGCGCGTCGGTGGTCGTGATCGGCTGCGGCGGTGTCGGCCTCTCGGCGGTCATGGGCGCTGCTTTGGCCGGCGCGAACCCGATCGTCGCCGTGGACGTCTCGCCCGAGAAGCTCGCGCTCGCCCTCGACGTCGGCGCGACGCACGCGTACGGGTCGCTCGACGAGGTTCCCGGCGGCGCGGACTACGTGTTCGAGGCGATCGGGCTCGTGGAGACGATCGAGGCGATTCCCGGTCTGCTTCCGCTCCGGCGGCGTCGGCGTGCTCGTCGGTCTGGCCGCGTACGACGTGCGCGCCTCGTTCGACGTGTACTCGTTCGTCGACTCCGGCAAGACGTTCGTCGGCTCGATCTACGGCGGCGCGGTGCCGGCGCTCGACTTCCCGCGCATCGCCGATCTCTACCTGGCCGGGAAGCTCCCGCTCGACAAGCTCGTGTCGCACCGCATCGGCCTGGACGAGGTCGACGACGCCTTCGCCGCCATGCGCCGCCGCGAGCGGGCACGGTCGGTCGTCGTCTTCTGACCGGCTCGACTCCGCGGGTCTGATTCGTGCCGATTCAGTGCCGATCTACGCGCCGATCCGTGCGCTTTCGTCCCAAGTTGCAGACTGCAACTAAGTCTGGACGGCCACTGGCTCAGGAGCCATGCGGGTTCGAAGGTGTCCCGCGCGCTAGTAACAGACTGCAACTTGCTCCGGGGGCGGGACGCGTACCATCGAGGGCGCATGACCGAAGAAGGGCTACCAGGCCGTTCAGATCTCGGACCTGCCGGAGGTGCCGATCACGGAGACGCTCGTCTGGCGGCCGGTGCGCCGGACGCTCGGGATCGAGGCGTTCGGCATGAACGCCTACACGGCCGCGAACGCGGGCGACGAGATCGTCGAAGACCATGACGAGCTCGGCAACGCCGCGGGCGGACACGAGGAGGTCTACGTCGTCGTCACCGGACACGTGACGTTCACGGTCGGTGGCGAGGAGATCGACGCGCCGGCCGGCACGCTCGTGTTCCTCAAGGATCCGGCGGTCCGCCGCGCCGCGGTCGCCCGCGAGGCGGGTTCTACGGTGTTGGCGGTCGGCGGCGAGCCGGGCAAGGCGTACGAGGTGTCCGCCTGGGAGTTCTATTTCGCGGCGATCCCGTTCGCGAAGGCCGGCGAGTGGGACAAGGCCGTCAAGACGGTCGCTGAGGGGCTCGAGCGCTTCCCCGACAACCCCGCGATCCTCTACAACCTCGGCTGCTATGAGGCCCAGGCCGGGATGCACGACCAGGCGGTCTCCCATGTCCGGCAGGCGATCTCGCTCGACCCGCGGCTCGGCGAGATCGCGACGAAGGACACGGATCTCGACCCGATCCGCGACTCGCTCGGGGCCTAGGTCACGCGGCTGAGCCCGGGGTCGAGCTCGAGGTGCTCGCCCCGCTCCACGAGGGCGCGCGTGCGCTCGACGATCTCGGTGACGTCCTCGAAACTCGTGTAGAGCGGCGGGAAGCCGAAGCGCACCGTGTCCGGCGCGCGGTAGTCCGGGATGACGCCGGCGCGCTCGATCAGGGCGCGGCAGATGCGCCAGCCTTCCTCGTGCCGGAACGCCACGTGCGCGCCGCGCCGGGCCGGATCGCGCGGTGTGCCGAGCGTGAAGCCGAACGGCGCGAGCACCGCGTCGTGGAGGGCGATTGCGTGCTCGGTCAGTCCGCGGGCCTTGGCTTCGATCTCGCCGATGCCCGCCTCGGCGGTCAGCTCGATTCCCGACTGCACACACGCGAGGCCGAGGATCGACGGCGTCCCGGCGAGGAAGCGGCGGATCCCGTCGGCCGGGTCGTAGGCGGGGCCCATCGCGAACTGCTCGCGCTGGCCGAACCAGCCCTGGACCGGCGAGCGGAGCTCCTCCACAAGGTCGCGACGGACGTAGAGGAACCCGGGCGCTCCCGGGCCGGCGTTCAGGTACTTGTAGGTGCAGCCGACGGCGAGGTCGGCGCGGGCCTCGTCGAGCTCGACCGTCACGGCGCCGGCCGAGTGGCTCAGATCCCAGAGGACGAGCGCGCCCGCCTCGTGCGCCGCGACGGTGATCCCGTGGAGGTCGGCCAGCGCGCCCGAGCGGTACGCGACGTGCGAGAGGCTGACGATCGCCACGTCTCCTGGTGCGCAGGCGCGCTCGATGTCCGCGACCGTCGGCCCGTCGATGGGATCCGGGTCGAAGAGCCGCAGCTCCGCGCCCAGTCCGGCGAGGACGTAGCGGTTGGTGGGGAAGTTCTCCGCGTCGGTGACGATCACGCACCGCCCGGGCCGCGCGGCGAGGACGGCGCCGGCGAGCTTGTACAGGTTGACGGTGACCGAGTCGCAAACGAGCGTCTGGCCGGGCCCGGCGCCGAGCACCGCAGCGCCGAGCTCGTCGCCGATCCGCTCGGGCAGCTCGATCCAGCCGTGCCAGCCGCGGACGAGCGACGTGCTCCAGTCGTCGAGGAGCTCGTTCAGGCGCTCGCGGGTTCGCAGCGGCATCCGGCCGAGCGAGTTTCCGTCCGCGTAGAGGGGCCCGCCGTCCTCGTGAGCGAACTCGGCGCGGAACCTGGCGAGCGCGTCCTCCACGAATCGATTCTAAGGTGCGGGTTGTGCGGGACGAATTGACCGACCTGGCGCGCGAGCTGGTTGCGATCGACTCGGTCAACCCAGCGCTCGCGCCGGGGGCTGCGGGCGAGGAGGAGATCTCGCGGTTCGCGGCCGCCTGGCTCGAGCGGCACGGCCTCGAGGTGTCCCGCGACGAGATCGCGCCCGGCCGCTGGAACGTGACCGCGGTCGCGCGCGGGTCCGGCGGCGGCAAGACGCTGCTCCTGAACGGCCACATGGACACGGTCGGGCATGCCGGGATGGAGCGGGCACTCGAGCCGGCCGTCGAGGGCAACCGGCTCTACGGGCGCGGCGCCTACGACATGAAGACGAGCGTGGCCGCGGCGATGGTCGTCGGCGCGCGGGCCGCCGCGCTGGGGCTGCGCGGGGACGTGATCGTGTCCGCGGTCGCGGATGAGGAGGTCGCGAGCATCGGCTCCCAGGCGGTCGTCGAGGCGGTGCGGGCGGACGCGGTGATCGTCACCGAGCCGACCGAGGAGCGCGTCGCGATCGCGCACAAGGGCTTCGTGTGGCTCGAGGTCGAGACGCACGGGGTCGCGGCGCACGGCTCGCGGGCGGATCTCGGCGTGGACGCGATCGCGAAGATGGGGACGATGCTCGTGGGCATGGCGGCGCTCGACCGGTCGCTGCGCGGCTCGCCGACGCACCTCCTGCTCGGCAGCGGGTCGCTGCACGCGTCCCTGATCGAGGGCGGCGTCGAGCTCTCGACGTATCCCGACCGGTGCGTCGTCCAGGCCGAGCGGCGCACGATTCCCGGCGAGACCGCCGCCGTGGTCGAGGAGGAGATCCGCGAGATCGTCGAGGAGTCGGGTGACCCGGCGCTCGACGCGGATATCCGCGTGACCTTCGTCCGCGAGCCGTTCGAGATCGCGCCGACGGCCGAGATCGTGGAGCTCGTGCGGCGGCATTCGGGGAGCGAGGTCTCGGGCGCGCCGTTTTGGGCGGACGCGGCCATCTTTTCCGCGGCCGGGATCCCGACGGTCATGTACGGCCCGGCCGGCGAGGGCGCGCACGCGGATGTCGAGTGGGTCGATCTCGACTCCGCGACCCGCTGTGCGGAGACGTACCTCGCGGTCGCGACCGAGTTCTGCGCGTAGCTGCGAATCGGTGCGGTTCTTGCTGCAAATCAGCGCATTTCGTGCGTCTCCTGCGCGGAAATCTCCGATAGATTGTGGGTGGGGAGGAAACGCATCCGCGTCCTGGGCACACGCACGACTACGCTAGGCACCCATGGAGATCCCGCCAGCTCAGACCGCGGGCCGGGTCGAGGTGCTTCGCCTCCCCGCGGGCCGCGCCGAGCCCGACGAGGTCGCGGTCGAGGAGCCGCTCGAGATCCGCGTCAACGGAGAGCCGGTCGCGGTCACGATGCGCACGCCGGGCCACGACGAGGAGCTCGCGCTCGGGTTCTGCCTCTCCGAGGGGATCGCGGCCACCTCGGCGCGGCTTCCCGACGACCTCGCTGCCAACACCGTCGAGGTCGACGCGCCCGGGTTCGACGCCGCCGGGCTGAAGCGGAGCTTCTACACCACCTCCTCCTGCGGCGTGTGCGGCAAGGGCGCCCTCGAGGCGATTGCCGTCGAGGCGGCGCGGGTCGAGAGCGGTCTCACCATCCCGGCCGCGGTGATCTCCACGCTGCCCGACCGGCTGCGCGAGGGCCAGGCGACCTTCGCAGCCACGGGCGGCCTCCACGCGACCGGGCTCTTCGACGAGCACGGCGAGCTGCTCGCGCTACGGGAGGACGTCGGCCGCCACAACGCCATGGACAAGGTGATCGGCTGGGCGCACGGCGCCGGGCGGCTACCGCTCTCCCGCCTGATCCTGTGCGTCAGCGGACGCCTCTCGTTCGAGCTCGTCCAGAAGGCGGCGGTCGCCGGCTGTCCGCTGCTCGTGGCGGTCGGCGCTCCGTCATCGCTCGCGGTCGATCTGGCCGCCGACCGCGGAATCACGCTCTGCGGCTTCGTGCGCGACGGGCGGATCAACGTCTACACGGAGCCGTGGCGCGTCACGACGTAACCGGCGTCCTGCTCGTCGGCGGTGCGAGCAGCCGGTTCGGATCGCCGAAAGCCCTCGCCGTTCTCGACGGCGAAACCTTGGCCGAGCGCGCCTGGCGCACGCTCGGCGAGGCGTTCGCGGACGTCATCGCCGTCGGGAAGACCGCCGACGCGCTCGAGCTCCCGTTCCCGGTCGAGGACGACGGAACCGAGCTGCGTGCGTCGATCGCCGGCGTCGCCGCGGCACTTCGGCTCGCGAGGCATGAGCTCGCGGTCGTGCTTCCGGTGGACGTCCCGCTGATCACGGCCTCGCTGCTCCTCGCGCTCGCCGACGCAGCCGAGGACGCCGCCGTGACGCAGACCGGTCCGCTGCCGGGCGCCTACCGCCGCTCCGCGCTGCCGGTGCTCGAGCGCCGCATCGCCGCCGGGGAGCTGGCGCTGCGCGACGCGCTCGCCGAGTTGCAGGTCCGCGAGATCCACGGGAACCCCGACGAGCTTGGGAACGTAAACACCGTGGAGGATCTGACACGACTCGAACGCTCGCAGCCACGCTCGTCGCCCTCGTAGCTCTCGGGGCCGCTCCGGCCGCTCAGGCGAAGGGCCCGCTCGCGCTCACGGTGTGCGGCGCAACGGACTGCCGGAAGTTCGACAGCCGCACCAACGAGGCGCTCGTGTTCGGCTCGCTCGAGCCGTACTACGCCATCTCGTTCGCGAATGCGCCTCCGCTCGCGCCCTACTACACCCTCGAGCTGGAGGGCTGGGACGAGTGGGATCTCGCGATCTACGTCCCGTCCGAAGGCCTCGTCGGGACGAGCGCCGGCTGGACGGATCCCACCCCGCGGACGGCGCGCGGGCTGCGCGAGGCGATCGAAGGGCTCGAGCCGAAGACGGCCGAGATCGCGGCCGTCACGGTGGCCGGGGAGCCCAGGGACGACGCGGCCGCGTTCGTTGCGCTCTTTGACAAGTTCCCGCCGGCCCAGGCCGTGCTCGGGGTCGAGCCCGTCGTGGTCAAGGTCACCGGCCCGCCCGCGGCCTGGATCGACCAGACGCGCCAGATCGAGTACTACCCCGACCAGAACGTCCTGCGCCGCAAGTACCAGTGGGTGCAGGCTTCCGACGATGTCGCAGCGCTGCTCGAGGGCGGCGGCTCGAGTCGGCCGAGCCCGATCTGGCTCGCGCCGCTCGGCCTCGCAGCGGCGTTCGTCGGCGTCTCGGTCTGGCTCGTACGCCGCGGCCTGCGGCTGCGGGCTAGAGATCCGTTCGCGGTCGAGTAGCTCGGCCGGCGTTCACGCCGGGCCGGCGACGCGTTCGAGCTCGCGGGAGGTGAGCACGCGCTCGCGGTCGGGGCCCGTTCCGACCATGCAGATCTCGACCTCGAGTGCGTCCTCGATGAACGCCACGTAGTCGCGCGCCGCGGACGGCAACCCGTCGAGCGTGTCCACGTCGTCGAGCGGAACCTCCCAGCCGGGCAGCGTCTCGTAGACCGGCTCGGCGTGATGGAAGTCGCTCTGGTGCGCCGGGAACTCGTCCGTCTCGGTCCCGTCCGGAAGCCGGTAGCGGACGCAGACCGGGAGCTCGGCAAAGGCGGAGAGGACGTCGAGCTTCGTCACGGCGAGCGAGGTCAACCCGTTCACGCGGACGGCGAAGCGCAGGCCGACGAGGTCGAGCCAGCCGCAGCGCCGCTCGCGCCCGGTCGTCGTGCCGTACTCGGCGCCGAGCTCGCGCACCCTGGCGTTGTCGGGCCCTTCGATCTCGGTGGGGAACGGCCCCTCGCCGACGCGCGTGACGTACGCCTTGGCCACGCCCATCGCGCGGTCGATCTTCGTCGGCCCGATTCCGACGCCGGTTGCGGCGGCGCCGGCGACCGGGTTCGACGAGGTCACGAACGGATAGGTGCCGTGGTCGAGGTCGAGCAGCGTCCCCTGCGCGCCTTCGAGGAGGACGCGCTTGCCGTCCTTCAAGGCCGTGTCGACGAGGAGCGACGTGTCGGCGATGTAGGGGCGCAGGCGTGTGGCGTACTCCTCCATGCGGTCGGCGAGCTCCTCGAGCCGCAGCGGCTCGGCGTCGTGCAGCCGCTGGAGCCGGATGTTGTTCTCGGCGAGCGTCGTCTCGAACTTCTGGCGGAGGATCTTCGGGTCGAGCACATCCTGCATGCGGATGCCGATGCGCGCCGCCTTGTCCGCGTACGCGGGCCCGATGCCGCGCCGCGTCGTGCCGATCTGCAGCCGCCCGAGCCTCCTTTCACTCGCTGAGTCGATGGCGACGTGCCACGGCATGATCAGGTGCGCGTTGCCCGAGATCCGCAGGTCGCCCGTGGTGATGCCGCGCGCCTCGAGCCCGTCGATCTCCTCCACGAGCAGCCGCGGGTCGAGCACGCAGCCGGCGCCGACGACGCAGATGCGCCCGGCGTAGAGGATCCCGGACGGGATGTGGTGGAGCTTGAACGTCTCCCCGTCGCGCACGATCGTGTGCCCGGCGTTCGGCCCGCCCTGGTAGCGGCAGACGACGTCGGAGTGCTCGGCGAGCAGGTCGACGATCTTGCCCTTGCCCTCATCGCCCCATTGGGCGCCGACGATCACTGTGGCGGGCATTGCTTGGACGTTACCGGCTGGGGAGGAGCGTCATGACGTCCGCTCGCGCTCGAGATCCGCTTGGGTCGGCCGGTCGACCCGGGTGTACTGCACGCTGTAGCTCGCGCCCTTGTCGGCGTTCAGCTCGTTCAGCCGCGCGGCCTCGGCGTCCGCGAGATCGGGATCCCAGACCACCCGTTTGACCGTGAAGCTGTCCTCGCCCACCTCGAGGGTGGGATGTGAGTCGAAGCGGACGATCGCGTACCCCGGAAGCAGGGCATTCATGCCCACAGGGTAGTACGCCTAGACCGCAGCCAGATCCGCGAACTTCGCGTACTGCGAGATGAAGGAGAGCTTCACCTTGTCGGTCGGGCCGTTGCGGTGCTTGGCGATGATGACCTCGGCGACGCCCGGGTCCGGGGAGTCCTCGGGGTTGTAGTAGTCGTCGCGGTAGATGAACGCGACGATGTCCGCGTCCTGCTCGATCGAGCCCGACTCGCGGAGGTCGGACAGGATCGGGCGCTTGTCGTGGCGCTGCTCGACCGCGCGCGAGAGCTGGGACATCGCGACGATCGGCGTCTCGAGGTCGCGCGCGAGGATCTTCAGCGAGCGCGAGATCTGGGAGACCTCCTGGACGCGGTTCTCGGCCGACGTGCCGGAGGTCATGAGCTGGAGGTAGTCCACGAGAATGAGCCCGAGGTCCGGGTGCTTCGACTTCAGCCGGCGGGCCTTCGCGCGGATCTCCATCATCGTGATCGAGCCCGTGTCGTCGATGTAGACCGGCGCCTTCGCAAGCCGGTCGCACGCCGCGGTCAACCTGGGCCAGTCGTCGCCGCCGAGCCGGCCGGTGCGTAGGCGGTGCAGCTCGACCTTGGCCTCGGCGCACATGAGCCGCTGCGTCACCTCGGCCTTCGACATCTCGAGCGTGAACAGGGCGACCGGAATCTGGCTGCGCACGGCGACGTTCGCGGCCATGCCGAGCGCGAGCGCCGACTTGCCCATGCCCGGGCGCGCGGCGAGGATGATCAGGTTTCCCTCCTGGAAGCCCGACGTGAGCCGGTCGAAGTCGCGGAAGCCGGACGGGACGCCCGTGACATCGGCGCCCAGCTCGTACAAAGCGGTGATGCGCTCGAAGCTCTCCTTGAGGAGCACCTCGATGTGGCTGAACTCGCTCGCGGCGCGCTCCTGGCCGAGCTCGAACACGATCTGCTCCGCCTGGTCGACGAGCATCGTCGCATCGCCGGGGCGGTCCCAGCCGAGCCGGGAGATCTCGCCACCGGCCTTGATGAGACCGCGGAGGATGGACGACTCGTGGATGATCTGCGCGTAGTGGCGCGCGTTCGCGCTCGCCGGGACGAGGGCCGCCAGCTCGTTGACCCGGTTCGCGCCGCCGACGCCGTCGAGGTCGCCGCGCTCGTCCAGCTCGTCCACGAGCGTGATCGCATCGACGGGCTCGCCCTTCGCGTAGAGGCCCAGCGCGGCCCGGTAGATCTTCGCGTGGCTCTCGCGGTAGAAGTCGCGCCCGCCCGCGTCCAGCACCTCGCTCACGGCGCCGATCGCGTTCGGCGACAGCATCATCGCGCCGAGGACGGACTCCTCGGCGTCGAGATTCTGGGGGGGAACAGGGGCTGTTTGGAGGGCTTGTGCCATGCCGCGGGGCGTCCCATTAGCCATGACTTGACCGGGCGTGTCAAGCAATCTGGGGGACCCGTCGTGCACAGGGTCAAAAGGGCTGTTTGCAGCCATTATGGAACATAGGTTCGCAGGCAGGCCGGATGGAAGCGCCGGTCCACACACAGGGGCGGTGGACAGTCCTCCCGCTTAGAGCGGGAACTTCTCGAAGTCGCCCACAGGCCTGTGCACCGGCCGGTGGACAAGTCTGAGAGGGCTTGGCGAAATGAGCTCTGAGCCGCTGGGCCGCGCTGGACGCTGCGATGCGGCGTCCGCGTGCTGCACCCGTATTCCCGATACGAGGCAGCACACGTCCTTGCCTCGCACCCTCCATCGCACCCCAGCGACGAGGCACGTTTCGCCAAACCCTTTTTACGAGCTCGCGGGCTCCTCGGCCGGCTCGGCCTCGGGCTCTTCGGCCGGTGCTTCGGGCTCCTCGGCGGGCTCGGCGTCGGGCGCTTCGGCCGCTGCTTCGGCCTCGGCGGCGGGCTCGGCCGAGTCGTCCCCGGCGTCGGCAGCTCCGGTCTCGAGGTGCGCCTCTTCCGCGACCTCGTCCTGCGCCTCGCTGAGCTCGTCGCCGACCTCCGCGACCTCCTCGAGGAGCAGCGCCTCGAGCTCCTCGGCACCCTCGACCTCGTGCTCTTCGGGCTCGGCCTCGGCGCGCTCCTCGGCCTCCCAGGCGGCGATCTCGTCCTCGCTCGGCAGCTCGCCGCCCTCGGGGGCGACGACGGTGCGGATCTCGGTCGAGACGTCCTCGAAGATCCGAATCGAAACCGTGTGGACGCCGACGCGCTTGATCGTCTCGTCCAGGTCGATCTTGCGCCGGTCTACGCGGATCTTCTGCGTGGACCAGATCTCGTCCGCGATGTCGGTCGGCGTGACCGAGCCGAACAGGCGGCCGCGCGGGCCGGCGCTGCGCTCGAAGCGCAGCTCGACTCCGTTCAGCTTGGTCGCGATCTCCTGGGCCTGGTCGAGCGTGCGCGCCTCGTGGCGGGCGCGTTGCTGCTCGCGCTTTGCGTGCTCGGCGAGGAGCGCGGGCGTGGCCGTCTCCGCGAGCTTGCGCGGCTCGAGGTAGTTCCGCATGTAGCCGCGCGCGACGTTAACGACGTCGCCGCGCAGGCCGACCTTCTCGACGTCCTTCAGGAGGATGACCTCCACTACTGCCCCGTGACGTAGGGGAGGAGGGCCATCTCACGAGCGCGCTTCACCGCGACCGCGACCTGCTCCTGGTGGCGGCGGCAGGCGCCGGTGATGCGGCGGGAGCGGATCTTCCCCTTCTCCGAGATGTAGCGCCGGAGCTGGTTGTAGTTCTTGTAGTCGACCACCTCGACCTTGTCCTTGCAGAAGTAACAGCTCTTGCGCCGGCCGCCGCCGGGCGGTGCCGGGCGTCGCGAGCTGCGCGAGGACTGCTGCTTAGCTTTCTGGGCCATCGGGCTTCGGGCTCCTTCCTAGAACGGAATGTCGTCGTCGCCGGTCGTTGGTGCGAAATCGGACTGGTCGGCGGTGACGTCGCCGGCCGGGACGTACTGCGGCTGGCCGCCGCCGCCGCCCGGGCCGCCTTCGCCGTCGGCGCGCGAGCCGAGGAACTGGACGGTGTCGGCGATGATCTCGACCGCCTGGCGCTTCGAGCCGTCCTGCGCATCCCACTCGCGCCAGTCGAGGCGTCCGTCCACGGCCACCGGGCGGCCCTTGGCGAGGAACTGCGCGCAGCTCTCGCCCTGGTTGCCCCAGACCGTGACGTCGAAGTAGTTGGGCTTGTCTCCCCATTCGCCGGTCGCGCCGTCCTTCTGGCGCGTGTTCACGGCCAGGCGGAGCTTGCAGACGGCGGTTCCGCTGGGCGTATGCCGCAGCTCGGGATCCTTGGTCAGGTTCCCCACGAGTACGACGCGGTTGACGTTTGCCACGGTGAGCCTCCTCTTCTTCTCGTTACTCCGTCGCCTCGGCGGGCGCCGGCTCTGCGGTCTCTGGTTCGGGCTCGGTCGCCTCGGCGGGCGCCGGCTCTGCGGTCTCTGGTTCGGGCTCGGTCGCCTCGGCGGGCGCCGGCTCTGCGGTCTCTGGTTCGGACGCCGTCGCCTCGGCGGGCGCCGGCTCTGCGGTCTCTGGCTCGGACGCCGTCGCCTCGGCGGGCGCCGGCTCTGGGGTCTCTGGCTCGGACGCCGTCGCCTCGGCGGGCGCCGGCTCTGCGGGCTCCGGTGCGGCCTCCACGACGACGGGCGCCTCGTCGGCCTCGTCCTCGATGGGCTGGGACACGGGCTCGGTCTCGGCCGGGGGCGGAGGCGGCGGGGTCCGCGTGGCGGTCGGAAGCCGCCGCACGGCCATGTGCCGCATCGCGCCGTCGGTGATCTTGAGGATCCGCGTCAGCTCGTCGAGCGTCGCGGGCTCGCAGTCGAAGTGCAGCAGGTAGTAGATCGCCTCGGGCTTCTTGTCGATGTCGTACGCAAGCCGGCGCCGGCCCCAGGATTCCTGTCCGACCCACGTTCCCCCGTCCTTTTCGACGAGCTCGCGGGCACGGGTCAGGATCTCGTTCTGGCGTTCCTCGGCCAGCTCGACGTCGAGCAGCAGCATGATCTCGTAAGCGTTCAGTTTCCCGTTCCTCCTTGGCTCTTCCCTTGGTCTAGTGGCTTCGCCCTTCGTGCGCCGCCCGGGTTTGGCGGGGCCCGACGAAGCAGGAAGAACGCCGAGTATAGCTAGCCGTTCCAGGTTGCCCGACCCCATCCCGCGTGGAAGAGTGCCGGGTGTGAGACGAAAGCTCGCACTCCTCGCAGGAGCCACGGTCGGCGCAGCCGCGGCCGTTTTCCTGCGCCGCAAGCCCGCCTCCACGGCGCCCGCCGAGCCCGACGAGCGCACCGAGGAGCTGCGCCGCAAGCTCGCAGACGCGCGCGAGTCCGAGCCGGTCGCCGAGCCTGCGGCCGAGACTCTCGCCGAGCCCGCGCCCGAGCCGGAGCTGCACCGTCGACCTCGACGACGCGCGGCGCCGCGTGCACGACGAGGCCCGCGCCGCGATGGACGAGATGCAGCGCTCCGGCGAGGACGAGGTCAGCTAGTGCCCACGAACGAGTACTCGGTCGAGATCGGCCGCCCGGCCGCGCAGGTCTTCCCGCACCTCGTGACGGGCGAGCGGCGCATGCGCTGGATGGGCGCGCTCAAGGAATCGAAGCAGGTCACCGACGGCCAGCCGGCGGTGGGCACGCGCTTCGAGGACGTCTTCGAAGATCACGGCCAGCGGTTCGAGATCGAGGCCGAGATCGTCGAGCTGCGCCCGCCCGAGCTGCTCCGGCTGAAGCTCGAGGGCAGCGCGTTCGAGTCCGACCTGACGCAGACGCTCACCGAGCGCGACGGGGTGACGACGCTCACGACGACGATCGAGACCGAGTACCACAGCGCCCTGGCGCGGCTCATGAGCGGCGTCGTCACCGGGCACGCGCAGAAGCAGCTCGAGGAGGATCTCGAGCGGCTCAAGGTTCTGCTCGGGAGCTGATCGCGTTCGTGCGGTTGCGCACGATCCTGCAGGTTGCTTGAATCGCGGTCGATGCAAGACCGCAAAGTCGGCTTGCTCGTCGCGGTTCTCGGGATCCACGCGTTCGGCTTCACGACCTGGGTCGCGACGATCGGATTCAGCTCCGACATCGGCACCGACGAGCAGTTCAACCGGGCCATCGGGCTGGGCGCGCTGCTCTGGCTCGGCGCCGCGGCCGTCATCGTCGGCCTGTGGCTGGCCCATCGCTCCGAGCGCTGGCTCGTCCCGATCCCGTTCCTCTGGTGGATCCCCTCGCTCATCCTCGTTGTGGCGATCGTCTATCCCTCGGAGCCCGGTGGGCCGATCGCCACGCCCGGCGCGATTGCCGCGACCACCGTCTCGTCGTCCGAAACCACGCCCGCGAGCACGCCCGCGCCGACCACCGTCCCCGCGCAGCAGCCGGCGCCTCCCACCGGCACGTCCTCGAGTCCGCCGTCGAGCCTCGCGACGGGCCGCGGGCTCTGCACGCAGGAAGGGATCCACTACGCCGGCCGGACCGCCGACGACGCCGACGTCTGCTTCACGCTGACCGCCGACCGCTCGGCCTGGGTCGAGATCGGCTTCGCGTTCATGCCGGCGAGCGGCTGCTCCCTCGACACGCCGGCCGCCGTCCATCGTCAGAAGCCCGAGCCGGTCCCGCTCGATGCCTCGGGACGCATTGAGGCCGCAGGATTCAGCGGGACTATCCGCGGCGAGACCGCAACCGGCGTCTTCTTCGACGGGCCGACCTGCGGCGCTAAGACGTTCCGCTGGCGCGCCCAGGAGGGCGGCTAGGTGAACGCGTCCGCGTTCAGCTGAACCCGGTGAACGCGGCGGAGGCGTTCGCGAGCCCTCGCGCGATCTTGGCCTGGTAGCTCGGCGAGCGGAGCTTCTTCCGCTCGGCCGGGTTCGTCATGAAGCCCGTCTCGATGAGGCACGTGGGGACGTTCGACCAGTTGAACCCGGTCAGGTCGGAGCGGCTTACGAGCCCGAGATCCTTGGCGCCGGTCGTCTTCAGCACCGCGTCCTGCACGAGTCGCGCGCCGCGTTTCGACTCGGGGAGGACGTCGTCCGTCCAGCCCTTGCGCAGCGCCGGGAAGAGCGCCGAGAGCCCGTGCCGCGACGAGCTGGTCGAGCCGTCCGCGTGGATGCGGATCACGAGCGCCGCATGGCGCCGGTTGCAGAACCTCGCCCGCGCGATGTTGCCGCCGCCCTTCAGCTTGAGATCCGGGCCGGTGCGCGTCATCGCGACCCGGAAGCCGCGCGCCAGGAGGGCCCGTCGCGTTCGCTTGGCGATCTGGATCGTGACCTCCGCCTCGCCGGCGGTTCCACCCGGGTCCTTGACCTTCAGCGTCGACGAGCCGGGCCCGATCGGCTCCTTGCCGAGGTTCGCGTGGCGCGCGTGTCCCGGGTCGAGGCAGATGAGCGGCGCCGCGGCGGCGGGGGCGGCCGAGACCGCGAACACGGCCACGGCGATGAGGAGGACACGCATCCACTCATCGTAGGCGCGGCGCGTCATCACATAGGCTCCGAGCCGTGCCCGGGCTCGAGCTTGCGCTGTTCGCAACGGACTTGGCGGTCGTCGCCGAGGCCGTGCCCGCCGGCGTCGCGAGCGTCGTCGTGGACTGGGAGCACGAGGGCAAGGAGACGCGCCAGGCGCTCGCCGACACCGAGGTGAACAACCACACCGTCGAGGATCTGCGCGCCGCTCGGGCCTGCACCGGCGCGAACGTGATCTGCCGGGTCAACGCCTTCGGGCCGCTCTCGGCCGGGGAGATCGAGCGCGCGATCGGCGCGGGGGCGGACGAGCTGCTCCTCCCGATGGTGCGCACGCCCGAGGAGGTCGAGGCGGTGCTCGAACTGGTCGCCGGACGCAGCGGGCTCGGGATCCTCGTGGAGACGCGCGACGCGCTCGCGGCCGCGGACGACCTCGCGCGCCTGCCGCTTGCCCGCGTGTACGTCGGACTGAACGACCTGGCGATCGACCGCGGCTCGGCGACGATCTTCGCGCCGCTCGGGGACGGGACGCTCGACGATCTACGACGGCGCTTCGCCGAGGTCCGGTTCGGGTTCGGCGGGCTCACGGTTCCCGAGGGCGGCCATCCGATCCCGTGCCGGCTGCTCGTCGGCGAGCTCGCGCGGCTCGAGTGCGACTTCACCTTCCTGCGCCGCTCGTTCTACCGCGACGTCGCCGGGCGCGACGTGTCGGCCGAGGTTCCGCGCATCCACGCGGCGCTCGCCGAGGCGCACGCGCGGCCCGGAGCCGAGGTCGACCGCGACCGTGAGGAGCTGCTCGCGCACGTTGCGGCCCTCGCGAGCGAACCCGATGCCGTCCTGGCCTGAGCCGGTCCTCGTCACCGGAGCGGGTGGCTTCGTCGGCTCACGGCTCGTCGCCGCGCTGCGCGGACAGGGTGCCGAGGTTCACGGTCTCGTCCGCGCCGAGGCCGACCTGCGCGACGCCGCCGCGGTGCGCGCCGTGGTGGCGCGGGTGAGGCCGCGGATCGTCTTCCACGTCGCGGCCGGCGCCGGGCATCCCGCGGATGCCGCCGCGCAGACGGAGTTCCTCGCCGACACGGTGCTCGCCACGCAGAACCTGATCGAGGCGCTCGGGCTTGCCGGGATCGAGCGGCTCGTTCACGCCGGGAGCTCGCTCGAGTACGGGCCGCGCTCCGGGCCGATGCGCGAAACCGATCCCCCGGCGCCGGCGACGATCCGCGGTGTAGCCAAGCTCGCGGCAACCGAGCTCGTACGCGAATCCGGGCTGCCCGCGACCGTCGTGCGGCCCTTCTCGGTCTACGGGCCCGGAGAGAAGCAGCACCGCTTCGTGCCGGCGGCGATCTCGGCCGCGCTGCGCAACGAGCCGATCCCGCTCACGCGCCCGGGGATCGTCCGCGACTTCATCTTCGTGGACGACGTCGTCGAGGCGCTCCTGCGCGCGGCGCACGTCCCGGAGGCCGAAGGCGAGATCGTGAACGCGGGCACCGGGCGCCAGACGACCAACGAGGAGCTCGTCGCCACGCTCGGCGCGGTGCTCGGCCGCGAGCTCGACGTGCGGCCGGGCGAGTTCGAGGCGCGCCCGTGGGACACGGACTCCTGGGTCGCGGACACGGCCAAGGCGGAGCGGCTTCTCGGCTGGACGGCGCGCACCACGCTCGCCGAGGGCCTGGCCCAGACCGTCGCGGAGACGACGGTGGCGGCATGACGCCTGAGATCAGCGTGGTCGTCCCTCTCTACCGCACCGCCGACGCGTTGCCCGAGCTCCACCGGCGCACCGTCGCGGCGCTCGCAGGCCGCGAGTTCGAGCTCGTCCTCGTGGACGACGCCTGCCCGGAAGGCTCCGGCGCCGCCGCCACCGCGCTCGCCGCCGGTGACGAACGGGTCGTTGCGCTCCTCCTGCCGGAAAACGCCGGCCAGCACACGGCCCTGCTTCGGGGTCTCGCACGCGCGCGCGGGGAGTGGGCCGCGATCATCGACGGCGACCTCCAGGATCCACCCGAGGCGATCGTCCCGCTCGTGGACGCCGGGCGCGCGGCCGGCGTTCCCGTCGTGTTCGCGGCGCGGCGCGGCCGCTACGAGTCGCGGGGACGCATGCTCACGAGCCGCATCTATCGGAGGATGCTCTCGCTCACCGCGGGCGTCCCGTTCGAGGCGGGTGTCTGCATGGCGATCGAGCGAAGCGTCGTCGACCGGCTGGTGGCCATGGACGGTGGGCGGCGCCCATCCATCGTCGCCATGGTCGGCTGCCTTCGCGTCCCGATGATCACGATTCCGGTCGACCGCGCGTTTCGCCCGTCCGGCACGTCGAGCTACGCGTCGCTCGAGCGCGTGCGACTCGGAGTGGCGGCGATCGCGTGGACGCTGAAGACACGGGTGCGGGGCGTCCGGTGACCGCGCGCGACGAGCACAACGAGCTGCAGCGCCGCTACTACGCCACGGCGGAGAAGCGCGGGATGCAGCCCTCCGGCTCGCCCTATCTTCGGAGGCACGCGGACGAGCTCGTCCGCTTCGCCGGGCTCGAGCCGGGGCAGCGGGTCCTCGAGGTGGGCTGCGGGATGGGCCGGTACACGCTCCTCCTGGCCGAGCGCGGGATCCGAGTCGAAGGGATCGATCTCTCCGCGCCGCTTCTCGCCCGCCTGGACGCCTTCAACGGCGGCCGTTTCGACATCCCGCTCCACGCCGGCGACGTGCTCGATCCGCCGGAGGATCTCGGCGCCTTCGACGCGGTCGTCGGGTTCTTCACGCTCCACCACATCCACGATCTCCCGGCGACGCTCGCCGCCATGGCCGCGCTCGTCGAGCCCGGCGGGCCGGTCGCGTTCCTCGAGCCGAACCCGTGGAACCCGCTCTACTACGTGCAGATCGCGGTCAAGCGCGAGATGACGTGGAAGGGCGACCGCGGGATGCTCGAGATGCGGCGCTCCCAGGTCTTTCCGGCGCTGCAGGCCGCGGGCCTCGCGGATCTGCGCCTCGAGCGCTTCGGGTTCCTCCCGCCCTTCGCGGCGAACCGCCCGTTCGGAGCGCGGGTCGAAGGGGTGCTCGAGCGCCGCCGCGTGCTCGGGCCGGTGCTGCCGTTCCAGCTCTTCGGTGGAGTCCGCCCGAACGCATGACGGCCGCCAGGCGGAGCGCCTTCCCGGTCGTTCTCGGAGCCCTCATCGTGGGCGCCGTCCTCTGGAATCTCGGCGGGCTCGAGACGCATGACGAATCGTGGTTCCTCCAGGTCACGGCCCGCGTGGGCGGGGGCGAGTCGCTCTACCGGGACGTCTGGTACGGGACGACGCCGCTCCCCGTCTACGTGAACCTGCCGTTCGTCTGGCTGTTCGGCGCGCAGTCGTTCTGGCTCAAGGTGCTCGTCGCCGGGTGCTTCGCGGCCTCGCTCTTCCTGCTCGTGCGGATCGGCCGGCGGATCGGCGCGACGAACCTCGAGCTGGCCGCGGCCGGGGCGGTGCTGCTCGTTCTCGCGCTGCCGGTTCGCGTCGCTCTCTACCAGCCGCTCGCCGCCGTGCTGCTCCTCGGCTGTCTCGCCGCGGCCCTCGCCTGGTGCGACAGCGGCTCCACGCGGCCGCTCGCCCTCGCCGGAGTCCTCGCGGGTCTCTGCTTCGCGTCGAAGCAGAACGTGGGTGTCTACGCCGCCGGTGCGCTGCTCGTCGCCGTCCTCCTCGCCGGCACGGGCGGCCGGATCCGCTCGACTCTGGTCGCCGCAGGCTCGTTCGCCGGAGCGGTGGCGCTCACGCTCGTCCCGGTTGCGGCCACCGGCGGCCTCACGCGTCTCTGGGAGGACGGCTTCGCGAACCGCGGCGACTTTCTGCAACGCGCCGTGATCGGATACCGGCAGGGCTTCCGGCTGCAGTGGGACGCGATCTCACAGCCGGCCGGCGGGCTGACCGGTACGGCCACGTCGGCCGTCCGCGCCTACGAGCTCCTCGCCTACATCCTCGTTCCGGTCGTCCTCGTCGCGCTCGCCGCCGCGTGGTATCGCTGCCGCGGCGCCGACCGGACGAAGGTGGCCGTGGTCTTCGCGTTCACGCTCGCGGCCGCGGTCTCGATCTTTCCCCGCGCCGACATCTCCCACGTGAGCTTCGTCGTCGGGATCGCCGTCGTCGGCGCGCTCTACGCCGCGCGGATGCTCGTCTCGGAGAAGCACCTGCGCATCGCCGCGGTCGTCCTGCTCGTCCTCTTCGTTCCCGCCGCGCTCGCCCGCGGGCTCGGCCCCGTCGTGCAGCTCGCTCAGGGCACGACCGAGCTCTCGGATCTCCCGCACACGCGAGGAGTTGCCGTCGAGCCCGAAGTCGAAGCGCGGCTCGCCGCCACCGCCGACGCGCTCGCCGCCGAGCCGGGGCCGGTCTTCCTGGCCACGTCCGAGGCGGGAATCCTCTACCTCGTCTCCGGCGTCGAAAACGTGACGCCGTTCGACTATCCGCTCGCCACGGCGTTCGGCAGCGACGGGGAGGCGAAGCTCGCCGCCGACATCGAGGCGGGCCGGTTCGCGGCGGTGTGCATGAACCTCTCGGCCGACACGGATCTCCTGCCGAAGCAGCTCGCCGCCGCGATCGAAGACTCGCTCGTTCCCGGGGAGGATCTGGGCGCGTGCCGGATGTATCGGCGCCCCTGAGCTAGCCTCTTCCGATGGAAGCCGGGTCGCTCCCTCGCCGGTTGGCCGTTCCGCCGCGGCGCTTCGTTCGCTGGGCGGCCCCGGCGGTCTACCTCGCGGCGCTCTCGATCGTGATCTACCGCGACGGCGTTCCCGTCTCGCGCGAGCGGCTGCTCGCCTGGATCCTGCTCGGGCTGCTCGCGGTCTCGGTCTCGAACGTGCGCGGCTGGGCGCGTGGCGTGCTGCTCGAATGGCTGCCGCTCGCCGTCATCCTCGCGCTCTACGACCTGCTGCGCGGCGTCGCCGACGGGCTGCTCTTCTCGACCAACGTGACGCCGCAGATCGACGCGGAGAAGTTCCTCTTCATCGGCGTCGTGCCGTCCGTCTGGCTGCAGGAGAAGCTGTGGCACGGCTCCTTGGATCTTCGGTGGTACGACTACGCCGCCTGGGGCGTCTACGTGAGCTATTTCCTGGCCGTGTACCTGCTCGCGGCGGCGCTCTGGTTCTTCGCGCGCGACCGGTTCCGCCGCTATGTCGCCTGCGTCTCGCTGCTGGCGCTCATGGGGTTCGCGACCTACGCGCTCTTCCCGGCGGCGCCGCCGTGGATGGCGAGCCAGATGGGCGAGATCGGCCATGTCTCGCGCACGATCGGCTTCGTCTCGGGCCACATCCCGATCATCGACGGCCGCTCGATCTTCGACCACGGGACGCAGTACGCGAACCCGGTCGCCGCGGTGCCTTCGCTGCATGCGGCGTACACGCTCCTCATCTCGCTCGTGCTGTGGAGATTCACGCGCTGGGGCCGCCCGGTGCTCGTCGCGTATCCGCTCGCGATGGCGTTCGCGCTCTCCTACACGGGCGAGCACTACCTCGTGGACGTCCTCCTCGGCTGGATCTACGCCGTGTTCGCCTTCTGGCTCGTGAACCGGGTGGCCGACCGGCGGGCGGCCAATGTGTGGAGATTCGCCCCCGACTAGCGTAGTTTTCGGCGATGAAGAGGGTTGGGGTCATTCTCTGCGTGGCCATTGTGAGCCTCGCGATCGCCGGACCTGCGCAGGCGTCGTACAAGGCGAAGGTCTCGGGCGGGACGCTGACGCTGACCGGCAACTCCAAGGGCGACAAGCTCGTGCTGCGCCTCAAGAAGGGCGCGCGCACCACGCTCCTGGTCGACGTCGGTGCGAACGGCTCGGTCGACTTCACGTTCGCCCGGAAGCGGTTTTCGAAGATCATCGTCAACGCCGGCGGCGGGAACGACACGGTCACGATCTCCGAGAAATACGGCGTCTTCACGACCGAGGAAGCGACGCAGCTGAACGGCGGGGCCGGGCTGGACAAGCTCACAGGCGGCAGCGGCCCCGAGATCCTGTCCGGCGGCCCGGGGAGCGACACCGTGGCCGGGATCGTCGGCAGCGACGTATTCGTCTGGGACTCCGTTGACGGCAGCGACAAGATCGACGGCGGGGCCGGCATCGACGTGCTGAGCGTGAACGGCTCGGCCGGCGACGACACCTTCGCCGTCAATCCCAACAGCGCCCGCGTTCTCGTCACCGGCCCGTCCTCGAGCGTGCTCAACGTCGGCGGCGTCGAGACGATCGACTTGAACGCGCTCGGCGGAAACGACACGATCACCGGCGGCGCCGTCGCCGGACTGACGACGCTCGATCTCGACGGCGGGGACGGGAACGACACGCTGAACGGGAGCAACGGGAACGACACGCTGCGCGGCGGCCTCGACGCCGACCAGGTCGACGGCAACGCGGGCAACGACACGGTCTTCCTCGGCGGCGGAACCGACGCCTTCGTCTGGGATCCGGGCGACGGCAGCGATGCGATCGACGGCCAGGAAGATGACGACACGCTGAGCTTCAACGGCTCGGCGGGTGCGGAGATCTTCACCGCCACCGCGAGCGGAGGCAGGTTCGTGCTCACCCGGAACGTCGGGACGGTCACGATGGACACCGACAACGTCGAGAACCTCGTGCTCACCCCGCTCGGCGGCTCAGACAGCGTGATCGTCAACGATCTCTCGACGACCGACATGACGGTCGTCGACATCCTGCTCGACATCGCCGCGGCCGGCGACGCGGCCGCGGACTCCATCACCGTTCAAGGCACGGGCGCCGCCGACGTCATCCAGGCTGCCGCGGTGGGGGGCAGCGTGCAGGTGACCGGCCTGAGCACCCTGGTGCAACTTTCGGGCTCCGAGGCCGCCAACGACCGCCTCACGATCGGCGGCCTGGGCGGTGGCGACACGGTTTCGGGCGGAGCGCTCTCGGGGCTCATCCAGCTCACACTCGACGGGGGCGATGGCAATGACGACCTCTTCGGCGGCAACGGCGCCGACACGATCCTCGGCGGCGAGGGGGCGGACGACGTCGACGGCAACGGGGGCAACGACGTGGCGTTCCTCGGCGACGCGAACGACACGTTCATCTGGGATCCGGGCGACGGGAGCGACATCGTCGAGGGGCAGGACGGAACCGACACGCTGCGCTTCAACGGCTCGGCCGGCTCCGAGATCTTCACCGCCTCGTCCAACGGCGCCCGGCTCCTGTTCACGCGGAACGTGGGCAACATCGTCATGGACACGGACGACGTCGAGCTGCTCGACCTGAACGCGCTCGGCAGTACGGACACCGTGACCATCAACGATCTCGCCGCCACCGACGTCGGAACGGTCGATCTGGATCTCGGCGTGAACGGAGCCGGGGATGCCGCGGTCGACGCGGTCACCGTCAACGGCTCGGCCGGCGCGGACGTCATGTCGATTTCCGGCAGCGCTGGATCCGTCAGCATGGCCACGGCGGCCTTCACGATCGCGGTCAGCTTCGCGGAGTCGGCCAACGACGTCCTCACGGTCAACACGTCGGGGGGCGCCGACGTGGTCGGCGCGTCCGGTCTCGCCGCGACCAGCGTCCACCTGACGCTGAACGGCGGCAGCGGAAACGACATCCTCGTCGGAAGCGCGGGACCCGACACGTTCGACTGCGGAACCGAGACGGACTACGCGGACGGAGGCGCCGGGATCGACGCGGCCTCGAACTGCGAGACCGTAGTCAACATCCCCTAGATCCGCGTTGGACCAAAAAAATAGGGGGCGACTATTGCCGCCCCCTGCGGGTCCGTAGGCTGCGGCCTCCCACGGATCCGCTTGAGCCGGGTAAACGCCCCTCAGTGCCCCGGCAAGAATCACCATGGTCGATTTCCCTCGCCTTCGCGTAACCCTTAAGGGTGAAAGTGAAGTGAGTTGGTGAACCACCTTTCGAGCCATGGAATCAAGCGGCCAACCTGATGAATACTGCAGACATACGGCACTGCGGCTCATAGAGAGTCGGGCCCCGATGCGGCGGGGGCTCGATATGAGACGAGGGCGAGCCTGCGGCGGGCTCGCCCTCAGTCATTTAATGGTCGCCCTCCTTGGAACGAAGCCCTGTGTCCCTGGGCCGCGCTGGAGCCCACGAGGACGGCGTCCTCGGTTGCGCCCGTAGCCTCCGGCTACGAACGCGCCCTGCGTCCTTGCCTCGTGACCTCCAGCACACCCCAGGGACGAGGCGTCATTCCAAGAAGGGCTAACGGGCCGGTTACTCGCGTTATAGGATCACGCGGCTGTGGAGCCGAACGCCGCCACCCTGCGCCTCGCGGTCTTTCCGCACTCGACGGTTCTCACCAACGTCATGCTCGTGATCGGCGGCGCCGGGTTCGTCGCGCTCGCCGCGCTGATCTCGATTCCGTTGTCGTTCACACCGGTTCCCATCACGGGCTCGACGTTCGGCGTCTTGCTCGTCGGGGCGTCGCTCGGTTCGGCCCTCGGCGCCGCCAGCCTCTCGCTCTACGTGTTCGCGGGGCTGTTCCTCCCGATCTATGCGGAGCACAAGCATGGCTGGGACGTCTTCTCAGGCCCGACCGGCGGCTACCTCGTCGGATTCATCGTCGCCGCGCTCGTGATCGGCTGGCTCGCCGAGCACCCGCACTGGGACCGGCGGTTCGCGACCTCCGTGACCGCGATGCTCACGGGCAGCGTGATCATCTACGCGTTCGGCCTCGTTTGGCTCCAACACACCATCCATACGGATCTCGAGGGGACGCTCGAGGCCGGGCTCTACCCGTTCATCGTCGGCGACATCATCAAGCTCTACCTCGCCGCGGCGCTGCTCCCGGCCGCTTGGGCGGGGGTCAAGCGCTTCCGCGGCGACTCCTAGGCCAGCGCGGCGAGCTCGGTGACGCCGCGCGCGGCGATCGTCTCTACGAGGACGTCGAGCATCGCGCCTGCCGCGGGTGAGCGGCCGTCCGCGCGGTGGATTGCGAACACGCCGCGCTTCAGCGGCCTCAGAGCGACGGGCCGGGCGGTCACGCCCGCGTAGACGGACTCGAGCGCGAGTGCGGGGGCGAGCGCAACGCCCATCCCGGCGGCCACGAGGCCCTGCCAGACGCCGTGGTCGTCGCTTTCGAAGCCGATCTGCGGCTCGAAGCCGGCCTCTCTGCAGGCGCGTGTGACGAACTGGTGGCACGAGGAGCGGCGGGTCGAGCTGATCCACGACTCCTCGGAGAGCTCGCCCAGGCTGATCGCGCGCCGCTTGGCCGCACGGTGGTTGCTGGGGACGAGGACGTAGATCGGATCGTCGAGCAGGTCGGTGCGCACGATCCCGTCCTCCTCCGGGAAGTCCACGAAGTCGTACTCGAAGCCAAGCGCCAGATCGAGCTCGCCTGATTTCACGCGCGCGAGGCTGATGAGCGGGTCGGCCTCCGTGAGCGACAGTTCCACGCCCGCGTGGCGGCGCCGGAACTCGCCGATCGCGGCCGGCATGAGCGTCGCGTACGCCGTCGGGAAGGAGGCGAGGCGCAGCATGCCGCCGCGCACGCCCGCGATCGCCTGGATCTCGGCCTCGGCGGCGGCCAGACTCGCGACGATCCCGTCGGTGTGCGCGACCAGGGCGCGGCCGGCGTCGGTGAGGCGGATGGAACGGGGGCCGCGCTCGACGAGCGCCACGCCGGCCTCGCGTTCGAGCGTCGCGATCTGCTGAGAGACCGCGGAGGGCGTGTAGCCGAGCTCCAGGGCGGCCGCGGCGATCGAGCCGCGCTCCGCGACCTCGCTCAGCACGCGCATGCGTCGAACATCGAGCATAAGCAGAACTTAGCACAACATGAAGAAGCCTCAGTGGTCGTTGCTCTCAGCTTGTGTCAGCGTGTATTCGTGAGCGCGACCCGACGGATCGGCTTCCCCCTTCGCCTCGCGTGGAACCGGCTCGTCCACGGCACCGGGCGCGCGGCGCTGCTTGCACTGGGGATCGCCGCTGCGGCGGCCGCTCTCGCCGCGGTGGTCGGCGGAAGCCTCGTGGCCCAGGACGAGGCGCTCGCCCGCGCGCTCCAGCGCGTGCCGGCGAACGAGCGGTCGGTCTCGGTCGTCTACTCCGATCTCGGCGTCACGCGCAACGGCGTCACGCGCGAGGACGTCGAGCCGCTCGTCGACCGCACGCTCGCGGGCCTCGCTCCCGGCGCGCCGGTGCGCGCGGTGCAGCTGAAGCTCCTGCGGATCGGCGGGCAGCTCACGAATCTCGCGGCCACCGATGACGTCGGACGCTTCGTCCGGCTGACGTCGGGCCGGCTGCCGGAGACCTGCACGCCGCAGCGCTGCGAGGTCGTCCAGCTGGGCGGGGAGGGCCGCGTGCCGAGCGTCGAAGGGCTGCGGTTTGTGAAGGTCGGCGAGGGGACGCTCGTCTCTCCGCTCCCGTTCGGCCGCCTGCCCGGAACGAACGCGACCCGGCTCGGGGACTCGTTCGGCGTCGCCGAGCCGCCGTTCCTCGTCGCCGAGGGATTCGACGAGTTCTCCACGCTCCCGGCGCTCGAAGGCTTCTACCGCACCTACGCCTGGACGGCGCCGCTCGCCGCCGACGGCGTGCACCCGTGGGAGATCGACGAGTTCGCCGCCACCGCAGCCCGGGCGCGCTCGACGCTTCGCTCGGAATCGCTCTTCCTCGACCTCGCCGCGCCCGTGGACGAGCTGGCCGCCGCGCGGGAGACGGGCCAGGTCGCGGGGCGGCGCCTGCTGCTCGTCGGCGGCCAGGCCGCCGCGCTCCTGCTCGCGTTCGCGATCCTGGCCGCGGCCGGTATGCGCCGCGACGTCGAGGGCGTGTGGCAGCGACTGACGTGGTTCGGCGCCCGCCGGTACCAGCTCGGCGTGCTCTCGGGCGCGGAGACAGGCGCCGCGGCGCTGGTCGGCGTGGCCGTCGGGTGGGGACTCGGCGTGCTCGCCGTCGCCGTGCTTGCCGACCGGGCCGGCGCGCCTGTGGGGGAGATCCTGCGCCATTCGGTGGTGAACGCCGGCGGGCTCGCGGCCGCGGCCCTGCTCGTGGTCGCGGCGGTCGTGGTCTTGCTCCTCGCGCTGCGCGCGCCCGGGGCTCCGCTCGGCGGGCTGCGGATCACCGCGCTCGACGTGGCCGCGCTCGGGGCGCTCGGCGTCGTGCTGCTCGCGCTGGCGCGCGGGGACGTGAGCGCGGAGGCCGACGCCGGCACCGGAACACTGCTCCTGCTGCTCCCCGGGCTCGTCACGTTCATCTGCGCGGTCGCGTTCGCGCGGCTCCTGGGGCCCGGCCTGCGGCTCCTGGAGCGTATGTCGCGCCGCTCGTCGCCCGCGATTCGCCTGGCGTCGCTCTCCCTCGCACGCAACCCCGGCCGCGCCGCGGTCGCCGTCACCTTCCTCGTCGCGAGCCTCGGCCTGGGGCTCTTCGCCGCCCTCTACCGCTCGACGCTCGACGACGGGCTCCAGGCGCAGGCCGCCTACGCGGTGCCGCTCGACTTCCGCGTCCAGGAGAACTTCTCGCAGGCCGGGCTCGTGGCGCCGCTCGAGGCCGCGCCGCTCCCGGAGTACGAGGCGCTCGGCGCCGACGCCGTCGTCCCGGTCATCCGCCAGACCGGAACCGTGGCCGGCGCGGGCCAGTCGACGCTCCTCGGCGTCCCGGCCGACACCGCCGCGGCGGTGTCGGATGCGCAGCTCGAAGGCGCAGACGTCGAGCTCGCGGGGCCCGATCTGCCGGACGACGCCGCGCGGCTCGAGCTGCCGGTGTCGGTGCGCGGCGGCGACGTGGCGATCACGGCGATCGTTCTCACGCCCGGCGGCGGTTTCGTTCGCATCCCGCTCGGCACGACGAAGGGGAGGAACGAAACGACGCTCACGGGCGAGATCCCGGAGGAGGCCCGCGGTGGGCGCGTCGTCGCCCTGACCCTCGCGCGGCCCGACGCGGTCACCGGGCACGGAGATTTCGAGCGGGCCGACGGCAAGCTCACGTTCGGCGATCTCGCCGCCGACGGCGAGCCGATCCTCACCGGCTACGACGACTGGGTCGGGTTCGACGGCGTCGAGGCGGCGGACGGCACGGTGAACTTCCTGCTCTCGAACGAGGCCGCGACCCCGCGCTTCCAGCCGCGCCAGCCGACGGACGGCGAGCCGGTGCCGGTCGTGGTCACCCCTGGCCTCGCGGCGCGCGCGGGCGAGGGCGGCGTGCTCGCGGTTCGCGTCCCGTCGGGGCAGATCTCGGTGCGCGTGACCGGCGTAATCGACCGCTTCCCGACCGTGTCTGGAGACGTCATCCTCGCCGACGAGCGGGAAGCTCTTCGTAGCGCTCAACTCGGCCAGCCCGGGGACGACGGTTCCGGACGAGCTGTGGCTCGACGGGCCCGCCTCGGTGGGAGAAGCGCTTGCGAAGCCGCCGTTCGACGTGCTCGACGTGAGCTCCCGCGCGGAGGTGCAACACCGGCTCGAAAGCGATCCGCTCGCCCGCGGCTCCCTGGCGACCCTGACCGGCGCTGCGGTGGCCGCGGCGCTGCTCGCGCTGTTCGGCCTCGCGCTTCTTCTGGCGGCCGACTCGAGGGACGAGGGACGCGAGCTCTTCGATCTCGAGGCGCAGGGCGCCGGGCCGCGCACGCTGCGCCGCCACCTGCGCCTGCGGGCCGGCCTCGTCGCAGGGCTCGGCCTCCTGGGCGGGCTCGCGGCCGCCGCGCTGCTCTCGATCCTCACGGTCGACCTCGTCACGCTGACCGCGAACGCCTCCGCGCCCGAGCCGCCGCTCTCCCTCTCCGTGAACTGGCTCCTCGTCGGCGTCGCCTGCCTCGCCTACGCGGTCGCGGCCGGCGTGCTGATCGTCGGATCGACGAGGAGGGCCGTATGAGCGCGATCGAGGCCAAGGATCTCTTCTGCGTCTTCTCCACGCCCGAGGGCGACGCGGCCGCGCTCCAGGGGCTGACGCTCTCGGTCGAGGAGCGCGAGGTGCTGGTCGTGCTCGGGCCGAGCGGGTCGGGCAAGTCCACGCTCCTCCGCATCCTGGCCGGGCTCCAGCGGCCCTCGGCCGGAACGGCGCGGGCGTTCGACGCCGATCTCACGCGGCTGGGCGGGCGGCGGCTCGCCGACTACCGGGCGACGACGCTCGGCTACGTGGAGCAGCACTACTCCCGCTCGCTCGATCCCGACCTGACCGCGCGGGAGCTGATCGGCGTCCAGCTCGGGCTCGCGGGTGCGACCCGCAGGGAGCGCGAACTCCGCGCCGACGAGCTGCTCGAGCGCGTCGGCCTGACGGCGAAGCGCGACGCCTACCCGCGGGCGCTCTCCGGCGGCGAGCAGCAGCGGATCGCGGTCTGCGCCGCCCTCGCGCACCGGCCGAAGCTCCTCCTCGCGGACGAGCCGACCGGCGAGCTCGACGCCAGGAGCGCCGGGCTCGTCACGGGCCTCATCGGCGAGCTGGCGCGCGAGCACGGCTGCACGACCGTCGTCGTCACCCACGATGTCGAGACGACCGCGATCGCCGACCGGATCGTCCGCGTGCGCGACGGCCGCGTGAGCGAGGAGTCCCGGGGGAACGGAGGCGGCGACGAGGCGCTCGTGGTCGGCAAGGGCGGCTGGGTCCGCCTGCCGGAGGAGCTGGTCGTCCGCGCCGGGCTCGGTGACCGGGCGCGCGCGAGCTCGGCGAGGGCGGCATCGTCCTCACGCCCACCGGGCCGCAGGAACACATCGAGGCCGAAGCGGTCGCGGAGGCTTCGGCGCCCGTCGAGGATCGCGTGGTGGCCGCGGCGCACGGACTGCGGAAGACGTACGGGAGCGGCGAGCGCGAGTCGGTCGTCCTCGACGGGCTCGACGCGACCTTCACCGCCGGACGCCTGCGTGGCCGTGACTGGGCCGTCGGGCTCGGGCAAGACGACGCTGCTGCACCTGCTCGCCGGCCTCGCCGAGCCGACCGCGGGCGAGGTGACCGTTCTCGGGACCCCGCTCGGCACGCTCGACCGTGAGGCCCGGGCGGCGCTGCGCCGCGAGCACGTCGCGGTGATCGGCCAGGACCCGGGGCTGACGCCGTTCCTCTCCGCGCGCGAGAACGTTGAGCTCGCGCTAGCGCTGCGCGGGATCGACGAGGCGGACGCCGGCGAACGGGCCCTCGACGCGTTGGCTGCGGTCGGCCTGTCGGAACGCACCGAGCAGCGCGTCGCGCGGCTCTCGGCGGGGGAGCGCCAGCGGGTCGCGATCGCCCGCGCGCTGGCGGCGAGTCCGAGCCTTCTCCTGGCGGACGAGCCGACCGCGCGCCTCGACGAGGCGAACGCCCTGGCGGTGGGCGCTCTCTTCGCCCGCCTCGCCCGAGAGTCCGGCGCGGCGGTGATCTGCGCGACGCACGACCCGCTCGTGGTCGAGCAGGCCGACGTCGAAGTGGCGTTGCGCTAGCGCCCGGTCGTCGCGATGCGGTGCTCGTGCCGCTCGACCACGGTTCGCACCGCCTCGTCCGGATCGTCCGTGACGAAGAGCTGGTCGATGTCCTCCTGGCTGACCATCCCCTCGACCAGCAACGTGTCGCGGACCCAGGCGAGGAGCGGCGCCCAGTAGGCGGCGCCGAAGAGCACGACGGGGAAATCGAGGATCTTCTCTGTCTGGATGAGGGTCAGCGCCTCGAAGAGCTCGTCCAGGGTCCCGAAGCCGCCCGGGAAGATGACGAAGGCCTCGGCGGACTTCACGAACATGACCTTCCGCGCGTAGAAGTGGTGGAAGGTGACCTCGATGTCCAGGTAGTGGTTCGTGAACTGCTCGTGCGGTAGCTCGATGCCGAACCCGACCGAGAAGCCGCCGCCCTCCTTGGCGCCGCGGTTCGCCGCCTCCATTGCGCCGGGCCCGCCGCCGGTGACCACACGACCAGCCGGCCTCGGCGAAGAGCTTGGCGACGGTGCGGGCGGAGTCGTATGCGAACTGACCCTCGCGTACGCGCGCCGACCCGAAGATGGACACCGTCGGATCGGGGATCAGCGCGACCGCCTCGAAGCCCTCGAGGAACTCGTTCGCGATGCGCGCGACGGCGCGGCGATCGCCGTCCTGACGCTCCAGTAGTTCCCGGTCGTTCACTGTCGCATGGTAGCCCCGAAAAACGACGAGGGGCGCCTTTCGGCGCCCCTCGGAAGTGCTATCCGGCCGTTGGTTACGGCAGGGTGTAGTCGATCTTCGCGTTGCAGTACGCGACGCCCGTGATCGGGTTGGTCGGGAAGACCATCAGGCTGTACGCGTAGCGCGTGTTGTCGATCGTGCCGACGAAGGGAACCTCTTCGCCCGGAGTGTTGTCCGAAGCGGAGAGGGCCTCGCCTGTGCCGACGTTGCTGAGCGTGAGGATGAAGACGTCCTCGACCGTTCCGCCCTCGTCGAAGAGCGGGAGGCGGGTCAGCGTCGCGGTGCCGTTCGACTGTGACGAGCCCGGGTCATCCCGGTAGTCCAGGGTCAGCTTGGTCATGTGCGCGCCCTGGGGAAGATGCACGTCCTGGTAGGCAGCCGGCTGGCCGGCGGTCGTCGCTCCGGGGAGCGTGCACCACTGGGTCGTGCTGCCCTTCGTCACCTGGATGTGGTTCCGGTTCAGACCGTCGCGGTCGATCCAGGAGCCACCGCCGATGACGTAAGCATCCGAGCCGCCGCTGCTGCTGCCTGCGAGCTCGAAGTCGCCGGCGCTCATGCCGCCGAGCGTGGCTGCATTGACGCCGGCAAGTGTGCTCTCGTTGATATCCGTCCCGGTCAGCGAGTTGTTCGCGACCTTCGCGCTGTTCACAGCGTTGTTCTTGAGCTGAGCGGTTCCGACGCTGTTACTAGCCAATGTCGCCGCCGCATAGCTGACGCCACTCAGGGTGACGGCAAGGGCAATGCACGCGACAACCATCGCGGGCGACGGCGCGCGCAGACGCTTCCGCTTCGAGCCTCTCTCCATCAAGAAACCTCCCGTGCTTTCGGTCGTTGCCGTGCGCTCCACGATGGTTCGCCGAGCCGAGCCCGAGTAGTGTCCCACATTCGGGCCTCCGAGAAAAGGCCCACCCCCCGGAAAGATTCCGTGCAGTCCGGTGCCCGAATCGGTGCGGCGCTAGGAGCCTTTCCCGATCCACTCCTCGCCGCCCTCGTAGAGCTCCTTCTTCCACACCGGGACGCGCTCCTTGAGTGCCTCGATCGCGTCCCGGCAGGCGGCGAGGGCGTCAGCGCGGTGCGGGGCGGAGACGGCGATGACGACGCTCGCCTCGCCGAGCCCGAGACGGCCGACGCGGTGGTGGATGGCGATGTCGGTGAGGTCGTAGCGCGCGAGCAACTCGGCGGCGATTTCGGCCATCACCTGCTCGGCCATTTCCGAGTACGCCTCGTACTCGAGGCTCTCGACCTCGCGGCCGCGCGACTGCCGCCGGACCGTTCCGGTGAAGGTTGCGATCGCGCCGGATTCCTCGGAGGCGACCTCCGCGACGGCAGCGTCGAGCGAGAGCGGCTCCTCGCCGACGCGAAAGGCGCCGCCTGAGACCGGCGGGATAAGCGCGACCTCGTCCCCGTCCGCGAGCGCCTGGTCGCGCGCCGCGTAGGCGCGGTTGACCGCGTAGAGGAGCCCCTCCGGCTCGTCGCCGAGTGAGAGCGCCGGCCAGACGTCGGCGACCGTGGCCGCGCCGTCGATCTCGCGCTCTGCGTAGCCGGCCCGCTCGCGCAGGCCCGCGAAGAGTTTCACCGTCACCCGCACGCCGAGTAGCCTAGTCCCGCCATGGGCACGGAGGAGAATCGGCGCGAGACCGACTCGGGAATCGAGATCAAGCCGGTCTACACCGCCGACGACGCGGGCACGCCGCTCGAGGCGCCGGGCGAGTTTCCGTTCACGCGCGGGCCGTACCGCGACATGTACCGCGGCCGGCCGTGGACGATCCGCCAGTACGCGGGCTTCGCCTCGGCCGAGGAGACGAACGGGCGCTTCCGCTACCTGCTCGGTCGCGGCCAGACGGGGCTCTCGGTCGCCTTCGACCTGCCGACGCAGCTCGGCTACGACTCCGACGACCCGCGCGCGCTCGGCGAGGTCGGCCGCACCGGCGTTGCGATCGACTCGCTCGCCGACATGGAGATCCTGTTCGACCAGATCCCGCTCGACGAGGTCTCCACGTCGATGACGATCAACGCGCCCGCGTCGCTGCTCCTGCTGCTCTACGAGCTGGTCGCCGAGCAGCAGGGAACGCCCGGGGAGAAGCTGCGCGGCACTGTGCAAAACGACGTGCTCAAGGAGTACGCGGCGCGCGGCAACTACATCTTCCCGCCGCGCCCCTCGATGCGGATCACGACCGACCTCTTCGCGTACTGCGACGAGCGGCTGCCGCGGTTCAACACGATCTCGATCTCCGGCTACCACATCCGTGAGGCGGGCTCGACGGCGGTGCAGGAGCTCGCGTTCACGCTCGCAAACGGCATCGCCTACTGCGAGGCCGCGGTGGCCGCGGGGCTTTCCCCGGACACGTTCGGCGAGCGGCTCTCCTTCTTCTTCAACGCGCACAACCACTTCTTCCAGGAGGTCGCGAAGTTCCGCGCGGCCCGGCGGCTCTGGGCGTCGATCATGCGCGACCGCTTCGGCGCGACCAACCCCAAGGCCCAGGCGCTGCGCTTCCACGCGCAGACCGGCGGCTCGACACTCACGGCGCAGCAGCCGGAGTCGAACATCGTCCGCGTGGCCATCCAGGCCATGTCCGCCGTGGCGGGCGGGGCGCAGTCGATCCACACGAACGGCTTCGACGAGGCGCTCGCGCTGCCGTCGGAGCGCTCGGCCCGCATCGCGCTGCGCACGCAGCAGATCCTCGCCGCCGAGGCCGGCGGCACCGACACGGCCGATCCGCTCGGCGGCGCCTACTTCATCGAGGCGCTGACCGACGAGCTCGAGGAGCAGGCGCGCGAGCTGATCCAGCGGATCGACGACCTGGGCGGCGCGGTCGCGGCGATCGAGGCCGGGTTCATCCAGCACGAGATCGAGGACGCGGCCTACGCGTACAACCAGTCGATCGAGTCCGGCGAGCGCACGATCGTCGGCGTGAACGCGTACGCCGAGGACGACGAGGAGGAGATCGAGCTGCACCGGCTCGACCCGGAGGCGGAGCGGCGCCAGGTCGAGCGCACGGCGCGGGTGCGTGCCGAGCGCGACGCGGCGGCGGCGGCGGCGGCGCTGGAGCGGGTGCGCGAGACGGCGCTCGGCGACGGGAACCTGCTCCATCCGATGCGCGACGCCCTGGCCGCGCGCTGCACGGTCGGAGAGATCTGCGGCGTGCTCCGCGAGGAGTTCGGGACGTACGACTCGCACGTCGCGCCGTAGGCCCATCTAGGCTCCCGCCATGCCCAAGGACGAGGACGCGTTCGCGAAGTTCGAGCGGCTGCGCGACGAGGCGCTCCACGCCGGCGACGAGAAGGCGGTTCAGCGCCAGCGCGACCGCGGCAAGCTCCTCGCGCGCGAGCGGCTGGAGAAGCTCCTCGACCCGGGCTCGTTCGTCGAGCTCGACCGCTACGTCCGGCACCGCAACCCGTCGATGATGGACAAGCGTCCCTGGGGCGACGCGGTCGTGACCGGGTACGGGACGATCTTCGGCCGCAAGGTCTTCGTCTTCTCCCAGGACTTCACCGTCTTCGGCGGCACGCTCTCCGAGGCGTTCGCCGAGAAGATCTGCAAGGTCATGGACCTGGCCGTGAAGTACGGCTGCCCGCTGATCGGGATCAACGACTCAGGCGGCGCGCGGATCCAGGAAGGCGTCGTCTCGCTGGGCGGCTACGCGGAGATCTTCTGGCGCAACGTCCAGGCGTCCGGCGTGATCCCGCAGATCTCGCTCGTCATGGGCCCGACCGCCGGCGGCGCCGTCTATTCACCGGCGATGACCGACTTCATCCTGATGGTCAAGGAGACCTCGTACATGTTCATCACGGGGCCCGAGGTCGTGAAGACGGTGACCGGCGAGGAGGTCACGTTCGAGGAGCTCGGCGGCGCCGAGACGCACGCGACGAAGTCCGGCGTGGCGCACTTCGCGGCGGCGAGCGAGGAGGAGTGCCTCGAGGACGCGCGCTACCTGCTGTCGTTCCTCCCGCAGAACAACGTGGAGCCGCCGCCGTACTTCGCGCCCACGGATCCCGTCGACCGCGCCGACACGGAGCTCGACTCGATCGTCCCGGCCAGCTCGAACAAGCCGTACGACATGCGCGACGTCGTCCACCGCGTGGTCGACGACGGCGAGTTCCTCGAGGTGCACGCGCTCTGGGCGGAGAACATCCTGTGCGGCTTCGCGCGGCTCGGGGGCCATCCCGTCGGCGTCGTCGCGAACAACCCGAGCGCGCTGGCCGGGACGCTCGACATCGATTCGTCCGTGAAGGCCGCGCGCTTCGTGCGCACCTGCGACGCGTTCAACCTGCCGCTCATCACCTTCGTGGACGTGCCGGGCTTTCTCCCGGGGACGGAGCAGGAGTGGGGCGGGATCATCCGCCACGGCGCCAAGCTCCTCTACGCGTACTCGGAGGCGACGGTGCCGAAGATCGCGGTGATCACACGGAAGGCCTACGGCGGCGCGTACGACGTGATGAGCTCCAAGCACATCCGCGCGGACTTCAACTTCGCGTGGCCGACCGCCGAGGTGGCCGTGATGGGGCCCGAGGGCGCGGTCAACATCGTGTTCCGCAAGGAGCTCGAGGAGGCCGCCGACCCCGAGGCCCGGCGCGCGGAGCTGATCGCCGACTACCGCGAGAAGTTCGCGAACCCGTACACGGCGGCCGAGCGCGGCTACGTGGACGACGTGATCGAGCCGAGGCGCACCCGCGCCGTGCTCTGCGACGCGCTCGAGACCGCGCTGACGAAGCGCGAGCCGCGGCCGCCGCGCAAGCACGGGAACATCCCGCTCTAGTTCGGCTCTGCGCACGCGGAGTCCAAGGACGCCGCGCGTGTGTCTGAACGCGGACGCGTGGGAGGGGAGTACCTCCACCCGCCGCCCACTGAGAACGGTACTGCGAAAGTGCGCACGTGTCTGTGACGGAAGTGCGCCGAGTGTGTGCCGATTTGTCCCCAGCCGGGCCGGGGCTGGGAGCCGCTAGGTTGCCCGCCGCTTGATCGCGCTCAGGTCGCCCGCGGACACGGCGCGCCGCAGCTCGACGTCGGCGGGATCCACCATTTGGCCGTCCCGGCCGATGTAGCCGCCAGCGCCGCCGACGATCAGGAGCACGAGATCCTCGTCCCCGGCGTTCCAGAAGCGGCGCGGCGTCGTCGACTCCACGTGGACGAGCCCGCCCGGGCCCAGCTCGAACTCGTTTCCCTCGATCGCGAAGCCGGCCACGCCGGAATGGACGAAGTACAGCTCGTCCTGCTGGGAGTGGTAGTGCTCGAACCACTCCTGGCCCGGCTCGAGCACGAGCCCGTTCACGCCGAACGCGGTCACGCCGAGCGCCTGGCGCACCTTGCGGAACGGCCCGTCGCCGAGGTGGAGGAGCGAGCCGGTGGCGTAGCTCACAAGGGCAGGCTAGCCAGCGGCGACGACGCTGAGCGGCCGCTCGGCCTCATTGCGCTCGGGCGTTCCGAGCGCGGCGACCTCGGCCTTGAACGCCTCGACGACCTCGGGGTCGAACTGCGTCCCGGCACACCGCTCGAGCTCGCGGACGGCGTGCTCGTGCGAGAGACGGCCGCGGTACACGCGCTCGGTGGTCATCGCGTCGTAGGCGTCGGCGACGAAGAGGATCCGCGCGCCGAGCGGAATCGTCTCGCCCGCCAGGCGGTTCGGGTAGCCGGCGCCGTCCCAGCGCTCGTGATGGTGCAGCACCCAGGTCGCGACCGGCTCGATGCCGAGCGAGTCGAGCATGCGGAAGCCGATCTGCGGATGGCGCTCGAGCACGAGGCGCTCCGGAGCGCTCAGCGGGCCCGGCTTGCGGAGGATCTCCTCGGGGATCGCGAGCTTCCCGACGTCGTGCAGGCTCCCGGCCAGGCGGAGAAGCTCGACCTCGTTGGGCCGCAGCTCCATCCGTAGGCCGATGCGGGCGGCCAGCTCGCCGACCTCGGCCGAGTGCTCGCCGGTGTAGGCGTCCCGCGCGTCGACCGCTCGGGCGAGCCCGGCGGCGGCGAGGAAGCGCGCGTGCCGGTCGTGCCCGGACGCGAGCAGATGGAGGTCGCCGATCTCGGCCGCGCCGGGCCGGTAGGCGTTCGCGCTGCCCTTGCCCTGGTTCTTCGAGGCGTACAGCGCGTTGTCCGCGACGCGGACGAGCTCGCTGCGGTCGACCCCGTGGTCGGGGTAGACGGCGACGCCGGCCGACACAGTCAGCCGTTCTCCGTGTGCGAGCTTCATCGACCCGACCCGGTCGATCACCGATCTCGCAACGGCCAGCGCCTCACTCTCGGTGCGTCCGGGCATGAGGAGCGCAAACTCGTCGCCGCCCAGCCTGAATGCCTCGCCGCCTTGCCGCAGTCGCGTCGCGACCTGGGCGAGCACCTCGTCTCCAACGGGATGCCCGTGCCGGTCGTTCACGCGTTTGAAGTCGTCGATGTCTACGAGGCAGAGCGCGAGCAGCGTGCCGCGCTCCTGCGCTCGGTTGAGATCCGTCTGGAGCCGCTCGTGGAAATGCCGGTGGTTGCCGAGCCCGGTCAGCGGATCGGTGAGCGCAAGGCGCATCGCGCTGAGCGCGTCGTGCACGGAGCGCTGGTAGAGCGCCACGGCAACGAGCGGGCCGACGAGCGCGACCGAGAGGAGCGGCGAGTGGGGCCAAAGCTCCGTGAGGATCAGCGTGATCGAGGCCATGATCGCGAACGGGATCCCCGTGCGGCGCAGCGAGCGCCAGACGAGCGCGGTGACCGACTCCTGGGCCGCGCGGGCGACGACGATCCCGATCAGCGCGACGTTCGTGACGTAGAACGCGGTCGCGCCGGCGCAGACGGTGAGTACCTGCGCCAGGACGTCGTCCGTCGATTCGAGGCCGAGCGAGGCGACCTCCGCGGCCGCAGCTCCCGCCGCGGCAGCGCCGATCACATAGACCGCGCCGTTGTAGAGAAGCTTGTCGAGCCCGCGCCGCTGCACGAGCTGGATGACGGCGAGCGCGACGAAGGCGACCAGTACCGCCGGCGCCCAGCCGTAGATGACCGCCGCGCCGACGATGAAGACCGCGGCGAGCGAGACGCCGCCGGCCGCGACTCCCTCGAGGTCGATCGGAACGGGGAACAGCTCGGCGAGCATCGCCCCGACGACGAGCAGGCCGATGCCGGCCCAGTCGTCCAGCGAGAGGCCGAACGTGGCGAGCGACGTCGCCGCGGCAATGAGCACGACGAATCCGACCGCCGTCACGGGCACGAGAACCCAGAGAACGCGCGCGGACGCGCGACTGGGATCGGCGGCGGGGCGGACCGAGCGCAGCCCTTCGGCCGCATCTACGCTCGGACCGCTCTCCGACCCCGAAAATGGCTCTGTTACAGCCGCCACGTCCATCCGGCTCCGACTGCGCTGATGATCGAGAGCGCCGCAATCAGGCCGAAAAGAAGCCTGCTCTTCCAGTGCAACATGTGCTTCCTCCCTTAGAACCGCAGGAGACGCCAGTATCCGGGCCGCGAGGGCCCCAGGCATCACTCGTTCGGGGGATTCGCCGTACTAGCTGAGGCCGGCTTCGCGGAGGGGCCTTCGGGCCCACGCGAACGTGCTCTCGTACCAGCCTGCGAGGGGTGCGATCGTCGTGCCCTGGCCGGACGAATGGACGAACCAGCCGCCGCCCAGCGCCATCCCGGTGTGCGTGATGTCGCCCGGCTTGGACGCGGTTCCGTGGCCGCCGTAGAAGATCACGTCAGCGGGGCGGAGCCTCGTGATCGGAACCCGGCGGTTTTTCTTCATCTCACCGGCCATCTGATAGGTCGTCCGTCCGCGGATCGACGTCCCGAGCGCCGGTGCGTCCTTCCAGGTCTCCAGCTTGTAGACGCGCCAGACGAGGCCGGAGCAGTCGAAGCCGCCGCGCGAGGTGACGCCGAAGAGCGTCTCGCGGTTCTCGGAGACGCCGCCCCAGATGTAGGGGTAGCCGACGAACTTCACCGCGCGCCTCAGAACCCGCTTCTGCCAGTCGGAGTAGTCGGGCAGGTGGAAGCCGGCCACCAGGCTGTTGACGCGCTCGAGGTCCCACTCGGTCAGGTTGAAGAGGCGCCAGACCGAGTAGGCGGCCTCGGCGCGGGTGGCGATGTCCTTGGGGCGCAGCTCGAGGTTGTCCCGCGTCGAAGGATGGTTGTAGCGGAGCATCAGCAGCCGGGCCACCGTCTCCCAGCCGGCGCGGGCGGTCGGGGTGAGCCCGGCGCGGCCGAGCTCGGCGCGGAAGGCGTCCGAGGCGGGCCCGAGGCCGAGCGCCTGGACGAGCGCGTGGTTCAGCTCCGTCATCGTGACCTGCTGGTCGGGCTTCGAGATCGTGCGCTCCTCGTGCGTGATGCCGACCACGATCAGACCGAGGTCGCGGCGCGTCAGCGGGTCGTTCGGCCGGAACTCGGGAACGGTCGGGCCCATGAGCCCGCTCTGCACGGCCTCGCGGATGTACGGCTTCGCCCAGGATGCGGCGGAGGCCGACGGCGCGACCGCCAGAGTCGCGAGCACGGCGAGGACGATGACGAGACGGCGCATCCCCGTTCGTATCGTCGGAGCTCCGGAACGGCTTTAATCGGCGCATGGCCACCGACGAATCCCGCGACGGGTTCGAAATCGTGCCCGAGCCGACGCCCGAGGAGCTCGAGGCGCTGCGCCGTCTCCTCACGAAGCCGAAGGAAGACGCGCGCGGCGAGTGGTGGCGCGAGGGCGTCCGCGAGAACGTCGAGCCCGACTTTTAGAGCTCGAGCTCGAACGTCTGGAGCACGAGCCAGGGCGCGAAGCCCTGGCGCCGGTAGAGGCGGATCGCGGGGACGTTGTCCGCATCCACGTCGAGGCCGAGCGCCTGATCGGGGTGCTGCTCCCAGTAGTCGGCGAGCGAGCGGCTGAGGAGGTACGAGCCGACCCCGCGGTTGCGCTCGCTCGTCGTGACGCCTACGTGGTAGATCCAGCGGTCGCTCGGGTCGATATTCAGGACGGCGACGACGCGGCCCTCGTCCTCGGCGGCGTACACGGTTCCGGTGGAGACGTTCTCGCGCCACACGGTGTCGGGGAAGCGTCCGGCCGGGAAGCACTCGCGGTAGAGGTCGAGCATCGTCGGCAGGTCGTCTTCGGTGGCCAGTCGCACGTCCACGCCTTTCGGATGTTCCTCGGCGGGCCGGTGCGAGCCCGGCTGGAGCTTGAACGTGGCCTGCGGGTGGCCCTTCGCGTGGAAGCCCTGGCGCTCGAGGAGGATCTGCCCGGCGGCGTTGCGCGTGCCCACCGAGGCGTAGGCCGCGTTCGAGCCGGCCTCGCGGGCGCGCTCGACCGACTGCGCGAGGAGCCGCGTCCCCAGCCGGTGGCCGCGCGCCTCGATCGCCACGAGCGGCCCGAAGAGCTCCGCGTGCGAAAAGCCGGCCGGCCGCTCGGCGCCGCCGAAGGCGACCACCGCGCCGCCCTCGTCCTCGACGACGTAGAGCGTCTCGGAGGCGGGTGGATCCCAGTCGGCGATCTCGCTGGTGAGCTCTTCGACGGTCGTCCAGATGGGGTTGCCGACCTGGAACTCCGGCCGGGAGAGTGTGGCGCGGCTCAGGGCGACGACCTGCTCCGCGTCCTCGAGCGAGAAGCTACGCAGGTTGGCGGCCACGAAGCACGCTCGGGGCGATGCGGGCGTAGTCGAGCCCGGACACCCAGGTCAGGATCAAGGCGACGAGCAGCGCGACCCAGGCGATGTCCTCGTTGATCGCGCCGCCGGCGGCGAGGCCGCCGAGCCCTGCCGCGATCGCCTGCGACCAGGTCTTGAGCTTCCCCAGGTCGCGCGCGCTCATGACCACGCCGCGTTCGAGCGCGGCCAAACGTAGGCCGGACACGAGGATCTCCCGGACGACGATCAGCGAGACCATCCAGGCGGGGAACGCGTCGCCGATCAGCATGATCAGCGCCGCCAGGACGAGCACCTTGTCCGCGATCGGGTCGAGCAGGCCGCCGAGGTTCGACTCGTCGCCGACGCGGCGCGCCCACCAGCCGTCCAGCCAGTCGGTCGCCATCGCGACGCAGAAGACGGCGGTTCCCCAGTAGTAGTGGTTGGGGAAGTCCCAGGCGAAGAGCAGGATTACGACCGGAACCGCGAACGTCCGGCCGACGGTCAACTGGTTCGCGAAGCTCATGCCGGACAGAATACGTCGCGTGGCCGAGGCCTCTCCCTTTTCGAAGGTGCTCGTCGCGAACCGCGGCGAAATCGCCGTGCGCGTCTTTCGTACGCTGCGGGAGCTCGGCATCGCCACCGTGGCCGTCTACTCGGAGGCCGACCGCGGCTCGCTGCACGTCCGCGCCGCCGACGAGGCGTTTCTCGTCGGCCCGGGGGCGCCGGCCGAGAGCTACCTGAACGTCGAGCGGATCCTCGACGCGGCGAAGCGGGCCGGCGCCGAGGCGATCCATCCCGGATACGGGTTCCTCGCGGAGAACGCCGCTTTCGCGCGCGCCTGCCAGGAGGCGGGGATCGTCTGGATCGGCCCGCCGCCCGACGCGATCGAGGCGATGGGCTCGAAGATCGAGGCGCGGCGGCTCATGTCCGCCGCGGGCGTTCCGGTCATTCCCGGGACGACGGATCCGGTGACGACGGTGGAGGAGCTCGTCCGGCTCGGCGACGAGTACGGCTGGCCGCTCGCGGTGAAGGCGTCCGCGGGCGGGGGCGGCAAGGGGCTGAAGGTGGTCGAGTCGGCGGAGGAGGCCGAGCGGGCGCTCGCGTCCGCGCAGCGCGAGGGCGAGGCGTACTTCTCCGACGCGACCGTCTACGTGGAGAAGCTGATCCGCGACCCGCGGCACGTCGAGGTGCAGGTGCTTGCCGATTCTCAGGGCACGTGCATCCATCTCGGCGAGCGCGACTGCACGATCCAGCGCCGCCACCAGAAGCTCGTCGAGGAGACTCCCTCCCCGGCGGTGGACGCCGAGCTGCGCGGGCGCATCGGGCAGATCGCCGTCGACGCCGCGCGTGCGGTCGGCTACCGCGGCGCCGGGACGATCGAGGGCCTCCTCGATCCGGACGGCAACTACTTCTTCCTCGAGATGAACACGCGGATCCAGGTCGAGCACACGGTCACCGAGCTCGTCACCGGCATCGACCTCGTGCGCGAGCAGATCCTCGTCGCCGCGGGCGAGCCGCTTTCGATGCGCCAGGAGGACGTCGTCTTTCGGGGCCACGCGATTGAATGTCGGATCAACGCCGAGGACGCCGCCGCGGGATTTCTCCCGGCGCCGGGGACGATCACGGCGTACCGCGAGCCCGCCGGGCCGGGCGTGCGCGTCGATTCCGGCGTCGAGGCGGGCTCGGAGATCCTGGCGCTCTACGACCCGATGATCGCCAAGCTCTGCGTCTGGGACACCGACCGCGAGCGGGCGCGGAGGCGGATGCTCCGGGCGCTCGAGGAGTTCGTGGTCGAGGGCGTGACCACGCTCATCCCGTTCCACCGGGCCTTGCTCTCCCACCCGTGCTTCATCGCCGGCGAGACGTGCCACGGCGTGGTCGAGTCGGAGCAGCTGGCCGCGCAGGCCGCCGCTCTCGTGCCGCCGGCGTCGGGCGGGCGCGCGAACGGGCGCGAGCAGGGCCGCGCGGTCGCCGTGGAGATCGAGGGGCGCCGCTTCGACGTGACGCTCGTCGAGCCCGAGCCTCCGCACGTCGAGCTCGCCCGCCGCCGCCACGAGCGCGAGGCCGGGTCAGCGCGCGGCGCGGGGACCGAGGCGGTCGTCAGCCCCATGCAGGGGACGGTGCTCGCGGTCGAGGTCGCCGACGGGGACGAGGTCGCGGCGGGCCAGGTCATCTGCGTGATCGAGGCGATGAAGATGGAGAACGAGATCCGCGCGCACCGCGACGGCACGGTCAGCGGGCTCGTGGTCGCGCCGGGCGACGCCGTTCGGGCCGGGCAGCTTCTGTGCACCGTCGCTAGCTAGCGTTCGCGGCGTGGCGAGGCCGTTCTGCTCCGAGGTCGCCCGCGACTCCGGCGAGTCGCTCACCGCGACAGCGAGCCGGATCGACACCTGGCTCCTGGTCGAGTACCGCGGCCGCTGGGATCGCGACCTGCTCACGGGCAGCGTCCTCTCGGAGCCGCTGAAGGAGCACCTGCGCGACGCGCTCGCCCGCATTCCGCGCTCGCGGCTCCTCTTCATCAAGCGGCCTGAGCGGCGCGGCCCGCGGCGGCGGATGCTCTACGTCGCCTCCTCCAAGGCGGGCCGGGAACGCCTAGACAAGCTCGAGTTCGAAGACCACGACGACCTGCTCGGCCTCGACCTGGTCGCGCTGGCGCGCGGGACGACGCCGGCGGTTCCGCTCGACCATCCGCTCCTCGTCGTCTGCACCCACGGCAAGCGCGACCGCTGCTGTGCGCGCTACGGCCAGCCGCTCTACGACGCGCTGAACCGCACGGTCGATCCGTCCTGGTCGTGGCAGTCCACGCACGTCGGCGGCGACCGTTTCGCGGCGAACCTGGTCGTGCTCCCCGAGGGGCTCTACTTCGGCTGGGTCAACGAGGACGACCTCGGCGGGATCCTGAGCGACCACGACCGCGGCCGGATCCGGTTGAAGCGCTACCGCGGCCGCTCGGTCTATCCGTTCCCGGTGCAGGCGGCCGAGCGGGCGGTGCGGGCCAAGACGCGCTCGCGCGGGATCGACGATCTGGCCTTCGTCGGCGCCGAGCCGCAGGGGAAGGGCGTCCGCGTCCGCTTCCGCGACCTGCGCAAGGGCGAGACGCACGAGGTGGACATCCAGGCCCGGCTGCGCGGCGAGTCGCGCTACCTCACCTGCGAGAGCGCCGAGCAGAAGCGGGCGCTCCACTGCTCGGTGGTCGGTCACCGAATTCTGATCGGCTAGGTGGAGAAACGAGATCCCCGCATGGCCGGCTCGTTTGCGCCGACGGCCGTGTCTCCGTGAGCCATGTCCGGGGTCAGACCCCGGCCATGGCCGAAAGGGACGTTAGTCCGCGAGGCGGAGGAAGCCCTCGCGCACGAGCCGGCGTATGAGCACAAGCCGGCTCGCCTCGTCGAGCTCGCCGGGGAGATCCGCCGGCCGCATGGGCCCGTCGCCGAGCGCGAGCGCCTCGATCTCCTCGCGCGTGTGCGCGGGGAACGCGATCCGCTTACCTTCGAACGCGAGCTCGATCGAGCCGTCGCGGCGGTCGTGCAGATCGAAGATCACCGTCGGGCGCCGCTCGACCTCCGTGTCGGGCCCGAGGTCTTCGAGCTCCCGCAGCTCCGAGATCCGGTTTTCGAGGATCGGCCGCCGCGAGATGACGAACTTCCGCCTCATGCGCCGTCGGACCGATTCAGGATCGAGCCGGTCGGCCAGCAACTCCACCAGCTCCGCCCCTCCCTCGCCGTCCGCGGGAACCGAGCGGCGCAGCTCGACCTCGTTCTCCGCGGCATGGAGCGCGGCCCGAAGAGCGTCGATCCAGGTGTAGACGTTCACGCCGACGGTCAGGTGCAGCGAGTCGGTGTGCGACGTGACCGCCTGATGGAGCCAGCCGCGCGGCAGATAGAGCGTGTCGCCGGCGCGCAGGGTCACGTCGTGGGCGATCTCGCCGGGCCCGCCGAGCGACTCGGAGTAGCGCTGATCCTTGAGCGGCAGCTCGAGCACCGGCTCGTAGACGAGCCAGCGCTTCTCGCCGGCGATCTGGAGGACGAAGACATCGTGCGTGTCGTGATGCACCGGCAGCCCCTGCGAGTCGCGCGGCGTCCAGTACGCGTTCCCCTGCGCGGGATGGCCGAGCTCGGCCTCTAGCAGACGGCAGAAGCGCGCCACCGAGGGCCACCAGTGGTGGAGCCCCTGCGCGACGATCGAGGCGCCGCCCGCAAACGCCTCCGCGACGGCGCCCGGGTTCGCGACACCGGTGAACGGAAGCGGGCGCCACGGGATGTCGATCGCGTGGTCCTTCAGCCGCAGCTGCTCGCCCGCCTTCACCAGCCGGAACGCCGGCGAGCGCAGTGCTCCCGAGCACACCAGCTGCTCGAGGTCGTCCTCGGAGATGAGGTCGTCGAAGCTCGAGCGGCCGCCGCGATCGACTACGAGCGGCAGCCGCTCCCAATGCTCGGCGAGGAACTCCTCGGCCGAGACCGGTTCGACACAGCGCTGAAGCGCCGACCCGGTTGCGCTACTCGCCTGAGTCCGCAGGTCCCGTGTCCGCGTCGTCGGCGTCCGAGTCGTCTGATCCATCCGCGTGATCCGAATCGTCGCCGTCCGAGTCGCCGGCGTCGGAGTCGCCCGTGTCGGCGTCGTCCGAGTCGGCGTCGTCCGCCATCTCGGATACCGGCGTCGTTCCTTCGAGAGTCTGGATGTCGTCGTCGTGCAAGCTGGACATTCGGCCTCCTTGGTTTCGCGGTGGTGACCCCCTGAGCACGCGACGATATGCCCGAATCGCGGTTCTTGCGAACGCTGTCGGCTTCGGGAGCATCGCGCCGCACGGCATATGCTGGCCGCGTGGAAGACCGAACGGCGCATCGAATGGGCGTCTTCGCGCTCCTGCTCGTGCCGGTATGCGTTCTGTGCTTCTTCGGCAGCGTCGGTTCCGCTGCACTGTGGGTAATCGGCGTGCTTGCGGCTGTCCTGTCGCTCGTCCTGGGAATCTGGTCCGCGGCGTACCGTCGGCGCTCCGGCGCCGTTGCGGTGGTCACACTCGTTGGGACCATCGTCCTCCTCGTCCTCTGGGTGTCATCGCAGGTGAACGCGACGCCGTGACGAGCCCGCTGGGCGCAGCCGGGTAGACTCGCCCGCCGATGGACCTCTACGAGTACCAGGGCAAGGAACTCTTCAAGCGGTTCGGCATTCCCGTCTCGGACGGCCGGCTCGCGGAGACCCCGGAGGAGGCTCGCTCTGCCGCCGAGACGATCGGCGGCCAGGTCGTCGTCAAGGCGCAGGTCCTCACCGGAGGGCGCGGGAAGGCGGGCGGGATCAAGCTCGCCGAGACCCCCGACGAGGCGTACGCGGCGGCCGAGGCGATTCTCGGGCTCGACATCAACGGGCACGTCGTGAAGAAGCTCTGGATCGAGCGCGCCTCGGACATCGCGAACGAGTACTACCTCTCGGTCACGTTCGACCGCGGCGAGAAGCAGCCGCTCTTCATGCTCACGAGCGAGGGCGGGATCGACATCGAGGAGGTCGCGGAGAAGTCTCCGGATGCGCTGGCGAAGCTCCACATCGACCCGCTCGTCGGGTTCGAGCCCTACCAGGCGCGCTGGCTCTGCTTCCACGGGGGCATCACCGACCCCGCCGAGCAGAAGCAGGTGATCTCCATCATCGGGAAGCTCTACGACGCCTTCGTCGGTTGCGACGCAATGCTCTGTGAGATCAACCCGCTGATCGTCACGCCCGACGGCGAGGTGCGCGCGCTCGACTCCAAGTTCACCGTGGACGACAACGCGCTCTACCGCCACGAGGACATCGCCGCGATGCGCGACCTCGAGGCCTACCCGGCCGAGGAGCGCGCCGCGCGAGCGAAGGACGTGACGTACGTGAAGCTCGACGGCGAGGTCGGGATCCTCGGGAACGGCGCCGGGCTCGTCATGTCCACGCTGGACGTGATCGCGCAGGCCGGCGGGAAGCCGGCGAACTTCTGCGACCTCGGCGGCGGCGGCGACGCGCAGGGCGTCGTTGACGCGCTCGAGATCATCTCCGCTGATCCCCAGGTGCGCTCGATCCTCTTCAACATCTTCGGCGGGATCACCCGCTGCGACGAGGTGGCGCGCGGGATCCTCACCGCGCTCGGGCAGCTCGACCTGAAGCAGCCGATCGTCGTCCGCCTCGACGGCACGAACGCCGAGGAGGGCCGGCGCCTGCTGGCCGAGGCCGCGCCCCCGAACCTCTACGTCGAGGCGACCATGCTCGACGCCGCGAAGAAGGCCGTGGAGTTGACGTAATGGCGATCGTCGTCACCAACGAGACGCGCCTCGTCGTCCAGGGGATCACCGGGCGCGAGGGCTCCTTCCACGCGACGCGGAACCGCGACTACGGCACGAACGTGGTCGCCGGCGTCACGCCCGGCAAGGGCGGCGAGGACGTGAACGGCATCCCCGTCTTCAACTCGGTGCGCGACGCGGTCGCGGAGACCGGCGCCAACGCGACGCTCGTGTTCGTCCCGGCGCGCTTCGTCGCGGACGCGATGTACGAGGCGGTCGACGCCGGGCTCGAGACGATCATCTGCATCACCGAGGGCGTTCCCGCCCACGACATGCTCCGCGTCTACAACCACGTGCGGCCGAAGGGCCTGACGCTCGTCGGCCCGAACTGCCCGGGGATCCTCTCGCCGGGGATCGCGAACGTCGGGATCATCCCGGCCGAGATCTTCAGCGCAGGGAAGGTCGGGCTCGTCTCCCGCTCCGGCACGCTCACCTACCAGATCGGCCACGAGCTGACCCAGCTCGGAATCGGCCAGTCCACGATCGTCGGGATCGGCGGCGACCCGGTCGTCGGCTCGTCGTTCATCGACATCCTCGAGAAGTTCGAGGCCGACGACGACACCGAGCTGGTCGTTATGGTCGGCGAGATCGGCGGCGCCGAGGAGGAGAAGGCCGCGGCCTACATCGGCGCGAGTATGAGGACGCCGGTGGTCGCGTACATCGCCGGGTTCACCGCTCCTCCGGGGAAGACGATGGGCCACGCGGGCGCGATCATCTCCGGCTCGGCCGGCACCGCGCAGGCGAAGAAGGAAGCGCTGGAAGCTGTCGGCGTGCGCGTCGGGACGAACCCGACCGAGGTCGCTCAGCTCGTCGCCGAAGCCGTCGGCTAGCCGAACCGCGTCGCTAGAGTCTTCGCCGTGGGCGTCATCTCCTTCGCACGCGGGATTCCTGGGCCGGACCTGCTTCCGGCCGAGGCCTTCGGGGCCTGCGCCAAGGCGGCTGCGGAGAAGGACGGGGCGCGGGCGCTGAACTACGGGCCGCCCTCCGGGTATCCGCCGTTGCGCGACTGGGTCGCTGCGCGGCACGACGTGGATCCCGCCCGCGTCGTCCTCACGACCGGATCGCTCCAGGGCTTCAACTTCGTCGCGCACACCTTCGCGGCGCAGGACGCGACCATCTTCGTCGAGGCGCCCTGCTACGACCGCTCGCTCGGCATCCTGCGCAGCGTCGGCGCGCAGGCCGTTTCGATTCCGCTCCGCGAGGACGGGCTCGATGTGGACGCGCTTGCCGTCGCCGTGGAGGCGACCGCCGGTCCGAAGCTGATCTACACGATTCCGACCTTCCAGAACCCGAGCGGGAGAACACTCGCGGCCGAAAATCGCGCGCGGCTCCTGGAGCTGCGCGGCCGCAACCGGCTCCACGATCCTCGAGGACGACCCGTACGGCCTGCTCCGCTTCGAGGGCGAGACGATCCCGACGCTCTTCGAGAGCGCCGGCGGGGACGGCGTCATCTTCCTCAGCTCGTTCTCGAAGACGATCGCGCCCGGAATCCGCGTCGGCTACGTGATCCTCCCGGAGGAGCTCGTCGGCGCGATCGAGCAGCAGGTGCTCGAGAACTACGTGTCGCCGTCAATCTTCGTGCAGGCCGCGCTGGCCGAGTTCGCGAACCAGGGGATCTTCGAGCCGAACCTCGAGCGCACGCGGGACGGCCTGCGCATCCGCCGGGACGCCATGCTCGCCGCGCTCGACCGCGACGCGCCCGAGGGTCTGCGCTGGAACCGGCCCGAGGGCGGCTACTTCCTCTGGCTCGACCTTCCGGCCGGCGTCGACGCGGCGAGAGCTCCTCGGCCGTGCGACCGAGGCGGAGGTGCCGTTCGTGAAGGGCGCCGACTTCTACCTCGGCCCGGGCGGCGAGGAGGCGGCGCGGCTCGCGTTCAGCTTCGCGACCGCCGAGGAGATCGACGAGGGCATCGCGCGCCTCGCCGGCCTCGTGCGCGAGTCCGCCGCCGTTACGGCTTAGCCAGCGCCGCGATCGCCTCGTCGAAGGTCGACACGGGGACGATCTTCAGCCCGTCCGCGTACTTGCGCGCCTCCTTGGCGTTCGCGTCCGGGACGAGGAAGATGTCCGCGCCGGCCTCCTTCGCGCCGATCGTCTTCTGCTTGATCCCGCCGATCGGGAGGACCGTCCCGTCGAGGGCCAGCTCGCCCGTCACGACGACGGTGCGGCCGTGGTCGATGTCGTCGCCGAGCTCGTCCACGATCCCGAGCGCGAACGCGAGTCCCGCCGAGGGTCCGCCGATCGAGCCCGCGTCGATCGAGACGTCCACCGGGAGATCGAACGTGGCGGCGTCGGCGACGATGATCCCCATCACCGCCTGGTCGGCGTTCTCGGGCGACTCGCTCGTGCCGACCGTGACCGGAGTCCGCTTGCCGTCGCGCAGGACGACGAGGTCGATGTCGTCGCCCGGCTCGACCTTGTCGAGCGCCTTCACCAGGTCGGCGTGGCCCTGCACGGGCTCGCCGCCCGCCTCGACGATCACGTCTCCGACCTCGAGGACGCCGTCGGCCGGGCGGCCTGGGATGACCGTGTCGACCTGCGCGCCCTCGCCCTTCACGTCGATGTCGTAGCCGAGGTGCTCGAGCGCCACGGCGGCCGCGATCTGCTGCGAGCGCGACATCTGGTTCTTCCCCTCCTGCCGGCGGTCGTCCTCGCTCACGCCCGCCGGATTGAGCGCGTCGGCGGGAACGAGCGTGCCGTCGGAGGCGAGCGACGGGAAGATCGTCTCGAGCCGCGTGGCCTTGCGGACGAGGATGTCCACCATGTAGACGCCGCCCTTGGAGCCGCTCAGGTCGGGCTTTTCGCCCTCCACATGGATGAGCGGCTCGACCGGCCGCGCCTTGTCCGGCACGAACATGTACTGGTCGGAAGGCGCGAAGACGAGGAAGGCGCCGAGTGCGAGTACGGCCGCCGCCAGGACGATGGCCAGGCCCTGGAAATGGTGGCGCTTCACCGTCGTATTGTGCTGGCCGCGCTAGGAGCCGTGGCGCAGAACCGCAACAACCTCGCGGACGGCCTCGGTCGAGGCGTCCAGCTCGGCCCGTTCCGCGTCGGTGAGATCGAGCTCGACGATCGCCTCGATTCCGGCCGCGCCGAGCTTTACGGGCACGCCGATGTAGAGGCCGGTCACGCCGTACTCGCCCTCGAGGAGCGCCGTGCACGGGAGCACGCGCTTCTGGTCGAGGCAGATCGCGTCGACCATCTGCGCGACCGCAGCGCCCGGCGCGTACCAGGCGGACGTTCCGAGCAACTCGACGCACTCCCCGCCGCCCTTGCGCGTGCGCTCGACCATCGCCTCGATCTTGTCCGCGGACGCGAGCTTGGTCAGCGGGATCCCTCCGACGGTCGTCGCCGAGACGACGGGAACCATCTGGTCGCCGTGCCCGCCGAGCACCATCGCGGTCACGTCCTTGGAGGACGCGCCCGTCTCCCAGGCGATGAAGGTGGAAAAGCGCGCCGTGTCGAGGATCCCGGCCATTCCGAACACGCGCTCGCGCGGCCAGCCGGTGGCGGCTCGGGCGACGTGGCACATGGCGTCGAGCGGGTTCGAGACGATCACGAGGATGGCGTCCGGCGAATGCTTCGCAGCCTCGAGGGCGCAGGAGCGGACGATCTCCTCGTTGGTCGTCACGAGGTCGTCCCGGCTCATGCCCGGCTTGCGCGGAAGCCCGGCGGTGATCACGACGACATCGGAATCGGCCGTCGCGTCGTACGAATTCGACCCCGTCAGGTTCGGCTCGTAGCCGAGCACCGGGCCCGCCTCGTTCAGGTCGAGCGCCTTGCCCTGCGGCAGGCCCTCCTTGATGTCCACGAGGACGACGTCCGCGTAGTCGCGCCGCGCGATCTCCTGCGCCGCGGTCGCGCCGACGTTCCCCGCTCCGACCACCGTCACCTTGCGTCTCAAACCGTCACTCCCATCCGTTCGATGATTGCGTCAGCGACCTCGCTGGTTCCCACCGCGGTGGGGTCTTCGCGGGTCGGCTTCATGTCGTAGGTGAGCGACTTGCCCTCGGCGATCACCGCGGCGATCGCGCCTTCGAGGCGGTCGGCCGCGTCGCGTTCGTCGAGATGGCCGAGCATCATGACGCCGGAGAGCATCATCGCCATCGGGTTCACCTTGTTTTGGCCCGTGTACTTCGGCGCCGAGCCGTGCGTGGGCTCGAAGACCGCCGCCTTCGTGCCGAAGTTCCCGCCGGGCGCGAGGCCGAGGCCGCCGATCAGGCCGGCGGCGAGATCGGAGACGACGTCGCCGTACAGGTTGGGGAGCACGAGCACGTCGTACTCCTCGGGCCGCTGCACGAGCTGCATCGAGAGGTTGTCCACGATGCGGTCTTCGAATTCGATGTCCGAGTTCTCCGCCGCCACCTCGCGCGCGACCCGCAGGTACAGGCCGTCCGAGAACTTCATGATGTTCGCCTTGTGGACGGCCGTGACCTTGTGCCGGCCGTTGCGCCGCGCGTAGTCGAACGCGAACTCGACGATCCTTCTCGTTCCCGTGATGGAAATGGGCTTCAGGGAGATCCCGGAGTCATCGCGCATCCGCGTTCCGGTCTTCTGCTCGACCCAGTCGATCAGCTCGAGCGCGTCGGCGGTGCCCTCCTCGAACTCGATCCCCGCGTAGAGGTCCTCGGTGTTCTCGCGGATGATCACGAGGTCGACCTCGTCGTAGCGCGTGCGGACGCCAGGGTAGGTCTTGCAGGGCCGCACCTGGCCGTAGAGGTCGAGCGTCTTGCGCAACGCGACGTTCACGGAGCGAAAACCGCCGCCGACAGGCGTCGTGATCGGGCCCTTGATCGCGACCGTGTTGGCCGCGATCGACTCGAGCACATGGTCGGGCAGCGGATTTCCGCCGTGCTTCGACATCACATCCGCGCCCGCCTCCTGGACATCCCAGTCGATCTGCACTCCGGTGGCGTCGATCACGCGGCGGGTCGCCTCGGCGATCTCGGGGCCCGTGCCGTCGCCGGGGATGAGAGTTACGCGATGCGTCACGGCCGGTGACTCTAACGAAGCGTGGAAGCGCGGCCGCGGGGTAGATTGCGCACGTGACCGAGTTCAAGCCAGGCCTCGAGGGCGTCGTCGCCGTCGAGACGGAGATCGCAGAGCCCGACCGCGACGGCGGCTCGCTCCGCTACCGCGGCGTCGACATCGAGGATCTCGTCGGCCACTACCCGTTCGAGAACGTCTGGGGCCTCCTCGTGGACGAGGATCTGAGCTCGGCGCTGCCCGACCCGGAGCCGTACGAGCCCGCGCGCCTCACCGGCGACGCGCCGGCCGATCTCCAGGCCGAGACGGCGCGCCTTTCGGCCGCCTGGGGCCTCGGCAAGCTGAACGAGATCTCCGACGAGCAGGCGCGCAGCGATCTCGCCCGGCTCTCGGCGCTCATGATGGCGATCGTCGCCCAGTCGGCCCGCGTCGCGGACGGCAAGACCGACGTCGTCCCCGCGGAGATCGTGTCCGAGGGCAAGACGGCGGCCGAGAAGTTCCTCCTGCGCTGGCGCGGCGAGCTGAACCCGGCGCACGCGCAGGCGATCGACACCTACTGGATCTGCACCGCCGAGCACGGCCTGAACGCCTCGACGTTCACGGCGCGCGTCGTCGCCTCCACCGGCGCCGACTGCGCCGCCGCGCTCTCTGCCGCCGTCGGCGCCCTCTCGGGCCCGCTGCACGGCGGCGCGCCCGCGTACGTGAAGCCGATGATCGAGGAGGCCGCGGCCATGGGCGACGCCGACCGCTGGGTGCGCGAGGCGCTCGCGTCCGGCAAGCGGATCATGGGCTTCGGCCACCGCGTCTACCGCGCCGAGGATCCGCGCTCCCGCGTCCTCAAGGAAACGGCCAAGCAGCTCGGCTCCCCGCATGTGGAGACCGCCGAGCAGCTCGAGCAGGCCGCCCTCGTTGCGCTCCAGGAGCGCCATCCCGAGCGCGTGCTGGCGACCAACGTCGAGTACTACTCGGCCGTCGTGCTCGACTTCGCCGAGATCCCGCCGCCGCTCGCGCCCGCCATGTTCGCGTGCTCGCGCGTGGCCGGCTGGTCGGCGCACATCCTGGAGCAGAAGCGCACCGGCCGTCTCTTCCGGCCCTCGGCCCGCTACGTCGGCCCGGGGACGCGTCCGGCGTCGGCCGTCGGCTCGGCCTCGGTCTCCGGTTGAACCTCGCGGAGGCTGTCGCCGCAGCACCCGCCCTCGGGGACGAGCGGGCGCTCGCCGACCTGCGCCGCGAGGTCGACGAGGAGCTCGAGGCGGCGATCCGCGACGAGGATTTCCGCACCCGCGCGCTCGCGTACCGGGCGATCGGGACGCTCCACTTCGCTCAGAAGACGGAGCTCCTGCGGCGGGGCATGGACGACGAGAGCCCGGCCTGCCGCGGCTCCGCGCTCCTTTCGCTTGAGATGCTCTCGCGCGACCATCCCGGCCTCGTCAACTCGATGCGGCCGATCCTGCACAAGCTCGTGAACGCCGACCCGAACGAGGCCGTGCGCCGGCTCGCGGTGCTCTGCCTGAAGAACGGCTCGCCCGCGCGCGACACGCTCGTCTTTCTCGACCACCTGACCGACTCGGACGAGGAAAAGGCCCTGAGAGACGCGGCCGAATCCACGCTCGTCGTCCTGCGAAAGAAGGCGCGCGAGAAATAAGCTGCGACGCGTGTCCGTTCGCGACGAGATCCTCGAGGCAAACCGGCGTCACGCCGCTCAGCACGGCACGGTCGAGCTGCCGATGCCCCCGGCGCGGCGCTTCGTGGTCGTCACGTGCATGGACGCGCGGATCGACCCGGCCCGCATCCTCGGCCTCGCCGAGGGCGATGCGCACGTCCTGCGCAACGCGGGTGCGCTCGTGAACGACGACCTGCTCCGCTCGCTCGTCATCTCCCGCTGGATGCAGGACACGGAGGAGGTGCTCGTGATGGGGCACACCGGCTGCGGGATGGTCGCCTTCACCGACGACGAGCTGCGCGCGCGGCTCGAGGCGGAGACGGGCGCCGACGCCTCGGAGATCGACTTCCAGTCGTTCCCGGACATCGACGCGAGCGTGCGGGCGAGCATCGCGCGGATCGCCGGGTCCCCGTTCCTCCAGGGCGTCGCCGCGAGCGGCTGGGTGTACGACGTGGACACGGGCGCGCTGCGCGAAGTCGCTTAGGCTTCGCCCCGTGAGATCGAGAGGTTTCGCGATCGCGGTCGCGACCGTCGTGCTCGCGGCAGGGTGCGGCGGCGAGGGCGGCTCCCCGCTTCCGAGCGAGGGCAGCGGGTACGGCGGAGTTATCGCGGCGGTCGGGGTGGAGGGTCCCTTCCAGTCCCCGCCGGTCTACGGCGTCCTGGTCAAACCTCCCGACGATTCTGACTGCGGCATCACAGTCGCGCCCACCGACGACGTCGTCGTGTTCGACCGGGGCGCGTACACCAAGGCGGACTGGAGCGACCTGCAGCCCGGCATGGCGGTCGAGGTCTGGATCGATGGCCCGGTCTTGCTGAGTTGTCCCGGTCTGGCCTCTGCAAGGGCGGTGGAGATCGTCGGCTAGCTCGACCGGCGTCGCGCGTGCGGGTGCGAGCTGAAGTACGTGTCGCGGCGGCGCTTGTCGGACACGTGCGTGTAGATCTCGGTCGTCCCGAGGTCGGCGTGGCCGAGCATCTCCTGCACGCTGCGTAGGTCGGCGCCGCCTTCGAGCAGGTGCGTCGCGAACGAGTGCCGCAGGAGGTGCGGGTGGACGCGCTCAGGCTCGAGCCCCGCCTTCATGGCCAGCTTGCGGAGGATGAGGAACGCGCCGGCGCGGGTGAGCGCTCCGCCCTGGGCGTTCAGGAACAGATCCTGTCGGTGGCGCTTGTCCAGGTACGGGTCGTCCGCGCGAGAGGTAGCGGCGCACGGCCTCGACGGCCTCGCGGCCGAGCGGGACGATTCGCTCCTTGTCGCCCTTGCCGATGCAGCGCACGACGCGGTTTTCCAGGTCGATCGACGCGCAGTCGAGGCCGACCGCTTCGCTCACGCGCAGGCCGCCGCCGTAGAGGAGCTCCACCAGCGCGCGGTCGCGGAACGAGCGCGGCGTCGTCCCGTTCGCGGCGCCGATCAGACGCTCGATCTCGGCAGGCGCAAGCGAGCGCGGCAGCTTCGTCCGCCGGCGCGGGAGCGGAATATCGGCGGCGGGATTGTCCGGCCGCAGCCCGAGCGTGACGAGATGGCGGAAGAACGTCCGCGCCGCCGAGGCCTTGCGCGCGACCGAGCTCGGCGACAGCCCGCGGGCGCGCAGCTCGGTGAGCCAGTCCTGCACCTCCTCGCCGGTCGCGTTCGGTCGGCGGGCGGCCGAGGAACTGCGTGAAGTCGAGCAGGTCGCGGCGGTACGCCTCCACGGTCTTCGGGGCGCGGCGGGCGGCGAGGAGGGCGAGGAAGCTCTCGCCCGCGGCGTCAAGCTCGGGGGTGGGCGGTGTCATAGACCTTGCGCAGTCGCTTGGCGTCCACATGGCTGTAGATCTGGGTGGTGGACAGGGACGAGTGGCCGAGCAGCTCCTGGATCGTCCGCAGGTCGGCGCCGCCCTCCAGGAGGTCGGTCGCGAACGCGTGCCGGAGCTTGTGCGGGTTCGGGAGCAGGCGGCGCAGCGTGGACGTGTCGAGCGGCTTCCCGCGCGTGGACAGGAATAGGCGATCCTCGGCGCCGCGCGCCAGCGACGGCCGGGCCCGCTCGAGATAGAGCCGCAGGCGGTACGACGCTTCTTCTCCGAGCGGAACGGCCCGCTCTTTCCCGCCCTTGCCCTTCACGTGGACGAGCTCGTTTTCGAAGTCGACGTCCGCGAGGCGGAGATCCACGGCCTCCTGGGCGCGCAGCCCGGCGGAGTAGACGAGCTCGAAGAGCGCGCGGTTGCGGATCGCGAGCGGCTCGTTTTCCTTGAAGGCGTCGATCAGCGCGTCGGTCTCGGCGGGGCGCGGCGCGTGCGGAAGGCGGCGCCGGCGCCGTCCGCTCATGGCGAGATCCGGAACCCGCGCGGGCCCGAGGGTCGCACGCAGGAACGAGCGCACGGCGGCGAGCTTGCGGGCGAGGGTCGTCGGAGCGAGCTTGCGCGGGGTGCGGCCCGGGCGATCGGCCCCGAGCATCGCCGCGTACGCGGAGAACGAACGGGCGTCCACGTCGTCGACGTCCAGGCGCTGCTGGCGCAGCCACGAGCAGAACTCCTCGAGGTCGGAGCGGTAGGCGCGGCGCGTCGAGTCGGAGAGCGCCGGGCTCTCGAGAAACCGGTCGATGGCGCGTGCGGAATCCATGGACGGACCCCATTCGCCGCGGGCGGGCGCGTCCCCCCTAGCGGCTACCGTCACGAGGCGCAATCCCCGTCCTGTCCTGTAGCGTCTGCATCCCGTGGAGGCACAGCACGACGTCCTGGTGGTAGGTGCCGGCTGTGCCGGCATGCGAGCGGCAATCGAGGCCCACGATGCGGGCGCCGACGTCGCGCTTCTCTCGAAGATCCATCCCGTTCGCAGCCACTCCGGCGCGGCCGAGGGCGGGATCAATGCGGCGCTCGGAAACGCGTCCGAGGACAACCCCGAGCTGCACGCGTTCGACACGGTCAAGGGCTCCGACTACCTCGGCGACCAGGACGCGATCGAGGTCCTCTGCGACGAAGCGCCCGGCGACGTCTACGAGCTCGAGCACTGGGGCGCGGTCTTCTCGCGCACTGAGGACGGACGGATCGCGCAGCGCCCCTTCGGCGCCGCCGGCGCGCCGCGCACCGCGTACGCCGCCGACATCACCGGCCACGTGCTCGTCCACGTCCTCTACGAGCAGGTGATGAAGCGCTCCATCCCGGCCTACGAGGAGTGGTTCGCGTGGAAGGTGATCGAGGAGGACGGCCGCTGCCAGGGCGTGATCGCCTGGGACATCGTGAACGGCGGCCTCAAGGTGGTCGGCGCGAAGACGGTCATCCTCGCCACCGGCGGCGCGGGCCGCCTGTACGTGGGATCCACGAACGCCTACGCCTGCACAGGCGACGGAATGGCGATGGCGCTCTCCCTGGGCGTGGCCCTGAAGGACATGGAGATGATGCAGTTCCACCCGACGACGCTCTCGCCGACGGGCGTGCTCATCACGGAGGGCTGCCGCGGCGAGGGCGCCTACCTCCTGAACTCCGAGGGCGACCGCTTCCTCAAGAACTACGCGCCGAACGCGATGGAGCTCGCCAGCCGCGACGTCATTTCCCGCGCCGAGCAGACCGAGATCGACGAGGGACGCGGTGTGGACGGCAACGTCCTTCTCGATCTCCGCCATCTGGGCGCGGACAAGATCATCGACCGCCTGCACGGCACCCGCGAGCTGTCGATGGTGTTCGCGGGCGTCGACCCGATCCACGAGCCGATCCCCGTCCGGCCGGGCGCCCACTACCACATGGGCGGCATCAACACCGACCTCCAGGGCAAGACGACCATCGACGGGCTCTACGCCGCCGGCGAGTGCGCGTGCGTCTCGGTGCACGGCGCCAACCGGCTGGGCGGAAACGCGCTGATGGAGACGATCACGTACGGCAAGCGCGCGGGCGCGGCCGCATCGGAATGGGCGCTCGGCGCTCCCGCCGCGAACATCCCGGACAGCGTCGTCGCCGACTCCGAGCGCGAGCTGAAGGCGCTGCTCGGCCGAACCGACGGCGAGCGGCCGCACACGATCCGCGACGAGATGGCCTCCACGATGCACGTCAACTTCGGCGTCTTCCGACGCGAGGAGCAGATGCTGAAGCAGGGCGAGATCATCGCCGGCCTCCGCGAGCGCTACCTCCGCGTCACCGTGGACGACAAGGGAACGGTCTTCAACAACGACGTCACGCAGGCGCTCGAGCTGGGGTTCCTCCTCGACCTCGCCGCGTGCATGGTCGAGGCGGGGCTCGCCCGCAAGGAATCGCGCGGCGCTCATGCGCGGCCGTACGACTATCCCGACCGCGACGACGAGAACTACCTGCGCCACACGCTCGTCACTTGGCGCGACGGCGGCCCGGCGCTCGACTGGGCGCCGGTGCGGATGACCAAGTGGCAGCCGCAGGAGCGGAAGTATTGATGGCCCGGGCGCTCGCGCTGGCCGGCACCGCCGTCGTCGTCGTGGCCGGCTGCGGCTCTGACGGGCCGTCGGGCCCGCAGGGCACGGTTCAGGCTGCCGCAGACAAGACGGCCAACGCGGGCGGGACGCGCGTGACGATGACCGGCTCCGTTTCCGGGAGCCCGACCGACGAGAGCAAGCTGAGCGCCGAGGGCGAGTTCGACGGCGAGCAGGGCCGGATGACGCTGACGGTCACCGACTCGGGCCGCACGGAGAAGACCGACCTCGCGTTCGACGGCACCATGTACTACGTGAAGCTCCCGCCGGCCGGCCAGGCCGGGCTCCCCGCGGGCAAGGACTGGATCCGCGTCGACGTGGCCGAGTTCTCGCCCGGCGGGCCGCAGGAGGATCTGAGCTCGTTCCTCCAGTTCGCCCAGACGAACCCGGCCAACGCGCTCGGGTTCCTGCGCGGCGCCTCCGACGACATGGTCGAGGCCGGAACCGAGGAAGTGGACGGCGTGCAGACGACCCACTACAAGGGCACCGCAGATTTCCAGAAGGTCGCGGACGAGGCCGGCGACCTCGGCCCGGTGTACGAGCAACTCCTCGAGGTCTCGGACTTCGACTCGATCCCGATCGAGGTCTGGATCGACGACGACGGGCGGGCGCGCCGGCTCACGTACGAGCTTCCGGTCCCCGAGGCGCGCGGCGGCGGGACGGCCACGATCACCCTCGAGTTCACCGACTTCGGCGCCGACGTGGACGTGACACCGCCGTCCGACGACGAGTCGTTCGACCTCGGCTCGCTCACAGGGGAGGAACAATGATCTCCGTGCGCCGCACCACGCTCGCAGCGCTTCTACTCGTGCTCGTCGCCGCAGGCTGCGGCGGCTCGGGCTCGTCCACCGACACGAATGCGGCCAACCCGCCGCCGCCCCCAACTGGAGGATCCTCCTCCGACGTGCTGGCCGCCGCGGCCGCGGCCACGACCGATGCCGGCACGTACAAGACGACCTTCGAGCTGGCCATGGAAGGCGGCCCGACCGGCCCGGTCACGCTCACCGGGGGCGGCGAGTTCCAGGCGGATCCGCCGCTCGGGAAGATGACGATGGACTTCTCGGCCATCACCGGCGCGGCCGGCGGCGAGGCGGTCGTGATCATCGACGGCGCCGTGCTGTATATGCAGATCCCGGGCCTCGGCGTCGGGACGGGCAAGTGGCTCAAGATCGACACGGGCTCCCTCGGCGAGGCCGCCGGGCTCGGACAGTTCGCCCAGGTCGCGCAGGGCGATCCGACGCAGACGCTCCAGTACCTGAGCGGCGCGACGGACGTCGAGGAGGCGGGCACCGAGACGATCCGCGACGTCGAGACGACCAAGTACACGATGACGATCGACCTGAACAAGGCGGCCGAGCAGGCCGAGAGCGAGGAGTTGAAGCAGGCGATTCTCGACTCGATCGAGGCGAACGGCGTGAGCGAGGTCCCGGCCGAGGTCTGGATCGACGGCGACGGCCTCGTCCGCAAGACGGTCACGCACTTCAACGACATCACGACGGACGGCGGCGCAACCGACATGACGGTTACGGTCGAGATCTACGATTTCGGGGAGGACGTGGAAATCGAGGTCCCGTCCGAGGACGACGTGCTCGACTTCGGAAACCTCGGCGGCCTCGTACCGACGATCACGATGCCGGTGTCGCAATGAGCGAAGGAGGACGGATCTAGCGTGGATGTCGCACTGAAGATCTGGCGCTCCAGCCCGGACACGGGCAAGCCGGAGCTCAAGCGCTACGAGGTCGAGGCGCCCGAATGGGCCTGCCTCCTCGACGTCCTCGACATCATCAAGGACTCCGTCGACGGGACGCTCGCCTACCGCAAGAGCTGCCGGATGATGATCTGCGGCTCCTGCGGGATGCGCATGGACGGCCGCGCGATCCTCGCCTGCCGCGAACGCATGAAGCCGATCGTCGACGCCGGCCATGTCCCGACGATCGCGCCGATGGGGAACCTCCCTGTCCTCAAGGACCTCGTCGTGGACATGGATCCGTTCTGGGACAAGGTGCGGGCGATGCGCCCGTGGCTCGAGCCGGGCTACGAGGAGTACCCGGAGCGCGAGTTCGTCCACTCCCAGGAGGCGATGAACCCGATCCAAAAGGAAGCGCTCTGCATCATGTGCGGCTGCTGCGTCTCGGAGTGCAACTCGATGGAGGCCGATCCCGAGTTCATGGGGCCGGCGGCGCTCGCCAAGGGCTTCCGCTTCGTCGGCGACCCGCGCGACCGCACGAAGAACGAGCGGCTGGAGACCTACAACGCGGAGAACGGGATCTGGGACTGCACGCGCTGCTACTTCTGCAATGAGCGCTGCCCCAAGGGCGTCGACCCGCGCGACGCGATCGCCAAATTGGGCGCGGAGTCGATCAAGGCCGGCATCGACCGCGACATGGGCGCGAAGCACGCCAAGTGGTTCGTGAAGTCGGCCGAGACGACCGGCTGGCTCCGCGAGACCGAGCTCGTCCCGAAGACTCAGGGGATCATCGAGGCGCTCAAGCAGACCGGCTTCGCCCTCTCGCTGGCCAAGCGCGGCAAGGTACCGATCCCGTTCCCGCCGCACGTGGCGGCGAACGTGAACGAGTCCAGGATGCTCCGCGACCTGATCAAGACGCAGGGAATGGACGGCGCCGCCGGCCACGTTCAGGGCGAGCGCGCGCTGTCGCGGATCGAGCACAAGCAATCCGAGCACGAGGGAGGCGCCAAGTGAGGGTCGCGTACTACACCGGGTGTCTGGCGACGCTCTCGGCGAAGGAGCTCGACACGTCCACGAAGGCGCTCGCGCCGAAGCTCGGGATCGAGCTGGACGAGCTCGAGGCGGTCACCTGCTGCGGCGCCGGCGACATCCACGAGGCCGAGCCCGACTACTACCTGCACCTGAACGCGCGGATTCTCGCCTACGCCGAGGCGACCGGCGCGGACACGCTGATGACGATCTGCAACGTCTGCACGCTCAACCTGCGCCAGGCGAACCACATCCTGCAGGGCGACGAGGGCGTCTTGGCCCGCGTGAACGAAAACCTCCGCTCGGTTGGTGCGCCGCAGTACTCCGGCGGCGTCGAGGTGCGGCACTTCCTCTGGATGATCGCCGAGGGCGAGGGCTACGAGAAGCTCCAGGAGATCGCGCACAAGGGGCTCAAGGGCTTGAAGATCGCGCCGTTCTACGGCTGCCAGATCCTGCGTCCGTCCAAGCTCATGGGCTTCGAAGACCCGGATAAGCCGTGGTCGCTCGAGGCGATCATCGAGGCGTGCGGCGGCGAGGCGGTCGACTACCCGGCGAAGATCAAGTGCTGCGGGTTCCCGATCATCCAGGCGCGCGAGGAGCTGGCGCTGAACGAGCTCATCCAGCCGATCCAGCAGGCGATGGAGGCCGGCGCCGACGCGATGGTGACGCCGTGCCCGCTCTGCCACCTCTCGCTCGACGCGTGGCAGCAGAAGCTCGAGAAGAAGACCGGGGAGAAGTTCGGGATGCCGATCCTCCACCTCTCGCAGCTCGTCGGCGTGGCCGCGGGCATCGACGAGTCGGAGCTCAAGTTCAAGCGGCATGTCGTTCCCGTGATCCCGATGCTCGAGAAGGCCGAGGTCTCATAACGGCCCGTCGGCTTCGTTTCGGCCTGCCGGCGCTGGCGGCCGCGGGAGGGTGGGGGCTCTACGAATCGCAGCGGCTCGAGCGGATCGCGCTCGACGTCCCGGTCCCGGGCCTGCCGCCGTCGCTCGACGGCTTCCGGATCCTCCATCTGTCGGATCTCCACCTGGGCTCGTTCTCGCTCGCCGCACGGACGCTCGAGCATGCGCTCGACTTCGCGGACGAGACCGAGCCCGATCTGGTCGCGATCACGGGCGACCTCGTCACGCGGGACCGAGGCCGCGCGCTCCTCGAGGCGGCGCTCGGACGGCTGAAGTCGCGCCACGGCACGTTCCTCACGCTGGGAAACCACGACGTGGACGAGTCGCGCGACCCGTTCCGGCGCCCGGCCGACCTCTCCGACCTCTCGGTTCCCGGCTCGGCGCTCCTGCGCGACGAGGAGATCGCGATCGTGACCGGCGGCGTGCGGATCCAGATCGTCGGCGTCGACCCCGTGACGTACCTGTCGCGCACATCACGACCGGCGGAGCGCGCCGATGCGACCGCCGACCTGCGGATCCTCCTCTGCCACTACCCCGAGGCGGTGCGGATGCTGCCGCCCGGCGTCTTCCACCTCGTGCTTGCGGGCCACTACCACGGCGGCCAGATCTGCCTGCCGACCCCGTGGGGCCGCGTGCCCCTGAAGGAGTTCCACGCGCCGTACCTCCAGGGCCTGTACGAGACCGAGGCGGGCATCCTGCACGTGTCCCGCGGCCTCGGCACGAGCTTCGTCCCCGTCCGGTTTCTCGCCCGTCCGGAGGCGACGCTTCTTACGCTTCGCCCATGAGCGAGCTCGAGATCACGGCGGCCGCACTCGAGGCGCTCCACGGCGGCTCGACGTCGGCGGCGCTCCACTTCCGGCGCAATCACTTTCCATTCCCGAGCGAGGCGCCGGGGACGATCGCAATCGAGGGCGCCGTCACGAGCCCGCTGCGGCTCGGGCTGGCCGAGCTGGAGCGCTTCGGCTTCGCGGAGCACGACGTCGTGCTCGAGTGCGCCGGCCATCGCCGGGCCGAGCTCGACCCGCCGGTGGAGGGCGTTCCGTGGGGCGCGGGCGCGGTCAGCCAGGGCCGCTGGGGCGGAGCATCGCTCGCCGCCGTGCTCGCGCAGGCGGAGCCGCACCCCGGCGCGGTCGAGGTCGTGCTCGTCGGCGGCGAGGGCGACTTTGCCCGGTCGATTCCGCTTGTGAAGGCGCGCGACGAGGCGACGCTCCTCGCGTGGTCCCTCGACGGCGAGCCGGTTCCGCTCGAGCTGGGCGGGCCGCTGCGCGCGATCGTGCCGGGCAACTACGCGGTCGATTCGGTCAAGTGGCTCAGCAAGATCGTGGTCGCGACCGTGCCGTTCGCCGGCCATTTCCAGGTGAACGACTACTGCCTCGTCGGGGCGGACGGGATCCCGGACGGGACGCCGCTCCACGAGCTTCCCGTCAGTTCGCTCGTCACGGCCACCGAGTCGCGGCGCATCGCCGGCGTCGCCTGGGGCGGCGAGATCGCGCGCGTCGAGGTTCAGATCGACAACGACCCGTGGCTCGCGGCGAGGCTGGGCGACGCGCTCGGCCCGTACGCGTTCACGCCGTGGGAGATCGCGGTCGAGCTCGCTCCCGGCGCGCACACGGCCGCCGCCCGTGCGACCGACGCGCGCGGGAACACGCAACCCGACCGTCCACTGTGGAACGCGCGCGGCTATGCGAACAACGCGATGCACCGCATGGACTTCGTCCTACACTGAGCTCGTGCCCTACCGCCTGGTGCCCGTGACGGCCGGCTCGGCCGGCTCGACGCCTCCCCCGTGCGTCGAGTGCACGTTCTGGCAGACACGGCAAGAACGCCGCACCGACAAGAACCGCTGGGCCGAACGCGTCGAAGACGACTGGGGCGCGTGGGGGACGCTCTACGTCGCCGAGGACGACCGCAAGCTCGGCTTCATCCAGTTCGCGCCGTCGAGCTTCTTCCAGCGGGCGAAGTCGCTGCCCGCCGGCCCGCCCTCGCACGACTCCGTGCTCATCACGTGCGCGTACCTGCTCGACGCGTCGTCGCCGTGGGTGCTCCAGAGCCTCTTCCTCTCGGTGATCGGCGAGGCCCGCGACCGCGGCGTAAAAGCGATCGAGGCGTTCGGCTACCGCTATCCCGAGGGCGAGAGCGGCTACGAGCGCTTCTTCGTCCACCGGACGATCTTTCCGAGCGACTTCCTCGCCGACTTCGGCTTCAGGCCGCTCCGCTGGGAGGGCCGCGTCGCGCTGGGCCGGCTGGATCTGGGCGGCCTCCAGCCGGTCATGGAGGGAACGCGCGCCAAGGTGCTGCGTCAGGTGCAGAAGGCGTTCACGCCCGCCCCGGTGCCGCACCGGCCCGCGGGCTGGTAGAGCTCGGCCTTGTAGCGCTCCAGCATCTCGTCTTGCGACTCGGGCGGATCGGTCGAGCCGACCTGGTCGCGGAGCATCTCGCCGAGCGTCGGCAGCTCCGAGCGGTCGATCTGCCGGCTGGGATCCCAGAGCTTCGAGCGCATGAAGGCCTTGCCGCAGTGGAGGAACGCCTCGCGGACGTGGATCTGCAGGACGGTCGTAGGCGGCCGACCCTCGGTGAAGCGCGCGCGGAGCTCCTCGTCGTCGCGGATTTCGGCCGTTCCGTTCACGCGCACCGACTCGTCCACGCCCGGGATCACGAACAGGAGCCCGATCCCCGGGTTCGCCACGAGATTGCGCAGCGTGTCGATCCGGTTGTTCCCGGGACGGTCGGGAATGAGGAGCGTCCGGTCGTCGGCGACGGTCACGAAGCCCGGCTCGCCGCCGCGCGGCGTGGCGTCCGCGGTTCCGTCGGGGTTGGTCGTCGCGACGATGCAGAACGGCGAGAGCCCGATGAACCGCCGGAAGTGCTCGTCGACGTGGTCGAGCTCCTTGCGGACCGACCGTGCCTTCGGCTCGGCGTAGAGCCGGCGGAGCTCCTCCTGGGAGGTGACCGCGGCCACTACGCGGCGAGCGCCTTGGCGGAGAGCAGCCGCTCGGCGATCTGGACGGCGTTCAGCGCCGCGCCCTTGCGGAGGTTGTCGTTCACGATCCAGAGGGCGAGGCCGTTGTCCGTGATCGTGTCCCGGCGAATGCGCGACACGAGCACCGAGTCGCGCCCCGCGGCATCACCGGGCGTCGGCAGGTCGGCCAGCTCGAGGTGCGGCGCTGCGCCCAGCAGCTCGGTCGCCTGCTCCGGCGAGAGCGGTTCCTCGGTCTCGACCCAGACCGCTTGCGCGTGGCCCACGAGCACGGGGATCCGGACGCAGGTCGCCTGCAGTGGCAGATCCGGGAGCGCCAGGATCTTGCGCGTCTCGGCGCGGAGCTTCCACTCCTCGCTCGACTCGTCGCCGGTGAACTCCCAGTCCATCGCGAGATCGGCCTCGAGCGGCTTGACCGCCCGCAGGCGCTCGATGCCCTCGTCGCCGGCGCCCGACATCGACTGGTACGTCGCAAGACGGACGCGTGTTAGACCGGCGGCGTCCTGCAGCGGCTTGAGGACGCAGGTGAGCTGGATCGCCGAGCAGTTCGGGTTGGCGACGATCGGCCCGTCGCCGAGCGCATCGTCGTTCACGCCGGCGACGACGAGCGGAATCCCGTCGGTGAGCCGGAACGCGTCCGACTTGTCGATGCACGTCGTCCCGCTCTCGGCGGCGGGCGGCACGAGCTTGCGGCTCGCCTCGGTGCCGACCGAGAAGAGGAGCAGGTCGACGTCGGCGCCCGCGAGTGTCTCCGGCGTCGCCTCCTCGACCGTCAGCTTGCCGTCGAGGTAGCCGAGCTCCGTCCCGGCCGACCGCGCGCTCGCGAACGCGCGCACCTGCTCGTAGCCGCGCTCGGCGAGGAGCGCCAGCGTGACGGTTCCGACGGCGCCGGTCGCGCCGACGACGCCGATGCGCGCGTCAGGCATGGGCGCGCTCCGCCTCGGGGCCGGACAGCTCGAATACCTCGTGCAGCGCCTTGACCGAGCGCTCGACATCGTCGCGGGGAACGAAGAAGGCGATCTTGATCGGCGACGTGGACACATAGCGCGGCTCCACGTCGAGCCCCCGCAGCGCCGCGAACGCGCTGGCCGCGACGCCAGGATGGCTGCGCATGCCGGCGCCGACGACGCTGACCTTGCCGAGCTCGGTTTGCTCGGTCCAGTTCGCGCCGAGCTTGGTCAGCGCGTCCTCGGCGTCGAGACGATCCTCGATCGGCGTGGAAAAGACGATGTCGGCGCCGATCTGGATCACGGTGTCCACGTTCACGCTCGCGCCGGAGAGCGCCTCGAAGAGATCGGCCGGAGCGACCTCGCGAACCTCGTACACGGCCTCTTCGACCGTGTGGGTCACGCCGGAAATCATGGCCTTCTCGAGCATTCGCTCGTCCTCCTCGCGGATCCACGTTCCCTGCTCGTCCGTGAAGGTCGAGCGCACGTGGAGCGTCACGTCGTGGTTTCGCGCGAACTCGACGGAGCGTAGCTGCAGCACCTTCGCGCCTGATGCGGCCATCTCGAGCATCTCCTCGTACGAGACCGCGTGGAGCTTGCGCGCCGTCGGTACGACGCGCGGATCGGCCGTGAACACGCCGTCCACGTCGGTGTAGATCTCGCACGAGTTCGCGCCCACCGCGGCCGCGAGCGCCACCGCGGTCACGTCGGAGCCGCCGCGCCCGAGCGTCGTCACCTCGTAGTCGGTCGAGACGCCCTGGAACCCGGCGACGAGGACGATCGTTCCGGCGTCGAGCGCCTCGTGGATCCGCCGGCCGCGGATGTCCACGATCTTCGCCTTGCCGTGCGCCGTGTCGGTGACGATCCCGGCCTGCGAGCCGGTCAGCGAGATCGCGTCGTAGCCGAGGTCGGAGATCGCCATCGCGACGAGCGCGCCGGTGATCCGCTCGCCGACCGAGATGAGCATGTCCAGCTCGCGCGGCTTCGGCCGGGGCGAGACCTCCTGCGCGAGCGCGAGGAGCTCGTCCGTGTGGTGGCCCATCGCCGAGCAGACCCCGACGACGCGCGCTCCGGCGGCCTTCGCGGCCGCCATCCGCTCGGCGACGCGGCGAATCTTCTCGGGGTCGGCGACCGACGTGCCGCCGAATTTCATGACGACCGTCTGGATCCCGGCGGGCAACGGCTCAGAGGCGGTTTCGGACATCGCCGAAGATTGTAGGGACGCGTGAAGAAGCGCCTTCCGTCGGAGCCTTCGTGACCGCGCGGGTCGTATCCGTCCCCTTAAACGCCGAACCGACGAGCCCGAGGGCCCATCGGTTCAGCAAGGCAATTTATATCGGGGGGTGGACATGCTGTAAAGGACCGGTGAGAGGAAATCTTCGCACTTTGCGACAACTTCCCCGGAGCCTCTCCGCTAGCCCGGAAACAGGACCTCGCCGGTGCGGGCATCGACGACCTCGATCGCACCCGTCGGGCAGTAACTCGCCGCCTTGACGATCAGCTCCGGGGAGGCGCCGTCGGGGTCGAAAACCTCCGATTGCCGGTTCTCGTTGTGGCGGAAAACCGCCGGGGCGACGCCGAGGCATTGGGCGTTTCCCATGCAACGGGTGTGGTCGACGGTGATGCGCAGCTCGGCCACGCTAGGCCCACGCCACCGGCAGCGATTTGAGCGACCGAAACTGAATGCTCGGCTGGTATTCGAGCTCCTCCGTCGTGAGCCGAAGCGTCGGGAAACGCTCGGCCAGCGCCCGAAAGACCTCCTGCCCTTCGATGCGCGCGAGCGACGCTCCGAGGCAGTAGTGGATCCCGGCCCCGAAGGAGACATGCGTGTTCGGCTGCCGGGTGATGTCGAACCGGTCGGGCTCCTCGAAGGCGCGGGGATCGCGGTTGGCGGCGGCCATGATCCAGCGGATGCGGTCGCCCTTGTGGATCGTCGTCCCGTGACGTTCGACATCGTCGGCGGCGATGCGCTGGGTCGACTTGACCGGCGGGTCGTAGCGCAGGCACTCCTCGGTCGCCAACCGTGCGGCGCCCTCGGGGTCGGCGACGAGCAGCTCCCACTGGTCCGGGTGCTGGATGAACGCCAGCGTGCCGTTGCAGATGAGGTTCATGGTTGTCTCGTGGCCGGCGAAGAGGAGCAGCGCCGTGTTGACGAGGACCTGGTGGCGCGTGAAGACGCCCTCCTTCTCGGCCTGCGCGAGTACCGAGATGAAGTCGTCCGCCGGCCTGTCCGCGCGTTCGTCCGCCTTTGGGGAGACGTACTCGATCATCCCCTCGATCCCCTCCATGAGGTACCGCATCCGGTCCGGCTCGCCCCGGTTGATGTAAAGCAGCCGGTCGGCCAGGTGGCGCAGATGGTCGCGGTCTTCCTCGGGGACGCCCATCATCTGCGTGATCACGCGCACAGGGAGCGGCGCGGCGAGTGCCTCGAGCACGTCCATCTGCCCGTCTGCCTCAACTTCGTCCAGCAGCTCGTTCACGGCCTGGCGGACGAAGGGGCGCCAGCTCTCCATCGCCTGCGGCGTGAAGTACTCGTGCACGGCGCCGCGCATCGCTTGGTGGGGCGGCCGGTCGTTCTCGACGAGCTGGTCGGCGCGGAAGTCGCGCACCTGCTCGAAGAGCGGCTCGTGCCCGGGCTCGATCGGAGGATGCGGCGGGCGCTGGTCGTTGCGGATCACCGCCGACGAGAACAGCTCGTGGTGGCGGAGGAGCCACACGAGATCCTCGTAGCGCGTGACGATCCACATCTCCGCCCGCGCGTTCCAGTGGACCGGATCGGTCTCGCGGAGCCGGCCGAAGTACGCGTACGGGTCGGCGATGACGTCGGGTGCGAACAGATCTTCCGGGTCCGCCGCCGCCACAGCCGGGGAGCTCGCCATGCCGCGAATGCTACGCGGTCACATCTCCCTGCGACCGGCGAGCGCCCGGCCGAGCGTCACCTCGTCCGCGTACTCGAGGTCTCCGCCCACGGGAAGCCCGCTCGCGAGCCGGGTAACGCGCGTCTTTCCCCGGAGGAGATCGGCCAGATAGGAGGCGGTCGCCTCGCCGGTCATGTTCGGGTTCGTCGCGAGCACGACCTCCTCGACGCCGTTGCGCTCGACCCGCCGAATCAGATCGTCGATCCGCAGATCGCCCGGATCGACGCCGTCCAGCGGAGAGAGCGCGCCGCCGAGCACGTGGTAGACGCCGCGGTACGACGCTGTGCGCTCGACCGAGACGAGGTCGACCGGCTGCTCGACCACGCAGATCACCGTGCGGTCGCGCCGCGCATCCGTGCAGATGGCGCAGAGCTCCTCCTCGGTCAGGTTCCCGCACTCGGTGCAGGTGCGGATGCGCTCCTTTACCTCCCGAATTGCAGTTGCCAGCGCGAGCGCCTCCTCGTCCGAGACCCGGAGGATGTGGAAGGCGAGCCGCTGCGCCGTGCGCGTCCCCACCCCGGGGAGGCGGGAAAGCTGCGCGACGAGGTTGTCCACGACAGGGCCGAACACGCCCGCATTCTTGCTTAGGAGGTGGCGGTTCCCGCAGCGAGAGCCGCGAACCCGAGCCCGACGGCGGCGAGCGAGAAGAGCAGGCGCTCGCGCTTCGTCAGTCCGTCCTGGACGAACACGATCAGGAGCACCTCGATCAGGATGCCGCCGATGACCGCCCCGCCGCGGCCGCGCTGGGCGATGACGAAGAACACCCAGGTCGTGACGGCCAGGCCGAGGATCGCCCCGGCACGCGGAAGCCCGAGCGCGCGCAGGTGTCTCAGAAGCCGGGAAGCCCGAGCCCGCCGGCGCCGCCGAGCGCGCCGCCGAGACGTGACTGCATGAGCTCCTGGGCGTTGCGCAGCGCCTCGTTGACGCCCGCCAGCACGAGATCCTCGAGCGTCTCGGGATCCTCCGGGTCGATCGCGTCGGGCGCGATCTTGATGCTGAGGATGTCGCCGGCGCCGCTGGCCGTGACGGTAACCATCCCGCCGCCGACCGAGGCCTCGACGGTCTGCACCGCGAGCTCCTCCTGTGCCTTGGCCATCTCGGCCTGCATCTGCTGTACCTGCTGCATCATCTTGTTGACGTCCATGCCCTTGGCCATGTTCGCAGCCTAGCTCTCGTTCTCGATCTCGCGGGCGTCGAAGGTGCTCTTGAAGAGCGAGACGAACTCCGCCTCGCTCGTCGGCCCTTCCTCGGCGGGCTCCTCGGGAGATCCTTCGCCGACCGAGTACTCGACCGCCAGCCGCCGGCCTGTCACCTCGAGCAGGACGTCGCCGAGGAGCGTCGCGTTCTCGGGCTTTTCCGCCACCGTGCGGTGGAACGAAGCGGCCTGGGGGAACTCGACCACGAGCCGGTCGCCCTCGAGCCCGATCGGCTTCGCCTCGGCGAGCACCGAGCCGAGCGGGATCGAGCGCTCCTGCACGGCCGGGAGAACGGCCTGCTTCCAGAGCTGCTGGATCTGGTCGAGCGCGAGCGGCTCGCCCTCCGGCGCGGGCTCGGACGGCTGTGCTTCGGTCAGCGGCTCCACGGCCGCCGCCTCGGGCTTCGGCGTTGGCTTCGGCTTGGGAACGGGCGGCGCGGCGTCGTGGCCGCGCGCCTCGAGCTGGTCGAGCCGGTAGGCGATCGACTCGCGGGTCACATCCGACCCGGGCCGCGTCACCTTCACGAGCGCAAGCTCGAGCGGAAGCCGCGGATCGCCGCCCTGGCGCGCATCGTCCACGGCGACCATGAGGAGATCCACGAGGCGGATCACGGTCGCCTCACCGAGCTGGTTCGCCTGGGAACGCAGCCGCTCGCGCGTCTCCTGGGTCACCGGCAGCGACTCGGGAACTTCGCCGAGGTGCTGGACGAGCAGCAGGTGGCGCAGATGCTCGAGGAGATCCGCGACGAGCCGGCCGAGATCCTGGCCCTGGTCGGCGAGCTCCTCCACGAACATGAGCAGCCCGGCCGTGTCGCCGTCCACGATCAGGTCGCCGATGCGGAAAAGCGCCTCCTCCTCGACCGCGCCGAGCAGCTGGAGGACGCCCTGAACGGTGACCGCACCGCCCGAGGCGGCGGAGAGCTGGTCGAGCGTCGAAACGGCGTCGCGGAAGCTGCCGCGGGCCGACCGGGCAACCAGGGCGAGCGCGGCGTCGGGCGCGTCGATCTTCTCCGCGTCCGCGATCCGGCGCAGGAGCTTCGTCAGCTCGGGCAGCCGCGGGCGCGCGAACATGAAGGTCTGGCAGCGCGACCGGACGGTCGGGAGCATCTTCGACAGGTCGGTGGTGCAAAAAACGAATACGAGATGCGGGGGCGGCTCCTCGATCAGCTTGAGCAGCGCGTTGAAGGCCGCATCGGTGAGCTGGTGCGCCTCGTCGAGGATGTAGACCTTGTAGCGCCCTTCGGCCGGCTGGAGGACGACGTGCTCGCGGATCTCGCGGATGTCGTCGATCCCGCGCTGGCTGGCGGCGTCCATCTCGATCACGTCGAGCGAGCTGCCGCTCGCGATCGACACGCACGAGTTGCAGGTGCCGTCGGGCGTGACCGTCGGCCCGTACGCGCAGTTGAGCGCCTTTGCGAGGATGCGCGCCATCGAGGTCTTCCCGGTTCCGCGCGGCCCGGCGAAGAGGTAGGCCTGGCGCACCGACCCGGCTTCGATCGCGTTGCGCAGCGTGCGCACGATCGCCTCCTGGCCCACGACCTCGTCGAAGGTCTGTGGCCTGTATGTCCGGTAGAGCGCGCCGCTCACACGTCCATCTTAAGGGCTCCGGTTATTGCCGGCCGCGCACCCTCCGTTGCTGGCGTTTTCTGGGGCGGTGCCCACGCCGCTCGCTCGGGCCAGGCTTGGCCGCGGCACCTGAGAAGCGCTGCTTAGCGCTGCTTCCTTCCGGACCTGACGCGGTTCGCAAGCTCTCAGTGCGCGGGACCTGGCCTTCAACACTCGCGGGCGCTAGCCCTACCTCGAAGCCACCCTCTCGGGAGGGAGTTCGGCCCCGCTAGAGCGGATTGCGGGTTCAGGGAACCGCTAGCTCCCCACCTAGCGCGACCGGCCCGGCGATGGTACCGGCTATCGTCCGTTTTGCGGGGCGCATAGCTCAGCGGGAGAGCGCTCGCTTCACACGCGAGAGGTCGCTGGTTCGATCCCAGCTGCGCCCACTTCGGGTCCCGGCAACGGATCCGAAGTGAGCCGATGCTCTGACTATTCTCGGCTCCAGGATGCGCCGCTTTCGCCCCAGGCTCCGCGAGACGATGCGCGTCGTCCCGCCGCTCGCGCTTCTTGCGGTGGCCGGATATCTCCTCGGCGGCTGCGCAGGGGGAGGCGGGCTGACCGGCGGGTTGACCGGACTGACCGGGCTTCCGACGGGCCAGGTGCCGAGCGTGGCGCTCCCGGAAGTGACCGTTCCGACCATCTCCACACGGCCCGAGGACACGACTGGGGTGACGCTCCCGACCGGTCCCACGGAGACTGCCACGATCCCCGCGACGACCACGGAGGCGCCCGAAACCACGACGACCCAGCCCGAACCCACGACGACCGCGCCACCGCCGACCACGACCGAAGCCGAGACGTCGACGGTCGTCGAGACCGTCATCGTCACCACTCCTCCGCCTCCACCGGAGGCGACGACCGCTGAAACGGAGACCGCGGCCGCCGAGCCGACCTCATCGGAGAGCGGCATCTCATGGGGCTGGATCGCGCTCGGCCTTGGCTTCGTGGCGGCCGCCGTGGCCATCGTTGTCCTGGCGCGGAGACGGCGGCGCGACGACGGTGTTTGATCCGCCGGTTTGACCGGCGCTGGGCGAAGGAACAGGATCGCCTGAACGATGGGCGTCACACCAGAAGTCGAGCGTTCCGAGCGGCGGGCCGGCCGCCGGTCTCTGCAGCACCGGAACCGGATCGTCCTTGTTGCGGTCGGGCTACTTTTCATCGTCCTTCTGGTCTGGTGGCTCGCCTCGTGCTCGTCGGAGGAATCCGCCGGCGGGGCGCTCACGGGCACTGCGGAGGGTCCGGTCAGCGGGCCTGTGACACCGGGCACCCCGGTCGCCGTCGGCGTGCTGGAGCTAGATAACGGGGGCGGGTCGGCGATCGTCATCGACAGCGTCTCCTTCGTGGATCCGACCACCGGGCTGCGGATCGTCGGGATGTACGCGCAGCCGGCCGGCGAGAGCTCGCTTGGGTTCGGCGGCGACTTCAAGTGGCCGCGCGGCGCGGCTGAGGTCGACGGGCTCACGCTCGAGCCGGACGCGGAGTCCGGCTACAAGCTGGTGCTCGGCGTTCAGGTCGACGCGCAGGGCATCTTTCGCTCCCCGGGGATCCGGATTGGCTACCACTCGGGCACCACGGCCGCCGAGAAGACCTTCGCGATCGCGATGACGTTCTGCGCACCGCCGCGGCTGTACCGGGCGCGCTGCGTCTAGCCGTCGCCGAAGCGTCACGAAACCGTCACAAGAGCGTCACAGACGATCCACAACGTGGCTTGTCTGCACGTGTTCTTCCCTCCCCTGTCCGAAAAGGACAATTGACGGCTTCACCCTCCGGTCGCAGTCTGTCGGCATGGCCCGCGCGACCTGGCAACCGACGGACTGGAGGCGAAGAGAGTGGAAAAGCTACGGCCCCGCGCGGGCGGAAAACTGCGATGTCTTTGTGTAGGGATCTCCACGGTGCTCGGCTTCGCTCTGTGGACGGCCGGCGCCGGGGCGCAGATGTATCCCGCGACCGAGACGCTTCAGCTCTCGTCCTCCGGGCAGCCGCCCGGTGACGGTCTGCTGCATGTCGGAGCGGAGTCGCCGGAAGCGCCGCAGTATCGGGCGCTCGTGCGCTTCGACCTGCCGGCGATCGACCCCGACCGGCTGCTCGCCGCGACCCTCGTGCTCGAGGATGCCGCCTGTTACTACGGGGACATCCCGCCGGTGACCGCGCGCCCGATTCTCTCGGACTGGAATGCCGAAACGACCTGGGACGGCCGGCCGGAGACGGGCGATGAGGCCGGCGAGGCGGCGGGAGGCGACTGCCCGAGCAGCGAGGGGCGGATCGACGTCACGACGCTCGTTCGCGACTGGTCCACCGGTGCCGTTTCGAACCTAGGCGTCGAGCTGCGCGGCGACGAGTCGGGGTTCTCGCCTCAAGCCGATCGGCGCCTCGCGCCTGTGTCCGGCGTGTCGCTCGAGGTCGAGCTCCTGAGCCAGACCCAGACGATTCCCACCCAGCCGGGCTCGGGGCTCGCGCCGGTGCTGCTCGCCGGTGTACTCGTCGACGAGTACGGCGCGCCGGTTCGCGGTGGCGCTGTCTCCGTGTCACCGTCCGTCGGAGCCGAGGGCTCCGAGGAGGCGGTGGAGCTCGCGTCGGCGGAGACGGACGCGTCCGGGGCGTTCGTGGTGCGTCTGTCGCCGGCCGATCCCGCAATAGCGGCTGCGGCGGCGGCAAATGACGGCTGGGTGACCTTCGATGCGGCCTTCCTCACGGGCACCCGCGTCCAGTTCCGGTCGTTCTCGAGGCGAGCCGAAGGCGGCAGCTGGGTGGCGGGAGAGGCGCAGGTGCATGTTCAGTTCGACTCCACCGCGGCGATCGGATCGCAGGCGCCCGGCGTCCGGACGGCTCTGTCCGAGCTCGATACCGGACATCCGCGACCGGGGTGCTACTTGTTCACCACGAGGCTCGGCGAGCTCGACCGGTACATGGTCATCGGCGAGGCGCACGTCTGGAAAGACCAGGCCCTGACGTGGGCGTACGGCGAGCAGGCCGACTCGAACATCGGCGTCGGCTACTCGACGGACGGCATCCACTGGAGCCTCTCGGGCTCCATGCACGTGGGGAACAAGCGAAGCGCCCAGATCACCGACACGATCTCGAACCTCGGCGACGACGACGGGAACTTCGGACGCCGGTACCGGTCCGAGTTCCACTTCGTGAAGGAGCGCCAGCGGCGCGTGTGCCTCGGGCGATCCGCGACGGTCTACCGGATCCGGGCAACGCGCTGGAACGGCGGCTTCGACTACTACGACGATGTGAAGGATCTGAACGGCCACTGCGGCGACCGGTACGTGGGCACTGCGGTCTACTTCACGCCGGCGAGCGGGAAGGGAACGTTTCGCCGGGCCAGCGAGGACCTGCGGACGTACACGGCGGCGGTCACGGTGTTCGGCGTGTCGCTGAGCGGCCAGACGGGAGCCTCGAAGTCGTCCTCGCAGACGTGGCGCTTCGGCCGGCATTTCACCCGCTACTACCTCTGCGGCGACACGGGGAAGCCGACCGTCGCCGAGCGGATCTTCGCGGGGTTCTAGGCGATGTCCCGGCCAAGACCTCGTTTCTGGATGGCCCTTGCGCTCTGTGCCGCGATCCTCGGTGGGATCGCGGCCTGGGCGCTCACCCGTCCGGATGTCGTCGAAGGCGGGCCGCTCGCCTACAAGAAGGGCTATCACGACGAGCTGGCGTTCACCGTCCCACTCGACGTCGCGTACTCGTGGGGACTCGTGGTGCTGCGCAACTCGGGCTCGGCCGACGCGATCGTCGAGAGCGTCTCGCTCGTCGACACGACCGGAACGATTCGCGACGTCGGTGTTCGAGCCGTCCCGGAGACGGCCGTGGAAGCGGTCGGTTTCGCTCCGGGGTTCGACGCGAGCGCGGGCGAGGAGGTGGACGGGCTCGTCGTCCCGCCGGGGAACGGAAACGGATTCCAGCTCGTGTTCGGGCTCGAGGTCGACCGGCCGGGGATCTCGGGCTTTCGGGGTGTCCGGGTCACGTACCGCGTCGCCGATACGCATTTCGCGACCACGCTCGGGCACGTCGTGGTTCTCTGCGCACCGGTGGAACAGTACGAGGAGTGTCCGGGACCGGACGCGGCGCCGGCCTCGCGCTAGCCGCTCGGGCGCCCCTCGATCGAGGCATTGGAGGGTTCAGCCGCTCGCCGTGAAATCCGACTGGATGAGGAACCGATCTGCGGCAGACCGGAGTGATTTGCGTGGCCCGTGTGCGTCGTAGGCTCGAGAACTTTTTCCTGAAGAACGCTTCCGGACTCGTGGAAGGCATGAGCGAGGAGCAGGGCGGCCGCCTGGCCGACGCGCTCGAGGATCTCGAAGGGCGAAGCGCGCGCGCCGCGGTCGCCGAGGTGCGCGCCGCCGAGCTGGACCGGCGCATCGCACGATTCGGGCCCGCCTACGAGGACGACAGTGCCCAGATCGAGCACCTCGTTGCGGAGCTCGAAGAGCGCGACTCCGAGCTCGCACGCCTGCGGCCGAACCTCGACGAGATCGAGGGACAGCTCGACAGGGCGCACGCGGAGATTCAGGCCCGCGACCGGGCGCTTGCCGATCAGACGGCCGCCCAGGTCGAGCAGGAAAAGCGGATCACCGAGCTGACCGACACCGCAGCCCAGGCGGCGGCCGCCGTCGAGCGGGCCGAGGCGTCCCGGGCACGGACCGAGGCCTCGCTCCGTGCGCTCGAGGAGACGGAACGAGAGCGCGCCCGGGCCAGCCTCGAGACCGGACGCCAGCGCACGGCTCTCGCGGAGCGCGAAGCCGGCCTTGCGCGTCGCGAGCTCGAGCTCGTCCGCCTGGCCGAGCGTGAGCGGGAGCTCGAGCAGGTCGCCACGCGGCTCACCGAGCGCGAGCGCCGCGCCGCCGAGCGCGACGAGAAGGTCGCAGACGCCCAGCGGCTCGCAGTGGCCGAGCAGGAGCGGCTCGAGGGCGAATCCAGCCGGCTCTCAGAGCTCGAAACGTCGCTGACGACCCGAGCCGAGGCGCTGGACGACCGCGAGACGGAATTGGCGAAGGAGCATCTGGCCGCGTATGCGCCTCCGCCGGAGGAGCGAACGTTTGACGCGCGCGACGAGACGCGCGAGGTCCTCGAGGAGCTCCGCACCAGGGTCGACCGCCAGCGAGCGCAGCAGGAATCGCCGCCGCGGTGGCCGTTCGCCGGCGCCGGCGCCTAGCGCTCGAAGCCGACCGCACCTAGAAGCCGGCCGAGCGCACCCCGGTCTCGATCGCGAGCAGAATGAGCGCCGCCACGATCAGGCGGTAGACGACGAACACCGTGTAGGTGTGCCGCTGCACGTAGCCGATCAGAGCGCCGATGGCCACGATCCCGGCCGCGGCCGACGCCAGCATCCCCACCACGAACGGGCCCGTCGAGCCGGCCGGCAGGTCCGCCAGCAGCACGTCCGTCACGCCCTTCCAGACGACCGCGCCGAGCGTCGTCGGCACGAGGAGGAGGAACGAGAAGCGCGCGGCGGACTCACGGTCGAGGCGGAGGAACCGCCCGGCCGTGATCGTGACGCCGGAGCGCGAGACCCCCGGCATGAGCGCCAGGACCTGCGCCAGTCCGATCGCGATCGCGTCCTTGAACGACATGTCCGTGATCCGGCGTTCCGTGGGCGAGCGGTCCGCGAGCCAGAGGATCCCGGCGAAGCCGCCGAGGAGCAGGGCGATCTGCCATGGCTCGCCGAGGTGCTCGGCGATCACGCTCTCGCCGAAGGCGCCCGCGAAGAGCGCCGGGACGGTCGCGACCGCGACGAACCAGGCCGCCCGCTCGGTCGGTGTCCGGATCGCGCGGGCGCGCAGGCTCTGCAGCGCCGCGGTGACGAGCTCGACGATGTCGCGCCAAAAGAACACCACGGCCGCAACGAGCGTCCCGAGGTGCAGGGCCACGTCGAACGTCTGGTTGAACTCGTCGTGCGCCTCGAGGTACGTCCAGTCCGCAGCCCAGGGCAGGAGGATCAAGTGGCCCGACGAGGAGATCGGCAGGAACTCCGTGAAGCCCTGCACGACGCCGAGGGCCAGCGCTTGCCAGTTCGTGAGAGCGCCGGGCGACTCTCCCGCGCCGACGATCGCCAAGACGACCGCGACGGCGAACGCCGCTCCGGCGCCGACGTAGAGTCCGACGCGGCTCATGGGGCCGGATATCGTATGCGAGCCCATGAGCCGCAACGAGATCATCATGACCGTCGCCGCCGGCGCCTTGATCGGGTTCAGCCTCATCGTCTCGCTGGTCGTGCCGCGCTGGAAGCCCGACTTTCCCGGCCGGCGGACGGGCCTCTTTGCCGTCGTTGCCGCCCTGTTCGTCTTCGGGATGCTCGGTGCGGTCGAGGTCGTCGGCGCCGAGGATCACAACGAGGCCGCGGCCGAGACGATCGAGGGTCCCGGAGGCGGAACCGAGACGGTCGGCGAGACCGAGTCCACCAAAACCGAGACGGGCAAGACCGAGACGGGCGGCGGCGGGTCGGGCGAGAGCGACCAGATCAAGGAAGGCGAAGACCTCTTCGCCGCCAACAACTGCGCCGGCTGCCACACGCTGGAAAAGGCCGACGCGAGCGGAACGGTCGGGCCGAACCTCGACGAGCTCCAGCCGTCCGCGGACGCTGTCGTCGCCCAGGTCACGAATGGCGGCGGCGGAATGCCGGCGTTCGGCGGATCGCTGAGCGCGGACCAGATCCAGGCGCTCGCGGCGTACGTGGTCGACGCGACCAGCCGGTAGGCGCAGAAACCGCCGGCGCGGCTATTCGGCGTCGATCCGGCCGTGACCGATGCGCGCGAGCACGCGCTCGCTGAGCTGGACGTCGTGCGGGAGCGTCATCAGCTCGGAGCCCTCGATCACGATGCCCTGACGTTGGAGCACTTTCGCGAGCGTGTTCCAGTGGCCCGCCTCCACCTCGGCTGGCGTCTCGTCGCCGAACGGCTCATCCGGGCCGACGACGAAGCGGGCCTCGTGCTCGAGCACCTCCGCTGTCTCCAACTCCCAGATCCCGCGGGCATCCGCGGCCCGGCGCTCCTCTTCGGACGGCTCGCCGTACCACGCCACGGCAGCCGTTCCACTCCAACCTCGGTCGTTCAGCAGCACGATGTGGCGACCGTCCGCGAGCACCGCATCGTGCCGCGCCGATAAGGAGAAACTCCGAGCGTCGGGCCCCTCGTCGTTCGCGTCGATGTCCACGAACGTCAGCAGGCGCGCCACATGAGTCATGCGGTCCATTCTCTCAGGCAGCGCCGAAACAACAGCCGCGCCCCGGTCCTCGTCGAGACCGGGGCGCGAGCTTTCGAGCGGAGAGGGCGGGATTTGAACCCGCGAACCGGCTTGCACCGATTACGCGATTTCCAGTCGCGCTCCTTAGGCCACTCGGACACCTCTCCAAGCCGCGACATCGTGCCACACGTGCGGCGGACTACTCGTGGACGACGCGGCCCTCCATGCCTCCCGCGACCGTGACGACCTGCCCGGTGACATGGCCGGAGATGACATCGGAGGAGAGCGCGACGATCTGGTTCGCGACGTCCTCGGGCTGCGCGACCTTGCGCAGCGGCATCGTCCTCGTCACCCGCTCGATCAACGCGGGATCGGCGAGCGAGTCGCGCGTCATCGGCGACTCGGTCCAGCCGGGGCAGACGGCGTTCACGCGGGCGAGCGGCGCGACGCGGACGACTTCGTTCTTCAGCGACAACAGCAATCCGCGGACGATCGCCGACTTGGCGGCCGCGTAGTCGGCGTGGCCGGCCTCGCCGACGAGTCCGGCGGTCGAGCCGACCAGGACGAGGCTCCCGTGACCGCTCGCGGCCACCTCGCGGAGAAACCCGCGGGCGGTGAGGAACGTCGCCGTCAGGTTCGCGTCGAGGGTCGCGCGCCAGCGCTCGAGCTGCAGCTCCCACACCGGGACGTAGGGCTCGGGCCACACGCCCGCGACCGCGGCGCAGACATCGAGACCGCCGAACGCCTCGCGTACCTCGGCGAAGAGCCGGTCGGTCTCCTCCTCGCTCGTCAGGTCGGCCTGGACGACGATCGCGCCGTCGAGCTCCGCGGCAATGGCCTCCGCACGGTCGCGTCCGCGGTGGCAGTGCACGACGACCCGGCAGCCGTCGGCGGCAAACGCGCGGGCCGTTGCCGCGCCGATCCCGCCGGACGCGCCGGTGACGAGAACGCGCTTGCCGGCGAGCCCCGTGTCCATCTAGGAGCAGCCGCCGGCCGGCGGGCGCTGACCGAACGGATTGAACGTGCGGTCGCTCGGCGCCTTGAGCGCAAACGACGGCGAGGCCTTGCCCTGGAAGATCGCCCGCATGTAGCCCTTGGTGTAGGGCGTCCCGAAGCGGGCCTGGAAGATCCCGCGCGAGGTCGCCTTGAGCGTCGAGATCCTGCGCCAGCCGCCGGAGGTCTTCCGCTGGATCGTGACCTTCCCGGGCTGCGAGTTCATCGTGCGGCCCCAGATGCGAATCGACCGCTTCTCCTTGATCGCGACGAACGGGAAGCGGAACGCGACGATCGACGGCTTGACCTTGGCCGCGGCGATGTCGGCATTGAAGTAGTAGAAGCCCGACTGGTACGGGTCGCCGCAGGCGCCCGTGTACTGGTTGTCGGCGAGCTGGAGCCAGGCGACGAGCGTGACGCCGGCCGACCACATCCGGTACATGCCCTCGGCGACCCAGCGGGTGTGCAGCGCGGCCGGAATCGCGGCCGGGTCGGGCGGGCTGGTGTCCCAGCTGAACTCGTCGACCCAGAACTTCACCTTGTTGCCCGCGGCCGTGATCTTCTTGGCCTTCGTTCCGGCGGTGAGTACCTTGCGCACGGCCGGGAGATCGCCGAGCGAGACGTCTCCGGGCTGCACCGCCTTGCGGGTCGGGCCGCCGGAGGTGTACGGGTGCGTCCCCCAGATGTCGAAGCGCACCGGGCCACAGCCCTTCTTCGGCTTCAGCTTCGTGTCGAGGCAGACGAGGATCCGCAGGAAGTCGAGCGGCGCGGTGTTGAGCGTCCGCTTGAACGGGCTCGTCCCGCCTGCCAGCACGAGGTTGCTCGCGCTCACGGACTTGAGGCCCGTGGCCATCGCATTGACCATGTCGCGGTAGCGCGTGACGCCGACCGGCTGGTTTCCCACCCGCTGCGGATAGAGGAAGCGGTACTGGTTCGGCTCGTTCCAGACCTGCCAGTGGCGGACGGCCGGCAAAGTCTCCCCCGCGTGGTTCGGGTCCGGATCGGGGAAGTCGCCGTTGTAGCGAACCGCGGCGGCGTGCGCGAAGAGGCCGAGCTCGGCGGCGTCGGGCTTCGTCCAGCCGTCGGGGCCGTCGGAGGCCCAGTCCGGTGCGCGCGCGATCATCACGAGCGGCTTCAGCCCGTGGGCGACGGTGTCGCGGATGAGCTGGTCGAACTCGGTCCAGTTGTTGATCGCCCCCGGCTCCATGTTGTTGTAGGCGGGGTCGTTCGGATCCGAGGGATCGAGTGGGCGAACCGGCCCGGCGAGCACGGCCCAGTCCAGGTGGAGCTTGATCACTGTCGCGCCGCTCGTGGCCACGCGGGTGAAGCCGGCCTCCGCCTGGCTGCCGACGAACGCCGTCGTCGGGTAATGGATGAAGGCGGTCTCGAACGGAGGCGTCGCAGCCTCAACCGGCGCGGCGGCGAACGCCAGGATCGCCGCGACCGACGCTATGAGCGCCGGAAGGCGAGCGGATCTCACGCTGTCGCGGTTGAAAGCCACAGGACGCTGGTTCGTCGACCCCAAAGCCGCACGGACGGGCCGGGTGCCCGGCGCACGACCCGTGTCGCTGAGCGCGCGAGTATAGACCAGGAATGTCAGCGGTTCATCAGGTCTCCGGACTGCCAGGCTCTAGACTGACGCGGCCTCCGTTCGAAACCGGTGGGCTTTGCGAATGACCCTTTCCGCTTCGTCCTCGGTCCGCCGTAGGAGCGGCGTGGCGCGTTTCGGCGTCTACGTCTTGCCCGCTGCCGTCGCCGTTGCGCTCACCTGGGCGGCGTTTGACGGCGGCAGTTACGGGCTGACGTCGCGCAATACGCTGGCGATCGCGGTGTGGTGGGGAATCGCGCTGGCGCTCGGGCTTTCCGTCTGGCCGCTTGCCCGCGTTCCCCGTGCGGCGCTCCTCACCGGCGGCCTGCTCGCGGCGTTCGCGCTCTTCACGGCGTTCTCCGTCGCGTGGTCGACGAGCGCCGAGGACGCGTTCAACGAGTTCAACCGCGTCGTGCTCTTTCTCGGGATCCTCATCGTCGCGGTGCTCGGCTCGTCGCGCGCCAACGTGGACCGCTGGTGCGACGGGATCGCCGCCGGGATCGTCGCCGTCGGCCTGCTCGCGCTCGGGAGCCGGTGCTTTCCGCAAGTCTTCCCCGCGGACGAGCTCGCCCAGCTGCTTCCGATCGAGGCCCGGCGGCTCAACTATCCGCTGAACTACTGGAACGGGCTCGCGGCGCTCCTCGCGCTCGGCCTTCCGCTGCTCCTGCGCGCCGCCGTCGAGGCGCCCGGCGCGGTTCGCCGCGGGGTGGCCGTGGCACCGCTTCCGGCGCTGGCCGCGGCGATCTACCTGACCTCCTCCCGCGCCGGGACGATCGCGGCGGCGATTGCCGTGGCCGGGTTCGTCGCGCTCACCCGCCGGCACTGGGCAGCGGCTGCGGCCGTGGGCGCGGGAGCGCTCGGCGCGGCGCTGACGGTCGGCTTCGCGGCGTCGAGCCACGAGCTGGTGAACGGCCCGTTCGACTCGGCCGCGGCGAGGAGCCAGGGCTGGCAGGCGGCGCTCGTCATCGTTCTCGGCTGCGCCGTCGCCGGGGTTGCCTACGGCCTCGGAGTGCGTCGCTTCGGCGGGCGGCCCGAGCCGGGTCGCCGCGTGGGGTGGATCGCGGTCGGCCTCGTCGCGGTGGTGCTCGTCGCCGGCCTCGTCGCCGCGCATCCGGTCAAGCGGTTCCAGGACTTCAAGCGGCTGCCCGACGCGACGGAAACGTCATCGCTCACCGGCGACGACCAGATCCGCGCGCACCTCCTCAGCTCGAGCGGGAACGGGCGCTGGCAGTGGTGGAGCTCCGCGGTTGACGAATGGCGGGCGCACCCGGTCGAGGGCGGCGGCGCCGGGTCGTTCGAGGCCTGGTGGACGGAGCGCGGGACGCTCCCCGGCTTCGTCCGCGACGCGCACTCTCTCTACGCCGAGACGCTCGGCGAGCTCGGCCTTATCGGGTTCGCGCTGCTCGTGGCCGCGCTCGGCTCAGGCGTGGTGACCGGCGCGAGGCGGCTCCGCGGGGGCGAGGCGCGCAGCACCCTGGCCGCGCTCCTCGCCGGATTCGTCGCGTACCTAGCAATCGCGGGCGTCGACTGGATGTGGGAGATGACCGTCGTGACCATCGTGGCCATGCTCCTGCTCGGGCTGCTCGTCGGCCCGGCCACCGCGGTCACGGGGCCGAAGCCGGCGAAGGCCCCCGACGGCCGCCCGCCTGGGCCGAACATCCGGGCGGCGAGCGCGGTCGTGCTGGTCTGCGCCGCCCCGTTCGTGATCGGCAGCCAGCTCGTGCCGCTCCTCGCGACGCTCGAGGTCCGCCGAAGCCAGGCGGACGTCATTGCCGGCGACGGCGCGGGTGCGCTGTCGAACGCGCTCGCCGCGCGCCGTCTCCAGGGCTGGGCGGCCTCGACGCATCTCCAGCTGGCGCTTGTCCAGGAGCAGCTCGGGAACCTCCCTGCGGCGCACCGGACGATTCGCGCGGCGATCAGGCACGACGAGACGGACTGGCGGCTCTGGCTCGTGCGGGCCCGGATCGAGACGAAGCTCGGAAAGATCCCCGAAGCGCGGCGCTCGCTCCACCGCGCCGCCGAGCTCAACCCTCGATCGGCGCTCTTCGAAGGACTCGAGGCAGGGTGAGCATGAGCCCGAGCACCGTCCAGAAGAACATGGCCATGTAGGGCCCCTCGAGCGCGACGTTCAGCGCCGCCACGACGGAGATGAAGGTGAAGAGGGCGAGCAGCGCGACGAGCGGCGGGCGCTCGCCGGTTTCCGTTGCGCGGAAGAGCCGGGACATGCGGACAAGGGCGACGGCGAGCAGTCCGATGAGTCCGGCGAGGCCGACCAGGCCGGTCCTGTAGAAGAGGTTCACGAAGGAGTTGTGCGGCGGACTCAGCGACTCGAAGCCGCCCGGCTCGCGCGTGTCGTACACGACGCCGCGCCACGGGAACGCGGCGGGGTGGCCGAACCCGACGCCGAGCACCGGCTCGTCGAACGTCTCGTCCAGTAAGGCGCGCCAGTAATGGAGCCGCCAGTTGGCGTTCAGGTACTCGCCGGTCGCCGCGCGCGGATCGAAGCTGTCCACGATCGCCGACAGGAGCGTCGACTCCTTGGGCGGTGTCCGGGTGATCGTCATCGGGCCGCTGACGTTGGACTTCCGGTCGAGCGCGTCCTCCGAGTAGCTTCCTGAGGCGTCGCGCGTGATGCGCACCGAGTCGAACCGGGCGCCGAGAACGCCGCGGTCGGGGACGAACATCAGGCGCTCGACCGGCGCCGTGGCGCGCAGCCGAACGCTCAGCCGCTGCCAGACGCGGTCGGGTTGCGCGTGCCAGAAGACCATGCTCCAGCCGGTGCCGGCGTTGTTGCCCGCGATGCCGCGGTTCGAGAGCGGGTCGAGCGGCTTGACCGCGAAGCTCACCGTGTAGATCGCGCCCGGGACGAGCCCGGTGACGTACGGGATCTCGATCGCCTCGCCGATTTGCGCCTCGCGGGATGCCCGTCCTCGCTCCGCGTCGATCGTCACCACCTTTCCTCCCACGGCGGGCTGGAGCTCGTCGTCGAGCACGAGGCTCGAGGCGACGTCGACCGAGACCGGCGGCGTCGTGTTGGCCGCCAGCCCGCGGTCGCCGAATCCGAGCGTCTGCAATCCGACGACCGCGCCCACCGACAACGCGATGCAGGCGAAGCCGATCGCGGCCGTGCGCAGCGGACGGGGGGACAGGACGCCGAGAACGATGAGCGCCGCGAGGAGCGCGACGAGGACGCTGCGTCCGGCGCCGAACGCCATGAGGAGCACCGCGCCCGCGGCGACGCCCAGCTCCCAGTTGGCCGGCCGTTCCCCGTACATGAGGCGCGCGGCCACGGGGAGGACCCAGAGGGCGAGGTAGATCCCCACCGCCGAGGTCGGGTTCTCGACGACGCCGATCGGCGAGTTGGGGGCGAAGAAGAAGACGACCGCGAAGACCGCCGTCGCGGCGAGCCCCGCGTAGGAGAGCGTGCGCACGAGGGCGTCCGCGCGTGCCCGCGTGTCGGCGAGAACGGCCACGAGCGGGACGAAGATCGAGTACTCGACGAGTCCGACGTCCTTGATCGTCGCCGAGAGACCGTACGTGTCGAGTCCGCGCAGCGCGGCGATCGCGCCGCCCAGCCAGAGCAGCCCGAGCGCCACGAGGGGAACCGAGCGGCGGATGCGGTCGAACGCGCCCCGGAAGCCCGTGCGCCGAAGTGCCAGGACGATGATCGCCGCGAGCGCGACCTCGGTGATGTAGAGGCCACCGGCGCCGATCTTCGAGAACGGCCGGCCGAAACAGGCCGTCAGGACGAGCAGCGCCGCGAATACCGCGAGATCGGGGTTGGCGCGCGCCCAGCGCCGCAGGCCGGTCATCCCTCGTCTCCCGCGATCCGCAGCGCGTCGGCGAGGATCTCTGCGGAGCGTTCCCACGTGTACTGCGCGGCCCGCTGCTCGCCGCGGCGCACGGCTTCGGCGCGCAGGCCCTCGTCGGTCAGCGCGCGTTGGAGCGCTTCCGCGGTCTCATCCGACCCGGCGGCTGCGTCGAGCCAGACCGGCGCGTTTCCGCCGAGCTCCGCGACGCCGCCGATTCGCGTCGCGACGACCGGAACTCCCGCGGACATGGCCTCGAGCACGGGCAGCCCGAAGCTCTCCAGCAGCGAGAGGTGGAGGAGGACGTCGGACGACTCGTACACGGCCGGCATGCGCTGGTGGGGGACGGCGCCGAGCAGCTCAACCCGGTCGCGGACGCCGAGCCGGGTCGCGAGCGCCTCGAGGGCGGTGACCGCCGAATCGCTCCCGGGCCCGGCGATGCGGAGGGTCGCGTCCGGCAGCGACTGGGTGAGCCGCGCGAACGCCTCGACGGCGAGATCGACGCGCTTGTAATCCCAGAGCGCCGAGACGCAGAGGACACGTCCGGCTGCGGGCCCGGCGGGCCTGCGTGCCCAACCGAGATCGATCCCCGGCGGTGCGACACGTATCCGGCGCGCGTCCAGGCCGGGGAACTCCTCGAGGAGCAGGTCGCGCAGGTGCTCGCTGACCGCGGCGACCTGGGTGGCGTGCTCCAGCGTGCGGGCGAGCGCGCGCGGCCGGTACCAGCGGCGCAGGCGCGTGACGTCGCGGCTCAGGCCGACGGCGCTCGGCAGCGAGAGCAGGTTGTGCTGGACGCAGACGGACGGGCCCCGGCGGCGCGGCGGCAGGTAGTTCAGTGGCCCGAGGAGGACGTCGCAGTCGAGCCCGCGCGCGATGCGGCCCTCGGCCGCGATCCGGCCGGCGTGGCCGAACCGGGGCGTGTCGTGGGAAACGACGCGGCAGCCGCGGAAATCGACGTCCGGATCGGAGATGTGCACCTCCAGCTCGAGCCCCGGTTGCGCGGCGAGCGCCGGCAGGATTCCGTTCAGGTACGTGCGCCCACCGGTGTCGCGGCCGATTGGGCCGAGCGCGAGCACCGCGACCCTCATCGACCCGGTCCGAGTCATCGCGAAAAGTGTAGAGCGGTCAAGCGCAGATCCAACCGGGGACCGGCACACATTCGGCACGTTTCGGCACAGACGCGTGCGGATTTCGGGGCTACGCTGACCGCAAGGGGTGCTGCACAGGGGGTCCCCCGGGGGGAAGGCGCGCGAAGTCGGGCGGTCGCGGGTTTTTCGGGGGCGAGGCTAGTACCCTTTTGCGCTGTGAAACAGGTGACGCATCGCCTGCGCGACGGGCGGATCGAGGTGCTCGACGTCCCCAGGCCCGAGTTGCGGCCCGAGGGGGTGCTCGTGGACGTGCGCGCCAGCCTCGTGAGCGCGGGAACCGAGCGGCGCACCGTGGAGACGGGGCGCAAGAACCTCCTCGCCAAGGCGCGCGCCCGGCCCGACCAGGCCAGGCTCGTGATCGACAAGGCGCGGCGCGACGGAATCGGCTCGGCCGCGAAGGCCGTGCGCTTCCGGCTTGGTCAGCCCGCGCCGCTCGGCTACTCGGCCGCCGGCGTCGTGCTCGCGGCCGGGAGCCGCGTGACCGACCTCGTTCCCGGCGATCGCGTCGCCTGCGCCGGGGCCGGGTTCGCCACCCATGCGGAGATCGACTACGTGCCCGCCAATCTCGCTGTGCCGATCCCGGACGGCGTCTCCTTCGAGGACGCGGCTTTTGCGACCGTCGGGGCGATCGCGCTCCACGCCGTCCGCCAGGCGGACGCACGCCTGGGCGAGCGCGTCGCCGTGATCGGGCTCGGTCTCGTCGGCCAGCTCGCGGGGCAGATCCTCCGGGCGGCGGGCTGCCGGGTCGTTGGGATCGACCTCGACGCGTCGCTCGTGGAGCGGGCCCTCGCGGACGGCGCGGCCGACGACGCCTTCCGGCGCGAGGCCCTCGACGGAGAACTCCCGGCTGCCGCCACCGGCTGCGACGCCGTGCTGATCACCGCTGCGACCTCCTCGGCCGACCCGGTCGAGCTCGCCGCGCGCCTGAGTCGCGACCGCGGGCGCATCGTCGTCGTGGGCGACGTCGGCCTCGACGTTCCCCGCGACGCCTACTACGACAAGGAGCTCGAGCTGGTCGTCTCCCGCTCGTACGGGCCCGGCCGCTACGACGCCGACTACGAGGAGCGCGGGCTCGACTACCCGATCGGCTACGTCCGCTGGACGGAGCGGCGCAACCTCGCCGCGTTCCTCGACCTCGTCGCCGCCGGGAAGGTGCGCGTCTCCGAGCTCGTTACGGCGCGCATTTCCGTGGACGAGGCGCCGGAGGCCTACGACGCGCTCGTCGGCGCCGATTCGTCGCCGCTCGGCGTGCTGATCGGCTACGAGCCGGTCGCGGCCCCGCCCGCGCTGGTCGAGCCGACTCCGGCCGCCGGGCCTCCGTTGGCCGCCGGCGTGATCGGCGCGGGAAACTTCTCCGCCGCCGTGCTCATCCCGGGGCTCGCGGGCGCGGGCTTCACGCTCGAGGCGGTCGCGAGCGCGAGCGGTCTGACCGCGCGGGGAGCCCAGGATCGGTTCGGCTTCGCCCGCGCGCTCACCACGGACGAGCTGATCGCCGATCGCGGCGTCGGGCTCGTCGCGGTCGCGACGCGGCACGGATCGCACGCCTCGCTCGCCGCGCGTGCGCTGCGCGCCGGAAAGTCCGTCTTCGTCGAGAAGCCGCCGGCGCTGACCGAGGAGGAGCTCGACGACCTCACCGCGGCCCGTGCTGCGGGAGGCGCGCTCACCGTCGGCTTCAACCGCCGGAACGCCCCGTTGGCCGCGGCGCTACGCGATTTCCTCACCGGCCCGTTCGAGCTCCTCTACCGCGTGAACGCCGAGTCGATCGACGCCGGCCACTGGCTGAACGACCCGGACGACGGCGGCGGACGTCTGCTCGGCGAGGGCTGCCATTTCGTCGACTTCGCCTGCTGGCTCGCGGATGCGCTGCCGACCCGCGTGACCTGCGCGCTCAGCCCGGCGCCGGGCCGACCGCTCGCGGCCGCGGAGAGCTTCACGATCCACCTGGATTTCTCGGACGGATCGACTGCGACGATCGTCTACGGCTCGCAGGGCGACCCGAAGCTCGGCAAGGAGCGCATCGAGGCGCACTCCGCGGGCCGCTCGGCCGTGCTCGACGACTTCGAGCGCCTCGAGCTGCACGGCGACGGCCGCACCCGCACGAGCAAGTCCCGCCGCGACAAGGGCCACACGGCGCAGTTCGCCGCGCTCGCCGCCGGGACAACGCAGAGCCCGGACCCGCTCGCCACGATGGCGGTCACGCTGGCCGCGCTGCGCTCCGCCGAGACCGGCGAGACGGTCGCGCTCTAGACCGAGTACACGGAGCGCATCCAGTCCACCGTCTTGGGGATGCCCTCCTCGAGCTTGATCGTCGGGTTGTGGCCGAACGCGGCCGCGGCCTTCGAGATGTCGGGCCGCTTGTTTTGCACGTTGTGCTTGTCCTCGGGCAGGTACGAGATGAGCTCGTCCGACTTGCCGAGGTAGTCGAGCAGCAGGTTCGACATGTGCTCGACGCTCACGAACTCGACGCCGCCCACGTTGTAGACCTCGCCGGGGACGAAGTTCTCGACCACGTTCGCGAGCGTCGGCGTGAAGTCGTCGATGTACATGAACACGCGGTGGTAGCCCTTGTAGACCTCGTACGGCAGGTCGTGCAGCGCGCGGTACGTGAACAGGCAGACCACGCTGCGGTACTGGTGATAGCGCTCCCCGGGGCCGTACGCGTTGAAGAAGCGCAGGCGCACGATCTCGGAGTCGTAGCGCTTCTCGAAGTTCATGATCTGAACCTCGTTCACCCACTTGGTCGTCGCGTAGTCGTTGTGCTGGATGAGCGATTTCTGGAGGGGGATGTCCTCGGTGAGGATCTCCTCGTGCCGGTCGCCGTAGATCTCCGACGAGGACGCGAACACGAGCTTGAAGCCGCGCTCGCGCTGGAGCTCGAGCAGGTGCCGCGTGCCGATCACGTTCGTCGCCCAGAGCGTCTCGTAGTACTCCTCGCCGTTCAGGCGTCCGAATTCGGCGGCCAGGTGGTAGACGAAGTCGAACGGCCCGGCGTCGTCGAAGACGCGCTCGAGCTGCCGGAACTGGCGGATGTCGGCACGGATCGTCTGCTCGTCGACGCCGTGCTGGAGGTCGCAGCCCCACACCGTGTGCCCGCGGCGCCGCAGCTCTGCGGTGAGCGGACGTCCCAGAGTGCCGGAGCAGCCGGTTACGAGGATCTTCGCCATGAGGTCATTCTCCCTGGAACGGCGCGGAAGCGGGCGCTACCGTACCAGAGCCCATCGCTCCCGACCCGGGGTGCCGGATCCCGATCATGACCGCTCATGCGACCTCGACCGTGGACGCGCCGGAGGGCGCCGATTCGCGTCCGCCGCTCCTCGACGACGGGTCGCTCGTCGTCCTCTCGTACTGCTTCCCGCCCATGTCGGTCGGGCCCGCGTTCATCCTCGAGCGCGTCCTCGGCCGGTACGACCTGGCCGACGTGCTCGTGTTCGCCGGCGACGCGCGCTCCTACGCCGAGCACACGGACGCCTTCGGCCGCACGAATGCGAAGGTCGTGCGCCGCGACGTGCCGCGCTGGTGGCCGCGCCGTGACCGGGAGATCCGGCTCGGGCCCGTGCGGATTCCGCTGCGCGTCCGCACGGCCGGGAACCTGCTCGTCGCGGTCCGGCTCGGCCTCGACGCTGCGCGGGCGCTGCGGCGTGACGAGGTGCGCGGACTGCTGGCCGTGTATCCCAAGCAGAGCTACCTCTTCGCGGCGTGCCTGGCGGCGCGTACGACGCGCAAGCCGTTCGCCGTCTACTTCACGGACGTCTACGTGGAGGGACTGCCGCGCGGCCGGCGCGTCGCGCGGCGGATCGAGCGCTACGTCGCCCGGCGGGCGTCGGTCGTGTTCGCGATGAGCGAGCCGCACCGCGAGCAGCTCGAAGAACGGCTGCGCGCGCACGGCGTCGCCGAGCCGCACGTCGTCGAGATCCCGCATCCGTACGTTGCGCCGGCGACCACAGTGGCGACGGAGCTTCCCGGCGAGCCGTCGATCCTCTTCACCGGGGCGATCTACGACGCGCAAGGCGATTCCATCCGGCGCCTCGTCGAGGCGCTCGACCTCCCGGAGCTCGAAGGGCTCGACCCGCGGCTGCACCTCTTCTCGCAGCTCGACCCGGAGGTGATCGCCGAGGAGGGCATCCGCGCCGGCGGCCGGGTGACGCTGCGCTCGGCGACGAGCGACGAGACTCTGGCCGCGCAGCGCGGGGCCGGGATCCTCTACCTGCCGATCGCGTTCGGCGCGCTCGAGGCGGTGCGCCAGACCGCGTCGCCGACGAAGCTCCCCGAGTACCTCGCGTCGGGTCGGCCGATCCTCGTGCACGCGCCGCCCGATGCGTACGTGTCGCGCTACGCCCGCGAGCACGGCTTCGCCGAGATTGTGGACGTGCCTGACCCGGCCGCGCTCGCGGCGGCCGTGCGGCGCCTCGCGACCGACGAGGCCCGCTGCGCCGAGCTGGTCGCAAAGGCGGAGGCGACGCTCGAGCGCCACCTCGCCGACCGCGTCGCGGCAACGTTCCGCGATGCGCTCGTCCGAGCTATGAGCGGCTGAGCGTTCGGCGGACACTCGCCACGTCGCCTCCGTGGACGAGGCCGAGCGGCCGCGCAAGGAGCAGCGCAACCGCCGCTCCGACGAGGTAGGTCGCCGTCGCGGGCGTGTCGGCGAGCTCGACGAGGCCGAACGGGATCCCGACCAGCGCGAGGCCGGCGACCGTCGCCGCGAGCGTCCCGAACCCGAATCCCCGTTGGTGGAGTGCGGCCACGAGTCCAGCGACCAGCACGGCCTCCCCCGCGAACGTCGCGAGCGCCGCCCACTCGACGCCGCCGGCCGGAACGGCGATCAGGTTCGTCGTCACGTTCACCACGGCAGCCGCCGCCGTCCAGACGACCGCCGCACGCGCCATCCCGATCGCCAGGAGATAGAGCGCGGTCAGGTAGTTGACCGCAATGAGGACGATCGAGGGCGAGAGCAGCGTCAGGAGCCGCGCCGCGCCGTCGAGGCTCGTGCCGTAGATCAGCTCCGTGACCGGATCGGCCAGGGCGAGCAGGAGGAGCGTGGCCGGAGCCAGCACGAAGACGAGCAGCCGCACGAGACGGCCGTAAAGGGCGTTTGCCCCTGCCGGATCGGGGGCGGCGAGCCGCGCGAACACCGGGAACGCCGCCGTCGTGATCGCGCCAGCTGTGAGGAAGGTCGCGGCGTCCACGAGCCGGTAGGCGGCCGCGTAGTCACCGACCTCGGCCGCGCTGACGAGGAAGCCGAGCAGCACGACGTCCACGTGGGCGTAGACGCCGAGCAGCGTGTACGCGACCGCGATGGCCGGCGCCGTCCGCAGGAGGAGCCGCACCGACTCGGGTTCGAGCCGAGGGCGCGTGAGCCGGGCCTCTGTCCGGGTGAACGCGACGCTCAGCACCAGCCGGAGCAGGTAGGCGGCGACGTAGACGGCGAGGATCCCCTCGAGGGACACGCCGGCCGCGGCCGCGACGATGACCCCGGCAAGGAGCGCGAGCGACGAGATGGCGTACGCGAGGTAGACGAGATCCTGCCGCTCGTGCCCGCGCAGGAACGACCAGTAGGCGTTCGTGACGGCGGCGAGGAGGATGACCGTCGCGAAGATCGCCACGGGCCTCGCGGTCCCGGACGGGAGCAGGTCGAGCAGCGCCGCCGCTCCGAGCGCTGCGTAACAGAGGATCGAGAGCACGATCCCGATCGCGAGCGCCGCGCCGAGGAATGCGTGCGCCCGTTCGCGGTTGGCCGCGACGAGCCGCGTTCCGGCGACCTGGAGCCCGACGTCCGAGAGGAGCAGCGCGAACCCGACCAGCGCGAGGACGAAGCTGAAGCGCCCGAACTCCGACGCCGAGACCGAGCGGGCGACGACGATCGCAGCGAGGAACGCGGCGCCCTTGCTGACTCCTTCGCCGACCACGCTGGCCAGGAGGTTCCGCACGAGGCGGCGCGGGTCGTAGGAGCGTTCGCCGGTCACGACGCGGCGAGCACGTCGACGATGCGCTCCGCCGCGTGCCCGTCCCAGAGCGGCGGCACCTGGGCCGGGCGACCGCCCGCCGCTAGCAATGCAGGCACCTCGCGGATCCGGGAAGGGTTGAGGCCGAGCAGCGTGTTTGTCCCCAGCTCGACCGTCACGGGCCGCTCGGTGGTCGAGCGCAGCGTGAAGCACGGGACGCCGAGGTAGGTCGTCTCCTCCTGGATCCCGCCCGAGTCGGTCAGCGCCGCGCCGGCGCCGGCGACCAGGCCGAGGAACTCCAGGTACGGCAGCGGGTCCAGCAGACGCAGGCCCGGAGGCGCCGAGAGCCCGAGCCGCTCCAGCGCGCCGCGCGTCCGCGGATGCGCCGGAAAGACGACGGGCAGCTCGCGGGCGAGATCGCCGAGCGCCGCGAACGCATCGGCGAGCAGCGGCCCGTCCACGAGCGCGGGGCGGTGAAGCGTCACGACCACGTACTCGCCCGGCTTGAGCCCGTGGCGCGCCGGGGCGTCGAGCGCGTCGATCGCGGGGCGCAGGCGCACGAGCGTGTCGATCATCGTGTTCCCGACCTCGTGGATCTCGCCGATCGCGCCCTCGCGCTCCAGGTTCCCGCGCGCCTCCGGCGAGTGGGTGAAGAGGAGGTCGGAGATCGCGTCGGTGAGGATCCGGTTCAGCTCCTCGGGCATCGTGCGGTCGAACGAGCGCAGGCCCGCCTCGACGTGGCCGATCGGGATCCCGAGCTTCACCGCGGCGAGCGCGGCGGCGAGGGTCGAGTTCACGTCGCCGGGGACGAGCACGAGGTCCGGCTCCGTCTCGACCAGGACCGGCTCGATTCGCTCGAGCACGCGCGCGGTCTGCTCGCCGTGCGTGCCCGAGCCGACCTCGAGGAAGCGGTCGGGCTGCCCGGCGCCGAGCTCGTCGAAGAAGACCTGCGACATCGCGTCGTCGTAGTGCTGGCCCGTGTGGACGAGGATCGTCTCGAAGCCGGGCCGCTCGTCGAGCGCCCGCTCGACCGGGGCCATCTTCATGAAGTTCGGCCTCGTCCCGACGACGAGGAGGACGCGTTTCACTCCCAAACGCGCTCGTCGGGCCGTGCGAACGTGTCCACGTACGAGCGGAAGAAGATCTCGGTCATCGCCATCGTCCACAGCGCGTAGCCGTAGTCGCCGCGCCCGGAGCGGTGGCGTTCGAGCGCCGTCTTCGCGCCCTGCGGGTCGTAGACGCCGCGGCCCGCGAACGACTCGGACGAGAGGAGCCCGGCGACCTTGTCGCCGATCGGGCCGCGCAGCCAGTCGCGCAGCGGAACGGCGAGCCCGGTCTTCGGGAGATCGACCACCTCGGCGGGCAGCCGGCGCCGCGCGACCTCGCGGAGGAGCACCTTCAGCGTGCGTCCGTCGCGCTTCCACTTGACGGGGATGCCGCCGGCGAACTCGACGACGCGCCGGTCGAGGAACGGCGAGCGTCCGGCGATCGACGCGTACATGAACGTGCGATCGACCTTCAGGAGGTCGTTCGGCGGCAGATCCCAGCGGGTCTCCGCGTAGAGCAGCCGGTTCAGGTGGTCGGGCGACGTGCAGCGGTCGTACCGGGCGAGCGCCTCCGCCTCGGGATGCGAGCCGTTCGTCCGCCAGAGCGCCGTCTCGAGGAGGTCGCGGTGGCGGATCGGGAGGTCGTATTCGCGCATCGAGAGCCAGCGGCGCCGCTCGGGGATGCGGGCCGCGTGAAACCCCTTAGAGAGCCGTCGCGCTTTGCGGCTGCGGGTGACCGAATGGCCGAGATCGGCCGCCGCCGCGCCGACCGCCGCCAGCGGACGAGGAACCGAGCCCGCGAGCGAGTCGCCCAGCTGGCGCAGCGTCCCGGAGAACGCGTGGTCGCCGCCGTCCCCGGTGATCGCGGCCGTGATCTCGTCCGCCACGGAACGCGCTACGAGGTGGTTCGCGATCGCGGCGTCGTTCCAGAACGGCTGGTCGACCATCCAGGGAACCTGGGCGGCGATCGCGAGCGGGTCGGCGTCGGAGAGCGGGATGACCGTGTGCGTTGTCCCGACATGGCGCGCGACGAGCCCCGCCGCCTCGGTCTCGTCGTCGGAGTCGCCGGTCGCGATCGTGAACGTCTTCAGATCGGGCTCGTGGTCGGCGATGAATGACGCGATGAGCGCCGAGTCGATCCCGCCGGAGAGGAGGAGGCCGTACGGCACGTCGCCCATGAGCCGCTGGCGCGTGACGTCCGAGAAGACCTCGGAGAAGCTCGCGATCGCGTCCTCGAACTCGCCCTCGAACACGGGGACGTCGTTGCAGTCCCAGTAGGCCTCCTCGGAGACGAGCCGGCCGTCCTCGAAGACGAGCGTGGTCGCCGGGAGCAGCATCCGCAGGTCGCGGAACATGGTGCGGTCCTCGACCACGTTTCCGAACCAGATCACGTCGAGGAGTCCGTGCTGGTCGAGCTCGCGCGACACCGACGGGTCGGCGAGGATCGCCTTCGCCTCGCTCGCGAAGCGCACGACGCTGTCCTTCAGCATCCAGACCAGCGGCTTCTTGCCCAGCCGGTCGCGCGTGAGGATGAGGCGGCGGCGCGTCTCGTCCCACAGGCCGATCGCCCAGTTGCCCTCGAGCTCGGCGGTGAAGGCGGCGCCGTGCTCCTCGTAGAGGTGCGCGATCACCTCGGTGTCGCTCTGCGTCGAGAACCGGTGGCCGAGCGCCTCGAGGCGGACGCGCTGCTCCTTGTAGTTGTAGATCTCGCCGTTGAACACGACCCAGACGGTTCCGTCCTCGTTCGAGAGCGGCTGCTGGCCGGTGACGAGGTCGGTGAGCGTCAGCCGGCGATGGCCGAGCCCGGCGCCGTCGTGGATGCGGACGCCCTCGTGGTTCGGTCCGCGGTGCGCGAGCAGCGCGCACATGGCGAGGATCGTCTCGCGCTCGACTACCGCGCCCGGCCGGAAATCGACGATTCCGCATATCCCGCACATGGGCTAGGCGCGGCGCAGACGCCGCCGCGCGACTTCCTTTCCCACGATCCCGATGAACTGCGCGTTCGTGACGAGGTAGCGCCGGGCCAGGCGGCGCGGCTCCTGCACGAGCCGGAAGAACCACTCGAGCCCGGCGGAGCGCATCCATTGGGGGGCGCGTCGTGTCACACCCGCGACGATATCGATCGAGCCCCCGACGCCCATGACGAGCGGCACGCCGAGTGCGCGCCCGTGCTCGGCGAGGAAGTACTCCTTGCGCGGGGACGAGATGGCGACGAAGAGGATGTCCGGCTTCGCCGCGGCGATCTCTGCGGCCACGTTGGCGCTCTCGGAGTCGGGGAACCAGCCGTTGCGCGCTCCCGCGATCCGCAGGCCGGGGTAAGCGGCGTGCAGGTTCGCGACGGCCTGGTCGAGCACCTCCTGCTTCGCGCCGAGGATGTAGACGCCGAAGCCGCGCCGCTCCGCGAGGGCGAAGAGGCGGTACATGAGGTCGGTGCCGTTCACGCGCTCGGGCAGCGGGTCGCCGATCAGGCGCGACGCCCACACGACCGACTGGCCGTCCGCGCTCACGATCTCGCACTCCTCGACGATCGCGCGCAGCTTCGGGTCGTCGCGCAGCGTCACGATCTTCGCGGCGTTCACGCACACGTGCTGGACGAGGCGCCGCTCGTCGATCGCCCGCTCGAGGTGCGCGACGGTCTCGTCCGTCGTCAGGCGGTCCACGTGGACGCCGAGCACGTCAGCTCGGGTCGCCACGGGTCTCCAGATAGGTCGCGAGCGCAAGCAGCATGTGGGCGTCCGACCAGCGAACGTACGGGACGGAGTTGCGGCCGAGGTGGTAGCGCTGGAACGCGAACCGGCCGTCCCTGCGCCGCATGCGCCTGAGCGTCCAGTCGAGCGTCCGCTCGGCGGCCGGAAGGGCTCGTTCGTCCCGGGCGGCCAGGCGGCAGAGACCCGTGACCGCCGTCGCGCACGCGTGCGTGTCCACGGGATAGCGGGAGCCGAGCGTCGCCCGCGCCGCGCCGTCCGAGTCCACGAGCCGGGTGAGGAAGAGGTCGAGGCCGCATTCGATCACGTCGTCCACGGCGGGTTGGCTCGCGACGCGCGACCAGCGGTCGAGACTCTCGAGCACGTAGACGGTGTGGTAGCCGTCCACGAAGCCGACCCGCTCGCCCTCGCCGTACGGCCACGACCCGTCCGGGCGCTGGCGCGAGACCGAGTAGGCGACGGCGTCCGCGGCCGCCTGCCATTCGTTCGAGCCGGGCTCGCCGCTCCGCGCGATGAGGCCCGCCACGAGGAGGCTCGAGTTGTGCACCGCCGCGGGGGCGCCCGTGTAGTAGGCGAAGTAGCGCTCGCGGCCCGATTCGACGAGGAGCTGCGAGAGCGCGAACCGGCGCGCGCCGGCGACGAGCTCCGCGTGCTTCGGATCGCCCACGTCGAGGAGGGCGTGCGCCGCGAAGGTCGTGACGACCGCGTTCGGCGTCCCGGCCGGGTAGTACGTCCAGCGCGTCTGCACGTCGAAGTCGTAGCCCCAACTCGTCTCGCCGTTGCGCGTGGTCGCCGCGGCCGCGACCTCGTCCGCGAGCCGGCGGGCGAGATCCTCGCGGCCCAGGCGCATGCTGGCCGATGCTGCGAGCGCGAGCGCCTTCGTGTGGCGGCGCTTCGGCACGCCGATGACCGGGCGCAGGTTGACGGGGGAGCGCTTCACGACGTTCGAGGCGACGAAGCGCAGCGTCCGGGTCCGCGCGACCGTGCGGAGCGCCGGTGAGGAAAGCGCATCCCAGGGATCCCAGCCGGAGAAGCTCTCGCGCTCGAGCGCTGCGAGAAGCTCGCCGGAGGCCGTCCGCACCTGGACGAGCCGGTCGGCCGTCACGGGGGGCACGGCCCGTTCGCTAGTAGGCGCCGCGGACGTTGAAAAGCACCGGGATCGTCCGCACGAGGAGCTTCAGGTCGTAGCCGAGCGACCAGCCCGTCACGTACAGGTAGTCGAGCTTGACCATCTCCTCGAACGGGATGTCCGAGCGGCCGAGCACCTGCCATGGGCCGGTCATCCCGGGCCGCAGGTCGAGCCGCCGGCGCCCCCAGCTGTCCACGTTGCAGTCCTCGTCGAGCGGCAGCGGCCGCGGGCCGACGAGGCTCATCTCGCCGCGCAGCACGTTCCAAAGCTGCGGCAGCTCGTCGAGCGACGTCCGGCGGAGGAAGCGGCCCACGCGGGTTACGCGCGGGTCGTTCTTCGCCTTGAACATGCTTCCGTTGGAACCGTGCGTGTTCAGGTGCGCGACGTCGGCGCGGCGCTCGTCGGCGCCGGGGGCCATCGTGCGGAACTTGAGGATCGTGAACGTCCGGTCGCGTGCGCCCATCCGCACCTGGCGGAAGAGCACCGGGCCGCGCGAGCCGAGCTTCACGGCCACCGCGATCCCGAGGAAGACCGGCGACAAAACGACGAGTCCGAGCGACGCGAGCGTGACGTCGAGGGTGCGCTTGAGCAGCCGCGACGAGGGCGAGAGCCGCAGCGGCGGGAGGCTGACGAGCGGCATCCCCTCGAGCGTGTGGATGCCCGCGTTCGACGAGACGAGCTCGAAGAGCCGCGGCACGACGTCCACTTGCACCTCGACGCCCTTGAGCGAGCGGACGAGGTCGAGGGTCTCCTCGCTCGACTCCTCCGAGAAGCCGATGATCACGCGCTCGACGTCGAGGGCGTAGACGATCTCGAGCAGCCGGTCCGGCCCGCCGAGCATCTGAAGATGGCCGACGTCTTCGTGCAGCTCGTTCGGCTGCGAGTCCACGAAGCCGACCAGGTTGATCCCGTACTCGGGGTGCCGGAGGATCTTGCGCGCGGCCAATTGGCCCACCTCGTCGGCGCCGACGATCACGGTGTTCTGGAGGTAGCTGACCGTGCGCCGGCAGTAGGTGCGCGCGGCCGCGCGGCCCAGGATTACGAGCACGATCCCGAGGCCCCAGAAGAGGCCGAGCTTGAAGAGGTCCGGCTCAGCGGCCCCGGTCGCCCAGGCGCCGATGAAGAAGATCCACGTCCCCACCGTGACGAGGTGGAAGACGCCCGAGAGGTCGTCCACGGTCGTGTGGTCGGTGCGCTCCTCGTCCCGGTCGTACAGGCCGTACAGCTTGGCCAGCACGATCCACGCCGGCAGCGTTGCGAGGAAGAGCAGCGTTTCGGTTCCGCGCCCGAGGGCGCCGTTCAAGTCGCTTTGGCCGCTTGCGATCGCCTGCGCGACGAAGAACGCGAGCGCGAGGCCGAGCACGTCGGCGAGCAGGAGCGCGCGGCGGACGAGCCACCCGCGGTGCCGCAGGCCGCCCGTTTGCCGGCGGTGCTCGAGGATCTCGAGCGTGCGCGCGTCGGCGCTGGCCAAGAGGCTTGGTTGCGCGACGACCTGGTCCTCGCGCGGGGCCGGTTTGAACCCTCCTGTCAACCGCTCTCCTTCTGCGCAGTGGGCGCCTCCGCGATCGGGCCGTCGCGGACTGTCGGCGAGGAAACTATACGAGGTTGAATCCCTGGATAACAGTGGGTTTTGTAAGAACATACGCAAGTTCGGTTGACACGGATCAGTGCTCGCCCGACCATGGTGGCTCGTGCGCCGTCCCGCCTTCCTCGCCGTCGTTTCCGCCGCCGCAGCGCTCCTGGCGCCGGGCGTTGCACTTGCGGCCGGGCCTCCGGACGACCTTTCCGGCGTCGACCAGTACGTCGAGGACATCCCGACGAGCGAAGGCCCGAAGCCCGCAGGCAGCGGCGGCAAAGCGTCCGGCAATCCCCTTCCGCCGACGGTGACGCAGTCGCTCGCCGACGAGGGCGGCTCGGACGCGGCGGCGCTCGAGGCGATCGCAACCGATCCGTCGCTCGGCGCTCCCGGGGAGGATCTCTCGGGACGCGTCGCCGTCGGTCCCGCGGGCGAGGCCGAGGACGTCTCGCTCGGCTCTGCGCTCTCCGGCGGATTCGGCGCGCTCAGAGGCGCCGACGGGCGTGGCAGCGGAGGCGTTCTGCTGCTCGTCCTGGTCGGCCTGACCACGGTCATCGTGGTCGCCGCCGCCCGCCGCTCGCGCCGCCGTCTTTAGTACCAGACGGCACGAAGAACCTACGCAGGGCTTCATGAGCTTTGGCTAGGGTCGCCCGCTTGGCGCCTTCCGAGGGGCGCCTCGGCCCGGTGTGGTTGCGACTTCGCTCACCGGGCCTCGTCCGTTCTCACCTCCCAACCAGAGCGGGCGCGCCATGCAAACGAACGAAGGGGGTCTATGCGTACACGAAGTGTTCTGCGCCGGATTGCGGTGCTTGCGACGCTCACGGGGGTTCTCGTCCCGTCGGCGCATGCGGCACCGGTCGGAGACCAGGTTGCGCCGGGCGTGATCGACCGGATCCAGTCCTACAAGCGGGAGACGCTGCGCTGGCAGCGCGTCATGGGCGTCAAGCTCGTGTCGACGCGTCGGCTCGCCGACCGGCCCGCGGATCCGGGCTCGCCCGCGATGCTCCGCTACTGGCGGAAGCGGGCCGCGAAGGCTCGCTACGCGGCGCGGCATCCGAAGCGCCTTCAGGCCTGGCTCTGCATCCACCGGCGTGAGGGATCGTGGAGCGCAAACACGGGGAACGGCTACTACGGCGGCCTGCAGATGGACATCTCGTTCCAGCGGGCCTACGGACATCGCCTTCTCCGGACGAAGGGCCGCGCGCACAAGTGGCTCCCGCTCGAGCAGATCTGGGTGGCCGAGCGCGCCTACCGAACCGGACGCGGGTTCTACCCGTGGCCGAACACCGCCCGCGCCTGCGGGCTCATCTAGGGAACCTTTTCGCCGGGCGGGTCGGTGGGTGCCGACCCGCCCGGTAGCTAGGGTCTCGCCCCGCGTGACCGCATGCGCATGACGATCAGCCGCAGACCGTCCGTCCTTCGCCGTGTGCTCTGTGCGGTTGTCCTCACACTGGCCACGGCCGCTCCGGCGCACGCGGCCTGGACGCGGGTGCTCGACGTCTCCGGCGGATCGCGGCGCAGCGCGCTCGAGGTGCGGGTGGCGGCCGGCCCGAAGGGAACGACCGCGGTCTGGACCCGCCTCGTCGGCTCGTCCACCCGGATCCAGGCGCGGCTCGTTGCGCGCAACGGCTCGCTCGGCGCGGTGAAGACGCTCTCGGAGGAGGGGCTCGAGGCGGGCTACCCGGACGTCGGCGTGGCCGCGGACGGCTCCGCGGTCGTCGGCTGGTGGGTCGACCGGGCCGCGCCCGTCGTCCAGGCGCGCCGCATCGGGACCGACGGGAAGCTCGGCCCGGTCCTGGCGGTGAGCGGCGGGCACGCGGATTCGTTCGACCTCGCGGTCGGCCCCGACGGCGCGGCGACGTTCGTCTGGGTGCTCCTTGCGTCCGGGGACGAGGAGTTCGCCTCCGTGAAGATGCGCCGGCTCGAGGCGGACGGCACGCTCGGGCCCGTCCGGGAGCTGGACGCGGACACCTACGACGCCTGGGGCCCCGCGGTGGCGGCCGGGCCCGACGGCTCGGCGGTGACGGCCTGGCACCGGCTCGACGACGACGGCCAGGGCGAGATCGTCGTCACACGCAGGATCGCTCCGGACGGGACGATCGAGGCGAAGCGACGGCTCTGGAGCGGGCTTCTCTCCTACGAGGCGCCGCGGGTCGCGGTCGGCTCGGGCGGGCGGGCAACCGTCGTGTGGATGACCGCGGCCGAGGAGCTGCGGGCGCGCCGCGTGGATGCCGGCAAGCCGCTCGGGCCCGTGCTCGCGCTGACCAAGGGCGCGAGCGGCGTGCTCGGGCCGAACGTGGCGATGGGCGCGGCCGGCGCGACGACGGTCGTCTGGGGACGGGCGGCCGGACGCGGCTACTCGGTCGAGGCGCGCCGCATCGGCCCCGGCGGCGGGCTCGGGCGGCTGAAGACGCTGGCGCGAAACGGTCCTGACACGTCCTGGCCCGACGTGGCCGTGGATTTCCGCGGCGTGGCCGTGATCGTCTGGCCGTCGGGCCAGCACCAGGTCGCCGTGCGGACGCTGCGTACGGGCGGCCGGCTGGGCGCCCTGCGGAAACTGGCCGCGCGGGGGCGCGTCGACCAGCCTCGGGTCGCGCTTGCGTCGACCGGCGCGCCGACGGTCGTGTGGACGAGCCAGCGGCCGGGATCGAGCTCGGGCGCGCGCTACGTGGTCGAAGGTGCGGCACAGCGAAGCGCGCAGGGCCGTATCGCCGACTGACCCGGCGGATTACGCTTGCGCCCGCGATGCGGGCCGAGACCGACCTCCAGCCCCTTCCGGCGCCCGGCGTCTCCGTCGCCGAGCTCGCCGCGCGGTTCCTCCCGTTCCTGCTCGCGCTCGTCGTGTACGCGGGTGTGCTCGGCGTGATGCGCCCCGGGCCGACCGGGGACGAGCCGCACTACCTGCTCGCCGCGCAGAGCATCCTCCGCGACAGGGACGTCGATCTCACGAACGATTACGCGAGCCGGGCGCGCGTGCTCGCCGTGTACGGCGAGTTTCCGATCCAGTCGCACGCGGCCGACTTCCGCGGCGACGGCGCGCTGCGCAGCGTTCACGGACACGGACTGCCGGTGCTCATCGCGCCCGCGTTCGCCGCCGGGGGCATGCCCGCGGTGCGGCTCCTCATGGTCGTGCTGGCCGCGCTTCTCGCCGACCAGCTCTTCCGCCTGCTGCGCGATCTCGGGCTCGGACGGCGCTGGCGGATCCTCGCCTGGGCCGCGACGTGTTTCTGCGTGCCGCTCGTCCTCATGTCGGGGCAGATCTATCCCGAGGTGCCTGCGGCGCTCATCCTGGTCGCGATCCTGCGGATCTCCCTGCGCGCGAGCCCTGCGTGGCCGGCGCTCCTCGGGGGAGCGCTCGGCGCCGCGTATCTGCCGTGGCTCCACGTGCGCCTGATCGTGCCCGCCGTCGCCGCGATCGCGGCGCTCGCCTACCGGGCCGGGACCGTGCGGCGGTTGCTCTTGGTCCTGGCCCCGCCGCTCCTCAGCTTCGCGGCGCTCGCCCTTGCGTTCCAGCGGTGGTACGGGAGCCCGCTGCCCAACGCCGCCTATACGTATTTCAGCGGCGGCGACCTCGGCAACGGCGGTCCCGGATTCCTCTACCGCTACGCGCTCACGGATCTCCTCCACCCGGGGATCGGCTGGATTCCCTACGCGCCGGTCGCCTGGCTCGGGCTCGCCGGGCTCGGGCTGGTCGTGTGGCGCTGGCGTCGGGCCGGAGCCGCGGTGCTGGCAGCGGTGGCCGCGTACGTGGGGCTCGTCGCCCTGAACGGACTGCCGCTCGGCTACCACTTCCCCGGCCGGATCCTGCTCGTCGCAATCGTGCTCGTCGCCGTGCCGCTGGCGCTTGCGCTCGAACACGTGCCCGCGGCGCGCATCGCGTTCGTCCCGCTGTTCGCGGTGTCGCTCGTGATCGCCGCCGCTGCGGTGCTCGACCACGACAGCGCGTACCCGAGGGACGGCGGACGGGGCGACGCGCGGCTCGTCGTCGTCCGGCAGCTCGAACCGGTGTTTCCGAACCCGCGATCCGACTCGCCGGCCCACGACGGCGCGCTCGCGTTCGCCTGGGTTGCGGGCACGGTGCTCGCCGGCGCGCTGTTCGTGCAGGTCGCCGCGCGAGAACGTAGGGTGCGCTGATGCTGCTGCTCGCAATCTTCGCCTACCGGCCCGGGACGCTGCTCGGAATCGCCGCCATCGTGGCCTGGGCGGTCTGCTGGATCATCGGCGCGATCGACATCTTCAAGCGCCGCGACCTCGGCGTGGGCGGCAAGATCCTCTGGCTCCTCGTGCTCATCTTCCTGCCGATCCTGGGGCTGCTCGTCTACTACATCGCCAGCGCGTTCAGCGGCACCTCGAAGTAGCCGCGTAGGGCACAGCGGCAGGACTCCCCGGCGTCTGCCCGAATCCAGGTCGGAACCATCCGGGGGGCATCATGCTGTTCGAACGTCGCCTCGCTTGCGGGGTCAAGGCCGCACTCGCGGTCGCCACGGTCTTTCTGGTCTTCCCAGCCTTTGCCGGGGCTGCCGTCGCCTGCATCTTCGGCGCGGGAACCGCGACGATCTCGATGTCCGCGGCGGGCGATTCCGCCTCCGTCTCCGTGGGTACCGGCGCCAACCTCGGGCGCATCATGGTCGGTGTCGCGGCGTGCGGCGTCGCCACGACGGCGCTGACCGACACGATCGTCGTGACCGGAAACACGGGCGCCGAGACGCTCACGATCGACCTGAGCGGCGGCTCGTTCGCGCCGGGTGTGGTCGTGGAGGGCGCGGGTCTCTCCGAGATCGAGTTCTCCGTGGATCTGGGGACCGGGACCACGGACCGCATCACGATCACCGGCGGGCCGGGGAACGACAACGTCGTCTACGGAGCGCTCGGAGCGAACCTGAACGGCGACCTCGATGTGGACGTGACCCTGACCGGGGTCGAGCTCGGAACGGTGAACGCAAGCGGAGGCGACGACATCATCTCCGGGGCCGGCGACGTCGTCACCGGCGGCCCGTCCTCGATCCTCTTCACCCTGAACGGCGAGAGCGGCGACGACACGCTCGCCGGCGGATCGGGCGACGACACGATCACCGGCGGAACCGGCACGAACGGTCTCGCGGGCGGCGCCGGCGACGACACGCTGACCGGCGGCCAGGGCTCGGACACGCTGGACGGGGGCCCGGGCGGAGACACGCTGAGCGGCGGCCTCGGAAGCGACACGATCGACGAAGGATCCTCGGCGAGCGGCTCGGACAGCCTTGCGGGCGGCGGCGGCCTCGACACGGTCACCTACGCCGCGCGGTCGAACGGCGTGACGATCACCCTCGACGGTGTCTTCGACGACGGCGAGGCCGGCGAGGGCGACAACGTCGCGGCCGACATCGAGAACGCGTTCGGCGGAACGGGCGGTAACACGCTCCTCGGGAGCGCGAGCGCCAACACCCTCACGGGCGGTGCCGGCGTGGACACGATCGACGGCGCGGCCGGCGACGACACGATCTCGGGCTTCGCGGGCAACGACCGCCTGACGGGCGGCACGGGCAACGACACGGTTTCGGGCGGGGCCGATGCGGACGCGATCGTCGAAGGCGCGGGCAACGACGCAGTGGACGGTGGAACGGGCTCCGACACGCTCGACTACTCGGCCGTCGCGGGCGCGCTCACGGTCAGCCTGGGAACGGCGACGCCGCAGATCACGGGCGGCGCCGGCACCGATACGATCGCGGGCTTCGAGAACCTGATCGGCGGGACCGGGGCCGACGTGCTCTCCGGCGACGGAAGCGCGAACCTCCTCTCCGGGAACTCAGGCAACGACACGCTCCTCGGCGACCTCGGCGACGACACGCTCATGGGCGATGCCGGCACCGACACGGTCGACTACTCCTCCTTCCTCGGTGCCGTGACCGTCGTTCTCGGCGCGGGCTCGAGCACCGGCGCGGCCGACACCGACTCCCTGCTCGGAATCGAGAACGCGACGGGCGGCGGAGGCGACGACACGCTGATCGGCGACGCGGGCGCGAACGCGCTCATCGGAAACGGCGGCGCGGACACCCTCACAGGATCCGAAGGAAACGACACGCTCGACGGAGGCGGCAGCGCCGACGTGCTCGACTACTCCGGCGCGGCGGGCGGGATCACGCTCAACCTCGCCACGGTCGCCGCGCAGAACACGGGCGGCGCGGGAACCGACACGATCGCCGCGTGCGAGTCGGTCATCGGCTCGAGCTACGCGGACGTCCTCACCGGAAACGTCGCGGACAACACGCTTGCAGGCGGCGCCGGCGACGACACGATCGCGGGCGCGCCCGGCGACGACACGCTCACCGGCGACGGCGGAACCGACACGGTCGACTACACCTCGTCCACGCTCGGCGTGACCGTCGACCTCTCGCTCGCCGGGCCTCAGGCGACCGGGGCCGGAGCCGACACGCTCGGCGGGTTCGAGAACCTGACCGGGGGCGCGGGCCGTGACGTCCTGCGCGGCGACGGCGGGGCGAACATCCTCACCGGCGCGGCCGGCAACGACGTGCTCGTCGGCACGGCCGGCAACGACCTGCTCGACGCAGGCGCGGGCATCGACCTGCTCGACTACTCGGCCGAGTCGGACCCCGTTGTGCTCAGCCTGACGACGGGCTCCGCGACGACGACGGGCGGCACCGACACGCTCGTCGCCTTCGAGAATGCGACCGGAGGCAGCGCGGCGGACACGCTCACGGGCGACGGCGCGGCGAACGCGCTCACCGGCGGCGACGGAAACGACGTGCTGCGCGGGCTCGCCGGCGACGACACGCTCTCGGGCGGCCTCGGCGACGACCGGCTCTTCGGCTTCGCCGGCGGCGACACGCTCACGGGCGGCACCGGCGTGGACACGGCCGACTTTTCCACCTTCTACCCGGCGAACCAGCGCATCGGCGTGATCGTCAACCTCAACAGCGGCCGTGCGACCGGGGACGGCGCCGACCTCCTCTCCGAGCTCGAGAACGTGCTCGGATCGAGCTTCGACGACCGGCTCGTCGGCACGAACGGCGCGAACCTCCTCGAAGGAACGGAAGGGAACGACGTCCTCTCCGGCCTCGGCGCGGCCGACACGCTGCGCGGCGGCGACGGAAACGACACCATCACCGGCGGAGGCGGCGCCGACATCCTGGCCGGCAACGCCGGAAGCGACCTCTTCTACGCGCGCGACAAGACGGCCGACCAGGTCCGGGGCGGCGCGGGGCGCGACACGGCCCAAATCGACCGCAAGCTGGACCACCTCTCCAGCATCCAGAGGCGCCTGCCGTAGACCCGGGATCGGCGAGACTACGGGCCGCATGGGCTCGGTTTCCGTCGTGATTCCCACCTACCTTCGGCCGGAGCTGGTCGTCCGCGCCGTGCGCAGTGCGCTCGCGCAGGAGCCCGGCCCGGCCGAGGTGGTCGTGGTCGTGGACGGACAGGACTCCGAAAGCCAGGACGCGCTGGCGGCGATCGGCGACACGCGAGTGCGCGTGGTCGTTCCGTCGGAGGGGCTCGGCAACGGCGGAGCCCGAAACGAGGGCGTGCGGCAGGCAACCGGCGAATGGGTCGCGTTCCTCGACGACGACGACGAATGGCTCCCCGGCAAGCTCGCCGCACAGCTCGAGACCGCCGCGGCGTCGCGGTACGAGCTTCCCGTCGTGAGCTGCCGCCTGCTCGCCCGCACCGGCGCGGCCGAGTTCGTCTGGCCGGTCCGGCTGCCCGAGCCGGACGAGGACGTGAGCGAGTACCTCTTCCTGCGCCGCAGCCCGTTCGTCGGCGAGGGGCTGGTGCAGTCGTCGACCATCTTCGCCCCGCGACGCCTCGCCCTCGAGCTGCCCTTCGTCAAGGACCTCCACACCGACTCCGACTGGATCCTGCGCGCCGTCGCGTATCCAGGCGCGGGCCTCGAGTTCGTCGCCGGCGAGGCGCCCTACGTCGTGTGGAACATCGAGTACGAGCGCTCGCGGGTCACGTACTCCACGGAGGACTGGCGCGCGTCGCTCGCGTGGATTGAAGCTGCGAGTGTTACCCCGCGCGCGAGGACGTCGTTCATCCTCTCCCACGTGAGCGCGGCGGCCGCCCGCGAGCGCTCGTGGCGCGCGTTCGTGTCACTGCCGCGCACCGCGCTGCGCTATCACCGGCCGTCGCTCGTGGACACGGTCGTGCACACGGCGAACTACTTCGTCCCGACCCGCATGCGCCGCGCAATCGCCGCGCGGGCCGGAATCGGACGGCGGGCCGCAGACCGCCAGGCCTAGAGAGAGTTTCCCCAGGGGTCAGGTCTTGCTCCCCCGCACTCGCCTGATCACGGGCGGCGCTCCGGTGCGGCTACGCTTCCGTTGTGGTTGCGGCGATGGCAACGCTGACGGGTGGCGCCGACGACTTGGCCGGCCTGGCGAGGCTCGCGCAGGAGACGATGGAGGACTGGCTGCGCGAGTACGAGGGCTATCGCGGCCTGATCGTCTTCACCGACGAGCAGAACGGGCGCTCCCGCGTCGTCACGCTCTGGGATACGCGCCAGGACGAGTTGCGCGCCCGCCAGAGCCGCGGAGCAATGCGCGACCAGGTTGCGGTCATGGCGGGGATGACGGTCGAGGGCATGGAGGTATACGACGTGCCAGGCACTCGAGGTCGTTCCCGGCTGACCGGCCGGCCGCGCGGCTAGCCGCGCCGGCGCGAAAAGCGGAGGGGGAGGGATTCGAACCCTCGATCCGCCTTACGACGGATAACGGTTTTCGAGACCGCTGACAAGCATGCGGTTTGCAGGCATCCTGCCGCTCGTTCGCCAGTTGGTTCGCCAGCGGGATCGTCTATTCCTCGGTGGAGCCGGGCTCGCCTCCCCTCGTTTGAGCCTCGATACATCTCTCACGAAGCCGCTGGAGCGCTTCGGTTCGTCCTTCTCCTGGATCATTGGACTGGAGGAAGACGGGAAGCTTCTCGACCGCGTCATCCGATGGGGCGATTAGCGCTTCGTCCAGCGCCCACTCCCACACAATCGCCTCGTTCCGATACAAGCGGTGAGGCCGCTCATCATCGGGCCGCTCGTCGAAGGACGGGAGCTGGAGAACGATATGGCCGATCTCGTGGAGCGCCACGAAGTACGAGAGGCTCGGAGCTTACGGTCGGCACGGTGATCTCGCGCTTCTCCACGCTCAAGGAACCCTCCGCATCGAGGAGGCGAATGTCCTTCTCCAACAAGGAGATCCCGTGCTGAGCGGCAAGATCCGCCATGTGCCGACGGAGTCTCGCGGTCTCCTCATGCGGAAGCGGGTCGTTCGATGGCCCCCGGAACACCGAGTCGAGCAGCGCGAGAGGGTCGATCTCCTCGTTCGTCACGAGTGGGCCGAGTCGCGCTCGCTCACGAGCTTCTTCAGCTCGCCGCATCTGACCGCGAACTGCTCGATCACCTCCTCGATCTGCTGGCGGGCATGGGCAATCTCCGGCGAGCCCTCCACGGGCGATCGGGCATGCAGCTCAAACCACGTGAGGATCCGCCCCTCCCGCTCCACAAATGAAGCGTCGTCGGGTGTCTTCCTCCGCAAGAACGCGCGCCAGGACTCCTCGCGTTTCTCGTCCCCGTTGCAGCTTCCGCATGCGAGCACGAGGTTGCCAAGATGGTTACCGCCGTCCGCGTCCGCATGGTCGACGTGGCCCTCGCGCTGATCGCGGCGCAGCTCCTTGCCGCAGTATGCACACCGCGCTTCGAAGTGTTCCCAAAGCGCGTCAACGCTGCCGGGACCGGGATCGACGATCTCGTCGACGGCCCTGCGCATGAGGTTCTTCGCCTGCGAGACCGTGTACTTCCGCCGTTGCCGGGACGCCACTAGAACCCTCTCTGGCAGTAGTCGGTGATGAGGCCACTCTAGGGGAGTCGTTCGTTGGTCAAGGCGACGGTTGCCCCTGCGCACAAACCTGCAGAGCGTGCGCGCCAAGGCAGGCCTTGATCAACGGAGAGGCGAGGGCGCGAACCGAACCCGGAGTTCAGGCCGGCGGATCCGATCCTTCTTGACACAGATGGTGGTCAGGTGAGACAGTCGCCTCGTCAAGTCCTGTGGGCCCTCGGGCTCGCAGGACTTGGCATTTGTGGGCGCGAACCGGCTTCGGAGGAGGGCGGCGATGGTCACGCTCATGCCCGCATTGCGGGACCGCCTGCGCGTTGAGCCGAGCCTCTCATCCGTCGGCGGCAGCCTTCCGGTGCTGTTCTTCGGCGACGCACTCTCCGCCCAGGTTGCGACCATCGGGCTGAATCCTTCGAGGTTCGAATACCTCGACCGCAACGGGGCGATCCTCGCCGGTTCGGCGCAGCGCTTCTCGACGCTGGCTTCGCTCGGAGCTCGGTCTCGCGGCCACCTCAGCAACGCACAGGCCGACGAAGCCATCGATGTCATGCGCGCCTACTACGACGCCGGCAAGCCCGTCTACGGCTCCTACTTCCGGCACCTCACGAACTTCCTCCGCGGCATGGGCGCCAGCTACATCGACCGGACCGCGACTCACCTCGATCTCGTTCAGGAGCCGACCGATCCAGTGTGGAACGGACTCGGCGACGACGAACGCGCCCGGTTGCTGGCACGCGACCTGCCCTTCCTCGTGTGGCAGCTCGAACACCTGCCGCACCTGCGGGTCGTCGTGTGCGCCGGCGCGACCGTCTCGCACCACGTGCGAAGCCACATCGAAGTGGACGAGCGCGATCGCGGCAGGATGAAGCGAATCCGATGGTGGCTGGGAACGGCACGAGTCGGCCATCGTGAGCTTCCGATCGGCGGCTGGAACTACCCACTCGACCGCCCGACTGGTCTCGGCACCGCGGGCGAGGTCGAACTCGGCGAGATGTTCGCTCGGGAACTCCTGTGACCCAGGCCATTCCTTGGCGGACTCAGTCCCTACTGTCTCTTGCGGTGGTGACGGCGCAACTCGCAAAGTCGAGCGCGGTCAGCTGGTCCGTGTGCGCAGAAGCTTCTCGATCCGCTGGTCCGGCACGCGCTCGAGCTCGTCGATGAGCTCGGCGACGCGCCCACCTAGCGCGGTTGCTGGGTCGCCCGGCCAGTAACGGCCGCCCTCCTCGCTGAGCAAGCCGAGAGCGACGAGACCGCGGATGTGGTCGTCCGCACCGCCGTTCTTGCTCACGCCGCAGCTCTCAGCGATATCGGATTTCGACCATCCCTTCTTCGAAGGTGTGGCGTTCAAGACGAAATGGAGCGCGAGCCGTCGAGGCCGCGATCCAAAGATCCAGTCGCGGGCGGTCAGAGGCTTCGGGCCGCGTTGCTGGCCGACAGTCATGTTAGAAATAGATTCTAATGAGACAGATAGCCGAGAACGATTCGGGGTTCCTGCGGCTCGTCGCCGGTGACCGAGTCGAAGAGGCTGTGGAGGCGCGGCGCGATCCCGGCTTCGAGGCTCCGGCTCCCACCGCGCGCCCGTCTGAGCGCTGTGAGCCATGGCCGGTCGACGATCAGGGCTGTCTGAGATCACTCGCGGCGGCGGCGGTCGAGCTTGGTGTCTCTGTGGAGTTGGCGTCGGTCGTCGTCGTCGAGCGGTCGCTTCTTGCCGACGATCTTTCGGCGCGCGGCTTCGACGAGATTTCGGCGAGACTCGATGCCGAGGCTGCGCGTGCGAGCGTGACGATCGAGCTGTCTGAGTCGCTTAGCGCCTACCTGTGTGCGTTATCGAGTCACGACCGAGGCACGTCTCGATCGCTACCGCGACTCATTGCACTGCCGATGCGTCTGACTGAGCGGATCGGTGCGGATGGCGGGGCGGCGCGCCTCGATGCGATGCTTCTGGCGTCCGCGCTTAGTTGGGAGCGAGCCGCAGTTCTGGAGGGCCGCACCATGAGCGAGTGGGCGACCTTGAAGGCGCTTGAGCTGGCCGGCTGAGTTCCGCTCGTCGGTCGCGACGTCCGCGTCTGCGTCTCGCAGCCTCGTCGCTTCCCGAGGGATAGTGTCGAAGCCTGTCCGGAGCTTGGACATCTTGAGAATCGCGCGCTCGCGCGCTGCCTGTCCTGCTCGGGTCGCGAGTCGTATCTCAGCGGCCGCGACATCGGGGAGCGCGAACTCGCGAGCATCAGTTCCGACCGCCCAACAGTTGTGCGCGACGATCTGCTTCGTGCCGACCGGCGGCTCGGCTTCGGGATGATGCCCACACGGGCAGGGGCGATTCAGGAAGAGCGCGCGCCGTATCGCCTCACCGGTGGCGCCTAGCGGCCCTGCGTTGCCCAGGACCGCAGGGTGGTAGGTGTGTACACCGAGGCCCGTCTCCTCGTCGTCGCGCTCGGGAAGTTCCGCCGGGGGGTGGCGGAAGGACATTCCGTGGAGACCAGCGCAGGTTGCGGCGACGCCGCTGGCGAGCATGGCGAGGTGCCCGTCACCCACGCACGAGACTGCCGCAGGCCGCCCGGTAAGCCGCTGGAGGCGTAGCGCGAGACGCGCATAGCCGGCGAGCTGGCGTCCACTCTGCGAGGTGTTCGCGGCGATGATCCAGTAGCCCGTCACGCCGTCGAGCTCGGCGTAGGCCGCCACGAGCCAGTCGATCACACCGGGAACGGCGGCATGGCGTCCCTGCACGATGATGGTCGCGTAGAGTTCGCGCCTCCCAATCTCCCCAGCCGCCGCAGCCCATGCCCGGCGATCCGCGAACTCCGTTGCAGCTAAGCGAGCGAGAAGCAGATCGTTCTTGCGTCCGGCCCGCCCTTCGGTCTCGAGCACATGACCGGGAGTTGTCAGGATCGTCGCTCCGCCCTCGATCTCTGCGGCGAGATGATCGGCCGCGTAGCGCTCGGCAAAGGCTGCCCGGAGAGGATCTCCGTCCGCAACAAGTTGAACACCGGGACGATGAACCTTGAGGCGCGCAAAGGCGCCGCCGCGCTTCGGATGATCGACTGGGAGCTGGTTTCGCCAAGCCTGTGCCGGCAGAACAACCCCCATACCAGCCTTGAGCGCTTCAGAGACGAGGCTCTGGTCGAGCACCGCATGCGCGAGCGGCTTTGCGATCGCGCCCACGACCCGACGGTCGAACGAGGCGAGAACCAGCCCGGACCGGTAGCCCGGCCAGGCGATCAGGCTTCGGCGCCCGATCTCGGGATGCTGCGGAGCTGCAACTAGCCCAGATTCACTCATTCGCTCGGAACTCTGCCCGGGCCGCCGGATGGAGCTGGATCGGGCGCGCATGTGCCTCGATCCGATAGCCAGCAATGTGCCCCTCTCGTACGATGCTTCGGGCCATGCCTGACGTAGTCATCGAGAACCCGATTCTGAACTCGCCGTTTCGCGAGCCTGCGCGGCACTGGCGCTTCGGGGACACAGGGATCACGAACGAGATCGTCGAAGGGCGCCGGCTGAGCTCGTACTTCATGCCGATCCCGGCCTCGAAGGTTCGCGGTAAGCAGCTCGAGCTCGAGACGCAGTGGACGCGCGATCGGATCGAGGAGAACCGGCTGATCAACCAGATCCGTGAGCGTGTCACCGACTGGCGCAACCTCAACTGGCCCGGTGTGACGCCGACCACCCGGCGCCTGCTCGAGTACTGGACGGACGAGACCCGGGAGCGGCCGTTGTTCTTCTGCCAGGTCGAGGCGCTCGAGACGGCGATCTATCTGACCGAGTGTGCGACCAAGCAGGGGGACGCGTGGATCGAAAATGAGCTGCGCAGGCTGGCCGACGACCAAAACCCTGGGCTCTACCGGGTGGCTTTCAAGATGGCGACTGGAAGTGGCAAGACGGTCGTGATGGCGATGCTGATCGCCTGGCAGACGCTGAACAAGCAGGCCAATCCGCAGGATGCGCGGTTCTCCGACGCCTTCCTCGTCGTCGACGCCCGGGATCACGATCCGTGATCGGCTCCGCGTCCTGTTGCCTGAGGATCCCGAGAACTACTACCGAGCGCGCGATATCGCCCCGAGCGCCGACATCGAGCGCTTGCGCCAGGCCCGGATCGTCATCACGAACTTCCACGCCTTCCAGCTGCGCGAGGCGCAGGTCGCGTCGAAGACGACGAAGGAGCTGCTCACGCGCGGAGGCGAGAACCCGTTCGTGGAAACGCCGGATCAGATGGTGCGCCGGGTCTGCCGCGGCCTCGGCACGAAACGACAGATCCTCGTCTTCAACGACGAGGCGCACCACTGCTACATGCACCGCGTGGGCGGCGAGGAGGAAGCGCTCAAGGGAGATGAACGCAAAGAGGCGGAGCAGCGCGACCGCGAGGCGCGGGTCTGGGCGACCGGCCTTCAGGCGGTCACTCGCAAGCTCGGCGTCAAGGTCGTGTACGACCTCTCCGCTACGCCGTTCTTCCTGCGCGGCTCCGGGCTGGCCCGAGGGAACGCTTTTCGGCTGGGTCGTCAGCGACTTCTCGTTGATCGACGCGATCGAGGCGGGGATCGTGAAGATCCCGCGCGTCCCTGTCGCCGACGACGTTGTGGACAAGGCGGGACCGACCTTTCGGAACCTGTGGCCCAAGATTCGGAACGAGCTTCCGAAGAAGCGAGTGAAGGACGCGTCCGCCCGAGCCGCCGCGACTCCCTGCCGAGTTGGAGGCGGCGCTGCACGCGCTGTACGGCAACTACGAAAAGTCGTACCAGGATTGGGAGAAGCGCGAGCAGGCCGCGCGGCGCGGCACCACGCCGCCCGTCTTCATCGTCGTGTGCAACAACACGAGCGTCTCCAAGCTCGTCTACGACTACGTCGCTGGTTGGGAGAAGCAGCTCGACGACGGAAGTCGGGTCGTCGTGCCGGGCGAGCTGCCGCTTCTCTCGAACGAGGAAGGCGGAGCGTTCATCCATCGCCCGCGGACGATCTTGATCGACTCGCGGCAGCTCGAGTCGGGGGAGGGGATGAGCGCGGACTTCAAGGCGATCGCGGCCGGCGAGATCGAGGAGTTCAAGCGCGACTACCGCACCCGCTATCCCGGCCGTGACGCCGACGCGCTCACCGACGAGGATCTGTTGCGGGAGGTAATGAACACGGTCGGCAAGCCCGGCAAGCTCGGCGAGCACGTGCGGTGCGTCGTCTCCGTCTCGATGCTCACCGAGGGCTGGGACGCGAACACTGTCACCCACATCCTGGGCGTCCGCGCCTTCGGGACGCAGCTCCTTTGCGAGCAGGTCGTCGGCCGAGGTCTACGACGGACGAGCTACGTGCCCAACGACGATGGACTCTTGACGCCTGAGTACGCAGAGGTCTACGGCGTGCCGTTCAGCTTCATTCCGACATCAGGCTCGGCAACGGATCCGCGACCGGCGCCGGTCATGACTCGGGTGCGCGCGCTGCCGGAGCGGGCGGCATGCGAGATTCGCTTCCCCCACATCGTCGGTTACCGCTACGAGCTCGACGGTGAGCGGATTGGCTGGAGCTTCGGCGAGGAGCATCGGCTCGTGCTCTCGACGCAGGACGTCCCTACGGAGACCGAGGTGGCCGGAATCATCGGCGAGCACGACATTCACGACCTCGAAGGGCTGAAGGCGCGCCGAGAGCAGGAGATCGCGTATGCACTTGCCCGCGAGCTCGGCGCCCGGTACTTCTCGGACCGTCCGTGGCTTTTCCCTCAGCTCGTAGAAGCGACGCGCGATTGGATGCAGACTTCCCTGACCCTGCACGATCGCGTCTTCCCGCAGCTGCTCCTCCTTCACGAGAAAGCGAGTGAGGCGGTCGAGCGGATCGTGCGTGGGATCCTGTCCGCCGATCGGAGCGCGCCTCGGCTCATCGCGATCCCCGACGCAGCCGATCCCGAGGGCTCGACGGCGGAGATCGACTTCGACACGTCCAAGCCCGTCATGGTCACGGACCCGGAGAAATGTCACGTCGAGTACGTCACGGGCGACTCGAACTGGGAGCACGTCCTCGCTAGTCGGCTCGAAGGCATGCCCGAGGTGCGCGCCTACGTGAAGAACCAAGGGCTTGGTTTCACGATTCGGTACACATTCGACGCAGAGTCGCGCGCATACGTCCCCGACTTCATCGTCAAAGTTGATGACGGACACGACGACGACCTCCTCAACCTCGTGATCGAGGTCACCGGACAGGCGCGCCCCGACAAGGTCGAGCGCGTTGCGACTGCCCGGGAACAGTGGGTTCCCGGCGTGAACGCCCTCGGCCGGTTTGGCCGCTGGGACTTCATCGAGATCACCGATCCCTGGAATGCAGAGAACGCAATTCGCACCCACCTCTCCTCGCATGAGGAGCTCGCTGCGTGAGCCCGCGGAAGCGAGCAACCAAGTCGGGGCCGACGCCGGTCGAGCCGATCCGTCACAAGGACAAACGATCCAACATCCCCACGAACGAGCTGCGCGCCATGCTCGCCGACGACGAGCGCACGCCGAAGGCGATGCTGTACCCGCGTGACCCGAGCCTCGACCCGCAGCTCGTCTGGAAGGGCAAGGACGAGCAGGACGCGGCCGACCTCGAGGTGCCGGCCGTCCCGATCTACATCCAGGAGAAGATCCACCCGCGGGTGCTCATCGAGAACCTGCGCCAGACGGCGGCCGCCGGCGAGCCGGAGCCCGAGCTGACGCTCTTCGACGACTTCAACGGCATCGCCGTTCGAGGAACTCGTCGACTTCTACCAGCACGAGCAGAACTGGTCGAACCGGATGATCCTCGGCGACTCGCTGCTCGTGATGACGAGCCTCGCCGAGAAGGAAGGCCTCAAGGGCAAGGTCCAGACGATCTACATCGACCCGCCGTACGGCATCAAGTTCGGCTCGAACTGGCAGGTCTCGACCCGCAAGCGCGACGTCACGGACGGCAAGGCTCAGGACGTCACCCGCCAGCCCGAGCAGGTCCGGGCGTTCCGCGACACCTGGGAGCTCGGCATCCACTCCTATCTGACGTACCTGCGCGATCGGCTGGTCGTCGCGCGCGACTGCTCACCGAGACGGGCTCGATCTTCGTCCAGATCGGCGACGAGAACGTCCACCTCGTCCGCTGCGCTGCTCGACGAGGTATTCGGAGCCGAGAACTTCGTCTCGCCTGATCACGTTCAGGAAGACAGCTGGCGCAACGGGCGAGTCTCTCGCAGGCACGGCCGACTATCTCCTCTGGTATCGCGAAGGATCGTCGAACGTGAAGTACCGCGCGCTCTATCGACCCAAGGAGGTCGGCGGAGACGGTGCCGATGCGTACGACCTGCTTCGACTTGGCCGATGGGTCGACGCGTCGTATCACCCGCGACGAGCGTCGAGATGTCGCTCGACTTCCGCCCGGGTCGCGTCCGTTCCGAATCGAGCCCTCTGACAAGTCAGAGCGTCGGGCGCCAGAAGGGCGAAGGCGCGGCTTCATGGTTCGCCGTGCCGTTCGACGGGCGCGAGTTTCGACCGACCATGCAGGAGCGGTGGAAGACGAACGAAGCGGGTATGGCGCGGCTCGCAGTCAGCCGAACGAATCGGCCGTAGCCGGGAACACCCTTCGGTACATCCGGTACATCGACGACTTCCCAGCGTCCCCACTCACAAACATCTGGGACGACACAGGAGTAGCGGGCTTCGGTGAGCGCAAGATCTACGTCGTTCAAACCAATCCGAAGGTCGTCGAGCGCTGCCTCCTCATGACGTACTGACCCTGGCGATCTCGTGCTCGACCCGACGTGTGGCACCGGCACGACGGCGCTACGTCGCGGAGCAGTGGGGTCGGCGCTGGATCACGATCGACACCTGCCGCGTCGCGCTCGCGCTCGCGCGCACGCGCCTGATGGCGCAAGTACCCGTACTACCTGCTCGCCGACTCGTCCGAGGGCTCCGAAGGAGGCCGAGCTGACCGGCAGATGCCGTCGACCAGCCGACGGCGACGTTCGCAGGGCTTCGTCTACAAGCGCGTGCCGCACGTGACGCTGAAGTCGATCGCGCAGAACCCGGACATCCACGAGGGCATGAGCCGCGAGGAGATCGACGCGGCGATCGCTCGGCACGCCGAGACCGGAGACGCTGTTCGACCAGCCGTACGAGGACCGCAAGAAGGTGCGCGTCACGGGCCGTTCACGGTCGAGAGCCTGTCGCCTCACCGGACGCTCGACGGCCGAGGACCGCCGCGCCCGCGGACGTTGCGGAGTCGGCGAGCAGCGCTTCGTCACCGACGATCCTCGACAACCTTCGCAAGGCCGGCGTCCAGAACACCGTGAAGGACGAGCACCTCGACTTCGACTGGCTCGATCCGTACCCCGGCGCCTGGGTCCAGGGCGTGGCGCGTTCACCGACGCGGACGGCGCGGAGCAGGACGGTCGCCGTCAGCATCGGTCCGGAGTACGGCACCGTCGGATGCCGACCAGGTGCGCGAGGCCGCGAAGGAGGCGAGCAAGGGCGCGGGCGCCGACCTGCTGCTCGTGTGCGGCTTCGCCTTCGACGCGAACGCGGGTGAGATCGCGCAGGAGTTCCAGCCGATCGATGGTTCGGGCTGGGCGGTCGCCGCGGGCGAGCGCAAGCTCGGCAAACTCCAGGTCCTGCTTGCGCGCATGAACCCCGACCTCGCGATGGGCGACGAGCTTCTGAAGAAGACCGGCGCCGGCAATCTGTTCATGGTCTTCGGCGAGCCCGACGTCGAGATCCGCCGGCCGGAGGACGGCCATCGTTCAGGTCGAGATCCGCGGCGTCGACGTCTACGACCCGACCACGGGCCAGGTCCGCTCGAGCATCGACCGACGACATCGCCTGCTGGTTCATCGACACCGAACTACAACGGCGAGAGCTTCTTCGTCCGCCACGCGTACTTCACCGGCGCCGACGACCCGTACGACACAGCTCCGCAGAGCCCTGCGCGCCGACATCGACGAGGCGGCCTGGGCGACGCTCTACACGACGGTGAGCCGCCCGTTCCCGGCCGCCCGAGACCGGCAAGATCGCGGTGAAGGTCATCAACCACTACGGCGACGAGGTGATGAAGGTCTTCACCGTGTAGCTACACCAGGCACCGGTGGGCGTCCGACTGGATCACCCCCAGGAGGTCGACGGTTCGAGTTCGGCTAGCTCCATCGCCCCGCTGCGCGGGCATGCCGTCTTCCGCGGTGTCCTTCGCCGCGAGCCGGTGAGCCGCGCCCCGTCGCGCGGTCGCGGCGGCGTGACGCGACATGCAAGACTTGACCCGTTCACTCGCGTGTCGTTCCAGCCGAGCCCGTTTCAGCTTGTCGCCGAAGAGCGGCTCCTGAACGAACCGATCTACAGGAAGGCGCGCGACAAGATCGTCGAGTTCATCACGCAGTTGCAGGCGGCGCGGAAGCCGCAGGACTATGTCGGGCTGCACCGCAGCGCGCTGGCGCACCTCATCGCTTACCAAGAGGCCGCTGACGAGGCCATCGCGCAGCGGATGGAGATCCGCCGCCGGATCCGGGAACTCGCGCGCGAGGAACCGAAGCCGATCGAGGCCATTCAGGAGCAGCAGGCGCTGCTCGACCGCGTCGTCAACCAGGAGGCGACCCTGAAGGCCGTACACCATCTAGTCCGCGCCGTCGGCGATGGCATCGCCTGGCGAGCGCTGCGCTACGACCGCCGCGCCTTCACGGTGCTCGGCAAGGGCGAACGCGTTGGTCGTTTGGCCTCAGGTATCGGTCGCGACGCCGAGCTGACGGCGCTCGCCAACCTCTGGGAGGAGGAGGGGCAGTTCGCAATCCACAACGACATGACCAACTGTCTGCGTCATGGCGACCTGACCGCCATTCGAGAAGCCGGCAGTCAGGTCGAAGTGACGATCTACGAAGTCAAGGCGGGGACGTCTCACGACGAGGCGCAGCTGCGACGGCTCGACAGGGCGACCGAGCTACTGCGAACGCACCTCGACCCGACCGGCGGCAGCGACGGCGGCATGCTGCGAGTGACGTCGGTACCGGCGCGCTACGAGACGTTCTCATCTGCGCTACCCGGTCTGATTCAGCGGGCCAAGGCGGTGGGATTCGATTGGATCCTCCCGCACCCGTGCCTACTCGTCGGCGCCGTCGATTACCGCGTGTGGGGCCGCGGCGACGTTGATGACTTCACTGAGCGCTTCGCGAAGATGCGGGCCGAGGTTGGCTGGCCAGGAGAGGAACCCGAGATCCTCGACTGGATGTCCTCGCTGCGGCGCATGCGCGACCGCCACCACAGCTTCAGCTCGCTGGCTCCCTTTGCGATCTTCCCGCTCGCGCCCGAGGATGTCGCCGATGTCATCTCGGGGTCGATCGATCTCTTCTTCTCGCTTCACCTGCCGCGGCTCGAGCAGGCCTCGAGCCGGGATGGTGTCAGCGTCCGAGTTGCCCGCCCCCCTGGATCGTCGACGCTCTTCCTTGAAGCCAGCCGCGGCGGACGCGGTGTGACCGTGCCGCCACACTTGCGCGAGCAGATGATGACCGAGCTTCGTCACGCCCGATTGCATCTTCGCTGCCATCGACGAGATCCTGAAGCTGAACGAGGCGAACCCGGGCGAGGCATACGACAGCCGCATCGTTGTCTTCGCCGACGAGCGGCAAGTGTGGGAGGTCGAGAACACGTAGGGAGCGGGCCGCTTCGGCCACGCAGCGGACCGCAAACCGCCTGGCCGCGCTAGCAAGAAAACCTCGAGCCCCTTCTAAAGGAAACGTGATCGCGATCGACGCCCCATCTGAAGCTACTGCTTCAATCAGATCGTGAGCTGGCAAGACCGCCTTCCCGATGGACTCTCCGACATCGAAGCGACCGAGGAGGGGTTTCAGGCGAGCCTTTCGCTTCCGGTCGACGGCGACGGCTTCTTCGGCCGCGAGTGCCGCGCCTGTGAGCAGCCGTTCAAGATGAACGCCGACGAGTGGGAGGCGCTCCCCGACGACCCACGAGTCACGTGCCCGTACTGCGGCGAGCAGCCCGAAGATGCCAACGACTTTATGACACCGGATCAGCAAGAGCGGGTCGGGGCCGCGATCAACGCGCTGGCCGAGCAATACGTGCACGGGGCGTTCACGGACACGCTCTGGCAGTCGTTCGGCTCGCGGCCACGCCGAACGGGTGGCGGCATGTTCGGCATCGAGATCAGCGTCGCTACCGGAGCGCCGCCCCCAATCAGGGTGCTGCCCGAATACGTCGAGGAGAAGGTGCGACGAACGATCACCTGCAGCAACTGCTCAACGACTTACGCTGTCTACGGGGCGAGCGCCTTCTGCCCAGTCTGCGGCCCGCGCGCAGCGCTTGCGACCGTCATCGAGGCGATCGAGGCAGCACGCACCGCCCTTGGCCTGGAGGATCTCCTCCCCGAGGACGCGCGTGAGCAGGCGCGTGCCGCAGGTGTCTTCGGCAACGTCGCCGCCGACACGATCAAGCGCGTCGTCACCCTCTTCGAGGTCTTCGCCCGGAACCAGCTCGAGGAGCGAGTATCGACTCACGTCGACCCGCTGCGGAAGGCGGGACGCGGCGTGTTCCAGCGGCTGGACGATGCTGACGATCTCTTCGATCAGCATGCGGGACTGCGGCTCTCCGCACTGGTCAACAGCAAGACGTGGGCGCGCCTGCTCGTGACATTCCAACAGCGGCACGTGCTCGTTCACCGCCAGGGGCTGATCGACGACCAGTACCTCCAGCGCGTGCCCGCGGCTCGCCAACGAGTCGGGCAGGCTCTCGTCGTGACGCGCAAAGAGGCGGAGCAGGCGCTCGACGATCTCGAACGGCTCGTGCACGCACTCGCCTCGACGTAGCGATGCTGGCTGCGTGATTTGCGAAACGACATCAGGAGGCGACATCCGGCCGGAGATCGTGTCTGCGTTCGAGCCGCAGTTCGCCGCCTGCGACGCTCTGTACGAGTTCGCCCGCTCGCACCGACCCAGCCGGTCTGCGGCATCCGTGCCTGCGGACCGTCTGATCGTCGCGACGTATGCCCGCGGCTCGAAGACCTACCAGGGTGTACTGCGGCTCGCCTACGTCGGTTACGGCGCCCAGGCGTTCATGCTCGGCCGCTCGCTGTACGAGGACATGCTTGTCGCACACTGGATCAAGCTCAATCCTGAGCAGGCGCCTCGGCAGCTCAACGACCATCGCCGCATGACCATTGCCGCCTACCAGGGGGAGCTGAGCAGATTCGGGCTGGATGCGCCAAACGAGGAGCCGATCAACCGGGCGGAACGCGACCGGCTACGTCAGGAGTTTGGCTCTGGACCTTGGACGAAGCTGAGCATGGACAAGCTGCGGCGCGCAGTCGAGTCGGAGTTTCCGGAGCTGGAAGGCCACCGGCGGCTCCTGCTCCAGGTCGACGCACTCTTGCACCGTCACGCGAACCTCATTGTCCACCACTCGTTCTTGAGCTTGGGCGGTGCCGTGGCAAACGCGAGCGAGGATGGCATTACCTACGACGTCGGCGTCTCGACGCGTTTCATCCCGCAGGCGCTCTTCATCGCCTTCTTCAGCTACATCCATCTGACGAGCCTGGTCGTACACGGCAGCGCGCGGGAAGAGCTCGCGCAGCTGTGGCACGAGCATCGCGACGCATTCACGGTGACACGAGCCGCCTAGCGTTGGGCCGCGAGGGGAGCACGGCCGCGGCAGCTCGTTCGTCGCGCGCCCGCGCTCCGAACTGCGACCTGCCGGGGCGCTGCCGTGGTCAACTTCTGGTCAAATAGCCGCGGCAAACAATCACAAAGCGCCTGGCGGCAGAAGCGGCATGGATGACGCCGCCGAAGGTCTGACCGCGGCGCCCTCGGTCGGCGTCTTGTTCGGGGACGCCGTTGTTGCTTTGAGCCAACAGCGAGGCTAGCCTGGCTATGGTGCAGGTCGATTCGCGAACCGATCTCGTGATCGCTACCGACATTGCGAAGCGGCTCGCGATCTCGCCCCAGCGGGTTTACGTGCTCGCATCCGGATCCGGCTTCCCGAGGCCGCTTGGCATGCTCGGCCGCTCGGCCGTCTGGCGCTGGAGCAGCGTCGAGCGGTGGGCGCGCGAGACCGGCCGGCTGCCGGCCGACAACGCCGCCGTGTAGCACCCCATTGGACCGGTACGTGCGTCTGAAGCCCGATGACACAAGGGCACTCGCCCGCATCTGCGTCAATCAGTGACTTTCGTGGCCGGCGCTTCCACGCCGTGCGAGGGGAACCGCACCTCCAGAGCCGACCGGCGGCCCGTGATCCCGGCAAGCGTCACAGACGTGCTCGGCTTGAACTCGAGCGTTCGGAGCGGATTCGGAAAGATCTTCACCACCGTGTCGTAGCCTTCCTCGAGGCCGGCAACGACAGCGAGAAAGAACTTGTCCCCCTCCAAAAACGCGCGCTCGGCCTCGTTCGCCGTGAGGGTGATGTCGTCCGGTAGTGGCCCATAGGTGGCCTTGAGTTCGAAGTAGCGGCGAAGCTTGTCGAGCGCGTCTGCGCCGACGCCGCGCAGATGACGATAGTCGCGCAGCCCGGCGGAGTCGCCGTTGATTGCGAGCTGCAGCACTTGGAGGGCGAGATCCTCCCTCTCCTCATCGGAGTAGGCCAATGGCGCGGTCCGGGGTGCCGGCCTCGAGCCAGCGATCGGCTTGCCCGCTGGAACGTCGTCCCTTAGGCCGCGCCGACGGCTCTTCTTGCCCTCGGCCCCGTTGCTGCCATCAGTCACGCCTACGACTTTCTCGCTGAGATCCTCGATCTGCTTCAGCCGTCTCGCCGGGAGCAAGCGCTCCGTGGTCGCGCCAGCTCTCGTCGTCACGAGATCCCGCTCGGTCTTCGCGCGCTTCTCGACCGGCGTCGAGCTCTTTGCTTGCTCGAACAAGGACGTGAGGGCTTCTCCGTCGGCGCTGTCCTGGACGAGCGTAACCGCTCCCCTCTCCCCCTTCGCCGCCCTATCCCATGAACGGCTCCACGCAAGTGCGAGCTTGTCCCGATCCCCCTCAGTAAAGAGGGCGGCGATCACCCGGCCGCCGGCGTCGTCTTCACCGGCCGCCTCCGCGTCAGCGAAGTAGAACGTGAGCGGCGTTCGCGTCAAGTGGGCGCGGGCGGGAACGGACACTGGCGCTCGACGGTTCAGCCGAAGCTCAATCTGCAGGTGCGGATCGAGCGCGATTCGGGCGCGTGCAAGTTCCTCCCAAGGCGTCGAACACGCTTCGAAGAGCTTTGGATCGTGTCTCGTCAGCCAGTCGCGCAAGAGTTCGACGGCTGCACCGAACCGTCGCTCTAGGGTTGCGCCACCGACGAACGCTTGCTCGTGAACGACGGCGTCGAAGTCGCCCTCCGTAAGGAGCAAGGCAGCGGCGGCGCCGATCAAACGGGGCACTGCCGGCGGTGCGACGGAAAGCCTCCAAACCGCAAGGCGAGACGACAGCGCATTCCCGACGTCCTCATCCGCTATGACATAGATAGGGCGATCGGTCTGCCACCCGACGCCGGTCCGAAGGGGAAGATTCCGCAAGCGAGCCAGCTCCCGGCTCGAGGCCTCCGCAACATGCGCCTCAAGGTAGAGGTAGACGTTGACGAGGATCTGCTCGTCCTCCTCATCGGGGGTTCCTCGAGCGATCTCAGCCAGTACATCGATGCAATCGCTGACGGAGGGCGGAACGATTCGTAGGGCGCGCCAAAGCCGCTCGGCCGCGGAGCGCTCCGAGACGAACGGTCGGCGACCGCCGAAGATCGGCGCGCCGAGGAAGACTGCGGAAGGTGGCAGCCAGCGGCCGTTCGCGTAGACCAGGCCGGGCTTAGTACGGTGGGTGCCGAAGCGGGCCCGGAGTTTCCGCATCGGCAAGTCACCGACCATGTCGTCGGGCGACGGCTCCCTCTTCTTGCAGGCCGCAGCAATGGCCGCGTACCGCAGCATCAGCATCCGTTCATCAAGCGGGCCGCCGTGGTCACGCAGGGTCGCGAGCTGCTCGACCATCTCGCTCACCTGAGGGTCGGTCTCGATTCGGAGCGCTCGCACGGCCGGCGAGGGAGCGTCTCCCTCATCGAGTTCGTATGCGAAGGAACTCCGGTCGTCGCCGAGGATCGCCTCGGTCGCCGGCGTCCGTACCGCCAGGTCGCGCGGCGCCTTCTTCTTGCCGTCCTCGCTTGTGAGCCAGGGCTCGTCCATGGCCTCGGCAAGCCAGGACGCCGGGATCGTTCCTGCGCGGTGCCAACTCCCGTACGACCAGACGGCGTCCGCCTGGGTGTGCGGCGCATACAGACGGTCCCACTCCCGCTCAAGCGTCGACAGCAGAGCGCGAGCCCGCTCGCGGCGGGCGCGCAGCCCGCGTTCGCGCTGTAGATCCTTGAGCGCCGCGTGCAGGTCGGGCGAAAGTCGGTCTCCTTTGAGATGAGTGGCGTGGCGCTCCAATCCCCGGAGCGCCTCGATCTGGGGCCGCGCGAGCAGGTGCGGCTCGATCGGGCTCGCCGGATCGCCGTAGCGCGTCTCCACGCGGCTCGGCGCGACAAGCCTTGGCGCCGCCTCGGCACCGAGGAGGCCGAAGAACGCGCGAGCCGCGAGCGGCCTCGGAGCGCCGGAACCGGCCCGCCGCCTGCCCGGTCGACGAAGGACATCTTCGTAGCGAGGATGTATCCAACCCAGCCCCGGCGCCCGACCGGCTGCCTTGCTCCACCCATCTCGACGATCCTCGATCGACGCCGGCAAGTAAGAGTCCGCGGGACGTCCCACGCGCGTAACGCGCTTCGAGCCATCCCAACCCTGGACGTCGACCGCGATCACCCGGCCGACCGCTGACCCGAACTCCTGCTGTATGCGCTGGTCGAGCGCGGCGAATGCGTCGCGCATGAGGCGAAGCTCGTCGTCATCGATGCGAAGCGGTTCGTCTTCGTCGTCACGCGAGGCGAGCGCTCGGAGCGTGCTCTCAGGATCAGGAGCGTCCCTGAGCATTTCGTTCTGCTCGAGCCATTGCCTGACTACGACCGCATCGGTCCAGCGAGAGAGGTAGACGGGATCGATTACGTGTGCCAGCCCGATGCGGGCAGCGAGCGAGTCGTCGTGAGCCGAGCGAAGGAGCAGTTCGCCCTCGACGTCGGCCATCGGCGGGACGATTCGATTGCCATTGGCCGCGACCACCGATCGCAGCGACCAGAGGGTGTTGCCGAGGTCGGCCTCGATCGCCGCGCGGGCAAGCTTGATGAACCAGCGTACGTCGCGCGGGCCAAGGTCGTCGTCTTCCCAGTCGAGGAGCCTAAGGCTCTCCTCGACGTCGACCAAGCTTGCCCCTCCGATCTCGCCGAGGATCCTCCGCCAGCGCCCCTCGGGATCTCGCGCGGACCGCGGAAGCAGCGTCAGACCCGGTCGAAGGCCGCCGATTTCCTTCTGCGTTAGAAGTCCATCTACCGCCTCTGCCTCGTACGCGAGGGTCCGCAGCCGCCGTTCCTCTCCAGTGATGCTGATCCGGAAGCTGCGGCGTACGCGTGCTTGTACCGACCCGACGAGTTCGGCTATGCGGTCCGCGACCCATGCATCGGCGGAGAAGGCTTGCTCCGCCCGCTGCGGGATAGCTCTCCATGCTGTCGCGGGGTTGTTTGCAAGCCGCTCGAGCGCGACAGATGCGGTCAGCTCCGCGAGGCGCTCGAACAGCCACGCATTCAGGGGCTCATGTTGAATCCCGCGCCGAGCGACGTCGATATCGAACTGCGCGTTGACGCTGAGCGGAAGCTGAGTTCCCACGCCCAACGGCAGCCCTGCGTAGATCTGGCCTGGATCGCTCTGAGCGGGCACGGCGACGGCGATCGGCGTCGTGTCCTCTCGCGCCTTGTACCGGCGGTGAAGGCTCGGCGGCATCCTCCGCTCGATCTCGTACCGCTGCCAGGAGCGACTGCTTCGTGGCGCGCGGAGTGTCGTGCGTCGACATGACTCCTTGATTCCGGGCAGAGTGAGCGTTTCGGTCGTGACCTCGGCGAGCCGGTGATTGATCAGGGCCTTCCGACGCCCGATCGAGACGAGCCGAAGAGAACGCACTGTGTCTAGAAAGACCAGTGACTCGGAGCCGAGCGAGGCGAACCAGGTCTGGAATTCGTCGGCATCGAAACCCTCCCGCAACCGAAGTTCGAGCAGCGTCTCGGTCGAAGCCGAGTTGTAGAAAGCAGGAATCGACCGCGCACGCTGCGCGGGTCGCACGTGGTTCCCGGTGATCGCGAAGTCATAGGGCGCACAGTGAACGGTGAGGCTGTCGCCGAGGCGCCCAAGGGTCTTTAGCCCGATCCCGAAGCGGCCTTTTGCACGGGGGTCGTCACGCTTTGTTGAGACGAAGGCGAGGGTCATCGCGATCACGTGATGCAGATGCACCCGCTCTCCGTTGTGGGCGATCAAGAGTCGGCCATGCTTCCCTGATCTCCGGATCGCGACCCGAACCTCAGACGCATGCAAGTCATCGGCGTTCTGGACGATCTCGATGAGCCCGTGGAACGACTCGACATTGAGCTGCTCCGCGCTCATCTGCGCGCCCTCCAGAACCTCGCGCAGCACCCCCGGAGCCCCGAGCTGAAGTTGCTCAAGTTCGCCGAGCGCCGCGTGAGCGAACGCCGGAGTCAGAGGGTCGTGGACTTCGCCTGCGCGAAGTCCGAGTCGCCAGAGACTCTGAGCCGCTTCACGACCTAGCTCGGCTTCCGGCCCTGTTTCTGCCCCGTGGTCCGTCGCGTCGTTCAAGGTCACCCCGATAGAAGACTCCGCCTCTAGTCTCGCACCCGCTCGATTCCGAGCAAAGGCTCCGGAACGCAGACACAGGTTCACCCTTCGGGTGGGGAGGCAGGCCACCGGCCGCTTTCGCATCTCGTGGGGGTTGGCTCAAACCAACAGCAAGGAGGAGGCATGGAGTACCGGATCGACCGCGAGGCGCTTGCCGAGTTCATCGCTGGGCAGGTCGAGCTCGTCGAGGCGACCTCGATCCCGCATCTGCTCGCCGACGTGGTCGAGCTTCGCCTGCGGCACGAGAGCGTCAGCCGCGACGAGGTGCGGGCGCTCTGGCTCGGCGCGGGTCTCGCGACCCATGTCGGGCTCGCGATCTTCGAGGAGCCCGAGCGCTTCGTCACCACCGCCGACCCTTCGCCCGCTCCACCGGCGGCGATCGCCGCCTGACCGAGAGGAGAGACCAACCATGCAGACCATCGAACAGCCCGTCCACCGGATCGAGGACGCGACCGCGCCGCTCTGGTTCGGCTCGCGGCCCGGCCGGATGGGGCGACGTCGTGCGCGCCGTCGAGCCCGGACGCAGGCGCACAGCGCGGCGGCGATGATCGACGCCGCCGGGCTGGACTGGACGGTCGAGCAGCACCCGCTCGAGGCCGTCGTCGAGCGCGAGTACCAGTCGCTCCGCGTGCCGGTGCCGCGCGCACGTCGCGAACGTCCGCAGCGACACGCGCGCCGTGCTCGGCGTCGTCGGCGAGGGCTACGAGCCGCTGCAGAACCGCGCCGCGTTCGCCTTCTGCGACGCGATCACCGACTCGGGGCGAGGCGCACTGGCTCGGCGCGGGCGCGACGCGCGGCGGCGCGCGCGTGCACGCGCTGATGCGGCTCGACCGCGAGATCCGGATCGGCGGACGCGGAGGGGGAGGACGTGCTCCCGCTGCTCTGCTTCCGCAACGGCCACGACGGCGGCCTCGCCGTCACGGTCTCGCGTCGCGCCGTTCCGGCTCGCGTGCCTGAACGGGATGCTGCTCCCGCTCGACGGAGCGCGCAGCGCACCTGGAAGGCGCGCCACACGGCGAACGTGGAGGCGAAGCTCGCCGACGCGCGCCGCACGCTCGGGATCGCCTGGCGCTACTACGACGAGTTGGAGGAGGTCGGCGGGCGGCTGATCCGCGAGCGCGATGGGCGCGGCCGAGTTCGAGCGCTTCCTCGCCCGGCTCGTGCCGCTGCCCGAGCCGCGGCCCGATCGCGACGAACGGCGGGCGCGCCGTGCGCAACGTCGAGCGCGTGCGCGAGGCGATCCGCACCGCCTACCGGGCGACGCCCGACCTCGACGAACATCCGCGGCACCCGCTGGGGCGCGCTGCAGGCCGTCACGGCCTACGTCGACCACGTCGCAGCCGACCCGCGCGACCGCCGGCCGCACGCACGCCGGAGGCGCGCTTCGAGCGCGCGACCGAGCCGCAGCCGCTCAAGGACCGCGCGCTCGCAGCTACTGACCGAAGGAGGGACGCAGCCATGACCGCCACGCTGAGCATGGTTCCGCTGGCGAAGATCCGCCCGAGCGAGGACAACCCGCGCAGCGAGTTCGACGACGAGCAGATGGCCGAGCTGGTCGAGTCGGTGAAGCGGCACGGGATCATCACGCCGCTGACGCTCGCGCCGCGACGGCGAGGGCGGCTTCGCGATCATCGCCGGCGAGCGCCGCTACCGCGCGGCGAAGGCCGCGAAGCTCCGCGAGGTGCCCGCCCAGGTGCGCGAGGCCGACGGCGACGCGCTCACGCTCGCGGTCGCCGAGAACGTGATCCGCGCCGACCTCAGCCCGGTCGAGGAGGCGCGCGCGTACCGGCGGCTCGTCGACGAGCACGGCGACGCGGCGAAGGTGGCGAGGCTCGTCGGCAAGAGCGAGCGGCTGATCGCGCGAGCGGCTCGACCTCCTGCGCCTCCCCGACGAGGCGCAGGAGCTGCTCGCCGGCGCGCAGGGTGCCGCTCGCCTGCGCGCCGGCGCTCGTCCAGATCGCGGAGCGCGAGCCGCTGCTCGCCGACCTCGACGGCGGCATGGCTCGCGGAGCGCCCGCACGACGCCGCGCGCTTCCCGGCCGACCCGGGCGAGGTCGTCGGACGACGTGCTCGCGCGCCGAGTGGCACGACGACGAGGGCGAGCCGCTGCACCCGGTCGCCTACAGCGTCGGCGGCTACTACGGGCCGATCCTCCCGCGCGGCCGCGCACGCGAGGACGCAGCTCGCCGGCCGTGCTCGCGAAGCTCGGCGCGCACGCGGAGGCGGTCGCGGCCGCGCTCGCGGCGCTGCCCGAGATCGCGCACGCGTCCGAGTACGACTGGCAGGCGCGGCGAGGCCGAGGAGGAGCGCGCAGCGCGACTGCTTCGCGCTCGACGACGACGACGCCGACGCCGCGCGCGCGTTCGGCTGCCTGCTCGAACTGCCCGGCCGCGAACGGACGCGGCGATCACCGCTACGTCACCGATCCCGAGTGGCTCGCGGATCGGCTCGTGCAGAAGATCGCCGCCCACGCGAGCGGCGAGGCCGAGCGCGAGCACGCCGGGAGCGCGAGCGAACGCGCTGCCGAGCCGCCGCGGACGACGCCGAGAAGGAGGCCCGCCGCCAGGAGCGCGAGCGCCACTACGAGGAGCGCGTCTCCGCCCGGGCGCGCAACCTCGACCTCGGCGCGGCGCTCGCGCGGTGGCAGCCGAAGCTCGACACCGACGCGGTGAAGCTGCTCGGCTCGCTCGTCCTGACTCCACTACGGGAAGGCGGCGGCGTGGGCGCACCGGCTCTGCGTCGAGCAGCCGACGACGACGAACAAGCAGGGCAAGGTGACCGTCCGCTACCCGCGCGGCGCGCAGGCCGAGAAGCAGCAGCACGAGGCAGGCGCTCGCCGCGCTCAAGCGCGCCCGGACGCCCGAGGCCGCGCTCGCGGTCGTCCTGCGCCTGCTCGTCGCGCAGCGGCTCGCCGACACGGCCGGGCTGCCGAACGCCGACCGGCAAGGCATCTACGAGCCGCAGGAGCTGGCCGACTCGCCGCGTGCTCGACAAGCTCGCCCGCGCGTCGCGCCGCCCTCGGTCAAGCAGCACCTCGCCGAGCAGGAGGCCGAGCGCGAGCGGCGCGAGCAGGCCTGCCGAGCGAGCAGGCCGCGCGGCTCAGCGAGCAGCGCGCGAAGCTCGCCGCAGGCGAGCCGTCCGCTGCGAGTGCTGCCTCGCCCGATCGAGAGCCGAGCAAGCCGCCGAGAAGCACGGCGCGCTCGTCCACGCCGGCGACTGCGAGCGCAGTGGGGCAGCGCCTCGACGACGACGAGCGAGACCGCATGATGCACCGTCCGCCCGACTACTAACCTCGATAGCAGGCGAGACACAGATGCACTTGACCCATAAATGGGTCGAGTGCTAGAGTGGCGTCGTGCTGAGCGTCGCGAAGCTGACGCCGGGCCAGGAGGGCTACTACGAGCGCTCCGTCGCCGCGGGGCTCGACGACTACTACGCGGGCCGCGGCGAGTCGCCCGGCGTCTGGACCGGCCGCGGCGCCGCCGCGCTCGAGCTCGAGGGCGTCGTCGAGGAGGGCGAGCTCGGCGCGGCTGATCCGCGGCGACCACCCGCAGACCGGCGAGCGAGCTGCGGCGCCGGCACCCGAAGGCGCGGACGATCACGATCGAGCGGATCGACCCGCTCGACCGGCGAGCGGCGCCTCGAGGACGAAGACGCTCGCGCCGGTCGCCGGCTTCGACCTCGTCTTCTCGCCGCCGAAGAGCGTCAGCCTGCTGCACGCGCTCGGCGACGAGGAGACCCGCCGCGCCGTCAACGAGGCGCACCTGGCCGCCTGGCAGGCGGCGCTCGCCTACCTCGAGGACGAGGCCTGCGTCGTCCGCCGCGGCACGCAACGGCGTCGCGCGCGAGCACGCCGCCGGGCTTCGTCGCGGCCGCCTACCAGCACCGCACCAGTCGCGGGCGCAGGACCCGCACCTGCACACGCACGTGATCGTCGCGAACATGGCCCGCCGCCCGAGCGACGGCAAGTGGCGCGCGCTCGACGGCGAGGCGATCCTCAAGACGCTACCGGCTCGCCGCCGGCTACCTCTACCAGGCGCACCTGCGCGCCGAGCTCTCCCGCTCGCTCGGCGTCGAGTGGGAGACGCCGCGCAAGGGCATGGCCGAGCTCGAGCGACGTGCCGCGCGGCGGTGATCGCGCGAGTTCTCGACGCCGGCGCGCGCAGGTCGTCGAGCACATGAACGAGCACGGCGACCGGCGGGCTTCTACGCCGCCCAGGTCGCCGCCCTCGAGACCCGCGAGCGCAAGGAGCACGTCGACCTCGCCGCGCTGCGCGAGGACTGGCGCGCCCGCGCCGCCGAGCACGGCCTCGGCGAGCGCGAGCTCGACGCGCCGTGCTCGGCCGCGTCGCCAGCCGCGAGCTCGACGTCGCGACGAGCTGCTCGAGATCGCCGCGCGGCTGCTCGGCCCCGACGGGCTGACCGAGAAGCAGCACGGCGTTCTCCGACCCCGACGCTCGTGATGGCCTGGGCCAGGCGCACGCCCAGGGCGCGCCCGGCCGAGCGCGTCCGCCGGCTCGCCGCCCGGCTCACTCGGCACCGACGGCGTCGAGCCGGTCGGCGAGGCGCCGCAGCCCGGGCCGGCCGGCCCGCTACTCGACCGCGCGAGCTGATCGCCGCCGAGCGCGCCGCGCTCGCGCTCGTCGAGCGCGGCCGCGACGCCGACGCGCCGTCGATCCGCGACGCGAGCGCGTCGCCGAGATCGAGCGCGCCGACCGATCGCGCTCTCCGCCGAGCAGGAGGCGATGCTGCGCGCGGTCGCCACGAGCCCGGACCGCGTCGTCTGCGTCGTCGGCCTCGCCGGCGCCGGCAAGACGACCGCCACCCGCGCCGTCGCCGAGCGTCTTCGCGCAGGCCGGCATCCCGGTGCTCGGCGCCGCGCCCTCCGGCGTCGCCGCCGAGAAGCTCCAGGACGAGACCGGCATCCCGTCGACCACGCTCCACCGGCTGCTCGACGACGCGCGCGCCGGACGGGCTGCCTCCGGCTCGTGCTCGTCGTCGACGAGGCCGGGCATGGCCGAGACGCGCATCCTCGCGCCCGTGCTCGAGCTGGTCGAGCAGGCGGGCGGCAAGGCGATCCTGATCGGCGACCCGCACCAGCTCCCCGCCGTCGGCGCCGGCGGCCTCTTCGCCGGCATCGTCGAGCGCCACGGCGCCGTCGAGCTGACCGAGAACCGCCGCCAGCACGACGAGCTCGAGCGCGACGCGCTCGCGCGCGTCCGCGCCGGCGTCGGCCGCGACTACCTCGCCTACGCCGAGAAGCGCGAGCGGCTCGTCGTCTCCGAGAGCCCCGTCACGACGCGAGACGCGCCTGCTCGCCGACTGGTGGGAGCACGCCCGCGACGACCTCCCCGGCAACGTCATGATCGCGCTCCGCCGCCGCGACGTCGCCGAGCTCAACGCGCTCGCCCGCGCGCTCATGGACACCGACGGCCGCCTCGGCCAGCGAGCGCCTCACCGTCGCGGACGCGCGAGTTCGCCGCCGGCGACCGCGTCGTCTGCCTCCGCAACTCCGACGCGCCTCGGCGTCAAGAACGGCACCCGCGGCACCGTCGAACACGTCGACCGCGAGCAGCGCACGCTCACCGTCGCGACCGACCGCGGCGACCGACGTCGAGCTCAGCCGCCCGCTACCTCGAGGCCGGCAACGTCCGCCACGCCTACGCGCTCACCGGCCACGCCGCCCAGGGCCTCACCGTCGAGCGCGCCTTCGTCCTCGGCGCCGGCGAGGCACGCCTGCAGGAGTGGGGCTACGTCGCCCTCTCCCGCGCCCGCACCGAGACCCGCCTCTACGTCACCGGCGACGCCGCGCGAGCACGAGAGCCACTTCCACGACCTCGACGACCGCGACCCGCTCACCCGCCTCGGCCGGCACTCGAGGAGTCGGCGATCGAGCGAGCTCGCCGTCGACCAGCGCCCGCTCCCGTCCGGGCCGCGGCACGACGCGCGTGCCGAGATCGAGCGCACGCGACTCAACGAGCTCGACCGAACGCGGCTCAGGCTGCTCGAGCAGCAGCGGCTCGCGATGCTGAAGGTACGAGATTCCGCCGAACGGAAACTGGGCGAAGCCGAAGTGAAGCTCCACCGGCTTCCGCGACTCGTCCGCGGCCGGCAGCGAGACAAGCTGCGTGCCGAGATCGCCCGCGAGCGAAACGCAGTCTGGATCGCCGACAAGAAGCTCGCTCAACTCGCCCCCCATGCGGGCGTGGGCGTTTCCGCGAGCATCGAACTCGCCGGCAATGCCCGTCGTAGCGGATGCAGGCAGCAAGATCTACGGACTCTTCGCCGCGGGAACCATCTCGAGCCGGGCCTCTGAGCTGGCGGTGCGGAGGGGCGCGTCCCGGGGTATTGCGTCGTGGTGTCTGCGCCGGTATCGTGCTCGCCTCGATGCAAGAGCTATGCAACCCGATCGCCGACGCCGGAGCCCCCGGCGTCATCCGCTTCCCCCACGCCGGGAGGTCGCCGCGGTAGTCACCGTGATGCCGACTTGACCGATCGACGTGGGCGACCCCAAAGGGGGGTCGCCTTTTTCGTTCCCGGCGCCGAGCGCCGGCTGGAAAGAACCCCATGACCATGGACACGACAACCGATTCCGCCCGTCCCGCAGCCACGGCGTGGCCGCGCGTGCCCGTGACCGACGACCTCGATGTCGACGCGATCGCGTATCTCGAGTTCTCGGCGCGTGTCCTTGCCGAGGGCATCGCCCACACGGACATGCGGCGCTGGCCGACGACGACGGCGACGCTCGAGGCCGTGCTGCCGCACGCGATCGTGACCGCCCGCTGGCGCGAGCACGAGACGGCCCTCCTCGAGCTCGACGGGACCTTCGGGTCCGACTGCATCGCGTACGTCTGGGTGGGAGACGGCGGTGTGCTCGTGCGGGTCGCGGCCCGTGACCTCCCCGTGGTGGAGCAGGCCGAGCGCTGGCTTCGCGAGCAGTTCCCGGAACGCGGGGCGACGGACGACAGGACCGTCCCGGTCTCGTTCTGGTCCCTATCCGGGCCGCGCGGCTACGCGATCTCGCGCAACGTCGCCGTCGCGCCGTGGAGCGACATCCGGGTGAACTACCCGGCCGGCGTCCACGCGGCCCTCGACGAGCTGGTCGGCATGTCCTTCGAGGCGAGCGACGGAGGCAAGCTCGTGCTCTGGCACGGCGAGCCCGGCACCGGTAAGACGCACGCTCTCCGGGCGCTGGCATGGGAGTGGCGCTCGTGGTGCGAGCTCCACTACGTCACGGACCCCGAGCAACTCTTCGGCGGTCGCGCCAGCTACCTCATGGACGTCCTGCTGAGCGAGCCCGACGACGCAGAAAAATGGCGGTTGCTCGTGCTCGAGGACACGGGCGAACTCCTCGCCGCTGACGCGAAGGAGCGCACGGGCCAAGGCCTTTCCCGGCTGCTGAACGTCGTCGATGGAATCATTGGCCAGGGCCTCCGGCTCCTCCTGCTCGTCACCACCAACGAGCCGCTAACGCGTCTCCACCCCGCGGTCGCGCGGCCAGGGCGCTGCGCGGCCAAGATCGAATTCCTGCCGTTCGGGCCGGGCGAAGCCGGTGCGTGGCTTGCCGAGCACGGCGGCGCCGAGGTGGAGGGCGGTGGAACGCTCGCAACGCTCTACGCCCGCGCTGAGGGCCGGCACGCCGTGACTCGCGTGAAGGTCGGGTTCGGAGCATAGAAATGCCTCTCACCAAGAGGCCGTTCTCCCTGCGCCGCGGTCCCCCATTGATTTCGGCGTGTCGCCGCCAGCGCCACGCTGCGCGGGTCAGGCCAGACGGAGGGGGTGCCGCATCAGCAGCGTGGCGTAGCGGTCGTCGGTCGCGCACGATCGAGCCGGCCTGCTGGTAGAGCTCGGTGAGCGCCCATGTCCGCAATATCTCGTCCGGCTCATCGGGCGCGCCCCCAGCCGAGGATCGAGATCCGGGTGCTACCGATGATCGCGTGCAGGTTCGCGGCCCGTTGACCACGGTGATCGCGTGGGGCGATGCTCACATATAAAAGCCGTACCGAGGTTCGATGTGCGCGTCGTCGTCGAGCCACTTGAGGATGTCGCCGACTTGGCGTGCTGCACGGATGGTGATCGGCTCACGCCCGTCGAACTGGGTGTTATTCCAGTTGAGCTTTGTGAGCGCGAGGAGCTCCTCGGCGAGGAAGCGCGGCGTCTCGACGGTCTTGTCGCAGCGGAAGCCGAGCGGGAGGGGTACGTACGCGCCGGGGTAGGTCTCGAAGAACTCGACGCTGCCACGCGTGTACAGCACATGTGTGTTGTCGTCGAGGCTGAGGAAGGTGCCGCGTAGTGGCGGGTAGGAGCCGCGGCGGAACAGGCGGGTGAGCGAGCCGAAGACGCTGACGAAATCGGCGGTGGACACGCGCTCCGAGTTGAGGGCGGCGGTCATGCCGTCGAGTTCCGCCTCGGAGAACTTCGAGGTCTTGTGGACGACGACGCGCGCCGGAAGCGTGTGGTGCTCCCGCCGGTAGGTCTGGAGTGCCTGAACGAGGAGGTCTTGTGCGCTCTCCGCGCTCAGATGTGGCTGCCGGTCGTCCTTCGAGATCTGGGCCCCACCGCCACGGACGACGACTCCCTGCCCCAGCTCGTTGAACACCTGCGCGACACTCGTTCGAAGGTTCTCGTCGTTGGGCGACCGGAAGAAGGAGACGCCGACGAAGCACGAGGTGACCGCGTGCGGGTCGCGGGCAAGCCGCCAAAGCGTGCCGCCGGACTTGTAGTAGAGGGCGGTGAAGAAGTTCCATGCGCGCGTCGCTTCGTCCTGAAGCTGACGGCCGCCGCCGCGTCGGCGGCCGCCCCATGTGGGCGGCTTTACGATCTGGATCGGCACGCCGATCTCCATCGCCTGCGCTTTCAGGAGCTGGCGGAAGTCGACCCGCTTCCAGCGGGCCTCAGCCGCGGGCGCCGCTTCCTCGTCTTCTTCAGCGGCTGCAGGGGCGGTGGGGGGCTCGCCGCTGACGTTGAGAAGGCTCTGCGGGAGCGCGCAGACGATCACGTCGACGCGGCCGCGCTCGGCGATGTGGCGCAGCTCGTCGAGGAAGAGCTCGACGGAGGCTACGGTGGCCGCGTGCTTCGTTTTGCCGCTCAGTTCGGCGAACGCGTCGTTCGCGATCGTCCGCTCGGTGCGCGCATCGAAGACGAGCCTTGCTGCCAAGGACGAGTCCGCGCTGAGGCCGGGAAACGGCGGCGCGGTATGCGGATGCCCAACGAGCGGTGCCTCCACGCCCTCCGCGGCTCTTTCGAGCCAGCCGCGTACGCCCTCGACCGTCTCGGGGGTGCCGACGATGCCGACACGGATCGAGCGCGGCTCAGCCACGTCCTTCAGTTCGAGCGGGCCGAGGTTTGCGAGTCCGTAGCGGATGTCGATATGGGTTCCGGCGTGGAACTCCAGCAGCGGCTCTGGGATGAAGGCGGCGCGCATCAGAACAGCCGCCCCGCATCGTCGTCGTCTTTGGGGGGCTCGTCGAACGCCAGCCACTGCGCGTCGTCGATCCCGACGTCGAGCTTGAAGGATACGAGCTCGCCGAAGTGGAGGAACGGGTACCGCTCGTCGAGCAGGCTTTCGGCGCCGCGCAGGTACTGGGTCCACATCAGGACATGCCGGCGCACGGTGTCGTTGTGCTCGAAGCCCTTGATCTTCTTCAGCCGTTCGGCCTCGTGGCGGGAGCGTCGGAACCCGTCGCTCGTGAACCGGTAGGTCGGGGTGATCTCCAGGTACCAGCGCCCGTCGAAGCGGCGGAACTGGCCCTCGAAGGCGGAGTGGCGGTAGTAGGCGATGCGGCCGGGAGTCGTCTTGCTCTCGTATGCCTGAAAGACGGTGCGCCGCGAGCGCCGCTTCGCGCCGCCGACCACCACCACCTTGCGCGGCTTCAGGTTCCGCGTCGGCTTGAAGTAATAGATGTGTTTGTCACGGTCGAAGCTCACCTCCCGATGGAGGGCTTCGCCGAGGGCAGCGTTCAGCAGCTCGACGAAGTAGCGCTGCGTGACCGGATCGTCGCTGTCGGACCACTCGTCGAGGTCGTAGCGCTCCGGTGTCCCGCAGATAGAAGATGACCAGAGCGGCTCGTTCAGGTCGCGTAAGCTCCAGATACGCCCATCCCGGATGATCCAGTCGGAGGGCGGATGCGTGTCTCCTGTGGCCCGGAGTTCTTCCCAGACCTGTTTGGGGCGCGCCAAGGCAAGGTCAGCGCCGAAGAACGAGCGTGCGTCGAACTCGACGGCGAGCAGGTTCGAGTCGAGGGTCTCCATCATCGGAGGCGCGGCGAGATGAACGCCTGCCTCTCGCGGGATCGCAAGCTTCGCCAGGCGAGTCGCGGCGGAGCTGTCGAAGCGGTCTGCGTGCTTGTCGAAGGTGAGCTTGCGGGCGGCGATCTGTGCGGGGGTACGGAAGCGGTCCTTGATCGAGGCCCAGTACGCCTCGCTACTGGAGGGCCGGGTCACAACGAGCAGGACCGGCGCGTTGCCGCGCAACCAGTAGTCGAGGTCGCGCTCGTCGCACAGATACGTAAAGTTCGCATCCGTCTCGGCGGTGAAGCGCCGCTCGGTGGCCTTGACCTGCACCCGCATCAGCGAGTTGGTTGGCGTGCCCTGCCTGTCGCAGATCTCGATCGTCCCGTCGATCCCTGCTTCGACTTGACCGCTCGGCGTCCACAGATGGCCCATCTCGCTCACGCGGTCATGAACGAGCGCCATGCCACGCTCGCCCGTGAACGACGAGCGAAGGATTTTCTTCGGGTTTGCCACGTTCGGTTCTACGAAGAGTGTGGCGATGGGCGCGGCTACCCACCGGGCAGGGGCAACGGCTGGGAGGAAGCTACCCCGCAGCTGCGAGTCGCAGCCCGCGGGAAGGAGTAGCGACTCGATCGGCCGCTGCCGATGGCAGCCGGGTATGCGACCGCTGGCGACTTGCGAGCGGTCCCCGTCTCAGAGTTCGAGCCAGCCCTCCTCGACGGGGACATGGAAGTCATCCGGGTCGACGTTTTCGAGGTTCCAGGAGTGCGGCACTTGCGCCGCTGCGAGCTCTGCTTCGCCCTCCAGGCGGAGCCCGCACGCTCGGCACTCCAGTCTCTGCGGGAAGATCGTCACCTCGGGATAGGCGCCAACGATGTAGCTCTCGCCGTCGGCGTGGTCCCAATCCGGCTCCCAGTCGACGTTGATCGTCCCCTCGACGAGTGCTCGCGTAGCGCATGCCGGGCAGTCGAGAAGCGTCTGCTCATACTTCTCGGGCGCATAGCTCCCCGCGATGGCGAGCAGAAGCGCGTCGCGACCGCTGGCACTTAGGCTGCCGTACCGGACTTCGAACGCGGCGCGTGCCGCCGCGAGCCTCTCCAGCGCCCTGATCTTCGCAGCCTCCGCTGACGCAGCCTCACGGGCATCGACGACTTCCAGCAGGTCTCCCCAGAACTCCGCTCGCTCCCGCTCCATTGCTGCGAGCAGAAGGTCGCACGCCCTGAGAAACGGGGCGGCAACGTGCTCTGCCGCGTCCGGATCAACGAGCGCCGCGTGCGCGACGCCATTTCGCCCATCGACCAGCGGCCGAAGAGACGTCTTGAGGTTGCCCAGCTCAGGGACGATCTGCCCAGCGCGTTCGAGCGCCTCGAGCAACGTGATCGTCCGCATCTCCGACGGCTTCGTGCCCGCGTGCTTGCTCAGCCCGGAGAGGTGCAGAAGCGAGTCGAAGTCCTTGAGGCTCGCGATCAGGCTCCCGTGCAGCGACGCGAGCAACGACTTCGAAAGATGCTCTAGCGCTGTCCCCGCGTGGAGCATAAAGACGGCGGCGTCACCTGCGGCAAGGGCCCGGAGGCCGGAGCGGCCGAACGTCTGTGCCGACGTCATGAGGTTAGCGTTGATCGGTTGCGAAGCCACTGTGGGCGACGGTATCGGCTTCTTTGTCGAGAGGTCAGCGACACGGTGCGCTACGGCGGCAGGGGTGGCCAGGCGATCTGTGCGCGACGGTGGGCACGCGCCGCGCGCCACATCTCGTCGGTGAGGAGTAGAGGTCGGCCCATCACCTCCTCGAACGCTGCGAAGAGCTCGTCGAGCTTCGCAAAGGCGGCATCGAAGTGATCGGCAACGGATACCTTCGCCCACTCCGCGCTCGGGTGCTTGTTTCCCTCCCGGATGCCGTCGAGGGTGTGTGCCCAGGAGATGTCGTTAGCGGATCGTGATGCCCAGAGCGCAAAGTCGTCGAGGGCGCTCAGCAACCGCTCGGGCAGCACGCGGTCGTAGCGGTCGCGGACGACCGAAAGTAGCGGTTCCGTGCTTGCGAGGTATTTCGCCCAGTAGGCGAGCCAATCCCATTCGGGAAGTTGCTGTGCGATTTCGCCCTGCCAGTCCTTCAGCATCTGCTGGGGATCGGGCGGCTCGGGGACGTTGGTGCCGAGCAGTGTCCGGTAGTTCATGGCCGTTTGTAGAAGCGCGAGGAGCGCGTGCTCGATCCGCTTTCCGGCGAACTCGCGTAGTGGGCGCCGCTGTCGCTCGACGATGAACTGAACGACGGCGACGGTAGCGAAGGCACCAGCGAATTCCGCAGCGACGTTCGGAGCCCAGGTGTTGACCCAGTTCGTGCTCTCGAAGACCACCCATGCCGCAATCCAGCCGACAGTCCCGATCGCAAAGAAGACGTAGAGGCCACGAAGCGTGAGTTGCTTGATCGCCCATTCGATCACCCGGGCAGGTTAGGCCCTCCTGGCTCAACGGCGCGCCGTCCCCTCCGCTACGCGCGAGCGTCACCGAGTGGAAGCACGTCACGCCACATACGCTCCGGCACGTGTTCGCCTCCGGGCTGCTGCGCGCCGGCACCAACCTACGCCAGATCCAGGAAGCCCCGTTTCCGAGGCTCTTTCCGTAGCAGGCCTGTAAGCCTGCGACTCGTCAGGGTGATGAATGGTCCGATGTTGCGCACTTCGCGAAGTGCATCTGCGTCTCGCTGGCCATTGTGGTCCTGCGGCTCGAAGATCGGTCCAAAATGCTGCGGCGGGAGGCATGTGATACATCGAGAGCGAAGCAATATTCATCCAAGTAACACTACGGCACTTGCAAAGTATCGGTATAGTTTTGGCGTAGTAGTGCTCACTACGTGGAGATTTCAACGCTCGTGACGTCCCCAGCAGGCATCAGCCAGCAGAATCGCGCGCATCTCGAGCGGCTTCATCGCGCGACCGACGGGGCGTTCGACATCGACCAGGCGTCACAGGCGCTTGGGATCGACCGTGCTCACACAGCGCGGCTACTCGGCTACCTGGCGCGTCGAGGTTGGTTGTCCCGCATCCGGCGGGGCCTCTACGTGGCAGTCCCGCTCGATGCGAGACAATCCGGCGAGTGGATCGGAGACCCCTGGGTCGTGGCCCAGCAGATCTTCAACCCGTGTTACATCGGCGGCTGGACCGCCTGCGAGCATTGGGACCTGACCGAGCAGTTGTTCCGCACCGTCCTCGTCGTGACCGCCCAGAGGGTTCGCCACCGAGATGTCGTGATGCAGGGGACCCCGTTTCACGTCACCGTGCGTGCCGAGCGGGCGCTGTTCGGAACCGTCACCGTCTGGCGCAGGCAAGTGCGAGTGACAATCTCCGACCCGTCGCGGACGGTCATCGACATCCTCGACGATCCCCGGCTCGGTGGAGGTATGCGGACAGTCGTCGATGTCCTGCACGAGTACATGTCCAGCGACTGTCGCAACGACGCCCTCTTGATTGAGTACGGCGATCGCCTCGGCAACAGGACGGTCTTCAAGCGACTCGGCTATCTGCTCGAGCAGATGGACGCCAACGCCGACGATCTGATTGAGGCGTGTCGGAAGCGCCGCAGCTCGGGTCTCGCCAGCCTTGATCCGGCCGTCAAGTCGCCTGGCCGCATCGTGCGCCGGTGGGGTCTTCGCGTTAATGTCCCGCTCGATGAAGCGAGACGAGCGGCGTGATCACGCGCGCCGACATCGTCGAGCGCGTCATGGAGTGGCAGCTAACAGAGGAAGTCGTCGAGAAGGACTACGTGCTCGGTTGGCTTCTCTGGGGCATCGGCGCACACCCGGTTCTCGGAGATCAATGGATCTTCAAGGGCGGCACCTGCCTGAAGAAGTGCTACATCGAGACCTATCGCTTCTCAGAGGATCTTGACTTTACGGTTCTTCCCAGCGGTCCATTTCGCCCCGAAGACGTTGAGCCGCTCTTGATGGAGGTGCTCGCGCGCGTAAACGAGGCGTCCGGCATCGAGTTCTCGGCGCGACATCCGGTACTGCGGCTACGGCCCGATCAACTCTCCACTGAGGGGCGTGTCTACTACATCGGCCCGCGCGGCACACGCGATCCCGCTCGGGTCAAGCTCGACATCTCGTCGGACGAGAAGGTCGTCCGACCGCCGGTGCTGCGTGAGATCGCCCATTCCTACCCGGACGGTCCGGTTCCCGGAAGAGTGCGTTGTTACTCGTTCGAGGAGGTTTTTGCCGAGAAGATCCGGGCGATGGGGCAGCGTGCTCGGCCGCGCGATCTTTACGACATCGTCAATCTGTTCCGGCGCAACGATCTCCGTCTATACCCGGATGTCGTTCGGGCCGCACTGCACGAGAAGTGCGATGCGAAAGGGGTGTCCGTTCCCGTCGCTTCGGATTTCACCAACCCAACACTCCTCGCAACGCTCGAAGCGGACTGGGCGAACATGCTCGGGCACCAGTTGCCAGCGCTCCCGCCACTGCAAGACTTCCTCGATGAACTGCCAGATCTGTTTGGCTGGCTTGAGGGGACGGTCGAGTTCGAGGAGTTGGCGCCGGCCGCGTTTGCCGCCGACGAGGACGAGTCGTGGTCTCCGCCGCCGACCGTCGTAACGTGGGGCGTTGGCGTGCCCCTCGAGGCGATTCGGTTTGCGGCTACAAACCACCTGCTCGTAGAACTGGCGTACGACGGTTCGACTCGCCTGATCGAACCGTACTCGCTCCGAAGGTCTCGCGCTGGAAGGCTGCTCCTCCACGCTGAACGGGCCGACGGGGCTGGCCATCGCACCTATGGCATCGACAAGGTCACCGGAATACGGGTCACCACGACGCCCTTCCGACCTAAGATGCCAATCGAATTCTCGGCACGAGGCCCTCTCCACGCTCCGCTCCAAAGCCGCACGTCGACCGGGCCGAGAGCCCCGCGTCGTTCGACACGATCCCGCCGGGCCACGACCCCGGAATACCTCTATCAGTGCACAGTCTGTGGCCGCGAGTTCGCGCATACTCGATCAAACTCCCGGCTCGGAAAGCACAACGATCCGTCCGGTTACCCGTGCCGCGGCCGGCATGGGCGGTACGTCGGTCGCCGATACTAGTGGGCGTCCTCGCGCAGAGTCCGTACCGCTACGGCCGCTGCAGCATGACGACGCCGTGGTGCGGGCATTCACGGCACAAGAGGCCCCCGCTGCGTTAGTGAGTTGATGCAAGCATCGGGCGCTGCGGAGGGAGGAGACTGACGGGTCGGCCTCACCGCCTCCCCGCATATCGCCGCCGAGACGGAGTCACCAGCGTCCCCCGCTACCATTTGGCTGTGCCCGTCCGCGAGGTCACCTCTGTCGGGCTCGAACACTGGCCTCCGCCGGAGGAGCTCGCCGAGCGAGTCGCGACAGGCGGCGTCTTCTTCTTGCCGGACGACGTGTCAGACGTCGACGGCGAGACAGTCGCCGCGTTCCGTGAGACCGCGCAGGCGCTTCGCGTGCGCGCAAGCAAAGACGGGGTTCCGGTCGAGTTCGTCGCTCCCTCTGGCGCTCGACTCGGGGTCTACCGCGAGCGCGCCGCTGAGTGGATCCTGCCCTTCGTGTTGAGCATCCCGGCTGGTGTGGCGATCAACCTGGTCGCCAATGAGATCCAGCGCTTCATCGACTCGCGGCGCCGCGCGGAAGCGCATGCGCCCCAAAGCATCCGCTACCGGGAGGCGATCATCGAAGATGGACGGACGACCGTTCGCGAGCTGGTCGGTCCGGCCGACGAGGTCCTCGCAATCCTCCGCGCCGCGGGTACGCCGGAGATCTCGCACACGCAGAAGGAATGACCTCTCCCGGAGATTCCACCGAAGGCGACCTGAGGATCGCAGGCTACGCAGCGTATTTCGAACCTCTGCAGCCGCCGGCCGTGCTCAAAGCCGATGCGGAAAGTCTGATCGCCCGTGCGCGGAGTGTTCCCCCGACTGAGGCCGAACCGCCGCTGCGTGCGGCCATCGAGCGACTCGTAGACGCCTTTCTTGTCGATCGCCGCGGGCACGCAGACTGCTTTGCAGCGGCGCACACTCTTGGTCGAGAGGTTCTCGAGCGCTTCGGTTGCCATTTCATGCTGGACCCGAAGGGTGAGTCGTGGAGTATGCAGTGCGGCGTCCTGGCACTGCATAGTCGCATCGGCCTGAGTCCGGGCGGCTCGACACTCGGACGGTGTTCCGTTTGCGGTGCAAGCGACTTTGAATGCGATCACGTTCCGGGCGAGATTTACGCGGGCGAGCCGTGCCACAGGGTCATCGTTCGTTTCGATGTGAACGAGATCAGTCTCGTCCAGAAGCCGTACGACCCCCGTTGCTACCGCGTGTACAGCCCCATTCCCGTCCCAGAAATGGAGCGAATACAAGGTCGGCCGCTCGCTCAGGGTGAAGTTCCTCTCTGCGAGCACTGCGGCGCCTGCCCTGGCGCGCAAGGTCCGACCGAAGAGGACCTCAACCCAGACTCGTGGCGCTCCGAGCGGTAGCTGTTGCGCCAACCCTTCGTCCGGTAACCCCGAGATTGGCAACCCTCCTCTCGCGGCTCGCGGAGTCCGCCGGGAGGAACAGTTGCTCCAGGTGTGTTAGCGTCCGCGTCGCGGAGCGGCTCGTAGTCGGCACAGCCAGAAGGCCACGCCGGGCGACCGCGCCGAGCGGTTCCATGAAACCGCCGTGTGGCCCGTCGCGGGGCGAGCCTGACGAGTCGCCGGCGAAACAGCAGGCATAGAAAAAGCCCCGTTGCCAGGGCTTTTTCGTAGCAGGCTGTAAGCCGAATTCTGTGCTTGGAAATCCCAGCTAGGCGAGACGAACCGCGGCAAGAACGTCGAACACGCATTCCCGCGCGGCGGGCGCTGAGACCCACACGAGCGGCTGACCCTGGTGAGGCGGGCCGTCGAAGGCGAGCGCGAACCTGTCGGCGGCGAGGAGGAGCGGCAGCGCCGCACGGAGCTGGATCGCTCGGGTGATCGCGGACGTCGAGGCGGACCACGAACGAGCAGCTGCACGGGCCGCTCGAACTCGACCCGGAGGAGCAGCCGCCAGTACGGGTGCTGCCGGCTCGGCGGCGAGCAGCGACCAGCCGGAGAAGACGTAGTCGTCCGGCTCGGTCTCGAGCACGCGTGCGAGGTCGAGGACGTCGCGCCGACCCTGCGGAGTCGACCCGCAGCCCGACGGTGAGGCCGTCCGTCGGGATTGCCGTCGAAGACGGTCGCCGACACGCACGGCAGCGCCTCGCGCGCGAGCTCCTCGAGCCGCCGCTCGAGACGCTTCGGCGGCAGCTTGCGTCAGGTCCTCGAGGATGGCGTCTCACGTTAGCGCGCCGCCGCGAGGTCCAGTCGCTCGCGAGCTGGCGAAGCCGCGGTCCTTGAACCATGGCCGGAGCGCGATCCGCGCCGGCGGCGAGGTGGCCGTAGACGAGCAGCCCGTGGCCGGGCCGCATCTCGCGCAGGACGTTCGCCGGCGCGAGGCGTCCGGTAGGCGACCGACTCGGTCGTCGAGCGCCGGCCTTCGGCGCCGCTGGTCGACGAGAGCTGCCGCACTTCCTCGTCGCCGAGCAGCCGCGCGACGTAGTCGAGCGTCTGCGGCGTCGGCGATGCCGGAGAGGATCACCTTCGCGCGGTGGTTGGAGACGATCGTCGGCGCGCGGTCGCGCCCGTAGACGGCGTTGATCTGCGCCATGTCCTGGAAGACCGAGACGAGCTGGATGCCCTGGCCGGCGCCGGTCGAGGCGAGCGTCGCGAGGTCGCGCAGCGGGGCGATGTTGGCGCACTCGTCGAGGACGAGGAGGAGCGGCGGGTCGAGCGGCTTCCCGGTCTCGGTCGCGCGCTCGTAGGCGTGCGGCGACGATCTCCTGGACGAGCGTCGCGAAGAGCGGCTGGAGGCGGCGCTGCTCGTGCGCGGGCGCGCAGAGGTAGGCGGTGTGGCGGCCGCCGTCGAGGAGCCGCTCGGCGCGGAGATCTCGGCGTCATCGCCGAGGCGAGGACGCCCGGGTCGGCGTAGGCGGTGAGCACGGTCTCGGCGGTCGCGTAGACGCTCGACGCGCGTCCGCGTCGTCCCGCAGCGCGATCGCCTCGAACGCGTCGATCGCCTGCTGCGTCGCCGTGCGCGCTCGAGCGCCCACCTGACCTGCTCCTCGTCCTGCGTGTCGACCCAGCGGACGACGTCGGCCATCGTCCCGCCGGTGCACGCGGCGGCGAGGAGGATCGGCGCGAGGAGCTTCTCGGCGGCTGCCGTACCAGAACTCGGCGCGTTCTCGATGCCCGCGCTGCCGCGGCGCGCCGCGCGCGACGAGCCAGGCGGCGACGCGCTGGGCGCCCTGCCAGGTCTCGCAGCTCGGCGAGCGGCGTCCAGCCCGCGGCTCGGGAGGCCGGTGCTGCCCGTCGGGTCGTAGACCCAGACGCTCGCGCCGGCGATCGCCGAGCGGGCGGCGAGCGTGTCGCGGAGGAGGTCGGTCTTGACCGAGGTGGCGACGACCGGCCCGTGCCACTCGAGGATCGCGGGGACGGCGAAGCCGGACGTCTTGCCGGTCTGCGACGGGGCCGATGACGATCACCGACTGGCGCGGCTCGGCCGCGACGAGGCGCCCGTCGACGCGGCCGAGCGTCAGGCGGCCCGGCTCGCGCCTCGCGGACGCGGAGCGGCGCGCAGGTCGCGCGGGCGCGCCCAGCGTGCGCGCTTCGCGCGCGGCCGGCCGCCGCGACGCGGCGCCGCGAGCAGCACGAGGCCGCGCCGCGACGAGCGGGACGAGCGAGCGCCGCGAACGTGCCGTAGAACGCCGACCGGGCCGGGAATCAGCCGCGCGGTCGCGCGCGGGCCACGCCGCGGCGGGATCGCGCGGCGTGCTCGCGGAAGCCGCGCGAGGACGCCGCCCATCTCGCCGAGACGCGATCCGCGGCCAGGCGCCGCCGAAGATCCGGCCCGAGACCTCGCCGGTCAGCCAGAGCGACCGTCGCCGACGGCGACGAGCGCGCCGAGCGAGCCAGAGCGCGACGCGTCTCGAGCGGGTGCGTCTCGGCGGCCTGCGCCAGCCGGGAAGCGCGGCGGCGTTCCGGCCGCTCGCTCATGCCGCCGTGCCTGACGGCCATGCGCGCGTCCGTGTCGACGAGTCTCGCGCTCGAACGAGGACAGCCGGTGCTGGACGAGGAAGGAGCGCTGGCCGACCTTCCAGAGCGCCCAGCCGCGCCGCAGGTGCGGCAGGAGCTCCGCCTCGGTGTCGGTGAGTCCGAGCAGCTCGCGGGCCTGCGGGAGCTGGTCGGGCGGCTGGGCGTAGACGATCTTCGTCTCGGCGTCGGCGAGGAGTCCCTCGGCGAGCCGGACCTCGCGGCGATCCCTCGGCGCCGGCGGCGCGGAGGTCGGAGAGCCGGTGCATGACGACGACGTTCTGCGTGCCGAGGCCGCGCGAGAGCTTGAACGACTGCTGCAGCCACTCGCCGATGCCGAGGTTCGAGAGGATCCGCCACGCCTCGTCGACGACGACGATCCGCTTCGCGCTGCGCTCGTCGGTCTCCGCCTCGATCATGCGCCTGCAGCCAGGCGGTCGCGCACGTCATCAGGATCCCGAGCGCGGTCGTGTGCGTGTTGAGGACGGCGCGGAGGTTGAGGACGACGAGCGGCGCGTCGAGGTCGAGGCCCGGCGTCGTCGGCCCGTCGAACATCCCGCGGAGGTTTCCGGTGCAGAGCTGGTCGAGCGCGAACGCCATCGGCCGCACTGCGTCGCGCGATCTCGTCGACGTCCATCGCGAGCGCGTCCGCCATCTCGCCGGGCGGGTGGATGAGGACGTCGACGACGTCGGGCAGCGTCGGCTCGCCGTCCGGCGGCGCGTCGAGGACGCGCAGCGCCTCCTGCGCCGCGCGCTTCTCCTCCGGGCGTGAGCGGCCGCTCGAGCGCGGCGGCGGCGACCGAGTAGAGGAGGTTGAGCTGCCGCTCGGGCCCGCCGCGCGGCGTGAGCGGGTTGAGCCGGACTCGGCCGCCGGGCGAGAGCGCGATCGGCCGGACGCCGAGCGCCTCCGCGAGCCGGTCGTACTCGCCCTTGACGTCGACGATCCACGCCTGCCGGCCGAAGACCGCCTGCCGGAAGACGTACGTCTTGACGAGGCTCGACTTCGCCCGCCCGACGATCCCGATCACGACGGCGTTCGGGCTCGTCAGCTCCCGGCCGTAGAGCTCCCACGGGTCGTAACAGAACGAGCCGCCGTAGACGTCGCGGCCGATGTAGACGCCGCGTCCGCCGAGGCCGCCCTCGGCGACGAACGGGTACGCGGCCTGGACGTGCGCCGTCGTCGTCCGGTGCCCGGGCTGCCCCTTCGCTCTCATCGCAGTCCCCGGCAGAGCGGCAGCGTGTAGGTGAACGCCTCCTCCTGCTGCCCGTAGAGGCGGAGCGAGCTCGAGCCGCGCCATCTGCGCGGCGTGCTCGATCTCGGAGCAGTGGCGCTCGAGCTCCTCGTGCGTGCGCGCCGAGACGGTGACGTAGCCGGCGAAGCGGACGGCGGCGTGCCCGTCGGCGAGCTCCTCCTCGCGGCGGGCGGTCGCCTCGGCCATGCGCCGGCGCCGCGCGGTCTCGATGAAGCCCATGCGGCCGCGCAGCTCGCTGGTCGGCGACGTCGCTCGTCCGCGCGGCCTCGACCTCGCGGATCGCTCGCAGCGGCGAGATCGGCTCGATCGTGACCGCGATCGCTCGCACCATCTGGGCGTGCAGGAGCAGCGGCGAGAGGAAGGCGGCGCCGACGTCGGTCCGCGGCCAGCTCGCGATCCAGTAGGTCGCGTGGAACGGCGCCGTCGGTCCGGTAGCGCGCCCCAGGACGTCTCCGTCGCCGACCGGCCAGGCGGCGCCCTCGTCGATGCCGTCGCGATCGGGGTCGGCCGCGGCGAGACGCGCGAGGCCCGGGCCGCGACCACGGATCGAACGCGATCCGGATCGCGCTCGCGAGCATCCCGGGCCGGAGCGCGCCGACGACCTGGACGTCGGCGGCGGCGAGCCGCTCGGCGAGCGCCTCGAGCTCGCGCAGGAGGACGGCGCACGCGCCGGCGTCGGGCCCGTCCTTTCCGCCCGCGCGCTTGATCTGCCGCCAGGCGCGCTTCGCGTCGATCTGGAGGCAGACGAAGAGCTCGTGATCCGTCGTCACGGCGGGCGCGGCGCTCGACGAGATCGAGGTACGACTGCATCGGCAGCGAGTCGAGCGGCGACGGCGTCGCGGTCCCACGCCTCGCCGAGGTAGCGGCCGATCTCGTCGCCGTCGGCCGGCACGGTGCGCTCGACCCACTGGACCGGCTCACGGGGCTGCCCTCGCGGGCGAGGCCGGCGAGCACGGCGCCCCAGCCCGCCTGGCGCGACTCCTGCTCGGCGCGGTCGAGCAGACCGAACGACGTCACCTTGACGGCGAGCGCGGCCGTGTACGTGCGCGCGCGGCGGTCCTTGACCACGCCGACCGCCTCGCCGCGGAGCGGCGCGGCGAGCAGCTCGAGTCCGCGCGCCGGCGTCGGGAAGCGAGACGACCGGCTCGGGCCGCCCGTCGCGGACCCGTCGCGCACTCCGGCTGCGGCGGCGCCGACGACCGGTGGCGGTGCCGTCCGCGGACGCGCCGCGCGCGCGTAGCGGCCGACGACCGGCAGCCACTCCTCGGCCGACCGCCCGGCGATCGGCCAGAAGCAGAACGCCAGCGCCGCGAGAACGAGCGCGAGCGCGGCGAGGACGCCCGCACCGCCGGCAGCGCGCGCATCAGGATGACGCCGACGGTCGAGGCTCGCGGCGATGACGAGCACCTGCGCCGGGCGAAGCGAGCCGATCAGACCGCGCCGCTCGAGCGGCCCGAAGCGATAGCGGCGGAGCTCCTCGGCCATCGTCTACTCGTCCTCGCCCGGCGGTGGCGGCCGGTCGATCGTGGCGGAGCGAGGTCGACGCGGATCGGCGCGCGGGTGGAGGCGGATGGCGGTGCGGCGCGTCGGCGCCGCCGGGAGGCTGGCCCGAGGGCTGCGCGTACGTCGCGCCACTCGGGCCGTCCCGACGCGGCGCCCGAGCGGGCTGCGGTCTCGGTCGGCTGCTCGTGCTTCGCGCGTGCGTCGACGGTGCTCGTCGCGGATCCGTCTCCGTCGCTCGGCGCGCGCGTACGTCGTTCCGCGCGGTCGCCGGGGTAGGCGGGCGAGGTCGACGGCGCGCGAGTGCCGGTCCATCGCCTGGCGCATGTAGCGCGGCCGGGCTCTGGATCCCGGCCGACCGCGCGGCGCGCCGACATCGACGAGCGCTGGCTGAGCGACGCTCGCCGCGGCGATCTCCATCATCGGGATCAGCCGCAGCAGCGCGAACGGCGACCAGGCGGCGAGGACGAGCAGCGCCGCGCCGGCGATCATCTGCTCGAAGACGCTGGCCGTCGTCGCCGCCGCGGCGCCGGTGTTCGTGATCGCGGCCGATGGCGAGGCTGATGATCGCGACGATGACGAACTTCGCCAGGATCGATCGCGACGAGCAACTCGACGAGGCGCCGCGCCCAGCGGCCGGTCGCCGGCCAGATCATCGCGACGAACGTCAGCGGGAGGAAGAAGACGCAGATGTAGATCGCCGCGTCGCGGATGATCATCTCGAGCCAGAGCACGAAGGCGCCGATCGCGAGGATGATCGCGCCGAGGAAGACGCCGAACAGCGGGATGGCCCCGCCGAGCTCGTCGTCGAGCGCGTTCTTGTACGCGTCGCCGACCGACGCGAGCAGGTTGTCCGATGCTCGTCCCGAGGCCTGCGACGACCGCTGCGCGAGAGGTCGTCCGTGATCGCGATCGAGCAGATCCGGTGCCGACGATCGCGACGCCCGGCGAGGATGAAGGCCATCGGCAGGTAGCCGAACGCCGACGCGGACGAGCATCCAGACGTCCTGGCGCATGACCGCCTGGATCACCGCGAGCAGCAGCATCAGGAAGCGCGAGCGCGTCCGGCGACGGCGAGCATCGCGCGGTACTGGCTCGTCGAACCAGCCCGCCGTGGACGTCGGGGCTCGCCGTCGCGCTCGATCAGCTCGCCGACCTTGCCCGTCACCCAGACGGCGGCGTTCGTGACCCACACCGTCACGCCGCGCATGACGAAGTCGCCCGCTGCGCCCGCCACGCCGCCGACGACGTCGCCGGCCACGTCGCAGACGAGATCGGCGCCAGGAAGGTCGCACGGGTTCGGGATCGATGGGATCTGCGCATGGGCCGGCACGGCGTGAACGCCGCATCGAGACAGCGGTCACGATGGCCGCGAGTGCAACACGAAGCGGGGCGTTACGGGCAGGGCGCGCATGCGAACTCCTCGAAACTGCGGAATCGAGGCGAAGAGGTCGCCGGCAGGCACCACCGCAGACGGACCGAGCGGCGGCGTCGGGCCGGGCGAGCTGCGGAAGGAGGCGACCTTCCACTCGCCGCGCTCCCAGACGAGCGTGACGGTTTCGGTCCGCCACGACTGCTGCGGCTCGACGGTCGCGCCGCTCCCGACGATGCCGACACGCCAGATAGACACGGTCGCCGTGTCGCGCGTGAACTCGTCGACCCGATAGCCGACCGGGGCCGCCCGCACGATCACGATGGGCTCGGGAGCCGTTCCGACTCCGAGCCGTTCGCGCGTCAGTGAGGCAGCCTGCTCGTATGCCTGAATGAGGCCCGGAAGCGCATCGGCCGAAGCGACCGCCGTGAGCGTCCGGTGCAGGCGCTCCGCATCCAGGATCGCAGAGCCGTCGAGCGCGCCGACGTACGCGGTCGCTGCGACGACCGCGCCAGCGTGGGTCCGGTCGCCGGCGCCAGCGCGCTCGTCGGAGGGAGCGGGCGTCGCCTCGTCGGAGCCTGCGACCGTCGCCGGGGCGGGCGCCCGCCCGTCTGAGGACCCGACGCGGGTTCCGATCGCGATCCCGATCGCGAGGAGCAGCGCTCCCGCGGCAGCCATGGCGACTCGGCGTCCCACGGCTACCCGACGGAGTTGCCGAGGTCTTCGAAGAAGGCGATGATCGCTGGAGCCGCGCCGACAAGAAACGCCGCCCCGGCCGAGATCAGCGTTCCGCGCTTGCCCATGCCGGCGTGGTGGTAGTTCCCCGCGTGCGAACTGAGCGCCCAGACGGCGGCCGAGATGATGAGGCCGGCCGAGCGCGGCCAGGAGCGCCCAGAACGCGAGCCCTCCGATTAGCGACTGGAGCGCAGCGCTCCCCGGCAGCCCGCCAGAGTTCGGGTCGCCTCCGAGCTTGGTCGCGGCGACGACGATGACAGCGAGCGGTTGCATGGCTACCCCCTCTCGTCCGGATCGGCGAAGCCGGCCGCGATCGCCGCCGCCAGCTCCAGGTACGCATGCTGGGTCGCGCGCGCGAGTTCCAGTACGTCCGCCTCGGCGCCGGTCTCGAGGTGCGGGTCCCACGGGATGCGAACAGTGGCGCGGCAGCGGGCGGCGAAGTGCCCCTCGATCCGGTCGAGGTCGAGCCCGGTCGCGCCCGGACACACCCCGTTGACGACGCCGACGGCGTCCTCGAGGAGCCGCCTGTAGCCGTTCTCCTCGAGCCAGTCGAGCGTCGAGCTCGCGGCGCGAGCCCCGTCGAGGCTCGGGGCGATCACGACGACGATCTGGTCGGCGGCGTCGAGGATGCCACGGGTCGCGGAGTCGAGCACGCCGGTGCCGGTGTCGAGGCAGACGAGGTTGTAGTGGCGCTCGAGGAGATCGATCGCGCGCGTGAACTCGACCTCGCCGAGCGCCTGCGTGATGTGCGGATCGTCGTCCGCGGCGACGACCTCGAGCCGCGTCGGCGCCTGCGAGGTGTAGCCGCGGATGTCGGCGTACCGCTCGATCCGTTCCGCGTCCGCGAGAAGGGTCGTGATCGTCGCCGTCGTCTCGCGCCGCACGCGATGGCCGAGCGTTCCGGCGTCGGGGTTGCCGTCGAGCGCGATGACGCGGTCGCCTCGGTGCGTGGCGAACGTGTGGCCCGCGAGGAGGCAGGTGGTCGTCTTGCCGACCCCGCCCTTGCGCGAGATGAAGGCGACCTTGCGGCAACCCTGGACGGGGGTCTTGACGCGCGCGATCAGTTCGCGATGGCGCAGCTCCGCCGCGCTCGGCTCGATCCGGACGAGCCCTCCGGTCAGGCGGAAGGCCGTCCGCCGCCACCCGGACTCGGGCGGCCCGGCGGCGGGGCGCAGCATCCTCTCGGGCGCGAACTCGGCCGCCGATCCGGCGACGAGATCCACCGGCAGAGTCTCGTGCCGGCTTCCCGCAGGGGTCTCGTCTCCATTGCGCGAGACGGCTCGGGACAGGTCGGCTGCCGTGTCAGAACCAAAGAGCGGGACGGGCGCCTCGCCGTCGGACCACAGAGCCTTCGCCCCGTCCAGGTCACCGTTCTCTCCTGCCATGCTCCCTCCCTCCGTGGATCAACTGGCACGAGACAATAGCAGATGATCCACTGGATAGCAGTTGAAGCACGGCAGTGGCAGGACAAACCGCGTATCATGCGAGAATCTACGGTGAAGCAGTGGATCGCCTGCTATGGGAGAACTAACCCGATGACGCCATACCAGACCGCCCTCGGCCGGCTGCTCCAGGACCGCCGCGAATCGGCGGGCTACTCGCGGACGCGAGTCGGCGAGCTGGTCGGGATCAAGCCCGGAACCATCGAGGGCTGGGAGCTAGGCCGGGTGGCGAAGCCGCCGATCCACGACGTGCTGCGGCTATCCCACTTCCTCCGGATCCCGGCGGATGAAATTCAGCACGCCGTATTCGAGGACGCCGGCGAAGTTACGGCGGGAGCGGAGCTGCCTGATCGGAATGAAAGAAAGAAACCCGGCAGGAAGCCAGGCCGCGGCGCCGTGCCTCTCCTCGAGGCCGCCTTCCGGCTGTTCGGCTGGCCGAGCGAGGAGGACGCCGCCGAGGCGCTCGGAACCACTCCCGACCGGCTGCGCCGCTGGCGCACCGGTGCCGAACAGATGGCCTTCGCCGACTACCTCACACTGACATCGATGATCGGCGTCGCCGCGGCCCAAGCGATGAAGGGCGACGAGGCGAGGATCGCCGACCTCTCGGCGGCCGCGCATGAGCTTGGCATTCGCCCCTGAGCTTCAAGGTCTGATCCTCTAGCAGAGCCTCTCGAGCGGACATCGCGACACCCAAGAAGACGCGATCGACCGCCGCGCAAGACCGTCGCCACCACAGGAGGCGGCGAAGTCGTGATCACGAACATGCCGGACCGCTCGAACCGGTCAAGAGCCACCCGCGAGCGGATGGGCCCTCAGCGTGCCTCGCCGACAGCTGGGCGCCGCGGTCGCTCGGCCCACAGCATCACTCACGATAACGCCGGTTATGTCGGGTGATGGGATGGCCGAGATAGGCGACGCCGCTTGGCCGACGGTTGCGTTCCGCGTCATAGATATGGGTCGTGGCGCAAAGAACGACGCTGACCGAGAAACAGGTCGGCGTCCTTCGCTGGATCGCCGACGGATGCCCGAGCGGAGGTGCAGATGAGGCCTTCCTCCGGATCTCCGCCGCGGCGTTGCGCCGACGCGGTCTTGTGACCACTTCTGGACGACGGGCGAAATGGTCAGCTCGTCTGACGAAGGCCGGGCGCGAGTATCTGGAGCGTGTGGACGGGCCCGATCCTCCGGTGCCGAGGGCGCCGAACACGTCGGTTACGCAACAACTCGTGGACGACGTCGTGGCCGCCGGCGGCTCGCTTAGGGTCGCTCGCTCGAGCGGCTACTACGGACAGGGCGGCGTTGACTACGCGAACCGGGCATTGCTGGCGGAGCGCTTCGGGAAGGTGCCTCCCGGCAAGAGGCTGAGAGTCTCCTGGGTTTCCGGTTCCGAACTTGAGATCGATCTTGTCGATGACCCGGACCGCCCCGAACGACCCGCGCTGGTACCGGTGGCAGTTCCAGACCGGGTTGGCCGCTACCACGTCGCCGCAGCCAGGTTTCGCAGGCTCATCGACCACCATGAGGTGTCGCGAGCCTCTCTGGTTCGAAGCACAAGGATTGTCCACGCGATCGCCCTCGAAGCAGAACGCCGCCGCTGGGCGGTCCGATCACCGAGACGGTCATCGGGCTCTGTGCGTATCGATGCTTCAGGCGAGCGCTTCTGGTTGCGGCTTCGCGAGGAAGGTGTGCATGCGCGCGGACCCTGGGAGGAGGAGGTGAAGCGCTACGGTCACCTGGCGTCCAGCTCGCTGACCCTTCGTGTGCGAAGCACCGGCGTGCCTACCGGCTCCTACGACGCGAACGCTACGGGTCGACTCAGGCTCGAACTCCATGCTCGGGACCGCGCAACGTACGCAGGCCGCAGGTGGCGGTGGGCCGATGGCCAAAGGTGGACGCTCGAGGAGCGCCTTCCGTATCTCTTCCGCGAGATCGAAGAGCGGATCCCACTCGCAAGGTTCAGTAGGAGGCAAGCCCGCATCGAAGCGCAAGAAGCGGCCGAAGAGGCTCGGCGCAGGGCTGAAGAACGTCGACGTCAGTGGCCGATCCTGATGGAGGAGGCCCGCGCGCGTCTGCTCGAAGCCGATCGGGCTACGCACCTAGAGACGCGCTCCGAAGCATGGGACCAAGCTGAACGCTTGCGCCGCTACTGCGACGCACTAGAAGCGCGCCACGGCAACGATCGGGAAGCTATCGAGTGGCTCACCTGGGTGCGCGCGTACCTGGGTCGAGTCGACCCGCTCGCCGTGCCACCGACGATGCCCGACCCGCCCGACATGAGCCCGTGGGAAGCTCCAGAAGTATCTTCCAGCGGGTTGGAGCGCGTATGGGCCCGATTAGTTGAGTCCTCGCGCCTCGAAAACGATCGATTCATGGCCCCGGGGTGGGATCACCTGTTCATGCTCAAGCGCCTGTGCCTGTGACGCGGAAGGGTTGGACGTTCAGCGTGTCGGCCCAGCTTGGCTCGTCGGAGAGAACGGTCGATAGTTCGTGTTCGGCGGCATTCTGTGTGTCGAAGGCTGCGATGGGGCCGAACTCTCGATGGACAAGCTGCCAGAGCACGAGGTCGTCGGTCGTCTGCATCCCGCGGCGCCGGTCAGGAGTCCAGTCACGTCGTGCCGCGTCGACGGACCTGCTCAGTGATCGGCCCTAGGCAAGTCCGAGGTTGATGAGCCGGTATTGCATCGCCTGCCGGCTGACCGTGAAGGCTTTGGCGAGCCTTGCGAGGTTCGTCGTGGTCGCGTGTCTTTCGGTGACCCAGGCGGCTGGCATGAGGAGTTCGGCGGCGAAGTCGTTCGCAGCTCGTTCGTCTCGCCAGTCGTAGTCGGGCGGGTGGCCTTCGACGGTGATGTCGCGCGGGTCGATGTGGAAGTGCTCGTAGTGGCGCAGGAGCAGATGGCCGAGCTCGTGGGCGATTGTGAATCGCCGGCGCGGTTTGCCTTCGTCGGCGTTGTAGGCGATCACGGCTCCCGACTCGAGTGCAACCAGGAGACCGGAGACCTCGATCTCGCCGGCGAATGCGACGAGGCGAACGCCGCATCTGATCGCGATGTCCTCAACCGGAACCGGCGGCTCTTGAATCTGCGCCTTGGCGAGGAGCTGCTGGGCGGCCGCGATAGGGCTCGTGGCAGAGATACGCAGCTCGGTCGGAGGTGGATCGGTTGCCTCGGCCTGCTCGAGAAGTGCGTCGATCGCCTCTGCGAAGTCGTCTTGCATGACGCGTTTCGCCTGCGCTCGGAAAAGCCCGCGAACCGGCTCCCGCCGGTCTGCGACCAAGTCGTCGACGCTCAGTTCGATGTGGATGCGCAGACCGATTAGGTCATGGAGATCAGGGGAGCGGCGGCCCGTCTCCCACAGAGAGACGGCAGCCTGGGTTATTCCAAGGAAGCCGCTAGCTGGCCTTGTGTGAGTCCGTGCTGTTCGCGTGCCCGCCGGATCGCCTCTCCGACGGCCACAGACGTTTCACGGGCCATCAGCCTCGATCATCATCACGTTCTGATATCGTACAACACGCTGTCATTCAATGTGGGCCTGGTGGCTACGGCTGAGTGTACGCCAGCCTCCGGTCTGAGTCTCGAAAGGAGAACCCTCAGGTGGCTCTCTCGCCCATTCTCAACCTCCCCGTCCGTTGGCAGGTGCTCGGGGTCGACGTCGAGTCGATCGCTCCCTGGCGCGGCTTTGCCGCCGACGCCTACGACGTCGCCAACGTGAACGGGATCATGCTGGTCGAAAACCCGGTGGAGCAGAAGCTTCGCTTCGTCTTGCCCTTCCCGACCGAGAAGGCGAGCGCCGGCGTCCGCGTCGTCTCGACCGACAAGACCTACGAGTTCAAGAAGCGCGACGGAAACGCCAAGCAGTTCATCGACTACCTGAAGACGATCGGGGAGATCCCCGCCGAGGAGGAGCCTGTCCTGCGCGAGGTACGCGAGGCAATCAAGGAATACCTCGTCGCCGACGTAACCATCCCCGCCGGCCAGCAGGTGATCCGCTTCTACGCGCGCCAGCGTCTCTACCCGCTCGAGGGAAACCCGAAGGCGTTCGAGGTCCGTCTTCTTCGCCCCGCTTGCCGGACTCATCTTCGCCGGCGGCCAGTCGATGGCGAGCGTCACCGTCGCCTTCCCGCCCACGTGGGCCGCAACCGGCATGACCATCAACCCGCCGATCATCACCCCGCTCCCCGGCCAGCCCGCACCCGCCGAACAGCCGAGCACCGGCAACCTCGCCGAGCGCCCCATCTACGCCTGGCTTTGGCGCCAAGACCCCAAGGTCACCATCCCGTACAGCTACGCCTAACCCGCCCAAGGAGGCACCCATGCCCCGAAACGAACGCCACGTCGTCCCCAACCCCGACGGCGGTTGGGACGTCCGAACACCCGGCGCCCAGCGCTCAAGCGGACACACCGACACCCAGGCCGAAGCGATCGACCGCGCTCGCCAGATCGTTTCCAACACCGGCGGCGGCGAAGTCGTCATTCACGGACAAGACGGCCGCATCCGCGACTCCGACACGATCGCCCCCGGCAACGATCCCAATCCACCCCGCGACACGCGGTGAGCAACCCGGCTCCTTGCGAGAGTTCAGGCCGAGCTGACCCAGCAGAGAACACGAGCGGGCGCGGGTCGCCCGCTCGTCCTTGCTAGAAGCGGCACATCGCCGCGATCAGTACCACGCTGATCAGGATCAGCGCGACCAAGACGAGGTTTGGATCCATTGAATCTCCTCTTGCCGCCGAGTTGCCCGACAGGGGAGACGCGACATACCAACTCCGGAATGGAGATGCTCCACTGCATCTATTAAGCGCGGGTGTGAGCAAAGAAATTAGTGCCGCACACGAGCCCAGGGTCGTAGTTTTGACGATCCTGAACGGCTTCAACGCGTATTTCGTGATGGGTTCAGTTCGAGGCTAGGTCGCCGACCATCGTCACGAAGTAATTGACGCGGAACATGTACCCATCACTGTCCCTGACGGCTACACGGCAGGTCAGCTGCAACTGGATCCCGGGAGGTCCCGGAAACAACTCGTAGTAGCTGACCACGCAGTCGTCGACAGCCCAGCCGGCGTTATGGGCGACGTTCACGTTCATAATGCTTGACATCGAGACCACCGGCACAGCGTCGACCCCGAACTCCCATCTTGGGCCGACCCTTAAGACCAGGTGCTTGCGGTTCCAAGTCCCGTCGGGATTTCCCTTCAGGTCATTGCCATCTATTTCGGCGTAACCGGAGAGCACAACGAGATCTCGGTTATCGCCCGTCCTGCTGCGTAATTCGTGCTTCGTATGAAATCGCTTTGGTTCGATAACCTCGAGGTCATTAGCCATTGTGGCCCCTCCCTTCGGATGTAACGCAGTGAGGGAAGTCAGCTTGCGCGGATTGCCAGGCCTCGGCCGGTTTGCCCAGGTGGCAGGCGCAAGCAACGTTACCCAGCGTCATGTGCCTTTTGTATCAATTTCGCGGAGGCGGACGGAATGACGCCCCTCTCGCCGGGACAAGCCCCCTAGACGCGTCGAGGCTCCTAAGAACAGCGATGCCACGGGTACTAACCGTGTAACGACTTAGGGCGTGGCGACGATCGCATCGTGCGGGACGCAACGGACGAGGTCCGGCTTCAGGTCGGGATCCGGTTCGCTTCCGGCGGCGATCCATTGCTGGAGACGGCGGAGTTGGTGGGCCGGCGATTCCTGGATCGCTGTTGTCTTGGTTGCTGGGCGCGGCCGCGTGAGGCCCGCTCGAAGCTCGTCGCGGGCTGCCTGGGAGAGTTCCCAGCCAAGCGGTGCGGTCAGGCCCGGATGAAGACCCGGTGAGATGGTCACCGTGCATTGCGGCGGACGAAGCCGGTAGACGAGTGAGCGCGCGTATGTCTCCATGGCCGTGCGAGCGCCGAGCGCGGTCAGGATGGGGATGAGCGATTCCTTTCGGCTGCCCGTCGCTGCGAGTTCGGCTTCGGTCGGGGCTCGGTAGTGGTTGTCGATTTCGACGATCACGGGGGCGATCGGCCGCTTCGCTGTCCGGTTGTAGTTGACGACGAGCTCGCGCAGCGAAGGCCACAGCGCGCCGATCGTGAAGAGCCCGCTGTTTTCTGCGTAGCCGCCGTCGACGAGCCCCATCTCGCACGTCGTGGCCTGGACGCGAGCGCACCGGCTGTAGGCGTCATCTGCTCCGATCGGTTCGTCGATGGATCGGCGGCAGCGGCCCGAGAGGTGGCCGGAGGGTGAGACGTAGGGGAAGCGAGACCCCAAAACGGCTGCCGTAGAAAGACGGATGTCCTTACTGGCACACATCGCGTCGGAGACCTCGGCCGTGCCGGCAAGTGGACGGTCGTCGAAGGCGCCTCGCTGCGGATCTCGCACCTCGGGGTCAGGCCAGGTGCCGAGATTGCCTGCGCTTACAACGGCGCGCGCCTTGCCGCCGGTCACGGTCGAGTTCACGATCAGAAGCGGGATCGTCTCGGCGATCGTTCGTGCTGCCTTATCGCTGCTTGAGCGCATGTCCCAGGTCAAGCGAAGGAGCGGCTCGAACTTCCCCGGCAGGGCGGCCCGGTCGAACGTCTCCTCGAGGATCTGCGCACGATCACCCGTCAGGCACTGCCCGCGAAGCTCGACCGTACACGTGCCTCCCCGCTCGGAGTTCAGCCCTAAGAAGTGATTTGGGAAATCGTGGAAGAGCGCCCAGGCCACCGTCGGTGAGGCGAAGTCGCCCCCCATCCGTTCGTCGACCCAGCCGCCGTCGCCGAAGGTCGCTCCGGATAGAAGCTGTCGTGCGTAGACGTGCAGTCCGACACCTCCACCTGAGACGCCGCTGGCGATGAAAATCCGCCTCGCCGCGGCTTGCTGCTCAGGATGTGCCCGGCGGGGTTTCTCGCATGTCTCGGTCTCAGCCGTCACCTCGTCGGCTCCGGTCGCGGAGACGCCCACAATGCAGTCAAGCGCGATCGCGGTCCAGTACGCGGCCCGGATCCCGCCCCCATGGCTTGCGACAAGGAACATGGGCAGAGGCTCCGTTGAGCGTGCCGATCCGGCTTGAAGCTCTGGCTGGGCAGCCACCCATTCCGTAAAGGCTGCACGCAGGGAGGGGCCGTTCCCCGAGGCACCTTGTACCTGCTGGCGATCGACGAGGCGTGCCTCGTGCAGGGTGGGCGGCGGCCTGATCGCCCCGACGGCGATCCAGGCAACGATGAGCAGCGTCAAGATCGGGAGCTGATCGACTCCGAGCCACCAAAGGACTCGAGGCGGGCGGAAGCGCAGGCTGCCGCGAACGGCGAAATAGAAGAGCGCCAAGAGGAAGGCAAGCGCGATGCAGACAAGCGCGACTGTTCCGAGCACATCGCCGGTGCCGAAGACATCTAGGTGCACAGCGAAAAAGACACTCGCGCCGGCCGCTAGCGTCCAGGGAAGCGACAGCGCCTGCTGCCGCTTTGGCGCCGGCGGCCCTTTTGACTCGTCATCGTCTCGCTTGGGCGATCGAAAAACCATCAGCGTGTAGACCAGCAGCCCGATCGAAATGAGCGACCCGAACACTGCGATCGCGATCTCGTTTCGAACCACGAGGACGAGGCCGAACGTGCCGACGACGACCGCTGCAGTTCCGCTGACGACGGCTCTAGTGGAAGGTTTTTCCATTTGTGGTGAGGCGGCCTCGCAGGTCATCAAGACGGCGACCCCCGCGAGGATCGCGGCGGGAATGAGCGGGGCAAGCGCCTCCCACCTCACCCCGGTCGACAAGCCGGCGTCAATCGCCGCCGTGACACCCGTGGCGGCAAGGGCAACAAGCGGAACGGTCGCGACCCACTCTGCCGCGTGCTCGCCCACAGGAGCGGTCAGCTCGGCGCGACCCGCACGCTTTTTTCTCTCCAGTCTCGGCAGCTCCATGAATCCGAGCAGGAGAAGGATCAAACCGATCACGATCAGCCCGTATCCGACCGGGGCAAAGGCGGCCGCGATGATCCCGCCGACGAGCAGGGCCACGCCGATCGAAAACCACACTCGCCGGTCAACGGCAGGAAGGTCGTCCGAGGGAGTTGCGGCCGCTTGCGTGAGCCACAGTCCGGTCTCGTAGACAAGGAGGGCAAGAAGCCAGGCGGCGGCTATTCCGAAGGCGAGCCGACCCCATCCGTGCGCACCCGAGTCGATGCTCCAGGTTCGCAGGCTGTCGATCGCTTGTCCGCTTGTCTGCTCGACGACGGTCAAGGCCACGGCGAGCGCCAAGACACCGAGAAGGTTCATTCGCTGGCGCTGCCCAAAGCGCCGCAGCCGGGCCAGCAACGACGATTCGTCGACTCCCTCGATGCGCACCGAGTTGACGAGGGCAACGGTGACGATCGCGATCAGCGCCAGGGCCAGGCCCTCGATCAGGCCGGCGTAGTTCAGATAGGTATCGCCGTGCCCGCTTGCGGCCTGGTGGCGAAGGAAACCGGCCACAAGTGCTAGTAGGCCGACGAAGAACATCGTCGCGGTGAAGAGATCCCCGACGCCGGTCGGCAACGATGAGAGCCTTCGCTTGCGAACCGCGAGGGCTCCGAGGAGAAGGACAACTGCGACGCTTCCGATCGCGGCGTAGGTCCTAATCCACATCTGTGTGGGTAGCCGCAAGCAGCTATCGCACACGTCGACCGACTCTTGTTTTGCTAGCGATTGAGGGGCAACCCACTGAGCGTCGTAGGCAGTTTGCACAGCATGGTCGAGCCGCCAGGAAGCGACCAACAAGAGGACACCACCGACCACTAGGAGCCGAATTAGGGTTCGCGAAGCTAGGACAGAACCGAGACCTGATCCAGTGCTTCCCACGGGTCTCACCTCACGGACCTCTTACGGCCGCACGCAGCCCCTTACTCGTCGTTGGGCCGCCTCGGCTACCTAACCACTCCTCACCGCAACGGTCAATTGCATCTCACGAGTCAAGAGCAAGCTCAGCTTCTTTCGTCGGCGCCGGCGTCACAGTGCGTGCCTGATCCGATCGGTCTCGAGTCGCCATCGATATCGGTACCAATGCAGCTCGCTAGCGGCACGAACGACCGAGCGGTGGCGCTGGGACCAATGTGCAGATCCGAGGGCGCCGAGACGAATCCAGTGGCTGCTGTCGTATTCGTTCCGCCACAATTGCCACCCGATCCGCCCGCGATCACGTTGTAGCTGAACGAGAACGGACTCGAGCAAGTCGTAACGGAGTTCGAAGAGATGATGTTGGCAAGCAGCGCAACGGTTGCGACCGACCCGCCGAAGGCGTTGTTAACCCCGCCCTGGATCGAATTGAACCGGATCGTGACCACCGACCCGGTTTCGGTGTCTCCGAAGGCGAGCGCGTTCGACCCCGCGGTCTTGCAGCACTGAATGAAGTTGTTCTCGACGACGTTTGCCGTGCCGATCGTCGAGAACCCACCGCTGGGGTCATCGGCGAAGATGATTCCGAAGATGTCGCAGTCCCAGAGACGGTTGTTCTTGATCGTGACGTTCTCCCACTCGCCGGTCAGGCACTCGACGTGACAACCTTCGCCGTCGCATTCCTCCTGGGTGAATCCGTGAATGTCGTTGCCGTCGATCACCATGTTCGTCGTGTAGTTGTTCACGTAGCTGACCCCGTTGTGGCCGACGCTGACCCAGTTTTTCTCGTCCCAGTGGCCGGTCTTGCCAGGCGCCATCTCGTTTGACTTGAACGTGACGTCATCAGCGCCGCGGACGAGGAACGTTTCGAAGTCCGCTCCTTGGACCCAGATGTGGTCAACGATCTCGCTGCTGCCCATCCCGAGACCCATCGCGAAGCCGGCAGCGGTGTTCGTGTTCCCGGACACGCCGTTGTCGCGCAGCTTGAAATTCCTGAGCGCCGGATCGAGCCCGCGCGACCAGTTCCCGAGGAACTTGATCCAATCCCCGGCCTCGACACTGAAGCCTGGTGACTGAAACACCTCATTCTCTCGCGGTGTGAAGGTGACGTATGACGACGAGCAGTCCTTCTCGCTCGCGTTGATCGTCTGGCCCGAGTAGGTGCCGCCCTTGATCCCCACCGTGTCGCCACACGAGGCCGCCTCGTAGGCCGCGTCAAAGGATGCGCACGCCGCCCCGTCGCTATACGCGGCCGCGCTGCTTTGCCGGGTGCACGTGCCGCCATTCGTATCGACCCACAGGTTCGCGACCGACACGCCACCCGGTATCGTGTAGGTCACCTCCACGAACGTCGAAAACGCGTCATCAACGAACATGAAGTCGAGCTGGTCGGTCGCTCCTTCGTATACGCGCTCGTAGCCACCCGGCGTTTCGGTTGCCTCGTCGCCGACCAACACCACACCCTTCGCCGGGTCAACGCCGGTCACATCGAAGCTGACGTGCCCGTCGGGACAAACCCCCTCGCCAATACCGTGGTGGAGCTCGTCGCCAAACTCCGGCTGGCTCGCCCAGTCCGTCTCCTCGTCCCATTCGTCGAGCACGGCGTAGCCCCAGATGTCGGGCGATTGTCCCCACCAGCAATCGGGCTCACTCATGTACAGGTGCGCACCTGTAATTGTGTCCCACTCGGGCAGGTCCCACTTTGCCAGCGCGCGATAGATGGTACGGGGCTCTCCGGCGACATCGGTCGGACCAGCGTGGAGGTACTCGTCCGGCGATCCTCCGTCGTCGTCGGCGAGTTGAAGCATCTCGACCGGTATCCAGATCGTGGCGGCTCCGGCGGTTCCACAAAGGCACGCGAATACGGCGAAGGAGGCGGCGATAACCCAAAGGCGAGAGAAGCGGCGGCGGCTCACGAGGGTCTCCTTACTCGGGGGTTGACCCATCCTGAACTCCCCCGTAAACGAAAGTCAAGAGTCGTTGACTGATCCTCGGCCGCCACCAGCAATCGCCGCAGGCCGAAACGTCGCAGGAAGTCGGGTGCCAGCACGTTCACCTTCATGCGGTTGAACTCACCGAGCTCGATGGATTGCCGTGTCGGCACAAAGGCACCGTTTGGGCCGCGGTAGCGTACGTTCACCCACTGCAGCATCGTCGATGTCCCTGCGCTCGTCCCGAACCGAAATTCCCTTCCCATCACTCGCACCAACAGCGGTTCGCCCTTCTCTTGATGAGACCCATGGCGAAGGTCGATGAGCGTGCCCAGGGTCGGGGCCCACTTGAAACGCTCAGTCGCTCGTGAACATCTGGTAGCGAGCGTTGACACAGGTCATGTAGTCGGGTTACGGTCGGCGTCTCGCTTGCCTCACAGGGGTCAGCCGGGGGGTGCGTGATGAGGTACCGGTTTCGCCGTTCGATTGAGGTCGTTGCGCTTCTCGTTGCGGTGTTCTTGTCGGTCGGTGCCGTCCAGGTTGACTCCAGCAAGGACGAGGCGAAGGCCGAGCCGGTTGAGCTGATCGATGAGCGGACCGCCTCTTCGAAGACGTTCGCGAATCCGGACGGGTCGTTGACGAAGAGCCTCTTTGGCTCGCCGGTGCATTTCCAGGATGAGGCGGACGAGAGCTGGGATGAGATCAGCAACGCGCTCGTCGCGACGCTGGGTGAGGGCGGGCAGGTGTGGACGAACGAGGCAAACAGCTTCGATGTCTCTTTCAACAGTGACGCGGACGGGGAGTTCGTCACTATCGAGGTGGGTGGTGAGCAGGTCGGTCTGAGCCTCGAGGGGGCAAGCGGCGGCTTGGCCGTGGCGGACGGGAGCCAGATCACTTATCTGGGTGCGAAGGCGAGCGTGAAGCTCGAGTACGAGGTGCTCTCGACCGGGGTGAAGGAGACGATCGTCCTGCAGAACTCGGAGGCGCCCGATCACTATCGCTTCTTCCTTTCGCTTGACCCGACCGGTGTGCGGGTGACGCGTTATCCGGACGGCTCGGTCGCGTTCACGCCGCCCGGGTTCGCGGCGCCGGCGTTCGTCTTGGCGGCGCCGTTTGTGCTCGAAGGCGGCGAGCCCGCGCCGGGCGTGGCCCGGATGAGCGTGTCTCGGGCGAAGGGTCGCTTCGCCGTCGATCTGCTGATCGATCCGGAGTGGCTTTCCTCGGGTAAGCGCACCTTCCCGATCGAGCTCGATCCGACTATCTCGATCCAGACCGGCACGACGGACGTGAGCTTCGGGTGCAGCCCGTGTAGCGGGAACGGGTCGGGGAGCATCTTGCCGGTCGGCACGAGCACCTCGGCGGCCTGGCGGGCGGCGATCAAGTTCGACCTGGGCGATCTGCCGCCGCTCAATGAGGTGGCGGGCGCGAGCTTGAATCTCTATTTCCTGGGTAGCTGCATCGATGACCCGCCCGAGTGCGGCTCACACACGCTCGATGCGCACCTGCTTCAGTCGGCTTGGTCGGCCGGGTCGACCAGTCTGAGCTACGGCAGCGCGCTTCCTTCCAGCCCGACTCTCGACACGAGCGAGGGGCCGCAGTGGGCAACCTGGACGGTCACGAGCGCCGTGAACGACTGGGTTCTCGATGAGAGCCCCGACCCCAACTACGGCTTCCTGGTCAAGCGAAGCAGCGAGACGCTCGAGGAAAGCGGGCCCGAGTTTGCCAGCTCGCGCTTTGCCGAGCCGACGCTGGCGCCGCGCCTCGATGTCACCTACGCAAGCGACGGCGTCGAGCTGTATGTGCCCGCCCGCGTGCACTCAAGCGGCGCCGACCTCGCCTGGAGCCACTACGTGGAGGAATCCGTGGATCCCGAGGCGCCCAACTTCATCGAATATCAGGTGCACCGCTCGCTCACACCGCATTTTGAGCCGTCCGCGGACACGCTGATCGGGCGGGTCGGCGACGTCGACGTGACCGGCTACACCGATACGAGCGCCGCCCCGGAGACGGACTTCTTCTACCGGATCGTCGTCAGCCACCTGGACGAAGCAGAAGCAGTCGAGGTGTCTTCGAACGAGCGCACGATCGAGACACCCGCGGATGGCCTCGCGCGGATCGAGGTGCAGCCCGACCCGGAGGCGGGCAAGGCCACCTACCTGTCGAGCGTCAGCGAGACGAACGCCGGTGAGGGCGAGGAGCTGTTCGTCGGCCACCCTCATGGCTACTCGCTCGGCGAGGTGGTCAGCTTCGACACGGACTACTGGTTCGCCGTCGAGGACGACCCGCTTGGCGAGCCCGGCCTCGATGAGGCCTGGGGAGCTCTGCGATCAGTGGGACCAGTTCAGCGGCCGCACGTGCGTAAACGACAGCGGCACGATCTACAACCTGCTCGAGGGAGGCTCTTCGGGCGTCAGTCCGCCCTCCGAAGATTGGGAGGAGATCTTCCCCGAGGAGTGGGACGAGGTGGCCGGCTCGGGCGCCGCCTTGCGGGCGCTGGTCGAGTTCGACGAGATCCCAGCTGAGGCGGAGATCAGCGAGGCCACCCTGTCGCTTTGGCGCAGCTGGCCGCTCATCGACGCGGGCGCGACGATCGATGTGCACGAGGTGACGAGCGAGTGGGACGAGGCGACCGCGACCTGGACGGAAAACAGGCCCGGGGTCGCCTGGGCGACGCCCGGCGGCGACTTTGACCCGACCCCGATCTCGAGCCTCGAGGTGCCGGAGGAGGGAAACGAGGATCCGGGCTGGGACGACTACGACCTGACCGACATCGTCGAGGACTGGTCTTCGGCAGAGGCACAAAACAATGGTGTGCTGCTCAAGTCCGCCGACGAGGAAACGGCCGGATCGTGGCCCTACTACACGGATGATTGGAGCGTCGCGCCGACGCTTCGGCCCAAGCTGACCATCCTGTATGCGGACGGAAGCCAGGCCAACCCGCCCAGCCCGGTCGCGGTGACCGCGCCGGCGGCCGAGACGATCCTGGCGGGGACGCAGACGATCAGCGCCGCCGCGACAGACGACAGCGGCATCGCCTCGGTCGAGTTCTACGTCGACCAGATGCTTCTCGATACAGACACCTCAGAGCCGTACACGGCCGAGTGGGACACTGAGCTAGAAGAAAACGGCGCCTACGAGCTCTCGGTCAAAGCGATCGACCGCGCCGGCCTGTCCGGTGAGTCGGCGCCGATCACGGTTCAGGTGGGTAACTCGGCGCCCCCGACGGTCGAGGTGACCGTTTCGGGCAGCACAACCTATGAGGATGTCGTCCTCGCCGATCAGCCGGCCGGCTACTGGCGGCTGGGCGAGGCGGATGCCTCCTCGAGCGCAACCGACATAAGCGGGAACGGTCTGGGCGGCACCTACACGGCCGCCGCGATCGACGGAGAACAAGACGGAGCGACCGCCGACGGCGACACCGCCTACCGCTTCACGAGCGTCGGCGAGCCCGTCGCGGTCGACGATAACGACGCGCTTGCCTTCGAGGAGGACTTCTCGCTGGAGGCGTTCCTGTGGACGATGGTCGCCCCCAATCAGGTGGTGGCCGCCAAGGACGGTCTGTGGAAGGTCGAAGTGACCGACGACGCAGGCCATGAGGGCGAGCTGAAGATCTCGCTCGCCGACCCGGAAGAAGAAGATACCTATCAGTCCTACTACGGCCCGGTCGTGCGCGAGATCATCGGCTCCGACTACGACGAAAACGACTGGGTGACCTGGGACGGCTACGCCTGGTCGGCCGACACGACCGCAACCAACATCGAGCCGGGCGAGGGCGACTGGACACAAGGCGGCGCCTACCTGGGCGAATGGGACGAGGGAATCAGCACAGCTCAAGAGGGCGAGTACTGGACGACCAACGGCGGCACAGAGCTGTTCATGAGCCTCGTCGATGACAACTACTTCCTGCCCGGCTCGATCGACGGGCTCGGCTCCTGGGAGGAGGTCGAGCCGTTCGCCGGCGAGTGGGTGGCGACCGAGGGAAGCCCGGCCGAAAACGGCGACTTTCGCCACATCGTCGTTTCCGTCGAGGACTGGGCCCCGACCCTCTACCTAAACGGGGCCGCCGAAACCCTCACGCCGGACGAGACCGAGGGCGAAACCGACACGGTGCAAGACTTCCGAATCGGCGGCTTCCTCGGTCTGATCGACGAGGTGTCCGTCTATCCGGCCGCCCTGTCGCCACTGCAGGCAAGCACCCACTATGAGGCAGCCCAGTCGGCCGGCACAAGCTACGACTATGCCTCCGACAATGATCCGCTCGTGGGCGGCGAGGTCGTCGCCACGGTCGACCTGTCGGCCGTTGCCGCCGACGACGAAAACGACGTGACCAAGGTCGAGTTCCTGATCGACGGCGTCCTTCTGTCAGACGACACCGACGCCCCCTACGAGGGGGAGTGGAACACGCTCGACTCCGAAAACCCGGTCTGGGACGGCGCCCATACGGTCAGCGCGCGCGCCTACGACGACGACGAGCACACCGTGACAACCGCAGAGATTCCCGTGATCGTCATCAACGGGGAAACGACACCGTTCCGTGCCACGATCACCCCGCAGGATCCGATCCCCAGCGGCCTCCTGTACGACCCCGAGCTCGTCACCCAAGACTCGACCGCGATCGACGTGCAGATCGTGAATACGAGCGGCCTGCCCTGGGACGAGGACTTCAAGGCCGCCTACCGCTGGGTCAAAGCCGACTCGGAGGAGGTCGTCGAAAGCGGCGCACCTGTCTCGCTTGGCAGCCCGACCGGGAACGTCTACCAAACGACCCTGAACGTCAGACCACCCGAACCGCCCAACGCCGCCGCAAGCGTCGTCTACCGGCTCCGGATCGACGTGTACGACTCGGCAGGGGAGATCTGGTTTGCCTCGATGGCCAACACGCCCTTCGAGCAGGCGGTCGCGATCGACCTGAAGCTCCCGGTCGGCCTGGGTCTCGAGCGCTACTACCCGTACGTGGGCGAGCCGGTCGGGGCCGGGATGGAAAACATCGTCAATGTCGCAAGCGGCAACTCGATCCTGCGCTGGACGCCCTTCAGCTCCCCGGGTCGCGGCCTTTCGACGGTCACCGACCTGACCTACAACAGCCAAGAAGGCTCGAGCAGCTCGCCGCTTGGACCCGGCTGGTCGCTTGCCATCTCCTCGCTCAACCGGGTCGGCTCCCCACTCGATTTCTCAACGGCGGGGATCGTCCAGCTGATCGACGGCGACGGAACCCGGCACCGCTTCAGCGTAGGGTCAAACGGGACGCTCGAAGAGCCACCCGGGGTGCAGCTTTTCTTCCGCCAAACCGGCTCCGAGGATCCGGACAAGTTCTGGGCGGCGACCCGTCCCGACGAGGTCACCTTCTATTTCAGCGAGGACGGTGTTGCGACAAGCGTCGAGGATCGAAACGGCAACGAGATCGTCTTCACCTACAACGGGGCCGGCCAGCTCATCGGGGTGACCGACGCCGCCGGCGCCAGCAACCCCGGCGCCCACCCGGAACGCACCTTCAAGCTCACCTACTACACGGTCGCCGAGGCCGGCTCGGCCGGTGCCTTCCCCGGGCGCCTGAAGGAAATCAAGGATCACGTCGGCGGGCCCGACCAAAGCGGCAGCCCGCTCAGGTTCCTGTACGACGCCAGCGGACGACTCGTCCACGTCATGCAGGTGGGAGGCGTCACATCAGGGGGGGTAAGCGCCGCCAACAAGGACTTCAAGTTCAGCTACGAGGGGACGAGCACGCGCATCGACAAAGTGACCGACCCGCGCAACTACGGACAAGTCGCCCCCGCGCTCAAACAAACCGACTTCGACTACACGACGATCGCCGACATCGCGCGCCTGACCAAGCGCACCAACCGCACCGGCGACGTGACCGACTTCGACTACACCCCGGCCGAAAACACGACCGAAGTGCAAGCGCCCGAAGGCCGCGACACGCTCTATGAAACCGACGAGAACGGCCTCCTCGAAACGCTCACCAACCCGAAGGACGAGGTGACGACGCTCGAGTGGAGCGACGACTTCCAGGTCGAAAAGATCACCAACGAGGAGACCGAACGGTTCACCGAGTACGGCTACGACGACAACGGCTACCTGGAAAGCGAAAGCGACGAGCTCGGAAACACAACCGAGCTCGCCTACGACTACTTCAAAGTTGACGACGAGCTCGACGTGGAGACGAACTGGGCGCCCGGCCAGGGCCACCCGCACCTGAGCCGGCTAGTAAGCGTCACCGAGCCAAACGGTGTCGCCACGACAGGTGTCGCGGGCGACTATCAGTGGGAGTTCGGCTACGAGGACGGCAACCTCACGAGCGTCGAGGATCCGCTCGGAAAGACGAGCGAAACCGAATACGCCGAAGACGGGACGATCGAATCGACCACCGACGCAAACGACAACGACGTCACATACCCCGCCTACGACGCAAACGGCTTCCCGACCCAGATCCACGCCGAAAACGGCACAAACGACGCCGACACGAAGGCCGGCTACGACGCCGACGGCCTGCTCCTTTGGACGCAAGACCCAAACCACGCCCAATACCCGAACGCCCGGGTCACCGATGCGAACCCGAACTTCTACCGCACCTACTTCGTCTACGACGGCCTCCAGCGGCTGGCGCTTCGGATCGAGCCCACATCGACGCAGTTCGCTGCCGGCGCGCTTGTCTACACCAAAACCGCCTACGACCAAAACGGCAACGTGCGCTTCGAGTACGGGGCCTCGCAGGGCGCCTGCTGCGGTGCCGAGACCGAGTACGTCTACGACGCGATGGACCGCAAAACGGACCTGTACGCGCCCGCGCGCCTCCTGGGCGGAACCCGTCATCGCTCGATCTGGACATACGACGACGCCGGCCGGCTCGAAACGACACAGTCGCCGCGGCAGGTGACGACAACGCTCGAGGCGACCGTCTATGCGTATGACCTGCTCGACCGGATCATCACCGAGACGCGGACCGGTGACGGTGCGACCGATCGCAGCACGCACTACTGCTACGACGAGGCCGGCGACCTGCGCTTCATCACCTCAGCCAAGGGCGAGACGATCCCCAGCTCCTGCGAGGGAGCAACACCCACGAAGCCCGCCTACACGACCCAATTCGACTACGACGAGGCCCACCGCAAAACGAAGACGATCGACCCGAAGGGCAACGACAGCCTGATCGCCTACGACAAAAACGGGCAGATCACCGAGACGACCGACGAGCGGGGCGCCCTCACCTCGACCACCTACGACCAACGCGGCCAAGTCGAAAAGGTCGAGCAGCAGCTCACCTTCTCGGTCACCCCCGAGATATTGACCACCAAGTACCTGTACGACGACGTCGGAAACCTGACCCGCACGATCAGCCCGCGCGCCTACGACTACGGCGTCCTCGAAAACAGCGGAGTCTTTGCCCACTACCTGACCAACTACCAATACGACCAGCTCAACCGGCTGACCCGCACCGAGCTGCCGCGCGGCCCAAGCGGGGTCATCTCCTACATCCACCGCGGCTACGACCCCAACGGCAACCTCACCTGGATCTCGCTCCCGGTGGGAGACTCGACGCCCGGCCCGGTTCCCAATGGTGCGCGAACGAAGACGAAGTACCTCGACACGGGCGCCGTGTATGAGGTCAACGATCCGCAGCGCCCACCCGTGCGCTACGAGTACAAATACAACGCGCAAGGCCAATGGGAGACGTGGCGGACCCCGATAACGACAGCCCCCGTGGTCTCGCGCCGGGTCATCTCGACCTACTTCCGCGACGGGCTCCTGCAAAACCGCTCGCGGCAGGGCAACAACCTAGGCACGTTCACCTACGACGGCGACGGCAACACGGTCACCGCGGGCGAGACCGCTGGGACACCGACCAAGGTGGAGACCGACTGGAACGAGTTCGGCGAGCCCGCCCAGATCCGGCAAAAGCTGAACAAGGTGCTCGTGCACACGACCGGCTACCAATACGACAAGAACGGAAACCTCGAGATCCGCAGCGACGACGGGCGCGAATCGGTGTTCGTCTACGACCAAAACAACCAGCTCGACAACGAAGTCGACTACCAGGCAACCGTGGGCGGAGACGTCAAGCTGCGCAAGATCCAGCTCGCGTACTTCGACAACGGGCTGATCAGCGGGCGTACGCTCATCCGCCGCATCTCGGGCGACTGGGTCACGAAAGCCACCACGACCCAGGCCTTCTACGCCAACGGCCTCCTCAAGACACTCACCACCGTCAACGGCGCAAGCACCACCCTGGAAAGCCATGTGCTCGGCTACCGAGACACAAACGACGTCTACCTAAACGGCAACCGCACAACCGACACCTACGAGCTCAAGGGGCCAAACACCGGTGCGCCCTGCCGGCCCGGAAGCGAGTGCGAGGCCACCTACGGATACGACGGCCGCGACCGGCTCACCTCGGCAAACAACGGGCACGGAGACGCATACACCTACACCCTCGACCGGGTCGGAAACGTCACGACCAAGGTCGCCGACACGGCCGATCCGACCGTTACGACCGACTACTACTACGACGACAACACCACGCGGCTCAAGCGCACCGACGCCAACTGCGAAAGCCCCTGCCAAGACGAGGAGCGCCGCTACTGGTACACGAGCCTCGGCGATCTATGGTGCGTGACGAACGGCACCGTCACCGGCATCAGCTACGACTGCGCCGACAACGACAACGCGCACGCCGACGACCGCCTACAGCTCTACAACTGGGACTCACTCGAACGACTCAGCTCCCTACGAACCCTCGACGACAACGACATCGCCGGCCGAGCAACATACGAATACGACGGGCTCGACCGGCCCGTGATCACACGCGAGTGCCACAGCGAAGGCGACTGCGGCGTCTCACAATGGTGGGGCGAGGGACGCCAAACCAAGCTCTACTACGTCGGGAAAAGCGGCCTCGTCGCCAAAGAAACCGCCACCGGCGACGAGCACGACACCGACGAAAAACGCTACTCCTACGACCCCTATGGCGGCCGAAACGCACTCGAAGCCGACAACGGAACACCCGACATCTACCTGTACACCTACGACGCGCACGGCTCCACCTCACTCCTCATCCAAGACGCCAACTCGGGAAGCGCCCAAGCCTCCTACGGCTACGACGCCTACGGCGGAACCGACACAGACCTCACCCGCGAACTCAAACCAGGCGAAACCACCGTCGAAACAAGCGCCAACGACCCACTCAACCCCTACCGCTACACCGGCAAACGCAAAGACACCGGCACAGGCAGCATCGACATGGGCGCCCGCCGCTTCAACCCCGCAACCGCCCGCTTCCTCTCAAGCGACTACTACGCCGGAGCACTAGACGACCTCGGCCTCTCCACTGATCCACTCACCGCCAACCGCTACGCCCTCGCCGGCGGAAACCCAATCACATACGTCGAAACCGACGGGCACGTTCCCGAGACTCCTCAGACGTCGCCTGACCCCGAACCACACGCTGTGCCCGGTGGCAGAACGGTCGGACAGGACGTCGGGCCGGACGTAGACCACAACAACAACCACCTTGCCCCTGATCACACGCCGACGGGTGGCCCAAGTGGCAGCCCCGGTCGACAGTACCTCGGGGCCTGCGATGCTTCATATGCATACGAGTTGGAGCGATCAATGGCTCGGCTCACAACCTGTGGCCCCGGCGAACCGATGATGCCTTGCCGACCGATGCCGAGTTGCGCTGAGGAGACTGGCGAGCCTCCTTGGCATGATGTGGCTCACGATCCTCGGCGCCGAAGGTGTGGCCGCGCTGGGAACCGCCGAAGTCTCGGCTGGCGTCGCGGCCTGGGCTCGCGGGTCGGTTTCCGTCGGACGCACGGGACTTGCCCTCGGCCAACGTGCAGCAGTCGGCGGCTACCGAAACACAATGGCAATCGCGCGCGCAACGAATACGGCCGTGAGAGCGGGAGCGGCCAAGGTGGGCTGGGCCTACGGGTACTATCCGCTGGCTTTCGCTGCGCAGTATCCGAGAGTCACGGAGTGGCTGCATTTTGGCCAGACGGTGTATGAACGGCATGAGGATCTGATCGACTACTACATCTTTGAGCCCGCATACCACGCAGTGAGAAACCGTGTCGGGTAACGAGTTGTGGATCAAATCCAGGCAGCTCGACAAGGCCGATGATTTTCCAGGGCTCGTCGAGCTTCTTGCCGACCCCGAGATGGTGCGGCACCGGTCGCTACGGGGGTACATCCTGATGGCCCTCTCAAGATGGCCTGATCCCGTCTCGACGGCGGTGCTGGTCAATGCCTACAGGCGCGATCCGAGCGACAAGAACCGCCGAGTGGCGGCGTATCTCCTCTCCGAACGGGCCGACACGGAGGTTGAGCCGGTGCTGATCGAGGTGCTCAAAGACACCGATCGCAGGACTCGCATTCACGCGGCCCGTGGCCTTTCGCGCACGGGCAGCGAGCTCGCAGTCGCCGCTCTCGTAACCGCCCTGGATGATCCCAGCGGGGGCGTGCGCCAGGACGTGGTGAGCGCACTGGGACGAATCGGCGGGCCCGAGGTCGTCGAGCCGCTCATTGACGCTCTGGAAGACAGGCGGCTGCTGGTGCGATTGCGGGCGACGCGCAACCTGGCTCGCCTCGGCGCCACGAGTGCACTTCCCGCGATGCGGCGTGCCCGCGACCGAACCTGGCCGCCCTGGCGCTTCTTCATGAGCGCCGACATCAGAGCGCTCAAACGTCAGTAGCCGGCCCAGGCATCCACGGCGACACTCCTAGAAGAAGCATCTCCGTTCCCTCACGACGGCTCGAACCCTCGACGAACCTCGATTATCGGATCTGCAAAGCCCGGGCCGACCCCCGTCGCTCCCGCTTTACGCAAGCCCGTATGGCTAGTGGCGATGCGGGTTTTCGCGTCTTCATGGCCGTCGGCCGCCGACGCCTACTCCACACCTACTCGCACGGGGCGGGGCGATTCATCGTTCTGCCTCCTTTCGGTCGGCGCTGGCGCGGGCGTCCAGGCGCTCGCGGATCGCGGCCTCCGAGTCGCGGGCCAGGTGACCGATTCAGGTGTCCGACACCGATCCACGGAGCGGAATGGTTGGGTGACAAGTTCAAGAGATCGTTCGGAACATTCCGACATTCCCGCCGCCTGGTGCATTCGGGACTCATCCCTGATGCAGTTCCTCTGGGATCGAGTTCGAAGACTCGAGAAGGCGGGACGAATCACCGCAATCGCCGAAATGCTGGACGATCCTGATCTCGCTGATCGCAATCAGCTCCGCGGTCACATTCTCGAAACGCTGGCGAAGTACGATCAGCCGGTCGCCACCGCAGCGCTCGTTCACGCTCTGCGGCACGATCCAAGACCTATTCAAAGAGTCGATGTGGCTGTCCTACTGGCGAAGCACCCCGAGCGGCCCGGGGTCGAGCCAGTGCTGATTGAGGCTCTGGCAGACACTGAGAGCGATTACCGGATACGCATGCATGCCGCACGCGGGCTCGCCTCCCGTTCAAACGAGAACGCGGCGACGAGCCTGATCTCCGCGCTACATGATCCGGATTCCGGAGTTCGCGGGGAAGCTGCAAGGTCATTGGGCGCGATCGGGACTTCCCAGCCTCAGGTCGTTGAAGCGCTAGCGCACGCGTTAGAGGACAGCAGTGGGAGTGTGAGGTTCTACGCGTCACGCTCGCTTTCGCGCCTAGGCGCCAGAAGTGCTCGACCAGCAATGCAGCGGGCCCGCAACCGCACCTGGTCACCAATGCGATTCGCACTGAGCAGGCATATCAAGGATCTCGACGATTGATCTGCTTGAAGGCGTCGGGGCTGAAGTAAGAACACTTCGCGATGGTCGAGGGTCCCCGAACATCAATCAACGGGTGAGCAAAGTTCGGGCCCGACCCCAGTCGCTTCCGCTAACCGCCGCGAATCCGACCGCCGCTGCACCGCGCGCTTGGTGCACATCGGTCGTGTCGCCCGATCAGGCTTGGCTCGCCATTTGCACGCGACTCGCTCTGACGATCCTCGCGACGACTGACCGCCCGCCGACCTCCCGGACGCCGGGCCGGTTGACAGCAACCGGAAACAGTGGGATCGTCTAGGAGCAGCAGAGGGAGCGTGATCGTGCAAGCAGGGGGCTCGAGGTTGCTGCGGCCCGAAGGTGCCGGCGTGAGGGCGTCGGTCCGGACCGACCGAGCCTCGGCGTTGCGTGCTGTCGTCGAGCGGCAGAATCCGCCTGACCGTGAGCGGCTCGAGGCGCGGCTCGACAGGGCCGCGAATGCGTGCGGCTGCTCGACCGGCAGCGTTGCCCTCCTAGTCGCCGTCGGCGGAGCGTTCGTGTGGTGGCTCATCGCCCTCGACGCGCAGCTCGCTCTTTGGCCCGAGGCCGCCCTTGCCGGGTTCGCCGTGGTCGGCGCCGCCGCCGTCGGCAAGCTCGCGGGTCTCGCAACAGCCGACCTGTGGCTTTGGTGGGTCGGGCGGAGACTTCGCCGAGCATGAAGATGACCAGCACTCGGTCGCATCCACTGGCCGTGGCCGACTGCCGCGTGGTCTGCTGGTCGCGATTCGAGACGCACATCCACTGGATGTGCGTCGGCATCTGGCTGTTCCGTTTCTGCTGGCCCGTGGTCATGTCCATATCAGCTGGGTCTGCCGCATCGTCTGCGACTGAACCCCGGACGGGCAGGGAGACCTCCGGGTCTCCCCGCCCCCTCGACTAGGAGGAGCCGATGGCGCTTGTCTGCACCGAGATCACTGAGTGGATCGAAGAGGAGATCTCGAAGCCGATCGAGGAATGGGAGGAGCGCCAGGAGAAGAAGTGCAAGGACTACCCCTGGTACGACCCGCGTGGCTGGGTCTGCTGGTTCGTGACCTACTTCGTGAAAGTGATCCGTTGGGTGGTCGTCAAGGTCGGGAAGTGGGTGGTGCGGACAGTGTGCAAGATCATCGCCACGGTGGCCGACATCCTCGTCGACGTCTTCGCCGGGATCTGGGACATCATCGCCGGCATCTTCACGCTCGACTGGCGTCGCATCCTCGACGGCCTCATCAGGATCCTTTCGGGCCTACTCCTCGGCTTCGTTCGGCTGCTCCGCATCCTCCTGCTCGGCGACCTCATCATGTACATCACCGAGGAGATCAACCGGTCGCGGCTGCGGGACTACGTTCGCGGTCTGCTCGAGGACAAGTACGAAGGCGACACGCTTCAGCAAATCAAGGACGCGATCCGGCTCGACCACGGAACCTTCGGCCTCCGACTCGACGCCACCAACTACCGGTCGCTACTCGACTCCGACACCGACTCCCCGACCGAGCTGGGCGTGCCGAACCTCGTCGTCCTCCACGAGAGCGGCGCGATCAACCTCCGCGAATTGTGCGGGTTCGAGTTCTCCGAGGGCTTCTGGAACCGGAAGCGCTACAAGACCCTCAAGAAGGAGACGGTCGTCGGCGGCGGAGGCGGCGGCGAGTTCGACAACCCGATCTCCAAAGACGAGCTCGACGAGTACCTCTCCTCGCGCGGCGCGAGTGGCCCGAAGTTCATCGTCCTCGCGATGCGGGACGGCGTCCAGGACACGAAGCTCTCGGCTGCCGAGGAGTCGGGACGGCAGCTAGGGGTGATGCTCAGCTGGACGAAGGAGGACAAGGAGGTGACCCGCGGCGACCACATCCGCCACAACGGCTTCGACACGAACCAGGCGAGCACCTCGCTCGAGAACTTCCTGATCGACATCATCGGCCGCACGAACAAGAACGTCGACGACGCCGCGGCGACCGAGGAGCTCTGCCATCCGGTGGCGGTCGGCGTCTTCCGCTACACCGATTCGCTACGCGGGATCGCGGCAAACCTGCGCAACAGCAATTGCGGATTGGGGGATAGCAGGGCGTCCGGTGTGACGTTCATCGACAACAAACCCGACCACTTCTGGAAGTACGTCCCTATCCACGAGCTCGGCCACTACTTCGGCCTATGTCACGTGGACGGAGTCGACCGGATCATGGTCTCGACCCGCGAGAAGAGCTGGTGGAGCTGGTCAGTGATCCCGAACTGGCTTTACCTTAAGGGGGAGCCGTACTTCTCATTCGACGAGGCGAAGTCGACCTGGGACTACATCGTCGCCAACTTCACGCCGCAGTGCCTCGGCGCCAAGCCGATCATCATCGAGTAACGACCGGACGTCCGTCACGACGTGGGGGGTCGGGTCAGCCGCTGGCGCTGAGCTCCGGCGCAGGGATGCCGTCGTGACGGCGACACCAGCACCAAACAATCCGACCAGAAGATTCGATGCACTTGCTGTGTCAAGCTTCTTGAGCCTTCAAAGCCGACCTTCACGGCGATCATCGCTAGCGAAAGCACGATGAGCACTTGCCCCTCATCGATCACCGCAACCATGCCGTCGTACTTCGATCTGGCGATGTGCAAAGTCCGGGGCCGACCCCCGTTGCTCCCGCGACCCCTTCCGCGCTGAGCACGACTTGGAACTGAAGCGTGAGCGGATGAGGGCGACCATCACACAGGCGGGCCTTTTCCGGCGGGGTGGGGTGCTCGGTCGGCCTGACAGCGAGCGTGGCCGCCGACAACAGGCGACCCTCACCCTCGCGCTGAATGCGCCATCTTGGCCAGGCGGGTCGTATCAGCAGATCCGTTCCCGGTGGAGTTCCTCCTCCAGGAGCTCGGCGAGCTGGGCGCCGGTGTTCTCGATCAGGTCGCGCATTCGCCCCTGTGATCGTTCGTCGGCCAGGTTGAGGAGGTCGGCGAAGGCGGTGTGCATCACGCGGAGTTCAAGGTTCGCGCGCGCGAGGTCCTCGTTGTCTTTCGCCAGCCTGTCGCGTGCGCGTTCTGAGTCCAAGAGCGCTCGGTCGAGGCTGGCGCATGTGCGCTCGAAGGTCCGGATCGAGCTGCCGGCGCGAAGGGCCATCGCGGCGCCGATCGCGACGCACGCCGCCAGACCGATCGAGACAACTGCGCTGCTTCCTCGTATCAACCCATAGGAGGCGACGCCGAGCGTGAGGAGCACACCGCCGAGCGAGACGAGGAGCGCGGCCATCGATCCTCCAGGGTGCTCGGGGATGCGTGACTTGCCTGTGCCCATCTGCTCCTCCCAAGTGAAGTTGCGCCGCAGGAGGTGAGGGCAGGGATTCTACTGCCACCCATCCTGGAATGGCTATCGTCCGTTGCAGGCATGGCCTCGCGGGACGCGGCTCCAAGCGCGCAGCGGCAAACCGTGGATCAGAGTAAATAGCCAGCGGATCAACTGCTATATTCTGGCGCTCGTGGATCCAGGCGCGCCTCAGGCCCAGAGCCAGTGACTCCCCTCCTTTCCGCTGCCGCAAGTCTTCCCGCGGCCTGGCGCCTCAGACGGCCGTTGCTTGCGGCGGCAACCGTCTGCTTGCTCCTCGGCGTGGTCATTCTCGGCGGCGTGGCCGGCGGCCGCGCCAGCGGCATGTCGCAGCCGTCCGCGATTGCTTTCGCGGATATCCCAACCGACTACCTGGTCGCCTACGAGCGCGCCGCGTTTCGCTACGGCATCGACTGGGCGATCCTCGCGGCGATCGGGAAGATCGAGTGCGACCACGGACGGTCCGAGCTTCTCCGGCTGCAATCCGCCGGGCAGCTTGAACGGCGCAGGTGCGACCGGCCCGATGCAGTTTCTCGGCTCGACCTGGCGAGCGGGAACGCCGACCATGTCCGTGCCGGCCCCTGGCGCCCCGACCGCGACGACGCGGGCCGGCTACGCGGCCGACGGGAACGGCGACGGAATCGCCGACGTCTGGAACCACGCCGACGCGATCGCTGGCGCCGCTCGCCTGCTCCGCGCCAACGGCGCGCCAGCCGACTACCGCACCGCGATCTTCGCGTACAACCACGCTGACTGGTACGTCGACGACGTCCTGGCGAAGGCGGCCGAGTACCGGGGCGCATTCGCGCCGGGAGCGCCCGGCGGCGCCCTCGCGGCGCTCACCTGGGCCGTTGCGCACGTCGGCCGCTTCTCGTACAGCCTCGGCCCGCCGACGGACCGCGGCGGCACCGTGCGCGACATGCAGACGCGCGAGCCGTCGAGCCTCGACCTGCGACTGCTCCATGTACACGCGGTGGGCGATGGCCCAGGCCGGCATCGACATCGGCATGACGACGGTGCAGCAGTGGCCGGCCAATGGCCTGCTCCCGAACACGGAGACAGCCGCGCAAACTGCGCTTGTATCGCGTGGAGTGGGCGTCAACCCGCCGTCAGGCGGCTACCGCCCAGGCGACCTGATCTTCTTCGGCCACGGCGGCGGTGGCGACGGCCACGTCGCACTCTGGCTCGGCAACGGCCTGATCGTCCATTGCTCGTCCAGCGGCGGCGGCTCGAACATCCGGCTGCTCGCGGGCTACGTTGCTCCGACCGGGTGGGTTCGCTGGAAGTCAGTCGCTGGCTAGTGCCCGATGCCCCATCAGCCGTCGGGGCCCGACGACTGCCAACTCGCCGTCTTCACAAACCGCGACCCGTTCCAGCTGTATCGGACATGTCGCCACGCGCTTGGGCAGCAGTTCGGGTCGCTCTGGCTGTAGATCGGAGTCGTCTCGAAGAGATCTCCATCCGCGATCGCTAGGGCGAGCTTCTGGACATCCATGCGGGCGAGGGCAAGCTTCCATTCCGAGCTATCGGATAGGAACACGAACCATGCAACATCCGCCGCGGTTCCTCCGCCGAAGAGCGTGACTGCCATGTCAGGCGTGCCGTCTCCGGTGAAATCGGCACACGCGACCGAACTTACGCCGCCATCGTTCTCGCCGCGTGCGAGCTCTTGAACCCAGACCGGGAGTGACGAGTGAGCGATGAGGGAAGTGACAGTCCCCTTGCTCTCCTGCGGCAGGCGCGAACGGCCTGGACTGTGTCACGGCGTGCCTTTACCGGGTCGAAGTCAGAACTCAGTTGGTCATCCGCAGGCGAAGGCGCGTTGGTCTCCTCCGTCACGGGCTCTGTCGGGGGCGGCTGGTCGGCCTCCGCGGTGGTCTCGGGAATCCGACGCTCGCCTGACTCTCCGTACTCGATGACGGCGTCCAAGGCACGATCACACTCTTCGCGAAATGGGATCTCAATCCACGCTCCGCCGACGTCCTGCTCGAAGCAGGTCAGGTTGCCGTCGAAGGTGCCTTGGCATACTGCGAGAAGCCGGTACTCGGGCGTCGAGACTCCCATGCATCGCCCGAACGCGCCATCGCGTACCGACTTGGGACCCTGAACGAACCAACCTGGTTCGCTCTCGCCGCACCCACTGAGAAGGGCCACGGCGATGACGCTGATCGCCAGCATTCTGGTCGCCCGACATGGAGCCGATGACGCCGAATGGCGAGACACTAGAGATCGATCCCGCGGCTGATCTCGATTTCGGCGAGGCGACGCATCGCGAGGATCTTCGGGAGGTCGTCCTCGCCGCCGAGTGCCGAGAGCATCCGCGAAAGGTCGCCGACCGACGCGACCGCGGGGCGGACGCCCTGTCCGAGCGGCTCTCGGGTCGCCGCGCGCCGAAGGTCGTCGTAGCCGCGCGTGCCGGCGGGCTCGGGGACAACCTTGAGTTCGCCTCGGTCGGTCGTGATCTCGAGGACAGGCTCGAGCTTCGTGAGATCCGGCGCGGTTCCGTCCGTGCGGCGCGCGCCGCATTCCTGGAGGGCGGCGTCGAGCCGGCGTAGATTCTCCTCGCGCGTCGAGGGGACGATGTCGATGCCGCGGGTGATCTCGTCGGCGCCCTGGATGACGCGGCCGAATGCGCCGATGACGATGTACGACACGCCGTTGCGGTCGAGGGTCTGGAGGAGTCCGATCGGGTCGAACATCCGCCCGGTGGCGGCGTCGGCTCTCGCCCTAGCCACTCTTGACCTTCGCCAGGAGGCGCTCGACGCGCCGCTCGGGTGAGAGCAGCCGGTTCTTCGCGAGCTGCTTGTCGAGGCTCGTGTCGCGGGGGACGAGGACGAGCGGGAGCTCGAAGCCGCACGCCTGGACGATGTCGAGCAGGTTGTCGATGCTCGGCGAGACGGCTCCCTGCTCCCAGCGTGCGATCACCGAGCGCTCGCGCCCGGTGCGCTTCGCAAGCTCGGTCTGCGTCAGTCCGGCGCGCAGGCGCGCCTCTCTAATGAGCGGTCCACCTCTGATGGTCGAAGAGTAAACAGTCACCGCACGCGACTTGCAATAGCTCTATGACCCATATAAGCTACACGAACCGTGAAAGGGTCAGCGGCGGCGCAGCAGACGAGCGGGGCGCGGGGGATGGGAACCCGATCTCCGGCCGCGATCGTGGTCGTGCCGTTCTCGACCCGCGTGCCGCCGGATGTGCTGAGAAGGCTTCGCGTGGCGGCTCCGCAGCTCGGCCTGCGCCAGGGCGACATCACCGCTACGGCCCTCGCAGCCTTCCTCGAGGAGCACGGCTTCTGAGATGGCGCGCGGGCCGGAGCAGATGGGAATCACGGACTTCTACGCCGAGATCGTCCTGCCCGCCTTCGCCGAGCGCCTCGACCACGCCTTCCCCGAGTTCGGCTGGCGCCGCGACTCGCGCGGCTGGGTCGCCACCAACGAGGAGCACACTCACGCCAGCCTCGGCGTCCGCGCCCAGCGCGTCGTCGCACACGGGCCGGCGCCGCGCGGCTTCCTCGTGCACGGCGGCGAGGCGACCCTTTGGACGGCGTACGTGAGCGGCGGCACCGTTCCGCGTGGGAAGGAATTCGTCCGTACCGTCGAGGACCTCGCCCGCCGCGCCGGCGTCGATCCGTCCCCGATCGAGCGGGCGATGCCGCGTGACCCGCGCTCCGAGCTGCTCGCCGACTTCTTCGTGCTCTGCCGGCGCGAGCTCACGAGCGAGCGCGGCGCCGGGGCGCGCGTGTGTCTCGAGCGTCGTGGCTTCCCGGCCGAGGCGATCGAAGGCTCGGGTCTCGGACTCGTCCCGGCTCCATCGCGAACGCGCGAGGCCCTCGCGCGCGCAGGATACGACGAGGCGGTTATCGCGGCGTCGGGCGTCGTCGCCGACTCGCGCTGGCCAGGAAGGCTGTGCGGCGCGTGGCGAACCGAGGCGGGACGGATCGGGACGATCTGGGCGCGCACACTCGACCATGCGCCCGCCGACGCCCGCTACCTGTACCTGCGCGGCGCGAGCCGATCGAGCCTGCCGCCCTACGGACTCTCCGACGTTCTCTCCGCGCCGCGCGACGTACGCCGCAATCTCGCCCTCGTCGAGGGCGTGATGGACCTCCACCAGCTACGCGCGCACGGGATCGAGAACGTCGCCGCGCTAGGCGGCCTGGGCGTCGCGGCGAAGACCTTCGAGCGGCTCTCCCAGCTCGGGGTCGAGAGCGTCACGCTCTGCCTCGACCGCGACGATCCCGGACGGACGGCGACCGCTCGTGCCGTTGAACAGTCGGGCCGAGCGCAGCGCAGCCCCGCCATTTTCGCCGTCGATCCGGAGCGCCTTGCGCCAGCGAAGGATCCGGACGACCTCGTCCGCGACCGCGGGATCGAGGCGTGGCGCGACGCACTTGCCGCGAGCGAATGCGGGATTTCCTGGCGCGCGAAGGAGTTCCTCGACGGGATCGAGCCGGACTCCGCCCGCGCCGCTCGCCGGGGTGCTCTCGGTCGGGCCGGGTCTTGGCTCGGCTCCCTTCCGCCACGGCTCGCGCTCGAGCAGGAAGACGCTGTACGGGCCGTTGCACGCCAGTCTGGCTACAGCGTGGAAGGAGTCGAGCGAGCCTTTCGCGCACGCTACTGGGCTCCACGCTCGGGGCCACGGCCGGATCCTTCGCGGAGTCTCGCCACATGCCCGCCCGGGGTGGATTGGTGATGGCGACGGCCGCCCGGGACGGACGCTCGATCCCCCGCCTTGCGCTGCGCCCCGAGCAGGCGGCCGAGTCGCTTGGCGTCTCGCGCTCGTTCTTTTTCGCCGAGATCCTTCCCCAGCTCCGCGTCGTTCGTTGCGGGCGGGTGCGGCTGGTTCCGGTCCGATCCCTCGAGGACTGGCTCGAGAGACGTTCGGCACGGGCAACCGACTAAGGGGCGATCGAGATGCCCGAAGGAGTTCGCAAGCTTCACTCGATCGGATGCCCGGCTCGCACGGGGGGCAGGTGCCGCTGCCGAGCCGGGTATGAGGCTTTCGTCTTTTCTCCTCGAGACCGCAAGAAGATTCGCAAGACGTTCCCGACGGCCGCCGCGGCAAAGGCCTGGCGCGTCGATGCACTCGCCGGCTTGAAGCTAGGCACCGTCAGGGCTCCAAGGCCTGTCACCGTCGGGGAGGCGGCGGAGCAGCTTCTCAACGGGATGAAGAGCGGCGCCGTCCGCACCCGATCCGGCGACATCTACAAGCCGAGTGTCATCAGGTCGTACGAGGCAGTGCTCCGCCTACACGTGCTGCCGGACCTCGGCGGGTTGAGGATCGCCGATGTGCAGCGCCGCGATGTCCAGCGGCTCGCGGACGGACTCCTCGCCCGCGGACGCGACCCGTCCACGATCCGAAACGCACTCATGCCGCTCCGTGTGATCTATCGACGTGCGTTTCAGGACGGCGATGTTGCCCTGAACCCCTGCTCGAGCCTTCGACTTCCGGCCAGTCGCGGGCGAAGAGACCGCATCGTTTCACCTGAACAGGCCGCGGCGCTGATCGCGGCACTTCCGGCAGCCGATCGCGCGCTCTGGGCGCTCGCGCTCTTCGCCGGCCTCCGCCGCGGCGAGCTCATGGCGCTGAGATGGGACGACATCGATCTCGCCGCCGGTGTCATCCGCGTCGAGCGATCCTGGGACGCGAAGAGTCAGACGATGGTTGAGCCAAAGAGCCGGGCAGGACGGAGGCGCGTCCCGATCGCGGCCGCGCTTAGGAGCGTTCTCGCCGAGCACAGAATGAACGTCGAGGGAGATTTCGTCGTCGGGCGGGACGGAGGCACGAGCCCGTTCAACGACACGAGCGTCGTCGGCCGAGCCGTCCGGCTATGGCGCCGCGCCGGTCTGGAGCCCATCGGGCTCCACGAGGCTCGTCATACGTTCGCGAGCCTCATGATCGCGGCCGGCGTGAACGCCCGCGCGCTCACGACCTACATGGGCCACTCGTCGGTCTCGATCACCTACGACCGCTATGGGCACCTGATGCCTGGGAACGAAAACGAGGCGGCTGCGCTCCTGGACGCCTACCTGGAGCGGTCAGATACGGGGGCAAGACTTGCCGCGATTCAGCGACCTTCTTAGCTGCGTCTACTCCGCCGAGCTTGGCGGTATAGTACGAACGTAAGTTCGTGCCGAAAGGAGCAGTGCGATGGGCAATGAACAGCGATGGGTTGTTCGCGACGGCGACGACTGGGTCGTGCGCAAGCCCGGCGCTGAGCGAGTGCAGCTCGCGCCACGACACGCAGGGCGCAGCTGACCAGCGTGCCGCCGAGATCCTCCGGAACGTCGGCGGCGGCGAGCGCGTAACGCAGGGACGCGACGGCAAGATCCGGAGCAAGGACACGATCGCTCCGGCGCATGACCCCTTCCCACCGAGGGATCGGGAGCACTAGGAGAGGAGGCCGCTGACGTGGCCGGCACCACCGAGACACTCTGGCAGCGTGTGGACGAACGCGTCCTAGCCTGGGTCGCCTCGCTGCCTCCGGCCTTCTCGAGCAGCGAAATCTACGACTTCCCAAGTTATCGTCCTAGGCCGTTTGCGGCGATATCTGGGCTTGATACGGCTGAAGTGGGCGCCAGCCTTCGGCGGCTCGCGGCCGCTGGCTTCATCGCTGGGCGGCTCGACCCGACGGGCGAGAGCTGGTGGGATCTCAGGCTTGGCCCACGTGGTCTTGTTTATCTCGGCGAGTGGCCCGACCTTGAGTTGGTCGCCAGTGCCGCGATGTTGCACCGTGTCCTCCGAGCTGTGGCCGACGAGGCGCCGAGCGAAGCGCGTGACGCCCTCGTGCGTAGCGCTGGCGTCATTGGTCGCACCGTCGATGCCGTAGTCCGGGAGACACTTAGCGAGGTCGCGCATGCTGGCGGAGCGGAGACGGTGACTTGAGCGTTTGGACGCAGCGCGATCTCCCGGTGCTCGAAGCACTGACGAACCCCACAGACGAGCACGTACGCCTTGGCTATCTCTCAATCGGTCATGACCACGGTGCCGAGACGCTTGGACTTGAGCTTTCAGACGACGCGATCTATCAGGCGTTACTGGTCTTGTATGACGCCGGCTATGTCGATTTCGACATCAAGATGTCGAGTGGGCCAGGCGCGCAGTTCACGCAGCTCGAGATCACCGGTGCCGGGTATCAGGCACTTGGCGAGTGGCCTCTCTTCGATCAGATCAACTCGCCCGAGACTATGGCCTTGCTCCTCGAACACCTCGCTGGGGAGGCGCCGACCGAGGAAGAGACAGCGAACATGCGGAGCGCCGCTGGGTACATCCGCTCGATCGGCAGCGACGCGCTCCGCCGCTTCGTCGTCGGCGCGACCGCGGCGATCATCCGCGCGCACGCTGGCCTCGACTAGCTCCGCCGCTTCCGCGTGCTGCGCGTGTGAGGTCGTCCGAGCGAGGGCCGAGACGCTTGGTCCGCTACGGGTGCGCGGGCGCTCGACGGATTGGGCCACCATGAGATCGGCAACGGTCAGTTGCGAGCGCGTGGGTCCCCACTCGTCCCGTTCGCCACTCGTTCGCCACTGACCACCTGAATCAATGGACTTTAGGGGACTCCCACGGACTGAAGGAGCGCGAGTCGTGGCAAGAGCAAACCCGCATGGTTGGACAAGAAAGCGGAGGGGGAGGGATTCGAACCCTCGATCCGCCTAACGACGGATAACGGTTTTCGAGACCGCCGCATTCGTCCGCTCTGCCACCCCTCCAGCGCACCGCATCGTAGCGGGGCGGTTGGGTTCCAGCTCGGTTTGGAAAGACTCCTCCCACACCGATGAGGGAGGTTCTCATGATCCACTCGAGGCACCGTGCAAGCCGGTTCGTGCTTGCGATCCTGGGTGCGCTCGCCGTCGCGCTCCTGGGCGTCGGCACTGCCGCCGCAGGGCACCGGCACGGGCACGGCAACTCGCATTCGCACCACGGCAAGTCGTTGTGGAGCGTCTACGACAACGCGCTCGTCAAGGCCAAGTACATCGACCTCACGCACACGATCACGCCGACGATTCCCGTCTGGTCGGGATTCGGGCCGTCTGTGTTCTCACCGACGGTGAACCCGGCGACCGGCCTGCCGTACACCTACGCCGTGGACGGCTTCGAGGCGACCGCGTACAAGCTCCAGACGGATCAGCTCGGCACGCAGCTCGATCCGCCGGCGCACTGGGCGCCCGAGTATGCGGCGATCGACGAACTCCCGCCCACGTTTGCCGTGCGGCCGCTGGTCGTGATCTCGATCGTCGACCAGGTGCGGATGAACTTCAACTACCACCTCCAGGTCTCGGACATCCTGCGGTGGGAGAAGAAGTACGGCCGCGTTCCGGCGGGGAGCGTCGTGATGGTCCGCTCGGACTGGTCGAAGCGCTGGCCGGATCCGGCCCTTGCGACGCTGACGCAGTTCCCGGGCGTGTCGCTCGACGCGCTCATGTTCCTCCAGCTGAAGCGGCACATCCTGTTCCACGGCCATGAGCCGCTGGACACCGACTCGACGCCCACGCTCGAGGGTGAGGCCTGGCTCATGCACAACGGCTTCGCGCAGGCCGAGGGCGTTGCGAATCTCTCGAAGGTGCCCCCGACGGGCTGCCTCGTCGACATCGGGTACCCCAAGTTCGGCGGCGGCCTGGGCGGCTACGCCCGGTTCATCGCGATCTGCCCGAGCGACTGGCGCTACGGCGTCCGGGTCGGGCAGCTCCCGGAGTCGCCGTTGCAGAAATACGACGATCTCCTGCACTGGGACGCCGCGCTCGGTATGCGCATCCGCGGCTGACGTCACTGGTCCCGGCCGGCGGCACCCCGTCGGCCGGGATCGCTAACAGGCGATCGGGCCGCCGCAGCCGAACGGGTTCACGAACCGGTCGGCCGCGTACTTCAGGGAGAACCCGACGCTCGTCTCGGCTCCGGCCGTCGCGCGGACGTAGCCCTTCGTGTACGGCACCTTGAACGTCTTCGTGAAGATCCCGAATCCGTTCGACTGGAGCGTGGCGAGCTTCTTCCATGTCGTGCCGGTCTTGATCTCCACCAGCACCTGCTGGGGAGCGCTGTCGGGCGTGCGGCCCCAGACGAAGATGCCGCCGGGCCTGCGAAGCGCGACGGTCGGGAAGCGGTACGCCTCGAGCGACGGCTTCACCTCGTCGGCGACGGTGTAGAAGCCGGACTGGTACGGCGTCGCGCCGATCCCGGTCAGCGGGTCGTCTTTGACCCGGAACCAGGTGACGAGGGAGACGCCGTTCGCCCACATGCGGTAGAGCGCCTCGGCGACCCAGCGCGTGTGCAGCGACTGCGCGAGCGCGTGCGGGTCGGGCGGATCGACGTCCCAGGAGAACTCGGTCACCCAAAACAGCACCTTCCCGGTCGAGCGCACCTTCTTCGACTTCACCTTCGCGTCGAGCACCTTGCGCATGTCGCCCAGGCTTCCGAGCGTGATGTCGCCTCCGCCGGGCGAGCGGTGCAGCGGTCCGCCGGACGTGTACGGGTGATGCGCCCAGATGTCGAAGTACACGGGCGCGGCGAGCAGGTTCTTCATGAACGGGAGCGGCGCAGGCTTGCCCTTGCGCCCGAGCGGCGCGAGGCCTCCGGCGATCACCTTGTTCGCCGGGGAGACGTCGTGGATCGCGGCGGCGAACTTGTTCACCATCGCGCGGTAGCGCGCCGCGGAGACCATCTTTCCGTTCTGGTACTGAGGCATGAGGAAGAGGTCGCGGTTCGGTTCGTTCCACGCCTGCCAGTAGCGCACGCGCGGCTCGCCGAGCGGCTGGCCCGAGTAGCGCCGGGCCGCGGCGCGGGCGAACGCCCCGAAGCCGGTCGCGTTGGGGGACAGGCCGCCGGCCCAGGACGGCGCGGTCTCGATGCAGATGATCGGCTCGAGCCCCGCGGCCACGGCCGCCTCCACCTGGAGGTCGAACGAGGTCCAGTCGTAGGACGGGTCGTCCGGGTCGGTCGGGTCGAACGGATCCGGCTTCACATCCGGGGCAACCGAGCTCCAGTCGAGGCTCAGCCGGACGTAGGTGGCGCCGGCTTCGGCGACGCGGGCGAAGGTTGCGTCGCGGTCCACGGCCGAAAACGCGGCGGGATCGACGAACGCCGTGCGCAAGGGACGGCTCGCCGACGAGGCCGGTGAGGCCGCGACCAGCGCTGCAGCCAGGCAGCAAACGATGAGGGCTCCTCGCCGCAAGGCGCGAAGTGTAGCCCGGGGATTTCGCCGCACCGACCACCTTCGCGGAATGCTCACAAAGACTTGACGGCCGCTTCAGGCCCGCGTGCGAGCCGTTCGAGATCCGCGTCCACCATCATCGCGACCAGCTCCTCGAACGAGGTTTCGGGCGTCCAGCCGAAGTCCTCGCGGGCGCGGGTGGAGTCGGCCACGAGGTGATCGACGTCGGCGGGGCGAAGCAGCGCGGGATCCTGCACGACATGGTCGCCGGGCTCGATTCCCGCGTGCGCGAAGGCCGCGTCGACGAAATCCTGGACGGAGTGGTCCGTGCCGGTGCCGATCACGTAGTCGAGCGGCTCGTCTTGCTGGAGCATGGACCGCATCGCCTTCACGTAGTCGCCGGCGAAGCCCCAGTCGCGCCGCGCCTCGAGGTTCCCCAGGCGCAGCTCGCCGCCGAGGCCCAGCTTGATGCGTGCGACGCCGTCCGAGATCTTGCGGGTGACGAATTCGAGCCCGCGCCGCGGCGACTCGTGGTTGAAGAGGATTCCGGAGACGGCGAAGAGCCCGTACGACTCGCGGTAGTTCACGGTCGCGTGGTGCGCGTAGACCTTGGCCACGCCGTACGGCGACCGCGGGTGAAACGGCGTGGTCTCTGTCTGCGGTATCTCGGCCGCGTGACCGAACATCTCGGACGACGAGGCCTGGTAGAAGCGCGCGTCCGGCGCCGCGGTGCGGATCGCCTCGAGCATCCGCGTGACGCCGACCGCGGTGAACTCGGCGGTCAGCACGGGCTGGCGAAACGACGTGGGGACGAAGCTCTGCGCGGCCAGGTTGTAGATCTCCTGCGGCTCGGTCTCCTCGAGCACGCGCACGAGCGACGCCTGGTCGAGCAGGTCTCCCTGGACGAGCGTGAGCCGGTCGGCGATGTGCTCGATCCGCTCCAGGCTCTCGGTCGAGGCGCGCCGCACCATGCCGGACACCTCGTAGCCCTCGGCGAGGAGGAGCTCCGCGAGGTACGAGCCGTCCTGGCCCGTGATGCCGGTGACGAGCGCCCTCATGCCGTTTCCCCCCGCGCGTGGTCGAGCGCGTCGGCGAGCGTCTGCTCGAGCGAGATCTCGGGCGTCCAGCCGGTCGCCTTGCGAAGCCGGCCGGAATCGCCAACGAGAACACGGACGTCGGTGGTGCGCATACGACCGGGATCCTGCCTGACTTCCACGGGAGCTCGCGCGAGACCGACGAGGATCTCGACCACCTCGGCCAGGCGCACCCTCGTCCCCGAGCACACGTTGTAGGTCCCGGCCCGCACGCGCGGGTCGAGCAGTAGCCGGTAGGCGCGCACCGTGTCGCGGACGTCCGTGAAGTCGCGCTCGACGCTGATGTCGCCCACCTGGAGGACGCCGCCGCCCTCGCGCTCGAACTGCGCGATCTGGCCGATCCACGAGCCCAGCGCGAACTTGGCCGGCTGGCCCGGCCCGATGTGCGCGAACGGGCGGGCGACCACGATGTCCGCGCCGTTGCGCGCCGCCTGCCCGCAGGCCGTCTCGGCGGCGACCTTCGAGGCGGCGTACGGGGAGACCGGCTCGACCCGGTCGTCCTCCCGGGCCGACCGCGTCGTCGGGCCGTACACCTCGGCCGAGGAGATCGCGAGCACGCGTGCCTTGGGCCGCTGGATGCGGACGGCCTCGAGAACCTTGATCGTGCCGAGCGCATTCACGCGCCAGGTCTCCAGCGGGTTGTCCCACGAGTCCTGCACCGACGACCTGGCCGCCAGGTGCGCGACGGCTTCCGCGTCGCCGAGGCCGATCTCCGCGGTGACGTCGGCCGTGGAGGCGATCGCGTCGTCGCCGAGCTCGGCCACCAAATGCCGGCCCGCGAATCCGCCGGCCCCGGTCACGAGCGTCTTCATCGCGCGTCCTCCACGAGGGCAAGCATGCCTTCGAGGAACCGCTCGCGGGAAAACTCGGCGGCCCGCGCCGCGAGGGCGGAGCGATCCCACTCCCGCGCGGCCAGGTCGCGCACGGCGGCGCGGATCGTCTCGGGCTCCGCGTCGTCCACGAGCAGCCCGTCCACGCCGGGCCGGACGATGTCGAGCGCACCGCCGCGGCCGAGCGCGACGACCGGCGTTCCGGCGGCGAGCGCCTCGACCATCGTGATCCCGAAGTCCTCCTCGCCGACGTGGACGAAGCCGGACGCGCGCTCGTACTCGCGGACGAGCTCCTCGCGGGAGAGCCAGCCGCGCAGCTCGACGTTCTCCGGCAGGTTCGCGCGGAGCTTCTCGTCGAGCGGCCCGACGCCGACCATCGTCAGCCGGAAGGGCAGCCCGCGAAACGCCTCGACGACCGCTTCGGGGTTCTTGTACGGCACGAGCCGGTGGGCCCAGAGGAAGCGGCCGGGCTCCTCGGAGGCGAGCGGATCGAAGTCGCCGACGTCGACCGGCGGGTGGACGACGACCGACTCCCGGCCGTAGAACCGCCGGATCCGCTCTGCGACCGCGGTCGAGATGGCCACGTAGACGTCCGGCCGCTTGGACGCCGCGAGATCCTTCCTCCGCAGCCACCGGGCGAGAAGCTTCGCGCGGGCGTCCGTGTCCGGCATCCACGCGTAGCGAATCGGCGTGTAGCAGTAGCAGAGGTGGAGCGCGTCCTCGCGCGGCCGGGCGTGCACCGCGAAGGCGTGCGACGACGAGATGACGACGTCGTACGCGTCCAGGTCGAGCCGGGAGAAGTAGCGCGGCATGAGCGGCGCGAGCGCGCGCCAGTGGCCGGGGCTGTGTCCGCGCTGGCGCAGGCCGGGCAGGCTCGCGAGACGCGACTCCTGCTTGATCGCCGCGGCCAGGTCCGGGGGAAGCAGCTCCTTCGCCGCGTGGAACGTGAAGACGTCCGGCGGGCGGTCGAAGAGGCCGGTGCGCATCGTCTCGACGACGCGTTCCGATCCGTGGAAGCCCTGAAACCAGTCGTGGACGATCGCGGCCGGGCGGTCGATCATGGGTCGCGGTAGAGCGTTCTCGGCGCGGCGAGCAGGAAGACGCCCGCGGCCAGCGCCCAGGTGTGGAGCGGGGTTCCGAGCACGTCCTGCGGGACGGCGATCGCGGCGGCGGCGAGGAGGAGCGGCAGTCCGGTCCAGTCGCGCCCGCGCGAAGGACGCAGGAGCGTGAGCCAGTACATCGCCGCGACGAGCGCGAGACCGACGAGGCCGCCGACGCCGAGGAGGTAGAAGATCGTCCCGTCGGTCGTGTCCGCATAGACGCCGCCGCCGAAGAGCGGGTTGCTCGTGAACTGATCCCAGGCGTCCCTCCAGCTTTCGAACCGGATCGAGACCGAGGCGTCCGTGCTGCCCACGCGCGAGTCGACGAGCTCGCTGGAGACGCCGGCGATGACGAGCACGAGCGCGGCGAGGAGGCTCGTGAAGACTCCGCCGATGACGAGCGGCACGCGCAGCCGCGCCGAGCGGACGCCGATCGCGATCACGGCGACGAGCAGGGCCAACGCAGCGGCGCGCGAGCCGGAGACCGCCACCGCGAGGGCGCCGACGACCGCCGCGACGGTGCAGACGCCGGGAACGAGCGGCCGGGCGCGCAGCCGCTCCATGGTCACGAGCGCGACGATCGAGACGTACGCGCCGTACGGGCCGAGGTTCCCGGGATACGAGAACGCGCCCTCCTCCCGTCGGACCGTCGAGATGTAGAGCGAGTCGGCGTTCGGCCGGCTGATCGAGAACGGGTCGATGGCCGGGACCATCGCGTGGAGGACGGCGAGCCCGCAACCGACGAGGCCGCCGAGCAGGAAGAGGCGAATCCAGAGCTCGCGGTCCGCGTCGCGCAAGAGGACGACGCAGGCGCAGAAGACGACGACCGCGCTGATCGGCCGGTAGACGTTCCCGACGATCCCGGGGCTCAGGTCGCCGCGCAGGACGCCGGCCTCGAGCGCGTACGCGGCGGCGAGCGCCCAGGCCGCGAGGATCCAGCGGTAGCGGAGCTGGAACACGAGCCTCGCGCTGGCGAGGACGGCCAGCAGCGCGAGCGGCAGGCCGAGGTAGACGCGCTCCTCTCCGGGCTCGTAGAGCGGCGGGTTGACGACCGGGATGAGCACGAACACGACGAGCAGCGCCAGCCGCCCGACGGCCACGTCCGGGGCGAGGCCGAAGGGGCGCCGCCAGCTCCCGAAGGTGGGCATCCGGGCCTCGGCGCTCCCGGCGAGGAAGGCGTACGCGCTCACGCCGTAGTTTCGGGGAGGACGCGCGCGAGCGCGGCGAGAAGCGGCCCGGCGACGTCTCCGCCGAGCTCGACCGGCCCGGTCGCCTCGCGCGCCGTCGCTGCGTCGATCGCGGCCGCCATCCCGTCCTCGTCGAGCGCGTCGAACACCGAGGCGCGACCGGCAGGCAGCTCGGCGAGCGCGCCGGTCCGGCTGACCGCGACGGGGAGGCCGGACGCGACCGCCTCGTACGCGGGCAGCCCGAAGCCCTCCTCGAGCGAGGGAAGGACGAGCGCCCGGCTCGTCGCGAGCAGGCGGTCGAGCTCCTCCTCGGAGCATTCGCCGCGGACGTCCGTTCCTACGGGCACGCGTGACCGCAGGCGCTCGACCTCGCCGCCCCAGCCGCCCACGAGCTCGAGCCGGCCGCCCGCTTCGGCGAACGCGGTCCGCGGGAAAACACGGCCGAGCCGCTCGAGGTTCTTGTGCGGCGCGAAGCGGCCGACGTAGAGCAGGCGCTCCTCCTGGTCCAGCTCGGCGCGCAGAGCGGCGACGCGCGCGGCCCGCGCCGGATCCTGCGGGAGCCGGAGCACCGTGATCCGCTCGGGCGCGACGTCGAGGTCCTCGACGATTCTCCGGCGCGACTCCTCGGAGATGGTGAGCACGTGCGAGGAGAGCCGCGCCGCGGTGCGGAAGTACGTGCCCTTCACGAGCCGCGTCACCGGGCTGCCGCCGTAGCGCAGCGGGATCGTGTCGTAGATGAACGTGACCGAGCGCCCCGGGTGCAGCGGCCGGATCTGGTGCAGGTAGACGGTGACGTCCCCGGACGGGATGCGGAAGTACCCGCGCTGGCCGGCCCAGCGCAGCGGGTTTCCGCCCGCGGCGGCGGTCGCGCCGGGCCAGGCGAACGGAGCCACGCGCTTCTCGTCGCCCCACAGCGTCCACTCGCCCGGGGGCGGCGAGGCCTGGAGCTCCCGCAGGAGCAGCTCGGTCACGCGGCCCGCGCCGCCGAGCCCGAGCCAGCGGCAGTCGAGCACGACCTTCACGGTTCGAGCCCAGGCGAGCCGTTCGGAACCGGCGGCTCGCCGCCTCCGCGCAGCCCGGTGCCGACGCCGGAGACGAAGCTCCGCACGACACCCGGGATCGACCGCAGCTGCCGCCGTCCGACTCGGCGCACGACCATCCCCGAGAGGCGCATCGGCGCCGAGACCACGATCGCCGGGCCCGCGTGCTTGCCGATGAAGATCCCGCCGCCCTGCGCCTGGAAACGGTCGCTCGCGTTCGAGCGGTCGCTCGTGCCGTCGTTGATCGTCCAGCCGCCCTTGTGGAACACGACGCTCGACCCGGCGACGGCCAGCTCCCAGCCGTGCTGCCGCGCCCGGTGGCACAGGTCGGCGTCCTCCATGTACATGAAGTAGCTCTCGTCGAAGAGCCCGGCGTCCTCCACGAACGCGCGGGTGAGGAACATGCTCGCGCCGGTGATGAACGCGAGCTCGGAGGCGGCGACGGGGCGGGTGGCCGATGTCGTGATCCCGAGGAGCGTCGAGTACGTGCCGCCGCCCCAGGCCTCCAGCTCGGCGGGGCTGTCGAAGCGGTAGACGGCCGAGCCGACGATCCCGGCCTGCGGGTTCGCGGCGGCCGTCTCGACCAGTGCGGTGAGCGCGCCCGGCTGCGCGACCGCGTCGTTGTTGAAGAGCCAGACCGCGTCGGCGCCCTGCTCCAGCGCGTGCCGGATGCCGACGTTCGACCCGCCACCGAAGCCGAGGTTCACGCCGGTCTCGAGCACCTCGACGTCGGGAAACTCCCGCCGGACGATCTCAGGGGAATCGTCGGTCGAGCCGTTGTCCACGACGACGATCCGGTAGCGCGGGTAGGCGAGCGCGGCCAGGGACGCGAGGCACGCCTCGGTGTCGGGCAGGCGGCTCCGGTTCAGGTTGAGGACGACGACGTACACGAACGGGTCGGCGAGCGGCACCGCGGCCGGATGCGGCCGAGGCACGGACCGGCGGTACGCATGCCAAAAGACGCCGAGCATGACGAGCGCCGTGAGGATCATCCCGACGACCGCGCCGTTCACGCCCCAGGCGCGCACGAGCGGCAGCCCGGCGACGACGCCGACCGCGGCTGCCCAGAGGTTCCCGGTGAAGAGCGGCCGGGTGAGCCGCCGCGCGCTGAGGGCGCCCGAGAGCACGTACGCCGCGTGGATGACGACGTAGTAGACGGTGAAGAGCCGCACCGCATCCACGTAGCCGCCGTACGGCGCGCCGTAGAGCCCCTCGAGGATCGGGCCGGCGAAGATCGCGACCAGCGCGCCGTACACGAGCACGAACGGGAGGGTCACGAGGTAGGCGAGCCGCAGCGTCGTCCGCAGGCCGTCCTCGCCGTTCAGCTCACGCGCGGCAGCCAGTCGGATCGGGAGCACGGTGGTGATGAAGAGGAGGAACGCGTTCAGCGGGCCGAGCACGGTCTGCGCCGCCTTGAGGCCTGCCGTGGCGGCTGCGTTCAAGACTACGGCGGTGAGGTAGAAGAAGAGCTGGGTCGAGAGCCAGGAGGCCGCGATCGCCGCGCCGAGCCACTTCCCGAAGCTCCAATTTTCGCGCAGGAAGACCCGCTCGACCCGCCCGCGCAGGCTGCGCCGGATCGCCCAGCCGCCCAGCACGGCCGCCACACCGGACGAGAGAGCGACCGCGTAGAGCGCCGCCGGGCCCGAGGCGCGGTCGGCGGCGACGAGCGCGAGGATGAGCGCGACCTGGCCGCCGTAGCCGACGACGTCGATCGCGAACGCCGTCCGCATGCGCGTCTCCGTGTAGAGGACGCGGCGCGTGAACTCCTGGAGCTGCCAGGCGACGAGCGCGGGGACGAGGGCGAAGAGCAGGCCCGCGGCGCTTCCGCCCGCGGCGAGAACGGCCAGCGCGGCAACGAGCGCGATCGCGGCTGCGATGCCCGAGAAGACGGCCTGGCCCGCGGCGGTCGAGAGCGTGTAGCGGCGGTAGGCGTCCCCGGTCTTCCCCTGGCCGAGCACGTTGTGCGGTTGCGTCACGAGCCCCGTCTGGATCCCGTTCACGAAGAGGAGCGCCGCGTACGCGAGCACGAAGGCGCCGAACGCGGACGGCGTGAGCGCACGCGCGAGGATGACGACGGTCGCGAAGTTCGCCGCCGACATGACCGCCTGGTCGCTCAAGGCCCAGGCGTTCTCGTGCAGGAGCTGCGTCGCGCTCCTGCCGCTCGCTACGGCCTTCAGAAGGCCCCCTTGCCGCTCACGACGGCCGACAGGGTGAGCGCCATGAGGTGCAGGTCGCGCCGCAGCGAGAGGTTCTCGATGTACTCGCGCTCGACCGCCAGCCGCTCGTCGAAGGTGAGCTGTCCGCGCCCGTAGACCTGCATCGGCCCGGTGAGGCCCGGCTTCACCATCAGGCGGAACCGCTGCTCGGGCGCGTAGCGCGCGACGAGCTCGACCTGCTCGGGACGCGGCCCGACGAGGCTCATGCTTCCGCCGGCGACGTTGAAGAGCTGCGGCAGCTCGTCGAGGCTCCACCGGCGCAGCCAGCGCCCGACGCGCGTGACCCGCGGGTCGTTCGGCAGCTTGAACATCGGGTCGCGCAGGCTGTCGAACGGGACGAGCTGCGGAAGGCGTTCCTCCGCGTCCACGTCCATCGTGCGGAACTTCCGCATCTTGAACGGCTTTCCGTCCATGCCGGCCCGCAGCTGCGTGAAGATCACGGGCCCGCGCCGTTCGATCCGGATCGCGACCGCGATGAGCGCGAAGACCGGCAGGAAGAGGAGCAGCGCAACCGAGCCGACGGCGAGATCGAGCGTCCGCTTGAGGAAGAGCGTCGAGCGCGAGACGTCCCAGGTCGTGTACTCGACGACGGAGAGGTCGGCGACGTGGTCGAGGCGGGCGGCCGTACCGAACATCCCGCGCGCGGGCGGGACGACGCTCAGCTTGATCCGCTCCTCGCGGCAGAACTCGAGCAGCTCAGCGAGCAGCGTCTCGTCGATCGACTGCGACGCGACCATGATCCGGTCCACGTCGAGGCTCGGGCGCGGGTCGAGCTCGTCCACCTGGTCGACGACTTCGACGTGGATGTCGGGGAAGAGCTCGAGCTTGCGCCGGGTTGCGTCGGCGAGCGGGCCTGTGCCGACGATCAGCGTCCGCTCGCGCGGGACGATCCGCCGCCACAGCCAGCGGGCGAGGCCGCGCATGAGGACGGCGACCGGGAGGGCGATCACCCAGCTGCGCAGCGCGACCGGAATCCCCGGCGAGCCGGCCGGGGTGACCGTGAGGAAGAGCGTCGTCGCCGCGGTGGCCGCGAGGGTCCAGACGAGGAGGGCCGGAAGCTCGTCCACGGTCAGGTGGCGCAGCGAGCGCTGGTCGCGGTCGTACAGGCCCGAGAGCTTGGCCAGGAGGATCCAGGCCGGCGCGAAGACGGCCGCCCAGAGCGCCTCGACGAGCGTGCCGCCGGGGAAGAGCGCGAGCGATCCGGCGACGACGAGCGCGGTGGCGATGTCCGCGACCGCGAGCATGCGGCGGAGCAGGGAGTCACGCCAGGGGTTGATGCCGCGGTCGAGGGCGAACCCGCGCGGAGGCCGCTTCGGATCGCGCCTCGGCCCGGATCCGAGCGGATTCTGGTCGATCGTGGTGCGCGGCTCCATCGTTTCACTCATGTTCGCCGGCTCCCTCGCACCTGACTCGCTGGAAAAACCGAGAATAGTCGAGCGGACGGTCTCATGATCCCGCCCTTCACGGAACGTTTGCGAAGAGCGGCGAGCGCGGATTCAGCTCGGCGGCGCGCGACAGGCTCTCCCGCGCGGCTGCGATGTCGCCCGAGTTGGTCTCGATCCGGGCGCGGACGAGCCACAGCCGCCAGTCGAGCGGGTCGCGCTCGATCGCGTTCTCGATCGCCGCGTGCGCGCCCGGAAGGTCGTCGATCGCCTCGCGGACGAGCGCCAGCTGGAGGTAGGGGGAGGCCGCCCAGGGCTGGAGCCGCCGCGCATCCTCGGCGTTCCCGAGCGCCCGCGCGGCGTTCCCCGAGCGCACGGCTTCCTGGCTCGCCGAGATCTTCACGTGCGCGAGCAGCGGAATCGCCTGGGCGATGATCAGCGTCCAGACGACGAGCAGGGCGGCGACGCCGGTCGCGAACCTCCGCCGGGTTGTGCGGCGCGTCTGGTCGGCGCTCGTCGGGCCGCCCTGCGCGGTCGCCGGGCCGGTGAGCAGGCCGAGCAGGAGCATCCCCACGACCGTGACCGCGGTCAGCTCCCAGATCCAGTCGATGCCTGCGGCGAGGATCCAGCCCGTGAAGCTCGCGAGGAGCGCCGCGATCAGCACACGCTCGCTCCCGTCGCTTCGGCGCAGCCGGCAGATGCCTGCAGTGAGCCCGGTCGCGATCGCGCCGAGCATGAAGAGGAGCCCGATCACGCCCAGCTCGCCGAGCGTCTCGAGGTAGAGCGAGTGCGCGTCCCGCAGGAAGTACGAGTACGAGCCGTTCTGCGCCCACCAGGCCTCGTACGACCCGGCGCCGCGGCCCTCGACCGGCTTCGTCTTCCACTCGTCCACGGCCGTTTCCCAAAACTGGCACCGGCCGCTGCCGCCGCCGCTCAGGAGGTGCGCGCGGACGAAGTCGTCGTCTCCCTCCTCGCCGGCGGCCTCCGTGCCCGGCTTCTGGCAAAACGTCTCGACGCGGCCGACGGGGTGGGACGCGACGACGGTGACGACGATCACGAGCGCGACGAAGCCGGCGGCGATCCAGGTCGCCTGCTCGGGAACCTTGATCCCGCCCAGGTAGCGGATCCCGAGCACCCAGACCACACCGGTGACGACGCAGACGAGCACGAGGAGCAGGGCAGCGCTTCGCCCCTGGCCGATCGCATCCGGCACGAACGGGTCGTTCACGAGGTCGTCGCGCCCGAGGAGCACGAGAACGGCGGCGGCCGAGCCCGCCACGGCGACGAAGACCGCGAGCCCGGCCTGGAGACGGCGCGGGGTCAGGATCCAGAAGACGACGATCCCGGCGAACGCGGTCGCGAACCCGCCGCGCGACGACGTGAGGTAGAGCATCGCGGTGAGCGCCGGGATGACGCCCACCGCGAGCCCGCGTGTGACGAGCCGCTCGGCGTCGGTCGCCGTCCGCAGGAGGAGCGGAATGCCGAGCGCGACGAAGATCGCGAGCCCGTTCCAGTACTCCAGCGGCCAGCTGAGCCGCGAGAACGCGCTCGGCAGGAAGTCGGGCACGTCCCCGGCGGGCAGCCACTCGGGGAAGAGCCGGCTTGCGAGCGCGAGCAGCCCGATGGCGACCGTGGCGAGCGTCAGTCCGTCGGCCCAGCGCCGCGCGTTTCCCCGCGATCCGGCCAGGACGGCGAGCGCGAACACGCCGAGGAAGAGCGTGACGCGATTGGCCTCCGTAAAGGCGCGCTCGGCGCTCTCCGCCCAGGCCATCGACGCCGCGGTGAAGAGCGCGAGCGCCGCGAGAAAACCGCCCGCCATGTACGCGGCGCGCCCGGGCCGGGCAAGCGGCCAGAGCCCGAGGACGATCGCCATGAGGATCGTCCACCACACGGCGATCGCCAGCGTGGCCCGGCTCTCGAGCCCGTACGAGGCGGCGTCGAAGGCGACCCAGAAGACCGCAACGGCGACGAGCGCCGTGACGGCGAGGCCCGACCGCTGCGATTTGACACGCCCTAGGGTTGCCGCAACCATCGTTCGGAGTGGGTCAGCGCAAGATGCACAGGATTCGAGGGAGAAAGCGGGCCACGGGCCTCGCAGTAGCGGCGCTCGTGGGCGCCACCCTACTGGCTGCAACGGCGCCGGCTCAGGCACAAACGTCGGGCGGCGTCGACCAGTACGTCGAGGACGTTCCGACCGCCGGCGGCTCGACCCATCCCGGCAAGGGCCCGGGGAAGAAGGACACGATCAAGCCCTCTGTGGCCACGGAGATCGAGGAGCAGGGCGGCACGGACGCGCCGGTGCTGACCGAGGTCGCGACCTCCTCCGACTACGGCGCCGGCCAGGCGCTTCGGCCCGCACCGCAGGCGGGCGCACGCGACGGCGAGATCTCGAACGCCGCTCCCGAGGCCGACGTGTCGAGCTCCGCGCTCGCCGGCTCGGCCGTGAGCGCGGTGTCGGGCGCCGAGACGGTGCGCCTCGTCGGATTCCTCTTCGTGCTCTTCGCCATCTCGCTCGCGACGCTGACCGCCGCGGCCCTGCGCCAGCGCCGCCCGACTCAGGCGTAGCACCGGCGCTCCTCGGAGCGGAGAAGGAGGGATTCGAACCCTCGAGGGAAGCTTGTGCCCCCCTAACGCCTTAGCAGGGCGCCGCCTTCAGCCACTCGGCCACTTCTCCGTGCGGGCCATCGTAGCCAACGATTCCGGCCCTTCCGTGACGAAGCCCGCCTCGCGCGAGCCATGGGGAGCCGCGTTTTGCCGAGTCGGGCGTCGTCGTGCCGGGGGGATATATGAGGGGAGCCGGCACCCCGCATCATGGAGTGCGTATCGGATCGCACGCACCCCTCCAATGGGGGATCGCTGGGTACGCTCGCGTGGTGAGGATCGGACGCCGCGACGTCAACCTGACGAATCAGGACAAGGTCTACTTCCCGGAAATCGGCGCGACCAAGGGCGACCTCGTCTCCTACTACGTCGATCTCGCCCCGTGCGCGCTCAACCATGTGGAGCGCCGCCCGATGCAGATGAAGCGCTATCCGCACGGCGTCGAGGGCGAGTTCTTCTACCAGAAGCGCGTGCCGGTTCCCCATCCCGACTGGCTCGAGACGGTGCACATCGTCTTCCCCGGAAGCGGACGCACGGCGGACTTCCCGGTCGTCACGGATGCGGCCGGGCTCGCCTGGATCGCGAACCTCGGCTGCATCGAGCTGCACACATGGCACTCGCGCGTTGACGACGTGGAGCGGCCGGACTACATGCTGATCGACCTCGACCCGACCGAGGGGAACCCGTGGTCGCACGTGCGCACGATCGCGCTCGTCGTGCACGAGGTGCTGGAGGAGCTCGGGCTCGCGTCGTTTCCGAAGACGTCGGGCGCGACCGGCCTCCACATCCTCGTGCCGATCAAGCGGGAGCTGCGCTTCCCCGACGTGCGCCGCTTCGCCAAGGCCGTCGCGCAGGAGGTCGAGCGGCGCATCGACGACCAGGACGTCGCAACGACGACGTGGAAGGTGACCGACCGGCGCGGCGTGTTTGTCGATTTTGGCCAGAACTCCCGCGACCGCACGATCGCGTCCGCGTACTCGATCCGGCCGACGCCGGATGCGCGTGCCTCGGCGCCGCTGCGCTGGGACGAGGTAGCCGACGTCGAGCCCGAGGCGTTCACGATCCGAACGATGCGCGACCGCGTCGCCGAGGTGGGCGACCTCACGAAGGGCATGTGGAAGCGCAAGGCGAGCCTCGTCCCGCGGTTCGCCGACCTCGAGCTCGAGCCGCCGGCTAGCGACTGAGCAGATCGGCGACGGTCGGGTCGCCCTTCTTCGGCTTCTGCTGCACCTGGGCGACCGTGCACTGCTCCGGATCCTTGTCCTCGCGGAAGCGGAGCAGCTTCGTCCCGTGGCGGAAGCGCTGTTTCTGCCACTTGTCGTAGCGCACCTCGACGACGAGACTCGGACTAACAGGCGACCACTCGAGGACGACGTTCGGGCGCCAGCGGCTCGGCTCGCCGCGCGGCTTTCGCTCCGGGTTGGGCCCGAGCAGCGGCCCGAGTCGGCGGTCGATCTCCTCGCGCGCGCCGCCGGCCGCCGCGGTTCCGACCGGCCGCAGCTTGCCGTCGTCGTAGAGCCCGAGCATGAGGCTCGCGATGCCCTCGGTCTTCTCGGCCCAGGTGACACCCATGACGACCGCGTCGGCCGTCTGCTCACGCTTCACCTTCAGGACCGCCTCGCGGGAGCCCGGCTTGTACGAGACGCCGAGCCGCTTCGCGATCACGCCGTCGAACCCGGCGGGCTCGAGCGTGTCGACCCAGAGCTGCGCCTCCTGCAGGTCGCGGGTAGCCGGGGAGAAGCTCGAACGGCAGCGTCTCGAGCAGCTTCCGGCGGTCCTCCAGCGGCTTTTCGTGCACCTTCTCGCCGTCCCACAGGAGCACGTCGAAGACCACGAACTGCGCCGGGATCTCCCCGGAGAGCTTCGTCACGCGGCTCTCGGCCGGGTGCAGTCGCATCTGGAGCGCGTCGAAGTCGAGCCGCCCCTCGCGCACGACCACGACCTCGCCGTCGAGCGCCGACTTCGGCGGCAGCTTCTCGCCGAGTGCGGCGAGCTCAGGGAAATAGCGCAGCAGCGGCCGGGCGTTTCGGCTCCACAGCGCCACGTCGCCGCGCAGGTTTTCGAGGACGCCGCGGAAGCCGTCCCACTTCGGCTCGTACTGCCAGCCGTCCCCTTCCGGAAGCGTCCGCACGAGCTCCGCCTCCATCGGCGGATAGGGCAGCCCGCGCGGCGGTTCGGCCATGCCGGGAGCCTACGTAACCGGTCGCGCCCCTTGTCCGTCTAACGGAGAACGATGCGTCGAGTTGCGATCACTGGGGTCGGTGCGATCACGCCTGTCGGCAACGACGCGAAAGCGACGTGGGACGCCCTGCTCCAGGGGAAAAGCGGCGTGGACACGATCGCCACGTTCGACCCGAGCGACTTCCCCGTGCGCATCGCGGGCGAGGTGAAGGGCTTCGAGGCGACCGACGTGATTCCGCACCGCCAGGCGCGCCAGGTGGACAAGGCCATCATCTACTCGCTTGCCGCCGCCAAGGAGGCGCTCGAGGACTCGGGGCTCACCGGCTTCGAGGCCGACCGCGTCGGCGTCGTGGTCGGCTGCTGCATCGGCGGGATCAACCAGACGCTCGACCAGTACCAGGTGCTCCAGGAGCGCGGCTGGAGCCGTCTGTCGCCGTTCTTCCTCGCGAACTTCCTGCCGGACTCGCCGAGCGGCTACATCGCGATCGAAGCTCGGGCTCAAGGGCCCGAACTGCGCGGTCAACTCGGCCTGCGCGTCCGGCTCCCACTCGATCGCGGAGGGCGCACACCTGATTCGCTCCGGCCAGGCCGACGCCGTCCTCGCCGGCGGCACCGAGGGCGCGATCAACCCGCTCGTCCTGGGCGGCTTCTGCGCCATGCGCGGCCTGGCCGTGAACAACGAGGAGCCGGCGCGGGCATCGCGGCCGTTCGACCTGAATCGCAACGGCTTCGTCATGGCCGAGGGCGCCGCGATCCTCTGCCTCGAGGAGCTCGAGCAGGCGCAGGCGCGCGGCGCGACGATCTACGCCGAGGTCGTCGGCGCGGGCTCCTCGAACGACGCCTACAACATGATCACGCCCGATCCCGAGGCCGAGGGCGTCGCCTCGATGATGAGCCGCGCGATCAAGTCGGCCGGGATCGAGCCAACGGACGTCGAGTACGTGAACGCGCACGGCACCGGGACGCCGCTCGGCGACTTCGCCGAGACGAAGGCGATCAAGCGCGTCTTCGGCGAGCACGCCTACAAGCTTCCGATCTCCTCGACCAAATCAATGGTCGGCCATCTGTTCGGCGGCGCGGGCGCCCTCGAGGCGATGGTCTGCGTGCTCGGCATCCACCACGGGATCGTCCCGCCGACCATCAACCTGGACGACCCCGATCCCGACTGCGACCTCGACTACATCCCGCACGAGGCGCGCAAGATCGACATCCGCTACGCGCTCTCGAATGCGATGGGCCTCGGCGGCCACAACGCCTGCGTCCTTCTCGGCCGCGTCTAGAGGCGCACCGCCCGCCCTTCCTCGGCAGCGCGATAGAGCGCCTCCATCGTGCGCGCCTGACCGAGTGCGTCCTCGCGGCCGAGGAGCGGTTCCGCCTCGCCCCGGATCGCGTCGCCGAGGTTCTCGAGCTCCAGCCGGTACGAGTCCTCCGGCTCGATCTCGATCCGTTCCACGCCTGCCGCGGTCCGGTGCTCGATCACCGCGGTCCGCGCGTGCCACGGGTCGTCGAGGAAGAGCGAGCCCTCCTCGCCGATCGCCTCCAGCTCGTCCCGGCCGGGGAGCGCGAGCCCGCAGTCGATCGTCGCGAGCACGTCCCCGGGAAAGCGCAGCGTCGCGGCGAAGAGCTCGTCCACGCCCGACTGCGACGACACCTGCTCGGCGGACACCTGCTCCGGCTCGCCGGCGAGGAGCCGCGCCCCCGAGACGCAGTAGCACCCGACGTCCATGAGCCCGCCGCCTTCGAGCTCGGCGTCGAGACGCACGTTCGACATGTCCGAGAGCGGGAAGCTGAACGCGGCGCGGACGAGCCGCAGCCGGCCGATCGCGCCGCCGTCCACGAGCTCCTTCAGCCGCTTCGTCTGCGGGTTGTGGCGCCACATGAACGCCTCCATGAGGATCCGCTCCGCACGGTCGGCGGCGTCGAACGCTCGCTCGACCTCCGCCGGATGACGGCTGAGCGGCTTCTCGCACAGCACGTGCTTGCCGGCCTCGAGCGCGCGGATCGACCACTCGACGTGCAGCGAGTTCGGCAGGGAGATGTAGATCGCCTCGACGTCCGGATCGGCCAGCATTTCGTCGTAGCCGCCGTACGACCGCTCGATTCCGCGTTTGCGCGCATAGGCCTCGGCCCGCGCTGCGTCGCGGCTCGCGACCGCCAGCACCTCGACGCGCTCCGACCCCGCTGCGCCCGCGAGCACCTTGTCGTTGATGGCGGCGGTGGAGAGGAAGCCCCAGCGAACGGCGTCGCTCATCCCCACGACTCCTCGGTCACCGGCCGGAAGGCCGTTTCGAGGATCCGGTGGTTCCTCGGCCGCGTGAGGACGAACACGACGACTTCGGCCACGTCCTCGGGGGTCATCATCCCGGCCAGCTGCGGCATGTCCGGCGTGCGGCCGCGGCCCATGGCGAACTCGGTGGCGACGCCGCCGGGGCAGACGTTCGAACAGCGGACGCCCTGCTCGCGGAGCTCGTGATCCAGCGCGCGAGTGAAACCGACCTGCGCGAACTTCGAGGCGCAGTACACGGCCTCGAATGGCAGCCCCCGCCGGCCGGCCTCGGAGGCGAGCGTGACCAGGTCGGCCGCGTCGCTTTCGATCAGGTACGGCAGCGCCGCCCGGGCCGCGTAGAGCGTGCCCTTCACGTTGACGTCGATCATCTCCTCCAGGTGGTCGGCCGGGAGATCCAGGAACGGCCCGTACGCGCCGACGCCCGCGTTCGCCACGAGGATGTCGATGCCGCCGTGACGCTCCGCCGTCTCCGCAGCGAGGGCGGCCAGGTCGTCCGGCTTGCGCACGTCGCACGCGCGCGCGACCGCGCCGTCGATGCCGAGATCGTCTCCGCTCCGAGACGCCAGGCCGAGCTTGACTCCCTGCGCGTCGAGCGCCTTCGCGACGGCCGCACCGATGCCCCGGCTCGCGCCGGTGACGAGTGCGACCCTGCCTTCGAGCGATGTCATGTGTCCTCCAGAGGTCGTAGGGCCGGATAGAGCGCGCGGAACCGGTCGTAGCCGCGTGCGTACGCGTCTACCCACTCGGGGTCGGGCTCGATGCGCTGCGTGACGCGCACGGTCGCGGCGACCGCCTCGTGGACGTCCGCGAACGTCCCGGCCGCGACCCCGCCGAGCAGAGCGGCACCGTAGGCGGCGCCCTCCTCGGCCGCGGTCCGTTCGAGCGGAAGGTCGAGCACCGACGCGACGATCCTGAGCCAGAGGTCGCTCCTGGCCCCACCGCCGGACACGCGCGCGCTGCGCGGCTCGACGCCGAGCGTCCGCAGGAGCTCGAGCGAATCCCGCAGGCCGTACGCGACTCCCTCCAGGACCGAACGGACAAGCGCTCCCCGGTCGTGGCGGAGCGAGAGCCCCACGAAGGCGCCGCGCGCGTCGGGGTCGGCATGCGGCGTCCGCTCGCCGGCCAGGTACGGGAGGAAGACGAGGCCCTCGGCGCCGGGCGCCCAGCGCTCGGCCTCTGCGGTGAGCGTGTCGTAGGACTCGCCGGGCGCGGCCGCGTCGCGCAGCCAGCGCAGCGAGCCGGCCGCGGAGAGCATCACGCCCATCGCATGCCAGCCGCCCGGTACCGCGTGGCAGAACGCGTGCACGCGACCCTCGGGATCCGCTGCGAAGCCGGGCAGCGCGGCGAAGACGACGCCGGACGTGCCGAGCACGACCGAGAGCGGCCCCGGGCCGTCCACGCCGACTCCGAGCGCGCCCGCGGCCTGGTCTCCGGCGCCGGCCGAGACGGGAATGCCGCCGGCGTGGCCCGTGACGGCCGGCGACTCGAACACAGGCGGAAGCCACTCGGCGGGGATCTCGAGCGCCTCGAGGATCTCGTCGCTCCAGCGCCGCTTCGCCACGTCGAAGAGCAGCGTCCCGGAGGCGTCGGCCGCGTCGATCGCATGCTCCCCGGTCAAGCGCAGCCGCACGTAGTCCTTCGGGAGCAGCACGTGGGCGATCCGCTCGTACACCTCCGGCTCGTGGCGGCGGAGCCAGAGGAGCTTCGGCGCCGTGAAGCCCGGCAGCGCGCGGTTGCCGGTCAGCTCGACGAGCCGGTGCAGGCCGCCCACGCGCCGCTCGATCTCGGCGCACTCCTCGGCCGTGCGCTGGTCGTTCCAGAGGATCGCCGGGCGGAGCACTTTCTCATCCGCATCGAGGACGACCAGCCCGTGCATCTGCCCGGAGAGGCCGATCCCGGCGATGTCGTCCGCGCCGAGCGTGTCGAGCGCCGCTCCGGTCGCGCGCCACCAGTCCTCGGGATCCTGCTCGGCCCAACCGGGCTGTGGGGTTGAGAGCGGGTATTCCTCCTCGGCGCGCGCAAGAATCTCGCCGCCGGGCGAGAGCGCCAGCGCCTTGACGCCGGTCGTCCCGACGTCCAGCCCGACGAGGCGGGTCATCCCGCGGTGAGACCGGCGGCCGCGATTGCCGCGCGGGCAAGTTGCTCGTCCACGTCGCCGGGGAGGCCGCTCACGCCGATCGCGCCGACGCGCCGCCCGTCGTCGAACGCCGCCACGCCGCCCTTGAAGAAGATGAAGAACGGATCGAAGCTCGCCAGCTCGGCCGGCTTCTCGGCGACCTTCGCGGCGAGGGCGCTCGTCGAGGTCTGGTCCGAGCGGGCGGCCGTGTAGGCCTTGCGCTGGGCGTTCAGGCGCGTGTCCGGCGCGGCCCCGTCCATCGTCGCGGCGGCGACGAGCTCGCCGTGGTCGTCCGCGACGAACACCGACACGGGGCCGGTCGCGGCCTCGACGACCGAGTCGACCATCGCACGGGCCTGCTCGAGCTTCACTCCTTCGCCCCAAGCGCCGCGTAGACGAGCTCGTACGCGCGCACGGCGTCCTTCGCCGTCTGGGCCTTGCGCAGCTCGGCGTCGTCGATCCGCTCGGCGACCGAGTCGATGAAGCGCCACTGCAGGACGCTGCGGCGCACAGCCTCGACCTGGTCCTCCGTGTACGGGTAGAGGTCGAAGCCGAGCCGCTCGCCGTGCTTTCCGTAGTGAGCGCGGCGCAGCTCGACGGCCAGCTCGAGGGTCTCCATGAAGGCGGTCGTGCCGACCATGTTGTCGTCGTCGAAGACGCCCCAGCCCGAGTTCGCGTGCTGGTGGCCGAGCAGCCCCTCGGCGGAGAGCAGGGCCGCGTACTCCGCCAGGTTCTCGCCGTTCATCAGCAGGTGCTGCCAGTCCATGTTCACCTTGACGTTGTCGAACCCACGGACACGCAGCGAGTGGATCACGTGGAGCGTCATCCCGATGTTCCGCATGAGGATCTTCATTGCGGGCTCGGAGTTCTTGTGCTCGAGGAACAGGTGGACGCCGTACTCGCGGCAGCGCTCCGCGGCCTCGCCGATCCCGTCGATGAGCCACGCCCAGCTCTCCCCGTAGGGCGTCTGGAACGGGTAGTTGTAGCCCTCGATCCCGGGCCAGATGATGAAGTGCGCGCCCAGCGACCCGGCGAAGTCGGCGGCCGCGTTCGTGCGGCGCCGAGCCTCCTCCCGGATGGCCGGATCCGGCGAGACGAGCCCGCCGCGGCCGAACATCGGGTCGAGGTGAAGCCCGGTCGCGATGCAGTAGATGCCGTGGCCGTCGAGGGCCTCGCGCACCTCGTCCAGATTGTCCTCGTTCAGCTCCTGCGGATAGTGGAACTCGTAGTCGTCGATCAGGTCGCCGAGGCCGCCGACCGCGCGCCGAACGCGATCCGCGGTCGACTCGCCGGCGTGCTGCGGCTGGTAGCCGCCCGGCACGAACCGGGTCGCCATCGACCCGAACGCCCAGATGCCAAGGCTCGTCTTCATCCGTTCGCCCCCTTGTAGTCGATCTCCACCCGCCGTCCGGTCTCGGACGATTCCACGATCGCGTCGCAGACGACGGCGCAGCGGTATCCGTCCTCGAAGGTGGCGCCGTGCGGCGCGACGGCGTGCTCGCCGGCGATCGCCGAGAGCAGGTGGTGCACCTCGTGCGTGAACGTGTCCCCCCAGCCGACGATGTGCCCGGGCGGCCACCAGAAGCGCATGAACGGATGCTCCGGCTCGGTCACTAGGACGCGGCGGAACCACTTGCCGTCTGCCACCTGGAGCTCGTTCATCCGCTCGACGTCGAACGACAGCGCGCCGCGTGAGCCGTTCACCTCGAACGTGTTGTGGTTGATCCGCCCGGTCGCGAGCCGGGACGCCTCGAGCGTGCCGACGACGCCGTTTGCGAACTCGACCGTGGCGGCGAAGGTGTCGTCCACCCCGTGTCCCTCGATGAACGTCTTCGTGACCGCGCTCACCGCGACCGGCTCGCCGACGAGATAGCGGCCGAGATCGATGATGTGCGCGCCGAGGTCGCCGATCGCGCCGGAGCCGGCCGCGGCTTGGTCGAAGCGCCAGCTCGGAGGCGCCGTGACGCCCCAGGACTGGAGATAGCGCGCGCGGAAGTGGAAGAGGTCGCCGAGGTCGCCCGCCTCGAGGATCTCGCGGGCCAAACGGACGGCCGGAACGAAGCGGTAGTTGAAGCCGCACATGTGGATGACGCCCGCCTCCTCGGCGGCGCGCCAGATCGCGAGCGCCTCGTCGGCCGTCCGGCCGAGCGGCTTCTCGCAGAGCACGTGCTTGCCGTTGTGGGCCGCGGCGATCGTCGGCTCCGCGTGCGCGTCGTTCGGGCCGCCGTTGTCGAAGAGGCCGATGCGCTCGTCGGCCACCTGCTCGCGCCAGTCGGTCGTCGCCTCCGCCCACCCGTACTCGCGGCGGGCCTCCTCCACCTTCTCTTCGTTGCGGCCGGAGATGGAGACGAGCTCGGGCAGGACCGGAGGATGGAGCGCGGCCGCCTCGCGAAACGCGCGCGAGTGCGCCTTGCCCATGAAGGCGTAGCCGAGCATCCCGACGCCGATGCGCTCGCTCATTGCGGGCGACCTCTCAGACGCCGCCGGCGGCCGCGCGCCGCCGCTTGGAAATCGCGTCGACGAGCACGGCGGCGAGCAGCACGAGACCGGTGATGACGAACTTCGTCCCCGAGGCGAGGCCGAGGAGGTCCATCCCGTTCTGGATCGAGGCGATGACCAGCGCACCGAGGAGGGCCGAGATCACGCGGCCCGTTCCGCCGAAGAGGCTTGTGCCGCCGATCACGGCGGCCGCGATCACGAGCAGCAGGAGGTTGCCGCCGCCGGTGTTCGTCGCGACGGAGCGCAGCCGCGAGGCGAGCATGATCCCGCCGACGCCGGCCATGAGGCTCGAGATCATGAAGACCATGATCCGCACGCGATCGACGTTGATCCCGGCGCGCCGCGCCGCCTCGGCCGAGCCGCCCACCGCGTACACGTGACGGCCGAAGCGCGTCCGCGAGGCGATGAACGACCAGAACGCCAGCAGGATCCCGAGGATGAGCGCGACCGTCGGAACGCCGCGGTCGCGGTTGCAGTACCAGATCGCGGTGAACGTGACGATCGCGAGGCCCGCGGACTGGAGGGCGATCAGCACCATCGGCTTCGCGGCGAGCCCGCCGGCGCGCCGGGCGAGCGCTCCCCGAAGCTGGAGGACGACAAAGACGACGACCACGAGGACGCCGAGGATCCAGCCCACCGCCGTCGAGAGGAAGTTGTTCGCGATCCCGATGACCGTGTGGTCCTGAATCCGGATCGTGCCGGCGGTCGAGTACTGCGTCGTCAGGATGAGCACGACGCCGGACCAGATGAGGAAGCCGGCCAGCGTGACCACGAACGACGGCACGCCGAATTTCGTGATCACGAGCGCCTGGAGGAAGCCGATCGTCGTCGTGACGAGCAGCGCGAACGCGATCGCGGCCCACCACGGCCAGCCCGGGTTGTCCGGCCGCAGGAGCAGCGTCATGACGACACCGCCGACGGCGCTCACGAACGCGACCGACAGGTCGATCTCACCGATCAGGAGGACGAAGACGACGCCGATGGCGATCGTCGCAACGGCCGCCATCTGGAGGATCAGGTTGGTGAAGTTCCGAGGTGTGAGGAAGTTGTCGTTCAGCTGCGCGAAGATCACGAAGATGACCACGAGGCCGACGATGATCGGCAACGAGCCGAGATCGCCGGCCCGGACGCCCTGCCACCAGAGCCGGAAGTAGCCCGCGAGCGTCCCGGATTCGCCCGTCTCGTCGACCTGAGAGCCGGGCACGAGGCCGACCGGGGCGGCGGTGGGGTCGATCTGGGTGGGATCGATCTGGTCCGTCATACGTCGACCTCCGCCGGCGTGTCCATCCCGGGAACGTGAGCGAGCTTTCCGGCGGTGATTGCATGGACGATCTCCTCCTGGGTCGTCTTGGCCGTCTCGAAGAGGCCGACCTTCTGACCGAGGCGCAGGACGGTGATCCGGTCGGCGCACTCGAAGATGTCGTGGAGGTTGTGCGAGATGATCGCGACGCCGAGATTCTTCTCTGCGAGGCGTCGCACGAGGTTCAGGACCTGCCGGGTCTGCGCGACGCCCAGGGCGGCCGTCGGCTCGTCGAGGATGACCGTCCGGGAGTTCCACATGACGGCCTTCGCGACCGCGACCGACTGGCGCTGCCCCCCGGAAAGACCGGCGACGGTCTGGCGCACCGAGCGGAGCGTCGTGACCGAGAGACCGTCGAGCGTCTCGCGGGCCGATCCCTCCATGCTCGGCTCGTCGAGCACGAGCCCGTTCCGCGTGCGCTCGCGCCCGAGGAACATGTTCGCGACCACGTCGAGGTTGTCCGCCAGCGCGAGATCCTGGTACACGATCTCGATCCCGAGCTTCGCCGCTTCACGCGGCCCGTGGATGTTGACGTGCTTGCCCTCGACGAAGACCTCGCCCTCGTCGTAGGGGTAGATGCCCGCGATGCCCTTGATGAGCGTGGACTTGCCCGCGCCGTTGTCCCCGACGAGGGCCATGACCTCGCCGGCGTTGATCTCGAAATCGACGCGGTAGAGCGCCTGGACCGCGCCGAATGCCTTCGACACGTTCCGGCACTCGAGGAGCGGCGCGTCAGGCATACGGATCAAACCGTGCGGCAGGGAAGGGGCGCCCTTGCGGACGCCCCTTCCACCATCGCTTCAGCTCAGCTGTTCTCCTTGCAGAACTCCGTGTCGGCCACGTCGCCGGTGCAGATCTCGTCCACCGTGCGGAAGCCGTCCGCGATCACCGTGTCGGCGATGTTGTCCGCGGTCACGCCGATCGGAACGAGCGCGAAGTACGGCACCACGCCGTCGCCGTCGGCCGAGTCGGCCGGTGTGCCGTCCGCGGCCGTGATGCCGATGAGCGACCACTCGGCGTCCGTCTCGACGGCCGCGATGTCGTCGCCTGCGCGAAGCGCGAGCGCCACCGCTGCGGCGACCTCGGCCTCGGCCTGGATCGGCTTGTAGACGGTCATCGTCTGCTTGCCGAGCAGGATGTTCTGGATCCCTGCGACCGTTGCATCCTGGCCGCTGACCGGAGCGCCCTTGATCCCGGCTGCCTCGAGCGCGTTGATCGCCGAGTTGCCGAGCCCGTCGTTCGCGGCGAAGACCGCGTCGACCTTGTTGTCGGCGTCGGTCAGGATCTGCTCCATGATCGTCTGCGCCTGCTGGTTGTCCCAACCCGGGACGTGCTGGTCTGCGACCAGCTCCCAGTCGCCTGCGTCGACCCGTGCCTCGACCGTCTTGGCGTAGCCGTCGCGGAAGAGGAAGGAGTTGTTGTCCTCTTCGCCGCCGTTCAGCATGACGATCTTCGGCTTGTCGAGACCGAGCGCGTCGATTACGGGCTCCATCTCCTCGGCCATCGTGGCGCCGACCTGGACGTTGTCGAAGCTCACGTAGGCGTCGCCGCCGGAGCCGCCGGTGTTGAAGCGGTCGTACTCGACCACTTTCACGCCTGCCTCCTTGGCGTTGTCGATGATCGTCGCGCCGGAGCCGGTGTCGATGCTCACGAGCAGGATGACCGACGCGCCGTCGGCGATGGCCTGCTCGGCCTGCGACTGCTGCTGCGCCGCGTCGCCCTCGGCGTTCACGATGTTGAAGTCGACGCCGGCGTCGGTGAAGGCCTCTTCGAAGTACCGGCGGTCATCGGACTCCCAGCGCGGAGAGCTGGCGCTGTCGGGGAGGAGGACCCAGATGCTTCCGTCGCCTCCGCCGCCCGTGCCTCCCGCGGCACCGGTGCTGCTGTCGTCGTCCCCGCCGCACCCCACGGCGAACACGGCAAGCGCGAAGGCGAGCGCAAGAACCATGACGAGGCTCCACCTCGTCCCGCTCGTCTTGGATGGGAAACGAGATCTCTTCACGGTCACCACTCCTTTTTGCACGAACTGCCAGGCCCGAAATGAGCCGCGAACACTATCCGATGCCACCGGATCTCAACAATCGCGAGACCGGAAAGTCACCGCGCTCCGCGGGCCGTTGTTCGGATTCTGCAAATCCTTCTTCCAAGTGGCGCAGGCCTCCCGATTCTGCTGTCACACTCATCTGAGTGCGGAAGTCGCTCCTTGCCGCGGTCCTGGCCGCGTTTGCCGTCCTGACCGCGCTCGCCGGAGCGAGCACGCAGGACGCCGCGCCGCTTGCGCCCGTCGAGGCCGACCGGCCCGCCGCCGAGGCCGAGTACGTGCCCGGCGAGGTGATCGTCCAGTTCCGCGACGGCGTTACGCGCGCAGAGCAGTCGCGCACGGCGCGGAGCCAGGGCGGACGCCTCGGCCGCAGCCTTTCCCTCGAGGACACGAAGGTCGTCGAGTTCGGCGAGGACGAGAACGTCGAGGCCGTCGCCGCGGAGCTCGCGGACGATCCGGACGTGCTGCTCGCCGAGCCGAACTACGTCCGCCATGTGAACGCGCTCCCGAACGATCTGAAGTTCCCGGACCTTTGGGCGCTCAACCAGCCGAGCGACGCCGACATCGACGCGCCGGAGGCGTGGAACACGACCACCGGCAGCTCGAGCGTGATCGTGGCCGTCGTGGACACGGGTGTCGCCTACGACCATCCCGACCTCGCAGCGAACATCTGGACGAACGACGATGATGCCGGCGGCGGCGACGACAACGACGCGAACGGCTTCGTCAACGACACGCACGGCTGGGACTTCGTCGACGACGACAATACGCCGCTCGACTTCTTCGCCCACGGAACGCACGTGGCCGGGACGATCGGCGCGGTGGGCAACAACACGATCGGCGTGACGGGCGTGAACTGGCACGTCTCGCTCATGCCGCTTCGCGTCGGCAACGCCTACGGCGACTTCGCGTCGGACGCCAGCGCCCAGGCGTTCCTCTACGCCTGCCGAAACGGCGCGCGGGTCGTGAACGGCAGCTTCGGTGGCACGTTCTCCTCGCTCGTCGAGGAGCAGGCGATCAACTCGCCCGACTGCGCGAACACGATCTTTGTCTTCTCGGCCGGGAACACCGCCTCGAACAACGATTTCGACCCCGTGTTTCCGTGCAACTACACGAGCCCGCGGATCATCTGCGTCGGCGCGTCCACGAAGACGGACACGCGCGCGGGCTACTCCGACTACGGCCTCGGCTCGGTGGACGTCTACGCGCCCGGCGGCGGCGGCGGCCCGACCCAGGGAGAGATCTGGAGCACTGTCCAGGGCTACACCCTGGTGGGAGCGGAGGAGAACTTCGACGCGGCGTGGGCCACGCGCTGGACGAAGGACAACCCGCTTTCGACCTGGAACCGCCAGCCGGACGCGGGGACGCTCGACAACGACAGCCTCGCTGACTCGCCTCTCGGGAACTACCTGCCCAGCGCGAGCGAGTCGATACGCAATGAGACCGCCTACGACTTCGCCGGCCGGGCCGGCTGTCTCGCCGTCTACCAGCTGCGGATCGACACCGAGGTGGGCGTGAGCTACGCCGAGACCGACTGGTTCCACGTCTTCGTCGGGACGGCGGCGGACTCGATCAACACGCTCGCCGACGAATGGTCCGAGGAGAACGGCGCCTTCGGCGACTGGTACTCCGATCTCTCCGCGCTCGACGGCTCCGGCTCTGCTTTCCTGCGCTTCTCGCTCGATGCCGACGCGGACGCGAACGTGGGCGAGGGCGTGAACATCGACGAGCTCAAGGTCGGCTGTCTCCAACTGGACGCCGAGGAGTACGTGGAGATGATCGGCACCTCGATGGCCGCGCCGCAGGTCTCGGGCGTTGCCGCGCTCGTGCTCGCGGCGCATCCCACCTGGAGCGCCGCGCGGGTCAAGGCGGCGATCCTCAACTCGGTCGACCGCAAGGCGGCGCTTGCGACGGTCGGCTCGGGCGGACGCGTGAACGCGGCCCACGCGCTTGCCTACACGGCGCCGAACACGATCTTCAAGGGCGGGCCGGCGGCGTCGACGAAGAAGCGCACGGCGACGTTCAAGTTCGTCTCGAACGGCTACAGGTCGCATTTCCAGTGCAAGCTCGACAAGGGCGCCTGGAAGGCGTGCAAGTCGCCGAAGACCTACCGGAGCCTGAAGAAGGGGAAGCACACCTTCCGCGTCCGCGCGATCGACCAGGCGGGGAATATCGACCCCAGTCCGATCGCGCGTTCCTGGCGAATTAGGTGATGAACCTTGAGAATTTCCCCACAAATCGGGTGCTAGAGTCCGGTTCAAGGAGGTCTCGCCCAATGCGCAAGCTCACCGCTCTCTTCGCAACATTGGCCCTCTCCCTCGGAGTCCTCGTCGGCGTTGCCGGCGCCGGAAGCGCGCCGAACACCTCGGTGCACTACTCGATCACGCACAAGAAGACGCAGTACTTCCACATCGTGTCGTCGAAGCCCGGCGGCTCGGCAAAGTGCAAGGTGGACGCGAAGGCCTGGTACTGGTGTGGGCTCGGCGGCGAGACGGTGAAGAACCTGAAGAAGGGCTCTCACACGTTCCGCGCCAAGGCGTACTACAAGAGCGTGGGCGACCCGACGCCGTTCAAGAAGACCTGGACCGTCAACTAGGGCCTTCGACCAGCTCGACCGTCAGCTCGTCCGGTGACCGGATGACGACGTCCGCACGCGCGAGCGCATCTTCGCCGGGCGGATAGAGCGGGTTCGGAAGGGCGATCACGCGCATGCGCGCGCGTGAGGCGCTCAGGATGCCGCTGTGCGAGTCCTCCACGGCCGCGCACGTTGCCGGGTCGACGCCGAGGAGCCGCGCCGCCTCGAGGTAGACGTCCGGCTCGGGCTTCCCGGCCGCGACCTCCTCGGACGAGACGGTCGCCTGGAAGCACTCCGCAATCCCGGCCAGGTCGAGCACGAGGTCGATGAGCTCGCGGTTCGACGACGACGCAAGCCCAAGCGGCCAGCGGCCGGCCAGCCGGCGCACCGCCTCGGTCGAGCCAGGGATGAGCGGCAGCTCCGCGCGGTAGTGCGCCTCCATCCGGAGGACGACCTCGTCGGAGATCTCCTGCGGCGATTCCTCGAGCCCGACCGTGTCGTGCATGTAGCGCGACCACTCGACCGAGCTCATGCCCATCATGTCCCGCTGGGCGGTGCCGGGCCACGCGCGGCCTCGTTCGGCCGCGAGCTCCTCGCGAGCCTCGTCCCAGACGTGCTCGGAGTCGACGATGACGCCGTCGAGATCGAAGACGACGGCCTGGATCAGCGCCGTCGGCGCAGCGACAGCGAGCTGACCGATGCGTCGCTGCCGTTCGTGTCGCCGCCGCCGGTGTCGGCGAGGAGATCCTGGAGCGTCGTCGCGATGTCGCGCAGGTCTTCGAGCGCCCGCTTGCGGCGTTCCTCGAGCGAGCGGGCCTCGTCGGAGAGCCCCTCACGCGCCCGCCTCGCTTCGGCCTCCAGCTGGCCCGCCATCGCCTGGGCGGCCTCGCGCATCGCGCGCGCCTCGGCCTGCGCGCTTTCGAGCGTGTCGCGTGCGTCGCCCTCGGCCTCGCGGCGCTGCTGCTGCGCGTAGGAGTCGACCGCGTGCCGGACGTCGCTCGAGTACGAGTCCGCCTCCGCACGGATGCGCTCGCTCTCGAGCTCGGCGTCTGCGCGGATCTGCTCCGCTGCTTGCTCGGCGGCCGCGAGGACGCTCGCGATCTGCCCGCCGAACTCGTCGTAGCCGGTGCGGCGGCGCACCTCGCCGATCCCTTCGGAGTCGAGCGCGGCGTCGTCGGTGCGGCCGAGGAGAGGAGACTTGTTCGGTTGCACGGGGGGCCCGAGTCTAAACCATTGGAAGCGGCTTGGCTGCACCGCTCACGGGGAGGCGGACGATAGGGTCATGGTTTCCATGAACCCCTCCGCGAGCCGCCTGTGACCCTCGAAGAGCTCGCGATAACCGTTGCCGTCCTGGCCGCTCTCGGCCTGGTGGCGAACCGGTTCGGGCTCTCCGCCATCCCGGCCTACCTGCTCGCCGGGATCCTCCTCGGCCCGCACACGCCCGAGACGTTCACGCTCGTCCATCCGTCCGAGGTGACCGAGTTCGTCGCCGAGCTCGGGCTCGTCTTCCTCCTCTTCTTCCTCGGCCTCGAGTTCAGCTTCGACCGCCTCATGCGGACGGGACGCCACATCGGGCTCGGCGGCTCGATCGACCTGGTCGTGAACGGTCTGATCGGGATCGTGGTCGGCGTCGCCTTCTTCGGCTTCACGTTCGCCGCGTTCCTCGTCGCCGCCGCGGTCTACGTCTCGTCGAGCGCGGTCGCGGTCAAGGGCCTCATCGACTTCCGCCGCCTGGCCGACGACGAGACCGACGTCGTGCTCGGCGTGCTCCTCTTCGAGGACATCGCGGTCGCGTTCATGATCGCCATCGCGGCCAGCGGCGGCTCGTCCCCGGAGGAAACGCTCTGGCTGGTCGTGAAGGCGGTCGTGTTCATCGTCGGCTCGCTCGCCGCGTCGCGCTACCTGCCCCGCGTGATCGACCGCGTGCTCGACCGGCTGCCGCGCGAGTTCTTCCTCCTCGCCGTGTTCGCGCTCGTCGTCGGCCTGGCCGCTGTTGCGAAGGCGCTCGGCCTTTCCGAGGCGATCGGCGCGCTCATGGCCGGCGTGATCCTGGCCGAGACCGGCGCGCGCGCCGAGATCGAGGAGCGCTTCTTCTCGTTCCGCGACCTCTTCGCCGCGCTCTTCTTCTTCGTCTTCGGCCTGACGATCGACGCGGGCACGTTCGGGAGCGTCGGCTGGTTCGTCGCGCTCGCGGTCGTCCTCACGATCGTCGGGAAGCTCGTCGCGGGCTATGCGGCGGGCCGCGTGGGCGGCTTCACGCCGCGGCAGAGCCTGAACGCGGGCTCGGCGCTCATCGCCCACGGGGAGTTCACGATCATCCTGGCCCAGGTCGGCGCGGCGAACGTCGCGCTCTCGCTCGACGACAGCGCGGATCTGGTCGCGTTCGCGGGCCTGTACGTGCTGATCACGGCGACCCTCGGCGTCGTCTTCATGAAGGAGTCGAAGCGCCTCGGCCGGGTGCTGTTCCCGCAGCGTCCTACACTGGAAGGGAGTTCTGCATGACGACCGAGCTTCGAGAGACGCGACTTCCCGGCGTGGGCGTGAAGTACACGGCGCTGCCGTCGCACGGCGGCCGGCTCGCGGTGATCCTCCACAACGACGGGATGCGGGAGCTCTACTTCTTCCGCCATCCCGACGACGACGAGCCGACGGCGGTCATCCAGCTCGAAGACGACGAGGCCCGCCAGATCGGCGCGGTCATCGGCGGCGCCTACGAGCGTCCGAAGATCGTCGAGGACCTGGAGATGGCGATCGGCGAGCTCGCGATCGAATGGGTGGCCGTGCCGGAGACGAGTCCCGCGATCGGCAAAACGCTTGCGGAATGCGGATTTCGTGCCCGGACGGGGATCACGATCATCGCAATCCTCCGCGAGCCGGAGCCGATCCCGGGCGCACAGCCCGACGACGTGATCGAGCAGGGCGACACGCTCGTGACGGTCGGGCGCCTCGGGCAGTACACGGAGTTCCGCCGCCTGCTCGCCGAAGGGCCTTTTTAGACCGTCCGATGCGCTTTCTACCCTGCGCCGCATGCAGGGACCGAGCTTGCAGCGCGCGGCAGCGGAGTTCGTCGGCGCGTTCACGCTGATCTTCGTCGGCGTCGGGGCGATCGCCGCCACGGCGGGCGGGGATCTCGTCGCCATCGCCTTCGCCCACGGGCTCGCGATCGGCGTCATGGTCTCGGCCGTCGGGCACATTTCGGGCGGGCACTTCAACCCGGCCGTGACGCTCGGCTTTTGGGTCACCGGCCGGCTGCCTACGGGACACGCGATCCTCTACTGGATCTCCCAGCTCGCCGGCGCCGTCGTGGCCGCGCTCGCGATCTCCTGGCTCCTGCCGAACGCGGTCACCGATCCGGTCTCGCTCGGCATCCCGGCGCTCGGCGACGGAGTCGGCGCGACGCAGGGCGCGGTCATCGAGGGGATCCTGACCTTCTTCCTCGTCTGGGTCGTGTTCGCCACGGCCGCCGACCCCGGCGGCACGTTCGCGTCGATCGCGGGCCTCGCGATCGGGTTCACGATCACGCTCGACATTCTCATGGGCGGCGCGTTCACCGGCGCCGCGATGAACCCGGCGCGCGCGTTCGGGCCCGAGCTCGTCGACGGCAACTGGACGAACGCCTGGGTCTGGTACGTCGGGCCGCTCATCGGCGGCGCCGTCGCGGCGATCTCGTACCAGTGGCTCTATCTCGGCCGCGCGCAGGCCGCGAAGACGGCCTAGACGGCCCGTTCGAGCACGGATTGGGCCTGGGCGAGCCCGGCCTGCGTGATCGTGTGCCCGACCGGATCCTCCCGGTAGGCGACGTCGAGCCCCGCTCCCTCGAGCCGGTCCCGCGCGTCGCGTCCAAAGCCGGGGGCGATGATCGGGTCGGCCGAGCCGTGCGCGATCGAGACCGGCAGGCCCGCGCGGCTCTCGAGGTCGAGCTCGAAGCCGTCCACGGTCGGGACGAACCCGCTGAACGCGAGGATCGCGGCGGGTTTCGGCCGTTCTGCCGCGAGCCCGAGCGCGTACGACATGACCGCGCCCTGGGAGAACCCGGCCAGGACGAGCTTGTCCGGGCCCAATCCGGTCTCCTCGAGCGCCCGGTCGAGCCAGTCGGACAGGAGCTCGAACGTGGGCAGGAACGTGCCGGGATCCGGGAAGCCGACCTCGCGGACGATGTACCAGTGGGCGCCGCCGGGCGGCATCGTCAGCGGCCCGCGGGGCAGGAACGCCTGCAGCCGCCGTTCCGGGTCGAGCGCGTCGGCGAGCGGCTCCAGGTCGTACTCGTCGGAGCCGCGCCCGTGCAGCAGAACCAGCCCGCCCTCGGGCACCCCGGCGGACGGGCGGGTGCGGACTGTCAGCTCCTGGGTCATGCGGCCTTCCTTCCCGCTCCGAGGAGCTCCTTGAACGTGAGCGCGTTCAGCGGCGCCTGTGCAACCCACTCGCGGCCCTCGTTCATCGCCGGTGTGGCAGGGGAGCGGCCGTTGTTGTTGAACATCGCGTACGCCTGCTCGGCCCCTTCCGCGACCTCCTCGAGCGGCGCGACCCAGTCGGCGAGCTCCTCGTCGGAGTAGAGGTAGTCGAACCGCTGTGCTGCGCTCGTCCCGCGCTTGTTCCACGTGGCTGCGTTGCGCCCGTGGAAGCGCAGGTACACGGTCGGGGTCGTGCGCGCGAGCACCGTGGGCACGAGGTTCTTCGCGTCGGTCTTGGGCGCGTCCACGATCACGTGCGCCGCGCCCAGCTCCTCGAGGAAGGCGAGCGTTTCCGCCGTCTGCGCGCCCTCGAACCAGTCGCGATGGCGAAACTCGACGAGCGCCTCGTCGCCGCGCAGCTGCTCGACCGCCCAGGCGAGGTACTCGTTCGACGCGGCCTTCGGCACCACGTACGACGGGAACTGGAGCAGGATCCCGCCCAGCTTCCCGGCCTCGCGGAACGGCTCGAGCGCCTCGTGGAAGCGGCGGAACACCTCCTCCCGCAATTCCCGCGACGGGCGGTTCACGCGTCCGCGCTCGTCCGTCTCGGCGGAATCCCGCAGATCGGGCGGAAGCTGCTCGAGCCGCACGGGGTGGCGCGTCATGAGCCCGAACGCCTTCACGTGGAACAGAAACCCTGGCGGCGTGCGCTCGACCCACAGGCGCACCTGCTCGATCTCCGGCAGCCGGTAGTACGTCGCGTCCAGCTCGACCGTGTCGAAGCGCTCCGCATAGTGGCGAAGCCGCTCCTCCGCGGTGCGGATTCCCTTTGGATACCACCACTTGGACAGGGATTCGTCCGCCCAGGAGCAGGTTCCGACTCGGATGGAAACGGCCATTTTTCGATCCTAGCCCCGTATCCCTCTATCGAGTGATCTTCCGGGTGACCCCCATTCGGGGGACGTACCTGCAACCCCTGGGCCGTACCGTTCCGCCTGTATTTCCGGGATGGGTTCTGCGGCCCGCCTTGAGACGGCGGAAATGGGAGGACGAATGCGGAAAGAGGTTGGTACCAAGGGCGAGAGCAGGTCGAGCGCCCTCTGGGGCAAGCGCTCCGGCTCGCGTGGCAATACGCGGGGCCGTGGCTTCGCCACTTTCCTCGTGCTCCTCGTCGCCGTTGCGGGGCCGCTGGCCTCCACCGGCTACAGCGCGACACAGAAGGACTACAAGGCGTACGTCACGCCGACGCTGCTCACGGCAGCCAAGTCCCACCCGAACAAGACCTACAAGGTGATCGTCCAGGGCGACGGCACCGTCACGAGCGCGGGCGTCGGCAACGCGGTTGCCGCCGGCGTCGCTCAGTCGATGGGCCGCGGCCGCATGTACGCGACGCTCTTCAGCAAGAACCGGATTTCGAACAAGTTCCGCTCGATCAACGGCGTCGCGGCCAAGCTCACGGGTCGCCAGATCCTCAAGCTCGCGGATCGAAACCACATCGTGGCGATCACCGCCGACGCGCCGGTCGAGCTCGCCGGTTGGTACGACTCGCGCTACGAGACCCGGCAGAAGTGGCCGGCCGCCGCCGACGTGGCGAAGCTCTGGCGGAACGTCAACTACGTGGACATGCCGTCGATCGCGGTCATCGACTCGGGGATCGACGCGAGCCGCTCCGACTTCGGCTACGGCCAGATCGTGGCCCAGAAGACGCTGACGGCGCTCAAGCCGAACGGGGCGGGCGACGGTCGCGGCCACGGAACGTTCGTCGCGGGCATCGCTGCCGGAGTCGGGCGCAACTACGCGGGCGCTGCTCCTGGCGCGCCGATCGTCTCGATCGACGTGATGAACGACCAGGGCATGGCCATGACGAGCGACGTCATCGCCGCTGCCGACTGGATCCTCGCGAACAAGACGCGCTACAACATCCGCGTCGCCAACTTCTCGCTCCACTCGGCGGTTCCGAACAGCTTCATGTACGACCCGCTCTCGAAGGCAGCCGAGCGGCTCTGGTTCGGCGGCGTGGTCGTCGTGGCCGCGGCCGGTAACTACGGGGTCGACGGTCAGCCTTCCGGCGTCGTCTACGCGCCCGGCAACGACCCGTTCGTGATCACGGTCGGCGCCATGGACATCGGCAGCTCCTGGACGGCCTCGGACGACAAGGCGGCTCCGTGGTCGGCGTACGGCTACACGCTCGACGGCTTCGCGAAGCCCGAGATCAGCGCGCCCGGCCGCTACATGATCGGCCCGGTCCCGATGAGCTCGACGCTCGTCAGCGAGCGCCCTGCTCAGCTCCGCGGCAACGGCTACATGGAGCTCTCCGGCACGTCCTTCTCGGCGCCGGTCGTCTCCGGAGTCTCTGCCTACCTGCTCGGGCTCCATCCGACTTGGACGCCTGACCAGATCAAGGGCGCCCTCATGCTCACGGCCACGAACGCGCCCACTGCGCGCGCTCTCTCGGTCGGCGTCGGCGAGGTCGACGGCGACAAGGCCGCGAGGCTCACGGGCACGCCTCCGAACCCGAATCTCGCGCTCCGCCAGTTCGTGGTCGCGGATCCGGCCGGCGGCTCGATCCCCGTCTTCGACGCAGCGAGCTGGGCGAACTACGCCACGGCGAACGCTTCGTGGGCGAACGCCTCCTGGGCGAACGCCAGCTGGGCGAACGCTTCCTGGGCGAACGCCAGCTGGGCGAACGCTTCGTGGGCGAACGCCAGCTGGGCAAACGCTTCGTGGGCGAACGCGTCCTGGGCGAGCGCCTCGTGGGCGAACGCTTCCTGGGCTTCGGCCTCGTGGGCGGCGGCGTCCTGGGCGAGCAACGCCTATGAGGACGGCGCCGAGGGCGAGCCGGGTGTCGGCGGACTGTTCCTCACGGATCAAGAGCTCGCCGATCTCGGTCTCAGCGACCCGATCACTCCGTAGGTTTCGAGCGTAGGTATAGCCCGGGCGCCTGCCGGCTCAGCAGGCGCCCGGGCTTTCTCGTGCCTAGACGGCGGGGGTGGGATTCGAACCCACGGGACGCTTGCACGCCCAACGGTTTTCAAGACCGTCCCTTTCGGCCGCTCAGGCACCCCGCCGCGGGCGAGTCTACGTCCGCAGTTCCCTAGTCGCCGCGGCCTGAGGGCCGGTCGACGCGCCAGGCGAAGCCGGCCGGCGTCGGGTCGACGTTCCCCACGGCGTCCACCGCGCGGACGCGGAACGTGTGACGCCCGGGCCTGAGCTTCGCGTAGCGGACGCGTGCGGCGCAGAGCGTCCAGAGCTTGCCGTCGAGGGAGCAGCGGAACGTCGCGGTCTCGTCGGCTGTGAACACGAACGCTGCGCGGCCCGGAGGCACGGTCGTGGCCTTCTTGTGGACGATCTTCGTCGCCGGGGCCGTCCGGTCGACCCTCCACTTCCACTGCTTCGGCGTGGACTCGAGATTCTCGGCCGGGTCGGTCGCGCGCACCTTGAACACGTGGCGCCGGGATGCAAGGCCGGCGAAGACCATGGGGCTCGAGCACGGCTTGAAGGGAGCGCCGTCCAGGGAGCACGAGAACGTCGACCCGGGCTCGCTCGAGAAGTACACGACCTGGCTGCTCGTGCGGACGAGCGCCGCCGGGCCCTTGAGGATCGTCGTGGTCGGAAGGTCGTTGTCGATCACGATCGGCCGCGAGTCCGTCCGCGAGTTTCCGGCCGCGTCCACGGAGCGCGCCTTCAGGGTGCGCACGCCGTCCGGGATCCCGGTCGTGTCCCACTGGAAGGCGAACGGACGGGTGTAGTCGGTCGCGATGACGGTCTGGCCGATGAGGAAGTCGACCCGCGTCGCGTCGACGGGGCCGTCGTAGGCGTCCGCGACGAGCAGCTGCAGCCCGCGCACGACCGTGTCCGGAGCCGGGAGCGTCAGGTGCGACGTCGGCCTGGTCGTGTCGGCCTGCGCGGCGTGGCACGTACCGGTTCCGACGTCGGTCAGCGTCCCGTCCGGAACCGGGAGGAACGCCCACGAGTACCCGGCCGGGCCGAGCGTGAGCTGGAGGACGCCGAACGTGTCGTTGTTGCGCTTTTCGCTCCCCGGCTGCGGAGTCGGCTCGAGTGGCGCGTGGTCGAAGCCGCCGGTGCCGACGATGAACTCCCGGATCCCGAAGGCCGAGTTCGCGTCGCCGATCGTGGTCTGCGGCGTGAACCGCTCGTAGATGTGGTCGTGTCCCGAGAGGACGATCTCGGCGCCCGCTTCGTACAGGGCGTCCCAAAGAGGCGCCGTGTCCTGGATCTGCGTAGCGCGGCCGGAGCTGAAGAGCGGGTGGTGCCAGTACGCGAGCGTGCAGCTGGACGGATGCGTCGCGAGGTCGGCCCGGAGCCACTGCTCCTGCGGCGAGCCCTCGGCGCAGCTCACGTAGAAGCAGTTCGAGTTCAGCGAGACGATGTGCCAGGCGCCGAGGTCGTAGCTGTAGTAGCCGAGCCCCGGCGGCCCGGCGAGCGCGCCGAAGTAGGTGTAGTACGGCTCCGCGCCCGGCGTCCGGTAGTCGTGGTTTCCCGGCGCGGGCCGGGTGCGGGCCTTGTGGCGCCCCCAGGTCGGGTCGTAGCAGTCGAGGAACGACGCCGTGCTGCCGTCCGTCTGCGAGACGTCGCCGATCACGGCGATCGTGCCCGCGTGGACGTCGAGGATCTGCGCGGTCAGCTCGTCCCCGTCGGTCTTGCACGACGCGACGTCGCCGGCGGCGAGGAGGACCGAGGTCTGGGCGAAGGAGACCGCGGGGCAGGCGAGCGCCGCGCCGACGACGGCAAGCGCAACCGCGAGTTTTCGTGTCCGGTTCGGCCCCAAGTTCGTCCTCCTGCGACGACTGACGATAGGGAGGAGGGTGGCCGGAGTCCATCGGCAACTTGCCTTTGTGCCTAAACGCTCGTGTCGTACAATTCGGCCCTTGCCCAGGGCCGGTGCGGGACCGCCGGCGCAACAGGAGGAGAGCTCATGAAACGCCGTTTCGGCCTGCTCGTCGCGGCATCCGCGTTCGCCGTCGTCCTTTTGGCCCTCGGGGGAAGCGCCTCCGCGGGCCCCGGCGTGCTCTGCCTCGGCGAGACGCCCACGATCACGGGCGCCGGCCCGATCTCCGGGACGGCCGGCCCGGACGTCATCCTCGGCTCGGCCGGCGCAGACACGATCGACGCCGGTGCCGGGAACGACCTCATCTGCGGCGGGGACGGAAACGACATCTTGAACGGAGGCCCCGGTGCGGACCTCCTCGACGGCGGCCCGCTCGATGACCAGCTGAACGGCGACGACGGCTTCGACGCCGCCTCGTTCTTCGAGGCGCCGGGCCCGGTCAACGTGAACCTCGGCCTTGCGCTCGCGACCGGCGACGGCAACGACACGATCCTCGTCGAGGGCGTCTTCGGCAGCGCGTTCGCCGACACGATCACCGGCAGCGGCGCGAGCAACCTCCTCGACGGAGACCTCGGCAGCGACACGATCAACGGCGCCGGCGGGCTCGACCTGATCGACGGCGGGCCCGGCAACGACATCCTCAAGGGCGGCACCGGACGGGACGTCGTCCTCTACGACTTCGCGTACCGCAAGGTGAAGGTCAACCTCGCCACCGGGAAGGCGAGCGGCTACGGCGCCGACAAGCTGTCCGGCTTCGAGGACGTGCTCGGCTCCAACTTCGCCGACACGATCACCGGCAACGGGTTGGGCAACGACCTCTACGGCGGCGACGGGAACGACACGATCAACGGCCTGGGTGGCGCCGACCGCATGTTCGGCGAGCGGGGCAAGGACAAGCTCACGGGCGGGAAGGGCCGCGACCGCGCGAACGGCGGGCCCGGCAAGGACACCTGCGTCGCCGAGGTGAAGACGAGCTGTTAGCTGCGGCCTAGGCGCCCGGCTCGATGCGGGCCGGGGCGCCAAACGGGACGAGGGCGGACGGCACTGCGACCGCGCCGCTCTCGTCCTGGAAGTTCTCCAGGATCGCGAGCATGTGCCGCGCCGTGACGGCGGTTCCGTTCAGCGTGTGCAGCGTCTCGACGCCGCCTTCCCCGCGGTAGCGGATGTCGAGCCGCCGCGCCTGGAAGTCGGTCGTGTTCGAGGTGGACGTGATCTCGCGGTAACGCTGCTGCGTCGGGAACCACGCCTCGACGTCGTACTTCTTCGTCGCCGAGGCGCCCAGGTCTCCGGCGGCCACGTTGACCACGCGGTAGGGCAGCCCGAGCTCGGCGACCAGCGCCTCCTCGATCGCGAGCAGCCGCTCGTGCTCGGCCGGCGAGTCCTCGGGACGGCAGAACACGAACATCTCGACCTTGTCGAACTGGTGGACGCGGAACATCCCGCGCGTGTCCTTCCCGGCGGCGCCGGCCTCGCGCCGAAAACAGGTCGAGTAGCCCGCGTAGCGGAGCGGCAGCGCGTCGGCATCGAGGATCTCGCCCACATGGAACGCGGCCAGCGCGACCTCCGATGTCCCCGTGAGGTAGAGGTCGTCGCGCTCGATGCGGTAGATGTTGACCTCGTCGGTGGGGAGGAAGCCGGTGCCGTACATGGCCTCCTCGCGGACGAGCACCGGCGGCAGCACCGGGACGAAGCCCTCGGCGGCCACGCGGTCGAGCGCGAAGCGGTAGAGCGACAGCTCGAGCAGCGCGGCGGCGCCGACGCGGTAGGCGAAGCGCGAGCCGGAGATGCGCGCGGCGCGCTCCATGTCGATCTGCGTCAGCTCCAGGTGGTCCTTCGGCTCGAACGCGAACTGCGGGTGCTCGCCGACCCGGCGGATCTCCTCGGCGTCGTCCTCGCTCACGCCGTCGGGCGAAGACGGGTCGGGCGGGTTCGGTACTTGCGTCAGGAGTGCGTCTCGGCTCTCCGCGGCGGCGGCCAGATCGGCCTCGACCTGCTGGAGCTCGACCTTCACGGCCTTCATCTCCTCGAGCTGCTCCGGCGTCGGCTTGCCCTTCAGCTTGGTCTTCGAGCGCAGCTCGTCGGCCCTGGGGACGAGCGCGAGCCAGGCGGCGTCGGCCTCCATGAGCGCGTCGAACGCCTCGGCGGCGCCCTTGCGCGCGAGCGCGGTGCGCCAGGCGTCGGGATCGGAGCGGGCTGCGCGGACGTCGATCATCCGCGCGATTCTACGGTCGCGGCCTGGATCTCCGGGTCTGACGCTTGATCTGCCAAACGAGCCCGGCGATCAGAGCGCCCAGAAACGCGCCGGCGACGATGGCGATCCCCAGGATGACCATGAAGATGACGATCCGCGTGCTCGGAGGTTCGCCGAACAAGCCGCGCTCGATTTCATCCTCGGCCGCGGCCATGAGGAGGCCCGGAATGGCGCCGACAGCGCCCCCGATCGCCGCGCCGCGCAGGAGCCAGCGGCGGGACGACATCGGTCGAACGTACGCGTACTTGTCGGCCACGCCTCGACGTAACCACCTTGTGCCGTTTAGCGCAACAGCAGCGCCTCGATCGTCTGCGCCACTCCCTCGTCGTCCACGGAGGGACAGACCTCGTCGGCGGCGGCCAGCGCGCGCGGATGTGCGTTGGCCACCGCGACCGAGCGACCGGCCCACTCGAGGAGCTCGACGTCGTTCTCGCCGTCCCCGAACGCGAGCGTCTCGGCGGCCGTGAACCCGAGCCGCTCGGCGACGAACTCGAGCCCCGAGGCCTTCGTGACACCCGCCCGCGCGAACTCGAGGAAGTACGGCAGCGACTTGGAGATGAAGAGGCGCTCGCCGAAATGCGCCTTGAGCCGCACCTCGAGCGCGTCGAGCGCGTCCGGGTCGCCGATCGTCACGAGCTTCGTCGGCTCCTCGGTGAGCCAGTCGAGGAGCGGCCCGACCGTGTGGATCGGAATCGACTGGAACGTCGCGTAGCGCTGCGACTCGGGCGTCTCCTCCGAGACGTAGAGCTGGTCGCCGACGTAGCAGTTGAGCCCAAAGCCCTCCGCCTCGACTGCGGCGATCGCTTCGCGCGCCTCGGCCAGCGGAATCGGTTGATGGCGAAGGAACTCGCCGCTCGCGGGGTCGGCGACGACCGCGCCCTGGTAGCAGACGAGCGGAGCGTCGAGCCCGGCATCGAGCGCGTACGGACGGACGGAGCGGAACATCCTCCCGGTCGCGATCATCACGTGCAGCCCGGCGTCGCGGGCCGCGCCGAGCGCCGCCTTGGTCCGCGGCCGCAGCACGAGATCCTCGCCGATCAGCGTCCGGTCGAGGTCGCAGGCGATTGCCCGCACGCTACGAAGGTGGCTAGGAGCCGGCAGCCTGGGCGACGTACGCGGAGACGTCTGCGATCTGCTGCTCGGAGAGGGAGCCCCCAAAGGCCGGCATGCCCCCGCCGCCGTTCGTCACCTGCGCCGAGACCGTCGCCTCGTCGGGTGCGAGGTCGTCGAGATCCGGGCCGACCGTGCCGGTCGTGCCGGCATCGGCGAGCGCGTGGCAGGTGCCGCAGTTCTCGGTGAAGACCTCTTTGCCGGCGGCCGGATCGCCTGTTGCGCCTCCGCCTCCGGTCGTCTCGCCACCGCCGGCCGGCGTGGTGCCGACAACGGTCTCGGGCGCGGTGTTCTTCTCTTCTCCGCCGCCGCAGGCGACGACGAACACGGGAAGCGCGACGAGGAGTGAGAGGACGAGAACGCGGCGCACGAGCCGGATACTAACGACGGATGGCGGACGGTGGGACGAAGGCACGCAGCTACAATTCGCGCACGATGCAAAACGAAGCGTACGGTCGTGATCGCGGGCTTGTGACCCGCCAGTTCCTGACCATCTTCCTGCTGGGGCTGCTCTACGTCGTCTTCTTCGCGGTGATGATCAGCCTGTTCAAGGTGAACCTGATCTTCGCCATCGTGCTGATCGGCGCGCTCGGGTTCTTCCAGTACTTCTCGTCCGACAAGCTCGCGCTCAAGGCGTCCCGCGCGCAGGTGGTCACGCCCGAGCAGGCGCCGGAACTGCACGCGATGGTCGAGCGCCTCGCAGAGACGGCCGGCGTGCCCAAGCCGAAGGTCGCGATCATCCCGACGGCGGCGCCGAACGCGTTTGCGACCGGCCGCAGCCCGAAGCATTCCGCGGTCGCCGTGACGCAGGGCCTCCTCGACCGCCTCGAGCCCGCCGAGATCGAGGGCGTGCTCGCGCATGAGCTGTCACACGTCCGCAGCCGCGACGTGACGACGATGACGATCGCCGGGTTCTTCTCGATGCTCGCGTCGTACCTGACGCAGATGGCGCTCTTTTCGAGCATGTTCGGAGGCCGCAGCCGCGACTCGAACGGGACGCCCGTGTATCTCATCGTGATCGTGGTCGCCGTCGCGACCTACATCCTGAGCTACGTCCTCATCCTCTCTCTCTCGCGCTACCGCGAGTTCGCCGCCGATCGCGGCTCCGCGCGCATCACCGGCGCGCCCGAGCAGCTCATGAGCGCCCTGCGCAAGATCGCGAGCGACATGACGCGGATCCCGCAGAAGGACCTCCGCGAGATGCAGGGCATGAACGCCTTCTACATCATCCCGACGAACGTGAAGTCGTCGTTCAGCCAGATCTTCCTGACGCATCCCCCGCTCGAGAAGCGACTCGAGCGCCTCGGCGCGATCGCCGCCGAGATGGGCCGCCCCCAGTCGTTCTAGCGCTCGTCCGTGGGGCTTCTCGGACGAGGCGGTGCGAAGGTCGGCAAGCTCGGCGCGCTCGCGTCCGTGCAGCCGGTGCTGGCGGGTGAGCTGGGCCTCGACTCGACCGGCCTCGCGGGCGTGTGCTTCAAGCCGAAGGGCGCGAAGGACGCGTTCAAGGCCGAGCAGGAGCTGGACGACCTCCTGAGCTACGTCGGCCTGAACTCGAGCTCGTCGGTCCGGCGCCGGTCCGATTCCTACGGCTTCGAGTGGCTGGTCGTGCGCGCGGGCGGGCTCGAGGAGCTGGTCGAAGGCACCGAGCTGGTCGCGTCCCAGCTCCAGCAGCGCGGCTTCAAGAACGAGCTCCTTGCCGCGCTCTTCCGCTTCAAGGGGCCCGTCGAGCCGACCTATCTCGTCTACGGCTTCAAGAACGGGACCTTCTGGCCGTTCGTCCCGACCGGCGAAGGACAGGAGCGGGATAACGACGAAGAGATCCGTCTGCGCGACGGCCTCAAATCCCAGCTTCCGATCGAACCCCGGCTCGAGCTTTGGCTCGGCCTCTTCGACGCCCCAATCGAAGACTGACCGCGCTAGAGTCGAGGCCCACATGACGCGCAGCTCCGAGGAAATTGTCATGCGACGCCAGGCACACAAACGCGCCGTCCGCCGCCGCCGGTTCATGGCGCTCGGCGGCTTCCTGGTCGCGATCGCCGCGCTCGGGTTCTCCATGCGGCTTGTCATGGGAGCCTCCGCCTCGGACGTGGTCAAGCGCGCCACCGATGCCATCGGAACACCGGCCGCGCCGGCCGCGCAGACTCCTCGCGTCCCGGCCGGGATCGGCCCCGGGCTGCCTCCGGAGCAGCTGGCCGAGAAGACGATCTCGTTCGGCGCGGTCGGCGACATGGCGTTCAACCAGGACGGAAAGCTGCCGAGCAACGGTCGCGTGTACTTCAAGCCGCTGCGCAAGCCGCTCTCGTCCCCGGACGTGACGATCGGGAACGTCGAGGGCACGCTCGCGACCGGCGGCTCGTCCAAGTGCGGCGCAAGCTCGTCGCGCTTCTGCTTCGCGTTCCGCGCGCCGCCCAAGTATGCGATGGCCCTTCGCGACGCGGGCTTCGATGTCGGGAACACCGCGAACAACCACGGTTTCGACTACGGCATGACCGGGCGCAAGCAGACGATGCGGTCACTGCGCAAGGCAAAGATCCGGCCGACGGGCATGGGCTCGGGCGCGACGCTCTTCCGCGTGGACGGCGTGCGAATCGCCGTGCTCGGGTTCGCGCCGCAGATCCCCAACTGGGATCTCCGCAACATTCCCGCCGCGGTGAAGAAGGTGAAGGTCGCCGCGCAGCAGGCGGACATCGTGATCGTCACGTTCCACGGGGGCGCCGAGGGCTCAGACCGCCAACATGTCAATCCCGGCACGGAGATGTTCCTCGGGGAGAACCGCGGCAACCTGATCAAGTTCACGCACCAGGTCGTGGACGCCGGCGCCGACCTCGTCGTCGGCCACGGCCCGCACGTGCTCCGCGGGATGGAGTGGCGCAAGGGCCGCCTGATCGCCTACAGCCTCGGCAACTTCGCCGGGCACGGGAGCCTCAACTGGGACGGCGTGCTCGGCGTCTCGGCGCTCCTCCATGTGACGCTCACCGGCGACGGGACGTGGGTCGAGGGGCAGATCGTCCCCGTGCGGACGAACGGCGTGCCCAGGCGCGACGCGAACAAGGCGGCGTTCCGGTCGATCCGCAGTCTCTCGAAGGCCGACTTCGGCGCGCGCGCGGCGAAGGTCGCAACCGACGGGACGATCGGGACGCTCTAGTTCGGCGGTTCCACGTCCGCGCTTACCACAAGGAACCCGGACGGCGCGACCGAACGGCACGTCATGCCTCCGCGAATCCTCCTGCACCTCGAGGGCCTCGCGCTGTTCGTGGCGGCGGCGATCGTCTACGTCGACCGCGACTACAACCTTCTGCTCGTGCTCGTGCTGTTCCTCGTGCCCGACCTCGGGCTGCTCGGCTACCTGGCGGGCCCGCGGTTCGGCGCCTCGACCTACAACGCGCTGCACGCGACGATCGGCCCGGCGCTGCTCGGCGTGGCGGGGCTCCTCGCGGACTCGACGCTGGGGATCGAGATCGCGCTCATCTGGCTCGCGCACATCGGCATCGATCGCGCGATCGGCTACGGGCTCAAATATCCCGACGCCGCCAAGCCGACCCACCTCCAGAAGGTCTAGCTCACCTTTCCGCGCGGCCGTCGTCTCAGTGTGAGATGAGCGGCATTCGACTAGATCTGTCAGCATTCACAGATCTCGGCCGGGCCGGGGAATTGGCGCGAGCCGCCTTCGCGACGACCCCCGAGGAGGGCCTGGCCGAGAACGAAACGCCTGACGACGACGACGAGTCCGCCGCCGCATAGCCCTCGATGAGCGACGTCCGTCTCGACCGCCGGACCGCTCTGGTCTCCGCGGGCGCGACGCTGGCGGCACTGGCCGCCGGGGGCTGCGCGCTCGGGAAGGACAAGACTTCAGCCGCTGCGACAACGACCGCGGTGGCAGCGCCCGAAGGCTGGAAGGGCGTCCGTGGGCTCTTCGAGCTCGACCCGGAACTGGTGCACCTGACGACGTTCGTCTTCGCGGCGCATCCCAAGCCGGTGCGCGACGCGATCGAGCTGCACCGCGCCGAATTCGACAGCAACCCGGTGGTCTATCTCCACGAGACCGAGCCCGGCCTCGAGGAGGCCGCGCGCCAGGCGGCCGCCGACTACCTCGAGAGCGGGCCTGAGCAGGTCGCGCTGACCGACTCGACCACGATGGGGCTCGGCCTCGTCTACTCGAGCCTGCAGCTCAAAGAGGGGGATGAGGTCGTGACGACCGAGCACGACTTCTACTCCACGCACGAGTCGCTGCGGCTGCGCACCGAGCGCGACGGCGCGAAGGTGCGGCGGATCCGCCTGTACGAGAACCCGGCCGACGCCTCGGTCGACCAGATCGTCTCGGCCGTGCGTGACGGCCTGGGGCCGAACACGCGCTGCCTCGCGATCACGTGGGTCCATTCCGGAACCGGGGTGAAGCTGCCGGTCCGCGAGATCGCCGACGTGGTCGCGGAGGCGAACGACAGCCGTGAGGAGGCCGAGCGGATCCTCCTCGCGGTGGACGGCGTCCACGGGTTCGGAAACCAGGATGTCGCGCCGGACGACCTGGGAGCGGACATCCTCGTCTCGGGCTGCCACAAGTGGCTGTTCGGCCCGCGCGGGACCGGGATCGTCTGGGCGCGCTCCGCCGCCTGGGACCGCCTGCACCCGACGATTCCCACGTTCGACACGGGCTCGATCGTCGGGTGGCTCGGCTACGACGCTCCGTCCTCGGCGCCCGGTCCGCGGATGAGTCCCGGCGGCTACCACTCCTTCGAGCACCGCTGGGCGCTCCCCGAGGCGTTCGCGCTGCACTCCGAGCTCGGCCGCGGCGAGGTGGCGGCGCGCACGACGGAGCTCGCGACCCGCCTCAAGACGGGTCTCGCGGAGAACCCGGAGATCACGGTCGTGACGCCGATCGACGAGGAGCGTTCGGCCGGCATCGTGTGCTTCGAGGTGGGCGGCCGGCCTCCGGCCGAGCTCGTCGACCGGCTCCTGCAGGAACACAACGTGGTTGCGAGCGTCACCCCGTACGCAACCGAGTACGTCCGCCTCGGGCCCAGCATCGTCAACTCGGAGGAGGACGTGGACGCGGCCGTAACGGCCGTGGGCGAGATCATCTGAACGTAATCTCTCGGCGTGCCGACCTCCGGTCACGACGAGATCGTCCTCTTCGCCCTTCTCGTCGCCGTGAGCACGCTCCTCGTGCTCTCGCGCGTCGTGCGGATCCCGTATCCGATCCTGTTCGTCCTCGGCGGGCTCGCACTGGGGTTCTTCCCCGGGCTCCCGGACATCGTGCTCGAGCCGGAGCTCGTCTTCGTTGCGTTCCTGCCGCCGCTCCTCTACTCGGCCGCGTACTTCACCTCCCTGCGTGAGCTGCGCGCGAACATCACGCCGATCGCGTCGCTCTCGATCGGGCTCGTGCTCGTCACGATGTGCGTGGTCGCCGTCGTCGCCCACGAGCTGATCGAGGGGATGCCGTGGGCGGCCGCGTTCGTGCTCGGTGCGATCGTCTCGCCGACCGATCCGATTGCCGCCTCCGCGATCGCGAAGCGCCTGGGCGTCGGCCGGCGCGTGGTCTCGATCGTCGAAGGCGAGGCGCTCGTCAACGACGGAACCGCGCTCGTCGCCTACAAGTTCGCCGTCGTCGCGGTCGTTACCGGGACGTTCTCCGCGGGCTCGGCAGGCCTCGAGTTCATCTGGAACGTGGCCGGCGGGATCGGCGTCGGCCTCGTCATCGCGTACGGCATCCGCCAGGTGCGCAAGCGAATCCACCATGCCCCGACGGAGATCGCGATCGCTCTCCTCAGCGGCTACCTCGGCTTCCTCCCGGCGAACGCGATCGGGGTGTCGGGCGTCCTCGCCGCGGTGGTCGTGGGCATCTACATGGGCTGGCACACGCCCGAGCTGACCGACGCGGAAACCCGCCTTCAGGGCGAGGCCGTCTGGGAGATCGCGTCGTTCTCGCTGAACGCCGTGCTGTTCGGGCTGGTCGGCTTCCAGCTCCCGACGATCGTCGAGAACCTGGACGGCTACTCGACGGCAGAGCTCTTTGGCTACGCGACCGCCGTCTCGCTCGCGGTGGTCCTCGTCCGGTTCGGATACGCGTTCTCGTATGTGGCCGTCGTGCGGGCGTTTCAGCTGCGCCGCCACGCGATGTACGTCTACAAGTGGCGCAATACGGTCCTCACCTCGTGGATGGGGATGCGGGGCGCGGTCTCCCTGGCCGCCGCTCTGGCGCTGCCGTTCACGACCGACCTGGGCGATCCGTTTCCCCAGCGCGACCTGATCGTGTTCCTCACGTTCTGCGTGATCCTCGCGACGCTCGTCATCCAGGGGCTCACGCTGCCGCGGCTCATCGTGGCCCTGCGGCTGCCCGCGGACGCGGAGGCCGAGCGCGAGGAGACCGACGCCCGCATCGCCGCCGCCGACGCCGCGATCGCGCGTCTCGAGGACCTCGAGCACGAGGACTGGGTGAACGAGGACACGGTCGAGCGCCTGCGTGGCATGTACGCGTTCCGCCGCCGGCGCTTCGAGGCGCGCTTCGACGACGGCGACGACGGCGAGATCGAGATGCGCTCGCAGGCCTATCAGCGCCTCATGCGCGAGGTCATCGACGCCCAGCGCCACGCCCTCCATGAACTCCGCCGCGAGCGCGTGATCAGCGACGACGTGATGAACCGAGTCCAGCGAGAGCTCGACCTGGAGGACACGCGGCTCGACCTCTAGTGCGAGCGGACCCGGATCCTCACCTTCGTCTTGCTCGCGTGCCCGCTCGAGTCCGTGACGGTGAGCCGGGCCGTGTAGGTGCCGCGCTTCGTGTACCTGTGGGCCGCCCTCGGGTCGTACGAGTCGATCTTCCCGTCGCCGTTGAAGTCCCACGCGAAGCGGATCGAGTCGAGCGGATCGAGATCGGTCGAGCCGGCGCTCGAGAACCTGATCGTGCAAGGCGCCCGGCAGGTCTTGCGGGAGGCTCGGAGCTTGGCGACCGGTGAATGCGTTCCCTTCACGTAGTCGAAGCGCTCCATCGCCGCGTCGGCGTTCGCTTGGAAGAAGCCGTCGCCGTACGTGAGGAGGTAGAAACGCCCGTCCTGGCCGAACCGCATGTCCATCGGGTTGTCGCAGAGGAACGGCTTCGCCGCGCTCGCCGGCGCCTGGCCGCAGTTGAGGACGTTGTTGATCTTGAAGACGCGGCCCTGTAGGTCGAGCCTGATCTCGCGAAGCGTGTCCTGGGTGAATTCGCCGAGGAGGAACGCCCCGTCGTAGTACGCCGGGAACTTCGTGGGGTTCGGGTTCCCGGGCTTGAAGTCGTACGGCGCTGCGCCGTTCGGGCCGACGCCGCCGCCGAAGAGCTCCGGGAAGAGCCGGGGGCAGGTCGGGTTCGTCGCCGCGTCGGGGCCGTAGGAGGCGAAGCAGGGGGTCCCGATCGGCGTGGTCACGTGGTTGTCGCGGTAGGAGTACCAGATGTCCGGCCGTGCGATCGGCGGCCCGAACTCGAAGCTCGGCTCCAGCATCGGACCGCCGTTCAGGTTCCAGCGCGAGTCGTTCTGCGGGCCACGTGAGGGGTTGTTGCACTCGTAGGGAACCGCCGGGCTGTCGAGCGGCTGGATCGTCCCGAAGTTCCAGCGGTAGTACGGGAGATCCGGGGACATGCAGAGCGGCCAGCCGTAGTTCGCCGGCTGGCGGATCAAGGCCACCCGCCCGATTCCGGGCGGACCGCGGAGCGCCTGCGGGACCTGCGAGTCCGGCCCGAAGTCCGTCACGTAGGCGACGTCGTTCTCGTCGAGCGCGATCGTGAACGGGTTCATGAAGCCCATCGCGTAGACCTCGGGCTTCACCTTCGGCGCGAGGGGCGCGAAGTAGTTGCCCGGGGGAATGGTGTAGCTCCCGTCGTCGGAGACGTGGATCCGGAGCACCTTGCCGCGCAGGTCGTTCGTGTTGAGCGCCGTGCGACGCGCGTCCACATGAGGCGCGTTGAACCAGCCGCCCGCCTGAGTGGTGGCGGTCGTGACGGTCGGCGTGGTGCCGGTGAGGCCGGTCGCATCTGCCGTGAGCTGCGCCACGTTGATCCCCGCGTTCGGCCCGCGGAACGAGACCGTCTGGTTGGCGGTGTTGACCGTGGCGCCGCTTACGGCAACGCCGCCTGCGCCGATGTTCGAGAGCGCTTCGAGCGCCGCCTGCGTGGCGGCCGCGGTCGCGTTGAAGGGGATCGGGCCGGTCGTCTGGCCGTTGAACGTGAGCGTGAAGGTGCCTCCGGTCGCGTTCGTCACGCGGACGGTCTGCGCCTCGTTCGTGAGCTCCCCGTTGAACTGGCCGAAGCCGGCGGTGCCGGCAGCCCCGTTCTGCGTGTCGTCGCCCGTCACGAGCCAGAGGTTGTTGTGCGAGTCGAACGCGATGTCGCCGCCGTTGTGGCAGCAGGCGCCGCGGTCGTTGGGAACCTTGAGGATCTTCTGCTCGGATGCCAGGTCGAGGTGCGGCGGATCCCCGGCGGATCCTTCGACGAACTGGAAGCGCGAGAGCTGGAAGTACCCGAGCCAGTCGTCCCACGCGGCGAGGGTCGCGCCGACGGTGGGCGCGAGCCCGTTGGGGTCGGTCGTGATCGTCCGGGTCACTCCGTCGGACTGCTTCACGGTGACGGTCGGCGGGGCGTAGTAGAGGTACACCCAGTGGTTCGTGGCGAAGTCGTTGTCCACCGCGGGGCCGTAGAGCCCGTCCTCGTACTTCGCGTAGACCGGGATGTCCGCGATGACGATGTGGCTGTCCGTGCCCGGGTCGTGCAGGCGGACGGCGCCGGTGCGGGAGGTCTGGATCACACGCCCGTCCGGGAGGACGTCGAAGCCGATCGGCTCGCCGAGGTCCGGCGGCGCTGCGACGGTCGTCATCTGGTAGTTCGCGAGGACCGTGGCGCCGCAGTCGCTGTAGGTCGTGCTCGAGCGGCCTGCGGCCCATTTGATCGCCCCGAGCAGGTGCGCGCGAAACGCCGTCTCCGTGAAGGTCGAGGGCTCGTGGCCCCCCGCGGTGTAGAAGGCGCGGCCGCCCATGGTGTCCTTGCACCAGGCGACGGGATGGTCGACGCCCATCGTGCCGCCGCTGATCGCGTCGAGGACGAGTCCCGACGGCTGCGTCGCCCACGGCGCCTCGACGACCGTGGCGAGCACGTGGCTCGAGCCGCGGACGTTCGTGTCGAAGTTGTACCAACGGTCGGTTCGCGTCCAGTACTCGGGCACCGACTTCGTCGCGTCGTGCACGCGGTCGACGGCCTTCACGGTTCCGGTCTGCAGGTCGGTCTCGTCTGTGGAGCGCGCACCCAGCAGATTCGTGAGGAAGGCCCAGTCCGTCTCGCCTTCGATGGCGGCGTGAATGCCCACGAAGCCGCCGCCGTTTCGGTAGTAGGCCTCGAACGCGCTCTGCTGGCCGGGGTTCAGGACGTCGCCCACCGTGTTCAGGAAGACGACGGCCCGGTAGCGCCTCAGGTTCGCCGCGGTGAACTTCGTGGCCTGGGCCGTCGCGTCGACGGCGAACTTGTTCTGGGCGCCGATGCTCTTGATCGCCGCCACGCCGCCCGGCGTCGAAGAGAGCGCCACACCCTGGGTCTTCGTGAAGACGAGCACCCGAAACTGAGGCGGAGGCTTCTTCGCGCGGGCGCTGGCCGGAACCGCGGGCGCCGCGACCGCGGCGCCGGGCACGAGGAGCGCCAAGACCAGCACCGGGACGGCAGCGAGTCGTCTCCGCGGCAGATGCCGGCGTACGGGGTGGTGAGCGCTGGCTGCTCCGCGCACGGTCATCTGCGGCGGCCGACGTTACTCCTGCGGGTGGGGTTCCTCAAGACCACGCACCGGGCAAGTGTGTGCCCGGGCGCCGCTAAACTGAGATCCGCGCGGGGCTATAGCTCAGTTGGGAGAGCGCCTGGATCGCACCCAGGAGGTCGCCGGTTCGAGCCCGGCTAGCTCCATAAGCCGACCAAAGTCTCGCCCGCTCCGCGGGAATACGACTTTGGTCGGTATTGCTGTGTGCGAGGGGCGAATTCTTGTAGGTGCCCGAACAGGAACAGCTAGGGCCCGCGCGACGGCGGGCCCTAGCTGCTTCCGAAGACCGGGTTGCCTCAGTGATGCGTGTGGCCGGTCTTCGTCCGCGTCGTCACGTAGATGTCGCCGCTGCCCTCCGGGCCGGGTGAACGGCCGAAGAGGAGTTGCCGCGCGTTTCGCGAGAACGAAGGACGCGACTCGGAGGCGGTCGTGTTCACCGCCGCGCCCAGATTGACTGCCGGCGACCACGGGTGGTGGATGCTCCGTCGTGTCGCGGCCCAGATGTCCTGGCCGCCGAGCGTGCCCGTGCGGTTCGAGGAGAAGACGACCTCGAGCCCGTCCTTGCGCACGTTCGGCTGGATGTCGTTTGCCGCGGGGTCATTCAGCCCCGTCACGGCCGTGGCCGGGCCGAAGCCCCAGCCGGCGAAGCCCTTGCTGACGAAGATCTCGCCCGGCACCGTCGCCGAACTGCGCGAGAAGTACAGCTGCGGGATCCAACCGGCCGTTACGTACGACGGGCCCTGCTCGTCGAGCTCGCTGTTCGGGCCGTCGGGCGCGCAGCCGAGGTGCTGCGGCTCGCTCCAGCCATGCTTCCGGCTGTAGCGGGTGAAGTAGATGTCCCCCATCCCGCAGCTACCCGGGAGCGCCTCCCTGCTCACGAAGAAGAGGCCGCCGTGCTTGACCGGTGTCGGACAGAAGTCGTCCGCGGCCGAGTTGACGGGCTCGCCGAGGTTCTCGGGTGCGCCCCACGCGGCGTGGCGATTCGGGCGGTGGGCGACCCAGATGTCGAGCAGGCCCTGCCCGCCCGGACGGTTCGAGGCCATGTAGAGGCTGCGCCCGTCGGGTGACTGGATCGGGCACCCGTCCTGGGACGGCGTGTTCAGCTCCGAGTTGTTGCCGTCGATCTCGTCGATCTTCTGAGCCGGCTCCCACGCCGAGTACTGCTGCTGCCCTGCCTGGGCGGCCGCCGTGAGCGACGCCGCGCCCACGAATGCGGCCAGCAGAGCCAGTTTCGTCCTCATGCTCATGTCCTGCTCCCTTCCGTCGTCTGGTTGCAGCGGACGGACGGGAGAGTCACAGTGGGGCGTGTGACGGCGCGTGTGACCAGGGGAGGCCCCGAATCGGACTGAGCATTCAGCTACTCGGACCGCCGACGATGGAACGCGGTGGGACCCCGATCGAACCGCCGCGGGGCAACAAGGCGTGGGGTCTGCTCGTCTATCTCCTGCGCACACGGCTGCCGCCGTCACGCGAGCGGTTGGCCGACCTTCTCTTCCCCGAGGCGGACGATCCGCTGGGGACGCTCCGCTGGACGCTCTCGGCGCTTCGCCGCAGCCTGGGCGAGGACGCCGAGCCTCGGAGGGGATCCGGTGCGGCTGACGCTGCGCCCGGGAACGTTCGTCGACGTCGACGTTCTCAGCCGCGGCTCCTGGATCGAGGCCGCCGCGCTGCCGGGGCTCGGCCACGAGCTCGTGGACGGGCTCAGCTTCCGGTCGAGCCCGGGGTTCGAGATGTGGCTCGAGAGCGAGCGCCGCCATGTGGCGGGAACGACGAGCGCCGTCCTCCACCAGTCGTCGCTCGCCCTGCTCGCGCGCGGCGACCTCGAGGGCGCGGCGCGGTACGCGTCCGAGCTCGTGCGGCTCAACCCGTACGACGAAAACGCCCATGTCCTGCTCGTCCGCTGCCTGAGCGCCGCGGGCGACCACGAAGGTGCGGCGCGCCGGGCGGAGGCCTGCACGGAGCTTTTCCGCCGGGAGTTGGGCCGTGACCCGAGCGCCGCGCTTCGTGCGGCGGCCGAGACGACCGAGGCCCCGGTCGAGTCGCGTGTCTCGGGGCGTGCGGCGGTCCTCGCGCAGGTCGAGGCGGGTGAGGCCGCTCTGGCCGCGGGCGCGGTCGAGGCCGGCGTCCAGCGGGTGCGGGGCGCGGTGGCCGCAGCCCGGAGGATCGAGGATCGCGAGCTCCTGGCCAGGGCGCTCGTCGCCCTGGGCGGCGCACTCGTCCACTCCGCCCGCGGCACGGACGAGGAGGGAGCCGCGGCGCTCCACGAAGGGACGACGCTCGCCGAGGCGGTGGGCCGCGACGACATCGCTGCGACGGGCTGGCGGGAAATCAGCTGGGTGCAGTTCCTCCGCGCCCAGTACGAGCGGGCCGACGAGTCGCTGACGCGGACCGAGGAGCTCGCCGGCGGGAGCAACCTGGAGCTCGCCTGGGTGGACGTGACGCGCGGCGCCTCCCGACACGACACCGGTGACCATGCGGCGGCGGGGGAGCTGCTCCGCTCGGGCGTCGAACGGGCGCGGCAGCTTCCTTCGGGCCAGCCGCTCGCCATGGCCCTGACCATGCTCGGCCGCTACCACCTTCTGCGGGGCGAGATCGAGGACGCGGTCCACGTGCTGGATCAGGCTCTGGCCGAAACCGACGCTCGCGCGATGACGGCGTTCGTCTCGTGGCCGGAGTCCTTCCGCGCCGAGATCGATCTCGCCCTCGGCGACGTCGACGCCGCGGAGGCGCGTTTCGAGCACGCGTTCGCTCTCGGCTGCCAGGTCGGCGACGCCTGCTGGGAGAGCGTCGGCATGCGCGGGCTGGGACTGGTCGCCGAGGCGCGGGGGGACGTGACCCGCGCGCTCGAGCTGCTCGTCGACGCGCCGAAGCTGTGTCGCCGCCTTCCCGACACGTACCTCTGGATCGAGACCTATGCACTCGACGCTCTCTGCGCCGTCGGGGTCGAGCACGGGGCCGAGTCAGCGCCGCGCTGGATCGACGAGCTCGAGGCGATCGCCGCGCGACGGGGCATCCAGGAGCTTCTACTGCACGCGACCGTCTACCGGGCGCGCCTGGGAGAGCCCGGTGCACTCGACGCCGCCCGATCGCTCGCCGCGGAGATCGACAATCCGGCGCTGGACGATCTCTTCTTCATGGCGCGATCGGCGTAAAGCCAACGGTGTCAGGTCTTGCGCTGATGCGACCGGCTCGGTTGTGAGGCCCAGTGAGCGGCGGCGGGCCCGTCAGGCCAGTTGCAGCTGCTGGCCGGCCGGCCCCTCTGCGCCGTATGCCTTCCAGGCCTTGACGCGCTGGAGGTTGCGCTCGAGGGAGCGAGGGAGCGGGGTCAGGTCTTGCAATGCCACATTTCGCCGCCTTCTCTGCGAGGGCGAGAACTCGGCTTCGGTAGTCGTTTGGCCGGTGAGCCGAAGCGCGGAGGCGCCGCAAGAGAACGCCGCGGTGACACGCTCGAGTGCGGCGCGAGATCTATCCTGGCTCTCGTGCGTATCGGACTGACGAGGCTTCGGGCCGGCCGCACAGATGTGAAGGAACGGGGTCAGGTCTTGCATTGCCACATTGACCTTCGCGTGGGTTGAACCAGCCGGCCGCATGGGCCTTCATCACCTATCTGGCTCCAGTCGTCGCGATCCTGCTCGGTTGCGCCCGGCTAGGCAATACACCGCCCTGGTTCGCCGCCATCAGAGGAGCGCTCTGCCTCGCCGGTGGCCATGTCGCCCGCCGCAAGTAGCCACCCAGTGCAGCAGGACCCACACCGGCGGTGTCAGGTCTTGCATTGATGCATCTGTCGCCTGAACCTCGCACGTAAGCGTGCAGACTCGATCATCAGCGTTCACGCCGTCGAGCCGCCGTGCCGGGCGCGTACTACTCTTGCCGCGATGGACGTCCTCACTCCTCGTACGCTCGAGGACGCGCTCCGGATCAAGGCGGAGCATCTCGGGGCGGTGCCGATTCAGGGTGGGACCGACGTCATGGTCGCGCTCAACTTCGACCGCGCTCGGCCCGATGCGCTGCTCAACCTGAACGAGGTCGAGGAGTTGCGCGGCTGGTCGCGCACGGACGGCGGCGTTCGGCTTGGGGCCGGGCTCACGTACACCGAGGCCATGCACGGCGAGCTCGCGGAGCTCATGCCCGCGCTCGCGGAGGCGGCGCGCACGGTTGGCTCGCCTCAGATTCGCAACCGCGGGACGATCGGCGGCAACCTCGGCACGGCCTCGCCCGCCGGCGACGCGCTTCCGCCGCTGCTCATCGAGGGGGCCGAGATCGAGGTGGCCGGCCAGCGAGGCACGCGGCGCCTGCCGCTCTCGGAGTTCCTGCTCGGCGTGAAGCGCAACGCGCTCGCCGAGGACGAGCTGATCGTGGCCGCCCACGTCGAGCCGAGCGGTGGGCCGCAGACGTTCATGAAGGTCGGCCCGCGCAACGCGATGGTCATCGCCGTTTGCTCGCTCGCGGTCGTGGTCGATCGCGCGCGGGGAGAGATCCGCGGATCGTTCGGATCGGCCGCGCCGGTGGCCGGTTTGGTCGTGTGTCCCCTCGACGAGGCGGACGACTTCCCTGAGCGACTGGCCGCCGCCGCGAGCCCGATCGACGACGTTCGCGGCACGGCCGCGTACCGCCGGCACGCGCTTCGCGTTCTCGCCGGACGAGCGCTCCAGCGGTGTCTCGCATGAGGGTCGAGCTGACCGTCAACGGCGAGCGGCGCGACGCCGACGTGTGGGCGGGCGAGAGCCTGCTCACGACGCTGCGAAACCGGCTCGGCCTGCCCGGCTCGAAGAACGCGTGCGAGCAGGGGGAGTGCGGCTCGTGCTCGGTGCTGCTCGACGGGGAGCTCGTCTGCTCCTGCCTCGTGCTCACCGCGCAGGCCGAGGGGCACGAGGTGGTCACGGTCGAGGGCCTAGCCGAGGAGGGCCGTCTGCATCCCGTGCAGGACGCGTTCGCCGAGGCCGGCGCCGTCCAGTGCGGTTTCTGCACGCCCGGGCTCGTGGTCGCGGCCGCCGACCTTTTGCGCCGCACCGAGCAGCCGTCCGAGGACGAGATCCGCGAGGCGCTCTCGGGAAACCTCTGCCGCTGCACCGGCTATCAGAAGATCCTCGACGCGGTCCAGCTCGCCGCGGGTCGATGAGCGGTCCCGCGCGCACCATCGAGCACGGCCGCGCGGTTGTCGGCGCTCGCCGCCAGGACGCGATCCCGAAGGTGACCGGCGCCTTCGCGTACTCGAGCGACCTCGAGGTGGCGGGGATGCTCTGGGGCCACACGGTCCGCAGTCCGCATGCGCATGCGCGGGTTCTCTCCGTCGACGTGTCGGAGGCGGCGCGCATGCCCGGGGTCCACGCGGTGCTCACGCACGAAGACGTCCCGGGTCAGAAGACGTACGGGCTCGAGTTCGCCGACCAGCCGGTGCTTGCGATCGATCGCGTGCGCTATTTCGGCGAATCGGTCGCCGTCGTGGCCGCGGAGGAGCCCGAGCAGGCGCGTCGCGCTGCCGCAGCGGTTCGCGTCGAGTACGAACGGCTCGAGCCGATCACGGATCCCGAGCGCGCGACCGAGGCGGAGCCGCTGCATCCCGACCGTCCGACGATGGGCCACGGCTACCGCGACGACCCGCGGCCGAATGTCGTGCGCTCGATCGTCATCCAGCGAGGCGATCCCGACGCCGCGAGCGACGTGACGGTGACGGGGTCGTACGAGATCGGCCAGCAGGATCAGGCGTTCCTCGGCCCGGAGTCGGGCATTGCGATCCCGGACGGGGAGGGCGGCATCGACATCCACGTCGCGACCCAGTGGCTGCACGTCGACCGCGACCAGGTGGCGCCGTGCCTCGACCTTCCTCCCGACATGGTGCGGATCCACCTCGCCGGCGTGGGCGGTGCGTTCGGCGGGCGCGAGGACCTGTCCATCCAGGTCCATGCGGCCATGCTCGCGCTGCGCGCGAACCGCCCGGTGAAGATGGTCTACAACCGCGAGGAGTCGTTCGTCGGGCACATCCACCGGCATCCCGCCTGGATCCAGGCCGAGCACCGGGCGACGCGCGACGGACGACTTGTCTCCGTGCGGATGCAGATCCTCGTGGACGGCGGCGCCTATGCCTCGAGCACGACGGCCGTGATCTCGAACGCCTGCGCGTTCGCGGTCGGGCCCTACGCGGTCGAGAACGTCGCGATCGAGGGCACCGCGGTGTACACGAACAACCCGCCGTGCGGAGCGATGCGCGGCTTCGGCGCGGTGCAGTCGTGCTTCGCCGCCGAGGCGCAGATGGACAAGCTCGCGGCCGCGCTCGGGATCGACCCGGTCGAGCTGCGGCTCCTAAACGCGCTCGAGCCGGGCGGGTCACTCCCGACGGGCCAGGTCGTCACCGGCTCGCTGCCGACGAAGGAGGTGATCCGCCGTGCCGCTGCTCTGCAGGTCCCGGAGCAGGAGGAGCTTCCGCGCGAGGCGATCCGGCTTCCCGGCGGGTCGGGCAACACGACGCGCGGCGAGGGCGTGCGGCGGGGCGTCGGGTTCGCCGTCGGGTTCAAGAACATCGGGTACTCCGAGGGCTTCGACGACTACTGCGCGGCGCGTGTCCGCCTCTTCGAGGACGGCCACGCCGAGGTGCATTGCGCAGCGGCCGAGGTGGGGCAGGGGGTGTCCGAGGTCATCCTCAAGGTCGCCCGGACCGAGCTCGAAACGGACGACATCTCCGTCGCAGCGGGCTCAACCGCACAGGTGGGATCGTCCGGCTCGACCTCGGCCTCGCGGATGACGTGGATGGCGGCCGGCGCGGTGCAGCTCGCCTGCCGGGCCGCGCTCGACGAACGCAGCCGGAGCGACGGCGGCGAGGTCGACGTCGAGCGCATCTACCGGCATCCCCGCACGACCCCGCTCGACCCGGAAACCGGGCAGGTGACCGGCGAGCGCGCCCACGTCGCCTTCGCGGTGGCGGCGATGCGGACGGTCGTCGAGGTGGACGTCGAGCTCGGTCTCACCCGGGTCGTCTGGATCGGAACCGCGCAGGACGTCGGAAACGCGCTCTCGAGGCAGGCCGTCGAGGGCCAGATCGAGGGCGGCACAGCGCAGGGCCTGGGCCTCGCGCTCATGGAGGAGATCCAGACGCGCGACGGGGAGATCACGAACGCGAGCTTCACCGACTACCTGATCCCCACGTTCCTCGACATGCCGCCGGTTGAGTCCGAGTTGATCGAGGAGCCGGAGCCGGACGCGCCCTACGGCGTGAAGGGCGTCGGCGAGCCGCCTACGGTCGTGTCCACCGCTTCGATCGTCGCCGCGCTACGTGACGCGACCGGCCGAGAGCTGACCCGCGTGCCCGTGCGCCCGGACGACATCGTTGGGCTCTAACCGGTCAAAGCATCGGATCCGTCGTCCATAGACCGACGGTAGGCATCGAAATCGTTCCGATCGCCGCGGCGCTAGGTATTGACGCAGGCTCGACCGCAATTGGATCGGAATGCGTCAATGCAAGACCTGACCCCGGCCCTGAGTACCTTGTAAAGGAGATCATCATGACTCCCATGTCAACCACCACCGCGGCGGTCGACACACAATGAACGCCCCCGCCTCAATCACCATCACGCCGGTCTTCGTTGCCGACCTTTCCGTCGAGGGCGAGCGGATGCCGGTCTACGTGCACGTCATCGACCATCCCGATGCGCGCGTGCTGGTCGACACCGGCATGACGGAGCTGCACCCGGCGATGGCCGACATGGATCCCCGCCTCCAGCCGCTGAGCGAGCAGGACTTCGATCTCGCCGGCATCGACATCGTCGTCAACACACACCTGCACGCCGACCACTGCGGCGGCAACCATCTCTTCGCCGGCAAGCCGATCTATGTCCAGCGTCGGGAGCTCGACGACGCGCGCAGCGAGGACGACTACACCATTCGCGAGTGGGTCGAGGCGCCCGGCGTGCAGTACGTGCCGGTCGACGGCGAGCACGAGCTGCTTCCCGGGCTCCGACTCGTCCCGGCTCCGGGCCACACACGCGGCATGCAGATGGTCGTTGTCGAGACCGGCGGGCGCCCGGTCATCGTCGGCGGCGACGTGGCGGTGTGGTTCGGCGAGTTCGACGAGCCGCCCACCGAGGGCCGGCAGCGGGTCCTTGCGCTCGACCCCGAGCTCGTCTGGCTCACGCACGAGCACGAGCCGTGGCGACCCCGCACCGACTAAGGCATCACGCCGGCGCTCGCTGAGCTCCACGTCCAGGACGGATGTTTCGAGCATGGGAGGTTCCGTCGTGACTCCAAGGGCCGCTGGGGAGCCGCGCCCGTCATGCCGGTCGCGCCGGCTGGATGTGGCAATGCAAGACCTGACCCTGTTCGCTCGATGTCTGCGCGACCACGGCGCCGACCGGAGCAGGCGATACGGCTCATGTCCAGCGTTCCGTCGTCACCGGTCACGGCGCGATGAGCTTCTCTCTCAGCCGGCCAACGAGTACAGCCGCCACTCGCCAGGCACGCCCTTCAGGGCGGTCGCGCCGCGCTCTTCGAACTTGAGCCCCGAGCCGGCGACCAGATCCTTCACCGTGCTCGACACGAGCACCTCGCCCGGGCCCGCGAGGGCCATGACCCGCGCGCCGATGTGCACCGCGATACCGCTCACTCGGTCGCCGCTCACCTCCGCCTCACCGGTGTGGACGCCCGCGCGGATTTCCAGGCCCAGCCGTGCCGCCTCGCGGCCGAGCTCCTGGGCGGCCCGGACCGCGCGGCCCGGCCCGTCGAAGACCGCGAAGACGCCGTCGCCGGTCGAATCCACGAACCGGCCGTTGAACCTGTCCAGCGTCACGCGGACGGCCAGGTCGTGCTCGGCCAGGAAGCTCCTTCCAGCGCTGGTCTCCGAGCCGGGCGAGATGGCCCGTCGAGTCGACGATGTCCGTGAAGAGCACCGTCAAGAGGACGCGGTCGATCTCTGCCGGCGGGCGGGTGCCGGTGCCGAACGCGGCGATCTCCGCGACGAGCGCCTCCTGGTCGCCGATCCAGGGGAGGTAGTCGCGGCCTGGGATGGTGACGAGCTTCGCGTCCGGGATCCGCTCGGCGATCCAGGCGCTCTCCTCGAGTGAGTTCACGTCGACACCGCCCTTCGGCGCACGCGTGTCCTTGCGCTGGAGCACGAGCGTCGGGACGCGGACGAGCGGCAGGAGGTCGCGCACGTCCATCTCGGCGCTCGCCTCGGCAAAGCGCCGGAACGCGGCGGGGTTCGCGGCCGCGCGCATGATGCGCTGGTACCACGCGACCAGGCGCGTGTCGGGCGGTGCGCTCGGCGCGAGGCGGGCGAGCCACTCGCGCGCGAACTCCTCCGTGCCCCAGTTCGCCTCCGAGTACGCGAGCCAGTCCTCCTGCTCGGCCGGCGTCGAGCCCCACGGGTACTCGTCGTCTTTTTCGCCCGTTTTCGCGACCGGGTTGTAGAGGATCAGTGACCGCAACCGGTCAGGGCAGCTCGCGGCGAGCGTGATTCCGTAGGGACTGCCGTAGCCCTGCGCGAAGACGACGGCCTGCTCGCTGCCGGCCGCGTCGAGCACGTCCCGGGCCTCGTCCCTGCGCTGCTCGAGCGTCGGGAACTCGTCCGCGATCCGGTCGGAAAGCCCGGTGCCGCGCCGGTCGAACAGGATCAGCCGGAACGTCGCCGCGATGCGGCGGAGAAACCGGACACCCGATGGCTCCTGCCAGTACAGGTCGAGGTTCGAGATCCAGCCCGGGATGTACAGCAGGTCGACCGGGCCGTCGCCGACGACCTGGTAGGCGATGTTCGCGTCGCCGCTGCGGGCGTAGAGAACTGGCGGCGCATCCACGGTCGGGAGTCTCGCGGACCCGTGGCGCCTTTGAAACGTTTGCGTTGCTTGCTACCAGGCGCTGATTCTGGAAGGTTGGCCCGAACGACAGGAAGGGACGTGCGCATGCGCGCGCACCGCCGAAGCATCGTCACCGCTGTCGCGCTGGTCGTCCTCGTCGTCGGCGCCGCCTATTTCGTCGCCAAGCCTGGGTCTGACGCGCCTGCCGCCAACGGCGCACAGGCGGACTCCGATTTCGCCGAGATCGAGCGGTTCGTGCAGGACGAGATGGCCGCGCAGCGCATCCCCGGGCTCGCCCTGGGCATCGTCGAGGGCGACCGGGTCGTCTACACGCGCGGATTCGGGACGGCCGACGAGTCGGGGACGGAGGTGACGCCGCAGACGCCGTTCATCATCGGCTCGGTCAGCAAGTCGTTCACCGCGCTGGCCGTCATGCAGCTCGTTGCGGAAGGCAAGATCGCCCTCGACGCGCCCGTCCGGGGCTACCTGCCCTGGTTCCGGGTGGCGGACGAGAAGGCCTCGGCGGAGATCACCGTGCGCCACCTGCTCAATCACACGAGCGGGATTTCCACGAAGACCGGCCGGTCGTTCCAGGGCAACGGCGACATGAGCGACACCGCGCTGGAAGACGCGGTGCGCGAACTGGAGAGTGCCGCGCTGACCGCGCCCGTCGGCGAGAAGCACCAGTACAGCACGATCAACTACTCGGTCCTCGGGCTCATCGTGCAGGAGGTCTCGGGGCAGTCGTACGAGAGCTACGTCCAGGAGCACATCCTCGACCCGCTCCAGATGGAGAACTCGTACACGTCCGAGGCAGCCGCGCAGGGCCTCGCGACCGGCCACAACTATGCGTTCGGACGTCCGAGGGCGGCCGACCTCGCGTACAACCGCGGTCTCGTCCCGGCGGGCTACCTCATCGCCAGCGCCGAGGACATGACGCAGTACGTCGTCTCTCAGCTGAACGGCGGCGAGTACGACGGCGCGTCGGTTCTCTCGCCCGAGGGGATCGCGGAGCTCCAGCTGCCAGCCGTTTCCACCCCGGCGGAGGACACGTGGTACGGCATGGGCTGGTTTGTCGGCCCGGTGAACGGCATCCCGGCGGTCCACCACCAGGGCGAGACGTTCAACTTCCATTCGAACGTCGTACTCGTGCCGGGAAGCAAGCGCGGCGTCGTCGTCCTGATCAACGCCGAGAACTCCCTCGATCTCTTCACGAGCGGGCGCATGGGGACGATCGCCGACGGTGTCACCAGCCTGCTCGAAGGGGACGAGCCTCCGCCTCCGCCGTCGAACCTCCCGACCTTCATCACCTATGCGGCCCTCTTCGCGCTGCTCGTGCTCCAGATCCGCGGCATCGTCAGATCGGTCGCTGCGCTGCGCGGCGGACGTGTCCGGCACGGCCGCATCGGCCCGCGGTGGCGGATCGGCATCTCGTTGTTCGTGAGCCTGCTCTGGGCATTGTTCGTCCTGGTGCTCGTGCCGAAGCAGCTGGGCCTGTCGCTTTCGATCCTCGCCACCGGGTTCCCGGATCTCATCCTCCTGCTCGTGGCGAGCGCGGTGGCGGCGTTGGTGTGGGCCGTGGTCAAGGCGGTCTGGACGATCTCGATCCTCCGCGGCGAGCGCGCCGCGCCGGTGGAGGCGACCTAGTGGCCGTGGCCAATCACGCAGAGGCCGGCGGGGAGTCTCGCCTTGCAGCACTGGTGCAGGCTCGTCCGCTCACAGCGTTCTTCGTCCTCACCTACGGGCTCGCCTGGCTTCTGTGGGCGCCGCTCGTCGTCACCGGCGACGAGGAGCCAACAGGCCTGAAGTTCCTCCTGTTGCTGCTCGGAACCCTTGTGCCGTCGTCGGTGGGGATCTTTCTCGTCGCCGTGTTGCACGGGAAGGCGGGGGTCCGGAAGCTGCTCGGCCGGCTCAAGATCTGGCGCGTCGGTTGGGGCTGGTGGGCGGTCGTCGCGTTCGTGCCGGCATTTGGGGCGATCGCCGTGGGAGTGAACATGCTCCTCGGCGCAGACGGTCCGGACGTCACCGTGACGATCCCCGGCGCCGTGATCCTGTTCGTCTTCTTCGTCTTCCCGGGCAGCGCGGGCGGCGAGGAGCTCGGCTGGCGCGGGTTTGCCCTCCCGCAGATGCAGCGGCGCGGGACGGCACTACGGGCGAGCGTGATCCTCGGAGCGGTCTGGGGCACGTGGCACCTGCCGCTCTACCTGACCGGATCCGACCTCCGCCCGCTCAGCGTCTTCGCCCCGTGGGTGCTGGCCACCATTGCGACCTCGATCCTCCTGACGTGGATGTACAACGGCACCGGCGGCAGCCTTCTGCTCATCGTCCTGTTCCACGCGGCTTCCAACCTGGGCCTGACGATCTTCCTCGAGCCCTACGAAGACGACATCGCCCGAAGCTTCCTGATCTTCGTCGCGCTGATGGTCGTCGCGGCGGTGGCTGTCGTGGTCGCCACCGGGCCGGCGACGCTGTCCCGCTCCCGCCCCAAGCAGGTCGACGTTCCGTAGTCGCGCGAATAATGTCGATCACGTTGTTCCTCGTTCGTCTACAAGAGGTCCACGACGAAGGAGGAACAAATGAAGTACATGCTGCTGATCCACCAGGGCGACGCCCCGCGGCCGGGCCGCGACGGCGAGACGAACGAGGCCGCCGTCGCGGCGTTCGAGGCGCTCTCGCAGGCGGAGCAGGGCGCGATCTGGGGCGCGTGGCAGGCGATCAACGAGACCGCCGGCGTCAGCCCAGGGCTCCAGCTGCAGCCGGCCGAGACGGCGACCACCGTGCGGGTGAAGGGTGGCAAGACGCTCACAACCGACGGGCCGTTCGCGGAGACGAAGGAGGCGGTCGGCGGCTACCTCGTCTTCGAGGCCGACGACCTCGATGCGGCGATCGAGCTCGCCTCGCGGATTCCGACGGCCGCCATGGGCGGCGCGGTCGAGGTGCGGCCCGTCGTCGAGTGGTAGCCCGGCGGCCGGCGTCAGGTCTTGCGTTCGCCTATTGCGGGTAACGCAAGGCCTGATGTCGATCGGCTTCCAGACGAGCATCCGGATTGGTCGCCCACCCGCCGACGTCTTCGCCGCGGTGGGCGATCCGACGACCTACGCGCGCTGGAACTCGGCCGTCCGCTCGGTCGAGCCGCTCGGCGACGACCGCTACCGCATGGTGCGCGACCTTCCGTCCGGGCCCGCCGAGAACGTCCTCGAGGTGCTCGAGGCCCGTCCGTTCGAGCTCGTCGTCGTCGAGGCGAGCGACGGACCGACGCCCTTCACCTACCGCTACGACCTGAGCGAGAACGGCACGGGGACCGAGCTCGCACTCGACGCGCAGGTCGAGCTCGGCGGAGCAGCCGAACTCCTCGGCCCGCTCGCCGCGAAGATGGTGAAGCGCGGCGTCGACGTGAACCTCTCGACGCTCAAGCAGCTCCTCGAGGAGTAGCTAGAGCGCCTTCCAGAAGTAGGTCGTGTCGCAGTAGCGCCCGTCGGGATAGAGGGCGAAGTTGGGGACGACGCCGACCCGGACCCAGCCCATGCGCTCGTAGAGGCGCGCCGCGTCGCCGTCGGTGACCGCATCGAGCACGAGGAGCGTCTTGCCCTCGGCGCGCGCCTCGGCCTCGGCTTGCTCCATGAGCCGCTCGGCGATCCCGCGCCGGCGCGCCGAGCGGCGCACGAGGAGCTTCGTGATCTCGCCGCGGTGCGGCTGGTTCGGCGGGAGCGTGAGGATCACCTGCACGGTTCCGACCAGCTCTCCGTCCGAGAAGGCGGCCAGCACAAGGCGGCGGCCGTGCTCGACCTCGGCGGCCACGGTCTCGAACACCGCGCGCGCGTCGTCGTGCGAAAAGGGATCCAGGAAGCCGATCGACGCCCCTCCGGCGACGGAGTCGGCAAGGACGGCCGCGAGCCCGTCGAGCTCGGCGCGCACGTCCGCCGGGCTCAGCCGGCGGATCTCCACTTCTGCGGCCACCATCGGGCGCAACCTACACACGCGGCTTCGCCGCAAGCACGGCGCACCGTTTCGTCACGCGGGTGCGCCAACTTCGTGCCGATCAATCCCAAGTTGCAGACTGCAACTTGTCAACGGAGCGGGTGAACCCCGATGGAGCCACGGGTTCTTGCGCTGCCTCATCCAAGTAACAGACTGCAACTTGGCTTCGGGCGGCGGCGAGGCGTGCGGGGCCTCGATTTCGTGCTAGGCCGCGTCCTGCTTGCGCCCGACGCCCTTGAAGAACGTGTAACAGAAGACGCCGTCGGGCTCCGCGGTGCGGTCGAGGGCTCGGATGCCGGCGTCGAACTCGTCCGGATCCGTGAGCCCGGCCGTCGATCGCGGTCTCGCGGACGCCCTCGACCATCGCGTTGAACGTCTTCTTCGTGAAGGCCTCGATCAGCTCGGGGCGGCTGCCGTCGACGTAGACCATGCGCGGCGACACGCTCACGTCGTCGAAGCCGGCCTCGACGAGGAGCGGATAGACCTCGCGCCCGATCAGGGCGTTTCCACCGGCCGCCGCTTGCAACGTCACCTGGCACTCGATCGCCGCCTGCGCCTCGGCGCTCCTCGGGTGGTAGTAGGCCGAGCCGTGGTCGCCCTCGATCACGGTGATCGTCCCGCCTGGCCGGAGCGTTTCCTTGAGCGCGAGCAGCGCATCGACCGGCCGGGCCAGATGCTCGAGCAGGAAGCACACGAAGACGTGGTCGAACGACGCCGGCTCGAAGGGCAGGGCGAAGACGTCCGCCTGGAGGAACTCGACGTTCGCGAATCCGGCCGCGGCGACGTTGGCCTCGGCCTCCGCCAGGGAGCCGGCGGAGACGTCGATCGACACGATGCGCGCGTCCGGGCTCGAGCGCGCGAGCGTGACGGTCTGGGCGCCGACGCCGCACCCGGCCTCGAGCACGCTGCTGCCGGGCGGATACGCCGTGTCCGAGTGGAGGAGCTCGACCAGCGCTCCGGCCTGGTCGCGGAGCCGGGCCCGCGCCCGGTCGTCGTAGCCGTGGACGTATCCGCTCGTCACGGCGCGGACGATAGCCGCGCGGCGGCGGATCCGTTAGCGCGCCAGGCGCGGCGCATAGCGTGGGTATATAGCGTTTGTGCGCCATAGATGACGCTTCTAGGCACGAGCGCTCTGCTACACTAAGCGCATGAAGTGGCGCATTGTCCTTGGAATCACGTCTAGAGCGTCATTGGAGGCGCACTATGAAGATTGACGCCCACACAACCGACGGGGCTGTCTTGGGCGAGCTCGGCCGGCGGCTTGCACGCTGGCGGCTCGAGCGCAACCTGTCGCAGGCGGAGTTCGCCGCCGAAGCCGGCGTCGGCCGGCGAACCGTCCAGCGGCTCGAGGCCGGGCAGTCGGTGCAGCTCATGAGCCTGATCCGCGTGCTCCGGGTGCTCGGGCTCCTCGAGGCGCTCGATCGCCTCATCCCGGAACCGGCGCCCAGTCCGATCGAGCGCCTGAAGCTCGCCGGCCGGGAGCGGCAGCGTGCTCGGCGTTCGTCCTCGGAGCCGGCCGAGCCGAGCGAACCGGCGCCGTGGACGTGGGGTGACGAGGCCTGATGGCCACACTGGCGGAGGTGCGTCTGTGGGGGAGCCGCATCGGCGCCGTGCTGCTCGACGACGGCGAGGACGTCGCGACCTTCGAGTACGACGCGGACTTCGCGCGGAGCGGAATCCAGGTGTCCCCACTGCGGATGCCGCTCGCCCGCACGCGCTACCGCTTCCCGGCCCTGAACCGCGAGACGTTCCACGGTCTGCCGGGCCTCGTGGCCGATTCGCTGCCGGACAAGTACGGCCACGCGCTGATCAACGCCTGGCTCGCCGGCCAGGGACGCACACCTGCGAGTTTCAACGCGGTCGAGCGGCTGTGTTACGTCGGGACCCGCGGCATGGGCGCGCTCGAGTACGCGCCCGCGGTCGGCCCGCGCTTCACGCGCAGCGAGGAGATCGACATCGAGAAGCTCGTCGAGCTCGCCTCGGACGTGCTCACGCAGCGCACCGACCTGACCGTGTCGCTCGGAGAGAGTGGGCGGGAGGACGCGATGCGCGAGATCCTGAGCGTCGGCACGTCGGCGGGCGGCGCGCGGGCCAAGGCGATCATCGCGTGGAATCCCGAGACGAACGAAGTCCGTTCCGGCCAGGTCGAGGCAGGTCCCGGGTTCCAGTACTGGCTGCTCAAGTTCGACGGCGTCGAGGGGAACCGCGACAAGGATCTGCTCGCCGATCCGCAGGGCTACGGGGCGGTCGAGTTCGGCTACGCGCAGATGGCGCGCGACGCCGGGATCGTCATGGCCGAGTGCCGACTCCTCGAAGAGGACGGCCGCCGGCACTTCATGACCCGCCGTTTCGACCGCGACGAGCGCGGCGGGAAGGTGCACATGCAGTCGCTCGGCGGGCTCGCGCACTTCGATTTCAACCAGCCGGGGGCGTACTCCTACGAGCAGGCGTTCCAGGTCATCCGCACACTTGATCTGCCGCAGGAGTCGGTCGAGCAGATGTTCCGGCGGATGGCGTTCAATGTCGTCGCGCGAAACCAGGACGACCACGTGAAGAACATCGCCTTCCTCATGGACCGCGCGGGGCGCTGGTCGCTCGCGCCGGCGTTCGACATGACCTACTCCTACCGGCCGTCGAGCCCCTGGGTGAGCAGCCACCAGATGTCGCTGAACGGCAAGCGGGACGACTTCACGCTGGAGGATTTCCGCGAGGCCGGGCGAGTGGCGACCCTGAAGCGCGGCCGCGCCGAGGCGATCGTCGGCGAGATCACGGAGGTCGTGTCGCGCTGGCCCGAGTACGCCGCGGATGCGGGTGTCGCGGAGGAGCAGGCGGGGCGGATCGACGGCGCGCTTCGGCTCGACCTGGCGCACCGCTGAAGCGCGTCTAGGTGCCCAGACCGAAGCGATGGACCTCCCGGTGCCGGCCGGCCGTATTGTCCGCATACCATGGTTTCCGCGTCAGGAACGTGCCTGGCTTCGGGGAGCTCAGGCCGGAAGGGTCGCCGACATCGAGGCGCTGTTTCGACATCACTGGCCGCTCGCCTACCGGACGGCCTATCTGGTCGCCTTGGACGCGGCGGCGTCCGAGGACATTGCCCAGGAGGCATTCCTCTCGGCGATCCAGCACCTCGACCGCTTCGACCGCCGTCGTCCGTTCGCGCCCTGGCTGCACCGGATCGTCGTCAACCGCGCAATCGACTGGACGCGCGCCCGGACACTGCGTGCCGAGGTGGGCGCCGAGCTCGTCCATGAGCCCGAGGCGCCCGAGCCGAGCGCGGCGATCGAAGCTCCGACCGCGGCCGCAATGCCCGCGGTGGTTGGGTGTCCTGGCTCGTTCCTCGCCGTTCTCTTCGGCGCCGCCGGCTATCTGCCTCTGGAGGCCCGGCCCGTCGAGTACGACCCGAACCGTCTTTCCGCAGGCGGACGGTTCAAAACGGCTTCTCGGCGACTACCGGACGGCGTCGTGGTCGCCGCATGGGTTGTTCGTCGCCGTCGCGAGCGACCACGAGCTGAACGCGGTCACGCCGGAGGGCATCGTGCGTTGGACGCTCCCGTCGAGCAGCATTGTCCGAGCACCGCGCTGGGCGCGAGCGGTTTCCGCGTCGCGTATCTCGCCGGGTCGGACTTGCACGTCGTCGTCGGCAACGGCACCGACGACCGGCGCTGCGGCGCAACGTTGCCATCGTGGCGCCCGCGTGGAAACCGGGTACCGACCTCCACGTCCTCGCGTACGCCAAGCCGAACGGCTCGGTGATCATCGACGACGTCGACCGGGACGAGCTGGTGCTCGGATACCGGCCAGGCCTGACCCCGCTGCCTGTCCAGCTGACCTGGACGGCGACCGGCAAGCTCGTCGTCCTCGGGCGATCGCAGGTGCGCATCATCGACTACGACGTCATCGAGCCGATCGGCCTGCGCGGCCGCATCGGCGTGTCGGTCGCCGCGTCCCCAACCGGCGAGCAGCTCGCGGTCATCACCCGCAGCCCGGACGGGACGAACAGCGAGCTGGTCGTCGTCGGGGGCGGCAGGTACCGGCGGGTGTTCCAGGGGCGGGCCGCTTCGACGGCGTCGTGTGGTCGCGGACGGCAAGTGGCTGCTCCTCGGCTGGGAAAGCGCGGATCAATGGCTCTTCATCCGGTCGGCGGACGTCGACCGCGTCCTCTCGGTCCCGAACGTGAGCGCGCAGTTCGAGGGCGGCGGCCAAGACGAGGTGGGATTTCCGCACGTCGCCGGCTGGTGCTGCTCCGACCTGGCGCCGTAGGACCTCCTCGGGACGACGGGCCGTAGTGCGTGTATGAGATTCGTGCTCGCTACTGCCTGTTGCTTTCTGGCGGCCTGCGGCTCGCAGACGAGCACACCGACCGTTTCGCGGCCCGCGAGCACCACGACGCCAAAGTTGGAGGGCCGCCAGATCGCCTTTGGACCGATGTTCACCGACGACACGTTCACGGCCGTGCTCCCTGCGGATCTTCCACTCGACTGGCCGCTCGACTCCGCCGACTACGCGGCGGTCGCAGGTCCTGATTTCCCGGCAGGCCGCTCGATCCAGTACTCGCCGACGGAGGACTTCGACGTCCAAGTCCGGAGAATCGGCCCGCTCGCCCATGTGAACGGCGGCGTCACGCCCGAGCGCTACGAGACCACCGCGAAGCCGAGACAGCCGGTCATCCTGTGGACGCTTCCGAGCGGCGTCATGTGGGTCGTGCCGCGCTCCGAGGCCGAGCTCCAGACGCTCAGAGCGCACATGAGGGTGAACGAGGGCGCGTATGGGCTCCCGCGCGTCACGCTCGTCTCGCCTCTCACACCGGGCGATCCCGTTGAGTACATGGGGCGCCAGATCCATTTCGTTCCGGCGGCGAGTGTCGACTTCTCGCTCGCAGGTGAGCTTGCGGCCGATACGACGGTCCAAGACGGCAGCTACCACGCCGCGAACGTCGCGACGCCGTTCGGCATCGAAGTGCACTGCAGCGGCGACTCGAAGGACGCGGCGGAGATCGACGCCCGTTGCGAGGCGATCGCCGCCAGTGTCGCGCCGCTTCTGCGCTGATCAGGCGACCGCGACGGCGACCGGCGTCTTCTCTCGGCGCCCAACTTCGTGACCGCGACCGCGATGACCTTGTACTCGGGGCAACTCGTGTTCACGTCCGCCGACGGGCCGACGAGCAGATTCGTCCGCACCTCCGGGAAGTGGAACGCAGTGAAGACGTGGCCCGGGTCGATGCGCTCGGTGATCTCCACCTCGATCTCGATCTCGCCGTTGCGCGAGCGAACCTTCACCGCGTCGCCCGTGGCGACTCCGAGCTCGAGCGCGTCGTCCGGATGGATTTCGAGCCAGTCCTTCGGGAGCAGGTCGAGGTTGCCCGTGCGGCGGGTCATCGTGCCGACGTTGTAGTGCTCGAGCCGCCGGCCGGTGACCAGGATGAGCGGGAACTCCTCGCTTGCCTCGTCGCCGGGCTCCTTGTACGGCAGCGCAGCCAGGTGGGCACGGCCGCCGGGGAGGAGCTCGAACGACTCCTCGTAGAGGATCGGCGCGTCGGAGCCGTCCGGCGCGACCGGCCACTGGAGGCCGCGGCCCTCGAGGCGCTCGTAGGTGACGCCGGCGAAGTCCGGTGTCAGCTCGGCGATCTCGGCCATGACGTCCTCGGGCCCGTCGTACGGCAGCTCGTGGCCGAGCCGCGCGGAGATGAGCTTGCAGATCTCGAGGTCGGTCTTCGCCGCGCCGGGCGGATCCACGGCCGCGCGCACGAGCTGGATGCGGCGTTCGGCGTTCGTGAACGTGCCGGTCTTCTCGAGGAACGACGAGGCCGGGAGGATGACGTTCGCGAACTTGGAGGTCTCGTTCTCGAAGATCTCCTGGACGACGAGGAACTCGAGGCTCCCCAGCGCCTCCATCACGTGCTCGACGTCGGGATCCGACTGGACGATGTCGTAGCCGGTGATCCACATCGCCTTCAGGCGGCCGTCGATCGCCGCGTCGAACATCTCGGGCATCTTGAAGCCGCGCTCGCGCTTCATCTCGACGCCCCAGCGCTCCTCGAACATGCGCGACGTCGTCTCGTCGGAGACCGAGCGGTACGCCGTGAACGTGTCGGGCAGCGCGCCCATGTCGGAGGAGCCCTGCACGTTGTTCTGTCCGCGCAGCGGCATGAGGGCGCAACCGGGCCGGCCGATCTTGCCGGTGAGGAGCGCGAGGTTGCAGATGAGCTGCACGCACTCGGAGCCGTAGAGCTGCTCGGTGACGCCGAGGCCCCAGGCGATCGAGCCGGTCTCGGCCTCGCCGTAGATCCGTGCGGCGCGAACGATGTCCTCGGCGGGAACGCCGGTGAGCTCCTCGGTCGCCTCGGGCGTGTAGGCGGAGACGACGTCGGCGATCGCGTCGTAGCCGTCGGTGCGCCCGTTCACGAAGTCCTCGTCCACGAGCCCGTCGCGGATGACCACGTGCGCGAGTCCGTTCAGGAAGGCCGCGTTCGTGCCCGGATGCACCGGGCAGTGGAGGACGCCGTAGTCGGCCAGCTCGATGCGGCGGGGGTCGGCCGTGATGAGCTTCGCGCCCTTCAGCGCCGCCTGCTTCATCCGCGCGCCGGCGACCGGATGGGCCGCGGTCGGGTTGGCGCCGATGATGAGCAGCACCTCGGTGCGCTCGATGTCGTCGAATGAGCCGGAGCAGCCGGAGCGGCCGAGCGATTTCCGCAGCGCGTACGAGGTCGGCGAGTGGCAGACGCGCGAGCAGTTGTCGATGTTGTGCGTGCCGATCGCGGCGCGAAATACGCGCTGCATCGCATAACAATCCTCATTCGTGGCCCGCGAGGAGGCGAGGCCGGCGATCGCGTCGGCGCCGTGCTCGGCCTTGATGGTGAGGAACGCCTCGGCCACGCGGTCGAGGGCCTCCTCCCAGGAGGCGATCCGGAAGCTGCCGCTCTCGCGGACGAGGGGCGCGGTCAGGCGGTCGCGCGAGCGTGTGAACTGATGGGCGAAGCGGCCCTTGAGGCAGGTGTGGCCGCGATTGGCCGGGCCGTCGCCGGGGCTGATGGAAACGATCCGCCCGGCGCGCGTGTGCGCGTCGAGCCTGCAGCCGACGCCGCAGTAGCCGCAGGTCGTCTCGGTCGTGGAGTCGAAACGCGGTTCAGCCATCCGAGCACCTCTCAGTCGGGCTCCTCGATCAGGTCGACGAGGAGATGTTCCGTGATCGCGTCAGTGGGACAGGTGTCCGCACATGCACCACATGATACGCAGGAACTTTCCTTGAAACCGGAGTCGAGGCCCGCGGTCACGTTCGTATGGAAGCCGCGCCCGGTCGCCGTCAGCGCGAAGGCTCCCTGAACCTCGTCGCACGCGCGCACGCAGCGACCGCACGAGATGCAGAGCTCGTGCTGAAACACCAGGTACGGGTGGCGCTCGTCGTGCTTCACCTCGTGGAGCGCGCCGGTCCAGCGCGGCGTGCCGACGCCGAGTTGGCGCGCCACTGAGGCCAGCTCCGTGTGCGGTGCAGGCGGCTCGGGCAGCTCCGACAGGACGAGCTCGACCACGTTCGCGGCGATCCGACGCGACTGCTCGTCGGTGGTGACGATCTTCATCCCCTCTCCGCACAGCGAGGTGCACGCGGGGATCGGGCGCGGTGCGCCCTCGACGCCGACCAGGCAGACGCGGCAGGCGCCGAACGGGACCATGCGGTCGTCGAAGCAGAGCGTCGGCACCCAGCGGTCGACCGACTTGGCCGCCTCGAGCACCGTCGTCCCGGGCGCGACCTCGATCTCGATCCCGTCCACGAAGACCTGCATCAGCTGAGCCCCAGCTCGTCGGGGAAGTGGGTGATCAAGCTGCGGATCGGCGCGGGCATGCCGCCGCCGTGAGCGCAGAGGCTCGCGACCTCGAGCGTCTCGAGCAGCTCCTCGAGCTTCGCCTGATCGACGGGCGCCTCGGCCTCGACGAGTTCGAGCGCGCGGGTCAGGCCGATCCGGCACGGGAAGCACTTGCCGCAACTTTCGTGTGCGCCGAAACGCAGGAGGTGCTTGGCCAATGCGCGCATGTCGGTGCGGTCGTCGAACGCGACGATTCCGCCGTGGCCGACCATGCAGCCCTGCGCCGCAAGCTCATCGAAGTCGAACGGCGTGTCGAGCAGCGTCCCGGGGAGGATGCCGCCGAGCGGGCCGCCGATCTGGAGCGCCTTGATCTCGCGGCCGTTCACGAGCCCGCCGCCGATCTCGTCGCAAAGTTCCCGTGTCGGTGTCCCGAAGCGCACCTCGTAGACGCCGGGCTTCGAGAACCGCTCGTTCAGGCAGATGAGCTTCGTCCCGGGCGTGCCATCGGGGCTGAGCGCTGCATAGGCGTCGGCGCCGTGCGCGGCGATGAACGGCGCGTTGCAGAGCGTCTCGACGTTGTTCACGACGGTCGGGAGCGAGTGGTAGCCCTTCTCCGCCGGGAACGGCGGGCGCGCGTTCACGACGCCGCGCAGGCCCTGGAGCGAGTTGAGGAGCGCCGTCTCCTCGCCGACCACGTACGACCCGGCGCCCTCGAGCACGTGGACGTGGAACGAGAAGCCGCTGCCGAAAATGTCGTCGCCCAGGTGTCCGTCCGCGTACGCGCGCTCGATCGCCTCGTCGAGGGCAGGCTTCGAGCGCGGGTACTCCGAGCGGACGTAGACGAACCCAAGCGCCGCGCCCACCGCGAATCCGGCGATCGCCATTCCCTCGAGGAGGAGCGCCGGATTCTGCTCCATCAGGTACTTGTCGATGTACGAGCCCGGGTCGCCCTCGTCGCCGTTCACGACGATGAACTTCTCGCCCGGGTTCTTGCGCGTGAAATCCCACTTGAGCCCCGCGGGGAATCCGGCGCCGCCTCGGCCGCGCAGGTTGGCGGCCTTGACCGCGGCGATCACGTCGTCGGGAGTGGAGGCGAGCGCGGCGTGCAGGCCCGACCAGTCGCCCGGGCGGATGAGCACCGGCTCGTCGAGGACGCTCTCCCAGGGAGGCTCGGCGGCCGGTTCCGGCGCGCCGGCCAGGACGCGTTCGAGCGCACCCGGCCCGGCATCGACCACGTCGCCCTCGCGAAACGAGGGGCTCGAATGGCAGAAGCCGAGGCAGACGGTCTCGTTCAGCGCCACCGCTTCGTTCGCCGTGCCCAGCTCGACGCCCAGCGCGGACTCGAGCTCGCCGACCTGCGCGTCGAAGCGCGCCGCCCAGCACGCGGTTCCGGTGCACACGCGCACGACGCGCTGCGCGGACGGCTGGACGAGATCGTCGTAAAAGGTCGAGATGCCGTAGACGGTCGCCTCGGGGAGCCCGGAGACCGCCGCGGCCTCGCGCCGGTCGTCGTCGGTGATCTCCCCGCGCTGCGCCGCGGCCTCCCGGAGAACGTCGAGCGCCGTCACCGGCCCGTCGCCACCTCCGCGCCGCTTGAGCAGCTCGATCAGGTTCTGCGACATCGCAGAGCGACACTAGCGCACGCCTACCCTTCATAGGCGTTGCGCGCTCGTCGCGTGCGTCACATACTTCGGCGGTGAGGGTCCGCCTGTTCGTCGCCGCCACACTGACCGCGTTGCTCGCGGGCGCGGGCGCCGCGGACGCAGCGACCTGGAAACGCGTCACCGCATTGGACGGAAACGCGGTCGAGCAGATCGGGCTCGTCCGCTCCGACGGGGCGCTCTACCTGGCGTGGCGCAACCGCTCGGGCCTGAACACCGAGGACCTGCTCGTCACGCGCATCAACGCGAATGGGACGGTCGGCGCGACGGTTCCGGTCACCTCGGGTTGGTCGTCGCTCCACAACCCGGCCATCGTCAAGACCACCGGCGGGTTCCGCGTGATTTTCGGCGGCATCCGCTCGATTGATCCGTCCGAGGTGAACTACGAGCTCAACATGGCGACGTCCCCCGATGCCACGAACTGGACACTCACGCCGGGGAACATCGTCCCCGCCGGGACGCTCGCGTACGGCAGCCCGGCCACCGCCACGGTGCTCTCCGACCAGACCGTCCTGCAGGCGTGGGCGGGGTCGCTCGGCACGTGGGCGCATTCGGGTTTCTCCGTGGCCACGGCGAACCACGACTTCCAGGCGCCGCTCGGCACCTACGGCTACGACCCGGGCCTCGCGGCGAGCGGGATGACGGCGATGATGGCCTGGTATTCGAACGCGGCCGCGAACCACGGCGTCTACGCGCAGGGCGTTGCCTCGAACGGCGCGCCGAACGGCACCCTGCTCCGCATGCCGGGCACCTCGAACATGACCGTGGGAATGCTCGGCCGCACGCCGATCGTCGCCCGCGCCGCCGGGTTCTACGTCGCGTACGGGGTCGGCTATCCGTCGCTGAACCGCGTGAGGGTCTGGAAGGTCGGCGCGGCCGGGACCACGGAGCTCGCGAAGACCGCCGGCAACAACACGTCGGTCACGATCGCGGCCGCGGCCGACGGACGGCTCTGGGTCGCGTGGGTGAGTCGTGTCGGGTTCGTCTACCACGTGTTCGCGCGCCGCTCGAACAAGGCCGCGACGGTGTGGGGCGCAACCGTCGATCTCGGCCACCCGCCCGTGTCGGGGATCTACCACCTCGACGCGAGCGCCACCGCCACGGCGCTCGACGTCCTCGCGAACGCCACGCCGAACCTGAGCTCGGACGCGACCACGCTCTACCGCCGCACGCTGGCCGGGCTCTCGCTTTCGGCCAGCCACGGGAAACTGCCGCGCGGGACGCGGGTCTCGGTCACGTTCACCGTCCGCGATGCGGGCGTTCCCGTGAAGGGCGCGAAGGTGACGGCCGGAGGCAAGTCCGGGAAGACGAACGCGAAGGGCAAGGTCACGCTCCGCATCGTCGGGAAGGGCAAGTCGCTGCAGGCGAAGGTCAGCGCCCCGAAATACGCGGGCGGCACTCTCGGCCTCAAGGTGCGCTAGGCCGCGGTTTCCGACACGGCGTCTAGCTTGAGCACCGGCATGGCCGGATTCGTAGACGGAGCCGTCTGATGTCAGGCGCATTCGCCTGGGGGCTGCTGGGCGCATCGTCGCTCGTGCTCGGCGCCCTCGTCGCGTTCTACGGGCGCCTCAGCCTGCGGACGATCGGCCTCGTGATGGGCTTCGGGGCGGGCGTCCTCATCAGCGCGGTCTCGTTCGACCTCGTGGAGGAGGCGTCCGACCAGGCGTCCCAGCAGGGATGGGTGCTGGTCGGCCTCTTCGCCGGCTGCGCCGCGTTCTTCGTCGGCGACGTGTTCATCGACCGCCTGGGCGGCGGGCGGCGCAAGGACGCAACGGGCGCCCAGGACAACGGCTCGGGGCTCGCGATCGTGCTCGGGACGGTGCTCGACGGGATCCCCGAGTCGATCGTGATCGGCCTGACGCTCTACGAGAGCGGAAACATCGGCGCCGCCTATCTCACGGCGGTCTTCATCTCGAACGTGCCCGAGGCGATCTCCTCGTCGGCGGGCCTCGTTGCCGGCGGCTGGCGGCGCGCGCGGATCCTCTGGATGTGGATCGCGATCGCGCTGATCTCCGGGCTCTCCTCGTTCGTCGGCTACGGGCTCTTCCAGAACGCGTCGCCGAACGTGGTCGCGTTCGTCCTGTCGTTCGCGGCCGGTGCGATCCTCACCATGCTTGCGGACACGATGTTCCCCGAGGCGTACCGGCACGGCGGCAAGCTCGTCGGCGTCGTGACCACGCTCGGGTTCGCCGTCGCCTACGTCATCCATACGATCGAGTAGCGAGGAACCCGACGGCCGATTTCGGACATGAGCAGCGTATGGAGTCCGAGGACTCGACCCTCTGGGTGCGCTCGCGCGCGGGGGACACCGACGCCTTCGGGGTGCTCTTCGAGCGGCACGCGAAGGCGATCTACAACTACTGCTTCCGGCGCACCGGCGACTGGGCGCTCGCCGAGGATCTCGTGTCGGTTGTCTTCCTCGAGGCGTGGCGGCGGCGGAAGAAGAAGCTCGAGCCGGGCAAGGTGCTGCCGTGGTTCTACGGGATCGCGACGAACGTCGTGCGCAACCAGCGGCGCTCGCAGAGGCGGTACAAGGCCGCACTTCGGCGGGTGCCGCGGCCGGAGCCTGAACCGGGCTTCGCCGACCGCTCGGAGGAACGGATCGACGACGAGCGGCGGATGGGCGAGGCCCTCGAGCGGATCGCTCCACTCCCGCGGCGCGAGCTCGATGTCTTTGTGCTCTGCGCCTGGTCCGGGCTCAGCTACGAAGACGCCGCCGCGGCGGTCGGCGTCCCCGTCGGAACCGTGCGGTCCCGCCTGTCGCGCGCAAGGACGCGGCTCGGGGAACCCGATCCCGTGGACGGACATGAAGAGGTCGAGACACCGTGAACGACCTCATTCCGCAGGAGCGCGATCTTCCGCCGGGCCATCTCGAGGTTCGCAAGCGCATGCTGCTCGGCGAGGCGGCCCGGAAACCGAAGTCCGTGCGCGCCGGGGTCGTCGTTTTGGCCGCCGGCGTTGCGAGCGCACTCGTCGCCGCTGCGGCGCTGGCCGTCGCGCTGGATAGACAGGAGACGACGACGGACGTGGTCGTGACGCCGTACCTCCTCGGGGTGATCCAGAGCCCGGAGTGGGCGGCGCAGAACGCGTCGAACCCGTTCTGCGAGAACGGCGAGGAAGAGTTCTTCGGCTGCGGCGGATTCGTGAACGTTCCCGAAGAAGCGCCGGCGTCGATCTCGCAACCGCCCACGGAGTTCTCGACGAAGACGGAGATCTCTGGCGGGACGAAGGCGCGGCGCGCGCTGCTCCGCTCGATCGTTCGCGCGACCAGGCCGAGCTCGATCACGAAGATCGAGCTCGAATCGGCCAAGCGGGTGGCGCGGCTGCGGATCACGGCGCTGGACAGCTCGTCGTTCACCCGCTGGCAGGAGGGGCTCGTCGCGAGCGCGTTCCGTGACCGGGTGCTCGCGAACGGTCACGTGGTCGAGGTCGAGCTGGAAAACGGCGAGGAGTCGGGTGCGATCCCCGGCGGCCCGGCCACGCTCCCCGGGGCCGGGCCGAAGACGGCCGCTGCCGCCGGCGAGCGCTTCGAGGAGGCCGCCGCTGCGACCGGTGCGACGCTCGACTCGCTGACCATCTACAAGCCCTACGGCGTCGCCGTCGCGGTCGTCATCGAAAGCGCCGATCCGGCGGCCTTCCTCGCGGAGCAGATGCCCGAGTTCCTGGCCGCGATCGGCGATCCATGGACCGACTACGACGGCGTGGACATCCGAATCGTCGACGCCGGCGGAGAGTCCGTCTGGGAGTTCTCCACGGTCGGCCGCACGTCGACGGGCGCCACCGGCGGGCGTCAGGATCTGCTCAACTGCGGCCCGATCGGCGTCTGGGGCACGACCGCGCCACCCTGTCCGGTCGCGGCGTCCGGCTAGTACTCGGCCGGCCGGCGTAGGATCGCCGCGCCGAACACGACCGCCGCGAGGAGGATGAGGAGCCAGGCGACGCTGAGCGTCGGGTTGAGGACGCTCGGGATCCGCCAGTGCACGGTTCCGCGCTTGCCGAGCTGCTCGAACCAGGCGTCGTTGGCGATGTTCGCGAGGCCGTACGCGAGCTGAAGGCCGACGAAGAAGCTCGTCGCGATGCGCAGCGGCTCCACGTCCATCCGCCGGACGAGCGGTACGACGGCCAGCGCCGACAGCGCGAGCAGCAGTCCGTCCATCCCGTGGTGATGACCGTGGTGCACGGCGGGCTCGCCCTCGTAGAGCGTTCCGGTCAGGAAGATCCGGCCCAGGACCGGGACGCCGTCGAGGTAGAAGCCGAGCTCGGCCGCGATCCACGGGATCCCGAGGAGGAGCAGCGCGAGCGAGAAGACCGCCGCGGCCGGGTGGATCCGGGCCCGGAGGCGGAAGAGACCCGCCGCGACGGTCAGCACGAGCGCAATCCCGACGCCGATCGCCGGGAGCGCGTTGACGAGACGCGGATCGAGGTTGTCCTGCTCCACGACGCCGGGCCAAAAGACCACTGCGCAAAGGACCGCACCGACGATTGCGGCTACGACCGCCCAGCGCCGGTCACGCAGACGGTCGGCCGAGAGGGCGATGAGCGGCAAAACGACGAGCGCGGCCGAGAAGTTGAGGAAGACGAGCGCACGCCCGAAGCCGCCGCCGGCTCCGGAGCCGGTCACGTGGTAGAGCTCGGCGGGCGGGATCCGCCAGTACGTGACGACGATCGCGGCAGTGACCGCTCCGAGGAAGCCCCAGACGAACGCAGCTGGGATGAAGGACGGTCGCGTCACGGCTGCACCCCCCTCCATGGACCATACGCCCCGGTTCTCCTCCGCGCGGCTGCTCGCCGCCTGACTCAGCAGGTGGCCGCTACGCCCGGGCCGGTCTGGGAGAGTGCAGAGGCGCCGTCGAGGTAGACGTCGGCGCGAACCTCGGTCGGGCGGCACGTCCGGTCGATCGCGACCGAGATCCGGCGCTCGCCGTCGCCGCTCGCGTTGATGAAGAGCGCCAGGTCCGTCGGCTGCGTCCAGGGGCCGTCGGCGATCGGCCGCTCGTAGCCGAGCACCGTCAGCGCCGTGTTCGGCGGGAGGCCGCGCCAGAGGAGCCGGCCCGTGATCTTCCCGTCGGCGTAGCGCAGATCTTTCACCTCGACATCCGCCCCGGCCGGAACCGAGCCGGACACATCGCGCCCGAGCGTGAACGCCGTCTCGGTCTCGACGAGCTCGTCGGCGAGCATCTGCGCATCGTCCGCGTACCTGGGCGCCTTCCACTCGACCCACTCGAGGTAGCTGAGATAGGTGGAGGCGAGGAGCCGTGTGCGTTCCGTGGGATTGCTGCCGCGGAGGAGGTCGATCGCGCCGTCGCGCGAGGCCTTCGCCGCGTCGAGGTCGCCGAGGGCCACCTCGGCCGCGCTCTTCAGGAACCGGACGTCGGGAACGTCGGGATTTAGCCCGATCGCCTCGTCGGCCCGGTCGATCGCCTCCTGGAACTCGCCGCGGTAGAGCGCCTCGAGCGCGAGGAAGGAGACGCCGAGGAAGTCGGGCCCTTCCTGGAGGTCGAGTGCGCGCTCGGCGTCGCGGACGGCTTCGTCGGCGGCCTTTCCGCCCGGATCGGTGATCGCCCGCGTGGTTCGGTAATCGGGGTTCGCCGCCAGCAGGCGGGCGATCGCTCGCCCCCGGTAGGCGGCGGCGTAGTCGGAATCGACCGCGATCGCTGCGTCGTACTCGGCGACCGCACCGCGGTAGTCCTGCTGGTCGCTGAGCGCCGATGCCCGCGCCGCCGCCTCGATCGCCGCGTCGGGTGTCGAGGGGATGGGGAGGTGGTAGATCCAGGCCGCCCAGCCGATCACGAAGACGGCGATGACCAGGCCGAGCACGTAGGAGTAGCTGCGCAGCCGGCCCTCCACGATCAGTCCGAACCCGACCAGGAACAGCGCGGCCGACAGCACGGCGATCACCGTCGTGTACTGCGTCGACCTCGTGTTCCAGGTGATGCGGGTGGTGGCGAGCGCCTGTTGCTTCAGCGTCGTCCGCGCGGTCTCGTAGCGGAGCCTGCTCAGGGCCTCCGCCATGTCTTCGACCGGCAGGGCGCTGTCCGTGGCCTCGATTCGGGCCGCGATCGCAGCGTCGTCACGCGGAATCCCTACGGCGTCGGTGAGGTTCGGGGCGGCCTCGTAGAACGGGCGCCGGAAGGGAACGGAGTCGCGCTCGCCGACCAGCTGGTCTTCGAGACCCAGAATCGTGCTCTCGGTCACGTTCGCGCGGAGCGCGCGCACCGCGGTGCGCGTCGTCTCGCGTGCGGTCGTCGATTCACGCACGCTCGCGTCGATCTGGAGCACGGCCAGCAGGCCCGCGAGCACGACGACCGACGCGAGCGAGATCGCGATCGTCCGCTTCAGCGGATGTGAGTCGTCCGGATCGCCGGGCGGGGCCTCGGTCTTGGGCTTGTCGGGAGCGGCCACGGCTAGAAGAAGTAGGTCGCGAGGCTGCCGGTGAGCGCGGTCACGTAGACGACGAAGCCGACCGCCGCGAAGGCGAGGAACGTCCGCCAGCGGCTCGACACCTGTGCGACGGTGTAGAAGAAGATCGCGATCACCGCCAGGAAGGCCCAGCGGATCAGGCCCTGCACGCGGTCGCGGATGTCGTTGGCCTCGGTCGCCCAGCGGTCCGGGTCGAGCCTGCCCGGGGAATTGAGCCCGGTCGACTGCTCGATCTCGAGCGCCCGCGCCCGCGCCTCGATGCTGAACGGGCGGGGCTTCGGACCCGGCTCGCGCAGATCGCCGGCGATGGTGAAGTGACCGAAGATCCCGGCGTCGGCGGCGCGCTGCGTCGCGCCTCGGCGCAGTTCCTCCGCCTCGGTGCGCGACGCGGCCGCCAGCTTCGCCTTGCCCGCCGCGTCGAGGCGTTTGGCCTCCTCGTCGAGTCCGGCCGCGACGCCGTAGTCGGCGCGGTAGCGCGCGTACTCGCGCGCGTCGGCGGCAACCTGCACGGCGAGGTCGGTCCGCTGCTGCTCCACCAGAACGGTCTCGCTGATCGACTGGCGGTCGTCGAAGGCGGCGGTGCTCCCGATCTGTGCCGCGCGCCAGCTGAAGGAGGCCGCGGTGACGGTCGCGAGTCCGATCAGGAACGCCGTCACCCATTTGGCCTGCGACCAGCTCATTGCGGCAACGCTAGACGAAGCGTCGCCCAGCGTCCGGCGCAGGTGCGCCTGTCCCACCTGCGTCGCTAGGCTCCGGGCCGATGGCGCGCATCACGACACCGTTCGGGTTCCACTCGACCGCCGCCGAGGTCGTCGAGGGCATCGACCTCTCCAGCAAGCGGATCATCGTGACCGGCGGCTCGTCGGGGATCGGCGTCGAGACGGCCCGCGCGCTCGTCGGCGCCGGCGCGGAAGTCACGCTCGCGGTGCGCAACGTCGAGGCGGGGAGCGAGACCGCGGCGGACATCGTCGACTCGACGAGCATGGAGAACATCCGCGTCGCGCGGCTCGACCTCGCCGACCGTGACTCGATCGCAGCGTTCGTCGCCGCGTGGGAGGGGCCGCTCGACGTGCTCGTGAACAACGCGGGCGTCATGGCCATGCCCGAGGAGCACACCGCGGAGGGCTGGGAGATGCAGTTCGCGACGAACCACCTCGGGCATTTCGCGCTGAGCGTCGGCCTGCACGACGCGCTCGCCGCCGCCGCGCCCGCCCGGATCGTCTCGGTCAGCTCGAGCGCGCATTTCCTCTCGCCGGTCATCTTCGACGACCTCCACTTCGACTTCCGCCGCTACGACCCGTGGCTCGCCTACGGGCAGTCGAAAACCGCGAACGTGCAGTTCGCCGTGGGCGCCACGAAGCGCTGGGCCGGCGACGGCATCTTCGTGAACGCCCTCATGCCGGGCGCGATCGCCACGAACCTCCAGCGCCATGTCGGCGGGATCGAAAGCTTCAGCATGAGCCCCGAGCTGCTCAAGACGACCGAGGAAGGCGCTTCGACGACCGTCCTCGTGGCGACGTCCCCGCTCCTCGAGGGCATCGGCGGCCGCTACTTCGTCAACTGCGGGGAGGCCGAGGTCGTCTCGAAGCGCCCGGGAGACATGACCGGCGTCGCTCCGTACGCATTGGACGAAGCGAACGCCGATCGTCTCTGGGACGTCTCCGAACGCCTGCTCAGCTGAGCGACGCCAGGTAGTCGTCGAGCCGGTCGAAGCTGACCGACGCGCCGTCGTTCATGCCGGTCCCGATCGCCCGGTCGCGGGCGTCCTGGGACGGATACGAGATTGACAGGATCATGCGCGTTCGGCCGTCCTCCTCGAAGAGCTCGAGCGTGTTCAGCGTCTCGGGCCAGTCGCCGCCCCAGTTCTCGGTCTGGACGAGGCGCGTGGGCGGCTCGACCTCGCGGACCTCGCCGGTCATCCCCATCTCGGTGCCGTCGTCCTTGCGCCAGACGTAGCGCCACGCGCCGCCCGGGCGCAGGTCGATCTCGCACACGGGCATCGTCCAGCCCTCGGGGCCGAGGAGCCATTTGGAGAGGTGCTCGGGCTTCGTCCACATCTCCCACACGAGCTCGATGGGAGCGTCGAACGTGCGCGTCGCGACGAGCTCGGTGTCGGACGCGGTCTCGAAGGTCGTCGTTGTCATGAGTTCCCCTTCGTGAGTTCGGCCAGATGCGTCTCGAGCCGTGCGAAGAAGCCGCCGTAGCCCTGCTCGAGCCTGGAGTACTCCTCGACGGGCAGGTGCCCGGCCTGGTTCGCGACGAGCTCGGTGCGGCCGTCGCCGAGGTCGGCGAACGTGACCGTGAGCGTCTCGGTGAGCGGATTGTCGTCGTCTTCGGGATCCTCGAAGCTCATGACGATCCGCTCGGGCTCCACGACCTCGAGGTACGTGCCCTTGAACGGGAGGCGCTGCGTCGGGTCCTCCTCGTGCACCATCGTCGCCGTCCAGCGGCCGCCCGGCTGGACGTCCATCGAGATCTCCTCCACCGGCGTCATGAACGGCGGCGTGCCGAACCAGTGGGCGAAGTGCTCGGGCTCCGTCCACGCCCTCCAGACGAGCTCGCGCGGCGCCTCGAAGACGCGGGTGATCGTGACTTGGCGATTCGGATCGGTCATTCGGCTTTCCCTTTCTGGATCGCTCGGAGATGGTCGTCGAGCCGGTCGAGGCTGCCCTCCCAGAACACGCGGTAATCCTCGAGCCACTCCGCGGCGCCCTCGAGGGCTGCGGGCTCGAGCCGGCACGGGCGCCACTGCGCGGCGCGGCTGCGGACGATCAGGCCGGCGCGTTCGAGCACCTTCAGGTGCTTGGAGATCGCAGGGAGGCTGATCTTGAACGGCTTCGCGAGCTCGGTGACGGTCGCCTCGCCGGTCGCGAGCCGCGCCAGGATCGCGCGGCGAGTCGGGTCGGCCAGGGCGGAAAACGTGAGGTCGAGCTGAGCAGCGGTCACGGTGCTGAACCACCTGGTTAGTTAACCGAGTGGTTTAGTATAACTAGGCCGGAGCGAGTACGTCGAGCCCCGCCAATGTTGCAGCTTGGCCCATCCGGATGTCGTAGGTGAAGACCGCGCCGAGCGCGTCGCCGAGCGCGAGCGCCGACGCGAGATGGATCGCGTCGAGGGTGCGGAGCGTTCGCGGCTCGAGTTCAGCTGCACGCTCCAGGATCTCCTCGCTGACGGCGATCAGGCTGACGGAACGAACGACGCGCTCGGCCGGTTCATCCGCCGCGCCGCCGATTCGCGCCGCGGCCCGCACGACCTCAGTGCGCGCCAGCGCGCTCGACGCACGGCGATTCCAGTCGGCGAGCACCGTCCGTAGCGCTTCGCTTTCGGGCTCCGGGACGACGAGCTTGATCAGGGCGGAGGAGTCGAGGTAGGCGACCGGCGCGAGGTCAGCCAAGGCGCTCGCCGCGCTCTTCCTCGAGCGCCTTCGTGCCGGCGTCCGAGACGGCGCGTTTCACCGGCGCGACCGCGAGCAGGTCGCCGGTCGCCCGCGTCGCGAGTCCCTGGCTCACGAGCCGCTCGAGCGGATCCGTCTCGTCCGTCCAGGGACTGAGCACGGCGACCGGGCGCCGGCGTTCCGTGACGACGAGCCGCTCCCCCGCGGCCACCCGCCGGAGGTAGCGGCTGAGGTCCTGCCGCAGCTCTCGGATGCCGACGCGGTCGCTCATGTCTCATATGTAGCACAAATGTAGCGACATGTCTGATTGCGACTGCGCCTGCCGGATCGCATGTACGAGGAGTGGCAGGTGATTCCTGATGAACAACCCCGTGGCTTGGGTGAGTTGGCCGACGTCCTCCGAGCTTCGTTCGACCCGCGGTCGGGCGAGTGATGAGCGCGGCCGCGATCGTCGCTTATCTGCGCTGCTCCAGCCCGCGGCGGATCGTCTCCAGGTCGTCAGGCGTGTCCACGTCGTCGTCTCGGCTCAGCGCGCCGCACTCGACCTCCACGGCTCCGTGCGCCATCAGCAGGTCACGCGCTCCCGCATCGCCGCGCAGGCTGACGATCTCCGGGAAGAGCTCGCGCGCGATCACGACCGGATGGCCGGGCCTGCCGTCGTACACGGCGCGGGTGGCCGGTGCGTCCACGGCCAGCAAGGCCTCGATCGCCGCAGGGGTGACGAACGGTTGGTCGCCGAGAGTGATCACGATCGCGTCGGCGTCCGCGACCGCGGCGATCCCGGTGCGTAGCGACGCGGCGATGCCCTCGGCCCAGTCCTCGGCGACGACGGTCTCGACCGTCAGGCCGGCCTCGGTGCGCACTCGCTCGGCGTCGGAGCCGAGCACGACCACGATGCGCTCGATCGCCGGCACCGCGGACATCGCGGCGACCGCGTGCTCGACGAGCGGACGGCCGCCGAGGTCGGCGAGCTGCTTCGTCGAGCCGAAGCGGCTCCCGCCCCCGGCGGCCAGGATCAGCCCGGCAATCAGCCGGCCGACGCCTCCTCGAGCGCCCGACGCGTCAGAACCCGGGCCAGGTGCTCGCGGAACTCGCCGCTCGCGTTGTGGTCGCTCGGCGGGCTCGTTCCTTCTGCCGCGCGCTCCGAGGCGGTCGCCGCGTCGGCTCCGCCGGCGAGCGCTTCCTCGACGCCCTTGGCGCGCATGGTGATCGGCGCCATGTTCGTGAACGCCACCCGCGTGTCGCCGTTCGAGTGCACCGCCGCGACGGCGACGGTGGCCCAATCCTGGGCACGCCGGTTGAATTTCACGTAGGCGCCCGTCTGGCCCTTCGCCAAGCGGATCTCGGTGAGCACCTCCTGCGGGCCGAGCGTCGTCTGGAGGAAGCCGCCGAAGCTCTCGGCCACGGGCAGCCGCCGCTCGCCGCCGGGGCCGCGGACGACCAGCTCGGCGTCGAGCGCCAGCAGCATCGTCGGAGTGTCCGAGGCCGGATCCGAATCCGCGACCGAGCCGCCGATCGTCCCGCGGTGCCGCACCTGCGGATCGCCGACTTGGGCCGCGACGTGCGCGAGCGCCGGGCACTCAGCCGCCAGGAGCTCGTCGATCTCGAGGTCGCGGAAGCGCGTCAGGGCGCCGATCGCGATCGTGTCGCCGTCCTCGCGGATGTACGAGAGGTCGCTGAGCCGTCCGATGTCCACGAGCAGCTCGGGCCGTGCGAGGCGCAACCGCATGAACGGTAGGAGCGAATGGCCGCCGGCGATCAGCTTCGCGTCGGGGCCGGAGCCGAGCAGCTCGATCGCATGGTCGACCGACTCGGCGCGCTGATAGTCGAACTTGGCCGGAATCACGACGCACCTCCTTCTTGGATCGCTCGCCAGACGCGTTCGGGCTTGGCGGGCATCTGGATGTCGCGGACGCCGTATGGCGAAAGCGCGTCCACGATCGCGTTCATGACGGCGGGTGTCGAGGCGATCGTCCCGGTCTCGCCGACGCCCTTCACGCCGAGCGGGTTCGTCGGGCTCGGCGCATTCACGCGGTCGAGCTCGTAGTCGATCGTCTCGGCCGCGCTGGGGACGAGGTAGCTGAGCATCGACGGGGTGGTCAGGTTGCCGTCCTCGTCGTAGATCGCCTCCTCCCAGAGCGCCTGCGCGATCCCCTGCGTGACGCCGCCGTGGATCTGGCCGTCGACGATCTGCGGGTTGATCACGTTGCCGATCTCGTCCACCGCGATGTAGCGGAGGAGATCGACCTCGCCGGTCTCGGTGTCCACGTCGACGACGCAGATGTGCGCGCCGCCCGGCCAGGAGAAGTTCGGCGGGTCGTAGACGAACGTCGCTTCGAGCCCAGGCTCCATCCCGTCCGGGAGGTTGTGGGCGATGAACGCCTGGAGCGCTGCCTCCTGCACGGTCATCGACTTGTCGGTGCCGGCGACGGTGAAGCGGCCGTGCTCGTAGCCGAGATCCTCCTCGGCCACCTCGAGTTGGTGCGCGACTACGCGGCGGGCCTTCTCGATCACCTTCTCGGCCGCGTTGTAGAGCGCGATTCCGCCGACCGCGAGACTGCGGCTTCCGTACGTGTCCAGGCCGAGCTGCATCGTGGACGTGTCGCCGTGGACGATCTCGACCTGCTCGATCGGCACGCCGAGGCGGTCGGCCACGATCTGCGAGAACGTCGTCACGTGGCCCTGCCCGTGCGGCGAGGTGCCGATGAAGACCTGGATCGACCCCGTCGGCAGGCAGCGGATCGTCGCCGCGTCCCAGCCGCCGGCCGCGTAGAGGATCGCCCCGAGGATGCGCGACGGTGCGAGCCCGCACATCTCGTTGTAGGTCGAGAAGCCAATGCCGAGCTCCTTGGTCGAGCCGTTCGCGCGGCGGTCGGCCTGCTCCTTCCGAAGCTCTTCGTACCCCGCGATCTCGAGCGCCCGGTCGAGGGCCCCGAAGTAGTCGCCTGAGTCGACCTCGAGCCCGGAGGCGAGCGTGTGCGGGAACTCCCGGATGAAGTTCTTGCGCCGGAGCTCCGCGGGATCCATGTCGAGCTTGCGCGCGAGCGCGTCCATCGTTCGCTCGATCAGGTACGTCGCCTCGGGCCGCCCGGCGCCGCGGTACGCGTCCGTCGGCGTGGCGGAGGTGAACGCGCCCACGACCTCGAGCGAGTAGCCGGTGACGTCGTACGGCCCACTGTAGATCCAGCCGCCGAGGATCGGCGTGCCCGCCGTGACGAGCTGGAGGTACGCGCCGAGCCCGACCGTCAGCTTCGCGCGGACGGCGAGGATCTTCCCGTCCTCCTCCGCCGCGAACTCCATCTGCTGCCACTGGTCGCGTCCGTGGATCGTGGCGAGGTAGCCCTCGGAGCGCTCCTCCGTCCACTTGACCGGACGGCCTAGCCGCCGGGCGAGGACGAGCGCCAACGCCTCCTCGGCGTAGACGTTCAGCTTCGAGCCGAAGCCGCCGCCCACGTCCGGTGCCACAACGCGCAACCGCGACTCCGGGATGCCGAGCACGACCGCGAGCCAGAAGCGGAGGATGTGCGGGATCTGCGTCGCCGACCAGAGCGTGTACTCGTCGGAGGCGGGGACGTACTGCGCGATCACGCCCCGCGGCTCGATCGCGTTCGGGATGAGCCGCTGCTGGCGGAACCGCTCCTTCACCGTGACGGGCGCCTTCTCGAAGATCTCGTCGGCGCCGCCTGCCTCGAGCTTCCACGTGTAGCAATGGTTTGTCCCGAACTCGTCGTGGAGGATCGGCGCGCCGTCGGCGAGCGCCTCCTCCGGGTCGATCACCGCCGGAAGCGGGTCGTACTCGACCTCGACGAGCTCGGCCGCATCCGCCGCGAGCGCACGCGATTCGGCGATGACGATGGCGACGCCGTCGCCCTGGTAGCGCGCCTTGTCCGTGGCGAGCGGCCGGTGCATCGGCTGCTTGGTGTCCTCGGTGACGAGCCAGACGCAGGGGAGCGTCGCGGCCCAGTCGTCCGCGAGGTCGGCGCCGGTGAACGCGGCGACGACGCCCTCGGCGTCGAGGGCCTTGGACACGTCGACGCTCTTGATCGTCGCGTGCGCAAACGGGCTGCGCACGACGGACGCCCACACCATCCCCGGCATCGTGAGGTCGTCGATGAACTTCGACTGGCCGGTGAGGAGCGCCTGATCTTCCTTGCGCGCGACCGGCTTGCCGATGTAGGTCTCGGTTTCCGTGGCTGCCATCTCCGCCTCCTCAGGCTGCGGCCGCGGACTTCACGGCCTTGACGATGTTCACGTAGCCGGTGCAGCGGCAGAGGTTGCCCTCGAGCGCATGCCGGATCTCCTCGTCGGTCGGGCTCGGGTTCTCCTCGAGCAGGCTGACCGTCGCCAGCACCATCCCCGGCGTGCAGAACCCGCACTGGAGCCCGTGCGCCTCGTGGAAGGCCTGCTGCACGGGGTGGAGCCCGCCGCCGTTCGGCGCGAGGCCCTCGATCGTGGTGAGCTCGGCGCCGTCGGCCTGGACCGCGAGCACCGTGCACGACTTCACCGACTCGCCGTCCATGAGCACTGTGCACGCGCCGCAGGACGAGGTGTCGCAGCCGACCACCGTGCCCGTCAGGCTGAGCTGCTCCCGGAGGTAGTACACGAGGAGCTGCCTCGGTTCGACCTCGTCGTCGTGGCCTTGTCCGTTCACCGTGACTGCGATCTGCGTCATTTCTTCCCCCTTCCGAAGAGGCGACCGATGCGGCGCCCGATGCTGCTGAAGAAGAGCGAGAGGCCCGAGATCGGCTTCGCCTGTGCGGCGACGGCGGCCTCGGCCTCCTCCGTGGAATTCCCGAGCTGCGCCTGGAGGCAGTTCGCGAAGCTCGTGACCATCTGGGACGAGATGTCCTCGATCATCCCGCGGCCGTACTGGGCGAGCGTGCCCGCGAGGCTCACGTCGGTCGTGATGTCGACCCGCGTGCCGCCGTTTTCCGGCGTGAGCGAGGAGAGAATGGTCGCGTTCGCCCGGCCGCGGTTGCGCGTTTCGCGCGCGTCGGCGGTGAGCGTGACGCTGCGCGCGGCCTCGTCCACGTTCGTGCGCTTGCAGTCGGTCGCGAACGTGAGCCCGATCGGGCCGAGCTTCACCTGCATCGTCGCGAGCCAGTTCGAGTCGCTCACGGTCTCGTCGAGCTTCGCTCCCGGCATGCACGGGATGATCCGGGGCACGTCCATGAGCAGCGCCCACACCTTCTCGGGCGGTGCGTCGGCCTGGAACGAGTTCTCGAGTTTCACTGGGCTAGGGCCTCCTGCGGCTTGGGGTGCGGGGATCTCATGACCTGCACGATCTCGGCGGCGACCGCGACGGCGACCTCCTCCGGCGTTCGCGAGCCGATCTTCAGGCCGATGGGGGCGTGGATGCGGGTTAGCTCGTCCTCGGTGACGCCCTCGGCGCGCAGGCGCTCGGCGCGCTCGGCGTTCGTCCGCTTGGCGCCCATCGCGCCGATGTAGCCGGCGCGGGTCTCGAGTGCGGCCTTCAGCGCGGGGACGTCGAACTTGTGGTCGTGGGTGAGGACGCAGATGGCCGTCCGCTCGTCCACGGGCGCGGTCGCGAGGAACTTGTCGGGCCATTCGACGACCAGCTCGTCCACGTCGGGGAACCGCTCCTTCGTGACGAACTTGGCCCGTGCGTCGCAGACGGTGACCCGGAAGCCGAGGAAACGGCCCACCGAGGCGACCGCGGCCGCGTGGTCGACGGCGCCGAAGACGTACATGTTCGGGCGCGGCGCAAAGGACGAGACGAAGAGCTGCCCGTCGGGTGTGTCGAGGATCCCGGTCGCGCCGCGGGCGAGCAGGTCGGCCGCCGGCCCGGTGTCGTCGGGGCCGATGAGCCGCTTGGCGCCGATGTCCTCGCCGGTGATCTTGATCTCGAGTGCGATCGGGCGCTCCTCACGCACCGCCTCGGCGATGGGCGCGACGATCTCCGGGTCGAGCCGGTCGACGAAGATGTGCACGGTTCCGCCGCACGGGAGGCCGACCTCGAACGCCTCCTCATCAGCGATGCCGTACGTCTTGAGCCGCGGAGTCCGCCGGCGAGCACCTCGCGGGCCTCGCCGTAGACCGCGGGCTCGACGCATCCGCCGGTCACCGAGCCTGCGACGGCGCCGTCCTCCGACACGGCGAGCGCGGCGCCCGGCTCGCGTGGGGCGGAACGCTCCGTATCCACCACGGTCGCGATCGCGACCGGCGTGCCGTCGGCGGCCCACCGCTCGAGCGTGGAGAGGATGTCCCTCACGGGGCCCTCAGGCTGTAGCGCTCGGGCTCGGCCTCGAACTGTGCCCGGCAGTGCGCCGAGCAGAAGACGACGGTCACCCCCTCGTGCTCGATCACCGCTGCGGCTCCGGAGACCGCGACGGTCATGCCGCAGACCGGGTCGATTCCCTCCTCCGGCGCCGGTGCTGTGTCGGCCCGCATGTGCTTCCACGCGACGAGCTCGGCCAGGATGGCGACCGCGATCTCCTCCTGGGAGGAAGGCCCGAGATCGAGCCCGGCCGGAGCGCGGACGCGCAGAACGGATTCCTCGTCGAGCCCGCCTTCGCGGAGCCCTGCGAGGACGCTTGCCGCCCGCTTCGCGCTGGCGACGAGGCCGATGTAGCCGGCTTCCGAGGCGAGCGCCGCTGCGAGCGAGCCCTCGTCGCCGTGGCCCATGGTCGCGACGACGACCGCGTCGGCGCCCTCGACGCCGTCGGTCTGCACGCGCCAGCCGACGATCCGCGCCAGCTCGGCGAGCGTGCGCGCCGCCGGGCTCTCGCCGACCACGGCGAGCAGCGGAGTGGGGAGCACGGGCTCGATCAACACCTCCACGATTCCCTCCGATGCACATTCGCCTTCCATCCGGGCAACACGCGCCCGGCCGTCCGCGAGCGCGCGGAGCGACTCGCGAATGACCGACGGCTCCGAGCAGGCGCCGCCGATCCAGCCGGTGAGCTTCCCGTCGGGCGTGACGATCGCCCGGTCGCCCCGCTTGGACGACGCGGGCCGCACGACATCGACGACGGTCGCAAGCGCGTACGGTCGCCCGGCCGCGGCCAGCTTTCCCGCCTCGATGATGACGTCCGCCGGGTTCATTCGGCCAGGCCGACCTCCTGGAGCGCCGTCCACACCTTGCCGGAGGTGACCGGCATCTCGAGGTTGCGGATGCCCGCGTGCGCGAGCGCGTCCACCACCGCGTTCACGAAGGCCGCGGGTGCGCCGACCGTCGCGGACTCGCCGATGCCCTTCGCGCCGATCGGATGATGCGGCGACGGCGTCACCGTCTCGCCGAGCTCGAACGCCGGCGTCTCCCAGGCCGTCGGGATGAGGTAATCCATCATGTCGGCGCCGATGCAGTTGCCGTCCTCGTCGAAGTCGATCTGCTGCATCGCGGCGATCGCGAAGCCCTCGGTGAGGCCGCCCATGATCTGGCCCGCGACGATCATCGGGTTGATGCGGACGCCGCAATCGTCCACGGCCACGAGCTTCGTCACCTTCCAGGCGCCGGTGCCGCGGTCGACCTCGACCACGACGGCGTAGGTGCCGAACGGGTAGGTCATGTTCGGCGGGTCGTAGTAGTAGACCGCCTCGAGCCCGTCCTCCAGCCCGTCCGGCATGTCCGTGTACGCGGCGAAGGCGATTTCCTGGATGGTCGTGGACTTCTCGGGCGCGCCCTTGACGCTGAACTTGCCCTGCGTCCACTCGAGGTCGTCCTCGGACGCCTCCAGCAGGTGCGCGGCGATCTTCTGCGCCTTCTCCCGCACGCGGCGGGCGACCATCGCGGTCGCGGCGCCGGAGACAGGGGTGGAGCGGCTCGCGTAGGTGCCGAGGCCGTACGGCGTGTGGTCCGTGTCGCCCTCTTGCACCTCGATGTCCTCCGGCTGGAGGCCGAGCTCCTCGGCGACGATCTGGGCGAACGTCGTCTCGTGGCCCTGGCCCTGCGACTTGACGCTCAGCTTGAGGACGCCCTTGCCCGTCGGATGGATGCGCAGCTCGGCGCCGTCGTTCATGCGCAGGCCGGCGATCTTGAAGTCCTTGCCCTTGCCGGCGCCGACGACCTCGGTGAACGTGGCGACGCCGATGCCGATGAGCCGGCCCTCCTTGCGGGCCTCTTCCTGCTCCTTGCGTAGGCCCGCGTAGCCGAGCTTCTCGAGCGCGAGGTCGAGCGCGGCCTCGTAGTTGCCCGAGTCGTACTCGAACCCGGTCGCCGACGTGTACGGAAACTGCTCCGGCTGGATGAAATTCGTCCTGCGGAACTCGATCGGATCGGCGCCGATCTCGTACGCGGCCGTCTGCACGAGGCGCTCGATCAGGTACGAGGCCTCGGTGACACGGAACGAGCAGCGGTACGCGACGCCGCCGGGCGCCTTGTTCGTGTACGCGCCGTCCGTCTCCACGTGCGCCGCCGGGATGTCGTAGGAGCCCGTGACGATGTGGAAGAGCCCGGCCTTGAACGCCGTGGGCTGCGCATCCGAGAAGAACGCACCGTTGTCGGAGAGCATCTTCACGCGCAGGCCGACCATCTTGTCGCCCTTGAGGGCCAGCTCGCCGTGCATGTGGTAGTCGCGGGCGAAGCCGGTCGAGATCAGGTTCCCGGTGCGGTCTTCGACCCACTTCACCGGGCGCCCGATGAGGAGCGACGCGGCCGTGGCGACGACGTAGCCGGGGTAGATCGGAACCTTGTTGCCGAAGCCGCCGCCGAGATCCGGCGAGATGATCCGGATCTTGTGCTCCGGCAGTCCCGCGACGATCGCGAACAGCGTGCGGTGGACGTGCGGGGCCTGCGACGTCATGTAGATCGTCGCCTTCCCGGTTGCCGGATTCACGTCCGCGACGCAGCCGCAGCATTCGAGCGGCGCAGGGTGGCAGCGCGGGTAGAAGGTGTCGAGCGAGACGACCTTGTCGGCCGAAGCGAACGCCGCCTCGGTCGCGTCCTTGTCGCCGGCCTCCCAGTGGTAGATGTGGTTGTCGGACTGGCCTTCCTTCTCGTCGCGAATTACGACGGCGCCTTCCTCGAGCGCCTGCTGCGGCGACGTGATCGCCTGGAGCATCTCGTACTCGACGTCGATCAACTCGGTCGCGTCCTTGGCGATGTAGGCGGACTCGGCGATGACGGCCGCGACCTCCTGGCCCTGGAAGCGAACCTTGTCGGTGGCGAGCACGGCCTGCGTGTCGCCGGAGAGGGTCGGCATCCAGGCGAGGTTGTGGGCGGCGAGCAGCTCGCCGGTAACGACGGCGACGACGCCCTCGACCGCCTCGGCGCGGGACGTGTCGATCGACGTGATGCGCGCGTGCGCGTACGGGCTGCGCAGGAACTCCAGGTGGAGCATCTGCGGGAGCACGATGTCGTCGAAGTACTGCCCCTTGCCGCGAATGAAGCGGGCATCCTCGAGACGCGGCACAGAGTGGCCGACGCCGCGGATGACCTGGTCTTCGGTGGCCGCCATCGCTAGCTCCCTTCCTTCATCTTGGCGGCCGCGTTCTGGACCGCCTTCACGATGTTCTGGTAGCCGGTGCAGCGGCAGAGGTTCCCCGAGATCGCCCAGCGGATCTCGCTCTCCGTCGGGTCGGGGTTCTCGGCCAGGAATGCAGCCGACGTGAGCATCATCCCGGGCGTGCAGTAGCCGCACTGGAGGCCGTGCTCCTCGTGGAAGCCCTCCTGGATCGGATGCAGTCCGCCGGCGGGCGCGAGGCCTTCGACGGTGGTGATCTCGGCGCCTTCGGTCTGCACGGCGAAGCAGGTGCAGGACTTCACGGGCGTTCCGTCGAGGAGGACGGTGCAGGCGCCGCAGTGCGACGTGTCGCACCCGATGTGCGTGCCGGTGAGGCCGAGCGTCTCGCGCAGGAAGTGGACGAGCAACAGGCGATTCTCGACCTCGGCCGAGCGCGACTGTCCGTTGACGGTCACGGTCAGGGTGGTCGTGTACGAGCCGGTTTCGACAGCCGTATCGGTCATGGCTTCTCCTACGCTCCGGCCGTCTCGGCAGCCTTGCGGAGCCCTCGCTCCGTGAAGACGCGGACGACGCTGCGCTTGTACTCGGCGCTGCCCCGGTTGTCCGATCGGGGCTGCGCGGCCTCGGCGGTCAGCTCGGCCGCCTTCTGGATGGTCTCGTCGGTGAGCTCGGCGCCCGCGAGGAACTCCTCGGCCGCCGACGCCTTGAGGTTCGACGGGCCGACGCCGGTGAGCGCGATGCCCGCCCGGCCGATCGTCCCGTTCGCGAACGAGAGGTGGACGGCGACGCCGACCGTGGCGTAGTCGCCGACCTTGCGCTCGAGCTTCAAATACGTTCCGCCGGCCTTCTGGCCGGGGTCGGGGACCTTGACCGCCGTGGCGATCTCGGTCGGGGCGATGCTCGTCTGGAACGGCCCCTGGAAAAGCTCGTCGATCGGGATCGTCCGCGTCCCGCCGGATCCGGTCACCTCGAGGTGGGCGCCCGCTGCGATGAGTACCGAGCCCCAGTCGCCCTGCGGGTCTGCGTGCGCGAGCGAGCCGACGACGGTGCCGCGGTTGCGGACGATCGGGTCGGAGATGAACGGCGCGGCGTCGCCCATGACGCCGTAGCGACCCTTCAGGAGCTCCGAGTGCTCGCAGGTCTTGTGCCGCACGAGTGCGCCGAGGGTGAGGAACCCGTCCTTTTCCTCGATCGTGTCGAGGCCCTCGATGCGGTTGATGTCGACGAGCGCGGTCGGCGACGCGAAGCGGAGCTTCATGAGCGGGACGAGGCTCTGGCCGCCGGCGATCACCTTCCCCTCGTCGCCGTAGCGCTCGAGAATCTGGAGCGCCTCTTCGATGCTCGACGGAGCGTGATACTCGAACCTTGCGGGGTACATACGAGTCGCCTCCTTGGACGCCCCTGCATAGGCAACCGAACGGGATCGAGAATACCCGGCCGACGCCGCTCGATCCATCCTCCTTCCATGCCGTACGCTTCGAGGGTGCGCTTCGGATCGGTCCCCGAAGTCGAAACGGCCCTGCGGGCGGAGTCGTACCTGCCCGACCGCGGGCTCGCGACCGCCGTCTTTCTCGCGCTCGCCATGCGCCGCCCGCTGCTCCTCGAAGGGGAGGCCGGCGTCGGCAAGACCGAGGTGGCGAAGACGCTTGCGCGCATCCTCGGGACCGACCTGATCCGGCTCCAGTGCTACGAGGGGATCGACGCGTCGCAGGCGCTGTACGAATGGGATTACGCCCGCCAGCTCCTCTACGCCCGCGCATTGCAGGAGGGCGAGGTGACCGCAGCCGACCGCGTGTCCGAGCTGTACGGGCCGGACTTTCTCGTCGAGCGGCCGCTGCTCAAGGCGATCCGCGCGGGCGGCAACGCGGTGCTCCTGGTGGACGAGCTCGACCGCGCCGACGACGAGTTCGAGGCCTTCCTCCTCGAGATGCTTTCCGACTTCTCCGTGACCGTCCCCGAGCTGGGAACGATCGCGGCCGAGGAACCGCCCATCGTGATCATCACGTCGAACCGCACCCGCGAGCTGCACGACGCGCTCAAGCGGCGGTGCCTCTACCACTGGATCGAGTTCCCGGACGTCGAGCGCGAGGCGGAGATCATCCGGCTGCGCGCTCCCGGCGTGGAGGCGGCACTCGCGCGTTCCGTGGCGGGGACGATCGCTCAGCTGCGGACGCTCGATCTCGTAAAGCGGCCCGGCGCCGCGGAGGCGATCGACTGGGCGCAGGCGCTCCAGCTCCTCGGCGCTCCGGCGGTGGACGGCGACGCCGGACGCGAGACGCTCGGCGCGGCCGTGAAGAACCGCGAGGATCTCGCCCGGGTCGACGCGGCCTGGGCCGAGCTCGTCGAGTAGCGATGGCCGCGCCCGATTCGGTCGCGACGCTCACCCGCTTCGGGCGCGCGCTGCGCGACGAGGGGCTCCCGGTTGGGCCGGACCGCATCGCCGAGCTGTGCCGCGCGGCTGCGCTCCTTCCCCCGGAGGTCCTGTACTGGGCCGGCCGGGCGACGGTGCTCGGCAAGCCCGAGCAGATCGAGGTCTACGACGCGGTCTTCGGGGAGTTCTTCGGGCCGCCTCTTCCGTCCTGGGGTGTACCGATCTCGATTCGGGTCGAGCTGGAGGCGGAGCAGGAGCTCGGCCTGGCGAGCCCGGTCGAGACGCTCAAGGAGAAGAGCTTCTCGCGCTGCACGCCCGCCGAGCTGGCCGAGCTCATGGCCGAGATCGACCTCGCGGTGCCGCGGCGCCGCACCCGCCGGCGCGAGGCCGCCCGCTCGGGGATGCCGGATCTGCGCCGGACACTGCGCCGCTCCTTCCGCACCGGCGGCGAGCCGCTCGACCGCGCCTGGCGCCGCCGGCGAACCCGTCCGCGCCGCCTGATCCTGCTGCTCGACGTCTCGGGCTCGATGGACTCGTATTCGCGCGCGCTCGTCATGTTCGCCCACGCCGCGTTGCGCACCGACCGCCGCTGGGAGGCGTTCTGCTTCGGGACTCGCCTCACGCGCGTGACCCGTGCGCTCGAGGGCTCGGATCCCGACGAGGCCCTGAACCGAGCCGCCGAGCAGGTCGTGGACTGGGACGGCGGGACGCGGATCGGCGAGTCGGTCAAGCGCTTCCTCGATGAGTACGGCCACGGCGGCCTCGCCCGCGGCGCGGTCGTGGTCATCTGCTCCGACGGCCTCGAGGTGGGCGATCCCGAGGAGCTGGCCGAGCAGATGGCGCGCCTCTCACGGCTCGCGCACTCGGTCATCTGGCTGAACCCGCTCCAGGAAAGCCCGGCCTACGAGCCGCTCGCGCGCGGGATGCACGCCGCGCTGCCCTACATCGACGTCTTCGCGAGCGGCCACAACGTCGCGAGCCTCGAGGCGCTTGGCAAGCAACTCGCCAAGCTCTAGTCCTCGACGTCCATCCGGGAGACCAGCTCGCCGTCGAACGTGTACACGTGGACGCCGTCGGCCTCGGCGAGCACCGTGCCGTCGGGCGTGCGGACGACCTGGTGGACGATCACCTCGAACGTGCCGTCGGGGCGCTCGGCGATGAACACCGGCTCGACGGCCGGGTCGATCGACGCCCACTGCCGCGTCCAGTAGTCGCGCACGGCGTCATGGCCGTGGACGCGTCCGCCTTCCCAGGCGTTCGGCCAGTCGACATCGTCGGTCATCTGCGTGAGCACGGCGTCGATGTCGCGTGCGTTGAACGCCGCGTACATGGCGCGGAGAGCACTGCGGCGATCCGGGTTCATGCCTGCCCGGGGAGGTGGTGGCGCCAGCGCGCCACGAACGGATAGACGGCCGCGGCGATCCAGCGAAACGGCGGGACGAGCAGCACGCGCCCGCAGATCCCGCGCCAGCCTCCGCTTGCAACCAGGGCGTGGGAGATGGCCAGGTGTCCGTGCGACCGGCGGCCGTCCTCGCCGATCCACATCGCGGCGCCGTGCGTGTCGGCCTCGGTCAGGCCGAGCTCCTGCCGCGATGCGGACGGAACCTTCAGCCGCCGGGCGGACGCGACGCAGAACGAGCACTCGCCGTCGTACACCAGGGTGCCGGGGTCAGCGCCCGCGGTTTCGCTCTTCGTCAACGGTGTACTCCGCCGTCGGGACGATCTCGAGCCGCTCGTCCGGAATCGGGTCGCCGCTCTCGATCGAGACGCCGTAGGTCCCGGCCGCGAGTCGCTCCTCGGCCCGCTCGATCGCGGCGAGCTGCTCACGCAGATCCTCGGAAAGACCCTGGTCGAGCTCCTCCTGGAAGAGATCCGTTCCCAACTCGGCGGCGTTCGTGCCGTGGGTCGCGTCGCCGTCCTCGTTGCGCCCGAGCCGCGTCAGGTTGCGCTCGATTCGCTCGCGCTCGGCTTGGAGCAGGTCTCGTGCCCGGTCAGCGTCCATGGGTGAAGTATGGCCGCTCGCGGCGGTTGCTCGGAGCGTTGCCGTCCCGAACGACCGCCGCGGAGCAGCCGAATCCGCTACTCGGGAGTTGCCGCCGCCTCGGCCTCGGCCGCGAGGACTTCGCCCTCGGGCGCCGTCAGGTGGGACGGCTTCCTCCGCTGGACGGCGAGGAAGTAGATCGCGCCGACGATCGTCACGGTGATGACCACCGTCCAGAAGACGGGCCGGTCGTTCACCCAGTTGATCCCGAAGTCGAGCAGTCCGCCGGTCTCGTTCGGCGTCGGGTTCGTCGAGGCGCGCGGCCACGCGATGTTGATGAGCATCGCCCCGCCGTACAGGATCCCGGCGATCGTGATCGGGATGCCCCACTTGCCGAGCGCGAACGGCGCTGGCGTGCGCGGCCAGCCCTTCATGCGCGCGCGCAGGACGGCGAAGTTACACATGAGGTAGCTCAGGTAGATCATCCCGGTCGCCGCGATGGCCACGATCGCCGCGCCCGTGTACTGGAGCATCGGGATGAAGGCGAGGATCCCGATCGCGATGCACGCGCCCACCGGCGTGTGCCAGCGCGGGTTCACCTTGCTGAGTGTCGTGGAGAGCGGCAGGCGCTGGTCGCGCGACATGCCGAACGCCAGGCGGATCGTCGCCGTCTGGATCGCGAGGCAACAGACGAAGATCGCCGCGGCCACGACGAGCAGGTAGACGGTCGCGAACGCGTTCGAGAAGTTCGCGTCGATGATCTGCGCCGGACCCCAGCCCTCGGAGATCGCAACGCCCATGTCGGGGATCGCCATGAGCAGGGCCCAGAGGAAGATCGCGCCGATGATGAACGCGCCGATCACCGAGCCGATGACGGCCTTGGGCGCCTCACGGCGCGGATCCTTCGTCTCCTCGGCGAGTGTCGATGCGGTGTCGAACCCGTAGATCACGTAGAGGCTCATGAACATGGCGACGAGGAACGTCGAGAGGTTCACGTCCGTCCCGGCCGAGTCGAAGATGACGCCGACGCCCTGGTGGTTGTGGAAGAGCGCCAGGATGAACGCGAAGACGACCATCCCGAGGATCTCGAAGAGCACGCCGGTGTTGTTCACGATCGCGACGAGGCGCACGCCGAAGATGTTGAGGAGCGTGATCGAGATCAGCGTGACGACCGCGATGTAGCGCTGGTTCGTGAGGCTGTTCTCGAGATCCCAGCCCATGTTGTTGAGCGCGGGGACGAGAGCGAGCGGGAGCGTCACGCACACGGACGTGACCGTGATGATCCCGGCGAAGAGGTAGATCCACCCGGCGAACCAGGAGTAGGTCTTGCCGGACAGGTACTTCGTCCACTGGAACACCGAGCCGGCCACCGGATAGTGGCTGGAGAGCTCCGCGAAGCCGATCGCGACGATCAGCTGGCCCGCGGCGACGATCGGCCAGCTCCAGAAGAAGATCCCGCCGACCGTGGTGAGGCCGAGGAAGAAGAGCGCGAAGATGCCGGTGGACGGCGAGATGTAGCTGAACGCGACGGCGAACGAACTGAAGACGCCGAGCGACCGCCTGAGCTCCTGCTTGTAGCCGAACTTTGCGAGATCCGCCTCGTCCTGCCGGGCAGTCTGCGCCGCTGCGTCGTGTCCTTCGGTCATGTCGCCTCCCAGTTCGCCGATGCGCGATTTAGTCACTTGCTCCGGTGCTTGTCAAAGCGCACGGCGAGGCCGGTCCGCGCGCGACGCATTGCGTAGTGGCGAAGAGCGGGGAGATCGCTCTCCGCGAACCCCACCGGCGGCGGCGAAGTTCGCATTCGGCAACCGCCGTTACTCGAACCAGACGACCGTCGCGAGCACGAGGTAGAGCGTGACGAGCGCGAAGCCTTCGTAGCCGGCCGCCTCTCCGTCGCCGGTGATCTGCCAGATGGCGAGCGCGGCGAAGACGAGCGCGACGACGAGCACGAGCCCGACGTTCGGCGCCGCGAACGTGAGGTGGTTCGTGAAGAGGAGCGAGATGAGGACGAGCGCGGGGTAGAGGAACGCGGCGATCTGCGCGACCGAGTTCTTGACCACCGAGATGGCGAGGTCGTAGCGGCGCTTCCATGCGAGCTGGATGCCGACGACGTTCTCGACCGCGTTCCCGGCGATGGCCACGATGACGAGGCCGGTGAACGCCTTCGAGATGCCGAGCTCGGTCACGGCCGGGTCGATCGCGGCGACGAACCACTCCGATGTGAACGCAGCCGCGATCCCGGCCGCTGTGAGTACGCCGACCCCGACCCTGAACGGCAGCGGCGGGCCGTCGGGGTGCTCGAGCGCCGGTTCCTGTCCGGCGCCCGCGCGCAGGTAGTTCCAAAGCCAGGCGGCGTACAGGAGGAGGATGAAGACGGCGCCGATCGCCGAGATCGTTTCTGCGTTGTCGCTCGCGTTGTCCCCGACGGTCAGCGAGACGCTCAGGATGCTGATCAGGAACACGACGAGCAGCAGCAGCATGGTCGTGTCGTTCGGAAGGCGGGCGCCGAAGCGCATGACCCCGTCGGGCGAGCGCCAGGCGCCGGCCATGATGGTGAGGCCGAGGACGAGGAGCGCGTTCGCGAGCAGCGAGCCGAGGATCGACGTCTGCGCGATCACGACCTCGCCGGCGCGCAGGGCGAAGATCACGATGAAGAGCTCGGGCAGATTCCCGAGGGTCGACTGGAGCACGCCGGTCACCGCGGGTCCGAAGCGCGAGCCGACCGACTCGGTTCCGACGCCCACGGTCCACGCGAGCAGCGCTAGGGCTACGATCCCGACGAAGAACTGCGGTACGGCGCCCGCGTCCGCGTAATGCAAGACGCCGAGCAGCCCAGCAGCCGCGAACGACGAGGCGATCCCGGCCCAGGTCTTCACCGTCGCGACACTACTGGAGGGAGCCGCCATGACTGAAGCGCCCGCTGAATCCGCGAAACATCCCATCGTTCTCATCCACGGCCTCTGGATGACGCCGAAGAGCTGGGAGGGCTGGGCCGAGCGCTTCCGCTCCAAGGGCCACGAGGTGCACACGCCCGGTTGGTCGGAGGCCTTCGACCGTTCCCCAGAGGATCTGCGCCGGGACCCGTCCGCGCTCGCCGGGCTCACCGCCGCGCAGGTCGCCGACCGCTACGAGCAGGCGATCCGCGCGCTTCCGAGCCCGCCGATCATCATGGGCCACTCGTTCGGTGGCCTCTTCACGCAGCTGATGCTGAACCGCGGCCTCGGCGCGGCCGGAGTGGGCGTCGACGCGGCGCAGCCAAAGGGCGTCCTCAAGCTGCCGTTCTCGACGATCAAGTCGTCCTGGGGGATCATCCGCAACCCGGCGAACCGCGGCAAGGCCGTCCCGTTCACGCCGAAGCAGTTCAAGTACGCCTTCGGAAACCTGCTCTCCGAGGAGGAGTCGCAGAAGGCTTGGGAGACCTACGCGATCCCCGGCGTCGGGCACGTCTTCATGGAGGGCGCGAACGCGAACCTGAGTCCCAAGTCGGTGTTCAAGATCGACTTCAAGAAGGCCGATCGCGCGCCGCTCCTCCTGCTCGCCGGCGGCAAGGATCACGTCGTCCCCGCGGGCGTCACCCGCTCGAACGTCAAGAAGTACAAGACAGGTCTCGTCGAGCTGAAGGAATATCCCGACCGCTCGCACTGGACGGTGGCTCAGGACGGCTGGGAGGCGGTCGCCGACAACGCGCTCGAGTGGGCCGTAAAGAACGCGAAGAGCTAACCGCGAAGGTCATACTGGCCGCATGCTTCGCGGGCCCATCATCGTGGCGCTGGCCGTCGGTTTCGCCCTCGCCTCCGCGGGATGCGGAGACAAGCAGAGCGCGGCCCCCGCGACGGTGACCGTGACGACCTCGGCCTCGACTGCGGCGACCACGACGGCGCCGGCCCCGCCGCCGCCGACCACGACCACCGCTGCGAGCGCGCCGTGCGAATCGGCCGCGTTCCTCCCGGTGCTGAAGGAGGCCTTCGACGGCGCGGCGCCCAAGCTCACGGTCGTGAAGGCGAAGGTGCAGCGCTGCCGCAACAACTACGCGCAGGTCTTCGCCGTCCCCGATCCGTCGGTCTGCAAGCCCGGAGTGGAGTACTGCTACGAGACCGAGCAGGTGTTCCTCCACTGGGACGGCGAGGCCTGGACGATCGAGACCTCCGGGACCGGGATCGCGTGCGGTTCGGAGACCGAGGCGGAGATCGTCAAGATCTGCCGCGCGCTCGGCTACCCGGATCTCGACACGCCGGTGTTCAAGATGCCGTCCAAGAACATCGGCTGCGCGTTCTACGGCGGGACGCTGCGCTGCGACGTCCTGAGCGGGATGGTTCCCGAGCCGACCGAGGGCTGCCCGTACGACTGGGTCGGGCTCACGATCACCACGGGCGGCCCGGCGAAGCCGCAGTGCGCGGGGGACACGGTCTACGACAAGAACGCGCCGACGCTCGCCTACGGCGGAACGTGGAAGAAGGCCGGTATCACGTGCAAGTCGAGCGAAGCGGGCCTCGCGTGCTCGAACAAGTCCGGACACAAGTTCACGCTCGCGCGCGAGGGCTGGACCGCTTCCTAGCGCACGACCGAGTAGCGGGCCGCGGCGAAGTCGCCGTTTTGTCCCAGCTCCTCGAGCTTCAGCTCGATGCGGCGCGGGAGGAGCGGCCTCCCAGCGCCGAGGGTGACCGGGGCGATCGACACGAGCACCTCGTCGAGGAGCCCGGCCTCGGCGAACTGGCCCGCCAGGTCTCCTCCGCCGACGACCCAGAGATTCCGCTCGCCCGCCGCGGCCTGCATCGCCGCGTGGACCGGCGCGACGTCGCCGCTCGTGAACTCGACCTGTGCGCCCGGCACGACCGTCAGCTCATGGTGCGTGAAGACCCAGCACGGGATGTCGTACGGCCATTTCCACTCGGACGCGTCCTTGCCGGAGAACTCGTGGTCGAGGATCCATTCGTACGTCGTCCGTCCCATCGCGAGCGCGCCGACCTCGGCGATGAACGCTTCGTACTTCAGGAAGCCGTCCGGCTCCTGCGCGCGCGTGAACAGCCAGTCGAGCGAGTCGTTCGGATCGGCGATGAAGCCGTCGAGCGTCGTTGCGGTGTAGTACTGGGTGAGGCTCATTCCGTCAGCTCGATCAGCTTCAGCACGGTGTTCCAGTTTCGCGCCGTGCCGCGGACGCCGAGGCTCTTCTCGAACCAGTCGATCGTGATCTTCGAGCGGCCGACGCCGTCGGGCGCATGCCAATAGATCTCGCGGCCGACCACCTCGAACCGGTCGGGGGGCGAGCGGTCCGGGTCGAGCTTCGCGGCCTTCGGCGGTCCGTTCAGGAACACGACGTGGAGCCGCTTGCCGTCCTCCGTGGGAAACGGGCTCGCGTCGGCGATCTTGCGCAGCTCGGCGGCGGTGCGCACGACGACGGGGTAGGTGCGGCCGAAGTCCGCGGCGATCCGCTTCTCGAGCGCGCCGGCCGTGGTCTTCCCCGAGAAGGCGACGTTGCCGCTGCGCACGTACGTGACCACGTCCGTGAGCCCGAGCGCCTCGAACGACGCCTTGAGCCCGGCCATCGGAACCGCCGTCGTGGGGCCGACGTTGATTCCGCGGAGGAGTGCGACCTGCCGGGCCATGACGCAACCGTAGAGAAATTCGGATGTGGGACGGCCGCCGAAGCCGTCCCACATCGCACGCGCCGCTAGAACAGGATCTGCAGCGCGTTCTCGACCGTGCACCCGCGCTTGAGGAGGTCAATCGCGAGGTGTAGGTCGATACTCGTGTCGATACCGATGAGCAGGGCCGACTCGTGGTCGTAGCCGGAGTCGATCAGCCGCTCGATGCGCCACGTGTTGACACGCTGGCGCTCGGTCTCTGCCTGGACATGGACATCGATAGAGGCCATGTCAGGCACCGGGGCGGGATGTGTTGTCCATCTCGCCGACAGGTGTATCCGCGGATAGTCAAGGCGCTGTACGGAACGATTGAGCGGACGTGGTCGGCGTGTTAACGCTTGTTGAAGTCCGCACAGGCGGCCCGGATTTACTGGCAGAAACCGGGCCTGCTGCTACTTTGTGAAAGACAGGCCGACAGCGGGTCGGCCGTGAGATGAGCTTCTCGTTCCTCCTTTGGGATTTTCGAGGTAGGCAAGTCTCGACACCGAAGGAGTAGAGCAATGTCACAGCAGTCCTTTGCCGCGCTCGGCGTTTCGGACCAAGTGGTCCGCGCGCTAGCGGCCGGCTCGATCACCGAGCCGTTCAAGATTCAGACCATCGTCCTCCCGGATGCGCTCGCCGGGCTGGACGTTCTCGCGAAGTCGCCGACCGGGTCGGGCAAGACCCTGGCGTTCGCGCTTCCGATCGTCGAGCGCACCGTTCCGAGCGATGCGCGCCCGAGCGCGCTCATCCTCGTGCCCACGCGAGAGCTCGCGCAGCAGGTCGCCGACGAGTTCCGTCCGCTGGCTGCGGCCAAGGGCCTGAAGGTCGGCGTCGCCTACGGCGGCGTCTCGATCGGCGCCCAGGCCGCCGGGGCAAAGAACGCGCAGATTCTCGTTGCCACGCCCGGCCGGCTCGAAGACCTGGCCAACCGGCGCGCGGTCGACCTCTCCAAGGTCCGGATCCTCGTCCTCGACGAGGCCGACCGGATGCTCGACATGGGGTTCAAGCCTCAGGTGGACAAGCTCGTCCGCCGCATGCCGAAGAACCGCCAGACGATGTTCTTCTCCGCCACGCTCGACGGCGAGGTCGGCGAGCTGGCGCAGTCGTACACGTCCAGCCCGTCCAAGTTCGAGGCCGAGATGCCCCCCGAGCGTGAAGCCGGCCAGATCGAGCACCGCTTCATCTCGGTGACGCCGAGCAACAAGCTCGAGACGCTCGTCGAGCACCTGAAGGCGAACGACGACGGGCTCACGCTCGTCTTCGTCCGGACGAAGCGCGGAGCCGATCGCCTCGTGTCGCGGCTGCGCCGCCATGACGTGAACGCGGTCGCGATGCACGGGGACATGTCCCAGGCGGCGCGCCAGCGTTCGCTCGAGCGGTTCGAGAAGCGCCAGGTCTCCGTCCTCATCGCCACCGACGTCGCCGCGCGCGGCCTCGACATCGACGACGTCGAGCACGTCGTGAACTACGACCCGCCCGAGGAGGACAAGGGCTACCTCCACCGCACAGGCCGCACCGGCCGCGCGGGGAAGGACGGCATTGCGATCACCTACGTCCTCCCGGAGCAGCAGGCCGAGACGAGCCGCGCCGCCGGGCGACTCGGTCACAAGGAGCGCTTCGAGGAGTCAGGGATGGAGAGCGCCCGTGCGAAGGTCGTCTACACGAGCCGCAAGGGCCGCCGCTCCAAGTGGTAAATCCGAGTCGGCCGGAGACGCTTTCCGGCCGTCTTGACACATCTGATACCTGGTGATATAGCAGCCCTGTCTGCGGCACCCTGCGGCGATTTCGTACCCGTAGGAAGGGGGCCGTTATGGCAGACCAGAACTTCGAGCAGGAGTTTCTGGGCGATCTTTTCGAGGAAGCTGCGGCAATCGGTCCGCTCGCCAAAGACGAGCGGACCTTCAAGCCGGTCTTCGAGGCGTTCCGCAAAGCGGACGCCAAGGCATTCCAGGCCGGACTGAAGAAAGCGAGGCTGCTGCCTCGCTGCCACCTCGTTTGCAGGTGGCTGCGTAGCAAGGAGTGCGTCCTCCTCTGCTTCGAGCTGTGCGGGCCGCCGCCCAAGCAGCTCGCCCGGCCGAATCCGCGCAAGCTTGCAGAGGCGATCGTCCGCATCACGTCGGACGAGAAGCTCGTCGTCCAGCTCGCGGCGGCGGTGGAGAAGCGCGACCGGGCGGCGTTCCAGCGAATCGCCAAGCGGTACGAGCTGGGTCCGCTCTGCCATTTCTTCTGCCACTGGGTTTGTCTCGTGCGCTACCGGCTGGTGTGCCGGTGGATCTGCGAGCCGAACATCCGTGAGCGGCCGAGTCTCGCGGCCGAGCTGCACACCGCCGGCCACGCGCTCGGGCTGCTGCTCGAGAACGGGTTCGACGAAGCCGCCGCGGCGTCGCAGGCCGGGGATCCCGAGAAGCTCCGCGCGGTGATCGCCAAGGCCGGGCTTCTCCAGTTCTGCCACTTCTACTGCGAATGGTTCTGCAGCTGGCGGTGCGTGCTCGTCTGCATGACGTTCTGCCGGGAGTTCCCGCTCGAGACGATCGGGAGTCCGGTGAAGGAGGCGTTCGCGTTCGCGCAGGCGACGCAGGTGTTGAGAAAGAAGCCTGCCGAGATGGCGCAGCTGGGCGCCGCGCTCGACAAGGGCGACGCGAAGGCGTTCGCCACGATCGTCAGGCGGCTCGAGCTCGGGCGGTTCTGCATTCAGCTCTGCCACTGGCTCTGCTACCTGCGCTGCCGGCGGTTCTGCATCATCGTCTGCCCGCCGCCGGACACGATTCCGCTGTTCACGCACGTCGGCGCTTACCACGTCGATTCGATGTACGGCGACTTCCAGGCCGACGGGACGACGACGGCGGGAGGCTACGCGTTCACGCGCACGATTCCGCTCGACGGGATCCTCCCGGACGGGACGGCGATCGATGCGGTCGAGTACCGGTTCCGCGTCGCCAAGTTCCCCGGCCCCGCGGCGGCCGTGGACGTTGTGGCCGCAATGGTGGCCGCGACGAAGATCGGCCAGCTCCAGTTCTGGTACTGGAACGGGGCGTTCTGGACGCTCGGCTCGGCCGACTACTGGGTCAACAATCCGGGCGCGATGGCGACGATCCCGCAGCAGTTCGGGCCGCCGCTCGTCGTGCCGGTCAACACGCCGGTCAAGCCCGGCGGCTGGATCGAGGTGCCCCGGGAGAACAGCTTCGTCATCGGAGGCGGCGGCCGCTTCGTGCGCAGCGCGGCCGGGATGGTCGCGCTCGACACTCGGAAGTTCACGAACGAGGCGTTCGACCTGCGAGTCCCGGCGCCGGGACTCAAGGCGGGCGACAGCGTCCCGATGGCCAAGCGGTCGGAGGCCCCGAAGTACCGGATCTACTGCGAGGCGCGCAAGGTGCTCGGCGGGTCCCCCGTCAGCTCGAACCAGCTCGACAAGATCGCGTTCAGCAACACGGCGTACACCTACACGCGGCACACCGAATGGGCAGGCGGCGACGTCACGACGAAGACCGTCTGCTCGCTCGACATCGGCGAGCTCTTCGCACCCGGGGCCACCGGCTGCGACAAGCTCAAGAACGACCTGCACGCGTTCTTCACCGCCTACCACCCGTACCTGGACTCGGTGAGCGTCTCGCTGGAGGGCCAGGGCGTGCCTCCGCCGGCGCCGATCAGCCCGGCAATTGCAGGCGGGCAGGCCACGTCACCTCCGGGCGGTCATTTCTTCAACATCACCGCGCTCCAGCCGTGCGCCTACATCCTGTGGCTCTCGGCGACCGTCAACCTGACGGAAGGCTGGGGTCTCATCTCGGATGCGACCGACAGCGACCACATCGCCTTCTGCAAGGGCAAGTAGGAAGGAACCACTCACGGACGAGAAAGCCGTACGGGGCGTGCGGCTTTCTCGTTCCTACTCCGGCGGCGTCTCGGCTTTGTCCGGCTTGTGCCGGTGGAGCTTGTCGCGCAGCCTGTGCGCATCGTCGTCCCGGGCCTCGCGCTTGGCTTGCTTCTTCTCGGCCCGCGCGGCCTTCTGCTCGGCGACCTTGTCCTTCGCGCCCGTGTACGACTCGCCGACGAGCACCTTGCCGCCTGTCCAGCCGAAGACGCACACGACCAGGACGAGTGCGACGAGCACGTTCCACGCGGTCGTGATCAGCTGCTGCGCCGTGGAGTAGGCGACCGCCTGGCTGTTTGGCACGTTGCAGCAGGCGTCGAGGGCGAGCGCGTTGGTTGCCTGTGTGATCCCGACGGCGCCAGGTGTCACCGAGACGACGTTCGCAAGCGAGCCCGAGCCGGTCACCCACATGATCGACTCGAAGGTCACCGGGATCGCGAAGGCCGCAAGGAAGATCCCGATCACGATCAGCTTGCACGTCCACGAGAGCAACGACGGCAGGAAGGCCCGGGTCAGGTAGCGCTTCGGCGTGGAGAGGATCGCGCCGCCCTGCTTTGCCTGCAGCCAGAGCTTCTTCACCTGCCGCCAGAAGATGCGGCCGACGATGATCAGCAACATGACTATGCCGACCACGATCCCGAGGACGAGCGCCGGATGGTTGTGGACGTTCCCGAGGCTCAGGTCGAACGAGCCCGGGACCGAGAGGAAGAGATAGAGGTAGACGAACGTCCCGGCGATCGTGAAGAAGATCTTCTGGACGAGGTAGGCGGCGATCGAGCCGGCGAACGTGCACGCCGGGATGAGCGCGACGAACATGAGGAGCGTCACGAACGTCCCGATGTTCGCCGGCAGGAAGTTGTTCATCGCCACGCCGACCGCGTAGGCGGTGACGATCGGCGCGAGCTTGACCTGGCCCGGGTAGGCGGCGCTGAGGATCCCGTAGTAGGAGAGGCCGGCGAAAAGCGTCTGCAGCGTCTGGAAGAAGAGCGCCGCGACGATGTAGCCGATCGGGACTTCCTTGATCTGGTCCCAGAGCTGATCGAACCAGGCGATGACGTCGATGCCGAGCAGGTTCAGGACGATGATGACCAGCGCGATCCCGACGAGCCACCCGACGACCTTGCGCATTCGGCTCTTGCGCGACGGGTCCTCGAACGGGAGGACGGCTGCCTGTGCGCCCGCCATCAGCTCGTGGTGGGTTCAGGCGGGGCGGCGGCCAGCTCGGCCTCGGCGGCGGCCTTCGCGGCGTTCAGGTCGGAGATGATGTGCACGCCCGCCGACACGAGCGGCGCCGCGAGCACGAGCCCGATCATTCCGAAGAGGCAGCCGGCGCCGATGGTCACGATCAGGACGACCAGCGGGTTCAGTCCGAGTGTGGCGCCGAAGGCGATCGGCTGGAGGATGTTCTGGAGCAGCCCGTTCGCCAGCAGCACGATGATCAGCATCAAGATCGCCGTCTGAACGTCGGTCGAGCCGAGTGCGATGATGACCGCGAACGCGCCGGCCACGAACGCGCCGATGTAGGGCACGTACGCGGTGATGAACGACACGACGGCGATCGTTCCCGCCAGGGGGACGCCGAGGACGACCGCGCCGAGGCCGACGACCACCGCGTTGAAGGCGGCGACGATCGTGACCCCGCCGAAGTAGCGGCGCAGCGAGACCACGATGTTGCGCGTGATCGTGTCCGCGACCTGGTGCGGCAGGCCCACGTGGCGGTTGACCCACTCGCGCATGTAGGGGCCGTCCTTGAGCAGGAAGAAGAGGCTGAGCAGCGCGAACGACAGGCCGAACGCGAGGCTCGTCAGCCCCAAGATGCCGTTGACGACGCCGGACAGGAGCGTTCCGAGGATCTTCGGCACGTCCGCCTGTGTGTGGCTGTTCGCGGACGAAGCGCCCGAGGAGCCGACGCCGGCGTCCGTGATCCAGCCCTGGACCTTGTCGCCGGCCGCGCTCGCGGTGGAGCCGATCTCGCCCGTCTGCGAGACGATCCCGCCCAGGACGAGGGCGAGCACGAGGAGGGCGATCGCGAGCAGGCCGAGCAGGACGATGACGGCGCCGAGTGCGCGCGGAATGCGGTGCCGGCTTAGCCACGTGACGATCGGCGAGGCGACCGACGCGACGATGAACGCCGCCGTCACGGGCATCGTGATCTCGCTCGTCACGCCGAGGAGCCAGACGAGGCCGAACAGGAGCAGCCCGACGCCGACGAGGAACCAGGATGCGAGCCCGAGGTCGCGCAGCCAGCGCGGCGCGCTGAAGACCATGGAGAGCCGGTCGAGCGCGTCGGCGTCGAGTTCGACGACGACCGAGTCTTGGCGGTTGACCTCGTCCTCGGCCGGGGCCGGGTCCTTGCTCTTGTGCCACCACGGTCGCAGGGTCTCCACCTTCCGTCGGGAGGGCGATCCTATTCCAGCCGGAGGACCGACGCCATCGGCTCGACGATATGACGTAGATTCACGCTGTGGGACTTCCTCCCACCCGGGCGCTGCCCGGCCGCCGCAAGCAGGAGATGCGTTGGAATGCGAACGATCGGGCTCTTGGCGCTCCTCACCCTTGCCCTCGCGGTCATGACCGGCCTCACGGCCTGCGGCGGCGGCAGCTCTGCCACGCCGGAAGAGCAGCTTTGCTCGGCGCTCGACGACTTCAAGGCCTCCGTCGCCGCGGTGAAGGACCTCAACGTCGCCTCGACCTCGCTCGACGACGTGCAAGAGGCGATCGGGAACGTGGTGGACTCGGCCAAGGACGTTGCGGACGCCGCGAAGGACGTGACCTCGGCGGATGTCGGCGAGCTCCAGGCCTCGGCCGCCTCGCTCTCGACGGCGCTCGCGGACTTCCCGTCGGCCGGAAGCATCCAGGCGATCACCGCCGGAATCAGCACGATCGGCGCGGCCGGCCAGCAGGCAATCGACGATCTCGACTGCGACACAAGTTCCTAGGAAGGGAGACACGATGTTTGTCAGACGACGACCCATTGCACGAGCCGCCGTAGTCGGCGGAACCGCGTACGTGGCCGGCAAGGCCGGCGCGAACTCGGCCAACCGGGCAGCCGAAGAGCAGGCCGCGGCAGCGGCTCCGCCTCCGCCCCCGGCGGCCGCACCGGCCGGCGGCATGACCGACGACAAGATCCAGCAGCTGAAGGACCTGGCTGCGCTGCACGAGTCGGGCGTGCTCACCGACGCCGAGTTCGAGGTACAGAAGGCCAAGCTGCTCGCCTAGCCGAGCGAGAGGAGAACGAAAATGTCAATCGGACCTGTGCAGATGCTCGTCATCGGCTTCGACGATCCCGACTTCGACGGATCGATCCTCGCCGAGCTCGAGCGGCTGCGAGACGCGGATCTCATCCGCCTGATCGACCTGATGGCCGTCCACAAGGACGACGAGGGCAACGTGATCGTGCTCCAGAAGAGCGATCTCACGGAGGACGACCGCATCGAGCTCGGCGCCGTCATCGGCGCCCTCATCGGTGTGGGCATGGACGGTGAGGAAGGCATGGAGGCCGGCGCGATGGCCGGCGCCGAGGCCGCGCTCGAGGGTGACGGGCACATGATCGACGAGGAGGACGCCTGGTACATCGCCGACGTCATCCCGAACGGCACGGCGGCCGGGATCGCCCTGATCGAGCACCGTTGGTTGATCCCGCTGCGCGATGCGATCGCCGCCGCCGGGGGCACCGCTCTCGCGGACGAGTGGATCCACGCCAAGGATCTGGTCGCCATCGGGCTCGAAGCAGCGGACAAGTAGAGGCCACGGGCGCGCGGGCCGCCGGGCCCGCGCGCTCCGTGACCGGGATCTCCATGGCCACCACACCGCCGAATCCGGCCGGGGGACACGCACCCGAACGAGCGGGCCTCGTCCTCATCTCGCTGATCAGCGTCGCTGCCGTTGCGAACCTGAACCTCTCCGTCGCGAACGTAGCGCTGCCGGACATCGGCGCCGCGTTCGACGCCTCCCAGACCTCGCTCAACCTGATTGCCGTCGGGTACTCGCTCGGCCTGGCCGCATCCGTGCTCTACCTCGGCGCGGTCGGCGACCGCTACGGGCGCAAGCTTCTGCTCATCCTGGGAATGGCGCTCTCGGTTCCCGCCTCGCTTCTCGCCGCCTACGCGGGGGACGAGTGGATCCTCTTCGGCGCCCGCGTCTTCGGCGGGGTTGCCGCCGGGATGGCCTACCCGACGACGCTCGCGCTCATCACGGCGCTCTGGGCCGGCCAGCCTCGGACGAAGTCGATCGCACTCTGGTCGGCGATCGGCGGCGGCATCGCCGCGCTCGGGCCGCTCATCTCGGGAGCGATGCTCGAGCACTTCTGGTGGGGCTCCGTGTTCCTCGTCACGCTGCCGCTCGTCGCGGTCGCGCTCTTCATGGCGATCGTCTTCGTGCCGGCGCACGTGAACGAGACCGACGATCCCGTGGACAACCTGGGCGGGATTCTCTCGGTCGTCCTCGTGGGTGCGCTCATCCTCGCGATCAACTTCGCTCCGGTGCCGGACGCCGAGACCGCGGCGATCGCGCTCGGCATCCTCGCGCTCGCCGCCACGATCGCGTTCTACCTCCGCGAGAAGCGGGCCTCGAACCCGCTCTACGCGCTGGACGTCGCGGGACGCCGTGTCTTCTGGGTCGCCGCCTGCGCGGGGATCATCGTGTTCGGGTCGCTCATGGCCGCGGCGTTCGTGAGCCAGCAGTTCCTCCAGAACGTGCTCGGCTACTCGACGCTCGAGGCCGGCGCGGCAATCCTCCCGGCCGTCGTCTGCATGGTGCTCGTGGCGCCGCGCTCGGCGAAGCTCGTCGGCGCGTACGGCGCCCGCTTCACTCTCCTCTGCGGGTACGTGGCGCTCACGCTCGCGTTCGCGTCGATGCTCTTCCTCTGGAAGGAGGGGAGCCCGTACTGGCAGGTCGCGATCGCCTACGTGTTCATCGGGGTCGGCGTCGGGCTCGCGGGCACTCCGGCGTCGCACTCGCTGACCGGCTCGGTGCCGGTGCAGCGCGCGGGGATGGCGTCGGGTACCGCCGATCTCCAGCGCGATCTGGGCGGCGCGCTCATGACCTCGATCTTCGGGGCGCTTCTCACCGCGGGCTACGCGTCCGCCATGACCGCCGCGGACGCGTCCGACGACGTGACCGCCAGCACCCAGGCCGCGCTCACGAAGTCGTTCTCGAGCGCGGAGGCCCTCGCCCAGCAGCATCCCTCCGACGCGGCGTCGATCACGGCGGCCGCGACGCAGTCGTTCCTCGAGGGGGACCAGTGGGCGTACACCGCCGGCCTCGTCGCGGTGCTTGCCGGCGCCGCGCTCGTCTTCTTCATGTTCCCGAAGCACGAGGAGGAGGAGCGGCTGCTGGCCGCCTACCACGCCGAAGACACAGGAGGGACCGCATGAGCACGCTCTTCGCCTACACGTTCGGTGACTGGTCGATCGGCAGCTTCACGGCCATCGACCTGATCGCCGCGACGACGAACGCGTTCGCCGGGGCGCTCCTCTGCCTGCGGCCGAGCCACTACCGCAAGTACACGGTCGTCGGGATCGTCGCGATCGCCGTCGTCGGCGGGATCGGCGGAGGAGTGAGCCGCGACGTCCTCCTGAACGACATCCCGTCGGCGCTCACGAACCCCTGGTACGTGATCCTCACCGTCTCGGCCGGTCTGCTCGCGCTGGCTCTCCACTACAAGCCGGAGATGAAGTTCCGGGACGGGCTCTTCGTCTACTTCACCGCCTTCTCGCTGCCGTGGTACGCGGCGATCGGCGTGAACAAGGCGCTCGAGACCGGGATCCCGCTCGTCGGCGCGGTCCTCATCGGCGTCGTCGGGCCCACGGCCGGGCGCTTCTTCATCGACCTCACCTCGGGCGTCACGCCGCAGCAGTTCACCCGGGGCGAGTGGTTCGTCGGAACCGCCGTCCTCACGAGCCTCGTCTACATCGGCTGCGACGAGCTCGGACTCTCCATCTGGCCTGCGACGCTCATCTCGGTCGCGGCCGGCTTTACGTTCCGTGTCCTCGCGATTCAGCTCACCTGGGAAGAGCCGCTTCCCAGGCTTCCGAAGGAGGTTTCGTCATGACCAAGCCGTTCAAAGGAATCATCAACATCGACGACCGCGACTCGACGCCCGACTGGGCGCCGTATCTCCAGCCGGTCGCTCCGGAGGGCGCGCCGAACGTCCTATACATCGTCCTCGACGACACCGGCTTCTCGGCCATGGAGCCGTGGGGCGGGCTGATCGAGACGCCGAACATCAACAAGCTCGCCAAGGGCGGCCTGACCTACACGAACTGGCACACGACCGCTCTGTGCTCGCCCACGCGGTCGTCGCTCCTCACCGGGCGAAACCACACGACGAACGGGATGGCCTGCATCGCCGAGGCGACCTCCGGCTACCCGAACGCGAACGGGCACATCCCGTTCGAGTGCGCGACCATCGCCGAGGTTCTGGGCGAGCGCGGGTGGAACACCTACATGCTCGGCAAGTGGCATCTCGTCGCTGCGGACGAGATGAACCTGGCGTCCACGAAGCGCAACTGGCCTGTGGGTCGCGGCTTCGAGCGGTACTACGGGTTCCTCGGCGGCGAGACGGACCAGTGGTATCCCGACCTCGTCTACGACAACCATCCCGTGGAGCAGCCGTCGCTGCCGGAGGACGGCTACCACCTGACCGTCGACCTGACCGACAAGGCGATCGAGTTCATCACCGACGCCAAGGTGATCGCTCCCGACAAGCCGTTCTTCATGTACTTCTGCCCGGGCGCGACGCACGCCCCGCACCATGCGCCCAAGGAGTGGATCGAGAAGTACAAGGGCAAGTTCGACGAGGGCTACGAGGCGTACCGCGAGAAGGTCTTCGCGAACCAGAAGAAGCTCGGGATCTTCCCCGAGGACGCCGTCCTCTCCGACATCAACTCGTACGCCGAGGAGAAGAGCACCGACGGCAAGCCGTGGCCTCCGCTCGACGTGGTGCGCCCGTGGGATTCGCTCTCCGACGACGAGAAGAAGCTCTTCTGCCGCATGGCCGAGGTGTACGCCGGCTTCCTCTCGCACACCGACAACGAGATCGGGCGGCTGCTCGACTTCCTCGAGCAGCTCGGCGAGCTCGACAACACGATCGTCGTGCTCGTCTCCGACAACGGCGCGAGCGGCGAGGGCGGCCCGAACGGCTCCGTCAACGAGAACAAGTTCTTCAACGGGATCCCGGACACGATCGAGGAGAACATGGCCTACCTCGACGAGCTCGGCTCGCCGTCCACCTACAACCACTATCCGGTCGGCTGGGCCTGGGCCTTCAACACCCCGTTCAAGATGTGGAAGCGCTACAACTTCGAGGGCGGCGTGGCCGACCCGATGGTCATCCACTGGCCCAAGGGGATCAAGGCCAAGGGTGAGATCCGCGACCAGTTCCTCCACGCCACCGACATCGTCCCGACGATGTACGACCTGCTCGGGATCGAGATGCCGGAGGTCGTGAAGGGCTTCACGCAGATCCCGCTCGAGGGCGTGAGCTTCAAGTCGACCTTCGAGAGCGCGGATGCGCCGACGCCGAAGGAGAGCGGGTTCTTCTCGATGCTCGGCTCACGGGCCGTGTGGCACAAGGGCTGGAAGGCTGTCAGCGTCCATCCGACGATCGCCGGCTGGGGCCACTTCGACGAGGACCGCTGGGAGCTCTACGACACGACGAAGGACCGGACGGAGATGAACGACCTCGCCGCGGACAACCCGGTGAAGCTCCAGGAGATGATCAACCACTGGTTCCATCTGGCCGGGATGTACAAGGGGCTGCCGCTTCTCGACAAGACGCCCGTCGAGGTGCTCGCCGACCCGACGAGGCCGCAGGTGGCGCCGCCGCGCGACCGCTACGTCTACTACCCGGGCGCGGCCGAGGTCCCGGAGACGGCCGCGGTGAACGTCCGCAACCGCAACTACTCGATCACCGTGGGGTTGGACGTCGACTCGGCGGACGCCGAGGGCGTGCTCTTCTCCCACGGCTCGGCGTTCGGCGGTCATGCGCTCTACGTGAAGGACAAGAAGCTGAAGTACGTCTACAACTTCGTCGGCTCGAAGGTGCAGACGATCGAGTCCACGAAGGAGATCCCGACCGGCGACGTGCTGCTCTCGGCCGCATTCGAGCGTGAGGGGGACGGCATGCCGACGACCGGGACGCTGTCGCTCTTCATCAACGACGAGAAGGTGGGCGAGGGGAAGATCATCACCCAGCCCGGGAACTTCTCGCTTGTCGGCGAGGGGCTCAACGTGGGCAAGGATCCGGCGTCGCCGATCACCGACGACTACGCCGGCGCGAGCCCGTACGCCTTCACGGGCGGGACGATCAAGGAGGCGATTGTCGACGTCTCCGGCGACCACTTCGTCGACTTCGAGCTCGAGGCCCTCGCGATGATGAAGCGCGAATAACCCATGGGCTCGCTCCTCGTCCAGGTTGCGATCTACGGCGTCGCCGCGGCTGCGGCGGCGCCGATCGCGCTTGTCGTCTCGGCGCTGATTCTCGGCAAGTCGTCGCGGCCGCTGCCGTCGGCGTGGATGTTCGTCGCGGGTGCGGCGTTCCTCGACATCCTCATCGCGGTCGTCGTGCTCGCGTCGGGGATCTTCGACGACGGAGGAGACGCGGGCGCGTACTTCGACGTCTTCCTCGGCGTCGTCTTCAGCGCGACGGGCGTGATCGCGATCTTCTCCAAGGACAGCCCGGAGAAGGACGCCGCCCAGCGTGCGCGCGCCGACAAGATCGCGACGGCCAAGCTGCCGATGCTCTTCGTGGCGGGCATCGCCGTCCAGGTGATCAACTTCGACGCGATCGCGGTCTTCGGCGGCGCCGTGAAGGAGGTCGCCGCGGCCGATGTCTCGACCGGCGAGGCAGTCATCGCACTCGCGTTCGGCCTGGCGATCATGCTGAGCGTCTACTACGTGCCGGCGCTCATCTACATGCTCGTCCCCAAGAAGGCGAGCTCGCTGCTCGCCGCCATGACCGAATGGATCATGTCGAACAGCCGGATGCTCGAGATCGTCGTCGGGCTCGGGTTCGGCGTGCTGTTCCTCTACAAGGGCCTCGTGGTCCTGCTCTAGCCAAGGGAGATCGACATGTGCAGATGGCTCGCTTACTCAGGAACACCGGTTCTCATGGAGGAGCTGCTCTACGGCCGCGAAAACTCGCTGATCGACCAGAGCCTCCATTCCCGGATGGGCGCGACGACAACGAACGGTGACGGGTTCGGCATCGGGTGGTACGGCGTCGGCGAGACGCCGGCCGTCTACCACAGCGTCGAGCCCGCCTGGAACGAACGGAACCTGAAGCAGATAGCGGCGCACACGGTCTCGGGGCTCGTCTTCGCCCACATCCGGGCGGCGACCGGGACCGCGGTCCAGCAGACGAACTGCCATCCGTTCCGGCACGGGAAGTGGCTCTGGCAGCACAACGGCGCGATCCACGAGTTCCACACGGTGAAGCGCGACCTCCAGCTCGCCGTCGACCCCTCGCTCTTCGCGGAGATCGAGGGGTCGACCGACACGGAGACGTTCTTCTACCTCGCGCTCACGTTCGGGCTGGAGGACGATCCGCCTGGCGCGGTCGCGAAGGCGGTCGGCTTCATCGAGGAGACGGGCCGCCGCCACGGCGTCGAGCATCCGATCCAGATGACCGTGGCGACGACGGACGGGACGAAGGTCTGGGCGTTCCGCTACTCGAGCGAGCACGATTCGCGGACGCTCTTCTACAGCGAGCGCGTGGACACGCTCCGAGAGCTGTATCCGGACAACCCGCTCTTCCATCAGCTGAGCGACGAGACGCGGCTGATCGTGTCGGAACCGCTGGGGGATTTGCCGGGCGCATGGATCGAGGTGCCGGAGTCGCACTACGGCGTCGTCCAGGAGGGTCAGGACGAGCTGCTTCCGTTCGTGCCCGTCGCTCCGTGAGCGTGTGGTGGGCGCCGCGGCGCTCGGTGTGGTGGACCGGAGTCCTGTTCGCGATCGGCTCGGCGTGCTTCCTCGTCGCGCCGTTCCCCGGCTACGAGGCCGCGGTCGGGTCCGGGATCACCGGGATCACGTTCTTCGTCGGCTCGATCTTCTTCACCTCGGCGGCCGCGCTTCAGCTGCGGACGTCGGCGCGTGCCGTTCGCGGCCGGTCGCGCGGCAAGGACTGGTGGGCGAGCGCGATCCAGTTCCTCGGGACGCTCTTCTTCAACGTGACGACGTTCCGCGGGATGCAGGTCGCGCTCGACGCTGACGACTACAACCGGCTCGTCTGGAGGCCGGACGCCTTCGGTTCGATCTGCTTCCTCCTCTCCGGCTTTCTCGCCCTCCAGGTGGTGCGCTCCTTGCGCGGCTCGCTCGACTGGTGGATTGCCGCGATCAACTTCGCCGGCTGCGTGGCGTTCGGCATCGCCGCGGTCGCGGGCTACGTCGTCCCGTCCACGGGCAGCGAGCTCGACCTGATCTGGGCGAACGGCTTCACGTCGCTCGGCGGGTTGTGCTTCCTGGTCGGGTCGGTGCTGCTCCTGCCGGCTAGTGACTGAAGCTCGACCCGGTCTCCGAGTTCTCCACGGGCGCCGGCAGCTTCTCGAGCTTCGGCAGCTGGCGCTTGAAGTCCGCGATCAGCAGGTCGGCCATGTCGTGGCTGAAGCCCCGCTTGACCACGACTCGGAGCGCCGCCAGGTCGGTGCGGTTTGCCGGGAACGTGTACGCGGGGAGCTGCCAGCCGCGCTCGCGTAGCGCGCCCGACACGTCGAAGGCCGTGAAGTTCGTGATCTCGTCCTTCACCTTGAACGCGAAGACGGGCAGCTCGTCGCCCTTGGTCAGGAGCTCGAACGGGCCCAGCTCCGCGATCTGCGCGGACAGCTTGGTCGCCACGTCGCGGGCGTAGCCTTGGACGCGGGCGAACCCCGAGAAGCCGAGTCGGAGGAACGTGTAGTACTGCGCCACGACCTGCGCGCCGGGCCGTGAGAAGTTCAGCGCGAAGGTCGGCATGTCGTCGCCGAGGTAGTTGACCCAGAAGATCAGCTCCTCGGGGAGCTTCGAGGCGTCGCGCCAGACGATCCAGCCGACGCCGGGGTAGACCAACCCGTACTTGTGGCCCGACGCGTTGATCGAGGCGACGCGCGGCTGGCGAAAGTCCCAGGGCAGATCGGGATCGATGAACGGTGCGACGAACCCGCCCGAGGCGCCGTCCACGTGCACGGGAATGTCGAGGCCCGTCTCATCCTGGAAGGCGTCGAGCGCGGCGCAGATCTCCTCGACCGGCTCGTAGGAGCCGTCGAACGTGGAGCCGAGGATGGCGACGACGCCGATCGTGTTCTCGTCGCAGAGCTTTACGGCCTCCTCGGCCGAGAGGGTGAAGCGGTCGCCCTCCATCGGGACGAGGCGCATCTCGACGTCCCAGTAGTTGGCGAACTTCTCCCAGCAGATCTGGACGTTGATCCCCATGACGATGTTCGGCTTGTCCGCGGGCTTGCCGGCGGCCGCGCGCGCCTTCTGCCAGCGGCGCTTGAGCGCGAGGCCGCCGAGCATGGCCGCCTCGCTCGAGCCGGTCGTGGAGCAGCCGGTCGCCTCGTCGGCGTCCGGCGCGTGCCACAGGCGGCTGAGGATGTTCACGCAACGCATCTCGAGATCCGCGGTCTGCGGGTACTCGTCCTTGTCGATCATGTTCTTGTCGAAGCACTCGGCCATGAGCTTCTCGGCCTGCGGCTCCATCCAGGTGGTGACGAACGTGGCCAGGTTGAGGCGCGCGTTGCCGTCGAGCATCAGGTCGTCGTGGATGATCTGGTAGGCGACGTCCGGGGCGAGCTCGCCGTCGGGGATGCGATGTCGCGGGATGATCTGGCTCTCGAGCGAGAAGATCGGCGCGACGGCCAGCTCCTCGTTGTGGACGTGCGGAATCTTGGGATGCTTCAGGGCCACGGCTGCCACCTTGTTCGGGGTCGTGGCCATTCTTGTTGAGCGCGCCGCACCGTGCATCGGTCAGGCAAGGACTCGCCGGAGAAGCACGCGGCCACCCGCGCCCGCGCGGACCGGATCGCATCCGGCTGGGTGCCGACGCTGATCGCCGCCGAAATCGTCGTCGAAGCTGATCCCGTACTACGGCCCGGCGGTGCTGGTGCTCGTTTCGCCGACGCAGGCGCGGGCGCTCCTCGGGCGGATGGTCGAGTTCGTCCTCGCCAACAGCCGCATGGTCGAGATCGTGACCTGCGCGATCCTGGGCCCGGTGTTCCTGATCAGGGGCCTGCAGGCCTTGCTCGAGCGGAAGCTCAGTACTTCTCACCGAGCGGAGTTACGCGAGGCCCCCGATGACGAGGAAACCGGCCGCCGCGAGACTCGCCCCATGAGAATCGTCCCGTTGATCGTCGTAGGACTCGTTGCCTTCGCCCTGGCGGGATGCGGCGGCTCGGACGCCGGGGACGAAGGAGCCGTTCAAGTGACGATGGGCCAGCCGTCCGAGTACGCGATGACGCCGGTGCCCGCCGAGGTCTCCGCAGGCGCGGTGACGTTCGACGTGGCCAACGAGGGCAAGCTCATGCACGAGATGGTCGTCATCAAGACGGACGAGGGCGCCGCGAACCTCGGGCTGCCGAACGGCGAAGCCGACGAGGCCGACGCGATCGACGAGGTGGCCGACCTTCCTGCCGGCGATACGGCGACGCTCGACCTCGACCTTCCCGCCGGGAAGTACGCGCTCGTCTGCAACCTGCCCGGGCACTACGCCGCGGGCATGTACGCGGACTTCACGGTCAAGTAGCGAACGAAGGCCGGCGAGAGCTCGGCCTTGCGAACCCGCGCGAAACCCGCGGCGCCCAGCGCGCTCGCGTCGAGCAGGCGGCACATCCAGCCGTGGCCGCTCAGAGGGTCGCCTTCGTCCTCCATCGCGCCGACCGACGCGAAGACGCGGCCGTCGCGGAACTCCCAGACCTGGATCTCGGCGTGGGCGCCCTGGACGTCGGTGCGAAAACGCGTCAGATCAGCGCTGAGACGCTCCTTCACCGTGTCGAGCCAGGTGTCGCGCTCGTCGGCGTTCGGGTTGACGCCGCACAGCTCGAGCAGGTCGTCCTCGATCTCCTCGAGGATCAGCGCGTCGATGTAGGACGCGGCGCCGTCCCAGTCGGCCTCCTCGCCCGCCTCGAGCGCGACGAGCTCGACCGCGAGTCCCGCCTCCTCGGCGCGGGCTAGCGCCGCGGCCGCCTGGGATGTGTCCGGCTCCTGGGCGTGCTCGAGCTCGTGGACGGGAAGCTCGTCGAACTCGCTGTAGTCGCGCTCGGCGACCAGCTCGAGGTAAGGCTCGTCCTCCTCGTCGCTCGCGAGCAGCTCCTGGCCGACCTGCCAGCTGACCGGTGCGCCGTCCTCGATCGTCGTGAATCCGTGACCGACGGTCGGCGCGTCGGGCCGGTAGCGGCGGAAGGCGCCGAGCTCCTCGCGGCCGTCGGGATGGCGCATCCGCAGCCGGTAGCGGGCCGGTCTCGCGACTGCACGAGGTGGATCTCCGTCCGCGACTCCTGACACGAGCCAGTCGCGCCCGGCCACGCGGAGGACGTCGCCGGCGCCGATCTCACCGTCGGAGGAGTACGTGTGGACGCGCTCTTTGCCCATCCGGCTCGAGGTCACGACTTCGTATCGAATGGCCACGGCCTCAGCTTACGCGGTTCCGGCCGGCGGCTCGATTTGCCGGCTAGGTGCGTGCCGATCAGACTCCGCAGCCGTGGTAGCCCTCGCCGTCTTCGGGTGCGTCGTCGTCCTCTACGGGCTCGTCTCGAAGCGGCTCGACGGGACGTCGGTCACCGCGCCGATGGTGTTCGTCGCCGCGGGCGTGCTGACCGCTGCGTTCGGCGCGGACATTCTCCCGGTCGGCGAGTCGGCCGTCGTCGAGGTGGGCGAGACGCCGCGCCGCGTCGCCGAGCTGGCGCTTGTCCTCCTCCTCTTCACGGACGCCGCGCGCATCGACTTCAGGGAGCTTCGGTCGAGTAGCAGGCTGCCGCTGCGCCTGCTCGCGATCGGGCTGCCGATCACGATCGTGCTGGGCGGGCTCGTTGCGCTCGGCCTCTTCAGCGGCAAGCTCGAGTTCTGGGAGGCGTTCCTCGTCGCCGCCCTCCTCGCGCCGACGGATGCGGCGCTGGGCGCGGTCGTCGTTCAGAGTCCCAAGCTGTCTTTGCGCCTGCGCCAGGCGCTGAACGTCGAGGCCGGGCTGAACGACGGGCTCGCGGTTCCGTTCTTCACCGTCTTCGCCGCGCTCGCCGCTGACGCGGCGCTCAACGAGACGCACTTCCTGAACGTCGCATTCGAGAAGCTCGGCTACGGGATCGTGGTCGGCGTTGCCGTCGGCGCGGTCGGCGGCATGCTGCTGCGCCGGGCGATCGAGCGCGGCTGGATGACCGGCGTCTTCCAGCAGCTTTCGGTCGCCTCGCTCGCGCTGCTCGCCTGGTGGGGCTCCGAGGAAATCGGCGGCAGCGGACTGATCGGTGCGTTCGTCGCGGGGATGGCGCTCGGTCTAGCGGCCCGGGCGGTCGCGCGCGACGCGCTCGAGTTCTCGGAGGAGGTCGGTCAGCTGCTCAGCCTGCTCGTCTTCTTCGCGCTCGGCACGCTCGCGGTCGACCTGCTCCAGGCGGCGACGTGGGAGACGTTCGCGTTCGCGGCGCTCGCGCTGACCGTCCTGCGCATGCTGCCGGTCGCCGTTTCCCTGCGCGGGACCGGCCTCGACCGCTCGACCGTCGCGTACCTCGGCTGGTTCGGTCCGCGCGGGCTGGCGTCGATCTTGCTCGTGCTGATCCTCGTGATCGACGAGCCGCTGCTCGAGGGTGAGGCGACGATCTTCGTGACCGTCCTCGTCACCGTGCTGATCAGCGTCTTCGTGCACGGAGCAACGGCCGCGCCGCTCACCGACCGCTACGCCCGCTCTCACCTGCCGGCTGCTGACCACTCCGGCGCTTCCGACGACAAGTAACAGTCTGTTACTTGCTCGAAATCGGCCCAAAACCCCTGCAATCGGGGCACTCCGAGATAGTTGCAGTCTGCAACTTGGGATTGTTTGGCGCGAAGTTGGCGCAGTCCCGTGACGGTTTCGTTACTGGTCTGGATGGGCGCAGGCGCTCGGGAGACGGTCGGATGAGCGTCTAGGCTCGGAGGCGATGCGCATCTGCTCGCTGCTTCCGAGCGCGACCGAGATCGTCTCCGACCTCGGGCTGGGCGGCTCGCTCGTCGGCCGGTCGGACGAGTGCAAGTGGCCCGAAGCGGTCGCCGCGCTGCCCGTCGTCACGGCGGCGCGCATCGACCTGCGCGAGCTGTCGAGCGTCGAGATCGACCGCGCGGTTCGTGCCCAGATCGCCGACGGGCGCTCGCTCTACGCCGTCGACTCCGACCTCCTGGACTCGCTGCGCCCGGACGTGATCGTGACCCAGGATCTCTGCGCGGTCTGCGCCGTCTCGAGCGGCGAGCTCGCGACTGCCTGCCCCGTGGACGCGCGCGTGATCTCCCTCGACCCGCGGACGCTCGACGACGTCGCCGGCACCGTGCTCCAGCTCGGAGACGAGCTTCACGCGCGCGAGGCCGCCGCCGAAGTCATGGCCGAGATGCGGCTCAAGATCGCCGCGGTTGAGGAGATGGTCGCGGGCCGGCGGCGCCCTCGCGTCTTCGTTGCCGAGTGGATCGACCCGCCGTTCTGCCCCGGGCACTGGATCCCGGAGATGGTCGAGTGCGCCGGCGGCGAGTGCGTGCTCGGCGAGGCGGGGGAGCCGTCGCATCCGGTCACGTGGGAGGACGTCCGAGCCGCGAGACCCGACCTCGTCGTCGTCGCCCCGTGCGGTTTCGATGCCGAGGAGGCCGCCGAGCGCGCGGCCGGCCTCGACCTGCCGGTGCGCACGGTCGCGGTGGACGGCGACGCGTACTTCTCGCGGCCGGCGCCGCGGCTCGCCGACGGCGTGCGCCAGCTCGGACACCTGCTGCACCCCGCCGCCGTTCCCGATCCCGGCCTGCCGGCGATCGAACTCTTACCCGCCGTTTAAGGCTCGGCGGGAACACTGTCCGGCATGGACGGACAGCGAATCTCACGACGCGGCGCCCTCGCCTGGCTGGGCGGGCTCGGCATCGTCGCGTTGATTCCCGGCTGCGGCAACGGGTCGAAGCAGGCGGCGACCGCGGCCGCGGCCTCCACCGGCGCCGGCGCGCCGAGCTGCACGCTGATGCCCGAGCTGACCGAGGGCCCGTACTACCTCGACCTCGACCTCGTGCGCTCGGACATCACGGAGGACCGCGACGGCGCGCCGCTCGCCCTGCGCGTCCATGTCGTCGACGCGTCGAGCTGCGAGCCGCTGAAGGATGCGGCCGTGGACGTCTGGCACTGCGACGCCGAGGGCGCCTACTCCGGCGTCGAGGGCGGCGAGGGCACGTTCCTGCGCGGCATCCAGATGACCGACGGGGGCGGCCTCGCGCAGTTCGCCACCGTGTATCCCGGCTGGTACATGGGCCGCGCCGTCCACGTGCACGTGAAGGTCCACATCGGGACGAGCGAGGTGCACACGGGCCAGCTCTTCTTCGACGACGAGACGACCGCCGCCGTCTACGGGGAGGAGCCATACGCGGAGCGCGGCACCCCCGACCAGCTGAACGCCGACGACCAGATCTTCAACCAGAGCGGTGGCACGACGATCGTGAACGTCGCCCCCGCCGACCAGGGCTACTTGGGCACGGTCACGCTCGGCGTGCAGCGCGCCTGATTCCTTTCAACCGGCCGCTCCGCTATACCTCGCAGTCGTGGCCAAACCGGTCGAGCAGAAGGCACGGGTCGTGATCCGCTTCGCGGGCGACTCCGGGGACGGGATGCAGCTCACCGGCGGGCGCTTCGCCAGCGAGACGGCGCTCTTCGGGAACGATCTCTCGACGCTCCCTGATTTTCCGGCGGAGATCCGCGCGCCGGCGGGATCGCTGCCCGGCGTCTCCGGGTTCCAGATCCACTTCTCCGACCACGACATCCTCACGCCCGGCGACGCGCCGGACGTGCTCGTCGCCATGAACCCAGCGGCGCTGAAGACGAATGTCCGCAGCCTGCCCAAGGGCGCGACGGTGATCGTGGACACGGACGCGTTCAACGACCGCAATCTCCAGAAGGCGGGCTACCCGGCGAATCCGCTCGAGGACGACTCGCTCGCCGAGTACCAGGTGCAGCCGGTGCCGCTGACGTCGCTCACGCTCGAGGCGCTCAAGGAGTTCGACCTGACGCGGCGCGAGGGCGAGCGCTCGAAGAACATGTTCGCGCTCGGGCTCATGTCCTGGCTCTACAGCCGTCCGACCGAGGGCACGGTCGCGTTCCTGGAGAAGAAGTTCGCCCAGCGGCCCGAGCTGGCGGCGGCGAACGTGAAGGCCTTCCGCGCCGGCTACGCGTTCGGCGAGACGACCGAGGAATTCGCCGTTCAGTACGAGGTCAAGCCGGCCGCGCTGCCGCCCGGCACCTACCGCAACGTGACCGGGAACCAGGCGCTCGCCATGGGGCTCGTCGCAGCGGGCCAGAAGTCGGGCCTGCCGCTCTTTCTCGGCGCGTACCCGATCACGCCGGCGTCCGGGATCCTCGAGGAGCTGGCCCGCTACAAGCGCTTTGGCGTGCGGACGTTCCAGGCCGAGGATGAGATCGCCGCGGTCGGTGCCGCGCTCGGCGCGAGCTTCGGCGGCGCGCTCGGCGTCTGCACCTCGAGCGGCCCCGGCGTCGTCCTGAAGGCCGAGGCGGTCGGGCTCGCGGTGACGCTCGAGCTGCCGCTGCTCGTCCTCGACATCCAGCGCGCAGGGCCCTCAACGGGAATGCCGACGAAGCCGGAGCAGGCGGACCTCCTGATGGTCTTGTACGGGCGTAACGCCGAGTCGCCCGTTCCCGTGCTGGCCGCGTCGACGCCCGGGAACTGCTTCGACATGGCGCTCGAGGCGGCGCGGATCTCCCTCACCTACCGCACGCCGGTCTACCTCCTGTCGGACGCGTACCTCGCCAACGGGTCCGAGCCGTGGCTCGTCCCGGACGCGGCGGCGATCCCCGAGATTCCGGTGGTGTTCGCGACCGAGCCGAACGACGGCGACACGTTCCTCCCGTACGTGCGCGACGAGAAGCTTGCGCGGCAGTGGGCCATTCCCGGAACTGCGGGGCTCGAGCATCGCGTCGGCGGCCTGGAGAAGGAGGAGCGCACGGGCAACGTTTCGTACGACCCCGACAACCACGACCTGATGGTGCGCATCCGCGCGGCCAAGGTGGCCGGGATCGAGGACTCGATCCCCGAGCTCGAGGTCGACCACCAGGAAGGCGCGCGGCTCCTGGTGCTCGGCTGGGGCGGCACGTACGGCTCGATCGCTGCGGCCGTTCGCCGGGTTCGCGACGGCGGCGGCGCCGTGGCCCAGGCGCACCTGCACTACCTGAACCCGTTCCCGCGCAACCTTGGCGACGTGTTGCGCACCTACGACCGGGTGCTCGTGCCGGAGCTCAACCTGGGCCAGCTCGTGAAGCTGATCCGGGCCGAGTTCCTCGTGGACGCCCAGGGCTACAACCGCGTGCGCGGCGTGCCGTTCACGTCCGCCGAGGCTCGCCGAGGCGATCGAGGCGATGCTGTGAAAGGCCTGCCCGTGCTGACCGCGAAGGACTTCAAGTCCGACCAGGAGGTCCGCTGGTGCCCGGGCTGCGGCGACTACGCGATCCTGGCCGCGATGCAGAGCTTCCTGCCGGAGCTCGGCGTTCCGCGCGAGAACCTCGTGTTCGTGTCGGGCATCGGCTGCGCGGCGCGGTTCCCCTACTACCTGAACGCGTACGGAATGCACTCGATCCACGGGCGCGCCGCGCCGATCGCGAGCGGCCTGGCGGTGTCGCGGCCCGACTTGTCCGTCTGGGTCGTGAGCGGCGACGGCGACGCGCTGTCGATCGGTGGCAACCACCTGCTGCATGCGCTGCGGCGCAACGTGAACATCCGGATCCTGCTCTTCAACAACCAGGTGTACGGGCTGACGAAGGGGCAGTACTCGCCGACGTCGCCGGTGGGCCAGGTGACCGGGCCGACGCCGATGGGGTCGATCGATTGGCCGCTGAACCCGATCTCGGTCGCGCTCGGCGCGGAGGCGACGTTCGTGGCGCGCTCAATCGACACCGACCGCGCCCATCTGACCGAGACGCTGCGCGCGGCGTCGAAGCACAGGGGGACGGCGTTCGTGGAGATCCTCCAGAACTGCAACGTCTACAACGACGGCGCGTTCGACCACGTGCGCGAGGCGAAGGAGAACCGGATTCTCTTGGAGCACGGTGCGCCGATCCGCTTCGGCGCCGAGGGCGAGCGGGGGGTTCGTTTGGGTACCGACGGTGCAGCGGAGTTGGTCGAGGTCGCGGAGGTCGGCGAGGACGCGCTGATGGTGCACGACGTCGCCGCGGAGCAACCGACGCATGCGTTCGCGCTCGGCCGGCTCGGCTATCCGGTTCCCGGCCCGCAGCCGATCGGCGTGTTCCGCGCCGTCGAGCGGCCGACGTACGACGATCTCCTGGCGGGCCAGCTCGCCGGCGCGGTTGAATCCCAGGGCCCGGGCGATCTCGAGTCGCTGCTCCATGCCGGGGACACCTGGCAGGTCGCTTAAACGTCACACGCGCGCCCGTGTTACTTCGGGTGTCCCTGTCCCTCCCGCCTACGCGACTGAGCGTAACCCGAAAAGGCGCGCGTGTCTGTCACGAACTGTGACGAATGCGTGCCGAAGTCTCCCCAGGGTTCAAGCGGGTTAGCGCGTGTTGGCGAAGCGCTGGACGGCGGCGAGCAGCTCCTTCGTCTTCTCCTCCGCGGCGCCGGGATCGCCGGACGCCATCGCGCCGGCGACGCAGTGCGAGACGTGGTCGTCGAGCACTTTCAGCGCGACCGAATCGAGCGCCGTCGTCGCCGCCGAGATCTGGGTGAGGACGTCGATGCAGTAGCGGTCGTCCTCGATCATCCGCTCGATGCCGCGCACCTGGCCCTCGATCCGGTGGAGCCGCGTGATCAGGGACTGTTTGTCGGCCGCATAGCCGGTCTCGCTCATGTCGCTCCTTCCGTTCGGACGCTGCGAAACCGGCGCAGTCGCAGCGAGTTGGTGACCACGAAGAGGCTCGAGAACGCCATTGCGGCCGCGGCCACGATCGGGTTCAGCAGGCCGGCGACCGCGAGCGGGATCGCGGCGACGTTGTAGGCGAAGGCCCAGAAGAGGTTCTCCTTGATTGTGCCGAGAGTCCGCCGCGACAGGCGGATCGCGTCGACGGCTGCGCGCAGGTCGCCGGAAACGAGGGTCAGGTCGGACGCCTCGAGGGCCACGTCGGCCCCCGTTCCGAGCGCAAGTCCGAGGTCGGCCTGCGCCAGCGCGGGCGCGTCGTTCACGCCGTCGCCGATGACCGCCACGACCTGGCCGGCGTCCTGGAGCCGTCGCACCTCGGCGGCCTTTCCGTCCGGGAGGACGCCGGCGATCACGCGCTCGATCCCCACCTCGTCCGCGACGGTGCGCGCCGTGGTCTCGTTGTCGCCGGTCAGGAGGATCGGCTCGAGCCCAAGCCCGCGCAGGCCCTCCACGGCCTCGGCGCTCGTCGGCTTCACGCGATCGGCGAGGACGAGCACCCCGCGCGGCTCGCTATCCCACGCGACCTCGACGCCGCCCGTGCCCCGACCGACGGTGACCTTGCGGCCCTCGACGGTGGCGCTGACGCCGACCCCGGCGCTCGCGACGAAATCCTCTGCGTCGGGCAGCGACCCGAGCTCGGCCCGCGCCGCGCGAGCGATCGCCTGCCCGATCGGATGCTCGCTGCCGTCCTCCGCTGCACCGGCCAGCCGGAGCACGTCCTCGCGCGACGCGCCGTTCACCGTGTGAACCTCGACGAGCTCCATGCGGCCCTCGGTGACCGTCCCGGTCTTGTCGAGGACGACGGTCGTCGCGCGCCGCGTGCGCTCGAGGATTTCGGGGCCGCGGATGAGGATTCCGAGCTGCGCGCCGCGGCCCGTCCCGACGAGCAGCGCGGTCGGCGTCGCCAAGCCCAGGGCGCAGGGGCACGCGATGATCAGCACCGCGACGGCGGCCGTGAACGCCGCGCTCGCATCGCCGGTCGCGATCAGCCAGCCCGCGAGCGTCGCCAGCGAGAGCGCCACGACCACGGGGACGAACACGCCGGAGATCCGGTCGGCCAGCCGCTGCACGGGCGCTTTGCCGGCCTGCGCCTCGGTGACCAGGCGCGCGATCTGCGCGACGGCTGTATCGGCGCCCACACGCGTTGCGCGCACGACCAGCCGCCCGGAGGTGTTGATCGTCCCGCCCGCCACCACGGAGCCGGGCTCGACCTCGACGGGAACGGGCTCGCCGGTGAGCATCGACTGGTCGAGCGCCGAGGCGCCTTCCTCGACGACGCCGTCCGCGGCGAGTTTCTCGCCCGGCCGCACGACGAACCTGTCGCCGACGACGAGCTCCTCGGCGGGAATCCCGACCTCGACGCCGTTGCGCAGAACGCGGGCGTCCTTCGCGCCGAGCTTGGCGAGCGCGCGCAACGCGGCGCCGGAGCGCCGCTTGGCCCGCGCCTCGAGGTAGCGGCCAAGGAGGATCAGCGTCGTCACCACACCGGCGACCTCGAAGTACGTGTCCGCCGAATCGACGGTCAGGAGAACGGCCACGGACCACGTCCACGCGGCGAGCGTCCCCAGCGAGACGAGCGTGTCCATGTTCGCCGCGCGGTGGCGCAGTGCGACGAGCGCGGCGCGATGGAACCCGGTCCCGCACCAGAAGACGACGGGCGTCGCCAGCGCGAGCGCGACCCACTCCCAGCCTGAGAAGTGCAGCGCCGAGACCATCGAGATCACGACGAGCGGCGCGGTCAGCGTGACCGCAACCGCGAGCCGCAGCCGAAGCGGGGAGGGAGCCTCGGGCTCCTCAGGACGAGCGACATGCGCGCCGTAGCCGACGCCGGTGATCGCGCCGACGAGATCCTCCACTGCGACGTCCGGCGGGTACGCGACGGAGGCCCGCTCGGTTACGAGGTTCACCGACGCCTCGACGCCGTCGAGCGAGTTCAGCGATTTCTCGACCGTGACCGCGCACGCGGCGCAGTGCATTCCCTCGACGGTCAGCTCGACGGTGGATCCGGAAGCCACCGTCCCATCATACCCTTAGGGGGTATCTATCCTGCGATCCGAACCTCACCGGGCCAATATGAGTCCATGAGGCAAGGCGTACTCGCCTCGATCACCCTGGCGCTTGCCGGCCTCGCTTCTGCCTGCGGCTCGGATGAGCGCGCTGCAGTGACCGCTCCGCAGGCCGCGGAGGTGGTCCCCGCCGAGTTCATCGTTCTCAGCGACGTCGGACGCCCGCCCGGCTGCAAGCCCGAACAGGTCGCGGGTCTCATCAACGATTTCGCGACGGCGTGGACCGCGGGAGACTCGGACGCCGCCGAGGCGCTGCTCGCGGCGCCGAAACACGGGAGGGGCATGAACTCGGGGCTGAACGCGGACGACGAATACGACTTCCGGTGGTTCGTCGACGGCGTCCGTGATCCGAACGGCGGGTTCGTGAACACGGCGTACGGTCCGGGGGAAGTCGCGGCGTACATCGAGAAGCGGCACGCGCAGAACGACCGGTTGCGGCCGCTTGCGGTGCAGGTGCGCGGCGGCCGGAAGGGCCAGAACGTGGTCTACGGCCGGTTCGCATTCGAACGGTCGGCCGACGACATCGAGCCCGCCGTCGCCGGTGGCCAGTACGACGTGAACTGCGGCAGCGGGACGATCTCCTTCTGGTCGCTGTGGATCGATCCGAGCGAGGGCACGCCCGACGAGCTCATTCCTTGCGATCCGCCCGACGGCTGGACACGCGAGGACGAGCGCGTGCTCGCCTGCTAGCTAGCCGACCGCGGCGATGATCTCGGCCGACAGGCTCGGGAAGTCGCTCAAGAACTCCCGGCGCTCGGCCTTGAAGCGCTTCACCATCGCCTCGTACTCGTCGAGCCGGCCCTGCGCCTCGTACAGCCGGTGCGGCTGGAGGACGTCCAGATCCTCGGGCCCGATTCCCGGCACGGACGCAGCGACCTGGTAGCCGAAGTCGGGATCCGTCTCCCACGTGATCGTGCCCTCGGCGATGCCCTTCACGATCGCGGACGAGTGCCTGATCCGCACCTTCTTGGCGCGCTCGTTGTCGGCCTTGCCGCCCACCGAGCCCGTGTTCATGAGGAAGACCTCGAGCGGATGCTCGGCCACGAGCTCGAGGAAGCGGTTCCCCTGCAGGTCGTGCGGCATCGGGAAGAACGGGTTCGTGCCCGGCACGCGGAGGAACTTTCCCTCCTCGGCCTTGCCGCCTGCACTTGTTCCCGTGGTTTCTCCGAGCATGAAAAAGGCCGCTGCTTGCGGCCCGTCGAGCTTCGCGACTGCGGGGATGATGTTCTCGTTGCGGTTCAGGATCAGGAGGAAATGCGCGTCGTCGATCGGCCGCGTCGATGCCGACTCGATCACCTCGAACGGGAAGGTGGCGCGACCGTTCTTCGTGTACGAGGTGTCGTAGAAGTCGACCTCGTCGCCGGTCTGTGACACGTTCTCGAGGTACGAGTGCGGCTGCGTGACCGCCGCGTAGATCGCGGGCTCGTCGTCGGGGTTGATGTTGAACGTCTTCGCGAAGCAGCCGTGCTCGGTCACGGAGACGCGCCCGTCGGCCAGCCATGCGACGAAGTCGTCCTGCACGGGCAGCGATCCGTTCTGGCGCGTGAAGGTCGTGGTCGTCTTCCCGGTCCCGGACAGGCCGACGATCAGGCCGACGCGGTCGCCGCGCTCGGTAGGAATGATCTTGCAGCCGGCGTGCAGCGGCAGGCCGCCGCGCTCGTAGACCAGGCGGTTCCACATCCGGAGGAAGCCCTTCTTCGACTCGCCGAAGTAGTCGGAGTTGAAGACGCGCGTGACGCCCTGCTCGAGGTCGACGATGATCAGACGGTCGTCCGGCATCCCCGGCGCCTCGAGGTTCGGCGTGTAGATGACGACGAGCTCGGGCTCGAACGTCTCGGGATCCTCGACGGGGAAGAGCAGCTCCTGCTGCATCCCGGCGATGTTCGCGTTCGCGGCCTCCATGAACAGACGGACGGGCGTGCGCAGATCGGGCTGCGCGCCCAGATAGCCGTCGATCACGATCATCTCGCGCTCGGCGATGTAGGCGTCCTGGCGGTCGATCCACTCGGCCGCGTCCTCCGTGGAGATCGTGCGCGGAATGCCCGGATCCGGGTCGTCGGTGATGACGAAGGTCGAGGCGGTGGAGCGGGAGACGACGCGCGTCTCGAGGTTCAGGTTTCCGAACTTCGTCCAGCGGGCGTTCGGCATCTTCGCCGTCATCTGCTGGAGCTCTTCGGCGGACGGATTGTCGTGAACTGCGGCCGCGCTCGGCAGCCGGAAAAGTGCCTTCACTCGAGCGTCACTCCTTCGAGGAGACGACGGGACTGGCGAACTATAGCCCTGTCGAGATACCCGCTCGGCCGGTCCGTACAAACGGCGAGGGCGGCCCCGAAGAACCGCCCCCGCCGCTGGATTCGAGCGCTAGTAGCGCAGCGCGCGTTCCATGATGTCGAACAGTTCCGTCTGATCGACCAGGCCGAGCACGTTCGCGGCCTGCGGGCCGACTGCCGCCACGCGGACGGTCGCGCCGGTGTGGTTCTGCGAGCTGCTGGTGCTCGTCGCGTAGTTCACCGTGATGCAGCCGGGCGCCGTGGACGCGCGGCCGTCGTTCGGGATGACGCAGGTGGTCTGGCCGGGGGCCGCGTCGAAGCCGATCAGCACGCTCGTCAGGCCGGGGCTCGCGCCGGGCTGCGGGATGATCTGGCTCGTGTGCGAGTGGTCGGCCGTGACGATCACGAGCGTGTCCGGATGCGTCTTCGCGTAGTTGAGACCCGCCTGGATGGCCCGGTCGAACTCGACCGTCTCGCCGATCTGGGCGCACGGGTTGGCGGCGTGGTCTTGCTTGTCGATCGAAGCGCCCTCGACCTGGAGGAAGAAGCCCTCGTCGCCCTTCTTCGACTTCGCGACCTTCTCGAGGAGCGAGATCGCCTTGGTCGTCATGTCGACGAGCCGAGGCTCGGCCGGCGAGGTCGTGGAGCGGAACGTCTCGTTGCAGCGCTGCGGGCCGGTGCGAACCGACGCGGCGGGCGTCCCGTTCCACTCGGTGACCATGTTCCCCGGGTTGAAGAGCCCGAGGACCTTCTTCGAGCTCGTCGCCTGGAGCGCCGCGTTCGTCTTCACGAGCGTGTAGCCCTTGCTCTGGGCGTAGGCCTCGACGTTGCCGCCGGCGCCCCCGCCGAACGGGATCGTCTGAAGCCAGCGGTTCTCGCCGCCGCCGAGGATCACGTCGATGCCGTGGTCGACGAACTGCTCGTTGATCGAGCCGGGTCCGCCTGCGGCCTTCAGGTCCTGCGGGCAGGACGCCATGTTGGCCGGGCCCTGGCAACCGCGCATGGTTACGTGGGAGCCGAGCACCGCCGGTGTCGCGTCGGTGATCTCGGCGGTCGAGACGTTGCCGGTCGCGTAGCCGCGGGCCTGGGCGATCTCGAGGATCGTCTTCAGATCCTTGTCGGTGCCGGGGCTCGTGGAGATGCGCTCGTTGGAGGTCTTCACACCGGTCGCCCACGCCGTTCCGGTCGCCGCCGAGTCGGGCACGTAGTCGGGCACGAGGGGGTTGGTCTCCTGGACGGAGTAGGTCGTGACGTCGCCGGTGAAGGTCAGCGCGTCGATTCCCTTGAGCTGGCCGGCCGCGCCCAGCGCGTAGTTGCGGGCGAGCGTGATCTCGCTCTCGCCCATGCCGTCGCCGATGAAGAGAATGACGTTCTTCGCCGGGCCGCCGTCGATCTGCTTCTCGATCGCCCGCGAGCGGTCGCCGTCGCCGTTCCAGTGCCATGCGCCTGCTGCGCCGGCGGTGATGCCGGCGAGCGTGACGACCGCGAGACCCAGGGTCAGGCGGCGGCGCCTCTTCGTTCCTCTTCGCATGGTCTCTCCTTGTCGGGTTGGGATGTCGCCGCGAGTGTCCCGACGGGTGCGAGAGGCGTGGGGGTCGCCTTCGGGTCGATTCGGTAACGGTTCGGAGAACCGCTAGTGGCCGTGCAGGCTGGCGCGGAACTCGCTCAGGCGCGCGGCCTCGGCGGCGACGACCGCGACGAGGATCGCGACCTCGATCCCGAGCAGCCACATCGCCTCGACTCCGCTCGCCGCGAAGGCGACCACGAGCACCACGATGCCGCCGGCGACGCGCTCCCAGGCGATCCGCCGCAGGACGCGATAGCGCCCGAGCGTCGCCGACAGGAGGAAGAATGCGAACCCGAGCCCGAGCGCGGCGCGGGCGGGCGTGGAGAGCGGATCCTCCGGGTGGGCGACCGTCTTCTCGGCGGCGACGGCGTACAGGATGATCCCGAGGATCGCCGGATAGTGGAAGTACGAGAAGACGTCGCGCGCGAGCGCGGGCCGGGTGAGGTCGTCGGCGAGGCGCAGGGAGCGCTCGGCGGCGAGGGCGATGATGTCGAAGTACGCCCACCACAGAGCGGCCACGCCGGCGAACGCGATCGTGACCGTGGCGGCGAACGTGAAGTCGTGGTCGAGCGACCCGGCGCCGACGCCGATCGCGACGATCGACTCTCCCAGGGCGATGATCACGAACAGCGCGTAGCGCTCGGCGAAGTGGGAGGCCGAAACTCGGAATCCGGATGCCGTCAGCGCGCCCCCGGTGTCGATCGCGAGGCCGAGCACCCAGATGGCCGCGCGCAGGTTCGGATCCTCCACGAACCCGCCCGCGAGGACGATCAGCGGCCCGACGAGGAAGAACGGCGCGAGCCGCACGATCGCGTGCTGGTGCGCGCGATCCGACCGCAGCCCCCAGCTGTAGAGGCCGACGTGGAGCACGCGCAGCACGAGGTAGGGGAGGGCGAACCAGAGCTCGTCCGCGTCGAAGGCCCGCGGCACAGCGAGCGCGACGAAGAAGCTCGCAAGCGCGCAGCCGAGGAAGACGATGCGGACGCCCGCCGACTCGACGTCGACCGCGTTCGTCATCCACGCGAAGCCGCCCCAGGCCCACCAGACCAGGCCGAGCACGAGCGCGCCGCGCGCGATTCCGCCGGCGCTCAGGTCGTGGAGGATGAGCGCCGTGACCTGCGTGATCGCGAACACGAACACGAGGTCGAAGAAGAGCTCGAGGTAGCTGGTGCGTCGCTCGCCCTCGGCCTGCGTCTCGCCGCGGTAGAGATCCTCGAAGGTGTGAACCGCCACGCGGCAAGTACAACCGCCGCGTCGGACGGGTCGCTTTGCGCGTCTGCTACAACGCGGTCGTGGCGACCTTCCTCGTCATGGTGCACCGCTCCGGCCCCGAATGGCAGCCGTCGCAGCCGCTCGAGGAGCAGTCAGGCTGGACGGAGCACGCGGACTTCATGGACGCGCTCGTGGACGACGGCTTCCTCGTCCTCGGCGGCCCGCTCGGCGACGAGTTCCGCGTCGCCCACGTCGTCGAGGCCGAGTCCTCAGACGCGATCCGTGCACGGCTCGCCGAGGATCCCTGGAGCGAGACGCATCTCCAGGTCGCGTCGATCGACCCGTGGACGATCCGGCTGGACTCGCGCGGCTAGGCGCCGTTTGAGTCGGGCGGCGAGTCGGGCTTGTGCCAGCCGCGCTCGCCCGTGCCCTGCACGAGATCGGACACGTGCTCCTTCAGCCCGTCGAGCATCTCGGTCTTCTGCTCTGCGGTGATCCGGCCGGCCTTGACCGCCTCGTCGAGCTTCTCCGAGAACGACTTGACGATCGCGTTCTCGAGCCCCTCGACCGACTTGCCCTTCTCTCCGGCGAGGTCGGCGAGCGACTTGCCGTCCATGAAGGCCTGACGCATCTCCGCCTCGGTGACGTCCAGGTAGTCGGCCGCCGCGCCGAAGAACGGCATCGGCCCGTGGTGCATGCCGCCACCGTGGCCGAAGCCGCCGCGGTGCGGGCCGCCGAAGCCGGGCCCGGGGCCGAAGAGCGGGCCCTTGCCGGAGTCGAGCCGCTCCTTCATCCGCGCGGCCTCCTCCTCGGTGATCTTCCCGTCGGCGAGCGCCTTGTCGATCTGCGCCGCGCGGGCATCGTGGAAGGCGCTGTCCAGCTCGGCGGGTGTGACGCCGAGGCGCTTGGCCACGTCGTCGAGGAACGCCTGGCGCTCGGCGGAGAGGCCGTCGCTCTGCGTTTGCGCGACAGCCGCACCGCCGAGGCCGAGGAGGAACACCGCACCGAGAGCGGCGATGACAGGCTTGGATGGCTTGGGAATGGTCACGGTGCTCCTCTCAGAGAAGCACCGTGACCTAAGAGCTACCTAAGAAGTTCCTAAGAAGCGGGCCGCGTGCCGAGCGTGACCGTGACCGTGCGGGTCTGCCCGCCGTTCACGACGGTCAGCTCGATCGTGTCGCCGGGCTTCTTCGCGTCGATCGCCTTCTGGAGATCGTCCGCAGTCGTGATCGCCTGGCCGTCCGCTTCCGTGACGACGTCGCCGCCCGTGGGATACGGGATGCCGTTGATCGTCTTCTCGCTGGTCGCGGCCTTCAGGCCGGCCTGCTCGGCGGGCGTGCCGGGGCGAACCTCGGCGATCGCTGCGCCTGCAGGAACTCCGAGCTCGTCCGCCACGTCGGCGGGGATGGCCTGGAGCTGGACGCCGAGGTAGGCGTGCTCGACCGAGCCGCTCTCGATCAGCTGCGCGACGATCGTGCGCACCGTGTTCGAGGGGATCGCGAAGCCGACGCCGTCGCTGCCGCCGCCGTCGCTCTCGATCTGGGCGTTCACGCCGACGACGTTCCCCTGAAGGTCGAGGAGCGGGCCGCCGGAGTTGCCGTGGTTGATCGCGGCGTCCGTCTGGATCGAGTCGTTGATCGAGAAACCGTTCGGGGAGGTCATGTCGCGGTGCAGCGCGCTGACGATGCCGGCCGTGACCGAGCCCTCGAGGCCGAACGGGCTGCCGATCGCGACCACGCCGTCACCGACCTCCAGCGCGTCCGAGTCGCCGGTCTTGAGCGCGACGAGCTTGTCGGCGGGCGCGTCGACCTTGATGACCGCGAGGTCGGTCGAGGCGTCCGAGCCGACGACCGTCGCCGGATAGGAGTTGCCGTCGGCGAGCATGACGCGAACGGAGTCCGCGCCCTCGACGACGTGATGGTTCGTGATCACGTGGCCCTGGTCGTCGTAGACCCAGCCGGAGCCCTGCGCCTGCTGCGCGGGCTGGCCCTGGGAGTTCTCGCCGACGTCGCCCGAGACGGTGATCTCGACGACGCTCGGGAGCGCGAGCTTCGCGATCTCCGAGATGGGGAGGGAGGTGGTCGAATCGGCGACCGGCGCCGACGTCGAGGTCTTCTCGACGGTCGTCGTCACGATCGCGGTGCTGTCGGAGTCGAATCCGAGCACCGTCGCTGCGCCGATGCCGCCGCCGAGGAGGGCGGCCGCAAGGACGAGGACGGTTGCGGTGAGTGTGCGGCGGCTTGGGCGTTTCATTTTCGGGAGTTCCTTTCGAAGAGGTGTGGAGCCCATGCCACCAACGAGGTCTAAGAAGATCCTTAGAGACTGGTAAGAAGACGGTAAGAGCAGGCGTTTCTTAGCGTCTTCTCAACATTGACAGCCACAATGGCCGTATGACCTCCAAGGTTCTAGTTGTAGACGACGATCCCGCGGTGCGCGAATCGCTGCGGCGAGCCCTCGCGCTCGAGGGCTACGAGGTCGATCTGGCCGCCGACGGGACGCAGGCGCTCGACCGGATCGACAATGGCGACGAGCCGGGTGCGATCCTGCTCGACGTGACCATGCCCGCGCCCGACGGGATCGAGGTCTGCCGGCGCGTGCGGGCCGGAGGGAACCGCGTTCCCATCCTCATGCTCACGGCGCGCGGGGCCGTCGATGACCGGGTGGCCGGCCTCGACGCCGGCGCCGACGACTACCTCGTGAAGCCGTTCGCGCTCGACGAGCTCTTCGCGCGCCTGCGTGCGCTCCTGCGCCGCGGCACCCCCGAGGAGGACGAGAAGCTCGCCTTCGGAGATCTGGAGCTCGACACACGCACACGCGAGGTGATTCGCGACGGCGAGGCAATCGAGCTGACGCGCACGGAGTTCCAGCTCCTCGAGCTCTTCTTGCGCAACCCGCGCCAGGTGCTCACCCGCTCGGTCATCTACGAGCGCGTGTGGGGTTACGACTTCGGCTTTGGCTCGAACTCGCTCGACGTCTACGTGGGCTACCTGCGGCGCAAGACCGAGGCGGGCGGCCAGACGCGCCTCATCCAGACCATTCGCGGCGTCGGGTACGCGCTGCGCGAGCAGTGAGCTTTCGCGCCCGCATCATCCTCGCGGCCGCGCTCGCCGTCGCCCTCGCGGTCGCGATCGCGTCGGGCATCGCCTACGCGGTGGTGAAGAACGAGCTGCGCTCCCAGGTGGACGACTCGCTGACGACGCGCGCCGACGTCCTGACCCGGCTCCCGGACGGGCCCGGCCGGTTCTTCCCGCGCATCCCCGACCCCGATTTCGGCGCGGCCGGCGGCTACATCCAGCTCGTCAGCGCCAGCGGGGAGACCTTCCGCAGCGACGAGAACAGCGTCGAGATCCCAGTCAGCAACCAGGCGAAGGGCGTGGCCGCGGGCGGCACGCCCGCGTACTTCCAGGACGAGGACGTGGCGGGCACGCATCTGCGGGTCCTGACCGCACCGTTCACGGACGGCGTCGCGATCCAGGTCGCGCGGCCGCTCGCCGAGGTGGACGAGACCCTCGACCGCACGCGGACGATTCTCGTGATCGTCGCCTTCGGCGGGATCGGCATGGCCGCGCTGATCGGGCTCGCCGTCGCCGGTGCCGCCGTGGCGCCGCTGCGCCGGCTGACCGTCGCCACGGAGGACGTCACGCGCACGCGCGACCTGACCCAGCGGATCGACGTCCGCGGCCGCGACGAGCTGAACCGGCTCGCAGCGAGCTTCAACACGATGCTCGCGGCCCTCGAGGAATCCGCCCGTTCGCAGCGGCAGTTCGTCGCCGACGCGTCGCACGAGCTGCGCACCCCGCTCACGAGCCTGCGCACGAACATCGAGGTGCTCGCCCGCGACGAGTCGATGGCCCCCGACGAGCGCGAGCGCCTGCTCGGCGACGTGGTCGAGCAGCTCGAGGAGATGAGCGTCCTCATCACCGAGCTCGTGGAGCTCGCGCGCGAGGAACAGGAAGCTCCCGAGGGCGAGGACGTTCGCCTCGATCTCGTCGCCGCCGAGGCGGTCGAGCGGGCACGGCGCAACCGTCCCGCGGTGACGTTCGAGCTCGACGCCGAGGAAACGCTCGTCCACGGCGTCCCCGGCCAGATCGAGCGCGCCATCTCGAACCTGCTCGACAACGCGGCCAAGTGGACGCCCGACGGCGAGCCCGTCCAGGTCGATGTGCGCGGCGGCGAGGTGACCGTGCGCGACCACGGCCCCGGGATCGCCGAGGAGGATCTCCCGCATGTCTTCGACAACTTCTACCGCGCTCCCTCGGCGCGGGGGATGCCCGGCTCGGGCCTCGGCCTCGCGATCGTCCGACGTGTGGCCGAGTCGAACGGCGGCAGCGTCACGGCGGAACCTGCGGACGGCGGCGGCACGGTCGTGCGACTGAGCCTCTTAGGAACTTCTTAGCCCGGTCTTAGAAGCCGCTCACGCGAGCCTGGTTCGCTTCGGCCTCCCCCCGGAAGCGACCGAAGGAGCGGCCCGTGTTCTATGTCACCTACGTCCTGAGCGAGCTGCGCCGCCGCGGCGGCCGGACGATCCTGACCGCACTCGGCCTCGGCGTCGGCGTCGGCCTCGTCGTCGCCGTGAGTGCACTCTCGACCGGGCTCGACCGCGCGCAGGCCGAGGTGCTCGACCCCCTCACCGGCGTCGGCACCGACATCTCGGTGACCCGGCCGATCGACTTCTCGAGCGCGGGCCAGGGCGGCATCGGCGGCCTCTCCGACGAGGAGCGCGAGCAGCTCCAAGCCGAGAACGGCGGCCCCGGCCCGCTCGGGCTCCAGAATCTCGGCGAGCCCGGGGAGAAGTTCTCCGTCGACCGGTTCGTGTCGATGGCGCAGCTCTCGTTTCCGCAGGAGGAGGTCGCGTCCGTCCGCGGGCTCGACGACGTCACCGCCGCCGCCGGGGGACTGACGCTGAACACGATCCATCTCGAGGGCACCGTCCCCGAGCAGTCGCCGGAGGATCAGGGCCAGGGCTTCGGCGGCCCGCCCGGCCAGGGCCAAGGAGGCGGGTTCCGCGCGAACATCGACGCCGGCGCGACGTCGGTCGCGGGCGTCGACCAGCGCTACCCCGACCTCGGCGCGATCACGTCGGGCCAGATCGCGGACGGCGAGTACTTCTCCGAGTCCGGCTCGACGAACGAGGCGATCCTGAACGTCTCCTACGCCAAGACGCAGGGGCTGAAGGTCGGCTCCACGATCGAGCTCGGCGGCGAGACGTTCGACGTGATCGGCCTCGCGAGCCCGTCGCTCGGCGGCCAGAGCTCGGACGTCTTCGTCAAGCTCGGAAAGCTCCAGCGCCTCTCCGACCGGAGGGGCCGCGTGAACACCGTCTACGCCCGCGCTTCGTCGAGCGACACGGTCGCCGCCGTATCCAAGGAGATCGAGAACACGTTCGACGGTGCCACGGTGACGACCGCATCCGACCTCGCCGAGCGTGTCTCCGGATCGCTCCTCGACGCGCGGAACCTCGCGTCGAAGCTCGGCTCCGCGCTCGCGCTCGTCGGGCTCGTGGGCGCGGTGCTGATCGCGATCCTCCTCACCCTCGCGTCGGTCGCCAAGCGCACGCGGGAGCTGGGGACGCTCAAGGCGGTCGGCTGGTCGCAGCGGCTCGTCGTGCGCCAGGTGGCCGGAGAGTCGCTCGTCCAGAGCCTGCTCGGCGGGCTTCTCGGTGCGGCGCTCGGCATCGCGGCCGCCTACGCGATCGCAAGCGTGGCGCCGCCGCTCCACGCCACGGTCTCCGCGGCCCAGACCCAGGGCCCGCAGTTCGTCGGCCCCGGTGGAGGAGGCCCGTTCGGCCAGGGTGCGATCGAGCCGCTCACCTCGAGCGTCGATCTCACCGCTCCGGTCAGCCTCTCCCTCCTGGCGCTCGCCGTCGTCCTCGCGCTCGCCGGCGGACTGCTCGCCGGAGCGGTCGGCGGTCTGCGCGCCGCACGTCTTCGCCCCGCCGACGCCCTGCGAACCCTCGGATAAAGGAGGACACGATGACCCCGCTCACAGAGCTCCGCGGCGCCTCGCGCACCTACGGGCGCGACGGAACCGCCATCCACGCCGTCCACAACGTCGACCTGACCGTCGAGCCGGGCGAGCTGCTCGCGATCGTCGGGCCGAGCGGCTCCGGCAAGACCACGCTCCTTCAGCTACTCGGCGCGATGGATCGCCCGACGGGCGGCGCGGTCCTTCTCGAGGGCCGCGACCTCGCGCGCCTGGGCGACGGGGAGCTGGCCAAGATCCGCCTTCAGACGGTCGGGTTCGTGTTCCAGCAGTTCAACCTGATCCCCACGCTGACCGCAGCGCAGAACGTGGAGGTCGCGCTCGCGCCCCGGCGGCTGCGCGGCTGGGCGCGCCGCAAGCGGGCGACCGAGCTGCTCGAAGCGGTCGGGCTCGCCCCGCGCGCCAATCACCTGCCGGCACAGCTCTCCGGCGGAGAACAACAGCGGGTCGCCATCGCCCGCGCGCTCGCGAACGAGCCGACGCTCCTCCTCGCGGACGAGCCGACCGGCAACCTCGACTCGAAGACGGGCGAGGAGATCGTGGATCTTCTCCGCACGATCTCGGCCGAGCGCGGCACGACCGTCATCATCGTCACGCACGACGAGAAGATCGCCTCGCGGGCCGACCGGATCGTCCGGATGAAGGACGGCCGAGCCGAGTAAGGTCGCGCTTGCGTTTCGTGTAAGGGTTCCCTTACACTCGATCCATATGTTGCCGACCTTCGTAATCGGCCTGCGCGAGGGCGTCGAGGCTGCGCTGATCGTCGGCATCGTCGCCGCGTTCCTCGTGAAGCAGGGCCGCACCGACGCGCTCCGCTGGATGTGGGCCGGGGTCGCTCTCGCGATCGCCATCTGCCTGGCGGTCGGCATCGCGCTCGAGGTTCTTTCCCGCCAGCTTCCGTACAAGGAGCAGGAAGGGCTGGAGACGATCGTCGGGCTCATCGCAGTCGGCTTCGTCACGTTCATGATCGTCTGGATGCGCCGCAACGCGCGCCACCTCCGCGGCCATCTCGAGGGGAACGCCAAGCACGCACTCATGAGCGGCTCGTGGATCGCGCTCGTCGCCATGGCGTTCTTCGCCGTCATCCGCGAGGGTTTCGAGACCGCCGTCTTCCTGCTCGCGGCGTTCGACGCCTCGACCAATCCGGCCCTTGCGGGCGGCGGAGCGGTTCTCGGGATCGCGGTCGCAATCGCAATTGGCTACGGGATCTACACGGGCGGCGTCCATCTGAACCTCGCGAAGTTCTTCAAGATCACCGGCGTCTTCCTCGTCCTGATCGCCGCAGGCCTGCTCGCCACCTCGGTGCACACCGCGCACGAGGCCGGCTGGTGGAACTCCGGCATGGAGCAGGCGTTCGATTTCACCTGGCTCGTCGATCCGGGCTCGGTTCACGCCGCACTCCTCACCGGGATGCTCGGCCTCCAGCCGCGGCCCACACAGGGAGAGACCGTTGTCTATCTGCTCTACGCGATTCCCATGCTGATCTACGTCCTCACCCCGCAGGGCTGGTTGTCCAGCCGTGTGCGCAGCCGCTCGTCCATGCCGACCGCCGAGAGCGCGTCATGACCTTCCGAATCCGGTTCGTGGGCGGAGCCGCCGCCCTGGCGCTCCTTGCGCTGGGCGCCTCGGCCTGCGGCGCCGACGACTCCGCCACGGGCGCGAACGTCGTCGACGTGAAGATCACCGACGCCGGCTGCGAGCCGGCCGAGCTGACCGTTCCCGCGGGCCCGACGACCTTCAACGTCACGAACGACGGCGCCGACGACGTCACGGAGTTCGAGGTGCTCGACGGCGAGCGGATTCTCGGCGAGGCGGAGAACATCGCCCCGGGGCTCTCCGGCAAGTTCTCCCTCACGCTCGACGCTGGTGAATACACGACCTACTGCCCGGGCGGGGACACGTCCGAGCGCGGAGTTCTGATCGTCGAAGGCGAAGCGGCGGCCGCGAGCGCCGAGGCCGAGGCGGCCGTGCAGACGTACCTCGACTACGTCGAAGAGCAGACCCAGGCGCAGGTGGACGCGACCGAGGCCTTCGTGGCCGCGCTCGCGACCGGTGACCTCGATCAGGCGAAGGCCGCGTACGCCCCGGCGCGCATCCCGTACGAGCGCATCGAGCCGATCGCCGAGAGCTTTGGCGACCTCGACCCGGCGATCGACGCCCGCGAGGGCGACGTGCCGGCGAGCGAATGGACGGGGTTCCATCCGATCGAGAAGCTCCTCTGGATCGACGGCACGACCGCTGGAACCGACGATCTCGGGGCCAAGCTCCTCACCGACGTGAAGGCGCTGCAGACAAAGTCGGCAACGATCGAGCTCGAGCCCGCGCAGATCGCGAACGGCGCGGTCGAGCTCCTCGGCGAGGTCTCCGCCTCGAAGATCACCGGCGAGGAGGAGCGGTATTCGCATATCGACCTCGTCGATTTCGAGGCCAACGTCGAGGGTGCGCAGGCCGCATTCGACGCGGTGAAGCCGCTCCTCTCAGACGACGAGCTCGTGACCGAGATCGAGACCGAGTTCGCCGCGGTCATGACTGCGCTCGACAACTACCGCGAGGGCGATGGGTTCGTGTTGTACACCGACCTGGCCGAGAGCGACACGCGCGCTCTGAGCCAGGCGATCGACGCGCTTGCCGAGCCGCTGTCACAGGTGGCCGGGCTCATCGTCGCGGGTCAGTGAGCGAAGATCGCGGGCGCCGCTTTTCGCGGCGTTCGCTCCTCGTCGCAGGAGGCGCGGCGGCCGGAATCGCGGCCACCGGCATCGGCATCGAGCGCCTGAACGCGAGCGGCTCCCCCGGCGACGCGACCTACCCGTTCTACGGCGAGCGCCAGTCCGGAATCACGACGCCTGCCCAGGACCGGCTCCATTTCGCCGCGTTCGACCTGCGCACGGAGGATCCGAACGAGATCCGCGAGCTTCTGCGGGAGTGGACGGCCGCGAGCGCCCTCATGTGCGAGGGGAACCTCGTCGGCGACTCCACGAACCCGGACGTCCCGCCGAAGGACACGGGCGAGGCGGTCGACCTGCCGCCGGCGCGGCTGACGATCACGTTCGGCTTCGGACCCGACTTCTTCGGCAAGCTCGGCCTCGAGTCGAGCCGGCCCGCGTCGCTCGAGGAGCTGCCGGTGTTCCCGGAGACCGACGCTCTCGACCCGGACAAGTCGGGCGGGGACATCTGCGTGCAGGCCTGCGCGGACGATCCGCAGGTCGTGTTCCACGCGGTGCGCAACCTGGCGCGGATCGGCCGCGGCCTGGTCGTCATGCGCTGGTCGCAGCTCGGCTTCGGGCGCACGTCGTCCACGAGCCGCGCGCAGCTCACTCCGCGCAACCTGATGGGCTTCAAGGACGGGACGAACAACCTGAAGCTCGAGGACGAGGATCTGCTCCGCGAGCACCTGTGGGTCGCGCCCGACGACGACCCGGAGTGGCTGCGCGGCGGCTCGTACCTGGTCGCCCGGCGCATCCGGATGCTGATCGAGGTGTGGGACCGCGCCACCCTGGGCGACCAGGAGGCGACCATCGGCCGCGAGAAGACGAGCGGCGCGCCGATCGGCGAGCGGAACGAGTTCGACCCGGTTCCCCTCGACGCCAAGGGCTCCGACGGCGAGCCGATCATCCCGGTCGATGCGCACGTCCGGCGCGCGAGCGCCGACCAGACGGGCATCCACATCCTGCGCCGCGGCTACTCGTTCACCGACGGGATGGACGAGCGCCTCGGCCAGCTCGACGCCGGCCTGTTCTTCCTCGCGTTCCAGCGCGACCCGCTGACGCAGTTCGTGCCGCTCCAGCAGCGCCTGGGCGAGATCGACGCGCTGAACGAGTACGTGAAGCACAACGGCAGCGCCGTGTTCGCCTGTCCTCCGGGCGTCCGCGAGGGCGGCTACGTCGGCGACACCCTGCTGTAGGAGGTTGCGCAGGCCGTGCAGCGGGAACACAGGGGCCATGCCCGACGAGTCCGATCAGGACTTCGCGCTCCACACGGAGATCGGCCACGAGGCGAAACGCCTGGTGTCGCATCCCATCAAGGAGCTGGAGCGGCTCGAGCACGAGGCGGCGGCCGGGGAAGCGGACACGACGCCCGCGATCCTGATCGGGGTTCTCGCCGTGGTCCTCACGATCGTCGTGGTGTTCGTGCTCGTCGTCGGGCTCTCCGCTGGAGCGCTGTTCGGTTCTCTCAACGGCGCCTGACGCACTTCGCTACCTTCATGGCGATGCGAGTACCTGCGGCCCTCCTCTGCGTGCTGCTCCTTCTCGGACTTGCCGCGTGCGGCGACAAGGACAAGACGAGCGCTCCCACGACCCAGGCGACGACCGGCGAAACGTCCACGTCGACGACGCCGGTTGTGCCCCCTCCGGTCACGACGCTCGAGAACGTGATCCCGTCGCAGCCGGTCGGCCCGAGCGGGGAAGTGGCCGCGGCCAAGTACCGCGCCTACCTGAAGAAGCGCGCGGCAATCCTCGACACCCAGACGGAGAAGTTCGTCGCGGCGCTGCGGCGCGGTGATCCCGAGACTGCCGTGAAAACCTATCCCGCCGCCCGCGCGGCGTACGAGCGGCTTCAGCCGATTGCGGTGCGCCTTGGGCTCGAGGCGGACATGAACGCCCGCGAAGGCGCCGTTCCGGCCTCCGACTGGCGCGGCTTCCACAAGATCGAGAAGACGATCTTCGACTCCGGCATGACGAGCGGCACCGAGGCGCCGGGCAAGCGCCTCGAGGCGGACGCCGCGGAGATCCAGGACAGCATCGACTCGCTCGAGATCGACCCCGCGTGGATCCTGACCGACCTGAACGTCGCCCTCGCGCGCGCGGGCACGAACATGGCGCACGAGGAGGAGGCCTACTCGCTCCAGAACCTGGCGGCTGTCTCGGGGAACACCAAGACGGCGGTCGCAGCGTGGGCGGCCCTCCGCCCCCTCGTCGCCGCGGAGGACAAGGCGCTGGCGAAGGAGATCGACGAGGCGGTGCACACGGCCTACATCACGGTCGAGTCCCTGTTCGTGCCCCGCATCGGGTACCGCCGGTTCGACAACATCAGCGATAGCGACATCACGGCGGTCGTGAACGCCGCCGACGCCGCCCGGGCCGCGCTCATTCCGGCCGAGCAGTATCTGTCGAACTAGTCTCCGTCAGGCGCTGGTAGAGCAGCGCGGCGACGAGTAGGAGAGCGCCGACCGCGAGGAACGAGAAGGCGCGGGCGAGCGAGCTCAGGTTCGCCAGGTCGTAGAGGAAGATCTTCACGAGCGCGAGGCCGAAGAGAGCGAGGCCGCCCAGCCGCAAGAGACGCTGGTTGCGGCGCAGGCCGACGATGAGGAGCGCCAGGCCGACGAGTCCCCAGGCCGCGCTGACGGCGGTGTGCCCGCGCTGGAACGCGGCGGACACGGCGTCCGCGTTGTTTGCCGCCGGCCACTCGAAGAGCCCGAGGATCGCGAGGGAGCCGGCGTAGAGCGCCACGCCTCCGGTGACCCAGGCGCCGATTCGCCGCAGGCGTTCGTCCCGAAGGCAAAGGGTGAGGACGGCGACTCCGAGGCCGGCGAAGGCGATGCCCTGGAGGCCGGCCGCCGGGTTGGCGCTCTTCTCGAAGAGCGCGCGGGGCGGGGTGTCCACGAGTGCGGTCCAGAGCGAGATCCCGACGAGTGCGGCCGATCCGACGTAGAAGCGGTCCTCGCGGGTCAGGCGCGCGAGAACGGCGAGCGCGGCACCGAGCGCCGACCAGGCGAGGATGAGCGCGCTTCCGTCGAGGAGGTGCTCGGCGAATCCGAGCGCGGCGAGCGCGGCGCCGATGCCCCAGAGCAGGGTCGCGAGATCGCGGCGGCCCGGCCGGCCGAAGACGGTCCCGGCGAGGGTGCCGTAGACGGCCCCGAGCCAGACCAGCGCCGCGCCCTGGTGGTCGATGGACGCGGTCGAGCCTTCCAGCAGCTCCATGAGGGCGATGCTCATCCCGACCGCCGCGGCGGGGAGCAGCAGTACCGCGAGGAAGTTCAGGTCGACCTTCGGATCGATCCGCGGCAGGAACCGGCCGCCGTAGAGCCCTTCCGCGTAGCCGGCCGCGAGCCCGAGCGCTCCGACGATGAGGAGCGACCACGCACCGTTCCGGGTCGTCAGCGTGGTGAGATCGAAGGCGAGGAGCTTGGCGACGGCCGCGCCGAGTAGCGCAAGGCCGGCCACGTGGAGACCTGCTGATCCCCGCAGAAGCGCGGTTACGAGGATCGTGACGCCGACGGCGGCCCAAAGCGCGGTGATCGCGATCTCGGCCTGCTCGAAGTCCAGGAGGTACAGGAGGCCGAAGGACGCGGCGTAGAGCGCGCCGACGGCGCCGACGAGCGCACCGGCCAGGAAGCTCTGGCGCGGACGGAATCCTCCGACGCGGGCCGCAAGCGCGAACGCGGCCGCTCCCAGGGAGACGAACACGATCGCGAGGATCCCGCTCTCGGGCGAGGACGTCTCGCGGAACAGGTCGACCGGCGCGGACTCGTACGCGAGCGCGTAGCCGAGCGCGAGCGCGAGGTAGGCGATCGACGCGAGCCGCAGGCGCTGCTCCTTCGTGATCACGGCGACCCAGGCGAGCAGGGCTCCCTGAGCGGCCCAGGCGAATACGAGGCCCTTGCCGCCGAGCAGATGTCCGGCGGCAACCGCTAAGACGGCGAGCGCCGCAGCCCAGAGAACGGTGACCAGATTCCGCTGGCCCTTGATCCGCAGGAGCAGCGCGATCGGCGCTGCGGTGACCGCGGCGACCACGAGCAGCGCGTAGCCGACGTCGTCTGTGTCGAAGCAGAAGTACGTCGTGAGGAAGGCGAACGAGACGCTGAAGAGGACGAGCGAGCTCGGAATCCGCGTGAGCCGGTCTGTGCCTCTCCGAATCTGGGTTCCGACTCCCGCGGCTAGGTACGCGACCCAGAGCACGGCGGCGACGGCGATGCTTCCGGCGGGCGCCGAGGCCGGCTCGAGCTGGATCGAGATGCCGAGCGCGGTGAGGCCGCTGAGCGCGAAGAAGCCGAGCGGCACCACGTCGCCGCGCAGGAAGGCGGTCTTCAGTGCAGTGGCCGGGCGCAGTTCGGCGCCGACGCCCGCCGCGAGATAGAGCAGCGCGAACATCCCCGCCAGCGCCGCGGCCAGCACCGACTCGCCCGGGTCGCGGGCGTCGAGGACCACGGAGCTCTCCAGGAAGCACATGACGCCGGCGACGGCGAGCGTCTCGAACCAGCCTTTCCTGAGCGCGACCACGGCCGCGGCCGCGAAGACGATCGCCACGTAGACGGCGCCGAGTCCCGACGGATCGCCGTTCTCGATCAGCAGCGGCCCGAGCATCGCGCCCACGAGGCCGAGGATGGCCGTGATCTGCGCGTTCCAGGCGAGCGCCGTCGCGATCCCGACCGCGGCGATGCCCGCGGAGAGGAGGAGCGCGACCGGCGTCGGCACGAAGTCGTACAGCGCGGTCGCGGCGAGCACGGTCGCGTAGGCGCCCGCGATCCCGGCGCCTGCGGCGGCGAGGCCGCCCTCGAGCGTTCCGAAGCGCTTGTAGATCCACCAGGCCGACGCGTACAGCCCGACCGAGACGAGCGCGCCGAGCGCGACGCGCAGCTCTGCGCTCACCCAGCCGCGGTTCACCGCGAGGACGAAGAAGAAGACGATCCCGAGCAGCGTGACCGCGCCGCCGACCCAGGCGAGGGCCCGCGGGCCGGTCAGCGCTGCGTAGTCGATCTCGGAAAGGTCGAACCGAGGCTTGCGCGGCGGCGCCGGGGGCGTAGCTGGTTGCGCCGCGGCTGAGGCGGTCGCGTAGACCGGCGCAGGAGTCGGAGCGGCCGGCGGAGGAGTCGGAACAACGGGTGGCGGCGCCGGCGGCGCCACCGGCGTCGCGTAGACGCGCGGCGGCTCGGGCGCGACGGGCGTTTCCGGCCGGGGCGGCGCGGCGGCAGAAGCGCTTACGGCACCCGCCTCCCGTCGCAGCTGGGAAAGATCCGATTCGAGAACGCGGAGCTGTATTTCGAGCGCGTTGATCCGATCGAGCAGGTCAGACATGCCGCCTCCTGATTGATCGCACGCTCGCTATATAGCTTATTTGCGATTGCGCGTCAAGTAGCGAAGAGCACTTTCGCATCCGTGACGGGCGCGAGGCAAGCGAACCGCTCGCAGACGTACACCGCGGGCGCCCCGTCCACGAGGGTTTTCCCCGTGAGCAGCGGCACCGCATCGAGCGCCGGATCGTCCGGCCCCGCGGCGAACGCGTAGACCGTGTTCGGCTCGAAGCCGGCCAGAACGGCCGCGCGGAGCTCGGCGCTCTCCCCGACGAGCGCGACCTCCCGCGGCGGCGCCAGATGGAAGTCGAGGACGCAGAGGAGCTGCCCGACGGCCGCGGGGGCGCGCTCGAGGAGCGAATGGGCGAGTCGCAGCACGCCGACCGCTCCGCGCTCGAGCTCGTCGTCTCCGTAGAGCCGCGCCAGCCGAAGCAGCACGGTCGCGAGCATCGCGTTCCCGGACGGCGTCGGGTTGTCGTCCAGCTCCTTGCGCCTCGCTACCAGGCGTGTGTCCTCGGGGACGACGAAGAAGCCGCCGTGGAGCGGATCCTCGAAAAACTCGACGGCCAAGAGTGCCAACCGCCGCGCCTCCTCGAGCCGGCGCAGTTCGCCGGTCGCCGTGTACAGCTCGAGGAGCCCGTTCGCGACGCAGGCGTAGTCCTCGAGGTACCCGTCGATCTTGGCCACGCCGTTGCGCCAGGAGCGGAACAGCCGGCCGTTCGAGCTGAGCGGCCCGAGGAGGAAGTCGGCGAGCGCGTTCGCGACCTCCAGGTAGTCGGCCCGGTCGAGCCGGCGCGCCGCCTCGGCGAACGCGGCGAGGGCGAGCCCGTTCCAGGCTGCGAGCACCTTGTCGTCGCGGGCGGGCTGTGACCGGGTCGACCGCGCGGCCAGCAGCGCCGCGCGCGCCTCGGCGGGAATCTCCGCGCGCAGGACCGAGCGTCCGTGCTCGAAGGGCAGGAGCCAGTCGGCGTGTGCGTCGCCGAGCACGGCCTCGAGCTCGGCCTCCGTCCACGTGTAGGTCGTGCCCTCGACGCCGTCGGTGTCCGCGTCCTGCGCCGAGGCGAAGCCGCCGTCGGCGAGGCGCAGCTCGCGGACCATGTAGTCGAGCGTCTCCTCGGCGATGCGCCGGTCCCGCTCCTCGCCGCCGAGTGCCCAGGAATGGAGGTACGCCGAGGCGAGCAGCGCGTTGTCGTAGAGCATCTTCTCGAAGTGCGGGACGAGCCAGAAGGCGTCCACGGAGTAGCGGTGGAAGCCGCCGCCCACGAGGTCGTACATCCCGCCCGCGGCCATCCCGTCGAGCGTCGCGCGCGCCATGCCGAGCGCTTCGCCCGAGCCCTCACGGAAGAGGAACTCGAGCGTCGAGGCTGGCGGGAACTTGGGTGCGTTCCCGAAGCCGCCGTTTTGCGAGTCGAAGGCGCGCTCGAGCGAGCGGGCCGCGCCGCTGAGCAGCGAACCCGTGAGCGGATCGGTCGACGGCGCCCGCCGCGCGGTCTCCTGGATCGCCTCGGTCAAGACATCTGCCTGCCGGTCGAGATCCGCGCGCCGGTTCGTGAACGCGTCCGAGACGGCGAGCAGTACCTGGCGAAATGCGGGCAGCCCGTGGCGCGGCTCGGGCGGGTAGTACGTGCCGCCGAAGAACGGCCGTCCCTCGGGATCGAGGAACACGGTCATCGGCCAGCCGCCGTGGCCCGCGAGCGCGAGCACGGCCTCCATGTAGAGCCCGTCCACGTCGGGCCGCTCCTCGCGGTCGACCTTCACGCAGACGAACCGCTCGTTCATGAGCTCCGCGGTCTCGGCGTCCTCGAAGGACTCGTGCTCCATGACGTGGCACCAGTGGCACGCCGCGTAGCCGACCGAGAGCAGGATCGGGATGTCGTTCTCGCGTGCGCGCGCGAAGGCCTCGTCGCCCCAGGGGAACCAGTCGACCGGGTTCGACGCGTGCTGGAGGAGATACGGGCTGGTCTCGTCCGCGAGCCGGTTCATCCGGTCAGCGTACGGCTTACTGGAGGCCGGCCGACACCCGCGCGCACACCTGGAACCCGAAGGCCGTCGCGATCTGATCGGCCTTCGCGATCGCCTCTCCGTACTGCTGCGCGATCGCGGTCGGGTTCGTTTCCTTACGGAGCTCGTTGACGATCTTCGGCAGGAGGTCGATCGCCTCCCGGTTCGTCGTGTTCAGCTCGTCGATCGCTGCGCGGTCGGCCTCGGGCGGCTCGATGTCCTCGAACGTCTCCGCGAACTCGGAGGCGACCTCGTGGACGAGCTCGAAGTGGTCGGCGAGCGTCTTGAACTCCTGCGGATTCGCCAGCGTGATCCCGTCGATCTTCTGCATGCTCGCGGCCAGCTCGGGGTGCTCCGCGGGGAACGCCGCACAGGCCGCGTCGGCCTCGGCGATGTACGCCGCGCGCTCGCCGGAATCGGTGGTTGCCGCAGAGGTCGTGGTCCCGGAGTCGCCTGCGCAGGCCCCGAGAGCGAGGGGAACCAGCGCCAGCCAGAGGACGCGTCGCATGGAACTGAGGCTACTCGACGCGGCGGTGGACCCTCGGAGTTATGGCCACCGCCGCGTCGAACCGAGATGGGCTAGGCGGCGACTGCCGCGCCGACGAGCTCGTCGACCGTCGTCACGTTCGCGCCGTAGGCCATCTTCAAGTATTCGAGAGCGTCGTCCTCGTCAACACCCTCGAATGCACAGACCGCGTCCGAAGGAACCGCGATCTCGAAACCGTTGCGCAGCGCGCCGTAGGACGAATGGCGCACGCAGATGTGCGTGTGCTGGCCGGTGATGATGACCTCGTCCACGCCGAGATCCCGGAGCTGCTCCGTGAGCCCGGTCTCGTCGAACGCGCCGTAGTGATGCTTGTCGGAGATGATCTCGCCCTCGCGCGGCGCGAGCTGCGGGATGACCTGCGCGCCCGGCGTTCCCGCCATGCCGTGCTCGCCCCAGATCTTGATCTCAGGATCCTCCGGGGAGTGGGCATCGTTGGAGAAAACGACGACCCAGCCGTCCTCGCGCGCGTGGTCGAGCAGGCGGGCGAGCGGCTCGACGATGCCCTGCGCCCGCGGATTGGCGAGCTTGCCGTCCACGAAGTCGTTGAGCATGTCGACGATGATGAGCGCCTTCATTGATTGATCCTCCATGGTAAGTTTACGACTGTCGAGCGAAAACCTATGGCGAAGTTTACCACACACGATCGTCCAAGCCAGGAGGCGCTGGCCGTCGTGCTCCAGGTGCGCGACGACGTGCTCCAGGTGCTGCTCTGGCAGCGGGCGAAGGATCCGTTCCGGGGGGCGTGGTCGCTCCCGGGCGGCTACCTCGACGAAGGGGAGACGCTCGAGGACTCGATCCGCCGACATCTGGCCGCCAAGGTCGACGTCCAGGAGCTCTCCCACCTTGAGCAGCTCGAGACGCGCAGCGACCCCGGCCGCGATCCGGTGGACTGGGTCGTGGCGACCGCGTTTCTCGGGCTCGTCCCGGCGCACGTCGATCCCGAGATTCCGGACGACACCGCCTGGCATCCGGTTGCGGAGATCCCCGACGCGGCGTTCGACCACGGCTCGATCGCGCTGGCCGGCCGCGAGCGTTTGCGGGCCAAGCTCTCGTACACGAACGTCGGGTTCGCGCTCGCGCCGCCCACGTTCACGATCTCGGAGCTGCGCACCCTGTATCGCGCCGCGCTCGGGCACGACGTCTCGGCGACGAACCTCCAGCGGGTGCTCGTGCGCCGCCGCCTCCTCGAGCCGACCGGCGACCAGCGCGTCCCCGGGCGGGCAGGAGGACGTCCCGCCGCGGTCTTCCGCTTCCACAGCCCGACGCTCGAGGTGACCGACCAGTTCGCCGTGCTGCGGCCGCCGTCGGCCCGGTAGGCCCGCCACGGAGCGGGTTACACTTCGCGGGTGGTTTGGTACACGGTCTGGTTCCTCGTGATCCTGAAGATTCCCGTCCTCTACCTCGCGTGGGTCATCTGGTGGGCCGTCAAGGACCCGCCGGAGAACGCGGGCACCTCGCCGGCCGAAGACGATTCGGACGGCGGCAACGGCCTGCCTCCGCGCCGTCCGTCGACCCGTCCCCACCGCGGGCCGGACCGGAGGCCTGCCCGGCGCTCCGCGCGAACCGCTCCGGCTCGAACCGGGGAGGTGCGCTAGATGGCCGCCGACGAGGGTCGCAGCCGGCCCGGGGAGACGACCGCCGACACCGTCGGCGGATACCTCGCCGCGACCGCGCTGGCGGCCGGATTCATCTCGATCGTGTGGTACCCGGGCCGCGTCGGCCCGGTCGCGATGCTGGTTGCGCTCATCGCCGCCGCGCTCAGCGGCGCGCAGCGGCGGTTCACCGGAATCGCGGTGCTCGTGGTCACGCTTTGCTGGTTCTTCGGGATGGTTCTGGCGGTCACTCTCGAGCGACCGATCTTTTAGGGCTTCGTTACGGCGCCGCTCGGACGAGGTATCCCTCTAAAGGGGGGTTGCTCGGAGGTCGATAGAAGCGAAAGCTATGGGGTTCTTGGCGGCATGGCTCGATAAACGATTCGGCAGCTTCAAGTTTCGGCTTGCTGCCTACTTTTTGCTGCTCTCGCTTCTCCCGATGCTCGGCGCCGTCTGGGCGTTCTCGGAGGTCGCGACGAGCGGTGAGACGGGGCGCGCCGACGCTCGCCTGAACGGCTCCCTGCGCATCGCCGTCGGAGACTTCTCGAACCGGGTCGAGCGCGCCGGCCAAACGGCCGAGTCCCTGGCGCGAGCAACCGGCTTTCAGGAGGCGCTCGCGCAGCAGAATCGCGGCGCCCTCGCCCGCCTCTACCGCGAGGTTCCGGGTGCGTCGTTCGTCGTCAAGGGCCAGGTGGTTGCGGGCGCGCCGGCGCCTGCCCTGAGCGTTCGCAGGACCGCGACCGTGGTCGATGAGCAGGGCAAGACGCTCGGCCGCGTCGTCATCGCCATCCCGCTCGACGACGAGCTCCTGAACGAGTTGCGTACCAACCCGGCCTTCGGGACGAACGATGGGCTTGCGCTCGTCGTCGCCGGCCGTACGGTCGTCGGCCCCGGTGGCTTCGGCGACGCCATGGCGCCCCTTGACGGATCGGGCGACATCGAGCTGGCTGGGACGAAGTACCGGACCGTCTCGACGAAGCTCGTCCAGGGCATGCCGGAGACGGTCCTCGCCGTGTTCACGCCCAAGGACGACATCGAAGCCCAGGCGGACACGCTCCGCCGCCGCATGCTCCTGCTCGCCGCCGCTGCGCTTCTGATCGCGGGCAGCCTCGCCTACATCCTCGGTCGCACGATCGTCCGCTCCCTGAAGGAGCTGAACGACGCGGCCGGAGCGATTGCCCAGGGCGATTTCGCCTCACGCGTTCCCGTCCGCGGCCGTGATGAGTTCTCGAGCCTCGGCGTCGCCTTCAACGAGATGGCCGCGCACCTCGAGTCGCGCCTGGAGGAGCTCGCGTGGGAGCGCGGGCGCACACGTGACGCAATCGCCCGCTTCGGCGAGGCGCTCGCCGCAACGACCAACCCGTACTTCCTCGGGCCGTTCATCCTCGAGTCGATCGTCGAGGCGACCGGCGCGGCCGGCGGTGTCCTCATGGAGGGCGACACCGAGATCGCGCACACCGGCCTACCCGGACAGGGCGGCGAGCCGATTGAGATTCCGCTGACGAGCGAAGGCGACGAGCCGCGCGTGCTGCTCCTCACCCCGGCCGGCTCCGATTTCTCCGACGAGGCCCGCGAGCTCGCCTACTGGCTCGCCGCGCAGGCGCGCACGGCGCTCGACCACGCGAGCGCGCACTCGCGACTCGAGCTCGAGGCCGCAACCGACGGGCTCACCGAGCTGCCGAACCGCCGCCAGTTCCAGGATCGCCTGTCGGAGGAGCTCTCGCGCGTGCAGCGCTACGGCGGCCCGCTCGCGCTCGTGGTCGCCGACCTCGACGACTTCAAGAGCGTGAACGACCGCCACGGCCATCTCGCGGGCGACGACGTGCTCCGCGCGTTCGCCAAGGTGCTCCAGGAGACGGTGCGCGACATCGACACGGCCGCCCGGTACGGCGGCGAGGAGTTCGCGCTGCTCCTGCCCGGCACGGATCTTGACGGCGCCGAGCTGGTCGCCGAGCGCATCCGCGTCCGCATGGCCGAGTTCGCGATCGAGACGTTCCCCGGCGCGCTTCTCACGGTCACGTCGAGCTTCGGCGTCGCCGCCTATCCGGAATCCGCGACCGAGGAAGAGCTCTTCGCGGCCGCCGACCAGGCGCTCTACCGCGCCAAGGCGGCGGGCAAGAACCGGGTTTCGGTCGCGGGCGCCGGCGAGGCGCCCGCCCGCTCGCATACGCAGTTTTGAGCGGGTTCAGGCTCGCGCCGTCTACCAGTGTCGTTTACAATCCTCTGCTTCCTAGGCCAACCCCCGACCACGGAGGTACGTGAGTGGACACCGCGTTCGCCCGAGTGATCGAGGATCACCTGGAGTTGAAACGAAGAAATTCCGGTCTCGACGCCAACATGCCGTTGAGCCGCTACCAGGTAAACGATCCGTTCGAAAATCACCCGCTGTTCAAGACCGAAGAACAAGCCCGCATCGAAGAGACGCTCGATGGGAGCCAGCCCGACCTTCAGGCGGAGACAGTGCTCGCCTGGCCAGTGCAGTCCGAGGACACCGCAGCTGAGGAGTCCAGTGAGGACAGCTTCTGGGGCCGCTCCCGCGACTTCGACTGGGGAGACTGAGACTTAACGTAAACGGGCGCCGGTCGAAACCGGCGCCCGTGCGACGTCTCTAGATCTGTAGGTCTCGGCTCAGTAGAGCTCGATCATCCCGAGCATGTCGCCGAGGCCGAGCGTGTCGTCCCCGTCGTGCATCCACGGGTACATCGTGAGCGTGGGGGAGTCGACCGCGTGGTCGAGCCCCGCGAAGTGGCCGAACTCGTGCGTGGCCACGTCGGAGACCGCCAGGCGTCCGCTCGTCTCGCCGAAGAAGGTGTGGTCGTTCGTCGTCCAGAGGTCGTCGAACCCGGTGACGCGCTTGAGGTTCGTCTCGAACGCGATGTCGGCCTCGAGGATCCCGGTCTCGTCGTAGTCGATGATCGTGCAGGCGACCGCGCCGTCGCACCAGGTGTCGGTGAGATCCTCGAACGAGACGACGTTCTTGCCGTCCGACTCGAGCTCGGTGACGAGCGTCGCGTGCCGGCCCGTGGTTCCGCCTGTGCGGATCTCGAACTTGTTCTTGCCGCGCGGGGTGCGGCAGTTGGTGCGGAACGGACTGTCCCACGCGTCCCCTGCAGTGACGACGTCCCAGAAGGTCTTCCAGTCGCTCAGGTAGCGCGGAGCCGATCCGGCGTTGACGTAGTACTTCGGGTCGCGATCCCAGCTCGTGCCTGCGAGGAGGAACGAGTCGTCGTTGCACTCCGGCGCGCGATTGTGCTTGCGTCCGTGCTTCAGCGACATTCCGCTGTAGACGAGATTCCCCGTCCCCTTGGAATGGACTTCGGTCACGGACGGGCCGCGCGTCTCCTTGAAGACGAGGTAGCCGGACTCGGGAATGGTCTCAGCAGCAGCCGTGCCCGCCACGGCGAGCGCAGTTGCGAAAACAATTACGGCAACGATGATGGGGCGCATGGTTCCTCGTTTCGGCGGGGGGCTCTGTTTCACATTTCGGCCCGCAGTACCGAATCCTCAAGCTTCGTTCGAGTGAGAGCGCAGGCTTCCTGCCTCGATCGAGGTCGGTTGAACGGCAGGAAAGCGTCCGTTTGGCGGCTAATCTTGGTCCCGAGGGGCGTTAGCTCAGCTGGGAGAGCGCCGGCTTTGCAAGCCGGAGGTCATCGGTTCGATCCCGATACGCTCCATGCTCTACATGCGGCCTCAGTTCCTGAGATCCGTTCGCACCGCCACGACGCGAAAGGCGAACGTGCCTCTGGCGCCCGGACGCCGCGAGCGGACCACGAACGAGTGGAGGTTGCGCCGCTGGACGTAGAGCCCGCCGAGATCGCCGTACTCGGTCAGGAAGACCTGGTAGGCGCGACCTGTCACGAACAAGTCGAAATCGGCTGGGAGCTTGACCGTGGCTCGACCGTTCTTGAGCTTCGCCTGGCCAACGTGCTCGAACGTGGGCGAGAGCGAGGCGTCCGTGTAGAGGCGCTTATACGCTCCGTTTGACCCCTGAATAAGGATGGCCGGCACCGCGTTGACCGCTTCGAAGACGCCCTGGACTCTCGTAATTCCGATAAAGAGGCCGGCCCGCCCGGTGCCTGTCGCGGTGCCAAAGACGGCGTCGCCGTTCGTCGTGGTTCCGTGTACGCCTGACCCGTTGTTGGATTTGCCGCTGACCCCGCGGACGGGGCCGTCGCCGAACACGCCGGTCCCCGCCGGGGGCGTATTGAACGGCACGCTGCTCCCGGAAAAACCGAACACGCCGGTGCCGGTCGCAGAGAACGAGGTGCCGAGGACGCCGATCCCGCCGCTCGCCGCCTCGGACGCGCCGGCCACGCCCGCGCAGTTCGACGTCGTGTACGTCGTTCGGCCGAGCAGCCCGTCGGGACGGCTGATTCCGACCGGATAGTTGTTGAGCACGACGAACGCCGCCGTGCCGCTGATGTCACTCGAGATGCGCGTGCTCCCGGAAGTGGTGTTCGTCACGTCCGAGTGGACGACCGTCTGCGAGTCGTAGGCGATGTTGGTGTCGTGCGAGGCTGCGGCCTCGTCGGGCTCGGCCAGCTTCGCGAGCGCCACGCCGGACACGGCCGCGGCGGCTGCAACGACGATGCTGCGGCGATCGAGCGACTTCTTGGTGATCTCCTCGTGATCTTGCGGTTCCACGGGGGCTCCTTTCGTGTAGCGATCAACACTTGCCGGGGAGCCTAAGCCAGTTCCGGGCTCGGCGCATGCGCGCGTCCCGATTTTCACCGTCTACGTTCATTTCTTGACAGGCATATAACCGAAGATGTATGTTGATGCCGTGACCGCGACGACCTTCGACGTTCTCGCCGAGCCCACCAGGCGGCGCATCCTCGATCTGATTCTCGACGGGGAGCGCTCCGTGGGCGACCTCGTCAAGCGGCTTCGGATCAGCCAGCCCGGAGTCTCCAAGCACCTTCGCGTCTTGCGCGAGGCCGGGCTCGTGGACGTTCGCCGGGACGCTCAGCGCCGGCTCTACCGCGTGCGCGCCGAGCCGTTGCACGAGATCGACGACTGGATCGCCCCCTACCGCAAGCTCTGGGAACACCGGCTCGACGCGCTCGAGCGGCACCTCGACACGATGGGGGACAAGTGACCGACATCCTCGAACAGGTCGAAGGACGCACCGTCGTTCGCCTCGAGCGCCGGTTCGACCATCCTGTCGAGCGCGTCTGGGACGCGATCACAAATCCCGCGCAGATCGTCGAGTGGTGGTGCGGCATGGTTGAGGTCGAGATCGACCTCCGCGAGGGCGGCGCGTACGTGATCCGCTGGCTGCCCGAGGTCGCCGACGAGGTCACGGCCCGGTCGGCCGACGAGCCGCTCGTCACGGAGGACACCGTGCTCCGCATCGATCCGCCGCGGCTCCTCGAGCACACGCTCGACGGGAGCGCCGAGACGATCGTCCTCTGGGAGCTCGAGCCAGACGGCGACGGCACGCGGCTCCGAGTCAGCCACACCGTGGCGCCCGACAAGGTCGGGACCGCCGAGCTCTACCTGAGCGGCTGGGCCATGTGCCTCGGCTTCATGCGCCGGCTCCTCGAGGGAGATCCGGTCGGCCTGAAGTCCCTGAGCCTGGCCGAAATTGTCGAAATGAACGAAGGAGCCGAGTAGGCCGGTTTCGATACCGTGGCCCGCTTGCCCGACGTCAGAAAGGAATGCCGATGAACCTCGACGGCCGCACGCGCTGGTTTGCCCTCTTCGTCCTCTGCGCGGGGAACCTGATGATCGTCCTCGACACGACGATCGTGAACGTCGCGCTGCCGTCGATCCGCGAGGACCTCGGGTTCACCGAGAGCTCGCTCGCCTGGGTCGTCAACGCGTACCTGCTCACGTTCGGCGGTTTCCTCCTCCTCGGCGGACGGCTGGGCGACCTGTACGGCCATCGCAAGCTCTTCGTCATCGGGATCACGCTCTTCACCGCGGCCTCGGCGGCCTGCGGGCTCGCCACGTCGCAGGAGTTCCTGATCGGCGCGCGCGCGATCCAGGGCCTCGGCGGCGCGGTTGTCTCGGCCGTCGCCCTCTCGCTCACCATGACGATCTTCACCGAGCCCGCCGACCGCGCGAAGGCGATGGGCGTGATCGGGTTCATCGCGGCCGGCGGCGGCTCGATCGGCGTCGTCTTGGGCGGCGTCCTCACCGACCTGCTCGACTGGCACTGGATTTTCCTCGTCAACATTCCGATCGGGATCGCGGTCGTCGTGCTCTCGTTCCGACTCCTGCCCGCCGCGAAGGGCCTCGCCGCCGACCGGCGCCTCGACGTCCTCGGCGCGGTGCTCATCACCGTCTCCCTCATGCTCGCCGTGTACGCGATCGTGAACGGGAACGAGGTCGGCTGGGAAACCGCGCAGACGCTCGGGCTGCTCGGCCTCGCTGCGGGGCTCATGGGTCTCTTCGTCTTCGTCGAGTCGCGCGTCGGGCATCCGCTTGTGCCGCTGTGGCTCTTCAAGCTCCGCAACCTGACGATCTCGAACATCGTCGGTGTCCTGTGGGCGGCCGCGATGTTCGCCTGGTTCTTCCTCTCGGCGCTCTACCTGCAGCTCGTGCTCGGCTACAGCCCGCTGCAGGTCGGCCTCGGGTTCCTCCCGGGGAACCTGATCATGGGCGCGTTCTCCGTCGGCCTCTCGGCCAAGATCGTCATGCGCTACGGGATCCGCCGGCCGCTCGGAATCGGGCTCACGATCGCCGGGATCGGCCTCTTGCTCTTCGCGCGCGCACCCGTGGACGGGAATTACGTCACCGACGTGCTCCCGAGCATGATCCTGCTCGGCTTCGGCGCCGGTCTCGCGTTCAACCCGGTGCTGCTCGCCGCCATGGGCGACGTGGAGCCGGGGGATGCCGGACTCGCATCCGGGCTCGTGAACACGTCGTTCCTCATGGGCGGCGCGCTCGGCCTGGCCGTCCTAGCGAGCCTCGCCGCTTCCCGGACGGAGACGCTCGCCGCCTCGGGCGAAAGCCAGCTCGCGGCGCTCGCGGGCGGCTACAACGCCGCGTTCCTCGTCGGCGCGCTGTTCGCATTCGCGGCGGCGGCCATCGGAGCCGGGCTCCTGCGCCCAGCGATGATGCCGCAGCACCAGGCCGAGGCTGAACCGCACAGCGAGCCCGTGGCGGCACCCTCCTAAGCATCCCGGAAAAGGTGATGCGTCCGGCCGAGTCTTCAGGCTTGATTAGGACGTGGGAAGCCGCATCCCCGTGTACTCGGGCCCTTTTAAAAAGGCCCAAGCCGAGCGACTGCTTTGGCGCGCAGGCTTCGGACCGAAGCCCGGAGAGGCCGCGAAGGTCGCCAAGAAGGGCCTGACCAAGGCCGTTCACGATCTCGTCTATCCGCCCAAGGCGAGGCTCGTCGGGCCGGCGCCGCGTGACGAGGACGGGGCCCCGCTCGCGCCCAAGGACGCCTGGGGCCACGACCACCTCTGGTGGCTCGACCGCATGGTGCGCTCGAACCAGCCGCTCGTCGAGCGGATGACGCTCGTCTGGCACGACTGGTTCGCCACGTCGAACGCCGGCGTCGGGTCGCAGAAGTGGATGCTGGCCCAGAACTCACTCTTCCGCCGGTACGCGCTCGGCTCGTTCCAGACGCTGCTCGTGAACGTCACCAAGGACCCGGCGATGCTCATCTGGCTGAACGGCCGGGACAACTCGAAGTGGCACCCGAACGAGAACTACGGGCGCGAGGTGATGGAGCTCTTCACGCTCGGCGCCGGGCGCGGCTACACCGAGGACGACGTCCGCGAGCAGGCGCGCGCGCTGACCGGCTGGCGCAACGACTGGGTCGAAGGCCAGGGCGACGTGAACTTCCGGTACGACCCGAACCGGCACGACACCGATCCAAAGACGATCTTCGGCAAGACGGCCAACTACGGCTGGGAGGACGCCTGCAAGCTCTGCATCAAGAACCCGAAGCACGCGTCGTTCTTCGTCACGAAGCTCTGGAGCTACTTCATCCCGACGGCGCCGACGAAGACGACCGTCGCCCAGCTCACGGCGCTGTACAAGCGCTCGGGCTACAAGGTGCGGCCCGTCGTCTCCGCGATTCTCAGGCACCCCACGTTCTACAAGGGCCAGCGCATGATGAAGCCGCCGGTCGTGCAGGTCGCCGGCATGCACCGGGCGCTGCGGCGCGGCGTCGACACCGAGTCCTGGGCCTGGATCGCCGACCTCGACGGCCAGCGCCTCTTCTTCCCGCCCAACGTTGCGGGCTGGGAGGACGACCGCTGGCTCGACACGTCGTCGCTCCGCGGCCGCTGGACGGCGGCGAACTACGCGGCCTACCCGTACGCGCTCGACACCGACAAGTGGACCGGCAAGCTCCCCGCCGATCCGGAGAAGCTCGTCAACCGCGCGCTCGCGTTTTGGGGCAACCCGACGCTGAGCACGTACGGCCGGACGGCGCTCAAGGGCTTCGTCAAGAACGCGATGCTCGACGCCGATCAGAACTGGAAGAAAGAGACCTATCCCGTGCTGATCGTGAACGCGCTGCGCATGCTCATCGCCGTCTCCCCTGACTACCAGACCAGCTGATGTCTTCCTGTTCCTGCAACGAGTTTTCCCGCTCCGCCCTCGTGCGGAAGTCCGTCGCGACGGCGGGGAACGGGCTGCCCACGATCGAGCCGGGCATGCCGCTTCCGGCCGGGTCCGGACTGGATCGCGCCAGCTTCCTCCTGCGCGCCGCCGGACTTGCCTTCGCGGTCTACGGCGCCGGCAAGCTTCCGCTCGGGCTCTTCGAGGAAGGCATCGCGAACGCGCAGACGGCGACGAACCCGATTCTCGTCTCCGTGTTCCTCGAGGGCGGCGCCGACGCGCTCTCGATGCTCTTCCCGGCCGGGAACGCCAAGTACCACCAGCTTCGCCCGTCGCTCGCGCTGCCGGACGACCAGGGCGTCGTTTTCTCGGAGGACACGAGCCTTCACTGGCATCCCTCGCTCGCACCGCTTGCCGACCTGCACGCCGAGGGCAAGGTCTCGGTCATGCCGGCGATCGGCTACACGAACGCCGACCAGTCGCACTTCACCTCGCGGCACTACTGGGAGGTCGGTGCGACCGACGTCGGCCTGCGCACGGGCTGGATGGGGCGCTACCTCGACATCGCCGGGACGATGGACAACCCGCTGCAGGGCCTTGCGCTTTCGTACTCGCTCCAGCCGGCTCTTGCCTCCGCGAAAGTGCCGATCGCGGCCGTGTCCAAGGTGGACGAATACGACTACTGGGCCGGCGGCGTCTGGGGCGACGTCGAGGGACGGATGCTCGACGCGCTCGGCACCTTCAAGGTGGCCAAGGATCCGGCCGCGGGCCAGGTGGCCAAGGTCACGCGCCAGGCCGCGCAGCTGCGCAACCAGCTGAAACCGTTCGAAGACGGCGCGTTCGGCACCACGGTTCCGTACCCGGCCGGCAACGATGCGTTCCCGGAGCGCCTGGCCGGCCTGGCTGCGCTCATCCACGCGGGGCTGCCGCTTCGCTGCGTCTCGGTGAGCGCGCCCGGCATGTACGACACGCACGCCGACCAGCCGACCGAGCTGGCCAATTCGCTCGCGCTGACCGCTGCGTCGCTGAAGGCATTCCAGCGCGACCTCGAGGCGCGGGGCATCGCCGACCGCGTCCTCGTCCAGGTCTGGAGCGAGTTCGGCCGCCGCGGCGAGGAGAACGGCTCGAACGGCACCGACCACGGCGCCGCGGGCACCGGCTTCCTGATCGGCTCGCGCGTGAAGGGCCAGATGCTCGGCTCGTTCCCGGGTCTCACCACGGGCCTCGACAACGACGGGAACCTCAAGGCGACGTTCGACTACCGCTCGCTCTACTGCTCCCTGCTCGAGCAGTGGTTCGCAACCGACGCCGCCCAGGTCATCCCGAACGCAGCCGGTTTCGCCCGCCCGGCGCTGCTCAAGCCGTAATGCGCCGGTTCGCGTGCATCGGGTTCGCGCTCGCCGCGCTCATCGCGCTGCCGGCGTTCGGCCGCGCCGAGGCCGCGACGACCTTCCCGGCCCGCATGCAGATCGCCGGGGACGAGTACTGGGTCACCCTCTCGAAGCTCAAGGTTCCGACGGGCAAGGTGAAGATCGAGTTCGTGAACTACGGCGAGGATCCCCACGACGTGAAGCTCCGCCGGTTCGGCCGCAAGACGGTCTACTCGATTCCGAAGACCGAGTCCGGCCAGCGCGCGACGCGGACGTTCAAGCTCATCCCGGGCCGCTACCACGTGTGGTGCGCGATCGCCGACCACAAGGCGAAGGGGATGTACGCCGTCCTCACCGTCAAGCCGCGGCCGAAGAAGTAGCGGGGCCCGACGCCTCGACGGCTCGCTAGCGGCCGAGCGGGGCCGCGACGTGGCAGGGCTGGCCGCGGAGCGAGTCGCGGAACGTGCCGCCGTCCACGGGGATGAACGTCAGGTCATAGTCGCGCGGCCGTAGGCGCAGCTTGAGGACCCCGGACGTCGACCCGTCGGCCGCGGCGAGGTTCTCCACGGGCCCGACCTCGTAGTGGCTCGCGCCGCCGGTGCCGACGACGAGTTCGCGCACGCCGTAGCGCGGATCGCGGCCGCCCGCGGCGTCCAGGCGGAAGAAGCGCTGGTAGTCGTGGTCGTGTCCGGTCAGGACGATGTCGACGCCGTTGTCGTAGGCGGCCTGCCAGAGCCCCTGCATTCCGGGATCGGAGCCGTGGTGGCCGCCCGACCAGCGCGGCTTGTGCCAGTAGAGAAGCTCGCAGCGATGTGAATCGTTTGCCAGATCGCGGCGCAGCCAGCGTTCCTGGGGCGACCCGGGCTCGGTTGGAAGCTCCGAGTTCAGCGCGACGATGTGCCAGGCGCCGAGGTCGAAGCTGCGATACAACGCGGGCGCGCGCTCGCCGAAGTAGGAGTAGAAGGCGGCGCCGCCGTCGGTCAGGTACTCGTGGTTTCCCGGCACGGGATAGGTGATGTCCTTGAACGCTCCCCAGGACGGGTCGTAGCAGTTGGCGAAGTCCGCGGCGCTGCCCTCGGGGTAGGCGTTGTCGCCGAGCGTGAGTACCGCATCGGGCGCGTTCCGCTGCACGAGCGCCGCGGTCTGCTCGTCGCCGTTGCTGTCGCACGAGGCGATGTCTCCGGCGGCCACGACGATGACCTGGTGTGCGTCCGCCGGCCCAGGGGACGGCTCGTTCGAGCTCGGACCGAACGCGAGGAGTGCGAGCACAAGGAGCGTGAGCACACCTCCAGTATCGGCGTAACTCAGCTTCCGCTGAGCAGCTCGACCCCGAGCAGCTCGGCGAGGCACTCGCCGCCCCAGCGCATGACCGTGTTGTGGCTCCAGCCAAATATGGGACGGGCAACGGGAGCGAGCGTGTTCATCCACGGCCTCGTCGTGCGGACGTCCCACTCGTAGTTCACGGTCGTCACGCCGTCGCCGGAGAACGTCCAGCGGCCGATTCCCTCGAGTTCACCTGCCGCCGTGCCCTCCATCACGTCCGGGCGCTCGACGCGCGTCGTCGTGACGACGAAGCGCACGGTGTAGGGGAGAACCGAGCGCCATCGGTGGCTGAAGACGGCGTCGGTCCCGTCGCCGTTGCCGCGGTCTTTCTCCATCACGCATTCGACGCCGCGCCACCACTCGGGCCAGCGCTCGATGTCGTGGATCGCGTCCCAGACCGGATCGCGCGGCGCGTCGAGTACCCAGGTGGTGTTGAAGCGGTAGGCGGCCATCTACTCCCAGCCAAGTTCGCGCAGGCGGTCTTCTTGGATTCCGAAGTGGTGCCCGATCTCGTGGAGCACCGTCACGCGGATCTCATGCTCGAGCTCGGCCGGGTCGTCGCCGAAGTCCTCCTCGAGCGGGCGGCGGTAGATCAGGATCGTGTCGGGCAGGCCTGCGTAGTCGGACGTGCGGTCGGTCAGCGCGACGCCGGTGTAGAGGCCGTACAGATCCGGATCCTCGGCGTTTTCGTCCTCGACGAGGATCGCGACGTTCGACATCGCCTCGCGCAGGTCGGCGGGGAGGGAGTCGATCGCGTTGCGGACGTGTTCCTCGAAGGCGGCCAAGCCGCTATTGGATCACGAGCGCCATGAGCGCCTTCTGCGCGTGCAGGCGGTTCTCGGCCTGGTCCCACGCCGCGGAGCGCTCGCCGTGCAGGACGTCCTCGGTGACCTCCTCGCCGTAGTGCGCAGGGAGGCAGTGCATGACGATCGCGCGCTGCGACGCCCGGCCGAGGATCCGCGTGTCGATCTGGAAGCCCTTCAGATCCGTCAGTCGCTGCTCGCGCTCCTCGTCCTGGCCCATGCTCGTCCAGACATCGGTGTAGAGGACGTCGGCCCCGGCGGCGCCTTCGACGGCGTCGTGGACGATCTCGACCGTCGCGTTCCACGGATCCGCGGCCGCGCGGGCCCAGCGCACGACCTCCTCGTCCGGCTCGTAGCCCTCCGGGACTGCGGCGACGAAGTTCGCGCCCAGCTTGGCGCAGGCGACCATCAGCGAGTGACAGACGTTGTTGCCGTCGCCGAAATACGCGACGCGCACCCCGGAAAGGTCGCCGAAGCGCTCGCGGATCGTCATCACGTCGGCGAGCGCCTGGCACGGGTGGAACTCGTCCGTCAGCCCGTTGATGACCGGGATCGACGCGTGCTCGGCGAGGGCGTCCACGTCCGATTGCTTGAACGTACGGATCATGATCGCGTCGAGGTAGCGGGAGAGGACGATCGCCGTGTCCTTGATCGTCTCGCCGCGCCCGAGCTGCAGGTCGTTCGCGCTCAGATAGAGCCCCGTGCCGCCGAGCTGCGCGACGCCGGTCTCGAAGCTCACGCGTGTGCGCGTTGACGGCTTGGAGAAGATCATCCCGAGCGTCCGGTTCTCCAGATGCGTGTCGTAGATCCCGTTCTTCAGGCGCGCCTTGAACCGGTCGGCGAGGTCGAGGACGGTGACGAGGTCCTCGCTCTCCCAGTCGTTCACGCGCAGGAAGTCGCGGCCTTTGAGCTGGACGGGGATCACGACGGCACGATCTTACGGAACGATCCGGGTGCCGGTTCGGCCTTCGGTGAGCGCCTCGGCGCTCGTGATCTCGACCTCGCCGCCCGTCTCCCGCACGAAGTTGAACGCGGCCTCGACCTTCGGCCGCATCGAGCCGGCGGGCAGGTCGTCGAGGAGCGCGTCGTCCTTGCCGGGGCTGAGCGTCTCGAGGCGCTCCGCCTCGTCGGTGCCGAAGTTGCGGTAGACGCCGTCCACCTGCGTGACGATCAGGAGCTTCGCCGCGCCGAGCCCGGTCGCAAGGAGCGCCGACGCCAGATCCTTGTCGATCACCGCATCGATCCCGTCGTGGCGATTCTCTCTTGCCACCACCGGGATGCCGCCGCCGCCGACCGCGCAGACCGACGCGCCGGTGGCGATGAGCGCGCGGATCGACTCGAGCTCGAGGATCTCGAGCGGCTTCGGCGATGCGACCACCCGGCGCCAGCCGCGGCCCGCGTCCTCCTTCAGCGTCCAGCCGCGGTGCTTTTCGAGCTGCTCGGCCTGCTTTTCGTCGTAGAACGGCCCGACGGGCTTGGTCGGGTTCTGGAAGGCGGGATCGTCCTCGGCCACGCGGACGCGGGTGAGGAGGACGGCGACGGGCCGCCCGGCGATCTGCGGCAACTCAGCGGCCACCAGGGCGCCGACCTCGGCCTGGGTCTGCGCAACCGCGACGTAGAGCGGCAGCTGCGGCGCCTCCTTCGCGGCCAGCTCCTGGCGGAGCAGCTCGTTTCCGACCTGCGGGCCGTTGCCGTGCGTGAGCACGACCGGGCCGGCGCGGAGCACCGGTTCGAGCGCCGCGAACGTGTCGGCGAGGTTCGCGCGCTGCTCGGCGGCCGTCCCACGCTCGCCTTTGCGCAGGAGTGCATTGCCGCCCAGGGCGACGACGGTCAGCTGCGCGGCGCTCACCGAACCAGGCGGCGCCGGCGAACCTTCGGCTTCGATCGCATCCGCCTGTGTTCCGGAGCGGAAAAGCGCTTCCTGCCCGGCTAGATGATTCCGCGGGCCCTCAGGATGCTCTCGATCGTCGGCTCGCCGATCTCGTCCAGCTTGTACGTGACGCGCAGGGCCGGCTTTGTGATCTCGACGATCCGCCGCAGGTCGATCGGTGTTCCGATGAGGACGACGTCCGCGTCCGAGCTGTTGATCGTCTCCCCGAGTTCGGCGGTCTGCTTGTCGCCGTAGCCCATCGCCGGAAGGAGCTCCGTCATGTGCGGGTACTTCGCGTACGTGTCCTTGATCGAGCCGACCGCGAACGGGCGCGGGTCGACGAGCGAGGCGGCGCCGTTCGCGCGTGCGGCCAGAACGGCGGCGCCGTAGGCCATATCGCCGTGGGTCAAGGTGGGCCCGTCCTCCACTGCGAGAACGCGCTTGCCGGCGATCTCTCCGCCCGAGCCCTCGACCGTGAACGGCGAGTTGGCGCGGACGATCTCGGCGGTCGGGTTCAGCTCGGCGATCGACGCGAGCACCGCCTCGACGCCCTCGACGGGGGCGGAGTCGAGCTTGTTGATCACGCAGACGTCGGCCATGCGCAGGTTCGCCTCGCCCGGGTGATAGCGGCGCTCGTGGCCCGGGCGGTGCGGATCGACGACGACGATGTGCACGTCGGGATGGATGAACGGCATGTCGTTGTTGCCGCCGTCCCAGAGGATCACGTCGGCCTCTTCCTGGGCGCGCTCGAGGATGGCGCCGTAGTCGATCCCGGCGAATACGAGGTTGCCCTCCGCCAGGTGCGGCTCGTACTCCTCGCGCTCCTCGATCGTGCAGTCGGCCGCGTCCAGGTCTTCGTACTTCTCGAAGCGCTGCACGGCCTGGCGGACTAGATCGCCGTACGGCATCGGGTGGCGGAGCACCGCGACGCGCTTGCCGGCGTTGCGGAGCACCGCGGCGGTGTGGCGCGTCGTCTGGCTCTTCCCCGAACCCGTACGGACGGCGCAGATCGCGACGACCGGCTTGGTCGCCTTGAGCTCCGTTGCGTGCGGGCCCATCAGGCGGAAATCCGCGCCGGCGGCCAGGACGCGCGAGCCGATGTGCATGACGTGCTCGTGCGAGACGTCCGAGTACGCGAACACGACCTCGTCGGCCTGCTCGCGCGCGATGACGTCCTCGAGCTCGGCCTCGGCGACGATCGGAATCCCGTTCTCGTAGCCGGGCCCCGCCAGCTCGGGCGGGTAGACGCGCCCGTCGATGTCGGGGATCTGCGTGGCGGTGAACGCGACGACGCGCACGTCGTCGTTCCCCCGGAAGGCCACGTTGAAGTTGTGGAAGTCACGGCCGGCTGCACCGGCGATCACGACGCGTCTCATGCCCGCAAAGGCTCCTTTGCTCGTTCGACGATGGACTCCAAATCGAGGGCGGATCCTGTCACGTCGCGCAGCATCTCGTCGGCGGTCAGGCGCTGCCCCTCGTGCCAAAGCTCACGCAACAGTGACCCGGCTTCCCGGCGCGTGAACCAGGCGTTGCCGAACTCCTCGCGGAGGAAGAGCTGGATCTGCGCCTCGAACGCCCAGGAGCGGACGTAGCAGGACGCGTAGAAGCCCGCGTCCACGTCGGCGAGGTAGTCGGCGGGCGACGGATGGATCTTCGTGGCGTCGCCGAGCAGCTCGACGTAGCGGTCCGCCATCCCCGCCGGGTCGGGGCTCTGGTGGAGCTCCAGCTCGTAGAGCACCTTCGCGGCGTAGCGGCGCAGCGCGTAGAGGCGGATGGCGGCGTTCTCGGCCGCGAACTCGTGCGGCCGGCCGAAGTCGAGCCGGCGCTCGAGCCAGGTCGGGTCGTCCACGAGCCGTTCGAGGAGCGCTGCCCAGCCCTCCGTCACCGAGTTGTCGCCGAGCCGCCGCGCCTCGACCGGCAGATCCGCCGAGGTGTGCGCGAAGTGCTCCGTGTGCCCGGCCTCGTGGAAGAGCGCGTGCCAGTCGTCGGGGCCGCCCATCGGCTGGATCACGAGGACGACCCGCCCGGGAACCTCGATCGGCGAGCAGAACGCGCGCGGGCTCTTGCGCGGCCTCGTCTCCACGTCGAGCTCGACGTTCGGCTGTGCCGCGAGGTCGATTCCCAGGTCGGCGAGCGAGCCGGTCAGCGCAGGCAGCATCGACGCCGCGGGAAAGCCTGCATCCCAGTCGGTGCCGCGCAGAAGGCGGAGCAGGTCGGGCCGCGTCGCCTCGTCGAGCGTCAGGCCGAGCTTGTCGCGCAGGAGCTTGTCGAACGAGCGCACGTACAGCTCCTCGGTCATCTCCAGCAGGCCCGCACAGGACGCGCCCAACTCGGCCAGGCGGAAGTCGAAGCGCTCGTACAGCTCGCGGTAGCTCGGCGCGCCGAGCGCGGCGACGCCCTCGTGGATCGTGTCGAGCGCCCGCCGGTAGATCGGGTTCATGCGCTCCTCGACCGCGGCGGCGCGTGCCCGTTCTAGCCGCAGCCGCCGCTCGCGGTCGGGCTCGTTCGCGACCTCGGCGCGCAGCATCCGGAAGCCGATCGGATCGCCGTCCACCTCGACCTCGAGCGTCGCCTCGAGCTCGGCGAGCGTCTCGGTGTCCTCGCGGGTCAGGTTTCCGAGGTAGCCCTCGCCGGCGAAGCGCCACAGCTCCTTCGGGGCCGTGCCCGCCTCCACGGACGCTTCGAGCGCGCGGCACGCGTCGAGCGTCATGAGATCGCCGTGGCGCTCGTAGATCTCCTCGAGCCCCAGCTCGTCCTTCAACCCGGCGAAGTGGAGGTAGTACTCCTCGTCGAGTGCCGCGAGGAACCGGTCGGCCTCTTCGCGGTACCGGTCGACGGCGCCGCTTTCCCAGAAGGCCGTGCTCATCGGTCGCGTAGGATAGCCCGCCATGCTGCGGGACTTCGAGCTGCGCACCGAGCGCAAGACGCAGGTTGTCGAGATCACCGGCCAGGTGCGCGAGACGCTCGGGGACCTCGGGGACGCGGCGGCGGTCGTCGTCTGGGTCCCGCACACGACGGCGGGGATCATCGTGCAGGAGCACGCCGATCCGGCGGTCGGCCGCGACTTCGAGCGCTCGCTGCCGAAGATCGTCTCGGACGACTGGGACTGGGAGCACATCGAGGAGGGCGACGAAAACCCGTCCTCGCACGTGCGCGCCGCGCTGACCGCGACCTCGATCGTCATCCCGGTCTCGGACGGGGAACTCGCGCTCGGCACCTGGCAGGGGATCTTCTTCTGCGAGTTCGACGGGCCGCGCACCCGCCGCGTGCTCGTCGCGCCTCTCGGCTAGGCGGCGGCGATCAGCGCGACGCCCGTCAAGGCGCACACGACGCCGGTCGCCTGGACGGCCGTCAGCCGTTCCCCGAGGACGATCCGCGCGAGCGCTACCGTCCCGACCGGATAGAGCGAGGACACCACGGCAACGACGCCGATGAGCCCCTTGGTGCTCGCGACGGCGAAGAACGCATTGCCCGCGACATCGAGGAGCCCGACCGACATCAGCAGTAGAAGCGTCGCCGCACCGAACGCGAACGGCTTCGAGGGGCGCAGGACGGCGAGCACGAGGAGCATGAGCGCGACGGAGCCGATCCGCAGCACGAGCGTCGCCCAGTACGGATCGTCCTCCGCGGCGCGGTCGAACAGGATGAGGAAGAGTCCGAAGCAGGCGGCTGCGCCGATCCCGAGCCCGGCGCCCGCTGCGAGGCCGACACCCGTGTTCCCCGCGCTCGGGGCGAGCGAGACGAGAACGACCCCGCCGAGCGCGAGCAGGAGCCCGAGGTTCTGCAGCGCCGCCGGCCGCTCGCCGGTCACAGCGCCGAAGATCACCGCCACGACCGACGCCGTAGCCGCGATGGGGGCGACCACGCTCATCATCCCGGTCGCGAGCCCCTGGTAGAGGGCCATGAGGCCCACCACCCCGAGCACGGCCGCCGCGAGCGCGAACGGCACGAAGGCCGAGTTTGGAGGGCCGTCGCCGCGGATTGCGACGAGAATCGCGATCGCGGCGAGCCCGGTCGACTGCGAGACGACCATGACGATGAGCACCCGCAGCCGCTTGGTCGCGAGCCCGCCGAAGAAGTCGGCGATCCCGAACGAGAAGGCGGAGCAGAGGGCGAGGACGACGGCGGCCACGGCCGCGAAGCGTCGCACATGCGTCTCTCGGCACGGCTCCGTGACGAACCCGGCATTTTCGTGACAGACACGCATGACTTTCCTCGTTAGTCTCAGACGCGAAGGGGTTGCTGCAAGGGGGTCCCCGGGGAAACGCGCCCGAGACACGGCTAGGATCGATCCGTGGGCGCACCCGTCTCGAACGGCGAAGAGCTCGAGCTTCGCATCGACTCCCTCGCCTACGGCGGGAACGGCGTCGCGCGCCTGGACGGATTCGTGGTGTTCGTGAAGCGCGGCCTGCCGGGCGATCTCGTCCGCGCCCGCGTCACGAAGGTGAAGCGCAGCCACGCCGAGGCGGAGGCCTTCGAGGTGGTTGAGCCCGGCGCGCCCAGAGTTGAGGCCCCGTGCCTCCACTTCCCCGCGTGCGGCGGGTGCCGCTACCAGGATCTCGACTACGGGGCGCAGCTCGCCGCGAAGGCCGGCCAGGTCGGCGACGCGCTCGAGCGGATCGGCGGCCTGCGCGACCTCGTAATCGAGCCGGCCGTCCCCGCAGAGTCCATCTTCCACTACCGCAACAAGCTCGAGTACTCGTTCACGTCCACGCCGGGCGGAGCGGGCCTCGGCTTCCACCGCGCCGGGCGCTGGGACGAGGTGCTCGACATCGAGAAATGCTGGCTCACGACCGACCTCGGCAATGCGATCCGCGACGCCGCCCGCGCGTGGGCGCGCGCAGAGGGGCTGCAGCCGTTCGACCAGGAGACGCAGCGCGGCTACCTGCGGCACCTCGTCGTCCGCGAGGGGCGCAACACGGGCCAGGCGCTCGTCTCGCTCGTGACCGCGCCGGGCGAGCTGGAGTCGCGCGACCGGTTCGTCGCGGCGCTGCGCCGCTTCCCCGAGGTGCGCTCGATCCACTGGGCCGTGAACGACCGTCCGGCCGAGGTGACGAACCTCCCGACCGAGCTTCTCTGGGGGGAGCCGTGGATCGAGGAGGAGATCCTCGGCAAGCGCTTCCGCGTGCGGCCGAACGCGTTCCTCCAGACGAACACGGCCATGTGCGAGCAGCTGTACGGCCTGGCGCTCGAGTACGCCGCCCTCACCGGGACGGAGACGGTGTACGACCTCTACTGCGGGATCGGCACGATCGGGATCTCGCTCGCCGCCGACGCGCTGACGGTGTGGGGGGTCGAAACGTCCGAGGAGTCCGTGGCCTGCGCGCTCGAGAATGCCGAGCTGAACGGCGTCACGAACTCCGCGTTCTTCGCCGGCGACACGGCGGATTCGCTCGCGGAGCTGCGCGAGCGTTCCGGCCCGCCCGACGTGGTCGTCCTCGACCCACCGCGGTCAGGGCTTTCCGGAAAGGCCTTGCGCCGGGTCGGCCGGCTCGAGGCGCAGCGGATCGTCTACGTCTCGTGCAACCCGACCACGCTGGCGGGAAACGCCAAGGAGCTCGTGTCCGAGTTCGGCTACAAGCTCGACCGCGTGCGGCCCGTGGACATGTTCCCGCACACGCCGCACATCGAAGCGGTCGCGCTCTTCACGCGGGCGTAGCCGCTCGGCCCCCCTTCGGCCTGGCCCGAGCTCGTGCGGCTCACGGGCGTTCGCCTCACGGCCTCCGGCGCCGCCGCCGGCGCGTTAACCCCCTAGGGGGACGAAGCGATCCCAGTACGAACGCTACCGGGTGCCGGCGCGCGTGTCCGTCACGGATCTGTGCCGGATGTGTGCCCGTTTGTCCCCGGATCGGCGGGGTCGTCGTCGCGCTTTCGGGCGGCCCACGACGCTCGGACCGACCGCCACAGGAGGTCGCAGTTCACGAGCACGAACGCGAGCGAGAGGAGCGGCAGCGCGGCGACGCCCGCCTGCTCAAAGAGCACCGCCGCCGAGATGGTCGCACCGAACGAGAGCACCATGGCGACCCACGTCGGGTTCACGCGCAGCGCGAACTGGGCGCACGCGCCGAGGAAGAGCGCAAAGAAGAGGACGTCCGGGAGCCCGAGCTGCGGCGCGAGCGGCGCGCCGGCGTCGGTCGTCCCGGGGATCCGCATGAACACCGAGAGCGAGTCGAACACCTCGGGCCGGTTCTCGGTGATCTCCTTCGTCGGCCCCTGGGCGACCGAGTAGAGATCCACGGGGATGATGATCACGCCGACGAGCAGCACCCACCACGGCTCCTCGAAGAAGGTCAGGAACCACCAGCCGAGCGCGGTCGCGGCCGCGAACTTGGTGAAGTTCGACGCGTACGCGAGATCGGCGACCTCGAAGAGGATCGCCGCGAGGACGAGCCCGGCCGCGATCCCGCCGAGCCGCACCGGGCCGAGCTCTGCGCGCGCGGGCAGCGCGAGCCACACCATCCCGAACATCGCGGGCGCGACCCAGAATGCGACGACCGCGACGCTGCCCCAGTTGCCGGCGTACCCCAGGTGCGGGGCGATCTCCGACCAGACGACGAGGGCGGCGGCGAGCGCTAGTAGGGCGGCAGCTCGGACCACCAGGGTCCGATTGCCTTGAAGGCGGCCCAAAATGCCTTCTTCCCCGCCTGCTCGTCGAGGGCGGTGTCGATGTCCGGAACCACCAGCGCCTCCACCGTCGGCGTCAGCTGCTGGATCGTCCCCTGTGTGTCGGCGAGCTCCGTCGCGAGCGGGAAGTTCAGCCGGGTCAGGCATGCGAGCGCATCGTCCCCCATGACCACGACAAGCTTGGGCTGGACGATGTGCAGCTCGCGCGTCAGGAACCGGTCGGCCTCGTCGTCTTCCTCGCCGTCGTACTTGAAGCAGTTCGTCCCGTAGATCGCCATCGGGTCCACGTGCAGGCGCTGGATCGACTTCAGGACGGCCTGGCCGGTGCGGCCGAAGAACGCGACGCCCTCGTGGATCTCGGACGTCTGCGGGTGGTGCTTCAGGAGGATGATGTCGGCGAGCGGATGGCCCGATCCGAGGACGGGGGCGCGCTCCGGTCCGGCGGCCTCCGCGATCTCATGGCCAAGCTCGTTCATCTCGGCCACGGCCTTCTTCAGATAGCGCTCCGAGATGTCGTTTGTGGACGCGGGCACAGGCCTCGTGGGGGTACTTCGCGGTCCGCTCGCCCGGTTCCTACCCGCGCCGCGAACCCGCGGCCGATTTCGTGCGCTTCTCGCGCGCCTGCGCCATCCATTTGAGCCCCTGGAGATACGCCAGCGACTTGGGCCGGCGCAGCACCTCGGCCGAGCGCAGCGAGATGAGGAACTCCTCGGGCCCGTCGAACGCGCGCATCCGCAGCGCGCCGGTGCCGAGCCCCTGAAGCACGTGCGCGTCCGAGCCGGCGCCCATGAGGAGGTTGTACTTCCGCGCGAAGCGCAGCGCCTCGTCGTTGTACGAGTCGAGCAGCAGCCGAGCGTTGTAGACCTCGAACACGTCCACGTTCTCGAGCAGCCGATGCAGCGTGCGCGGGTCCGGGATCGAGTGCAGCCGGTCGAACGGGTGCGGCATGTAGACGATCCCGCCCTGCTCGCGGATCGCCTGCACGGTCACATCCATGGGCATGTCGCGCGGGATCTCCTCCTTGAGGAAGAGGCCGATCACTTCGCCCGACGGGGTCATGACCTCCTCGCCCGGGATGACGATCAGATCGCGGCCCTTGGCGAGCTCGACCGCCTCCTGGGCGCCCGCGAAGACGTTGTGGTCGGTGATCGCGATGCCGCCGAGGCCGATCGCCTCGGCGTGGTCGATGAGGTCGGCGGCCGGGATCGAGCAGTCGTGCGAGTGATCCGTGTGCATGTGGAGGTCGACCACGATCAGCTCGCGGTCGGCGAGCGGTTCGGCCGGCGCGGGACGCGTGCGCCGGCGGGCGACGACGCCGCGGTAGACCTGCCGCTCGAGCGTGTCGGCGAGGGCCGTGAACGACTCGCGCTCCGCCTGCCGGCGCGCGGTCGCCGACTGCTTCTCGCGCCACTTCTCGTCCTCGGCCAGCCGGGCCATCGCGGCGGCGACCAGCTCGGGCTGCGCGGCCACACCCGGCGGATCGATCGCCGGGACGCCTGCCGCGGCGGCCTCGAGCTTGGGCCGGCCCGATCCGCCGAGCGCTGCGGCGAATCCAGCCGCTCCCGCGATCTCGCGCGCGCGGGTCTCCGCGTCGAGCGCCCGGGCCATGCGGACGCGGCCGCGGAGCTTGCGCGGAACGTGCGGTCGTCCCGTGAGCGAGCGTGTGCGCAGCACGACGAGCTCCCAGCCGGGGAGCCCGGCGAGCGCGCCGATCGCCGCCGCAGCGCGCGCCTCCTCCTCCGGGCGCCATTCGAGCGCGAACCGCTTGCGCGCCTTGCCGGGCTTGAACAGGTCGGTGTCGACGCCGAGCGGAATCCGGCGGAAGTCTCCGGGCCAGCGCAGTTGCGCGGCCTCGAGCACGGCGTCGTTCGTAGCCGTGAGCGCATCGACCCGCGCGAGCAGCTTCTCGCGCTGCCGCTTCCCCGGGGGATACGCGAGCCGCTCGGTCGAGTGGAACGTCGCGACGGTGAGCGTCTCGGCCGTGCGAAGCGCGAGGTAGCTGAGGCTCGGGATGCCCGGCTCGTGCGCGTGGACGACGTCGAAGTTGTCGGCCGTGAGCGCGAGCGACAGGTTGGCGCGCGCCGTCATCGGGATCGAGATCTGGGAGCGCCGCGTCACCTGGATCGCAGGCGCGAGCGCGACGAACGGCGGGAGTGGCGTCCCCTGCTTGGCCAACCGGCGCAGCGCCTTGCGGCCGGCCGAGAGATCGGCCGCGCGGGCCGACGGAGCGAGCACGACGACCTCGTGCCCGCGGGCGCGAAGCGCCTCGGCGGCGCCCGCCACGTGCTCGTTCACGGGGTGCGGCTTCGACCATGCGAACGGCGTGACCATGCACACGCGGAGGCTTCGATTCATCTGTGAAACGAGTCTAGATACGGAGGGCCGGCGCTGTGCCGGCCCTCCGCTGCCTGCGTCAGTTGGTTACGTAGAGGCCCCAGGACATGAGTGTTCCCGAGTCGGGAGCGGTGTCGTCGGTGATCGTGAGCCGCCAAAGGCCGGACGCGTCGACCCCGTCGAAGGCGCTCAGGAGTGCCGCCCCCTCGGGGTTGAACGAGCCCGTGACCGCCTGGAGCTCGACGCTGGCGGCCGTGACGATATCGGTACCGAACTCGTCTCCCAGCCGGATGATGAACCCGTCTGAGACGCCTCCGACGTCCGTGAAGAGGACGACCGAGATACCGCTCGACACATGGGTGAGCGTGATGTCGAGGTCTCCGTCGAACGTGTGAGCGATGTTCAGAGTGACGTCCAGGTCGCGGATTCGCCCGGCCGACGGCGGCACCCAGAACTCGGAGTTCAGCGTGGCCAAGTCGGCGATCGTCTGCGGCTGGCCCGGGAACATGTAGGTGGCCGCGCGCACGACGGCGAACGCGACCCACGTGCCCGGCGCCTTCACCGAGCTGGGCATCCCCTTGAACTCGGCCTTGGGCGCGTTGTCGCCGATCTTGAGGCCCGGGTCGACGGAATCGTCGCGGATCTTCGTCTTCTGCTTGTTCGACGATCCACCCGGCGCGGTCAGGAGCTCGACGTAGAAACCACTGTGGTCGGTGTCGCCGGCGGCGAGCCGAACTCCCTTCGCCCACTTCGAGCCGAAGGCGTAGAACTGCTCGGACGCGGCCTCGTCCGAGACCTTCCCGTTCGCGTTCGCGTCGGTGCGGATGACGACCTTGCGCTTGCCTGTGGCCGGGGCGGTCATCACCTCGGAGCCGCTTCCCCCCGTGCTCTCGACGGCGCCCACGGCCACATTGACGCCGCCCTTGAACGAGCTGGGGTAGTTCGAGAACTGCTCGAACAAGGCCTCGTCCGAGACGGCGGTGTTGTTGTCCGAGTCGGTCAGGATTCGAACCTGCTGCCCCCTGGAGGCCATTCCCATGACGACTTCGGCGCCCAAGAGGTTGTTCGTGTCGCCGGCCGCGACGGTCACGCCGCCCTTGAAGCCGGAGCCGAACGCGGTGAACGAGTCCGTTTGACCGTCGAAGACCTTCCCGTCGAAGTCGCTGTCCGAGAAGATCCGCACGAGGCCCGGCTTGCCGGTGCCGGCGCCCACGATCAGCTCATCGCGGCCATCGCCGTTCACGTCACCTGCTGCCACGTAGGCGCCGCGCTTGCCGAACACCGCCTTCGACTCGATAAAGTCGCCGATCGATCCGTCGGCGTTCAGCGCGTAGATCTTCACCGGCAGGCCGTTGCTCGTCGCGACGACGAGCTCGTCGTTTCCGTCGCCGTTGAAATCGCCGGTCGCCACGCGGACGCCCTCGCCGACCTTCGCGGGTCCGTACGGGAAGAACGTGCCGACGACACGCTCGTACGTCGTCCCGTTGTTGTCCTCGTCCGCGCGGGTCTGGACGATGCCGAGCCCGGCCGCCGTTCGGCTGCCGGCGATGACGAACCCCGCGTCGCCGGGAACCTCGACGTCGGCGAATGCGGCGGGAACGAGCACGAGCGCGGAGACGAACGCTGCGGTCGCCGCAGTGACCATGGTGCGCATGCAGACCCTCCTTCGGGGAAGCTTGAAGTCGCGCTCGATGCTCCCCTTTGGAAGGGCCTGGGTCAAGCGCCTCAGTACGCGACCACGAGACTCCAGGACATGAGCAGGCCGCTGAACAAGGCGGCGTCATCTGTCACCGTCAACCGCCAGGTGCCCGAGGCGTCGAGCCCGTTGAAGGTCGCGAGCGTCGCCGGAGCTTCCGGTTTCAAGATGCCTTCGACCGGAGCCCCGGGCGCCGGCACGACGGCTCCGATGTCGGTGCCGCCGGCGTCGGTGAGGTAGACGAGGAACCCGTCGCTGCCGCCGCCGACATCGGTGAAGAGGTCGATGGTCCTCCCGCTCGGCACGTGCGTCAGGGACACGTCGAGGTCCGCGTCGAACGTGTGGGTGATGTTGAGTGCCACGGACAGCACCCGGATCCGCCCGGCGGAGGCCGGCACGGTCAGGCTGGAGACGATCGTCCCGGCGTCGATGATCCCCGCCGGCAGGCCCGTGGCGGCATACGCGGCGGCGTTGAATCGCCCGAGAGCCACATACACCCCAGCCTTCACGGAGGTCGGCATCGACCTGAAGCTCTGGGTGACGGGGTTGTCGTGGAGGAAGAGGCCGGCGTCGCCGTCGTCGTCGTAGATCCTGGTCTTCTTCCCTCCCACCGAGGTCGCGGGGGCGGTCATGAGCTCGACGTAGAAACCCGTGTGGTCGGTGTCGCCGACGCCGATCCGCACGCCCTTGCCCCAGCCGGTGCCGTACGGCCAGAACGATTCGAACGGGGGGTCGTCGGACACCTCGCCGTCGCCATCGACGTCCGTTCTGATCTGGACTGGACGCTTGCCGGCCGCAGGTGCGACGAATACTTCCGCACCGCCGCTGCCGACTCCCGACACTTGACCGGCAGCGACATTGACGCCGCCCGTGGCCGCGCCGTTGTAGGCGAGGAAGTCGTCCTCGACCGGATTGTCGGAGACCGCGAGGTCGTGATCGATGTCGTTCCAGATCTTGACCCTCCGGCCTCGCGTGGCTGTGCCGGTCACGATCTCGTCGCCGTTGAAGCTGTCGACGTCCGCGGCGGCGACGGTGACGCCTCCCCGGAACCCTGCGGAGAACGCCGAGAACGAATCGGAGCGGAAATCGAAGAGCTTCCCGTCCCCGTCGACGTCCGAGTAGATGCGGACGGTCGGGGCCATCCCGGATCCGGCGGCCACGATCAGCTCGTCGCGGCCGTCGCCGTTCACGTCGCCGGCCGCCACGAACGCGCCGTGCTTCCCGTAGACCTTGCGCGAGTCGAGCAGCAGGCCGATCGAGCCGTCCGCGTTCAGCTCGAAAATCTTGACCGGCAGGCCGTTTCCGGCCGACGTCACGATTGACTCGTTGCCGTCGCCGTCGAAGTCGCCGACCGCCACCCGCACCCCGTCGACGATCTTGGCGCCGGGGTATGGATTGAACCCACCTCGCGCGGTCTCGTACGTGCCGTTGTTGTCGAGGTCGGCCCGGATGCGAACGATCCCGGCGCCCTTGGCCGTGCGGCTTCCCGAGACGATGAACCCCGCGTCGCCAGGTGTCTCGGCGAGTGCTGCCGGAGCGAGGCCCAGCGCGAGGACTGCAACGAGGACTCCGCCGGTGGCCTTGCCGACCATGAGCCATGCTCCCGCGTTGGGGCGCGGGGGTCAAATGCGGCGCCGAGGCTGAGGCCTCGACGCCGCACCTGGAAACGCTACGCCTTGGCGGGCGTGGCCGCGGTCTTGCGCGCGTACTTCTTGATGAACGCCTCGGTCGACTCGTGCGCCTCGGCGTCGTGGAGCTGCTTGGGCGGCGACTTCATGAGATAGGCGCTCGGCCCCTCGAGGGCGCCGGAGACGCCGTTGTCGAGCGCGAGCTTCGCCAGCCGGACGGCGTCGATCACGATGCCGGCCGAGTTGGGCGAGTCCCACACCTCGAGCTTCATCTCGAGATTCAGCGGCACGTCCCCGAAGGAGGTGCCCTCCATGCGGATGTACGCCCACTTGCGGTCGGTCAGCCAGGGCACGTAGTCGGACGGGCCGACGTGCACGTTCTCCGGGCCGAGGTCGTAGTCGAGCATCGACGTGACCGCGTTCGTCTTCGAGATCTTCTTCGACTCGAGGCGCTCCCGCTCCAGCATGTTCAGGAAGTCGGAGTTGCCGCCCACGTTCAGCTGCATCGTCTTGTCGAGATGCACGCCGCGCTCGCGGAAGAGGCTCGTGAGCACCCGGTGCGTGATCGTCGCGCCGACCTGGGACTTGATGTCGTCGCCGATGATCGGCAGCCCGGCCTGCTCGAACTGCTTGCCGAAGTAGCCGCCCTTGGCGATGAACACCGGGATGCAGTTGACCATCCCGACGCCGGCCTTCAAGGCCTGCTCGGCGTACCACTTGGTCGCCTCCTCGGAGCCGACCGGGAGGTAGTTGACGAGCACGTCGGTCTGCGTCTCGCGCAGGATCTCGACGATGTCGGCGGTCTCGCCGGGCGCCTTCTCGACGACCTCGGAGATGTACTTGCCGAGCCCGTCGTGCGTCATCCCGCGGGAGACGGTCACGCCGGTCTTCGGGACATCGGCGAACTTGTACGTGTCGTTCGGGTGCGCCCAGATCGCCTCGGAGAGATCCTTGCCGACCTTCGCCGTGGTCACGTCGAAGGCGGCCGTGAACTCGATGTCGCGGATGTGGTAGCCGCCGAGGTTCACATGCATGAGCCCCGGGACGAACTGGTCCTCGTCCGCGTCCTTGTAGTACTCGACGCCCTGGAGGAGGGAGTTCGCGCAGTTGCCGACCCCGACGATCGCGACGCGAACCTTTCCATCAGAGCGGCGCTTGCCGTTCTTGTTTCCGTTGGTTTCGGCCATCGTGTCCTTTCCATTGGTGGTGAGCCCGAGCCCGTCGCCGAGGGTGTCGACGATCAGCTCGTTCGTGGTGCGATGACGGTCGGTCGCGCGCTCGCGGAGCCGCTCCTTGAGCTGCTTCGGCATGCGCAACAGCACCTCGCGCCCGCTACCGCGCGGGCTGCCCTTGCGGCCGGTCGGCTCGAAGGGAACTCCAAAGCGCGCGGCGAGAATCTCGACCGCGACGTCGTTCAGATTCGAGCCCCGCGTCGCCACTTCGTCGGCGAGGCGGCGCTTGAGCTCGACCGGCATCCGGACGAGCACATCGATTCGCTCCCGTGCCATAACACGACCATTGATAGCACAAAACTGCTATCTCTGCTGGAGCTGAGACCGAACTGCTAGCACCCGCTGCAGGACGGTGATCCACGTGCTGGCGACGAGCACCGCAACCGTGGCGAGGAGCACGTACTCGCTGAGCGGGGCGAGGACGAGTCCCGTGGTGATCACGGCGACGCGCTCGGCGCGGCTGCCGAAGCCGACGTCGCCCTTGAGCCCGAGCGCCTCGGCCTTGGCGCGGGTGTAGCTCACGAGGAACGACCCGACCATGGCGGCGAACGCGAGCGCGACACCCCATTTGCGCCCCTCGTTCACGAAGACGAGCGCGATCGCGCCGAGCATGAACGCCTCGCCGATCCGGTCGACGGTCGAGTCGATGAACCCGCCGAACGGCGATCCGAGGTTCTGGCTGCGGGCGAGCGCGCCGTCGAGGATGTCGAGGATGGAGCCGAGCACGAAGAGCGCGGCGCCGACCCAGAACCAGCCCCAGCCCTTGTACTCGAAGTAGACGGCGACGGATCCCGCGATACAGAGCGTGACGCCGGCCGCGGTGAGGATGTCGGGCGTGACCCAGCTGCGGCCGAGCTTTCCCATCGCGCCGGTGGCGCCGCGGCGCACGCCGGTCGTGTACTTCGCCTGGACGTCCTTCAGAGCCACACCCGGACGCTAACAGCGTTCGTTCGGCGCGGGCGCGAGCTCGGGTGTCCGCCGCCGGTTTCCCCACCACGCGAGGACGACGTACGCGACGCCCGCGATCGCCACGCCCGCCGCGATGTCGAGCCAGAAGTGGTTGGCCGTCGCCATGACCGCGAACCAGACCCAGGCCGGCCAGAGGAGCCAGAGCGTCTTCGCCCAGCGCGAGCGCACGAGCCCGGCCATCGAGATCCCGATGATCAGCGCATCCGCGCCGTGCAGGCTCGGCATCGCGGCGTACGGATTCGCGGCGAGCTGGATGAACCCGGTGCCGTGGTTCAGCGCGGCCGAGTCGGCAAGCGAGTCGACGAAGCCCCACTCGGGAAACATCCGCGGCGGGGCGGTCGGGAGGAGCACATAGCCGACCAGCCCGATCAGGTTCGCCGCGATCAGCCAGTCGCGAACCCCTCTGAACGCGTCGTTGCGGCGGAAGTAGATCCAGAGGAGCGAGGTGCTGACGACGGCGAACTGCGAGAGCCAGTACGTCCAGTTGAGCGCGCTCATGAGCGTGTCGCTGCGCAGCGCCCAGTCCTGGAAGTCGAGCTCGACCATCCCGTGCATCCAGCGCTCGAAATCGATGATCGAGCGGCCGTTCGCGAACGCCTGCGACACCTGCTCGCGGTCGGCAACGCCGCGCGCAACCTGGTACGCGAGCACGAATCCGATCCAGATCGATAGCTGGAGCAGAAAGTCGAGCGGGCCCCTTGGGAAGATGCCGACGATGCGTTGGCGCATCGCCGGATTGTAGTTAGGGGCTAGCCGCCGACCTGGCTCATGGAGCGCGAGGCGCGCACGAAGCCCGGCTCGTTGATGCGGTGCTTCAGCTCCTTGTGGGCGACCGCGTTGCGCAGGAGCGCCTCGAGGTCGGCGTCGGTGGCGCCGGCGCGAAGCGGCGTCTTCAGATCCCAGTCGCGGCGGGAGAAGAGGCACGTGCGGAGCTGGCCGTCGGCGGTGAGCCGGATGCGGTCGCAACTCGAGCAGAACGGCTCCGACACCGGATTGATGAAGCCGATCTCGCCCTGCCCGTCCGCGAAGCGGAACCGGCGGGCGGTCGACGACGCCTTCGCGGGAATCTCCTCGAGCGGCCAGTGCGCCTCGATGAGCGCGCGGATCTCGTCGCCCGTGAGCACCTTGTCGGCGCGCCAGGCCTCGTCCGCGTCGAGCGGCATGAACTCGATGAAGCGCACGACGTACGGCTTGCGCCGCGCCAACTCGGCCAGCGCCGGAACCTCCTCCTCGGTGAAGCCCTTGACTGCGACGCAGTTGATCTTGATCGGGCGGAGCTCCTCGAATGACTCCGCGACCTCGAGTCCCTTCAGCACCGCGTCGAGCGCGTCGCGCCGCGTGATCTCGGCGAAGCGCACGTGCGAGAGCGAGTCGAGCGAGACGTTCAGGCGGCGCAGGCCCGCAGCGACGAGCGGCTCAGCGAAGCGCTCCAGGAGGACGCCGTTCGTGGTCAGCGAGAGGTCGTCGACGCCGGGCGTCTCCGCGAGCATCCCGACGAGCACGGGCAGGTCGCGGCGCACGAGCGGCTCGCCGCCGGTCAGCCGCACCTCGTCCACCCCTATCGACGCGAGGATCCGGACGAGCCGCTGGATCTCCTCGAAGGTCAGCACCTCGTCGCGCGGCAGCCATTCGAGGCCTTCCGCCGGCATGCAGTACGTGCAGCGGAAGTTGCACTTGTCGGTGACCGACACGCGCACGCTCTTGATCTCCCGGCCCCACGAATCGATGAGCGGCTGCATAGGCATGAAGTCTAGCGCCGGCCGTTGAACGTCAGGCATGCGTTCACTACGATTCGGAGAGCCATGCATGGCGGGCTCAAAGCGCTGCAAATGGTTCTTGGGCTCGTTCTCACGGCCGTGCTCGTGCTCGCCTCGGGCGCCGGCGCGGCGCCGGTGTGGCTCGACGAGCTCGATCTCTCGGCTCCCGGCCGTGGTGCGACTCGCCCGCAGGTCGCCGTGGCCGGGGACGGGTCCGCATTTGCGGTCTGGCGCCGCACGAACGGGACGAACCTGATCGTGCAGGCGGCGGTTCGTCCCGCCGGGGGCGCGTGGGGCGCCCCGCAGGATCTCTCGCAGATCGGCCAGGACGGTACGAACCCACAAGTGGCGTCGAACACGGAGGGCGACGCGGTGGCCGTCTGGCACCGCTCGAACGGGACGAACACGATCGTCCAAGCGGCCGTCCGTCCGGCAGGCGGTGGCTGGAGCTCCCCGAAGGACCTCTCCGCGCCTGGGGAGAACGCCTCTGAGGGGCAGGTCGCGATCGACGACGCCGGGAACGCGGTGGCCGTCTGGTGGCGCCCCGGCGACAACGGGGAGAATCTGATCGTGCAGGCGGCGGTGCGGCCGCCGGGCGGTGAATGGAGCGGGCCGAAGGATCTCTCCGTACCGACCGAGGACTCGGCCATTGCGCCGCCGCACATGGCGATGAACGCCGAGGGCGACGCCGTCGCCGTTTGGACGCGCAACGACGGCACCGAGGATCTCGTGGAGGCGGCCCTGCGACCGGCGGGCGGCACGTGGGGCGCGCCGCAGCGCCTCTCCGAGGTCGGGGAGGACTCGGGCTTCGCCGAGGTCGCGATCGGCGCCGGGGGAGACGCGGTCGCAACGTGGTTCTGGAACGATGCGGGGGTCGGGACCGCGCAGGTTTCGGTACGTCCCGCGGGCGGGTCCTGGAGCGAGCGGAAGAATCTGTCCGAGCCCGGTGAAGGGCTGTCGCACCCGGCGATCGACGCAGCGGGGAACGCGACCGTCGTGTGGAGGGGTGGCATCGGATTGACGTGGGTCATCCGGGCGGCGTCTCGCCCCGCGGGAGGCGATTGGGGCGCGACGCAGCTGCTCTCCGCTAGCGGGGCAAGTGCGGAGGATCCCCAGGTAGCGATGGACGCGGCCGGGAACGCGGTTGCCGTATGGCGGCGTTGGGACGGCAAGAACTACATCGCGCAGGCTGCGATCCGTCCACCGGGCGGAGTCTTCGGGTCGCCTAAGGATCTCTCCGCCCCCGGGCAGAACGCCTCGACCCCGCAAGTGGCAGTGGGGGGCGCGGGCGACGGGGTCGCGGTCTGGAGCCGTTTCAACGGGATGCAGGCGATCGTGCAGGGGGCCGGCCTCGATGCGGCGGGACCGGTGTTTCGCGACGTCGCCATTCCGGCGCAAGGACAGCAGGGAAAGCGGCTCTCCTTCTCGGTCGCGCCGCTCGACGTGTGGTCGGCGCTTGCAGGCGCACCGCGGTGGGAGTTCGGGGACGGGCAAGAGGCGAGCGGGGCGAGCGCCCAGCACGCGTACGCCCGCGCGGGCCGTTTCACGGTGTTGGTGACGCAGGCGGACGTGCTCGGGAACCTGGGCTTGGCAAAACGCGCTGTGACGATTACGGCCCGGTGCATCGTGCCGAGCCTGCGGGGGAAGACGGTGCGGAAGGCGAAGACCGCCCTCAGACGCGCGCACTGCCGTCTCGGAACGGTGCGGCGAGCCCGATCGGGCCGGGTGCGGGCGGAACGCGTCCTGGCGCAGAAGCTACGCGCCGGACGGAACTTCCCGGCTGGGACGCGCGTGAGCATCGTCGTCAGCCTCGGCGCACGGTAGCTCCGGACGGCGGCGTGCGCCGCGGCTACGGTGAACGTCGCATGCGGATCTGGGGCGCACTCGCGATCGTCTACGTGGTCTGGGGATCGACGTTCGCCGCGATCGATCTGGCCGTGCGCACGATTCCGCCCTCGCTCGCCATGTCCATGCGCCACCTCTTCGCCGGCACCGTGCTGCTTGCGTGGGGTCTCCTGCGGGGACCGCGCGAGACGATCGGCCGGCCGCAGCTCATCGCCGCGACGATCTTCGGAGGCTTGCTCTTCCTCGGCGGGCACGGCTCGATCGCCTGGGCGCAGCAGCGGATTCCATCGGGTGTCGCGGCGCTTCTCGTCGCTTCGATTCCACTCTGGGTGGCTGTCCTCGACCGCTTCGTCTTCGGCAAGCGCCTCTCGACGCGCGCGGTCGTCGGACTCGCGCTCGGCTTCGGCGGCGTCGCCCTGCTCGTCGATCCGCGAGGAGGAGGGACGATCGACACGCTCGGCGCGCTCGCCGCCGTCCTCGGGGCCGGCGCGTGGGCCGCGGGCTCGCTGTACTCGCGCGACGCGCCGCTGCCGAAGGGTCCGCTTGTCTCAGCCGGTCTCGCGTCGGTCGCCGGCGGAGCCCTGCTCGGCGTTGCCGCGCTCGTGAGCGGCGAAGTCTCGAGCTTCCATCCGTCCCAGGTGTCCGGCGAATCCTGGTTCGGCGAGGTCTATCTCATCGTCATGGGCTCGTTCGTCGGCCTGACCGCCTACGTCTGGCTCTTGAAGAACGCGCCGATCTCGCGCGTGGCCACCTACGCGTACGTGAACCCAATTGTGGCCGTGCTGATCGGCTGGGCGTTCCTCTCCGAGACGTTCTCGCCGATGATCATCCTCGCCGGCGGCGCGATCATCGCCGCCGTGGTGCTGATCGTCAGCGCCCCTGCGCCGCGGCAGGCGTTCGGGCGCGGGCTGCTGCGCCGCTCGACGATCGCCGAGGAGGTCGTTCCGCTCAGCCCGCGCGGCCGGTGAGATAGAACCCGCGGGTGGACCAGGCCCGGACTCCCCTCGTGGACGCCGCGAAGGCGTACCTCGCCGACGAGGCGATCACGCCGTTCACGACCCCCGGGCACAAGCGCTCGGCCCATTTGGCGGACGAGTTCCTCCTCCACGACCTGCCGCTCGGAAGCGGCGCCGACGACATCCACATGTCGAACGACGTGCTCGGGCAGGCGCAGCGCTTGGCCGCCGATCTTTGGGAGGCCGATTTCTGCCGCTTCTGCGTGAACGGCTCGACGCAGGGGAACGAGTCGCTCGCGCTCGCGGTCGCGCGGCCCGGGGAGGCCGTGATCGCCTCTCGGAACATGCACAAGTCGGTGTTCGCGGGCCTCGTCCTGGCCGGGCTCGATCCGGTTTGGGTGCGGCCCGACATCGACGCGGAGACCGGGCTGCCGCTTCGCGTGCCGGTCTCTCGGGTGCGGGATGCGCTCGCGCGCCGGTCCGATGCGCGCGCCGTGTTCCTCGTCGAGCCGTCGTACGTGGGCGTGCTCTCCGATGTCGGCGCGATCGCCGAGGCGGCGCACGCGCACGGGATCCCGCTCGTCGTCGACCAGGCGTGGGGCGCCCACTACGGCTTCCATCCGGAGCTACCGCCGTCGACGCTCGCGCTCGGCGCGGACGGGATGGTCACGTCGGCGCACAAGACGCTCGCGTCGTTCACGCAGGGCGCCTACCTCTTCGCGCGCGACAGCCGGCTCGACCTGGAGCGGCTCGGCGAGGCGTTTGAGGCGCTCCATACGACGAGCCCGTCGGGCGCGCTGCTCGCGACGCTCGACTACGCGCGATGGGTGATGGCGCAGCGCGGGAAGGATCTGCTTGGGAAGACGATCGAGCTCGCCGGGTCGGCTCGGGCGGCGCTCGGCGAGATCGACGGGCTGCGGATCCTCGACGGCGACGATCCGACGAAGCTCGTGTTCGCGCTGGGCGGAACCGGCGCCGACGGGCTCGCCGTCGAAGCGGATCTCTGGGCCGAGGGCGTGCGTCTCGAGCTCTCGAACCGCGACACGCTCGTCGCCGTCTTCACGATCGGGGACACCGCCGCCGGGGTCGAGAAGCTCGTCGATGCGCTGCGGCGCTCGCTCGAGCGCCGGCGCGGCGAGCCGCGCGGCCCGGGTGCCGCGACCGCGGTGTGGAGCGTCGAGCCCGAGGTCGCGGTGTCGCCGCGCGAGGCGTTCTTCGCTCCCCGGGAAACGGTCTCCGCGGCAGCGGCGGACGGACGGATCGCCGCCGAGATGATCGTCCCGTATCCGCCGGGCATCCCGGCGATCGCCCCGGGCGAGGTGGTGCGCGCCCCGCTCGTCGCCGCCCTCCGTGAGGCCGCCGCGGAGGGAACCCGGATCGCGTACTGCGCCGATCCGAAGCTCGAGACGATCCAAGTCGTGGCCCGCGCTTAACTGTCAGACGCGACACTCGAACCCCGGGGACCCCCTTAGTTACACCCCAACGCGTTCAGCGTAACGCGAAAAGTCGCGCGTGTCAGTGACGAAAGTGCCCGAAGTGCAGCGACTTCGTGCCAAGTTCGCACGGCCGGGGAACCTTGCTACGATGAGACTTAGATTTCCTACATCGAAGGGAAGAAACACGCATGGCAAAGACAATCGGAATCGATCTCGGCACGACGAACTCGTGTATGGCAGTTCTCGAGGGCGGCGAGCCGACCGTGATCCCGAACGCCGAGGGCGGACGCACCACGCCGTCGGTCGTCGCGTTCACGAAGGACGGCCAGCGGCTCGTCGGTGCGCCGGCGAAGCGGCAGTCCGTCACCAACCCCGAGAGCACGATCTTCTCGATCAAGCGCTTCATGGGGCGCAAGTACAGCGAGGTCACCGACGAGATGACGATGATCCCGTATCAGGTTCAGAAGGGCCCGAACGAGGACGTCCGCGTCAAGGTCGGCGACACCGAGTACGCGCCGCCGGAGCTTTCGGCGATGATCCTCCAGAAGCTCAAGGCCGACGCTGAGGCCTACCTCGGCGAGCCGGTCACGGACGCCGTTGTCACCGTTCCGGCCTACTTCAACAACGCGCAGCGCGAGGCAACCAAGGACGCCGGCAAGATCGCGGGGCTGAACGTCCTGCGGATCATCAACGAGCCGACCGCGGCCGCCCTCGCCTACAACCTGGAGAAGGACGCCGACCAGAAGATCCTCGTGTTCGACCTCGGCGGCGGCACATTCGACGTGTCGGTGCTCGAGTTCGACGCCGAGACCGCGACGCTCGAGGTGCACGCGACGAGCGGCGACAACCACCTGGGCGGCGACAACTTCGACAAGGCGATCGTCGACTGGATGGCGGCCGAGTTCAAGCGCGAGCAGGGCATCGACCTGGCCCAGGACAAGATGGCGCTCCAGCGGCTGTACGAGGCTGCGGAGAAGGCCAAGATCGAGCTCAGCTCGGCGCAGTCCACGCAGATCAACCTGCCGTTCGTGACCGCGACGCAGGACGGTCCGAAGCACCTCGACCTCCAGCTCTCGCGCTCGAAGCTGACCGAGCTGACGCACGACCTGCTCGAGCGCACGGTCGAGCCCACGAAGCAGGCGCTCGCCGACGCGGGGCTCGAGGCGAAGGACATCGACCACGTCGTCCTGGTCGGCGGCATGACTCGCATGCCGGCCGTGCAGGACAAGGTGAAGGAGCTGACCGGCAAGGAGCCGCACAAGGGCGTGAACCCGGACGAGGTCGTCGCCGTCGGCGCGGCCATCCAGGGCGGCGTCCTCAAGGGCGAGGTCAAGGACATCCTGCTTCTCGACGTCACTCCGCTCTCGCTCGGAATCGAGACGAAGGGCGGCGTGTTCACGCAGCTCATCGAGCGCAACACGACCATCCCGACGAAGAAGTCCGAGACGTTCACGACCGCGGAGGACAACCAGCCGTCGGTCGAGGTGCACGTGCTCCAGGGCGAGTCGGAGATGGCGACCTACAACAAGACGCTCGGCAAGTTCCAGCTCGTCGGCATTCCGCCGGCGCCGCGGGGCATGCCGCAGATCGAGGTCGCGTTCGACATCGACGCGAACGGGATCATCAACGTCTCTGCGACCGACAAGGGAACGGGCAACCAGCAGCAGATCCAGATCACCGGCGGCTCCGGGCTCTCCGAGGACGAGGTCGCGAAGATGATGACCGACGCCGAGACGCATGCCGGCGAGGCGCGGCAGCTCAAGGATCTCGCCGAGGCGCGAAACCAGGCCGAGACACTCGCGTACTCGACCGAGAAGACGCTCGGCGAGCACCGCGAGTCGCTCGACGAGGAGACCGCGAAGACGATCGAGTCGCGGCTCGAGGAGCTGAAGGGCGTCCTCGACAGTTCAGAGGCGTCCGAAATCCGGGCCAAGTCCGAGGCGCTCATGGAGTCCGCGCACGCGCTTGCTCAGAAGATCTACGAGCAGGCCCAGGCCGAGCAGCCGGCCGCCTCGAACGGTTCCGACTCCGACGACGAGGTCGTCGAGGAGGCCGACTACGAGGTGATCGACGAGGAGGCCAAGCAGTAATGACGGAGCAGCAGCCCACCCAGCCCGAGCAGCTGGACGAGCGGCTGGCCGCCGTCGAGGCCGAGCGCGACGACTACCTCGACCAGCTGAAGCGGGTCGCGGCCGAGTTCGACAACTACCGCAAGCGGGCCGCGCGTGACCAGGAGAACCTGGTTGCGCGCGCCCACGAGCGGCTGATGAAGGCGATGCTCCCCGTCGTGGACGATCTCGAGCGTGCCCTGGTCGCGGCCGCGGATCACGAGGAGGCGCAGCTCGAAGATGGCGTCCGCCTCGTCGCCCGCGAGCTGGCCACGGCGCTCAAGCGCGAGGGCCTCGAGGAGATCCCGACTGACGGCAAGTTCGACCCGCACGTCCACGAGGCGCTGCTCTCGCAGCCGTCCGAGGCCGCCGAGGGCGACGTCATCGAGGTGCTCCAGAAGGGCTACCGCCTGGGCGACCACGTGCTTCGGCCCGCTCGCGTCGTGGTGTCCCAGGGGTCGTAGTGGCCGAGCTGTACGAGACCCTCGGCGTCGCGAAGTCGGCGTCGCAGGACGAGATCAAGAAGGCGTACCGCAAGCTCGCGCGGCAGTTCCACCCGGACAAGAACCCTGGGGACGCGGTCGCGGAGGAGCGCTTCAAGGAGATCCAGACCGCCTACGACGTGCTCGGCGATGCGGACAAGCGCTCCGAGTACGACCGTGGGCCGCAGCAGTTCTTCGGCGGCGGCGGGGGTACTCCGGGCGGGTTCCAGTTCGGCGGCGATCTCGGCGACCTGTCCGACCTGTTCGGCGGCATCTTCAGCCGCGGCGGCCGGCAGCAAAGCCGCGGCCGGCCCGGGCGCGACGTCGAGGTCGAGGTGAACGTCTCGTTCGAGGATTCCCTCCGCGGCGCGACCGTTCGCATCCCGGTCGAGCTCGAGACCACCTGCGCGACCTGCCACGGTTCGGGCGCCGAGCCGGGGACGTCGCCGGTTGTGTGTCCCCAGTGCCACGGGCGCGGGGTCGTGAGCGAGAGCCAGGGGCTCTTTGCCCTGTCCCAGCCGTGCCCGCGCTGCGGCGGCAACGGCACCGTGATCGAGCATCCCTGCCACACGTGCCACGGCACCGGCCGCACGCGGCGGACGAAGCGCTACGAGGTGAAGATCCCCGCGGGCGTGAAGGACGGCACGCGGATCAAGCTGAAGGGGAAGGGCGAGGCCGGCGTCGGCAGCGGGCCGCCCGGCGATCTCCACGTGGTTACGCGGGTCGCAGCGTCGCCGATCTTCTCCCGCAAGGGCGCGGATCTCGCGATCGACGTTCCCGTCACCTATGCGGAGGCCGCGCTCGGCGCCGAGGTCGAGGTGCCGACGCCCGACGGCCGCGTGTCGCTGAAGGTTCCCGCCGGGTCGCAGGATGGCCGCACCCTCCGCATCCGCGGCCAGGGCGCGCCGAAGCTGAACGGCGGCGGCAAGGGCGACCTCCTCGCCCGCGTGAAGGTCGCCGTCCCGAAGAAGCTGACGAAGGCCGAGCGCGAGGCGATCGAGGCGCTCCAGAAGGTCGAGCGCGACAACCCGCGCGAGAGGGCGTTCTCGTGAGCAACAAGCCATCGCTTCACGAGAAGCTCGCGTCGGAACGGCCGCGGACCGCGCCCGAGCCGGGAACCGCAGAGTCCCTTTCCGAGACGCTGCGTTCACGTCCACGCGTTGTCGCAGGCGTTCTCGCCGTGATCGCCTTCGCCATCGTCGGCTCGTTCGTTCAGTTCTTCGTCCTTCACCGCTTCGGCTTCGTCGCCGCCCTCATCGCGGCCGTCGTCGTGGCCAGGATCACGAGTGCTGCTCTCGGGTCGGACGACGACGAGTTCGACGAGGACTGGGATGACTGACGAGCGCACCCACCCGCGCTTCATGATCTCGGTCGCCGCCGAGATCGTCGGGATGCACCCGCAGACGCTGCGGATCTACGAGGCCAAGGGTCTTGTCCGTCCGCAGCGCACGCCCGGGAACACGCGGCTCTACTCCGAGGCCGATCTCGAGCGGCTGCGGCTCATCAACCGGCTGACCACGGAGCTGGGCCTGAACCTGGCCGGCGTCGAGACGGTGCTCCGCCTGCAGGACGAGATGCGGCAACTCCAGGCGCGGATGGCGCGGCTCGAGCGCGAGTTCCGCGCCGAGGTTCAAGAGGTGCACAAGCAGTACAGGCGTGACCTAGTCCTCTACCAAGAGACCGACATGAGACCGGAGAAGCGATGGACTTCAACAAGCTGACCTTGAAATCGCAGGAAGCGGTCGCCGCCGCCCAGGAGCTGGCGCGGCGCAACGGCAATCCCGAGATCGTCCCCGAGCACCTGACGCTGGCGCTCCTCGACCAAGAACTACCGCGCACGCTCGTCGAGCGCGCGGGCGCCTCTCCCGCGGACGTGCGGGCGGCGGCCGAGGCCTCGTTGGCCGCGAAGCCGTCCGTCCAGGGCGGCGCGCAGCAGCCCGGCGTCTCGACCGCGTTCTCGAAGGTGTTGGACAAGGCCGAGCAGGAGATGCGCCGGCTGGAGGACGAGTTCGTTTCCACGGAGCACCTGCTGCTTGCGCTCGATGTCGTCCCGCGGGATGAACTCGAAGCGGCGCTGCGCGAGGTGCGCGGCTCGCAGCGCGTCACGTCGCAGAATCCCGAGGGCTCCTACCAGGCGCTCGAGAAGTTCGGCCGCGACCTGACCGAGGCGGCGGAGTCGGGGAAGCTCGATCCGGTCATCGGCCGCGACGAGGAGATCCGCCGCGTCATGCAAGTGCTCTCGCGCCGCACGAAGAACAACCCGGTGCTGATCGGCGAGCCCGGAACCGGCAAGACCGCAATCGTCGAGGGACTGGCGCAGCGCATCGTCGCGGGCGACGTCCCCGAGGGGCTGAAGGGGAAGCGCGTGTGGGCGCTCGACATCGGCTCGCTCCTCGCGGGCTCCAAGTACCGCGGCGAGTTCGAGGAACGGCTCAAGGCCGTGCTCGGCGAGATCGAGGCGGCGGCCGGCGAGATCGTCCTCTTCATCGACGAGCTGCACACGATCGTCGGCGCCGGCGCAGCGGAGGGCGCGGTGGATGCCGCGAACCTGCTCAAGCCGATGCTGGCGCGCGGCGAGCTGCGCGCGATCGGCGCGACCACGCTCGACGAGTACCGCAAGCACATCGAGAAGGACGCGGCCCTCGAGCGGCGCTTCCAGCCGATCTTCGTGGGCGAGCCGTCCGTCTCGGACACGATCGCGATCCTCCGCGGCCTGAAGGAGCGCTACGAGGCGCACCACGGCGTGCAGATCCGCGACGCCGCGCTAGTGGCCGCGGCCGTTCTCTCCGACCGCTACATCTCCGACCGGTTCCTCCCCGACAAGGCGATCGACCTCGTGGACGAGTCGGCGTCGCGGCTGCGGATCGAGATCGACTCGTCGCCGCTCGAGCTCGACGAGGCCGACCGCCGCGTGCGCCAGCTCGAGATCGAGCTCGCCGCGATGGGCAAGGAGAAGGCCGAGGTGCGCGAACCGCTCGAGCGCGAGCTGGCCGAGGCACAGGAGCGCCGGAACGAGCTGGCCGCGCGCTGGGCCGAGGAGAAGGAGGCGCTCGGCCGCGTCGCCGAGATCACGAAGAAGATCGACGAGCTGCGTATGGAGGCCGATCGCGCCGAGCGCCAGAGCGACCTCCAGCGGGTCGCCGAGATCCAGTACGGCGAGCTGCCGGAGCTCGAGAAGGAGCTCGCCGCGCGGGAGACGAGTGAGGTCGAGCGCATGGTCAAGGAGGAGGTCGACGAGGACGACATCGCCGAGGTTGTCGCCAGGTGGACCGGGATTCCCGTAACCCGGCTCCTCGAGGGCGAGGTCGAGAAGCTCATCCACATGGAGGAGCGGCTGCACGAGCGCGTGATCGGCCAGGACGAGGCGGTCACGGCGGTCGCGAACGCGCTGCGCCGCGCGCGCTCAGGCTTGCAGGACCCGAACCGGCCGATCGGCTCGTTCATCTTCCTCGGGCCAACCGGCGTGGGGAAGACCGAGCTCGCCCGCGCGCTCGCCGAGTTCATGTTCGACGACGAACGGGCCACGGTCCGGCTGGACATGTCCGAGTACCAGGAGCGGCACACCGTCGCGCGCCTGGTCGGCGCTCCGCCCGGCTACGTCGGCTACGAGGAAGGCGGACAGCTCACCGAGGCCGTTCGCCGGCGGCCGTACTCGGTCGTCCTCCTCGACGAGATCGAAAAGGCGCACATGGAGGTCTTCGACGTGCTCCTCCAGATCCTCGACGACGGCCGCCTGACCGACGGCCAGGGCCGCACGGTCGACTTCCGCAACACGGTGATCATCATGACCTCGAACATCCGCTCCGCCGAGGCGCTGCGTGACACGTTCCGTCCGGAGTTCCTCAACCGGATCGACGAGATCGTCGAGTTCCACCCGCTGGAGCGGGAGCAGCTCGGCGAGATCGTGGAGCTCCAGCTCACACGGCTGCGCGAGCGCCTGGGCGAGCGCGCGATCGGCCTGCGGCTGACCGACGCGGCGAAGGAGCTGGTGACGGAGGCGGGCTGGGATCCGGCCTACGGCGCGCGACCCCTGAAGCGCGCGCTGCAGCGGCTCGTGGAGAACCCGCTCGCACTGCGGCTCCTCGAGGGCGAGTTCCACGAGGGCGACACGGTCGAGGTGGATACGGAGGGCGACGAGTTGGTGTTCCGCCGGGCCGAGGTAGCCGAGCGGGCGCCGATCGCGCGCTAGCGCGCGGGGCCGGCGTGGCCTGAAGCGACAACTTGATCGGATCCGGTTGCGCGGCAACGATTCGCTGGTGTGGAAGCGCTGAGTCGAAACCGCAACGCTTGACGACGTCGTTGAGTATCTCGGTGGATTCACGGTGGCGTTGATGGGTGTCGGCGCTACCCTTGAGGAGATGCTGGCGGAACTTCGAGGCGAGGACGAAGCCGATGCCGACTCCTGAGGAACGTAGGCGCAGGACAGAGGAAGTGCTTGCCCAATCCCGGGCGGCGCGCGAGAACCTTCAGGCCATCATGGATCGCGTCGAAGCGCGCATGCAGGAGCGCCGCGAACGCCGCGAGCGCGGGCTGCTCCGCCGCATCTTTTCCCGCTGAACGAGCGAGGCGACGGTGCGTGACCGTCGCCTCGGATCCCCTTCCCCTGAAACCGAAGCGGCGGGCCAAGCACGGGAGGCGGCCGCCCCTTGGAGGTGTTCATTCCAGGGCCGTTCGATTGTGCAACGCCCCCGCGGCCGATGGGGTTACGGGCCGGTAACGAACCGGGTCTAGACCGCGGAATCGACGAACTCGGCGTGCCCGCGCTCGGGCGGGGCGCCGTAGGCGTAGAGGACGAGATCCTCGGTGCCTTCGTTCGCGATCTGGAGGAGGGTGCCCGGCTCCACGTGGATGAGCCCGCCCGGCGGGACTTTCTCGCGGACCGGCGGATCGCCGAGGTACATCGTCAGCGTCCCGGACACGCAGACGAACGTCTCCTCCTGGAGCATGTCTCGGTGGCGCTTGCCGTGCGACCCGGGCTCGTAGCGCCAGAGGTTCGCGCGGGTGTGCTCGAAGCCGGCGAGGTCGGTCAGCGGGCCGACGTGGCGGGGCGCCTCGCCCGCTTCCTGCGGACGCTGCTCCCACTCGAGATCGCTGGGACGAATCGCGCGGTAGCCCACGCTGATGATGCTAGCGACCCGAGGCCGAGAAGTGCTGGAAGTCCTTGGGCCCGCTCCAGGCGCCGCCCCAGCCCCAGCCGATCGCGCGGAACGCCTTCACGACCTTGTCGTTCGCGTGGATCATCCCGCGCTTGCGCTTCGAGCGGTCGGCGTACGGCCGGCCCTTCTCGGGGGACACGTGCGAGCCGTCCACGTACGGGTTCTCGACCGGGTTGATGTCGATCGCCTTGCCGTAGGCGTGCTCGGACCAACGCGAGGTACCGGCGACGAAGCGGCAGTTGAACGCCGACGTGTTGTCGGCCTCCATCGAGCGGTCGTCGCTTGCGCCGTAGGCGTCCACGAGCCACACGCGCCGCATGCGGAAGTGCTTGTCGAAGAGCTTGCGCATCACGCCGAGCACGTCGTTCGCCTCGCCCTTGTGGATGATCAGCCGCCCGCGGCGCACCTGGTCGTCGAAGCCCCAGTGGTCGAACTCGAGCAGCCGCAGATTCCGGATCGCGACCGGGCAGCCCGCGTGCCAGGACACCATCCGCTCGCGGACCTTCGGGCCGATCGGCTTGACCGTACCGTGGAAGACGGGGGCCGCTGAGCCCGAGGCCGGGAACGCGAGTGCGGCGAGGACGAGCCCGACGAGAAGCCGACGCATCCGAGAGGTGATAGCAGGTCCACCCCGGTAGGTTCCCCGCGTGACCGAGGAAGCCCCGACGCCCGAGTGGCAGCCCGTCGACCGTCCGCTCATGCTCGGCGAGATCTACCGGGAAGCGGCGCACATCTACGGAGCGCGCGTCTGGCAGGCGTTCGCGCTCGGCGCGGTCAGCTCTGCGACGACGCTCCTCAGCCTCGCGATCGACGTCGTCTACGTGCTCCCCGTCGTCGCTCTCGGGTTCACCGTCAGCTGGGCGCTCGGAGCGCAGATGGCCTCAGGGATCGGGCTCGGGACCGCGTGGAAGACCGTGCTGCGCCAGGCGCCGACCATCCTGATCCTCGCCCTGATCGTCACGACGCCGTTCTCGTTCGCGCTGCGTCAGCTCTTCCTCACCGTCGGCGCCTGTGCGTGGCTCGCGTTCGCCGGCTTCTCGATTCCGGTGGCCGTCCTGGAGGAGGGCGACCAGCGCTGGTACGCGCGCTTCGTCTTCGCCCTGCGGCGCTCGTTCAAGCTGGCGCGCGCGGAGTACCTCCACGCACTGGGTGTGCTGGCCGCGCTGCTAATCACGGTCATCCTCGTCGCGGCGCTTCTCGTAGGCGCGTTGCGCGGCTTCGCGGAGAACGGTCTCCTGGCCGCGATCGTCATTGCGCAGCTCGCGCTCGCGCCGTTTCTCTTCCTCAGCCTCGGCGTGCTCTATCTCGACCAGCGGGCCCGCGCGATAAGCTCGCCCTGATGCCGACCTACATCATGCTTTCCAAGCTCAGCGAGCAAGGGCTCCAGACGCTTCGCGCCAACCCCGAGCGGCTCAAGGCGGTCAACAAGGACGTCGAGGAGCTCGGCGCCAAGGTGCTCCACCAGTGGTTCGTCCTCGGTCCGCACGACTTCGTGAACATCGTCGAGGCGCCCGACGCAAAGACGATCGCGCGGGTGTCGCTCGCGATCTCGGCGCGCGGATCGGCCAACCTCGAGAGCTACGAAGCGATCGAGATCGACGAGCTGGTCACGCTGCTCAGCTCGTAGCCGCGGGCTAGCCGCGCGTGAAGACGTAGTCCTGCGCGGCGACGCCGGAATGGCAGGACTGGCACACCGCGCCGCTCGCAAGTTCGGTGAACGGTGCGTCGGCCGAGTCGCGCGTCCATTCGACGAACACCCAGTTGTTCGCGCTCGGGTTTGCGCCCTTCATCTTCCGCATCGTTGCGATCAGGCCGATGAAGTCCTTGTCGGGGCGGAAGGCCTCCTTCACGACCATCGCGCCGACCGGATAGATGCCGTTCACGGCCTCGTCGCTCACGTAGACGTTCTTCGTGCCGAGGTGCGGATCCGAGCTCCGCGGCGGGATCGGCTGCTTGTTCAGCTGCGTCCAGTCCGTGTAGCCGGCCGTCCACGCGGGCAGGCCCGGAAGCGCCTCGGGCTGGGGCTCGGCAGCCGTCGCCGGCGGTGGCGGCGCAGTCGTTGCGGGCGCCTGGACCGAGGTCGTAGGTGGAACGGTCGGCGTCGCCTCCGGCGTCGTGGCCGAGCCGCTCCCGCAGGCGGCGAGCGCGAGCGGAAGGGCGAGAAAGGCGAGCCGTCTCACGCCGAGACCGTAGCTAGCGCCACGGCGACCTCGGCCGCCAGGCCGGCGTTCGCGACCACGAGCTTGCGGTTCGCCTCGACCGTCGCGCCGCCGCTTTGCTCGTGGAGGTACGCGAGGACGAACGGCGTCACCGCCTGGCCGTGGATCCCCTGGCGGTCGGCTTCGGCGAGGCCGGCTTCGATGAGGGGCTCGACGTCGAGGCTCTCGTCCGGCGGGCGGGCGAGGAGAAGTCCGCAGCCGCCGAGCTCCCAGTGGCCGCGCGCGATCGCGGCCGCTTCTGTTGCCGACTCGACGCGTGCCGACACGGCCGGGCCGCCCCCGGCGCGGTAGAAGAGCGGCAGCTCGTCGGTGCGGTAGCCGAGCACCGGGACGCCGAAGGTCTCGAGCAACTCCGAGGTCGCCGCGACATCCAAGATCGACTTCGCGCCGGCCGCAACCACGATCGCGGGCGAGTTCGAAAGCGCGCCGATGTCGGCGGAGATGTCGAAGCTCCGCGCCCAGCCGCGGTGGACGCCGCCGATGCCGCCGGTTCCCATCGTCCGAATCCCGGCCGCGCGGGCGACGGTGAGCGTGCCACCCACCGTGGTCGCGCCGATCGCACCCTGCGCCGCGCAGGCCGCGAGATCCCTCGGCCCGGCCTTGCGCGCGTCCGGCGACTCGTCGAAGCGGGCGAGCTCCTCGGCCGAGAGCCCGACGCAGATCTCTCCGTCGAGGACGCCGATCGTGGCCGGGATCGCTCCACCGGCACGCACCGCCGCCTCGCACGCCTCGCCCACCGCAAGCCCGTCGCCCGCGGGGAAGCCGTGCGCGACGATCGTCGTCTCGAGCGCGACCACCGGCCCGTTCCCAGCCAGCGCCTCGGCGACCTCAGGGGCGATTCTCATGCCGGGAATGCTCCCAGGCGGGCAACGCAGCGGGCGGCTGCTTGGAGCCCAAGCTCGACGCCGTCGAGGAGGAACCCGGCCGCGAACGCGTCCCCGGCGCCGGTCGTGTCCACCACCTCGGCCGGCACCGCCGGGTGGGCGACGCCGTTCACGACGCAGCCCTCGGCGCCGCGCTTCTCGACCACCGTAAGCGCCTCGGGCCGGACGAGCGCGACCTCCTCGGCGTTCCCGAAGATGACCTCGGGCGCGAGCCCGGCGACCCGTTCGCGGAACGAATCGACCCCCAGCGCCTGAATCGCGCTCACCGAGGACAGGTCGAGACTGATCCGGGCGCCCGTCGTGCGCGCAATCTGTCCGGCGCGAAACGCCGTGGCGGCAATCGGTGCGCGGACGAGCGTGTAGGCCGGCAGGTGGAGCCACGCGAACCCCTCGACCCAGAGCGGGTCGAGCTCCTCCGGCGTGAAGTCGGGCGAGACGCCGCGGTCGGAGAGCATCGTCCGCGTCCCGTCGGGGGCGGCCAGGGACACCACCGTCCCGGTGCCGGAGTCGACCTCGGGCCCGGCGACGTCCACGCCGCGCCGCGTCAGCTCGTCCACCAGCATCCGCCCGGCCGGATCCGCCGCGCGCTTGCCGACGAACCGCGACTTGCCGCCGAGCTCCGCGACCCACGCGGCCACGTTCGCCGCCTGCCCGCCGGGGCCGACGCGGGTGCGGCCGTACGTGTCCGTGTCCCCGGCGATCGGACCGTCGAGCCGCACGACCACGTCGAGGAGCAGATCGCCGAGCGTGCAGATCACGACGCGCACCCTAGACTGCGAAGCGTGGACGGCGAACGCGGAGGACGGCTCGGAACCTTCCTGGTCGGAGGGCTCGTCGGCTCGATCGCGGGGCTCGTCGCCGCCGGTCGCATGCGGATGAAGGAGCCGGAGCAGCGCACGACCCCGGCGGGGCTCGCCGCCTTCGAGGAGGCCCCGTGCTACCAGGAGCTCATGGACGCCGAGCGCGAGCGCGAGGAGCCCGGCGCGCGGTAGGTTGGTCGCAGCGACCGCGCCTTTTTTTATGCCTATCTACGAGTACCGATGCCCCAACGGGCACACGTTCGAGCTCCTCCAGCGGATGAGCGACGCGCCGCCCAAGGTCTGCGAGATTTGCGGGGCCGCGCCGGTGGAGAAGGTGCTCTACCCGGCTGCCATCCACTTCAAGGGATCGGGGTTCTACTCGACCGACTACGGCCGCGGCGGGCGCAAGAAGACGAAGGAGAGCGACGGCGGGTCGTCGGGAGACTCCTCCGACTCGAAGCCGGCCGAGAAGAAGTCCGACAAGCCGGCCGACAAGAAGCCCGCCGAGAAGTCCGGCTAGCCGCCGGCGCGGCCGACGAAGCAGCCGGGCGCGAACGGGCGGCCCTTGGGCGGGCGCTGCGGCGCGCTTTGCCCGGTGATCTGGAGGATGACGCTCGCGTTGTCCTCGGACGAGACGATCACCGAGGCGCCGTCGATCGTGTCGGGATCGCCGCCGAGCCGGCAGCGCAAGGTCTTGTCGTCGGCCGCGCGCTTGCGCACCCACATGACCTCGAGCAGCTCGTTCGTGGAGAGGTCGGTCGCGAGCGGCGTGATCACGTCGTCCCCGATGAACGGCATGCGGAGGAAGCCGGAGAGGCCGGTGATCTTGTCCATGATCGCCTGCACGACCCGCTGCTGGCGCTCGCCGCGCGTGATGTCGCTCTCGCCCGAGTCGAGCTGGTTCTCGCGGATCCGCGCGTAGACGAGCGCGCGGCGTCCGTCGAGTTGGATCTCGCCCTTCTTGAAGCGCCAGCCCTCCCAGGTCGCGCACTGGTCGGGCTTCAGCGGACAGTCGAACGGATTGGAGAGGATCGGCTTCGGATTGACGATCGTGATGCCGCCGATCGCGTCCACGACCTCGTTGAACGTGCCGAAGTCGACCACGATCACGTGGTTCACAGGCAGGCCGGTCAGCGCCTCCACGGTCTCGATCGCGAGCGCCGCGCCGCCGTACGCGTAGGCGGCGTTGATCTTGTCCGCCCCGTGGCCCGGGATGTCGACGCGCAGGTCGCGCGGGATCGACACGAACGAGAGCCGGTGGTCGTCCGGGTTGGTGCGCAGGAGCATGATCGAGTCGGAGCGCCCGCGTCCGCTTCGGTCCTTGCGGTTCTCGCCCACGTCGGCGCCGAGGATGAGGATGTTCGACGGCGTCGAGAGGAGCGAGCCGGAGTCGGGCGCGAGCGCGGCCTTGGCCTGGCTGTCGAGCCGTGCGTTCGCGGCCTTCACGCCGCGGTTCACGGCGAGGTAGCCGAGCAGTGCCCAGACGAGCGTGACCAGCACCGCGATCCCGATGACCGAGAGGATGATCCGGCGCCAGCGGCGCCCGCCGCGCCAGCCGGTCCGCTTGGTCGGTTGCTTCGGCTGTTTGGGCTCGCCGTCGGCAAAGTCGCCGTCCCCGCGGCTCTTGATCGGCTTGGCCGGACCCCGGGTCCGCCCGCCGCGATAGACCTTGTACGGCTTGTCATTCCCGGCCACGACGAGCGGCTATGGTAGCCGCGGCCTCATGCCCGACCGTCATGTCATCGCGATCGACCTCGGCGGGACGAAGCTCGCGGCAGGCCTCGTGGGCGAGGACGGGACGATCGGGTCGCGGATCGAGCACGCGACCGAGCAGGTCGACCAGGACGTGCTCGTCGGCCAGCTCGAAGACGCGATCTCGGAGCTCAACGGACCGTCCGTGGTGGCGCTCGGAATCGGGATCCCGTCGCTGATCGACCAGAAGGAAGGCTCCGTCGGTGCGTCGGTGAATGTCCCGCTCGCCGGAATCCACCTGCGCGACCTGCTGGAGGAGCGCTTCGGGCTCCCGGTCGCGCTGGAGAACGACGCCAACTCAGCCGCGGTCGCCGAGCACCGGCTGGGCGCGGGGCGTGGCAGCGACCACATGATCATGCTCACGCTTGGCACCGGGGTCGGCGGCGGCCTCATCCTGAATGGCTCGCTCTACCGCGGGGCGATCGGCGCGGCCGCAGAGCTCGGCCACATCACGCTCGACATTCGCAGCGAACGCCCGTGCGACGGCCTTTTCTGTCCCGGCTACGGCCATCTCGAGGGGCTGGTCGGCGGGCGCGCGGCAACGCGGCGGGCGAACGAGACGGCCGACGACCAGCCGGAGGGTTCTCTCGCGGGCGCGCGTGCGCAAGGCAAGGAGCTGAACGGCCATCTCCTCGTGGAGCTGGCCCGCTCGGGCGAGCCGGACGCGGTCGAGCTCATGGAGGCGATCGGCTTCGACCTCGGGATCGGCATCGCGAGCTACGTGAACATCTTCAATCCCGAGCTCGTCGTGGTCGGCGGCGGCTTTGGCGAGGCCGGCGACCTGCTCCTCTCACCGGCGCGGCGCACGGTCGCCGACCGCGTGTTCCCGACCGTCCGCGACTCGGTGCGGATCGTCGAGGCCGAGCTCGGCCCCGAGGCGGGCCTCATCGGCGCTGGGCTCGTCGGCTTCGACCTGGCTCGCTAGTTCCGATCCCGGCAGGCGGTCGGCGATACTTGCCGCATGCGACGCTGGCTGGGAGCGGTCGCCCTCTTTTCCATCTCAGGAATCGTGGGCATTGCGGTGTTCTGGGCTCCGGACCGAGTCGATTGGCCCTGGGTCGTGCCGCTGGGACTGCTCTTCGGCGTCGTGCTGGGAACGCTCGAGCAGCTCTGGACGCGTCCCGGCGAGTTCGTCCGTGATCTGCGGCGGCTGACGAGTCGAGACGCAGAGTCGTCCTAGCTGTGCCGCTCGTCGTCTGTCCCACGCCGATCGGGAACCTCGAGGACGTGACGCTGCGGGTGCTCCGCGAGCTGGCCGAGTGCGACGTCGTTCTGTGCGAGGACACGCGCCACACGCGCGTTCTGCTGGGCCGGCACGAGATCAGGGCGAAGTCGCTGGTCAGCTACCACCGGCTGAACGAGGCCGCGCGTACCGCGGAGTTGCTTCCGCGCCTGCAGGCCGGCGAGCGGATGGCGCTGGTCAGCGACGCGGGGCTCCCGGGCGTGAACGATCCCGGCGCGCGGCTCATCGCGGTCGCGATCGAGCACGGGATTCCGGTCACGGTTCTCCCAGGACCGTCGGCGGTCGAGACGGCGCTCGTCGCCAGCGGCCTCGTCGGCGAGCGGTACGCCTTCGTCGGCTACCTACCCAGAGGAGCCGCGCCGCTCGACCGGCTGTGGGAGGAGCTCGCGGCCTGGACGTGGCCCGCGGTCGCGTTCGAGTCGCCGAAGCGCCTGCCCTCGAGCCTCGCGTCGCTGGCCACGTTCGATCCGGCCCGCCCGGTGGCCGTCTGCCGCGAGCTGACGAAGAAGTTCGAGGAGATCGTCCGCGGCCCGGCCTCCGAGGTCGCCGCCCGTTTCGCCGAGCCGCCGAAGGGCGAGATCACGCTGGTCATCGGCGCCGGAACGGCGGAGCCGCCGGACGAGGACGACGCGATCGCTGCGGTCGCGCAGCTCGTCGCCGCGGGCATCTCCCGCCGCGACGCAGCCGAACTCATCGCCCGCTTGACGGGCGTGCCGCGAAACCGGCTCTACAAGTCCTCGCTCTAGGCCGCCGCGAGCTCGGCGACGCAGCGCACGCAGACCGGCCGCCCGCGGTACTCCGACAGCGTTTCGCTGCGGGAGCAGAAGACGCAAACGGATTCGGGTCGCGCGAGCATGATCGCTTCGCCCGACATCGAGATCTCCAGCGGGTCGCGCTCGCTGATGCCGAAGCGCTTGCGGATCTCGCTCGGAATCACGATCCGGCCGAGCGGATCGACACGACGGACGACGCCAGAGGTCCTCGTTCGGTTGTTGGCAGATCGAGCCATGCATCCACCGTCCCGCGATCGACAGAACTCGAAACGCCCGTCCGTATCATTGATTGCGAATGACCTTCTACATCACGACCCCCATCTACTACGTCAACTCGACGCCTCACATCGGCCACGCGTACACGACGATCGCGGCCGACGTCCTCGCGCGCCATCACCGCCAGCGCGGCGAGACGACCTTCTTCCTGACCGGGACGGACGAGCATGCGTCCAAGGTCGCGCGGGTCGCTGCCGAGCAAGGTCTCGAGCCCAAGGAGTACGCCGACCAGATCGTCGAGCACTGGCGCGCGCTGCCCGAGCGGCTGAACGCGACGCACGACTTCTTCATCCGCACGACCGACGAGGGGCACAAGACGTTCGTGCAGGACTTCCTCCAGCGGGTCTACTCGAACGGCGACATCTACGAGGACGTCTACGCGGGGCTCTACTGCGTCGGGTGCGAGGCGTTCAAGAACGAGGACGAGCTGGTCGACGGCCTGTGCCCGATCCACGGCGTCGCGCCCGAGTGGATCGAGGAAAAGAACTACTTCTTCCGCCTCTCGGCCTATCAGGACAAGCTGCTCGCGCTCTACGACTCGCGGCCCGACTTCGTCCTGCCGGCGAACCGCTCGAACGAGGCGCGGTCGTTCATCGCGGGCGGGCTCGAGGACTTCAGCGTCAGCCGCGCGGGCCAGCCGTGGGGCGTGCCCATCCCGTGGGACGAGAGCCAGGTCACGTACGTCTGGGTGGACGCGCTCATCAACTACCTGAGCGCGCTCACCTTCGCGCGCCCCGGCGAGGATCTGCGCGACGCGCTCTGGCCGTCCGTCCACCACCTGATCGGCAAGGACATCCTCCGCTTCCACTGTGTCTTTTGGCCGGCGCTTCTTTTGTCCGCGGGCTACGAGCCGCCCAAGCAGCTCTTCGTCCACGGCTTCCTGCTCCTCGACGACAAGAAGATCTCCAAGTCGGTGGGGAACGTGATCGACCCGCTCGACCTGATCGACGTCTACGGGGTCGATCCGCTGCGCTTCTACGTGCTGCGCGCGGTGCCGTTCGGCCAGGACGGGAGCGCGTCGCTCGACGGCGTGCGCGAGCGCTACGACCGCGAGCTCGCGAACGACCTCGGCAACCTGCTCTCGCGCACGACGGCGATGATCTCCAAGTACCGCGACGGTCGGATTCCGCTGGCCGCGGTGCCGGGCGGGGGCGAGCGGCTGGCGGCGTTGAGCGCCGGCGTCGCGATCAAGCTCGACCGCTTCGACCTGACCGGCGCGCTCGAGGATCTCTGGGCCTACGTCCGCGACCTGAACGGCTACGTGACCGCGCAGAAGCCGTGGGAGCTCGCCAAGGACGAGGCGAACGCCGCCGAGGCTCGACACGGTGCTCTTCACGCTGGTCGACGGGCTGCGCGCGGTTGCTGTCGGTCTCGCGCCGTTCCTCCCGGATACCGCGCCAAGGATTCTCGCGGCGCTCGGCCAGCCGGAGGACGTCGCCTGGTCGAACTTCGCCTACGGGCTGACGGTCGCGGCGGAGGGCGTCGGCCCGGCCGAGCCGCTCTTCCCTCGCATCGAAGTCTCCGAAGCCGCTTGATCGACACACACGCGCATCTCGACGGTGCGGACACTGCCGGTTGGCTTGACCGCGCCCGGGCTGCGGGGGTCTCGCGGGTCGTCGCCGTGGGCTGCGGGATCGAGTCGTCGCAGGCGACGCTGGAGATCGCCGACCGCGAGGAGGGCGTCTTCGCGGCGCTCGGGTTCCATCCGCACCAGGCGGACGAGCCCGCCGATCTGGATGCGCTTCGACACCTGCTCGCCCATCCGAAGGCGGTGGCCGTGGGGGAGACGGGGCTCGACTGGTTCCGCGACTACGCCGCGCGCGATGCGCAGGAGGCGCTCTTTCGGGCGCAGGTGGCGCTGGCCGCGGAGCTCGGCAAGGCGTTGGTGATCCACACGCGCGCGGCCGACGTAGACACGCTCGCAGTGCTTCGCGGCGTCGACACTCCGGTCGTTCTCCATTGCTTCTCCTCGTCCGAGTTGCTCGTGCCCGCGCTTGAGCACGGCTGGTACGTCTCGTTCGCCGGGAACGTGACCTACCCGAAGGCGGGCGAGCTGCGCTGGGCGGCCGAGCGCGTGCCCGCGGACAAGCTCCTGGCGGAGACCGATTCGCCGTACCTCTCGCCCCAGGCCGTGCGCGGCAAGCGAAACGAGCCCGCGCACGTCATGCACACGCTCGCCGTGCTGGCGGAGGTCCGCCGCGTCGAAGTCGCCGAGCTCGAGGCGCAGATCGAGGCGAACGCCGACCGGGTGTTCGGCCTGCAGTGAGCGTCACGCCGAAGAAGCAGCTCGGCCAGCACTTCCTCGCGGACGCGAACATCCTCGGCGTGATCGAGCGCCTCGCCGAGTTGGGGCCCGAGGACGTCGTGCTGGAGATCGGCGCGGGGCTCGGCGTGCTCACGACCTTTCTCGCAGACCGCGTCGCGCACGTCCACACGGTCGAGCTCGACCGCTTGCTCGAGGCGCCGCTCCGCGAGACGCTGGCCGGCCGCGCGAACGTGGATCTCCTCATCGGCGATGCCCTCCAGCTTCCGTTCGGCGGGCTCGATCCCACACCGGGGAAGCTCGTTGCGAACCTGCCCTACAACGTCGCCACGCCGCTCATCGCGGAGAGCCTCGACGGCCTGCCCGCGCTCGAGCTCTGGTGCGTGATGGTGCAGCGCGAAGTCGCCGACCGGCTCTTCGCCGAGCCGGGGACGAAGGCGTACGGGGCGGTCTCGGTACTCGTGCGCCTGACCGCCGAGCGGACGGGATTCCATCCCGTGTCGCGCTCGGTTTTCCGGCCGCCGCCGAACGTGGACTCGGCGCTCGTCGCGTTCCGGCGGCGCCGCACCTGGGGCCCGGAGTTCGCAGGGCTGAAGCGCGTCGTTCAGGCCGGGTTCGGACACCGGCGCAAGACGCTCGTGAACTCGCTCGTCCTCGGCGGCTTCGAACGCACGCGGGTGGACGACGCGCTGGCGATCGTCGGCATCGACCCGGCGACCCGCGCCGAGGCGCTCGAGCCGGACACCTTCGTCGACCTGGCCGCGGCGCTCGCGTGATCCACGCCTACGCCAAGATCAACCTGGCCCTCGTGGTTGGCGGCATGCGCCCGGACGGGCTGCACGAGCTGGCCTCGGTCATCCAGCGGATCGACCTCGCGGACGAGATCGAGATCAGCGAATCGCCGGGTCTCAGGGTTGACGGCTTCGAGGACACGCTCGTCCGCCGCGCCCTCCAGCGGCTGGCCAAGGCGGCCGGCGTCGAGCCGGGCTGGCACGTGCACATCGGCAAGCGGATCCCGGTCGCGGCCGGCCTCGGCGGGGGCAGCTCCGACGCGGCGGCCGCGCTGGTCGCCGCGAACGCCACGCTCGCGGCCCCGCTCTCCGAGGAGCGTCTCGTCGCGGTCGCGACCGAGGTCGGCTCCGACGTCCCGTTCTTTCTCGCTCCCGGGCCGAAGCTCGTCGAGGGCGCCGGCGAGCAGCTCACCGCCGTCGAGCTCCCGCAGGACTACACCGTCGTGCTCGCGCTCCCGCACGAGGAGACGAAGGCGTCTACGGGCGACGTCTTCCGCCGCTTCGACGCGCTCGACGGCGCGGCCGGCTTCACGGAGCGGCGTGAGGCGCTCGACGCTGCACTTGCCGCTGGTGACCTCGCCGCGCTGCCGCCCAACGATCTCGCCCGGGCCGCGGGAACCTCGCTCGTCGCCGACCTGCGCGAGTCGGGCGCGTTTCGGGCCGATCTCACCGGCGCGGGGCCGGCCGTGTACGGGCTTTTCTCCGAGCGCCACCAGGCGGAGATCGCAGCCGTCGCGCTGGAGCCGACGGCACAGGTCTGGCTCGCACAACCGGTCTGGTAGCTTCGAAACCGTGTCCGCCTTGCCCGTGATCGAGCACGGCGAGGGGCGCTCCTCGCGCTGGCTGCGCAACAACCGGCTGCGTGTGGCGATCCTCATCGCCCTCGTCGAGACCGCGCTCGTCCTCGGCGACGTGATCGGCTGGTACATCGCAGTCGCGATCGCGGCGGCCGTCCTACTCTTCCATTTCTTCGTCGGACGGAAGTCGAAGCGAACGTGGCTCCGCGAGCTCTCCTGGGCGCTGGCCGTCTCGCAGGCGCTGCCGGTCGTCGTGCCGTTCGCCGCGCTGGCCGTCGGCGCGCTCGTCGTCCTCGGCATAGTCGCCGCCGTGTTCGTCGCCCTGGCGTATGTCGTCTTCGGCCGCCGGTGACCTCGGATACGCTGACCACCCCGATGGGGCGTAGCCAAGCGGTAAGGCAGCGGGTTTTGGTCCCGTGACCGGAGGTTCGAATCCTCCCGCCCCAGCCATTCCTACCGTGACCTCTCCCCTCGCAGCACTCGTCATGGCAGCCGGCCTCGGAACGAGGATGAAGTCCGAGCGCCCAAAACAGCTCCATCCGCTGCTCGGACGCCGGCTCGTCGACTGGCCCATCGAGGCGGCGCGCGGCCTCGGGCCCGACCGGTTCGTGCTGGTCGTCTCGCCCGGAACCGAGGAGGAGCTCGCCGGCGAGTGGGAGACCGCCGTGCAGGCCGTGGCGCGCGGCACCGGCGACGCGGCCACAACCGGGCTTGCGGCGCTCGGCGACTTCGACGGAGATGTGCTCGTCCTCCCGGGCGACGGAGCGCTGCTGACGGCCGCGACTCTGCAGCGGCTCGTCGATACGCACCGGGCCGAGGGCGCCGCGGTCACGCTGCTCACGGTCGAGACCGGCGAGCCGCTTCCCTACGGTCGCGTCGTCCGCGAGGGAGGCAAGGTCGCGCGCATCGTCGAGGAGCGCGACGCGACCGAGGAGGAGCGTGCGATCCGCGAGCTGAACACGTCCGTCTACGTCTTCGCCGCCGCGGACCTTCGCGCCGGCCTCGACCAGCTCGACACGGCGAACGACCAGGGCGAGCTCTACCTCACGGACGCGGTCGGCCATCTCGCCGCCGCCGGCAGGTCAGTCGCGACCGTGACAACGGACGATCCGAACGAGGCGCTCGGCGTGAACACGCGTGCCGACCTCGCCCAGGTGGCCGCGTTGCTTCGCGACCGCATCGTCCACGCGCACATGCTCGCCGGCGTGACCGTCACGGATCCCGCGACGACGTGGATCGAGGCGGACGTCGAGCTCGAGCCCGACACCGTCGTCCAGCCGTTCACGATCCTGCGCGGCTCGACCGTCGTGCGCCGCGGCGCCGAGGTGGGCCCGCATGCAGTCGTCGTGGACGCGGAGATCGGCCCGGGCGCAACGGTCGGCCCGTTCGCCTACCTCCGGCCGGGCGCCAGGCTGGCCGCGGGCGCGAAGGTCGGCACGTTCGTGGAGATCAAAAACGCCGAGATCGGGGAGCGCGCCAAGGTGCCGCACCTCTCGTACATCGGAGACGCCGAGATCGGGGAGGACACGAATATCGGCGCCGGCGCCATCACCGCGAACTACCGTCCCGAGCGCGGCGGGGGCAAGGAGCGGACCAAGATCGGCCGCAACGTCCACACCGGAAGCGACAACGTATTTGTCGCGCCCGTGGAGATCGGAGACAATGCCTGGGTCGGCGCGGGTTCGACCATCACGGAGGACGTCCCGCCCGGAGCCCTCGCCATCGCGCGAGCCAAGCAGGTCAACAAGTCGGACTACCGAGGGGAAGAGCGCGATGAATGACGTGGCGACGCTGCCGGGTCTCGAAGGTGGAGGCGGGGCGCAGGCAAGCTCGGAACGCGGGCACTGGATCCGCCGCGGCCCCGAGGGGCGGCTCATGCTCTTCTCCGGCCGCTCGAACCCTGACCTGGCCGAGCAGATCGCGCAGCAGCTCGGCATCGAGCTCGGCGACGTCCATGTGAAGACGTTCGCGAACGGCGAGGTCTACAGCCGCTTCATGGAGTCGATCCGCGGCGCGGACGTGTTCATCGTCCAGTCCTGCGCGGGGCCGAACACGAACGACCACCTTTGGGAGCTCCTGACTCTGATCGACGCGGCCAAGCTCGCGTCGGCGAACCGGATCACGGCCGTCATGCCGTGGTTCCCCTACTCGCGCCAGGACAAGAAGTCCGCGCCGCGCGAGCCGATCACGGCGAAGCTCCTCGCGAGCTGCCTCGAGGTAGCCGGGGCCGACCGCGTGCTGACGATGGATCTCCACGCGGGCCAGATCCAGGGCTTCTTCTCGATCCCCGTCGACCACATGACCGCGCTGCCGCTCTTCGCGAAGTACTACCGCGACAAGGGCCTCCACGGCGACGGCGTCGTCGCGGTCGCGCCGGATCCGGGCCGCGGCAAGATGACCACCCGCTTCGCCCAGTTCCTCGAGGCCGACGTCGCGTACATGTCGAAGACGCGGCCCGAGCACGACGTCGCCGAGGTCACCGAGGTCGTCGGCCGCGAGCGCGTGAAGGGCAAGGCGGCCATCCTCTGCGACGACCTGATCGTGACCGGCTCGACGCTCATCTCGGGCGCCAAGGCCCTCCTCGAAGCGGGCGCAACCGCCGTCTACGCCTGCGCGACGCATGGGCTGATCCCGGACTTCGCGCTGGAGAAGATCGCGTCGAGCGAGCTGACCGAGATCGTCGTCACCGACACGGTCATGGTCGATCCGACCACGCGCCCGGCCAATGTGAAGATCCTCCCGGTCGCAGGCCTCCTCGCCGACACGATCCAGAACGTCTTCTCGGGCGAGTCGGTCTCCGAGATCTTCGCGGGCGAGAACCAGCTCTTCTAGCTCAGCTCGAAGCTATCGAGCACCTGGTCGCACGCCGCTTCGGCGAGATCCTCGTGGCCCGTCGGCGACGAGCAGTTGATCGCGTAGAAGGTCGTCCCGTCGAAGATCCAGGTTCCCCGGGTGTGGACGCCGCCGCCCTCGGTCGTGGATCCCTCGAAGGTCACTCCAGGAAGCCCGCCGACCGTCACCTGCGTGACCTCGCCCTCGAGCTTGCTGCCCGCGACGTTTTGCGCGAGGAACTGCTCCGCGCCGCTGCTGAGGTCCGCCATGAAGTCCCCGATGTTGTCGGCGGTAACCGCCTGGGGCGACTCGAAGGCGCCGACGCTGATCCCGGTCACGCCGGGCTCGGGTGCGATCACCACGTCGGCGCTTCCAGCCGCGATATCGGCCTCGCGCTGTTCCCAGTCGCTCGGGTAGCTGAACGAGTAGCCGTCGCCCTGGAAGGTCTTCGACCCGCCGCCGGAATCGCCGCCGCAGCCGGCTGCCAGCACCAGGACGAGCAGGGCCAATGCCGCGCGCATGGCCGAGACGTTACGGCAAGTCCCCGGCACGAGGGATGCAGGATTCAAGGCCTCCGGCCGATGCGGTCCGGAAGCAACCCAGGCGGGGTGGCGCGCCAAAACACGTTGGAGGCGCATGCCGAGGATCGACCCACGCAAGGTTCCCACTCTCTATGTGATCGTCATGGCCGCGTGGATCTACGGCTTCGCGGCCGCCGACCGCACGCTGCCCGCGCTCGTCGTTTTCGCGCTCTTGATCATGGGCGCCGCCGTGCAGGTGTGGGCCGGGTTCGAGCTCGGCCGCTGGGAGGCGATCGGGCTTGCGATCGTGCCCGTGCTGCTCGCAGTCGCCGCAGCCGGAGTCGATTCGAGCCTCTGGACGACGATCGTCATCCTCATGGTGTTCCCGGGCGGCCCGCTGATCGGGCTCGGCGTGTACCTGCGCCGGCTGGAGGAGGAGCGGAACGACCGTTCCCCCGACTCCTGGCTGTACGGCGAAGAGCCCGGCAAGCTCGAGTCCTAGCCCGGCCGCAACCGGCACACATTCGGCGCAACTTTGCGCCAGACACGCGCGCATTTCGCCGATAGGATCGGTCCGTAAGGGGTGCTCTAGCCGGGGTCCCCCGGGGGCACGTGGCGCGTCGGTGGCTGCCAGTCCTGCAGGCCGCGGCTCTTCCACCTGGCGTGCGCAAGACAGCGACTCGCGTGATTCCGAACGCGGATGCGTCTACGCCGGGTCGAACGCGTGGCGCTCGCGGCGGTGGAGCTCGCCCTGCACCTGGGCGACGTACGCGGCCAACTCGCTTTCCTTCTCGTTCAGCCGGCGCTCCAGCTCGTCCAGCGCCTGCTCGCGCTGATCGAGCTTTTCCTCGCGGAAGTCGGTCTGGCTCTCGAAGGACACGCGGTCGAGCTGCGCGGTCGACTCGAGCTCGTCCTGGCGCCGGGCGCGGTCGCGCAGCGACTCCTCGAGCTCGATCATCTGCTTCTGGCGCCGCTCGAGCTCGAGACGCTCGGCGGCGAAACTGTGGTCGCCCGCACGGGAGAGCGCCTGCTCGGCGCGCTCGCGCTCCCGCTCGGCGAGGACCCGCTCGCGCTCGGCGAACCCGGCCTCGCGGTCGGCCACCTCTGCGGCCTGGGCGTCGATCTCAGCGGTCCGCGCGGCGAGCTCGGCGGTTTGCGCCGCGAACTCTGCTGCCTGCGTCTCGACGTCGGCGCTGCGCGATCCGAAGGACTGTTCCCGCTCGGCGATCGCGCGCTCGCGCTCGGCTAGGCGAAGTTCCTGCTCGGCCAGCTCGCCCTCGCGCTCCGCCGTCGCCGCGTGCGACGACCCGGTTCGCTCCTCGAGGTCGGACAGGCGCTCCTCGCGCTCGGCGACTTCGAGCTCGCGCGTCGTGAGCGTGGCGGCCCATTCATCCAGGGCGCCGGCCTTCTCGTCGAGATCCGTCGCGAACGTGTTCAGCTCGGCGGTGCGCTGCTCGAGGGGAGCGGCCTGCGCCTCGAGCTCGGCCTCGCGCACCTCGAGCGCTGCTGCCTGCTCCGCGTAGGGCGCGGCCTCCACCTGGAGCTTGGCCGCCTGCGCGTCGAGCGCGGCAGCCCGTTCGTCGAGCTCCGCGGCCTGAGCGTCGAGCTCGGCCTGGCGTTCGGCGAGCGCGGCTGCGGCCGCCTCGGCGACCTGCTCCGTAATGTCGATCGACTGCACGTCGCTGGACGTCGTCTTCCCATTCGAGCGAGTCGAGCCGGTCCTGCGGGTGGTCGTCCGCGGCTTCTGCGCCGGAGCGTGCGATGCGTAGATCTCCAGCCGCACGACGGGAGGCTCCGAAGGCGTCTGCTTCGAAGTCCGTGGCGTGGCGGGCTTGGTGGCCCTGCCCTTTGGTTTGTCTGCGGCGTCCGGCATGTTGAGGTGCGGCTCCTCGAGGCTGTGAATCGACGCTCGGGGCCTCTCCGCGTATCCCTCGCACGAGCGGTTGCGCAATGCGTGGTCAGCACCGAAGGTGTATGGGCGGATGACGGGCATCGTCGTCCCGAAAGCGGCTACTGCGGTGAACCTAGACCCCAACACTCATGCGTTCGTCCTCGCGACGGCGTTTTTCACTTCCCTCATGTTCGCGCTCGCGGCCTGGCTGCCGTGCGTGTTTCTCCTTCGGTTCATCCTCTTCGGATAGCCGCGGGCGGCTGAGGCCGCTCCGGTAGACTGGCCGACCGGAAATGGCTGGAGATCGCGTCAAGCTGGAAGTGCAAGCCCGAGAGCGAGGCGGCAGCGCCGATTCTCGGCGCCTGCGCGCCGACGGCTACGTGCCCGGCGTGCTGTACGGCGCGGGCAAGCCGGCGCAGGCCTTCACGGTGCACGAGCGCGCGCTGCGCGACGTTCTGACGGGCGAGCACGGCACGAATGCGATTCTCGACGTGTCGATCGGCGACGGCGGAACGCCGCATCACGCGGTGCTCAAGGACTACCAGCTCCATCCGATCCGCAAGCGCCTGCTCCACATCGACCTCCAGGAAGTCCGCCTCGACGTGGCCATCCAGTCGTCCGTGTCGATCGAGCTCATCGGCGAGTCCGAGGGCGTCAAGTTCGGCGGCGTCCTCACGCAGGTGACGCGCGAGGTGACGGTCGAGGCGCTGCCGATGAACGTGCCCGACAAGATCGAGCTCGACATCAGCGCGCTCGAGATCGGCGACTTCCTCCGCGTGAGCGACCTGGTTGTCTCCGCCGACGTCGTCGTGCTGGACGATCCCGAAGCGGTGCTGGCGAGCGTCATCCAGCCGCGCGTCGAGGAAGAGCCCGAGACGGTCGAGGCCGTCGAGGGCGAAGAGGGCGAAGAGGGCGTGGAGGGCGAAGACGGCGCCGAGGAATCCGGCGAGCCCGAGGGCGACGCCGGCGGCGAGTCCTCCTCCGAGGAGTAGATGCGCTTCCTGCGCCGGGGCGGCTCCGCCTCGACGCTCGATCTGCTCGTCGCGGGGCTCGGCAATCCGGGCCGGGAATACGCCGCGACTCGTCACAACGCCGGGTTCATGGTCGTTGACGAGTTGGCGCGCCGGCACGGCGGGACGTTCCGTTCCAAGTTCTCCGGCGATCTCTCCGAGTTGCGCATCGAGGGGCATCGCGTCGCGCTTCTGAAGCCGCAGACATACATGAACGAATCGGGCGGCTCGGTCGCAGGCGCCGTGCGGTTCTTCAAGGTCGAGCCGGCCTCGCTGCTCGTCGTCCACGACGAGGTCGATCTCGACCTGGGACGACTACAGGCCCGGCTCGGGGGCGGCCTCGCCGGACACAACGGGCTGCGCTCGGTCGCCAAGTCGCTGGGGACGCCCGAGTTCACGCGCCTTCGGATCGGCGTGGGGAGGCCCGAGCGCGGCGATCCGCGCCCGGTGGCCGATTTCGTGCTGTCCCCGTTCGAGCCCGACGTCGACGTCGGTGCGCTCGTCGCCCGCTCCGCGGACGCGGTCGAGACGCTCCTGCGCGACGGGCTGGACGAGACTCAGCGCGAGTTCAACTAGCTCGTCAGCAGTCCCTGGAGCTGAACGTGGCACGTTCCGGCGGGCCCCTGGCGCGTCGCGATGTCGACCGTTGCGATGCCGAACGCCCCTTGCAGGTGAAGGCGGAACGAGTCTCCGGCCGGTTCGGCGGCCAGGTCGAAGCCGTTTCCGTTGCTGACGGCCACGAAGGTCGGGTTCGTCTGCCCGCTCTCCCAGAACGCGTTCAGCAAGCCTCCGGTCAGGTTGACGAACTCGAGATCGCCGACGTTCGGCGTGGCCGGGCAGCTGTAGCGGAACTGGAGCACCCCGAAGAGCGGCGTGCCCACGGCCGAGAAGAGCCCGGCCGGGAAGCTCCGCGGTGCGGCCCTCCGCTCGGCCGGTGCCCTGGACGAAACCGGTCGAGTCGAGCCCGTCGAGCTTCTCGGAGTCGTTCACCTTCTGTCCGATGGCGGCTGCGCCGACGCACCCCGTACAGAAGAGATTCCCCTGGAGCTCGATGTTCCCGAGGAACTTGCCGGCCAGGCCTCCGTGGCCCAGAGCCTCGCCGAGGAGGCCGACGCCGAAGTCTTCGTTCGACCGTCCGGCCACGCCGAAGCCGTCGCCGGTATTCGTGACGTCCACGATGCCGCCCGAGGTGCCGAGCGACTTGGCCGTTCCCGCACGGAGAAACGCGGTCGAGTCGAAGCCGTCGAGCCGGTCCGCGTTCAGGTTCGTGACCTTGCCCGTCCCGTTCGTGGAGAAGGGTGCATGTCCCGCGGCGACCGTCAGCCCGAGCGCGGTCGAGCCCGCCTTCTTGCTCCGGTTCGTCACCTGCAGCGTGTTCTTCGGAGCAGAGGCCGTGAGCGAGCTCTGCTTGCTCGCGCTGTTTGCGCTGCCGAGCACGAACGCTCCGCCGGTTGCCGAGTAGCCGACCTGGCCGAGAGAGACGAACAGAGCGAGCGTGCCGAGGACAACGCCCGGCGAGGGCCGCTTCAGGTGAACGCGCATGAATTCCTCCGTTGCTCGGGGACGTCCCGACAGCCAAGCAGCGTCGGCGCGGCGATTCAATGCCTTGCTTGCGACTGGGCGCGCGATTGAACCAATCGGCTCGAAGTGATTACCTCCCGTCCCAATTCGGCTCGACCGGGATCGCCGCCACGGGCAAGGCGTTCGTCCTCGGCAAGGTGAACTCGGCGAACAAGACGACCGCGCTGAAGTCGGGGTCGCCGGTTTGCGCTGAAGGTGACGAACACCGGGAACGGCCAGGCCGCGTCGTTCAACACGAAGGCCGGCGAGGCGCCGTTCACGGTCAACCGCACCGAGAAGGTGGCGAACCTGAACTCGGATCTGCTCGACGGGCTCGAAGCCTCGGCGCTCGCGCTCGTAGGCGCTCCGATCGGCGATGCGGCAACGCTCGACGGGCTCGATTCGACGGCGTTCGCGCTCTCCGGTGCTCCGTTCGGCGACGCAACGACGCTCGACGGGCTCGACTCGCTCGCCTTCCTGCGGACCGTTTCGATGGCAGGAGGAGACCTGACCGGGACGTTCGCGGCTCTCGTCATCGCCAACGGAGTCGTGAATTCCGCCAAGGTGCTCGACGAGTCACTCGGCGCAGCCGACCTGGCGACCAACTCCGTCGGCCAGTCGGAGATCGTGACCGACGGCGTCGCTGCAACCGAGATCCAGGACAACTCGATCGACTCGGGCGAGATCGTCGACTTCGCGCTGACGAACAACAGCGACGGAACCGCCGCGGACAAGGCGTTCCGCCTCATCGTCGTCTGCTAGCGGGCGCGTACGATTGCGACAGGCGGAACCGCGTGTTCCGCCTGTCGCCATGGACCAACCGGTACTCCACCTCCTAGCCGCAGAGCTCGCCGAGACCGAGCGGCTGCGCGCATTCGTCGAACGTCCGGCGTCGGCGCGCGTCTCCGAGCCGCTGCTTCCGCTCGTTCTGGCGGCGACCTGGATCGCCCGCGAAGGGCCGCTCGTCTGCCTCTTCGCCGACGACGCCGACGCGCGGGACGCGGCCGAGGCGGCCGGCTGGTTCATCGGAGACGAGAACGTCGGCCTGCTCGCCTCGCGCGGCGTTCGCCGGGAGACCGATCTCGAGCCGCCGGCGCATCTCGTGGGCGAGCGGTTTCGCGCGCTCGAGGTTCATGCGGCCGGCGGGCTCGTCTGCGCGTCGGCGCTCGGCTTCGCGGACGGTCTGCCGCCGGTCGAGTCCCGGCCGGAGACGATCCGGCTCGCGGCCGGCGACGAGCCGGGCGTGGAGGAGCTCGCCGAGCGCCTCGTCTACGCCGGGTACGCCCGGGTCGACCGTGTGGAGGAGCGCGGCCAGATCGCCGTGCGCGGCGGGATCGTCGACATCTTTCCGTCGACCGGCCGCGAGCCGGTTCGCGTCGAGTTCTTCGGCGACGAGATCGAGTCGCTCCGCGCGTTTTCGGTGTTCACGCAGCGCGCGCTCCATCCGCTCGACGGCGCCCTGATCCAGCCGGCCGCGGAGCAGCGGCTCGACGCGGACCCCGAGGAGGAGCTCGTCGCACCTTTGGCCGCGGCCGATCTCGTGTGGCAGCACGGCGACGTCCGCGAGCTCTGGCGCGAGACGCTCGGCGGCGAGATCGAGCTGCCCGGCGTGATCGAGCTCGACCAGCTTCCGCAGGGCCAGCAGCACACGTTCGAGGCGCAGCGCCCCGCAATCGCCGCCCGCGGGCTGGCCGAGGCCGAGCGCGATCTCGGCTCCTTCGTCAAGGCCGGGAACCGCGTGATCGTCACGTTCGCCCACCGCGGCGAGGCGCTGCGGACGAAGGCGCTGCTGCGCAAGGTCGAGGCCGAGCCGCTCGGGCCGGGCGACGCGCTGCCGCGCGACGGCGCGCTGCGGTTCGCGGTTTCGCCGGCGCGCCGGGGGTTCGTGTCGCGCGAGCTCGGGATCGTGCTCCTCCCCGACACGCAGGTCTTCCGCAAGCGCCCGCCGCGCCAGGACGCGCGGGTCGGGAAGGCGCTGCAGAGCTTCGCCGACCTGCGCACCGGCGACTTCGTCGTCCACGAAGATCACGGCGTCGGCAAGCTGATCGGCTTCGAGACGAAGACGGTCGCCGGCGTAACCCGCGACTACCTGTTCCTCGAGTTCAAGGGGGACGACCGCCTCTACGTCCCGCACGAGCAGATCGGGCGCGTCTCGCGCTACGTCGGCGCCGACGGCGCGAGCCCCGCGCTCTCGAAGCTCGGCGGGAAGGCGTGGCAACTGGTCAAGTCCCGCGCGCTCGCGGGCGCACGCGAGCTGGCCGGCGAGCTGATTGCGCTCTACGCGACTAGACAGCAGGCGCCCGGGATCGCCTACGACGTGGACGGAGACCTGGTCGAGGCGCTCGAGGCGAGCTTCCCGTACGCCGAGACGCCCGACCAACGCCGGGCGATCGAGGCCGTGAAGGAGGATCTGGAGACACCGCGTCCGATGGACCGTCTCGTCTGCGGCGACGTCGGCTTTGGGAAGACCGAGGTCGCAGTGCGCGCCGCGTTCGCGATCGTCGCCGGCGGTAAGCAGGCGCTCGTCCTCGCGCCGACGACCATCCTGGCGCAACAGCACTGGAACACCTTCCGCGAGCGGCTCCGCGATCTGCCGGTCACGGTCGAGATGGTCTCGCGCTTCCGCAAACCCGCGGACGTCAAGAGGATCCTCGCCGACTACTCCGCGGGCAAGGTCGACATCCTGATCGGCACGCACCGGGTGCTCTCGCGCGACGTCACGGCGAAGGATCTCGGCCTCGTCGTGCTCGACGAGGAGCAGCGCTTCGGCGTGGCGCAAAAGGAGTTGCTCCGGCAGCTGCGGCTCGAGGTGGACGTGCTCGCGCTGACGGCCACGCCGATTCCGCGCACGCTGCACATGTCGCTCGCCGGCCTGCGCGACATCAGCGTGATCGAGACCGCCCCCGAAGGGCGCCGCCCCATCCGCACGCATGTCGGCGAGTACGACGAGGAGCTCATCCAGACGGCGCTCGAGCGCGAAGCAGCGCGGGGCGGGCAGGCGTTCTACCTGCACAACCGGGTCGAGTCGATCGACGAGGCGGCCGAGAAGCTCCAGCAGCTCTGCCCGAAGCTGCGCTTCCTCGTCGTCCACGGGCAGCTGCCCGAGCGTGCGCTCGAGGAGCGGATGCTCGCGTTCCTCGCCGGCGACGCGGACGTGCTCGTGTCCACCACGATCATCGAGTCGGGCCTCGATATCCCGCAGGCGAACACGCTGGTCGTGGAGCGCGCCGACGCACTCGGACTGGCCCAGCTCTACCAGATCCGCGGCCGTGTGGGACGCAGCGATGTCCCTGCGCACGCGTATCTTTTCTATCCCGACGGCGAGGAGCTGACCCCCGAAGCGCGCTCCCGGCTGGCGGCGCTTGCCGACCACACCGAGCTCGGCGCGGGCTTTCAGATCGCGATGCGCGACCTCGAGATCCGCGGGGCCGGAAATCTCCTCGGCGCCGAGCAGTCGGGCCACGTCGCCGCCGTCGGCTTCGAGCTGTACCTCGAGCCTCCTCGCCGAGGCCGTCGCCGAGCTGGCGGGCACGCGCCGCCCGGTTGCCCGGCCGATCCGCGTGGAGGCGCAGGTGGACGCGTTCGTCCCGGCCGCCTACGTCGCGGCCGAGGCGCAGAAGATCGACCTGCACCGCCGGGTCGCCCTCGCCGAGTCGGAGGACGAGCTCCGCGAGCTGCGTGCGGCGATCGAGGACCGGTACGGCCCTCCGCCGGAACCGGTCGAGAATCTCTTCTCGATTCAGGAGGCGAAATTGAAGCTCGCGCGACTGGGCGCCGACTACCTCGTTCTGCGGGGCGGAAAGGCGACCGTCGGGGCGCTCGTGCTCGGCTCCGACGAGCTGCGAGATCTGAGGAAGGCAGCGGAAATCGCCGTGTATTCCTCGGCCAAGAAAGAGGTGTCCCAGCGCGGCGACGGGTTAGGTCCCGCCCTCGCGCTGGTCGATGCTATCCTCGATATCCGGTTGGCCGCATAGCGCGGCCCTTTCTTCCCAAAATGCCTCTTCGAGCCATCCCCACACTCCTTCTCGTATGCGTGCTCGCCTTTGCGGCCAGCGCCTGCGGCGGCGACGACACGAAGTCGTCCAAGGATGTCCCGGACGATGCGATCGCGCTCGTTGCGAACACGGCCGTCAAGAAGGCCCAGTTCGACGAGCTGCTCGAGCGCGCCCAGAAGAGCTTCGAGTCGCGCGACCAGGAGTTCCCGAAGACGGGGACGGCCGAGTACGACGACCTGAGGAAGCGCGCGGTCGAGTTCCTCGTCCAGCAGACGCAGTTCGCGATGGCGGCCGCCGACGCGGACATCAAGGTGACCGACGAGGACGTCGACAAGCGGCTCGCGCAGATCAAGAAGGACAATTTCGAGGACGACGACGCGAAATTCGCGAAGGCGCTCGCTGACGAGGGCCTGACGCTCGAGGCGGCGCGCACCGCGTTCCACGACCAGATCCTGCAGGAGAAGCTCTACGAGAAGGTCACCGCCGACGTGAAGCCGACCGAGGCTGAGATCCAGAAGTACTACGACGAGAACAAGGACCGGTTCTCGCAGCCGGAGAGCCGCAATGTCCGGCACATCCTCGTGAAGAACGAGGCCAAGGCGAACGAGATCTACCAGATGCTCGAGGACGGCGACGACTTCGCCAAGCTGGCCAAGAAGTTCTCGACCGACGCCGGGACGAAGAAGGACGGCGGCAAGCTTCCGATCACGAAGGGAAGCACGGTCGAGCCGTTCGACAAGGCGGCCTTCGCGCTGAAGACCGGGGAGTACTCGAAGCCGGTCAAGACCGAGTTCGGCTGGCACTTGATCTACGCGATGGACGACATCCAGCCGGCGACGACGACTCCCATTACCGACATCAAGGACTCGATCGAGCAGCAGCTCGCCCAGGAGCAGCAGCAGACGGCGATCAACGCCTGGCTCGAAGAGCTGAAGAAGACGTATCCGGTCGTCTACGCCGTGGGCTTCGAGCCGCCGGCCGCGACCACCACCGGCGAGACCACGACCACCGGGTAAGTGGCCGACGCGGACGCCCTGGCCCGCGCGCTCGTCGATCTTCAAGTCCTAGCCGAGCGGCTGCGCCGCGACTGCCCCTGGGATCGCGAGCAGACCGTGGCCACGATCGTTCCGCACACGGTCGAGGAGGCCTACGAGGTCGCGGACGCCGCGAATGTGGGCGACGACGCGAAGCTCCTCGACGAGCTCGGCGACCTGCTGTTCCAGACCGTCTTCCTGGCGCTCCTCCTCGAGGAGCGCGGCACGGGCGACCTCACCGCGGTGGCGGAAGGGATCCACGAGAAACTCGTTCGCCGCCACCCGCACGTGTTCGGGCCCGCGGACGAGCTCGACTCGCCCGGCGCCGTGAAGACGCAGTGGGAGGAGCTCAAGACCACACAGGAACACCGTGAGGGGATCTTCCACGACGTGCCCGAGTCGCTTCCGGGGCTGCTCCTCGCGAAGAAGATCCAGCGGCGCGCGGCCACGGTGGGGTTCGAGTATCCCGACGCCGCCGGTGCGTTCGCCGACCTGGCCGACGAGGTCGAGGAGCTGCGGCGCGAGCTGCCTTCCGAGGATCCGCGCCCGGAGACGGAGGCCGACGTCCGCCACGCGGCCGAGGTCGGTGACGTGCTCTTCGCGTCGGTCAATGTCGCCCGGCGCCTGAACGTCGATCCCGAGCTCGCGCTGCGCGCGGCCGCCGCGCGGTTCCGCGCTCGTGTAGAAACCGCCGAGCAGCTTGCAGCCGGCAAGGGCCTCGTGTTCGCCGACCTCGAGCTCGCCGAGCAGGACCGCTTCTACGATCTGGCCAAGGAGAAGGAGACCGAATGAGCGACATCGCATCCGTCCACGCCCGCCAGATCCTCGACTCCCGCGGCAACCCGACGGTCGAGGTCGACGTGCGGCTCGAGTCGGGCGCGCTGGGCCGCGCCGCGGTCCCGTCCGGGGCCTCCACCGGAGCGCACGAGGCCGTGGAGCTGCGCGACGGCGGGGCCGAGTACGGCGGCAAGGGCGTCGGCCGGGCGGTCGCGAACGTGAACGGCGAGATCGCCGGCGCGCTCGACGGGCTCGATCCCGCCGAGCAGCGCGAGATCGACGAGACGCTCATCGCCCTGGACGGGACGCCGAACAAGGGCCGGCTGGGCGCGAACGCGATCCTCGGCTGCTCGCTCGCCGCCGCGCGTGCGGGTGCGGCCGACGCGGGGGTCTCGCTCTTCCGCTGGCTCGGCGGCGACGAGGCGACCACGCTTCCGGTGCCGATGCTGAACGTCGTCAACGGCGGCGTGCACGCCCAGAACTCGATCGACCTCCAGGAGTTCATGATCGTCCCGGTTGGAGCTGCGTCCTTTTCCGAGTGCCTGCGCATGGGCAGCGAGGTCTTCCACGCGCTCAAGGACCTCCTGCACGAGCGGGGGCTGGCGACAGCGGTCGGCGACGAAGGCGGGTTCGCGCCCGATCTCCCGTCGAGTGAGGCGGCGGTCGAGGTCGTCCTCGAGGCGATCGAGCGCGCCGGGCATGCGGGCAACGTCGTGATCGCGCTCGACCCGGCCGCGACCGAGGTGTGGCGCGACGGTCTCTACAGACTTCCCGGCGAGGGCAAGGAGCTCGACCCGGACGCGATGATCGACCTCTGGGCCTCGCTCGTCGAGCGCTACCCGATCGTCTCGCTCGAGGATCCGCTCGCCGAGGACGAATGGGGCGCCTGGCGTGCACTGACCGAGCGGATCGGCGACCGCGTGCAGCTCGTCGGCGACGACCTGTTCGTGACGAACGTCGAGCGCTTCCAGCGCGGCATCGACGGCGGCGTCGCGAACGCGATCCTCCTGAAGGTGAACCAGATCGGGACGCTCACCGAGACACTCGACGCGATCGCGCTCGCCCGCTCGGCGGGCTATGGGACGGTCATGTCGCACCGCTCCGGCGAGACGGAGGACACGTTCATCGCCGATTTGGCTGTCGCGACCAACGCCGGCCAGATCAAGACGGGCGCCCCGTCGCGCTCGGACCGCGTGGCGAAGTACAACCAGCTGCTCAGGATCGAAGAGGAGCTCGGCGAAAGGGCTGTGTACCCCGGCTGGTCTGCGTTTCCCCGAGCTCGTTCTTAAGGAGGGGGCATCACGGGGGAAACCCGGTTTCCCCCGTGCTATTCCCCGCGCGACTTCCTGAGTCCCGGCTAGGTTGGGGCCGTGACGCTCGCCCGCCAGACACGACGCACGAAAATCGTCTGCACGATCGGCCCGGCCACGTCCTCGCAGGAGATGGTCGACAAGCTCGTCGAGGCCGGGATGGACGGCGCGCGGCTCAACTTTTCGCACGGCGCGCACGAGGAGCATGCCGAGCGCGCAGCGCTGATTCGCGCCAGCCAAAAGCGCGCCGAGCGGCCGCTCGCGCTGATCGCCGACCTACAGGGTCCGAAGCTCCGCCTGGGCCGGCTCGAGGCGCCGCGAACGCTCGTCACCGGCGACGAGGTCGTGATCGTCGCGGAGGCGGACGGCGACGAGACGCATCTCCCCGTCCTCCCCGGCGTTCTGCCGAGCGTCCTCCAGCCGGGCCACCACGTGCTGATCGACGACGGTCTCGTGCGGCTGCGCGTGGACGCGGTCGAGGACGGCCAGGTGCGTGCGACCGTGCTCGCCGGCGGCGTCGTCTCCACGGGCAAGGGCGTCAACGCGCCGGGCGTCCCGCTGCCGATTCCCTCGGTGACCGACAAGGACAAGGAGGATCTCGCGTTCGCCCTCGGCCTCGACGTGGACTACGTCGCGCTCTCGTTCGTGCGCTCGGCCAACGACGTGCGCCACCTGCGCGAGTTGCTGCACGAGGCGGGCTCCGATGCGCAGATCATCGCGAAGATCGAGAAGGCTGAGGCGGTCGACGACCTCGCCGGGATTCTGCGCGTGGCCGACTCGGTGATGGTCGCGCGCGGCGACCTCGGCGTGGAGATCGGCCCGGCCGAGGTGCCGCTCGTCCAGAAGCGGATCCTGCTGGCCGCGCTGGAGCGCGGAAAGCCCGCGATCACGGCGACCCAGATGCTCGAGTCGATGATCAGCCACCCGGAGCCGACGCGCGCCGAGGCAAGCGACGTCGCGAACGCGATCCTCGACGGAACCTCTGCGGTGATGCTCTCCGGCGAGACCGCGGTCGGCGCGTTCCCGATCGAGAGCGTGCAGACGATGGACAAGATCGCGCGCGCCGTCGAGCCGAGCCTCGGCTACCGGCACGAGCTCGAGCGCAGCCCGGACGAGCCGTACTCCTCGGTCGGCGAGGCCATGTCGAACGCCGCCTGCGACATCGCGGAGGCGCTCGACGCGGCGGCGCTGCTCGTCCCGACGTACTCGGGGCGAACGGCCTCCGCCGTGGCGCGGCATCGCCCGCGGCGCCCGGTCGTGGCCGTCACGCACACGACCCATGCGGCGCAGCAGCTCGCGCTCGAGTGGGGGATCGTCCCGGCCGTGATCGAGGAGTGCCGCGACGTGCAGGAGCTCTGGGCACGCACGGTCGAAGCGGCGCGCCGGCTCGGAATCGTGGAGCCCGGCGACCGCGTGGTTATCACCGCGGGCACCGCCGTGAACATGCCCGGCACGACGAACCTGATCAAGGTCGAGACCGCCTAGACCCGGCGGCGTTGGTCGGGACTCGCGCGTCATTCTGAACGCGGACGCGTGGGGACCCCCTCTGGAACACCCCTCGCTTTTCAGCGTAACGCTGAATCTGTGCCGTGTCTGTGACCAGCCGTGCCGGATGTGTGCCGGTTCGTCCACAGGCGCTTTGCGCCGCATCGCACGTGCTGCGGCCGGGGAGGAGGCCCGCGCCGGCCTTCCGAACTCCGACGGTCCGTGTCTGCCCGCCGACGCCGCCCATCGCGTTCTTCCCTCGCCCTCCGCTGGGTCGGAATCCTCGTGCTCGCGGCCGTGGCGTTCGCGTACGTCCATCCTCTGCGGGCCTACTTCTCGGCGCGAAACGAGGTCGATGCGCGGCGGGCCGACGTGGCCGCGCTCGAGCGCACGCACTCGGAGCTCGAGGCCCGCATCGCGGTCGCGCGCACCAACACCTTCGTCGAGCGCGAGGCGCGCAAGCTCGGTCTTGTCCGGCCAGGCGAGCGGCTCTTCATCGTGAACGACGGTGGAGGCTGAGCCGCGCCGACCCGGGCGCAGGCCGTCGATACGATGATCCGATGGATGACCTCCGAGTCGTTTCCGGGCAGCTTGGCCGCCCTGCGCGCCCGTTTCGGCGTGTCGCGCTCCGGTGTGCGCACGGCTTTCCGGCGGTCACCGAGCAGCCGCCCTACACCGACACGGGCGAGCCGTTTCCGACGACGTACTACCTGACCTGCCCCTGGCTGGTCGCAGCCCTGGCGCGCGTCGAGGCCGACGGCGGCGTGGAGCGCTGGAGCCGCGTGGCCGCCGGCGATCCTGCCTTGCGCGAGAGCCTCGAGCACGCCGACGCCGAGCAGCGGGAGATCCGCCCGGAGTTCGACCTCGGCATCGGCGGGACGCGGCATCCGGAGGCGCTCAAGTGCCTCCACGCCCACGCGGCGTTCGCGCTCGCGCGGCCGGGGTACGAGCTCGGCGAGCGGATCCTCGAAGAGGCGGGCGAGCGCTGGTGCCCCGACGCTCGTTGCGCGGGCCTGGAGGATCCCGCGTGACGCTCGCGGTCGCGCGGCACCAGTGGGACGATGGCGCGCGGCGGCTCGAGGCGACCGACCGCAACTCACGCCGCTACCGCCAGCTCCATGCGCTTGTCGACGCCGTGCTCGAGGAGCTGCGCAAGCGCGTCGGCCAGACGTTCACGCTTGCCGAGCTGGCCGATGCCTACTCGGGATCCGAGGACTGGGTCCGCGATGTGGTCGTGGCCCGCACGCCGCCCAAGGCCGAGGCGGGGCTGCGCGACACCGCTCTCGTCCAGGACGCGGCCTTCGGGGCCTATGCACGCGCTGCGCAGGACTACCGGCCGTGACCGAGCCGACTCCCAGGCCCGAGCGCCGCGCGCGGCGGGACGAGAAGCGGGCCCGCAGGCGGCGTGTCCTGCGCTTCGTGCTCGCCCTCGGCGCCGGCGCGCTCCTCTTCCTCGCGGGGCTCTCGCTCGGCCGCGCGTTCGAGGACGCGCCGAAGCCGGGCGGATCGCAGACGATTGTGCGGACCCTCGCGCCGGGTACGCTTCCGCCGGTCACCCGTACGCTCACGGTGACGACTACGCCCTGACGGACTCGGGTACGAGGAATGCGGTGGGGGGTTCGATGACAGATCAGAGACGAACGGGCTCGGGCAACGATTGGCTTACGCTCGGCCAGGCCGCGACCTACCTCGGTGTCGCGCAGAGCACGATCCGCAAATGGTCCGACGGCGGCAGGCTGCCGGCCTTCTACACGCCCGGCGGGCACCGGCGGTTCCGGCAGGGCGACCTCGACACGTTTCTCGGAAACTCGCGGCCTGCGGGGCGCCGGATCGTTCTCGTGGTGGACGACGACGCGGGCCTGCGGGAGATGCTCCGCGCCAGCCTCGAGGCCGACGGCTGCACCGTCCGCGAGGCGGCAAGCGCCGAGGAGGGCCTCGCGGCGCTCGGTGAGGAGCCGCCCGACCTGATCCTCCTGGACGTCGAGATGCCCCAGGTGGACGGCTGGGAGATGCTGCGCCTCGTGCGCGAGCGGCACGGCGTGGAGGCGATTCCGGTCGTCATGTACAGCGGCAAGGTGGACGCCGTCGCCGCGTCGCAGGCCCAGGAGCGCGGCGCGCAGGGCTTCGTCGGCAAGCCGTTCGACCCCGAGCAGCTGCTCGCCTCGACGCGGCAGCTCCTGCGCAGCTGACCGGGCTCGACCACGACCTCTTCGTCTGGGTCGTCGAGCACCGCGTTGGTCCGCTCGATCCCGTCTTCGTTGCGCTGAGCTGGATCGGCTACGCGGGGCTCGTCTGGATCGCACTCGCGCCCGTTGTCGCCTGGCGCGCCGGCTATCCGATTCTGCGGGCCGTGCTGATCGTCACCGGTTGCGTTTGGGCGAGCGATCTCACGGCGTCGCTCATCAAGGCCACCGTCGGCCGCGACCGGCCCTTCGAGAGCATCCCGCAGGCCGATCCGCTCGTGGGCGGCATCGTCGGGTCGTCGTTCCCGTCGGGTCACGCGGCCACGAGCGCGGCCGGCGCCTTTGCGCTCGCGCTCATCGCTCCCCGCGCCGCGCCGTACCTGGCCGCGCTGGCGGGTGCGATCGCGTTCTCACGGATCTACGTGGGCGTCCACTACCCGCTCGACGTGCTGGCCGGCCTCGTGGTCGGGCTCGCCGTCGCCGGCGCGATCCTCGGTGCGGTCAGGCTTCTTCGGCCGACTTCAGAAGACCCGCGACGATCAGCAGCACCGCCGACACCAGGCTGATCCAGATCCCGACGCTCCGGCCGAAGCCCGCGTAGTCGTCCGGGACGGAGATCAGGCGGATGAGGACGACGGTCGTCCCGATTGCGCCGAGGATGGCGATGGCGAGGCCGACGGGCAGCGAGGGCGGCAGGGAAACGCCGGTCGCGCGGAGCGTGAGGAGCGCGAGCGTCGCGAGCCCCACCACGAGCACGAGCTTGCCGAGCACGCCGGCGTCCCAGCCGAGCGCCGAGAGCTTCAGCCCGTCGATCGTCCCCGTGTACCAGCCCATGAACGTGCTGAGCGTGAAGATGAGCGCCGCCACCCAGGCGAGACCCTCGCCGGGAGTCCAGAAGCTCGCTTGGGGCGCGTGCCCACGTTCGGTCATAGGCCGAACAAGGCTTGGATCTGATCCCAGATGGTGAGGCCGAGGGCGATCGCGACGAAGACCAGCGTGAGCATGAGCGCGAGAAAACGGCGGCCGGCGCGCTTGCGCTCGACGTCGTGGTACGTCTTGGCCCGTCGCTTCGCACGCTCCTTGACGACCGCTTTTTCGAGCCGGGTCGTCTGCTGAGGGAGCGTGCGTTCCCGTTGTTGACGAGGTGCTGGGGCCGCCACGACGCATGGATTCTTGCCTGTACCCGCCGTCTCCGCAAGCGGGACCGAGCCATAATCGACCCATGCGAGCGCCTGCATCCGTGAATCGCGGGGCTGGGCGGGCCGTCCAGGCGGACGAGGCGCTTGCCGCCGCAGCCCGTTCCGCCGGACTCGCGTCGAGCGCCGAGCTCGCGATCGTCCGCGTTGCCGACTCGGATGAGCTCGTCGCCGCGTCGGTCTGGGCTCGCTCGGCGGTCGTGGCCGCGGAGCTCGAAGGGACGCGTCTGGCGAACGCGGCCGCACCGGGGATCCGCGAGCTTGCTCCCGGGGATGCGCCGGCGGCGATCCGCGAGGCGGCCGGTCGCGTGGGCGCGAACGCGATTCTCATCGCCCCAGCCGGGGACTCGGCGTGGATCGAGCTCTACCGCAGGGCGCCGTTCGACGACGCGGCCCGCGCGGCCGCACTCCTCGCCGCGGAGCACGTTGCCTTGACGCTCGAGCCGGCCGGTGCGCGGCAGGATTCCGACGCGCTCGAGGTCGCGGGCGACGCGCTCGCGGCCGCGTCCGACGAGCACGAGCTGGCCGATCACGTCGTCCGGCTCGCCCTGGCCACGACGGGCGCGACCCGGTGCGTGCTCTGGAGGCTCGAGGCCGGAACCGCTCCGACGCTCCTTGCCGCCGGCGGTGTGAGCGACGCCGCGGCCGGCCGCACGGTCGTCCTTCCGCTCGGTGAGCCGCCTGTCGCCGAGCTCGAGCTCGTCCTCGAGGATCCCGCCGCTGTCGACGCGCTCGCGCCCCTGGCAGCGCGGGCCGCGGTCGCCCTGCGCCGGGCGCACCGGGCCGCGGTCGCGGAGCAGGATCTCGTGCGCGCCGAGACGATCGTCGAGGTGCTGAGCCAGGCGATCGCACGGCTTTCCCTCTCGCACACGCTCGATACGGCCGTCGAGCGGATCTCCGAGCTTTCGGGCAGCGACCGCGTCGGCGTCTACCTCCGGACCGGCGACGGACTCGAGGCGGCCGCGTCGCAGGGGCTGGCCGGTCCCCATGCGACTGTCACCGGGCGGCTTCTCGAGCTGGCGCTCGGGCCGCATCGGTCCCGCGGTTTCTTGGTCGCCTCGGATCTGCGCAGCGACGCGCGCCTGGCCGGGCTGGAGCCCGAGCTTGCCGAGTGCGGCCTGGGGCGGGCGCTGGTTGTTCCGCTTGTCGGGGTCGACGACGTGATCGGCGTGCTCGCCGTGTACGAGGCGGAGGCCCGTCCGCATGAGCCGGGCGAGGAGACGCTGCCGATCGCGCTGTCCGCCCAACTTGCCGTGGCCGTGCAGAACGCGCAGCTGCACGAGGAGACGAAGCAGCTCGGCGCCGGGCTCGAGCGCTCGCTCGAATCGGAACGCGCCAGCGCCCGACGGCTACGCGGCCTGTTCGAGATCTCGGACGCGTCCGCACGGAGTCTTTCCTTCGACGAGACACTGGAGGCGATCGCGCGCTCGATGGTCGACGTCTTCGAGCTGGCCGCGGCCGCGATCCGCATGCCCGCGCTGCACCGCAACGGCGACCAGCTGCGCGCCTTCCACCTCGGCGAGCCGGCGCTCGAAGGGCCGGTCCGGGCGCTTCTCGAGCGCGGCGATCCTGCGCTCGTCGAGCCGTTCCTCGCGCAGGGGGCGAGCTACCTCGAGCTTCCCCTGGCGACGCCCGTCGAGGAGCTCGGAACGCTGACGCTCCTGCGGCTCGACCCGGAGAACCCTTTCGACTCCGAGACGATCGAGGCGGCGCGCGTCGTGGCCGCGCAGGCCGCGCTGGCGCTCGACAACGCCCGGCTCCACCAGCAGCAGAAGGACTTCGCCGAGACGATGCAGCGGTCGCTTCTCCCGGTCGATCCACCGGCTGCGGGCGGCATCGAGATCGGCCACGTGTACGAGTCGTCGGCCCGGGTGGACGTGGGCGGCGACGTGTACGACGTGCTGCGACTGGAGGACGGCCGGCTCGCGGTCTGCCTCGGGGACGTGGCCGGAAAGGGCATCCAGGCCGTGGCCGACATGGCCATGACGAAGTACGCGTTCCGCGCGCTCGCCCGGAGCCATCCGGAGCCGGCCGCGTTCCTCACGCAGGTGAACGATGTCGTCGTCGAGGAGATCGCCCCGGGCAAGTTCGTGACGATGGTCTACGCGCTCGTCGATCCCGCAGCGGGCGAGATCGCCTGCGCCAGTGCGGGGCATCCACCGCCGCGGCTCGTCTCCCGCGAAGGCGCGGTGTCGGCGCTGGGCACGTCGGGACTTGCACTCGGCGTCGAGCCCGGCCAGGCCTATCCGGAGGAGCGCGCGCAGCTCGAGCCCGGCTCGACCGTCGTCCTCTTCACCGACGGCCTGACCGAGTGCCGCCGCGACGGCGACCTGTACGGCGAGGCCCGCCTCGACGCGTTTCTCGCAGCGAACGCTCGACTCGAGCCGCAGGCGCTCGCCGACGCGCTGCTCGAGGATTGCCGCGCCTTCGGCGGCGGAGAGCTCGACGACGACTGTGCCGTTGTGTGCCTTCGCCGGTCCGTAGGCTAGAAGCGGTGTCCGAGCCCTCCGTCGATCTGCGCCGCTTGTCCGTGGTCGTCTTCGTCGCCGGGGCGGCCACGCTCGCGACCGAGATCGCCGCTTCGCGCCTGCTGGCGCCCTACTTCGGCTCGTCCACGATCGTCTGGGCGAACATCATCGGGCTGATCCTGATCTACCTCTCGCTCGGCTACTGGCTGGGAGGAAAGCTGGCCGACCGGCGCCCCGAGCCGCGCGTGCTCGGCCTGATCGTCGGGATCGCCGCGGTCTTCGTCGCCCTGACGCCGTTCGTCGCCCGGCCGGTGCTCGACCTCGGGCTCGACGCGCTCGACGCCGTGGACGTCGGCGCGGCCGTCGGCTCGTTCTTCGGCGCGCTTCTCCTCTTCGCCGTTCCGGTCACGCTGCTCGGGATGGTCTCGCCGTTCGCGATCAGGCTCGCGCTCTCGGACATCAAGGAGGCGGGCGCGGTCGCGGGACGGCTGTACGCGCTCTCGACCGTGGGGAGCATCGTCGGGACGTTCCTCTCGGCGATCGTCCTCATCCCGCTGATCGGGACGCAGCGGACGATGCTGCTCAGCGCGGTGCTGCTCGCCCTCGCGGCGGCGCTGCTCCTCGGACGGCGCTGGCAGGTCCTCACGGTCGTCCTGGCCGCCCTCGTCTTCGTCCCGCCGGGGACGATCAAGGCGAGCGACGGGCTGCTCTTCGAGACCGAGTCCACGTACCAGTACATCCAGGTCGTCGAGCGCAGCGACGGCTCGCGGGCGCTGAAGCTGAACGAGGGCGTCGCCGTGCACTCCGTGTGGCATGCCGAGACGGTGCTCACCGGCGGCGTGTGGGACACGTTCCTCATGGTCCCGCCGCTCCTCGATCGCCCGCCGAAGCGGGTGCTGATCATCGGCAACGCCGGCGGCACGATCGCGCGCGCCTACGGCGAGCTCTACCCGGACGTCGAGATCGACGGCGTGGAGATCGATCCCGAGGTGACCGCGGCGGGGCGCAAGTACCTGGGCCTCGGCGACAACCCGAACCTGACGACGTACGCGGCCGACGGCCGGCCGTTCCTGTCCCTCACGAACAAGCGCTACGACCTCGTGATCGTGGACGCCTACCACCAGCCGTACATCCCGTTCTACCTGGCGACGACGCAGTTCTTCGCGCTCGTGCGCGAGCATCTCGAGCCGGGCGGGATCATGGCGCTGAACGTGGCCCGCGTCCCCGGCGATGAGCGGCTGCCCGAGGCGATCGGTACGACCGTGCTCGCCTCCTTCCCACAGGCGTGGAGCTGGCCGGCCCTGCGCTTCAACGAGCTCATCCTCGCCGTCGACGAGCCGACCGACCGAGAGACGCTGGTCGAGCGCTCGGCCGCGGCTCCGCCGGAGGTCGACTCGCTCGTGCCCCTGTTCCAGTCGCAGCTGGCGCCCGTCACCCCGCACGGCGACGTGCTGACCGACGACCGCGCGCCCGTCGAGTGGCTGACCGACCGGATGATCGTCGACTTCGTCTCGCGCGGCGGTGGGCTCGACGAAGACCATCTTCCGACCGCCCCGCGGTGATCGCGCTCCGGCCCGACGGAGGGTTGGTGCGGCTCAGCCACCGCACGAACACGGCGGCCGCAATCGAATCCGCACTCGCCGCCGGCCTGGACGGGGTGGAGCTGGACGTGATCGAGCACGCGGGACGGCTCGTCCTTGCGCATTCCCCCGAGGAGCTCGAGCCCGGGGCGCCCACGCTCGACGAGGCCCTGGCGCTGGCGGCCGGCACGGTCGTCGTCGTCGATCTCAAGCAGGCGGGGCTCGAGGCGCAGATCGTCGAGGCCGTCCGCGGCCGCGAGCGGACCGTCGTCTGCTCGTCGGACGCCGGATGGCTCCGCGCCGTGCGCCGGCTCGAGCCCACGGTCTCGACGTCGCTCTCGTACCCGGCCGACCGGCTCGGAGTCAGCCGGCGCGGGCTTCCCGGACCGGTGCTCGGCGCGACGGTGGCGACCTTGCGGACAACGCTCCCACTCCGGATCGAGCGCAAGCTCGGACGTGCCTGGGCCGACGCGGCGACACTCCACCACCTGGTCGTCTCGGCTCGCACGGTCGCCCGCTGCCACTCGCGCGGCTTCGCCGTGATCGCGTGGACGGTCAACGAGCCCGCCGAGCTCGACCGCGTCGTCGCGCTCGGCGTGGACGGTGTCGTTACCGACGATCCCGGGATCTTCGCTCGCGCTACGATTGCGGCCTCGTGCGGCTCCTAGCGCTCCTCATCGTCTGCATCGCGGCCCTCGCATTCAGCGCGCCCGCCATGGCGGAAGCCACGATTGCGTCGGGCGTGACGATCGCCGGGACGGACGTGGGCGGGATGACCGGCGCCCAGGCGCACGATGCCGTCGAGGCCGCGTTCCTGCAGCCGATTCCGTTCGTGTTCAAGGGCAAGCATTGGAGCGTCAGCCCGGCGACGCTCGAGGCGACCGCGGCGATCGACACCGCCGTGTCCGTCGCTTTGGGCGCGTCCCCGGACGCCCAGGTCATCCTCGCGGTGACCGTCAAGCGCAAGCGGATCGACAAGTACGCCAACTACCTCGTCCGCGTCTTCTCGCGCAAAGCCCGGGACGCCCGGGTGGTCATCAGGAAGCTGAAGCCGAAGATCCTCCCCGAGCGCATCGGCGTGCAGGTCCGCCCGCTCCGGATGGGGAACGAGATCACCCGCTCGCTGAAGCTGAATAAGCGCGCCGAGCTCTCGCTGAACGTCCTCTTCAAGAAGCCGAAGATCCTGGAGAAAGACATCGGCGCGACGATCATCATCCGGCGCGGCTCGCGGAAGCTCTATCTCTACTCGAAGACGAAGTTCGTCCGGAAGTTCTCGATCGCGGTCGGCATGCCCGGGCACGCGACGCCGCTCGGCCGCTACCGCGTGATCGTCAAGGAGCGCAACCCGCAGTGGGATCCGCCGTCGAGCCCGTGGGCGGAGGGCCTCGGCCCGATCCCGCCCGGCCCGGGAAACCCGCTCGGCACGCGCTGGATCGGCACGTCGGCGCCGGCGATCGGGATCCACGGGACGCCGCAGCCCTGGACGGTCGGCACGGCCGCCTCGCACGGCTGCATCCGCATGCGCATCCCCGAGGTCGAGTGGCTCTTCGAGCGTGTGAAGGTCGGCACGCCCGTGTTCATCGTCGCCGCCTAGCGAATCCGGCGATCGTCAGGCCGTGAAGCAGGCCTGGGAGTCGGCGGCGTTGAGGTAGCCACGCCAGCGCCGGCTCGTCTCGCGCCAGAACGGATCGCCGGTCGAGCGCGCAAGCCGCTCGAGGAGCTTTACGTGGTAGGTGTGGTATGCGGTGGTCGCCGGGTTCCCGTCGAGGGAGTAGCGCGACCAGCAGCCCGTGTCGAACTCACCCATGAGCTTCTGCGTGGTCTTGGTGAGGCCGGCGACGTAGGCCTTCGCTTTCTCGTCCCCCGAGATCTGGGCGTATTCCGAAAGCGAGACGATCGTCTGGAGTTGAGCATTGAGCACGGCCATCGGGGAGAAGCCGTACTCCTGGATCCAGGATCCTCCCCCGACGCGGAGCGTGAGCCCACGCGGGATCGCGCGAAACGAAGCCGCGGCCACGTCGAGGAGCGAGCGGTCGCCGGTGAGGCTGCTCGTCCGCGCAAGCGACTGAGCCCCGACCGCCTGCGCGAAGCCCGACTCCCAAACGTCGGGTCCGCCGGCTGAGAAGCGGTACGGCCAGGTCAGCGCCTTCCCTTGGCTGACGCCGCGTGCGACGAGCGCGTCCGCGAGCCGGCCGGCGGCCTTCTCGTCCTTCTGGCCCGCGAGGGTGTTCAGCTTGGCGAAACTGCCCAGGGGGTGGAATTGGTATCCGTGCTTTGGGAAGAAGCGGTAGACGACGCCGGTGCCGTCGGACACGGCCGTTTCGGCGATGGCGGGCGCTCGTGCGCCGAGGCTCTTCGTGTTTTCCCGGAGCTGGGCGAAGAGCGCCGGCGTCCGCGCGGATCCGTAGGCGTCGGCTCCCGCGGCGACATCGTCGATGACGAGCCCCAGCACCGTCGCCCTGCCGGGCTGGAGGGCGCCGATCGCGGCCATCGCCTCCGCGAGTATCGCGCGCGCGTCCGCCGCGGCCTGCTCGCCGAGCCGGCCGTCTTCGACCGCGGCCGTGAGCCCCGAGCTGACCGCCTGCTCGTCCTCCCGCGTCCGCTCGGCGATCGCCTCCCGGAGCGCGGTCTTGGTGTCTTCCCCGGCGATGCCGTCGACCAGCAGACCCCGAGTCCCCTGGAACGCTTGGACGGCGGCCGTCGTGGAGGCGCCGAACGAGCCGTCCGGCAAGGATTCCTGGGCGCCGAGCGCGGTGAGCGCGACCTGGAGGTCGCGGACCCGGGCGCCGTGGTCTCCTTCCCTGAGCGCGCTGGCCGGAGGCGAGCCAGGCGCGAGGGCAGGCGGTTCGTTCGCCGGCGCGGCCGAAACCGGGGCGGCCTTGCGCTCGTCGCCCGAAAACGGACGGACGGCGACCGCAAGCGCGACCGCGAGCGCGAGAGCGAACAGCGCGAGGCTCAACCGCGGGCTGCGGGCCGCTCTGGCGCGAAGCCGGGAGAGATCCCCGGCAAACGTCCGCGGCGGGGCGCGGCGACGCGGCGGAGCCCCCGGTGCGGGCGCGGCCTCCTCCGCGGTGAGTTCCTCCTCGTCCCACCAGTCGAACTGCTCCTCGATGAAGAACGCGTCAGCCACGTTGTAGCCGCCAGGGACGCTACGGCATGTGACGGTTGTTGCCTAGTGGAGCGAGGACTCGGTTCGCGTGCGCTGACTACACTCGAACGGCCCATGACCGGCCGCACGAGACTCCTCTTGCAAGTCCTCGCGGTCGCGGTGGTCGCCTCGATGATCGGACTGCTCGCGTGGCAGCTCGCGACCAAGGAGGCCGGTGCCGGGCTCGCCGACGCGGTCGAGCGCGGAGACAAGCCCGCAGCGCCCGCGCTCACGCTGCCCGACCTCGACGGCGAGGGGGAGATCTCGCTCGCCGACTACCGCGGCAAGGCGGTCGTGCTCAACTTCTGGGCGTCCTGGTGCGAGCCGTGCAAGGACGAGGCGCCCATGCTCGAGCAGGCCTGGCAGGACAACATGGACGGCGACGTCGTCGTGCTCGGCGTGAACGCGCAGGACTTCCGCTCGTTCGCCCGCGACTTCGTCGAGAAGTACGGGATCACGTATCCGAATGCCCGCGACGGGGCCGGGAAGACGCGGGATAGATGGGGGCTGACCGGCTTCCCGGAGACCTGGTGGATCGACCGCGACGGGCGGCTCGTGGCCTACTCCAGCGGGCCGTTCACGCAGGAGCAGCTCGACGACAACATCGCGCTCGCGCTCGAGTCATGAGGCTGCTCGCCTGCGTGTTGGCGCTCCTGGCCCTCGCGGCTCCGGCCGCGGCGGCCGATCCTCCGACGCTCGCCGACCTCGAAGACGAGGTGATCTGCCCCACGTGCCAGACGACGCTCGAGCTTTCGAACTCGCCGATCGCGACGCAGATGCGGACGTTCATCCGCGAGCGCATCGCGGCCGGGGACACGAAGGACGAGATCAAGGCGGAGCTCGTGGACGAGTTCGGCCAGGGCGTGCTCGCCGCGCCGCCCAAGTCGGGGTTCAACCTGATCGCCTGGCTGCTTCCGCTGGCCGGCCTGCTGGCGGCCGTGGTTGCGGTCACGTTCGCGGCGCGGCGCTACGTCCGTGCGCGCCCCGAGCCCGCGGCCGCGACGGGCCCGCCGCTCGACCCGGAGCTCGAGCGCCGCGTCGACGACGAGCTCGAGCGCTTCGACTCCTAGATGGAGGGCAAGGTCGCGCTCGCGTTCCTCGCGGGGCTCGTCTCCTTCGCAACGCCGTGCGTGCTGCCGCTCGTCCCCGGTTATCTCTCAGCCGTTTCGGGCGTGGCCCCGGGGGGCAGCGGCCGGCGGGTCGTGCTCGCGAGCCTCCCGTTCATCGCCGGGTTCACGGCCGTGTTCGTCCTGCTCGGCGCCGCGGCGGCGCTCGCGGGCGGGTTCATCGAGGACTACCGCCGCTTCGTCCCGCAGGTCGCCGGGATCGTGCTGGTCGCGTTCGGCTTCGCGTTCATGGGAATCCTCCCGGCCCCGTGGCTCGACCGGCTCGCCGCGCCCGAGCTGGTCGCCGGAGCGCAGCGTCGCGGCTCGTCGGCCCTGCTCGGCGCAGCGTTCGCGGTCTGTGCGGCCCCGTGCGTCGGCCCGGTGCTGGCCGGGATCCTCGTGCTCGCCGGCGACACCGGAACGGTGCTCCAGGGCGCGGGGCTCCTCCTCGTGTACTCGCTCGGTCTTGCCGTCCCGTTCCTCCTGGTCGGAATCGGCTTCGCGCGTGCGATGGGCGCGTCCCGCTGGCTGCGCGACCACTTCGAGGTGATCCGCATCGTGAGCGGCGCCATCCTGGTCGCGGCCGGACTGCTTCTCTTCTTCGACCGCTGGTGGTGGCTGAGCGCAATCGTGAACCGCGCCATGGAGACGGTCGGGCTCGACTGATTGGTACGCTCCGCGCGCTGTGGCGACGATCCTGGTCGCAGGGGTCGATCTCTTCTTCCGTGGGAAGCTGGAAGCACTCCTGGGCTCGAAACACAAGCTCACCTCGACCGAGAGCGTCGATCCGCCCGATCTCGTGATCGTCGACATCGCCCGGATCGACCCGCTGGAAGTGGCGGACACCTACCCCGACATCCCCATCCTCGGGTTCACGAACCACACCGACACGGCCGGCCTCCGCGCGGGCCACGAGGCGGGATTCGACCAGGTGATTGTGCGCTCCGTACTAGTCGAACGGGCACCCCAGATCGTCGACGAACTCGTCAACTAGGCTTTCAACCGATGACGTACATCATCGGCGAGCCGTGCATCGACATCAAAGACCGTTCCTGCGTGGACGTCTGCCCGGTGGACTGCATCCACGAGGCCGACCGCATGCTCGTGATCGACCCGGAGGAGTGCATCGACTGCTTCGCTCCAACCGAGCAGCTCGTCACCTCGTGGGGGCTGCGCACCTTCGCCGAGCTGGAGGGCGAGACGTGCCACGTACTTACGGACGACGGGTTCGCTCCCGCCGTGATCAAGCGCTTCCAGCGCCGGCCGCTCGTGAAGGTCGAGCTCGCGCCCGCCTTCGAGGAGCGCGACCGCTACGGCGGCACGCGGCTCACGACGCGCAACATCTCGCGGTTCCGCCGCGGCGTGCTCGCCACGCCGACGCACTCGTGGCTCCTCGCCGACGGCGAGCGCACCGACTCGCTCGGGGCGGGGCAGTTCGTCCCGGCGATGCAGACGGCCCCGCGCCGCGACGGCGCGACCTATCGCCTCGGCGTCCTCCACGGACTCGTCTTCGGCGACGGCAGCTGGAACAAGCAGGAGATCCGCTCCGGCGAGCATCTCCACTACGTGCAGCTCTACGGCGAGAAGGTCGCGGCCTACAAGGATTTCTTCGACCAGGTGAACTTCTCGCCGAGCCTCGACGTCCATCCCGGCTATGTGGGGACCGGCGTCGTGCGCTCGTCGGCGAACCTGAAGCGGCTGCTCCCGGAGACCGCCGATCCCGAGTACATCGCCGGGTTCGTGGACGGGTGGCTGGCCTCCGACGGCGACCGCACGAAGGCGGGTTCCTGGCGGCTGCGCTCGATCGACCACGAGGCGCTCGCCTGGCTCGAGAGCGCCGCTCCGCTCGCCGGCTACGTCACCGTCGGCTCGGGCGAGGAAGCGTGCATGGAGACGAACTTCGGCGTCCGCTCGCGCCCGATCCGCTGGCTCTACCTGGCGACGCGCGAGGTCTTCTGGCGCGTCATGCGGGTCGAGGCTCAGGACGAGCAGGAGGCCGAGCACACGTACTGCGCCGTCGTTCCCGGCAAGCACGCCTTCACGCTTGCGGGCGGCATCTACACGGGGAATTGCGGCGCCTGCGAACCGGAGTGCCCGGTCGAGGCGATTTTCCCCGAGGACGCGCTCCCGGAGAAATGGGATCCGTTCGTGAAGATCAACTACGCGTACTCGGACGGGATGGAGGTCGTGAACGACCTCACCGAGACGTACGCGACCGAGAACAACGTCAAGAATCCTCCGCTGGACGAGCGCTAGTGCTCTCCGAGGCCGAGGCAGCGCAACGGGATGCGCTCGCGGAGCGGCTCTTCGGCATGGCGCTCGGCGCGTACGAGCTCTTCGCCGTTCATCTGGGCAACCGGCTCGGGCTCTATCGCGCGTTCGACGGAGAGGCGCTGACACCCGCCGAGCTGGCCGCGAAGGCCGGAATCGCGGAGCGCTACGCGCAGGAGTGGCTCGAGCAGCAGGCGGTCGCGGGGTTTTTCGAGGTCGACGGTGACCGCTTCCGGCTCCCGGCCGGGCATGCCGAGACGCTGACCGACCAGGAATCACTCGCGTACACGACGCCGATGGCTACCTACGGCGCGGTGTTCGGCTCGGTGCTTCCGCAGCTCGAGCAGGCGTTCCGAACGGGCGGCGGCGTCGACTGGGAGGAGTTCGGCGACCAGGCGCGCGAGGCGCAGGGCGAGGTGAACCGGCCGGTGTTCAAGCACCTGCTCGGCGCGGAGTGGCTGCCGGCGATGGAGGACGTGCACGCGCGGCTCTCGTCGGGGCCGGCACGCATCGCCGACGTGGCCTGCGGCGTCGGCTGGTCGAGCATTGCCATGGCCCGTGCGTATCCCGAAGCGACCGTGGACGGATACGACCTCGACGGGCCGTCGATCGAGCTCGCGCGCGCGAACGCGGCCGAGGCCGGCCTGGAGGATCGCGTGCAGTTCCACGTCCGCGATGCCGGGGATCCCGACCTGGCGGGCTCGTACCAGCTCGTGACGGCGTTCGAGGCGATCCACGACCTCTCGAATCCCGTCGGGGTGCTCGGCTCGATGCGTGCGCTCGCGGCGGAGGACGGAGCCGTCCTCGTGGTGGACGAGCGTGTCGCCGAGACGTTTTCCGCGCCCGGCGACGAGATCGAGCGGATCATGTACACGTACTCCGTCCTGTGCTGCCTCCCGGCCGGGCTGGCCGACACGCCCTCGGCCGCGACTGGGACGGTCATGCGCCCCGACACGCTGCGGCGCTACGCGGAGGAGGCCGGGTTCTCGTCGCTCGAGATCCTCCCGGTCGAGCACGACGTGTTCCGGCTCTACCGGCTGCACCCCTAGGCAGGCGTTAGCCGAAACTCGGGCGGGAGCGAGCGTTCGAGCAGGAGCGCACCCGCGCCCGCGAGGAGGCACACCACGGCGGCCAGCGGCCACAGCGCGAGTGGCGCGACGCTCAGCACGAGGCCTCCCACGGCGGGGCCGATGACGAAGCCGACCTGCCAGGACGTGACCGAGACGGCCATGTAGCGGCCCCGCAGCCGTTCCGGGGCGAGGTCGGCGACGAGCGCTCCCTGCGTCGGGCCCTGGAGACACTCGCCGATCCCGAAGACGGCGGCCGCGATCGCGAAGAGCACCGCTGCGGTGGCCGCTTCCGCGTACGCGCCGGCCCCGAGCACGATCAGCCATGCGGTCGCCCAGATCACGGTCATCGCAGCGAGCGCCTTCATACGCCGGCGCCCTTCGAGGAGCCGCGAGATCGGGAGCTGCGCGATGACGATCACGAGGGTGTTCACGAGGAAGACGAGCCCGATCGCGGTCTCCGTCACGCCGGCCTCGTTCTTCGCGAACACGGGGAGCAGCTCGAGCTGCGCGTAGCCGGCGGCGACGAAGACGACGTTCAGGGCGACGAAGGCGACGAAAACGCCGTGGCGCAGGACCTCGCGGTAGCCGGCCTTCTCCGGCGCGGGCTCGTGCACGGCGACCGGCTCGGCGACGAAGTAGAGGGCGAAGACGAACGCGAGGAACGTGACGGCGTCGATCAAGAAGAGCACGGTGAAGCTCGTCGGGTTCGCGGTGGTCGCGATCAGGCCGCCGGCGAGCCCGCCGATTCCGATCCCGAGGTTGCGCGTCACGCGTTGCACAGCGAACGCCGAGTGGCGGCGTTCAGGTGGGGTCAGGCCCGTGAGGAGCGTCGACTGGCTCGTCCAGAAGACGCCGTTGCCGACGCCTGCGACGAGCGCGGCCGCGTAGGCCTGCCACGGCTCGTGGACGAACGGATATGTGGCGAAGCCGGCCGCCATGAGGACGAGGCCGATCGCGAGCGTGAGCCGTCCGCCGATCCGGTCGACGATCGGCCCGGAGATGGGCCCGGCGACTAGGCCGATCGCGTTCCCGGCGGCGAGCACGAATCCGGCGGTCGCGAGCGAGAAGCCGCGCACGTTGTGGAGGTAGATGACGAGGAACGGGAACGTCATCCCGTTTCCGATCGCATTGACGAGGCCCCCCGCCTCCATGATCCAGACGGAGCGGGGCAGCCCCGGAGCGAGGCTTCGGATGTAGGCGCCGAGCACGACCGGAGGCTACGAGCCCAGCGTGGCCCAGATCTCGAGCTTCGCCTTCGTGCGCGAGATCGTTTCGTCCGTGAACTCGGAGCTCGTTGCGCTGCCGCTCAGGTCGGCGGTGCGGACGCCGGAAGCGACCGCCTCGAGCGCCGCCTCGCGGATCGCCCGCCCGGCCTCGCGCGGCCCGTCGGAGTCGATGTGCGAGAGGAGCGCGGCGCCGGCGAGGATCATGGCGAGCGGATTCGCGACGTTCTTCCCGGCAAGCGACGGCGCGGTGCCATGCGCGGCCTCGGCCATGAGCGCCTTCGGCGTGTAGTCCGGGTTGAAGGCGACGAGCAGCGACTCGGACCCGGCGATCGAGCCGAAGAGCGGCAGCACGAGATCGCTGAGGATGTCCCCGTCGCGGTTCAGCGCCGGGATCACGAGCGGATCCCCGGCCGAGCCGATGAGCAGCGCGAACGTCGCGTCGATGAGCTGCGGGTCGTACTCGACCTCGGGATGCTGCGCGGCCGCCGCGTCCATCTCCTCCTTCAGCATCCCCTCGTAGATCGGCGAAACCGTGTACTTGGGCCCGCCGAAGACCTTCGCCTTCGTGCGCTCGGCGTGGCGGAACGAGAACTCCGCGACCGCGCGGCAGATGCGCCGCTCGATCTTCTCCGTGCGGAACGCGACCTCGTCCTCGCCTTCGCCCTCCCGCCATTCCTTCGCGCCGTAGGCGTCGCCGACCGCCATGCGAACGACCGAGATCGGATGATGCGCACCCGCGATCGGCACCACGCCGGGGATTCGCCGGCCGGTGCGGACGATGACGTGCCCGCCGATCTCCTCGCGGAGGATGCGGTTCGGGCTGCCGACGTCGCCGGCCGTCTCGGGCGTGACCGTCGCGGCCTTCAGACCGAGCCCCGCCTCGCGGATCGCGGCCGCGGCCTCGTAGACCACGCGGTTCTGGGTTGCGCGGCGCGAGGCCAGCGACAGGTCGAAGCGCGGCAGCTCGAGTGCGAAGCCGAGCACATCGGGAGCGAGAACCCGGAGCGACTCCTCGAGGAGCTCCTGCCCGGTTTCGTCTCCCTCGAGGACGACGATGGTCGAGGTCTGCACGAGCGGCCGAGTCTAGCGACGCGACCCGGCCGAATTGCGTGACCTGGAGGCGCAAGACGTGTAAAACCATGCGACGGGACTGAAACCAACGCCGGGAGGACAGCCGTGGCCGAGGTCGGCTTCGACGGAGTGAACAAGATCTACGGGGACGGGACGCACGCCGTCACGGACATGACGCTCGCGATCGCAGACGGCGAATTCATGGTCCTCGTCGGCCCGTCCGGGTGCGGAAAGTCGACCGCGCTGCGCATGGTCGCCGGCCTCGAGGAGATCTCCGAAGGGACGATCTCGATCGGCGACCGGATCGTGAACCACGTGCCCGCGAAGGACCGCGACATCGCGATGGTCTTCCAGAGCTACGCGCTCTACCCGCACCTCTCCGTCTACGACAACATCGCGTTCGGCCTGCGCGTGCGCAAGACGCCGAAAGCGGAGATCGACCGGCGCGTGACCGAGGCCGCGCGCATCCTCGGGCTCGAAGAGCTCATGGCCAAGAAGCCGCGCGCGCTCTCGGGCGGGCAGCGCCAGCGCGTCGCGATGGGCCGGGCGATCGTCCGCGAGCCGCAGGCGTTCCTCATGGACGAGCCGCTCTCGAACCTCGACGCGAAGCTGCGCGTCCAGACCCGTGCCGAGATCAGCCGGCTCCAGCACGAGCTCGGGGTGACCACGATCTACGTCACGCACGACCAGGTCGAGGCGATGACGATGGGCCACCGCGTGGCGGTTCTGCGCAAGGGCGAGCTGCAGCAGGTCGCCTCGCCGCAGGAGCTCTACGACCGCCCGGTGAACCTCTTCGTCGGCGGCTTCATCGGGAGCCCGGCGATGAACATGGTCGAGGCGACGCTCGAGGAAGCGGATGGAGCGCTCCACGTCGTCTTGGGCGACCAGCGGCTTCCGCTCGGCGAGCCGCTCGTCGCTGCGCGCCCGGCCCTGCGCGGCTACATCGGCAGGACGATCGTGCTCGGCATCCGGCCGGAAAGCCTCGAGGATGCGGAGCTCGCTCCGGACGTCTCCGCCGACCGGCGCCTGCGTGGCCGGGTCGAGCTGACCGAGGCGCTCGGCTCCGAGCTCGTCACGCACCTGCGCGTCGGCGCCCGCCCGGCGCTCACCGAGGAAGTTCGCGAGCTGGCCGAGGACGTCGGCGACACGGTCGAGACCGAGGAAGCGATGGAAACGACCCTTGTCGCGCGCTTCGGCCCGCGGTCGCGTGCCCAAAAAGGCGCCCTGGTCGAGGCATGTGTCGATACCGGCGCGCTGCACTTCTTCGATCCCGATACCGGAGAGGGAATCTACGCCGGTGTGTTGACAACGGGAACCGCCGTTTGACCGTCTCGTTTGAAGTGCGTTTAGGTTCGGTAAAGTAGCGCCCGCGTTCCAATCGAAAAAACGACGAAAAACGGAGGTACGCGTGGCGAGGAAGACGGTTCTGATCTCCGACATGTCGGGTGCTGAAATTCCGGACGGTAAAGGCGCAACGATTCGCATCACGTTCCACGATGCGCGCAAAGGCGTCCGCGAGCTCGACGTGACGGATGCCGAGGCCGAGAAGCTCGGCGGTCGCCAGGTCGCCCGTCGCGGCCGGCGTCCGAAGAGCGCCGCGTAGGGACACGCTCCCGGCCCGGCCGCGGGCGTCCGCGGCCGGGCCGCAGGCCCACCTACACTTTGGGGGATGGGGCTCTCCCTCGTCGTAGGCCCGGCCAACGCCGGGAAGGTGGCCCTCCTTCTCGACCGGTACTCCGCGGTCGCAGATCGCGACCCCGTGCTCGTCGTTCCCACCCGGGCCGAGTCGGAGCGCATCGAGCGGGAGCTGCTCGAACGCGCGCCCGCGCTGCTCGGCGGCTCGATCGGGACGTTCGACGACCTCTTCGACTCGATCGCCTTCGCGGGCGGCGACACGAAGCCCGTCCTCGCATCCGCCCAGCGCCGGCTGCTCGTCGCGCAGGTCGTCTCGTCGTCCTCGCTGAACGGCCTCACGGCCTCGGCGCGCTTCCCCGGCTTCGCGGACGCGCTCGGCAAGGCGATCGAGGACGCATCCGAAGGGCTGGTCGCTCCCGCCGATCTCGAAGGGCCGCTCAGCGCGCTCTACGCTCGGTATCTCCAGGAGCTCGAACGGCTCGGCCGCTGGGATCGCCAGTCGCGGCGCCGGTACGCGGCGCGGCGGGTTGCGAACGAGCTCGACGCCTGGGACGGCCGTCCCGTGCTGCTCTACGGCTTCGAGGACTTCACGGGCGCCGAGTGGATGCTGCTCGAGGCGCTCGCCGGCCGTGCGGAGGTGACCGTGTCGCTGCCGTACGAGGCCGGCCGTCCCGCGTTCGCGTCGCTCACGCGCACCGTGACCGATCTCAGCCGGCTCGCCAGCGGCTCGATCGTCGACCTGCCGCCCGTCCTCTGGGGACAGGCTCCGGCGCTCGCGCATCTGGAGCGGACGCTCTTCGGCGCGGGTGCGCCCGGGTCGGTCATGCCGCCGCTCGACGGCGCGATCCGCTTCCTCGAGGCAGCCGGCTCGCGCGGCGTGCTCGAGCTCGCCGCCGAGGAGATCCTCGACCTGCTCCGGATGGGAACGGCGCCGCACGAGATCGCGATCGTCTGCCCGAGCGTCGAGCGCTACCGCGCTCCGCTCGAAACCGTCTTCGGCGCGCTCGGCATCCCGTACGCGATCGAGGGGAGCGTCACGCTCGACCGCACCCCGTTCGGCCGCGCGCTCCTCGGCCTGCTGCGCTTTGCCTGGCTCGGCGGCACACGGCGCCACCTCTTCGGCTTCCTGCGCTCCGGCTTCTCGGGGCTCCCGCGCGTGCGGACGGACTTCGTCGAGGGACGCCTGCGCGGCCGAGCCGTGACCGATCCGGCGCGGGTCGAGGAGGAGGCCGTGAAGCTGCTCGGCCATCCGCTCGTCGCGCTCGATCGCGTTCGCGACGCGGAGACGCCGGTCGAGGCGGTGCGGCTCGCCGCGGCCGCGATGCTTCTCGCGTCCTACGGGCTCGAACGCCCGCCGACCGGCGCCGACGCCGGGCTCGACCTGCGCGCCCACGAAGCGGTGCTCCGCGTTGCCCGCGATCTGGAGGACTGGGAAGGCGTCGGCCGCGAGCAGCTCGTCGCCGCGCTCGAGCAGGCGCCCGTGCGGGTCGATCGCGCCGCCGAGGCCGGCCGAGTCGCCGTGGTCGATCTCCAGCGCGCCCGGACGCGGCGCTTCGAGGCGGTCATCGTCCTCGGGCTCGAGGAGGGCGTCTTCCCGCGCCGCAGCCTGGAGACGCCGTTCTTGCCCGACGAGGAGCGCCGGCGCCTCGACGACGCCGGCCGTGAACGCCGGCTCGCGCTGCCCGACCAGCTCGAGCGCGACCGCTACCTCTTCTACACCGCGTGCACCCGCCCGCAGCGGCGGCTGTCGCTCATCCGCGAGGCGGCCTCCGACGACGGGCGGCCGCGTGAGGCGAGCCCGTTCTGGGACGAGGTGCGCGCGTGCTTCGCTCCCGAGGACGTCGCGCGGTTCACCCGTGGCCGCAAGGTCTCCGAGCTGACCTGGGATCTCGAACGAGCCCCCAACGAGCGTGAACGCCTGCGCGCGACGGCCGCGCTCGGCGCGACGGAGCCCGACGACGCACGCGCGCTCGCGATCGCGAACGGGTGGGAGCGGCGCATCGACCGCGCTCTCGCCGCGCTCGAGCGCCCGACCGAGCTGACCGGCGCGGCGCTCGCGCCGCTCATGGAGCAGGGCCGCTTCTCCGTCACCGAGCTCGAGACCTTCGCGACCTGCTCCTCCATGTGGCTCGTCGACCGCGTGATCGACCCGCGTGCGATCGACGCCGAACTGGACGCCCGCATCCGCGGGAGCGTCGCGCACCAGGCGCTCTACCGGTTCTACTCGGGCCTCCCGAAGCGCTTCGGCGCGGATCAGATCGACCCCGCGCGCCTCGAGGAGACGGTCGAGTTCATGGGCGAGTGTCTCGCCGGCGCGATCGAGGGCCAGGTGCGGCTCGACCTCTCCGAGCTCGACCGGCTGGAGCTGGAAGGAACGCTCGGGCGCGATCTCGAGCGGTTCGTACGCCAGGAGGTCGAGATCGCCTCGCCGCTCGTCCCGCGCCGCTTCGAGGTGTCGTTCGGGACGCAGGGCGCGCCGGTCGAGCTGCAGCGCGGGCTCGACCTGGGTGGCTTCACCGTCTCCGGAAAGATCGACCGGATCGACCAGGATCCGATGAGCGCCAGCGGGATCGTCCAGGACTACAAGTCGGGCGCGGGCGCGCACTCGGCGCGGCAGATCGAGACCGACGGGAAGCTCCAGGTGCCGCTCTACATCCTCGCGCTGCGCGACCTCGTGGGCATCGAGCCGCTCGGTGGGCTCTACCGTGCGCTGGCCGGCGCGCGAGAGGCCCGCGGCCTCGTGCTCGACTCTGCGACCGACCTCGTCCCGGGAACGAAGGACGCGGACCACCTCGACGACACGGAGTTCTGGGCGCACGTCGATCGCGCCGTCGAGCGCGCGCAGGCCGCCGTGGCGCGCATCCGCGCGGGTGACGTGGAGCACGATCCGCGCGGCGGCAGCTGCCCGACGTGGTGCGACCGCTGGCCGATGTGCCGGGTGAAGCGCGCATGAACGTTCGCGCGCCCAATCCGGAGCAGCAGGCCGCGATCGACGAGGCCGGCGTCGTCTTCGTCTCGGCGGGCGCCGGGACCGGGAAGACGACCGTGCTCGTGGAGCGCTTCGTCCGCGCGGTCGCCGAGCGCGGAATGGGGCTCGAGAGCGTTCTCGTCATCACCTACACGGAGAGAGCGGCCGGCGAGCTGCGCGCCCGGATCCGCGAGCGCCTCCTCGAGCTCGGCCGCGTCGACCTGGCGCGCGACATCGAGCGCGCCTGGATCTCGACCATCCACGGCTTTTGCAACCGCCTCCTCAAGTCGCATCCGTTCGAGGCGGGGCTCGACCCTGGCTTCCGCGTTCTCGACGAGAGCCAGTCGCGCGTGCTGAGCTCGGAGGCGTTCACCGAGGCGCTCGCGCGCTTCTGCGCCGGCCGCGAGCCCGACCGGCTCGAGCTGCTCGCCACCTACGGGTCGCGGCGGCTCTCGGTCATGCTCGGCGGCGTCTACGAACGCCTCCGCTCGGCGGGGCGCCCGCTTGAGCTGGGCGTCGCGGACGAGTCGAGCGTGGGCGAGGCGCTGGCCGCTTTGGCCGAGTGTGCGCGCGCCCTTCCGGGAAACCCGCAGGCCGAGCGCGCACTCGAGCTCGCCACCGGCCCGGCTCCGCGCGCCGACGAGCTGCTCGACCTCGGCGACCTGCGTCCGACCGAGAAGATCGAGGCGCTCGGTTCGTTCAAGGAGGCGCTCGACACGGTCGAGAGTGCGGCGCTCGACGAGATGGCCGCGCGCGACCGCGAGCTGCTCGAGGAGCTGCTCCGCGGGTTCGACGCCGCCTACCGCGACGCGAAAGCCCGCGAGTCCGGGGTGGATTTCGAGGATCTCCAGCTCTACGCCCGCGACCTGCTCCGCTCGAGCGAAGAGGTGCGCGAGAAGGCGCGGTGGCGCTTCCGCTCCGTCCTCGTGGACGAGTTCCAGGACACCAACCGGCTCCAGTGCGAGCTGGTCGATGCGCTCGACGCCGAGGAGCTCTTCTTCGTCGGCGACGAGTTCCAGTCGATCTATCGCTTCCGCCACGCGGACGTCGAGGTCTTCCGCGAGCGCCGCGCCCGCAGCGCCGGGGTGCTCGCCCTGACGCAGAACTACCGCTCGCGCCCGGAGATCCTCGGGGTCGTCAACCACCTGTTCGGCACCGAGTTCGGCACCGACTACGAGCCGCTCGTCGCCGCCGGGCGCTTCCCCGAGCTGGCCGGGCCGGGCGTCGAGCTGCTCGTCACCGACAAGGCCGCGTACAAGGGCGGCGAACTCCACTGGCGCGAGGCCGAGTCGAAGCACGTCGCCCGGCGCGTGAAGGAGCTCGTCGAATCGGGCGAGGCGACGCCGGGCGAGATCGTGCTCCTCTTCGCCGCGGGCACGGACGCCGAGCGCTACGAGGAGGCGCTGCGCTCCGAGGGCCTGCCGACCTATCGCGCCGCCGGCCGCGGCTACTTCGGCCAGCAGCAGGTCGCCGATCTGATCGCGTACCTGCGCCTGCTCCAGAACCGCTACGACGACGAGGCGCTCGTGACCGTGCTCGCGTCGCCGTTCGTCGGCGTCTCGAACGACGCGCTCGTTTTGCTCCGCCGCTCGGCCGGACGGCGTCCGCTCTTCGCCGGCCTCGAGCGGGAGCTTCCCGCCGGGATCTCCCAGAAGGACGCGCGGCTCTTCGAGGCGTTCCGGCAGCGCTACGACCGGCTCGTCCGCACGGCCGAGCGGGCCGGCCTCGAGCGGCTGTGCGAGCAGATCGTGGTCGAGCACGACTACGACCTGGCGGTGCTCGCGCAGTGGAACGGGCGCCGCCGCTACGCAAATCTGCGCAAGCTCGGGCGCCTGGCCCGGGCCTACGAATCGCTGCGCGGCCCGGACATCGAGGGCTTCGTCGGCTTCCTGCGCGACCAGGAGGCGGCCGGTGCGCGCGAGGTCGAGGCGGCCGCGGAGGAGGAGGGCGGCGACTCGGTGCGCCTGCTCACCGTCCATGCGGCGAAGGGGCTCGAGTTCAAGGTGGTCGTGCTCGCCGACGGGGGCCGCATCCCGCCGTCGCCTGCAGCGGACGAGATCCTGTGCCTCCCCGACGGGCGCTTCGGGTTCCGCGTCGTCAATCCGGCGACCGGCAAGCGGGAGGGCGCGTTCGGCTGGGACGACGTCCGCGAGGCGGAACAGACCGCCGACCAGGCCGAGAACCGGCGGCTCCTCTACGTGGCCATGACGCGCGCGATCGACCGCCTGATCGTCTCGGGCGCGATCGACCCGACGAGCCGGCGCGACGTGAACGCGCCGCTCCACTGGATCCTCAAGCGGCTCGAGGTCGAGATCGGAGAGGACGAAGGCCCGTTGGAGCTTCGAGCGCGGCGACGCCCGGCTTGCGCTTCGGATCGACCGGCCCACGCCGCCGAGCGACCAGCCCGAGCCGGCGGTGATTCCGCAGCTCCAGCTGTTCGCCCCGGTGGAGAACGGCGACGCGCTGCGGCCCGCGCCCGAGCTGCCTGCGCTCCCGGCGCTCCCCGAGCCGCCGCCGTTCGTGCTGCGCAGCCTGTCTTACAGCGCGCTCTCACTCTACGACCAGTGCTCGTACCGGTTCTACGCGCAGCGGATCGTCGGCCTCCCGCCGCGGCCCGTCGTCGGCGTGACCGGGGAGGAGGTCGAGGGCCTCCTGGCGACCGAAATCGGCGACGCCGTCCACGTGCTGCTCGAGGTCGAGACCCCCGAGGAGGAGGTGCGCGAGCGCGTGCTGCAGCGCTATCCCGAGGCGACCGAGGAAAACCTGGAGCGCGTCGAATCGCTGCTCGCCGCCTGGAGGGAATCGGAGCTCGGGCGGCGCCTGGCGAAGGCGGAGGACGCGCGGCCCGAGCTCGCCTTCTCGTTCGCCCACGACGGCGTGCTGGTTCGCGGCCGCTTCGACGTGTTCCGGCGCGAGGGCGAGCGGGCCCTCGTCGTCGACTACAAGACGAACCGCCTCGAGGAGCGCGATCCGGCCGACATCGTGGACGCCGAGTACCGGCTCCAGCGGCTCGTGTACGCGCTAGCTGCGTTCGGCACGGGGGCGGCCGAGGTCGAGGTCGTCTACACGTTCCTCGAGGCGCCGGCCGAGCCGGTGTTCACGCGCTTCGTGCGCGGCGATCTCCCCGAGTTGCAGGCGGAGCTCTCCGCGGCGATCCGGGCGATCCAGGAAGGCGACTTCCGCCCGACGCCGAGCGAGTACGCGTGCGCCGGCTGCCCCGCGCTCGACATCGTGTGCGCCGGCCCGCGGCTCCTCGCAGCGCAGTAGCGCGTGTCGGCACAGATCCGCGCAGCTTCCGGCACATCCGTCACAGACACGTGCAAATCTCAGCGATATGCTCGACGGCAGGGGTGCCTCTAACCGGGGTCCCCCGGGGAAGCCGCGCGCTGAGGGTTCGTCGCGTAGCCTCACGGGATGTTTCGCCAGACGGCCCGCTTCTACGACGCGCTCTACTCCTGGAAGGACTACCCGGCCGAGAACGAGCGGCTCCTCGCGCTCTTCGACTCCCGCGCGCCGAACGCGCGCACGCTGCTCGATGTCGCCTGTGGGACGGGCGTCCATCTCGCCCTGCTGCGCGACTGGTACGAGGTCGAGGGCGCGGATCTCGATCCGACCATGCTCGAGGTCGCGGCGGAGCGGCTGCCCGGCGTCCCGCTGCACGAGGCGGACATGGTCACGCTCGACCTCGGGCGCGAGTTCGACCTCGTGACCTGCCTCTTCTCGAGCATCGGCTACACCGTCACGCGGGAGCGCCTGCGCCAGGCCGCGGCGTCGATGGCGCGGCACGTCGCGCCGGGCGGGCTCCTCGTCGTCGAGCCGTGGATCACGCCGGACGCCTGGATGCCGGAGCACGTCCACGCGCTGTTCGTGGACGAGCCGGAGCTGAAGATTGCGCGCATGAACCTCGGCGCGCCGCTCGGCGATTCGATCGTCCTCGAGTTCGAGTACCTCGTTGCCACGCCCGAGGGGATCGACCGCTTCACGGAGCGCCACGAGGTCGGGATGTTCACCGACGAGGAATACCTCGAGGCGTTCGAGGCGGCCGGGCTCGAGGTCGAGCTCGACCCCGAGGGGCTGATGGGCCGCGGCGTCTACATCGGCGCTCGTGCCGCGTAGCTACGTCGCCGAGGCGCGCCGCCGCGTCGGGCCGAAGCGCGACCGCGTTCTGCCCGTCCTCGACCGGCTCGCCGCCGAGCACCCGGACGCGATGATCGCGCTGCGCTTCCGCAACGACGTCGAGCTCCTCATCTCGGTGATGCTCTCCGCCCAGACGACCGACGTGACCGTGAACCGCGTCACCGAAACGCTCTTCCGCAAGTACCGCCGGCCGGAGGACTACCTGGGCGTGCCGCTCGCCGAGCTCGAGGCCGACATCCGCCCGACCGGCACGTTCCGCCAGAAGGCGCGGAACGTCCAGGGCGCGATGCGGATGCTCCTAGAGGAGTACGACGGCCGGGTGCCGACGCGGATCGACGAGCTCGTCCGCCTGCCCGGCGTGGGGCGTAAAACCGCGAACGTGGTCGCCGCCGAGCGTGGCGCGCCGCAGGGGATCGTCGTGGACACGCACGTGCGCCGGTTGTCGCAGCGGCTCGGCTTCACGCGCCGGGAGGATCCGGTGCACATCGAGCGCGATCTCGTCCGGCTCGTACCGCGCGCGGACTGGGCCCGCTTCCCGCATCTCCTCATCTGGCACGGCCGGCGGGTCTGCAACGCGCGGTCGCCGCGCTGCGACGACTGCGTGCTCTCGGATCTCTGTCCGTCTAGCCGAGTGCGATAAGCGCGACGCCGCCGACGACGACGAACGCGCCGGCGAGCCGCTGGCCGGTCACGCGCTCGTGGAGGAAGATCGCGGCCATCCCGGTGGCGATGACGACCCCGGTCTCGCGCACGGCGGCGACGGGCGGGGCGGGCGCTCGCTGGAGCGCGGCGAGGACGAGCGCGAACGCGGAAAACATCGCGATCCCCGCGGCGACGGATTGCCCACGGAGCTCCAGCCGAAGTGCAGCGCGTCCCTTCGTCGCGCCGATTCCGAGCGCGTAGAAGAGCGCCGGCCCGACCAGCACGAGCTCGAGGTACGGAAGCGGCCCGGCGTGGTTCATCCCTTCCTTGTCCACGAGCGTGTAACCGGCGATCGTGACCGCGATCACGAGGGCGAGGATCGTGCCGAGCGTGTCGGCGTTCCCGCGCAGGCCGCGGACGAGGATGACGCCGACGCCCACCGCGATCACCCCGAGCGCCTGCGCGGTCGAGATGTGCCGGCCCAGGGCGATCGTCGCCCCGGCGAGCACGAGGACCGGCGCGACGCCGCGGGCGAGTGGATAGACGAGGCCGAGTTCGGAGCGGTGGTAGGCGGCCGCGAGGAGGATGAAGTACGCGAGCTCGAGCGCCGCGCTGGCCGCGATGTACGGCCAGGCCGCGCGCTCCACGTCCCAGGCGATGACGGCGACCGGCGCGAAGACGATTGCTGCAACGACGAGCGCGACCGCGGTCGCCGCCTCGGAGTCCTTCGCGCCCGCGAGGAGCATGTTCCACCCGGCGTGCAGGAACGCTGCCGCGAGCGCGAGGAGGAGGGCGGAGACCGGCACGCGGCGAGCCTACTGGCTCAAATTTGTTTCAGAGTTGGCACAAAGCGGCTCGCCGCGCGACCTACGCTGGAAGCATGCGTGCAGTCGACCTCGCAGTCTTCGCCGATGTCCTCGCCGGCCGGGCGTCGTCGCTCGCTGCGCACCTCGCCCGCGCGCGGGATGCGATTCGCCAGTCCGCGATCGACCGCGAGGTTCGGGGGCAACTCGAAGCCGAGACCGTGGAGCGGCTCGAGGCGCTCGGAGTTCTGTCGAACGCGGATCCGCGCGAACAGCGGGACGAGGCTGCGCGTCTCGCCGCCGACCTGCGCGCCGTCGAACGCCTACAGGCCTGGGTGGAGGAGCGGCTCTTCGAGGCGCGGGAGGAGCGAGATGCGGCCTAGTGCTACGCCCCGGGGCCGATGGCGACGAGCAGGCCGCCGTCCTCGTCGTACGCCGGGAAGAAGTCCGCCTTCACCGGCTTTTGCACCCCTGACTTCGTCGTCAGCGTCAGCTCCTTGCCGAGCTGCCGGACGCCCCATTCGACCGCCACCTCGGCGGGACTCGGCCCGTCCCCGCCGTTCAGGCGGAGCACGTCCACGATCTCGCGCCCCATGAGATCCGACTCGGTGAAGCCGGTCAGCTCGAACACGCCACGGCCGACGGCGAGCACGCGCCGCTCGCGGTCACAGACGACGAACCCGGTCGTCGGACCCGGGTAGTAGTCGTCCATGAGCTCGAACAGGAATCCGAACCCGCAGCTCGGGCATCCGACCGCCTGGTGCGTCAGGCCGTCCCGGCGGTCGTGATCGATCGAGCGCCGCTTGCAGTTCGGACAGATGAAGTAGGGCACGAGCCGATGCTAGCTCGGTCGCCGGGAGCCGGGCCGCAGCGGCTGTGGCGCGTCAGACCGGCAGCTCTTTACCAGCCTTGTTCCAGGCGCGATAGGTCGTCGCCAGACAGAGGACGACCCGTTGTGGCTCGTGGACGATTTCGACGTCCGTGTCCTCGGCCCGCGTCGAGCGGCCATAGAGGCGGACGAGCATCTCGTCGTCGGGACCGAGGACGTACTCCGATCCCAGGGGCTCGAACACGACCAGGACGCCTGGCCGGTCGCCGGCGGTTACACGCAGCGTCGCCGAGGGCTTTCTCGGCCTACGCTTCAATCGCACGCCGCAGCGTCCTACGACGCGGCGAGTGCCACGGCCGCGGCGGCTTCCTGCTCCGAGAGGAACCGCTCCGCGTCGAGCGCGGCCATACAGCCCATCCCGGCCGCGGTCACGGCCTGGCGGTACACGTGGTCGACGACGTCGCCGGCGGCGAAGACACCCTCGATGTTCGTGATCGTCGACTTGCCCTCGGTGAGGAGGTAGCCGTTCTCGTCCGCGTCGAGCTGGCCCAGGAAGAGCTCCGAGGCCGGGTCGTGCCCGATCGCGACGAACACGCCCTCGACCGGGAGGACCGACGTCTCGTCCGTCTTCACGTTCCGGATGCGCAGGCTCTCGAGCTTCGGGTCGCCGACCATCTCCTCGACGACGGTGTCGAGGACGAGTTCGATCTCCGGGTGCGCCTTGACCCGGTCGATCATGATCGGCGATGCGCGGAACTGGTCGCGCCGGTGGATCAGGTGCACCTTCGACGCGAAGCGGGTGAGGAAGAGCGCCTCTTCCATGGCCGAGTCGCCGCCGCCGACCACCGCGATCTCCTTGCCCCGGTAGAAGGCGCCGTCGCAGGTGGCGCAGTACGTGACGCCGTAGCCCTGCAAGCGCTTCTCCGACTCGAGGCCGAGCTGGCGCGCGTTCGCGCCCGTCGAGACGATGACCGACTCGGCGTGGTACTCCTTGTCGCCGGTCCAGATGCGGAACGGCCGGCTCGAGAAGTCGACCTTCGTCACGTTGTCGGTGATGAACTCCGCGCCGAAGCGGGCTGCCTGGCTGCGGAAGTCCTGCATCATCTGCGGCCCGAGGACGCCCTCGGAGTAGCCCGGGTAGTTCTCGACCTCGCTCGTGATCATGAGCTGGCCGCCCCACTGGAAGCCTTCGATCACGAGCGGCTCCAGGTTGGCGCGCGCGCTGTAGAGCGCAGCGGTGTAGCCGGAGGGGCCTCCTCCGATCACGATCAGCTTCCTGACTTCGGGTTCGCTCACTGTGTCCTTTCGAATCTAAGCGGAAGGTTCGGAATCGAACCAGCACTAGAGAAAACGACCGGAACCTCGCGCCTGTTCCGGCCTCAGCGCCCGCTGGATTCAGGATAGCGAGGGCTCTGGCCGGATCGCCGCTAGGCGACTTCGAGCGTGCGCTGGAGCTCGAGGACGTCCTCGGTGCTCTCGACGAGCTCGGGCGCCTGAGGCGCCTGGGTCGCGCGGTCGAGCGGCTCGAGCGGAGCGATCTCCTTCGTCCCGCCGGCACCGTGGTCGGCCAGCTTGCGCGTCGCCGGAAGGACGCGCCGTTCGAGCGATCCGATCGTCTCGTTGTAGGCGGACACGGCCCCGTCCAGCTTGCCGCCGAGCTTCGCCAGGTGCTCGCCCATCGTCCCGATGCGCTGGTAGACCTCGCGCCCGAGCTCGCTGACCGCCCGCGCGCTTTCGGCAACCGTCTCCTGGTGCCAGCCGTGCGCGACCGCGCGGAGCAGCGCGATGAGCGTGGTCGGCGTCGCGACGATCACGCGCTTGCCGGTCGCCTCTTCGAGCAACGCGGGCTCGTGCATGAGCGCCGCGCTGTAGAACGCCTCGCCCGGGATGAACAGGACGACAAACTCGGGCGACGGCTGGAACTGCTCCCAGTAGCTCTTCTGGGAGAGCTTGTGGATGTGCTGGCGGATCTGGTTCACGTGGTCGCCGAGCCGGGCCGACCGCGTCTCCTCGTCGTCGGCCTCGATCGCGCGCAGGTACGCCTCGAGCGGCACCTTGGCGTCCACGACGATGTTCTTGCCGCCCGGGAGCCGGACGATCAGGTCGGGCCGCAGCCGGCGTTCGTCTACGGTCACGGTCGTCTGCTCCGTGAAGTCGCAGTGGGAGAGCATCCCCGCCATCTCGACCACGCGGCGCAGCTGCATCTCGCCCCAGCGCCCGCGCGCAGCCGGCGCGCGCAGCGCGGTCACGAGGTTCCCGGTCTCGCCGCGCAGCTTCTCCTGGCTCTCGGCCAGCAGCCGCACCTGCGTCGAGAGCGACCCGTAGGCCTCTCGGCGCTGGTTCTCGAGCGCCTGGCTCTGGACGTCGACCTTCTCCAGCGACTCGCGGATCGGCTTCACGAGGTTCGCGAGCGCCTCGCGGGAGAGCTCCTCGCGGCGCCGAGCCTCGGCGTCGATCCGCTGGAGCGACTCCTGCACCGTCTCGGCCGAGAGCGCCTTGAAGGTGGAGGCCAGATCGGGCTGGGCGCGCAGCGTCGCCCGCAGCTCGGCGACACGCGTGCGCGTGAGGCTCCACGTGATGAACGCGCCCAGGGCGGCAGCTGCAAGTGCGACGAAAACGTAGGTCATGGGTCTATAAACGCTACGCCGCTAGTCGGACGGCGCTGCGTGCGGTAGAACCCAGGTCATGCGCGACCCAGTGACCGTAGCGTGCGTCCAGGTCGAACCGGTCATCTTCGACCGCGCCGCCACCATCGAGCGGCTGGCCGAGCGAACGGCCGAGGCCGCCGGGCAGGGCGCGCAGCTCGTCGTCTTCCCGGAGGCGTTCGTGCCGGCGTACCCCTCGTCGCTTTGGGCCCGCGCGCTCGCCGGCTGGGCGGATCCGAAGGCGAAGGCGGCGTTCGCCCTCCTCGCGCGTGAGTCCGTGGAGGTCCCCGGCGAAGCGTCAGACGCGCTGGGCGAGGCCGCGCGTGCGAACGGCGTGCATCTCGTCGTCGGGGTGACCGAGATCGATCCCGAGCGGCCGGGGACGCTCTACAACACGCTGCTCGGCTACGACCCCGAGGGCGAGCTCGTCCTCCACCACCGGAAGCTCGTGCCGACGAACCACGAGCGCCTGGTGTGGGGCCAGGGCGACGGGCGCGGCCTGCGTGCGATCGAGACGTCGCTCGGCCGGCTGGGCGGTCTCATCTGCTGGGAGAACTACATGCCGCTCGCGCGCTTTTCGCTCTACGAGTCCGGCGTGGAGATCTACGTCGCGTCCACCGCGGACGATTCGGACGCCTGGCAGTCCACGCTCGTCCACATCGCCCGGGAGTCGCGCTCGTTCGTGATCTCGCCGTGCCACTTCCAGCGCGCGTCCGGCTATCCGGACGACTTTCCGCTGCGCGAGCTGCTCGAAGGTGTGGACGTGATCGGCCGCGGGGGGAGCGCGATCCTCGGGCCCGACGGGACGTACCTCGCGGGGCCGCTCTACGACGAGGAAGGGATCCTCTACGCGGAGCTCGATCCGGCCCGTCTGTACGAGGAACGGCAGCGGTTCGACGCCGCCGGCCACTACCACCGGCCCGACATCCTCGGGCTCACGGTTCACGACCGTTCCTAGTTACGTCCGCTGCTACATTCACCAGCCGTGGCCGACAAGCCCAAGACACCTGCTCCCCCGCGGAAAGTCCAGGCGCCCAAGGTGCGCTCCTCGCACGAGCCGCACCATGTGCCCGGCAACAAGCGCATCTGGATCGCCGTCGGCGCAGCGGTGCTCGTGCTCGCGGCGATCGGCGGCGGAATCGCGTTCGCCATGGGCGGCGACGATTCAAGCCCGGCCGCGGCCTCGAACGACGTCTGCAAGATCCAGACGTTCCCGGCGCTGGCGCAGGAGCATGTCCCGCCGGCCAAGCTGCCGAAGGGCTTCAAGTACAACTCGTACCCGCCCTCGTCCGGGCCGCATTACCCCGATCCGCTCATCTTCGGTGAGTACTCAGCCCCGCTCGAGCAGAATCGCCTCCTGCACAACCTCGAGCACGGCGGCGTCGGCGTCCAGTACGGCCCGGATGTTCCCGATGACACGATCGCCGAGCTGACCGCTTGGTACCGCACCGATGCTCGCGGGCTCGTCCTGGCGCCGCTTCCCGATGACCCGGAGGCCAGGAAGTACGACGACTCGATCGTCCTCACGGCCTGGGTTGCCGACCGCGACGATCCGACCGATCCGAACGAAGAGCCGACGAAGCAGACCGGCGTGCTCGCCACCTGCTCCACGTTCGACCAGGGCACGTTCGACAAGTTCGTCGACGACAACCGCGGCCACGGCCCCGAGCTCTTCACGCTCGACCAGTTAGCACCCGGCTTCTAGTCTGTGCACCACCGGCCGGGGTGGCGGAACGGTAGACGCGGAGGACTTAAAGTCCTCTGCCCTCACGGGCGTGTGGGTTCGATTCCCACCCCCGGCATAAGCCGACATGGGAATCTGGCAATTCCCGTCGGGGAAGCACGGTTGTGGGCCGCGCCCGCGCAGGTCGGGCGCGGCGGCGGGCTTCGGGTGTATCCGACGGGGAACCGGAAAGGGAGCCGCTGGGATCGGCTTCGATTTCGCGACGAGCGCTCGCATTGCTCTCCGGTCTCTCGCCTCGCTCCTGTGGATCGATTGGCCCAAAATCGGCGCTCTTCCGTGTCCCACGCGTACGGATTTCCTGGATAGGGTTTGAAGTAGGGGTGGGGGAGCCTCCCGGCACTCGGGCGCGAGCGAGCAGAGGCTTGCGGGGCGCCGGACTTGGCCGCGCTACGCGGGGAACGGCCCCGGGATCGCTTCGATCTTGGGGATGATCACTCGCGCGATGCACTCGAAGCCCGGGCCCGGTTTGCACGCCTGGGCGACGCCGACGTCGCACGCGACACTCAGGAAGATGAACGCGTCCTCCATCGTCATCCTCCACTCATCGACCAGCATGCGCGCGGCCTCCTCGCACACGAGCTGCAGCGCGTCCATGTACTCGAACGCCGTCGCGTGGACGATCCACGACTCTGCGAGCTCGGTGACCGGCCAGCGGCCCTGCTTGCCCTTCACGAGCCCGAACCGGACGACCACCCCGCCGGCGATCTCGACGCCGGTCCCGCAGATCTCGCCGTCGCCCATCGAGGCGTGCATGTCGCCGACCGCGAACATGCCGCCCGGCTGGCGCACCGGGAAGTAGATCTTCGCGCCCGGCCCGTGCAGGTGGTTGTCGAGGTTGCCGCCGTGCTGGCCGGGGAGCGCGTTCGTGAGCGTGTCGCTCTCGGTCGCGACGCCGACGACGCCCACCATCGGGCGCATGGGGAAGCGGATGCGCTCGTCCATCTCGATCCACCCGTCCTTGACGGAGAAGATCTTCGTGACGGGCGAGCGCACCTGCTCGTGCAGCTGGCCGTAGCCGGGGATGATCGTGGCCACGCCCCATTCGATCGGATTCACCTCGAGCAGCTCGACGGTCAGCGAGTCGCCCGGTTCCGCGCCGGTCACCGCGATCGGGCCAGTCGCCGAGTTGATCCGCTCGAAGTCGATGCCGGTGACCAGGTCGTCCTCCGTCTGGATCTGGCCCGTGAAGCAGTCGTTCGTCTCGAGCCTCACGACCGCGCCCGGCTCGACCTCGAGGACGGGCTCGAGGTCGGGCGCGAACGACCAGATGACCTGGTCGCGGGAGATCGTCTCCTGCACGGTCGTCGCCATCGTTAGCTCCCCGCGCTCTCGGGCATACTCTGGTCGTCCACGAACACGCGGTCTGCGTTGTCGAGCGCGCTCTTGCGCCACAGGACGAAGCCGAGCATCACGAGCACGCCGATCCCCATCCAGACGATCGCGACCCAGTTGCCGTAGCCGACCGGGTTCGCCGGCCAGTCCTTGAATTGGTAGTAGAGCGGGCACGCGAAGGCGATCGCGCCCAGCGCCGGATAGACGAGGTGCTTGAGGACGTGGAACTCGTCCCGCTTCTCCCGCTGGTAGTACACGATCGTCCCGATGCAGACGGCGATGTAGATGAGGATCACGACGACCGTGATCGCGGTCGCGATCGTGACGAACGCGGTCAGGGGATCCCACTTCCAGCCGAGGAGCAGGGCGAGCGCCATGCCGCCGAACACGTTCACGATGATCGCGATGTGCGGCGTCTTGTGCTCCGGGTGCGTCCGGGCGAGATCCTTCGGCAGCGCGCCGTTGCGCGCCATCGCGTAGGTGACGCGGCTCGCTGCGTTCACGCCGGCGTTCGCGTTCGCGATTGCGGAGTTGAGGATCGCGAAGAAGATGAGGATCCAGCCGGTGTGCCAGAAGACCTTGCCGAGCGCACGCCACGGGTCCGGGTTGTCGCTCGCCTGCGCGAGGAAGTTGTCGAAGCCCGCGCCGTACACCCAGGCGTACGAGCAGAGGACGTAGAAGAGCCCGACGATGACCGCGGAGCCGATCACGGCGCGCGGGATCGTCCAGCGTGGGTTGCGGGCCTCCTCGCCGAGCGGCGCGGCGGCCTCGAAGCCGATGAACGCGAGGATCCCGAAGACCATCCCCTTGAAGATCCCGGAGAGGTCGCTCGACGCGTCCGGGTTCACGTTCGCCGGGTTGAAGGCCTGGAGGTTCAAGGTGTCGTAGTTCGAGATGAGCATCCAGATCGCGAGCGCGCCGAAGATCGCGATCTCGATCGCGCCGAGGACGACGCCGGCCTTCGTCGAGAGCCGCACGTCGCGATAGGTGAGGAAGAAGACGATCCCGCCCGACACGAGCACCCACGGCCACCAGCCGATGTTCCAGCCGATCTCGTTCTTCACGACGTCCTCGGTCGCCCACGCGAAGATCAGGAAGAGCAGCGGAGCGACGAGCGGCGCGAAGAGGAGGAACGCCCAGCCGGTCAGGAACCCGGCGTGCGGCCCGAGGGCACGGGCGTTGTATGTGTAGAGCCCGCCTGCCGACGGCATCTGCTTGGCGAGCTGGCCGATCGAGCTCGCTACGAGCACGCAGGCGACCATCGCAAGGAGCACGGCGAGCGGCAACGCCTGCCCCGCATGCGGGATTGCGGCGTAGATCGAGAAGGCGACCGCGGCCGCCGGCGCCATGTGCGTGATCGATTGGAAGAGCACCTGCGGCAGGCCGATCGAGTTCTCGCGCAAGTGGTCGAAGGTCGGGGTCGGAGGGGATTGCGATGCCATGAGGCCTCCCGTCGTCGTGCTGAAACAACCCGTCGCCGCGATCTTTACTCCGGCTGCCCGATTCGGCAAGGAGCGCGCTGTAGCGTTCGGGCCGTGGTCTTCATCCTCGCGCTCTTCTTCGCCGTCTTCGTCGTCCCGGCGCCCTGGGGCCTCGTGCTCGTCGTCGTGGCCGGGATCGTCGAGGTGGGCGAAACCTGGTTCTGGATCAGCTACTCGAAGCGGCGCAAGGTCCGGGTCGGCGCGGAGACGCTGATCGGCCGCCGCGCGGTGACCGCGTCCGAATGCCGGCCGCGCGGACAGGTTCGGCTCGACGGCGAGTTTTGGGACGCGACCTGCGAGGCCGGGGCCGACGCGGACGTCGAGGTCCGCGTGGTCGGCCGGCACGGTCTGACGCTCGCGGTTGAGGCCGAGTAGCCGGAAGGGCCGGCCGTACAATGCGGCCGGTGGCGATCGCTCCCGCAGACGCTCCGCACCTTCCTCCCGAGCTCGACGATCCGCTCTTTCGGACCGCGCTCGGGCAGCTCGACGGTGCGCTCACGCAGGCCGGGATCTCGGACAGCGTCAGTGAGGTGCTCCGCCGGCCGGAGCGCTCGCTCGCAGTCTCGGTCCCCACGCGCCTCGACGACGGGTCGCTGGCCGTGTTCCCCGGCTACCGCGTGCAGCACTCGAGCGTGCTCGGCCCGACGAAGGGCGGCATCCGCTACGACCTCGCGGTGACGCTGGGCGAGTGCGCCGCGCTCGCGATGTGGATGACGTGGAAGTGCGCGCTCCTGAAGCTCCCGTACGGCGGTGCGAAGGGCGGCGTGCGCTGCGACCCGCGGGCGCTCTCGGAGGCCGAGCTCGAGCGCATGACGCGCCGGTTCACCTCGGAGCTCCTCCCCGTGATCGGCCCGCAGCGCGACATCCCCGCGCCGGACATGGCCACGAACGACCAGACGATGGCCTGGATGATGGACACGTACTCGATGCAGGTCGGCCACGCCGTCCCGGAGATCGTGACCGGCAAGCCGCTGTCGGTCGGCGGATCCGTGTTGCGGCCCGAGGCGACCGGGATCGGCGTCGTCATGGTCATCGAAGGCGCAGTCGCGAAACTCGGCGAGCAGCTGGCCGGCCAGACCTGCATCGTCCAGGGCTTCGGCAAGGTCGGCGCGGTCGCCGCACACGAGCTGCACGCGCACGGCGCGAAGGTGATCGGCGTCTCGGACATCCGCGGCGGGATCCACAACGACGAGGGTCTCGACATGCCGGCCCTCGACGAGTGGCACAGCAGGGAAGGCCTCGTCGAGGGCTTCCCCGGGTGCGCGTCGGTCTCGAACACGGGGCTGCTCGAGCTGCCCTGCGACATCCTCGTCCTTGCCGCGACCGAGGGCGTCCTCACCGGCGAGAACGCGCCGCGCATCCAGGCGAAGCTCGTCGCCGAGGGCGCGAACGGCCCGACCACGCTCGAGGCGGACGACATCCTCGCCGCGCGCGGCATCCCGATCCTGCCGGACATCCTCACGAACGCCGGCGGCGTGGCCGTCTCCTACTTCGAGTGGGTGCAGGACATCCAGCGCCTCTTCTGGACGCGCGAGGAGATCCGCACTCGGCTCGCCGACCTCATGCGCGTCGGGCTCGACCGCGTGTGGACGCTCTCCGAGGAGGAGTCGATGACGCTCCGCCGCGCCGCGCTCATCCGCTCGATCCGCGAGGTCGCGGACGCGCTGGTTTCGCGCGGCGTGTACCCCTAGATCAACAGCAGGTGTAGGCGCCGGCGGGCGCGTCGCCCTCTTCGGGCTCGGGCAGCTCCGCGGCGGCCAGCGCGGCGCCGTGCAGGATGTCGCGCTCGGAGATCTCGAGCTCCGTGAGGCCGAAGTAGCGCATGGTCTCGGCGACCACAGTGATCCCGGCGACGAAGACCGGTGCGCGCTCCGGGGTAATCGCGGGGATCCGGGCGAGCTCGGCGACGGTCAGAAGCGAGAGGTCGCGGAGGTCGGCCTCGACCCGCTCCGCGGTGAGCTTGTGGCCGTGGATGAGCGCTGGATCCTCCTCGTCGAGGCCGAGCTCGATCGCGGCGAGCGTCGTGACCGTCCCGGCCACGCCGATGCCGCTTGACGGGACCACGTCGTCGGGCACACGCTCGGCAAGCAGCGCGCGGGTGGCGTTTCTGCAGTCGGCGATGTCGGTCGGCGTGGGCGGGTCGCCGTGGATGAACCGCTCGGTCAGGCGGACGCAGCCGAGGTCGAGGCTCGTGTGGAACGCGACTCCGTCGTCGCCGCCGAGCACGAGCTCCGTCGAGCCGCCGCCGACGTCGATGACGAGCGTCCCGTTCACCGGCCCGCGCCCGTTCGAGACGCCGAGGTACGTCATGAGCGCCTCCTCCTCGCCGGTGAGGAGCCGCGTCGTGAACCCGTAGCTCCACTCGATCTCGCCCAGGAACGCCTCGCCGTTCTCGGCGTCGCGCACGGCGCTTGTCGCGATCGTGAGCGTCCGCTCGGCGCCGAGTGCCTCGAGGTCGCGGCGGTAGTCCACGAGCACGTTCCGCACGCGCGCGATCGCCGTGGGGAGAAGCTTGCGGCGCGAATCCACGCCCTCGCCGAGCCGCGTGATGGCCAGCTTGCGCTCCACCTCGCGCACGTCGGTGCCCTCGACGTCGGCCACGAGGAGCCGCGTCGAGTTCGTGCCGAGGTCGACCACACCAACGCGCATGCGGCGATCGTAGCCACGGGCGATACTGGCACCGTGGACGACAACCTCGATCACGCGCGCAAGGCCGTCGCCCGCGGCGAGAACGGGGAGGCGCTCGTCTTCCTCTGGAACGCGTTCGACAGCGCCCGGGCGTCGGAGGATCCGGACGCCTACGACGATGTCGCCAAGCTCGCCGAGAAGGTCGCGGAGCGCGGGGACGAGTCCGAGCAGGCCGACGCCGAGGTGCTCCTCGCCGAGATCGATCGCGCCCACGGCGAGTCGGCCGGGATCGAGGTCGGGACGTTCGGGCCGGTCGAGACGCCCCAGGGTATGGAGGCGCCGACCGAGCGGGCCGACTACGGCGAGCCGGCGGAGGACGACGCCGACTACGAGCCGGCAGCCCGCAAGAAGGGCTCGCCGCTGTGGGGGCTCATCGGCCTCGGGGTCTTCCTGTTCTTCCTGCTGCGCGACGTCCTCCAGCGCTAGCGGGCCCGGCGAGCGCTGGTATCCTGGGGGTGCGACGCGGGGTGGAGCAGTCAGGTAGCTCGCCGGGCTCATAACCCGGAGGTCGCGGGTTCAAATCCCGCCCCCGCTACTAAGAAGGCCCCGCTCAGGCGGGGTTTTCTTGTTCCTGGGGCTCCGGCCCGCCGTCACTTCCTACCGCTTTTCCTACCTCGGCCGGGCCGAACATGCGCTCCTCCGCGCGGTTGGCCGCGTCGGGGAACGCCATCTGGGCGACGTGGATGTAGCGCTCCGTGATGGTGCCCTGGGAGTGGCCCGCCCTGGCCTGCACGTACGCCTGCGGGTTGCCCGCGGCGGCGTCGTGTGTCAGGGCCGTGTGGCGGAGGTCGTGCCAGGGCCGGAACGGCTTGGTGATCGCGGCTCGGGCGAGCGCCGGGCGCATGTGGTCGCGCGACAGCTTCGACGGGTCGAGCGGGGAGCCGAGGGCGGGGTGGGGGAACACGAGCGAGTCGTCGGCCGTGTAGCGGCTCGCTGCGTACTGCTCCTGCAGCACCGCCACGGTGCGGAGGCCGAGCGAGATCGTGCGCCGCGAGGCACGCGACTTCGGTGTCGTGAACTCGCCGCGCACGTACGCCTCCCGGACGTGGAGGCGGCCGTCGAGCAGCTCCACGTCGCGCCAGCGGAGCGCGAGCAGCTCGCCCCGGCGCAGGGCGGTGCCGAGCGCGACCTCTACGACGCGGCGGGTGAGCGCCCACCACTCGCGCAGCGCCCGCGGGGCCTCGGCCTCCAGCTCGCGGTACGCGGTGAGGAGCCGGGCGATCTCGGCCTCGGTCAGCACCTGCATCTCGGCCTGCTCGGCTCGCGGCAGCTCCACCTCCGCGAGCGGGTCAGCCACCATGAGTCGCCAGCGCCGCGCCACCTTGAGCATGACGCGGAGCAGGGCCAGGTGGTTGCGGATCGTCTTGGCGGTCAGCCCGGAGGCCGCCTGGGCCGCGACGTACCGGTCCACGTCGGCCGGTTCGAGCGCCGCGAGCCGCAGGTGGCCGAAGTGCGGCACGAGGTGGCCGTGGATGATGGAGCCGTAGTCGCTCACCGTGGACGCCTTGAGGCGGCGGCCCGGCAGGTAGTCGTCCTCGTACCGCTCAGCCAGCTCCGCGAACGTCGTGCGCTCCGGCTTGCGCCACCGGTCGCGCGTCACCGTGCCGAGCCGCTCCCCGAGCGCGCGCTGCGCCCGCTGCTCGTTCCACCCCGGCTCGCGGCCGAGCGTCTCCCACACCTGCCGCCCGGCCGCGTCCCGGTACTTGATGCTCCACGAGGTGCCGCGCTTGCCCTCGTAGCGCACGACAGCAGCGCCGCTAGGCACCCTGCGCCTCGGCCGCCATGAGCTTCCGCAGTGCGCGGCGGCGTTCGTAGCTGCTCCAGTAGAGCCGGTGCGCCTCCCGGTTGGCCGCCTTCACCTTGGCCGCCTTGGTGGGCGCGAGCTTCCCGGCCCGCATGTCGTGGTGGGCGCGCTCGTACTCCCGGTAGCCCTCCTCGTGCTTCTCCATCGTGGCCGTCAGCTCGGCTGCGTGGGCGAGCCGCTCGGCGGCCGAGAGTTCGGCCAGCGGGGCGCGCCGGGCTGCGCGCTCCGGCTTCCGCGCGGCGGCGGGCTTCGTCGGCTGCTGCTTGCGGGGCATGTGCTCCTCCTAACGTCGGTTACATACGTTTTCTAGGAAGACAACGAGCGGGTCGCAAGTCCGTCGCCGCGCGCGTCGCCGGTCTTTCGCGGACGATGCGGGAAGTTCGCTCATGCGCTCGGGGCCTTCGGCTCGTGCCGCCGCCACTGCCCGGCCCTCTGGCCCTCCAGCCAGGCGAGAACCTCGGCGCGCTCGTACCGCACGTAGCGGCCGAGCCGCAGGTGCGGCAGCCTGTCGGCGCGCGTCTCCTGCCGCACCCAGCTCTCCTTCACCTGGAGCAGCTCCGCCACCTCGGCGGCCGTGAGAAGCCGGTCGGTCATGTGGCCCGCTCCCCTCGCGCGAACGCCGCGATCACGGCTCCGTCCTCCACCATGACCTGGGAGCCGTGGACGGCTACGACGCCGCTCTCCACGAGCGGGCGGAGCAGCTCGCCCATCTCGTGCTCGCTCAGGCTGTGGCGTGCGGCCAGCTCCGCGAGCGTGAGCCCGCGAACCGCCGGGATGCGGGGGACGGAGGCGGTCACGTCTCGCGCAACTCGTCGCCGCCAGGGCCTTCGACAATGCGGCGTACGTCCGCAGCCGCGGTGTGCGGGAGCCGGAGGTTCTGGCCCGCGAACTCGACGAGCGTGGCACCCTCAACGAGCCGGGAGACGATCCGCTCGCCTGCATGCGGGTCGCGCCGTGTACTGAGTCGCTCCGCGAGCAGGGCAGGCGAGTAGTTCGTCGTGACGATGGTGTCGGTTGGCCCCGACTGGTTGTAGCGGCTCTGGACGAGCGAGGCGATCTCGCCGAGTTCCCAAGCTGTGAGCCGGAGCGCGTCGAGGTCGTCGAGGACAAGCAGCCCGGTCTCAGCAAGGCGCGGATACGGGTCTGGCGCTACGTGGGTTTCTTCGCCTACGCCGCCGTACTCTGCGAGGCGCGCCGCTTCGAACCCGCGCTTGCGAGCAGCTAGCCAGTCCCCGACGTGCAGGAACTCCGGCGAACCGTTCGCCTCCAAGTCAGCCAAGGCGCAGGCGAACGCCGCGCCTGTCTTGCCCGTACCGCTCGGGCCGAATAGGTACAGGTTGCGGTCGTCGCCTGGCTCCAGCTCGACACGAGCGTCGAGCCACATCCTCACGCGCCGGTATGCAGCGTCCTGCGCGGCGGTTTCGCGCGGAAGCGTCTCCAGCGACCACCTGGCAGCGCGAGGGAGCCGGGCGGCGAGATCGCGCCGTGCGCACCGGAGACACCGCGAATCACCGCCACCTGCCCACCGTGGCGGGTTGTCGCAGGAGCCGTGGCCCTGGTCGATGTCGGCCCCCGGACACCTCAAGCCCGCCGCACCTCCTCGACGGGCTCGAACGCACGCCCTGCTGCGTCGAGCGCCGCGCGCCTCCTTCTCAGAGCGTCAGCGTCCCGATGTTGTGGCCCCCCTTGGGGGGCTACGGGGGGTACTGCCTCTCTGGCTTCTTCCTGGCTACCTCGGGCGGTGCTGCCGCCGCCTTTTCGTGCACGTCGCGCCGCCTTTTGCTGCACGACGTGCCGCCCTTCCTCCTCGCCAAAGGGCGGCACTGCTGCCGCCTTTCCCGCCGGAGGCCGAGCTGCTGCGTAGCGCGAGGAGTGCCCCCGGCCGCGGCCCTCGGCGCGGGTGATCCAGCCGCTCGCCTCAAGCGCACGGAGGGCGCGCTGAACAGTCCTACGATCCTGTGCCGTTTCGCCCGCGAGCGTGGTGACGCTCGGGTAGCAACTCCCGCCGTCCGCATCCATGTGCTCCGCGAGAGCGCATGCGACAAGCTTCGCAGCGTGGTTGAGCTCGGGCGCGGCGAGGACAGCGCGCCGCCAGAGGACTACCGGCGGGAGGCTAGTCGAGCGCGGCACCGGACGGCCTCAATCCCTTGAAAGGAATCGAAGTTCCGCCCGTGCCCTTGGCAACGACGGGGCCTTGCCCGCGCTGGCGTTGGAGTCGCTGATCCGCCCGCGCCCTTGGCGCGAGAAGCTCTACGTCCCCGAGGATTGACTGCGTTTCGTCGTGAGGATGGTTCACGTGCTGCTGCCTCCTCGCTACATGCCTAGGAGGGAGCTTAGCCCATCTCGGCCCCGCGGCACGGCCGCCTAGGCGGTCTCTAAACGCGCATGTACGCTTGCTTGCACGTGGTGCTGCTCATGCGGCGCGACATGCCTAGGAGGCCTCCCGAGTGGGGGCCTCCGTCGTCTCGGGAGAACCGCTAGGTCGCGGGCTCCGAGTCGTCGCCGTCTTCGATATCGATGCGGGGAGGCTCCTCAAGGCTGAGGATTGGCGACCCTTCGAGCTTCTTGAACTGCAGCGCCTCTTGGCGCTCCAGGACGGCCTGCGCGTGCTGCCGGGCCGCGGCCACCTCAGGTGCCTCCTCCTGGCCCTCCTCGCTCTCCTCCTCGGGCTCGGGCAGGCCGGTACGGACCTCGACCTGGAAGCTTCGGTCGATCCGGTTGGCGAGCCCGTTGAGAGAGAGGTGCAGCTCCATGCGCAGCTCGTGAGTGCGGCCCTCGTCGATCTTGGTGGAGGCGAACTCCTCGATCAGCTCGTCCACCAGCTCCCCGATGCCCTTCTCCATGTGGCCGTCGGCGTGCTCCGTGACAGAGGTGAGCTGATCGCCGGTCATGCCCGTGTCTTCGAGCTGCTTTCGCGCCAACCTGATGTTGAGGACGCCCTCGTACAGCTTCACGAGGCGCTCAATCGCCAGGGCGATGCACGCGGCGGCGGCTCCGGGCGAATCGAGGAAGATCTGAAACTCTGAGGAGGAGAGTGACCGAACCTCGAAGTCCGGCCGCGAACCGGTCGTTAGCTCCACGAACGGCAGCAAGATCTTCCGTAGCGCCACGAACTCTTCGGCGAGAGGCCCCAGCTCATTCTTGACCTCGGCGCGTGGGATGAGCACGCCGACCTCGAACTGACCGAACTCCAGTTCCTCGGAGCCGATCTCGAACCAGTGCAGCGCCACGATGAGGGCCTCGAGATTGTTGTTCAGCTCTTCCACGCGGCTGGCCAGGCTCGTCAGCTCCTCCGAGGCCGCACTCGGCGTAATCGCCTCATGGCGCTGGAGGATCTCGTCCACGGCACGGTGCAGGTTGTTGCCGAGGAGGTCGGACACACCCAACTCCTCGACGGCCTCCCGCCAGGCGGGCGAGAAGTCGTTGCTCGCCGACGCTTGAAGCGCCCTCTCCAGCTCAGCGCGCCGCTCCGCGACTTGCTGCTGGTACGAGGCGTCGCTCGGGTTCTGCGCGAGGTTCTTGAGCCCGTCGGAGAGCGACGCGATCAGTCCGGGGGCGTTCGTGGTCTGGAGGTCCTTGCGCAGTTCGAAGGCGATTGCATGGAGGCGCTCGGCGTTCATGCCGAAAGTCTAAAGTGTCACGAACTGGAAGCCGAGGCCGTGCCTGGCGCGCGCGTTGACGCGGCCTGGCCCCGTCTTGGCGCCGGGCTACGGTGAGGCTGTGCCCCGACTTACCCCGAGCGAGTGGCGAGACGGCTGGGAGCCGACGCCGAACAACCGCGCGCTAGAGGCGGCGTTCATCCGCGACCACTGGGACTACGGTGTCTCGATCCACACCGAAACCGCAAAGGCGCTGATTGCCGGCCTGAGCGTCGGCAGCGATATCTCGGTCGGGCACCCCCTGTACCTGCGGCTTTTCGCGGAGTTCGCAAACGCCCTGGAGTCACTCGGAGCCTGGGGCTGGACGATCCGGAATCGCCGGAAGTTCAAGCTGTTCCTGGACGGGTTCCTTACGTACCCAATGAACGCTCCGGCCGACTTCTACCGCCTCGCTGGCAACCGCGGAGGCCGTGACCCCAGGGCACTCGGGGGCCTCCTCAAGCTGCCCGATGAAGAACTCGTCGTTCCCGCTGTCGCGGCAGTGGCCGAGAAATGGACTGAGGACGAGACGCGGATGATGCTCGGAGCAACGATGTTCAATCTGAAGCAAGCGGCCGTTCAGTACTTCGCGGCGGACCAGGCGATCCTCGCGGGGTACAACCGAGCCAAGCACGGAGTCACCATCGTGCGGGTGCCAGGCACCACCGACCCGCGCGAGTTTCAGATCATCGCGCCTCACTTTCGCTTCGATGAAGGCGAGTCTGAACCCACCCACTACGACATCCAGAAGTTCCGCGTTGACAAGCGAATGATCAACCGCCTGGAAGGAAACATCGAGTCGGTTGCCGGGTCGATCAAGATGCTCGCGCTCCTGACCTGGGGCCTGCTCGAAGCCGGGCTGCTCTACGAGCCTGATGCGGCTCCAGGCGACTGAAGCACTGCTACAAAGAGCACATGGGCGGGGCGAAGCGGCTGATGGAGGAGATCTGGGAGCGCGGCTGGACCTCCATCGGCACGTCGATCTGTCCCGAGTGCCTCGATAACCCCGCGCTCAAGGAGCTGGCCCAGGAGCACCTTGACTCCGACCGTTGCGACTACTGCGAGCGGGAGGGCGAGAACATCGCGGCCGACACGGACGTCGTGATGACGCGAATCGGTTTGAGCTTCCACACCGAGTACCGCGACCCTGTCCACGAGCTGCCGTACGAGACCGCCGAGGGTGGTTACCAGGGTGAGTGGTTCGACACGTGGGATCTTCTCGAGCAGCTTGGTGAGGACATTGGGCATGAGCGCTTTGTCGAGGACCTGGTTCAGGCCTTCTCCGACAGCGGCTGGTGCCAGCAGGACTACTTCATGCTCCGCGCCGATCAGGCCCTGTCGTTCTCGTGGGAGCGCTTCGCCGAGGTCGTGAAGTACGACACCCGCTACCTGATCGTCCAACACCAGGGCGAGGAGGTGAGCGAGCCGTTCGAGGTTGCACCGGCCGACATGCTCCACACGCTGGGCGAGCTTGTAGTGGAGACCAACCTCATCCGCGAACTCGACCCCGGGACGGTCGTCTACCGTGCCCGTGACCACGGGCTTGGGGTGGCGTACCACAACGCTGCCGATCTCGGTACTGCCCCTCGCGAAAAGGCTTTCGACAATCGGATGAGCCCGGCCGGGATACCGCTCTTCTACGGCGCGACGGAGGCCGACACCGCGATCCGCGAGGTCTGGGAGGGGCCGTCTTCCGGTCGAGAGCTGGTATCGGTAGGGCGCTTCGAGACGAGCGCGCCGCTGGCCGTGATCGACCTCGCCTCGCTCCCACCTACTCCCAGCATCTTCGACGAGGATCGTCGGTACATGAGACCGGCGTTCTGGTTCCTCCACGAGTTCGTCAGGCGGATCAGTGCGCCTGTGAGGTCTGCACCCGGAAGCCAGACGGAGAGGGTCGAATACGTGCCAACTCAGATCGTCAGCGAGTACTTCCGGACCACCTTCGCACGGGAGTGGGGGCAACCCGTGCAGGGCCTCCTCTTCCGCTCAGCAGTGAGAGAAGACGGGGTGTGCTGCGCGCTGTTCCTGACCCGCGACGATTGCTATGACGACGCTGCGCCTGACGACGGCTTCGGGCTCGTGTACAAGGACGCGGATGTCCGCGATCAGCTACCGAGCTGACACGGACTCGTTAGACCGCCGGAGGCCGACGAGGTAGGTCGCGGGGGTCCTGCGCGATGTGGCTGCGCCCGCACGAGGGGCACACCCACTCGAAGAGCTTGACCGAGTCCTTCGCGGTGGGCACCTCGCGCTTCGGCCCATCGGTCTGCGGGTGGCGGCAGAACGGGCACAGCGGCCCGGCGGTCGGCGTGCGCTCCTCCATCGGCGGCATCTTCGCAGCTACAGGCTCAGCTCCGCCAGGCAGCGCAGCTCGGGGCCGCTGGTGTCCGTGCACCCTGGTACCGTCCTCGGCCGCACCCGCACCACCACCAAAACCCGATGTAGTTCCGAGGGCCGCCTACCGGGGCGGCTCTCGCCCTTTCAGAAGTAAAACTTCCTGCATTCATCGGCAATTAGTGCGCCGGAGGTACTCCGTCCGACTGTCTCCCTAGCCTGGGGTCCCCGCTCTAATCGGTGAGCGGGATTACCTCCCTGCGGCCCGGTAAGCCGGAGGGGAAAGGAAGTGGTGCAGGTGCCCAATATCAAGGTCACCATGCTGCTCGCCGACTCCGCCCAGGCGGTAGACGGCAAGCTGTACGTGCTCGGCGGAGGGTGGTCGATCATCGGCCCGGACCCGTCGAGCTTCGCCATCGCGGTGTACATGCAGACGCCGTGGGACCGCGCCAACCAGCGCATCCCGTTCCGGATCGAGCTGCTCGACGCCGATGGCAACCCGGTCCTCCTGCCCGGACAGGACGGGAGCGAGCAGCCCGTCGTGATCGAGGGCCAGCACGAGGCCGGGCGACCTACGGGCCTCAAGCCCGGCACGCCTCTCGACGGCGTGCTCGCGATCAACTTCGCGGGAGTGCCGCTCCCCCCTGGGCAGCGGCTGGAGTTCCGCCTGACGGTCGACGGCGAGAGCAGCGAGGACTGGTCGCTGCCCTTCACCACGCGCCCCGAGGCAGTGGCGCAGACCGGCTAGCGGACGAGCCGAAGGTGGCCGCCCCGTTTAGTAGGAGGCGGCGCAGAAGCGAAGCGGTGGAAGCCCGTCGTGACCGAAGGGGTTGCGGCGGGCTTCCCCGTAGCGGTGACGCTCGACGGCGGGATGCCCGTTACACGTGTGATCGTTGTCGTCATGGCGGCGTCTCCTCTGGTCGAGTACGGCGACGCAGACCCTAACCCTTCCCGTCCCCGGCCGACACTAGACGCCCGTCCGGCTCCAGCACGTACGAGCCCGAGCCGCCGTACGCCGGGTGCTCGCGCGGCAGCTCCCAGGCGTACACCTCCACCGGCTCCCCCGCGTCGAGCCGCTCCGCCCGGCCGAGCCCGTAGCGCGGGTCCTCGCCCTCCGGCCCGAGCCGCTCCGCGCACTCGGCCGCCCTGGCGCGCAGCTCGGCCGCGACCTCGGCGCGCAACTCGCCACCCACCGCCTCGCCGGTACGCCTACGCACGCGCCTCTCCTGACCAGCGGGCACGGGCCGCGCGCTGCGCCCGGCGGCTCGCCATCGACACCACGTGCTCGCGGTCGGCTGCCGCGGCGAACGGCGCGGGGATGCCGAGCGCGTCGAGGAGGCGGCGCAGCTCCGCCCGGCCCTGCCGCAGCTCCGCGAGCGCCGGGTGGGTGCGCCGCTGGCCGCGCGAGCCCGTGACGGTCGCGCCGTCCTTCACCACCGCCCGCCGCAAGGCGTCCAGCTCATCGAGCGAGCGGCACGCCTCCGAGAGCAGCTCCAGCTCCACCGGCGAGCACTCGTACTCGGACACGACGCGCTTCCAGAAGCGGCGGCCCCGGCCACGCGTCGCAAGGTCGCTAGGCGCTGTCGGGAGGCTCACGTCACCTCACCGCCCAGGCGGCCAAACGACCGCCGAGCACGCACGCACTGGCAGCCGCTAAGCCAGCGGGCCGTGGGGGCTGGCCGAAGGGGGGATACCCCACCTCCCTGGCCTCCCGTGGGGCTGTTGTCGTGGCTCGACACGGGCGGGGCGGCTCTTAGAGGAACCTGTTGCCGCTCGGCCTGGTGCCGGGCTTGTCGCGGCTCGCCATGATCTCGCGGTACGCCTGGGTGGCGTCGTGGACGAGCGGCGTGGCGGCGTCCCAACCGATGGTGCGCTGCTGGTGGCGGAGCAGCTCCAGCTCGTGCTCGGCGGGGTTGGCCACGGCGGGCTGGTGGGTGGCTCCGGAGGTGAGGCCCGTTTCGTGCTCCGTCATGCGTCGTCCATCCCGAGGCGGCGGCGCGCCTCTGCCTGGGCTTCGCGGCGGCGTTGCGCGTCCCACTCCGCCAGCACGTTGTCAGTCTCGGTGCGGAGCGCGAGGCCGCGGAGGTGCGGCGGGTCGGCCGCGAGCCGCTCCTGCTTGTCGTGGGCGCGCTTGGCCTGCTCCTCCAGCTCGGCCAGCTCGTCCCCCCGGCCCTCGTAGGCCCAGCGAAGATCGGCGGCCTCGAAGGCCTGGCTGGGGAGTTCGCCCTGCTTGGCTGCCTCCTCGACCTTGCGGCGGGCGTTCGCGCGCTGCTCCTGGTCGCTCGTCTCTCGTACGTACTGGTGTGTCATCTGGCTGGCCTCCTTAGCGTGGGATGCGTGCGGCGAGTTCGTCCGGTGTGAGCCCGGCCCCGGCCTCGTTTGGGTCGGGCCGCAGGTAGCGCGGGTCCCGCTGCTCCTCGGGGAGGGTGGCGACGATCTCGTGGGAGCGGTTGAGCGCGTGCGCCCACGCCTTGCCGCGGTCGCCGCCGTCGTACATGAACTGGACCTCGCGGCCCGCCTTGGCGACGGCGGCCCGGTCGTCGGCTGCGAGGTGCAGGGCGTCCAGCTCGGCCGCCGACGGCTGAGTACCGCTGTAGGAGTGGTGGGCGAGCAGGTCGTGGATCGGGTGCCTCACGGCGTGGCCTCCTTGGGTTCGGGTCCGGCGAGTAGTTCCTCCAGGGCGTCGGCCGGGATGCGGACGGCGGAGCCGCTGCCGCCCAAGCGCACGGCGCGGAGGTTGCCGTTGCGCACGGCCCGGTAAACGGTGCTGGGGTCAACGCGCAGCGTGGCGGCGACCTCGGGAACCGTCAGGAGGCCGGTCAGCTGGCGGCTGAACGGCAGGCGCTCCAGCTCTCCAAGTGTCTGCGTCTCGGGCATGAGAGGCACGCTTCTTAGCAGTGGCCCTCGGCGGGTCGCAATCCGACGTTCGGGAGGGGCGAGCCGACGCCGTTTTCCTACCGCTTTTCCTACCTACCTGGGCTCACCTGAGAGCACCTCGGCTCACCTGAAACCGCTTGAAAAGGTGGGTCGAGCCTGGCCGCACCCCACCCGGCCAGGCTCATAACCCGGAGGTCGCGGGTTCAAATCCCGCCCCCGCTACTTTCACCGAAGAGAGTCTTGCCACCTGCGGTGGCATACGACTTTCTTCGGTTTTCTGTTTTCCAGAGGCCGCTGCGGGCCGCGCCCGTCAGGCCGGTCGCGGCAGCGGGCCTGCAGCTCAGGCTTCGAGCGGAACGAGCGTGGCTCGCGCGACATCGACCAGGCCCTGGTCGGTGATTTTCAGGGCCGGGATGACCGACAGGGCGAGGAACGACAGGGTCATGAACGGCCCGTACCCGTGCCAGCCGAGTGCTGCCGCGGCCTCGCTGCACGCGCGTGACTCCGCGATGACCGTTTCGCTCGGCTGGTCCGAGATGAGCCCGGCGATCGGGAGCGGGGACGCGGCGACCACCTGGCCCGCGTCGACGACGGCGAGGCCTCCGCGCATTTCCGCGATTGCTGCGACCGCGGCGAGCATGTCCTCGTCCGAGACGCCGATCACGACGATGTTGTGCGCGTCGTGGGCGACCGTCGAGGCGAGCGCTCCCCGCTGGAGCCCCGAGCCGCGCACGAAGCCGCGGCCGACGCGACCGGTGGCGTGATGGCGCTCGATGACCGCGATCTTCGCGAGGTCGCGATCCGGGTCGGCGACCGCGAGCCCGTCGACGAGCGTCGGCGTGTCCACGAGCGAGGAGGTCACGATCTGATCCGGGACGAGTCCGATCACGCGGATCTCGGCGCCGGTCGCTTCGACGGCGAGGTCGCCCGGCGCGGCGGAGTGGATGTGGATCGTGTCCCGCACCCAGTCGGGCACGTCCGGCTCCGGCATCTCCGTTGCGGGCTTCCCGCGCTTCAGCACGGTTTCGGGACGGAAGCTCTCGAGGTCGGGGAGCAGGAGCAGATCCGCCTGGTAGCCGGGCGCGATCGCGCCCAGCCCGGTCAGGCCGTGGCACGTCGCGGCGCTGAGCGTCGCCGACACGAGCGCGTCCTCTGCGGGGACTCCCGCCGCCACCGCCCGGCGCACCATGCAGCCGATGTGGCGGTCGGCGAGGTCGTCGGGCTCGCGGTCGTCGCTGCAGAACGCGATCCGCGACGGCCCGTTCTCGAGGAGCAGCGGGACAAGCGCGTCGAGGTTCCGGGCGGTCGAGGCCTCGCGGATGAGCAGCCACATCCCGGCGCGCAGCCGCTCGCGGCCTTCCTCGAGCGTGATCGCCTCGTGGTCGGAGTGGATCCCCGTCGAGGCGTACGCATTCAGATCCTTGCCGAGAACGCCGGGAGCGTGGCCGTCGATCGGCAGGGCGCCGGCGACGCGCAGCTTCGCGAGCTCGTCGTCGTCGCCGCGGATGATCCCTGGAAAATTCATCATCTCGGCGAGGCCGAGGAAGTCGTCGCGCTCGAGCAGGGCGCGGAGATCGTCCATGCCGAAGGGGCTACTCGCCGACTCGAACGGGGAGGCCGGCACCGACGACGACGCCATGAAGAACGCGTCCAGCGGCAAGTCCCGGCAGAGGTCGGCGAACCAGCGGACGCCGGGGACGCCCAGCACGTTGGCGATCTCGTGCGGATCGGCGACCACGGCGGTCGTTCCTTGCGGCACCACGAGCCGCGCGAACTCGTGAGGCAGCAGGCGCGTCGTCTCGAAATGCATGTGCGCGTCGATGAACCCCGGGACGACGAAGCGCCCTGTGGCGTCCACGGTCTCGCGGCCGGAGTAGCTCCCGAGCCCGGCGATGCGACCGTCGACGATCGCGACGTCAGCCGTCAGCCACTCGCGGGTGAAGACCGAAAAAACCCGGCCGCCCGTGACGACGCAGTCGGCCGGCTCGTCCCCGCGCGCGACGGCGAGCACGCGCCCGAGGTCATGCGGCGAGCCCGGCATGAGCGGGAACGTACTCGAAGCCCGGCCCGACGGCGACCTCCGGACGCTAGTGACCGCCGGCCCGACCTCGGTCAGCCGTTTGCTCCGTACGGCGTAGGCTCCCACTGGGATTCCAGTGTCCGACACCGTTCTCCACGGCTAGTTGGGGCAAGATCGTCGCGTGAGCGCTTTCCTCATCCTCCACGGCCTCGAGGGATCCGGGCCCGAGCACTGGCAGACCTGGATCGCCGAGCGGTTGCGGGACGAAGGGCTCGAGGTCGCATACCCGCTGTTGCCCGACGCCGACAGCCCGCGGCTCGAGGCCTGGCTCGACGCACTGGACGTGGAGCTGGCGGCGCTGCCGGCCGCCGAGACGACCGTGCTCTGCCACTCGCTCGGGTCGCTGCTCTGGCTCCACCACGCGGCCCGCAAGCCGGCACGCCAGGTTGCGCTGTGCCTGCTCGTCTCGCCGCCCCAGCCCGACGAGGACGATCCGCAGAGTCCTGGTTTTCGCCCCGTGCCGCTCGACCGCGACGGAGTGGCACGGGCGGCGCGCGAGACGCTCCTCGTGTGCTCGACCGACGATCCGTTCTGTCCGCGGGAGACCTCGGAGCGCATCGCAGCGGAGACGGGCATTCCGATCGAGTGGATCGAAGACGCGGGCCACGTCAACGCCGCCGCCGGGTACGGCCCGTGGCCCGAGCTCGTCGCCTGGGCGCTCGGCCCTGGCCCGCCGGGAACCTTCGCGCGCCCCGCGGTGTAGACAGGGCAAATCGAACCGCAGGAGGCCCGTCATGCGCATCGCTGCCCTCGTCGCCATCGTCCTCACCGCGCTCGTCCTCGCCGCCGACGCGGCGGCCGGCTGCTACGCAACGGCCGAGTTGGCCGCGCCTCCGGCGACCATCGGACCGGGTGACGCCTGGACGGCTGCCGTCACGGTCAAGCAGCACGGCACACGCCCGATTCCCGACGCGAAGCCGACCGTCACGATCGTGGGCGAGAACGGAGCGCGAACGACGTTCGCCGCCAAGCCGACCGATCAGGTCGGTGTCTACGCCGCGTCGGTTGTCTTTCCGGCCGCAGGCCTGTGGAACTACGAGGTGAACGACGGCTTCGTCAGCACCGAGGGCGGCGCGATCTGGGACTGTTCCTCGACGCACACGTTCGCCGCGGTGACGATCGGTGGAGCCGGCGCGTCCGGACCCGTGGACGGCGGCCCCTCGCTAGTCGCCGCGTCCGGCGATTCGTCCGCGTGGCCCGTCCTCATCGTGGCGCTCGTCGCTGTGGCCGTCGCGCTGGTCGCGGCAGCGGGAATCGGCCTCGCGCGGCGCTCGTCGCGGCGCCACGCCGAGGCGTGAGGCCCAAGACGCTCTTCTAGCCCTGCGGCAGGTCGGGGCCCGGGTCGCCACCCTCGGCTCGCACGCGCAGACGCTCCGTGTACAGCTCCCAGCCCTGGCGGTGATGCTCTGCGACCGGCGGCGGCGCTAGGGCGGTGTGCGTCAGGCGCAGGAGCGTGCCGAGTCCTTCGGGATGGAGCTCGATCACGACGGTGGTCGATCCGGGCGGAACCGGCGAGTCCTCCCCCTCCCAGCCCCAGGTGAACACGAGCTTCTGGTCCGGGACGACCTCGACGAACTCGCCCGATGCGACCTGCGCGCCCGGCATTCGCAGCCGGAAGACGCCGCCGGGCCTCGCGTCGATTTCGCCGTCCACGCCCTGCCACGACGTCCAGCGCTCGAGGTCGGTGAAGAACGAGAATACGGTCGTGGGGGAGGCGGCGATCACGCGCGTCACGACGACGTCGCTCATTGCTCCGCCTCCTCGGCCAGCCGTGCGAGCCGGTCGAGCTGGGTGCTCCAAAACGACTCGAGGAACGGCTTCAGCGGCCCGAGCCCCTCGTGGTCGGCGCGATAGAAGCGCCGCTTCCCGTCGCGGCGCACCTGCACGAAGCCGGCGCCGCGGAGCAGGGCGAGGTGCCGCGAGACGCCCGGGTAGCTGAGATCGATGCGCTCGACGATCTCGCCCACGGGCAGCTCCTCGCGCCAGACGAGGCGGAGGATCTCCTGGCGGCGCGGCTCGACGACCAGCTGCAGCGTGTCCATTCCGGACATTTTACTCATCGCTGAAACGTATGGTACGTTTCGCCCACCGCTGAAATGAACGAGGAGGACGAGATGACCGACGTGCTTTTTCGCTTCGACGTGGACGCCGCGCCCGAGACCGTGCTCGAGGCCGTGAAGACGACCGAGGGGATCAAGAGCTTCTGGACGACGCAGGCCGACGTCCCGGCCGAGGTGGGCGAGACGCTCACGCTGGGGTTCGCGATGGCGCCGGCGCCGTTCGACCTGCTCCTGGAGGAGTCGAGCGACTCGAGCGTCCAGTGGCGCACGCAGACGTTCCCGCCGCACTGGGTCGGCACGACCGTCCGCTGGGATGTCGAGGCCCGCGACGGCGGCTCCACGGTGATGTTCCGCCACGCCGGGTTCACCGACGACGAGGAGGCCGGCCGCGTCTCCTACACCTGGGGCATGATCATGACCAAGCTCAAGCAGTACGCCGAGACCGGCGCGCCCGATCCCGTGTTCACGTAGCCGCGTGCCGGTCGACGTCCTGACCGAGATCGACATCGCGCGGCCGCGCGCCGAGGTCGCCGCGTATGCGGCCGACCCGACGAACGCCACCGCCTGGTACGAGAACATCGAGCGAGTCGAGTGGAAGACCGATCCACCGGCCGCGGTCGGCTCGCAGATGGCGTTCGTCGCGCGGTTCCTCGGGCGCACGCTCGAGTACACGTACGAGATCCGGGAGCTCGTCCCCGGCGAGCGGCTGGTCATGAGCACCGCCGACGGCCCGTTCCCGATGGAGACGACCTACACATGGACGGACGCCCCCGGCGGCACGCGAATGTCCCTGCGCAACCGCGGCGAGCCGTCCGGGTTCGCGAAAATGGGGGCACCGCTCATGGCGAGCGCCATGCGCCGCGCGAACCGCAAGGACCTCGCGCGGCTGAAGGAGATCCTCGAGGCCGGCTAGGTGTTTCCGACCACGATCGCGCGAATGACGTAGACGGCGAACGTCGCGAGGATGAACGCGGCGGCCCAGGCCGACCGGCGGCGATCCTTGATGCCGAGGGACAGCGCGCAGACGAAGCCGAATACCAGCGCGATTCCGATCGCCCATGCCATGAGGCACTTGTCGGACGGCGGCGCCGTCCGCTCAAGCCACGCAGGCGCTCGGCTAGGCGGCCTGGTGCGCGAACCGCTTGGCCGAGCGGGCCTTCAGCTTCTCGATCTCGACCTCGCGGTTCTTCTTCGGCGCGTTCGTCACGAGCTCGTCCATGAGCTGCGCGACGTCCTCGGCGATCCGGTCGATCGCGCTGTAGAACGCCGCCTCGTTCGCCTGTGACGGCTTGTTGTAGCCGCTGAGCTTGCGGACGAACTGGAGCGCTGCGTCGCGCATCTCGTCCTCGGTCACCGACGGGTCGAAGTTGTGGAGCGTTCGGATGTTCCTGCACATGGAGACGATCGTACCGGTTCAGTGCGCTTGACAGACCGTCGCAAAATGGCTTACGGTTCCGGAACGGTGTTCGACTATGCCGAATATCGTTCCCGAGCGACGACGCTCGTGGGAACCCGCGGAACGGCCCGCGGCCTTGCCGGCCCGAGGCTGGAAGGAGACGTTAATGGAAAGCTTCTCTGCTGCGCAGCGCGCCGCTGCCGAGTTCATCGGGACCGCGCTGCTCGTCTTCATCGGAGCGGGCTCGGTGCCCGCGATCCTCTTGCTCGAGGGCGGTTCGGGAGCCCCGTTCTCCGGCGCCGACCTCGGCTTCATCTCGGTTGCGTTCGGCCTGATCGTGGTCGCCCTCGTGTACACAGTCGGAAAGGTCTCCGGCTGCCACATCAACCCGGCCGTTACGTTCGGCCTCGCGGTCACGGGACGGTTCCCGTGGCGCGCGGTACCGCTCTACTGGGGCGCACAGATCGCCGGCGGACTCGCCGGCGCTTTTGCGATGTGGGCCTCGTTCGGCACCCGCGCGGTCGACCTCGGCTACGGCTTCGGCGTCGTGCATTTCGACGAGAACGTGACGGCCTGGGGCTCGGCCATGTTCATCGAGGCGCTCGGGACGGCGATCCTGCTGTTCACGATCCTCGGGATCGTCGACTCGCGCTCTCCGCAGGAGTTCGCCGGTCTCATCATCGGCCTCGTCATCGTCGCGATCATCATCACCGTCGGTCCGGTGACCAACGCGTCGCTCAACCCGGCACGCGCGATCGGTCCGCTGTTCATCACGACGATCAACGACGGCGTCCACAACTGGACGCAGCAGTTCCTCGCGTACATCCCGGCGAACCTGATCGGCGCGGCCGCCGCGTGCCTGACCTACGACTGGGTCTCCAAGGCGCGCCACGTGCAGAGCCCGATCCAGGCTGCCGTCACCGAGCCGGACGACGCGTAGTTGTCACTTCCGTCCTCACGAAGTAGAAAGGAACAGCCGTGAACGTTGCAGCGCAGACGATGAAGAAGTTCATCAACGCGCCCGAAGACGTCGTCAAGGAGTCGCTCGGCGGTCTCGCCGCAGCCCATTCCGACCTCGTCCGGGTCGATTTCGAAAACCAGATCGTGGTGCGGAAGGACGCCCCGGTGTCCGGCAAGGTCGGACTGATCTCCGGCGGCGGCTCCGGCCACGAGCCCATGCACGGAGGCTTCGTCGGGCGCGGCATGCTCGACGCCGCCTGTCCCGGGGAGATCTTCACCTCGCCCGTCCCGGATCAGATGCTCGCCGCGACGAAGGCCGTCGACGGCGGCGCGGGCGTCCTCCACATCGTCAAGAACTACACCGGTGACGTCATGAACTTCAAGCTCGCCGCCGAGCTGGCGGAGGACGAGGAGATCAAGGTCGAGTCGGTGCTGACGAACGACGACGTGGCCGTCGAGGACAGCACGTGGACGGCTGGGCGCCGCGGTGTGGGCGTCACTGTCCTCCTCGAGAAAATCGCCGGCGCGAAGGCCGAGGCGGGCGGCTCGCTCGACGAGGTCGCCGCGATCGCACGCCGCGTGAACGACCGGGGCCGGAGCTTCGGCGTCGCGCTCACGTCGTGCATCACCCCCTCGGCAGGAACGCCGACGTTCGACATCGGCGCCGACGAGATGGAGTTCGGCGTCGGCATCCACGGCGAGCCCGGCCGGCGGCGCGAGAAGCTCGCTCCGGTGTCCGAGATCGTCGCCGAGATGACCGAGGCGATCATCTCCGACTTGCAGCCCGCCGACGGCGCGAATCTCCTCGCGTTCGTGAACGGGCTCGGCGGCACGCCGCTGATCGAGCTGTACGTGATCTACAACGAGCTGGCGAAGCGGCTGGCCGACCGCGGCCTCACGGCCACGCGGAATCTCGTGGGCGACTACATCACGAGCCTCGAGATGGCCGGCGCCTCGATCACGCTGGTCGAGCTGGACGACGAGCTGACCGGGCTTTGGGACGCTCCCGTCCACACGCCCGCGCTTCGGTGGGGCGCCTGACCGGCATGGATGCGGCGACGATCCGGCGGTGGCTCGAGGGCGCGGCGTCCGCGCTGCACGAGCAGCGTGACTACCTCACGCAGCTCGACGCGGCGATCGGCGACGCGGATCACGGGACGAACATGGACCGTGGTTTTTCCAGCGTTGTCGAGAAGCTCGGGGAGCTAGAGGACTCGCTTCCTCCGGGCAAGGTCCTCACCGCCGCCGGTTCAACGCTCGTTTCGACTGTGGGCGGCGCCAGCGGTCCGCTTTGGGGCACCGCCCTGCGGCGGGCCGGCCGCTCGCTCGGAGACGCCGAGACGTTCGACGGCGCCGCTCTGGCCGCGGCCCTGGAAGCGGCGCTCGACGGCGTCGTCGAGCTCGGCGCGGCTCAGCCCGGCGAGAAGACGATGGTGGACGCGCTCGAGCCCGCGGTGCGGACGCTCCGCGAGCAGGTCGACGCCGGAGCCGACGACGCCGAGGCGATGACCGCGGCGGCCGATGCGGCGGACGCGGGCATGCAGGCGACGGTTCCGCTCCAGGCGACGAAGGGGCGCGCGTCCTACCTCGGCGAGCGGAGCATCGGGCACCAGGATCCGGGCGCGACCTCCACCGTCACCATCCTGCGGGCCCTCGAGCAAGCGGTCGCGGCGGGGCCATGACCGAGCGAAGGCTCCGCGGCGTCGTCGTCTCTCCCGGCGTCGCGATCGGGCCTGCCTATCTGCCCACGGAACCGGAGGCGGGCGACGGTGATCCGCTTGCCGCGCTAGCGCGCGTGGCCGAGGAGTACGGCGCGGCGCAGGAGCGGCTGGCCGCCGGGGGACGAGACGACGAGGCCGAGATCCTCGCGGCGAACCGGCTCATGGCCGAGGATCCGTCCCTGCTTGGCGAAGTCGAGACGCTCGCCGCGACGCTGCCGGCCTCCGAGGCCCTGCGGCAGGCGACCGACCGGCACGCCGATGCGTTGGCGGCGCTCGGCGACTCGTTGCTGTCCGCCCGCGCCGCCGACGTGCGCGAGCTGGGCCGCCGTGCGGTGCGTGCCCTCTCGGGCGCTGGGACGGCCGAGCGTCCGCCGCTGCCGTCGATCGTCGTCGCGCGGGAGCTCGGGCCGGCCGAGCTGCTCGATCTCGGCGTGGAGGAGAGGCTCGTGCTCGGCATCGCGCTCGCGGAGGGCTCCGCGACCTCGCATGCGGCGATCATCGCCCGCTCGCTCGGAATTCCCATGGTCGCCGCCGCCGGGGACGAGGTGCTCGGGGCCGCCGGCGTGCTCGTCGTCGACGCGACAGCAGGCGACGTGGTGCTCGAGCCCAGTGATGAGACGTTCGCGCGCGTGCGCGCGACGGCAGCCGTGGAGGCGGACGAACGCGCCCGGCTCGCGGAGGGTCGCTCGCAGCCGGCCGTGACCGCGTCGGGCAAGCGGATCCGGCTCCTCGCGAACGCGAGCACCACCGCCGAGGCCGAGGCTGCGCTCGAGCGCGGCGCCGAGGGCGTGGGCCTTCTGCGCACCGAGCTCGCGTTCCTCGACAGCGCCGGCTGGCCGACCGAGGACGAGCACGTCGCAGCGCTCGAGCCGGTGCTCTCACGGTTCGAAGGCCGGGTCGTGACCGTGCGCACGCTCGACTTCGGGGCCGACAAGACGCCGCCGTTCCTGCGCGGGAACGGAGGCCGCGGGATCGCGCTCATGCTCGAGCACGAGGACGCCTTGGCCGCTCAGCTCGCGGCGATCGTGCGCGGGGGCGCCGGGACGAAGCTCCGGATCATGCTGCCGCTCGTCGAGTCGCCCGAGCAGCTCGAAACCGCACGCCGGCTCCTTCCCGGCCGGGCCGAGCTGGGCGCGATGATCGAGACCCCGGTGGGCGTCGAGCGCGCGGCCGAGCTCGCCGCCGCCGCGGATTTCTTCTCCATCGGGACGAACGACTTGGTCGCGACCGCCCTCGGGCTCGGCCGCGAGAGCCCGCTCGCATCGCCGCTCAGCGCCGGCGATCCCGTGGTGGTCGAGCTCATGCGCCGCACGGTCGAGGCCGCGCACGCGGCGGGAATCACGGTCGAGGTCTGCGGCGAGGCGGCCGGCGAGCCCGAGCTGACCGCGCTTCTCGTCGGGCTCGGCGTGGACGAGCTCAGCGTGTCCCCGGCACGCCTCGACGCGGTGCGCGAAGCGATCCGCCGGTCAGGAGAGCCCGGCGACGAGGTCCGCGAGCGCGGTCACGGCCGCGGCGGCGTCCTCGCCTGAGGCGGAGATGGAGAGCTCCGTGCCTCCGTCTGCCCCGAGCCCGAGGATCTCCAGGATGCTCTTCGCATTGGCGCGCTTGCCGTTCGCCTCGACCTCGATTGCGGAGCCGAAGCCCGCGGCCGCGCGGACGAACGCCCCGGCCGGCCGCGCGTGGAGCGCGACGCCGTCCGGCAGGCGGACCGACTCAGAGCTTTCGGACATCGCGCGCCTCTTCGGCCGCGGCGGCCACGTCCGCGAGGGACGCGCCGGTCGAGGCCATCACGCCCGCCGCGACCGCGCCTTCGACGAGCGGCGCGTCCACGAGCACGATCCGCTCGCCGGCCTCCGCGCCGAGCTCGGCGAGCGCGGCCTTCACGGAGAGCAGCGAGCTGCCGAGGTCGGCGAGCACGACGGCCCCGGCGCCGTCCACGGTCCGCAGCGCCTCGAGCACGCGTGCACCGTCGGTTCCGAGCGTTCCGTCGGGCCCTCCGCCCGCCGTCACGATCGGAACGTCCGGCCCCGCGACCTGGCCCACGAGCTCCGCCAGTCCGTCCGCCATCGCGGCGCTGTGCGTGACGATCACGAGTCCGACAAAGCCGTCTGCGGTAGTCGACGTCACGGTGGGAGCATTCTACAATGCCGAACAGCATTCGACAATGTGGTGTAGATGATCCAGTCCGTTGACCGTGCCGCCAGGATTCTCCGGGCCCTCGCCTCGGGCTCCGGACGCCTGGGCGTGAGCGAGCTCTCCGACCGGCTTGGTCTCGCAAAAGGCACTGTCCATGGGCTTTTGCGTACCCTCCACGACCACGGCCTGGTCGAGCAGGATCCGGTGAGCGACAAGTACCAGCTCGGGCCGCAGCTCCTCCAGCTCTCCAACCGCTACCTCGATCTGAACGAGCTGCGCGCGCGCTCGCTCGCGTGGGCCGAGCTGCTCGCGACCCGTGCGGGCGAGGCGGTGCGCGTCGGTGTTCCGCACGGGAACGGCGTGCTCGTCGTCCACCACGTCTTCCGGCCGGACGCGTCTCTCCAGATCCTCGAGGTCGGCGCCGTCCTACCGATGCACGCGACCGCGCTGGGGAAGGCCGTGCTCGCGTACCTGCCGGAGCCGCAGCGCCGCGACGTCTTCGACGGGGGGCTGCCGAAGCTCACGGGGAAGACGGTCACGACAGTGGCTGCGCTGGGACGCGAGCTCGACGCAGTCCGTGAGCGCGGCTCCGCGGTGGAGCGCGAGGAGGCCGTGCTCGGCGAGGTCGGAGTCGCCGCGCCGATCTTCGGCCGCAGCGGCTCGGTGGTCGGCAGCATCGGCGTCGCCGGCCCGACCGAGCGGCTGAAGGGCAAGACCCGCGAGACGAAGGCGGCAACGTCGGTAACGGAAGCCGCGCGAGCAATCTCGCGCGACCTGGGCGCGCAGCGCTGGCCCCCGGCCTGACCTCCGTCGCCCAAGCCGGACAGCCGCAGGGCTGAGCCGGAAAACGGGTGGGACGCGGCGCATTCGGCCACGCCCTCCGCAGGCTCAGCCGCCGCTGATCGCCGTGATCACGTCCACGCGCGAGGAGGGATCGAGCGGGTCGTCGAGTGAGGCCCGCTCGCCGTTCACGTACACGTGGATGTGGCTCCGCAGCGCCGGGCCGGGCTCGCACAGGCGGTCGCGCAGGCCGGGCCACCGCTCGTTCAACTCGTCGACCGCCTCGTCCACGGTCCCGGCGTCCACCTCGAGCCGGCGCGGAAGGCCGGGGAAGAGGGCAGGCAGCGTGGCCGGAAGGAAGACGTCGGCCACTACTCGATCACCGCCACCTCGACCGACGAGATCGACGGGAGGTACCTCGCGACCTCCGTCCACGAGTCTCCCTCGTCGGCGCTCGCGAAGACCTGGCCGGTGCTCGTGCCGAAGTAGAGGCCGGGGACGTCGTGCGAGTCGATCGCCATTCCCTCGCGCAGGACGCCGAGGTACGCGTCGCGCTGCGGCAGCCCGTTCTCCAGTCGCTGCCACGTGGAGCCGGCGTCGCGCGTGCGCCACACGGCCAGTTGCCCGTCGGGAACGAAGCGCGCGTGGCCGGGGTCGAGCGGGATGACGTAGAACGCGTCGCGGTCGTGCGGATGCGCGGCGGCCGCGAAGCCGAAGTCGGTCGGAAGGCCCTCGGTGATCTCCGTCCAGGTGAGCGCGCCGTCGTCGCTTCGATGCATCCCGCAGTGGTTTTGCTGGTAGAGCCGCTGCGGGTCGGCCGGCGACATGACGAGCTTGTGCACGCAGAAGCCGACGTCCTCGTGCTCGCGCGGCCAGTCGGCCCGCAGGCCCCGGTTGCGCGGCGTCCACGAGCCGCCGTCGTCGGCCGTCTCGAAGATCCCGATCCCTTGCACGATCGCCCAGAAGCGGGCCGGGTCCGAGGGATCCGGGAGCGTGGCGGGGAGCCCGAGGTGTCCCGGCGGCTGGTTCTTCGGGTCGTCCCAACCCTCGCTTCCCGACTGGCCTTCGAGCCGCGAGAGGAGCGACCAGGTCGCGCCGTCGTCGCGGCTTTCGAAGATGCCCGGCGCCTCGACGCCGGCGAGCAGCCGCCCGTGCGCGGCGGTGAGTCCTGAGATCTTCGAGAGCTTGATCCCGTCGCCCTCGTACGCGAGGCCCTCGCTCGAGTGCTCCCAGGTCTCGCCGAGATCGTGGCTGCGCCAGACCGCGGCCCCGTGCCACTCGCTCGCCGCGGCGGCGAAGATCGTGCCGGTCTCGGGATCGTGGATCGCCTGGTAGACGGGCCAGCCCTCGCAGTACGGCCCGCGCATCCTCCAGTCGCGCCGGTCCTCGCTTTCGAGCACGAAGAGCCCCTTGCGCGTTCCGACGAGTACAACGGTCTGCGGCATGTCCCACCTCCGGTCGCGGCGAATCTCCAACCTAGCTCGTCCGGCCCGCGCGCCGCGGGCCCGGCGTCCCTCTGGGCTCGACTGGCAAGCTGCGCAGGTGAGCGACCTGGCCATCCGCCTGCGCGGCGTCGTCAAGCGCTACGGCCCGATCACCGCCGTGAACGGGCTCGACCTCGACGTTCCGGAAGGGACGTGCGTCGGCCTGCTCGGGCCGAACGGGGCCGGGAAATCGACCACCATGCGGCTCCTCACGGCGCAGGCGATCGCCGACGAGGGCTCACTCGAGGTGCTCGGGTTCCACCTGCCGCAGGAGTCCAAGCCCGCCCGCGCGCAGTGCGGCGTCGTGCCGCAGCTGGACAACCTCGACGTGACGCTGACCGTGGAGCAGAACCTCCTCGTCTTCTCGCACCTCTACCGCATTCCGCGTCCCGAGCGCCGCGCCGCGATCGAGGCCGGGCTCAAGATGGCCCGCCTGGAGGACCGGCGCGGCTCCCGGGTGGACAAGCTCTCCGGCGGGATGCGCCGGCGCCTCCTGATCGCCCGCGCGCTCGTCCATCGTCCGCGGCTCGTCCTGCTCGACGAGCCGACCGTCGGGCTCGACCCGCAGGTGCGCCAGGAGCTCTGGGCGCTGATCGACGCGCTGCGCGCCGAGGGCACGACGATCCTCATGTCCACGCACTACATCGAAGAGGCCGAGCGCCTCGCGGACACCGTGATGATCATGTCCCACGGAAGCGCCGTCGCCTCGGGGCCGCCCGACGAGCTGATCCGCGAGCACGCCGGCCGCGAGGCGGTCGAGGTCTACGGCGCGCCCGCGAAGCTCGCCGAGACCGAGCGCACCGCGCAAGCCGACGGGTTCCGCACCCGCCGAACGGGGACGAGCGTCTCCGTGCTCGGCGTCGAGAACGCCGACGGCCGCGCGCCCGAGGGTGAGCGCCGCCCGTCGAACCTCGAGGATGTCTTCGTGCTCCTGACCGGAGAGGAGATCCAGTAGTGGCCACGCCCGCCGCGCGCGTGAAGCTCCATCGCCTCGAGCGCACCGCGATCACGGGCGTGCTCGTCCGCGAGGTCGTGAACTTCTCGTCGTACTGGCGCTCGGCGAGCTTCTCGTCGACCGTCGAGCCGACCATCTACCTGCTCGCGTTCGGCTTCGGCTTCGGGTCGCTCGTGAGCACCGTCGGCGGCTACGACTACGTGGACTTCGTCGGCACCGGGATCGTCGCGACGGCGGTCCTCTTCTCGAGCGCGTTCCCTGCCATGTTCGGGACGTTCGTGAAATACAAGTTCCAGCGCACGTACGACGCGATCCTGGCCGCGCCCGTGGACACCGAGGAGCTCGTCACGGCCGAGGCGCTCTGGATTTCGCTCCGGACGAGCGTCTTCGGCTGCGTGCCGATGGTCGTCGCGATCTTCTTCGGGCTCGAGCCGTCGTGGGGGATGCTGCTCGTCCCCGGGATCGCATTCGTGTCGGGCTATGGCTGGGCGAACTTCGGGATCTCGATCGCCGGCTACGCCAAGTCGTTCGAGAACTTCAACTACATCGTGAGCGCCGTGCTGACGCCGCTCTTCCTCGTCGCCGGGACGTTCTTCCCGATCGACAACCTCCCGCACTGGGCGCAGGTGCTCGCGAACTTCAACCCGCTCTACCAGTGCGTGCAGCTCGTCCGCGCGTCGGTCTTCGGCCTCCTGGGCTGGGACGATCTCGCGCGGCTCGGCTACCTCGTGCTCTTCGGCGTGATCATGTGGCGCATCGCGATCCGCGCCATGACGCAGAAGCTGGTGGACTGAATGATCAGAATCGTCGCCCTCGGAGACCGCGACACGCAGTTTCTGACGCACCGCGAGATCGACGCTGCCCTTGCGCTCTTCCCCGACGATGTGGACGCCGGCTGGGTGGCGACCGATTCCGCGCCGGAGCTCGACGGCGCCGCGGCGGTCTGGCTTCTCCCGGGGACGCCCTACCGCGACGAGGCCGCTGCGTTCGCGGCGATCGAGCACTGCTTGGAGACCGGGACGCCGTTTCTCGGCACCTGCGGCGGGTTTCAGTACGCCTGCGTCCACCTCGCACGGCGCTTCGGGGCCGACGCGCGCCATGCCGAGACCGACCCCGACGCCGACGGCGCGGCGATCGTGCCGCTCGCCTGTTCGCTCTACGGGGAGACGCGCACCGTGACGCCGGTGACCGGAACCAGGCTCGCCGCGATCTGCGGGGACGAGCCGTTCGAAGGCTTCCACTGGTGCGGTTACGGGCTCGCCGACACGACCGCCGGGCTGCTCGCCGCGCACGGCGTCGTCATCTCCGCGACCGCGCCCGACGCCGGGGTGGAGGCGATCGAGCTGCCGGAGCACCCGTTCTTCCTCGCGACCTCGTTCCAGCCGCAGGTCGGCTCGAGCGACTCCGGCCGGCTGCATCCGCTGCTCCAGGCGCTGCTCGACGCTGCCGGCGTTCCCGCGGCGTAGCCGACCTACAATTCGCCGGTGAGACCGCGGACTTGGATCGTTGCCGGCGTCGTCGGCCTGCTTCTGGTGGTTGGTGGAACCGTGTACGCCGTGAAGCGCGTCGACGACCAGCCGTCCGTGTCTCCGGGCACTCCGCCGGTTGGTCTCGCGGGCTGCGCCGAGGAGGGAGAGGACACGATCCGCGACTGCTACGCCGCCGCACTGAAGGAGATCGTCGACTCGTCGGACGACCCGCTCGCCGCCGTGGACGAGATCACCGCCGACGCGCGCAACGATCCCACCGGCTTCCTCCTCCCGAACTGCCACGGGCTCATGCACACGGTCGGCCGGGAGTACGCGCTCGAGCACAACCTCACCGTCGCCGCGCTCAAGGATTCGCTTCCGAAGTCGAACGATCCCGGCTGCCCGGCCGGGTACGCGCACGGGATCGTCACCGGCGTTGCGCCGCAGATCGATCCGAACGATCCGAAGGCGGCGGCCTCGGTGTGCGACGAGACGGCCACGCGGTACGAGCGCTACAGCTGCATCCACGGCTTCGGCCATGCGTTCATGCGGATCACGAACGAGGATCTCCCCGCCGCGCTCGCGTACTGCGGCAAGCTCGGCCCGAACGCCGGCCCGGACTGCGCGCAGGGCGCGTTCCACGACTACTGGTTCTCGGTCGGCGGCTACGACGACACGCAGAAGCCGAGCAACGCCGAGACCGATCCGCGGAAGCTCTGTGGCGCCCAGCAGCCCGAGTACGTGCGCCAGTGCTGGTACCGCGCGTTCGTGGACAACCGGCCGCCCGGCGCGATCGAGAACGCAATCGACATCGACCGTCTCTGCCAGGCGCTCGAAGGCCTCCAGCGCGAAAGCTGCGTCACGGCCGCGACGGTGATCGGCCCGGCCGACCCTCGCACGCAGTTCTCGCTCTGCTACGGGCTTCCCGCGAAGGAGGGCCTCGCGTGCGTGCGCGGGATCAAGCTCCAGAACCTGCTCGGCTCCACGAACGAGGTCTACGCGGAGGTGCTCGAACGCTGCGGCGCGCTCGCCGAGGAGGTGCGGCTCGGCTGTTACTCCTGGCTGGGGAAGACCGCGGCGGTGCTCACGAACGGCGCGTTCCAGACCGAGGGCTGCCCGCTCCTCGAGCGCAAGGACGCCCGGCGGGCCTGCGTGCAGGGCGCGCGCACGATGAACCGCGCGCTCGTGACCTTCAGCTAGCGATGTGCACGTTGAACGTGCCGGTGCCGAGCGCGCCGTAGATCGAGAGCCACAGCGGCAGCCACATCTCCATGCCGCGGGCCGCGATCAGGTTCCCCAGGTCGAGCTGCGCGGACTCGGGCCAGCCGAACTCACCGAGCAGCGTCGTCGTCTGGGCCTTCGCGTCTGCGTCGTCGCCGCAGAGGAAGACGGTGTGCTCGCCGGAGACGAGGCTTGGCTCGACCATCACGGCCGCGTTCATCGTGTTCAGCGCCTTCACAACCTTCGCGTCGGGGTGCGCCCGCTGGATCTGCTCGGCCAGGCTGTCCGTGTTGGAGACGGAGAGGCTCGGCGGAAAGCCTTGGGAGAAGTCGAGCGGGTTCGCGACGTCGACGAGCGCCTTCCCCGCCAGGTTGTCGGAGCCGGCCGCCTCGAGCGCCGCGAGGCTGCCGCCGCCGGACGTGCAGTTGAAGACGAGCTCCCCGTGCGCGGCCGCGTCGGCGAACGTCCCGTTCGAGCCGCCGCTCTCAGCCGCCCAAGCTGTCGCGGCCTCGTTGTCGGCCGTGCGCGACCCGAGCATCACGTCGTGGCCGAGCCCGGCGAGCTTCGACCCGATCGTCGTGCCGACCGTCCCTGTGCCCAGGACTCCGATCCTCATGGCGCCTCCTTCGTCTTGCGGCTGGCGCCAACGGTACTCATCCCGACCCGGCTCGTGCTCGACCTGGGCCAGGTCCCTCGCGGACACGGTTCTCCACCCAGCCCATCCGTTGAGCTGTCAATCCGTGATCCCGCACCGCGTGCCCGTCTCCGCGACCGGACACGGCTCTTCGGGCCACGACCGGGGTCAGACCCCGGCCCTGTCCTTTCGCCCCGCGCGAGACGAGGCCTAACCGGTCGGTGGTTTGTCCGGTGCGCCGACGTTCGGCCCGGCGGGCGCGGACACGCCGCCGTGGTCGACCTTCTGGTCGCCGGACTCCGGGGCGGGCCGGAGCGGATCGAACGACTTGGCGTTCCCTTGCGCCGTCGAGCCCATCGGGGCCGACGCTCTTCACGTCGACTTCGGGCTTCTTGTTCTTGCCCGCCGCCTTGTTGGACGCGTCGACGAAGGTCGAGACGAGTGACATGGAAGCCTCCTTTGGTTCGACTGCGGCTACGAGCTCGCTTCCGCGACGCACCATGCTCGGGACATGGCTCTTCGAGCCGTGTCCGGGGTCAGACCCCGGACATGTCCGAAAGGGACGGTACGGTCCGACGCCCGTGCGCTTGCTCGTCGCCCGCTGCGAGGTCGTCTACACCGGCCGCCTGACCGCCGTTTTGCCGGAGGCCGTGCGGCTTGTCGTGCTCAAGGCGGACGGCTCCGTTCTGGTGCACGACGACGCCGGCGGATTCAAGCCTTTGAACCGGGGCTTGTCGTGACGCCCACCGCTCGCGGGAGCTACTTCTTGCGACGGTTGTACGGGCTCTGATTCGTCGGCTTCGTGCTCAGGCCGAGATCGTTCGCGTGCTGCTGCACAGCTTCTGGTGACCGATCGAGCTTGAGCCCCATGACCCTAGTCGGGGTGTTCTCTTTGACGAGCCGCCGCAGCTCCTTGTTCTCGCTCGGAGTCCACGTCTTGCCGCTGTTCTTTGGTGTCTTGGGCATCTAGCAAAGGTACCTGCACGTCCCGACGACACGGGCGCTAGAAGATGATGTCGGCGTCCGGATCGGTGTCTCCTTCCGGACCGTCGTCTTCGACCACTGTCGGGAGCGCATCCACGATGTCCTTGACGTGGGTGAGTATCTGCGCGACTGACTCTGGGAGTCCGCCGTTACCGGCGCAAATCTCCGTGGCGCAATGGCGCGCGAGAACCGGTCGGCTTGACGTTCCATGGATCTCCCGACCTGTCTCCTCGAAGTAGCCGTAGTCCACGACCTCGGAGCGCAACTGAGTCTCAAAGTCCTCACTCCAGACCGCATATCGGTCGGTCACTGTGGTGTCGGGGAAATCTGGGAGGTCTGTGCCAAGCATCGACGCGATTAGGAGGTTGATGTCTCCCTGCTTGGCCTGGGCCTTATCTCCGTCCCACACCACGTAGGTCGGGATCTCGAGCCCGGTGAAGATCCTGTATAGCGAGGGGATTGACGGCTTGCCGCCCGCCGCCACCACCGCGACATTCGCGGCATCGAGGTTCAGGCCGAATGCGTCCGCGTAGACAGGGAGCGCCAGCTGCTCGGTGGCTCCCTCAACAAGTAAGACCACGCTGGCGAAGACGCCTTCTGTCCGCGCCTGATAGGACGTGGACGCGAGACGCGCCTGAATGCTCTCCTTCGTGGCGTCCTCGACCCCTGCTTCCTGCAGCGCCTCGATCAGATCCGGGAAGCCGTAGCTCCTACAGTCTGTCGAAGGCTCCTCGGCCCGCGGCTTGCTGACCAGACAGATCTCATCGAAGTGCTCAAGGTCGAGCATCTGACCCGAGTGAGTCGTGTAGAGGATCTGGAGCGGTGGCTGTCCGGTGTCCGGGTACGCAAGGTCGCGAAGGAGAGCGTAGAACTGCCGCTGGGCGAGCGGATGCAAGAAGAGTTCCGGTTCTTCGATCGCGATCACGGCTCGATCCCGTCTAGCGATCTTGGCGTACGCGCGGAGGATCGCGATCACAAGGGAGGACTGCAGGCCCATGCCCATCTGCTCGGCATGCATCGTCATGCCTCCCTCGCGCACCACCAGCTGCAGCGTCCGATAGAAGTTCCACGGGTCGTACAGCGAGAGGCTGACGCTCACCTCATCGACTGTTCTCTGTAGCTGCCTGGCGGACTCCTCCTTGATGACCTCGGCCAGGGTCACGAACCCGGGTACAGAGGCCAGCACCTCGTCCCGCAGGAAGTCCATCGTCTCGGTGAACTGCTGCATCTTCTCCGTGTCTTGGCGGAGTCGTCGTTGATCTCTTGGAGGAGCTTCCCGAGGAGCGTCCAGCGGTTGGTGGGCTGGTGCTGGCGGAGGCTGCGGTTGACATCTAGGCGGACCAAGCCGAATCGCTGACGTAATTCCCGCCTGGCGTAGCTCCCGTGGCTGCCTTCGCCCCAATAGCGGAGCTTGGGCTCATCGGTGCCCGGGGGGTGACCAAACTCGATGCGCATCTCTGACGGCGCGCCGATTTCGTCGTCGTAGGCGAACGTCGCGGAGATTCGGGGTCGGTTTCGCTTTTCGCGTCTGTAGTAGTCCGTCTCCGTCAGGCGACCCTCAACCGGATACGGCTCGCCGAGGAGGAACTCGAGCGCGGCCAGGATGTTCGACTTGCCCGCGTTATTCGGCCCGACGAGGGCGCAGAGTTGAGCGGGATCGAACTCCAGCCCCTTGATCGATCGGAAGTTCTCGATCTCCACGTGCTTGATGCGGATCACGGATGCTCGAACGTGTCAGCCTCCGCTTCCTCTGTCAACTCGCGCGACCTGTCGGTGGTGCCGTCCTGGTTCTCGTCGGCTCGGCCGGATCGAGGATCGTGAAGTCGTAAGCCGTCGTCACGCGCGCCTCTCCGCGGTGGTCGAGCAAGAGGTCGTCCCAGGGGATCGGAGACGGATCCCAGGCCACCTCGCGTCCGCGCATCACGACCGCGTGGTTCCCGTGCTCGGGCAGCTTGCCTTCGAGGAGTCGGCTCATCGTCTCCGGACCGGGGCGATCGACCTCGACGAAGACCCCGGCGATCCAGTAGCCAGAGGAGACGAAGTCGATCTTCGAGACGGGAGTGGGACGTCTCCATGCTCGGCAGACGAACCCGACGCCGAACTGTTCGAGCCAGGGCACGAACGTGTTGAACCACCAGTCGTCCACCATCGGGTCCGGGCTCCCGACGGCCGGTGCGGGACTACGTCGAGTGGGACCTCGAGGACGCTGGCGAAGCACGCCTCTAGGCAGTTGCCCCAGTCATCCATCGGAAGCTCGGTCTGCTTGACGCCGATCACACGGCGATTCAAGCAGGCCGGGTCGCGCGATACCCTTCAAGCATGAGAGTCGATGAAACCCTGATCGGCATCAAGTGCGGAAAGTGTGGTACCGACCACTCGTTCAAGCTCAGCGACATCGTTGCGGAAGCGAATCTGCCTCCCGGCGAGAACCACCTCGTGCACACGATCAGCCAGCCGTGTGATGGGTGCGACGACCGTCTCGAGGTCGAAATCGCCCTCGATCTCGACTGAGCGACCGAGTCCCGCTCGTTAGCTCTTTTCCTCATGAGAAGAGCGGTTGACGATGCCCTCGAACATATGTCCGCTACCGATCCTGACGTATAGGTGAGGGGACCTTTCGGGTCCCGAACCGAACCGCAAGGGAGATCGGGATGGCGAGCATCAAGGAAGCACTGGCGGCGCTGCAGGAGGTCGTCCAGCGTGACGCCCTCGAGTTGTGCGCCGAGGGTCACTTCGACGGCTACTCGACGGCGGAGGTCGGCAACCTCGTCTTCGCACTCGGCCAGCTCAAGGATGAAGCCGAACTCCGGTGGGGTCAGCTCCGTCTCGGGGTGAACTAGCGAGATAGACGACTCGCGACGGAGGCCCGTCCTGGCCCACGTCGGCCACGACGTCGCGTTGGGACGGGCTTCCACGGAGCTTTGGCCTACGATGGTCGCATGACCCTGGCTAACGGCGAAAGAACGCTGGGCGAGTGGTCGGGCAGCGACGCGACCGATCGGCTGCACACGACGATCGCGGCCTACAACGAGACCGCGACGAAGCAGGCCACGTCGATGATCCGGCTCACCTGGGCGATCGTGGCTCTCACACTCGTGTTGGTCGTAGGGCTGGCCGTGCAGATCACGCTCGACGTCACCTAACCGGCACCCGACGCTACTGCTCCTGACGTAAAAGTGAAGACGGATCGCGCGCGCGCGATAGCGCCGTGACCCTTCCGACTTTCCTCGACGGCAAGCGTCGAGGGGCCACCCCGGTTGCCTCCGGGGTGAGTGCGCCTCGGGCGTACTTATTCACTGCGCCCTCCGCTCCACAGTCGGGACTACGCACCCGAGGGGAGCACCGCGGTTCGAGTCCGCGGCGGAGGGACTTGGTCTCCGGTCGCCCCGTGAGATCACACCCAGTCGGCGGACCCGGACTGCCGACGAGACCCCGGGCGCGTTTGCCCAGGTCGCCCTTGCGGTGGAGATGGCCGGGTCAGAGGACTAGATGCCTCTGGCCCTGCCTCTCCGTCATCTAGACCAGGAGGTTCAGGAATGTCAGAGCGACGGGAGGTTCCCCTCCCAATCAGGTGGAGGAAGGCGGTTCGAGAGGAGCACCGACTGTCCACGCGCGCGAAAGCCGTGGCTGCGGCGCTATCCGACTACATGGACAACACGACCGGCCGGTGCTGGCCGACCGTCGAGCGGATCGGTCGGGATCTGAGCTACTCGCCGCGCAGCGTGAAGTACGGCCTGGCCGAGTTGAAGGAGGCTGGCTACCTCGAGGTCGAGCGCAAGCGGAACCAGCCGAGCCGGAAGATCGCTCGGTTCCCCGCCACCAAGGAACGGAAGGTGCAACGGGTTGCACCCTCCAAGCGGCAGGACGGCCGGAAGGTGCAACGGGTTGCCCCACGGAAGGTGCAACCGGTTGCCCGAAAACTCTTCAGCAACTCCTCAAACCAACTAGATACAGAAGTAGGTCCCCCGCCGAAAGGCCGGGACATCGACCGGGAGAGATATGCGGCAGCAGCGGACAAGCGGATCGCTGACGGCCGACTCGACCCGGAGGACCGAGACGAGTGGATCAACGAAAGAGAGGCGAGTCCCTTCTGATGGCTGCACCTTGCGGCGACCACGCCTGCGGCGGGGTGACACCGGCTGACTGATTCCGAGCGGCGGGAGGTCGTGACCTACCCGCCTGTGCATCCGACCGTTCGTCAGATCCGGAGGCTAGATGGCAACAGGATCGAGGTCTGGTTCTGGTCGGAACCGGAACCGATCGTCTACCGCGAGCGCTCCATCACCGAGGTCTCCGCGCTCGAGCTACGGCGTCGCGAGGGGAGGGAACCGGAATCCCTCGACACACACGTAGGGCGAGGCAACGTCAGTACGGAAAGCTCGCTACTCGACGTCGACTTCGCCGTCAGCGGCTAATGGCCCTGACCAGGAGCGGGGGGAAGGTCGATGTACCCATGAGAGAGACACACGACAGCCGTCGCCCCGGATCGCTCACACGGCAGTCGTAGGGCCTAACGGTCTACGAATCTTTGTTCGTATCCGGGAAGGAGGCGCTGAGTGGACAGAGAGTTCCCGGCGACTTCGACTGAGTCGCCAGAACCCACCTCCGCGAAGCGGGGGATGAGTCGCCCGTCAGTCGCGGACCGTCCCGAGCGGGAGGGTCGTCGTCTCCTCGAGGAGGCAGAGGTCATGCTCCAGGAGCGGGGCGACCGAGGCTGCGCCGACTAGGAGGTCTAGCGCGGCTACCCCAGGCCCGCGGTTGCAACAGCCTCGAAAATAAGTCCGGCTACGGTCGCGACGACGAGGGTGATGATGATCGCGCCGAGCACGCTGTCTGTCCCGTCCGCTGAGAACATGACCCAAAGAAGCACGGCGGCAGGAACGAACCCAAGACCGAACGCGAACAGGCTGAAGGTCGCGAGGATCACTGCTCGACCGTTCGGGCTGCACCGAGGGAGCGCATGGCGATGATCTTGCCGCTCTGCGATCCGAAACGCTAGACCCAAGAATCTTGAACGGCTGGACCGCACCGACCTGCCAAGCAACGCGATAGGTGCCGTACCTCCGGCTAGCCCAGGAGTCGTACCGAGGATCCCGCAGGGCGGGACAAGGTCACCGGCTTGAGGCGTCGCCGTCAGAGGGTGCGCGAGTCCCTTAGGAGGGACTGAATGACGAACGAAAAGAAGAAGGCGCTTCTGGATGAGGGCAAGGCGATCACCGCTAAGGCCAAGTTCCAGAACCGCAGTCTCACGGTGGACGAGCAGTCGAGGCTGAACACCATCCTCGAGCGCGTCGAGACAGAGAACCGCATGGACCAGCTCACGGGCAAGGCGTTCCGGAGCGAGGACGGTCCGACCGGCGGCTGGGAACAGCTTGCCGTGAAGCTCACCCGCGGCAAGGCGCTCACCGCAGAGGTACCGCTGGGCACCGTCCTGCGGGGCAAGAACGTCGAGTCGTTTCCGACCGCGGACGAGTACCGCACGGAGGCTCCGTTCGTCCGGTTCGCAACGGACGAGAACTACCTGTTCGGGGTCTTCCCGAGCCGGGACGCGGGGAACTCCCTGTCGATTCACGACTTCCGGCAGTCGGGCTCTCGCTCGGTGACCGGCAGCGTGCAGCGTGACCCGACGGCCACGACTCCGAAGGCAGAGCTCGACGTGTCGATCGAGTCAGTCGACGAGGATCTCGTCCAGCTCGCGGTGGTCATCTCCGACGTGCCGAACGCGATCTTCGAGGCGGACACGACGCTCATGTCGTTCCTGGCTTCGGAGATGCGGTTGCAACTGAACGAGAAGCTCGACCAGCACGTGATCCAGCAGATCTACGCGGCCGGTCCGCCTGCCGGATCGACCGGCGACGACCAGGTGGCCAAGATCAGAAACGGTCTGGCTGCTGCTCGGGCGCTGGGTGCCAACCCGACCACGCTGGCGCTGTCGCATATCGATGCGGCGACGCTTGACCTGACCACGGACGACGGCGGGTACGTCTTCCCCCTGGGAGCGACGAACTCGACCTCTCCGTGGAGCCTTCGGGTCGTTGAGGCGAAGTCGGCACCGGACCCGCTGATCATCGACCCGGTGATGGCGGGAACGTTGTACCGGGGAGCCCTGAAGATCGACCTCGATCCGTACACGGGCTTCAAGAACAACACCACGAACGTGCGAGCGGAGTTCACAGCGCTCATGCACATTCGGAACGCTGACGGCGTCTACGAGGTCGGCTCCGCCGGGTTCCTCACCTAAGGAACCGGTTGAACCGCGCCGAGTACGACGCACTGATCGAGATCGCCAAGACCAACCGAGGCCCCTCGGCCGCGGATCTGGCCAGGCAGGTGATCGAGGGGAAGATCGAGCCTTCGGTCGCCGGGAGCGTGCTTCTGGCACGCGCCCTTCGAAAGGTGACGCCGCCGCCGAAGCCGGACCCGTTCGCCTAGTCCCCAACCCGGCTAGTCCGGACGGGCAGGAAACAGCAACACCCGCAAGAGATGAGGCTCCCGCTGAACCGGCCGGGGGCCTCGTCGTTTTGCGGGGCCGTCCGAGAGCGTCTCTACCGTATCGACTGGGGTTGTACCCCCTTGATGCCAAGCAACGAAGGACACGAGAACATGACGCTCCCCCTGAAGACCACCGCCGACGACGTCAAGAACATCGTCGGCTACCTGAAAAACAAGCCCGCCGGGGCGACGATCGCTGAGGCGAAGGCCGCACTCGGCTCCGCCACGCTCGACGGCCGGAAGGTCAGCGCCTACCAGACCTGGCGCGTCGTCTCTAAGGAAGGCGATCGTCTGAAGCTCACGACCCTCGGCTGGGAGCTGGCCCGGAACCCGGACAGCGAGGCGGACGTCTTCCGGCAGATCCTCGACAGCATCGTCCCGTACCGCTCGATCCTCGAGTGGGTCCACCACCAGGGGTTCGACGCCGTGACAGGTTCTGACGTCGGCGCACAGTGGCACTCCCACCACGCGGACGTTCTCGGTACGGACAACGAGAACACGATCCGCGATAACTCGGTCACGTTCTTCTATCTGGCCGAGGCTGCCGGGTTCGGCACGCTCACGCTCGGTCGCAGGGGACAGCAGACGCGCCTCGAGGTGAACAAGACGGCGCTCAAGGCGCACATCGAGGCGGGACCGAGCGCACCTCCGTGGACCTCGCCGGTCGATCCGCCTGGCGACGAGGAGCAGGGCGACGAGACTCCGGAGGAGGAAGAGGTCATCGAGGAGGGATCGCCCGAGAACGGAGACGAGCCTCCCACCCCTCCACCTCCCCTGGAGCGGCTCCGTGCGTTCATCGCGCACAGCGACAACATGGGGATCGTGGAGCAGGTCGAGACGATGCTCGACGTGGCGAACATCGAGCACGAGGTGGCCGAGGACGAGGAGACGACGGCCATCCCGGTGCCGGACAAGGTCTTCGACGCGATGCGGCGGTGCGACGTCGGGGTGATCGTCGTCAGCGCATCCGAGAAGCACAAGAACGAGGCGGGCGACTACACGATCAACGAGAACGTCCTCATCGAGATCGGTGCCGCGTTCCTGCTGTACGACCGGCAGGTCGTGCTCGTCTGGGACAAGCGTCTGCCGATCCCGTCGAACCTCCAGGGTCTGTATCGGTGTGAGTACGACGGAGATGCAGCTCTCCTGGCCCACCGGGATGAAGCTCATGAAGGCGATCCGGAACTTCAAGGCGTAGCCCCCGACCGGCCACGCGCAGCCCTCTACGGGGCGATGTCCGGCCTTCTCCGGGGGTGACCGGGGTTGCACCGGTCCCAGGCGGGGTGCAGCGGTCCGTGACGACGTCCGGCCCGTAAGACGACGAGGCCCCCTGGCGGCAGGGACCTCATCGGTTGGCATGCGGTGACGGCGGGCTACTTCGATTCCCACCCGAGCGTGACGAGCGCAGCCTTCGCGTCCCGCTTCGCCTTGTCGTCGTCGGCAGCGAGCGTCGCCCTCAATCGGCCGAGCAACTGCGAGTCGTGGCCAGGTCGGAACCGAGCGGGAGTCATCGTCCCGCACCCGCAGCCGCACGGCGTCTCCTTCGGCCGCACCAGCGTCTTGACGAGAGCGGCTTCGTCGGCGGTCAGGGGCAGGCTCTTCGACTTGCTCTTCTTCGGGGTCTGCTTCTTGACGGGCATGGTCACCTCCGGTCGTTGCCTGAATAGGCACCCGAAAACAAACCATGCGTCCGCCGACGCAGGAAGTATCTAGAGGGGTTGGAGCGTCGGCGCGCGCTTGTACCCGCGGCGGGAGAGCATCGCCGGGTCGATGTCGGGAGCGAGGTCGATCTTCTTCTCGCGGTCGACCGTGATCGCCGGGAACCACCACGCGAGCCACTCCCGCTTCTCCTGGACGGTCAGCTCGCCTGACTCCCATCGCGGCTGCAGTGCGACGATCCCCGGCCTCGGCTGATCATGGAGGCGGGCCTGACCGAGGGTCTCGGCAATCTGCTCCCGCTCCACGCGGCGCTCCTTCACCGTCGCCGTCCATCGGTCCCCGAGCGCGTCCTGCGCCTCGGGCGCGAGCGCTTGGGCCAGCCTCTGCTCGGCACGCTCTAGCTGCGCCTCGAGGGCGGAGAGGTCGGGCGCGTCGGTCCGAGACTCTGTGCGGATGTTCATGGTGAGGAACCGCGTCTCGACGTCCTGCTCGATGACGTCGGCGAAGATCCGGGCGGGGGAGGGACACAGGCCACCGGCGTGCCGCTTGCTGCAGCGGTAGATCCGCTTGCCTCGGCTCGTGGTCGTGCCCTGCATGCAGTACCCGCACGCCTTGCAGCGGAGGATCCCCGAGAGGGTGTACGTGCTGGACGTCGGCCTGCGCGTCGGTGCCGGGTTCGGTCGCTGCGCCGCGAGCCACAGGGGCTCGTCCACGATGGGTTCGTGCGCACTCGGGTTGCTGAACTCGCCGGAGCGAAGCTCCCCTAGGTACGTCCGGTTGTTGATCAGGTTCTGGACGGCCTGCTTCGACCACGTCGCAGAACCCTGCGAGGTGTGGACGCCGTGCTCCTCGAGGAGCAGTGCCAGCTCGGTTGGTCCCGCGCCCATCGCGCGGCGCTCGAAGACCTCCCGGATGACGGGCGCGATCTCCGGGTCGATCTCGTATCCGCGGTCCGGTCGCTTCCGATAGCCGACCGCGGGGCGGTTGGTGACCGGGATCCCGTTGGCGATCGCACGCTCTCGGGCTCGGGCGAGTCCTTCCTTGGCCCGCTCCCGCATCCCGGCGTCGATGGCGAGCTGGATCGTGTTGAGCATCCGCCCGTCCGCCGTCGTGTGGTCGGAGAGGTTCGGCGCGTAGACGTCCCCGCCCGCTTCGCGGACCTCCTCGATCAGGGCGAGCCCCTGCGAGGTCTCGCGCGTGAGACGCGACAGGTAAGCGACGACGATCCCGCCCGACTTGCCGGTGCGGACTCGTTCCAGCGCAGCTTGGAGGCCCGGCCGCTCGAGCGTCCCCCCGCTGCGGTCTAGGTCGGTGAGGACTTCGCCTACCACGAGCTTGCGCTGTTTGGCGAAGGCCCGTGCGTCGCGCTCCTGCTCCTCGGGGGAGATCAGGTGCTCGCGGCCACCGACGCGGGAGACGCGGCAGTAGATATCGACGGGGAGACCAGGCATGGGTTCAAGAAAACCGATGCGGGGGCGCGTCGTCAAGTCCCGGCGCGGTAGCGAATGGCCGTCGCACCCGTGTCCGGAACGGACGGTACGGTCCGCCGGTGCGCCTCATCGTCGCCCGCTGCGAGGTCTCGTACTCCGGACGCCTAAGCACCGTCCTCCCGGAGGCGGTGCGTCTGCTGATGATCAAGAGCGACGGCACGTTCATGGTCTGGTCGGATGGTGGTGGGCCTTCTGTCAAGCCGCTCAACTGGATGACGCCGCCGACGGTGATCGAGACCGAGGGCGAGCCGCTCACGAGCCTCGTTGTGCGCAAGCGCGCCGGGAAGACCGAGGACAAGCTCGAGATCCGCGTGCTCGAGGTGCTCTCCGACGTCGAGCACGAGTTCGGCGAGGCCGCGGCGCTCGAGAAGGACGGCGTCGAGAAGGATCTCCAGGCCGAGCTCGCCAACCGGCCCGGCGCCTTGGAGCCCGGGCTTCGGCTCGTGCGGCGCGAGTGGCCGACCGACATCGGCCCCGTCGATCTCATGTGCCGCGACGACGACGACGGGTTCGTCGCGGTCGAGGTAAAGCGCATCGCAGGGATCGACGCGGTCGAGCAGCTCGTCCGCTACCTCGAGCGGCTCCGGCTCCACCCCGAGTTCGACGAGATTCGCGGGCTCCTCGTCGCCCAGCGGATCAAGCCGCAGGCCGCCACGCTCGCCGAGGCGCGCGGGATCGGCTGCGTCGAGATCGACCTCGAGGTTCTCCGCGGCGAGCGCGAGCCCGAGCTCACGCTGTTCGGCGGCTCGTAGACTCCGCCGGTGCGCCGGCTTGTGAACAACCTCGCCCGCAAGCTGATCCTCGTCGCCGCCGGGTCGAAGATCGTGCAGCGGTTCGTGAACCGCTTCGGGATGAAGCTCGGCGCCGCCCGCTTCGTCGCCGGGCAGACGCTCGACGAGGCGATCCCGGTGCTCCGTGTCCTCGACCAGCGCGGATTCGCGACCAACACGACGATCCTCGGCGAGGACGTGCTCACCGAGGCCGAGGCAAGCGCGGTCGCTGACGAGTACGAGCGCGTGCTCGAGCGCCTGGACGCGGAGGGGCTGCGCACGAACGTCGCGCTGAAACTCACGCATCTCGGGCTCGACGTCAGCGAGGAAATCGCGTACGAGAACCTGCGCCGAGTCGTCACGAAGGCGGCCGAGCTGGGGAACTTCATCCGCATCGACATGGAGTACTCGGGCCTCGTGGACGTGACGTTGCGCCTCTACAAGCGCCTGCGCGCGGACGGGCTCGACAACGTCGGCACGGTCCTCCAGTCGTACCTGCACCGCACGCCCGACGACCTGGCCGACCTGACGCCGCTCAGCCCGAACCTGCGGGTCGTGAAGGGCGCCTACCTCGAGCCGCCGGAGGTCGCGCTCCAGAACAAGTCCGACATCGACGCCGCCTACGTGACGCTCATGGAGCGGATGCTGCGCGAGATCGGCCACACCTGCATCGCCACGCACGACGACAAGCTGATCGAGCACGCGATCGTGTTCGCGGAGCGGGAGGGGATCGAGCGCGAGCGGTTCGAGTTCCAGATGCTCTACGGCATCCGCGGCCAGCTCCAGGAGGAGCTCCTCGAGCGCGGCTTCAAGGTGCTCGTCGCGACGCCCTTCGGGCCCGACTGGTTCCCGTACCTCATGCGCCGTCTCGCCGAACGCCCTGCGAACCTGACCTTCTTCCTGCGAAGCTTGTTCGGACGATGACGCAGACGAGCGCCCGCTTTGCGACCGTGCCGCCCTCGGGGATCCGCGAGATCTTCGACCTCGCGCTGACCATCCCGGACGCGATCCACCTGGAGATCGGGGCACCCGACTTCCCGACGCCCGACCACATCGTCGAGGCGGCGGCGCAGGCGGCGCGCGAGGGGTTCACGCGCTACACGCCGACTGCGGGGCTCGGGACGCTGCGCGACCTGATCGCCGAGAAGGTGCGGACACGGAACGGACTGGACTGCTCGGCCGAGAACGTCATCGCGGCCGCCGGCGGGTCGTGCGCGCTCTTCGGGGCGCTCGAGGTGGTGCTCGACGAGGGCGACGGCGTGCTCATTCCCGATCCGGCCTGGCCGGTGTACGAGATGGCGACGCTCTCGCTCGGCGGCGAGATCCAGCGCTACCCGCTTCTCCCCGAGGCCGGCTGGGAGCCCGACCTCGACGCGCTCGAGGCGGCGATCAGGCCGAACACGCGCGTTCTCGTCACGAACAGCCCGGGGAACCCGACCGGCGGCGTCCACCGGCGCGAGACGGTGGAGGCACTCCTGGCCGTGGCGCAGAAGCACGATCTCTGGCTCATCTCGGACGAGGCCTACGAGGACTTCGTCTTCGACGGCGACCACGTGACCACCGGCTCGCTGGACGGTGCCGCGGAACGCGTGCTCGGGCTCTACACATTCTCGAAGAGCTACTCGATGACCGGCTGGCGGATGGGCTATCTCGTCGCGCCGGACGCGATCGTGAAGCGCGCGACGGTCGCGCTCGAGGCGATCATCGCCTGTCCGTCGAGCGTCTCCCAGAAGGCGGCCGAGGCCGCGCTTTCGGGCCCGCAGGACAACGTGGCCGTGATGTGCGCTGCGTTCAAGCACCGCCGCGACCTCGCCGAGGAGATCCTGGACCGCGAGGGCGTTTCCTACATCCACCCGGGCGGGAGCTTCTACATGGTCGTAAACGTCCCGGGCGGGGGCGACGCGAACAAGTTCGCCTACTCGCTGCTCGAGGAGCGCCACGTCGCGGTTGCGCCCGGCGACGCGTTCGGGCCGGGCGGCGCCGGGATGCTGCGCGTCTCGCTCTGCATGGCCGACGCCGATCTCGAGCGTGGGCTCGAACGGCTGGCCGAGCACGCGAGGGCTGCGGTTTGATCCGCGGCGCGCTCGCTGCGTCGGTCACGCCGCTCACGAACGGCGGCGACACGCTCGACCGCAGCGGCATCGGCCCGCTCGTCGATTTCTACGCCGAGGCAGGCCTCGACGGGCTCCTCGTCCTCGGGACGACCGGCGAGGGGATCCTCTTCTCGCCCGAGGAGCGCCGCCACGTGACCGAGGACTTCGTCGCGGCCGGGAACGGGGGCCTCGCGATGATCGTCCACGCGGGCGCGCAGACGACCGCCGACACGGTCGCGCTCTCCGCGCACGCGGCCGAAGCCGGCGCCGACGGGGTCGCCGTGATCGGGCCGCCGTACTTCGCCTACGACGACGACTCGCTCTTCGCGCACTTCTCCGACGCGGCCGCCGCCTGCGCGCCGCTGCCCTTCTACGTCTACGAATTCGCGGCCAGGGCCGGGTACCCGGTTCCGCTCGCCGTGCTCGCGCGCCTGCGCGAGGCCGCTGACAATTTCGCCGGACTCAAGGTCTCCGACTCGCCGTACGAGGCGTTCGCGCCGTATCTCATCGACGGACTCGACATCTTCGTCGGGCCGGAGACGCTGATCGCCGAGGGGATGCGCGCCGGCGCGATCGGCGCGGTTTCAGGACTCGCAGCCGGCTTCCCCGAGCTCGTCGCCGCGGTCGTCCGCGAGCCGTCGGACGAGGGCGCTGCGCACCTCGGCGTCGTTCGCGACGCGGTGCAGCGCTATCCGCTCCAGGCTGCGTTGAAGCTCGTGCTCGCGCGCCGAGGAGTGCCGCTCGAAGCGATCGCGCGCCGACCGATCCGGTCGCTCACCGCTGCGGAACGCGCCGAGCCTCGAGCGCGAACTGGACGATCCGGGCTCCGTGCTCGGCGCCGCGCTCGCCAACTAGTCGGTCCCGGCCCTTGGCAGCGGCCGCGCCATTGCCTATTGTCCTCACGTTCGCAATTCGAAGCTGCGCACCGGAGAGGAGCACGGGATGAGGGCACGGAGAGGGACACGCATTGGATTCCTGCTGGGCTTGGTCGTCATGGGGCTGGCGGTAATCCCGATCGGAGGCGCGCAGACACCGCCGCCGGTCGACCCACAAAACTCGGCCTGGCAGCCGGACATGACCTGGGCCGAGTACTCGCCCGTCCCCGGGACGGACTGGGCCAATCCCGCGATTGCCCCGAGCGTCAAGAAGTTCAAGGTGGCGCTGGTCGTCGTGGACTACCCCGACCAGCCGTTCGTCATCTCCCAGCCCTCCGAATCGACGATCTTCGGGAATCCGCAGCCGGGCGTGGGCGGCGTGCCGCGGGACGACGTGCCCGAGTTCTACCGCGACTTCCTGAACACGCCGAGCATGCTCAACCACTTCCAGACGATGAACAAGTACTGGATGGAGGACTCGCTCGGCCGCTACGGCGTGCAGCTCGACGCATATGGGCCGTACCGCATGCCGTTCAACATGTACCAGTACTTCGTCACGGACTTCTCGAGCGGCACCGGCTGTCCGACGCCGACCGTCACTCCGTGCAACAAGAACATCCGCACCGACGCGCGCGCCGCCTGGCTCGCCGAGGTCGGGCTGCCCGTCATCAACACCTACGACAACATCTTCTACGTCGGCGCCGGCCAGGACGAGAGCGGTTCCTGGCAGGAGTTCGGCGAGATGAAGTTCACGCAGACGACGGTCCCCGAGGCATTCGGGCCGCACGCCTACGACACGACGCTGCCCAACTGGGTCCGGACGCGCTACGTCCCGTGGACCTCGTGGGCGTCCGGCGCCTCGATGTGGCCGAACGCGAGCGGCAACAACTCGATCGAGACCGAGAGCTCCGGCATGGCGGTGTACGCCCACGAGCTCTCCCACAACCTCGGCATCGCGGACAACTACAACAACCCGTTCAACGTCCCGCCGCAGCGAACCGCCACCGGGCCGTGGGACATGATGAGCCGCGGCTCGTTCAACGGGCCCGGGGGTACCCACACGCGTTGGCAGATCCCGCCGACGATGGGCGCCTCGCTCGGCTCGAACCACAACCTGCGCAATCGCGTGAAGCTCGGGTTCCTGCCGCTCGCACAGGTCGTCCGGCTGAACCGGAACGGCCTCGCCGCCTCGGGCATGGCCGTGGCGAAGGTGAAGGCGCGCAACGTGGAGCCGGGACCCGGCAACGTGGGCGGCTTCCAGATCACCCTCGACGGAACGGCGCCGGTGGACAAGTCACCGGCGTGCAGCGTGAACACGAACCCGCTGTGTCCGGGGAACTCGAACTACAACGGCTACACGATGGAGGTCGTCCAGCGGATCGGGAACGACACGTATGCGCCGGGCCACGGCGCGCTGATCGCGAAGACGAAGACCTCCGAGTCGTCCTCGTGCGGGACGTTCACGTGCTTCGTGTGGGTGATCGACGCGCATCCTGAGGACATCAGCAAGGTCGACTTCATCCGGCCCGACGGGACGGAGGCGATGGTGTCGATCGGCGATCCGCGCCAGCTGAACGACGCGACCTTCAACGCGGGCCTCAGCTCGGGCACGCAGTACGAGTACGAGGACACCCCGAACCGCCTCCACTTCTACGTCATCGACGTGGCCAAGGACGCGGACGGGGTTCTCACGTACACGCTGGGCGTCCGGTCGCTCGACGGCGCCGGTCCGCACACGCGCGGCGTCGCGCTCGACCCGGCCGCGAACCAGAGCGTCCCGGGCCAGTACGCGACCTGCAACTTCAACCTCACCAACACGGGTGCGCAGGCGACGCTGCCGACGAATCCGCACCCGCAGGACGAGACCGCGTTCCTCGGCAGCGACATCTACCGGCTGTCCGTCTCGTCCACCGGGGCGGGCTGGTCGGCCGAGCTCGTGAACGCGCTCGCGACCGCGAAGTTCGGTGAGTCGACGAACGTGCCCGTCTACGTCACCCGCACCGCCGGGAGCGACGCAACCGGGCAGATCACGCTGACCGCCAAGTCCGAGAGCGATGCGACGAAGACGGCGACCGGCGTCTGCAGCCTCGCCGTTCCGGCTCCGGGCGTGAGCTACACGCTCAACCCGGCCTCGCCGGACGGGACGAACGGCTGGTACGTCTCCACCGTGAATCTCGACTGGACGGTCGAGAACGCAACCTCGCAGACCGGCTGCGCGGACGAGTCCTTCTCCACGGACGGCTCGTTCACGCGTAGCTGCACGGCGACGAGCGACGGCGGCACGACCGGCCCGGTCTCGGTCTCGCTGAAACGGGATGCGACCGCGCCCTCGGTGTCGGCCGTGCTCTCGCCACCGGCGGTCGGCGGCTTCTACCACAACCCGACCGTGGCGATCTCGTCGTCGGATGCAACCTCCGGGCTCGCCTCGACCGAGTACCGCGTGGACGGCGGCGCGTGGACTGCCTACGGCGCGCCGTTCGTCGTCACCGGCGACGGCTCCCACACGGTCGACTACCGCGCGACCGACAACGCGGGGAACGTCGGCTCCGGCTCGACCACGTTCAAGATCGACACGACCGCGCCGGTCTCGACAGCCGTCCTCTCGGGGACGCTGAACCTCGGCTGGTGGCGGAACCCGACGGTGACGATCACGTCGAACGACGGTGCCGGCAACGCCGGGATCCAGAAGATCGAGTACCGCCTCGACGGCGGCGCGTGGCTGACGTACTCGGCCGCGTTCGTCGTCACCGGCGACGGCGCGCGGCTTCTCGAGTACCGGGCGACCGACAATTCCGGGAACGTGGAGGCGATCAAGTCGCTCGTCTTCAATGTGGATGGCAACGCGCCGACGACGGCGATTTCGTTGTCGCCGCCGGCTGTGGGTGGCTTCTACCGTTCGCCGATGGTGACGCTGACCGGCACCGATGGGCTCGGCTCGGGCGTCGCCGGTCTTCAGTACACGGTGGACGGCAGCGGAACGCGTTCGTACACGGGCCCGTTCCCGGTTCCGACTGACGGTCCGCACACGATCACGTATCGCTCGGTGGATATGACGAGCCTGATCGAGACGACGAAGACGTTCTCGTTCACCAACGACGGGACGGCGCCGTCGAGCAAGGCGACGTTGAGCCCGGCCGCGGTGAACGGCTACTACGCGGGTCCGACGACGGTGACCTTGTCGTCGAACGACTTCGCCGGCGGTTCCGGGATCGCGTCGATCGAGTACCTGTTGGACGCCGGCGGCTGGACGACCTACTCGGCGCCGCTTGTGGTGTCCGGTGACGGCTCGCACACGATCCAGTTCCATGCGACCGATAACGCGGGGAATGTGGAGGGTGTGAAGTCGAAGTCGTTCACGATCGACGCGGCCGGTCCGGTGATCTCGATCACGACGCCGTCGCAGGGCGAGCAGATCGAACTCAACTCCTCCGTCGCTCCGGTGTACTCGTGCATCGACGCGGCCTCGGGCGTGTCGTCTTGCTCGGGCCCGGCGGTTGTGACGACCGGCCCGATCGGCTCGCACACGTACTCGGTCACGGCGGTGGACAACGCCGGGAACATGACCGTTCTCACGCATACCTACGACGTCGTGTGGCCGTTCACGTGGGTGTCGCCGCCTTCGAGCGGCAAGGCCGGCAAGAGCGTGGCGGTCAAGTTCAGCCTCGGTGGCAACTACGGCCTCGGAGTCCTCGATGGGACGCCGACGACGCAGCAGGTCAATTGCACGACGGGCGCCCTGATGGGATCCGCGTCGAATGCGAGCGGCTCGCTCAGCTACTCGAGCAGCACGTACACGTATTCGTGGAGCTCATCCAACTCGTGGAAGAACACGTGCCGCAAGCTGTCCATCCGGCTGGATGACGGCACGCTGCACGAACTGACGGTGAAGTTCACCTAGGCCCCAAGGCGACGGGCGGGCGGTCTCTACCCGGGGCCGCCCGCCCGGTCGTATCGTTCGCGCATGGCTGAGGGCCGCTGGCGGGCGCTCGCGCTGCTTTCCGGCGCGGTGATCCTGGGGATGACGACGTGGTTTTCGGCGTCCGCCGTCGTGCCGCAGCTGCGCGTCGACTGGGATCTCGGCTCGACCGGCGCGGCCTGGCTCACGATCGCCGTGCAGCTCGGCTTCGTTGCCGGCGCGGTCACGTCGAGCGTCCTCAACCTCGCGGACGTGATGTCGCCACGGATCGTCTTCCTCGGCGGCTCGATCGGCGCCGCGGCGGCGAATGCCGCGCTCGTCCTCACCGACGGCCCGGAGGGCGCGCTGCCGCTGCGCTTCCTGACGGGCTTCTTTCTGGCCGGCATCTACCCGCCGGCGCTGAAGCTCATGTCCACCTGGTTTCGGCAGGGACGGGGGACGGCGCTCGGCATCATCGTCGGGGCGCTGACGCTCGGCTCGGCCTTGCCGCATCTCGTGAACGGCCTCGGCGGCCTCGAGTGGGAGACGGTCGTCTACGCAACCTCGGTGCTGACGATCGCCGGCGGGCTGCTCGCGTTCTTCGCCGTGCCGGAAGGGCCGTACCCGTTTCCCAGAGCGGTGTTCGCGCCGCGCCAGGCGGGTCTCGTCTTCCACAACCGCGGCGTGCGGCTGGCGAGCCTCGGCTACTTCGGGCACATGTGGGAGCTCTACGCGATGTGGACGTGGTTCCTCGTCTTCGCCACCGATGCGATCGAGGGGCAGGGCGAGGCGGTCGGCGCGAGGGCCGCCTACGCGACGTTTGCCGTGATCGGGATCGGCGCGATCGGCTGCTGGGTCGGCGGCCTGCTCGGCGACCGCTGGGGGCGGACGCGCACGACGGCGGCGATGATGGCGATCTCGGGGACGTGCGCGCTGACCATCGGGCTGCTGTTCAACGGCCCGCTCTGGGCGCTCTTCGCGGTCGGGCTCGTGTGGGGCTTCACCGTCGTCGCGGACTCCGCGCAGTTCTCGTCCATCGTCACCGAGCTCGGCGACCAGACCTACGTGGCGACCGCGGTGGCGCTCCAGCTCGCCGTCGGCTTCACGCTGACGATCGCGACGATCTGGTTGATTCCGTACCTCGTGGACGAGGTCGGCTGGGAGTGGGCGTTCGCCTTCCTTGCGCCCGGGCCCGCGCTCGGCGTGATCGCGATGCTCCGTCTGCGCGCCGCCCCGGAGTCGCTTGGGGTCGCCGGCGGGCGACGTTAGGGAACGGTCCGGGCCGGGCAGTCGTTAGAGCGTTCTCATGCGCATCGACTCCCTCGATCACATTGCGCTTTGGGTTGCGGACCGTGACGGCATCGCCGACGAGGCGGTGCGCGGGCTCGGCATGCACGTGATCGACCGCACCGACAAGTTCACGCTGATCGGCTCGGACGCCCGGCGCGGGAAGCTGACGCTCTTCGCCGCCGAAGGCCCGCGCGAGCGCGGCGCCTTGAAGCGCATCGGGCTGCGCGTGAACGACCTGGAGGCGGCGAGCGAGCAGTTCGGCGGCGAGGAGTCCACGCTCCCGGACGGGCTCGTCATCCGGCTCGTCGAGGCGCCCACCGACGTCGAATACGACCTCGACCACGTTGCGCTTTTCTCCCGCGATCCCGCTGGTGCGGCGCAGGAGTACATCGACCTCGGCTTCGCGGAGGCGCCTCCTGGCCCGGACGGCGCCCCGCGCGTCGAGGCCGCCGGGGCCTACGTCGAGTTCCACGCAGGCGATCCCGCCGACTCGGGGCGGCCGCTTCTGAACCATCTCGCGGTGCTCGTGCCCTCGGCGGACGACCTCCTCACCGAGGCGCGCCACCTCGATCTCCAGATCGCCGATGTCGTGGACGCCGCGAACACGAAGGCCGTGTTCGTGTGGGGCCCCGAAGGCGTCAAGATCGAGTACGTGGAGCACAAGGCGACCTTCTCGCTTGTCTAGCGTCGTCGTCGCGGGCGCCGGCATGGCCGGCCTCGCCGCGGCGGTGCGCGCCCGTGAGCTGGGCGCCGATGTCGTCGTCCACGAGAAGGGAACCGAGCCCGGCGGGTCGATGCTCCTCTCGGGCGGGTTCATCTGGCGCTACCGCGAGTGGGAGCGGCTGCGCGAGGAGTGCCCGGACGGCGATCCCGTGCTGCAGCGGCTTGTGTGGGAGCGGCTCGACGATGCGCTCGCCTGGCTCGAGTCGCTCGGCGCCCCGGTGACCGCGCGGGATACCGGGAATCCGCTCACGACGGGGCTGCGCTTCGACACGCGCGGCCTCGCGGAGACGCTGGCGGCGCGGGTCGACGTGAGGCTCGGCTCGGCGCTTGCCGAGCTTCCCGATGAACCGGTGATCCTCGCGACGGGCGGGTTCCAGGGGAGCGGCGATTTGCTGCGGGAGCATGTGTCGCCGGAGCCGCTGCTCCTGCGCGCGAACCCGTGGAGCACCGGCGACGGCCTGCGGCTCGGGCTCGCGGCGGGGGCCACGCTGACCGCCGGGATGGGTGAGTTCTGGGGCCGCGCGATGCCGGCTCCTCCCGCGGTGGTCGGGCCGGGTGAATTCCGTTCGCTCGGCCAGTCGTACGCGCGCTTCGCGACGGTCACGAACGAGCGCGGGGAGATCTATCAGCCGCGGACCTGGTCGGAGATCGACGTGGCGCAGTGGATCGCCGTCCAGCCGGGCGGCCGCGCGTGGCTCGCGGTGGCCGACGAGGCGCTCGGCGAGCGCGTGCGGACGCAGACGGTCGCGGAGATGATCGAAGCGGCGCGCCGCGCGGGTGCTCCGGTCGAGCGCCGCGACGGCGACACGGTCGTCGAGGTGATCGCCGGGATCACGACGACGCTCGGCGGTCTCGCGATCGATGCGAACGCCCGAGCGGCCGAGGGCGTGTGGGCCGCCGGCGCGGACGCGGGCGGAATCTCCACGGGCGGCTGGACGAGCACGCTTGCGAGTGCCCTAGTACTTGGCCTCGTCGCGGCCGAGGACGCAGTCACCGCCGGTTAATGCACTCGCACCCGTGACTCGTTCCCCGGGGACCCCCCTTGGAGCACCCCTCGCTTTTCAGCGTAACGCCGAAACCGTCACGTGTCTGGCACAGGGCGTGCCGAAAGCGTGCCGGATTGTCCCCAGGGCCTAGACCGGCTGGAGGTACGCGCAGGGCCGCGAGTCGCCGGGGAGCGGCGACGTGCCGATCTTCGCGACCGTGAAGCGCAGGTCGCCGGCCTCGACCTCGGTGCCCGGCGCGGGTGCCTCGCCCTCGCGCTCGACCAGCTCGTAGCCCGACGGCTTCGATACGAACAGGAGGTGCCCGGAGGTTGTGGCGCTCGACATCGAGCGCGGATTCTACTCGGCCGCGGCGCCCACGTACGGCGGCAGCACGACGCGAACCGTGGTGCCCGTGTCGGTCGTCTCCACGGAGACCCGGCCGCTGAGAACGCGGACGCGCTCGTCGAGCTCGTCGATCCCGCCGCGGCGGCGCTCGGCGGTGCCGTCGTCGACGATCTCGGTCGTGAATCCTTCGCCGTTCGCGGCCACCGTGATCGCGATCCGCTTCGAGTTTCGGTGGATCGACTGGTTCACGGCCTCGCGGATCAGCTGGTAGAGCGCGACCTGCGCCTTCTCCGCGAGCTGCTCGCCCACGTCGACGTCCGCATCGACCCGGATTTCGTGCGAGCCCTCGACCTGCTCCACGAGGGCATCGACGGCGGCCGCGAAGCCGCGGTCGCGCAGCACCAAAGGCTCGATCGCAAACGAGAGGTTGCGAAGCGTGCGGATCGTGTCGCGCTCGCGCTCGAGCGAGCTGCGGATCACCTTGGTCGCGTCCTCGATCCGTCCCTCGTCGAGCGCGGCCAGCGCGGCGTCGTGCATGAGCGCGATTCCGGACATCGACTGGAGCGGGCCGTCGTGGAGGAAGATCGACAGGCGGCGGCGCTCGTCCTGCTCGGCGGTGATGAGGCTCTCGGTCAGGCGCGTCCGCTCCTCCTCGCGCTCGCGGGCCTCGCCGATCAGCCGGTCGTTCTCGACCGCGCGCGACGCGAACTCGGCCAGCATGGTCGCCCGCATCAGATCGACCCGCGGGAACGGATCCGAGCGGCGCAGCTCGAGCATCTGGCCGCTCGCGCCGACCGGCACGCGGATTCCGCCGGGGATCTCGTGCGCCTCGGCGGCCTCGCCCTCCTCGGCGGGGACGATCTCGACGCTGCGGGCGCTGAAGAGCTTGCGCGCCTCGGCGCAGGTCCGGTCGAGGATCTCGCCCGGCTCGTTCGGGTCGGCGACGACGGCCATCGAGCCGACGAGCGACTCGAGGAAGCGGGCCTGGCCGGAGAGCTCGTCCTCGGCGGACTCGTGGCGGCGCCGCTCCGAGACGATCAGGTAGACGGCGAACGCGCCGGCGAAGGTGGTTGCGACGATCAGGCCGGCGGCCGCCGTGGACGCGCTCGAGATGGCGAGGCCGATTCCTCCGACGATCGCAGCGACGAACGTCCCTGCGAGGAGGATGACCGGTAGCGCGTTGGACGCGCTAGTCGATGATCGCTTCGCGAAGCGCGATCGCAACGGCATGAGTCCGCGTGTCAGCCTCGAGCTTGGCCAGGATGTGGCGGACGTGGCTCTTGACGGTCTCCTGGCTGATGAACAGCCGGGCGGCGACCTCCGCATTCGACATCCCGTCGGCGAGCAACTGGAGAATCTCCCGCTCGCGCTGGGTCAGCATCTCCTCCTTGTCCCGCGTGAGGAAGTCGGGCATGAGGGCGGGATCGACGTAGCCCTCGCCGCTCGCGACTTTCTCGATCGCGCGGAGGAGCGTCTGGTGCGGAGCCTCCTTGAGGATGTAGCCCTTCGCGCCGGACTCGAGGCCGCGGCCGAGCAGACTGCGCTCGCCGTAGGCCGTGAAGATGAGCACCGACGTGGTCGGGACTTTCTCCGTCAGAAGCTTGGTGGCCTCGAGGCCGTCCATGCCGGGCATCCGGACGTCCATGATCACGACGTTCGGGCGGCGGCGTTCCGCGAGAGCGACCGCCCCGGCTCCGTCAGATGCTTCGCCCACCACACGGATGTGCGGTGCGCGAGAGAGCGAAAGACGGAGTCCTTCGCGGACCACTTCGTGGTCGTCGGCTATGAGGCAGGTGATTTCTTGCGGCAGTGTGAGCTCCCCAGGTCAAGGATGATAGTCGGGAGGATTGCGCAGAAACTTTAGGACTCCTTTTTTTGGCCAAACGGGAACCGGGCCCTCCGGTATCCTCCGAAGCGCCTTTGGACGAGCTACCGCCTAGTACCAACGCCCCGGGGAACGGGGCGTGAGCGACTCCCTTCGCATCCTCGTGGTGCTCGCCCTGGTCGCGGGCAATGCCGTGTTCGTCGCGGCGGAATACGCGCTCGTCACCTCGCGGCGTTCGCGGCTCGAAGAAGCCGGGCGGCAGGGCTCGAAGCGCGCGGCCACCGCGCTGCGGCTGATGGACGAGCCGGTGCGCTTCATCAGCACCGTGCAGGTCGGGATCACGATCTTCGGGATCCTGCTCGGTGCCGTCGGCGCCCCGCTCGTGTCGAGTTTTTTCGGGGACTCGGTGCCGGGCTGGCTCTCGTACGCGATCTCGTTCGTGATCCTCACCTACCTGAGCGTCGTGCTCGGGGAGCTCGTCCCGAAGGCGATCGCGCTCGAAAAGGCCGAGGCGCTGGCGCTCGTGCTGGCCCGCCCGCTCGAGTTGCTCGGCCGCATCCTGCACCCGCTCGTCTGGCTCCTGGACAAGTCGGCCGGTGCGGTCGCGCGCATGCTGCGGGTTCCTCCCGCGCGCGCCGGGGTCACGGCCTCCACCGAGGAGGACATCCGGCATCTCGTCGCCTCCGCCGAAGACGTGGGCGAGATCGAGACGGCCGAGGAGGAGATGGTCTACAAGGTCTTCGACTTCGCGGACAAGGAGGCCCACGAGGTCATGGTCCCGCGCCCGCAGGTGGTGGCGCTGTCCGTGGATCTGCCGTCGAACGAGGCGCTCGCGGCCGTGATCGACTCGCCCTACACCCGCTATCCGGTGTACCGCGAGTCGCTCGACGACGTGCTCGGGATCCTCCACGTGCGCGACCTCTTCAAGGCGCTCTACGACGTGGGCGTGGACGAAGTGATGATCGAGGATCTCGTCCGCCCGGCCTACGTCGTGCCCGAGACGAAGGATCTCGGCGCGCTCCTCCCGGAGTTCCGCGCGCAAAACCAGCACATGGCGATCGTCGTGGACGAGTACGGCTCGGTCGCCGGCATCGTCACGCTCGAGGATCTGCTCGAGGAGATCGTCGGTGAGATCGAGGACGAGTACGACCTGCCGGACGAGTCGGTCGAGCAGGTCGACGAGACCCATATCCGCATCGCGGGCACCTTCCCGATCGACGACTTCAACGAGCAGTTCGCCCAGGCGGTGCCGCAGGAGGACTACCACACGGTCGCGGGCTTCGTCTTCGGCGAGCTGGGTCGCGCGGCCGAGCAGGGCGACGAGGTGCTCTGGAACGGCCTGCGCTTCGGCGTCCTCGACACCCACGGCAAGCGGATCGAGCGGCTCGAGGTCGAGTTCCTCGCGGACGATCCCGAGGCTGTCGAGGCGGCCGGCTAGCCGTTCCGCAGTTCCGAGGTGTCCACGACCTCGAAGTCTGAGCCGTACACGCCGTGCAGCGAATGGAGCTGGTCGTTGTCCCAGCCGGAGCTCGGCGCGCCCGAGACGTACCAGTCCGAGCCGTTGTCGGCCACGATCATCCCGTAGCGCTGCAGCGCGACGAGGATCACGCGGGCCTGCTTGGGATAGCTCGCGACGGGAAAGTCGGCGCGCAGCCGCAGGCGGAGGCCCATCGGCGGCAGGTTGGCGCCGGTCAGGTCGCTCGCCTGGTGGCGCGCCGGGTAGATGTAGGCGCGCCGCGTCTCCTCGACGGTCACGCGCAGGGCGTGGTTGATCGCGCCGTTCTTGACCTCGTTCATGCGCGCGAGGCCGGGGAGGATGGGGAGCCCGGCCGCGTCCGCGGATGTCCAGCCGGCCGGGCGAAGCTTGTTCGACTTGAGGTTCCAGATCGCGCCTGAGCCCGCGCGCCACTTGCCGTTTTTCTTGCGCAGGTTGAAGAGCTCGTAGAGCCGGCAGGTTGCGCGATCGACGACCAGCGCGTGGCGGTCGCCGTCGGCCTTCGGGCCGCCCTCGATCCGCACGGCCTTGGGGAGCGGGTACGGGCCGCGGTCGGACTCGTCCGCGTAAGCGAAGCGCACGTGCGAGCGCTTGAGGCCTCCGCGGACGATCGTGATCGGGATCCCGATCGGCCCGCCGTCCCACTTGCCGGAGCCGAAGTCGGCGTGCATGTGGTCGCCGACGCCGATCGCCCGCACGATCGCATCCGAGTTCGCCGCGACCGGAAGCGCGTCCACGCGCTTGTTCCACACGTTCGTTGCCGGGAAGATCGGGCACTTCGGCGCGCCGTAGAGCGTCGCTCCGAAAGCAGACGGTGTCCAAAGAAGAGCGAGCGCGAAGACGGCGAGCGTGCGGCGGCGCATGCCCGAATCGTGTTCCCCGCGTCGGCCGGTCGCTACCCCTGGAAGAGCGAATCGGTCTGGCGGGCCAGCTCGCGGTCGAGCTCGGTGATCGCCTGCTCGGAGTGCGTCCACCAGCGGACGGTCACGTTGCGGTAGCTGATCGTGATGTCCGGGTGGTGGTTTGCAGCCTCGGCCGCGTCGGCGATGCGGTTCACGAACGCGATCGCGGCGGGGAAGTCCGCGCAGCGGAAGGTCCGCTCGAGCGCTCCGTCCGTTTCGGTCCAGTCCATCGCAGCAGTATCGCGCGGAAATCCACTCGCGGCCGTTCCGCGTAGAGAAGTTCAGTGGCCCCTCCTCCCTGGAAATGCCCCGGGCGCTAGTGACATCCCTCTCCGCAGCCGCCGCCATCGCTCTCCTGGGCGGTGGCGGCGCCGAGGGTGCGACCTTCTACGGCAAGGTCGGCCCGACCCGCACGATCACGCTGAAGAACGCGAAAGGGAAGCTCGTCACGAGCGTCAAGAAAGGCGTCCACACGTTCGTCGTCACCGACACGTCGGGTCTGCACAACTTCTGGCTCGCCCGCGGCGACGCGGTCATCCGCAAGACTACGATCGAGTACAAGGGAACGGTTCGCTGGACCGTCAGGATCAAGCGCGGGGTCGCCTATCGCTACTTCTGCTCCGTCCATACCGAGACGATGAGCCGCAGCTTCCGGGTTCCCTGACCCAGGCTCCAACCGCCGGATGTGTCCCCCGGCGTCTCCGAGCGGGCGGGCGGCTCTAGGGCCGCTCGCCCGTCAATTCGACGGGCTCGACCCGGCCGCCGGCGATGCGCCACGCGAGCAGCTCGCCGGTCTGCACGTTGAGGATCACGTACGGGCGGCCGTCCCAGAGGCCGATGTTCTCGACGTCCGTCCGCGAAGGGCGCGGGGGCGAGGCGAGGTGGGAATGGAAGACGGCGAGCTCGTAGCCCTTGTCCTCGAGGAACCAGGTCTCGGGATCGACCTCGAGCTGGAACCGGTACGGGCTCGGCTCGGCGTTTCGCCCGGGGATGTAGCGCTCGGCCGCACCGTTACGCAAGGCGATCAGTCCACAGCACTCGTTGGGACGCTCCGCCTCGGCGTGGTCGGTGAGCGCCGAGCGGACCTCGGCGCCGATTACCACCAGAGGCTCGCGTCGTCCGCGTCGCCGGTGTGCCAAAACGGCGCGGACAGGTACTTCCAGCCGCCGTCGGCGAGGACGCAGACGACCGTGCCGACGCCCAGCTCGGCGCCGATCCGGCGCGCGACATGGACAACGGCTCCGGACGAGACGCCCGCGAAGATCCCTTCCTCGGCGAGCAGCGCGCGCGTGCCCGCGACCGACTCCTCGATCGTGACGAGCACCTTCCGGTCGAGCTTCGAGACGTCGAGGATCGGAGGTGTGTAGCCGTCGTCGAGTGACCGCAGGCCGTAGACGAGGTCGCCCTGGAGCGGCTCGGCGGCCGCGATCGTGATCCCCGGGAACGCCTCGCGCAGCCGCTCGCCGGCCCCCATCAGCGTTCCGCCGGTTCCGAGGCCGGCGACCAGCGCGTCCACGTGGGGGAGCGCCTCCGCGATCTCCGCGCCGGTTCCTTCGTAGTGGGCGCGCGGGTTCGCGTCGTTGCCGTACTGGTTCAGCATCACGTAACGGTCGTCGGATGCGGCGAGTTCGAGCGCGCGGCGGACGGCGCCGTTCGAGCCTTCCTCGGCAGGGGTCAGGATCACGCGGGCGCCGTAGAGCTCGAGGAGCCGCAGCCGCTCCGCCGTAGCGTTGCGCGGTACGACGCAGGTGAGCCGGTAGCCCTTGAGCTTCGCGACGAGCGCGAGCGAGATTCCGGTGTTGCCGCTCGTCGGCTCGAGCAGCTCGCGGTCGGGGCCGAGCTCGCCGCGGGCCTCGGCCTCCTCGATCATCGCCTTCGCGACGCGGTCCTTGATCGAGCCGGTCGGGTTGGAGCCCTCGAGCTTCGCGTACAGCCGGACGCCGGGCGGCGCGAGCCGCGGAAGCTCGACGAGCGGCGTGGAGCCGACCGTCTCCAGCAGCGAAGGAGCGAGCGCGTGCTCGCCGCCGGCCATCGCCGGGAGGAGGATGACGCTCGAGCCGTCGCGCAGCGGCGTGTCGAGGCCGTCGAGCGTGCGGACGTCCTCGCTGTCCACGTAGACGTTCACGAAGGACGCGATCTCGCCGTCGGCCAAGACCTGTTCGCCGAGCCCGGGAAACCGCGCGGCCAGATCGGCCATGAGCTCGCGGAGCGTCGAGCCGGTGCCCTCGATCTCACGCTCGCCGCCCACCTCGGAGCGAAGCGTCGGGGGGATCCGAACGCGGGTCATCGCGCCGCGCAGAACTCGACGTAGTCGATGTACTCGGTGATCGACGGGTGCTCGCCGCAGACGGGGCAGTCGGGGTCCTTGCGGAGCGAGATCTCGGTGAACGTCGTCGAGAGCGCGTCGAAGAGGAGCAGGCGCCCAACCAACGAGTCGCCGATCCCGAGGATGAGCTTGATCGCCTCGTTCGCCTGGAGCGATCCGACGATGCCGGGCAGCACGCCGAGCACTCCGCCTTCCGCGCAGCTCGGGGCGAGCTCGGGCGGCGGCGGCTCGGGGAAGAGGCAGCGGTAGCAGGGGCCCTCGTGCGGTGAGAACACCGTCGTCTGGCCCTCGAAGCGGTAGATCGACCCGTGCACGACGGGGATCCCGTGGAAGACCGACGCGTCGTTCAGGAGGTAGCGCGTGGGGAAGTTGTCCGCGCCGTCCACGATCACGTCCCAGCCTGCGCCGAGGATGCGGTCGGCGTTCTCGGTCGTCAGGCGCTCGGCGAAGACCTCGACGGTCACGTCGGGGTTGAGCGCCGCGATCGTCTGCTTCGCGGACTCGGCCTTCGAGTCGCCGAGCCGCTCGGTCGAGTGGACGATCTGGCGCTGCAGGTTCGACTCGTCCACGACGTCGTCGTCGACGATCCCGAGCGTTCCCACTCCCGCCGCGGCGAGATACAGGGACGCCGGCGAGCCGAGCCCGCCCGCGCCGATCAGCAGCACGCGCGCGTTCAGGAGCTTCTCCTGGCCGGCCTCGCCGACCTCGGGGATGAGCAGGTGGCGGCTGTAGCGCCGCCGCTGCTGTGCGTCGAGGGTCTGCGGGATCTCGACGGGGAGGCCGTTTCGCTTCCAGTCCGTGAAGCCGCCGGTCAGAGAGACGACCCGCGCATACCCGAGCTCCTCGAGCGTCTTCGTGGCGAACACGGAGCGGCTGCCCGAGGCGCAGTAGACGACGAGCGGCTGGGCGCGGTCGGGGAGCAGGCCCTCGGCGCGCGACTCGAGCGAACCGCGGGGGATGTGCAGCGCGCCCGGGATGTGGCCCTCGTCCCACTCGGCGCGCTCGCGGACGTCCACGAAGACGGCGTCCGACTCCAGGCGCTCGCGTGCAGTCAGCGCGTCGGTCTCGTCGATCTCGGCGCGAACCTGGGCCAGGAAGCTCACGGTAGGAAGCCATTGCTTCAATGAGTATAGCGAGGGCCTTCGAGCCGCCGCAGCTACGCTCGATCCCTTGTGTCGCCTCGCACGCGTGTGATCGTCCTCGTCTCCGCGGCCGCCGTTCTGGCGGTCGGCGTCGTTTCGGCCGCCGCGCTCCTCCAGCGCGAGGACGCGGGGGGTGCGACGCCCACCGTCGCGTTCGTCCCGGAGGCGCCGGCGCTCGAGCTTGCGGTGATCGACCGCGACGACAAGCTCGCCCGCGGCCTGCGAGCTGCCGAGCGCCAGTACGAGGAGGACGACGCGCTCGGCGCCCGCGTCGCGTTCCAGAAGATCCTGGAGACGAACCCGGACTCGATCGAGGCGCAGATCGGCGATGCGGTGACCGCCTGGCCCGACCAGACCGAGGAGCAGCTCCTGGCGATCGTCGACGCGTACCCGGACAGCGCGGTCGCGCGGCTCAACTACGGGCTTGCGCTTCTCGCGCGCGGCGATCCGAACGCGGCGCGCAAACAGTGGGCCGAGGCCGAAATGCGCGAGCCCGACACGCCGGCGGCGTTGAGCGCCGAGGATCTGCTCAACCCGCACTCGCCGCCCGGGCGCCCGGTGTTCCTGGTCGAGGACGTGCCCGTCGCGATCTCCAAGCTTCCGCTGAAGAAGCGCACCGAGACGGTCCGGCGCAACGCCGAGGAGAGTGGAACCGTCGACGACTGGATCCTCTACGGGAGCGCGCTCGAGACGATGGGCCACCGCGACTCCGCGCGCGCTGCCTATGCAACGGCGGTCGAGACCGACCCGGAAAGCCTCGAAGCGCAGGTCGCTACGGCGGTCGCGAGCTTCGACAAGGACGACCCGTCGCCGGCGTTTTCGAAGCTCGGTCCGCTCGCGGCGGCGAACCCAAATTCGGCTCTCATCCGTTTCCACCTCGGACTGATGCTTTTGTGGCTACCCGACCTGGACGAGGCGCGCGATCAGCTCGAGCGTGCGCAAGCGGCCGACCAGGAGGGCTTCTACGGGAAGCAGGCAGCCCGCGTACTCGCACGATTGGCCGACATCGAATAGGACCAACTCACCTGCAATATGGGCCATTCGGCCCATGACACAGGTGAAGGGTCCGGGCACAGTCGCCAGGCGTTCCTGTCGCGTTTCCCTCGACAATTGGAAACGTTGACGGCGCTACGGCGGGGGTCTACCTTGGAGGGAGGGGTCTGCGTTGGGGGTCGAGGACACTACTGAGGGGTCTGAATTGACGATGCTCGATCACGAGGAGGCGCGGGCGCTTGTGGCGCTCGGGCAAGAGCACGGCTCGGTCACGCATGAGCAGGTGACGACCCTCCTCGACGAGCTGGGCGCCGAGCCTGTTCAGGCTGAGGAGTTTCTGCAGGCTCTTGAGGAGCTGCATGTCGAGGTCATTCCGGCGGAGCCCGAAGAAGTAGCCGTCGATCTCTCGGTCGACCAGCGCGAGGTTTCCACCGACGCGCTCCAGCTGTTTCTCAAGGACATCGGCCGCGTCCCGCTTCTGACCGCGGCGCAGGAGGTCGAGCTCGCGAAGCGCATCGAGCGCGGCGACATGACGGCGAAGCGGAAGATGGTCGAGTCGAATCTCCGCCTGGTCGTCTCGATCGCGAAGAACTATCGCAACCAGGGCCTCCCGTTCCTCGATCTGATCCAGGAGGGGACGATCGGCCTGGTGCGCGCGGCGGAGAAGTTCGACTACCGCAAGGGCTTCAAGTTCTCGACGTACGCGACGTGGTGGATCCGCCAGGCCGTTGCGCGTGCGCTCGCCGACAAGGCGCGCACGATCCGCATGCCCGTCCACGTGGTCGAGAAGCTGAACAAGATCAGCCGGACCGAGCGCAAGCTCGTCACCGAGCTCGGCCGCGACCCGTCGGTGGAGGAGATCGCCGCGGTGCTCGAGATCACGCCCGAGGAGGTCGAGGCGGTCCGGCGCAGCGCGCAGGCACCGGTCTCGCTCGAGAAGCCGGTGGGCGAGGAAGACGATTCCGAGCTCGGCCACTTCATCGCGGACGACAACGCGAAGGCGCCCGACGATGCGGCCGACGAGGTCATCCGGCAGGAGACGCTTTCGCGGATCCTCGCCGTGCTCTCGTACCGCGAGCGCCGGATCCTCGAGCTTCGCTATGGGCTCGGCGGCGAGCAGCCGCGGACGCTCGACGAGGTGGGGAAGACGTTCAACGTCACGCGCGAGCGCGTCCGCCAGATCGAGAACCAGTGCCTGAAGAAGCTCCAGGCGATGGCCGAGTCGCAGAAGCTTCGTGAGGTCGCCGCCTAGTGCGTCGCCGCCGCCTCGTACGCTAGTCGGGTGGCACTGGAGATGAGAGAGGCCTGCGAGCGCTGTGGCGCTGCGCTGGCGCACGGCGACGACGCGACGATCTGCTCGTTCGAGTGCACGTTCTGCCCGGCCTGCGCCGAGGCAATGGCGCACGTGTGCCCGAACTGCGGCGGCGAGCTCGTTTCGCGGCCGAAGCGCGCCTTGGCCTAGTTCTTCGGCGGCGGGTTCTTCGTCATCTGCTCGTCGATCGATTTCGCGAGCGGGGTGACGAGCTCCGCGGGCGGCTGGCCGAACAGCTCGCCGGCGCTCACGACGGCGAGCGCTCGTCCGTGCCGGAACGCCACGAGCCGCAGCGTGAACGGCGCGCGGTCGGTCGCCTGCGCCTCCTGCCCCGGATGGAAGGCGGTGAGCGCGCCTCCCGCCTGGACGTACTCCCAGGTGATGTCGAAGACGCGTGACTCGTCGCCGACCTTCGCCGGTTCGAGCTCGTCGACGTGCAGGTTGCGGATGGAGACCTCGCTGTCGGCGGCGAGCTCCTCGCGCGAGATCTCTAGGAAGCAGCGCCCGAGCTCGTCCGCGTCGCCGCGCGTCAGCGACTCGTGCGCGTCGTCGGAGGACTCGTAGATCTCGATCCCGTTCTGCAACGCGGTCGTCTGGCCGTTTTCGAACCCCGCGTCCGCTTCGCCGGTGATCACCAGGTCGGAGAAGTCGAGTCCAACGCAGTCGTCGGGAGGGTTCGGCGGCATGTCGCGGTCCGTCGCCCAGCCGGCGGGGAGGTCGTTCTCCTCGAGCAGCATGAGCTCGACCCAGTGCTGGTCGGCCGGATCGATCTTCCGCTGGATCGCGTGGCTGCCTGAGTCGTCGGAGCTGCCACACCCGGCGAGCGCGACGACGGCGAGAACGGCCAGGGCGGCGAGTCGCATCGGCTCAGCGTACGCGGGCGTAGACTGGCGCGATGCCCGAGGAGATGCCCCAGGACTGGCTCGACGAGCTGGTCGAGTTCCTTCGGATTCCGAGCGTGAGCGCCGATACGGCGCACGCGGCCGACGTCATCCGCGCCGCGGAGTGGGTGCGCGATTTCGTCCGCGCGGCCGGGGGCGAGGCCGAGCTCGTGCCGACCTCCGAGCCCGCACCGCTCGTCGTCGGGGAGATTCCGGCCTCCGCCGGCGCCGACGCGCCGACCGTGCTCGTCTACGGCCACTTCGACGTCCAGCCGCCCGACCCGCTCGACCAGTGGGAGTCACCGCCGTTCGAGCCGACGATCCGCGGCGACCGGCTCTACGCGCGCGGGATCGCGGACGACAAGGGCAATCTCTACCTCCTCCTCAAGGCCGCCGCGACACTGGCCTCCGAGGGGGAGCTGCCGGTGAACGTACGGATCGCCTGCGACGGCGAGGAGGAGACCGGCGGAAGCTCGATCGTCGACTGGATCGGCGACGACGAGCGCGGCGCCGACGCCTGCATCATCTTCGACGCCGGCATGCCCGAGGTCGATGTCCCGGCCTTCTACATCGGAACGCGCGGGGTCGTCTACTTCCACGTCAAGGTGCGCACCGGCGACCGCGACCTCCACTCGGGCGTCTTCGGCGGCGCCGCACTGAACGCGACGCACGCGCTCATGCAGACGCTCGCGCCCGTCGTCGCGGAGCCGGACGAGCTGCGACGCGGCATCGTCCCGCCCACGGACGAGGAGCGCGCGGCCTGGGCCGCGATCGTGTCCGGCCAGGGTGCGCTCGACGAGCAGGGCGCAAGGCCGCGTGACGATCGTGCTGCGGCGGAGTTTTACGAGCGCACGCTCGCGGGCGCCGCGGTCGACGTCCACGGCCTCGCGGGCGGCTCGCCGGTGCTGCAGAAGACGGTCATCCCGGTCGAGGCGGAAGCGAACGTCTCCATCCGGCTCGCCCCGGTTCAGGACGTGGAGGAGATCGGCCTCGCGATGGAGCGGCTCATGCGCGACGCGGCTCCCCTGGGCGCCGAGGTCGAGATCGAGCGCTGGGCGTCGGCTCCGGCGGGGCTCGTTCCTCCGGACGCGCCTGCGGTCAAGCTCGGCCAGGACGCCTTCGAGCGCGTCCTCGGCAAGCGGCCGCTCCTCTTGCGCTCGGGCGGCACGCTGCCGATCGTCCCCGCGCTTGCGGACCGCGGGATTCCCACCATCGTGAGCGGCTTCGACCTTCCGGACGGGAACGTCCACGCGCCGAACGAGGGGATGCTCCTGCGCTACATCCCGCTCGGCGTCGAGACCGCGCGGGAACTGCTGCGCGAGCTCGCGAAGCTCTAGCCGGCGACGGTTGCTGCGCCGGAGTGGTCGTGCTCAGGCACGAGCCAGTCGTGGCCGAACTGCCGCATCGCCTCGATGATCGGGAGGAGCGCCTGGCCCTTCGGAGTCAGCTCGTACTCGACCCGCGGCGGCGACTCGGAGTAGCTGTGGCGCTCGAGGATTCCCTCCTGCTCGAGGGCGCGCAGGCGCTCGGAGAGCGTCCGCGGGCTGATCCCCGGCAGCGCTCGCTCGAGATCGGAGAAGCGGCGCGACCCTTCGGAGAGGTCGTGGACGAGCACCGCGGTCCACTTGGCGCCGATGATGTCGGCCGAACAGGCGACCGCGCACTCCTCGTCATGAACGGGCCGCATAGTGCGCATGACGCTCATTGTACGCCCGGCTTGGACCATGAAAGAGCCGGGCAAGACCGGAAGGGGCTGCGGCACACCCTCCTCGTCCAAACGCCCGGCTCTGCTTACTATTGTAGACACATGCGTCGGCTGCCGCTACTGGAACGGCGGACCGCCGAAAACCCAGCGTCCGCCCAGCATTGTGGCGATCACCTGCACGTCGGGAAGCTCCTCCGGCGGGACGGTGAGCGGGTCGCGGTCGAGCACGACGAGATCCGCGACATAGCCCGGAAGGAGCTTGCCGCGGCGGTGCTCGTCGTGCGTGAGCCAGGCCGGGGCGACCGTCGTGGCGTGCAGCGCCTCCTCGGCCGTGACGATCTGCTCGGGATGCCACGCGGGACGCTCGTCGAGCGTTCGCAGGACGCCGGCGCGGATGCCCATGAGCGGGTCGAGCTCCTCGACCGGAGCGTCGGAGCCGTTCGCGACGCGCGTCCCGGCATCGAGCAGCGAGCGCCAGGCGTACGCCCGGTCGGTCATCCCGGCCCAGGTCTCGTCCGCGAGGTCGCGGTCCGACGGGGCGTGGGAGAACTGCACCGAGGCGGCGATGCCGATCTCCGCGAAGCGCGGGATGTCCTCGCGCGCGAGGAGCTGCGTGTGCTCGATCCGGGGCCGCAGGCCGCGCGGGCGCCACTCCTCGGCCGCGGCCTCGAAGCCGTCGAGCGCGTCGCGGTTCGCCTGGTCGCCGATCGCGTGGACGGAGACCGCGAAGCCCGCTCGCGCCGAACGACGGACGATCGCCTCGAACTCATCGCGGCTCGTGATCTCGACCCCGGTTCCGTCCAGCATGCGCGCCGTCTTCGAGCCGAGCGTGCCGTCCATGAAGACCTTGATGTAGCCGATTCGCAGCAGGTCGTCGCCGAGCCCGGCGTGCATCCCGAGCGCCTCGATCGCGTCGAGCTGCTCGTGCGGGAGCGACTGCCAGACCCGCAGCGTGAGCCCGCCTTCGGCCTTGAGCGCCTGCCACCACGGGAGGATCCCGACCCAGCCGTCCTTGTCGTGGACGGCTGTGACGCCGCGTGAGTTGGCGAGCTTCACGCCGTCGCGCATCGCATCGACCCACTCGGACGCGGGTGTCTGGCCGTAGACATACGTCTCGCGGAAGTGCCACGCGGACTCCTCGCGCAGGACGCCGGTCGGCTCGCCGTGGTCGTCGGTCTCGACGACGCCGCCGGGCACGAGCAGGTTTCCGTCCCCGCGGGCGAGCGCGGCCGAGTTCAGCCAGATCGAATGGCCGTCCTTCGCCATGAGCGCAACGGGGATGTCGCCCGTGACCGCGTCGAGCGCCTGGCGCGTCGGCTCGACCTGCGGATCCCACATGCCGCTGCGCCAGCCGATCCCCCGGAGCCAGCGATCCGCCGGTGCTCCCTGGGCCGCGGCGGCGACGCGCGCCACGGCTTCGTCCAGCGACGCGGTTCCCTCGAGCCGCACCTGGCGCTGGGTCAGCGACCACTGCGCGAAGTGCACGTGCGAGTCGGTGAAGCCGGGGACGACCGTGCGCCCGCCGAGGTCGATCGTCTCCGGGCTCGCGAGCGCCGTCTCGTGCGTTCCGACGCCGCCGGCGACCTTGTCGCCCGCGATCGCAAGTGCCGCGGAGGTGGGCAGCGCGGGGTCCATCGTGCGGATGACGCCGTTGGAGAGGATCACGGTCCGAAAGACTCTAATCCGATGGTTCCGGCCGCAGAGATCCAGGCGCGCATCGCCCGCTTCCAGCAGGGGCTCCGCTCGGCGGGACTCGACGGCGCGCTGATCGTCCAGGAAACCGACCTCTACTACCTGTCCGGAACGGCCCAAAGCGCGCACCTGATCGTTCCGGCGGAGGGCGACCCGGCGCTGCTCGTGCGAAAGACCCTCGCGCGCGCCCGCGAGGAGAGTCCCCTTGACCGTGTCGAGCCGCTGCGCTCGCTCCGCGATCTGCCCGGCGCGCTCGCCGGCCTCGGGCTCGACGGCGGGCGGCTCGGCCTCGAACTCGACGTGCTCCCTGCGGCGAGCTACCTCGGCTACGCGAAACGCCTCGAAGGTTTCGAGCTGGCCGACTGCTCGGGCGTGCTGCGGCGCGTGCGGGCGATTAAGTCCGCGTATGAGCTGGAGCGCATCCGCGTCGCGTGCGCCCAGGTCGCGCAGCTGCCCGAGTGGATGGAGCGTCACGTACGCGAGGGGATGACCGAGCCTCCAGCTGGCCGCGGAGATCGAGCGCGAGCTGCGCCTCGCCGGGCACCAGGGCGTGATCCGCTTCCGCTCCTTCAACAACGAGCTCTTCTACGGCGCCGTCCTCGCCGGGCCGAGCGGCGCGGTGCCGGGCGCGAGCGAGACGCCGGTCGTGGGGCCGGGCCCCAACCTGGCCGTGTCGAAGGGAGCGTCGGAGCGGCCGATCGGGCGCGGCGAGCCGATCCTCGTCGACCTCGCGGGCGCGCACGACGGCTACCTCTCCGACCAGACGCGGATGTTCTCGCTCGGCCCCGTCGAGGCGCGCTTCGCGGAGACGTACGACCTGGCGGTGTCGGTTCTTCATGGCGTTGCGGCCGCCGCGAAGCCCGGCGTCACCGGGGCCGCGTTGTACGAGCTGGCGCAGACGCTGGCCGGCGGCCACGAGGGCTTCATGGGCTGGGGCGACGAGCGCGTCACGTTCGTCGGGCACGGGATCGGGCTCGAGATCGACGAGCTGCCGCTTCTCTCTCCCGGCTGGCGCGAGCCGTTCGAGGCCGGGATGGTCTTCGCGCTCGAGCCGAAGTTCGTGTTCCCAGGCGAGGCCGCGATCGGGATCGAGAACTCGTACCTCGTCACCGAGAACGGCGGCGAGGCGCTGACGACGGCGCCCGAGACGCTGATCGAGCTTTAAGCTCCGCCCGTGCCCTGGGACGACCTCAGCGACGACCAGCGCGAGATCCGCGAGCTCGTTCGGCAGATAACCCGCGAGCGCATTGCGCCTAGGGCCGCCGAGATCGACGCGACCGCCGAGTTCCCGCAGGACATGGTCGAGCTGTTTCGCTCCAACGACATCCTCGCGCTGCCCTTCGCGGAGGAGTACGGCGGCACCGGCACCGGGACGCTCACGCTCATGGTCGCGATCGAGGAGATCTCCAAGGCCTGCGCGACGACTGGGCTCATCCTCGCCGTGCAGGAGCTGGGGGCGCTGGCGATCAAGCTCGCGGGGACGGACGAGCAGAAGAAGCGCTGGCTCCCGCGCCTCGCGAGCGGGGAGTGGCTCGCGGCGTACGCGCTGACCGAGCCGGGCTCGGGCTCCGACTCGGCCGCGATGCGGACGACCGCCCGCCGCGAGGGCGACGAGTACGTCCTCGACGGCGGGAAGCGGTTCATCACGAATGCCGGGGTGGCCGGGCTCTACACCGTGTTCGCCAAGACCGATCCCGAGGCGGGCCACAAGGGGATCTCCTGCTTCATGGTCGAGGCCGACGCGCCCGGGTTCTCGGTCGGCCGGATCGAGCCGAAGCTCGGGATCAAGGGCTCGACGACCGGGGAGGTCTTCTTCGACGGCTGCCGCATCCCGGCCGCGAACCTCGTGGGCGCCGAGGGCGAGGGATTCCCGATTGCGATGCGCGTGCTCGACCGCTCCCGTCCGGGGATCGCGGCGCAGGCACTTGGCATCGCGCAGGGCGCGACCGACTACGCGCTCGAGTACGCGAAGACCCGCGAGACGATGGGCCAGCCGATCTCCTCGCACCAGCTGATCGCGGCCAAGCTGGCCGACATGGACACCGCGTGCGAGGCGTCGCGGGGCCTGCTCCACCGGTTCGCGCGCATGGCCGACGACGGCATCGACGGACCGGAGCTGACCAAGGTCTCCGCACAGGCGAAGCTCTTCTGCTCCGACACGGCGATGTGGGTGACGACCGAGGCCGTGCAGATCCTCGGCGGCTACGGCTACGTCAAGGAGTACCCCGTGGAGCGCATGATGCGCGACGCGAAGATCACCCAGATCTACGAGGGGACGAACGAGGTCCAGCGCCTTGTGATCGCGCGCGAGATGGTTCGCGAGGCCCGTTCTTCGCTCTTCGCAGGCGTCGGGTAAAGAGCGAATCAGCACAAAGCTGTTTTTTTCTAGGCCTTCTTCGTCGTATGCTCGCCCGGACGCCGCCGAAGTTCCGCGCGTCGCCAACCGGAGAGAGATCGGAGAGGTCGATGACCAAGGGGAGACTTGGGGGACATGTGCGCCCGCGCCGACTGGTGCTCGCGCTCGCAACCGTTTTTGCCGCTGCGGCGGCGTTCATGCCGGCAACCGCGCTTGCGGTGGCGCCCTTCGACGGCAACACCGTGTCCGCCGGACTCGGTCCGACATTCGGCGATCCGTGGTGTGCGAACGCGGCCGCCGGCTCGAGCATCGCGAACCAGCAGGGCGCGCCGCTTGCGCTCATTCCGTACGAGGCGTTCGCCTGCACGCTCGACAAGTTCCAGGCGGAGTCCGTAGCGGCGGGCCTCCCGCACCGCATGGACTACTCGCTCATCGGCCAGTCGGCCGGCGGGCGGAACATGTACGGCGTCGTCGTGAACGCGCTCGAAACCGTGGCGCAGCAGCGCGACTACGCCCGGTGGCAGCAGCTCCGCGCCATCGAGCTGACCGATCCCGTCGCCGCGCAGATCCTGCTCGATTCCTGGGCCGGCGACGTGAAGATGCCGGTCTTCATCGAGGCGAACATCCACGGCGACGAGGAAGAGGGCGCCGACGCGATCATGCAGGTGATCCGCGACCTCATGACCACGCCCTACGGCGTGAACCCGACCGTGGACAAGATCTTGGATCACACGATCCTCATCGTGATCCCGAACCAGAATCCGGATGGCCGCTTCATCGGCCAGCGGGCGAACGCGAACAACTTCGACATGAACCGCGACTTCATCGTGCAATCGCAGTCGGAGACCCGCAACTCGATCAAGCTCCAGCAGCAGTGGCTGGCGACCGCGGGTCTCGCCATGCACGGCTATGTGAACCCGACGCTCATCGACGGTCTCACGAAGCCGCACAACCCGGGCCTCGAGTACGACATCTTCGCGTACTGGAACCAGCGGCGAACCGATGCCAACCAGGCCGCGCTCGCCGCAGTCGGGATGGGGATCACGCGGCCCGTCGCCCCGAGCGGCGTGACCGGCTTCACGGGGTACTGCTCGGCCGCCTCGCCCATCGTCGCCGGGACGAGCTGCGGAGCCTCGACTCAGCGCACGATCGCGGCGGCGCCGGGTGGCGCGACCCAGGTCGGCAACACCGTCACGATCACGACGACGGCCGCGCTCTCGATCGACCTCGCGGTCGGCGCCCGGGTGACGATCAGCGGCGTCGCGAACGCGGCCTACAACGGCACGTTCACGATCGCAAGCGCCCCGACGACGACGTCGTTCACCTACACGCACCCGACGCAGTCCGACCTCCCGGCCTCGGGCGGCGGCACGGCGGCCCCGCTCCCGTCTCCGGCCAACGCCGAGGGCTGGGACGACTGGGGCCCGTTCTACACCCAGACGTACATGGCCTTCTACGGCCCGGACTCCTCGACGCTCGAGATGTGCTCGTCGGGCGCCGGCTGTAACGGCCGCTTCGGGTCGAAGCGGGCGCAGTACATCGGCTTCTACTCGTCGGCGGACTTCTGGATCGACAACCGGGTCGGGCTCATGCACGACCAGGTCGAGGCGTTCCGGCGCGGTGTCGCGGACGCCGACCGGGTCCCGTGCTGCACCGACGCGCTCCTCTCACTCCGCGGCTTCGCGGAGGCCGAGCACAACTGGATGATCCCGTATCCGAAGGCGTACGTGATCCCGTTCGGAGGCAGCCAGCGCAGCGACGCCGAGGCCAACCGGATGGCGCAGTGGCTCCTCGACAACGGGATCCTCGTCCAGCGGATGACCTCCGACTTCACGTGGGGCTCGAACGTGTACAAGGCCGGCTCCTACGTCGTCTACATGAACCAGGCGCTTCGTGGCCTGGCGCTGACGACGCTGAGCGCGGGCCAGGACATCTCTGCGCGGATCACCCAGCTCTACGCGCCTCCGGGCGCCTGGAGTCACGGGCTCATGTGGGGCGCCGACGTCGTTGAGATTCCGCGCGGCGACGCGACCTTCACGCCCACCACGGCACCGATCGCCGCCCCGAACTCGCTGACCGGCGGCCTGCGTGACGGGATGGCGGCTTCGTCGGACTTCTACTCGGTCACCCTGCAGGGCCCGATCGAGGTCCGGGCGGTGCTCGCACTCCTGCGCAGCGGCGTCACCGGCGAGGTCGCCGAGGCGAGCTTCGCCTCGACGACGGGCGGCACGATGCCGGCCGGCACGCTCATCTTCCCGAACGACCCGGCCACGAAGGCGGCCCTCGACGCCGCCGGTCAGGCGAACGGGATGTTCTTCGAGCGAAACGTCGGCGTCACGAAGCCCCCGACGACGCAGATGAAGGAGGCGCCGAAGGTCGCGATCTTCGTGAACAGCGCGAATCCGGCCAACTCGGATACCTCGCAGTCGCTGAAGGCGATCTTCGGGCCGGACGCGATCTTCGTCTCCAACACGACCGGGGCGAACTCGCTCCAGCTTTCGCCGACGGATCCGCTGGCGAATATCGACGTGCTCTACAACACGGGCCAGGCGTACCCCGCTGCGGCGAACACGACCGCACGGGCCCGGCTGAACGCGTTCTTCGCGCGCGGCGGCGGCTACATCGGCACGGCCGTCTCGGCGACGAACTTCACCTTCCTGAGCGGCGCGGTTCCCGCGCTGACCGGGACGTTCACGCTCGGCAACTCGGGCGCCGGCGGCGGCATCACGACGTGGGACAACATCGGCGGTTCGGCCAGCCCGATCACGGGCGGCTACCCGGCGACGGACTACCTGTTCATGCCGTCGAACGTCACCTACTTCACGGCGACGCCGGCGGGCGCGGTCATCGACGGCCGCAACAACGCGAACATGGTCGGCACGGCTCCGAACGGTCCGTCCCCCGGCTTCGTCGCCGGGCTCTGGCGGAACCGCAACGCGCTGTCCAACGCCGCTCCGGTGGTCGTCCACGGGAACACCACGGCCCTGAGCCGCTACGTCGGCTACGCGGCCAACCCGTTCTCGCGGCAGGACGCCGAGCGTGAGTGGACGCTGATCGGCCAGGCGGCCCTCTGGTCGAACCTGACCGACGAGGCGACCTCCGCGGTCGACTTCCCGGCGGACGGCGGGGCGTACTCGAACGCAGGGTTCGACGCGGGCTGCTCGACGGCCGGCGGCGACTTCTGCGGCACCGCGTCGAACGGCTCCGGCCCGGCGCTCGCCAAGGTCCAGGTCGCCGTGCAGCAAGCCTCGAGCGGCTCCTGGTGGGACGGCTCGGCGTTCGCAAGCGCGACGCCGGTCTACGCCGACGCGACCGGGACGACCGCGTGGTCGTTCGCGTTCGCCTCGTCGCAGTTCCCGGCCGACGGCAACTACGTCGTCCGCTCGAAGGCGATCGACGTGGGCGGCAACGAGCAGCTCACACCGAGCTCGGTGACCTTCACGATCGACAACGTCAACCCGACCTCGACGGTCGGCTTCCCGGCCAACGGTGGCTTCTACGACGCCGGTCCGTGGGCGGCCGGCTGCGGCACCGCTGCACAGGACATCTGCGGCACGGCCGCAGACGCCGGCGGCTCCGGCCCGGCCTCGGTCCGGTGGAGCATGCGCCGGAACGCGACGGGGCTGTACTGGAACGGCACGAGCTTTGCGAGTGCCTCCCAGATGTTCATCTCCGCGGACGGTGCGGCCAGCTGGTCGGACGACTTCGCGTTCGCGAACTTCCCGGGCGACGGCAGCTACACGCTGTCGGCACGGGCGACCGATCGCGCGGGCAACGAGGAGTCCACGTCCACCTCGACGTTCACCGTCGATACGACCGCACCGACCTCGAACGCGGTGCTCTCGGGCACGGTCAACCTCGGCTGGTGGCGCAACCCGACCGTGACCATCACGTCGAGCGACGGCTCGGGCGCGGGGATCCAGAAGATCGAGTACCGGCTCGACGGCGGCGCGTTCGTCACCTACTCCGGTGCGTTCGTGGTCACGGGTGACGGGGCACGCTCGCTCGAATATCGGGCGACCGACAACCTCGGCCACGTCGAGGCTACGAAGTCGCTCTCGTTCCTCGTGGACGGCAACGCTCCGGTGACGACCGCCCTGCTCACGCCGGCTGCGGTCGGCGGGTTCAACAAGGCGCCGACGACCGTGACGCTCACGGCCAACGACGGTCTCGGCTCAGGAGCGATCGCGATCCAGTACACGGTGGACGGCTCAGGCACGCGCTCCTACACGGGGCCGTTCCAGATCGCGACCAGCGGACCGCACACGATCACCTACCGGGCGGTGGATCTCACCAGCCTGATCGAGCCGACCAAGACGCTCAACTTCACGAGCGACGGAATCGCGCCGTCGAGCAAGGCGACGCTGGCTCCGTCGACGATCACGGGCTTCTACTCGAACCCGACGACCGTGACCCTGTCCGCCACCGACAACGTCGGCGGATCGGGCTTGGCGTCGATCGAGTACCTGCTCGACTCCGGTTCGTGGACCACGTACAGCGGCCCGTTCCCGGTCTCGGGCAACGGCTCGCACACGGTGCAGTTCCACGCGACCGACAACGCCGGCAACGTCGAGTCGATGAGGACGAAGAGCTTCACGATCGACGGGGCAGGCCCGAACATCTCCATCGCCTCACCGGTGTCGGGCGGGACGTACACGCTCGGCGCTTCGGTCACACCCGACTACTCGTGCACCGACATCGCGTCGGGCGTCGCGAGCTGCACGGGCCCGGCCACCGTGGACACGTCCACGATCGGCCCGAAGTCGTACACCGTGAACGCGCTGGACAACGCGGGCAACGCGAGCAGCCTGACGGCGACCTACAACGTCGTCTGGCCGTTCTGGTGGAGCTTCGCCCCCGTCCAAGGGCGACGCCGGCAAGGACTTGTCGATCAAATTCAAGCTCGGCGGCGTGAACCGCGGGCTGGACGTCATGGCGGCCGGCTCGCCGACCTCCGGGCAGGTCAACTGCTCGACGGGCGCGGCGATCGGCTCGGCGTCGGCCACGACGGGCGCGCTCAGCTACTCGGGCGGGACGTACACGTACAAGTGGAACACCAGCTCGAGCTGGAAGAACACGTGCCGCAAATTCACGCTGACCCTGGACGACGGGTCCGTGAACACGCTCACGATCCAGTTCAAGTAATCGGCTGAACCGCGGGGCGGCTCTCCTTCGGGAGGGCCGCCCCGTAGCCATGGTCCGCTTCGTCGGAGAGCGCCGAAGGCGGCTCCGCACCCCTACGGGTTACTCACGCGCGCGCGCGCCCACCCAGGGTGGGGAGTGCGCTCACCACCTCCGCTTCGAGCGTACCGCGCGCGTACGCACGGATTGCGCGCGGAACCGTGCCGATTTTTTGCCGGTTCGTCCCCAGGCGCAGGCGCTACTGCTTGGCCGCGCGCATCGCGGCCTTGTGGGCCCGCTTCTTGGCCTGGTAGTCCTCGAGCGCCTCGTCCGAGTCGACGTCGCCGAGCGTCATGTGCTCGGGCGCGACCTTCTCCCAGCCGGGCGGGCCCTGGTCGAGTCGCTTGCCGATCACGGCCACGAGCGTTTTCGCCTTCATCTCGCCGATGCTCGGGAGCGCGAGCAGCCGCTTCTTGAGATCCGCACCATCCGCGGCCTCCGTCCAGACGCGCTCGGCCTGCCCGCCGTAGTCGGCCTGAATCGCCGCGCAGAGATCCTGCACCCGCTTCGCCATCGCGCCGGGGTAGCGGTGGATCGCGGGCTTCTTCCTGAAGACCTCCTCGAGCCTCGTGGGGTCGGTCGCCGCGATCTGCCCCGCATCGAAGAACCCGAGCCGGCGCCTGATCTCGAGCGGCCCCGAGAAGGCCTTCTGCACGGTGACCTGCTGGTCGAGCGCGAACCCGACGAGGAGCGCTAGCGGATCCTCCGCGAGGAACCGATCCGACTCGGGATCGCCGGTGAAGTGGAGCGCGTCGGGCATGCGGCGAGGATGCTACCGCTCGATACGCTCCACGCATGGATCCGCTCGCCTCGTTCAGCCCCGCGGTCCGCGACTGGTTCCAAGGGACGTTCGACGGGCCGACGCCTGCGCAGGAGCGGGGCTGGCCGGCGATCGCCTCTGGCTCACACACGCTGATCCAGGCGCCGACCGGCTCGGGGAAGACGCTCGCCGCGTTCCTCTTCGCCCTCGACCGCGCCAAGCCCGGCAAGGGGACGCAGGTGCTCTACGTGAGCCCGCTGAAGGCGCTCAACTACGACGTCGAGCGCAACCTGCGCGGCCCGCTCGCGGGGATCGGCTCGAAGCTGTCCGTCGCGGTGCGCACGGGCGACACGCCGCAGTCCGAGCGGGCACGGATGCAGCGCAACCCGCCCGACATCCTCATCACGACGCCCGAGTCGCTCTACCTCATCCTCACCTCGCATGCGAAGTCGATGCTCACGACGGTCGAGACGGTGATCGTCGACGAGGTGCACGCCGTCGCCGGGACGAAGCGCGGCGCACACCTGGCGCTCTCGCTCGAACGGCTGGCGCGGCTCATCGACCGGCCGTTCCAGCGGATCGGGCTCTCGGCCACGCAGCGGCCGCTCGAGGAGATCGGCCGCTTCGTCTCGGGCGGGCGTGACATCGAGCTCGTGGACGCGGGCTCGGCCAAGGAGCTGGATCTCGAGGTCGTCGTCCCGCTCGAGGACATGCGCGAGCCCGGCTCCGGCGACCCCCAGGACGGTGGCGGGCGCTCGATCTGGCCGTCCATCTACCCGCGCCTGCTGGAGCTGGTCGAGGCGCACCGCTCGACGATCGTGTTCGTGAACAGCCGCCGGCTCGCGGAACGGCTCGCGCTGCGGCTCAACGAGCTCGCGGAGAAGGAAGTCGCCCGAGCCCACCACGGTTCTCTCGCGCGCGAACAGCGGCTCGAGGTCGAGGAGCTCCTGAAGCGCGGCGCGATCCCATGTTTGGTCGCGACCTCTTCGCTCGAGCTTGGGATCGACATGGGCGCCGTCGACCTCGTCATCCAGGTCGAGTCGCCGAAGTCGGTCGCCGCCGGGCTCCAGCGGGTCGGGCGCTCGGGGCACTCGCTCGGCGACGTCTCGAAGGGCCGCATTTTCCCCAAGTTCCGCGCCGACCTCCTCGAATGCGCGGTGGTCGTCGGCCGCATGCGCGAGGGCGCGATCGAGGAGACCCGCATCCCACGCAACCCGCTCGACGTGCTCGCGCAGCAGATCGTCGCCATCTCCGCGCAGGAGGAGATCCCCGTGGACGAGCTCTACGATCTCGTCCGCGGCGCCTATCCGTTCCGGGATCTCTCTCGGGCGCAGCTCGAGAACGTGCTCGACATGCTGGCCGGCCGCTACCCGTCGGAGGAGTTCGCCGAGCTGCGTCCGCGCATCGTCTGGGATCGCACGGCCGGCCTCGTCCGCGGCCGCGACGGCGCGGGTCGCCTCGCGGTCACGAACGCGGGCACGATCCCCGACCGCGGGCTCTACGGCGTCTTCCTCGTCGAAGGCGGGGGCAGAGTGGGCGAGCTCGACGAGGAGATGGTCTACGAGGCGCGCGAGGGCCAGGTGTTCCTGCTCGGCGCGTCGTCGTGGCGGATCGAGGAGATCACGCGCGACCGCGTGCTCGTCTCGCCGGCGCCGGGGATTCCCGGACAGGTGCCGTTCTGGAAAGGCGAGAGTCTCGGCCGCCCGTACGAGCTCGGCGAGGCGATCGGGCGCACGGCGCGGGAGCTGGTCGCGCTCGACGACGACCGCGCAACGAAGCGTTTGCGGGACGGCCACTCGCTCGACGAGCTGGCCGCGCGAAACCTGATGGTCTTCCTGCGCGAGCAGGAGGCCGCGACGGGCGTCGTTCCCTCGGATCGCTCGATCGTGGTCGAGCGCTTCCGCGACGAGATCGGCGACTGGCGCGTCTGCGTGCTGACGCCGTTCGGCGCCCGCGTTCATGCTCCGTGGTCGCTCGCCTTGGCGGCGCGGCTGCGGGAGTCGCTGGGGCTCGAGGTCGGCTCGATCTGGTCGGACGACGGGATCGCGCTCCACCTCCCCGATGCGGACAGCCCGCCGCCGATCGAGGATCTCGTCATCGAGCCGCGCGAGCTCGAGGAGCTGGTGCTCGCCGAGCTCGGCCAGACCGCGCTCTTCGGTGCGCGCTTCCGCGAGAACGCCGGCCGGGCGCTCCTCATCCCCCGGCGCAGGCCCGGCGAGCGGACGCCGCTCTGGCAGCAGCGGCTGAAGGCGCAGGCGCTCCTCCAAGTCGCGCGCCGCTACCCCGACTTCCCCGTCGTGCTCGAGACCGTGCGCGAATGCCTCCAGGACGTCTTCGACCTGCCCGCGTTGCGGAAGCTGCTCGGCGATCTCCAGGCGCGGCGGGTCGATCTCGTCTCGGTCGAGACGGCCACGGCCTCGCCCTACGCGTCGTCGCTCCTCTTCGACTACGTCGCGACCTACATGTACGAGGACGACACGCCGCTCGCCGAGCGCCGCGCGCAGGCGCTCGCGCTCGACCGCGACCTGATCCGCGAGCTGCTCGGCCAGGAGGAGCTGCGCGACCTGCTGGACGCCGACGCGCTGGCGCAGGTCGAGGAGGAGCTGCGCGGCGACCCGCGCACGGTCGACGGATTGCACGACCACTTGCTGCGTCGCGGTGACCTGCTCGCGGGCGAGTACGACGAGGCGCTGGCCGAGCCGCTGCTGGCCGAGCGCCGCGCGGTGACCGTGCGCCTGGCCGGGGAGGAGCGCCTGATCGCCGCCGAGGACGCGGGCCGCTACCGCGACGCGGTGGGCGCGATGCCGCCGTCCGGCCTGCCCGAGGCGTTCCTCGAAAGCGGGGAGGACCCGCTCGGGTTCCTGCTGGTGCGGTTCGCGCGGGGCCGTGGGCCGTTCACGACCGCCGAGGCCGTGGCGCGGTTCGGCCCCGCGGCGGAGGAAGGATTGGCGCGGCTCGAGGCCGACGACCGGCTCGTCCGCGGCGAGCTCCGCCCGGGTGGAACCGAGCGTGAATGGTGCGATCCCGATGTGCTGCGCCGCCTACGGCGGGCTTCGTTGGCCAAGCTCCGCCGCCAGGTCGAGCCCGCGGGCCGCGAGGCACTGGCCCGGTTCCTCCCGGCGTGGCAAGGGCTCGACCGCCGGGCGACGCTGCGCGAGGCGCTCGTACCCTTGCAGGGCCTGTCGCTCCCCGCGTCGCTGTGGGAATCGGATGTCTTGCCGCGCCGCGTGCCGAACTACCAGGCCGCGCAGCTCGACCAGCTCTGCGCGTCCGGCGAGGTCGTCTGGGTCGGTGCCGGGCTCGAGCGCGTGGCGATCTATTTCCGCGAGGACGCTCCCGCGTTGGGGCGGCCCGGCGCGCTTCCGCGACCCGAGGGTGAGGCGCACGAGGCGATCCGAGCAGCGCTCAGCGGCGGCGCCCGGTTCTGGTACGACCTGCTGGCGGCAACCGGGCTCGAAGGCGAGACCGCGCTGCCCGCGCTTTGGGATCTCGTTTGGGCCGGTGAGGTCTCGAACGACGCGTGGACGCCGCTCCGCGCGAGCCGCCGGTTCCAGACGCCGCGTCCGGAGCGGCGGCAGCGGCGTTTCTCCCGCTCCCGCGCGAACGCGATCACGGCGACGCAGGGACGCTGGTCGGCGACCGCGCCGCTCTTCGGCGGCGACCCCGATCCGCGCGCGCTGGCCGAGCTGCTTCTCGAACGCCAGGGAATCGTGACCCGCGACGGCGTCCGGGCCGAGGGTGTCCCCGGTGGGTACTCGCGGGTCTACCAGGAGCTCCGCAAGCTGGAGACGTTGGGTATTTGCCGCCGCGGCTACTTCGTCGAAGGGCTCGGCGGCGCACAGTTCGCGCTGCCCGGGGCGGTCGAGCGGCTCCGCGAGGAGAGCACGGACGCGCCGCTCGTGCTTGCTGCTGCCGATCCCGCGCAACCGTACGGCGCGGCGATCCCGTGGCCGAAGCGCGCCGACGGACGGGCCGCCCGCGTGGCCGGGGCGCTCGTGGTCACGCTCGGCGGCGAGGCGGCGCTCTTCGTCGAGCGCGGGGGCCGGTCGCTTGTTCCGCTCCGCGAGCCGGAGGACACCTGGCTTCGTCCGGCGCTCGAGGCGCTCGTCGCCCACGCGAGGCGAACCGGCGTCAAGCGGCTGGCGGTCGAGCGGTTCGATTCGGAGCCGGTCGCCGAGTCGTCCGTCATGGCGCTGCTCCTCGAGGCCGGCTTCGTCGCCGGCCCGCGCCGTGCTGTTCTCCGGGCCTAGCCGTGCCCGAGGGAGACACGCTCCGCCGCATCGCCGAGCGCCTCCGGCCGCTCGAGGGCGAGGTCGTCCACGCGGAGTCGCCCAACCCGCGGGCGCAACTCCTCGGCGTCGCCGAACGGATCGACGGCCACCGGCTCGAGCGCGTCGAGGCCGTCGGGAAGAACCTGCTCCTCACCTTCGACGGGAACCTCGTTCTGCGCAGCCACCTGCGGATGAAGGGGCGCTGGGGCGTGCAGCCCGCCGGCCGGCCGACCTCGCGGGCGCCGTGGCTCGTGCTGCGCGGACGCGATCTCCAGGCGGTGCTGTGGCACGGCCCGGTACTCGAGCTGACCCGCGGACGCCCGCGGATCACGCGGCTCGGCCCGGACGTCATGGACGACCCACCCGAGCCTCGACGCGATGGTTGTCCGGGTCAGGGCCACGGATCAGGCGCGCGAGCTGGGCGAGGCGCTGCTCGACCAGACACTCGTCGCCGGGATCGGAAACAAGTGGAAGGCCGAGGGGCTGTTCGCCGCACGGCTCTCGCCGTGGCTCAGGCTGCGCGCCGTCTCAGACGAGGAGCTGCGCCGCGTGCTCGCCGCGACGAGCGAGGCAATGCGAATCGGCCGCCGGGGCCGGACGGTCTACCGCGCCGCGGGCCGTCCGTGCCCGGATTGTGGGACGAAGGTCGAGTCGTGGCCGCAGGGCGACGACGCGCGCCTCGCCTACTGGTGCCCGAGCTGCCAGCCGGGGCCGCGCTAAGCGCCTGCGGAACCGCTCGGAAAGCAGGAACGGGACCGGCCGAGGCGTATCGGGTCCCCTCGTGGCAACGCCCATCCCTCGCTCGTCGTCGCTCCATCGCGCCCTGCGCGCATTTTGCCTCGGCGCGTTCTTCGAGCTGGGCGCCGAGATCGACTCCGGGGCCGACGTTCCCGTCTCCCTGGCCGAGCACGCCGCACCCAACCGGCCGACGCTCTACGAGTACCGCCCGCTCGTCGGGCAGTTCGTGGAGGAGCGGGCCGACCGCATCTCCCACCGCGAGGATGCGCACGACGCGCTCGTCGCGCTGCGGGACGAGCCGGCCGCAGGAATCTTCGCGCGCGCCCACGCGGGCGAGCGCACCGGGGAGGACGAGGCGCTGCGCCGCACCGTGCTCATCCCGCTCCTCATCCGCACGGCCGAGGCCTGCGGCGGCTTCGACTGGGACGACGAGGGCTTCGAGCGCGCCTACGCCGAGCTCGAGCGTTCTCTCTTCGGCTCCACGCGCGCGTACGTGGGGCTGTGTCCGCTCGTCGGCCTCTCGGCCGGAGGGCCGATCGAGCTGGGCCGCGGCCTGCGTGTGCGCCCCGCCGTGGGCGGCGAGCTGACCGCCGTCTGGCCGGATGCGCAACGGCTCCTGCCGCGCGACTTCGGCCGCGAGGTGGATCGCACGCTCGTCCTCGAGCTCGAGACGGACCTGCCCGGAACCGCCGCCGAGGTGCCGGACACGCCCGCCGAGATCGGCCGCGTAGTCACCGCCCTTCGCCTCGCCACCTCCGGTGCGATCGCCGCCGGTCCCGTCGTCTTCGAGCGGCTGGACGGACGCGCCTACGACATTCGCCCCGCACCGCCGCTCGCCGCGCAGATCCCGACCGGGGAGCCGACGCGGCTCGATCCGTTCCGCGCCCAGCTCGTGTCCGGCCTCGTGGAGCGGCTCGCCGCCGGCGCCGATCCCGAGGCGCTCGAGGCGCTCGACCGCTGGGAGCTCGCCCTGTTCCACACCGGCCCCGCCCGCGCGGACGAGCTGCGCGAGTCGCTCGAGTCGCTCCTCGGCGGCGACGAAGGCGCGTGGGCCGCGGCCATGCGCGCCTCGGTGCTCCTGGGCGAGAACGGACGCGAGCGCACCGAGCTGCTCATCGCCCTCCGCGCGCTCCTCGATGGAGACGGTCCCGGCGCCCGCGCCGAGGAGGCCGTTCGCCGCGCGCTCGTCGAGGCACTGCTCCACGACTCACGACCCGGGCTCGTCGCCGCGCTCGACGAGATGCTCCTCGGCCTTCGTCCGCGCTCGCGGCCGATCGCCGCCCGTGTCGTCGCGGCGGGATGAGCGCGAAGCTGATTCGCCGCCGCTGCCTCGCCTTCCGCGTCGCGGTCTTCTTCGGAATCGTCCTCATCCTCTTCAACGGCGCCGGCCGCATCTGGCCCGCGTTCGCCGTCGCGATCGGCCTGACGCTCGTGGCCGTCTACATGGCCCGCAGGACCTGCCGCGCGGCGCGCGAGCTTCCGCACGATGCCGTCTGAGATCCGGCACACCCGGTCACACCTGCGCGTGATTTCGTCGCCTACCGTTCGCAGGGTGGAGGAAGACCCTCGCGTGGAGGAGCAGCTGAACCGCATCGACGGCCTGCGCGGGAGAACCGACCGCGTCGTCCTGCTCGGCGAGGTCCGCAAGCTGCTCGCGGAGGCCGAGGCTGCGCTTGCGGCCCGCCACCCGGAGCCCGAAGGGCCGAAAGACCCTCCGGAATCGCCGCACGGCGCCGCCTAGGTCCCGGGCGAAAAAACCGCGTCATTTCCAGCCCTTTCTCCGTGCGCAGCCGCACAGGAAATTCACGCTATTTGCGCTACGCTAAAACGCAGAAGGATTGTGCTACCTTCAAACGAATGGAAGGCCTGTGAGCCTCCTCTCTAAAACGCGTTCGCGCGCTCGAACGCAATCCTCACAAGGAGCATCTTTGGGACAGGTCATCGCCTTGGCGAACCAGAAGGGCGGCGTGGCAAAGACCACGACGACGGTGAACCTCGCGGCTGCGATGAACGAGCTCGGGTTCTCCGTGCTCACCGTCGACCTCGATCCGCAGGGAAACCTGACCATGTCCCAGGGCATGGATCCGGACGCGGTCGAGCGCTCGATGTTCGACGTGCTCGTGCACCAGCTTCCGATCGAGGAAGTCATCCAGCACGCGGAGATCGACGTGGCTGTCAGCTCGATCGATCTCGCCGGCGCGGAGCTCGCCCTGTCGAGCATGATCGGACGCGAGCGCGCCCTGCAGAAGGCGCTGCTCCCGATGCGCTCCCGCTACGACTACATCCTGATCGACACGCCGCCCTCGCTCGGGCTGCTCACGATCAACGCCTTGACTGCCGCGGACGGGGTCATCGTTCCCGTGCAGTGCGAGTACCTGTCGCTGCGCGGCCTCGTTCAGCTCGAGGGCACGCTCACGATGATCCGCGAGAACCTGAACCCGACGGTCGAGATCCGCGGCATCCTGCCGACGATGTTCGACGCGCGCACGCTCCACGCGCGCGAGGCCGTCGAGATGCTCAAGGAGAACTTCGGCGACCTCGTCTTCGAGACGAGGATCCGCAAGACGATCCGCTACGCGGAGGCGCCCGTACAGGGCGAGTCCATCCTCAAGTACGACCCGAGCGGGCAGGCCGCAGATGCCTATCGCCAGCTCGCGAAGGAGGTGCTCAATGGCTCGAAACCGCGGGCGCGCCAGCATGCGTGAGGGCCCCCTGGCCGAACTGTTCCGCGCCACGGAAGCGGCGCAGCGGCAGGCCGAGCGGGAGCGCGACGAGGCCAACCTGGCCTCCGACGCGCCGACCGTCGAGCACGTTGGTCCCAACGAGATGACGATCGCCGAGGCCTCGGCGCTCCCCGCAGAGCGGGAGCAGCCCGAGCCCTCGGCACCCGAGCCTGAGCCCGTTCCCGAGCCTGCTCCGGCCGCAGCCGTTTCGGCGCCGGCCGCAGCGCCCGCGATTCCCCAGGCCGCCGAGTTGGCCGAGGAGATTCCCGCAGCGCGCTTCGTCGAGCCTGTGCCGCGGCTGCGTCACACGCCACGTCCGGAGTCGGCGGCCTACCTCGCCGTCATCCGCGTCGTCGGAGTGGGCGGAGGCGGACTGAACGGCGTCAACCGGATGATCGAGGCCGGGATCTCCCAGGTCGAGTTCGTCGCGGTCAACACGGATATCCAGCAGCTGCGCGGCTGCGAGGCGCCGATCAAGCTCCACATCGGGCGCGAGCTGACCCAGGGCCTCGGCTCCGGGGCGGACCCCGAAGTGGGACGCCAGGCGGCCGAGGACGCGTACGACCAGATCAAGCACGTGCTCCGCGGCTCGGACATGGTCTTCATCACCGCCGGCGAGGGTGGCGGCACCGGTACGGGCTCCGCGCCGGTCGTCGCTCGTATCGCGCGGGAACTCGGCGCGCTCAGCGTCGGCATCGTGACGATGCCGTTCAAGTTCGAGGGCACGCGCCGCCGCGAGCAGGCCGAGAAGGGTGTTCAGGCGCTCCGCGACACCTGCGACACGGTCATCGTCATCCCCAACGACCGGCTGCTCGAGGTGCTCGACCAGTCGACCTCGATGCTCGAGGCGTTCCGCGTCGCCGACGACGTGCTCCGCCAGGGCGTCCAGGGGATCTGCGACCTGATCACCACGCCCGGCCTCATCAACCTCGACTTCGCCGACGTGCGGACGATCATGAGCGACGCCGGAACCGCCCTCATGGGCATCGGCTTCTCCACGGGGGAGAACCGTGGCCGGGAAGCTGCCGAGCGCGCGTTGCGCTCGCCGCTCATCGACACCGAGATCGTTGGGGCGCGCGGCATCCTGCTCTCGATCGCAGGCGGCCAGGATCTGACGCTCATCGAGGTCAACGAGGCGGCCGAGACGATCCGCGCTGCCGCGACCGAGGAGACGAACATCATCTTCGGCGCGACGATCGACGAGCGGCTTGCCGGACAGGTCTGGGTCACCGTCGTCGCGACCGGCATCGGCAAGGGCAAGCGCCGTGCGATCACGAACGTCGTCGACTCCCCGCGGAGCATCGAGCCGCCGCGCGTGGAGGAAGAGACGCTCGAACCGCCGAGCTTTCTCCGCGACCTCTAGGCCGGGTCAATGAAAGGCGCCGTTGCCGCCGGGCATCCGCTGACCGCTGCCGCGGGCGCGCGGGTTCTCGCCGAGGGCGGAAACGCCGTCGACGCCTGCATCGCTGCGACCTTCGTCTCCTGGGCGGCCGAGAGCGCGCTGACCGGCCCGGGCGGCGGCGGCTTCCTGCTCACACGCGCCGCCGACGGCTCCGTGAGCGTGCTCGACTTCTTCGTCTCGCAGCCGGGGCTCGGCTTCCGCGGCGAGGCGGCCCCGATGCCGACCGTGGACATCGCCTTCGACGCCGGAACGGTCGTCCCGTACTTCGTCGGCGCGCCCTCGTGCGCCGTTCCCGGGACGATCGCCGGGCTGGCCGAGGCACACCGGATGCAGGGGCGCCTGCCCTGGGCCGAGCTGTTTCCTCCTGCGATCGAGGCGGCGCGTGACGGCGTTCCGATCAGCCCCCAGCACGCCCGGCTGCACACCATTCTCGATCCGATCCTGCGCCGTGACGAGGAAGGACGGCGGATCTACGGCCACGACCGTCCGCTCGAGCTCGGCGAGGCGCCGGCGATGGGCGACCTCGTGGCCACGCTCGAGCTGCTCGCGCGCGAAGGCGCGGACGGGTTCTACCGCGGCGAGCTGGCCGCGGAGATGATCCGCTGCGTCTTCGAGGGCGGCGGGGCGCTGACCGCCGAGGATCTCGATTCCTACCGGGCCGAGTGGCGCACGCCGCTGCGCGCCGCGTTTCGCGACACCGAGTTCGTGACCATTCCGCCGTGCTCGGCGGGCGGCGTGCTGATCGCGCTCGCGCTGCGGATTCTCGACCTGCTCGGCCCGTCCGATCGCCCGGGCTCGGCGGCGCAGATCGCCCGCCTCGCCGAGGTGATGCGCGAATCGACCCGCGCCCGAGGTGGATCGTTCATCGCCGAGCTCCATGCCGGAGGCCTGGCCGACCGTCTACTCGCGCCGGGGACGGTCGAGGCGGCGGCCGGCCGCGCCCGCACACGGGGTGTGGCGAGCACCGAGCCGCCCGGCCTTCCCTCCACGACGCACGTGAGCGTGGTTGACGACGAGGGCAACGCGGCGTCGCTTTCGGCCTCGACAGGCGCCGGCTCGGGCTTCGTCGTTCCCGGAACGGGAATCCATCTGAACAACATGCTCGGCGAGAGCGACCTGCAGGCGCTGGCCTCCTCGGCCGAGCCGGGGGAGCGCCTCGCGAGCATGATGGCGCCCTCGATCGTCCTGCGCGGCGGCGAGCCCCACCTCGTGCTCGGCAGCGCCGGCGCGGCGCGGCTGCGCGGCGCGATCCTGCAGACGATCGTGAACGTCGTCGACCACGGGATGGGCGCGACGGAAGCGATCGCGGCGCCGCGCATCCACCTGGAGGGCGAGGATCTGAACGTCGAGGCCGGGATCGCAGAGGCCGAGCTCGAGACGCTCGAGGCGGCCGGGTACGACCTGGTGCGCTGGGCCCCGGGCAACGTGTTCTTCGGCGGCGTCTCGGCCGTGCTCGTCCGCGAGTCGGGCGAGCTCGAGGCCGCAGGGGATCCGAGGCGCGGCGGCGCGGGAGCGGTGGTGTGAGCCTCGACGTGCGCCAAGCGACCTCGGCCGACGCGGGCTCGCTTGTGGCGCTCGCGCAGGCGGTCGGGGCCGAGCCCGGCGGCTGGCTCGTCACGGACGGCGACTGGCGCAGTGTCGGCGAAGAGCGCCGCTACCTGCGGGCGATTCGCCGCTCGAAGCACGCGACGGTGCTCGTGGCCGAGCTGGACGGCGCGGTCGCGGGCCGGCTCTCGATCACGCGCGACCCGCACCCGGCGAGCAAGCACGTCGCCGATCTCGGGCTGATGGTCGCGGAGGGCTTCCGCCGCCGCGGCGTCGGCCGGGTGCTGATGCTCGCCGCGGAGGTCTGGGCGCGCGGGGCCGGCGTGGTCAAGATCGAGCTACACGTCTTCCCGCACAACGACGGTGCGATCGGCCTGTACGAGGAGCTCGGCTACCGCCGCGAGGGGCTGCGGGTCAAGCACTACCGCCGCGGAGACGACCTTCTGGACGTGATCCTCATGGCCAAGGAGCTCGAATGAGTGAGCTCGACCTCGGCGTCCTCATCGACGAGGAGACCGACCTCTTCACTGAGGAGAAGCTCTGGACGGACGACGGTGCGACCGACCATGCGGGCTGGTACTGCGTGAGCACCGACCCGTTCCCGTGCCCCGCCGACGGCTGCTCGTTCGTGGCCGAGTACATGACCGCCGCGCACCTGATCCTCGTGTGGGAGACGCGCGACGACCCGAACCTGCTTCGCCACGCCCAGCGTGCGAAGGAGGTCGGCCGCAATCCCCGCGTGGTCGAGTACGAGCCGGCGTTCGGGCCGAGTGCGTCGTACTACGCGTGGGAGGCCGCCGGGCGGCCCGTCCACGGCGTTCGCCGTAGCGCCTAGAGCGCTTCGACGCGCCCGTTGCCGGAAGCTCGGCCGCGAATTTCCCGTTCGCGGGCAACGGCCTCGGCGGCGTGGTCGAGGAGATCGGCCAGGCGGACGACCCGCTCGCGCTCGGAGCGGCTCTCGAGGAGCCCCTGCTTCACCTCGGCGCCCAGGTCGATGCGGGCTGCGATCTGGAACGCGAGGCTCTCGCCGGCCAGGTCGATCTCGTCCAACTCCGCGTCCGCGGCCTTGACGACCCGCTCGTAGGCGGCGAGCGCGGCGATGCGCTCCTCCTCGGTCGGCTCGTCGACCTCGTCGGCGAGCTCGTCGATCTCGGCGGTCACGAAGGCGCGCTCCTCGGCGACCGCGCCGATGCGGAACCGCTCGCCGCCCTCGATGACGATGTTCATGCGCCCGTCGTCGAAGCTCTCGAGCACCTCGACGACCGAGGCGCGCGTGCCCACCTCGCGCATCCCCTCGTCGTCCGAGAACACGAGCCCGAAGTCCTCGCCGCGCGCGATGCACTCGGAGATCAGCTCGCGGTAGCGCGGCTCGAAGATGTGCAGCGGCGCCTGCTCGCCCGGCATGAGCACGAGCGGGAGTGGAAAAAGCCCGATCTCGTCCATGCCCTAAGGGTAGTTGCATCCCGTCCGCGAACGGGCGGAGAATGGCCGGACACAACGATTTCAGGGGGTTACCTATGCACGGAGCACGCTCGAGACGATGGCGTCTCGCTGCGGTCGCGGCAGTTCTCGGCTTCGCGGCCGTCCCGGCCACGGGCCAGGCTGCGTTCACGTTCGGCTCGAAGCTGGCGTCGGACGTTCAGCCGTCGAACGCCGGCGACGGGCACTACTGCGTGGACGGGAATCACGCGCAGAAATGCACGTGGATCCTGAACGAGGCCTACGGCCGCCCGAACACCGGTCACAAGTCGCCGAAGACCGGGAAGATCACCAAGATTCGCGTCATCGCCAACGCTCCGGGCAGTTTCTGGGTCCAGATCGTCACGGTCCAGAAGTCGGGCCAAAAGTACAACGCCAAGGTCACAGCCGAGAGCCGCAAGCTCACGGTCCAGGGCCAGTCCGAGGACATGGAGCCGTACGAGATCGAGTCGTTCTCGGTCAAGCTCGCGATCAAGAAGGGCCAGCGGCTCGCGATCAAGACGAACAGGACGTCGCTCCTGCGCTGCAGCTCCGGCGGGGACAACACGCTCCTCTACAAGCCGCCGCTCATCAAGGGCAAGGCCTTCCGCAAGAACACGAACGACGACGGCTGCTGGCTCTTGCTCGAGGCCGTCGGGACCGCCGCGTCGAACCGCATCGGCGGCTCGCTGCGCACCGCTCACTGACCTCCGCACCTGCCGCCGAGACTCCTGCGCGGGTCCCGGCGGCAGGTTGCGCCTGCGCAAACCCCACCGACTAAGGTTCGGCTTCATGGCGGCCGACGACCTCTTCCGGCCCGCGCTCGCGGGGCTCGTGCCGTACGAGCCGGGGAAGCCGGTCGAGGAGGTCCAGCGCGAGCTCGGGCTCGACCGGGTGGTCAAGCTCGCCTCGAACGAAGGGCAGTTCGGCCCCTTTCCGGCCGCCGCCCGTGCGCTCGAGCGCGCGATCGCGGATCTCAACCGCTACCCGGACGGCGGCGCCTACCGGCTGACCGCCGCGCTGGCCGAAAAGCACGGCGTGGAGCCGGCGAACGTCGCGCTCGCCGCTGGCGCGGACGGCGTGATCATGTACCTCGCGCTCGCCGTGCTCGACCCCGGAGACGAGATCGTGTGCGGCTGGCCGTCCTTTCCGAGCTACGTCCTCGACGCGCTGAAGATGGGCGCGACGGCGATCCGGGTTCCGCTGGCGGGCGACACGTACGACCTCGACGCCCTGTTGGCCGCCGTCACAGCGCGGACGAAGATCGTCTTCATCGCGAACCCCAACAACCCGACCGGAACGATGGTCACGCGCGAGCAGATCGACGCCTACTTCGAGCGCGTTCCGGGGCACGTGCTCACCGTTCTCGACGAGGCGTACTTCGAGTTCGTCGACTCCGCCGAATACCCGGACGGGATCGAGGAGTACTTCAAGGCCGGCCGCCGGGTTCTCTGCCTGCGGACGTTCTCGAAGATGTACGGCCTGGCTGGGCTGCGCGTCGGCTACGGGGTCGGGTCCGAGGAGGTCGTGAGTGCGATCCGCAAGGTGCGCAACGCCTTCGACGTGAACGAGATGTCCCAGGCGGCCGCGCTCGCGAGCCTCGGAAACGACGCCGAGATCGCGCGCCGCCGGACCGTGAACGCCGAGGGCCGTGAGCAGCTGCTCGCGATCTGCGCGGAGCTGCCCGTGCACGTCGCCGAGCCCGCGGTCGCGAACTTCGTCTACGTGGACACGGGCACGGACACGGGACCGCTCTTCGAGTCGCTCCTCCATGAGGGCGTGATCGTGCGTCCGCTCGGGCCGTTCGGCTCGACCACCGCGATCCGCGTGACGGTCGGCACCGCCGAGGAGAACACGATCTTCGGCGAGGCGTTCGGACGCGTGCTCGCGGCGGCCGTCTAGGTGCTCCGGCTCCTCGCATCCCGGCTTTCGCCGGTGCGCGAGGCGCCCGACTTCGGACTGCTCTTCTACGCCGCCCTCGCCTCGGGGGCCGGAACCTGGCTCGCGTTCATCGCGCTGGTCGTGGACGTGACCGACCAGACGGACGGCGACGCGCGCTGGGTGAGCGCGCTCCTCATCGCCGAGTTCCTGCCGCTCGCCGTCGCGGGGCTCCTGATCGGGCCTTTGGTGGACCGCTTCTCCCGCCGGCGGATCCTCGTCGCGGCCGACCTCGCCCGCGCGATCGTGTTCGTACTCCTCCCCTTCGCGCCCGACGTGCTCGCGATCGTCGCGCTCGCCTTCGTCGCCGGCGTCGCGACGAGCTTCTTCCGCCCGGCGGCGTATGCGGGCTTGCCGAACCTCGTCCCCGCGAGCCGCCTACCGCGCGCGAACGCGCTCCTCCAGTCGGCCGACAACTTGACCTGGGCGATCGGCGCGCTCGTGGGCGGCGCCGTCGTGGCCGTGGCCAGCCCGGACGCCGCGTACGCGATCAACGCGCTCAGCTTCGTCGTCTCCGCCCTGTTTCTCCTGCGCATCCGCACGAGCCTCGAGGAGAAGGAGCGCGAGCCCAGCCGCGGACATCTGCGCGACCTCGCCGCGGGTCTGCGCCTCGTCGTTCGCGAGCGGCCGCTCTTCACCGTGCTCGTCGCCTGGAGCCTCGTGATGCTTGCGAACGCGGGGATCAACGTGGGCGAGATCTTCATGGCGAAGACGGTGTTCGGCGCCGGGGACTTCGGCTTCGGCTTCCTCGTCGCCGCCGGCGCCACGGGGCTCGTCGTCGGGAGCCTCGGCGCGGGCGCCGTGATCGAGCGGCGCGGCACGCGCGGGCCGTACGGCGTGTCGATCGCGATCATGGCCGCCGGTCTCCTGGCAGCCGCTCTGTCCCCGAACGTCTGGGTCGCGTCCGCGTTCGCGGTGTGCGCCGGAATCGGGAACGGCGCCGCGGTCGTCTGCAACGCCGTGCTCGTGCAGCGCGGCGCGCCCGACGCGCTGCGTGGACGTGCCTTCTCCGTCCTCATGAGCGCCAGCTACCTCGTCCTCGGGATCGGGATGATCTTCGCCGGGCCGTTCATCAACGAATACGGCGCTCGCACCGCCTGGGTCGTCGCCTCGGGTCTCTGCGCGACGGCCGCGATCACCGGCTACGCGCTGCTGCGCGGCACAACCGAGGTCGCCCCCGCCGGGCTCTCGCAGGAGCGCGTGTGATGCCGAACGAGTGGACCTTGGAGACGCTCGTGGACGGGATCCGCTCCGGCGATCGCCGTGCGCTCGCCCGCGCGATCAGCCTCGTCGAGGACGGCGACCCGCTCGCGGCCGAGCTTGTGGGCGCCGTCTATCCGGACACGGGGAAGGCCTACGTGATCGGCATGACGGGTCCGCCGGGCGTGGGCAAGTCGACGCTGGTCGGCGCGCTCGTCCGCCATGTCAGAGCGTTCGAGAAGACGGTCGGCGTGATCTCGGTCGATCCGTCCAGCCCGTTCACGTCGGGCGCACTCCTCGGCGATCGCATCCGGCTCGCGGATCACTTCCTCGATCCCGACGTGTTCATCCGCTCGATGGGCACGCGCGGGCATCTGGGCGGCCTGGCCGAGGCGACGCTCCAGGCAGCGCTTATCCTGGACGCTGCGGGAAAGGACTTGATCTATGTCGAGACGGTCGGCACCGGGCAGAGCGAGGTCGAGATCACCGGTCTCGCCGACACGACCGTGCTCGCTCTCATGCCCGGCTCGGGCGACGCGATCCAGGCGCTCAAGGCCGGGATCATGGAGATTCCCGACGTGATCGTGGTGAACAAGCGCGACCATCCGGCGGCCCGGACGATGGTGACCGAGGTGCGTTCCATCCTCCAGATCGAGCGGGAGCGCGACTGGAAGCCGCCGATCGTCCTCACCGAGGCGACCTCGGGCGAGGGGATCGACGAGCTCTGGGAGAAGATCGAGGAGCATCGCGCGCATCTCGAGTCGAACGGGCTCCTCGCGGAGCGCCGCGCCGAGAAGCTCGCGGGCGAGGTGTTCGCCGTCGCGAGCGCGCGGGCTAAGACGCACCTCGAGCGCGCGGTGGCGGGCGATCCGGAACTGCAGCGGCTCCTCGGCGAGGTGAAGGCGAGGCGCCTCGACCCGCTGAGCGCGGTGCAGGAGATTCTCGTCAAGGTCTTCCACGTGGACGGCGATGGGACCGACGCTCGCTGATATCGAGAACGCCCGCGCGCTGATCGCCGGCTTCGCGCGGGTGACACCTGTGCACTCGTCCGAGACGATCGGCACCTTCGCGGGGCGTCCCGTGCTGCTCAAGGCGGAGAACCTCCAGCGGACGGGCTCGTTCAAGATCCGCGGCGCGGTCGCGAAGATCGCGGCCCTCTCCGACGAGGCCCGCAGCGGAGGCGTCGTCGCGGCGAGCGCCGGGAACCACGGCCAGGCGGTCGCGTGGGCCGCACGCAAGGCGGAGATCCCGGCCACGATCTTCGTGCCCGAGTACGCGCCGATGGCGAAGGTGGACGCGGCGCGCGGGTACGGCGCGACGGTAGTCATGACCGGCGCCGGCTACGACGAGGCGGACGAGGCAAGCCGCGCGCTCGCCGCCGAGGGCGCGACGCTGATCCACGCGTTCGAGGATCCGGAGGTGATCGCGGGCCAGGGGACGCTCGGGCTCGAACTCGCCGAGCAGCTTCCGCCCGACACTGAGGTGGTCGTCCTCCCGATCGGCGGCGGCGGGCTTGCCTCGGGGATCGCCATCGCGCTGCGGGAGCTGCGGCCGGAGCTTCGGCTCGTCGGCGTCCAGGCCGCTGCGTGCGCGCCTCTGGCCGGCGGCACCGTGGGCGGCCACACGATCGCGGACGGGATCGCGGTCAAGCATCCCGGCGAGCTGACCACCGCGATCCTGGCCGAGAAGCTCGACGGGATCGTCACCGTCACGGACGAGGAGATCGCGCACGCGATCGTGTTGCTCCTTGAGCGCGCCAAGCTCGTCGTCGAGGGGGCGGGCGCTGCGTCCTTGGCCGCGCTCCTGGCCGGGAAGGTCGATGGCTCGGGCCGCGCGGCCGCGCTTCTCTCAGGCGGAAACGTCGACGCGAGCGTGCTGATCGAGATCGCGCGCTACAGCCTCTCGCGCGCGGGTCGGTTCTTGGTTGTCCGGACGCAAGTACCGGACCGGCCGGGTGCGCTCGCGAAGCTCCTGACCCAGATCGCCGGCGAGCGCGTGAACCTGATCGCCGTCCAGCACCGGCGCGAAGGGCTCGACGCCACCCTCGGAGAGACGGGCGTCGATCTGACGCTGCAGACCCGCGACGAGGAGCACTGCGCAGAAGTCCTCGCCCGCCTCGCCGAGTGGGGCTACGACGTCGAGCGGATCGGCTGACCCCGGCGAACGAAACAAAGTTGCAGACTGTTACTAGCTCCTGAAGCGCCGGGAAACCCCTATAGCTACTGGGATGCCGGGCGGTCGGACTTAGTAACAGTCTGCAACTTGGGATTGTTTGGCGCGAAGTTGTGACAGCCGCGTGATTTTTTCGGGACGGCTCGCGGGTGCCGCGGTGCGAGCCGAGTTGGCGCGGGCCCGCGTGGTCTGGGCTAGTCGCCCTGGATGACCTCGTAGATCTCGTCCGCGACGAGCCCATGGGCCTCGCGGTGCACGGTGTGCGCGGCCTCTTCGTTCGGCGCCTCGACCAGGCAGAAGATCTTGCCGGCCTTCTCGTCGACCCAGTACTGCTTGTAGTCCACGTCGTGCGCGGCCTGCTCCTGCAGGTCGGCCATGTGCGCTGCGGCCACGTCGGTCGCCGACACGCCACCTTCGACGTTGTGGACGTCCATGTAGAGCGGCATCTCGTCCCCCTAGTGTCGAAAGAATGCGATCTTACGCCGCTACAACCCGAGCTGCTTCGCGATCACCATGCGCTGGACTTCGTTGGTTCCCTCGCCGATCTCGAGGATCTTCTGGTCGCGGTAGAAGCGCGAGATCGCGTACTCGTCCATGTAGCCGTAGCCGCCGTGGATCTGCAACGCGTCGTTGACCACGCGGTTCGAGAGGAGCCCGGTGTAGAGCTTCGCCATCGCCGCCTCGGTCGCGAACGGGCGGTTCTGGTCCTTGAGCCAAGCGGCCTTGTAGACGAGCTGGCGGCCGGCCTCGATCTCCGTCGCCATGTCCGCGAGTTTGAACTGCACCGCCTGGAAGCGCGAGATCGACTTGCCGAACTGCTCACGCTGCTTCGCGTACGTGAACGCCTGCTCGTACGCGCCCTGGGCGATGCCGACGCCCATCGCCGCGACCGAGATCCGGCCGCCGTCGAGGATCTGGAGGAACTGGCGGAACCCCTCGCCGCGCGGGCCGAGCAGGTTCCCTTCGGGCACGGCCACGTCGGCGAACGCGAGCTCGCGCGTGTCCGACGCGCGCCACCCGATCTTCTCCATCTGCGCCGAGATCTCGTACCCCGCGGCGCCGTTCGGGACGACGATGTTCGAGATCTCGTCCTCGCCCGTCTTGGCCGTGATCGTCGTGGCCCACGTGATGTCGGTGCCCGCGTTCGTGATGAAGATCTTCGAGCCGTTCACGATCCACTGCCCGTCGCGCAATTCGGCGCGTGTCGAAGTCGCTCCGGCGTCGGAGCCCGCGCCCGGCTCGGTCAGGCCGAACGCTGCCAGGCGGCGGCCGGCGGCCAGATCGGGCAGCCACTCGCGCTTCTGCTCCTCGGAGCCGAACAGCAGGATCGGCATCGTCCCGAGCGACGTGTGCGCGGCGACCGTGATCGCCACCGACGAGTCGATCCGCGTCAGCTCCTCGATCGCGATCGCGTACGCCAGCGTGTCCGCGCCCGCGCCGCCGTACTCCTCCGGGATCGGCACGCCCATGAGGCCGAGCTCGGCGAGCCCTTCGACGATCTCGTACGGAAAGCGGTGCTCGCGGTCGAGCTCCTCGGCCACCGGCGCGACCTGCGCCTCGGCGAACTCGCGCACGGTCGAGCGGAGCAGCTCGTGCTCGTCGGACAGGTCGTAGCTGAGGCCGTTGCTCATTCGGTCGGGGTGAGGGAGGACGCAAGCTCGACGGCGAGGCGGACTCCGAAGCCCGTCGCGCCCGCGGGATAGTAATCGCGTCCGCTGTCGAGGAACGCGGTTCCCGCAATGTCGAGGTGCGCCCACGGGCCCTCGCCCGCGAACCGCTTGAGGAAGAGCGCTGCGATCGTCGCCCCGCCGCGCTTGGAGATCGGCGTGTTCTTCAAATCGGCGATGGGGGAGTCGAGGTATCCCTGGTACGCGGGATGCGTCGGCATGAGCCAGGCGTGGTCGCCACTCGCCTTCGCGGCGGCCTCCACGCGGTCGAGCCACGCGTCGTCGTTGCCGAAGAGGCCCGCGTAGTAGTTGCCGAGCGCGACCTCGATCGTCCCGGTCAGGGTGGCGAGGTCCAAGAGGTGCGTGGCGCCGGCCGAGCGGGCGTGGAGGAGCGCGTCGGCCAGGATCAGGCGGCCCTCGGCGTCGGTGTTGTTGATCTCGATCGTCGTCCCGTCGGCGGCGCGGATGACGTCGCCGGGCCGCGTCGCATGGCCCGAGAGCATGTTCTCGGTCGCGGGCACCACCACCACGACGCGCACGGGCAGCTCGAGCTCGGCGATCGCGCCGATCGCAGAGAGCGCCGCGGCCGCGCCGCCCATGTCCGACTTCATATCCTCCTGCGCGGTCGCCGGCTTGAGCGAATAGCCGCCCGAGTCGAACGTGATCCCCTTGCCGACGAGGCCGAGGACGAACTCGGGATCGGTGGGCGCCTCGGGCTCGTAGCGCAGTGTGATGAGACGCGGCGGGTTGTGGCTTCCGGCCGCGACCGAGAGGAGCGCGCCCATGCCGGCGGCCTCCATCTCCTTGCGCTCCATGATCTCCGCGGAGATCCGGTCGAAGCGCTCCTCGATCTCCGCGGCCACCTCCGCCAGGCGGAGCGGCGTGAGCACGTTCGGCGGCGCGTTCACGAGATCGCGCGCGCGGTTCGTCCAGCCCGCGACGAGGGCGGCGCGCTGCGCATCCGCGAGCGCCTCGTCCGCGCCGGGGCCGCAGAGCGTCAGCGTCTCGAGCGGCGGCGACTTGCCCTCGTCGGCCTCGGTCTTCCAGCGCCCGGCGTCGTAGCGGCCGAGCGTGAGCCCGTCGACGATCGCGCGCGCGTCCCCGGCGGAGTCGAGCCACCAGGCGACCGTTTTCGAGCGTCCGCGGGCGGCCACTGCGGCAGCTGCGACGCGCAGCGCATCCGCGTCCGGGTTCTTGCCCAGGCCGGCGATCGTCAGGCGCTTCGCCTTGAGCTCTCCGCCCAGGTGGAGCGTGGTCAGCTTTCCGCGCTTCGCGGTCAGCTCGCCGTCCGAGATGAGCCGCTCCAGGCGTCCGCCGAGACGGGCGTCGAGCTCCTCCAGCTGCGCCGGATCGAGCGGCTCCGAAACCGCAAGTACGAAGACGTCGGCCTCGACGTCCCCGGGCGCGCTGCTACTGGCGACGACGTCCATGGCGGGAGGATGCTAGCTAGCTCGCGCCCCGTTTGAGGCATTCGCTCTAAAGCCCGGCGGGAACCCCGCCGATGAGGGCGAAGCGCGTTTAGCGCTGTACTACCCTCTCCGCCCGCATCCCCCCTCCCCGCGGGCGACTCTCCCAGTGGAAGCCCTCTCCGGAGGGCTTCTGCATTTCGGCCGGTAGTGTCCGATGAAGTGGACGAGCACGCTCCCGTCGACCGAAAGGCCATGACCGCGCTCTCGTCGGGGCATCTCGTCACCGACCTGGCGCAGGGCGCGTTGCCTGCATTTCTGCCGTTTCTCGTGGACAAGTTCACGCTGAGCTACACGATGGCCGCTGCGCTCGTGCTCGCCGGGACGTTCGCCTCGTCGATCATCCAGCCGCTCTTCGGCCTTTGGTCGGACGCGCGCGGCGCGCTCTGGCTTCTGCCCGCCGGCGTCGCGATCGCGGGCGTGGGAATGGCCTCGGCGGCGATCGCTCCCTCCTACGGGCTCGTCGTCGTCGCGGTGATCATCTCCGGGCTCGGCGTGGCGGCGTACCACCCGGAGGGATCGAAGTTCGCGAGCTACGTGAGCGGCGGCCGGCGGGCGAGCGGCATGGCGTTTTTCTCGGTCGGCGGCAACATCGGCTTCGCGCTCGGGCCGCTCGTCGCGTCGTTCGCGATCCTGACGCTCGGCCTCGGGCTCGAGGAGGGCGGCGTGCTGATCGCCATCCCCGGGCTCGTCGTCGGTGTGGCGCTGCTCTTCGCGCTGCCGTACATCCGGAGCTTCGAGCCCACGGCCGCGACGGGCTTCGGGGGGAGCCGCGAGCGCAGCCAGCGACGCGGTATGGCCGTGCTCCTCGGCGTGGTCGGCCTGCGGTCGCTCGCGCACATGGGGCTCTTCACCTTCGTCCCGCTGTACGAGATCTCGCGCGGCAAGAGCGAGGCCTACGGGATTCACCTGCTCTCGGCGTTCCTCCTCGCCGGCGCCGTCGGGACGCTGATCGGCGGGCCGCTCGCCGATCGCTTCGGTCGGCGGCGCATGATGCGCATGAGCTACGCGATCGCGGCGCCGCTCATCGCGGTCTACGCGATCGTGGGCGGGCCCGTCGGCTCGCTCGCGCTGATCCTCTCGGGCGCGGCGCTCGTCGGGACCTTTGGCGTGAGCCTCGTGATGGCGCAGGAGTACATGCCGTCGCGCGTCGGCCTCGCATCCGGGCTCTCGATCGGCATGGCGATCGGCCTCGGCGGGATCGCAGCGATCTCGCTGGGCGCGGTCGCGGACGACGTCTCGATCCAGGCGGCCGTCCTCATCACGGCAATCGGCCCGGCGCTCGGGTGGCTGCTGACGTTCGCGCTTCCGAAGGCAAGGGTTCGGCAGGCGACCACGGAGCCGGTCGTCGCGCCGGTCTAGGATCCCGCGCATGCGGACGTACGTGATCGGAGGCGGCTCGCGTGGGCTCGGCCGCGCGGTGGCGGACGAGCTCGTCCGCGAGGGAAACCGGGTGCTGCTCGTGGCGCGCAGCGAGGATTCGCTGGCCGAGGCGGTCGCGGCGCTGGGCGAGCGGGCGTTTTCCGTCGCCGCCGACCTCGGGTCGGCGGAGGGTGCCGAGGTCGTGGCGCGTGCGGTCGACGAGCAGCTCGGCGGCTCCCTGGACGGCGCGCTCGTGAACCAGGGCGGCCCGCCGGCCGGGACCATGCGCGACCTGACGGACGAGCAGTGGCGCACGGCGTTCGAGCTCTGCATCGCGGGGCCGATCCGGCTCGTGCGGGCGCTCGAGCCGAGGTTTTCGGACGGCGCGTCGGTCGTGTTCGTGGCGTCCTCCTCGACCCGGCGGGCAATCCCCGGATTGGACGCGTCGAACGTGCTGCGTCCCGGGGTCGCGGCGCTCGTGGCCGCGCTGGCCCGGTCGCTCGCGCCGCGCGTGCGCGTGAACGCGGTGTCGCCGGGCCGCTTCGACACGGAGCGAGGGGAGGCCGTCCTGATCTCGCGCGCCGAGGCCCGCGGCGTGTCGGTGGAGGAGGAGCGCGCCGCGATGGCGTCGCTCATCCCGGCCGGGCGCTTCGGCGGCACCGACGAGTTCGCCCGCGCCTGTGCGTTCCTGCTCTCGCCCGCGGCGTCCTACGTCACGGGCGCAAACCTCGCCGTCGACGGCGGCCTCGTCGTCGCCACCTGAGCCGTCGCGGAACTCCTACGAAACGCGCACAGCTTCGTAACGATCCATCCCAAGTTGCAGACTGCAACTAAGTCGGGAGCGCCGGATCGCAAGGCCCAGAGGGGGTTGGAGCGCCCGCGGGGCGCTAGTAACAGACTGCAACTATCTCTGAGGGGCGCCGGCTACTCGCCGACGAATGAGCCGTCGGGGGCGACGATGAAGCTCTCGGAGAGCGGGAAGAAGGCGCGGAACCCGCCGTCGTCGATCGCGACGACCACTCGTAGGTTGTCGTCCTTCTTGCCGTCCCAGAACGCGCTCGTCTCGACCTGGTACGTCGTTCCGGACGGGCCCTGGATCTCAACGGTCTCCGTGTCGTCGAAATAGCGGTCGCGCAGCTCCAGCAACGACAGCTCGCGCAACTCGTCGATCCGCGCTCGCGCGACGGCCCGGGCCTCGTCCTTATCCATCCTCCAGCTCCACGAGCACGAGCCCGGCGGTGACGCGGTCGCCTTCGGCGACGTGAACGGCCTTCACCGTCGCGTCGAACGGGGACACGAGCGGCGTTTCCATCTTCATCGCCTCCACCACGACGAGCGGCTCGCGCGCCTCGACGTGCTGGCCCGCCTCGACGAGCACGCGGATGACGGTCCCGGGCATCGGCGCGACCAGCGTTCGCTCGCCGTCGCCGGGCGACCCGTGGGCCGCGGTCTCGAGCACGGGCGGCGGCAGCGGCGCGGGAGCGGGCAGCGCCGGGTCGCGGTTCACGCGCCAGTAACTCCTCCAGACCGGCGGCACGCGCGGGTAGCGATGCAGCGGCGGGTTCTCGGTGAGGAACGCGGTCGTCGCCTCGCCCGCGCGGAACGCCGGATGGCCGACGAGCCAGCGCAGGAACGGCAGGTTCGTCGTCACCCCCGTGACGCGGGTGTGCGCGAGCGCGTCCGTGAGCCGGTCGAGCGCCTCGTCGCGCGTCGCACCGGCGACGACCACTTTGGCGATCATCGGGTCGTAGGCGACCGGCACCTCGTCTCCCGCGGCGACCCCGGCATCGACGCGGACGCCGTCGGGGAACTCGAGTGTCGCGATCGTCCCGGCCTGGGGGAGGAACGTCTGCGGATGCTCGGCGTAGAGGCGCGCCTCGACCGCGTGGCCCTCCGGGTCGGTCGACTCGAGCGTAAGCCGCTCTCCGGCCGCGACAAGCAGCTGCTGCTCCACGAGATCGACCCCGGTCACGAGTTCGGTCACGGGGTGCTCGACCTGGATCCGCGCGTTCAGCTCGAGGAAAGCGAACTGTCCGTCCCCGCCGAGGATGAACTCCGCGGTGCCGGCGCCCTCGTAGCGCAGCGCGCGGGCGAGCGCCACGGCGGCGTCGCCCATCTCGCGGCGCAGAGCGGCGTCGACGGCGGGAGAGGGGCTCTCCTCGAGCACCTTCTGGTGGCGCCGCTGGACGGAGCAGTCGCGCTCGCCGAGCGAGATCGCGTTGCCGTGCGCGTCCGCGAGAAGCTGGATCTCGACGTGGCGCGGGCGCTCGACGTAGCGCTCGAAGAAGACCGTGTCGTCGCCGAAGCCGGCCAGCGCCTCGCGCTTCGCGGCGTCGACCGATTCGTCGAGCTCCTCGGGCGTGCGCACGACGCGCATCCCGCGTCCGCCGCCGCCGGCCGCGGCCTTGATGATCAGCGGGAAGCCGACCTCCTCGGGGGTGCCGGTCTCGATCACGGGGACGCCGGCCTCGGCGGCGATCCGCTTCGCCTCGAGCTTGTCCCCGGCGGAGCGGATGACATCGGGCGGCGGCCCGACCCAGGTCAGTCCGGCCGCGGTGACCGCCTCGGCCAGCGCGGGGCTCTCGGCGAGGAAGCCGTAGCCGGGATGCACCGCGTCGGCGCCCGACCGTTCCGAGGCGGCGACGATCTCAGCGGGGTCGAGGTAGGACGCGATCGGCTCGATCCGGTCGGCTTCGCGCGTATGCAGCGCTCCTTCGTCGTCGGGCGCGAACACGGCGACCGTCCCGATCCCGAGCCGGCGGCACGTGGAGAAGACGCGAACCGCGATCTCGCCGCGGTTGGCTACGAGCAGAGTGTCGATCGGCACGGCCCGGTCAGGCTTCGTAGCGCTCTTTGTAGTCCTCGCGCACGGGCTGGAACACGTCGATCACAGTCGCGCCCTCGGGGCCGCAGCGCGCGCCGTGCTCGATCCCGCCGGGGATGACGTACGCGTCCATCGGCCCGATGTGGTGATCCTCGCCGTCGATCTCGAGGATCTGCACGCCGCGCAGGCACACGCCGAGCTGCTCGTGCGGGTGCGAGTGGGCGGGGACGACCGACCCGGGCTCGAGCTCGACGAGGTTCACCTGCGCGCCCTCGCCGAACAGCGGCTGGAAGCTCACGCCGTCGACGAGTTCCATCGGGCGGAGGTCGGTCAGCTTGAGGAACTGAAGCTCGGCCATGGCCCGATCATCGCAGAGCGGCCGTCCGCTTGACACAGATTCGGCACGGTTCCGTTTCCCACGCGTAGGGGTTTCCTCGATAGGGTCGCCACCAAGGGGTGCAACATGGGGGTCCCCCGGGGGACGCCGGCTGCGAACCGCAACAAACGCGGCTTCGGTGGAGTCGAAGAGAACAATGCGGCCCCGTGGTTTGGCGATTGCGCTGTTTGGCCTTGCGGCGCTCGGGCTTGCCACGTTCGTCCTGCTCGGGTTTCCCGGCTGCAGAACCAGCTACAAGGCTGAATGGGGACTCACGGAGGTTGCCCCGGACGGCGAGTCCATCACGATCTGGGTCGCGGAGACGTGCAGCGGCCACTCCAAGTTCGACCACGCCGAGTTCGCGGACACGGAGGACGGCCTCGTCGTCACGGTCATCAATCACGAGCCGTGGGGCGGCTGCAACGACGACCTTCTGAGGACGGCGTACGAGATCGACCTGCCGAGGCCGCTCGGAGGCGACGACATCCTGCAGGCGTGTTGGGGCACGAACACGCCGCCCGGGTGCTTCAAGGACTAGGAGTCGTCGCGGGGCGCGAACACGCCCCACGCGCCGTCGTCTGCGTCCGCGGGGCGCTTGTCGAGGAAGGCACGCAGGCCCTCCTGGCCCTCGTCGCTCGTCCGCATCCGTGCTGCAACCGACGGGAGATCGTCGAACGCGGGCGGCTCGAGCACCAGCTGCTTTGCCGCGCGGGCCGCGGCTGCGCCCGACGTGAGCAGTTCCGCGACGAGCCGCTCGACCTCGGCCTCCGCGTCGTCGGCCACCTCGTCCACGAGCCCGATCCGCAGCGCCGTCTCGGCGCCGAAACGCTCGCCCGTCGTGAACACCCGCCGCGCGGACGAGCCGATCTTCGCCAGGACGAACGGGGAGATGACCGCCGGGATGATCCCGAGCTTCACCTCGGTGAACCCGAAGACCGCGTCGGGCGACGAGACGACGATGTCTGCGCACGCGATGAGGCCCGAGCCGCCGCCCAGGGCGAAGCCGTGCACGCGACACACGACCGGAGCAGGGCACGAGTCGATCGCCTGGAGCATCGCGAGCAACCGGCCGGCGTCCTCGACGTTCTCCTCGAACGAGAGGTCGATCGAGGAGCGCTGCCACTCGACGTCCGCGCCGGCACAGAAGCTCTGGCCGTCGCCGGCCAGGACGACGGCCCTCGCGTCCCCGACGTCGGAGAACGCCGCGTGAAGCTCCGCGATCAGCGCCGCGTCGAACGCGTTGCGCCGCTCCGGCCGGGCGAGCGTGACGCGCAGCACGGGCCCGTCGCGCTCGAGGCGAAGCGCGCTCATGCGGCGAGCACTGCGGTGAGGGATTCGTCGAGGATCGTCACGGCGAGGTCGATCTCGTCCCGCGTGATCGCGAGCGGCGGGGCCATGCGGAAGCAGTTTGCACTCGAGCCCGCCCGGACGATATTCATGGACAGGCCGCGGTCGAGGCACTCGGCGGTGACCGCGGCGCCCAGCTCGTTCGCCGGCTCGCGAGTTTCGCGCGTCTCGACCAGCTCGAGCCCGACCAGGAGCCCGCGGCCGCGCACGTCGCCGATCTGCTCGTGCCGCGTCTGCAGCTCGCGCAGGGCAGCGAGCAGATACGCGCCCTGCTCGGCCGCCGCGGCGACGAGGTTCTCCTCCTCGATCACGTCGATCACGGCCAGGCCCGCGGCGGCCGGAAGCGGATCCGAGACGTGCGAGGTCACGTGGAGGAATCCCTTGTCCACGCAGTCCTCCTCGATCGCCGCGCTCGTCAGCGTGGCCGCGATCGGAACGCCGCCCCCGAGTGTCTTCGACACGGCGACGAAGTCCGGGACGACGTCGTCGTGCTCGAAGCCGAACATCGTCCCGAGGCGCCCGAAGCCGGTCTGCGCCTCGTCCATGACGAGCAGCATGCCGCGCTCGTCGCACAGCTCGCGCATGCGAGCGAAGTAGCCGTCGGGAGGGACGATGATCCCGCCCGCCGAGAGAACCGGCTCGGCCACGACCGCGCACAGCGAGCCCACCGAGGTCTGGTCGATCAGGTCGAACCCGGTCTCGAGGCACGTGCAGTCGCAGGCGCCGTCGCAGTGACGGACGGGGCAGCGGTACTCATACGGCGCGGGCAGCGCGAACGATCCCGGCAGCAGCGGCCCGTAGCCCGAGTGCGCCATGGAGAAGTTGACCGAGGCGATCCCCGCGAGCAATCCGTGGAAGCCGCGCGTGAGGCCGACGATCTCGAAGCGGCCGGTGTGCATCTTCGCGAGCTTCAGGGCCACCTCGTTCGCCTCCGAGCCCGTGTTCAGTAGCATCACGCGGTCGAGCGGATCGGGCACCAACCCGGCGAGCCGCTCGCCCAACGCGAGGACAGGTTCGGAGAGCATCCACGAGTTCAGGTGGACGACGGTGTCGAGCCGCTCGCGGATCGCGTCGAGGATCCGCGGATGGTTGTGGCCGAGCGTGGAGCAGATCTGCCCGGAGGTGAAGTCGAGGATCCGCCGTCCGTCGGTCGTCTCCACCCAGGCGCCCTCGGCCCGTGCGACGGTGAAGGGGGCGAAGCCGCCCGCGTACCGGATCAGGTATCGCTCGCGCTCGTCGGTCACGGCGCGCCGAGTTTAGTTCCTGATCGTCAGGCGAAGCGACGCCCGGGTCGTGTTCCCGTGATTGTCGGCTACTCGGACCCGCAGCACGTACGGCCCGTTGCGGAAGCGTCGGGTGTCCAGGCGCCGGGCGAGCCAGTACCGGTAGACGGCCGCGCTCCCTCCGCGGACGTTCTGGCGCGTCCCGGGAGCGTAGACCTCGGAGAACCGCCGGTCGTCGAGCTTGTAGCGGCCGTCGTACACGAGCCGGAAGGCGCGGACGGTGCGACCGCCGGCGGTGCGCAGCCTCCATCCGATGGTGGCCGGCGACACCCGGAAGTGCGCCCACGGCGGCGGGGACGGGATCGCAGGCAGGTCGTGCGTTCGGACGACCACGTTCACGACGCCGCGGACGTTCGAGGGCGCCACGGTTGTGCCGTTCCGCTTGACGGCGACGGCCCCGATGACCGGCTTCGTCCGGTCGCCGTACGGCGTGAGCCCTCCGCGGCGGCGGATCGGATCCACGTATCTGCCCCGGCTCAGGTCCCACTCCGCGAAATGGACGTGCGCGAACGGCGGCAGTACGTGGCCGATCAGTGTCCCGGGACGAACGCGCGCACCGTTTGCGATCGCGGGCACGACATGCCAGTAGCGATGCGACCAGCAGCCGTTCGCTCCCACCACGGTCACCTTCGTGCGATCCGCGGCGCCGAATGCGCGGCCCCGCTGGACGGCGTAGACAGCGCGACCGACGGGCGCCGTGATGTCGACGCCGAAGTGGAAGGCGCGACCCCGCGGCTCGTTCAGGTTCCCTCGCACCGGATGGGCCTGGTGGAACGGCCGGACCGGCCACGGGTACGAGACGGCGCCCGACACGCACCGGGCCGCGTCCGCCGTATCGATGCTCCCGACCGCCAGCCCGGCGGCGGCGAGCCCGATGAGCACGAACCTCCTCATGACCGACCTGTGCACGGTCGAACCGCGCGGGAAACGCGGGCCCGGCAGGGGTGACGCCCCCGCCGGGCCCTTGGAGCCGCTACTTCCAGGTCTTCAGCGCCGACTTGATGATCGAGCGGAACATCTCCGTCCCGACCTTGTTGAGCGCCGCATTCGCGTTCTTGTACTTCGCGCAGCGCGCCTCGGCCTGCGCCGTCGTCTCGCTCGAGGACTTCACCTGGCATGGAATGACCAGCCCGTCGGCGAAGCGTCCGTAGACGTAGTTTTGGAGGACGGTGACGCCGCGCACCTTGGTCGGGATCGTGATCCGGCCCCCGACCGTGCGGGTGTAGGTGTACGGCTTGCAGCTCGTCCCGCAGATGTCATAGCTCCCGCCCTTCGAGCGGGTCTCCATGAGTGCGAGGAACGAGTTGCGCTTGGCGGTCGTCATGCCGATTGCATTCGCCTCGGCAACGACGATCTGCCCGATCCCGGACGAGGCGGTGACGCCGCCGCCGAGCATCAGGGTCCAGAAGTTCGTGCGGGCCGTTCCGCTGAGCTGCGAGCCGTTCACGACGCTCTCGTAGATCTTCCCTGCGTCCACGAGCGTGAAGTCGTTGCGCAGCCCGTTCTGAAAGCCGCAGCCGAGAATCTGGCGGAACTCCGTGTTGGTCGCCCCGATCGAGTTGAGAAACGCGTCGATTGCCGGGTAGCCGTACCGGACCTGGAACGTACGAGTCGTCCGGTTGTCGGAGTTCATCATCATCCGGTTGAGCGCGTCCTGAAGCGTCGTCGTCACCTTCTGCGCGGGCATCGACTCCCAGGCCGGATCGGGACAGACGTCCTTGTTCGACGCGTCGCCCGGCTTGGTGTAGTAGTCCACGTTGGTGAGCAGCGTGTCGCCGCCCGTGCCGTTCATGATCCTGCGCATCGTGTAGAGGTGATGCACGACCTTGATCATCGAGGCCGGCTCGAAGATCGTCCCCTGCTGGAGCCCGACGACCGTTCCACCACCGACCTTCTTCACGTAGACGCCGTAGCTCGACCCGTTCAGGCCGGTCGCCATGATCGTTCTGAGCCGGCTCGTCTCGGCGTTGACGTTGTTCAGCATGAGCACCGAGAAGCGGACACCGCTGGCCGTGGAGTACTTCTCGATGTCGTAGATGCGGGCGCCGTTCTGGCTCGCCAGCTGGCCGACCTTGGTGGCCGTGACGTTGTAGTACCACCACCAGTACTCGCTCCCGCGCCTTTGCATGACCACATCGAAGTTCCCGTTCGCGCGGCGGTCGAGATCGATGAGCCGCGCCTTGTTCACGTTCAGCTTGGTCGCGATGAACGACGGCGTGACGTTGTAGTACCACCACCACCCCTTCGCGTCGACGCCGGCGTTCTTGATCATCACGGCCGAGTAGCGCGACTGGCCGTTCACCGAGTACGACTCGAGATCGATGAGCCGCGCCTTGTTCGCCGTGAGCTTCGCGGCGAGCGTCGCCGGGGTGACGTCGTAGTAGTACCACCACGCCTTCGCGGCGCTCCCCGTGTTCTTGACCATCGCGACCGCGAAGCGCCGCTGGCCGCCCACCGTGTAACGCTCGATGTCGATGATCCGCGTCTTCAGCGAGCTGACCTTCTGCGCGACCTGCGTGGCCGTGAGGCCGTAGTACCAGTACCACGTACGTGCATAGGTTCCGGTGTTTTTCACGAACGCCGCAGTGAAGAGGTAGGGCGCAGTCGATTCCACCTCGATGTCGATGATCCGCGCACCGTTCGTGGCGGCGATCGAGTTCAGCTGCGCCTCGGTCTGGCCGTAGTACCACCACCAGCCTGTGATGGCGGTGCTGTTCCGTTCCGGATCGACGACGGCTGCGGACGCCGGACTCGCCGTGACAAACACTGCCGCGACGATCGCGCCGAGGACGATCGACCTACGAAGACTTGCTCTCATTGATTCCACCCCTCCTGCCTGGACCTGGAAGGTCTGACCCTACTGCGGAGGCAGGCCGATGGATAGCTCAGTCGTAGAACGCGAGGCCGAGCCGGGAGAGGCTCTCCTCGAGGAACCGGCCCTCGATCGACGCCTCGAGGTCGAACTCCTCGGCGATGTCCGGATCGCGTCCGATCAGCTCACGCGCCCGGCCGGGACGCTCCTGCCGGGCGGCCTCGGCCGACTCCCACAGGTAGATCGCGCCCCACCGGTCGGTGATGTCGTCGGACAGCCAGAGCTTGAGGCGCAGGCCGGGGACTTCCTCGAAGGCGTCCACGGCCTCGTCCTGGAGGTAGCGGCGCAGCTCGGCGATCGTCGTCTGCGACTCGGCGAGGTTCCAAAGGACGAGGCGGACGAGCACCGCGCAAGGCTACTCGCCCGCACCCCTCGGCGCAGATGCGAGGGGTGCGGGCGCGACGACGGCGCGTCTACTCGTCGCCGGGCGAGTCGGCGCCGTCGTTCTGCTCGGAATCGCCCTCGGCGACGACGACGTTGTAGCTCGCGTCGAGCCGGACGTCGACCGTCTTGCCGTTCTTCGTGATCTCGACCTCCCAGACGGCGCCGTTCTCGCCGTCGCGCTCGACGGAGTTCGCCGTCCCGCCGCCCAGGTAGTCGAGCGCCGCCGCGCGGGCCTGGTCGGCTTCGGGGCCCGTGACCGAGCCGCCTCCGTCGCCGCCGCCGGCGATCGCCCAGGCGCTCCCGACGAGCGCCAGGGCCCCGACGGCGCCCGCGGCCGCCGCCAGCTTCGTCCATCGCTTGTTCATCTGTCCTCCTTGGGGTCGCTCGGAGGTCACCGTAGGAACCGCAGGTGAAATGACGATGAGAGCCGCGTCTCATCGCGCTCTCATCTGCGGAGCGACAATGAGCGCATGCGCGTCTTGATCGTCGAGGACGAAACCAAGCTCGCGGCGCTCCTGCGGCGAGGTCTCGCCGAAGAGGGCCACTCGGCGGACGTGGCGGCGAAGGGGGAGGACGCGCTCTGGATGGCGCGGGCCACGGCCTACGACGCGATCGTCCTCGACCTCATGCTGCCGGGCGTGGACGGCGTCGAGGTCTGCCGCCGGCTGCGCGCCGCGAGCGTCTGGGCGCCCGTGCTCATGCTCACAGCCCGCGACTCGGTCGAGGACCGCGTTGCCGGTCTGGACGCGGGCGCGGACGACTACCTGACGAAGCCGTTCGCGTTCGCGGAGGTGCTGGCTCGGTTGCGCGCGCTCGCACGGCGCGGCGCGGTCGAGCGGCCGACTGTGCTCGCGGTCGGCGACCTCGAGCTCGACCCGGCGACCCGCCGGGCGCGCCGCGGCGGGACCGAGATCGCCCTCTCGACGAAGGAGTTCGGCCTGCTCGAAGCGTTCATGCGGCGGCCCGGGAGGGTGCTGACGCGCTTCGAGCTCCTCGAGCACGCCTGGGACTACGACTACGAGAACCGGTCGAACGTCGTCGACGTCTACGTGCGCTACCTCCGCGAGAAGATCGACCGGCCGTTCGGCCGCGCGTCGCTCGAGACGGTGCGGGGGGCCGGTTACCGGCTTCGTGAGGACGACGCGTGAGCCGGCTCTCGCTCCGCCTGCGGCTAACCCTTGCGTTCGCGGTCGCGATGGCCGTGCTGCTCGCCGCGGCCGGCGGCTTCCTCTACTGGCGGCTGGGTGTGACGCTCGACGAGCAGATCGACACGAGCCTGCGCGCCCGGGCGGCCGACGTCGCGGCGCTCGTCGAAGGCGGCGCCCAGGGGCTCGCGGTAAACACCGTCGTCATCGAGCCGGAGGAGAGCTTCGCCCAGGTAGTCGGGCCGGACGGGCGCGTCCTGGACGCGACCACGCCTCCGGTCGCCGCCGCGCCGCTCCTCAGCGCCGACCAGACGAAGCGGGCGCGCAGCGAGACGATCTTCGTGGAGCGTGGGCCCATCGCCGGGCTCGAGGAGGCCCGGTTCCGGCTGATCGGGACGCCGGTCGGCAACAACGTCGTCGTGGCCGGGGCGTCGCTCGGCGACCGCGATGACGCGCTCGCAACGCTTCGAAACGAGCTCCTGTTCGGCGTTCCGGTCGCTCTGCTCCTCGCCTCGCTCGCGGGGTACGCGCTCGCCGCCGGGGCGCTGCGCCCGGTCGAGGCGATGCGCCGGCGCGCGGAGGACATCTCGGCCTCGACCGCCAGTCAGCGTCTGCCGGTGTCCGACGCCGACGACGAGATCGCTCGCCTCGCGCGGACGCTGAACGAGATGCTCGACCGGCTCGAAGCGGGACTCGAGCGGGAACGGCGGTTCGTCGCCGACGCGAGCCACGAGTTGCGCACGCCGCTTTCGCTCCTCAAGACCGAGCTCGAGCTGGCCCTGCGCCGGCCGCGCACGCTGGAGGAGCTCCACCGGGCACTCGAGTCGGCCGCGGACGAGACCGACCGGCTGGTCCGGCTCGCCAACGACCTCCTGCTTCTCGCGAGCGCCGACGAGGGTGGGCTTCGGCTCAATCGTGAGCCGGTTCCCGTCCAAGGACTGCTGGACACGGTCGCGCAGCGGTTCGCCGCGCGGGCGGCGTCCACCGGCCGCGCGGTCGAGGTGGACGCGCCGCCCGGCCTCGTCGTCCAGGCGGACCGCCTACGCCTCGAGCAGGCGCTGGGAAACCTCGTGGACAACGCGCTGCGTTACGGGTCCGGAACGGTTCGCCTCGGTGCCGCCGCGGAGAACGGCTCGCTCGCGGTCCGGGTGACCGACGAGGGCCGAGGGTTTCCGGTGGAGTTCGAGTCGCGGGCGTTCGAGCGCTTCAGCCGGGCCGACGAGGTGCGTGGCGGGCCCGGAGCCGGGCTAGGGCTGGCGCTCGTCGACGAGATCGCGCGGGCGCACGGCGGCGCCGCGGCGATCGAGGGCAACGGCGGAGCGGCCGTCGTCCTCCGGCTCCCTGGAGCGGACTAGCCCCACTCGGGCGGAACGTAGCGCCCTTCGACCGGCGCGCCGAACGTTACGAACTCGAGCCCCTCGGGGCCGGCGACCGGAACGCGCGTGGCCGCGCCGTCCACGCGGACGACGATCCCGGGGCGCAGGTCGAACTCGTCGTCGTCCACGCGCATGAAACCGGAGCCCTTGAGCACGACGTAGACCTCCTCCTGGCTGTCGTTCGCATGGTCGTGCTCGCGGCCGGTCATGCCGGGCGGAAGGCGGAAGTGGTTGAACCCGAAGGCGGTCGCGCCCAGCTCGCGGCGCAACTTGCGCACGGCGCCGCCCGGGCCTTCGCCCTCGAGCTGCTCGATGTCGACGACGCTGTAGCGGGCCATCACATGCGGAAGACGCCGAAGGTCGTTTCGGGAATCGGCGCGTTCAGGCTGGCGGCGATGCCGAGCGCCAGCACGTGCCGGGTATCGCGCGGATCGATGACGCCGTCGTCCCAAAGCCGCGCGGTCGAGTGGTACGGGTTGCCCTCGTGCTCGTACTTCGCACGTATTTCATCCGGGTCTGCGTCGCCCACGGTCGAGAGCACCATCGCCGCCTGTTCGCCGCCCATCACCGAGATGCGCGCGTTCGGCCACATCCAGAGCTGGCGCGGGGAGTAGGCGCGGCCGCACATCCCGTAGTTCCCGGCGCCGAACGAGCCGCCGATGATGACCGTGAACTTCGGCACCTCCGCGGACGCGACCGCGGTCACGAGCTTGGCGCCGTCCTTCGCGATCCCGCCCGACTCGTACTCCTTGCCGACCATGAAGCCGGTGATGTTCTGGAGGAAGACGAGCGGCACGCGGCGCTTGCACGCGAGCTCGATGAAGTGCGCGCCCTTGAGCGCGCTCTCGGAGAAAAGGACGCCGTTCGACGCGAGGATCGCGACCGGAAAGCCCTCGATGTGCGCGAAGCCGCAGACGAGCGTGTCGCCGTAGAGCGGCTTGAACTCGTGGAAGCGCGAGCCGTCCACGATCCGCCCGATCACCTCGCGCACGTCGTAGCCGATGCGGTAGTCCTCCGGGACGACCCCGGCCAGGTCGTCGGGGTCGTGGAGCGGCTCCTCCGGCGTCTCGGTTGCCCAGGGCAGCTCGGGCCGGCGGCGGTTCAGGTTGGCGACGATCTCGCGCCCGAGCGCGAGCGCGTGCTCGTCGTCCAGGGCGTAGTAGTCGCTCACGCCGGAGACGCGGGTGTGGACATCCGCGCCGCCGAGCTCCTCCGCCGTCACCTCCTCGCCGGTCGCCGCCTTCACGAGCGGCGGCCCGCCGAGGAAGATCGTCCCGGTGCCTTTCACGATGACGGTCTCGTCGCTCATCGCGGGGACGTACGCGCCGCCCGCGGTGCACGAGCCCATGACGATCGCGATCTGGGCGATCGACTTCGCGGACATGCGCGCCTGGTTGTAGAAGATGCGCCCGAAGTGGTCACGGTCGGGGAAGACCTCATCCTGGAGCGGAAGGAACGCGCCGCCGGAGTCGACGAGGTAGATGCACGGGAGCTCGTTCTGCTCCGCGACCTCCTGCGCGCGCAGGTGCTTCTTCACCGTGAGCGGGTAGTACGTGCCGCCCTTCACGGTCGCGTCGTTCGCGACGATCACGCACTCCTGGCCTTCGACGACGCCGATCCCGCTCACCATTCCCGCGGCCGGCGCGTCACCGTTGTAGAGCCCCCAGGCGGCGAGCGCGTTCAGCTCGAGGAACGCGGAGCCGGGATCGCAGAGCCGGTCGATGCGCTCGCGCGCGAGAAGCTTTCCACGGGACTTGTGGCGCTCGATCGAGGCCTCGCCGCCGCCCTTGGCGACCTCTCCGGTGCACTCGCGCAATTCGGCCACGAGCGCCTCCATCCGCGCGCGGTTCCGCTTGAAGTCGTCGCTTGCGTGGTCGACCCGCGTCTCGAGAATCACGGCGTAACCCTACGGCTCGCAGCCGCTGCCGGGAAACCGAGATATCAAGGTTTCTCCTTCCTACGGACTCTTTACAGAAACCGCACTGCGATTTGACCCACGGATGGTTGGGTGAGCGAGACGAAGCGACCAAAAGGAGACCGCCGTGAAGAAGACCATCCCCCTGCTCGTCGCTCTAGCCGCTGCGCTTGTCCTTCTCTCGACCGCGGCTGCGGCCCTGATCGAAGGCACGCCGGGCGACGACACGCTGACAGGTACGGACAATCGAGACCACATCCTCGCCAAGGCTGGGAACGACTCCGTGTCGGCCAAGGCCGGCAACGACGTCGTGCTCGGACAGGGCGGAGCCGACTCGCTCTCGGGTGACGAGGGCAACGACTATCTCTTCGGTGGCCCCGGCGACGACGATCTCGACGGCGGCGCGGGGAACGACTTCATCTACACCGGAAACGGTTCGGACATCGTGGACGCCGGCGACGGAAACGACAACGTTTTCGCAGGCGGAGACGATGGGGATCCAGACATCATTGATTGCGGTCCCGGGAAGGATCGCGCGGTGATCAGGCCCGGCGATGTCGCTGTGAACTGCGAGCGCGTGAAGTCGCTCGCCGGACACGGACCCAAGCGGCACGGCTCGGTGCAGAAGGGCACCCGCGGTGACGACACCCTGACCGGCAAGAGGGGCCGCGACATCATGTTCGGCCTGGCAGGCAACGACACGCTGAACGGACTCGGCGGACCCGACTTCCTCTTCGGGATGAGCGGGAACGACACGCTGAACGGCGACTGGGGAAGCGACCGCCTTTGGGGCGGCCCCGGTGACGACACGCTGAACGGCGGCGACGGCAACGACTGGATCCACGCTGGCTGGGGCGCCGATACGGTGAACGCCGGCAACGGGCGGGATCGCGTCTGGGCCGCTGCCAACGACCTCATGACCGACACGATCGACTGCGGCGCCGGCAACGACAAGGCGGTCATCCGCCCCGGCGACGTGGCCATGAACTGCGAGCTCGTCAAGACCGTCTCGTAGCGCAGACGTTCCTCTCCGGAAGCGACGCGACCCGCCATTCGCCGGCGGGTCGCGTTGCGTTAACGGGCGTTTTTCGGCTCGCCCTCAGCCTGGGGAGAAACCGGCACACAATTGGCGCGTTTCGTGACAGACACGTGTGTCGCAACTGGGTACCGTTGCCCTGGGCGGCGGGTGGACCATCATCCCCACCCTGGGTGGGGTGAGGCGGAAGGTGCGCGCGGGCGTGTTACTAGTGCGGTAGCTAGCGCGTAGCGGCCGGCTAGAGCGAGTCGAGCGCGCGCCGCAGGGACGCGATGAACTCGCCCAGCGCCGCCGGGCCGCCTTCGTGGGCCAGCTCCACCGCTCGGCTCCCGACGACGACGCCGTCGGCGAGCGCCCCCGCCTCGGCGGCCGCCTCGGGAGTCGAGATCCCGAAGCCCACGAGGAGCGGCACGTCCGTCACGCTCCGCGCCCGCGCCACCAGGTCGGGGAGCTGCGACGACACGCCGGCCCGCGCGCCGGTCGTCCCGGTCAGCGACACGAGGTAGAGCCACCCGTCCGTCCGCTCGGCCGCGAGTGAGATCCGCTCTGCCGGCGTCGTCGGCGCCACCAGATGAACCCGCGGGATCGACCCGGCGCTCTCGTCGTCTACGGGCAGGTCGGCGACGATGAGCGACGCGGCCCCCGCGGCCTTCGAGTCCGCCCAAAACCGGTCGTAGCCGTACGCCTCGAGGAGCGACGCGTAGGTCATCGGCACGAGCGGCACGTCCACGCGCGACCGAACCTCCGCCAGGCACTCGAGACACGCCTTCGTCCGCATTCCCTGCGCCAGCGCGCGCTCCCCGGCGAGGCGGATCACCGGCCCGTCGGCCAGCGGATCCGAGAACGGGAAGCCGATCTCGAGCGAATCCGCGCCCGCGTCCACCGCCGCCGCGGCCAGCTCGGGCGTGTCCGGCCCGGCCATCAGGTACACGGAGAGCTTCCTCACATCGCCTCGAGCACGGTCGCGAGATCCTTGTCGCCGCGGCCCGACAGGCACACCACGATCAGCTTCGCGTCCAGATCGAGCGCCCGCGCCAGCGCGTGGGCCGGCTCGAGCGCCGGGAGGATCCCTTCGCGCAGGGCGAGCAGGTGGAGCGCCGCCAGCGCCTCGTCATCCGAAGCGGCGCGGTACTCGGCGCGGCCGATGTCGCGCAGGTACGCGTGCTCCGGCCCGACGCCCGGATAGTCGAGCCCGGCCGAGATCGAGTGCGCGTCGGCAATCTGCCCGTCCTCGTCGGCGAGGGTCGACGAGCGCGACCCGTGGAGCACTCCCGGGCGTCCAGAACCGAGGCTCGCAGCGCCCGCGGCCTCGACCCCGATCAGCCGCACATCCGCGTCGTCGAGGAACCCGGCGAAGATCCCGATCGCGTTCGAGCCGCCGCCCACGCAGGCCACGACCGCGTCCGGGAGCCGTCCTTCCGCGTCGAGGACCTGCTGCCGCGCCTCCCGGCCGATGACGGCCTGCAGCGAGCGCACGATCTCGGGATACGGGTGCGGCCCGACGCAGGATCCGATCAGGTAGTGGGTCGTCTCCACGTTCGTGATCCAGTCGCGGATCGCTTCGCTCGTCGCCTCCTTGAGCGTCTTCGTCCCGAACTCCACGGGGACGACCTCGGCGCCGAGCAGGCGCATGCGCTCGACGTTCGGCGCCTGCCGGCGCATGTCCTCGGCGCCCATGTAGACGACGCATTCGAGCCCGAAGCGGGCACACACGGTCGCGGCGGCGACGCCGTGCTGGCCGGCGCCCGTCTCGGCGACGATCCGCTGCTTACCCAGCCGGATCGCGAGCAGGGCCTGGCCGACCGCGTTGTTGATCTTGTGCGCGCCGGTGTGGCAGAGGTCCTCGCGCTTCAGCCAAATGCGCCGCTGCGGATCGAGCCGCTCGGCCAGATACAGGGGAGTCGGGCGCCCGACGTACGTGTCCGCGAGCGCGTCGATCTCGGCGCGGAAGCTCTCGTCGGCCACCACCTTGCGCCAGCCGGCCTCGAGCTCCTCGAGCGCCGGGATGAGCGTCTCGGGGACATACCGCCCGCCGTACTCGCCGTAGAACCCACTCATTTCGCCGCCTCCACGAACGCGTGCACGAGGTCGTGATCCTTGATCCCCGGGGACGCCTCGGTGCCGCGGCTCGCGTCGACGGCCCACGGCTGCGCCGCGGCGATCGCGGCCGCGACGTTGGACGGCGTGAGCCCGCCGGCGAGGAGGACCCGGCCCTCTGAAGCGCCTGCGCGCTCCCAGTGGGCCGGATCCTCCTCGAGCCACGGCAGGTCGAGAACGCGCGCAACCTGGTCGCCCGCGCGAAGCAGCGCTCCTTCGCGGGCGCGGTGGCCGTTCTCCTCCGGGTAGAGCTGTTGCAGATCGGTGCCGACGTCCTCCGCCTCGCCGACGAAGACGCCCACCGAGAGGAGCGAGTCCGGGACCGGGAGCGGCGCCTCGGCGCGGCGCGGGCTCTCGGCGAGCACGAACCCGGCCAGGTCGGCGCCCGCCTCGGCTGCGACGGCTACGTCCTCCTCGCGGGTCAATCCGCAGATCTTCACGAACGGGCGGCGCAGGAGATCGGCGAGCTTCGCGCCGGGGTCGGCCGCGCGCATGAGCGCCGAGCCGACGAGAATCGCGTCCGCGCCGGCGAGCTCCGCGGCCGCGGTCTGCGCCCGGTTTGAGATGCCGCTCTCGGCCACGATCGTCCGGTCGCGCGGAGCGCTCGCGACGAGGTCGAGCTGCACCGCGCGGTCGATCTCGAACGTCGCGAGGTCGCGCGCGTTCACGCCGATCACCTCGGCGTCGAGCGCCACGGCGCGGGCGAGTTCCTCCGCGTCGTGCGCCTCGACGAGCAGGTCGAGCCCGAGCGCGCGGGCCTCGTCCATGAGCAGGCGCGCGCGCCTGTCGTCCACGTCGCGCAGCAGGAGGAGCGCAGCGTCGGCGCCCGCCTCGGAGACCTCGCGGAAATGCTCCGGCTCGGTGAAGAAGCCCTTGGCGAGGAGCGGCGTCTCGGTCGCGGCCCGCGCGGCGCGCAGGTCGTCCACGGTGCCGCCGAAGCGCGCATCGACGAGCACCGAGATCGCGGCCGCGCCGTTGCGCCCGAACGCGTCCGCGATCGCGGCCGGATCGGCGTCGGGCCGCAGGTCGCCCGCGGAGGGCGAACGGCGCTTCACCTCGGCGATTGCGCCGAGACCGGGCTGGGCGAGAGCGTCCGCGAAGCGTCCCATCACGCGGCTCCCTGGGAGAAGCGGATGAGCGCCTCGAGCCGCACGCCCGCCGAGCTGGAATCGACCGCCTCGCGCGCGATCTCGTAGCCCTCGGCCAGATCGGCCGCGCGGCCGGCCGCGGCAATCGCGCCCGCTGCGTTCAGGAGGACCGCCTCGCGCTTCGGGCCGGGCGCGCCGGAAAAGACCTCGTGGATCGTGGCCGCGTTGTCGGCGGGCGTTCCACCGACGAGATCGGCCGGGTCGCACCGCGGGACGCCGAAGTCGGCCGGATCGATCTCGCGGCGGCGCACGTCGCCGTCCACGACCTCGCAGACGAGATTGGGCCCGGCGGGGGAGAGCTCGTCGATGCCGCCCGCGCCGTGCACGACGAAGGCGCGGTGCGAGCCGAGCCGCGCGAGCACGTCGGCGATCGTGGGGACGAGCTCCGGCGCGTACACGCCGACCACCTGAGCGCGGGCGCCCGCGGGGTTCGTGAGGGGCCCGAGCACGTTGAAGACCGTTCGCGCGCCGAGCTCGCGCCGCACCGGCGCCGCGTGGCGCATGGCCGGGTGGTGCGTCGGAGCGAAGAGGAAGCCGAAGCCGAGCTCGTCGATCGATTGCTCGATCCGCTCGGGAGGCAACTCCAGGTTGAAGCCGAGCGCCTCGAGCACGTCCGCCGACCCGGAGGCGGACGAGACGGCCCGGTTTCCATGCTTCGCGACGCCCGCACCGGCCGCCGCGGCAACAAGCGCAGCCGCGGTCGAGATGTTGAAGGTCGACGCCCCGTCGCCGCCCGTTCCGGCCGTGTCCACGAGATCCTCGCGCTTCGGCTTGACCGCGAGAACGTGCTCGCGCATCGCCTCGGCGGCGCCCGCGATCTCGTCCGGCGTCTCGCCCTTCACGCGCAGCGCCACGAGCAGCCCGCCGATCTGCGCCTGCGTCGCCTCGCCGCGCATGACCTCGCCCATCACGTCGCGTGCCTCCTCGCGGGTCAGATCCTTGGAGTCGAGCAACCGCGCCAGCGCCTCCTGGATGGTCATCGCACGCCCTCCAGGAAGTTGCGGCCGAGGGCGTGGCCGTCCGGCGTCAGCACCGATTCCGGGTGGAACTGGATCCCGTCCACCGGCAGCTCCAGGTGGCGCACGGCCATGACCTCGCCGTCGTCGGTGCGCGCCGAGATCTCGAACGTGTCGGGCACGTCGGCCGCGGCGAGCGAGTGGTAGCGCCCGGCCTCGAGCGGATCGGGCAGGCCGGAGAAGATTCCGCGCCCGTCGTGCGTGACGCTGCTCGCCTTCCCGTGGACGAGCTGCTTGGCCGGGCCGACCTCGCCGCCGAACGCCTCGACGATCGCCTGGTGGCCGAGGCAGACCCCGAGCGTCGGAATCGTGGGCGCTAGGCGGCGCACGATCTCCAGTGTCGCGCCCGCGCCTTCGGGCCGCCCGGGGCCGGGGGAGATGACGAGGTGCGACGGCGCAAGTCTTTCGGCGCCGTCCGCGTCGATCTCGTCGTTTCGCAGGACGGTCACCTCGGCGCCCAGCTCCTCCAGCAGATGCGCCAGGTTGTAGGTAAACGAGTCGTAGTTGTCGATCAGGAGGATCACGAGCCGTCCTCCGCCAGGTCGAGCGCGGCCTCGAGCGCGGCGAGCTTGCTTAGGCACTCCTCGTGCTCGGCGGCCGGATCGGAGTCGGCCACGATCCCAGCGCCGGCCTGCAAGCGGGCGAGGCCGGGCGTCATGACGACCGTCCGGATCGCGATGCACGTGTCCATATCTCCGTTCGGAAGCGCGTAACCGACCGCGCCCGCGTACGGGCCGCGGCGGTAGCCCTCGAGCTCCGAGATGATCTGCATCGCTCGTACCTTCGGCGCGCCGGACACGGTTCCGGCTGGGAACGACGCGCGCAAGAGGTCGAAGGCGTTGCGGCCGGGCTGCAGCTCGCCCGCGACCTCGGAGACGAGATGCGTGACGTGCGAGTAGCGCTCGGCCTCGAGGAAGCGCTCCACCTTCACCGTTCCCGGCAGGCACACGCGCGAGAGGTCGTTACGGCCGAGATCGACGAGCATCACATGCTCGGCGCGGTCCTTCTCGGACGCGAGCAGCCGTTCGGCGTCGCCGTCCCCCGGCGTCGTAGTACCGGCGATCGGGTTGAGGCTCGCGCGGCGGCCTTCGAGCTTCACGAGCGTCTCGGGCGAGGAGCCGACGAGCGCCAGCTCCGGGCCCAGCTCCAGGAGGAAAAGGTACGGCGACGGGTTCACGCGGCGCAGCGCACGGTAGAGGCCGACCGGCGTCACCGACGTAGGCCGCTCGGCGCGCTGGGACAGGACGATCTGGAACGCGTCGCCCTCGGCGATCAGGCGCTTCGCCTCGACCACCGACGCCTCGTACGCCTCGCGGCTCGGGAAGCGCGTCGTCTCGCCGCGCGGTGTCGCCGCCGCGCCGGGCGCCTCGACCGGCCGCGCGAGCAGTTCCGCGACCGTGTCCCGGTCACCGGCGAGCACCTCGGCGCTCGCCCGGGCGTGGTCGAAGCGGACGAGCGTGTCGGCGATCACGAAGAGGCTTTCCGGGAGGCCGGCGCCGGGCTCGGGCAGCGGAACCGTTGGCTCCAAGGCGGCGATGTGGTCGTAGCCGAGGTAGCCGACCACGGGGCTGCCGGCCGCGACCGCCTGCTCGGCCTCGGCGAACGTGACGAGCCGCGCGCCCGAGCCGACGAGGCTCGCCTGGCCCAGGCGTCCCTTCTCCACAGACTCGAGGAGGAAGCTCGCGGCGGCGCCCTCGCGCAGGCGGAGGTACGCGCCGAGGGGCGTGAGCAGATCGGTGTGGATGTCGGTCGTCAACGTCATTTGAAGCACGAAAAAAGACCCTCACGGGTCTCTGGATGGAGCGGGGCGGGCTGTTCGCCGGCGGTTCTAGCCGACGCTCCCGCCACGCTCGCTGCGCCAGGCCCAGCCGATCGAGGCGAAAGTCGTCATCGCTTTGAGCGTACGGCACCCGCTTCGCAGGGTCAACTCGCCTGCGGCCGCCTCCCTAGAGAAGTGCGAACCGGTGGAGCTCGAAGACCCACGCGGCGGCCAGCGCGACGATCGGCAGGCGCGCGGGAATGCTCAGGCGTCGCGGCTTGCGGACGAGGAGCACGATCGCGGCGGCGACTGCAGCGAGGCCGAGCGGGTTGGCCGCGAGTGCGCCGGCGAAATCGAGGTGGATCGCCGACACGACGCTGGTCGTCATGCCGCAGAGCGGGCACGGGATGCCGGTCAGCGACCGGAGAGGACAGGGGAGACCGGCGCCGTCGGGAGCGACGGACAGCAGCGCCCCACCGGCGAGCAGCGCGGCGCCTGCGAGGCGGACGTCGACGCCGTCCAGCGTCACGGGAGCGGCGAGTTGCGCGCGCAGGCTCACGATCGCTCCGCCTTGGCGCGCGAGATGCCTTCGAGGAACGGCTCGTCGCCGACGTCGGCCGGTGCCCCGGCGACCTTCGGCTTCAGGCGCTCGGCCAGCGTCGCCGCGAGCCGGATTCGCGCGTTCTGTTCGAGGTCGTACCGGCGGTCGAGGAAATGGCGGACGGTGGACAGCTCCTCCGGTGTGATCGTGCCGACGTCCCAACCGACGAGATCCTCGCTGGGCGGCGCCGTGAGCGCGTATTGGCGAGCGGGCCGCGGTGCGTCTTTCGCGTCGCCGAGGCGGTCGCGGATGACCAGCGTTCCGCCCACGACGTCGCCGACCCGCTGGTTCATTCGCGTGGTGAGGATGGCCACTGAACCCACGATGTACATGCCCGGGAGGATGTCCACGAGGCGCAGGACGTTGCGAATCGCGCTCGGGACGAACGTGACCGGGTGGCCGCCCTCCCGGACGACGCGCAGCCCGTTCCACCGTTTTCCCGGGGTTCTGCCGGACGCCAGCACCTCGAATGCGATGTCGTAGCCCGCGAACAGCACGAAGGACACGATGATGAAAGCCGCCGCCTGGAACCCCTCCGCATCGATCGTGCCGAACCCGTTCAGGCCGATCAGCACGACATAAATGGAGAGCACGATGAGGATCTGGATCGCGAAATCGATCCCCGCCGCCGTGAAGCGCGATCCGATGCCGGCCAGCGTAAGCTCGAGGTCAACGCCCTCCGGGGTCGCGATCGTGACTCGATCTTCGTAGTCCACGTCTTGAACCTAAACCGATTCCAGTCCGAAAGAGAAGCCTCGTGGAGCGAGCTCACCGGGCTGATCGGATCCGCCCGCGGCAAGCCGGAGCGGCTCGGCCCAGCCGGGGTGCGCAGGCTTGGGACGCTCTACCGGGAGGCGGCCGCCGACCTGGCGCTTGCCCGGCGTGCGTTTCCGGGCGATCCGATCGTCAGGCGGCTCGAGAACCTCGTCGTGCCGGCGCGCCAGCTCGTCTACGACGCGCCGTCGCGGCGGATCTCGTTCGTCCGTTTTTTCACGCGCGATTATTGGCGGCTGATCGCCTCGCGGCCGGTCCCGCTGCTCCTCGCGGCCGTCCTGCTCTTCGGCCCCGCGCTGCTCGCCGGCTCGTGGGCGCTCCGCGACCCGGGAGCGGCGGCCGGGCTCGTTCCCGGCGAGTACCAGTCGGTCACCGAGGAGCGCCCGGAGGGCTCGGATCTCGGGCTGAGCGCCCAGGAGGAGTCCGTGTTCGCGAGCTCGATCTTCACGAACAACATCAAGGTCACGTTCCTGGCCTTCGCGACCGGGATCCTGCTCGGCCTCGGGACGGCGTTCCTCCTCGTCTACAACGGCGTCTTGCTCGGCGTGGTGGCGGGGCTCGCGACGGGGGCCGGCAATGGCCGCACGCTGGCGGAGCTCGTCCTCGCACACGGCGTGCTCGAGCTGTCCTGCATCGTCGTGTGCGGCGCGGCCGGGCTGCGGCTCGGGTGGGCGATCGTCGAGCCCGGGCGCGGCACCCGCAGGCACTCGGTCATGCGCGAGGCGCGCCGGGGAATCGGGATCGTGCTCGGGACGGTGCCCTGGCTCGTCCTCGCGGGGCTCGTCGAAGGGTTCCTGACTCCGGCGGGAACGGGCCTTGTGACCGTGGCCGTCGTCGGCGTCGGGCTCGGCGCCGTCTACTGGCTCCTGGTGCTTTGGCGCGGCGTCCCGGCGGCTAGAGCTGCGCGCGCGCCTTCGCCCTCAAATACGCCCCGACGCATGCGACTCCAAGCCGATCCGGCGGCGCCTCGATGACGTCGGCGCCGGACGCGCGGAGCTGCGCGGTCACGCGGCGGCGCGCCTCGAGGACGTCGATCGCGGCGGTTGCGGCGTAGACATCCACCTCGGTCTGAGGCGGGCGGCGAAGCAGGTCGGTCAGGTCGGTGTCCTCCACCGAGGCGACCACCACGTGGTGCCGGCGGCGCAGAACCGGAATTGCGTTTACGAGCGGGCGGGCGGCCGCCTCCTCGAGCAGGTCGGTGAGGACGATCACGAGCGCTCGCTTCGTCGTGCCGATCGAGCGGAAGGCGAGCTCGTAGTCGCTGTCGATCGAGCGTCGGCTCGAGGTCGAACAACGCCTGGACGACCGCCCGGCCGCCTGCGCGGCGCGGCTGCACGAGCCGCGTCACGGCGCGGTCGAACGCGATCGCGCCGCAGCGGTCGCCGAGCTCGTCGGCGACCGCGGCGACCGCCGTCGCTGCGTCGACCGCCGCGTCGAGCCGTGTGCGGTCCGCGAGCGGCGCGGCCATCAGCCGGCCCGCGTCGACGAGGCAGATCACGTCGCGGTCCTGCTCGACGCGGTACTGGTTGCTCATCGGCCGCCCGAGCCGCGCGGTCGCGCGCCAGTTGACCTGGCGGATGTCGTCGTCGGGCAGGTAGTCGCGGACCGACTCGAACTCGGTGCCGAGCCCGAGCGGCCCCCGCGTTGCGCCGGCCGGCTTCGCGGAAGCGGCCGCGCCGCACGGCAAGCGCGAGCCGGCGGGCGGCGTGCAGGTCGGGATAGACGAGGAGCTCAGTGTCCTCGCCGGCGCGCATGAACCGCCGCGCGAGGCCGAGCGGCCCAGTGATCGCGAACCGCGGCGGGCCGGAAGGACGTGCCGGCCGCGCCGCCGCGCGACGAGTGTGGCCTCGAGCGCGCCGTCGGCCTCGGCGGGCTCGATGCGGACGTCGGGCGGCGCGGGCTGCCGCAGGCGCGCCGGGCCGGGCATCGGGGCCGTGAGCGCGAGCCGAAGCTCCGCAGGAACTCCACGCGATGCGAGCGCCGGGGACGTTCGCTCGACCGACGGAAGTCCGCGGAGCATGAAGCCGTCCACGACCGCCGCGACGACTACGGCGCCGAACGCTGCGAGCGCCAGGGCCGGAGGCAGGACGAGCGCGCTCGCCGCGGCGACGCCGACGAGCAGCGCCGCACGCGGGGTCGGATTCATCGCGGAACGGGGACGGCCTGGAGCGCGGCCTGGACGGCGTCGTCGGGCCGGAAGCGCTCGAGCTCGGCCTCGGGGCGCAAGCACGAGCCGGTGGCGCAGGACCGCGGGCGGCCATCGCGAGCCACGTCGTCGGGCGTCACGAAGTCGCGTCCGTCGAGCCGCGCCGCAGCCTTCGCGGCCGCCAGCAGGTGGACGGCGGCGCGCGGGCTCGCGCCGAGCGCGACGCTCGGCAGCGTCGCGCGTCGTCCGCACGAGCGCGACGACGTAGCCGACCACCTCGTCGGAGACCGTGGTCGCGTCGACCGCGCGCGCGGACCTCTGCGAGCGCCTCCGGCTCGACCGACCTGCCGACACGTCGTCGAGCGTGGACGGCGCGACGCCGTGCGTGCGCGAGCCGCAGCATCGCGCGCCTCGTCCTCCTCGTCCGGGTAGCCGACGTCGACCTTGAACAGGAAGCGGTCGAGCTGGGCCTCGGGCAGCGGGTACGTGCCCTCGTACTCGATCGGGTTCTGCGTCGCGACCACGAGGAACGGATCGGGCAGCGGGTGCGGCTCGCCCTCGATCGTGACCTGGCGCTCCTGCATCGCCTCGAGCAGCGCGGCCTGCGTCTTCGGCGGCGTGCGGTTGATCTCGTCGGCGAGCAGCACGTTCGTGAACACGGGCCCGGGCCGGAAGACGAGCTCGCCGCCGCGCAGCGTCATCGTGCCGGTCAGGTCCGACGGGAGCATGTCGGGCGTGAACTGGACGCGCGGGAAGGAGAAGCCGAGCGCTCGGGCGGTCGCGTTGGCGAGGAGCGTCTTCGCGACGCCGGGAACGCCTTCGAGCAGCACGTGCCCGCCGATCGAAATCGCCATCAGGAGATGGTCGATCGTGTCCTCCTGGCCGACCACGACCTTCGAGATCTCGCGTCCAACAGTGTCCCGCAGCGTTTTCATACGGTCGACTCGTAGCGTTCGAGCCGGGCGAGGGCCGCGCCGGCGGCGAGGATTTCGGCTCGGTTCCGAGCGGGCTCGAAGATCGCGTTCAGCTCCTCGTCCGAGAGCCCGAGACGAGCGCCTGCGGCCCGCATGCGGTCGAGGTCGGCGCCGGGCGGCAGGCCGGACCGGCGGGCGACGCGGTCGCGCGCGGCAGCTTGAAGCGGCTCGACGGCGGCGCCGCGCGGGCGCGTCCGCGCCAGCAGGGCTCCGAGCGACTCGACGTAGCCGCGGCGGGGAGGCGCGTGCATCGGGGTGTCCAGCTCGGGCGGCCCGAGCCGGCGTCCCCGCGCCCACATGAAGAGGAGCGCGGCGAGCAGGGTCCCGTAGAGCGCCGCCGCCCAGCGGCCCGGAAGCGCCGCGAGCCCGGTCGCGCGGCCGTAGCCGTGGACGGTCTCGACGAAGGCGACGCGTCGCCCGCTCTCGCCGGCCGCGGCCAGGCCGAACGCCGCGTTGTCCGCGTGGTCGAGCAGGCGGTTCTGAAGCGGCGACGAGTCGGCGAGGAGGAGCATGGATCCCTCTCCAGAGCGAACGAACGTAACGACGGCGGCTTCGCTCCCGGCGAGGACCGGCAGCGTTTCGCCGGCATCCTCCCATACGCCGGGACCGGCGAGCTCGATCTCGCGGACGCCGGCGCCGCCCGGCAGCGGAGCGATCGGCCTCGCCGTGTCTTGCTCCGCGGCCCCGCGGGTCGGAGGAGTCTCGAGCACGCGGTCGAGCATCTCCGGGTGCGATCCGCCGAGGATGAGCTGGCCGCCGTCCTCGACGAAGGCGGCGAGCGCGGCCGTGTCGTCGTCCGAGAGCCGGTTCCCGTCGAGCACGACGACGGTCGAGCCCGGGTCGAGCTCCGCGTCCCGCAGGTCGTCCCTCACGCGTGCGACCTGGTGGCCGTTCCGCGCGAGGAGCTCCGAGTAGGCGGCCACGCCTCCCGGGGACGTTGCGTACGAGGACGAGGGCGGTCCCGACGGCTCGTTCGTGAGCTTTCTCGCCCCGGCGAGGAGCAGGTTCGCGCCGACGATCACCACGATCACGACGACGATCGTGGCCTGCAGCGGAGACAGCCGGCCCCTCACGCCTGGACCACCGCGAGCACGCGCTGCCAGTCGGCCTTCGACTCCTCGACGTCCTCCCGCCGCGCGGGACGCTCTCCGTAGACGATCTCGTCGAAGCGCCGCGCGAGCCGGTCGAAATCGTCGGAGCGGAGCCGCCGGCGAAGGTCGCCCGTCGTCAGCGAGTCGCGCAGCCCGATCGCGCGGGTCCGGTCGAGGCGCACGAGCCCGGCGAGGAACCGCAGCCGCAGCGCCTGCTCGAAGTCTCCGCGGGCCTCCGCCTCGTCGGCCGCCCGCTCGAGCTCCTCCGGTGACAGGTCGCGCGTGTGGTGCCGCCGTCCGCGCGGCTCGACGGCGAGCGCGGCCCGCCGGCTCGCGATGCGCAGCGCGAAGAACGCGGCGACGGCGACCAGGAGCCCGGCCAGAAGCGTCCAGACGAGGTTCGGCCCGCCCGGAAGAGCGTCCACGACGGCTCCGACCTTCCGTCCGAGCCAGTCGAGCGGCCCGTGAAGCGGCCGCGGCACCGTCGTCGCGTGGAACTTCGGGTCGGCGAGCACTCCGCGGGCCTGCGCCTGTGCTTTCGGCCCGGACGAACCGCTTTGCTCGGTACTGCTCTCCGCGAGGGCCTCGAGGCGGCGCGCCCGCTCGCGCTCGTCGGCGCCTTCGAGCGCGCGGCGCAGGTCGACCGGCCTGCCGTCAACGGTGTCCGCGTTCTCGAGCTCCTCGAGCGCGGCGGGGTTCGTCGCGGCGTCGTGCGCGAGGCTCCGCAGCTCCGCCTGGGTCAGATCGGCCGCAGCGGCGGGCGCCGCGACGACGAGGGAGGCAGCGATCACCGCGACGAGCCGCGGCGCGAGCATCAGATCTCGGTCGAGCCCGGCGGCCGCGATTCGGGCGGAGGCTCGGGCGATTCCGGCGTGCCGGTCTCGCCTTGCGCGTTCTCCCGGGCCCTGAGCTCCCAGGGCGAGGCCGGCTCCTGCGGCGCGATCGACTGCCGCTCCGGATCGGGCGCGACGCCGACCCGCTCGGCGAGAAGCTCGAGGTCGAACCCCTCCTTACGCACACGCAGATCGAAATAGAGGACCGTGCGAAACGCGGCGACGAGCGGGGTCGAGACGAGCGCTCCGAGCGTGGTTGCGATCGCGCCGATCGTCAGGAGAAACAGGACACTGTCGCCGGCATCCGAGAGCAGGGTGAGCGAGAAGATCGTCTGGATGACCCCTTCGATGAAGGCCGCGATGAGGAGGCCGATCACGCTCAGCCCGAGGGTCGGCCACCAGCGTCCCTGAACGAGGCGGTAGGACCGGCCGAGCGCGTGCCGTCCTCGGAGGTCTTCGGTCATGAGCGCCGGGATCGCAACGATCCAGGCGACGAGCAGGAAGACGCCCGGGATGACGCAGAAGAGGAGCCCGAAGCCGGCGATCAGGTAGTAGAGGAACGTCAGCCAAAGCAGCGAGTGGAGCTTGCCGAACGCGAACCGAAGCGACGACCGCACACCCGGCGTCTCGCCGAGATACGCGTCGGCGATCGCCTTGAAGCAGGCGCCCACCGCGAGCGTGGTCGCGATCAGCCCGAGGATCGTGGTGAGGAGAATCGCGCCCAACCCGGCCCAGATGTCCTCATCCTCCACCGTCGTGAATTCGTCGCCGGTCTGGACGTCCCAGTAGGAATCCGGGAGCGCAGAGCCCTCGACGATCGCGCCCAGAATCTGCACGGGTGCAACGATCAGAAAGACGATGCGAACGAGCGTCCAGGCGTTGCGGATGACGATCTTGATCCCTACGTCGAGGATCTCGCCGATCGAGAGCGGCCGCAGGACGAGGGGCTCCATCGCGCGGGACGATAACGGGTGGACCAGCCGATCCAAAACGACCGGCCCCGGGAGAGGTACGCCTTGAGCAGCGGCGGGGCCTGACGACTTCGCCTCCGTTCTGTGAAGGTCTGGCGACCGCTTCAGGCCAGGGTCCGGCTGCTAGCGTTGCCGCCGTGTTCAGGTCGGTCATCGTCGCCGCGGTTCGCACGCCTTTCGGGCGGCTCGGCGGCGGCCTGGCCGACAAGAAGGCGACCGAGCTCGGCTCGATCGCGATCCGCGGTGCGCTCGACCGGATCGACGTCGGAAATGACGACATCGACTACGTGATCATGGGCCAGGTGCTGCAGGCCGGCGCCGGCCAGGCGCCCGCCCGGCAGGCCGCGGCCGGCGCGGGGCTGCCCGTGGAGATCGGGGCCGACACGATCAACAAGGTGTGCGCGTCCTCGATCCGCGCGGTCGAGATCGCCGACTCGATGATCCGCGCCGGCGACGCGAGCGTGGTCGTCGCGGGCGGGATGGAGTCGATGTCCAACGCGCCGTATCTCCTCGACCGGGCCCGCTTCGGTTACCGGCTCGGCGACGGCGTTCTCATCGACTCGATGGTGCACGACGGGCTCACGTCCTCCTTCGACGGCAAGCACATGGTCGAGCAGGCGTCGTTCGTCTCCCGCGAGCTGGGGATCACGCGCGAGGACCAGGACGCGTTCGCGCTGCGCTCCCACGAGCGCGCGGTGTACGCGATCGACAACGGGCTGTTCGCCGACGAGATCGTCGCCGTCGGGGACTTCGACACCGATGAGGCGCCGCGGCGCGACACGACGCTCGAAAAGCTTGCGTCCCTGAAGCCCGTCTTCGATCCCGAGGGAACGACGACAGCCGGAAACGCGCCGAGCGTGAACGACGGCGCCGGCGCGCTCGTCGTGGTCAGCGAGGAGTTCGCGAAGGAGCGAGGCCTCGAGCCGCTCGCGACCATCGTCGCCCAGGCCGCGGTCGCGGACGACTTCGCCTATCTCGCGCGGACCCCCGCCAAGGCCGGTGCGCTCGCGCTCGCCAAGGCCGGCAAGACGATCGGGGACGTCGACCGCATCGAGGTGAACGAGGCGTTCGCATCGGTGTCGCTCAACTCGGCCCGCATGCTCGAGGCCGATCCCGACTCGGTGAACGTGAACGGTGGCGCGGTCGCGCTCGGGCATCCCATCGGCGCGTCCGGCGCGCGGATCCTCGGGACGATGATCTACGAGCTCCGCCGAAACGGCGGCGGGCTCGGCCTCGCCGCGATCTGCTCGGGCGGCGGTCAGGGCGACGCGATCCTGCTCGAGGTCTAGATGCTCGCCGGGGACAGGGTCACGCTTCGCGCGCTGCGGGCGGAGGAGTTCGATCTCATGCATGAGGCGCACCATCGCCTCAGCCCTTTCGACCCGCCCGACCCGGTCAAGGATCAGCGCCTGCGCGACCGCATCGAGCGCTCCGGGGAACTCGTCGACGGGATGCTCGATCTCGGTATCGAGGTGGACGGCCGGCTGATCGGCGACGTCGGCGCCCGCTCGGGCCGCAGCGTCATGCCGCCCGGCGTGTTCGAGTTCGGGATCGAGATCTACGAGGAGGCCGACCGCGGCCAGGGCTACGGCGCCGAGGCGACGTCGCTCATCACGGGGCTCCTCTTCGACGTGTTCGGCGCCGAGCGGGTTCAGGCGTCCACGGCGCTCGACAACGTTGCCATGCGGCGGGTGCTCGAGCGGCTCGGCTACCGCGAGGAGGGCACGCTGCGCGGCTTTATGCCGGCGGAGGGCGGCGGCCGCGACGACTACGCCATGTACGCGGTTACGCGCTCCGACTGGACTACGATCGCGCCGTGAACTGCGAGCACGTCCTCGTCGTCGGCGCCGGCCAGATGGGCGGCGGCATCGCCCAGACCTTCGCCGCCTCGGGCCGCAGGGTTTCGCTGCACGATCCGTTCCCGGGCGCGATCGAGCGCGGGCTCGCCACGATGGAGAAGAGCCTCGCACGACTCGCGGAGAAGGGCGCCGATCTCGACCCGGCCGAGGTGCTCGCGCGGGTGATCCTCGTGGACGACCTGGCGCCCGCCGACCTGATGGTCGAGGCCGCGACCGAGGATCCCGAGGCGAAGACGGACATCTTCCGCCGCGCCGACGAGGCGCTTCCGGAGCACGCGATCCTCGCCTCGAACACATCGTCCATCCCGATCGCCTCGCTGGCCGCCGTCACCGGCCGGCCGGACAAGGTGATCGGCATGCACTTCTTCAATCCGGTTCCCGTGATGGCGCTCGTCGAGATCGTTCGCACGCCGGAGACCTCGGACGAAACGGCGCACACCGTGGTCGAGCTGGCGAAGGAGCTCGGGAAGACGCCGGCCGAGGCAAACGACTTCCCCGGCTTCGTCTCGAACCGGATCCTGATGCCCTTCATCAACGAGGCCGTGTGGGCGCTCCACGGCGGCGTCGCGGAGGCCGAGGCGATCGACACGATCGCGAAGCTCGGCTTCAACCATCCCATGGGCCCGCTCGCCCTGGCCGACCTGATCGGCCTCGACACGTGCGTGGCGATCATGGAGGTGCTGGAGCACGGATTCGACGACGAGCGCTACGCCCCGTGCCCGCTTTTGCGCGAGCACGTCGCCGCCGGGCGCCTCGGCCGGAAATCCGGCCAAGGGTTCTACGCCTACTGAGGTGGGAAACAACTAAAGTCAAGCTCCGAACCGGCCGATTAGCGGGTAGAACACCGGTGCCGAGGAGGGGGGAAGGTGCGTCTACTGCTAGTCGATGACGATTCAGGGCTCAGGGCCCTGGTTCGTACGACCTTCGAAGCCGTCGCCGTCGATGTCGAGGAGGCGAGCGACGCGACCATGGCCTGGGCCGCCGTCCTCAAGCGCGCGCCCAACGCGATCGTCCTCGACGTGAGCATGCCCGGCATGAACGGGCTCGAGCTCTGCGCCAGGCTGAAGACGGACCTCCGCACGGCGGCGATCCCGGTGATCATGCTCACGGGCTCCGATGCTGGAACGCGCGAGCGGGCTGACGAGGCCGGCGCCGACGCGTACATGCGCAAGCCGTTCAGCCCGCTCGAGTTGCTGGCCGTGGTCGAGCGCGTGGCCGGCGGCCTGCACGGGATCCCGTTCCGGGCCGAGAAGGCAACCGAGCCCGAGGAGCAGCTGCTGCTCTACGCCCGAGACCTGCGCCATCTGCTCGAGATCGAGCGCGGCCAGCGGCTCCTCATCCAGCGCGCGTACCAGGAGACGGTCTCGGCACTCGCGAGCGCGCTCGAGACGAAGGACATCGGCACCGGCGCGCATTCGCAGCGGGTGCAGCACTACGCAATGGCGCTCGGCGCGATCGTCGCACCCGAGCTGGCCGAGGATCTGAGCGCGCAGTACGGCTTCCTGCTCCACGACGTGGGGAAGATCGGCGTCCCCGACGAGATCCTGCGCAAGCCCGGGCCGCTCACCGAGCACGAGACCCGCGTCATGCGCATGCACACCCTGCTCGGCGAGCAGATGCTCGGCGGCGTCGCGTTCCTCCAGGGCGTCGGCCTGCAGGTCGTGCGGAATCACCACGAGCGCTGGGACGGCCGCGGCTACCCCGACGGCCTGGAGCGCGACACGATCCCGCTCGGCGCGCGGATCTTCGCCGTCGCCGATTCGCTCGACGCGATGACCAGCGACCGCCCGTACCGCAAGCGCCGTTCGTGGGACTTCGCCCGCGCGGAAATCATCCGCGAGTCGGGCAAGCAGTTCGACCCGGCCGTCGTCGCCGCGTTCGACGAGACCGAGTCCGAGCTGCGCGAGATCGCGCACGAGTTCTCCGTCGCTGCCTGAACCGAGCCCGGCGAGAACGCGCCGATCAGGGAGCGGCGCCGGCCCCTCTCGTTCGTGACGCTCCCAGGCAAGCTGCAGTCTGTTGCAAGCGTCTGTGGACGGCCTCAAACGCTGATGGGAGCTTGGTTCCGGCGCTCCCGGACTTAGTTGCAGTCTGCAACTTGGGATAGAACGCGCGCCTTTCGTGACGGTTCGGTGCGGGTTTCTTGCGTTGCTGACCCGGGTGGCGCGCGGCTGGGGGTCGGGTGGTCGGCGACGGTGGCGCCCGGCTGGGGTTGGCTGGTTGGCCCGGGTCGCGGGCGGACTATTCTCCGCCTGTGGAGTTCGAGCTCTCCCCCGAGCAACGCGAGATCCAGGCGGTCGCCCGCGAGTTCGCCGACGCCGAGATCGCGCCGCATGCGACCGCGTGGGATCGGGAGCATCGCTTCCCGCACGAGCTCGTCCCGAAGCTGGCCGAGCTGGGGCTCATGGGCGTCTGCATCCCCGAGGAGCACGGCGGGGTCGGCGCCGACTTCGTCTCGTACATGCTCGTGCTCGAGGAGATCTCGCGCGCCGACGCCGGGATCGGGGTCACGGTCGCCGTGCATTCGAGCGCGTGCACGCTCCCGATCGTGAAGTTCGGCACCGAGGAACAGGCCCAGGCGCTCGTCCCACCTTTGGCGCGCGGGGAGAAGATCGGCGCGTTCGCGCTGACCGAGTCGGGCTCCGGCTCCGACGCCCGCTCGCTGCGCACCAAGGCCGAGGCGAGCGGCGACGGCTGGCGGCTCACCGGCACCAAGCAATGGATCACGAGCGGGAGCTTCGGCGGCACGATCCTCGTCTTCGCCCGCGGCGAGAACGGCATCTCGTGCTTCCTCGTCGACGGAAGCCCGTCAGGGCTCGCGGTTATGAAGGAGCACTCGAAGATGGGCCTCCATTCGAGCCTCGACGGTCGATCTCGTGCTCGACGGCGTCGAGGTGGCGGGCGACCGGCTGCTCGGCGAGGAGGGCAAGGGCTTCTCGATCGCCATGGCGACGCTCGACGGCGGGCGCATCGGGATCGCCGCGCAGGCGGTCGGGATCGCCCAGGCCGCCTTCGATGCCGCGTGCGCCTACGCGCTCGAGCGCCAGCAGTTCGGCAAGCGGATCGCCGAGTTCGGCGCCATCCAGGGCAAGCTCGCGGACATGGCCACGGAGATCGACGCGGCGCGGCTCCTCGTTCTCCGGGCGGCCTGGCTGCGCGACCAGGGCAAGCCTCACGGCGAGGCCGGCGCGAAGGCGAAGCTCTTCGCGTCGGGCGTTGCGCGCCGGCAGACCGGGGAGGCGATTCAGATCCTCGGCGGCTACGGCTTCACGACCGAGTTCCCGGTCGAGCGCTACTTCCGCGACGCGAAGATCACGGAGATCTACGAAGGCACGAGCGAGATCCAGCGGCTCGTGATCGCCCGATCCGTGCTCGGGCTGGCCGAGCACTCCGAACCCGTCCCCGCGTGAGCCGAAAGCGGGAAGAGCCCGTCCGCCTCGACCGGATCTACACCCGGGGCGGCGACACGGGCCAGACGAGCCTCGGCGACGGGCAGCGCGTCTCGAAGGCCGACCTGCGCGTCGAGGCGTACGGCCAGGTGGACGAGCTGAACGCGCTGCTCGGCGTGGCGCTCGCTCAGGGCGTGCCGGACGCTTTTCGCCCGTGGCTCGAGCGGATCCAGAATGAGCTCTTCGACCTCGGCGCCGACCTGGCCGTGCCGCTCGAGGACACGAAGAAGGAGCGCACGCGGATTACACCCGAGCAGGTTGCGTGGCTCGAGAGCCTCTGCGACGAGGCGAACGAGAACCTCGAGCCGCTGCGCTCGTTCGTCCTCCCGGGCGGAACCGAGCCGGCGGCGCTCCTTCACCTGGCGCGAACGGTCTGCCGGCGGGCGGAGCGGGTCACGGTCGCGCTGGCCGCCCAGGCCGACGTGAATCCCGAGGCGCTGGCGTACCTGAACCGCCTCTCGGATCTGCTGTTCATCCTGGCGCGCGCGGCGAACGCCGGCCACGACGAGCCGCTGTGGCGGCCCGGCACCGCGCCGTCCTTCGGCTGATCCGGATCGGTCCGCGCGCCCCCATCGGGGGACCGAGCGCCCCAACATTCACGCTATCGAGGAAGGTGTGCCGTGTCTCGCACGAGCTGTGTCGGATGTGTGCCGCCTTGGTGTCGAATGTGTGACCGGCGGGCCGTGACGCGAACGATGCGGTAGAAGCATCCCGTGGATTGGGATCTCCTCATCGCCGCCGGCGGCTCCTTCGTCGCCGCGCTGCTCGGCTCCGCCGTCGGCCTGGTCCTCGGCAGCCTGCGCCTGCCCGCCGTGCTCCTCGCCTCGGGGAACGCGGCCGCCGCCGCCGGGACGAACATCGCCGTCAGCGCGGTCGCGGCGCTCGTCGGCGGGATCACGCACGCCCGCGCGGGCCGGGTGGACTGGCGGATCGTCGCCTGGATGGCGCCGCCCTCCGTCGTCGCGGCGTTCGTCGGCGGCCTCTTCGGGAGCAGCGTCCCGGAGGGGTTCCTGCTCGGGCTGATCGCCGTCGTCCTCTTCTACAGCGGCCTGGACATCCTGCTCTCGCTGCGTCCGGGCCCCGACCGGCCGGGCGACCCCCGCGCCGTCGCGGCCGTCTCTGGAGCGATCATCGGCCTGATCGGCGGCGCGGTCGGGCTCATCCTGGGGACGCTGCGGATGCCGGCGCTGCTCAAGGGCGTCGGCCTGACCGCGCAGCGCGCCGTGGGGACGAACCTCGTCGTCGGCTTCTTCCTCGGGGTCTCCGGCTTCTTCGGCCACCTCGTGCGCGGCGAGGTCGAGTGGGCCGTGCTGGGCGTGGCCGTCGCGGCCGCAATCCCGGGCGCGTACCTGGGCGCGCGACTCACCGGGCGCATGTCCGAGGCGACGCTGAAGCGCGCTATCGGGGTGGCGCTCCTCGTCATCTCGGTGACGATCGCCTCCGCGGCGATCACCTAGGAACCGGCGGGTTGCCGCTTGGAAACACGACTTTCGGCAAGGCGCGATCCCAGACTCCCTGGTCGCGACATCCATGTCCCGAGGGACGACACTTCGAGGTCGAAACCGGGGAGGTAGCGAACGTGGGGGTCAATATTTCTCGGCGCGTGCTCGTCGTAGTCGCAGCGGTCGCAGTCGCGGCCGTTGTCGTGCCATCCGGTCTGAGCAAGGCGCCGGTCAAGCAGAACGGAACCACACCGATGTTCAATGACTTCACGTCGATCTGCTCGGTGAGCGGCTACGCGTTCTACGGGAACTGCGGCGGCGACGTGACCAAGTACGCGAACGTTTCGGGACGCATCAACTCGGTGCTGAACAAGGGGCGCTACAACCTCGGATTCACGTTCGCGCACCTCACGCCGGGGGTGAGCTACCGGCTCTGGGGGTACGACGACACGTTCTTCGCGATCGCTACGGCCGTTGCGGACGCGTCCGGGGTCGCAAAGTTCAGCTTCCAGACGAGCGCGCCCGTCGGCCTCGGCTTCGACCTGAACACGGTTGCCGGGAACCTCACGGTCGTCACGTCGTACTGGTCGGGGCAGCTGCTCGCAAAGCGCGCCGACGGCACGCTGTACGCGCTGTCCGGCTGAGCTAGGCGCGCCCGGCGCGCCCTACAATGAGCGCATGGCGACAACGGATGACCGCCCGGCGCTCGACGGCACCGAGGCCTGGAAGCAGGAGCTCTACGAGTCGAAGCCCGAGCGGAACGCGCTCTTCTCGACCATGTCGGGAATCGAGCTCGACCCGCTCGCCACGCCGGACACCGTGGAGGTCGACTACGAGCGCGACCTCGGCTACCCGGGCGTCTATCCGTACACGCGCGGCGTCTACCCGTCGATGTACCGCGGGCGCCTCTGGACGATGCGCCAGTTCGCGGGCTTCGGCACCGCCGACGAGACGAACCGCCGCTTCCACTACCTGATCGAGCACGGCCAGACGGGGCTCTCGACCGCCTTCGACATGCCGAGCCTCATGGGCTACGACTCGGATCACCCGAAGTCGCTCGGCGAGGTCGGCCGCGAGGGCGTCGCGATCGACTCGCTCGAGGACATGGAGCGTCTGTTCGCGGGCATCCCGCTCGACCAGGTCTCCACCTCGATGACGATCAACGCGCCGGCGGCGATCCTGCTCGCGTTCTACATCTGCGTCGCCGAGGAGCAGGGCATCGGCCCCGAGAAGCTGCGCGGGACGATCCAGACGGACATCCTCAAGGAGTACATCGCGCAGAAGGAGTGGATCTTCCCGCCGGAGCCGTCCATGCGGCTCTGCATCGACATGATCGAGTACTGCGCGAACGAGGTGCCGCAGTGGCATCCCGTCTCGATCTCCGGCTACCACATCCGCGAGGCCGGCTCGACCGCAGCGCAGGAGCTCGCGTTCACGCTCGCCGACGGGTTCGCCTACGTGGAGGCGGCGATGGCGCGCGGGCTCGACGTCGACTCGTTCGCGCCGCGGCTGTCCTTCTTCTTCAACGCGCACATCGACTTCTTCGAGGAGATCGCCAAGTACCGCGCCGCCCGGCGAATCTGGGCCACGGACATGCGCGAGCGCTACGGCGCCAAGGATCCGCGCTCCTGGCTCATGCGCTTCCACACGCAGACGGCCGGCGTGTCGCTCACGGCGCAGCAGCCCGAGGTGAACCACACGCGCACGGCGATCGAGGCGCTTGCAGCCGTGCTCGGCGGGACGCAGTCGCTGCACACGAACTCCTACGACGAGGCGCTCGCCCTGCCGACCGAGCACGCGGTGAAGCTCGCGCTGCGCACCCAGCAGGTGATCGCGCACGAGACCGGCGTCGCGTCGACGATCGATCCGCTCGGCGGCTCGTACTTCGTCGAGGATCTGACCAACAAGCTCGAGGCGGAGGCGCGCGACTACTTCGACCGCATCCGCGCAATGGGCGGCGTGATCGCCGCGATCAAGGAGAACTTCTTCCAGCGCGAGATCGCCGATGCGTCCTTCCGGTTCCAGAGCGAGGTCGAGCGCGGCGAGCGTGTGATCGTCGGCGTGAACCGCTACCAGGAGGTCGAGGAGCGCGACATCGAGCTGCTCCACGTGGATCCCGCGCTCGAGCGGCTGCAGGTCGAGCGCGTCCAGGAACTGCGCGGCCGGCGCGACTCGGCGGCCGTCGAGGCCGCATTGACGCGGCTCAAGACGGAGGCCGCGACGGAGGACACGAACCTGATGCCCGCGATCCTGGACGCCTCGCGCGCTTACGTCACGATGGGCGAGATGTGCGACGCGCTACGGGAGGTCTGGGGGACGTGGCGTGAAACTCCCGTTTTCTAGCGGCCTCGGAGCCTGTCGATCACCTTTCCGGGTGATCCCGGCCTCCCCAAAACGGCCGATCTTTACCTCGAGCCCGTTTTGCCCCTCTGAAAGGTTCCTTGATGGAGCAGCCCACAGATAGCCGCTGGGAGCGTCCCGACGCTCCGCTTGGCACGCTCGTCTACCGAGCGGGTCTCCTGAGCAAGGAGAAGCTCGAGAGCGCGCTCGTCGAAGGGCGCCGCACGGGCAAGCGGCTCGGCGAGGTTCTTCTCCAGAAGGGCTGGATCGACGAGAAGGACTTGGCCCGCCTCGTCGCCGGCCAGAAGGGCGTTGCGTTCGTCAGCCTGCGCGGCCGCGGCTTCGATCCCGAGGTCGCCAAGCGGCTCGAAGAGAATCTGTGCCGTGCGAGCGACGCCGTCGCGGTCGAGGACGCGGGCGACCACATCGTGGTTGCCGTCGCCGATCCCACCGACGACGCCGTCGTCGCCGAGGTGAAGTCGGCGCTCGGCCGCGAGGTCGAGCTCGTCGTCGCTACGCCGAGCGACATCCACGAAGTTCTCGACGAGGTGTTCAGCACCGCTTCGAGCGCGCCGCTCGCCAGCGATTTCGCGCTTCGCCTGGCCGAGCCCGCGCCGGTCACGCCCGCGGAGCTCCCGCCCGTCGTCATCGAATTGCCTGTCGAAGAAGCACCCGTAGCTGAGGTGCCTGTCACCGAGGATCCCGTTGTCGTCGAGCCTGAGATCGTGGAGCCGGAGCCTCTGGCAATGCCGAGCACGCCGGTTGCGATCGAGCTCCCCAAGCTTCATCCGACGCCGCAGCCGGAGGTGGAGCAGGAGCCCGAGCCTGCGACGCACATCGAGATCGTCGGTATCGACCCTGCGCCGGAGCCGCCGGCGCCCGAGGTGCCGGCGGCTGAGGGTCAAAACGATGCCGAGCTCGGCATCGCGAATCCGTCCGAGCCGGTCATCGAGCGCAACGAGGACGCGCACGTGAGCCTCGCGTTCCACACGTCACCGCCCGAGGCCGAGGTCGCGCCTGAGCCGGAGCCCGAGCCCGAGCCCGAGCCGGCGCCGGTGGTGGTCGAGCCGGTCGCGGTTACGCCGGAGCCGGTCGTCTCGGCGCCGGAGCCGGAGCCGGAGATCGAGATGCCGCCGCTCACCGAGGACGAGCTCGGCTGGCGCATCGTCCTGAACCTCGTCGGCGACGAGGAGCTCGACGTGGCCCTCTTCGCCACCGAGGAGGAGGCAAACGCCGCGGCCCGCGAGTTGGTCGCCGGGATCGCCAAGGACGCAGAGTGGCCGCAGGTCGGCCGCAAGTTCATCCCGCCCGAGCGGATCTCCTCCGTGGAAGTGCGGGAGCGCGCGCGCTACAGCGGCAGCGCCGGCCGCGCCAACTGGGGCCAGTAACCGTCCCTCTCTAGACGGGCGTGATCTCGACGACGAGCCCGTCGCGCGCGAGCGGCTGTCCCTCGGGTGGATCGAGCTCGGCCGGGCGATGCGTGAGCAGAACGGGCCGTCCGTTCGCCGCGGCGACGGCCTCGTCGGCGGTCGAATGCCCGCGTGGCTCGCCCTCGGCCGTCGGCTTCTCCAGCGTCGCCTCGCAGAGGAAGAGGTCGGCGCCTTCGGCGAGCGCGGTCAGTTCGGGGCCCGGCGCGGCGTCCCCCGAGTAGGCGAGGAGCGCCCCGTCGCCGCGCACCCGAAAGCCGAACGCCTCGAGGTCGAAATGCCGCACCCTGCGTGCCTCCACCTCGAACCCGGCCGCGTGAAACGGAACGCCGTCGGCGTACTCGCGCACCTCGAACGCCTCGTCGAACATCCCGGGATTCCCCCAGAGCTCGGCGAACTGCGCGAGCTGCTCCTTGCCGTCCGGCGGAACCCAAAGCTCGGGCCGGCCGTTCTCCGCGCCGTAACAGACGAGCCACGTCCACGGCACGACGTCGCCCCAGTGGTCGAGGTGGAAGTGCGTGATGGCGATCGCGTCCACGTCGAGCGAGCCCTCGGCGCGGAGCCGTGCGAGAACGCCCGGGCCGCAGTCGAGCAGCAGGCGTCCCTCGCCCTCGACGAGGTAGCCGGACTGGGCGCTGCCGGGGTTCGGCCAGGCGGGCGACGAGCCGATGACGCGAAGTCTCACGCTCATATACTTTCAGCCGCCCGTGCCCCCGTCCCGGAAGATCCGTGTCGTCATTGCTAAACCGGGCCTCGACGGCCACGACCGCGGGGCGAAGATCATCGCGCGGGCGCTGCGCGACGCCGGCATGGAGGTCATCTACACAGGCCTTCACCAGACGCCTGAGCAGATCGTCGAGACCGCACTCCAGGAGGACGCCGACGCTGTCGGCATCTCGATCCTCTCCGGCGCGCACATGACGCTCGTCCCCCGGATCCTCGAGGGGCTGAAGGCCGAGGGGCTCGAGGACGTGCTCGTCGTCGTGGGCGGAACGATCCCGAAGCCGGACGTCATCGCATTGAAGGAGCAGGGCGTCGCCGAGATCTTCACGCCGGGCGCGCCGGTCTCCGAGATCGTCGAGTTCCTCCAGGGCGCGGTTCCCGCCTGATGGCGATCGACGTCTCGCTCGACGGCGGCATCGCGACCGTCACCGTGAACCGGCCGGACGCGATGAACGCGATCGACCTGGAGCACGCAACGCTTCTGCGCGACCGGCTCGAGGAGCTCTCCGCCGACGAGACGGCGCGGGTCGTGGTGCTGACCGGGGCGGGGGAGAAGGCGTTCATCGCGGGCGCGGACATCAAGTACATGCGCGACCTCGACGTCGCCGGTGCGAAGGCCTGGGGCGACCTCGGCCAGCGCTGCGGCGTCTTGCTCGAGACGATGCCGAAGCCGACGATCGCGGCCATCAACGGCTTCGCGCTGGGCGGCGGCTGCGAGCTGGCGCTCGCATGCGACCTGCGGCTCGCGTCGTCCACGGCCAAGCTCGGGCAGCCCGAGGTGAACCTCGGCGTCATCCCCGGCTGGGGCGGAACGCAGCGGCTGGCCCGTGCGACGACGCTCGGGTTCGCGAAAGACCTCTGCTACACGGGCCGCATCGTCGGCGCCGAGGAGGCGCTCGCCCACGGGTTGGTGGACGCCGTGCATCCGCCCGAGGAGCTCATGGCCAAGGTGCGCGAGCTCGGTGAGGTGCTCGTCTCGAAGGGCCCGGTGGCGCTGGCCGCCGCCAAGGAGGCGTGCAACCTGGCCCTCCAGGGCGGCCACGCCGAGAACCTCGAAACCGAGGCGCGGCTCTTCTCCGAGCTCTTCGCCACCGAGGACCAGACCGAAGGCATGACCGCGTTCGCCGAGAAGCGCGAGGCGCGCTTCATTGGTCGCTAGCCGACTGGCCGTCGCTGCCGCCGTTCTCGCCGCTGGAGCTGGCTGCGGATCGTCTTCCGAGCCGTCGAGTGGGCTCACCGGAACGGTCGAGTGGGTTTCCTGCGGGGTGCCGCTCGCACCCGAGGGCTGCACATCGGGGCCGGCGCCGGCGAGCCTCAAGATTCTCCGCGACGGCGAGGTCGTCCGAATCGTCGCGGTCGGCGCCGACGGGCACTTCCGGATCCCGCTTGAGCCGGGCCGGTACGAGGTCGACCCGGAGGAGGCTCCGTCCCAAGCGGGCTGGCATCTCCACGACGGTGTCCTCCCGGTTGAGATCGAGGCGGGCAAGTTCGAGGAAGCTCGAGATCGCCTATTCGGGCGGCCCGATCTGCACGGATCCGATGGTGCTTGCGGCACGCGCGCACGGCCGCTGGGCCGACGGCCGTTGGTACCCTTGAGGCCCACGGGAGCCTCTGACCGGAGGCTGAGAGGCGGCCACGCAGGCCGCGACCGCAGAACCTGATCTGGGTCATGCCAGCGAAGGGAGCCGACATGGACAACCTCACGATTGCCGGGCGGGAATTTCGCTCGCGCCTGATCACCGGGACCGGGAAGTACGACTCGTTCGAGACGATGCGCGACGCCGTCGTGGCCTCCGGCTGCGAGATGGTCACGGTCGCGGTGCGGCGCATCGACTTCGATGCCCGGGACGAGGACATCACGACCTTTCTCCCGGAGGACATCCTGCTGCTGCCGAACACCGCGGGCTGCGAGACCGCCGACGAAGCGGTGCGCGTCGCGCGCCTCGCTCGCGCCGGCGGACTGCCGGACTGGATCAAGCTCGAGGTCATCCCCGACCAGCGCTACCTGCTCCCCGACGGGGCCGAGACGCTGCGCGCCGCGGCGACGCTCGTCGAGGACGGCTTCACGGTGCTGCCGTACGTGCTGCCGGATCCCGTGCTCGCGAAGAAGCTGGAGGAGGTCGGCTGCGCGACGGTCATGCCGCTCGCCGCGCCGATCGGCTCCGGGCGGGGGCTCAAGCTGCGCGACTCGATCCGGATCCTGATCGAGCAAGCCGAGGTTCCCGTCGTCGTGGATGCGGGGCTCGCCTCGCCGTCCCAGGCGGCGGACGCGATGGAGATGGGCGCCGACGCGGTGCTCGTGAACACGGCCATCGCGCACGCGTCCGACCCGGTGGCGATGGCGCGGGCGTTCGCGCTCGGCGTCGAGGCCGGTCGCACGGCGTTCCTCGCGGGTGTGATGGATGAGCACGACGCCGCACAACCGTCGAGTCCGACTACCGGGCTTGTCACCCGATGAGCGTCTGCTCGGTCAACGGCCACGAGCACGAGCTCGAGCACGGCGAGACGGTTGAGCGGCTGATCGAGCGGCTCGGGCTCGGCGCGCGCTTCACGCTCGTCGAGCGAAACGGCGAGCCGGTCGAGCGCAGCGCCTACGGCGAAACGCGGCTCGCGGAGGGCGACAAGCTCGTCGTGGCGCGCCCGGTGGCCGGCGGATGAGCTTCGACGACCGCCGCCTGTATCTCGTCACGGGCGTGCGGCCCGACCTCGCCGACTTCCTGGAGGCCGCGGTACTCGGGGGCGTCGACATCGTCCAGATCCGCGAGCGCGGCCTGCACGACGGTGCTCTCCTCGAGGCACTGCACGAGGCGCGTGAGATAACGCATCGCCTCGCGGTGCCGCTGGTCGTGAACGACCGTCCCGACCTGGCCGCGCTCGTCAGCGCCGACGCCGTGCACGTCGGCCAGGCGGACCTCCCGACGCGGCAAGCCCGCAGCTTCGGCGTCGCGGTGGGGCTCTCCACCCATGCGCCGGAGGAGATCGACGCGGCCGAGGCGGACTACATCGGCGTCGGCCCTGTCCATGCGACGCCGACGAAGGAAGGGCGCGCCGCGGTCGGCCTCGAGCTCGTCCGCTACGCCGCCGCCAACGCGACGCAGCCGTGGTTCGCGATCGGCGGCATCGACCGCACGAACGTCGAATCGGTGGTCGAAGCGGGCGCGACGAGAATCGCGGTCGTGCGCGCGATCGGCGACGCGGCGGATCCTGGGGCCGCGGCGCGCGAACTGCGCTCGGCGCTCTAGCTAGGGGGCCAGTCCGCGCAGGCGGACCTTTGTGGCGACGAGCTTGCCGGGCCCCGCCAGCTGGGTCGCTAGCGTCGGCGTGAAGTAGGTCGTCCAGGCGGTCACGCGCTCGCCCTCCGCGGCCTTGGCCAGCGCGGCCGGCTGGTACGTGCCGTCCTTTTGAAGACGCTCGACGGCGAGCGTCGGGTCGAGCCCGAGCGTGACGGTGCGGGGCGTCGGCTTTCCGCGCCAGCCGAGCGTGACGTAGACGTTCGTGACGGCGAGCCGGAAGGAGGTCTCGTCCAGGGCGGGCACGACCGTACCGACGAGCGCCAGCCGCACCTGCTGCGTGACCTGCTGGGGAACCGTGTAGAGGAGGTGCGGCGCCGCCTTCAGCCACTTGAACGGCGAGCGCGCCCGTGCGCCCCTGGGGTGCAGCTCGAAGTGGAGGTGCGGCGAGATCCCCCGCGCGTCGCCCGAGTTCCCGACGTAGCCGAGGAGCGCGCCCGCGCGGACGTGCATGTCGTTCTTCAGGCCCTTCGCGTAGGCGACCCCGACCCGGCAGTTGCGCGCCTTGTTGTCGTCCTTCTTGGTCAGGTCGTCGTTCAGGTGGATGTAGTAGTAGACCGTTCCGCTGTCGCCGTAGAAATAGAGCATGCAGCCGGCCGACGAGGAGGCACGGTAGATCCGCACCTTGCCGCTCTCGACGGCCACGACCGGCGACCAGCGGGCGGCCATGAGGTCGTTCCCCTGGTGGCGATGCGAGCCGCGCGGGTCTCCGAAGTCGTTCTTGTAGGTCGTCTTGCCCACGATGGGGAAGAGGATCTTCGGCACCGCGGCGTTTGCGGGTCCGGCCAGCAACCCGCCGATGAGAAGTGCGAGAAGGGTGCTTCGTGCTGTCGTCCGGTGGCTAGTGAGCATGAGGCTCCGGTCGTGCGCGAAGGGCCTGACGGTAGCAAACGGCTCTGATCGTTCTGTAAGGAACGCGGTGGGTATGCTCGCGGCCGTGAAGATCGCGGTGCTGGTGAAGGAAGTCCCCGAGGCGTCATCGGCACGACGGCTCGATCCCTCGACCTTTCGGCTCGACCGCAGCGGCGAAGGGGCGCTGAACGAGTTCGACGCGCACGCGCTCGAGGAGGCTCTGAAGGTGAAAGACGGGGATGCGACGACCGAGGTGGTCGTGGTCTCGATGGGCCCCGCGAAGGCGGCCGAGACGATGCGGAAGGCGCTCGCGATGGGCGCGGATCGCGTCGTGCTCGTCAGCGACGACGGCGCCGCGGGATCCGACCTCCTCGCGACCTCGGTGGTCTTGGCCGCAGCGATCTCACGGGAGAATCCCGACCTCGTCCTCCTCGGCCAGCAGGCCGGCGACTCCGACGGCGCCGTGCTGTGGGCCGCCATCGCCGACCGGCTGCAGCTGCCGCTCGTGTCGCAGGCCGCGACGCTCGAGCTCGGCGACGGGAAGGTGAAGTCGAAGCGCCAGACCGAGTACGGCTACGACGTCCTCGAGGCGCCGCTGCCTGCCCTGGTCGCGGTGTCGGACGCGATCAACCAGCCTCGCTACCCGTCGCTCAAGGGGATCATGGGCGCGAAGAAGAAGCCGACCGAGACGGTCACGCTCGCTGATCTCGGGGTTTCGCCGGATGACGCGGGCCCGGCCGGCTCGCGCACCGAGGTGTACGCGGCCTCTCCGCCGCCCGCCCACGGCGAGACCGAGCGGATCGAGGACGAGGGCGGCTCCTCGGCCGACCGGATCCTCGCGTTCCTCGCGGAGCGGAAGCTCGTCTGATGTCCACGCTCGTCTTTGTCGAGCACCACGACGGCGAGCCGGCCAAGGGCGCGCTGGGGGTGCTCGCGAACGCCGGCTCCCTCGGGGGCGAGGTTGGCGCAGTCGTGCTGGGCGACGGCGTCCGCGGGCTGGCTGAAGGGCTCGGCGCGTACGGCGCGGCCAAGGTCTACGTCGCGGACGATCCTTCGCTGGCCGATCCGCTCCCGCAGCCGCGGGTGGACGTGCTGGCCGATCTCGTCCGCTCGAGCGGCGCGACCACGGTTCTCTTCGCCGCGACCGTGCTGGCCGCCGACGTCGCCTCGGGCTTGGCCGCGCGGCTGGGAGCAGGGCTGAACTGGGATCTCGTCGCCCTGGAAAACCGCGACGGCAAGCTCGTCGGCACGCGTCCCGCGCTCGGCGACTCCGTCCTCGCGGAGGTCGGCTGGACGACCGAGCCGCGCATCGCGCTCATCCGCTCCGGCACGTACGAGCCGGCCGAGACCGGGGGAGGCGCGCCGGAGATCGTGGACGCGGCCGTCTCCGTGCAGGACTGGTCGCGCGGAGCGGCGATGCTCGAGCGCGCCCACGAGGAGGCGAGCGGGCCGTCGATCGAGGACGCCGACGTGATCGTCGCGGGCGGCCGCGGGCTCGGCGAGCCGGACAAGTTCGCGCTCCTCGAGGAGCTGGCGAAGGAGCTCGGCGGGGCCGTCGCGGCGACCCGGGCCGTGGTCGACGCCGGCTGGTACCCGTACGCGACCCAGGTCGGCCAGACGGGCAAAACCGTCGCCCCGAAGCTCTACATCGCCGCCGGCATCTCGGGCGCGATCCAGCACAAGGTCGGGATGCAGAGCTCGGGCACGATCGTCGCGATCAACAAGGATCCGAACGCCCCGATCTTCGAGTACGCCGACCTGGCCGTCGTCGGCGACCTGCACGCGATCGTGCCCCGCTTGACGGAACTCGTCCGCGCACGAAAGGGATAATCGGCGCCGCGCATGAAGCCTTCTGACTTTCCTCCGCCGTTCGACCTGAACGAGTTCATCGCCGAGTCCACGGACCCGGCCGACGAGCGGATCGACGTCGGGATCCTGATCGTCGGCGGCGGCCCGGCCGGGTTGGCCGCGGCGATCCGCGCCGCGCAGCTCCTCGAGGAGCGCCCCGAGCTGGCCGAGCGCCTCGGCGACGTGCCGATCGCGGTGGTCGAGAAGGGCAAGGCGCCCGGCTCGCACCTGCTCTCCGGCGCGGTGGTCAACCCTCGGTCATTTCGCACGCTCTTCCCCGGGATGCTCACCGAGGACATGCCGTTCATCGCGCCGGTCGAGCGCGAGGGCGTCTACTACCTGCGGCGCAAGGGCTCGATCCGCATCCCCGCGCCGCCGCCGATGTGGAACCACGGGAACTACATCGCGTCGATCGACGAGCTCGGCCGCTGGCTGGCCGAGCGGGCCGAGGAGCTGGGCGTGACGATCGTCTCCGAGACGTCCGCGACGCATCTCCTCGTGCAGGGCGGCCGCGTCGTCGGCGTCCGCACGGGCGACAAGGGCCGCGGCCGCGACGGGGAGGAGCTCCCGAACTTCGAGCCGGGGTCGGACCTGCGCGCGCAGGTCACGATCCTCGCGGAGGGAACCGCGGGCCACCTGACCGGTGTCGCGCTCGAGCGCTTCGGGCTCCAGTCGAAGCCGCAGATCTGGGCGCTCGGCGTGAAGGAGGTCTGGGACGTTGCGAAGCCGCTCGACCGTGTCATCCACACGCTCGGCTGGCCGCTGCGCGGCGGAAAGAAGCACCGGGAGTTCGGCGGCAGCTTCATCTATCCGATGGGCGACAAGCGCGTGACGCTCGGGATGGTCGTCGGCCTCGACGCCGCCGACGCGACGCTCTCCGTCCACGACCTGCTCCAGGAGCTGAAGACGCACCCGAAGGTCAGCCGCATCCTGGCGGGCGGCGAGCGGATTGCCTGGGGCGCGAAGACGATTCCGGAGGGCGGCTTCCTGTCGCTTCCAGACAAGTTCCATTTTCCGGGCGGGATGATCGTCGGCGACGGCGCCGGGCTCGTGAACGTGCCGGCGCTGAAGGGGATCCATTACGCCATGACCTCCGGAAAGCTCGCGGCCGAGACCGCGGTGGAGGCGATCGCGCCGGGGCAGACCTCCTGGTCGCCGGGCGCGCTGTCCGGCTACGACGCGGCGCTCAAGCAAAGCTTCGTCTGGAGCGACCTGAAGCGCGTCCGCAACGTGCGGCCCGCGTTCAAGCACGGCTTCTGGAGCGGCGGCCTCCGCGCCGCCATCTCGATCACGAGCCGCGGTCATCTCCCGCCTGGCAACGCGAAGCTCGAGGGCGACGCCGATGCGCCGGTCGTCGTCGGAAGCCGCGCCGCCGCGTATCCCGCGCCGGACGGGAAGCTCACGTTCGACAAGCTCTCGAGCGTCTACCAGAGCGGAAACAAGACCCGCGACGACGCCCCGAGCCACATTCGCGTGCACCACGCGGTCGCGCCCGACGTCGCGGAGGCGTGGGTGCACATGTGCCCGGCGCATGTCTACGAGCTGGCCGGTTTGGACGACGACGGTCTGATGGTCGTCGAGGTGACGCCGTCGAACTGCGTCCAGTGCGGCGCGATCACTGCCAAGGGCGGCCGCCTAACCCCGCCGGAGGGCGGCTCGGGCCCCGAGTACTCGGTGATGTGACCTCACCGATCGCGCCCGAGCAGGTCCGGCGCGCCGCGGCCTCGATCAGCGGGCGCCTCAACCGCACGCCGATGTTCAGCTCGGCGACGCTCTCCCGGGAAACCGGCGCGAACGTCTTCCTGAAGGCCGAGCTCTTCCAGCGCACCGGCTCGTTCAAGGTGCGCGGGATCCTCGCCAAAACCGTCTCGCTGACCCCCGAGGAGAGCAGGGGAGGCGTCGTCACCGTCTCGGCCGGGAACGCCGCGGCGGCGGTCGCGTACAGCGCCGCGCTCGAGGGGATCGACGCCCTCGTCTGCATGTGGCCCGGGGTGAGCCCGCTCAAGGTCGCGGCCGTCCAGGGGTACGGTGCCACGGTCGACCAGGAGGCCGCGAACTCGATCGAGGCGTTCGCCCGCGCAACGGAATTCGCAGCTCAAGGCCGCACGTTCGTCCATCCCTTCGACGACGACACCGTGATCGCGGGGCATGCGTCGCTGGGGCTGGAGCTGGTGGAGGACTGCCCGGACGTGGAGGTGGTCGTCTGCCCGATCGGCGGCGGCGGGCTCGTCTCCGGCGTCTGTGTGGGAGTGAAGGAGGCGCGGCCGGACGCGCGCATCGTCGGGATCGAGCCGGAGGGCGCGGACGGAATGCGCCGCGCGCTCGAAGCCGGGAAGCCGGTCCAGATCACGCCGGTCTCCGTCGCGGACGGCCTGACCACGCCGTATGCGGGCGAACGCTGCCTCCGTGTCTGCCAGGCGCTCCTGGACGAGCTCCACCTCGTCACCGAGGCCGAGATCGAGCGCGGATTCCGCTTCCTCTACCAGCGGGCCAAGCTCGCCGTCGAGGGCGCGGCCGCCGCCGGAACCGGCGCGCTTCTGGCCGGAAAGATCCCGGACATCGAAGGGAAAACGGTCGTCGTGATCGTCTCCGGCGGCAACGTCGCAGCCCAGACAGTGGCTGATATCCTGGGTCGAGATGAGGACTGACATTCACCCCGAGTACATGCTCGCCACCGTGACGTGTTCCTGCGGGAACTCGTTCCAGACGCGCTCGACCAAGTCCGAGCTGCATGTCGAGATCTGCTCGGAGTGCCATCCGTTCTACACCGGCAAGCAGAAGCTCATGGACACCGGAGGCCGCGTCGAGCGGTTCCAGCGCCGGCTCGAGCGCGCCGGGCAGCCGCGTCGCTGAGCGGAAACGCTCAAGCGAATGGGCCCCGGCCCGATAATGGACTGATGGCGGCGCTCCGACGGATCCTGCGCGTGCTCCCGTTGACGGCCTCTGCGCCGATCGGCGGCCAGGCCGTGCTCGAGGGCGTGATGATGCGCAGCCCGTCCGCCTGGTCGGTCGCCGTACGCAAGCCCGACGGCCAGATCGCCGAGGTGAACCAGCCGATCCGCGCCTTTTCGCTGCGCCACAAGTGGGCGCGCATCCCGGTCGTCCGCGGAGTCGTTGCGCTCGGTGAGAGCCTGGCGATCGGCTTCCGTGCGCTCGCCATCTCGGCGAACTACGCGGCCCAGGACGGGGACGAAGAGGTCGAGACCGAGCTCTCGCGCGGGCAGCTCTTCTTCGCCTTCGCGGTCGCGATCGGCTTCGCGCTCCTGCTCTTCAAGGTTTCGCCGGCGCTGATCACGAACTGGCTGCCGGTCGAGGGCAACTACTCCTTCGTCATCGTCGAGGGCCTCATCCGCGTCGGGCTCTTCATCGGCTACCTGCTCCTGATCTCGATGCTCCCCGACCTGAAGCGCGTCTTCCAGTACCACGCCGCCGAGCACAAGGCGATCAACGCGCTCGAGGCCGGCGCCGAGCTCGAGCCCGAGACCGTGCAGAAGTACAGCCTCATCCACGTGCGCTGCGGGACGGCCTTCCTCCTCTACGTGATGGTGATCGCGATCTTCGTCTTCGCGTTCTTCGGCCGGCTCGACTGGCAGTGGCTGATCGTCACGCGCATCCTCCTGCTTCCGGTGATCGCCGGGCTCGCCTACGAGGTGATCCGCTTCGCGGGGAAGCACCCGCACAACCCGATTCTCCGCACGATCCTGGCGCCGGGTCTCTGGCTCCAGCGCCTCACGACTCGCGAGCCGAGCCTCGACCAGATCGAGGTCTCCATCCGGGCGCTCCATGAGGTCTTGCGCATCGAGGGCCGCGCGGCCCCGGATGAGCGCAAGGTCGAAGTAATGGCCTAGTCAACCGCTCGAAGTCTCGCCCGCTTCGCGGACAAACGACTTCGATCGGGGAAGAGCTGTTTCTCCGAAAGCGCCTCAGAGCCGCGCCCGCCAGGTCGGTCGCGGCGGCTGACGTACGGACGGCGGACGTGTCGGGTCTAATGGGTCAATGCAACGCAGCTGGAAGCGCCCGGTTGCTTGGGTCGGCGCGGCGATTCTTCTTCTCGGCGTCGTCTTGCTGACGCCGTTCGTGCTTTCGAGAGGCATCGGCGTGATGGTCTTTGAAAGCAGCCCGTCCTACGCGACGGAGTTGTCGCACGTAGGAGTCGGACTTGAGGTCTCATTGGTGCGTGGAAGCGCGGCTGGGAAGCGTGTTGGGTCGGGGGGATCTTCGCTCGGGTCGACTTGCAGAAGGTTCGTGGTATCGAGCTGAATCGGCGTGATGGTCTGAGGCCCTACCGACCGAGTTGTCGCAGTCCGGGATGGAATTCGGACGGGCGGGCGACGATTGCGGAGAAGCTCCGAGCGAAGTGGTCGAGGCCGGGCACATCGCCGTCCTGATCGGAGACGACATACGCATCGCCCGGCCGCCCGGTCCTGGTGCGACGACTACCGAGCTGTACGCCGAGGTTGAACCCGGCTGTTTCGTGGCCTTCACGAACCGAGTCTTTCCCTAGCTGCGCCAGTTCGGGCGGTGCGACGGGGGCTATTCTGGCCGCATGGCAGGCATCGAGCCACTCGTAGACGAGCTGGAACGCTCGTACGCGGATGCGCAGGAGCGCATGTCCGACCCTGCCGTCTTTCAGGATCGCAACTCCGCGGCCGAGGTCGGGCGGCGGCTCAAGGATCTCGAGGGCCCGTGGAAGCTCGCGCAGGAATGGCGCGGCGTGCAGGCCGACCTTGCCGACGCGAGCGACGACGCCGATCTGGCCGAGATGGTTCCCGGGCTGGAGGAGCGGCTGGAGGAGCTCGAGGAGGAGCTGAAGCTCGCGCTCATCGCCGGGGACCCGGACGACTCGCGCGACGTGATCGTCGAGGTGCGCCAGGGCGTCGGCGGCGACGAGGCCGCGCTCTGGGCCGGGGACGTCTTCCGGATGCTGCAGCGCTACGCCGAGCGACGCGGGCTCAAGACCGAGGTGCTCGGCGCGAGCCACTCCGACGCGGGCGGCTACAAAGAGGTCACGTTCGCCGTGAAGGGCGACGGGGCGTTCTCGATCTTCAAGTGGGAAGGCGGCACGCACCGGGTCCAGCGCGTCCCCGAGACCGAGTCGCAAGGGCGCATCCACACGTCGACGGCCACGGTGGCCGCGATGCCCGAGGCCGAGGAGGTCGAGGTCGAGATCGACCAGAACGACCTGAAGATCGACGTCTACCGCTCGACCGGCCCCGGCGGACAGAGCGTGAACACGACCGACTCCGCCGTGCGCATCACGCATCTCCCCACGGGCGTCGTCGTCGCGATGCAGGACGAGAAATCGCAGCTCCAGAACAAGACGAAGGCGATGCGGGTGCTCCGCGCGCGGCTCCTCGAACTCGAGCGCCAGCGCCAGGAGGCCGAGCTCTCCGCGCAGCGCCGGTCGCAGATCGGCGGCGGCGAGCGCTCCGAGAAGATCCGCACCTACAACTATCCGGAGAGCCGCGTCACCGACCATCGCGTGAAGCTGACCGTCCACCAGCTCGACCGTGTGCTCGAGGGCGAGCTGGACGAGTTCACCGACGCGCTCGTGGCCGAATCCCGGCGGCGCGCGCTCGAGTCGGCCGCGCTCGCTTGAACCCTCGCGTTGCTGTCGGAGCGGTCGAGGCGCGCCTCGACGCGGCCGGGGTTCCGGAGCCGCGCACCGATGCCGAGCTGCTCGTCGCGCACGTGGCCGGCATCCGGCGCTCCGAGATCGCGGTGAGCGACGCGCCCGTCGATCCCGACGCGCTGGAGACGCTTGTCGCCCGGCGAATCGCTCGCGAGCCGCTCCAGTACGTGCTCGGCGAGTGGGGCTTCCGGCGGCTCACGCTGAAGGTGGACAGCCGCGCCCTCATTCCGCGGCCCGAGACCGAGACGACCGTCGAGCGCTGCCTCGCGCTGATCGCGGATCTCCCGGAGCCGCGCGTCGTGGACGTCGGGACCGGCTCGGGTGCGATCGCGCTGGCGCTCGCCGACGAGCACCCCGGCGCGCGGGTTCTCGCCGTCGACGTGTCCGAGGATGCGCTCGCCCTCGCGCGGGAGAACTCCGAGCGAACCGGCCTCGAGATCGAGCTTGCCCGTGGCGACCTGCTCGACGGCGTCGCCGGCCCGTTCGACCTGGTCGTCTCGAACCCGCCGTACGTCCTCTCCGACGAGCCGCTCGAGCCCGAGATCCTCGACTGGGAACCGCACCTCGCGATCTTCGGCAACTTCGACGAGCGGATCGCGACCGCGGCGCGCGACGTGCTTCGTCCCGGCGGCGCGCTCGTCGTCGAGGTCGCGCAGGAACGAGCCGGCGACGCGGCGATCGCGTTCGCCCAGCTCGGCTATGCGGACGTGACGATCACGCGCGACCTGAACGGCGCCCAGCGCGTCGTCGAAGGGCGGGTGCGATGAGCGTCGAGGCCGCGGTCGAGGCGCTCGAGGCCGGCGAGGTCGTTGTCCTCCCGACCGACACCGTCTACGGCCTGTGCGCCGACGCTTCGCGACCGGAGCCCGTACGGCGGCTTGCCGAGCTGAAGGGCCGCGACGAAGGGATGCCGATCGCGCTCCTGGCTGCTTCATTCGGCGCGATTCTCGACCGCATTCCGGAGCTTCAGGGCCGTTCGGCCGCCGCCGCGCAGGCGCTCCTCCCGGGCCCGTTCACGCTTGTACTGCCGAACCCGGCGCGGCGCTTCCCTTGGCTTGCCGGCGGGGACACGATCGGGATCCGCGTCCCCGAGCTTCCCGGGGCCACGCGCACCGTGGTCGAGCGCGCGGGCGCGGTCGCAGCGACGAGCGCCAACCTGCACGGCGCGCCCGATCCGCGCAGGCTCGACGACATCCCGGAGGAGATCCGCTCCGGCGTCGCCGCCGTGATCGATGGGGGCGAGCTGCCGGGAACGCCGTCCACGGTCGTCGATCTGACCGGCGCCGAGCCGCAGATCCTGAGAGAGGGCGCGGTCTCCGCGGAGGAGACGCTTACGAGGATCGCTGCGGCGCTTCGCTAGGCCGCAGGACGGCCAGAGCGAGCGAATAGGTCGCGATCGTCACCGCGATCGCCGCGAGCCAGCGTGCCACGGGCGTGCCGGCCAGTGGGAGCGAGAGCGCGAGCCCGATCCCCACGGACGGGAAGAGCGTCGACGTGAGCGCCAGCGCGCCCAGCCGGCTCACGCCCCAGTCGCGGCGCAGGCCCGTGTACTCCCAGACGAGCGGGCCGAGGATGGCGGCGAGAAGAACGGCGAGCGGGGCGAGCGAGAGCATCTCGTCAGTGAAACGTCGCATCCCTCGTTCGGGGTACGCTGCCGCCATGGCCGTGTCGGAGCAGACGTTCCAGGATCTCCGCGAAGCGACCCTCGCCGAGATCGACCCCGACATCGTCGCGTTGATCGGCCGCGAGCTCGAGCGCCAGCGGGGCCAGATCGAGCTGATCGCCTCGGAGAACTTCACCTGGCCGTCCGTTTTCGAGGGCCAGGCGAGCGTGCCGACGAACAAGTACGCCGAGGGCTACCCGGGGCGGCGCTACTACGGCGGCTGCGAGGTCGTGGACGAGATCGAGCAGCTCGCGATCGACCGCGTGAAGGAGCTCTTCGGGGCCGAGCATGCGAACGTGCAGCCCCACGCGGGCGCGCAGACGAACATGGCCGTGTACTTCTCGAGCCTGCAGCCGGGGGACACGATCCTCGCGATGCGGCTCGACCACGGCGGGCACCTGACGCATGGGCACAAGGTCAACTTCTCCGGCCGGCTCTACGACATCGCGACGTACGGGGTCGAGCGCGAGTCCGGCCTGATCGACTTCGACGAGGTGCGCCGGGAGGCCCACGAGCGCAAGCCGAAGATGATCGTCTGCGGCGCCTCGGCCTACCCGCGCACGATCGACGCCGAGCGCTTCCGCGAGATCGCGGACGAGGTCGGCGCGCTGCTCCTCTGCGACATGGCCCACATCGCCGGGCTCGTAGCCGCCGGGCTCCACCCGAACCCGACACCGCACTGCGATTTCGTCACCTCCACGGCGCACAAGACGCTCGCCGGCCCGCGCTCCGGGTTCGTGCTCTGCAGGGCCGAGCACGCGACCGCGCTCGACAAGGCGGTCTTCCCGGGGATGCAGGGCGGGCCGCTCATGCACACGATCGCGGCCAAGGCGACGTGCTTCAAGATCGCCGCGTCCGAGGGCTTCCGCGTCTACCAGCGCCAGGTGCGCGCGAACGCCGACGCGCTCGCGGCCAAGCTGGCCGACGGCGGGCTCGACCTCCTCACGGGAGGCACCGACACGCACCTCGTCCAGATCGACCTGCGCCAAAGCGAATGGACCGGAAAGGACGCCGAGGACCGGCTCGCCGAGGTGAACATCACCGCGAACCGCAACACGGTGCCGTATGACGAGCGCCCGCCGACCATCGCCTCGGGCATCCGGCTCGGCACGCCCGCGGCGACCATGCGCGGCTTCACCGAGAACGACTTCACCGAGGTCGGCTCGATCATCCTCGACGCGCTCTCGGCGGAGGCGGAGATCGCCGCGCTCGTGGGCCGAAGCGACGCGCTGTGCGAGAAGCACCCGCTCTACCCAGGGTTCCGCGGCTACGTCTCGTTCGCGTCGTGAGCTCGGTCACCGAGGTCACGCACCCGCTCGTCCAGCACAAGGTCGGCCTGCTGCGCGACGCCTCGACGACGACGCAGATGTTCCGCAACCTCGTGAACGAGCTGACCGTGCTCCTCACCTACGAGGCGACCAAGGATCTCGCCACCGAGGAGATCGAGATCTCGACGCCGCTCGAGCGCACGACCGTCCAGCGGATCTCCGGGAAGAAGGTCGCGATCTGCCCGATCCTCAGAGCAGGGATCGGGATGCTCGACGGCGTGCTCTCGCTCGTCGCGGGCGCGCGGGTCGGCTTCATCGGGCTCTACCGCGACGAGGACACGCTCCAGCCGGTCGAGTACTACGTGAAGCTGCCGAACGACGTCGCGTCGCGCGACGTGATCCTGCTCGACCCGATGCTCGCGACCGGCCGCTCGACCGCGTACGCGGCCGGGCTCGTGAAGAACGCGGGCGCGGAGAGCGTGCGCCTGATCGCCCTGATCGCCGCGCCCGAGGGCATCGAGCACATGCAGGCCGAGCACCCCGACGTGCCGATCGTGGTCGCGTCGATCGACCGCGAGCTGAACGACAAGGGCTACATCCTCCCGGGCCTCGGCGACGCCGGCGACCGGCTCTTCGGCACGAAGTAACTACCGGGCGACCGGGTGGAGCAGGCCGGGCCGCGAGAGCGCCTGGAGCCACGCGGCGCGGTTCTCCTCGCGCGAGCCGTTCTCCCGCAGGTGCTCGAGCGCGAACGACGGAGCGGCCGTCGGGATCTCGCCCTCGATGGCGGCCACGCCCTGGTAGCGCTCCGGCGCGAGCGTCTCGCCCGGGCCGATGAGCACCTCGGCCATCACCTCGCCGGGGCGGATGCCGACCACGTCGATCTCGGGCGAGCCGGAGCGGCCGGCGGCGGTCCAGATGCGCTCGGCCAGCTCGCCGACGGTGAGCGTCGAGGCGTCGCCGGCGGTCGCGAGCTGCGCGCCCTCCGCGGCCAGGAGCGCCGTCTGGGCGACGAGCGCGGCCGCGTGGGGGGTCGAGATCCAGTAGCGCACCATCCCCGCGTCCGTGACCGTCAGCGGTAGCCCGGCGCGGGCCTGCTTGAGGAAGAGTTCTGAGACGCTACCTGCCGTCCCGAGCACGTTCACCGGGCGCACTGAGGCGCGCCGGGCGCCGGCCTCGCGGGCCGAGAACGCCGTGAGCTGCTCCATCAGGCGCTTCGTCCGTCCGTAGAAACTCGTGGCCAAAGCAGCCTTGTCGGTCGAGGCCACGATCACCGTGTCCACTCCGGCGCGGTCGGCGGCGCGCAGGACGTTCCAGCTGCCCTGGAGGTTCACGTCCACGAACTCGTCGGGATAGAGCTCGGCCCAGTCCACGTGCTTGTACGCCGCGAGGTGGAAGATCACCTCGGGCCGCTCCTCGGCCACCAAGCGCTCGATGCGCCCGGTGTCGCGGACGTCGGCGAGCACGTAGCGCACGTGTGCGAGCTCGGCGGCCGCGCGGCCGCGGCGGTCTGCGGTGAGACCCGCCTCGTTCCCGTCCACGAGCGTGATCCGCTCCGGGCGGAAGCCGCCCAGGAACGTCGTGAGCTGCCGTCCGATCGAGCCTGCGCCGCCGGTTACGAGCACGCGGCGTCCGCCGAAGCGCTCCTGCAGCTCGAGCAGCGCGGGGACGGGATCGCGGCGCTCGAGCACCGTGGCCCAGTCGAGGCTCTCCGGCGGAAGGCGTCTTGGCGGCCGGGCGAGCGCCCCGGTCGTCGGTTCGTTGAACGCCCGCTCGAGCAACCGGTAGCCGGCCTTCATGTCGGGCGAGCGCGCGGGGTCGGGCTCGTTGATCTCGGAGACGACGAACGTGCAAAGCTCGCCCAGCCGCCGCATGACCGGCCCGAGGTCGAGCTCGCCCGACCCGATCGGCAGGCCCTCGCCGAGCAGGCCGTGCGCGTCCGAGACGTGCGCGACCTCGAGCGCCGGCGCGAGCTCTTCCACGTAGGTCTCGAGGCCGAGCTCCTCGTCGGCGGCGACCCCGAAGAGCGAGCCGTACGACGTGGCGAAATTGCGGAAGAGCGCCGCGTGCGACGTGTCGAACGTGAAGCGCAACTCCGGGACGCGCGCGTGCCAGCGGCGCAGATCGCGCCAGTGGCCGCCGATCTGCGACAGGAAGACGCCGCCGACGCGCATCCGCAGAACGGGCGGAACGTTCTCGATGAGCGGCGTGATCCCGCGGTCGAGGCACGTGAGGGCGTAGAAGCGCAGGAACTCCTGGATCGCGTCGTCGTCGAGCGGCGGAGCGGAGCGGAACTCCTCCGGCGAGACTGGCGCGTACAGGTGGATCGTCAGAACCGGGGAGCCGATCGCCTCCGCGAAGTCGGCGCTGCGCGCGATGCAGGCGCGCGCCTCGTCGGTCAGCTGGTCGACGCGGACGAACGCGCCGCTCGGCCACGTAACCGGCGCCTCGGCGGTAAGCGTCAGCCCTTCGGTTCCCGCACGGACGGCCTCGATCGCAGCGGCGACCGCGGCGTCGTCGGCGACGTGCTGCGGCATGAGCGCGATCTCGAGCCCGCGCCATGGGCCAGCCTCGAGCCGCTCGGAGATCTGGGCTGCGTCAGGAGCTGCCTTGAGCAGCGGGATAGCTGCGGAGCCACTCGACATAGAGCTCGATTCCCTCCTTCAACGGACGCATCTCCAAGCCTAGTCGCGCAGGCGGCGGATCTGCCTCATACGAGTCGTTCTCCCCCGGCGCGAGGTCGCCGCCGGGTGTCTGGATCTCCTCGGGCGAGCCGACCGCGGCGCGGACGAGCTCGGCGGTCGTGCGGAGCGAGGTCGACTCACCGCGGGCGAGCGTGAACGTCTCGCCCCAGATTCCGTCGGCGACGATGCGCTCGAACGCGGGCACGAGATCGTCGGCCAGCACGAAGTCGCGTCCACGCTCGGGGTCGCCGGGGATCACGATCGGCCGGCCCGCGAGCGCCGTGGCCGCGAAGCTCGCGATCGCGCCGGTCGCACCTTCCCAGGCGACCTGGCCGGGGCCGAAGACCGACGTCAGCCGGGCGACGGTCGCGGGCGCGGCGTGCGCGCGGCAGGCCTCCTCGCCGAGCAGCTTCGAGATCGCGTAGGCGTCCGGCGGGGGGACAATCGCCGCGCGCGTGGTCGAGGGGTAGACGAGCCCGGCGCCGTGCTCGAGGCAGCCCTCGAGGAGGTTCAGCGTCGTGCCCGCGTTCTCGCGCACCGCCCGCGCCGGATCGGCCGTTGCGCCCTTGGGGTTCGGCACGCCCGCGAAATGGAGCACGCCCTGGCACCCCGCGATGAGCGCACGCGCCTCGGGATCTCCGGCGTCCAGGCGGACGAGCCGGGTCTCGTCGGCGGCGGCTCTCGGCCGGCCGCCTGGACGCGCAAGGCGGACGATCTCGTGACCGCGCGCCTCGAGGAGATCCGCGGAGCGCGAGCCGAGAAAGCCGGTCGCCCCGGTGACGAGGAGCTTCACGGCCGCAGGTAGTCCGCGACCGAGTGGCGGTACTCGAACGGGCTCGGGTAGCGGAGGGCGGGTGCGTCGCCGGCCGGGCGGCCCTGGGCGAGCTCGGCGATGCCGCCGACCGTGACGGTCTCGGCGGCGACGTTCCAGGCGGCCACGCCCTCGGGCTCGGTGTCGAGGAGGATCCGGGCGGCGTCCTCGACGTGGACGACGCCGATCGCCGCGCCGCCGTCGTCCACCGGCAGCGCCTCGCCGGCCGCCGCGAGCTTGCGGAACTTGTCCACGACGGTCTGCGAGTCGGGCCGGTCGTGCTCGGCGGGGCTCGGCCCGTAGACGATCCCGAGCCGCATGCAGGCGAGCCCGAACCCGGCGCGCCGGGCGTGCAGCGCGAGGACGAGCTCCCCGTAGATCTTCGAGAGGTGCGCGAGGTCGCCCTGCGGCCCGTACGGCGTTTCGGGCCCGACCTCTCCCGTGAGCCCGGTTCCGTAGACGTGCAGCGAGCTCGCGAACACGACGGGGACGCGCACCTGCTCGGCCAGGAGCCGCACACCGGTCGCGTTCGTCTCCTCGGTGTAGTCGGGCTCGCGCTCCGACACGGGCCGGCTCGCCTGTGCGGCGAGGAGGAAGACGCGCGACGGCTCGAGCGCCAGGAGCTGCTCGACCTCTTCGCGGGAGCGGATGTCGACCGTCTCCACCGTCGCGCCGCGCGCCTCGAGCCCGGCGAGCTGGGCGCGGTCGGTCGCGTACCAGTTGTCCGCGAGCACGACCGCGTGACCGGCGTCGAGCGCCTGGCCGGCCAGGACCGCTCCGAGATACCCGGCGCCGAGGACGAGAAGAGGGGCGTCGGTTCCGGCCACGAGCCGATTCTGCCCGACCGGCGTGGCTGGGGACGAGTCGACACGATTTCGGCGCACTTCCGCGCACCACACGTGCGCGTTTTCGTACTAGGCTCAAGCCGAGTGGGCACGCGTCCGCGTCTGGTTACACCCGCTGGAGAAAGTGCTAGATCGTGTGGACGTGCGGCCCGGGCGGGACGACGTCGCGGGCGTCCACGATGCAGTGCGCTGCGTCCCAGAGCGGGTCGTCCAGGAAGAGCCGGTGCGCCGTGAGGAGCACGACGCAGTCGGCGCGCTCGACCTCGGCGCGGGTCCACTCGACGCTCGTGTGCGTGACGCCTTCGAGCTCAATCTGACCCACCCACGGGTCGCACATGACGACCTCGCCGCCGCGCTCGAGGAGGAGCCGCATGACCTCGAGGCTCGGCGATTCGCGCGTGTCGTGCACGTTCGCCTTGTACGCCATGCCGAGCAGCAGGAGGCGCGAGCCCTTCACCGGCTTGCCCTCCTCGTTCAGCGCGTCCGCGACCTTGCCGACGACGAAGCCCGGCATGCTCGTGTTGATCTCGTGCGCCGCGTCGATCAGGCGGGGCGAGTAGCCGTACTCGCGCACGCGGGCGGCGAGGAACTGCGGGACGACCGGGATGCAGTCGCCGCCGAGCCCCGGCCCCGGATAGTGCGGGAGGAACGCGAACGGCTTGCTCGACGCCGCCTCGATCACTTCCCACGGCGAGATGCCGAGCTTGTCGCAGATGAGCGCCAGCTCGTTCGCCAGCGCGATGTTGACCGCGCGGAAGGTGTTCTCGTGGAGCTTCGCGGTCTCGGCGACCATCGGGCTCGACACGGGGACGACCTCGTCCACGATCTGGCCGTAGAGGAGCTGGGTGCGCCGGCGGCACTCTTCGGTCACGCCGGCGACGAGCTTGGGGGTCGTCTTGATGGTGAACTTGTCGTTTCCGGGATCGACGCGCTCGGGCGCGTAGCCGAGGAAGACGTCGACGCCGACGACGGCGCCCGTCGCCTCGAGGATCGGCTTCACGATCTCCTCCGTCGTTCCCGGATAGGTCGTGGACTGCAGCACGACGAGCATCCCCGGCCTCAGGTTCGCGGCGACCGACTCGGCCGCGGCGACCACGTAGGAAATGTCCGGCGTCCGTGTCTTCGAGAGCGGCGTCGGCACGCAGATGGTCAGCGCGTCGAGCTCGCCGACGGCGCTGTAGTCGCTCGTCGCGTTCAGATCGCCGTCGAGCCCCTCGTAGCGGGAGGCGGGCACGTCCACCAGGTACGAGACGTGGTCACGTACCGCCTGGACGCGGTCGGTGTTCAGGTCGATTCCGGTGACGTCGAAGCCGGCCTCCGCGAACGCCATCCCGAGCGGCAGCCCGGCATAGCCGAGCCCGACGATCCCGACCTTCGCCTCACGGGAGGCGATGCGATCGTCGAAAGACGGAGCGGTGGAATCCACCGTGGCTGAGGGAGGGGTGACCTCGGTCAAGAGCGCGTGAAGGCTAGCAAGAAGGCTTTCTCACCAATAACGCTCGCGAGCCGCTTTGCGATACTGGCTGCGTGACCTTCTTCGACTCGCTCGAAGCGCTCTTCAGCGAGGAAGCGGTCGTCTGGGGATTCCTCATCGCGGTCGTTCTGACGCTTGTGCTCACGCCTGCCACGGCGTGGCTCGCACCGCGCATCGGTGCCGTGGACGACCCCGGCCACAGCGACCGGCCACGCGTCCACGACCGGCCGCTGCCGCGGATCGGGGGGCTTGCGATCGTCGTCGGGATCCTCGTGCCGGCCGCGTTCTTCATTCCGCTCGACGGGCCGTACGGCGGGATCCTCGTGGGAACGGCGCTCGTCTCTCTGCTCGGGCTCTTCGACGACATCCGGGGGCTGCGGCCGAAGACGAAGCTGATCGGGGTGCTCGCGATCGCGTGCATTCCCGTGGTGGGCTGGAACCTCGTGTTCGTGAACTCCCAGGTGCTGTTCGAGGGGATCGAGCTGCCGCTCCTCGGCCAGATCGACTTCGGGCAGTTCGACGTGCTCATCACGATCCTCTGGATCGCGTTCCTCGCGAACCTCGTCAACCTGATCGACGGAATGGACGCGCTCGCGGCGGGGATCGTCTCGATCGCCGCCGTCTCGTTCGCCATCCTCGCCATGTCCTTCGGGCGCGCCGACGCGGCCGCGCTCGCCGCGATGGTGTGCGGGGCGACGCTCGCGTTCCTGCGCCACAACTACCACCCGGCGCGGATCATCATGGGCGACACCGGCTCGCTCGCCCTCGGGTTCGTCCTCGCGTGCGTGGCCGTGCAGGGCGTGCTGAAAACCGCGGCCTCGGTCGCCCTCATCATGCCGCTGCTCGTTTTGGCCGTGCCGATCCTGGACACGTCGTTCGTCGTCGCGAAACGCCTCAAGTACGGGCGCAAGCCGTGGGCGGCCGACCACAACCACTTCTACCACCGGTTCATGCGGATCGGGTATTCGCAGCGGCGCACCGCGGCGTACCTGCACCTCTGGGCGGCGCTGCTCTCTGCGTGGGCGATCCTCGTGCGCTTCGTGCCGCCGCGGCCGGGCGGTGAATGGGATCTCAAGAACTCGCTGATCGTGGGCGCCGTCGGGATCGTCGTGCTCGCGACGTCGATCTGGATGGTCTACACGCTCGAGATCCTCAAGGCGCGCCATCTCCGGGTGCTCGGCCTGGGGCGCTTCGCGCCGGACGAGGAAGCTCCCGAGCCGTCCGAGCCCGTCGTCGCAGGCCGTCGCTAGTCTCCGCCCGGTGAAGCGACCGTCCGCCGCCCTCGTCGTTGCCTGCCTTGCGCTTGCGATCTCGCTCTCAGGGATCAGCTACGCGGCGGTGACGCTCAAGCGCAACAGCGTCGGAACCGTCCAGCTGAAGGCGAACGCGGTCACGTCCAAGCAGGTCAAGAACGGGACGCTCCAAAAGGTCGACTTCAAGGCAAGCGCCCTGCCGGCCACGCTGCTCTCGCGCACGGGCTCGATCCCGGCCGGGCTGACGATCCGTGGCGCGTACGGGATCCAGGCTCCCACCTCCGGTACGGCTCGCCAGGGCGTGAGCTTCGGGTTCCAGCTCGCCTCGGCGCCGGTCGTGCACTACATCAACAACGGAGCGCTTCCGCCGGCGGACTGCCCCGGCACCCCGTCGAATCCTCAGGCGAACCCGGGCCATCTGTGCATTTACGAGGATCAGCTCGGCGCCGGCGTTACGAACACGTGCGTGCTCCCTGGGAACGGCAACGTCTGCGGCAACGCGTCCCGCTGGGGCTTCGTCTTCAGTGCGACGGCCACGACGACGGCGCAGATCTGGGGCACCTGGGCCGTCACGTCACCCTGACGCGCGAACGGGCCGCAGCGCTCGCCGTCTTCGTCGCGGTTGTCGTGAACGTCGGCTGGGGCTCGACTCCGGTCGTCACGCGGCTCGCGGTCGAGGATTTCGAGCCGCTCATGGTCGCGGTGCTGAGGACCGCGCTCGCGGGGCTCATCGCGTTGCCGATCCTGCTCGCCTCGCACCAGTCGCTGCCGGTCGCGCGGCGCGGGCGGAAGCTGCTCCTCGTGTCCGCGGTGACCGGCTTCGTCGCGTTCCCGATCCTCTTCACGCTCGGCCAGGCGCGCACGTCGGCGACGCACGCCGCGATCATCCTCGCCGCGCTCCCGGTCTTCACCGGCGCGTACGCGGCGTTCGTCACGCGGCGGCGCCCGTCGCGGCGCTGGATGCTCGGCTGCGGGATCGCGCTCGCGGGCGAGGCGGCCGTCGTCGTGCTGCGCTCGGGCGCCGGCGATGCGGAGCCGACGCTCGGCGGCGACCTGCTGATCCTGTCCGCGGCGCTGATCGTCGCGCTCGGCTACGTCGCGGGCGCGTTGCTCGGTCAGGACGGCTACCGCGCTGCCGCGACGACCTTCTGGGGCGTGGCGATCGGCGCCCTCCTCGTCGCGCCGGTCGGGCTCGGCCTCGTTGCCGTGGACGGAGCGCCGCACGCCGGCGCGCAGGCCTGGGCTGCCGTCCTCTTCCTGGCCGTGTTCACGTCGATCGTCGGCTACGTCGGCTGGTACTGGGCGCTCGCCCACGGCGGCATTCAGCGGATCGCGACCATCCAGTTCATCCAGCCGGTCTCTGGGATCGCGCTCGCGGCGCTCGTTCTCGACGAACGGCTGACGCCGGCGCTCGGCGTTGCTGGGGCGGTGGTGCTCCTAGGCGTGTGGGTCGCCCAGCGCGGGGCTAGTCCTCGTCGCGTTCCGGCTCCATAGCGGCCGCGCCGGCCGAGGGGCGGGGACGCCGCGGCTCACGGACGCCCGCCGGGCCATCGGGATGGTCGGGGCGGTCGCGAGGCGGCCAGTTGGCGAGGATGTCTCGCTCTCGGTCTCTCAGCCGGGCCATCTCGCGGCGCTCGCGCCGCTCCCGGATCGCATCGATGACGGCGAGCCGCTGGAACCAAACGCGGATCCGGATCGAGTACGGCAGACGAGGGTCAAGGGTTCCCATGGACGTCTAGTCCGACGATAGCGCGAGCCGCAGCAGTTCCCGCGGATCCCGCTTAGTCCGGTTGCGCCACGCGTTCTCGGGTTTCTTCGCGATCTCGAGCTGCTCGGGATCCGTGAGGAAGCGCAGGCGCCCCTCGGCGGCGAGCCGCTCGTCGACGGCGCCGAGCCGTCCCTCGAAGACCGACCACACGGGCGTTCCGAGCACGGCCGCCTCGCGGTTCATCGTGCCGCCTGCCGAGACGAGGACGTCGGCGTAGGCGACCAGTGTGCGTCCGTCCACGGCCCGCTCGGGCACGACGACGCGGGGGAGGCCGAGCGCGCGGGTTGCCTCGCGCTGCTCGGGGGTGCGGGCGAGGACGACCGTCTGCGTCCGCTCGTCGGCGGCCAGCCGGGCGAGAACGCGCGGGATGAGCGAGCTCTCCGCGCCGCCGAGGTAGGTCGCGTACGAGGGGGCGGTGCGGATGACGGCGAGGATCGACTCCGGCGAGACGGCGAGCCCCTCGAGCACCGCGGGATCGGGCTCGAACTCGGCGAGGTAGTACTCCTCCTTGAGCCCCGGGTAGCGGACGAGCTTGGGCGGCTTCACGCCGTAGCGTGCCAGCCGCTCGGCCGGGATCGCGTCGGGGACGAGCACGCGGTTCGCGAGGCGGCAGTTCAGGTGGTGCTGGGCGACGGCCCACTCGTAGTCGAACATCGTCGCGTTCGGAATCCGCAGGAGGCGAGCGGCGGGCGGGAGGTCGACCGATCCGTGCGCGAGCGCGCGGTCGAAGCGCCGCCCGCGCGCGAACGCGACGAGCTGCGGCGTGCGGCCCGCCGCGGCGAGCGCCTTCGCTGCGCGGTTCGAGCCGCCGTGGCGGCCGATTACGCGGAACGGATGCCCCCAGTCCTCGAGCAGCTCAACCGTGTGCGAGAGCGGCCGGGCCGTGAGCTCGACCTCGTGGCCGTCGGCCTCGAGCGCCTCGACGAGCGGGCGCAACACGAGGACGTGGGCGGTGTTCGTGAAGTCGACCCAGACGCGCATGGGGCGATCGTAGAGATGCGGCCCGTGCAGCTGGTAGGCGGAGGCGCGGCTCCTGCCTTGCGCCCGTCGTCTGCGGTGGTGCGCGTATTGCCGAACGCGGACGAGGCCCGCGTGTTGCGCGGGCTCCCCCAATGGGGGCGCGAGCGTCCCAACACGAACGGTATCCGGAAGCGGCGCACGTGTCTGTGACGCGCTCGTGCCGGATTCGTGCCGATGAATCCACAGGCGAAGGCCGCATCGGGCCCGCCGGCCGGCTTGCGGACGGACCGCACAAACTCACGAACAACCCGCGGCGAACCGTCGTAACCACGCCGTTTCACCGTGTCACGAAGTTGGGGCCCGCTGATAAGCTCGCGCCGGCCTGGAATGATCACTGCCGCTATCGCTGAACGCCAGACTCTCGACCCTTTGAACGCCGGCGGCTTGCTGCTCGGCGTCCTCCTCCTTTGCGTCGGGCTCGGCGCGCTCGTCGGCTGGGCCGCGGGATCCGTGGGAATCGGCTTCGCGATCGGCGCCGTGATCGGCATCCCCATGGCGATCTTCGCCGTGTACCGCACGTACCGGAGCGCGTTCTAGTGGCCGGCGAGATCCTCAGCCCGCGGCCGATGCCCGGGCGCCGCATGCCGGTCATCGCGGCGGGCGCGGTCGTCGCGCTCGCGCTGCCGGTCTTCCTCATCGCCGGCTGGCCGGTGCGGGGCTGGGCGCTCGGCGCCGTGCTCTGGGTCGCGTCGCAGATCCTCGGCTGGATCTTCTCCCGCGCGGGGATCGGCGATCCGAACCTGCGCGGCTCCGGGGTCGTCGCCTTCGGGATGATGGGCCGCGGAACCCTGATCGTCGTCGTCGCGCTCATCGTCGCCGTGTCGAACCCGGCCGTCGGCCTCGCCGGCGCGCTCGTCTACGCGGCCGGCTACTCGACCGAGCTCGCGCTCAGCCTGAGCATGTACTTCGGCGGTGAGCCGAACCGATGAACGCGTTCCTCCTGGCTGCGACCGGCGACTTCGACCCCGCCGAGGAGTTCGTGCTCCACCCGTGGATCTCGATCGAGCTCGGCCCGATCGACCTCTCGGTGAACAAGGCGGTCGCGTACATCTGGCTCGGCGGGCTCGTGACGATCCTGCTCGGGATCTGGATCATGCGCTTCGGCCTGGCGCTGCGGCCCGGCCGGCGGCAGACGACCGGCGAGGCGATCTACGACGCGCTGCAGGGCCAGGTGGCCGAGGGGAACCTGCCCAAGAAATCCGCGTCGTTTTGGTTCCCGTACTGCGCCGCGCTCTTCCTCTTCATCTGGGTGCTGAACATTCTCGGCTTCATCCCCTTGCCGCTCTCGGACGAGAAGTTCCACCTGGCCGGCCTCGAGCTGCCCACCTTCGGGATCTACGCGGCCACGGCGAACCTGGGCGTCACGCTCTCGCTTGCGCTGCTCACCTTCTTCGCCACCCATTTCGAGGGCATCCGCTACAACGGCGCGGTCAAGTACTTCAAGAGCTGGATCCCCGCCGGCGTTCCCAAGGCGATCCTTCCGCTCGTCGTCTTCCTCGAGATCGTCGGCCAGTTCATGCGGCTCATCTCGCTCTCCGTGCGACTTTTCGCCAACATGCTGGCCGGCCACATGCTGCTGCTCGTCATGCTCGGGCTGATCTTCATCTTCTCGAGTGTCGTGCTCGCGGTCTTGGCCGTTCCGGTCGCAACCGCCGTCTACATCTTCGAGGTCGGGATCGTCGTCACGATCCAGGCGTTCGTGTTTGCCCTTCTCTCCGCCATCTACATCGGCGGAGCAATCGAACCTGAGCACTAGCTCACGAAAGGAGAGACGTGTTTCTTCCCATTGCAGAGACCACGGGCGACGTCGCCGATCTCGGCAAGGCCATCGCCCTCGGCGTCGGCATGGGCCTTGGAGCCCTCGGAGCCGGCATCGGCATCGGGTACATCTTCGGCTCGATGATCCAGGCCGTCGCCCGCCAGCCCGAGCTGCGCGGTGAGCTGACCGGCATCCAGTGGCTCGGGTTCGCCCTCACCGAGGCCGTCGTCTTCTACGCCCTCCTCGGCGGACTGCTCGCCTTCGTCTTGGTCTAGCCGATGCTGAGCGCCTTCCTACTCGCCGCCGAAGAGACCGACAGCGGCAACGCGCTGATCAAGGTCGTCCCGGGTCTCATGATCTGGACGGTCGTCACGTTCCTGATCGTCTTCTTCGTGCTGCGCAGGTACGCGTTCGGGCCGATCCAGAAGCTGATCGACACCCGGCGCGACACGATCCGCGCCGCGCTCGACGAGGCCGACAAGGCCCGCGAGGAGGCGCGCCACCTCCGCGAGCTGACGCAGAAGGAGCGCGAGGAGGCCGGCGCCGAGCGCACCGAGCTCCTCGAGGAAACCCGCCGCCAGGCGGCCGACTCGGCCCGCCGCGCGAAGGAGGAGGCCGACGCCGACCTCGAGCGGCGGCTGGAGGAAAACCAGAAGGCGATCGAGGCGGAGAACCGCCGCTTCCGCGAGGACATCCGCCGCGACGTCGTCGAGCTGACGCTGCTCGCAGCCGAGAAGGTCACCCGCAAGTCGCTCGACGAGAAGGACCAGAAGCGTCTGATCGACGAGACGATCGACGAGCTCGACGTGAAGCAGATCGCCTCGGATAACTGATGGCCGTCGCCCACCGCATCTATGCCGAAGCGCTGCTCGAGGCGGCCAAGGACGGCAAGGCGCTCGACCAGGTGCGCGACGAGTTCTCGGCGTTCGTCGGGGCGATCGAGGCGTCGCTCGAGCTGGCCCAGCTCCTGCGCAACCCGCAGATCGAGCCGGACTCCAAGCGCGATGCGCTCGGCGAGGTGCTGAAGGCGGCGACCGAGACCTTTCGCAACTTCGTCATGCTCGTGGCCGAGAAGGGCCGCAGCGGCGAGTTCGAGGAGATCTACGTCGAATGGGAACGGCTGCTGGCGGCCGAGGAGCGCGTGATCGCGGTCGAGCTGACCACCGCAGTCGAGCTCTCCGACGCCGAGGCGGCGAAGATCGTGAAGACGATCGAGGACGCAACCGGCCGCAAGGTCGAGGCGACGCGCAGCGTCGACCCCGAGCTGATCGGCGGCCTCGTCCTGCAGGCGGGCTCGCTGCGGCTCGACGGCAGCGTGCGCGGCCGGCTCAACGGCCTGCGCGAAGAGCTGCTCGCGGCGTACTAACCGCCGCTCAGCGACGTCTCGAGCTCGTCGAGCGTCGGCGTTTCTCCGGACCCGCTGACGAGGAAGATCCGCACGTCGTTCTTCCCCGTCCTGTAGGCCTCGGGGGGCACGAGGAACGACACCTTCACGGGGCCGGTCTCGTCCTGGTAGGCGGCCGCCACAGCCTGGATCTTCCCGTTCACGGCGAGCGCGAGCTGGTCGCCCTTGGCAACGCCGGAGAGCGTCGCCTCGAGCGGCGAGGGCACCAGGCGCGAGTTCTTCGGCAGCGAGGTGAGCAGGCGGCTGCCGGTCGCGTCCACCGTGGCGGAGCCGCCGAAGGTGGTGCTCGAGCCGTCGACCTTCTGCCCGAGCAGGCTCTCGTACGGCCCGAGCCCGTAGAACGCGGGGCCCCAGGAGCCGCTGCCGAAGAGCGCGATCTGCTCCGCCAGGGCGTCCTGCCGCTGGGCGAGCGCTTCGTCGTACGGCTTCGTCACCCGCACGACCCGAACCGCGTCCGAAGGCTGGAAGTCGTCGCCGAGCGCGGAGCGGCCCACGATCTTCCACGGAATCTCGATCCCGATCCCGTCGGCGACCGTGGGGAGGATGTCCGCGATCGTCACGTGCTCGTCGACAATCTTCCCCTTCTCCTCGCCGGGGAACTTGATGAAGAGCGGCGTGAACGCGACCTCGGCCAGGTTCGTCTCGGTCGGGGCGCGGCGGTTGTCGCCGCCGTGGAAGCTGATCCCGTGGTCGGCCGTGACCAAGACGAGGGCCTCATCCCACAGGCCGGTCGCCTCGAGCTTGTCGAGGAACTTGCCGAGCAGCTTGTCCGCGTAGGCGAGCTGGAGCAGATGGCGCTGGTGCGCCTGGTTCGCGAGCCCGTCGTCCCACCAGTGCTCGCCGGTGCGGCCCGGGGCGCGCGAGACGGCGACCGCGCTCTGGCGCCCGTCGGGGAAGTGGAGCCACGGCCCGTGGGGGAGGAGCACGTGGAGGAAGTCGAGCGTCGGCGCACCCTTCACCGGCGGCTGCAGCGAGTCGACGAACTGGTTGAAGTCGCGGACGCGGCCTGCCCAGAACGTCGCTCCGGGATCCGGGGGCGCGTCCACCGTGACGCCGGAGAGGCTGTCGCTCGCGGCGGGCTCGGCGGTCGTTCCGAAGTCGCCCCAGGACTCGTCGATCGCCGGCAGCCGGTCCTCCAGGGCAGGCGGCGCGAGCAGATGGAGGTAGACGATCCGCGCGTCGGAGTAGAGCCCTGACAGCCGCTCGGTCGTGTTCTCGACCTCGCGGGCGCAGAGCTGCGGCGGGCAAAGCCGCGTCTGCGACTCGGTCACGTTCATCCGGTAGTCCTTGCCGAGCAGCGTGAAGAGGTTGCGCGGGTAGTTCTGGAAGAGCGGGGGCTTGCGCTTGCCGGCCGGCGGGTTTCCGGTCAGCATCGAGGGCACCGCGACCGTGGTCGAGGCCGAGAACGTGCTCGTGTTCTTGAACCAGGTCGAGCCGGCGGCCAGCCGCGCGAAGTTCGGATAGCGCCCCGCGTCGATCTCGCCCTCGGCGTCCATGAGCGAGATGACCGGGAACTCGTCGAAGAGGAGCCAGACGACCGGAGTGCCCGAGTCCACATTCGCGAGCTGCACCTCGGTGTCGTCCGGGAAGACGAGGTCGGTCACCGACGAGTTGAAGAGGAAGACGCAGAGGAAGACGACCGGCGCGGCCGCGAGGACGGTCATGAACGTCGCGGCCAGCTTCGTCCGCGCGACGGCGTACGCAACGAGCACGCCGAGCGCGATCGCGCCACCGATCATCACGACCGTTCCGTCCAGGCCGAGCCGCTTCAGCGCCTGGGCGGCGAAGACCGCGACGAGCCCGGCGAGGAAGACGTAGTGGAGGATGAGCGCCGCGCGCTTGCTCGCGAGGCCGACGAGCAGCTCGATCCCGAACAGGACGAGCGACGGGACGAAGACGACGACGAGCGCGAAGAGCACGATGTCGCCGGGCGTCGACCCGCGCACGGCGAAGAACTCGACGTTCTTGCCGAGGATGTCGAAGAGCGGCTGCGCGAGCGCGAACCCTGAGGCCGCCAGCAGGTGCGCCCACCGGACCGAAGGCTCCTTGACGCGCCCCACTAGTTCGGGACGGCGTGGTACATGACGCGGGTTCCCCCGGCGAGCTCCTCGGAGCGCTCGATCCGGAAGCGCGCGGCCAGCTCACGCTCGAACGGCTCGCGGTCGTAGTCCGGGTGCGCTCCGTCCTTCTTGCGCTGCAGGAGCGAAGCCACGCGGGGGTCGTCGCGCGTCGGGAACTCGATCACGAGCGCGCACCCGAGGCTTTGGAGCCAGGTCAGGAACTCGGCGACCGGCACGTTCCCCGAGATGACGACGTGATGGATGACCGCCAGGCAGAGGACGAGGTCGGGCTTGCCGCGCGCCTCGAGCGGCTGGCGTTCGCGGCCGCCCCAGCCGAGCGCCGGCGACGGATCGGTCACGTCTCCGAGGAGCGCGAGGATCGACGTGCTCCCTTCGTCCTTGAGCGAGCGGTACAGCCCGTCGACCACGGCCGCGTCGCCGTCGACGGCGATCACGTAGTCGGAGTTCTCCGCCGCGATGCGCGCGTGGTTGCCGCGGTTGCAGCCGATGTCCCAGGCGAGCTTCCACCGGCGGCTCAGCACGACCTCGCGGACGAATGCCTCCTTGCGCGTGGCGTCCTCGTCCGTGTACGAGGTGGTGAAGCCGTACTGGTTCCACTCGGTCTTGCCCGGCTCCCAGTCCAGCCGGCGCACGAGCTTGGCGCAGCCGCGCACGTTGGCGACGATCAGCTCCTTCTTGAACCCCGCCTTGCGGAGCTCCTGCTTCACGTCGCGCGCCGTCTTGGCGTTCTTGCGCTCCAGGCGGGCGTGGATGGCGACGTGCGTGGGAACGCCGCGGCGGAAGAGATCCCGGAAGGACATGACCGCGCGCGCCTCGGTCGGCGGAATCCCTGCGAGCCGTCCGCGCAGCCAGGGCTGGAACGCGATCCCCTTGTAGGCCTGCAGGAGCAGGGGATAGAGGAAGAGCATGCAGAACTGCCGGTAGCCCGACCACGGCGAGCCCGGCTCGAGGCGCTCGAACGAGCCGACGTCGATGAAGACCGGTTTCGATCCCGACCACTGGACGTTGTACGGGGTCGAGTCCTTGAGGGTCAGGTCCTCGGCGAGCGAGCGCTCGAGCAGGTCGAGCTGCAGGAGCGCCGCGTCCTTGAGCATCGAGAACGGCCACTCGTACGGGTACGAGACGAACGGGATCCGCTCGTGCTCGAGCACCGCGGCGGCGTCGTGGACTTCGGCCGGCGTGGCCGCGCCCTCGATCTCCTTCGTGGCGACGAGCTTGCCCTCGGCGGTCGCCTGCTTGAACACGGTCGAGCCGGCGAGGGCCTGCCAGTCGGCGAGCCCGTCGGCCGAGAGCGCTCGCAGGACCCGTCCGTTCTCGTAAAAGACACGGCTGTCCCAGTCGCGAAACGAGCCGGGGTCGAGCATCGGCGCCGAAGCGCCCGCGGCCGGCGTCAGACGTTTCCGGGGTGCTCACCGGCGTCCGGCTCGGGCTGCGAGGCCTCGGACGGCAGCGGCTCGCTGGGCTTGCTGAGGTGCAGGAACTCGAGGACGCGCCGCCAGAACACCTTGAGTGCGACGGCCGCCGCGGCAATGCCGCCGAGCAGCACCTGAAGGATCATGCTGCCGCTACCGGGGTCGATGTAGCCGAGATTCATATACAAGTCTCCTTTGGGCTCCGGGGCCATCCCCCGAAGCCGCAGTATGTTACCCACGGGTGCAGACCGGCATCCGACCTGCCGACGCAGCCCGCACCGAGGCTGGAGAGGAGATTCGACCGACGTGAAGATTCGCCCCGAGGAGATCACCTCGATTCTCAAGCAGAGGATCGAGTCCTACGACGCCGACAGCGGCCTCGCCGAGGTCGGAACGGTGCTGCAGGTCGGAGACGGCCTCGCGCGCGTGTACGGCCTCGAGAACTGCCTGGCGGGGGAGCTGCTCGAGGCTCGAGCACGGCGTCACCGGGATCGCGTTCAACCTCGAGGAGGACAACGTCGGCTGCCCGCTCTTCGGCGACTGGGAGCTCGTCAAGGAAGGCGAGCCGGTCAAGCGCACCGGCAAGGTCGTGAGCATTCCCGTCGGCGACGCCCTCGTCGGCCGCGTCGTCAATCCGCTCGGCGTTCCGCTCGACGGGCTCGGCCCGATCAAGACCGACGAGACCCGCCCGCTCGAGTTCAAGGCGCCCGGCGTCGTCCAGCGCCAGCCCGTGGTCGAGCCCGTCCAGACCGGGATCAAGGCGATCGACTCGATGATCCCGATCGGCCGCGGCCAGCGCGAGCTGATCATCGGCGACCGCTCGACCGGCAAGACGGCGCTCCTCATCGACACGATCCTGAACCAGAAGGGCCAGGACGTGATCTGCGTGTACGTCGCGATTGGCCAGAAGGCGTCGACGGTTGCGCAGGTCTACGAGCGCCTGAAGGACGCGGGCGCGATGGACTACACGATCATCGTCTCGGCCTCCGCGGCCGAGGCGGCGCCGATCAAGTGGATGGCGCCGTTCGCCGGCGCCGCGATGGGCGAGCACTTCCTCTACTCGGGCCGTCACGCGCTCTGTATGTACGACGACCTCTCCAAGCACGCCGACGCGTACCGGCAGATGTCGCTCCTCCTGCGCCGCCCGCCCGGCCGCGAGGCGTTCCCAGGGGACGTCTTCTATCTCCACTCGCGGCTGCTCGAGCGCGCGTGCAAGCTCTCGGACGAGCTCGGCGGCGGGTCGCTCACCGCGCTGCCGGTCATCGAGACGCAGGCCGGCGACGTGGCCGCGTACATCCCGACGAATGTGATCTCGATCACCGACGGACAGATCTTCCTCGAGTCGAACCTGTTCTTCTCGGGCGTGCGCCCGGCGATCAACGTCGGCATCTCGGTCTCCCGCGTGGGCGGAAACGCGCAGACAAAGGCGATGAAGAAGGTCGCCGGCCGCCTGCGCCTCGACCTGGCCCAGTACCGCGAGCTGGAGGCGTTCTCGCAGTTCGGCTCGGAGCTCGACCAGCAGACCCAGCGCACCCTGGCCCGCGGCGAGCGGATGGTCGCGACCCTGAACCAGCCGCAGTACGCGCCGTGGCCGATGGAGGAGCAGGTCGCCGCGATCTTCGCGGGGATCAACGGCTACCTCGACGACGTGCCCACCGCGCAGGTGCCCCGCTTCCAGGACGAGCTGCGCGAGCATCTCCGCACGCAGAAGAAGCTCTACGCGTCGATCCTCGAGAAGAAGGATCTGCCGGACGAGCTCGCCGATGCGCTCCGCAAGGAGCTCGAGTCGTTCAAGAAGAGCTTCGTCGTGCAGGAGAGCGCCGCCGCTTAATGGCGACCGTCCAAGACATCAAGCGGCGCGTCGCGTCGGTCAAGAACACGCGCAAGATCACCAAGGCGATGGAGCTCGTCGCCGCCGCGAAGCTCCGCCGGGCCGAGACGCGCATCGCCGCGCTGCGGCCGTACGCGGATCGGATGCGGGAGCTGACGAGCGCCACGGCGCGGTCGACTCCCTCGCGGGGCTTCCCGCTCCTCGAGGCGCGCGAGACGGAGGAGACGGTCGGGATCCTGCTCCTCACCGGCGACCGCGGACTGGCCGGAGGGTTCAACGCGCAGATCGTGCGGCGCGGCCTCCAGCTGGAGCGCGAGGCGCGGGCCGAGGGCAAGAACGTCCGCTGGCTCGTCGTCGGCAAGAAAGGCCGCTCGACCCTGCGGTTTCGCCGCTACGACATCGCGCAGGCGTGGGTCGATCTCACCGACCGGCCGGACTACAAGCACGCCGAGGCGGCCGCGCACGCGATCGCGGAGCTCTTCACGACCGGCGAGGTCGATCGCGTGACGATGGTCTACAACCACTACGTGTCGCCGCTCACCCAGATCGTCGAGACGGAGCCTCTCCTTCCCATCCCGCGCCACGCGCTCGGCGACAACGAAGAGGAGCGCTCGGCGTACGAGATCGCGCTCGAAGGCGACGTCATCTACGAGCCCGAGGCGGACATCATCCTCGAGCGGCTGCTCCCGACCTACCTCGAGACGACCGTGTACCGCGCGCTGCTCGAGTCGGCCGCGTCCGAGCACGGCGCGCGGATGACGGCGATGCGGAACGCCTCGAAGAACGCGGGCGAGCTGATCGACGGCCTCACGCTGGACATGAACCGGGCGCGGCAGGCGGAGATCACCCAGGAGATCCTGGAAGTCGTCGCGGGCGCGGACGCGCTGACCTCCTAGACAGGAGAGGATCGCGGGTCGGTTGCGAAGACCCACTCTGAGACGGCGGGGCAGCGGGTACCACCTCGTCCTCATGTTCTGCGTCCTGGTCGCGGTCGGGGGGCTGGCTGCGGCCGGCTCGTCGCTCGAGGATCCGGAGTCGCCGGTCCGGGCGCCGACACCGCCGCGGGGATCGACGCCGGTCGACGGCGAGACGCTGACCATGGCCTTCGCGCGGCGGCCGCGCTCGCTCGACCCGGCGTTCGCGACCGACCGCACCTCCGCGAACCTCCTGCTGAACATCATGGATCCGCTCGTGCGGCTGGACGCGCGGCTCCAGCCGGTCCCCGGGCTCATCCGCCGGTGGGAGTACCTGGACGGCGGCCTGACCATCCGGTTCAACTTGAGCCGCGACGGCCGCTGGCGAAACGGCGAGCCCGTCACGGCCGACGACGTCGAGTTCGCCTGGAAGCGCGTGCTCTCGCCGGAGCTCGACTCGCCGCTCGCCGAGGAGCTCTTCGCCATCGACGGCGCGGCCGCCTACCACGCGTGCGTTCGCCTGTGCACCGAGCTCGAGGACGCGGTCGGGATCAGGACGCTCGGGCAGTACTCCTTCGAGGTCCGCCTGGCGTTCGCGCAGCCCTGGTTCGTGGCGTCGCTGACGAGTCCGGCGTTCCTCCCGGTCTCCCGGAGCGCCGTCGCCCGCTACGGCGGCGAGTGGGCCGAGCCGGGCACGATCGTCACCGACGGCGCGTTCGCGCTCGCCGGGCTCACCGATACGGGCGTCTCGCTGGTGAAGAACCCGACCTGGCGCGCCGCGGCGACCGTCGCGCTCGCCCGGGTCGAGGGCGTCTTCGTCCCCGATGCCGTCGCCCGCGTCCAGGCGTTCGACGAAGGGCGCGTCCAGGCGCTCGACGGCGCGCCGCTTCCCGAGACGGATCTGCTCGCGCTCGCGGAGCGCCGGGAGTTCGAGGCGTACCCGAGCCTCCAGACCTGGCAGGTCGCCCTCAACCTGACGACGATCACCGACGTCCACCAGCGCCGCGCGATGGCGGCGGCGATCAACCGCCGCCGGGTGGTGGACAACGTGACGCAGAAGCTGGAGACGCCGGCCGACCGGTTCGTCACGGACGGGCTCGACGCCACCGGGCGCACCGCGCCCGCTTCGCCGTGGATGCCGGAGGGGGGCGACGTCGACGCGGCGAAGGCCGAGCTCGCCGAGGCGGCGACGGTGAAGAAGGCGATCACGCTCCTCTACGTGGACGCCGCCGGCAACCGGGAAGTCGCGCTGGCGCTGCGCGACGCGTGGAAAGGGCTCGGCATCGAGACGACCGTGCGCTCGGGCGCGCGCGACACGTACATGGACTTCCGCGGGCCGCTGGGCGAGAACTCCGTGGACGTGTTCCAGCTGGACGTGCCGCTGACCGTTCCCGACGCGGGGCCTGCTTTGGACGTGTGGACCTGCGAGTCGCCGCAGAACAAGACGAACTTCTGCAACGGCGCGTTCGACCGCCTCGTCGAGCGCGCGCGGCAGGAGCTCGAACCGGCGGCCCGAAACGACCTCTACGCCGAGGCCGACCTGGTGCTCTCGGGGACGAACGGACAGATGCCCGGCATCCCGCTCCTGTGGCCGACCTACACCAATCTGGAGGCGCTCTCGCTGCAGAGCACGTTCACGATCGACCCGCTCGGCCGGATCGACCTGGCCGCCGTTCGCATCCACTAACCGACCGCCCCGGTCGAGCGTCCAAGTTGACAGGGTCCGGGCCTTCTATGTCGCCGGACGCTCAAGTACACTCGCCCATCGACCGAGAGCGACGCACATGACCGCGGCAGTTCCTGAGATCCAGGACGTAACCCAGCCGGCAGGCTTTTCGGCCGAGGCCGAGGACGTCGGTCGCTCACCGCGCCAGCTCTTCTGGGCGCGCTTCTCGCAGGACAAGGCCGCCCTCGGCGCGCTGGCCGTGATCATCTTCCTCATCATCCTCGGCCTGGCGGCGCCGCTCATCGCACGGGCGGTCGGCCACGGCCCCAACGACCTGTTCCAGCGCGAGATGACCGATTCGTTCGGGATCCCCTACGGGCCGAACAAGGACTTCATCTTCGGCGCGGACAAGGCAGGCCGCGACGTGTTCGTCCGCGCCGCCTACGGCGCGCGCACGTCCCTCATGGTCGCGATCGTCGCGACCGGGCTCGCGGTCGTCGTCGGCACCTTCTTCGGGGTGCTCGCCGGCTTCTTCGGCGGAAAATTCGACACCGGGATCTCGAGGATCATCGACATCATCCTGTCGATACCCATCCTGCTCTTTGCCATCGGCATCGTCGCGGCGTGCGGCGTGACCGCCGAGGGGTGTCTGGGAGGGCTGGTGCGGCCCGGCCGGCCGCTCGTCATCTTCGTGATCGCCCTCTTCACGTGGCCGTACATCGCGCGCATCGTGCGCGGGAACACGCTGTCGCTGCGCGAGAAGGAGTTCATCGAGGCGTCCAGGTCGCTCGGGGCGTCGAATTCGCGGATCATGTTCAAGGAGGTTCTCCCGAACCTGGTCGCGCCGATCATCGTCTACACGACGCTGCTCATCCCCGGAAACATCCTCTTCGAGGCCGCGCTCTCATTCCTCGGCCTCGGCGTTCCCCAGCGGACGCCCTCCTGGGGACAGCAGCTCTCCGACGCTGCGTCCAACAACACGTACGTGTACGCGTGGTGGCTCATGCTCTTCCCGGGGATCTTCCTCGTGCTGACCACCCTGGCGTTCAATCTTCTGGGCGATGGACTGCGCGACGCCCTTGACCCGAGGAGCAACCGATAAGTCGGGCCAGTCGGGAAATGCGCATGGGCACTAACTTCGCCGGGCGGGTGACGTCAACCCTGGGAAAGGGCTGCTGCACCCAAGCGCGAACGAGCAGCAAAAGTTCTGATGGATTCGACGAGAGAGGTGGACCTTGCGACGTAGCACGATCGCTCTATTCGTACTCGCGCTGACCTCCCTCGCCCTCGCCGCGGGCTGTGGCGGCGGAGGCGGCGGGACGGACACACAAGGCGCGGGCACCGAACCAACGGGCCCCGAGCCCACTGCGGGCGGGACCTTCATGACCGAGACGGACGCGTTCGTCTGGACGGGGAACTTCGATCCGACGGGCGAGTACCTCGGAACGTTCCTCGGCCTGTACACGAACCTGCTAGGCCGGACGCTCATGGGCTACTACCACGCCCCTGACGCCAAGGGCAACGAGACCATTCCTGACCTCGCGGAAGGCGATCCTGAGATTTCCGAGGACGGGACGACCTACACGTTCACGATTCGCGACGGCGTGAAGTTCGGGCCGCCCGTCAGCCGCCAGGTCACCTCGGCCGACGTCGAGTACGCGTTCCGGCGCATCGGCACGCCGAGCCTGGTCGCGCAGTACGGCTTCTACTACCTGGGCCTCATCAAGGGCCTCCAGGACTACAGCGACGGCGGCGGACTCTCCGGCAAGAACGCCGACGCTGCGATCGAGGGCCTCGAGACCCCCGACGACAAGACGATCGTGTTCCACCTCGAGAAGCCCACGGGCGACTTCCTGAACCGGCTCGCCATGCCGGCCGCAGGGCCGATCCCCGAGGAAGTTGCGAAGTGCTTCCTCAAGGCCGGCGAGTACGGTCGCTTCCTGATCTCCTCGGGCCCGTACCAGATCCAGGGTGCCGGCGATCTCGACATCACGAGCTGCGACTCGATGAAGGCGATCGCGGGCTTCGATCCGAACAAGTTCCTGAAGCTCGAGCGGAACCCGGATTACGACCCGGGCACGGATACGCCTGAGGCACGCCAGAACTTCTTCGATAGCTGGCAGATGCTCCTGAACACGAACGCTCAGGACATCTTCGACAAGACGGCCGCCGGCCAGCTCGACCTCGCCTTCGCGAGCGAGCCCGCCGAGGTCATCCGCGAGTACACCACCAACCCGGACATCGAGCACCTGTACAAGGTCAACTCGGGCGACCGGACGTGGTACATCACCATGAACCTGACGCAGCCGCCGTTCGACGACATTCACGTGCGGAAGGCCGCGAACTGGATCATGGACAAGGAAGGCCTCCGCCGCGCTTGGGGCGGGGAGCCGAAGGGTGAAATCGCCAACCACATCGTCCCTGACGCCATGTTCGGCGGCGCCCTCGACGATTACGCGCCGTACGGGACGGAGGGCAACGCCGGCGATCTCGAGAAGGCGAAGGCGGAAATGGCCCAGTCCAAGTACGACACGAACCAGGACGGCGTCTGCGACGCACCGGAGTGCTCCGGCATCCTCCACGTGACGCGTAACACCGACGTGTGGAAGAACATGGAGCCGGTCATCGAGGCGTCCTTCAACAAGATCGGCCTCGCCGTCGAGTCCAGGGAGCTCGAGGACTCGTACACGGTGATTCAGACCGTCTCCAAGGCGGTTCCGGTGTCGTCCACCCCGGGTTGGGGCAAGGACTACGCCGACGCCTCGACGTTCATGGTCCTCTTCGACAGCCGCAGCATCCTGCCGGAGGGCAACGTGAACTACTCGCTGGTCGGCCTCACGCCTGACCAGGTGACGAGTCTGAAGGTCAAGGGCACGACCACCGGCATCCCGAGCGTCGACGACAAGATCGATGCGTGCAACGAGACCATCGACAACGACGAGCGCGCGGTCTGCTGGCAGGACCTCGACAAGGACCTCATGGAGAACGTGGTTCCGTGGGTGCCTTACCTCGACGCCAACGCTGACTACGTGATCAGCGAGGCCGTCGTGAACTACACGTTCGACCAGAACTCGGGCGAGCCCGCCTGGGCGCATCTGGCGATCGATCAGTCCAAGCAGACGAAGTAGCACCGCAGCAATGAAACGACGGAGGGCCGCCCCTCGGGCGGCCCTCCGTATCTAAACTCTCACGGGAGGAACGATGGGGCGCTACGTGATCAGACGGCTTCTCTGGACGGGGCTCGTCATCCTCGTCGTGACCTTCCTCACGTTCCTCATCTTCTTCGTGATGATGCCGGGCAACAAGGCGGTCCGGTTCGCCGGGAAGCAGCCGACGCCCGAGATCATCAAGGAGGTCGAGAAGCAGTTCGGCCTCGACAAGCCCGTCTTCGGAATCGTGATCCCGCAGGTCTGGCAGTCACGGCCGTGGGACTCGCAGTACGGGCTCTACCTGAGGCGCCTGATCGGCGGCGACGGCGACTCCTGTCCGGTCGGAATCGACGGCTGCGGCCGGCCCGGTCTCGGGATCTCCTACGACAGCCGAAGCGCCGTTCGCAAGGAGATCAAGGAACGGCTGCCGCGGACCCTTGCGCTCGCGATCGGCGCCGCGATCGTCTGGCTCATCATCGGCGTCTCCATCGGTGTCCTTTCAGCGCTGCGGCGCGGCTCGCTCGCCGACCGCGGCGCCATGGGCTTCGCGCTCTTCGGCGTGTCGGCGCCGGTCTTCTGGCTGGGGCTGATCGCCCTCTACATCTTCTGGAAAACCCTCGGGATAGAGGCTCTAGGGACGGGCTACGTCGAGTTCGGCACGGACCCGTTCGGCTGGTTCACCCATCTCCTGCTTCCGTGGTTCGTGCTGGCGCTGCTCTACGCCGCGCTCTACGCACGGATGACGCGCGGGAACCTGATCGACGTGATGGGCGAGGACTACATCCGCACGGCGCGGGCCAAGGGCCTGCCTGAGCGCACGGTCGTCTTCAAGCACGGCCTCCGCGCGAGCCTCACGCCGATCGTGACCATGCTCGGGATGGACTTCGCGCTCCTGATCGGCGGCGCGATCATCACCGAGTCGGTCTTCAACATCCAGGGCCTCGGCTACTACGCGGTGTCGTCGGCGCGGAGCCAGGACTTCCCGTCGATCGCGGGCATCGTGATCGTCGCCGCGTTCTTCGTGGCGATCATGAACCTGTTCGTCGACATCGCCTACGCGTACCTCGATCCGCGGGTGCGGCTCCAGTGAGCGCCGCCGGCGGAAGCATCGGCGAGCCTCTCCTCGAGGTTCGCGACCTCCATGTGCATTTCCCGACGTCGGACGGGATCGTCAAGGCCGTCGACGGGCTCACCTTCTCCGTCCATCGCGGCGAGACCTTCGGGATCGTCGGCGAGTCCGGCTCGGGCAAGAGCGTCACGTGCCTGACCGCGCTCGGCCTCATCAACCGCAAGTCGGCGATCGTGAGCGGCGAGGTGCTCTTCAAAGGCCTCGACCTGATCTCGCTGCCGCCCGAGCGGCTGCCGTCGATCCGCGGCAAGGACGTCGCCATGATCTTCCAGGATCCGTTCGCGTCGCTCCATCCGATGTACCGCGTGGGCGACCAGCTCGCCGAGGCCGTTCTAGTCCACGCGGACATGTCCAAGTCGGCGGCGCGCGAGCGGGTCGTGGACATGCTCTCCCAGGTCGGGATCCCGAACCCCCGCGAGCGCTACCGGGACTACCCGCACCAGTACTCGGGCGGAATGAGGCAGCGCGCCATGATCGCGATGGCGCTGCTCCACAACCCGGACATCCTGATCGCCGACGAGCCGACGACCGCGCTCGACGTGACGGTGCAGGCGCAGATCCTCGAGCTGATCGACCGGATCAAGCAGGAGTTCAACATCGGCGTGATCCTCATCACGCACGACCTCTCGGTGATCGCCGACGTGGCGCAGACCGTGATGGTCATGTACGCCGGCCGCGCGTCCGAGCTGGCGCCGAAGGACGAGCTGTTCGACCATCCGCTCCACCCGTACACGTGGGGGCTCCTCGAGTCGATCCCGGAGGTCTCCCAGAAGGGCTCGCGGCTCCTCGCGATCGACGGCTCGCCGCCGTCGCTCATCAATCCGCCGCCCGGCTGCTCGTTCCATCCGCGCTGCCCGCACCGGTTCGCGCCGTGCGACAACACGGAGCCGGAGTTCAAGGACCGCGGCGGCGGCCACAACGAGTCCTGCCACCTGTCGATCGAGGACAAGCGCCGCATCTGGGCCGAGCGCGAGGCGCGGAGAGGGATCAAGGTCGCCGTATGAGCGTGGCCGAGGCGCCGCATCCAGCGGTTCCCGACACTCCGAGCGACGGCGCGCTCGTCAGCGTCCGCAACCTGACGAAGTTCTTCCCGATCACGCGCGGCATCCTGTTCCAGCGCGAGATCGCCAAGGTGCACGCCGTCGAGGAGATCTCCTTCGACATCTTCCCCGGCGAGACGCTCGGGCTGGTGGGCGAGTCGGGCTCCGGGAAGTCGACGACCGCGCGCCTCATTACGAGGCTCATCGACACGACCTCCGGGAAGATCTACTTCGACGGCCGCGACATCACCCATCTCAGCCGAGGCCAGATGCGTCCGCTGCGGCGCGAGATGCAGATCGTCTTCCAGGACCCGTACTCGTCGCTGAATCCCCGGCAGACGGTCGGTCAGATCATCGGCGCCCCGTACGCGATCCAGAAGACGGAGAAGAACATCCGCCGCCGCGTCCAGGAGCTGATGGATCGCGTCGGGCTGAACCCGGAGCACTACAACCGCTATCCGCACGAGTTCTCCGGCGGCCAGCGGCAGCGCATCGGCGTCGCGCGCGCCCTGGCGTTGAGCCCGCGCCTGATCATCTGCGACGAGCCGGTGTCGGCGCTCGACGTGTCGATCCAGGCGCAGATCCTCAACCTGCTCGAGTCGCTCCAGGACGACTTCAACCTGACCTACCTCTTCATCTCGCACGATCTCGGCGTCGTGCGGCACATCTCCGACCGGATCGCGGTCATGTACCTGGGCCGCATCGTCGAGGTGGGGCAGGCCGACGAGCTCTACGAGAACCCGCAGCATCCGTACACGGCCGCGCTCCTCTCCGCCGTGCCGAAGGGACGCTCGACAAACAGCGGCGCCGGCCGGATCATCCTCGCGGGCGACGTACCCTCGCCGATCGATCCGCCGCCCGGCTGCCCGTTCCACACGCGCTGCCCGAAGGCGCGCTCGGTCACGGGGCGCGCGGACGAGGTTCCGGAGAGCTGCCGAACAGACTTTCCGCCGCTCGGATCGGTGGAGCAACGCAACCGCGTGGCCTGCTGGTATCCGCTCAAGCCGGGCGAGCAGCTCGAGCGGCCCGCCCATGCAGGATCTAACTGAACTGCCGATAAGCCGTCTGAGGAAACGATGACTGGGGTTTTCGATCGAGGCTGTGAGCGGGCTCAGGAATGGGCGTCGCTCGAACTGGACGGGGAGCTTTCCCAGCTCGAGCGTGTGCTTTTGGCCACGCATCTCCGCCGGTGCGCCGCCTGCGCCGAGTCGGTCGCCGGCATGCGGGCGATGACCTCCGCGCTGCGGGCCGCCCCGTTCGAGAGGCTCAGCGCTCCGGCGTTCGTCGTCACCGCGCAGAAGCCGCGCTCGCGGCCGCTTGCGCTGCGGCTTGCGCTCGCGGCCACGCTGGCCGTCGTCGCGGCCGGGCTCGGCATGTTCGCCGGGACGCTCGGCAACACGTCGCCGTCCCAGCCTCCGGCCAGTACGACCCCCGATCTCGCTTTCGTCGTGCCCGGGCCGGACGCGAAGCGCGATGTCCAGGGATTGCGCCCGAACAAGCGGGAATCGCGCGACAACGTCGGCTTCGGCTCGCCCGAGCTCCTCGGCGGCGTCTGACCCAGCCCTACCTCGCGTCTCTATCCTGAGGCTGTGCCGTATCAGCCCAGTTTGATCGCGTCACACGTCTGCTCGCTCGACCATTTCGACATGATCGACGAGGCGATGTCGCTCGAAACCCAGCGCCGCCGCGAGGCTCGTGAACTCCGGCGCGGACGGTTTCGGGCTCGCGTCGCGCACGCTCTCCAGTCGGCCGGGATTTCGCGTTGGATAGACTCGCCGCCGACCCCGAGCCAGGAGCCTGAATGCCCACGAAGGACGCGAACGTCGGTCACATCGTCGAGATCAAAGGCGTCGTCGTCGACGCCGTCTTCCCCGGCGCGCTCCCCCCGATCTACAGCGCGCTGAAGGTCGAGATTCCCGCCCAGGACGGCGGCGAGAAGACCGAGCTGATCGCAGAGGTGCAGCAGCACCTGGGCAACGACCGCGTGCGCGCGGTCGCGATGGACTCCACGGACGGGCTCGCCCGCGGCGCCGAGGTCACGGACACGGGCGCGCCGATCTCCGTCCCGGTGGGCGAAGGGACGCTCGGGCGGATCTTCAACGTCCTCGGCGACCCGATCGACGGCAGCACCGACGAGGTGAAGGCGAAGGAGCGCTGGCCGATCCATCGCCCGCCGCCCAGCTTCGAAGACCTCGTCCCGCGCATCGAGATCCTGGAGACCGGAATCAAGGTCATCGATCTCCTCGCGCCGTACGTGAAGGGCGGCAAGGTCGGCCTCTTCGGCGGCGCCGGCGTGGGCAAGACGGTGCTCATCCAGGAGCTCATCCGCAGCATCGCCGCCGAGCACGAGGGCCTCTCGGTCTTCGCCGGCGTCGGCGAGCGCACGCGCGAGGGCAACGACCTCTGGCTCGAGATGACCGAGTCGGGCGTGATCGAGAAGACCGCGCTCGTCTTCGGCCAGATGAACGAGCCTCCTGGAGCGCGGCTTCGCGTGGCGCTCTCCGGCCTGACCATGGCGGAGTACTTCCGCGAGCAGGGCCAGGACACGCTGCTCTTCATCGACAACATCTTCCGCTTCGTGCAGGCGGGCTCCGAGGTGTCGGCGCTCCTCGGCCGGATGCCCTCAGCCGTGGGCTACCAGCCGACGCTCGCGACCGAGATGGGCCAGCTCCAGGAGCGGATCACCTCGACGCGCAAGGGCTCGGTCACGTCGGTGCAGGCGATCTACGTCCCGGCCGACGACCTCACCGATCCCGCACCCGCGGCCTCCTTTGCGCACCTGGACGCGACGACGGTGCTCTCGCGCGCGATCGCGGAGCAGGCGATCTACCCGGCCGTCGATCCGCTGGACTCGTTCTCGCGCGCGCTCCAGCCGGACATCGTCGGCGAGGAGCACTACCGCACCGCCACCGCCGTGCAGGAGATCCTCCAGCGCTACAAGGAGCTCCAGGACATCATCGCCATCCTCGGGATGGACGAGCTCTCGGACGAGGATCGCCAGGTCGTGCAGCGCGCCCGCAAGATCCAGCGGTTCCTTTCGCAGCCGTTCTACGTGGCCGAGCAGTTCACGGGCAGCCCCGGGAAGTACGTGAAGCTCGAGGACACCGTGCGCGGCTTCGCGGAGATCATCGAGGGAAAGCACGACGAGCTTCTCCGAGGCGGCCTTCTACATGGTCGGCAGCATCGAAGAGGTCGTCGAGCGCGCCAAGGAGCTCGAGAAAGAGACCGCGGCGGCGTAGGTGGCCGACGCCTCGACGCACACCTTCTCGCTCTCGGTCGTCACGCCCGAGGGCTCCGCGTACGAGGGCGAGGCCGAGCGCCTGATCGTCCCCGGCTCCGACGGCGAGATCGGTGTGCTCGCGCGTCATGCTCCGCTCGTCGCGATGCTCAAGGCGGGTGAGGTGCGCATCAAGTCGGACGGGAGCTGGACGAGCTTCGCCGCCGGCCCGGGGTTCTTCCAGGTGCAGAAGGATCGCGCGATCGTCCTCGTGGACGACGCCGTGCGCGCCGAGGACATCGACGTCGAGCAGGCGCGCGCCGAGGCCGAGGAAGCGCGGGCGCAGATCGAGCGCGCCGACGCGGGCGACGAAGATGTCGACCGCTGGCAGGCCGAACAGCGGCTCCGGCACGCCGAGAACAAGCTCGAGATCGCGGGCCGTTAACCGACGCAAGTCTGGAAGCCGCTGGCGCGACTTCCTGACAACTTGCGTCGGCGTTGTATCTCCGAGAGTCGAGCCTGAACGTCACCGGGCAAAGCCCGCCGCCGCGCCGAGCATGCCCCGCAGTCCCTGGGAGTGACCCCAGGCGGCACAATTCCGTGGATGGTCACCGCAACCGCGCAGCGCACGACCGCCGAAGCTCGCCTTCGCGAGCTCCTGGCAGAGCGCATCGTCGTGCTCGACGGGGCCTGGGGGACGATGCTCCAGGGGCGCAAGCTCGATGAGGCCGACTACCGCGGCGAGCGGTTTGCCGACCATGGGTTCGACCTCAAGGGCGACCCGGATCTTCTCAATCTGACGCAGCCGGAGATCGTCCTCGACGTGCATCGGCAGTACCTCGCCGCCGGCGCGGACATCACGACCACGAACACCTTCACGGCCACGTCGATCGGGCAGGCCGACTACGGGCTCGAGGCGGCCGTGTACGACATGAACGTCTCCGGCGCCTCGATCGCGCGCCGCGCCGCGGACGAGGCCGGCGGCAAGTTCGTCGCCGGGTCGCTCGGGCCGCTCAACCAGACGCTCTCGCTCTCGCCCAAGGTCGAGGATCCCGCCTTCCGCACGGTCACGTTCGACGAGGTGCGCGACTCCTACGCCGAGCAGATCCGCGGCCTGCGCGACGGCGGGGCGGACTTCCTCCTCCTGGAGACGATCATCGACGCGCTGAACGCCAAGGCCGCGATCGTGGCCGCCCAGGAAAACGCGCCGGACCTGCCGCTCTGGATCTCGGTGACGATCATCGACCGCTCGGGGCGCACGCTCGCCGGGCAGACGCTCGAGGCGTTCTGGCTCGCGATCGAGCATGCGAAGCCGCTGATCGTCGGCGTCAACTGCTCCCTCGGCGCGACCGAGATGCGGCCGCACGTGGAGGAGCTCTCGCGCATCGCGGACACGTTCACGAGCTGCTATCCCAACGCGGGCCTGCCGAACCCGTTCGGCGACTACGAGGAGCATCCGCACGACACGAGCCGGCTCCTGAAGGAACTGGGCACGGCCGGGCTCGTGAACGTGGTCGGCGGCTGCTGCGGCACGACGCCCGAGCACACACGCGCGATCGTCGAGGCCGTCGCCGGGCTTCCGCCGCGCCGCGTCCCTGAGCACCGTCCCGCGACGCGCTTCTCCGGGCTCGAGCCGTTCGAGCTCTTCGAGGGGACGACGTTCACGGCGATCGGCGAGCGGACGAACGTGACCGGCTCGGCGCGCTTCCGCAGCCTGATCGAGGCCGGCGACTACCAAGGCGCCACCGACGTCGCGCTCGAGCAGGTGCGCGGCGGCGCGAACATCCTCGACGTGAACATGGACGCCGACCTGCTCGACTCGGAGCAGGCGATGACGACCTTCCTGAACATCCTCGCGACCGAGCCCGAGGCTGCACGCCTGCCCGTGATGATCGACAGCTCCCGCTGGTCGGCCATCCAGGCGGGGCTGCGCTGCGTCCAGGGCAAGCCGATCGTCAACTCGATCTCGCTGAAGGAGGGGGAAGAGGACTTCCTCGCCAAGGCGCGCGAGGCCCGTCGTTTCGGCGCCGCGCTCGTCGTGATGGCCTTCGACGAGCAAGGCCAGGCCGACACGGTCGAGCGCAAGGTGGACATCTGCGGTCGCGCCTACGACCTGCTCGTGGCCGACGGGATCGCGCCCGAGGATCTGATCTTCGACCCGAACGTGCTCGCGGTCGCGACCGGCATGGAGGAGCACAACCAGTTCGCCAAGTCGTTCATCGACGCGGTTCCGCTGGTGAAGGCGCGCTGCCCCGGCGCGCGGATCTCCGGTGGGATCTCGAACCTCTCGTTCGCGTTCCGCGGCAACGAGCCGGTGCGCGAGGCGATCCACTCGGCCTTCCTCTTCCACGCGATCCGCGCCGGGCTCGACATGGGGATCGTGAACGCCGGCCAGCTTCCGGTGTACGGCGATATCCCGCCGGATCTGCTCGAGCGCGTCGAGGACATCATCTTCGACCGCCGTCCCGACGCGACCGAGCGCATGGTCGAGTTCGCGGCGACCGTCCACGGCGAGGCCTCGAAGCGCGAGGTCGACCTCTCCTGGCGCGAAGCGTCGGTCGACGAGCGGCTCTCGTACGCGCTCGTCCACGGCGTCGTCGACTTCATCGAGGCCGACACGGAGGAGGCGCGGCAGCAGGCCGAGCGCCCGCTCGACGTGATCGAGGGGCCGCTCATGAGCGGCATGGAGGTCGTGGGCGACCTCTTCGGCTCGGGGAAGATGTTCCTCCCGCAGGTCGTGAAGAGCGCGCGGGCGATGAAGCGCGCCGTCGCCTACCTGGAGCCGTACATGGAGGCCGAGCGCGAAGACGGTGAATCCCGCACGCAGGGGAAGCTCGTGCTCGCGACGGTCAAGGGCGACGTCCACGACATCGGCAAGAACATCGTCGGGGTCGTCCTCGGGTGCAACAACTACGAGGTGATCGACCTCGGCGTCATGGTGCCGACCGACCGGATCCTCGACACGGCCGTGGAGGAGAAATGCGACCTCGTCGGGCTCTCCGGGCTCATCACGCCCTCGCTCGACGAGATGGTGCACGTGGCCGAGGAGATGGAGCGCCGCGGGCTCGCGATGCCGCTCCTCATCGGCGGCGCCACCACGTCGCGCCAGCACACGGCGGTGCGGATCGCGCCCGTCTACTCCAACCCGACGCTGCACGTGCTCGACGCGTCGCGCGTCGTCAAGGTCGTCTCCGGCCTGCTCGACCCCAAGCAGCGCCAGGCGGTCCAGGAGGAGGCGCTGGCCGACCAGGAGCGGCTCCGCTCGCTGCACTCCGAGCAGACGCGGCGTCCGCTCCTTCCGCTCGCCGAGGCGCGCGCGCGGCGCAGCCCGGTCGAGTGGCGCGCCGATGATCTGCCCGCGCCGGCGTTCACCGGCCTGCGCACCGTGGAGCCCGGTCTCGCCGCCCTGCGCGAATACATCGACTGGCAGTTCTTCTTCTACGCCTGGGAGCTCAAGGGCAAGTTCCCCAAGATCCTCGACGACCCGGAGAAGGGCGCGGCGGCCCGCGAGCTGTACGAGAACGCGAACGAGCTGCTCGACGAGATCGTCGCGGGGGAGTTGCTCCGAGCGCGCGGCGTCTACGGCTTCTGGCCCGCCCAGGCCGAGGGCGACGACCTCGTGCTCGCCGACGGAACGCGCTTCCACATGCTCCGCCAGCAGGCCGACCACGGCGACGAGCGGCCGAACCGCTCGCTGTCCGACTTCGTCGCTCCCGTGGAGACCGGCCTCGAGGATCACATCGGCGCGTTCGCGGTGACAGCCGGGATCGGTGCGGAGGAGCTCGCGGCGCGCTACGACGCCGAGCACGACCCGTACCGCTCGATCATGGTGAAGGCGCTCGCCGACCGGCTCGCCGAGGCGTTCGCCGAGTACGTCCACGAGCAGGCCCGCGGCGAGTGGTACGAGACCGAGCCGGTGCCCAAGGAGGATCTCCTCGCCGAGCGCTTCCGCGGCATCCGGCCGGCGTTCGGCTACCCGGCTTGCCCGGACCACACGGAGAAGGAGACGCTCTTCGAGCTCCTCGGCGCGCGCGACCTCGGGATCGACCTGACCGAGACCCACGCCATGACCCCGGCCGCGAGCGTGAGCGGGATCTACCTCGGGCACCCCGCGGCCCGCTACTTCTCGGTCGGGCGCATCGGCACCGATCAGATCGCCGATTACGCGGCCCGCAAGGGGATCGACGAGGCGGCTGCGCGCCGCGCCGTCGGTTCCTCCGGATAGCGCTCCGGACCCTCCGCTATCCTCGACGCATCGCCTCTCGGCGATTTTTTCCCATGAGGACGACGCTCAAGAGAGGCGTGGGTCGCGCTACGACGAACGGCACGCCCGCCGTTCCGCCGGTGCCGCTCACGCAGATGTCCCGTTACGGCCCGCCGCGGCGCAGCATCGCCACGTCGATCGGGCGGGTCTTCCTATGGATGATCGTCGGGCTGCTCGTGGTGATCGGCGGCCTCGCCGGGGGCGCCTGGCTCTGGGGCGAGCACACGGTTGCGCTGGTCGCGCCGAAAACGCAGGCTGAGCAGGAAGCCGCGGAGATCCTCGACCCGATCCCCGAGCTGACCGAGCCGGCCACGGCGCTCTTCATCGGCTACGACTGGCGCAAGGGCGACGGCGACAAGCAGAACTCGCGCTCGGACACGCTGATGCTCGTCCGCGTCGATCCGAAGCAGAAGACCGTCTCGATGCTCTCGCTCCCGCGTGACCTGCTCGTCACGACCGCCGGCTGCGAAGGGCACTCGCCGCGCACGACCAAGATCAACGAGGCCTTCACCGACTGTGGGATCAAGGGCTCGATCGAGACGGTCAAGCAGCTCACGGGGATCCCGATCAACTACTACGTGACGGTCGATTTCGCCGGGTTCATCAAGACGGTGGACAACCTCGGCGGGATCTACATGGACATCGACCGGCGCTACTACAACGACAACTCGAGCTACGGCGAGGACTACTCGGCGATTAACCTCGAGCCCGGGTACCAGAAGCTCCGCGGCCGCAAGGCGCTCTCGTTCGTCCGCTTCCGGCACACCGATAACGACTTCTTCCGGAATGCGCGCCAGCAGCAGTTCGTGAAGGGCGTGAAGCAGCAGCTCGCCGCGCGCTCCAACATCGCCAAGCTCCCGGCCGTCGTCACGACGATCGCGAAGTCGGTCACGGTCGGCGCGGGCGGCGGCAAGAAGGTCAACCTGGACACGCTGCTCACCTTCGGGCGCCTCATCTACGAGCTCCCGTCCGGGAACCTCTTCCAGCCGCGCCTCGAGAATCTCGAGTCGAACTCGTACTTCCAGCTCATCCCGCCCGAGGGCGAGATCCAGCGGGTCGTCGAGGAGTTCATGAACCCGGATCCGGACGCCGGAACGAAGGCAACGCGCTCGGCGACCGGCCAAAAACCGGTCAAGAACACGAGCGATGCGCCGCCCGCCTCACAGGTTTCCGTCGAGGTCCAGAACGGCAACGGCGTCGACGGCGCGGCGGACGACGCGACGCTCCTCCTCGGCCAGCGCGGCTACCAGTCGCTGAACGGCGGCAACGCGGACAAGCTCGATTACTTCAAGACGCAGATCCTCTACGACGCCGACGAGGGCGGTGCCGAGGCGGCCGCAAACGTCCTCGGCACGCTGTTCGACACATCGGAGATCTCCGCGCAGCCCGCGGCGGACCCGCTCGACACGATGGTGCGTGTGATCGTCGGCAAGACGTTCCAGGGGAGCCTCGCCCCGGCGCCCAAGGACTCGACGCCCCAGCACGAGCCGCCGCACGTCGTCACCGACGCGAGCGCGGTCGAGCCGCTGGTGCGCCAGGCGCGCGGCAAGGCCCATTTCCCGCTCCTCGTCCCGACCGTGCACGAGTCGAGCTCGAGCCTCTCGACGCTGCGCCCGATCCGCGTCTACGGCCTAGGCGGCAAGGGCAACCGCGGCGTCCGGATCGTCTACAACGGCCCCTCGGAGCTCGACTACTGGGGGATCCAGGAGACGAACTGGCTCGATGCGCCGATCCTCGAAGGCCCGACGCTGAAGCGGAAGATCGGGAACCGCGAGTACAGCTTCTACTACAACGGCTCGCACATCCACATGATCGCGTTCGAGGAGAACGACGCCGCGTACATGACGATCAACACGCTGCTCGACGGGCTCACGAACGAGACCATGATCGCGATCGCCAAGGGGTTGAAACCCCTGACCAAGAACTAAACTCAGAGCATCGCGAATCAGGAACCCATCGGGATTCTCGGCGCAGGCTGGGTCGGCCTCGTCACGGCCGCCTGCTTCGCCGAGCTCGGGCATCCGGTCGTCGTGCGCGACGTCGTGCCCGAGCGGATCGCCGATCTCGAGGCCGGCCGCGTGCCGATCCATGAGCCGGGGCTCGAGGAGCTGATCGCCAAGAACCGCGAGCGGATCCGCTTCACGCTGGAGATTGAGGACGTCTTCGCGGAGGCGCGCATCGCGTTCGTCTGCGTGGGAACGCCGTCCACCTACTCCGGCGACGCCGATCTCACCGCGGTCTGGCACGTGCTCGACGAGTTGCCCGCCTTCGAGGAGCGCGCGCTGCTCGTGATGAAATCGACGGTCCCGGTCGGAACCGGCGAGAAGGTGCGGCACGAGCTGAACACGCGCGGCCTCGCGCACGTCGGCTACGTCTCGAACCCCGAGTTCCTCGCCGAGGGCACGGCCATCCGCGACTTCACGAACCCGGACCGCGTCGCGGTCGGCGCGTTCGCGGACGCGGACGGGGACACGGTCGCCGCGCTCTACGAGCCGCTCGGGGCGCCGATCGTCCGCACTGACATCGCGTCCGCGGAGATGATCAAGCTCGCCTCGAACGCGTTCCTCATGACGCGCATCAGCTTCATCAACGAGATCGCGAACGTGTGCGAACTCGTGGGCGCCGATGTCGCTCGCGTGGCCGAGGGCGTGGGGCTCGACCATCGGCTCGGCCCGCATTTCCTGCGCGCCGGGATCGGCTACGGCGGCTCGTGCTTCCCGAAGGATTCGCTCGCGCTCAAGCAGCTCGCGGCGAACTCGGGCTACCACTTCCAGCTGCTCTCGGCGGTCATCGAGGTCAACGAGCTGCAGAAGCGCCGCGTCGTCGCGAAGCTCGTGAAGCACCTCGGCTCGCTCCAGGGGAAGACCGTCGCGCTGCTCGGGCTCTCGTTCAAGCCGAACACGGACGACCTGCGCGAGGCGCCGTCGCTCGTTCTGGCGTCGCGCCTGCTCGCCGAGGGGGCGACCGTGCGCGCGTGGGATCCGGTCGCGATGCCCGAGGCCGGGAAGCTCCTGAGCGGCGTCGAGCTGTGCGCCACGTTCGCCGACGCGGTCGCCGGCGCCGATGCGGCCGTGATCGTGACCGAGTGGGAGCACCTCAAGGATCTGGCCTCGCCGGAAACCAGGGCCGCGATGCGGAATCCGCTGATCATCGACGGCCGCAACATGTTCGATCCCGAGACGGTCCGCGCCGCCGGGTTCACGTACGAGGGGATCGGGCGCGCCGCGTCGCCGTTCCGCCCCGTGCGCGAGACCGAGGAGCGCGAGCCGGACCTGCAGGCCTGATGGAGGCGCTCGTCCTCGCCGGCGGCAAGGCGGAGCGTCTCGGAGACGCCGCGCACGGTCTGCCGAAGCCGCTCGTCCCGGTGGCCGGGAAGCCGCTCGTCGCTCACACGCTCGCGCGCCTGCCCATCGATCGCGCAATCCTCGCGTGCGCGGGCGGGCAGGAGGAGTTGTTCGAGGAGGCGCTGGCCGGCGTCGGGCCCGAGATCGTCGCGGTCGGCGAGCCCGAGCCGCTGGGGCGGGGAGGCGGCCTGCGACTCGCGGCGTCCGCACGCAAGGAAACGGGCCCGGTGTTCGCGCTGAATGGCGACGAGGTGCTCGACCTCGACTTCGGTTCGCTCCTGCGCTTCCACGAGGACTCGGGCGCGGCGGCGACGATCGTCGTCTGTCCGCTCGTCTCGCAGTTCGGCGTGGTCGAGCTGGACGGCGACCGCGTGACCGGCTTCACCGAGTCCCCGACGCTGCCGCACTGGGTGAACGCGGGGTTCTATGTCCTCGGCGAGGAAGCGCTCGCGCGCCTGCCCGAGCGCGGGGACCACGAGCAAACGACCTTCCCGGAGCTGGCCGCCGAGGGTCGCCTGGCCGGTTTCCGCCACGAAGGGCTGTGGCTCACGGTCAACACGCCCAAGGATCTGCGCCGCGCCGAGGAGGCGCTCGCCGTGGGGACGGCGTCGTGAGCGACCAGTCGCCCAACCTGCTCGACCTCGATCGCTTCGGCGCCGACGTGACCCGCGTCGAGAAGCCGTGGGGCTACGAGATCATCTTCGCGTACACCGACCTGTACGTCGGAAAGCTCCTCTTCGTCCGCGCGGGCGAGCAGTTGAGCCTCCAGTTCCACAAGGAGAAGGACGAGACGATCTACGTCCACGAGGGCAAGATCGAGCTCGAGATCGGCGAGCCCGGCGGCCAGCTCGACACGGAGGTCGTCGGCGCGGGCCGCGCCTTCCGCATCGTCCCCGGCACGGTGCACCGCTGGCGCGCGGTCGAGGACTCGGTCGTCCTCGAGGCGTCCACGCCGCAGCTCGACGACGTCGTGCGGCTCGAAGACCGCTACGGCCGCGCGGACGCAAGCGCGTAGCCGAGCTACGATCCGCACAAGTTGCGGCTGAAATGCGTTGTCTACGTGATCGTCCTCCTTGCCCTGCTGACAGGTTGCGGAGAGGACGCAGTCGTTCGGGTCGCGTCGACCGAAACGACGAAGCCCACGATCGCGCTTGACGGATTCACGCCAGAGCAGGCGGCAATCATGGACGAAATTGTCGCCGGGCTTGGGCCTGATTCGCTGCTGGCCGCGGCAACGCTGGGCCCACCGCCGGAATGGGAACTAGACGACGGCGAGACAGCAGGCGCGACCGAACTCTTCCTGGCGATGAGTTCGCCGTTGACCGACGACGAGCTTCAGAAACGAAGAGCCGGGTGGCAATCCCAGGTCACGCTCGCAGCGCTCTGGGATCGCTTGCCCGAAACCGGCGACTCGATCTGGGGAGGCCGGCTCGCTTTCACGGGGAAGGGCGCGAACCCTGACGATCTGAAGTTTGGCGAGTACGCCTACCGGTTCCGGGACAACTCGGGCGCGACCTTGCTGAAGTTCGAGAAGGGGTTCCGGTTGAGCCCCGTTGACAAGGCCGCCCTGGAGAAAACGATCAATTCGAAGGCCGATGCCTTGGGACTCAGGATCGAGAGACTCATCATCGCGGGGAATCTGGGGACGACCGTCGACCTCGAAGTGAGTGGCAACGCGCATGAGCTGATGGCTCAAAGTGGCGACCTTGCCGCGCTCCTGAACCTGCTTCGCACCCACGACCAGGAGCCGAAACTCGAGGGAACCTTTCTCGCCGTGCGAGATTCCTCGGGTGCGCCCGTCATGAGTTTGAGCAGCGTCCACGCGCTTTTGGCTGGATCATGCGGCGTGATGCCGGAGTACCAGCAGTACTTCAACTGTTACCACTGACGCTCCCTCGACGCCGAAGTCGCGCGCGTCAGTAACATCCCGCCCGACATGGCTACGACCGCCAAGCACGACGTCAAGGATCTCGCTCTCGCGCCCGAGGGTGTCGAGCGCATCGTCTGGGCCGACGGGCACATGCCCGTGCTGGCTGCGATCCGCGAGCGCTTCGAGAAGGAGAAGCCGCTCGAGGGCTACCGGATCTCCGCCTGTCTGCACGTCACGACCGAGACGGCGAACCTGGCGCGCACGCTGAAGGCGGGCGGCGCCGACCTCGTCCTTTGCGCGTCCAATCCGCTCTCCACGCAGGACTACACCGCGGCGGCGCTCGTCGCCGAGTACGACATCCCGGTGTTCGCGATCCGCGGCGAGGACGACGCGACCTACTACTCGCACATCACGGCCGCCGTCGACCACAAGCCGCACCTGACGATGGACGACGGTGCCGACGTGATCGGCGTCCTTCACAAGGACCGGCGGGAGCAGATCGGAGACATCATCGGCGGTACCGAGGAAACGACGACCGGTGTCATCCGCCTGAAGGCGCTCGAGGCGTCCGGCGACCTCGGCTTCCCCATCGTGGCCGTGAACGAGGCGAAGACGAAGCACCTCTTCGACAACCGCTACGGCACGGGCCAGTCGACGATCGACGGGATCATCCGCGCCACCAACGTCCTCCTCGCCGGCAAGAAGTTCGTGATCGCCGGCTACGGCTGGGTCGGGCGCGGCGTCGCGATGCGGGCCCGCGGGATGGGCGCGCAGGTGATCATCACCGAGGTCGATCCGATGCGGGCGCTCGAGGCGCTCATGGACGGCTTCGAGGTGCTTCCGATGGAGCGCGCCGCCGAGATCGGCGACATCTTCTGCACCGCGACCGGCGACAAGCACGTCATCTCCCGCGACTCGATCGAGCGCATGAAGGACGGCGCGATCCTCTCGAACACCGGACATTTCAACGTCGAGATCGACATCGGCGCGCTCGAGGAGCTCTCCACGGGCAAGCGCCAGGTGCGCGAGAACGTCGACGGCTACGAGATGAGCGACGGCCGCATGATCTACCTGATCGCCGACGGCCGGCTCGTCAACCTCTCGGCCGCCGAGGGGCACCCCGCCGCGGTCATGGACATGAGCTTCGCGAACCAGGCCCTTTCGGCCGAGTACGTCGTGCAGAACGCCGACAAGCTGGAGAAGCGCGTCTACGACGTGCCCACGGCGATCGACAAGGAGATCGCCCGCCTGAAGCTCGCGTCGATGGGCGTGGACATCGACACCCTCACCGAGGAGCAGGCCAAGTACCTGGCCTCCTGGGATGAGGGGACCTAAGCCTCTCGAGCCCGAGCAGATCGTTCGTCTGGAGCCCGGCCGCGTGGTCGTGCTCGACCAGCGGCTTCTTCCCGGCGAGGAAGTGGAGCTTTCTTGCGGGTCGGCGGCCGAGGTCGCTGACGCGATTCGCGTGCTGGCGGTGCGGGGCGCTCCAGCGATCGGCGTCGCTGCCGCGTACGGCTACGCGCTGGCCGCCGAACGTGGCGATGACCTCGCGGAAGCCCGAGCCGTGCTGCTCGCATCGCGCCCGACCGCGGTGAACCTCGCGTGGGCGCTCGGGGAGCTCGACGCCGTTCCGGTCGAGACCTGGGCCGACCGCGCGCGAGAGATCCACGCCGAGGAGGTCGAGCGCTGCCGGGCGATGGCCGAGCATGCGCTGGCGCTGTTCGAGCCGGGCTCTCGGCCGCTCACGCACTGCAACGCCGGCGCGCTCGCGACCGGCGGCGTGGGCACTGCGCTGGGCGCGGTCGTGCACGCGTGGGAGGAGGGCCGGGTCGAGTCGGTGCTCGTCGGCGAGACGCGGCCGCTCAACCAGGGCGCGCGGCTGACCGCGTGGGAGCTCGAGCGCGCCGGAGTTCCGCACGCGGTCGTCGCCGACAGCGCGGGCGCGTCGCTCATGGCCCGCGGCGAGGTCACCCACGTCGTGGTCGGCGCCGACCGGATCGCGCGGAACGGCGACACCGCGAACAAGATCGGCACGTACTCGCTCGCCGTGCTCGCGCGCCACCACGGGATTCCGCTCATCGTGGTCGCGCCGACGTCCACGATCGACCTCGCGGCCGCGACTGGGGACGACATCCCGATCGAGGAGCGCGACTCCTCCGAAATCACGTCCAGGTTCGCTGCGCGGAACCCCGCGTTCGACGTCACGCCGGCCGAGCTCGTCACCGTATTCGTCACGGAGTCCGGCATTCACGAAAGAATCCCGGCATGAAGGCGATGGTCATGGCGGCGGGGCTCGGCACGCGGCTGCGTCCGCTGACGGATTTCCTTCCGAAGCCGATGATGCCGATCGCTAACCGGCCGGTTCTCCACCACCTGCTGAACCTGCTCCATCGCCACGACGTCACGCAAGTGGGGATCAACCTCCACGCCGCGCCCGAGATGATCAAGAGCTACTTCGGCGACGGCTCGAGCCTGGGGATGGAGATCAACTGGTCGCACGAGCCGGAGCTCCTCGGCACGGCGGGCGGCACGAAGAAGCTCACCGACTATTGGGGCGGCGAGACGATCCTCGTCACCTCGGGGGACGGCCTGCACGACATCGACGTCACCGCGCTGCTCGGGCATCACCGGCGGACAGGAGCGCTCGCGACGCTGGCCGTGAAGCCGGTGTCCGATCCGTCCCTGTACGGCGTGCTGATCCTCGACCGCGATACCAGGGTGCGGGGGTTCCAGGAGAAGCCGACCCGCGACGAGGCGCGCTCCGACCTCGCGAACTGCGGCGTCTACGTGATCGAGCCGGAGCTGCTCGAGCGCATCCCGGCCGGCAAGCCCGTGGACTTCGGTCAGGACATCTGGCCCCAGCTCGTCGCGGCGGGCGAGCCGATCTACGCGTACACGACGATGGCGTACTGGAACGACGTCGGCGACCTCGACGCGCTGCGCAACGGGATCCTCGACGCCGTGCTCGGCAACGTCCGGGTCGAGGTCGCGGGTGAGGAGATCTCCCCGGGTATCTGGGCAGAGGACGGCTGCCGCATCAGCGCCGACGCGCAGGTGGACGGGCCGATCGTGTTTGGGCGCAACGTGATCGTCGACGACGGCGCCCAGATCCGCGGGCCTGCGGTGATCGGCGCCGACTGCATCGTCGGGCGCGAAGCCGCCATCCGTCGCTGCGCGCTTCTCCCGGGCTCGATCATCCCGGACGAGGGGCTCGCGGTCGCCGGGATCTTCGGGGACGCATCGAAGCTCGCGGACTCGATCCTGCGCTATCCCGCATAGCCCGGGGACAATTCGGCACAGATTCGGCACGGTTTTGTGCCAGACACGTGCGTGTTTGCCGCCTAGCCTGGATGCATGCCGATTTTCGACGTGCTCCTACCGGTTCGGTGCGCTGCCTGTGGGCTCGGGGAGCGCCTGGTCTGTGCCGCGTGCCGGGCGTCGATCCGAATCCTCGGGCCGCCGCTCTGCGCCCGCTGCGGCGCGCCGACCGCCTGGCCGGTCGAACGGTGCGCGGAGTGCTCGGGGCGCCGGCTCCCGTTTCGCACCGCGCGGGCGGCGGTGGCGTACGAAGGGCCGGCGAGGGCGCTCGTCGCCGGCTGGAAGGAGCGCGGGCTGCGCTCACTCGCGGCCGAGGCGGCCGGGCTCGTCGTGGCGGTGGTGCCTCGACCCGGCGTGGACGCGATCGCGTTCGTCCCGGGCGACCGTGAGCGCACGCTCTGGCGCGGCCACGCGACCGCCGAGCAGCTCGCGCACGCGGTGGCGGAGATCTGGGGCCTGCCGGTCGTCGACGCACTCGAACGTTCGCGCCGCGCGCCGCGCCAGCGCGGGCTGTCGCGAACCGAGCGCCGGGCGAACGTCCGCGGTTCCTTCCGCTGCGTGCGAGCACCGCCGGCCCGGGTCGCGCTCGTGGACGACGTCTACACAACCGGAGCGACCGTGTCCGCGGCCGCGACCGAGCTCAAGCGCGCGGGCGCGCGGACGGTGGACGTGGTCACGTTCGCCAGGACGATTCGAGGGAGGTGACGCCAGGCCGCGATCGGGTAGGCTCAGACGAGGTGGCGACGTCGACGAGGAGGGGCTCGTGAATCTCCAGATGAAGGCCAAGCACGTCGAGTTGAGCCCGGATCTCAAGGAGTACGCGGAGAAGAGGCTCGTCAAGATCGAGCGCCACCTGAACGACGAGGACCTGCGGGTCGAGCTCGAGCTCGAGGCCGAGCAGAACCCGGCGATCGGCGCCACGCAGCGGGCCGAGGCGACCGTGTGGGCGAACGGAAGCGTCCTGCGGGCCCACGAGAACACCGCGGACATGAAGGCGTCGATCGACCTGGTCGTGGACAAGCTCGAGCGCCAGGCCAAGCGGCTGCACGACAAGCGGCTCCGGAAGCCGGCCCACTCGCACTCCGGAAACCACGAGGCCGATCCGACGCTGTACGAGCCGGAGCCCGAGGAGTTGGAGTCCTTGATCGTCAAGACGAAGCAGTTCGCGCTCAAGCCCATGAGCGCCGAGGAAGCGATCCTCCAACTCGAGTTGCTCGGCCACTCATTCTTTGTCTTCCGCAACGCGGAGACGCTCGAGGTCAACGTCCTCTACAAGCGGCGTGACGGCAAGTACGGCCTGATCGAGCCGCAACTCCTCTAGCCGTGCAGGAGCCACCCCTCGACGACCTGCTGACCTTCCGCCTCATCCCGGCGGGGGTCACCGGCATCCCGCGCCTGCGCGAGTGGGACGGGTTCGCCGTGGTCGAGCTCGCCGAGCTCCCGGCCGAGTTGGAGGAGTTCGAGCTGCTCGTCCCGGTCGAGGGCGCGCCTACCGTCCAGTCGGTGGCCGCGATCCCGGCTGAAGCGCTCAAGCGGATCACCGACGCGCTCGACTCCCAGCTCGACCGGCCCTATGAGGTCATGGCGGTCCGCCAGGACGCGGGGCACTTCGCCGTCGGCGCGCGCAGACAGCCCGCGGGGGACGCGATCGACCTTCCCGAGGATCTCCCCGCGACGCAGCTTCAGGTCGTACGAGCACCCGACGGCGAGTTCGAAACGAGCGCCGACGGCGAGCCGATCGACCCGGCCGACCAGGAGCTCTACGAGCCGGCGCTGGCCGTGCTCGAACGGCGCGGACGAGCACGATTCGAGTCCTTCGTCGCCCGTGCCGATAAGGCCGAGGGTGGGCGGTGGCGGGTCACGGTAGACCCCCTCTGACCGCTACCCTGAAGCCAAATGGCCGATAACTACGGAGGATTCGAGAAGGTTCTTCGCCTGGGCGAAGGGCGCCGCGTCAAGCGGCTTGCCCAGCAGGCGGCGTACATCTCTACCCTCGAGCCCGACTTCGAGAAGCTCTCCGATGAGCAGCTCGCCGCGAAGACGGTCGAGTTCCGCGAGCGCGTCGCAAACGGCGAGCCGCTCGAGGAGCTTCTGTTCGAGGCGTTCGCCGCGGCGCGCGAGGCCGGCCGGCGGACGATGGGGATGCGCCACTTCGACGTCCAGCTGATGGGCGGCATCGCGCTCCACGAGGGCGACATTGCCGAGATGAAGACCGGCGAAGGAAAGACGCTCGTCGCGACGCTGCCGCTCTACCTGAACGCGATCCCGGGACACAACGTCCATCTGGTCACGGTGAACGACTACCTCGCCAAGCGCGACATGGAGTGGATGAGCCCCGTGTACAACGCGCTCGGCCTGCGCGCCGGGTTCATCCGCAACATGATGCCCGGCAACGAGCGCAAGGAGGCGTACGCGGCCGACATCACGTACGGCACGAACTCCGAGTTCGGCTTCGACTACCTGCGCGACAACATGGCGACCTCCCTCGAGGGGACGTCGCAGCGCGGCCACACCTTCGCGATCGTGGACGAGGTCGACTCGATCCTGATCGACGAGGCGCGGACGCCGCTCATCATCTCGGGCGAGCCCGAGACCGCTGCGAAGACGTACTACGACTTCGCGCGGATCGTGAAGACGCTCGAAGGCGTCCCGGTACTGATCGGCGCCCAGGGCGAAGAGGCCTACGGCGACGCCGACTACAACTACGACGAGAAGTTCAAGAACGTGTCGCCGCTCAAGGGCGCGATCGACAAGGTCGAGGCTCAGCTCGGGATCGAGAACCTCTACGACCCGCACAGCGCCCAGCTCGTGAACCACCTGATCCAGGCGCTCAAGGCCGAGTCGCTCTACCACGTGGACGACGACTACGTCGTGATGGACGGCGAGGTGAAGATCGTCGACGAGTTCACCGGCCGGATCATGGAAGGGCGCCGCTGGTCGGACGGCCTCCACCAGGCGGTCGAGGCGAAGGAGCGCGTGCCGATCAAGGAGGAGCACATCACGCTCGCCACGATCACGCTCCAGAACTACTTCCGTCTCTACCAAAAGCTCGCCGGCATGACCGGTACCGCGAAGACCGAGGAGAAGGAGTTCAAGGAGATCTACGACCTCACCGTCATCGAGATCCCCACGAACGAGCCGATGGTCCGCGACGACAAGCACGACTTCATCTACAAGCACAAGCAGGCCAAGTACGACGCGGTCATGAAGGACATCAAGGAGCGCCACGAGATCGGCCAGCCGGTCCTCGTGGGAACGATCTCCGTCGAGGTGTCCGAGCATCTCTCGCAGCTCATGACGCGCCAGGGCATCCCGCACAACGTCCTGAACGCGAAAAACCACGAGCGCGAGGCCGAGATCATCATGGACGCCGGCCGGCCGGGCGCGGTCACGATCGCGACGAACATGGCCGGACGAGGCGTCGACATCAAGCTCGGTGAGGGCGTCCGGGACATCGGCGGCCTGTACGTCGTCGGGACCGAGCGCCATGAGGCGCGGCGCATCGACAACCAGCTCCGCGGCCGCTCCGGCCGCCAGGGCGACCCCGGCGAGACGCGCTTCTACCTGTCCGCCGATGACGAGCTCGTGCGCCTGTTCGCCGGCGACCGGATCTACCGGATCATCGACCGGTTCGGGCTCCCAGATGATGAACCGATGGAGTCGGGGATGCTCTCCAAGCAGATCGAGGGCGCGCAGAAGAAGGTCGAGGAGCAGAACTTCGTCTCGCGCAAGAACGTCCTCAAGTACGACGACGTCATGAACATCCAGCGGATGGTCATCTACGAGCAGCGCCAGCGCGTGCTCGAGGGTGAGGACCTGTCTGAGGAGATCAAGGGGTGGGCCGACGAGGTCGTCGAGGCGATCGTCTATGCGCACACCGAGAGCGACCACCAAGAGGACTGGGATTTCTCCGGCCTGCTTTCCGCGATGGCCGGCCTGTACGAGAGCGAGATCACGCGCGAGGAACTCGCGAGCCAGTCGTGGACGCGCGAGGAGCTCATCGAAGACTTCAAGGAGGACGCCGCCGACGCGTACGCGGCCAAGGAGGAGGAGCTCGGGCCCGACTTCATGCGCGAGGTCGAGCGGTTCCTCATGCTCCAGATCGTCGACTCCCGCTGGCGCGAGCACCTCGACGTCATGGAGTACCTGCGCGAGGGCATCCACCTGCGCGCGATGGCCCAGAAGGATCCGCTTTCGGAGTACCGCTCCGAGGGCCACGCGATGTTCACGGAGCTTCTCGGAGACGATCCGCGAGGAGGTGCTCAGGCATCTCTTCCACGTGCAGGTCGATCCGGCCGAGCAGACGCGGCTCGAGCCGACGCGGGCCGCGGGAAACGGCGGGAACGAGAACCTCGTCTACGAGCACGAGTCGCTCGCAGGCTCGGACGCGATCATGGCCGCGGGCGCAGCGGGCGGGGCAGAGGCTGCCGTCGCAACCGCAGCGGCGCCGGCGCGGCACGAGCAGCGCATCACCACGGAGTGGGACACGGTCGGGCGCAACGACCCATGCCCGTGCGGCTCCGGCAAGAAATACAAGAAGTGCCACGGTGCTTAACCGCCGCAAGTCCGCCCGCCGCTAACGCGGCGAGCATGACGACTTGCGGCGGCGGCTCGCCCTAGGTTGCGCAGTGAGGCGCGCCGGGCTGAGCCCGCCGCGCCGGCCTAGCTAGGTGTGCTGACGACGCGCCACTGGAACCGCTCGACGAAATCATCGAAGCAGGCTGGACAGATCCAGCGGTAGTCGGCGCGATCCGACTTTGTGGCCGTCGTCGCGTAGCCCTCCGTCAGAGCTTCAGGATTGTCCGCGATGAACTGCCGATGGTCGGCCGAGAACTCGGGGTCCATGAACTTCGCCCAGCAGAACTCGCAGTGATCGTGATCCCACGTCTCACTGGGCGCTCGGTAGGGCTTCCGGACGAGCTCCGCTCCGAGCAGATACTGCTCCTGCCCCGTGAGCCGCCAGTCGTCATCCGGTACGCCCACGAGTTCATCGTAGGGCACACTGCCGCGGTGGAATTTTCCGAGTTCGTCCTCTCCCGAATACCTGCGGCGTGCCGCGTGCTCGAGGTCGGCTGCGGGGACGGCTCGCTGGCGCTCGAGCTGGCCGCCGCGGGTCACGACGTGCTCGCGATCGATCCCGTTGCGGCCGAGGGCGAGATCTTCCAGCAGGTGACGCTCGAGGCGCTCGACGAGCCCGGCCCGTTCGCGGCGGTGGTCGCCTCGCGGTCGCTGCACCACGTCCACGACCTCGCCGCGGGGCTCGACCGGATCGTCGCGCTGCTTGAACCCGGCGGACCCCTGCTCATCGACGAGTTCGCGCCCGACCGGCTCGACGAGGACACGATCGACTGGTGGTACGGGCAGCGGCGTGCGGTCGCGGCTGCCCGCGGGAAGGGCGCGCCGGCGTCGCTCGAAGTTTTCCGCGAGGAGCAGAGACAAGGGCACGAGCACCACCACGGTTACGACGCAATGCGCCTGGCGCTCGACGCGCGCTTCGACGAGCGCTCGTTCAGCTGGGGGCCGTACCTCTACCGCGAGCTGAGCGGCGTCTCCACGCGCGTCCTCGAGGAGACGCTCATCAAGACGGGCGCGATCCAGGCGACCGGCTACCGCTACGCCGGCGTGCGCCGCTAGACGGCTTCGAGCCGACGGTCGGCCTCCGCGGAATCCAGCCCGGGAACGTCCACGATCTTGCGGCGCGAGCTCGCTCCGCCGACCACGGAAACCGGAACGCCGAGCAGGCCGGAGAGCAGCGCCTCCACGGCCGAGTTCGCGCGTCCCTTCTCCGGCGCGGCTGCGACGCGCACCTTCCACGCGTCGCCGTGGCGCCCGACCAGCTCGGTCGTCCGCGCCCCCGGTGACACGACAACAGCAATTCGGCCCATCTACGCGACCGTAGCAACGTTGCGGCGGCTTGCTTTGACGGATCGTCCGATGCGCCGCCGGAGTTAGGGGCGCCGCCGCGACCGACCTGCGCGGGCGCGGCTAACGGACGCCGCGAGAGGTCATTTTCCGGCCCGAAATTGTCAGCCCGCCGCAGGCGGGCAGATTTCGGGACGCGAACGAAGCTAGCATGCGCTCATGGCGGATCGCGCAGCACTCGAGCGAGAGCTCCAGGACATCGGGACCCAGCTCGCCTGGGTCCGTGATTACCTTTGACCCGGAGGGCCTGCGAACGCGCGTAGACGAATTGGAGCGCGAGCTCGGCGCTCCGGGATTTTGGGACGATCAGCAGCACGCCGCGAAGGTGTCGGCCGAGCACGCACGTTTGGCGCGGCGGCTCGACCGCTACGAGACGCTCGACCGTGAATCCACGGACCTGAACGAGCTGCTCAACCTTGCGGGCGAGGACTCGGAGGTCGACGAGGTCGCGCAATCGATCGAGGCCCTGCGCGGACAGCTGAAGCTCGTCGAGGAGGACGCGCTCTTCAACGGCGAGTACGACGCAGGAGATGCTGTCGTGTCCATCCACGGCGGCACCGGCGGGACCGACGCGCAGGACTGGGCCGAGATCCTCCTGCGCATGTACTCGCGCTGGGCGGCCGACCGCGGGTTCAAGACCGAGCTGCTCGAAGCGTCGCCGGGGGAGGAGGCCGGACTCAAGTCCGCGACCTTCACCGTCCACGGCGAGAACGCGTACGGCACGCTCAAGGCGGAGCGCGGCGTCCACCGGCTCGTCCGCCTCTCGCCGTTCGACTCGGCGCACCGGCGGCACACGAGCTTCGCCCAGGTGATCGTCAGCCCGCTCGTCACCGACGACGCGGCCGTGGAGATCGACGAGTCCGACCTGCGCATCGACACCTACCGCGCGAGCGGCGCCGGCGGCCAGCACGTGAACAAGACCGACTCGGCCGTGCGGATCACGCACATCCCGACCGGAATCGTCGTCCAGTGCCAGAACGAGCGGTCGCAGCTCTCGAACCGCCAGACGGCCATGCGGATCCTGCGCAGCCGCCTGGCGGAGCACGAGCTCGAGCTCAGAGAGGCCGAGATGCGCAAGGAGCGCGGCGAGGTCGCGGACACGGGTTTCGGCAGCCAGATCCGCAGTTACGTGCTCCAGCCGTACCAGCTGGTGAAGGATCACAGGACGGGCGTCGAAGAAGGAAATGCGCAGTCCGTGCTCGACGGCAACCTCGACGAGTTCATCCACCAGTACCTGCTCGCGAAGGCCGCGGGCACCGTCGGTTAGTCCGCAATGCCACCAGATTGCTCAGCTAGACTCAGATGACTTCTGAACCACCGAATCCCGCCGGTGGGCTAATGCGGCCCCCATCCATCTCCCCGGTGACGGACACGACTCTCGAGACACCCGTAACTCCCGAGCCCGCCCCGGTGGAAGGCGCCGCCCCGCGCCCGGGCGAGACGCCGATGATCGTCTTCGAGAGGGTCACGAAGATCTATGACCCGAACATCCTGGCGCTCGACGACGTCTCGCTCACGATCGACAAGGGCGAGTTCGTCTTCCTCGTCGGCCCGTCCGGATCCGGGAAGTCGACCATGATGCGCCTCCTCCTCAAGGAGCTCGAGCCGACGAGCGGGAGGATCATCGTCGGCGGCCGCGAGCTCGGGCGGCTCAAGCGCTCGAAGGTTCCGATGCTGCGCCGCAACATGGGCTGCGTCTTCCAGGACTTCAAGCTGCTCTCGAACCGCAGCGCGTTCGACAACGTCGCCTATGCGCTCATGGTGCAGGGCGAATCGCGCCGCTCGATCCGCTCGAAGGTGCCCGAGGTGCTGGGCCTCGTAGGCCTGTCGGGGAAGATGAGCCAGTTCCCGGACGAGCTCTCCGGCGGCGAGCAGCAGCGCGTCTCGATCGCGCGCGCGTTCGTGAACCATCCGCCGCTCCTCATCTGCGACGAGCCCACCGGGAACCTCGATCCGGACACGTCGGTCGGGATCATGCAGCTCCTCTACCGGATCAACCGCACGGGGACGACCGTGGTCATGGCGACGCACGACCGCGAGATGGTGGACAAGATGCGCCGGCGCGTGATCGCGCTCGACAACGGCAACGTCATCCGCGACGAGCGGCGCGGGGGCTACGGCTAGCAGTGCGCACCAAGCTCTTCATCTCCGAGGCCTGGCGCTCGGTCACGTCGAACCTCTCGACGGCGGTCGCGGCGACGATGACCGTCCTCATCGGGATGTTCCTCCTCGGGCTCTTCATCGCGCTCGGCTCGTGGGTCTACTCGTGGACGAACGACGTGAAGCGCGATCTGGTCGTGAACGTCTACTTCTGCACCGACACCTCGTGCCCTGGCAAGAAGGAGGCGACCGAGCCGCAGATCAACGCCGTCCGCGCGCAGCTCGTGGCGATGCCCGAGGTGAAGAGCGTCAAGTTCATCTCCAAGGACGAAGCGCTCGAGCTCATGAAGAAGCGCAACCCGGACCTGGTCGTGGGCCTGGTGAACAACCCGCTGCCGGATTCGTACCAGGTCACCCCGAATCACGGTGAGGACGTGGGGGCGATCGCGGCGCAGCTCGAAACGCTGCCGCCCGGGGTGCAGCTCGTGAATTACGGGAAGAAGACGGCCGACCGTGTGATCAAGGTCGCGAAGGTGATCGGCGGGATCTTCCTAGTCGGAAGCGTGATCCTGATCATCGCCTCGATCCTGCTCATCTCGAACACCATCCGCCTCTCGATCTTCTCGCGCCGGCGTGAGGTCGAGGTGATGAAGCTCGTGGGCGCGACGAACTGGTTCGTCCGCGGGCCGTTCATGCTCGAAGGCCTCATCACGGGGTTCATCGGATCGATTGCCGCAATCGTCTTGCTGCTGCTCGCCCGGGAGCTTGCTCTGCCCTCGATCGTGGGGCACGCCGACCTCGCGAAGGACGATGTCCAAGCGCTGAACTTCGTCTGGATCTCGCTGATCATGATCGGGACGAGCCTCTTCGTCGGCGGGCTCGGCTCCGGCATCACCCTGCACCGCTTCCTCAAGATCTGATGACCGGCCGGCGTCCAACGCCGCCCGAAGAGGTGCGCTCGCGGAAACCCGAGCCCTCTTATACTGGCGACTCAATTTCCATGAGACGCCTCGCAGGCACCCTCGCTCTGGTTCTCCTCGTCGTTGGGGCCTTCACCCTGGGCCTGGCTCTCACCAAGTCGCACGCGGACAACCGCGTCGCGTCGACGTTCCGCCGCGATTCCGGCGACACGCCGACGCTCCTCATCGACCAGGTGCGCCAGGAGTTGACCGGCGGCTACTACACGAGCATCTCGCCGGCCGTGCTGGCGCGCCCCTCGATCGACGCGATCATCGCGGGCCTCGAGGATCCGTACACGGACTATCTGACCGCCGACGAGTACGAGGATCTCCAGCAGCGCACGGCGCGCAGCTACTCGGGCGTCGGCCTGACCGTCGGGCGCAGCAGGACGGGGCTGATCGTCAAGGAGGCGCTCGCCGGGCCGGCCAAGGCGGCGGGCATCAAGCCGGGCGACCGGATCGTCTCGATCGACGGACACTCGGTGAAGCGGCTCCCGTTCGAGCGCTCGCTCGAGCTGCTCAAGGGCGAAGAGGGGACGACGGTGCAGCTCATCGTGCGCCGCCCGCGCGAGGACGAGCTGCGCTTCACGGTCGAGCGCTCGGCGATCGCGCTGCCGGCGGTTCGCTCCCGGATGATCGTGAACGAGAAGCACAAGCTGGCTCACGTGCGCGTCCTGTCCTTCCGCGTGAACGCGGTGGACGGTGTCGCGAAGCGCGTGCGCCGGCTCGTGAACCGCGGCGCGGAGGGCGTCGTGCTCGACCTGCGCGGAAATCCCGGCGGCCTCCTCGGCCAGGCCGTGGACACCGTGTCGCTCTTCGTCGAGGACGGCATCGTCTGCGTGACCGAGGGCGTCCACCACGGCAGTCACACATACAAGGTGAGCGGCAAGGCGCCGCTGAGCGACATACCGCTGGTCGTGCTCGTGGATGAGCGCAGCGCGAGCGCCGCCGAGATTGTCGCGGCCGCGCTCGGCGACCACCAGCGCGCGATCGTGATCGGCGAGCCCACGTATGGGAAGGCGTCCGTCCAGTCGGTGCGCGGCCTGACGAACGGCGACGCGCTCAAGCTGACCACCGCCGTGTACCGGACTCCGAGCGGCGCGAACCTGACCGGCCACGGGATCGAGCCCGACGTCGAGGTTCGCGACCTACCCGCCACGCCGCGCGACGAGGCGCTCGTGCGGGCCGCCAAGCTCCTCCTCGCGCAGCTCGGCTAGGTGGACCTGGTCGTCTGCGAGCTGGCCCGGCGGGGCAAGCTCCTCGTCGGTGAGCCGTTCTTCGAGGGCGGCGTTCCGCTCGTTGTCGACCGCAAGGGCGCGGGGGACGTTGGGATCGGCGACCTGGTCGTGCTCCGCTCCGGCCGCGGCCGCGCGCGCGTCGAGCGGGTGCTGGGCAAGCCGGCCGCGATCGAGACCGTGCTCGAAGGGCTGCTCTGGCACCTCGGCGTGCGCCGTCCGCCCGCGCCGCTCCCGAGCGAGCCCGTGTGGGACGAGCCGGAGCGCGTCGACCTGCTCGACCTCCACGCGCTGACGATCGACCCGGAGACGGCCAAGGATTTCGACGATGCGCTCAGCCTGCGTCGGGAGGGCGACGGGCTGCGCGTCTGGGTGCACATCGCGGACGTCTCGGCCTACGTTCCGCCCGGTTCGCCGCTCGACCGCGACGCGTCGGAGCGCGCGTTCTCCACGTACATCCCGGGAACGGTCGAGCCGATGCTGCCGTCGGAGCTCTCGGACGACCGCTGCTCGCTGCGCCCCGACGTCGAGCGCCGTTGCGTCACGGTCGAGGTTCCGTTCGACGGTTCGCTTCGTGCCGGTGAGCCGAACTTCTACCGCAGCCTCATCCGCAGCCGCGCGCGTCTCACGTACGGCCAGGCGGAGTCGATCCTGGCCGGCCGTGAGCAGGCGGACGACGACACGACTGAGACGCTGCGGCTCGCCGACCGGATCACCACGGAGCTGCGCCGCCGCCGCTTCGCCCGCGGCGCCCTTCAGATCGAGACGGGCGAGACGACCTTCGAGTTCGACGGCGAGGGCGGGGTCAAGCGCGCGTGGCGCGAGGCCGAGCCGAGCTCGCACCGGCTGGTCGAGGAGCTGATGATCCTCGCGAACGAGGCCGTCGGCGCGTTCCTCGCCTCCCGGCAGCGCGCGACGCTCTACCGCGTGCACGAGCGGCCCGAGCCGCAGTCCGTGGAGCTGCTCCTGGCGAAGATGGCCGACCTGGAGGTGCCGACGCCGCCCGCGCCGGACGAGCTGCGTCCGGCCGACGCCGCGCGGCTCGCCGCGGAGGCGGCGCTGCGCGCGACCGCCTACGCGGAGGAGTCCGGGCGCGGCCGCGAGGCGTTCCCGACTTTGGTGTTGCGTGCGCTCAAGCAGGCGCGCTACGACCCGCGAAACCTCGGCCACTCGGGCCTGGCGAGCACGGCGTACGCGCACTTCACGTCGCCGATCCGCCGCTATCCCGACCTCGTCTGCCATCGGGCGCTGCTCGAGGAAGCTCGGCCTGGCGACCGACGAGCAGCCGGGCGATCTCGAGACGCTCGCCGACTGGACGTCCACCCGCGAGCGCGAAGCGTCGAAGGTCGAGTACCGCGCCGACGCGATCTGCCTCGCGTGGTACCTCGAGCGCCAGCTCTTCGAGCTCGGCTGGGACGAGACCTTCGACGGCGAGATCACGGGCGCGATCGGCTCGGGAATCTTCGTCCGCTTCGGAGAGGTGTTCGAGGGCTACGTCCCGGCGCGGCGCCTGCTCGGCGAGTACTTCGAGCTGAACCCGCTCGCGACCGCGCTCGTCGGAACGAAGACGGGCAAGCGCTACCGCCTGGGCGATCCGATCTCGGTGCGCGTCGAATCGATCGATCGCGTCGAGGGTAAGGTTGAGTTGCGCCTCCCGGACGCGCCCCGCCGATGAAACTCGAGGGAATCCACCACATCACCTGCATCACCGGCGATGCGCCGCGGAACGTCGACTTCTACACGCGGCTCCTCGGCCTCCGCCTGGTGAAGAAGACGGTCAACCAGGACGACCCGACGGTCTATCACCTGTTCTACGCGGACGAGCTGGGCAGCGCCGGCGCCGACCTGACCTTCTTCGAGTACCCGGGCGTGCCGCGCGGACGCGCCGGGGGCGGGATGGTGCATCGCATCACGTGGCGCGTCAGCTCCGAGGAGACGCTCGACTTCTGGGCCGAGCGGCTCGGCGCGGACGGCACCGAGAGCGAGCGCGACGGCTCGCGGCTGCGCTTCTCCGATCCCGAGGGACTGGGGCTCGAGCTCGCGGTCGTCGCGACCGGCGATCCGCCGCTCGCCGCGAAGCATCCCGAGATTCCGGCAGAGCATGCGCTGCAGGGCTTCGATTCGGTGCGCGCGTACAACGCGGCGCCCGACACGAGCGAGGCGTTCCTGCGCGGCCTCGAGTTCGAGTCGCGCGGCGACGCGGAGTGGGAGGCGCGCGGCGCGTTGCGCGGCGGGCTCTACTCCTACGACGAGCCGCCGGCCGAGCGGGGCATGGGCGGCGCCGGAACCGTGCATCACGTCGCGTGGGCGTCGCCGATCACCGAGCACGAGGCGTGGCGCGACCAGGTGCGCGCGGCCGGCGGACACCCGACGCCGGTCATCGACCGCTTCTACTTCAAGTCGATCTACTTCCGCGAGCCGAGCGGCGTCCTGTTCGAGATCGCCACGCTCGGCCCGGGCTTCACCGCCGACGAGCCGCTCGAGACGCTCGGCGAAGGCCTGTCGCTGCCGCCGAACTTCGAGCATCTGCGCGACCGGCTCGCGGACGTCCTCACGCCGCTCCCCGAAACCCGCCGCTAGCCACGTCCTAGACAATGGGCGTATGGCCCACGCATCCGCGTTCGACCTGACGCGGGCAAGGCGTGTGTGCGACCGAGTCAGCGCGCCGCGCACGTGCCGTGGAGAATGAAGCCATGCCTCGGCAACCCGGCACGAAGACGATCGCGGACAATCGGCGCGCCCGGCACGACTACCACCTGCTCGACAGGGTCGAGGCGGGGCTCCAGCTCACCGGTACGGAGGTCAAGTCGCTCCGCCAGGGTCACGCCGTGCTCCAGCGCGCCTACGGCGATATCCGCGGCAACGAGGCGTGGCTCGTCGGGGCCCACATCCCCGAGTACGCGGAGGGGAACACCGCGAACCACGATCCGGACCGCGACCGCAAGCTGCTCCTGCACCGCCGCGAGATCGACCGGCTCGCCGCCCAGGTCGCCGAGAAGGGCCTGACGCTCGTCCCCACGAAGCTCTACTTCAAGGACGGCCGGGTGAAGGTCGAGATCGCCGTCGCCCGCGGCAAGGAGACGCGCGACAAACGCCGCGACGTCGCCGACCGCGACGCGAAGCGCCAGATCGAGCGGGCGCTGAAGTCCCGCGGCCGCGACTCGGACTGAGGGACGCGCGCCCGTGATACTCGGGGGCCCGCCCACCCGGGCCGTTCAGGGTCCAGGCTAGCGAGGAACCACGCACGTGTCTGGCACGAAATGCGCCGAGTTCGTGCCGATCTGTTCAGCGGCCCGAGAGCCCGAGCAGCGCCAGGAATCCGCCGCCGCCCGTGATCCGCTCGGCGGCTCCGCCGGCCCGCTCGCGCAACTCCCGGTCGGACGTCACGAGCCAGTACTCCTCACCCGCCGCGCCGAGTTCCGCGGCGCGGCGCGTGATCCAGTCGTCGGCGCTCTCGGCGCCGGTTCCGACGGCCCCCTCAGGCGCCCCGCCGTCGAACACGACCACCGGCTCGACGTCCTCGGCCGCGGCCCATCGTTCGATTGTCGCTACGAGCTCCTCCGACGAAACGTTCGGCCAGCGCGACCGCTGCACATTCCGGCCATCCACGAGGACGATCACGGAGCCGACGCTACACTGAGACGACATACGGGGGCGATCAGGTTTCGACGTGGTCGATGCTCCGGTTTAGCTGCAAGCCGAGGTCGCCGGTCGGCCTCGTAAAACAACCGGCACCAATGCAAGTGCGGATAACGAACTCGCACTCGCTGCCTAACTTCGGTTAGCTGGCGCGTCGGCCCAGTCTTCGGCCCGTGGGACTGGGATCCGGCGTCAACGAACGGGCTTGCCGCCTAGGGAGAGTCACTCGCCCGAAGCGGGACTTCAAAGGAGGACTAGTCCGGCAGTGGGCGGCCTGCGAACCAGCCGCCGGGCGAACTCCAATCGCAGGACAAGCTTGTAGACGCTAGGTCGGTACGTCCACGGACGCGGGTTCGATTCCCGCCGCCTCCATCGTCGGTTGCCACGGAGTGGTCAGGTCCCGGCGCTGGCGGCATAGAGCCGCCATTCGCCGGGGACGCCCTTGAGGACGTGTGGGCCGCGGTCTTCGAAGGCGAGGCCCGAGCCGGCGACGAGGTCCTTCACCGTCGAGGAGACCAGCACCTCGTCGGAGCCGGCAAGCGCGGCTACGCGTGCGCCGATCGCGACCGCGATGCCCGAGATGTCGCCGCCGTCGAGCTCGATCTCTCCCGTATGCAGCCCAGCTCTGACCTCGATCCCGAGCGCGCGGGTAGCCGTACAGATCTCGCGGGCGCAGAGCACGCCGCGAGCCGGGCCATCGAAGGTGACGAGGAAGCCGTCGCCCATCGTCTTGACCTCGTGACCGCGGAACAGCCCGAGCCGGTCGCGGACGATACGGTCGTGCTCCGCCCTGGTCTCGCGCCAGCGACGGTCGCCGAGTTCGGCGGCGTGTGCGGTCGAGTCGACGATGTCCGTGAACAACACGGTCGCGAGCACCCGGTCGACGGTGCCGCGGGCGCTGCCGCCGAGGTTCCTGATGAAGCGCTCGATCTCGTGGAGCACAGGCTCCTGGTCGCCCGACCAGGGGAAGTGGTCATCGCCATCCAGCTCGACGTACTCGGAGCCGCGGATCGCCTCAGCCAGATATCGGCCGGCCCCGACCGGCTCGACGCGATCACCGACGCGGTGGAGAACCAGCGTCGGGACGGCGATCGTCGTGAGGTAGGACCGGAAGTCCATCTGCCGCATCGCGTTGTCGATCGCCACTTGCACGTTGCCGCTTGCCACCCCGCGGAGGAAGCGTTCCCACCAGTCGAGGTGCTGCTGGCTCCCGACGAGCGATGGACAGAACAGCGGGAGGGTTCGACGCGCGAACTCCCGCGTCCCCCAGTTCTCGCGGACGTCGTCGAGGAACTGCGTCCACTCCTCGTCGCTCCACTGCCAGGGGTAGTCGGGCTTCTGGACGTAGCACGCGGCCGCGCCGAAGAGGATGAGCCCCGCAACGCGCTCGGGATGCAGACCCGCGAGCAGAGCGCAGAGAGCGCCCATCTCGTCCGTTCCCATCAGCACGACCCGCTGAGACCCCACGGCGTCGAGGACGGCGATAACGTCGTCGATGTTGTCCTCGAGCAACGGCACGTCACTGGGCGACAGGCGATCGGATACGCCCTGTCCGCGCCGATCGACGACGATCAAGCGAGCCATCGACGACAACTCACGAAGAAAGCCCGAGACAAGAGGATTCTCCCCGTACAGATCGAGGTTGCTGTACGTCGACAGGTAGAGCAGGTCGATCGGCCCTTCACCGGCGACCGAGTAGGCGATCGACACGCCGCCGTTCCGGGCGAATTTGACCTCAGGAGCCACTACGCGATCCTAGTGCCGGATTCGCTCGACGCATACCCGGTTTCGGGAGGTCTGCACGCAGAGTCCTGCCAGGCGGGAGGGAGCACGCGACTGGGTGCGACCGTTTGGGTGGCAGGGCGGTCGCAGTTCACCCCAGTGCCGGGCGTTTACGCGGCTCTTCGCAGCTCTCGAACCCGCCGCCTCCATCCGCCGAAACGAAAAGCGGGGCGCCGCCGGAGCGGCCCTGCGCTTTCTCCGACCAGACGGTGCGACGGTTGGTCTCGCGCGTGTGGCAAGTCGCTTGCACCACCGGGCCGCCTGGCGAATGATTGCCGGATGGGCAGGCGGCTCGACGGCATTCCCGGGTTCGGCATTGACCGGGTGGCGGAAGCGGCCGGGTCGGACACCGACGTGCTCCGGCTCGAGAACTACGACACCGACATCCCACCGCATCGGGAGGCGCTCGAGGCCACACGCGAAGCGATCCGCCGCGACGAGGCGAACTCGTATCTGCCCTTCTCCGGGCTCGACGAGATGAAGGAGGCGGTCGCCGAGCTGATTGCGCGCCGGGGCGGCCCGCGGTACGACCCCTACCGCGAGGTCGTCATCACCGACGGCGACGGCTCCGCGCTGCTCAACGCCCTCTTCGTGCTGACCGATCCCGGAGACGAGGTGATCCTCACGGACCCGACGTACGCGGGCATGTTCCAGCGCGTCCGCCTCGTAGGTGCGGTGCCGAGGCTCGTACCGCTGCGCGGCGACGAGAGCGGCTGGCGACTCGACCTCGGTGCGCTCGAGGCTGCCGTGTCTGAACGCACCCGTGCGCTCTTCCTCATGAACCCGGCGATCCCGTCCGGGTGGGTGGCGAATGACGAGGAGTGGGCGTCGATCACCGCCATCTGCCGCGAGCGAGAGATCACGCTCCTGTACTGGATGCTTTGGGAGGCGATCGTTTTCGGCGGCCGGCCGGTCGTCGTCCCCTCCGGACTGAAGGGGATGCGGGACTTGACGGTCACGGCGGGCGCCGTCTCGCTCGAGCAGCGGATGATCGCGTGGCGGGTGGGGTGGACGGTCTCACGAGCGGACCTCGCGCCGACGCTTGCGATGGTGCACATCTACAACGGCGTCGTCACGAGCGGCTTCGGCCAGATCGGCGCTGCTGCTGCGCTTCGACTAGGCGACGGCGACGTCCACGCGGCCGTTTCCGAGTGGGAGCGCCGGCACGACGAGCTTGTACGCCAGTGCTACGGGCTGCCCCTCGTCCCAGCACACGGCGGGTGGTCGGCCCTCTTCGACGCCGAAGCGGCCGGATTCGACGCGACCGAGTTCTCGCGGCGGCTCCTCGAGCACAAGGTTGCCGCGACACCGATGACCGACGCCTGGGGCGGGGCGGTCGCGACGAGACATGTGCGGCTCGTGTTCAGCAACGAGCCCGTCGAGCGCCTCGCCCTGCTCGGCGAGCGGCTGCGCGCTGCGGTGGCGTGATCGGGCTGTGGCGCTGCCTCCCCTGCTAGGCAGCGCCCGGAGTCCGGCTTCGCCTGCGCCGAAACCGTGACGACTTCGGGCGGAGCCTCACCCCGGGGCGTGGGCGGCGGCGACCAGGTCGTGCCACGGTAGACGAACAAGAACGGCGCCTTGGAAACGCTTCCGGAAAGACGCGAGACATCTGTGTAACTCACGAACCGTGTCGTGGCGTCTGCGAGCGTTTCCACATCGCTGAGGTGGACGACGATGCCGCTGAAGGCGAGCCGCTTGTCGACGCTTCACCTTGGCACGCCGAGCCCGTCGACGTCACCGTGGTCGTCGGCGACGATCCGGAGCGTCCCTCCGTTCTGCTCGATCACGCGCAGATCGAGTGCGTCGTATGACGCGGTGGAGCAGACTCGTGATGCGAACGTGACGATCGTGGGGCGATGCCGGTCAGAGCGCGCCCTCCTCCGCGATGCGCGGCGCATCGGAAGATCGCTCTGCCGTCCGCGGCGCCGTCGCTCGCCCGCCCAGCGCGACCACGGCCAGCGCGGCGAAGAGGAGCAGCGAAAGCGTCCTCGGCAGCCCGAACTGATCCGCGAGGAAGCCGATCACCGGCGGGCCGACGATGAAGCCCGTGTAGCCGAGCGTGAAGGCCGCGGCCAGCGACGGGCTGGGCGGATCGAGCCGGCCGGCGGCGCTGAACAGCAGCGGCACGCCGTTCGCGATCCCGAGGCCGCACAGCGTGAAACCGACGACGGCCGGCGCGACCTCGCCGACCAGGAGGAGAGCGCCGAGCGCGATCGCCACCAGCGTCATCCCGCCGCGCAGCAGCCGCCCGGCGCCGAGGCGCGCATTGAGGACGTCGCCGCCGAGCCGCGCGATCGCCATCCCGAGCGAGAACCCGGTGAACGCCATCGCGGCCGCGGCGGTGCTCGCGCCGGCGTCCTGGCGGAGGTAGATGCCGCCCCAATCGGCGATCCCGCCCTCGGTCATCATCACGAGGAAGCACAGCCCGCCGATCAGGAGCACCGCGCGTGACGGAAGCGCGAATCCGGTGCCGACCTCGGAATGGGACGATGCGCTCCCCAGCCGCGTGGTGATCCACAGCGCCGCCAGCCAGAGAGCGACGCCGCCGACGAGGCTCTCGAGCCGCGGATCGACCCCGGCTGCCCCGGAAATGACGACGAGACCCGCAGCCGCGAAGCCGCCGAGGCTCCAGCCGCCGTGGAGCGAGGACATGATCGGCTTCGCGAGCGAGCGCTCGACGGCGACGCCGTGCGCGTTCATGGCCACGTCCATCGCTCCGTTCGCCGCGCCGAAGACGAACAGGATCGCGGCGAGCATGTAGGCGTTGGTCGCCAGCAGCGGCAGCGGCAGCATGAGGCAGAAGACGAGCGTCGCCGCCCGCGTCACGGATGCACTCGACCGCCGGTCGAGAACCTGCCCGGTGAGCGGCATCGAGATGAGCCCACCGGCGGCCATGCAGAGCAGGCAGAGCCCGAGCGTCGCCTTCGAAACCCCGAGCTCGTCCTGCAGCCAGGGGATGTGCGCGATCCAGGTCCCGATCATCGCGCCGTTCAGGAAGAAGACCGAGAAGGTGGCGAGGCGCGGGGTCACGCGGCCACCTTATTTCGTCGCGCTCTTTGCCCAACTTCGGTTAGCCAGCGCGGACGCGGGTTCGACTCACGCCGCCTCCATCGACCGTCGACGCTCCACCACAGTGCGGCTCGCCGCGCGTGGGAACACGGCGAGTCCGTCGGCGTAGGATCGTCACGACATGGAGGTCACGATCGAGGAGCTTCTCCCGGAGCACTGGCCCGGCGTGGTTCGCGCCTTCGAGGACGGGATCGCGACCAGGAACGCGACCTTCGAGACCGAGGTCCCGAGTTGGGACTACTGGGATTCGTCCCACCTACCGGAGCATCGGTTCGTCGCGCTTCGCGCGGGCGAGGTGGTCGGCTGGGCCGCGGTCAGTCCCGTCTCCAACCGCCTCTGCTACGCCGGCGTGGTCGAGAACTCCGTCTACGTCGCCGACACCGCCCGGGGCCAGGGCGTCGGCGGGCGCCTGCTCGAAGCGCTGATCGCCTCAACCGAGGCCGCAGGTATTTGGACGATCGAAGCCGGGATGTTCCCCGAGAACGAGGCCAGCATCCGCCTGCACGAGCGCCTCGGCTTCGAGATCGTCGGCCGACACAAGCGGCTCAGCCGGCTCGACGGCGTGTGGCGCGACGTGCTCCTGCTCGAGCGGCGAAGCACCACTGTCAACTGATGCAGCCCGCGCCTGGTTTCACCGAGCCCGAGTAGCGCGCTCGAGCACCCGCCCAACCCACGGCATCGGCTCCGAGCGCCACACCTCGCGCTCCTCGTAGGGCCACGCGTAGACCGGGTTGCCCTCGCGGATGAGCTCGCACACGCGCGGCTCGCCGAGCTCCACCGACGACCACTCATAGAGGCGCTGCAACCGCGGGACGATCACCGCGTAGTCGAGCAGCCGGCCCAGGCGCTGCTCGTCGGCGACGTATCGATCCACCTCGTCCGCCAGCGGATAGCGGTCCGGGAGCACGCGGCTGAGCGAGAGGAACACGCCGGCCATCCCGAGCCGGGGGGTCGCCGAGCCCGCGGCCGAGCGGTGCGAACCGTCCCAGTGCAAGGCGCGGCGCCCCGACGAGCGTGTGCGCGTAGAGCACGCGGACGAGCGCGACGTTCATGAAGAAGCGCTCCGGCGCGCTCTCGGCCTCGGCGAGCTCGCGGTTCTCCAGGTACGCGGCCACGATGCTCGCGTTGTGCGCGCGGTACCAGTTCCGCCCCGTCGGGTCGGCGACGAACTCGAGCCACAGCGCCACGGGCCGAGAGGACGGCTCTCCCGGCAGATCGCCGACGAGCGCCACGGCCTCGCACCCGTCCCGCAGGAGCCGCTCGTTGACCTCCCGCCACCAGACGCTGCCGGGCGGGGACGCGTCGAGCGGATTCAAGAGCCCGCGTTGCGCCTGCCAGCGCATGAACGACAGCGCCGCGCGCCGGAACGGCAGGTGCTTCGGAGCGCGGCCGGTCGGCCCGTGGTACGTCCGCACGACCAGGTCGAGACGCCCCGCGGGATCGTCGCGCACGGCCGCGACCTGCGCCTCGGCCGAGGCAAGAGCAGCGTTTCGCGACCGGCTCATCGCCGAGAAGTCTTAGCGAAGCGCGCAATTGTGTTCTTTCTGCTCGGCCACTTGACCCTGGGGAGGTCGGGTTCGTATGGTCGGGGTGGCCGGATCGCCGGCCACCTGCCAGAAGGGTTCACGTGAACGCTCTCCGCGCCGGATGGCTCGCGCCTTAGCCGTCTAGGTGTCACCGGACCCCCCACACGCGGCCACGTGGTCGTCCGGTGTCCCCGCTCATCGCGGGCCGCTTACCCGGCTCAATCAGCGTTGCCTGAGATTCGGGTGACGCGCCATCCGTTCAGGCGCGTTCTCCTCGTGCTCGTCACCGTGCTTGCGTTGGCCCTTGGAGCCTCGGGCTCGGCGTTCGCCGTGGACGAACGCGTCTACATGGCGCCGGACGACCACACCGACTACTTCTGGTCTGCAACCGCTGCGGAGTACGAGGGTCTCTTCGTCGAGATGCTCGACTACTACCTGGATCAGGCCGACGCGACCGCGGCTGAGCCGCCCGAGTTTCAGAGCCGCTTCTCCGCGGACGGAAGCCTCTGGCTGCGCGAGTACCAAAAGAACAAGAACGCCGGCGCCTTCCAGCGGCTGGTCGACGGGCTGAAGTCCGGCCACATCTCCGCGCCCTTGAACCCGCTCGTCATCACCTACGGCGGCGTTCCGGTCGAAGCGGTCATCCGCTCGATGTACTACTCGGGCCAGCTCGAGCGCCGGTACGGACTCGACTTTCCGCTGGCGATCGCGATGGAGAACTCGGGCATGCCCCAGGGGCTCGGCGCGGTCTGGGCCGGCGCGGGCGCCGAGTATTCGTGGAAGGGCGTGTGCAACTGCCCGAGTCTCATTCCGAATGCCGACAGGCGCGCGGCCGAGATCTACAACTGGGTCGGCACGGACGGGTCGCGTCTGCTTACGAAGTGGAACTCGCTCCACGACCAGTGGGACAACGAGAGCATCGGCGGATACGCCGAGGCGCGCTTTCCCGCGGCCGCGTTCGACCTGGTCACGATCGGCGCGGCGGCGAACGGATTCGCCGCGCGCTACCCGTACAAGACGATCGGCGTGTTCGGGCAGGGTTGGGACGACGTCCTCACCAAGAGCCTCGCGATCCAGCAGACGTGCAAGGAGAAGTCGGACGCGACCCGGACCTGCATGGTCTCGGACACCGTCGACTTCTTCCGTGAGTTCGACGCGCTCTACGGGAACGTCATTCCCACGGTCTCCGCGAGCTTCGGGAACGAATGGGATCTCGCTCCCGCGTCGCTCGCCGAGGTGTCCGCCCGGGTGAAGCGGTCGCTCGAGAACCTCCGCTCCGCGGAGGCGCTCGCAACGCTCGTCGCGCTCCAGAACCCGTCGTTCCTCGACGGCCGTGACGTTGCGCGCGACCGGGCGGCGCTGGATCTCGGCCTCTACTTCGAGCACGACTTCGAAAACGGCGGGCCGCGGGTCGACGGCGCGGTTCGTATCGCCTGGCAGCGGCAGGTGGCGGCCGAGATCGAGGGCTACGCGGACGGGCTCATGGCCGACGCGAAGAGCGCGCTCGGCGCGCTGATCCAGAGGAGCGGCACGAACCAGCGGTTCTTCGCCTTCAACCCGCTGAGCTGGACGAGGACGGATGTCGCCGACGTCCCGTACACGGGAGCGCTGCCCGTTCACGTCGTCGACCTCGCGACCGGTGCCGAGGTTCGCTCCCAGGTCGTGACGCTCGGTGGCCAGCAGTACCTCCGCGCGGAGGCGCCCGCGGTCCCGTCGGTCGGCTACAAGGTCTTCGAGATCCGAGCGGGGGCGGGCCAGGCGTTCGTCGACGGGCCGGCCGCGAGCGCGACGACCGGGGTGATGGAGAACGACTCCTACCGCCTGACGCTCTCCCCGCGCGGCGCCGTCACGAGCCTCGTCGACAAGCGACTCGCGAACCGCGAGCTCGTCGGCTCGACCGGCGGGTTCGCCATGAACGACCTGGGAACCGGAACGGGATCGCTCCAGGTCGAGAACGCCGGCCCGGTTTCGATCACGCTGCGCGCCACGAGCGCCGCACCACTCGCGCACGTGAGCCGCGTGACGCTCTTCCGTGGATCCGACCGCGTCGAGATCCAGAACGAGATCACCCAGAACTTCGGCGGAACCCGGGAGTGGCGCTTCAGCGTCAACGTCCCCAATCCCGATGTCCGGCACGAGGAAGTCGGCGCGATTCTCAGGGCGAGGCTGACGACGCAGGGAGGGGCGTACTCGCCGACCACCGCGCGCTACGACAACCTCACGCTGAACCACTTCGTGAACATGACCGGAAGCGACGGCGTCGGCGTGACTCTCTCGAACGCGGACGCCTACTTCATGCGGCTGGGGAACAGCACCGTCGGCACGCTCGACACGACGACGCCGCAGTTCTCGGTGGTCGCCGGGTCCTCGCTTCGCCCCTCCAACCCGATCCTGAATCAGGCGGGGGACTCCTACTTCCTCCAGCGCTTCGCGCTCCAGTCGCGTGCCGCCTACGACCAGCCCGGCGCCATGCGGTTCGCGCTCGAGCACCAAAATCCGCTCACCACCGGGACCGTCGTGGGCGGGAGCGCGTATCCGGAGACGTCCTATTCGTTCCTCGCGATCTCCGACCCGGACGTGCTCCTCTGGTCGCTCAAGCCCGCGGAGGAGGGCATCGGCGAGGGCGTGATCGCCCGCGTCTGGAACCTGACGAACGCCCCGAAGGCCTTCTCGATCGCCCTGAACGAGCCGATCGCCGCCGCCAACGCGGTCACGCACATCGAGACGAACCTGGCGGGCGCCGACGTGTCCAGCGGCGCGCTCAACGCGAACGCGCGGCAAAACCAGGTGGTCTCGTACCGAATCTTCCCGTCGTCGCTTCGCCCGGCCGTGAAGATCCTTCCGACGGACGCGCGCCTGACCGAGGCCGGAGACGCAGGCTCGTTCACGATCGTCAGGACCGGCGACACCACACTGCCGCTGGCCGTCCCGTACACGGTGAGTGGGGCGGCCACGCCCGGCGTCGACTACGAGGCGCCGTCGGGAACGGCGACCATCGCAGCCGGCGCGACGAGCGCCGTCGTCCCGCTCACTCCCCTGGACGACACGTTCGCCGAGCTCGACGAGAGCCTCATCGTGACGCTCACGCCGCAGCCGGGCTACCTGCTCGGGCTGTGGAAGAGCGCAACCGCCACGATCGTCGCGAGCACGGGCACGCCCGGGCCGCCGCCTCCCGGCACCTCGGTCGCGCTCTACCCGCTCAACGAGGGCGCCGGATCGGCCGTGGCCGACGTCTCCGGCAACGGGAACAACGGCACGGCCTCTGTTCCAGTCTGGGCGATGGGGAAGAACAGCTGGGCGCTCGACTTCAACGGCACGTCGTCGTACGTGACAGTTCCGGACGCGGCCTCGCTCGACCTCGGCGCGACCGGGACGACCGAGGCATGGGTGCGGCTCGACAAGCTCGGCCAGTGGCACGGGATCGTCTCCAAGGGGAACGCGAACTCCGTCGCCGCGCACAACTACGCACTCGAGGTCACGAACGGAAATGTCGTCGAATGCGGGCTCGGCAGCGGCTTTTCCGGGAACACCGTCCGGTCGGCGGGCGGCCTCACCCTCGGGACGCTGAACCACCTGGCCTGCGTCTGGACCGGCACGCAGCTGCAGCTCTACGTCAACGGAACGCTGAACGCGACGGCTGCCCAGACCGTCACGCCCTTGGGGAACTCGGCGCCGCTCTACCTCGGGCAGTACGGCGGCGGCGTCGACCGGACGAACGGGGTCGTCGACGAGGTGCGCATCTACAACCGGAGCCTGACGCAGGCGGAGATCCAGGCCGACATGGCGGCGCCGATCGCTCCTCCGGCCCCGGACACGACGACCCCGACCGTGAGCCTCACCGCACCGGCGAACGGGGCGGTTGTCTCCGGTCTCCTCCAGGTCACCGCCGACGCGTCGGACAACCTCGCCGTCGTCGGCGTCCAGTTCAGGCTGGACGGCGCCAATCTCGGCGCGGAGGACACGGCCGCGCCCTACTCGGCGACCTGGGACACGCGCCCGGCGGCGAACGGCGCCCACACGCTCACGGCGATCGCCCGAGACGCGGCCGGCAACCAGAAGACGGCGACGGGCGTCACCGTGACGGTCGACAACGACAAGACTCCGCCCGCCACGCCCACCGGCCTGAATGCGACCCCGGTCTCGCAGTCCGAGATCGGCCTCGCCTGGACGGCCTCGACCGATAACGTCGGCGTCACGGGCTATCGGATCACGCGGAACGGCGCGGTCGTCGCCACGACGGCCGGGACGACCTTCGCCGACACCGGCCGCGCGCCGGGAACGGCCTACACGTATGTCGTCGCCGCGTTCGATGCGGCGGGCAACGTCTCGCCCGACTCGCCGCCGGCGAGCGCGACCACCCTGACGCCGCCGCCACCTCCGCCTCCCCCGCCTCCGCCGCCGCCGCCTCCGCCTCCGCCTCCGCCGCCTCCGCCTCCGCCGCCTCCGCCTCCGCCGCCTCCGCCTCCGCCGCCTCCGCCGCCTCCGCCTCCGCCGCCTCCGCCGCCTCCGCCCCCGCCGCCTCCCCCGCCACCTCCGCCACCTCCGCCGGCGAGCGGGCTCAAGGCCTCCTATCGCATGGGCGAGGGAACCGGAACGGCCACCGCCGACGGGTCGGCGAACGGCAACGCGGGCACGCTCGTGAACGGTCCGCTGTGGACGACGGGCGGGAAGTACGGCGGCGCGATCAACTTCGACGGGTCGAACGACCACGTCCGCGTGCCGGACAGTGCGTCACTGGACCTCGGATCCACCGGCACGATCGAGGCCTGGGTCAAGCTCGACAAGCTCGCCAGGTGGCACAGCATCGTCGCGAAGGGGGATTCGAACAAGAACCAGAGCCACAACTACGCCCTGGAGGTCACCAAGGGGAACCGGTGGGTGTGCATCCTCGGGAACGGCGTCCTCGGGATCGAGCTGCAATCGCCCGCGGCGCCGGCGGCGAACCAGTACTACCACGTCGCCTGCGTCTGGACCGGCACGGCCGTCCAGCTCTATGTCGGCGGCGCGCTGGTCGCCTCGGCGGTGCAATCGTTCACGCCCCTGGTGAACACATCCCCGCTGTACATCGGACAGTTCGGGGGAAACACCGACCGCCTCGACGGGATCGTCGACGAGGTACGGATCTACAACCGCGCCCTCACCCAGGCGGAGATCCAGCTCGACATGAACACGGCGCTCTGATCGACCAACGACGGCCTCGACCTTCGTTCTCTATCCTCGTCCGGCGATGAAGGTCACGAAAAACAGCGCGGACACGCAGCACGGGCCAAGCGACTGGTTCACCGGCACGGTCTTTCTCGACGCGGTCGCGGCACCGGAGGACGGGGCGCGCATCACCGCGAGCAGTGTCCACTTCACGCCCGGCGCGCGGACGGCCTGGCACACGCACCCGAATGGTCAGACGATCTTCGTCACCGAAGGCATGGGGTTGGCTCAGCGGCGCGGCGGCGAGGCCGAGGCGATCCGCCCCGGCGACCGCGTATTCTTCGAGCCCGGGGAGGAGCACTGGCACGGCGCCGCCCCGGAGCGCTTCATGACGCATCTCGCGATGCTCGAGGTCGGTGACGACGGCAGTCCCGCGACCTGGGGCGAGCACGTGACCGACGAGGAGTACCTGGCGGCCGCGAAGGCGCTCGCCTAGCTCGTGTCCGTTCCGGTCTCCAACGATGCTCTGCGCGACCACGCCGAGCGGCTGCTCGCCGGGCCGGTCGGCCGGGACGCGCTCGCACTCGAGTTCGCCGAAACCACCGCCGCGTCGGCCGAGGTGCTCGTCGAGGGCGACAACTTCTACCCGCCGATGCTCGCGGACATCGCGGCCGCGACCTCATCCGTCCACATCAACCAGTTCGGCTTTCGCCCGGGCCACGTCGGGGACGAGTTCGCGGACGCGCTCGTCCGCAAGGCGAAGGAGGGCGTGCCCGTGCGGCTCGTCGTCGACCGCCAGGGATCGAAGCCCGAGGAGGACTCGCACGAGCACTACGACAAGCTCGTCGCCGGCGGCGTCCAGGTGTGCGTCATGCGGGCGACCAAGCTCCGCGCACCGTTCGGGCCGCTCGGCAGCGGCGGAGCGACTCGGTGGACCGTGTCCGGGCTCGGCCACATCGACCACCGCAAGCTTTTCGTGCTCGACGGCCGTGTGGGTTGGGTCGGGGGCGCCGGCATCGAGGATCACTTCCAGGACGGGCGCTTCCACGACCTGTTCCTGCGCGTCACCGGGCCGGTCGTGTCGCAGCTCCAGCTCGTGTTCATCGCGAGCTTCCGCTGGCTCGGCGGCGCGATCCCCGCGGAGGAACTGGACGGCTTCTTCCCGGCGCTGGAGGCGGGGGAGATCCCGGCAACCGTCCTGCACAACGCGCCGGGCCGCTACCGGCCGATCACGCGCGAGATCGCGCGGATGCTCGACGGCGCGCGCGAGACGCTCGACGTCGTCAACCCGTATGTGACCGACCGCGGGATGATCAAGCGGATCGAGCGGGCGGCGCGCCGTGGCGTCCGCACACGCCTCTTCGTCCCTGCGAACGCGAACAACTGGGCCTGCGCCGCGGCGCAGCAGCACCATCACGGGCGCCTGCTAGACGCCGGCGTGCGCATCCTCGAGTACCCGGCAATGCTCCACGCGAAGGCGTTCGTGCGCGACGGCGAGGAGGTGCTCGCGGGGACGTGCAACCTCGAGGCCTGGAGCCTCAAGCGCTTCTTCGAGATCGACCTGCTGCTCCGGTCAAGCGCTCTGGCGGCGCAGTTCGACGAGCGGTTCTCCGCTCCGGCGGAGGCCGTCTCCGGGCAAGGCCGGCGCCTCACAGGCGTCAAGCCGCGCGCGAAGGGGACGGCGTTCGCGTTGCTCTCGCCCTTCCTCTAGAGGCCTACGGGGCCGGCGGTGCGCACTCGGCGGCGATCTGGCGCAGCTCCTCCGCCGCCTGTTCGAGGCCCTGGATCGGGTCAGTGGCCTCGGAGAGACGCCTGAGCGTGTCTCCGACCGCGACCAGGCAGGCCTCGGCGAGGTCTGCGCGGGCGTTGGCCGCGTCGGCCTCGGCCTGGGCCGAAGCAGCGTTGCCCTCGGCCGCGGCGATCGCGGCCTGGGAATCCTGCGCGAGCTGGTCGAGCTGGGCCTGGGATTCCTCCTGAGACTTGTTCGCGGCGCCGAGGTCCGTGGACACCTGCTCGTACTGCTTCTGCGCCGCAGCGAGGTCTGCCTCGGCCTGCGCGGCCGCGGCGTCGGCCTCCGTCTGCTGGTCTGTGAGCTGCTGTTGGAGGTCTGCGACCTGCTGGTCGAGCTCGGCGACCTGCGCCGTGCTCGCAGCGGTCGTGTCCTCGTGGCTGCGCCGCTCGCTGATCGCCCAGATCAGGAGTGCGATGGCGACGACCGCGAGCACGGCGGTTGCGATCTGCCAGCCGGTCGGGCGCCATTTCTTCTTGGGCTCGGGTGCCTCGGTTTCCTCGAGCGCCTCGGTTTCTTCGGTTGCCTCGGTTGCCTCGGGCGCCTCTGGTGTCTCCGGCGTCTGTGGTGTCTCCGGCGACTCCGGGGTGTCTGGCGTGTCTGGCGTGTCCATTGGCGGCGGCGAGTATCGCAGCGCGGTCGGATGGACTCGATCAGCGGCGCCGAGCGTCGCGGCGGCCGGATTGTGGGCGGGTACCCAGTGCCTTAGCATCGGCGCATGGCGATGCCTAGCCATCAGAATTGTCTGGCTCCTCTACGGCGATCAGACCACGCCGGCTTCCTGACATGACCGCCCGCGGAGCCGCCTTCCTCGGCATCGGCGCCATGGTCGGCGCCGGAATCTTTGCGCTCCTCGGGGAGGCAGGGACGGTTGCCGGATCGGCGGTCTGGCTTTCCTTCCTGCTCGCGGGAATCGTCTCTGCGCTGCTCGGCTACAACGTGGTCAAGCTCGGAGTCCGTTATCCGTCGTCGGGGCGGGCTGATCGCCTACCTGCTCGAAGGCTTCGGAAACGGCCGGCTGGTCGGCATCGCCTCGTGGCTCGGGTACTTCGCCGCGATCGTGATCGTCTGCTCGATGGTCGCCGTCGCATTCGGGAGCTACGCGGCGTCGCTCTTCATCGGTGCCGGCGCGGCCCGGCTGGTGGGACAACCTCTTCACGACCGCGATCGTCGTAGCCATGGCGGCGGTCAACCTGGTCGGATCGCGCCTCGTCGACCGGGCGCAGTCGTTGATCGTCGTTGTCCTGCTCGGCGTGTTCGCGGTCTTCATCGCCGTCACGCTCGTCAACATCGACTTCGATCTGCTCGCCTTCAGCGGCTATCCGCCCTTCTCGGAGATCATCGCGAGCGTCGCGCTGACGTTCTTCGCCTACCTCGGCTTCAGCGTGATCACGTTCACTGTTGGAGATCTGCGCGAGCCGAACCGGGAGCTGCCGAAAGCGATGTACCTGGCGCTCGGCATCACGACCTGCCTCTACGTCCTGATCGCGATCGGCGTCTTCGGCACGCTCACCGTGACCGAGGTGATCGGGTACGGCGAGACCGCGATCGCCGAGGCGGCGCGGCCCGCGCTCGGAGACGCCGGGTTCACGATCATGGCGATCGCGGCACTTTTGGCAACCGCGTCGTCGGTGAACGCCACGCTCTATGCGTCCTCTGGTCTCACCGGCATGCTCGCGGACGTTGGCCAGTTCCCGCCGTTCTTCGGCCGTGGCTCGCGGCTCGGCGCGCACGCCGGAATGCTGATCACCGCCGCGATCGTCCTCGTCGTCGCGAACCTCGTCGATCTCTCGGCCATCGCCTCGGTCGGCAGCGCGTGCTCGCTGATCATCTTCCTCCTGGTCGGCGCAGCCGGATTCCGGCGGCGCTCGGAGACGGGCGCGCGTGGCTCGATCGTCCTGGTGGGTGCGGCTGCAACCGCGATCGTGCTCGTCTTCTTCGCCGTGGACACCGTCCGGAACGCGCCCGAGACGTTCGCCGCCATCGTCGCGATCACCGCACTGGCGGTCGTGCTCGACTTCATCTGGAAGCGGGCTCGACCGACGCCGGCAGCCGGGACCTGAGTGGATCGCCCGGTAGGGCGAAGGTCCGTATGAGAACATACGTTCGTGTCACACGAGGCACGGATCCTTCACGCAGATCTCGATGCGTTCTACGCGTCGGTCGAGCAGCGGGACGATCCCCGGCTGCGCGGGCGGCCCGTGATCGTCGGCGGCGGGGTGGTCCTCGCCGCGAGTTACGAGGCCAAGGCGCGCGGCGTTCGTACGGCGATGGGTGGGAGGCAGGCGCGGCGGCTCTGTCCCGACGCGGTTGTCGTGAGGCCGCGGATGTCGGCCTACTCGGAGGCCAGCAAGGCGGTCTACCGGGTGTTCGAGGACACGACGCCACTCGTCGAGGGGCTCTCGATCGACGAGGCGTTCCTCGACGTGCGCGGCTTCGAGCGGACGGCGGGGACGCCGGTGCAGATCGCGCGCCGCTTACGGAGGCGTGTGCTCGAAGAGGTTGGCCTCGCCATCACCGTCGGCGTCGCGCGGACGAAGTTCCTGGCGAAGGTCGCGAGCGGCGTCGCCAAGCCGGACGGGCTGCTCGTCGTCCCGCCCGACCGGGAGCTGGCCTTCCTCCATCCGCTCGCCGTGGAGCGGCTCTGGGGCGTCGGCCCGGTGACCGGCGAGAAGCTCCGCGGACGCGGGATCAGAACCGTCGGCGAGGTCGCGGAGCTCGACCGAGGCGCTGCTCGTCGCGTTGCTCGGCCGAGCGTCGGGCCGGCACCTGCATGCGCTCGCCCATAACCGCGATCCGCGGCCGGTCGAGACACGCCGCCGCCGGCGCTCGATCGGCGCCCAGTGCGCCCTCGGCCGGCGCTCCCGCCGGGACGTCGACACCGTGCTCGTCGGCCTGATCGATCGCGTGACCGGCCGGATGCGGAGAGCCGGCCGCGTCGGCCGCACCGTCGTCCTGCGGCTGCGCTTCGACGACTTCACCCGGGCGACGCGCTCGCACACGCTCGCGTACGCGACCGCCGAGACGCAGACCATCCTCGAGACGGCGCGGCACCTGTTCGAAACGGCGGCGCCGATGATCGAGCAGCGCGGCCTCACGCTCGTCGGGATCGCCGTCGGGAACCTGGAGAACGACCGTCCGGTGCAGCTCGTCCTGTCGCTGGAGCGCGACCGGCGCGGAGCGCTCGACGCCGCGCTCGACGCGGTGCGCGACCGCTACGGCACGGCCGCGGTGACGCGCGCGGTGCTCCTGGGCCGCGATCCCGGATTCACGATGCCGATGCTTCCCGACTAGTCCACGTCCGCGTCGGTCGTGAACACGAACTGGGCGGGCTCCCCGACATTGCCCGCGGCGTCGGTGGCGACGACCGAGAACACGTAGTCGGTGCTCCCCGTGAGCCCGTCGTACGTGATCGGGCTGACGCACTCGGGCTCGGCCGCCGGTGGTGCCTGCAGCGAGCATTCGAGCAGGCTCACCTGCTCGCTCGGCGTGAACTCGATCACGGCGTCGTGGTTCGACACGGACGTGGAACCGATCTCGACCGTCGGCGGCGTCGTGTCGAGCGTCCAGCTGTAGGACGCAGACGGCCCGGCCGTCCCGGCGGCGTTCAGGGCACGCGCGGTGAACGTGTGGTCGCCTTCCTTTTCGACGTCGAAGGCGACCAGGTTCGGGCACGCCTCGAAGTCGCCGCCGTCGCGGGAGCATTCGAGCGAGACGGCGCCGTCGCCGGGCTGGAGCGTGAACTCGGCTCGCGGCTGGTTCGTCAACTCGTCCGGTCCGTCCGTGATCGCGATGCCCGGTCCTTCGCCGGCCTCGATCGTCCACTCGAAGGTCGCCGCCTTCCCGGTGTTCCCGGCGAGGTCGACCGCGCGCACGGCGAAGGTGTGGCCGCCCGGGTCGAGCGGGCCGGCCGCGTTTTTCGGGCTGTCGCACTTCTCGAACGACCCGCCGTCGAGCCGGCACTCGAACGTCGAGACGGGCTCGTCCGCCTCGAAGGCAAAGCTCGCGCTCGTCTCCACGGTGGGATCGTCAGGGGAGGACGTGATCTCGACCTTCGGCGCGGTCGTGTCGGGGGCGGGCGGGCCGTCGTCGCCGTCGTGCAGCCAGAGGACGAGCGCGATCCCTCCCACGACGACGAGTAATGCGCCCGCCGCGAGCGCGGCGATCGTGCCTGCGCTCGGCCCGGAGCTGAACGCGGCCTTGTAGGTCTGCAGGTTGTGCTGCGTCACTTCGCTGCCCGCCTCGTCGCCGGCGTCCTTGCGGATGTGCCGCGCTTCGGTCAGCTGGTTCTCGGCGGCGGCCGCATCGTCGGCGCCGAGCGCGAGCGTTCCGAGCTCGTGGAGCGCCCACCCGATCGAGCGCGCGTCGCCGAGGGAGCGCGCGGCCTGCAGCGCCATGCGCAGGCTGGTGACGAGCGCGATCCAGCGCCCGGCGAGCGCGAAGAGCGCGGAGCCTGCGCGGGCGAGACGGATCGTGTCCTTGTGGCGCCCTTCCCGGTCGGACCGTTCGAGCGCGTCGATCAGGGAGTCCAGCTGCTTCTGGACGCTCTTGTCGATCGGGACCTCGCCCCGCGCGACCTTGGTGAAGAGGTCGAGCGCGTGCTCCACCTTTCCGGTCACGCTCTCGGCCTCGCCGATCGTCTCCTCGACCTCGGTGAGCGCGTCGACCTCGGGCTCATTCAGCGCCTGGGCGAGCTCGGTGGCATCGGCCGGAGGCCCCTCCACGAGGTCGGCGCGGGTGCCGTCGGGCGATCCCAGCGCGAACGAGAACCGCCCGATACGGATGCGGATCCCAGACCCGCCGCCGGAGGGCTCGCCCTGTGCCGCAGAGTCGTGGCCGCCGTCAACCGGACCCATGCTCGACTCCCTCGTTCGCCGCGCGATGCTTCCACCGGCCCGGGTGTGTGTCAAGCGGCGCGAAAGCTCGTTTTCGGCCGGGGACGGTGCTACGTTGTCGCGCGTGAGGGGTCTGCGTACGGGTGGATTGGTCCTGGCCGCCACGGTCGGATGCCTCGTGCTGGCGCCGCTCGCGGGCGCGAAGGACTACGTGGTCACGAAGCGCACCGATCCGGTTCCCGGCGCGTGCACCAAGTCGGACTGCTCTCTGCGTGAGGCGATCCGGGCGGCCAACGCGCACCCGGGACTCGACCGCATCCTGCTGCCCTCGCGCCTGCGGTACGAGCTGGCGCGACCGAGTACGGGCGAGGACGGCGCGCTCGACGGCGACCTCGACATCACGAACAGCGGGCTCAAGATCATCCATCCCGGGAAGGGCCTCGCGACGATCGACGCGAACGGGATCGACCGCGTCTTCAACATCTTCGTGGGCGCGCCGACGCGGCTTGTGAAGCTCAAGATCACCGGTGGAAGCCACGCGTCGAGCGACGACGGCAGCGGCGGCGGGATCCTCACGTACGCCAACCTCACGGTGACCGACTCGATCGTGACCCGCAACCGCGCGGTCGGCTCGAGCGGCATGGGAGGAGGCATCAAGGCGGCGGCCGGCAAGCTCACGATCCTGCGAAGCACGATCAGCCGCAATGTGGCGGACGACACCTCAGGAGCGATCGATGTCGTGAACAACGGCGTCGTCATCCAGGACAGCGTCGTGACCCGAAACCGAGCCGATTTCGCGGGCATGAGCTACATGTACGGCGACGGCGTCTCGAAGATCGTGCGTTCGACGATCTCCAAGAACCGCAGCACGGGCGAGGCCGGAGCCCTCTACTTCTCCGAGTCCGCCGGGTCGATGACGATTCTCAACTCGACGTTCAGCGGCAACGTCGCCGGCACCGACAGCGGCGCGATCTCCGCCCGCAACGGCACGATGAAGATCACCAACTCCACGGTGGCGAACAATCGCGCGGGAGCCAACGGGGGCGGCATCTGGGTTCTCGCCCCGCTCGAGCTGAACTCGGTCACCGTCGCCCGAAACGTGGCCGCCGCGGGAGCGGGCCTCTACAACGCGGGGAACCTCGACCCGTTCACGGTCCGGAACTCGCTCATCGCGCTCAACAAGCTCACCGGCGGAGCGAGGAACGACTGCGCCGGCGATCCGATCACGTCCCTCGGCCACAACCTGATTTCGACGACGGGGCCGGCGGCCGTCTGTACGTGGTTCACTCAGCCCGGCGACCTGCTGCGCGCGAACCCGCGGATCGGCCTACTGAAGGCGAACGGCGGCCGAACGCTGACGATCGCCTTGGCATCGAACAGCCCGGCGCGCAACAGGGCCGATTCGACGTCCCCAAAGCGCGACCAGCGCGGCGTCAAGCGCGTGAAGCCGGACATCGGCGCGTTCGAGCGGCACTAGCTCTGGCGCATCGCTCGGGAGCTCCTCGCCTGCCTTCAGAGTCGCGCTAGCAAGACCCGACCCCGCCGATCATGCTGCCGGACTTGTAGTGCCCTCGTGGTGTTTGCCCGCGGTTCCATAGGCGACGTAGTGCCGTGGCTCCAGCGTCCACGGCCTTGCGGGCCCCGATTCGCTCCCGGGTGGGTGGCAACTGAGAAGCACGCAGCCGAGCGTTACGTCAGTCTCATCGTCAAACACCAGTCGGGCGTATTGAATGGCGTGGCCTTCTGGCGGTGTCCCGAAGCCGGTCGGCTTCGGGATCATCATGGCCAAGCTAGGAGAAGCAATCAGGTCGTCCCCCGCCGTCGCGACGGCCTTTGGCGATCCGATAAAGAAATGCGCATCGACGTATGCGCCGTCCCGTCCGATGTCGATAACCCACATCGCGGCGAACGATCGCTTGGCAAACGGCTTTGCGCTCTCCCAGTCGAAGTCCTACTACGTTGTGGCAAAGCACGGCGCCCACTGCGTCGAGCTGTTCAAACTGCTGCAACGGCCGCATTCAGCGGTCATCGCCTTCCCGCTCCTGCGAGCACTCACGGAGGGTGGTGGCTTATGTGGATGTTCTCGGTCTCAGAATGTGCCTCAGTGATGGGTTTGGGGTCAGGTCACGCGCTGACGCATCCGCTCAGCCGGTGAGCCCGGCGAAGGCCTTGTTCAGCCGCCGGTCGAAACTCTCGATTCGCGCCTCGTCCTCGGAGAGTGCCGTTGCCACGACGAACGCGTCCGGGAGGCCGAGCTTCGTGTCGGCTCGGACCCCGGCGGCGCGCTGGGCCAGGTTGGCATCCACCGGAGCGATCTCGATTCCCAGGCGGTCGAGGGCGGCGTTCACCGTCTTCGCAGCGTCGCCGCCGGTGGCCAGGGGGCCGACGAGCAGCTCCGTGTAGCTCACCGCGGAGACGACGCGGCGGGTTCCGCTCGCCACGGCCGCGTTCATGCGCTCGACCGCCTCCGCGTGGTTTGCGTCGTCGCGCGAGAGGTAGGCGATCAGAACGTCCGTGTCGAGGACGACTAGAGCCACTCGCGGCGGAGCTCGTCGAGATACCCCTCGGGATACACCCGCGCGTCGAGGACGCCGGCGTACTCGGCCACGAGCTCGCCGGCGCGCACGACCTCGAGCCGGCCGGGGGAGACGGCGCGCACCTGAACGTCGTCGCCGGCCTCGAGCCCGGCCTCGCGCAGGGCATCGACCGGCAGCGTCACCTGGTTCTTGCTGGAGATCACACTCATCCCTTTACTGTAGCAGTGGATGGTAAAGGCATGGCCTTTCCGGCCGGTACGACCATCGGCGTCCCGGTGACCGGATCGTCAGCGCAAGCGGGTCGACGCTGCCGACTAGCCGACCGCGCGGACTTGTAATCCGCGCCACAAGCTGAGACGGTCGCGCCAGATCGAACATGAGCGTTCTGGTCAACGATGTGCACGCGCGGCTGAACGAGGTGAGCGTCAGCGACGTCGTCGAGGTCGACGGCCTCGAGGCGATTCGCCGGGCCGTCGCGCGCTCCGCCGACGAAGGACTGAGCCTCGCGATCGCCGGCGGACGGCATGCGATGGGCGGACAGCAGTTCTGCTCCGACGGGCTGCTGCTCGATACCCGCGGGATGAGCCGGGTTCTCGACTTCGACGCCGAGGGCGGCACGCTCGCGGTCGAGGCCGGGATCCAGTGGCCCGAGGTGATCGCCTACCTCGCGGAGACGCAGGAGGGGCGCGACGAGCAGTGGGGGATCGCGCAGAAGCAGACCGGCGCCGACCGGCTCTCGATCGGCGGCGCGCTCGCCGCGAACGTCCACGGGCGCGGGCTCGCGATGCGGCCGATGATCGCCGACGTCGAGTCGTTCGTGCTCGTCGGCCCCGACGGGAACCCGGTCACGTGCAGCCGCAACGAGAACGCCGAGCTCTTCCGGCTCGCGATCGGCGGCTACGGGCTCTTCGGCTGCATCTACTCCGCGCGGATCCGCCTCGTGCCGCGGCGGACGCTCGAGCGTGTGGTCGAGGTGCGGCTGCTCGACGAGCTGGCTGAGATGTTCGAGGAGCGCATCCGCGACGGGTTCCTCTACGGGGACTTCCAGTTCGCGACCGACGACGCCTCGGACGACTTTCTCCGCCGCGGCGTCTTCTCGTGCTACCGGCCGGTCGAGCGCTCCGGCCCGCCGCCGGCCGACCAGCGGGCGCTCTCGCGCGACGACTGGCAAGGGCTGATCTACCTCGCGCACACGAACAAGGCCGAGGCGTTTAGGCAGTACTCCACGCACTACCTCGCCACGTCGGGGCAGATCTACTACTCCGACGCGCACCAGTTCGCCGACTACATGGACGGCTACCACGAGCCGCTCGACGCGGCGTTGAACGCGCCGCACCCGTCCACGGAGATGATCAGCGAGCTCTACGTCCCGCGCGAGCGGCTCGCGGATTTCATGGCGGCCGTGGCGGAGGAGTTCCGCGCAAACTCGACCAACGTGATCTACGGGACGATCCGCCTGATCGAGCCCGACGAGGAGTCGGTGCTCGCGTGGGCGACCGACCGCTGGGCCTGCATCATCTTCAACCTCTGCGTGCCGCACACACCCGCAGGGATCGAGCGTGCGGCCGACGCGTTCCGCGGGCTCATCGACCTGGCGATCGAGCGCGGCGGCAAGTACTACCTCACCTACCACCGCTGGGCGCGGCGGGATCAGGTCGAGACCTGCTACCCGCAGTTCGTGGATTTCCTGCGAGCCAAGCGGCAGCACGATCCGGGCGGCCGGTTCGAGAGCGACTGGTACCGGCACTACGCCGCGATGTTCGCGGACACGCTCGGGTGACGGCCGCTGCGCAGCCGGCGCAAGTTCCTCCTCGTCGGCGCCGGTGGCTACGCGGTGAACCTCGCGGTGTTCGCGCTGCTCGAAGCGGCCCGGCCGGCGTACTTCGTGAACTCGATCGTCTCCTACTTCATCGCGAACGCCGGGATGTACCTCGGCAACCGGTACTTCACGTTCCGGCTCGGCAACGAGGGCTTCTGGGGCGCGTACCTGCGCTACATGGTCGTCGGGGCGCTCGTCGCCGTGCTGAACGCCCTCATCCTGGCGGCGCTCGTCGAGGGCACCGGGATCGACGCGCGGATCGGTGTCGCGATCTCGCTGCTCATCGTCACGCCGGTCGCGTTCGTCCTGTTCAAGCGCTGGACGTTCCGGATCGACGCGAGTCGAGATAGCTCCGGATCGAGCGGGCCAGGCGCGGCGAGTCCCGCTTGATCTCGTAGAGCACGCCGCGGGTGGTCTCGTCGAACCCGGCGAAGTAGAGCCCCGGGTGCGGCGTTGCCCGGCCTGAGCGGTACTGCGGCCGGCCGTTGTCGGCGACCGCGCCGGGCACTTCGAGCATCCGGCGCAGGCCGCTGTCGTACCCGGTTGCGGCGACCACGGCGGCGAAGTGCTCCTCCCGGCCGTCCGTGAAGACGACGCCGTCGGCGGTGAACCGCTCGGGGCTGGGGCGCACGTCGATTTCGAGGCGCTTCAGCTTCTCCAGGAAGCCGACGTCGATGACCGCCGGGCGGCGTGCGGTGAACGGACCCCATTCCGCCTTGCCGAGCCCGTAGCGGCTGAGGTCGCCGAGCGCGACGCGCCGGGTCATCGCGCCCATGCGGTCGAGCAGCCGAGGGACCGGGATGGGAGTCAGCACGAGGCCGAGCATCTGCACCGGCACGACGCCGAAGAGGTCACGCGGCATGATCGGCGGGCTCGTCCGCACCGAGATCGCGACCCGCGAGGCGCCCTGCTCGACCAGGTCGGCCGCGATCTCCGCGCCGCTGTTTCCGATCCCGACGACGAGGACGTCCTGGCCTGCGAAGTCGCGTCCGGTGGAGTAGTCCTTGGAGTGAACGACGCGGCCGGAGTAGTCGTCGAGCCCGGGCCAGCGCGGCACGAGGGGCTCGTTGTAGTGGCCGGTCGCGATCACGACGACCGCGGCCTCGTGTCGCTCGCCGTTGTCGGTCGTGATCTCCCACCCTCCGTCGGCGGCCGGCCGCACGGTCTGGACGCCGTCGCCGAGCTCGACCTGCAGCCCAAGTGTCTCCGCGTAGTCGGCCAGGTAGCCCGCGTACTGATTCTTCGGCACGTAGCGGGGATAGGAGCGCGGCATCGGGTGGTGCGCGAGCCCGGAGAAACGACGCACCGTGTGCAGGTGCAGCCGCTCGTAGCGGCGCGCCCACGACCCGCCGATGCGGTCGTCCCGGTCGAGCACGGTTGCTTCGATGCCCACCCGCTTGAGTGCTCCGGCGGCCGAGAGCCCGGCGGCGCCGGCGCCGACGATCACGACGTCAGTACGAGGCATGGAACCACCCGAACACGTAGAGGTACGAGGCAAGCACGAAATGGAAGACGATCGGGATCGTCCCGCCGAACCAGCGTGCGTCCGGCCGGCGGAGCATCCGCTCGCCGTAGCGGACGACCATCACGGCCGCATAGACGTAGGCGAACACGAGCACACCTTCTCCCAGCCGGGGATGCGGGTGCACGGGTGCGCCGCGGTCGAGCGAAAACGAGAGGTCGATCCAGGCCAAGACGGCGAGGATCACGATCTGCGTGGGGAGGAGCAGGTGGTACGGCGAGAGGTTCCACTCCTCGGTCGGCGGCAGCCACGCCGGCCCGCGCAGGCGGACGACGAGCTGGCCGACAACGCGGACGAGGAAGAGGAACGAGAAGACCCACAGGAACGGCGCCGCGAAGCTCGTCGTCAGCGGGGTCGAGCGGCCGGACACGAACACGCCGACCGCGAACGCCGTCGTGGCGAGCACGGCGAGGAGCACGACCTTCGTCGGCAGAGGAGTCATCGGACCGAGAGCCCCCGCAGGACGAAGCCGCAGAAGCTGCGCAGGTCCGGCAGCTGCGAGAACGAAACCGTCGGGCGCGTGTGATCGAGCACTCCGGTGACGGTCAGCGTCGAGTTCGGAAGCGTGGCGGCGAGGGACTCCGCCTCGCCGGGCGGGAAGTACGGGTCGAGCGGCGGCCCGGCCAGCTCCACGTGCGCGCCGACGCCGGCGGCGCGCCGGAGTGGGGACATCGTGTCGGCGAGCGCCCGCGCTGCGGCCGGCAGTGCGTCGTAGAGCTCACGGAAGCGCCGCGGATCCTCGTTCGTCAGCAGGAGCACGACTGCGCGGGCGTCCGGTTCGAGCTCTGAGACGGCGGCGCCGCGCAGGCCGTCGATCGGATCCTTGTCGTCATCGTTCAGCACATCGCCGGCCAGGTTGAGCAGCTCCGCCCGCTCATCCGACTCGGGGAGTGTGAGTAGCACCGACCGCGCGACGACGCGGCGCAGCAGGATCGCCGCGACGTACGTCTCGTCGCCGTAGCTTCGCGTGGTGGCGAGGCAGATGAGCTTCTCGAGATCCGCGAACGGACAGACCGACGCGACCAGCGCGATCGAGCCTGCGACCTCGGGCTCCTCGGCCAGGAGCAGCGCGAGGCTCGCGCCCGCCGACACGCCGCACAGCGCAACCCGCCCGCCCGCGACCTCGTCGCGGCGCGCCGTCCACTCGACCACGCGGATGGCCGCCTCGAGCGTGCGCGGCGTCAGTTCTCCTTCGCCTAGCCCGGGGAGATCCGGGACGACGACGACGAACCCGGCGCGCCCGAGCCCGTCGGCGACCTTCCCCACGATCGGCTCGCGGCGTCGCAGCGGATGCGCGCCGTTGACGAAGATCCACGCCGGCCGTGGCCCGCGGTGCGCGGGCGTGACGAACTCGGCCTGGATCCCGTCGATCGTGACGTTCTCCCTGCGCGGTGCGCGCGTGAGCGCCCGAACGACCGGCCCGAGCACGCGAAGGTCGAGCACGCCGGCGAGGAGGATGAGCATCCGCTTCGAGGCGCGAATCTGGTCGAGGCGGGAGGGGCGCCAACCTGCGTGTTGCGCCGCGCCGTCGGGCGTTTCGGGCACGCGGCGAGTCTCCTTGCCAGGCGCGGCGGGCGCAAGTGCGCGCGACTGGACGAACGCTTGCGCGTAGGAGTACAGTCGAGCCGGTCGACCGGAAGGACGCATGAGGCACCAGCGCGATCGGATTCGTTTCTTCGCCGCTCTCGTGGCGGCCGTTGTCGCAGCTTGCGTGCTCGCTTCCGGCGCCGCGGCGGGGATCGCGGAGCGGACGCATTCGAGCAAGCGCACGCCCGTCGTCCTTTTCCCGGCCTTCCACTTCACGAAGCTGAAGGTCACGATGCACAACCAGACCGCCGCGCCCGGCTGTCCGCGGTCGGGCTCGTTCGAGGACTGGTTCCTGAACGACACGACGAGCGCGTTCTCGCAGGTCTGCCAGGACGAGCTCCTCACGCTTCGCTACGACGCGAACCGCCACAAGCGGATGCCCGACCGGTTCTCGAACCAGCGGGGCGTGAAGGTCGAGATCAAGGGCTACGGCAAGACCGAGAGCGCGCCGTTCTACGAGGAGCTCTACGCGGCGCTCGAAGGCGCCGGCTACACCCGGAACAAGGACCTCCGCGTGGCCGGCTATGACTCGCGCCTCACGCCTGACATGGACGGCTTCCTCCACCGTACGAAGCGGCTGATCGAGGACACGTACTACGACAACGGCCGCCGGCCCGTCCACCTCGTGGGCCACTCGAACGGGCCGCTCTACGTCCAGTACCTGCTCACGCACACCTCCCAGTCGTGGAAGCACAAGTACATCCACGGCTTCACGCCGCTCGCCGGCAACTTCCCCGGGCAGGGCCTCCTGTACCCGCTGCTCTTCACGGGGCTGAACATCACCGACTTCCTGTTCCCGGCCACGACCGAGAACGCGGTGTCGAGCGCGGAGATGTACCTGACGCTTCCGTCCACGTACATGAGCGCCGCCGACCCGAAGGTGTTCGGCGATATCGAGACGGTCGTCGAGAACCTCTCCAACGGGAAGACGTACACGCCGAAGACCTACCGGCGGCTCCTCCACGACGCCGGCCTCGACTGGACGAAGCCGATCGCCCGCTACTACATCGGCTTCGTCGGCTTCACGCACCGCCGCGACTTCCCGAACGTCGACGTCTACGCCGAGAAGGGCTCCGGGCTCGAGACCGCGGTCGGCATCGGGCTCGACAATCTCACGGTCGGCCAGGTGCTCGACGACTCGAACACGTTCTTCACGCGGGACGGCGACATCAACCAGGAGGACGTGACGAACGACGCCGTGGCCGTGTGGAGCGGCATGCGCTGCTTCCGCTTCAGCCTCACGGACAACCCGGGCGTCGACCACTTCTCGCTCCCGAGCAACTCGGCCGTCCTCGGGCGCCTGCTGGCGCATCTCGCGAGCCCGCGCTCGCACTGCTGGTAGCGCGGGCCGGATCCCTCGCCGGCGATCCAGGGTTGTCGGGCCCGGCTCAGATATGAAGCGCCACGAGCGCGGCCGCCAGGAGCACGACCGACGCGGCCATGAGCTGGAGCGCGCGCTCCTCGGCACGGATCAGCGTCTCGGCGGTCACGGGGTCGGTGGTGCCGTCGCGCCGCTCGATGCGGCCGCTCACGTGGACGACCCGGCGGCGCACGTCACGCACCTGGGTTGAGAGCCTGCGCTGCGCGAGGCTGAGGCAGAACGCGAATGCGGCGGCTACGAGCGCGGCAGCCGAGATCCGCTCCTCGGCCGCGAAGGCCCCCGTCAGGAGCGGGAACGCGCCCCAGGCGAGCGCGAACTGGAGGTCGCCGTGGAAGCGCCCGCCCGCCAGCTCCGCGTTGTAGGCGACGACCGCGAACGCGCCCATGGCGGCGAAGAGCGCGATCCACGGACTGATCGCGATCGCGCCGTAGATCCCGATTGCGACCGCCCCGAGGAGGGAGACGACGGCGAGCCCGATGAGCGTTCGGTCGGAAATCGCCGTCTGCAGCGGGCGGCCGTTCAGCTCGTCGAGCGCGTGCGCGGCGATGCCAACGGCCAGAAAAAACGCGACCAGGGTGGGGATGAGGCGCCCTGCCTCAAGCGTCGGGGCGAGCGCGGCGCCGATCACGACGTAGCTCAGGTTCCAGGCGGTGTACGGCAGGTGGAGGAGCGTCACGTAGTCGCGCCAGCCACCCCGCGCGAGCGCGTAGAACGACGGGCGGCTCTCAACCGCCACGGCTTCCCCAGATCACGATTCCGCCTCCCAGGCTGAGCGGCCGAGACTGCACGTCGGCCATCCCCGCCGCGCGCCAGTCGGCAAGCTGGCGCTCGAGGGGGTAGCCGGCGTAGAAGGACGGGATGCTGTCGCGCAGCACGCGCCCCACCTCACGCCAACCGGGCGAGACGAGCGACCCGAGCGCCGGGAGTCCAACGCCGACGTAGACCCGCCAGAGCGCCTGCGCGACAGGGTTCGAGGGCACGCCGAAGTCGAGCGCGGCGATCCGTCCGCCCGGGCGCACGACGCGGGCCAGCTCCGTCAGGGTCGCGGCCGGGTCGGCGACGTAGCGGAGGAGGTAGCCGGAGGTCACCGCGTCGAACGTTCCGTCGGGGAAGCCGAGCGTCTCCGCGCGGCCCTCCTCGAGCTGTACGCGCGCGTCGAGCCCCGCGGCGGCCACGCGCCGTCGTCCCTCGGCGAGCATCTCCGGGCTCTGGTCGACGCCGACCACCGCGCAGCCGTAGCGGCGTGCGAGCGCGATCGAGATCGCCCCGGTCCCGCAGGCGACGTCGAGCACAGTGTCGGTCGGCCGAGCCTGGATGCGCTCGATGAGAAACCGCCGCCAGCGCGTGTCCTGCCCAAAGGAGAGAAGTGCCGCGTAGCGGTCGTACGACTCCGCGATCGGCGCGAACAACCGAACGGCGAGCGCGCCCCGCTCCGTGCTGGTCTCGGCCACGCGGCCATTGTGGCTGCTTGGCGTGTCTCGCGCCCTGTTCTTTCGCCCGTCACCCGGCTAGCCTTCGCCCACACATGGCTGAGCGTGCGGACACAGGAGCAGGCGTCCGATGACGGCGACCGAGTTCGATCTCATCGCGATCGGGTCCGGGCCGGCGGGCGTACGGGCCGCGATCCAGGCGGCGAAGCTGCACCGGCGCGTTGCGCTGATCGAGCAACGCCGGGACGTCGGCGGCGCGAGCGTCAACACGGGGACGATCCCCTCGAAGACGATGCGCGAGGCGATCCTCCACCTGACCGGCCTCCAGCAGCGCGGGCTCTACGGCCGCAGCTACCGCGTGAAGGCCGAGGTCACGTTCGAGGACATCCACCAGCGCACGGCGATGGTGATCGAGCGGGAGCAGCAGGTGCTCGGCGACCAGCTCGCGCGAAACCACGTAACGCTCCTCGAGGGGCGCGGCTCGATCGTCGATCCGCACACCGTGCTCGTCTGCTCGCCGTCGGGCGAGGAGCGGCTGACCGCGGGGGCGATCGTGATCGCGACCGGCTCGACGCCGGCGCACCCGCCCGACGTGGAGTTTGACGGGAAGACGATCCTCGACTCCGACCAGATTCTCGAGGCTCGGCTTTATCCCGGACGAGCTGGTCGTCGTCGGCGCCGGCGTGATCGGGATCGAGTACACGTCGATGTTCGCCGCGCTCGGCTCGCACGTGACGATCGTCGAGCAGCGGCCGCAGATGCTCGACTTCTGCGACGAGGAGATCGTCGAGGCGCTGCGCTACCACCTGCGCGACCTGGCCGTGATGTTCCGCTTCGGCGAGACGGTCGAGGCCGTCGAGCTGCGCGAGGGCCGGACGGTCACGCGCCTGGCGAGCGGCAAGCAGATTGCGGCCGACGCGGTCTTCTACTCCGCCGGCCGTCAGGGCGCGTCCATGGGGCTCGGCCTGGAGGAGCTCGGGATCGAGGTCGACGAGCGCGGGCGGATCACCGTGGGCTCGGACTACCGCACGACCGTGGACTCCGTGTTCGCGGTCGGCGACGTGATCGGCTTTCCCAGCCTCGCGTCGGTGTCCGCGGAGCAGGGACGCGTCGCGGCGTGCGCGGCGCTCGACGTCGAGACGCACGGGCTGGCCGAGCTGCTTCCGTTCGGCATCTACGCGATCCCCGAGATCAGCTACGTGGGCCGCACCGAGGTCGAGCTGACCGAGGCGGGGATCCCGTACGAGGTCGGCGTGGCCCGCTATCGCGAGCTGGCCCGCGGCGTGATCCTCGGCGAGCAGTACGGGCTCCTCAAGCTGCTCGTCTCCACGGAGGACGGACGACTACTCGGCGTGCACGCGTTCGGCACGGGCGCGACGGAACTGGTGCACATCGGCCAGACGGCGATGGGGCTCGGCGGCACGGTGGACTTCTTCGTCGACTCGGTGTTCAACTACCCGACGCTCGCCGAGGCGTACAAGATCGCCGCGCTGAACGCGATGAACAAGCTGCGCCAGCTGGCCGTGTGATTCGGGCCGACGCGAGCCGCGCTCGCTGGCGCGACCCGCGCCGGCCAAAAACCTAGTCGGACTCTTCGGCGGCCTCGGCCAGGATCTCCGCGGCCTCGGCCTTGATCAGTGCGTCCTCGGCGAGTTCCTCGGCTGCCGCCTCCTCGACGATCGCCTCCGCCATGAGCTCCTCGGCGACTGCGGCCTTCGCCATCGCGTCCTCGTGCAGCACCTCGGCGGCGACGGCCTCGTCGATTGCGGACTCGGCGGCCTCGTCGGCGGCGCCCATCAGCTTTTCGTCCATGAGAGTCCCTTCTTGTCGAGCGACCCACGAGCCGGATCGCCGGTGCCGTGATTATCGACCCTCCGCCGCGCCACGACCAGCTTGGCCAGCTCGACGCACGCGAACGGGACGACGGAGAGGAGCGCCACGAGGCCGAGCTGCGCGCCGTCGAGCGAGACGGTGCCGAGCGGATCGTGGAGCGCGGGGAGGTAGACGGTGAGGACGACCACGGCCGCCGAGACCGCGACGGCGCCGGCCAGGTAGCGATTCCGCGGTGCCCTCCACGCGGGCTCGAGGTTCGAGCGCATGGCGTAGACGAGCGCGAGCTCCGCGAACGCGATCGTGGCGAACGCCATCGTCTGGCCCTGCGCGTCCCCGTCGGTCCGCCCGGCCAGGAAGGCCGCGATCGCGACCCCGCCGACGAGCAGGCCGATCCCTCCGAGCGCGGCCCACACGCGGCGGGTGAAAAGACGGTGCGAGCGGTCGGGCGGGCGCTGCATCGTCCGCGGCGCCGCCGAATCCTGCGTGAGCGCGACCGCCGGGAGCCCGTCCGTCAGAACGTTGATGAGGAGCACCTGGACGACCGTCATCGGAATCCCCAGTCCGGCGAGAATCACCGCGGCGAAGAGCACGACCTCGCCCAGGTTGGCCGACAGCAGGAAGGCGACGAACTTGCGGATGTTGTCGGCGATCGCGCGGCCCTCGCGGATGGCGGCCACGATGGTCGAGAAGCGGTCGTCGGTGAGCACGATGGCGGCCGCCTCACGCGCGGCCTCGGTTCCCGAGAGCCCCATGGCGATGCCGACGTCGGCCTGGCGCAGCGCCGGGGAGTCGTTGACGCCGTCCCCGGTGACCGCGACGACTTCGCCTTCGCGCTGGAGCCGTTCGACGAGGCGCAGCTTGTCGGCCGGCGTGATGCGGGCGTGGACATCCTCGACCGGAAGCGCGAGCGCGCGGCCGATCGCCTGCGCGGTCGCCGGATGGTCGCCGGTGAGGATCTCAACCCGGAGCCCTGCCTCGCGCGCCCGCGCGACGGCGCCGGCCGCATCCTCGCGCAGCGGGTCGTCGAGCCCGACGAGGCCGACCGGACGAAGCTCCGCCTCCAGGTCGTCCCCGTCCGGCGCCCCGGTCACGGCTCGCTCGGCGACGGCGAGCACCCGCAGCCCGTCCGCCGCCCAGGCCTCTGCCAGCGCAAGGAACCGCGCATGCTCGTCGCCGACGGAGCGCTCGAGGATCGCCTCCGGCGCGCCCTTCACGTACGCGTGGTGGCCGCCCGACTCCTCGTAGACGACGGTCATGAGCTTCCGGGTGGGATCGAACGGGCGCTCGTGGACTGCCCGCCGGCTCTCGACGAGCGTCTCCCACGGGAGGCCGCGCTCGTGCGCCGCGAGGACGAGCGCCGCGTCGACCGGGTCCCCGACGACGCGAGCGCCGCCGTCTTCCTCGAGCACGCGGGCGGTCGAGGCGAGCGCCGCGGCCTCGAGCACCGAGCGCTCGTTCGCGCCGAGGGCGGGCTCGACGGCCGCGAGGCGCAGGCGGTTCACGGTCAGTGTTCCGGTCTTGTCGGAGGCGATCACGGTGGCGCTTCCGAGGGTCTCGACCGCCGTCAGCCGGCGCACGATCGCGCCGCGCTCCGCCATGGCGCGCGCGCCACGGGCGAGCGCGATCGTCACGGTCGCGGCCAGTCCTTCGGGGACGGCGGCGACGGCCACGGCCACCCCGACGAGAAAGGCCTGGTCGAGCGGCTCGCCCTGGGCGAGCATCGCGGCGCCGAGCCCGATCGTCACGGCGATCCCAAAGCCGACCACCACCCGTGTGAGGCCGCTCACCTGGCGCTGGAGCGGCGTCGACGGGGGCTTCGCCGCCGAGGCGAGGCCGGCGATGCGGCCCAGCTCGGTTCCCGCGCCGGTCGCGGTCACAAGCGCGCGGGCGCGCCCGCGTGTGACGGCGGTCCCCGAATAGACCATCGGCGTTCGGTCCGCCGTCGGAGCGTCGGCCGCGACCGGCTCGGTTCCCTTGTCCACGGGAGCCGACTCGCCGGTGAGGGGCGACTCGTCCACGGCGAGGCCGGACACGGAGACGAGCCGCGCGTCGGCGGACACGCGCTCGCCGTCGCGCAGCACGAGGAGGTCGCCGGGGACGATCTCCTCGACGGGGATCTCGCGCTCGCGGCCGTCGCGGACGACGCTAGCGTGCCGCTCGAGCGACTCGCGCAGCGCCATGAGCGCCCGCTCGGCGCCGGACTCCTGCACGAAGCCGAGGACCGCATTGAGGACGACGATCGCGCCGATCGCGACCGCCTCGATCCCTTCTCCGATGGCGATGGAGACGGCCGCGGCTGCGATGAGCAGTGCGACGAGCGGGTCGGCGAACTGGCGCAGCGCGATCCGCGCGTAGGCCGGTCGGGGCGCCCGCTCGAGCCGATTCGGCCCGACGCGCTCGAGGCGCGCGTGCGCCTCGTCCTCGCCGAGTCCGCGACGCGGGTCGCTCCTCAGTTCCTCGACGACCGAGTCGAGCGGGAGCGTATGCGCGAGCATCCCACCAGTGTGACCGGTCCGCGACCGGTTTTCGGTCTCCCGGATCTCGAGCAGCCGTAGACCGTGCCCGTCTTCACGAGAACAACATGTGCGGCCGATTCGCCCATGCAGCGCGGGCTCTGGCGCCTCGCGGCAGTCCCTTCGGGTGCCGGAGACTCGAACGATTCGAAACAAGTGCTACGTTGGTCGTGCGCGTTTGGTTCTAGCGTTGAAGCCGCCGAGGCTCCGCACGATTTCCTCTTCGTCTTTCGCACCTGGCCCTGAGCGCCGCAGTGGGCTCATTCGAACTCGCTGTTCCGAAAGATGACAGAAGGAGCAACACATGTTCGCGACTATTCGCCGCTACGAGGGTGTCGATCAGACTCGCACCATCGAGCTGACCACGAAGGTCAACGAGAAGCTCGTCCCCAAGCTGAGCGAGATGCCCGGCTTCAAGGGCTACTACCTCATCGAGGCCGACAACGGCGTCGTGAGCTCGCTGAACCTCTTCGAGACGTCCGAGCAGGCCGATGAGTCGACCAAGTTCGTCTCCGCCTGGATCCGTGACGAGAAGCTCGAGAACATCATTCCGAACCCGCCCAAGATCACGAGCGGCAAGGTCATGTCACACAAGAACGGCGTCGCCGTCTAGTCAGTACGACTGACGTGCGCAGGAAAGGGCTCCGCTTGTCGGGGCCCTTTCCTTTGCTCAAAGCGTGTGCAGCCCCGATTCCAGCGTTGGGTAGGCGAGCTCGGGAATCAGCTCCGCGCGGGCTCGGGTCGTGTCGCTCCAGTGGTCGATGTGGCCGATGCGGACGAAGTCGCGGGTGATCGGCGACTGCGTCCGGGCGACGAACGCGAATGCCTCGGTCAGCGCCGCGCCCCACGTGATCACCCGGAACGGCACGCGCCACGGGTGCCAGTAGCCCCAGTGCGAGCACACCGTGTCGAGGAACTCCTGGACGGTCGTCGGGCGCTCGTCCCCGACCGAGTAGATGCCGTTGATCCCGGGCTTCACGATCGCCGCCTCGGTCGCGCGCAGGAAGTCCTCGGTCGCGAGCAGGTGCTGCACGGTCGGCTCGGGCCACACGCAGAGCAGGCGGTTGCGCGCGAGCCGGCGGGCGGCCTCGACCATGAGGATCCCCTTGCCGTAGACCATGCCGAGGCGCAGCACCACCGGCTCTGTCCCGGGCCCGGCGCGCTCGAACAGGAGCCGCTCCTCTTCGAGGCGCGTCTTGGCATGGACGGACGGCGGATCGCGGTCGAGCCGGCCCGTCGCCGGGTGCTCGACCGAGGTCGGGCCCTCGACCTGGGGGAACGAGATGAGGATGATCCTGCGCACGTTCGCCTTGAGCGCTGCGTCCACCAGGTTCGAAAACCACTGCGTGTTCGTCTCCGGGAGGAACTTTTCGGGCCGCGGCTTGAAGAGGATCCCGGCGAAATGGACGACGACGTCGATGCCCTCGACGGCCGCGGGCAAGGTGCGCGGGTCGGCCAGATCGGCCTGGACGACCTCGACGTTCGGCTCGGCGACGAGCGAATCCGAGACGCGCCGGTGGTGGTACATGAGCCGCAGCGGCAGGCCGGACGGCGCCAGGTGGCGCGCGAGCAGGCCGCCGAGGTTCCCCGCGGCGCCCGTGACGAGGATCCTCGGGCCGGACTCCTCCACGCGGCTCAGGCCAGCTCGACCTCGGCGGGCAGGTCGCCCTTCACGGGCTCGGGCTCGAGCTCCTCGCGAACGCGGACGTCGAAGTAGACATACGTGGTCAAGAGGGCGACGAACGGCACCGCCACGGCGTACACGATCGCCGAGACCGCATTCAGGAAGGCGTACGGCGCGTTGGTGAGGATGATCAGGAGCGCGCCGACGAGCGGGCCGATCCCCAGCGCGAGGGCGGCGGCGGCGATCGTGAGCGTGCCGACCTTCAGCCAGTCCCCGCGCACGAGCCGGTAGCTGCGGCGCACGGCGGCCAGGGACGAACGATGCTCCAGCTCGACCGCGGGGACGATCAGCCCCCAGCGCACGGCGAGCCAGATCGCAACCGGGATCAGAACCAGCGTGCTGCCGAGCAGCGCCACGACGGTGGCCGCGACAAAGAAGGAGCCGAGCAGCGGCCCGATGCTGTCGAGCGCGAGCGCGTATGCGCGGAGGGGGCCGATCTCGCGGCCGGCGTCGATCTCGACGAGCGATCGCGCGACGGCCGCCTGGACGAACCCGACCCCGACCAGCGTGAGCGCGGTGGAGAGCGCGAACACGAAGAGCACGAGGAAGCCTCCGCCGGCGCCGTGGTTCGAGATTCCCAGGATGCTCGACGCGTTCAGGACAAGCCATTGGAACAGGGCGACAACGAAGAGGATCGGCACGAACAAGAGGCCGAGGCCGAGCAGCAAGAAGAGGTGCTTGCGGTACATCCGCGAGGACGAGGTCACGATCTGCCCCCAGGAGCGCCGCCGCACAAGCCGCAGCGGTGCGGACGGCACCCAGGTCGCGCGCGAGATTCCCCAGAAAACGAGTCCGAGGAGAACGCCGAGCACGATCAGCAGCGGCCACGGGTTGTTCACCGAGCGGCTGAGGAGCGCCGATCCGCGTCCGACGGCGCCGCAGAAGAAGTCCGTCGCGCCGGTCCCGAGCACCCCGCCGGCGGGCACCGCGTAGCTGCGGTCGCGCCACTCCTGCGACCACGCGATCGGCTCCGTCCACTGGTCCTTCAGGTTCGGGCCGGTCGGGCCGTTGTAGAACGCGGGCTGCAGCTCGCCCCAGCGTCCCTCGAATCCGATCCACGGGAAGTCGCCGACCGCCTCGTCCGGGTCGCTCGGGATCGTGATCACCGCAGGGACGACGTCGCGGGTCGGCCCGGTCGTGTCGTCGCACCCGACGCCCTGCGAGGCCGACGCGCCCAGGTAGAGGCCCTCGTCGTAGTGGTTCGCGTGCGACCCCGCGGCCGGATGCACGACCGGATGCGTGCCGTCGACGACCTCGAGCTGGTCACGGTCGTCCCAGTTGGCCCTCTCCGCGCCCTCGTGCTGGCTGTAGCCGATCTTGGTGGGCTCGACCTCGAGCGCGGCGGCCGCATCGTCGGCGTCGAAGACGAGCTGGATCATCTCCCAGTCACCCTCGTGCAGGTTGTTCCAGTCGTTGAACGCGTAGAAGATCCAGTACTGCAGCGCCAGCTGGCCGGGGAAGCGGGGTTCGGTGGCGACGTGCGCGTACACCGTCGGCTCCTTGCCCTCGGTGATGCGGCGGGCCCAGAGCTCGTAGTCGCAGCCGGGGTCGAGCGCGTAGCCCGGGTAGTCGAGGTGGTACTCGTAGAGCCCGTCGTCGAGGTCGTCCGCGGCCGGCCCGACCTGGATCAGGTCGCCGCCGCCCCAGGGCCCGCGCAGCGCGACGGTCGGCTCGCCGAAAAGCGCGTCCACGTTCATCGGCTCGTACGGCTCACCGGGCCCGCATTCCTCGGGCTGGTCAACGAGGCGGACGACCGGCGCGTACTTCTCCGCGAGTGCGGTCTCGTCGGCGGTGTCGGCGAAGGCGGCGGGCGCGAGGACGAGAGCGGCGAGAACGGGGAGGAAGAACGCGCGGCGCACGGCCCGAGTGTTTCATGAGCGGGAGCTGGAGAGCCGCCGAAGGCTTGTCCGGATCGGGAGCTACGATCGTGAGAGCGCGTGTCGGCGCGCTGCGTCAACTTCCTGTCGTACCAACGCTGCTAGGCGGGCTGCATCGTGGGCAATGTCGAGATCCCAGAATCGAAGGACGCGCCACCCGTCAGCGATGAGCGCGGCGTTCTGACGTTCGTCTCGCGCGATGTTTCTCTTGATCTTCGCGTCCCAGTAGCCGCTCCAGCGATCCGGCTGCCATTTGCTTGGGTGACCGTGCCAGAAGGCGCCGTCTACGAACACAGCCACTTTCCAACGGGTGAAGGCGATGTCGATGCGGCCTCCCGGGCCAGGCCAGTGACAGCGGAATCCTCGCAAGCCTTCCCTCCACAGCGACGATCGCAGCAGCCGCTCAGGCTTTGTATCCGAGCTTCGTATGCTCGACATGATGCGTCGCCTTCCCTCCGAGGACGCAGGAGGCGAGCGGAGCGTGTCTGAGCGTCCTGCCATCAGTTTGTTCAGCGGCGTTGGCGGGCTTGACCTTGGCGTAGAGCGAGCAGGCTATCGCGTGCGCGTGAGCCTTGAGCACGATCGAGACGCGGCTGCAACGCTGAGACGGAACTTCTCCCATTCATCCGTAATCGAGGAGGACATCCGCTCAGTGCATGCCGCCGATGTTCTCGGCGCGGCTGGGCTGAAGCGCGGCGAGGCCGCCCTCGTGGTTGGAGGTCCGCCGTGCACGCCGTTCTCGAAATCTGGAAATTGGCTGGAATACAAGCGGAAGGGGCTCGATCCTGAAGCAAGTCTTCTTGATCACTACCTCCGGATTCTCGACGAGACACTCCCGGAAGCGTTCCTGCTGGAGAACGTCTACGGGCTCGCCTACCGCAATCACAACGCCGCGTGGTTGGACAAGATGCTCACGGTCGCGCGTGGGCTTGGATACGAGGTCGACCTCAAAGTGCTTCTGGCTGCGGATTTTGGCGTGCCTCAACGGCGCCAGCGGCTGTTCATCCTGGGATCCCGTCGCGGGAAGCCGACGTTCCCGGTACCCACGCACAGCGGCCCTCACGAAACACGCACGACGTATGACCGCACGTTGCCGCCGCACATTACGGCTGGTGAGGCGATCGGTGACCTTCAGGGGCGAGATGACTTGTTTGAGCCCGAGGAGGTTGTGAACGGCAGGTACGGCACGCTGCTTCCGGACATTCCGCCCGGCGAGAACTACCTCTTCTACACAGCTGAGCGCGGGCATCCTTCGCCTCTCTTCGGGTGGCGCAAGCGTTTCTGGTCATTCCTCCTGAAGCTCTCTCCGGAGGCTCCGTCCCCGACCATCCAGGCTCAGCCTGGCCCGTACGTCGGGCCGTTTCATTGGCAGAATCGCCGACTTAGGCTGCCAGAGCTAAAGAGGCTCCAGACATTCCCTGATGACTACGAGGTCGTTGGCTCACGGCGTTCGGCTCAGGTGCAGCTCGGGAATGCGGTTCCGCCCGTACTAGCCGACGCCGTCGCGGCTTCGCTTCGTGCAGGCGGCTAGCTAGATGATCCTTGCTCGGTGATCAGCCGATCGAGCTGCTGCTGTACAGCCTGGCCGATCCGAAATGGGAACCGACGCCAGTAGCGGTAGAAGTCGGTCTCCGACTCGAACTCGCCCGCCGCGTCACGGAGATCGTCGATTCGCTGCACGGCGCCCAGGTACTCCCGGGTCGTCGACGAGCGCTGGCGAGATGCGATGCGCCAAGTCTCGTTGACGATTAGTTCCAGATCATCGACGCGTGCGTGACTTGTTTCGTTAAGGGTGTAAATGCAGGCCAAGGTCAAGTGCTGGGCGTAGTCCTCGAAAGGTCGGAAGGTGCCAGGCCACTTGAGCGTCGGGTACCGGAAGTACGTATTGCCGGTGTAGAGCGTGATGCGGCTTTGAGTCCGTGTTCCGCTGCTGGCGCGGCGGGCTACCTTGACATCAACCGCGCGGAACTGGCTCCCGAGCTCATCGCCGGTGAACTCCAGATCGGGATAGCCGCGCTCGGTTCCACGTTGAGCTTGAAGCCCGAGCGTCGATTCCACTCGCTCGAGAAGGAAATCCACGATTGAGACCTCGAGGATGTTCGCCAAAGCCGCGGGTTCCTTCGGGAGCGGGAGGAAGTGGGCGCCGGCTTCGAGCTTGTTCTGCAGGTCATCGTCACTCTCGGCGGTCAGTGGCCAATGATGGTTGCCACGCGTTCGATAGAGCGCGACGACGTCGAACTCATATTCCGCGCATTGATCCCTGAGCCAGTCGAGGAGGTCGATGGGCACCCGAAGGATCCTAAGCGCCGTCGGGCCACGATGGGTGGTTATCGAGCCCGGCTAGGCTTCGGCCTGTGGCCGCCACCGACCAGCAGACCTTCCCCGAGCTGGGCGCAGAGTTCACGATCGACGTGCCGTACCGGACCCGGCCCGTGCGGTTCATTCGCAGCGTCGCCGTCGGCGACTGGCGGCTCAAGGTCTACGGGATCGCGCGGCCCGGGCACGAGCCTCGCCCGGAGCTCGTCGACGCCGCCGTGGAGCGTGCGGCGGACGTCTTTCCCGAGCCCGCGCGCGGGGACGACCGGCACGGGATCGGGTTCATCGTCGTCCACGACTCGCGCACGTTCGGGATCGTCCTCAACTACTGGTGGCAGTCCACGAACGAGCTCCACCAGCGGGTGTTTCTGAGCCCCTCGAAGATGTGACCGCGCTCGAGCCCTACGAGGGCCCGCAGGCGGCCGGCTGCGTGTGGGAGATGGCCGCGATCGATTTCGAGCGGCGCGCCTGGATCGAGGACATCCTCTCGAACCCGTCCGGGCCCGACGTCGAGCGCTACCTCGCACGGCACTTCGACGGCGACGTGTGACGAACGCCGCTTCGGCGGCGTAGTCTCAGCACGATGCCCGTTTGGCGGACGCTGATTCCGCTCCTCGTCGTCGGTCTGCTCGCCGGGTGCGACCTCTCCGAGAGCGACGATCCTCCATTCGTGCTCGAGGATGTGAACGTCGAGCGCATCGATGCCGCGACGCCCGACGCGATGTCGGACATGATCGGCGCGCAGGTCGGCGGTCCGACGCTTGTCGTGAGCATCGGCGCTGCTGACAGCGCGGAGGACGTCCGGGCCGAGTGGTCACGCCTGGTCGCCCAGTCGGTGTATCGGGATCAGGCGCCGGCAGCGGGACTTCCGCCGTTCAACGGCCTCGGAGGCGGAGGCGAGCCCGTGAGCGTGTACCGCACCGCATCCGAGGACGCGTTCCGCGGGATCGTCGAGCAAAACGTCGACGCGCTCGGACTCGAACTGGTCTCGCTCGAGTTCATCCATCCCGAAGGCATTGCGGTGCCGGTCGCCGTCGTGCGCGCGCCTGACGAGTTCCTCGAACGGTCCGGCGGCGCTTATCTCGGCTACTCGATCTTCAACGGCGCAAACGACGAGACCCGCTCGCTCGGCTGGTATGCCGATGTGGTCGACGAGGACGGCGAATGGGTGCAGTCGCAGGGACTCGTTCCCACCGCGGGCTCGGGCGAGTACGGAGTAGCCGAGCGTTGGTGGGACCACGACGAATGCGGCGGCCCGGTGCTCTGCACCGTGCATGGCTAGCAGAGCCGATTAGAGTTCCCCCGCCGCAAGCGACCAAGGAGCCGCCGCAATGAAGACCCTCAAGGTCGGGGACATCGAGACGAACGGCAAGGGGCCGATCCACGGAGCGCAGTGGGTGCTGTCCGGCCACAACGTGTTCAAGGAGGATTTCGCCCCCGGCGGGATCGACGGTGACTTCGGCACCGAGACCGGCGATGCGTGCGTGCGGGCGAAGGAGGCGCTCGGGTTTCCCGGCTCGGCGCAGACGCCCACGTTTGGGCCGCACCTCCGCGAGTACCTGCTCGGCAAGAAGTCGCTGCCGGCGTCCTACCTCGCGCGGCGGCTCCTGCGGTCGGCGCGGAAAAGCGAATCGGCGTTCATCTATCCCGCCAAGAAGAAGGTCTCGATCATCGGGCGGCCCGGCCAGGGGACGCACTCGTTCACGGCCGAGCCGAACAACTGGCAGTCCGACAACGCCTGGGACTTCGCGTTCCCGTCGGGAACGCCGCTCGTGGCGGTCGCCGACGGGACGATCGGGGACAAGATCGGCCCGATCTCGACCGACCCGAACTCACGGTTCGGCGGGCTGCGCTGCTACCTCGAGACCGACGGCAACGAGTTCTACTACGCGCACCTCTCCAAGTTCGCGCCCGAGACCGAGGCGGGCGCGAAGTTCATGCAGGGACAGGTGCTCGGGTTCTCCGGCTCGGCGAGCGGGGTAGAGCACCTCCACCTGGGCGTCCGCAACTGGCGGACGTTCCAAGACACAGCGGAGAGTTGAGCCATGTCGCTTCCGTTTCTGATCGAGTTTCCCGCCGACGACTCCGTGCGCGCCCGGCGCTTCTGGCAAGGACTGCTCGGGACGCAGCTCGCCGATCGCACGCCCGACCAGGGTCAGGGCTGGCAAGGGGAGTACGGCGGGGTGCACTTCGGCGTCCACGAGCGCGGGCCCGGGCCGGGCGACCGGTTCTCGCTTCCGTACTTCACGGTGCCGGACCTGGTCGTGGCGCTCGAGCGGGTCCGCGATCTCGGCGGCGAGGTCGTCCACGAGGGCGAGCGCTGGGTCATCTGCCGCGACTCCGAAGGGACTCCCTTCGGGCTCGCGCTACTTGGCTGAGAGCTTCCCGAGCGCGGCGTCGAGGTCGACGCCGCCGGGGAGCTTCCCGTCCGGGCTGACCTGGTCGACGATCTTCGGGAGGTATTCCGCGATTGCATCCTGTGCCTGGTCGGGGGAGACGCCGAGCTTGCCGGCGATCTCGGCGACCTGATCCGAGCCGAGCGCATCGCGCACCTGGTCGCTTTCGAGCGCCTTGTTCGCGCCCGTGCCGATCCACGACTCGACCTTGTCGTCCATGCCCTTCTCCTTGAGGCTCTCGAGCGCCTTGTCGAGCCCGCCGCCGGCGAGGCTGCCGACGAGGTCGCCGAGCCCGCCCATCTAGTTCGCGCGGCGCGACCGGATCATCCGCGTGCCCAGGAAGTCGGCCAGGGCGGTCGTGATCCAGATGATCAGCGTGGCGAAGACGTACGTCATCGTCCCGGAGATCGCGATGTCGTCGACAATCCAGTTGACGATCAAGAGAGCGACGATCGTGGAGACGAGCGCAAGAAGCCCGGCCATCGCGACGGAGGGCTCGCGGATCAGGATCTTCAGCGCGAGGAAGTTGAGGATCAGGTGGACGATCCAGAACACGAGCGTCGCGAAGATGAGGCCCTGGGTGTTGATCTCGAAATCGTCACCGAGGAGCGCCGCGCAGAGCAGCAGCCCAACGGCGATTCCGACGAGGGTCATTCCGAAATTGATTCCCCAGCGCGCGAGCATGGCGCGATCCTACAACGGCACCGTCAAAATGGTCGGGTTCTTCGCGCTGTTCCTGATCGGACGGGGCATCGTTTGGGGCGCCGAGCTCAACGCGGTCTACCACGAGGTTAAGCTGATCTGATGTACGTAAGCCTGACCAGCATCAGCGGCGGCGACGAGGACGTCATCGAGACCGCACTGATCGCGGCCGAGGCGATGCTCCAGTGGCTGCGGGAGTTCGACGGCTACAAGGGCTGCGTCATGATGGCCGACCCCGAGAACGGGACCGCGCGCATGTTCTCGTACTGGGAGACGCGCGAGGACGCCGAGCGAAGCGCCCGCGGCCGGGCGCAGGTGCGCGATTCGATCGTTGCCACCACCGGAGTCACGCTCGAGAGCGTCGAGTTCTACGAGGTCGTGCTCGAAGACCGCCCCGACTGATGCACGCCCGGCTGACGGTCTTCGAGGGTTCGCCGGAGGGAATCGACGCGGGCGTGGCCGTCTACCGCGAAAAGGTTCTCCCGTGGCTGCGCGACGCGACCGGGTTCCGCGGCTGGATCGTCCTGCGCGACCCGTCCGGGACGAAGACGACGAGCATCACGTTCTGGGCCGACGAGGAGACGATGCGCGACGAGGCCGCCGGCGGCGGCGCGCTGCGCGACGAGGTGGTCGCGAACCTCGACATCGAGATGAAGAGCCTCGAGTTCCTCGAGGTCGCCGTCGTCGAGTCGCTCTCGCTGCCCTAGCCGCGAACCGCGAAGGTCTCGACGCCGCTCTCGCGCCCGCGAAGCGCAAGTGTCTTGTGCTCGAGTCCGGCCGTATCAAGGCCCGCGGACTGAGCGGTCGCCGCGCTCACCAGGATCTCGCCCTGGGCGGCGAGCCCGCTCAGCCGCGACGCGGTGTTCACCGGATCGCCGAGCGCGGTGAAATCGACCGCGTCACCCTCGCCGACCACGCCGACGAACGAGACGCCCGTGTCGATCCCGATTCCGATCGGAATCCACGGCTGCGGCCCGTCGTTTCCCGTCGCCCGCAGCAGGTCGCGCGCCGTCTCGACCGCGGCGGCTGCGTGCATCGGCCCGGCGAACCCCGAGATGAAGAGCGCGACCGCCGCGTCGCCGACGAACTTGTCCACGATTCCGTCGTGGTCGTCGATCGCCGCCGCCGCGACGCCGTAGAAGCGGGCGAGCAGGTGGGAGAAGTCTCCGGCGGACGTTCCTTCCGCAAGGCCCGTCGATCCGCGGACGTCCGCAAAAAGCGCGGAGATCTCGAGCTCGGCGCCGCCGGGATTCTTGAGCAGCGGCCGAATGCACCACTTGCACAGACGGCGGTTGAGCGGCGACGGGCCGCGCCGGATGACGCTCATGAGGAGGCTCCCGGGCTTGCCGAACGGCGAGTTGCAAAGCTTGCAGCGCGGGGTCGAGGGAAGGTGCGCGAAGAACCGTCGGCTGCGAACCAGGCCGGGCATCTCGCCCGTCAGGACGGCGCGCCAGGTTTCCGGGTCGGCCGCTTTCTTTCCCATCGGGTCGAGCCTACTCCGGTTCGGGCTGGCCGAGCGCGGGATTGCTCCACGAAGCATCCTCGGCGGGTCGCGTCGTCTTCCAGATGAGGAAGCCGACGCCGAGCAGCACGGCCTCAACGAGCGTGATCGCCAACCGGTTCAGCACGGTGACGCCGATCGCGACCGCCTCCGTCGTGACCGCGAGGAGGAGCGCCAGCGTCGAGCCCTCGCGCACCCCGAGCCCCGACGGCGCGAACACGGTGAGCACCGAGACGATCGCGCCGACGGCGGCTGTTCCTCCGAGATACGGCACGGTCGACCAGGCGAGGTCGGCGCCGAGCGAGCGGGAGAGGAAGAGCAGCGCGACGCCGCCCACGAGCCAGGTCCCCGAGTAGAAGCAAAGGAGGCCGAACATCGTCCGGTAGCGCAGGACGGGAACGTCGGGAGTCCCGAAGCGCTCGAAGATCCGGCGGGCGAGCTTCGAGTAGACGCGCGGATGGATGAGCACCGCCACGAGCACCGCGAAGAGGCCGAGCGGGATGAGCACGACGGCCGAGGCGTCCACGGCCAGCATCCCGAAGGCGAAGACGAGCACTCCCGAGACGGCCGACAGCCCGGCCTCGAGGCCGATCGACCCGATCACGACCTCGTTGCGGTGCACGCCGGCGCGGCGCAGCCAGAGGATCCGCGCGAGCGGCGTCCAGACGGCGCCGGGAACGTACTTCGCGAGCATCGAGGCCATCTCCGACTGGAGCGCGAGCACGTAGCCGATCCGGATCCCGAGCCCGCGCAGGATCCACTGCCAGCCGAGGACGAAGAGGAGGTAGTAGGCGGCCATGACGAGGAGCGCGATGGCGATGTCCCCGAGGTCGGCCTCGCGCAGGAGCGGGAGAGCGTCGCGCCAGGCGTCGCGCAACACGTAGGCGAACACGGCCAGGACGACCACGACGAGCGCCACCTGGAGCCCGATGAGCACGCGCTTGCGGCCGAAGAACTCACGCAGCCCCGTCATGCGCCAACTCTAGCCGGGTGGGTTTGGGTCGCTGCGTCTTGCGGCAGGTGGGCCCCGGGCGGCTCCCATGCGCGTTGCGCGAATTCCGGCCCGACTCGGTGCGCAAGCCGGCACGCTTCGCGCACCACATGTGCGAATTTCGTCGATAGGGTCGCCACCAAGGGGTGCAACACGGGGGTCCCCCGGGGGGACCGGCGCCAAGGACTCGGCTTCGGCCGGCCTGAAGCCAGCGGGATACTGCCGCGGTGACCGATGACGAAACCCGCGAATCCGAGCGCCTGAGCCCCGCGCCGCCCGTTGCCGAGCCTGGGCCGGTGCGCGAGCGCAGCTTCCGCAACCTGGCCACGATCGACCTCGGGCCGCTGCGCCGCCGGCGCGACTTCCGCCTGCTCTTCTTCGGGCAGGGCGTCTCGCTCCTCGGCTCGATGGTCACGTACGTCGCGGTGCCGTTCCAGGCGTACGACCTGACCGGATCCTCGCTCGTCGTCGGCCTGATTGCGGCTGCGGAGTTGCCGCCGATCCTCATCACCGCGTTCCTCGGCGGGGCCCTGGCCGACGCGTTCGACCGTCGCCGTCTCGTGCAGATCGCCGAGCTCGGGCTGGCGGGCGGGGCGACTCTGCTCCTCGTCAACTCGCTGCTCGGAGAGCCGCGGCTCTGGGTGCTCTTCGTGGCCGGAATCGCCATGGCTGCGTTCGACGGCATTCAGCGGCCGCCGCTCGACTCGCTCGAGCCGCGCCTCGTCCCAAGGGAGGAACTCCCGGCGGCGAGCGCGCTCGGTTCGCTCCGCGGAGACGTCGGGATGATCGCCGGACCCGCCGTGGGCGGCATCCTGATCGCCACCGTCGGCCTGCCCGCGACGTACGCCTTCGACATCGCCACCTTCGCCTTCTCACTCGTGATGCTCTCGCTCATGCGGGCCGTTCCACCGCCCCCCGGCGCCGAGCGGCCGAGCGTCAGGCGCATCAAGGAGGGCATCAAGTACGCGATGAGCCGCCAGGAGCTGATCGGCACCTACAGCGTCGACTTCATCGCGATGTTCTTCGGGATGCCGATGGCGCTCTTCCCCGCCTACGCCAACGAGTTCGGCGGCGCGGGAGTCCTCGGCCTGCTCTATTCCGCGCCGGCGATCGGCTCGCTCGCCGTCGCGCTCACGAGCGGCTGGACGTCGCACGTCCACCGCCACGGCCTCGCGGTCATCCTCGCGGCGGGCTTGTGGGGCGTGGCGATCGTCGGGTTCGGCCTCGCTCAGAGCCTGGCGGTCGCGATGGTCGCACTGGCGGTCGCCGGCGGCGCGGACTCGATCAGCGGCATCTTCCGGCAGGTCATCTGGAACCAGACGATCCCGGACGAGCTGCGCGGCCGGCTCGCCGGGATCGAGCAGATCAGCTACTCGAGCGGTCCGACGCTCGGGAACCTCGAGGCCGGCGTGGTCGCGGCGCTCACGAGCGTGCGCACGTCGATTCTCTCGGGCGGGATCCTGTGCGTGGCCGGCGTCGCCGTCGCCGCGATCGCGCTGCCCGTGTTCCGCAGGTACGACGCGCGCGCTACCCGCTAGGCCACGCGTCGGTCTCCGGATGGAGATCGAGTCGCGTGTCCCTCGAGCAGTCGGTCGAGATCCGGTACTGCGGCAGCGCAGCTTCGGGGCCTCGGCGCAGATGGAACTCGGCCAGGAGCATCGCGTCCACGGGCGAGGCGCCGAACTCCTCGGCGACCTCGGCGTCGGTCTGCACCGCGTAACACTCGGTGATCGACTCGTCCATGACGCCCGCGAGGTGCCACGACTCGTGCGAGAGCACATGGATGGCGAGCGTGACGTCCTGCGCCCACTGGTCGCATTCGACCAGTCCGTACTGGAGACACGCGAGATCGGGGATGCCCTTCTCCGGAAGGTCGTCGAACGTCGCACAGATCTCGTGGACGAGCTTCGCGTGCGTGCCGACGCCGTCCGCGTTCACGTACGCCTCGCCCTGGAAGGACGACACGTCGATGAGCCGGCTCCAGAGACTCGGGCAGTAGACGTCCACGCGGTGGCCGGCGATCTCGGTCGCCACGCGCTCGAGCCGCGTCTCGGTCGCAGTCTGGCGCTGGAACCACCACACCTGGAAGCCGATGAACGCAACTAGGACGGCCAGTATGGAGGCGCGCCGCATCTCGTTCGTACGTGTCGGCACGAACGCGGCCGATCTTGACGGTTTCCTGAAGGATCCCGCCGTTCCCTCACGTACCCTCAGTAGATGCGACGCGCCGCTATTTCGCTTGCCGTTGCGGCCGTTTCAGCGGCCGCGCTTGCACCGACGGCGGCTCCGGCGCTCCGCCTCAAGCCGGTCGCGAAGGGCTTCGACCAGCCGGTTCACCTCGCCTCGACGCCGTCCGAGCGCAAGCGGCTCTACATCGTCGAGCAGACCGGGTTCGTGCGGATCATCCAGAGCGGCCGAAAGCTCAAGACGCCGTTCATGAACCTGCGCGCGAAGGTCGCGTGCTGCGGGGAGCAGGGTCTCCTGTCGCTCGCGTTCCACCCGGACTATCCGACCGTCCGCCGCGTCTACGTGAACTACACGAACCGAAGCGGCGACACGCGCGTGGTCGAGTACCGCGTGAACCCGCAGCGGACGAAGGTGATCCCGTCGAGCGCGCGCGTGCTGCTCTCGATCGCCCAGCCGTTCGGGAACCACAACGGCGGCCAGATCCTCTTCGGGCTCGACGGAAAGCTGTACGTGCCGACCGGCGACGGCGGGGACGGCGGCGATCCCGGAAACCGTGCGCAGAACATGGGCTCGCGGCTCGGGAAGCTGCTGCGCATCGACGTGGCGACGAAGAAGGTCGCGATCGTCGCGCTCGGCTTCCGCAATCCCTGGCGCGTGACGCTCGACCGCACGGCGAACCGGTTCATGATCGGGGACGTCGGCCAGGAGACGCGCGAGGAGATCGACATCTGGTACCCGAGCGCCACCGGGCTCGAGAACTTCGGCTGGCGCCGTTACGAGGGCTCGCTCACGTACAACGGAAGCACGTCGCTCTACTCGCCGAGCGACAACGTCTGGCCGGTCCACCAGTACACGCACGGAGCCGGCCGCTGCTCCGTCACCGGTGGGTTCGTCTACCGCGGGTCGGCGCTGCCGGGCCAGCGCGGGCGCTATTTCTTCGGCGACTACTGCACCGGTGACGTCTGGAGTTTCACCATCACAGGTGGCAAGCGCACCGGATTCCGCGAACATTCGCGGTTGCATGTCCCCGGAAACCTCTCCTCCTTCGGCGAAGGCCCCACGCGCGAGCTGTACTTCGTCTCGCACAGCGGCCGGATCTTCCGGCTCGCCCAGGGCTAGCTTGCGACGCGCGTCCGGGGCGCTCCTTGCCCTCCTCGTGCTGGCCGGATGCTCGAGCGGCTCGGCGACGACGACCGGCGGCGGAACCTCCTCGGCCGCCGCGCCGCCCGACAGCACGTCGACGGTCGAGGAGCCGGACAAGATCGGGATCGAGCAGGTTGCCGGCGGGCTCGAGAGCCCCGTGCAGGCGACGTCGGCTCCGGGCGACTCCTCGCGCATCTACGTGGTCGAGCAGGCCGGGCGGATCAAGGTGGTCGAGAACGGGCGGGTGCGCGAGCAGCCCTTCGTCGATCTGAGCGACCGCACCGCGGCCGGCGGGGAGCAGGGGCTCCTCTCGGTCGCGTTCCATCCCGACTACGCGACGAACGGGCGCGTGTTCGTGGACTACACCAACGAGGACGGCGACACACGCGTCGTCGAGCTCGCCGCCGACCCGGACACGGCGGTCGCAGACCCGTCCTCGGTGAAGGAGCTCCTCGCGGTCGACCAGCCCGCGCCGAACCACAACGGCGGCCAGCTCGCGTTCGGATCCGACGGGCTCCTCTACGTCGGCATGGGCGACGGCGGCGGCTCGGGCGATCCGAGCGGAAACGGGCAGGACACGAAGTCGCAGCTCGGCAAGCTCCTCAGCCTCGACGTGGACGCCTCGGGCGCGACGTGGCAGCTGAAGGCGTACGGGCTCAGGAATCCGTGGCGCTTCTCCTTCGATCGCGCGAACGGCGCCCTCTACATCGGCGACGTCGGCCAGGGCGCCTGGGAGGAGATCGACGCCGTCGCGTGGCCGGCCGACCAGGTGCTCAACTTCGGCTGGAACGTCTTCGAGGGAACGCACGAGTTCCTCGGCGGCACGCCGAATCCGGACGGGCGGCTCGTGAAGCCCGTCGCCGAGTACAACCACGACACCGGTGCGTGCTCGGTCACGGGCGGGTTCGTGTATCGCGGCGAGGCGATCCCGGGGCTCCAGGGCCGGTACTTCTACGGCGACTACTGCTCCGGCGAGATCTGGACGTTCCGGCTGCGCAAGGGGAAGGCGGTCGATCCGTGGCAGGCGCCGTTCACGGTCGCGAGTCTTTCGAGCTTCGGCGAGGACCCGGCGGGAGAGCTTCTCCTCGTCTCGGGCGGCGGCACGATCTCCCGGCTCGTTGCGAAGTAGCCGCTTGCGCGGACGGCCGCGCCCGCCCATCATCGGAGGATGGCCTCGGTCGACGTCCCCGTCGCGCTGCTCGGTTACGGAACCGTCGGCTCGGCCGTGGACCGGATGCTCGCCGAGAGCGCCGACGACATCGAGCGCGCCACCGGCCACCGGCTCCGCGTCGTGCGCGCGCTCGTCCGCGACACCGACAAGGAGCGGCCCGCGGGCTCGATCGCGGAGCTGACGACCGACTTCGCGGACATCCGCGACGACGCCTCGATCGCCGTCGTCGCCGAGGTGATGGGCGGCATCGAGCCGACCGGCGGCTACGTCCTCGACCTGCTCCGAGCCGGGAAGCCCGTCGTGTCGGCCAACAAGCAGCTGATCGCCCGGCGCGGGGCGGAGCTGTTCGCGGCCGCGTCCGAGGCCGGCGTGCAGCTGCGCTTCGAGGCGAGCGTGTGCGCGGCGATTCCGGTGGTCAAGGTGCTGCGCGAGTCGCTCGTCGCGACGAACGTCCACCGGGTGCTCGGGATCGTGAACGGGACGACGAATTTCATCCTCACCGAGATGGAGAAGGGCCGGACGTACGAGGACGCGCTCGCCGAGGCGCAGCGGCTCGGGTACGCGGAGGCCGATCCCACCGAGGACGTGAACGGCGCCGATGCCGCGGCGAAGATGTCGATTCTCGCCACGGTCGCGTTCGGGTCGCGCGTGACGCTCGCCGATGTCGAGCACGAGGGCGTGGACATGGTCACGCCGTCGCACGTCGCCGCGGCGCGCGAGCTGGACACGGTCATCCGCCTGGTCGGCTCGGCCACGCTCGTCGACGGACACGTGGACGTGCGCGTGCATCCGACGCTCGTGTCCGTCCATCATCCGCTCGCGAAGGTCGAGGGCGCCTTCAACGCGGTCATGCTCGAGGGCGACGCGATCCGGGAGATCACGCTCGAGGGCCCCGGCGCGGGCGGCATCGAGACCGCCTCCGCCGTGGTCGCGGACATGGTCAGCGTGATCGGCACGACCGGCACCGGCTTCCTCCAAAACGATGCCTGCTGGCGCGTGCTCGAAAAGCTCCCGGCCGGGGAGGCTCGTGCGCCGTTCTACATCCAGCTGATCGTGGACGACCGTCCCGGCGTGCTCGCCGACGTCGCTCGCTGCCTGGCCGAGCACAACGTTTCGATCGCCCGGCTGATTCAGCATCAGGGCGACGGGGAAGCGACACTGCACGTCGTGACCCACGTGACCGCATCCGGCGCGCTCGCCGCGGCGCTGGCCGAGATCGAGGCCCTGCCGGAGACTCGCGCCCGCTCGACGGCCTTCCCGGTCGTGCCCGAGCGCGTGGCGTGACCGTTTCGCTCGTCGAGCGCTTCTCCGACCGGCTGCCGGTCGGGCCGGGCGCACGTGTGATCTCGCTCGGCGAGGGGTCGACTCCTTTGATCCCGGCGCTCACCCTCTCGGAGCGGATCGGCTCGCAGGTGCTCCTGAAGTGGGAGGGCGCGAACCCGACGGGCAGCTTCAAGGACCGCGGCATGACCGTGGCGATCACGAAGGCGCTCGAGGAGGACGCGGAGGCGGTCGTGTGCGCGTCCACCGGGAACACGGCCGCGTCGGCGGCTGCGTATGCGGCGCGCGCGGGGTTGCCTGCGCTGATCCTCCAGCCCGCCGGTGCGGTCGCGTTGGGGAAGCTGGCCCAGGCGCGCGCGGCCGGAGCGCGGCTGCTCGAGGTGCGCGGGTCGTTCGACCAGGCGCTCGATGCCGCCCGTGAGCTGGCTTCGCGCGGCACGCACGTCCTCGTGAACTCGCTGAATCCGTATCGCCTCGAGGGCCAAAAGACGGCCGCGTTCGAGCTGGTCGAGGAGCTCGGCGCAGCGCCCGACGTGCTCGCGCTGCCCTACGGCGGCGGCGGCAACACCTGCGCGTACGCGCTCGGGTTCCGCGAGGCCGGGTCGATGCCGGTGCTGGTCGCGGCGGCTGCGTCCGATCGGGGCGGCACCGCGGCGTCGGCGATCCGCATCGCAGCGCCCGCGCACGTTGCCGGGGTCGAACGCGCGCTCGCCGAGTCCGGCGGACGGGTGGTCGAGCTCTCGGACGACGAGATCCTCGCCGCCTGGCGCGACCTCGCCCGCTACGAGGGCCTGTTCGCCGAGCCGGCTTCGGCCGCCGGCGTGGCCGCGGTGCTGCGCGAGCCTCCGCCCGCCGGTTCGCGGGTCGTCTGCGTCATTACGGGACACGGGCTGAAGGATCCGGACGCGGTTGCGCGGCTCGGCGGCGAGGCGGTGGCCGTCGATCCCGACCCGGACTCGATCGCCGAGGCCGTTGCGTGATCTTCCGCGCGCCGGCGAGCACCGCCAACCTCGGCCCGGGGTTCGACTGCGCCGCGTGCGCGCTCGACCTGTGGAACGAGCTCGAGGTCACGGACGGCGCCGGCGTCGAGATCCAGGGGGAGGGCGCGGACGAGCTTCCGCGCGACGCGGAGCACCTGGCGCTGCGGGCCTTCGCACTGCTTGCGCCGGTCGAGGGCCACGCGTTCCGGTTCCTGAACCGCATCCCGCTGGCGCGCGGCCTCGGGTCGAGCGCAGCCGCGATCGCGCTCGGGCTCGTGGCGGGGGCGACCGTCGCGGGGCGCGACGCCGACGCCGAGGAGTTGCTCGGGCTCGGCCTTCCGCTCGAGGGCCATGCGGACAATCTCGCGGCCGTGCTGGCCGGTGGCGCCTGCCTCACCTGGGACGGCCGGCTGCGGCGCGTGGCCGATTCGGTGCCGTTCGAGCCGGTCGCAGTCGTCCCCGAGTCCCGGGTGGAAACCGCGGCGGCCCGTGCGGCGCTCCCCGCGAGGGTCTCCCACGCGGACGCGACGTTCACGGCCGGCCGGGCCGCGCTCCTCGGCGCCGGGCTTGCCTCCGGGGACAAGGACTTGCTCGAGGCCGCGTTCGCCGACCGGCTGCACGAGCCGTACCGGGCCAAGAACGCGCCGCTCCTCGACGCGATCCGGGCCGCGGTTCCGCAGGGCGCGGCGGGCGTGACGCTTTCCGGCTCGGGCCCGACCGTGATCGTCTGGGCCCGGTCGGGCGAGGCCCGCCGGGTCGAGGCCGAGCTCGAGGCGAGGTTCCCCGCGGCGCGAGTCCTGCCGCTGCGCGTCTCGGCGCTCGGAGCAGGATTGGTCGCGTGAGGTACCAGTTCGTCGATTGCCGCTGGGAGCTCGCGAACCCGGCGCGCGGGCGCGAGCTCTATCTCGAGGGGCACATCCCGGGCGCGTCGTTCCTCGACGTCGAGGCCGATCTGTCCGCGCCGGCGCTCTCGCCGGCCGGTCCCGGTGGACGCCATCCACTGCCGGCGGAGGAGGACTTCGCCCGCGCGGTGGGCCGGGCGGGAATCGGGCCGGATGTCTTCGTGGTCGCCTACGACGACGGCGCAAGCGGCGGCGCCGCGCGGCTCTGGTGGCTCCTCCGGCATTTCGGGCACGAGGCCGTGGCGGTGCTCGACGGCGGTCTCGGCGCGTGGATCGGGCCGCTGAGCGACGGGGTGGAGGAGATCGCCGCCGAGCAGTTCGTTGCGTCGGTGCGCGAGGGCGACACGGTCGAGGCGGACGAGCTGGTGGAACGTCTGGGCGAGCCGGGCCTGGTTGTCGTCGACGCGCGCGCGGCGGGGCGCTACCGCGGCGAGACCGAGCCGATCGACCCGGTTGCGGGCCGCATTCCCGGCGCTGTGAATCTGCCCTCGGTCGGCCTGACGGAGATCCCGGACGAGATCCTCGCGGCCGACACGATTGTGGTCTATTGCGGCTCGGGGATCACCGCTGCGGCCGATCTCCTCGAGCTTCTCCGCGCCGGCCGCGGCGACGCCAAGCTCTACCCCGGCTCGTGGAGCGACTGGTGCGCCCGCAACCTGCCGGCCGAGCGCGGCTAGCGCCGTCCTTGCGGCACCGTAAAGTCCCGCGCGTGCGAAGGATTCTGGCGGTGGGCTTCGCGACGGCAGCACTCGCTGTAGCGTCGGGCTGCGGCGGTGGAAGCGACTCGGCAAGTGCTGTTCCCCCGGAGACCTGGGCCGCGGACGTGTGCGGTGCGGCGTCGTCGTGGATGACCGACATCCAGACGCAGAGCGACTCGCTCCAGGACACGATGGCGGGAGCGACGAGCATCGACGACATTCGCGACCGGCTCGTCGAGTTCGTCGACGGCGCCATCGAGCGCACCGACGAAATGCTGGCGGACATCGAGGCGGCCGGGAGCCCGGATGTCGAGAACGGCGAGCAGCTCGCCGAGGATTTCCACGACGTCCTCGCCGACTTCAACAAGGCGCTCGGCGAGGTCCGCACCACCGCGGAGGGCTTGTCCGACGATCCGGCGCAGTTCGCCGAGGGCGTCCAGCAGATCGCGACGATCATGACGAAGGTCGGAGGGGACATCCAGCAGGGCTTGGACGACCTGCAAAAGAGTGCGGCCAGCGATGCGCTGAACGAGGCGTTCGACGACGATCCGGCTTGCCAGAAGCTCGACGAGGGCAGCTGACCCGGCCCCCGGCGCTCAGCTGAGCTCAACCTCGGCGAGCTCGGGAAACGCGCCGGGTTCGTCCCGGTACCGCTCGTAGACGGCGATCGCGACCGCGAGATCCTGCACCGCTAGGCCCGTGGAGTCGAAGACCGTGATGTCGTGCTCGCTCTCGCGGCCCGGCTGGCGGCCGAGCAGCACGAGGCCGAGCTCGACGACGTCCTCGCGGCTGAGACGTCCCTCGTCGACAGCCCGGCCCAGGTCGCCGTTGTGGCTCGCCTGCTCCCATTCGTCGCAGACGACGCGGGCGCGGAGCAGCTCCCCGACCGCGATCTCGGCCTTGCCGGGGCCGTCGGCGCCCATGAGGCTCACATGCTGGCCGGCGTGCAGCTCGCCGTCGCCGAAGAGGATCTCCCGGCCGGGCGTGACCGTGACGACGATGTCGGCGGCGAGCGCCTCGGCAAGATCGCGTGCGACCGAGGTGCGCTCGCCGAGCTCCTCCGCGGCCTGCTCCGCCATGCCGGGCTTAGCGTCGTAGAGAAGGACGTCGCGGTCGCGCTCGAGGAACGCACGTGCGACGGCCTTCCCGTTCACGCCGCAGCCGACCACCGACGCGGCCGCCACGGTGGGCCGGGCCAGCGTCTCGGCGGCCAGCACGGCGGCGGCTCCGGTTCGCAGCGCCGTGACGGCGCCGGCGTCGAGCATGGCGCGCAGCTCTCCGGTGGAGGCGTCCGACAGGAGGACGACGCCCGACACGGTCGGCAGCGACCGCGCCGGATTCCCCGGAAACGAGGTGACCCACTTGAGCACCGCGTAGCCGCCGCCGCCCGCCGGCATGGCGCGGAAGTCGCCGTCAGGTGCGGCGTCGAGGTAGACCTTGGACGGCATCGTCCAGGCGCCGCCCGCGTGCTCGGTGAACGCATTGCGGACGACATCGACCGCGGCGCCGTGCCCTAGACCTGCGTACACCGCGGGGGCGGAGAAGACCGGAACTCGGGGCACCGGCGTATCCTAGGTTTCCGTGAAGGTGACCGTTTGCGATGTGGGGCCGCGCGACGGTCTCCAAAACGAGGCCGTGACTCTCGCCCCGGAGGTCCGCGCCGAGCTGGTCAACAGGCTGGCGGCGACCGGGCTCCCACGCATCGAGGCGGTCAGCTTCGTCAATCCCGCCAAGGTGCCGGCGATGGCGGGGCCGGAGGAGGTCGTGAACGGCATCGTCCGCCGCGAGGGCGTCGCGTTCGCGGGCCTCGTCCTGAACGAGCGCGGCTACGACCGGCTGCGCGAAACCGATCTCGAACGCATCCACCTGACCTTCGCGGCCACGGACTCGTTCAACCAGCGCAACGCGAACCAGACCGTGGACGAGTCACTCGCAACCGCGGCGCGCGTGCTCGCACGGGCGAAGGAGGACGGCGTGCCGAGCACGGTCTCGATCTCCGTCTCGTTCGGCTGTCCGTTCGAGGGCGCGGTCGATCCCGCCAAGGTGCTCGGTCTCGCCGAAGAGGCGGTCACGCTCGGCGCGGACGAGATCGTCTTCGCGGACACGATCGGCGTCGCGGTTCCGACTCAGGTGCGGTCGATGGTCGTCGCGGGGGTCAAGTTCGCCCGGCCGGTCGGCGTGCATCTGCACAACACGCGCGCGACCGGGTTCGCGAACGCGTGGGCGGCGCTGGAGTGGGGCGCGACGATCTTCGACGCGTCGGTCGGCGGCATCGGCGGCTGTCCGTTCGCGCCGCGCGCGACCGGCAACATCGCGACCGAGGATCTGGTTTACCTCCTGCACGGCGAGGGCGTCGAGACCGGCATTGACCTGGAGGCGCTGATCGGCGTCGCCGCTTGGCTCGAGGGCGTGCTCGGCCGGGAGTTGCCCGGCCAGGTGTACCGAGCCGGTTCGTTCGCTCCCGTGGCGGGCTAACGACGGAAGGTTCTTAGCGACGCCTCAGGCGGCCCGGCGCTTCGCAACCGCTTCGCGCAGCGCGTCGGGATCGGCGCCCAGAGCGCGGACGATCTCGACGGAACCGGCACGCTCGTCGGCCATCAGCCCGAGCAGCACGTGTTCGGCGCCGATGTAGCGGTCGCCGCCCATCTTCGCGGCGCGGACGCTCTCCTCGAGCGAGCGCTTCGCCGCGCGGGTAAAGGGCGCGCGACGCCGCTGGGGGCCGGGCTCGATCGCTGCGACGCGCTCACGGACGGCGTCCTGCGTGATGCCGGCGTCCGCGAGGATCGTCGCGGTGGTTTCATCCTCGGCTCGCACGAGCCCGAGCAGCAGGTGCTCGGAGCCGACGCGGCCGTGGCCGAGCGTATCCGCGTCCTCTTGGGCGAACACGATGATCTGGCGAGCGCGGCGGGTGAAGCGCTCGAACGGCCAGCCGAAGCGGCCCTTGTGCTCGCGACGGCCGTGACCGCCTTCGGCGCCGTCCACGATCTGGTGGACCCGCTGGTGGCTGACGCCGAGGTCGTCGGCGATCTCCCGAAGCGAGCCGCCTTCGGCGTGGAGGCGGCGAATCGAGTGGTTGTAGTCGGCGCGGGCGCGTTCCAGATCACGCTGCGCCTCGAGCAGCCGGTCGCGCGTGCCGCGCGCTTCCTTGAGAAGTGTTGGGTCAAGTGGGTTCATGCCGTCTACGGTAGTGGACATCACACTGTGCTGTCAAGTCACATAGACGGATAGCCGGTGTCGACCTGCGCGTACGGATTGAAGACCGTGCCGGGGCAGGCACCCCAGAGGCCGAGCAGGTCCGTTTTCGCCCGCAGTGCGGCGTTGACGAGGTCGGATGCGTAGCGCCCCATGTCTCCGTCGTAGAAGTAGACGCCGACCGCGCCTTCGCGCGCGAGGAGCTGATTCACGTTGGCGCCGGCGACGAAGACATAGCGGAGCTCGCGCCCGAAGCGGTCGTGGTCGTCGAGCGCCGGATCGGCCTCGAGGCGGATGCGCGAGCCCACGGGCACGGCCCGCTCGAGCGCTTCGGCCGCCTCCTGCGCGTAGCACTCGTCTTCGTCGAGCTCGGGAGCGTCGATCTGAACGAGCCGAACGCGCCGCCCGTCGGCCAGCCGCAGCGTGTCTCCGTCCGTGACCGACTCGACGATCGCGTCGTCCACGGAGGACGGGCCCGTTGTAGTCGCGGAGGAGGCGCATCCCGCCAGCGCGGTTGCCACCGCAACGAGTGCGAACGTGGCGCTGAGCCTCGGCATGACCGAAGGGTACGCCCGGGTCGCTCCGTCGGCTCCTGTGGAGCGATTGGCACGAAATTGGCTCCATTCCGTGACAGACACGCGCGAGCTTTCTCGATAGCGTTTAACCCAGGGTGGGGGTATGCCACCCAGCAGACGCGAGGCGCGAACTGCGCTCAGGGCCGGGAGAACGACCGGTCAGCGTGTCTGCGGGAAGCCCAGATCGACCGAGCTCGTCGCCGGGTCGGGCCAGCGGCTCGTGACGACCTTGCCACGGGTGTAGAAGTTGATCCCCTCGGGCCCGTAGACGTGTGAGTCGCCGAAGAGCGACGACTTCCAGCCGCCGAACGAGTAGTACGCGACCGGCACCGGAATCGGGACGTTGATGCCAACCATGCCCGCGGTGATCTCGAACTGGAAACGCCGGGCGGCGCCGCCGTCGCGCGTGAAGATGGCCACGCCGTTCCCGTACGGGTTCTCGTTCGTAAGCCGCACCGCGTCGTCGTAGGAATCGACGCGAACGACCGACAGCACCGGGCCGAAGATCTCGTCGCGGTAGGCGTCCATCTCGGGCTTCACGTGGTCGAGCAGGGAGACGCCGAGGAAGAAGCCGTCCCCGTCCAACTCGAGCTCGCGGCCGTCGGCGACCACCGTCGCGCCCTGTTCGCTGCCGCTATCGAGGTACGAGGCGACCTTGTCCCGGTGTTCGCGGGTGACGAGCGGCCCCATCTCCGAGTCGGGCTCGAGTCCGTTCCCGACCTTGACCTTCGGAAGGCGCTCCGCAATCGCATCGACAAGCTTGTCGCCGACATCGCCGACCGCGACGACGACCGAGACAGCCATGCAGCGCTCGCCGGCCGAGCCGTAGGCCGCGCTCACCGCGGCGTCGGCGGCCATGTCCACGTCGGCGTCCGGTAGGACGACCATGTGGTTCTTGGCGCCGCCGAGTGCCTGGACACGCTTTCCGTTCTTCGCGCCGGTCTCGTAGATGAACTTCGCGATCGGCGTCGAGCCGACAAAGCTAATGGCCGCGATGTCGGGGTGCTCGAGCAGCCGCTCGACCGCGACCCGGTCGCCCTGGATGACGTTGAAGACGCCGTCGGGCACGCCGGCCTCGCGCAGCAACTCGGCGACGAAAAGCGAGGAGGACGGATCCTTCTCGGACGGCTTGAGCACGAACGTGTTGCCGCACGCAATCGCCGGCGCCCACATCCACATGGGCACCATCGCGGGAAAGTTGAACGGCGTGATGCCGGTGCAGACGCCGAGCGGCTGGCGGATCGAGTACACATCGATCCCGGTCGAGACCTGCTCGGAGAACCGGCCCTGGAGCAGCGTTGGGATGCCGCAGGCGTGCTCGATCACCTCGAGGCCGCGCGTGACCTCGCCGATCGCGTCGGAAAGCACCTTGCCGTGCTCGAGGGTGAGGAAGCGAGCGATGTCTTCCTTGTGCGTGTGGACGAGCTCCCGGATCGCGAACATGAGCTCGGCGCGCTTCGCGATCGAGAGCGCGCGCCAGGCGGGAAACGCGGCCTTCGCCGTCGCGACTGCGCGATCCACCTCCTCGATGCTCGCGAAATCGACGGCGCCGCTTTGCACACCGGTGGCGGGGTTGTAGACGGGGCCGGAGCGGCCCGACTCTCCGGCGACGATCGCGCCGTTGATCCAGTGGCTGATCCGCTTCGGCTCGCCCTCGCTGCCCTGCGCGGGCGCCGGTGCGTCGATGACCTCGCTCATAGTCCCGCCTCCGTCTCGGTCGCGGAGACAGCGTACCGCGCGCAATTCGCGCCTCGTGCGCGTCTCGCTGAACACGGACGCGTGCCTCCCTCGTCGTCTTCGGGAAGGGTACCGCGCTTGCCCTAAACGTCAGACGCGCACGCGTCTTACATCGGGTATCCCAATCCCACCCGCCTTCGGCAATCAGCCTAATCCGAAAAGGCGCACGTGTCTCGCGCGGACTGTGCCGAGAGCCGCGCGGGACTGGGTCGAATTACACGCGCTTCGACATGACCACGGCCTCTTCGCCGTAGCCGAGCGAGCCGTACAGGGATCGCGCCCGCTCGTTGCCGCCGAACACGTTGAGCTCGATGTTCGAGTGGCCCCGCTCGCGCGCGATCTGCTCGACGATCTCCATCGCCGCCCGCCCGAGCCCCTGGCCGCGCCGCTCGGGTATGACGAACACCCAGTACAGCCAGAGGCCCCGCTCGGCGTCGCGCACCCACAGCTCGCCGATCCGCTCGCCGTCCAGCTCGAGCACCAGCACGGCATGGCCCGGCTGAAGCGCGCCGCCCGGGAACATCGCCTCCATGTCGCGCTTCGCCTTGGCCTCGGCGTCGGCGGCCGTCCAGCCGGCGTGCACCTGGATGTCCTCGGCATACACCGCCGTGTGCGAGGCGAGGAACCCCACGAGCTCCACCGCGGTCATCGGGCGCGACTCGAGCATCACGCCTTCCCGCTCGCGTGCAGCGCGAGTAGCTCCCAGACGACGTTCGCCGCGAGGATCGCGGTCTGCTGGCCGGGCCCGTCGTAGGCCGGCGCGACCTCGACCACGTCCGCGCCGGTGAGCCGCAGCCCGCGCAGCGCCCGTAGGAACGCCAGCGCCTCGGCCGAGGAGAAGCCGCCGATCTCGGGCGTCCCGGTTCCGGGAGCGACCGACGGGTCGAGGAAGTCCACGTCGAAGGAGATGAACAGCGGCCGCTCGCCGACCTTCTCGCGCACCAGCGCCCCGAACGCCTCGGCGCCGAGCGCACGCAGCTCCTCGGCCGGCAGCACCGTGAACCCGAGCTCGCGCGCGCCGCCCAGGTCGTCGGGCCCATAGACGGTGCCGCGCATGCCGGCCTGCACCGATGCGCTCGCATCCACGAGCCCTTCCTCGACCGCGCGCAGAAACGTCGTCCCGTGGAAGAACTTCTGGCCGAAGTACTCGTCCCAGGTGTCCGTGTGGGAGTCGAGCTGGACGACCGCGAGCGGCCCGTACTTCCGAGCCAGCACCCGCAGCTCCGCCAGCGTCACCGAGTGGTCACCGCCCAGGCCGAATGGGAGGACGCCGGCGGCCACGATCGGCTCGAGCCCCGCCTCGACGCGTTTGTACGTCTCGATCGTGTCGCCCGGCGCGACCTGCACGTCGCCGTAGTCGACGATCGCGAGCGCCTCGATCAGGTCGATGCCCCAGACCGGATTGAACGGTCGCAGGAGCGCCGACGCCGAACGAATTCCCTCGGGCCCGAACCGTGCGCCCGGGCGGAACGACGTCCCGGTGTCGAACGGGATGCCGACCACCGCCACGTCCACGCCGTCGAGGTCGGTTGTATGCGGCAGCCGCGCGAACGTGCGCACGCCGGAGAAACGCGGCAGCACGCGGGCGTCGAGCGGCCTGGGGCGGTCGGGCATGGACGCATCTTGACGCGCGAGGGACAATCGCGGCGTGGCCCACCGTGCGCTCCTCCTCGTCTCGGTCGCCTTCGCCGCGGCCACGATTGATCTCGCCGTCAAGGCGGGCACGGCGCCGACGTACTTCCACGAGCGCTCCGGCCTCTACGTTCTCGTCGCGGCCTGCGCGATTCCGTGGGCGGCGCTCCTCGTCGCCACGGGATCGCGCCTCGTCGCCGCCGCGGGTGGCGTACTCCTGGGAGGAGCACTCGCGAACCTGGCCTCGCTCGCGCTCTGGCCGGCGGGCGTCCCGAATCCGCTCATCGCGGGGGCGTACGCCTTCAACGCCGCCGACCTCTTCGCGCTCGCGGGCGGGCTCGTGCTCGTGCCGGCCGCGGTCGCCGTCTACGCCGCGCGCAACCGGGAGCGGCTCAGCGAGCCCGTCAGGCTGACTTGAACGCCGGGAGGATCGAGTCGCGGTAGGCCGCGAGCGTCTCCTCCTGACCCTCGGTCATGAGGTAGATGTTGAAGTGATCGACGCCGATGCCCTCGAGGTCGCGGAGCTTCTGGGTCACCTGCTCCGGGGTCCCGAGGACGCAGAAGCGGTCGCAGATGTCGTCGGTGACGAACTCGCCGTGCGCGGCGCCGACGCGCGAGTGGTCCTTGTAGTCGTAGAACTTCCGCGCCTTCACGAACTCGGTCAGCGCCGCGGGGATCTCCGACTCGTAGCCGTAGCGCTCGATCAGATCCATCACGTGGTTCGAGACCATCGCCGGGAACCAGCGCACCTGGTCGCGCGCATTCGCGATGTCGTCCGAGATGTGGCTCGGCGCGCAGACGTGGCACTTGAGCGCGGCCGGGTCGCGGCCGTCCTCCTCCGCGGCGGCGCGAGCCGTGTCCATGATCCAGCCGATGATCTCGGGATCGGCGAGCTGGATGATCACGCCGTCGCCGACGCGCCCAGCGACCGCGAGCGCCTTCGGCCCGTAGCCGGCGACGAACATCTCGATGTCGGGCAGCTCGGAGCGCACCCACCCGAGCTGGAGCTCCTTCTCGTTCCACACGACCGGGCGGCCGTTCATCAGGTCTTTCATCATCCGCAGCGCCGCCTCGAACTCGGCCACGCGCACCGGCTTGAGCCCGACGACGCGGCGCGAGGAGTCGCCGCGGCCGATGCCCATTACGGCACGGCCGTTCGAGATCTCGTGGAGCGTCGCGTAGTAGCTGGCCGTGATCGTCGGGTCGCGGATCCCCGGGTTCGTGACGCAGTGGCCGAGCATGACCTTCTCCGTGCGGTCGGCCGCCAGCGCGAGCAGCGGATATGACTCGTGCCAGAGGATGTGCGAGTCGTACGTCCAGCAGTTGTCGAAGCCGGCCTCGTCGGCCTTCTCCATCAACTCGAGCAGACGCGTGTAGGGCGGGTCGGGCAGGACGGTGACGCCGAATGTGAGCATGTGCTCCCCCGGTTCGTCGCGGCAGGAAGCTGCAATCTTCGCCCCAAATCCGTTCCGTGGCAATTTCGGGTGCGCTCGGTCTCGGGATCGCCACCGCCCGCGGCCTCCCCGGGTCCGTACCTGAGTCGGTCCGTAGCAGATTCCTCTGAGATCCGCCCTATCCATGGGGCGTTCCCACCGCTAGTTACAGTCTGTAACTAAGTTGGACACGGCCGGACGAGCCGCGTCCGCTGGAGTCGTGTCAGCCGGTCGCGACGTATGCGATCGTGCGGTCGGCCAGCCGGTCGAGCGCCTGGACGGCGAGTTCGAGGTGCTCCGGCTTCGTGTCCTCGAGCTTCGTGTGGGAGAGGCCGCGCAGGCTCTGGACGAACAGCATCACTGTCGGGACGCCGGCGCGGGCGACCTCGGCGGCGTCGTGCAGCGGGCCGCTCGGCAGCCGGTGCGACGTGCCCGAGATCTCGCGCACCGACTCGTCGGCCAGCTCGATCAGCGCCTCGTCGAAGAGGATCGGATCGATCCGCCAGATGCGTTCCCAGGCGACGTCGATCGACTCCTCGGCGGCGTAGCGTTCGCTTCGCTCCTTTGCGTCGGCCAGCATCGACTCGAGCGTCGCCAGGTCGAGCGCCCGCTGGTCGAGGAGCTGCTCGGCCGTCTCGACGACGGACGTGACGATCCCGGGCTTGCAGACGACGCCGCCGGACGTGCACACCGCCGCGCCGCCGGCGGTCGCCGCGATCTCGCGCAGCGCGAGCGCCAGCTTCGAAGCGCCCGCCAGCGCGTCGCGGCGCCTGTCCATCGGGGTCGAGCCGGCGTGCGCGGCCTGGCCCGTCCAGGTGACCAGGTGCCGCTCGACCCCAAACGTGCCGAGCACGACGCCGAGCGGGAGATCCAGCGACTCGAGCACGGGGCCCTGCTCGATGTGCAGCTCCAGATAGGCGGCCGCGCTGGAGAGCTGCCGGTGCGCGTCGAGCGCGCGGTCGAGATCGACGCCGTACGCGCCGATCGCGTCGGGCAGCGAGATCCCGTCCGCGTCGCGCTTGGCCCGCAGCTCGTCCTGGTCGGCCATCGTCCCGGACGCCGCGCTGGAGCCGAAGAGCGAGCGGCCGAACCGCGCGCCTTCCTCGTCGGCCCATTCGACGAGCCGCACCGTGACGGCAGGCTCGCCGTCTTCCGCGAGCCGGCGAAGAACCTCCGCGCCCGCGACCACGTTCAGCGCGCCGTCGAGCCACCCGCCGTTGGGGACGGAGTCGATGTGCCCGCCGATCAGGACGGCGCGCTCGCTTCGCCCGCGCAGCGTCCACCACTGGTTTCCGGCCTCGTCCAGCTCGTGCTCGACGGGCGAGTCGGCGAGCTTGCCCTGGATCCATTCGCGCGCCTTCGCCCACGTGTCAGTCCAGGCGACGCGCTGGGCGCCGTCCGCGTTTCCGGTCAGCTCGCGCAGCTCGCGGAGCTCGTCGACGGTACGGCCCGGTTGGAGCGGCATTGGCGCGCAGCGTATCCTCGCAAGTGCAGCCATGCGGATCCTGATCAAAGGCGGACGCATCATCACGGCGACCGGCGACTCGGTCGGCGACGTGCTGGTCGACGGCGAGCAGATCGTGGAGGTCGGCGAGTCGGTCGAGGCCGACGCGGACCGCACGATCGACGCCGCGGGCAAGTACGTGCTCCCGGGCTGCGTCGACCCGCACACGCACCTGGACATGCCGTTCGGCGGAACCACGACGATCGACGACGTCGAGTCGGGCCAGACCGCCGCGGCGTTCGGCGGCACGACCTGCCACGTCGACTTCGTCATCCAGCCGCACGGCTCGACGTTCGGGGCCGCGCTCGACGAATGGAAGACGAAGGCGGCCGGCAAGCAGGTGATCGACATGGGCTACCACATGGCGGTCACCGACCTCCACGAGGGCGGCACGCTCGAGGAGCTCGCCACGCTTCCCGACCAGGGCGTCACCTCGTTCAAGCTCTTCATGGCCTACAAGGGCGCGCTGATGGTGGACGACGAGACGCTCTTCCGGACGATGGAGACCGCGTCCGAATGCGGTGCGCTGATCATGGTTCACGCCGAGAACGGCGACGCGATCGACGTTCTTGTAAAACGCGCGCTCGCCCAGGGAAACACCGATCCGGTCTGGCACGCCCGCACGCGTCCGCCCGAGACGGAGGGCGAGGCGACCAACCGCGCCATCCAGCTCGCGCGGGTCGCCGGGTGCCCGCTGTACGTCGTCCACGTGTCCTGCGCGGAGTCGGTCGAGCCGATCGCGCTCGCCCGCGCGAAGGGTTGGGACGTGTGGGGCGAGACGTGCACGCAGTACTTCTTCGTGGACGAGACCTTCCTCGAGCGCCCCGATTTCGAGGGCGCGAAGTTCGTCTACACGCCGCCCCCGCGCGCGAAGGCGAACCAGGACGTCCTCTGGGATGCGGTGCAAAGCGACGTCCTCTCGGCCATCTCGACCGACCACTGCGCGTTCCTGTGGGACGGTCAGAAGACGATGGGTCGCGACGATTTCTCCAAGATCCCGAACGGCGGGCCCGGGATCGAGAACCGGCTCCAGATGATCCACGAGTTCGGCGTGCGCGCCGGGCGCATCGACCTGAGCCGGATGGTCGAGCTGCTCTGCACCACGCCGGCGCAGCTCTTCGGGCTCTTCCCGCGCAAGGGCACGATCGCCGCCGGCTCCGACGCCGACCTCGTCATCTTCGATCCCGAGCGCAAGGTGACGATCACGGCCGCGGCGCAGCACTCGAAGTCGGACTACAACCTGTACGAGGGCACCGAGGTCACGGGCTCGCCGGAGCTCGTCCTCCTGCGCGGCAACGTGCTCGTGGAGAACGACGAGCTCGTCGCGAAGCCCGGCGTGGGGCAGTTCATCTCTCGCGCACGCTTCGGCGACTGGCTTCCGTAGAGGGCCCGACCGCGCTACCGTCCGTTGATGCGAGCGGTTTTCGCGCTGGGACTACTGGCGTTCTTCCTTCTCCCGGCGGCGGGATCCGCTGCCGATCGCACGCCGCCGAAGATCGCGACTGCCGTCATGCGCGACGCAGACCGCGACGGCCGCGCGGACGGCGTCCTCCTCACGTTCTCGGAGAAGATCGGTCACGCGAAGGACACGAAGAAGCCGTTCCCGCTCGCGGTTGCGGGCTACACGGTGACGAGCGTCGGAAAGGCCACGGGCAAAAGGATCCTGGTCACGCTGAAGGAGAGGGCGGCGCCCGACTTCGCCGCGCGGCCGAGGGTGACCTACAAGCGGACGACGTCGCAGCCGGTGCGCGACCGTGCCGGCAACCAGGCGAAGTCACAGCGTTTCGCGAAAGCGTCGCCGCACGGCGTGATCGCAGACGAGGACGGCGACCGCCATCTGTATCCGGGCGATTGCGCCCCGAACGATCCGGCAATCCACCCCGGCGCGGCCGACCTGCCCGATCTGGCGTTCGCCGACACGAACTGCGACGGGATCGACGGCGACCTCTCAAAGGCGGTCTTCGTCTCACCGCTCGGGAACGACGGCGCCTCCGGCCTGCTGCCGGCCGCGCCGATGCGCACCGTCACGGCGGCGCTCGATGCGGCTCAGGTCTCTGGCCGTACGGCCGTCCTCGTGGCGGGCGGCTCGTACGAGGAGGGGACGGGAATCGTCCTCAGGGCCGGCATCGGGGTCTACGGCGGCTATGAAGGCGCCCAGTGGTCGCGCTCCCTGGTCAACGCGACCGTGATCCACGGATCGCCGCAAGGCGCGATCGCCTCCGGCGTCGCGGGCGTGGCGCTCCAGCTCCTGACGCTGAGCGGAACGACGGCGGGCGGGAGCGCGTACGGGCTTCGGGCCGCCGGCTCGCAGGTCTCGCTTGTCGCGGTGACCCTTGAGGCCGGCGCCGGCAGCCCCGGCGCGGACGGCGTCGGGTACGTGCAGCCGGCGGCCTCGGGTACCGTCGGACAGACCGGCGCGGCAGGGTTCGAGGACGACTCATACATCTACTGCGCGGGAGACCAGACCGATCCGCCTCTGTTCACGGCGCCCGGTACCAACGCGCAGGACTCGACGGCGAACGGCGGACAGGGCGGGCGCGGCGCGATCACGAACGGCGCCAACGCGGCTGGAAGCAGCGGCCAGCCCTCGCCTGGCGGTGCCCTCGGCGGCCCTGGTGTGTCCGGCATGGCCGGCAGCGACGGCGGCGACGGCTCGCCCGGCGGCAACGGAGCCGCGGGGGCCGCCGGGTCGTCTGGCTACGGCGCGGGAGGGTACGCGCCCGTCACCGGCGGCACGGGCGGCGCCGGTGTACGGGGCCAGGGCGGAGGCGGGGGCGCAGGCGGCGGAAGCACCCATTCGACTGGCACGTGCAATGACTGGGGCGGCGGCGGTGGGGGCGGTGGCGCGGGCGGCGCCGGCGGCGCGGCCGGTAACGGCGGTGGGGGCGGTGGCGGCTCGTTCGCGCTCTACGCCTGGGGGAGCACGGTGACGATCGCAGGCTCGACGCTCACGACCGGCGCGGCCGGTGCAGGCGGCGCCGGATCGCTCGGGCAGACCGGCGGCGGCGGGGCGGCAGGCGGCCCGGGCGGAGCAGGATACGACGAGGGCAAGGCCGGCGGTGGTGGCGGCGACGGCGCGAAGGGCGGCAACGGCGGCATCGGCGGAGGCGGCTCCGGCGGACCGTCGATCGGGATCGTCTCCGGCGGCGGGGCGATCGTCACGAGCTCGATGCTGACGTTCCACATCGGTTCCGGCGGATCCGGCGGCGCGCCGAACGGGCCGGCCGGGGCGGCGGCCAACACTCTCGATCTCTAGCGGACGGCGAGTCCGGGCCGAACGAGCCGCTTCGGACGGTGCAGGTTCGCGTCGTTCACGCTCGGGTTCACGGGCTCCGCCAGCGGCGGCGCGCCGAAGGACGCCTGGGTGCGCTCGGGGTCGGGCGTGCCGTAGAGCGTCGTGCGCTGCCGAGGGGTGCGGCCGATCGCGCGGATCGCGTCCTCCATCGCCTCGGGCGGGAACTCCTGGCCGTGCTCGGCGCCGGCCGCGCGGGAGATCGACTCGTTCATGAGCGTCCCGCCCAGGTCGTTCGCGCCCGCGTTGAGGACGGCCTGCGCGCCGGCGACGCCGAGCTTCACCCAGGACGCCTGCACGTTCGTGATCCACGGGTGCAGCGCGAGCCGGCCGACCGCGTGCATGAGGATCGCCTCGCGGAAGGTCGGGCCGGTGCGGGCGCGGCCCTTGAGGAAGATCGGCGCCTCCATGTGCACGAACGGGAGCGGAACGAACTCGGTGAAGCCTCCGGTGCGCCGCTGCTGCTCGCGCAACTCGACCAGGTGGCGCGCCCAGGATCGCGGGCCCTCGACCGCGCCGAACATGATCGTCGTCGTCGAATTGAGGCCGGCGCGGTGCGCGGCGTCGTGTACCGCGAGCCACTGCCGCGTGCTGACCTTGTCCGGGCAGAGGACGGCGCGGACCTCGTCGTCGAGGATCTCCGCGGCCGTGCCGGGGAGCGAGGCGAGGCCGGCGTCGCGGAGCCGCTCGAGGTAGTCGTCGAGCGGGAGGCCCAGGGTGGCCGCGCCCTGCCAGACCTCGAGGGCCGAGAACGCGTGGACGTGCATCCCGGGCACGGCGTCCTTCACCGCCGCGACGATCTCGAGGTACGTCTCGCCCGTGAACGCGGGATGGATGCCGCCCTGGAGGCAGATCTCGGTTGCGCCGCGCTCCCAGGCCTCGCGCGCGCGACGGGCGATCTCGTCCACCGGGACGAGGTACGGGGCGCCGCGCAGGTTCGCCGCGAGCTTCCCTTTGGAGAACGCGCAGAAGCCGCAGCGGAAGTAGCAGACGTTCGTGTAGTTCACGTTCCGCGTGACGACGTAGCTGACCGTGTCGCCGTTCGTCTCGCGGCGAAGGTCGTCCGCTGCCTGCGTCACGGCGCGGAAGTCGCGACCGCGCGCCTCGAAGAGCGCGGTGAGATCGTCCTCGTCAAGCTCGCGGCCGGCCGCGCTTCGGGTGAGCGCGCGCTCCACGGGCGAGCCGTGTCCGTTCCGGCCGCTGTGGATCGATTGGCCCAAAATCGGCGCTGTTCCGTTACTGACACGTGCGGACTTCGCCGGTACCGTTTGAAGTAGGGGTGGGGGATCCTCCCGGCACTCGGGCCCGCGCGAGAGGAGGCCAGCGGGCGGCGGAACGGCAGAGCCGGCGTGCCACGGGTCTTCTCGCGCCAGGCCGCTCGCATCGGAGTGCCGCAGGATCGCCGGGGCCACGTTCGGGTCCGCCCACTCGTCGAGATCGGCCACGTACTCCGGGTACACGGCCAGCCGCGGCGCGAGCTCGAGCCCGGCCGCCTCGGTCGCTTCCCGCAGCCGCTCGATCCCCGGCCACGGCGCCTCGGGATTGACGTGGTCGAGCGTCACGGGCGACACGCCGCCCCAGTCGTCGATCCCCGCCTCGAGCAGCCGCGGGAAGTCGTCGTACGAAAGGTTCGGCGGCGCCTGGATGTGCATCTCCGGGCCGAATAGGACGCGCGCGGCCGCGGCCGTCCAAAGCAACTCCTCCAGGGGCGGCTCGGCGGCCGACGCCATCCTGGTCCCCGGCTTCGCCCGGAAGTTCTGGACGATCACTTCCTGGATGTGCCCGTGCCGCTCATGCAGATCGCGAAGCGCGAGCAGCGCGTCGAGCCGCTCCGCCCGCGTCTCGCCGATCCCGATCAGCACGCCGCTCGTGAACGGAATCGCGAGCTCCCCGGCGAGCGCGATCGTCTCCAGCCGCCGCGCCGGGATCTTGTCGGGCGAGCCGAAATGCGGGCCGCCGCGCTCGGACAACCGATCCGCGGAGGTCTCCAGCATGATCCCCTGCGAGACCGACACGCCGCGGAGCAGCGTCAGCTCCTCGCGCGTCATCACGCCGGGATTCGCATGGGGAAGAAGCCCGGTCTCCTCCAGCACGAGCGAGCACATCCACGCCAGGTACTCGATCGTCGTCTCGCAACCGAGCTCCGCGAGCTCGTCGCGCGCGGCGCGGTAGCGCAGCTCCGGCTTGTCGCCGAGCGTGAAGAGCGCCTCGTGACACCCGGCCGCGGCGCCGGCCCTCGCGACCGTGAGCACCTCGTCCGCCGTCAGGTACGCGCGCTCGCCGCGGCGCGGCGGCCTCGCGAACGTGCAGTAGTGGCACACGTCCCGGCAGAGCTTCGTCAGCGGGATGAAGACCTTCGGCGAGTACGTGACCACGCGGCCGTGGCCTTCCTCGCGCAGCGCGCGCGCCTCGGCGAGGAGATCGTCGAGCGGACGCTCGAGCAGGTTCATGCCGCGAACACCCGGTCGAGATCGCCCGGACGATCGACGTCGAAGGCCAGGGACGGATCGTCCACCAGAACCGCCTCGATCCCCACGGCCCGCGCACGCGCAATCGTGACCGCGGCACTCCCGGGAACGCCGAAGGCAGGCGCGACGAGCGAAGGGTCGCGCAACGCGAGCGCGCTCGTCCCGCCGTCCGTCGCGGGCACCAGCGCCAGAGGATCCGCGGCCGCGACCAACGCGTCGAGCGACGCCGCCGTCACGAAGGGACAGTCCGCCATCACGACGACGGCGCCGTCGCGCGCCCGTGCGTCGGCGAGTGCCAGAGCAAGCGCGGGCCCGTGCCCGGCTCCGGCGTCCACGAGCACGGGAAACCCGCGCCCCAGCTCGGGATCGGGCGACACGACGAGAACCTCGCGAACCGACGCAGCGGCGGAGCAAGCCGCCAGCACCGCGTCCAGCATCTGCACGACGAGCCGCTCGCGCTCGGCCGGGGCCAGGGCGGGGGCGAGCCGCGTCTTGGCGTCCGAAAGGCTCTTGACCGGCACGATCGCGAGCACCCGCTGAGCATACGCAGCGGTCCGCCGGTCACGCCGCCTACTTTTCGACTTCGTCCACCAGGTCGCGGATCTTGGCGCGGGCACCGGAGAGGATCGGCTCGCCGTGGCCGACCATGAGGATCTCGGGCTCGATCTCGACGAGGCGGCGCAGCGTGGCGCGGTGGGCGCGCTCGTTCAGCGTGAACGACGGCCAGCCGGGGAGGAACGAGGGCCACGTCGCGATCGCGTCGCCGGCGATCAGCGCGTTTCGTTCCGGCCACCAGAACGCCAGGTGCCCGGGTGAGTGGCCGGCGGCGTCGAGGACGTGCAGCGGCCCGATGCGGTCGCCGCCCGCAACCTGGTGGTCGACCTTCCGCGGCGGATGCTTGCCGAGCCCGAGCGCGGATCCGAACTGGAACGGGAAGTACGTCCGCAGCGGCTTGCCCGGAATGAGGCTGACGCGCTGCGCCTCGCGGTCGCCGCCGACGATGTCCGCCTCCCAGGGATGCGCGTGCACGGTGGCGCCCGAGATCTCGGCCAGGGCCGCGAGCCCACCGAGATGCGAGCGGTGCCCGTGCGTGATGATGATGTTCTTCAGATCCGAGGGCTGCTTCCCGACCTGGTCGAGCAGCGCCAGGATCCGCCTGCCGTCGGTGTCGAAGAGCGTGTCCACGAGCGTCAGCTCGTTTCCGTCGTCGCAGAGGAACGCGTGGACGCGGCCGCCCTTCTTTTGGGTGACGCTCCACAGGCCTGGTGTCAGCTCGACGCCGTTCATGCCACGTGGTTCCAGGGCGCGAAGGCGTTGTCGACGCCGCGCAGCGCGGGCGCCAGCTCGGGGTAGTGGCGCAGGAGCACGTCGCTCATGGTCGTCTCCTGCACCCACTTGAAGCCCGTCGGCGAGTAGATCTCCGGCCGGTAATCGCGCGTGAAGAACCGGTCGCTCTTCAGCCGGCGCGAGGCCATGAGGACGAAGACGCGGAAGGCGGTGTCGCTGAACCCGAACCCGCGCGGGAGCGGCTCGGCGTACAGGCCGATCATCAGGTCGAGGTTGTCGATGTCCCCGTAGATCGCCTCGAGCTCCTCGGCGGCCTGCGGCTTCTTGGTCAGATCCTCGAATGAGCTGACCCGCTTCTTGTGGAAGAGCTCGCGGAAGTCGTTGTAGCGCGGCACGCCACGTTCCCGCGTGCGCATGACATCGACCGCCGCGAGATCGAGCAGGGACCCGTCGGGGCGCCTGAGCTCCTGGAGGAAGCGCGGGTAGTTGTGCAGCGTGATCGCGCCCGGATGCGAGACGCCGAAGGAGTAGAGCGAGTTCGCGACGCCGAGCTCCTCCAGGCGGGCGCGCGTCTGGATCGCGCCGATCTCCGGGAAGGTCAGCTCCTTCAGCACGTGGTCGTTCTCCAGAGAGCGGAAGGTGAAGTCGTCCGGCAGCAGCGGGTGCATGCGGTAAACGGCGACGAACTCCTCCGTCAGCGAGTAGGGCGCGGAGTGGTGGTTCGTCGGCGATCCGGGGATCCCGCTCAGCACTTCGCTTTTGCCCATCCGGCCGAACTTCTTCGTGAAGCGCTCGCCCATGAGGCCCCACCAGTTCGCGTTCATCCCGAGCTTCGTGGTCGGGTGCGCGACGATCGCCGGCGTCCACTCGACCGTGTGGATCTTCGCGATCAGCGCCGCGTTCACGAGGCGGGCGCGATCGAAGAGATCCTCGTCCGTCCACGACGGGTTCTCGGCGTGGAGCGCGTCGCAGATCGCGTTGTGCTCGAGGGAGAAGAGCGTGTGCAGGATCCCGAGCCCGACCCAGAAGTTCGCGGCGACGCCCTCGAGATCGACGTGCTCGGCGAGATCGGCGGGGAGGAGGCCCTGCTCGTCGATGCGGATCTTGCCGCCGGCGCCCGCGCGGATCGCGTGCGCGAAGCCCGCGTCGCTGCCGTAGATCTGCGAGCCGTCCCACCAGTGGCTGTCGGCCGTGACGTAGGTCGGCGGCGTCGAGGGATCCTCGTCGGAGGTCGGGTCGCGACGCGTCTTCGGAATGCGCATCGGCCGCTCGGGCCAGGTGTCGTCGTCGGCGAGGTCGAGCTCCCACGGCCGGTCGACCTCGTTCTTGCCGTGGCTGAACCAGTCGTGCACCTCGAACTGGAGCCACGCGCCGGCGAGCAGGTTCAGCGTCGTCGCGGGGATGAACCGTTCGCGGGTGAGGAGTTCCCTGCTGACCGTCCGGGCGTTCGGCTCGAGGATCGCCGGCTCGGGCTGCGGGAACGTGTCGCCGATCGGCACGTTGCGCCCGAAGCGCGAGCCGATCGAGCCCATTCGCGGATCGTTCAGGTCGTTGTAGGTGCCGTCGATCGAGCGGGCGCGCAGGTAGCGCGCGGGCACGCCGCCGGGCGGCGGAGGAGGCGAATGCACCGTCTCGGTGTCGTAGAGGTTCTCACGCCGAAGCCGCGTGCGGATCCCGGCGACCGTGTAGACGCCGAGCAACCGAGGCAGCCGGTCCCAGCCGAAGCGCCGGTCGAGCGCAGCGGACGTCTTGATGAGCAGCGGCGAGAGGAACGACATAACGGCGTTTTTGATCCTTCTCCTTCCCGCGCGCTCTGTCAACGAAAGTCATCTTCGGCACGATTCCCGGGGCCGGTAGCGTGCCGCCATGCGTCCCTACACGGTGCTCTGCGGCGGGCTCGGCGGCTCGCGGTTCGTCGACTCGCTCGCGCGCGCGGCCGGAGCGGAGCAGGTCACCGCGATCGGCAACGTCGGGGACGACCTCGAGATCCTCGGGCTGCACGTCTCTCCGGATCTCGACACCGTGCTCTACACGCTCGCCGGCCTTCTCGACGAGGAACGCGGCTGGGGCGTCCGGGATGAGTCGTACGGCGCGCTCGACCAGGTGCGCGCGCTCGGCGGCGAGGACTGGTTCACGCTCGGCGACCGGGACATCGGGCTGCACCTCGTCCGCTCCGAGGCGCTTCGGGCGGGCGTTCCCCTGTCCGACGTGTTCGCGGGGCTCGCCTCGGAGCTCGGCGTGGGCGTGCGTCTCCTCCCGGCGACGGACGGCCGTCTGCGCACGCAGATCGTCACGGCGGACGGTGAGATCCCGTTCCAGACGTGGTTCGTCGAGCGTCGGCATGCCGACCCGGTGCTGGCGGTCCGCTTCGACGGCGCCGAGGCGGCGGTGCCCGCGCCCGGGGTGCTCGACGCGATCCGCGATGCCGAGACCGTGTTTCTTGCGCCGTCCAATCCGTTCGTCTCCATTCAGCCGATCCTCGCCGTGCCCGGGATCGAAGCGGCGGTCGCCGGCCACCCGAATGTGGTCGCGATCTCGCCGATGGTGGGCGGGCAGGCGCTGCGCGGGCCGCTCGCCGGGATGCTCGTCACCCAGGAGCGCGAGGCGAGCGCGGCCGGCGTGGCGCAGATCTACGCCGAGGCTCGCCGATGCCTTCGTCATCGATCCGGAGGATGCCGCGCTGGCCGATCGGATCGAGGCGCTCGGGCTACGGGCTATCGTGGCGCCCATCGTGATGGCCGATCCCGCAACGCGCGCCGACGTCGGCCGCGCGATCCTGGAGGCGCTGTGATCGGCCTCGTCGGCGGTACCGGAGGCTTCGGCCAGGGGCTCGCGGCGCGGCTGCGCGCGGCCGGGGAGGAGGTCGTGATCGGCTCCCGCAACCCGCAGGGCGAGGCGGTCGCGAACGCCGAGGCGGCGTCGGCGGACATCGTCTTCCTCTGCACCCCGCCCGGCGGAGTCGAGGCCACCGCCCGCGCGCTGGCGTCGGAAGCTCGCCGGGAAGATCGTCGTGAGCGTCGCGGCTCCCGTGGGCGTCCGCGAGGGCAAGGCCTTCGCCGAGCCGGGCGACCTGTCGCTGGCCGAGCTGGCCGCGCGGGCGGCCCCGGAGGCCAGGGTCGTCGCCGGGTTCACGACGCTGAGCGCGAAGGCGCTGGCCGACGTCGAGCATCCGCTGGACGAGGACGTGCTCCTCGCGGGCGACGACGACGAGGCGAAGGCCGTGGTGGCTGCGATCGCCGAGCGCGTGGTCACCGGCCGCGCCGTCGATGTGGGCCGCCTGGAGGTCGCGCGCTGGCTCGAGCCGTTCACCGCCGTCCTCGTGAGCGTGAACATCCGCCATCGCGCGCGCAGCGGGATCACGGTCACCGGCCTGTAGATGGTCACGATCTCGCCGCTTCAGGGGATCCCGGAGGTGCGCCCCGGGGATGACCTGGCGGCGCTCGTCGGGGATGCGATCGAACGCGCGGGCGGCCTCGAGGCGGGGGACGTCGTGGTGGTCGCCCAGAAGGTCGTGTCGAAGGCCGAGGGGCGGATCGAGCGCGATCCGGGCGGGCTCGAGCTGGTGCTCCGCGAGGCCGCGGCGGTGCGGCGGCAGCGCGACGAGCTTCGTGATCGCCGAGACGGAGCACGGCTTCGTGTGCGCGAGCGCCGGCGTGGACCGCTCGAACGCGCCCGACGAGGGCTGGGCCGTGCTGCTCCCCCTGGATCCAGATGCGTCGGCCCGCGCGCTGCGGGATGCGTTGGGCGCGCGGTTCGGCGTCGCGCCCGCGGTGATCGTGAGCGATTCGTTCGGCCGCGCGTGGCGCGACGGAACGACGGACGTGGCGATCGGCGTCGCCGGGCTCGCCCCGCTCCTCGACCTGCGCGGACAGTCCGACGCGCGCGGCCGCGTCCTCGCCGGCACGGTGATCGCGGTCGCGGACGAGCTCGCGGGCGCGGCCGAGCTGGTGCTGGGCAAGACGCGCGGGGTGCCCGCAGCTCTGATTCGCGGCGCCGAGCTGCCGCCGGGCGACGGCACGGCGAGGGATCTCGTCATGCCGCGTGTCCGCGACCTCTTCCCGTAGGTTGGCCCGGTGTTCGAGTCACTGACCGACACCGTCCTCGACTCGGGCTGGGTGTACCCGGGCATCTTCGCCGTCGCGGCGCTGGACGCGATCCTCCCGTTCGTTCCCAGCGAGACGATCGTCATCGGCGCGGGCGTGGCGGCGTCCAACGGCGACCTCACGCTCTGGCTCGTCATCCTGGTGGCCGCAGGCGGGGCGATCCTCGGCGACAACGTCTCGTACTGGATCGGACGCACGGTCGGCCATCGGATCATCGAGCGCTTCTTCGGCGTCAAGCATCAAGCCCGGATCGACCAGCTCGAACGCTCGCTTGCCGAACGCGGCGGCTACTTCATCATCATCGGCCGGTTCATCCCGGGCGGGCGGATCATCGTCACGTTCGGTTCCGGGACGCTCGAGTACCCGTGGCGGCGGTTCTTCGCGTTCGACGTGATCGCCGGGTTCCTGTGGGCGAGCTACGCCGCGCTGCTCGGCTACTTCGGCGGCAAGGCGTTCGAGGACAGCCCGGTCAAGGGCTTCCTGCTCGCGTTCGGGATCGCCCTCGCCGTGACGGGTCTGATCGAGGCCTTCCGCTGGGTCCGCAAGCGACGCAACGCGCCGGCCACGGACGGCTAGTCGCCGCAGCGGCAGATGGGCTCGCCCAGGTGCCGCCGCTCGAAGCGCAGCCCGCAGCGGTGGCACGTGGGCGGCAGCTTGTGTGCGTAGACGAGCATCGCCCGGGCCACGGTGAGCCACGCGAAGACGATGACGAGGGGAATCCAGACGTCCTGGCGCATTGCTCTCGGTATCGGCCGCGGCGCGCCGCGAAATTAGCGCTCTTGTCACTGGTTCGGCGCGTTTCCGGCACGTTCGTCACGCACATGCGCGGATTGGGGCCTTACGCTAGATCGCAGGGGGATCTGTCATGGGGGGTCCCCCGGGGGAACGGGCGTTGGACATGTCCGAAGAGGACGTGACCGGCGGGAGGAAGGCGTGCAAATCGCCACCATCCGGGAGGCGAGGCGCGCTACCATGGCTCCATGGGGATCTTTGCCGCAGCACTCCTCACGCTCACCGTTCTGCTTGTGCTTGCGGCGGAATGGCCCCGGCTCACATCCCGGTTCCGCGCCGACGCGCGTGAGGCACGCGCCCGGTTGCGACGCAAGACCGAACTGACGTTGATCGAAGGCGACGGCGAGGGAGTCGACGACGACTTCGCCCGCAGCGTCCGGCGCGACCTCGAGAACCTGCCGGTGCTCGAGGAGCACGACGACAGCTCCCACCGGCGCTAGCCGGGCTCAGCGCGCCGCTAAACTCAGACGACCGCGCGGATGTGGCGGAATTGGTAGACGCGCACGGTTCAGGTCCGTGTGGGCTTCGGCTCGTGGAGGTTCAAGTCCTCTCATCCGCACTTCTACAGAGGCAGAACCGGGGCGATCCCTCTCGCGAGGGACGGAATCGATCGGCCCCCGCCGATCCTGAGGACAGGAGCCGCACACATCCGCCCGCGGCTTGGACATGTCCAAGCGAGCAACGCTCAACCGCATCGCCGCCGTCGTCCTCACCCTCTGGGGAGCGCTCATCGTCGCGCGTGGGCTCCCATCAGGGGGCGGCGCATATGGTGCCGGCCAGCGCGCGGCGTACGTCTTCGGCTTCCTGATGATCGCCGGCGGCATCTGGGCGCTCATGCGCATGAACGGCGCGCTCGACGCCCCGAGCGGCTACGACGACTTCGAGGGTGATCCTCCCCGGCTGCCCTGGTGGGCTGGTCCGGTGGCGATCGGGGTCGGCTCGTTCGCGCTCGTCGTGTTCGCGGCCTTCGCGTTGGGTCACCTGCGCACGTACGTGGGCGAGGAGGGCGAGGTTGCCCTCTCGGATCGCTGCATCAGGGGCATGCGCGAGGAGTACGACCGCTCGGGAAGCCCGGCGACGCAGGGTGTCCCTCCGAACGCCTACGCGCTGCTCGTGCCCAAGGTGTGCGCGCTCGGGATCGAACGTGGGCTGGTCGCGGAGGACGGCACCATGACCGAACAGGCGGGGCGCGACGTGACGCTGGCCGTGATCGCGGAGATCGGCGCCGCCCGCTTCCAGACACTCGTCTTCAACGAGCTCGCGGTTTCTCAGTACCACCTCGCGAAGAAGCACGAGGTCACGCGCCGCGACCGCTGCGTAGCGATGGGGTATAGCGGCTGGGATGCGCAGCCCGCGAAGGAAAACCTTCCGCCGCGGGATCTCTTCTTCCAGGCCGTTCGGCAGATGTGCGGCGCCGCCGTCAAGCAGGGGCTCGTGCCGCCCAGCGGGGCGCCGCTGCCCGGGACCGCCGAGGATGCCGCCCTGCAGAAGCTCCTTCGCAAGAAGCTGCTGCAGCTGTCCCGTACCCGCTAGAGCGCCGCGAGCACTTGCTCGGGATGCCCGTCCGGCTTGACGCCGCGCATCGCCTCCACGACCGTCCCGTCGGGGCCGATCACGAACGTGGAGCGGTGGATGCCGAGCGACAACCTCCCGTACATCTTCCTCTCGCGCCACACGCCGTAGGCCTTTGCGACCTCCTTGTCCGGGTCGGACAGGAGCGTGAACGGCAGCTCGTACTTGTCCCGGAACTTCACGTGCGACGCCTCGCCGTCGGGGCTCACGCCGAGGATGACCGCGCCCTTCGCGCGGAACTCCGAGTACGCGTCGCGGAACTGGCACGCCTCCTTGGTACAGCCGGAGGTGTCGTCCTTGGGATAGAAGAACAGGACGACGGAGCTGCCGCGGAAATCGGAGAGCTTGACCTTCTCGCCTGTGTCCGAGGCGAGCTCGAAGTCCGGCGCCGGCTCTCCTTGATCGACCACGCGCCGAGTCTAGATGCCGCGCGGTACGCTCCGCCGCATGCTCGAAGCGCACGCCTGGAACGCGATCCTCGTCATCGCCGCCGACGCGCTCGCGGCCGGCTGGGGCTTCTACTACGTCATCCGCAAGCGCCCGCCGAACCGCCTCTACGCGCACGTGCTCGCGGCCGCGCAGGCGATCGTGATCGCGCAGGTCGCGCTCGGGTTGCTGCTGGTCTCGGACGGGCTGCGGGCGGCCGACCAGCTGCACTACCTGTACGGGACGCTCTCGCTCGCCGTCGTGCTCTCGCCGTGGATCTACGCGCCGCCCGTCCCGGCAAAGCGGCTCGCCTGGTTCTCCGGGGCCGCCCTCCTCGCGGGGGCGCTCGCCGTCCGCGCCTACACGACCTCCGGCTGATGGACTGGAACCCCCGCACCAATCCGACGCTGCGCGGCGCGCTGATCATCATCGCGGTCGCCGCTCTGATCACTGCGTCCGGCACGGCCGGCGACATCGGGCTCGGGCTCGTGCTGCTCGCCCTGCAGATCGCGTTCATGGTCGTGCTCGCGATCGTGCTCTACCGGCTGTGGCGCACGCACCGCGGCGAGATCGCGCTCTGGCCGGGCCGCGCGCGCGTGGCGTTCTACGGGGCCGCGGCGGTCATCCTCGTGAACCTGGTCGGCTCGTTTGTCCTGCCGTACCCGGAGAACGGCCTCGAGGCGCTCGTGTTCTTCGTCGTCCTGGGCGCGTGCGGGTTCGTCATGTGGCGCGTCTGGCAGGACCAGCACACGTACGGCTACTGAGCGGTACTGACGCGAGCGTTCGCGCCATCCAGCGAATCCAGGATGGCTCGGATCGGCACGGCCTCGCCGACGAAGATCGGCGTGTCGCGCTCGGTGTACTTGCTCGCCTCGGTCTCGCGGAGCGTCATCATCAGCTCGAGGAAGTCGGACGGCGCCTCGCACTCGAAGGCGGTCATGAACTCCTGGTCGTCGATCCCGAAGGAGTAGGTCGTGTGGTTCGTGATCGTGACGAACTGCGCGCCGACCTCGGCGTGCTCGCGCATTGCCCGGCCCCGATCCTCCATGGTCAGCGCGTACCAGGGGCGGATCTTCACGAACGGATAGACGACGAGGTAAGGCGCCCCGCGCGGGATGACGCGGCGCGGAGGCCGGCGCGGATCGCGCTCGAAGTACTTCGACGGACGCGTGGCCGCGAGGTACGAGTAGGGCGTGTCGAGCCAGCCGGCGAGCGGCGTCGCGTTCAGGTCGGTGGCGAGCTCGCGGAGATCCTCGAACCGCTCGGTCAGCTTCCAGACCATGAAGTCGGCCTCGGGTCGCACGCCGACGAGGCTGTACGTGTGGAGGCCCATCCGCTCGGCCCAGGTCTCCAGCACCTCGGCGAAGGCGTCCTTGGCCGCCATGCGCTCCTCCACCGGGAGCCGGCGCCACGCCGGATCGAGGCGGTAGAGCGTGTACGCGATGTACTGGTCGGCGGTGGACTCGGTCTCCACGGGGAAAATCGTAACCGTCTCGTGCGTCGTCCAGCGCGTTTGGTGCGCAATCGGTGCGAATTTGACGCCTACCGTGGATGTGAAGGCGCGTCCGCCCGGCGGGCAGGGCGGGCGCGCTCTTCCTAGGATCCGCGCGTGCGCCTGATGCTTGTGGAGTGGGATCCGGCCTGGCCGGCGCGGGCCGCGGAGGAGGCCGGGCTGGTTCGCGTGGCCCTCGGTGCGGTCGCCGTGGAGCACATCGGCTCGACTGCGGTGCCTGGGCTCGTGGCGAAGCCGGTGCTCGATCTGCTGGCCGGGCTGCGGCCGCTCGACATTGCTCCTGGGGTTCCCGCCATGGAGGCGCTCGGCTACGAGTACCTCGGCGAGTACGGGATCCCCGGGCGCGAGTTCTTCCGCAAGGGCGGCGACGAGCGGACACACCACGTCCACGCGGTCGAGCTCGGCGGTCCGCTCTGCGAGGGACACCTGGCGTTTCGCGACTATCTGCGCGCGCGGCCGGACGAGGCGGAGCGCTACGCCGCCGCGAAGCGCGAACTCGCCGCCGCGGCCGGCGGCGACTGGGACGCGTACGTCGATGCAAAGCAGCCGTACGCGGCGGAGCCTCCAATCCCGCGCACTTGCGTGGGCCGAGGAAAATCGGCACGGCTCCGGCGCTGAATCGGCACACCCGGGCACAGACACGTCACAGCTCTAGCCGTAGGCTCTTCGGTGGGCGGCGGGTGGGAATTCACCCCACCCTGGGTGGGGCGGATGGACCCTTAGCTACGCCGGCCCGGTGGCGGCGGAGCGCGCGGCTACGCTCCACGGGCATGCCCGCAACGGCCGACGAGACCCGTGAGGAGCGCATCGAGGCGCAGGTGAAGGCCCTGCCCGCGAAGCCCGGCGTCTACCTCTTTCGCGGCGCGCGGGACGAGGTCATGTACGTCGGCAAGGCGAAGACGCTCCGCTCACGCGTCCGCTCGTACTTCCGCGCCGGCGACGCCCGCATCGGGCTCGAGCAGATGGTCGCGCGCGTCGAGCGGATCGAGGTGATCGTCACCTCGACCGAGCCGGAGGCGCTCCATCTGGAGCAGAACCTCATCCGCCGCCACCGGCCGCCGTTCAACGTGCGCCTCCGCGACGACAAGTCGTACCCGTACATCGCCGTCACGGTCGAGGACGAGTTCCCGCGGGTCATGTTCACGCGCGAGCGGCACCGGCGCGGCGTCGTCTACTTCGGCCCGTACGCGAACGCCAAGAAGGTGCGCGAGACGCTCGACGTCTTGAACCGCGCCTTCCCCTACCGGCCGTGCGAGGGGCCGCAGCCCGGGCGCCATTCGGGGATCCCGTGCCTCGACTTCCACATCGAGCGCTGCCTCGCGCCGTGCGTCGGCTACGTGAACCAGGAGGACTACCGGGCGATCATCGACGGGGTCGTCGAGTTCCTCGGCGGGGAGACGCGGCCGATTCTGCGCTCGCTCGAGGCGAAGATGAAGGCGGCCGCCGAGGCGCAGCGGTTCGAGGAGGCGGCGCGCTGCCGCAACCGGCTCAAATCCGTCCGCCACCTGGCCGAGCGGCAGGCGGCCGACAAGCGCGCGATCGGCACGATCGACGTGATCGGCATCGCGACCGCCGGCGACCGCGCGGCCGTCCAGGTCTTCCCGCTGCGCGGGGGACGCCTTGTAGATAGGCACAGCTTCCACCTCGAGAACGTCGCCGGCCAGGATCTCGCGACGCTCATCGAGGCGTTCTGCCTCGAGTACTACGGCAGCGCGCCCGCCGTGCCGCCGGAGATCGTCATCCCCGCAGCCGCGGGCGAGAACGAGGCGCTCGAGGATTTCCTCTCCGAGCTGCGCGGCTCCCGGGTCGAGGTGCGCCCGGCCCGCCGGGGGGAGAAGCGCCGCCTGCAGGAGTTGGCCGCGCAAAACGCCGAGCTCGCGCTCGAGCAGGACGCGGCCGAAGGCGAGCGCCGCCGCCTGCGCCGGGTCGAGGCGCTCGAGGAGCTCCGCGAGGCGCTCAACCTGGAGAGTCTGCCGCTGCGCATCGAGTGCTTCGACATCTCGAACATTCAAGACACGGCTCCGGTTGGTTCGATGGTCGTCTTCCAGGACGCGCTGCCGAAGAAGGCGCACTACCGCAAGTTCGGGATCCGAGCGGCGGGCCAGAACGACTTCAAGATGATGGGCGAGGTCGTCTCGCGCCGTTTTGCCCGGGTCCGCGCGATCGAGGCGGACGACTACGACGAGTCGTTCGCCGTCACGCCGAACCTCGTCGTGATCGACGGCGGCAAGGGCCAACTCTCGGCGGCGCTCAAGGCGATGAAGGAGTTCGAGCTGCCGCGCGTGGCCGTGATCGCGCTCGCCAAGCGCGAGGAGGAGGTCTTCCTGCCGGGACGCCCGTCTGCGGTTCGGCTACCCCAGGGGTCGGCCGGGCTCCAGCTCCTCCAGCGAGTCCGCGACGAGGCGCACCGGTTCGCGCTCGGCTTCCACCGGCAGCGGCGCGGGGCGGAGGCGCACCAGTCGATCCTCGACACACTCCCCGGCGTCGGCCCGGTTCGCAAGCGGGCGCTGCTCAAGCACTTCGGCTCGCCCGAGCGCCTCTTGGCCGCGGCCCCGGAGGAGTTCGAGGGCATCGACGGCGTCCCCGCGAAGACCGGCCGCGAGATTCATGCGGCCCTGCACCGCACCGGCGGCGCCTAGCTAGGGAGCGGCAACGACGACGAGGTCGCCGATCTCGAGCGGCTCGGGCGCGTCCGTGTGCACCTGCATCGGATACGTGCCCGGCTCCTTCACGGTGAAGTTCAGCGTCGTCGTGCCGGGCTCGAGGAAGCCGCCGGCCTCGTCGTCGCCCACGAGCGCGAGGTGCGCGAGGAACGGCGCCTTGACGATCAGCGTGATCGGCTGGCCCGCGCCGACGCTCAGGGAGACCGGCTCGGCGATGCCCTCGGCCGTCAGCTCGAGCGTCGCCTCGAGCGGCCCGTTGTTCGCCGCCGCGGTCGTGGTCGGCTCTGTCGCGGTCGTCGTCGTAGTGGCCGGGGCCGCTGCTGTCTCGGCATCGACCGGCCCCCACGCGACGAACAGCCCCACGGCCAACGCAGCACAGGCGATTCCGAGCCCGATCCGCCAAGCCAAATGCACGAATTCAGTATGCCTAGGACACGGAAAGCAAGTACAGCCCGCCGACCGTGTACGCGACCATGAGCGCCAGGAACGGGTACTGCGTGCGCAGCGCCCGGGCGGGGTCGTCGCGGAAGAGCGCCAGCGCGCGGTCGTGGGCGAGGACGAGTCCGGCGACGTGGCCGACGATCAGCACCGCGACCTGCGTGTACCAGATCGTGTGCGGCGTGAAGAGCGCCACGTGCGGCGTCCAGTCGAGCGTCCCGAAGATGTCCCAGCCGAAGCCGAACGGGTCGGAGATGAGCGGCACCATGAACTGGATCTGGACGGCGAAGAGCGAGAAGTAGTGCGAGACCGCGTAGGCGAGCGCGATCGGCACGAGGCTCGCGATGAACATGCGCTGGAGCGGGGCATCCGAATCCGACAGACGGCGCGCCAGATACGCGGCGAGCAGGTAGAGCCCGGCCATCGCACACACGACGAGGAGGAGCCCGCCGACGTTGAAGAGCGTCCCCTCGATGTTCCCCTGCTGGATGCGCCGGTTCATCCACGGCGTCGTGCGGCTGAAGCCGTCGAACGCGACCGAGCCGAGCATCACGGCCACGAACGCGATCGTCCCCGGCCACGGATCGCGCAGGCGGGCGAGCCCGACGAACGGCGGGCGCAGGCGCACCTTGCCCTCCTCCGCGGCCAGCGGCGCGATGCGCGCGATCAGGCCGAAGTAGACGGTGAACGCGTCCGCCTTGGGGAACCACTGGGCGCTGCCGTAGAGGAGCGCGCCGATCCACGTGTAGGCGCTGTAGATGAGGATCGCGAGCGAGAGCGCCCGCGGATCGGACGGGTCGTAGAAGGCGAGCTCGAGCGCGGCGAACGAGAAGAGGCCGACCGCCGCCGGCCAGCAGCCGAGACGTTCCGGATAGGCGAGCGGCTCCGACTGGCCGCCGAACCTGCCGCCCAGCCACTCGGCGGCGTCGGCGGCGGCCTTCCACGGGTTGACGGTCGGCCAGAAGTTCCCGAAGAGCGCCGACGCCGCGGTGAGCCCGAGCCAGAAGACGATGTAGACGAACGTCGGCGTGAGGTTCCCGAGCTCGGAGCGCTCGCCGACGAGCCCGGTGGTGAAGACGAGCAGGAGGAGGAAGAACGAGAGCGCGCCGAGGGCGATCCGCGTAGCCCGCGCCAGGAAGACGCGCGCCCAGCCGAGCGTGCGCCCGCCGCGGTAGTCCTCCAAGACGGGTCGGCGCCAGAGGAACGCGAGCCCGACGAACGAGACGACGATCACCGCGCCCGCGCCGTACAGGAAGAGCCACTTCGGAACCGGGAGATCCCGGACCGTTCCGATCCCGTGCGCGAACAGGCTCACCGGGAACCCCGGGGGCTACTCGGAGCCGAGGAAGGGATAGCGATAGTCGGACGGCGGGACGAACGTCTCTTTGATCGTCCTCGGGCTGACCCAGCGGATCAGGTTCCACATCGAGCCGGCCTTGTCGTTCGTCCCCGAGGCCCGCGCGCCGCCGAACGGCTGCTGGCCCACCACCGCGCCGGTGGGCTTGTCGTTCACGTAGAAGTTCCCGGCCGTGTAGCGCAGCGCCTCCTGCGCCTCGATCACGGGCTCGCGCTCGGCCGAGAAGACCGCGCCGGTGAGCGCATACGGCGCGGTCGAGTCGATCAGCTCGAGCGTCTGCTCCCACTCGCCCTCGGGATAGACGTACGCGGTGATGATCGGCCCGAAGAGCTCCTCGCGGAGCAGGCGGAAGGATGGATCCTTGGTTGCGATCACGGTCGGCTCGACGAAGAAGCCCTCGGAGTCGTCGACGCCGCCGCCGACCACGATCTCGCTGTCGGCGTTTTCGCGCGCCTCGTCGATGGCGGCTCGATGGGTTGCGAGTGCTTTGCCGTCGATGACCGCACCCATGAAGTTCCCGAAGTCCGAGACGTCGCCCATGCGGATCGTCGCCACCTCGGCCTCGAGCCGCTCGCGCAGCTCCGGCCACAGATTCGAGGGAACGTAGAGGCGTGAGGCGGCCGAGCACTTCTGGCCCTGGTACTCGAATGACCCGCGCACGACCGCCGCCGCGAGCGGATCGACGTTCGCGGACGGGTGCGCGACGATGAAGTCCTTGCCGCCGGTCTCGCCGACGATGCGCGGGTAGCTGCGATACGCGGCGATCGAGTCGCCGACCGTCTTCCACATGCTCTGGAACACGGGCGTCGAGCCGGTGAAGTGGACACCCGCGAGGTGCGGGCTCGCAAGCGCGGTGTCGCCGATCGCAGAGCCCTTGCCGTAGACGAGGTTGATCACGCCCGGCGGCAGTCCGGCCTCCTCGAAGAGGCGCATGACGTAGTAGGCGGAGAGCATCGCCGTCGACGCGGGCTTCCAGAGAACGGTGTTCCCCATGAGCGCCGGCGAGCTGGTCAGGTTGCCGCCGATCGCCGTGAAGTTGAACGGGCTGACGGCGAAGACGAAGCCCTCGAGCGGGCGGTACTCCATGCGGTTCCACACGCCGGGCGAGGAGATCGGCTGCTCTTCGTAGATCCGGTGCATGAACGAGACGTTGAAGCGGAGGAAGTCCACCAGCTCGCAGGCCGCGTCGATCTCGGCCTGGTGGACGGTCTTCGACTGGCCGAGCATCGTGGCCGCGTTGACCGTGTCGCGCCACGGCCCGGCGAGCAGCTCGGCCGCGCGGAGAAAGACCGCGGCGCGCTCCTCCCAGGGAACGCGGTGCCAGTCCTGCCACGCGTCGCCGGATGCCTTGATCGCCGCCTCGACCTCCTTCGGGCCGCCCTGGTGGACGTCGGCCAGCACGTGCGTCTTTGCGTGCGGCATGACGGCTTGGGCGGTCGTGCCGGTGCGGATCTCCTCGCCGCCGATGATCAGCGGAACGTCGATCCGCTCGGCGGCCATCTCCTTGAGACGGCGCTGGAGGCTCTCGCGCTCAGGCGACCCGGGCGCGTAGTCGCGGATCGGGTCGTTGAGCGGCGGCGGCGGGCGGAAGATCCCCGAGGAGGACATCGGGGGCATTCTATGGAGCGTGCAAGCGCTGGTGTACGAGGTGCCGGGCTGGGGAGCGGGTGAGCTCTGGCTCGGCGACGGGCTGGTGGTGAACCACGAGCTGCCGACCGCCAAGCCCGTTCGGGGCTCCCGCGAGCCGCACCCGCTGACCGACCGGCTCGTCGCCTGGTTCGCCGGCTCGGGCGACCGGTTCGCCGACGTGGAGCTCGAGCTCGACTGGTGTACGCCGCTCCAGCGCGACCTCGTCCGCGAGCTGCGGAAGATCCCGCCGGGCGAGACGGTCACCTACGGCGAGCTGGCCGCGCTCGCGGGCCGGCCGAAGGCGCCGCGCGCCGGCGGGTCGATCTGTGCCGAGAACCGCTTTCCGATCATCGTCCCTTGCCACCGCGTCGTCGCATCGAACGGGCTGGGCGGCTACGGCTCGCTCGGCCTCGACTACAAGCGGCGCCTGCTCGACGTGGACGGCGCGCCGTGAGCCTTTCCGAGGACGTCCGCAGCGAGCTGGCCTTGATCGATCCGCGCAAGCCGTGCTGCCGGCTGGCCGAGCTGTCCGCACTCATGCGCGGCGCCGGGACGATCCATCTGCGCGGCGGCGGCCGGATCGGACTGCATCTGGAGCTGGGGTCGAACGCAGTCGCCCGCCGGGCGGTCGCGCTGCTCCACGAATATGACGTGCGGTGTGAGATCCGCACGTTCCACCGGCCCGCGTTCGCGCAGGAATCGCGCTTCCAGATCCACCTCGACGACGACCCGCGCACCGTCCAGGTCCTGAACGAGGCCGGGATCCTCGGCGCCCGGCTCGTGCCGCTCGAGCGGCCGCCGGCGCGCGTCGTCATGCGTTCCTGCTGCCGCGCCGCCTACCTGCGCGGCTCCTTTCTCGCAGCGGGCTCGGTCTCCGGGCCCGGCGATGCGCACCTGGAAGCTCCGCGCGAACGACCTCGACGGAGCAGAACTGCTCACCGGGCTCGCGGCCAGAGAGGGCTTCACGCTCGGCGCCGCGGAGCGCCGCTCGCACGCGTTCGCGTACGCGAAGGGCAACGAGACCGTCGCCGACCTGCTCGCGTTCCTCGGCGCGCAGGAGGCGGCGCTCCTCTTCGGCGAGCGTGCGGTCGTGTCGGCGACCAAGGCGCGGGCCAACCGCCTGGCAAACGCCGACCATGCCAATCTCCGCCGCTCGTCAGGCGCGGCCGAGGCGCAGCTCCGCGCGATCGAGCACCTGCGCGAGCAGGGCGGCTTCGAGCACCTGGATCCGAAACTCCGAGAGGTCGCCGACCTCCGCACGCGGCATCCGACGTCGTCGCTGCGAGAGCTGGCCGCGCGCTGCAAACCGCCTGCGACGAAGGCGGCCGTACACCGGCGCCTCATGCGCGTCCGTCGTCTTGCCGAGTCGTAATGAGCGGGCCGGAGGGGAAGCTCCGAGGACGACCTTCCCCTCCGGACTTGGGCCGCGCTCAGGACCTAAGGCGTCGGACGGGGTCTGAATCCAACACCGGACGAGCACGGCTCCGCTCGACGAACGAGTATGACGGATTGATCCTTGGCGTCATAGGGTTTGGAGAGCACCAGTCCTCGCAAAATGCGCGCTCGATACACTCGCACCGTTCCGGCGAATGAGGAGGTTCGGGTGAGCGTGAAGGTTGGGATCAACGGCTTCGGGCGAATCGGGCGGAACTTCTTCCGCGCGGTGCGGGCGAGCGGCGCCGATGTCGAGATCGTCGCCCTGAACGATCTGGGCGACGCCAAGACGATGGCGCACCTCCTCAAGTACGACTCGGTGCTCGGTCCGCTCGGCACCGACGTCGAGGCCCGGGACGGCGCGATCGTCGTGGAAGGCCACGCGATGCGGCTCCTGAACGAGCGCGATCCGGCCAATCTTCCCTGGAAAGACCTAGGTGTCGAGGTGGTGCTCGAGTCGACCGGGTTCTTCACGAAGCGCGACAAGGCGCAGCTGCATCTCGACGCCGGCGCGCAGAAGGTCGTCATCTCCGCTCCGGCGACCGACCCGGACGTGACCCTCGTGCTCGGCGTGAACGACGACGCCTACGACCGCGAGAACCACCGGATCATCTCGAACGCCTCCTGCACGACGAACTGCCTCGGCCCGGTCGCGAAAGTCCTGAACGACGCCTGGGGCATCGAATCGGGATTCATGACGACGATTCATGCCTATACGAACGACCAGCAGATCCTCGACCTCCCGCACGAGGATCTCCGGCGTGCGCGGGCCGCCGCGATCAATCTGATCCCGACCTCGACCGGCGCTGCGCGGGCAATCGGCATCGTCATCCCCGAGCTGAACGGCAAGGTGGACGGCGTCGCGATCCGCGCCCCGGTTTCCGACGGCTCGCTCGTCGACCTGACCGCGCACCTCGGTTCCGAGGTGACCGTGGACGAGGTGAACGCGAAGTTCGCCGAGCTCGCCGACAAGGGCGCGTTCAAGGGGATCCTGCGCTACTCGGACGAGCCGCTCGTCTCCACGGACATCGTCGGGAGCCCGTACTCGTCCATCTTCGACTCGGGCCTGACGCTCGCGAAGGGCCACGAGGTCAAGGTGTTCGCCTGGTACGACAATGAGTGGGGCTACTCGTCGCGGCTGGTCGACCTCGTGCAGCGCCTGCTCTAGTGCATCGTCCTCGTTCCGTGCGCGACGCCGACGTCGCGGGGAAGCGCGTCCTCGTGCGCGTGGACTTCAACGTGCCGCTCGACGACGGCCGGGTCGCCGACGACACGCGGATCCGCGCGGCGCTGCCCACCCTGGAGCTGCTGCTGGAGCGCGGCGCGGCCGAGCTCGTCCTCTGCTCGCACCTGGGGCGGCCCAAGGGCGAGGATCCGGCGCTCTCGCTCCAGCTGGTGGAGCCGCGCGTGCGCGAGCTGCTCCCGGCCGGGAACTGGCGGCTGCTCGAGAACACGCGCTTCGATCCGCGGGAGACGAAGAACGACCCGTCGTTCGCCGCCGAGCTGGCCGCGCAGGGCGACCTGTACGTGAACGACGCGTTCGGCTCGGCGCACCGGGCGCACGCGTCCACGGAGGGCGTTGCGCATCTCTTGCCGGCCTACGCGGGGCTGCTCATGGAGCGCGAGCTGGAGGAGCTCGGGTCGCTGCTCGACTTTCCGACGCGCCCGTTCATCGCCGTGCTCGGCGGCGCGAAGGTCGCGGACAAGATCGGCGTGCTCGAGGCGCTCGGGCGCACGGCGGACGCAATCCTGATCGGCGGCAAGATGGCCGAGGAGGTCGCCCACGACGCGGGGTTCCTGCTCCCCACCGACGTGGTCGCGGCGGCCGAGTTCTCCGCGGACGCGGAGTTCCGCCTGACCGCCTGGGACGCCGTCCCCGAAGGCTGGCTCGGGCTCGACATCGGGCCCGAGACCCGTGACGTGTTCGCCGCCGAGATCGCCAAGGCGCGAACGGTCTTCTGGAACGGCCCGATGGGCGTCTTCGAGTGGCCGCGCTTCGCCGAGGGGACGAAGGCGGTCGCCGAGGCGGTTGCGGCCGCGGATGCGCACACGGTCGTGGGCGGCGGCGACTCGGTGCGCGCAATCGAGGAGCTCGGCCTCGCCGAGCAGATCGACTGGGTCTCGACAGGCGGCGGCGCCTCGCTCGAGCTGCTCGAGGGCAAGGAACTGCCCGGCGTGCTCGCAATTCCCGCCTAGGCAAGCCCTCAGGCATCTGCCAGAGTCTCGGCGTGCGCGTGCGCTGGATGCTTGTGGCGGCCGCGGCGGTTGTGCTTCTCGCTCCGTCGCCGGCGACGGCTGCGACCTTCAAGGTCGACTGCAAGAAGCAGAGCCTCCAGAACCGGATCAACGCCGTGCCGGCCGGCTCCGTCCTGCTCGTCAAGGGGACGTGCGGGCCGGTGACGATCAACAAGAAGATCACCATCGACGGCAACCCAACCGCGACGATCAGCGGGAAGGGCGTCGACCGCGCGGTGAACATCAGCGGTGCGCCGAGCGTGAAGCTCATCGACCTGCGGATCACGGGCGGCAAGATCGTCGCCCAGCTGGCGAACGGCGGCGGCATCTACCACTTCGGCGGGCTGCTCGAACTGCGGCGAACGGTCGTGACCGGGAATCTCGTCGAGTCGACCCCGGTTGTCGGAGCGCTCGCGCAGGGCGGCGGGATCTACTCGGCCGGCGGCACGCTGAGGCTGTTCGACTCGGTCGTCTGGAAGAACACGGCGCGTGGAATTGCCGGGACGGGCGCTTCCGCCTACGGCGCGGGGATCATCCAGAGCGGGAACCTCGTGCTCGACCACACGACCGTCTCGCGAAACCTGGCGCGGGCGGAGGTGACCACTGCCTCGGGCGCGCTCGCGACCGGCGGCGGGATCAACACCTCCAGCGGCTCGCTCACCGTGAAGTCATCCCACATCGACAGGAATGTCGCGACCGCGATCGGCTCCGGCGGGGCGACGTACGCCGTGGGAGAGGGTGCCGGTCTTTCCTACGCCGGCTCGAGCTCGGTGACCATCACGGGGTCCACGCTGAGCAAGAACCAGGCGTTGAGCTCGCTCGTCGGCGGCACCGCCACGGCGATCAGCGCCGGCGCCGAGCTCTCGAACGCGGCCAAGATGACGGTCAAGAACTCCGTCATCGCGGGCAACCTGGCCCGCGCGACCTCCCCCTCGAGCGCGACCGCGGACGCCTACGGCGCCGGCCTGCACATCACGAGCTCGAACAACGTGTCGATCACCGGCTCCCGGTTCACCGGCGGGCGCGTCGTCGCGACCAGCTCGGGCACCGCGACCGGGTCCGGCGGCGGCCTCTCCATTGCGGACTCCGGGATTACCGTGCGTAACTCGCTCGTCGCCGCGAACACGATCGACGCGACGGCTGGTGGCGGTCCCGCGACGGCCGAGGGCGGCGGAGTGCTCCTCGAGAACAGCTCGAGCCTTCTGCTCACTGGTTCGACCGTGCGGGAGAACCGCGCCGAGTCATCCGGCGCCGGGGTCCGGACCTCGACCGGCGGCGGGATCGCCTCGCTCTCCTCGGTGCTCCGGGTGGCCACGTCCACCCTGAACGCGAACGTCGCCTCGTCCGGCCAGGCACTCGGTGGCGCCCTCTTCCTGAACGCGGGCGGGCCGCACACGCTGCTGAACTCGACGCTCACCGGCAACAAGGCGATCGGCTCGCGGCCCGCGGCGGCGGGATCGACGTGGACACGACGCTCGCCGTCACCGCGGCGACGATTGCGCGGAACAGCGCGAAGCTCGGCGGCGGGATCTACGTGGAAGGCGGCACGACGACCCTTCGGGCCTCGCTGCTCGCGCTCAACACGGCTCCGTCCGGCGCCAACTGCAGCCAGAGCGTCGCGTCGGCGGGGCGCAACCTGATCGCGAGCACGATCGGCTGCGGGTTCGCCGCGATGGGCACGGACAAGACCGGACTCGCGGCGAAGATCGCCCAGCTGAAGGCGAACGGCGGGCCGACGCAGACGATCGCGCTTCTGGCGGGCAGCCCGGCCCTGAACGCGATCCCGAAGGCCGAGTGCCCCGTCACGCGTGACCAGCGCGGCGTCAAGCGGCCGCAGCCGAAGAACGGGCGCTGCGACATCGGCGCGTACGAACGCCGGCCGTAAGATCCACCCGTGCTGATCGCCGGGAACTGGAAGATGTTCAAGGGGCCCGCCGACGCGGGGCAGTTCGCGGCGGCGTTGCGCACTCGGCTCGACGGGCTGGCCGGCACCGAGGTCGCGGTCTGCCCGCCGTACGTGTCGCTCGCGCCGGTGGTCGAGGCGCTCGCCGGGTCCGAGATCGCCGTCTACGCGCAGAGCGTCCACTGGGCCGACGACGGCGCGTTCACCGGGGAAATCTCACCGCCGATGCTGCTCGAGTTCGGGGTCGACGGCGCCATCGTCGGCCACTCCGAGCGCCGGCAGTACTTCGACGACACGGACGCCACCGTCGCCCGGCGCGCGCGTCATGCCCTCGACGCGGGGCTGCGGGTGATCGCCTGCGTCGGTGAGACCGAGGAGGAGCGCGAGGCGGGCGAGACCGAGACCGTCCTGCGGCTCCAGGCCGAGGCGATCGGGGACGCCACTCAGGCGCACGATCGGCTCGTTCTCGCCTACGAGCCGGTGTGGGCGATCGGCACCGGCAAGACGGCGACGCCCGAGATTGCCCAGGAGGCGCACGCGTTCATCCGTGGGATCCTCGACGTCCCGATCCTCTACGGCGGGTCGGTGAAACCGGACAACACCGCCGAGCTAATGGGGCAGCCCGACGTGGACGGAGCGCTCGTCGGCGGCGCCTCGCTCGAAGTCGACTCGTTCGCAGCGATTTGCGAAGCAGCAGCCCGCTTGTAGCCCTCGTCGTCCTGGACGGCTGGGGTTGTGCGCCGCCCGGGCCCGGCAACGCCGTGGAGCAGGCCGCGACGCCCGTCTTCGACGCCCTCTGGGAGCGCTACCCGCACACGACGCTGGAGGCTTCCGGCCACGCGGTCGGGCTTCCGGAAGGGCAGATGGGGAACTCCGAGGTCGGCCACCTGACGATCGGCGCCGGGCGGGTCGTCTTCCAGGATCTCGTCCGCATCAACCGCGCGATCGAGGACGGCAGCTTCATGGAGAACGAGGCGCTCACCGGCGCCGTCCGGCGAGCGAAGGAACGCGGCGGCAACGTCCACCTGCTCGGGCTCGTCTCCTACGGCGGCGTGCACTCGCACATCGACCACCTGCGCGCGCTGCTCGACCTCGCGTGGCGCGAGGGGATGGACGAGCGCACGTATCTCCATGCGTTCACGGACGGGCGCGACGTCTCGCCGAACGCGGCGCGCCGCGATCTCGCCGAGCTGGTCGAGGAGCGGGTGCGCATCGCGACCGTCGTCGGCCGCTACTACGCGATGGACCGCGACGGTCGCTGGGATCGGACCGAGCGCGCCCTCGCCGCGCTCACCGAGGGGGAGCCGACGGCGGACGATCCACTGGCCGCGATCGACGCGAGCTACGCGGCCGGTGTGACCGACGAGTTCATCGAGCCGATCGTGCTCGACGCCCCGCGCCTGGGCCCGGACGACGCCGCGATCTTCTTCAACTTCCGTCCGGACCGGGCGCGGCAGCTCTCCGAGAAGCTGCTCGAGCGGAAGTCCGACCTGACGACGATGACGCGCTACCGCGACGACTTCCCGTTCCCGGTCGCGTTCGACGCGCAAAACGTCCACGAGGCGATGGCCGAGGTGCTCGCCTCCCACGGCGTCCGTCAGCTCCACGTCGCCGAGACGGAGAAGTACGCGCACGTCACGTACTTCTTCAACGGCGGCGCCGAGCGCGAGTGGGAGGGGGAGACGCGCATCCTCGTCCCCTCGCCCCGCGACGTCGCGACCTACGACCTGAAGCCGGAGATGTCCGCGGACGAGGTCGCCGACCGCTTCTGCGCGGAGATCGGCAACGGTTACGGCTTCGCGATCGTGAACTTCGCGAACCCGGACATGGTCGGCCACACGGGCGTCATCCCAGCGGTCGTGAAGGCGGTAGAGACCACCGACGCGTGCCTCGGCCGGGTCGTCGAGGCGGTCACGGCGGCGGCCGGCGTGTGCCTCATCACCGCCGATCACGGCAACGCCGAGCAGCTCCTGGAACCGGACGGCAGGAGCCCGCACACGGCGCACACGCTCAACCCTGTGCCACTTGTCGCGACCGTGGACGGGGGTGAACTTGCAACGGGCGGCACGCTCGCCGATCTCGTCCCGACGGCTCTGGAGCTCCTCGGACTCCCTCAGCCGGAGGAAATGTCCGGCAGAAACCTAATGATTCGCTAATGATTGAGCCGAAGATAGCTTTCTATACTGGCGTTCCAACTGCGGAGAAAACACCAGGCGTGCCTCTTCCTCAACCAGACTTCTCTCTCCTGCGCAAGGCGCAGAGGGGCGACGAGCGCGCCTTCGCGGTTTTGGTCCGCGCGTACGAGCTTCCGGTCTTCAACTACGTGCTGCGAACGGTGAACGACCGCGCACTGGCGGAAGACCTCACACAGGACATTTTCCTGCGCGTCTACCAGGGCCTCCCGGGCTTCTCGCTGCGGTGCCGGTTCACCACCTGGCTCTTCCAGATCGCCAAGAACCGGATCCTCGACGAGCTCCGCGCCCGCGATCGCCGGCCGCACTCGGCCATGCAGATCGAGGACGCTCCGCACCTCGATGTGGTCGACGCTCCGCCGGAGCGGCTCGAGACGATCGACGCTCTCTGGCGCGCGGTCGCCTCGCTGAACGAGGATCTGAAGATGGCCGTGCTCCTGCGCGACGTCGTCGGGCTCGCCTACAACGAGATCGCCGACGCGCTCGAGGTCACGCTCGCCACCGTGAAGTGGCGGATCTACAAGGGCCGCGAAGAGATCCAGCTCGCGCTCGCCCGCGACGGCATCACGCTCGACGACCGCGTCGCCAGCGAAGAAACCGTCTAGAGACCTTCGCTCAGCCGGTCCGCGAGCCCCTGCGGCAGTCCGGCCTCGGCGATCTCCGCCTGCGTGCGCTCGATGTCGTAGGCCACGCGGCGGTAGTGCGCCGTGCGCGCGTCGGTGTCGAGGACGAGGTACGCCGCCCGTGGATCGCCGTCGCGCGGCTGCCCGACCGAGCCGGGGTTCAAGAGCCAGCCGTTCGCCGGCGCGAGATCGACGTTCGTGCCCTCGGGGGCGAGGCCGCCGTCGGCGCCCTCCTCCGTGAGCCAGAACGCCAGCGAGAAGTGGCTGTGCCCGATGAGGACGAGCGGCGTCTCCGCCATGCGAAGGCACGCCTCGGCGACCTCGATCGAGAGCACGTACTCCCAGACGGGATCCCGCGGGCTCGCGTGGAAGAGCCCGACGCCTTCGCGCTCGGCGGCCGGCTCTAGATCCTGGAGAAACGTCCGCGCCTGGTCGTCGAGCACGGTCCGCGTCCAGCGCGCACTCGCGCCCGCGTCGTGCGTGAAGACGTCGATGTCGATCCGGCCGAGGACGGCGAGGTCGTGGTTCCCCACAAGGCAGACGTCGGCACGCTCGGCGACGAGGTGGCAGCACTCGTTCGGACGCGGGCCGTACCCTATGACGTCACCGAGGCACCAGAGCTCGTCGGGCGCCTCATCCGAGATCGCTTCGAGCACCGCCTCGAGGGCATGCAGGTTCCCGTGAATGTCGCTGATGACGCAGGCGCGCATACCCGGCGCCGAACGCTAACCAAGGCCTCGGTCGCGATCGGTCTCGCGGCGGCCTGGATCGTGTGCGCGGCGCTCCTCTGGCGGACGAAGGTTCCGGGCGATCTGAAGCTGCCGAGCCTCGATCCGTCGGACTATTTCCCGGCCGAGCACCTGAGCCGGGCCGACCGCTGGGGACGCGGCTCGCGGATCCTCTACTTCGTTCGGCTGGCGGTCGAGCTGGCCGTCGTCGGGGTCTTCGTCTGGAAGGGGAAGGCGCTTGCGGCCTGGCTCGTCCGCTGGACGAAGGGCCGCGTGCGCACGGCGGTCGCGATCGCCTGGATCGTGATCCTCGCCGTCTGGGTCGCCTGGCGCCCGCTCGGCGCGATCGGCCACTGGCGCCAGCTCGACTACGGACTGACGCATCAGGGCTACTGGGGTTGGTTCGCGGACTCGGCGCGCTCGGTCGGCGTCGAGCTCGTCCTCTACGGGATCGCGGTCGGCGGCGCCGTCTGGCTCGCGGCGCGCTACGGGCGGCGCTGGTGGCTGGTCGCCTCGCCGATCCTCGTCGGCCTGAGCATCGTCTTCATCCTCGTGCAGCCGCTCGTCCTCCAGCCGATTGCGAACGACTACCGGCCGCTGCCCGACAAGCGGCTCGCCGCCGAGGTGCAGCGGCTGGCCGCGCAGATGGGCGTCGAGGTGGACACGGTCGAGGTCTCGGATGCGAGCCGGCGCACGACGGTCCCGAACGCGTCGATTGCCGGGATCGGCCCGACAAGGCGCGTGGTCTTCGACGACACGATCCTGGACGGCCGGTTCGACGAGGCGGAGCTCCTCTCGGTCACGGCGCACGAGCTGGCGCACGTCGAGCGGCGCCACCTGTGGAAGGGGCTCGCGTGGTTCGCGCTCCTCGCCATCCCTGGGCTTGCGCTCGTCGCGTGGGTGACGGAGCGCCACGGCGGCCTCCGCGATCCGGGCGTCGTGCCGCTCGCGCTGCTCACCGCGCTCCTCTTCACGCTGTTCACGATGCCGCTGCAGAACGCGGTCTCGCGCCGCTACGAGGCGGAGGCCGACTGGCTCGCGCTCGTGGCCACGCAGGATCCCGACGCGATGATCGGTCTCCAGACCGGGCTCACCGAGTCGTCGATCGGCGATCCGGACCCGCCCGCCTGGTCCGAGTTCCTGTTCTCGACGCATCCGACGTCGATGCAGCGGATCGCGATGGCCGAGGCGTACCGGAGCCGTCCATAGGATGTCGTTCGTGGATGTGAAAGATCAGACCGCCGTCGAGCGGCTCGCGGTTGCGCTCTCGGAGGCGGTCGGCGTGCCGGTCACGCTCGAGCGGCCCCGCGACGCCGCGCACGGCGACTACGCGACGAACGTCGCGCTGCAGCTCGCGCCCTCGCGCGGGATGAAGCCGATGGAGCTGGCCGAGGAACTTGCGGCCGCGGCCCGGGCGCTCCCCGGCGTCGCGCAGGCAACGGCAGCGCCGCCCGGGTTCCTGAACCTCGAGCTCGAGCCGGCGTGGTTCGGCGAGGCGCTCGGCGAGATCCTCGCGGACGGGCTCGACTACGGCGGCGGCACGCCGGAGCCGCCCCAGAAGATCCAGGTGGAGCTCGTCTCGGCCAATCCGACCGGCCCGCTCACGGTCGCGTCGGCGCGCAATGCCGCGTATGGGGATGCGGTCGCGCGCCTCCTCGACTTCGCCGGCCACGAGGTCGCGCGCGAGTTCTACGTGAACGACATCGGCGAGCAGATCGTCCAGTTCCGCGCGTCGGTCGAGGCACGCGCCAGGGGAGAGGAACCGCCCGAGGGCGGCTACCAGGGCGAGTACCTGATCGAGCTCGCCGCTGCCGAAGGCGATCCCGTCGAGGCGATGCTCGAACGGCTGCGCGCGACGCTCGAGCGCTTCCGCGTCCACATCGAGAGCTGGGTGCGGCAGAGCGACGTCGAGTCCGACCTCGACGCGGTGCTCGCCTCGCTGCCGCTGTACGAGGAGGACGGCGCCAAATGGCTCCCGACGACCAAGTGGGGCGACGACAAGGACCGCGTGGTCGTCCGCTCGGACGGCCGGCCGACGTACTTCGCGGCAGATCTCCCGTACCTGCGCTTCAAGCTCGAGCGCGGCTTCGACCGGCTGATCTACGTCCTCGGCGCCGACCACCACGGGTATGTCTCGCGCCTGCGGGCGGCCGCGGCGGCGTTCGGCCACGACCCGGACGAGGTCGAGGTGCTGATCTACCAGCTCGTCAGCCTGGTCGAGGGCGGCGAGGCGCGAAAGGTCTCGAAGCGGCGGGGCGACGTCGCCTTCCTGGACGAGTTCATGGACGAGGTCGGCGTCGACGCGGCGCGTTGGTTCCTCATCTCGCGCGGCCACGACCAGCCGATCGACATCGATGTCGATCTCGCGCGCGACAAGACGGACAAGAACCCCGTCTACTACGTCCAGTACGCGCACGCCCGCATCGCGGGGATCCTCCGCAACGCGGGCGACGCTGCTGCGTCAGCGGAACCGCCTGCCGACCTGGCGCCGGAGGAGCGCGAGCTGATCAAGCGGCTCGCCGACTTTCCCCTCGTGGCCGCGGAGGCGACGCAGCGCCGCGGCCCGCATGCGATTCCGACCTACGCGATCCGCGTCGCGGACGAGTTCCATCGCTTCTACCACGAGCACCGGGTCCTCGAATCGGATGCCGAGGCGTTCCGCTTGGGCCTCTGCCGCGCCACCCAGTCGGTGATCGCGCGCTGCCTCGATCTCATCGGAGTCGAAGCGCCGGAGCGGATGTAGTGGCGCCGCGCCTCGTCCCTGGGTTCGAGCCGCCTCCCGCCGAGACGAAGGAGGCCCTGAGCAAGCTCTCGGCCGGTTTGGACACCCACATCCCGGCGAAGGTAGTCGATCGCAATCTCCTGATCGGCACCTGGAACATCCAGGCGCTCGGCCGGATCACCAAGCGCTGGACGGCGAAGTCCGACGACAGCCCGAAGCGCAACCTCACGGATCTCTGCTGCATCGCCGAGATCGTCTCGCGCTTCGACGTGATGGCGATCGTCGAGGTGAAGCGCAACCTCGAGGCGCTGCGGCTCCTCATGGACGTCCTCGGCCCGGACTGGGGCTTCATCGTCACCGACACGGTCGAGGGCGAGCCGGGAAACGACGAGCGGCTCGGGTTCGTCTACGACCGGCGGCGCATCCAGCTCGCCGGGCTGGCCGGCGAGATCGTCATCTCGGACGCGGAGTTGCGCGGCGCCGACGCGATCCTCAAGGATCAGTTCGCGCGCACGCCGTACGCGGTCAGCTTCCGCGCCGGGGACAAGGGCTTCACGCTCGTCTCGATCCACGTCCTGTGGGGCTCGGGCGACCCGGCCGAGCGGACGCCGGAGCTGCGCCGGTTCGCCAAGTGGCTCCGCGAGGAGTCGAAGGATCCGGACGACTTCAACCGCAACATGATCGCGCTCGGCGACTTCAACATCGACCGCCACGACGATCCCAACTGGCAGGCGTTCGTGGTCGAGTTCGGCCTGTCGCCGCCGGACAAGCTCTTCGACGTCCCGCGCACGGTCGGCGACACGCCCGCGAAGCACTCGTATTTCGACCAGATCGCGTGGTTCACGACGGGCAAGGGATCCGCGCTGACGCTCGACTACAGCGGCGAGGCGGGCGGGTTCATGTGGACGGACTACCTTCTCGCCGGAGAGCAGCGCCGCCGCAAGGAGTCGCGGATCTCCGACCACTATCCGCTCTGGGCCGAGTTTCTCCTGCGCGACTGAGTAGGATCGGCGCGTGCCCGTCCCTCCGGATCGAAACCTCGCCATGGAGCTCGTCCGCGTGACGGAAGCCGCCGCACTCGGCGCCGGCCGCTGGGTCGGGCGGGGCGACAAGATCGCCGCCGACCAGGCCGCTGTCGACGGCATGCGGGCCGTGCTCGACACGGTGACGATGCACGGCACGGTCGTCATCGGCGAGGGGGAGAAGGACGAGGCGCCGATGCTCTACAACGGCGAGGAGGTCGGCGACGGCCACCCGCCCGAGGTGGACGTGGCGGTCGATCCGCTCGAGGGCACGACGCTCACCGCCCGAGGCGCGCCAAACGCGATCGCGGTGATCGCGGTTGCCGAGCGCGGGACGATGTTCTTCCCGGGCGCCGCGGTCTACATGGACAAGATCGCAGCCGGAGCGGAGATCGCGGGCGCTATCGACCTCGACTCGTCGCCCGCCGACAACGTGCGCCGCGCCGCGGAAGCGAAGGGAGTGAAGCCGAGCGACATCTCAGTCGTCGTCCTCGACCGCGCGCGCAACGAAGAGCTGATCGCGGCCCTGCGCGAATGCGGCGCCAAGGTGAACCTCATCACCGACGGCGACGTGGCCCCTGCGATCGCGGCCGCCAACCCCCAGCGTCCGGTGGATCTCATGATGGGCATCGGCGGAACGCCCGAGGGTGTCATTGCCGCGGCCGCCGTGAAATGCCTGGGCGGCGCGGTGCAGGGCCGGCTGTGGCCGCGCAACGATGAGGAGCGCGAGGCGCTGATCGAGGCCGGCTACGACGTGGACAAGGTTCTCACCACCGACGACCTGGTCTCCGGCGACGACGTCTTCATGGCCGCGACCGGCGTCACCGACGGCGCGTTGCTCGACGGCGTCCGCTACACGCCCGGCGGCGCGGTCACCGACTCGATCGTGATGCGCTCCCGCTCAGGGACGGTGCGGCGGGTGCAGGCGTGGCACGAGCTCGAGAAGCTGAGCCGCTTCTCCGGGCGCGAGTACCGCTAGTTACCGACGGAAATCCGCCCGCTTCGCGGGCATGACGATTGCCGTCGGGACGACCGCGTCGGTGAGCCGCGCCCGCCATGTCGGTCGCGGCGACGTTTTGGCTGCTAGGCCGCGACCGCCTGCTCCATGTCGGCCGTGTAGCTCCCGGAACGCGCAGCGCCGTTTAGCCGCGCGCGGTGCAGATACGCAGCCTGCGCCGCCGCGACGTTTTCCGGCTTGCCGGCCCATGCCTTGAGGGCCGGGGCCTGCAAGGCACGCCCGTACGAGAACGACAGCTGCCACGGATGCGGGCCGAGGGCGTTCATCGCGTTCAGATGGGCGGTCGCGTCCTCGTCGGTCTGGCCGCCCGAGAGGAACACGATTCCCGGCACCGCGGCCGGGACGTGGCGGTAGAAGCACTCCATCGTCGCCTGCGCGACCTCCTCGACGCCGGCCCGCGACGAAGCCGAGTACCCGGAGAGCACCATGTTCGGCTTGAGCAGCGTCCCGGTCAGTTCGACGCGCTGGTCGTGCAGCTCCGTGAAGAGCGCATTCAGCGCGCGTCCGGTTGCCCGCGAGCTGTCCTCGAGCGTGTGCGTGCCGTCCTGGAGCACCTCCGGCTCGACGATCGGGACGATGCCGGCCTCCTGGCACAGCGCCGCGTAGCGCGCCAGCGCGTGCGCGTTCGTCCACGCGCAGTACTCGGAGGGAAGCCCGTCGCCGATCGAATACGTAGCGCGCCACTTGGCGAAGCGTGCACCCAGGTCGGCGTACTCGGCGAGGCGCTCGCGCAGGCCGTCGAGGCCCTCGGTGATCGTCTCGCCCTCGGCCAGCGCCAGCGGCTTCGCGCCGGTATCGACCTTGATGCCCGGGATGATCCCCTTGGAGGAGAGCACCTCGCGCAACGGCGTCCCGTCGGCGGCGTCCTGGCGCAGCGTCTCGTCGAAGAGGATCACGCCGCTGATGAAGCTCTCGGAGCCCTCGGCGCGGAACAGAAACTCGCGGTAGTCCCGGCGCGTGTCCTCGGTGGACTCGACGCCGATCGAGTCGAACCGCTTCTTGATCGTCCCGGAGGACTCGTCGGCGGCCAGGATTCCCTTTCCGTCGGCCACGAGGGCCCTCGCAGTCTCGTTCAGCTTCTCCAGGTTCATGGCCGTCCTCCCAGCTCGTCTCCTCAACAGAACGATTATCACCGCTGGCCTGGATTCGGGCACGTCGAAACAGGCGCCTTCCACCCGCGCCCGAACCGCGCTACTGTTCCGTCCCGAAACGGGGGGACGGCTATGCGGCGGCCTGTCCCTCCGTTTTATTGCGTTAGCCGAAGAAGCCGACGACTGCCTCGATCCGTGACTGAACGCGGTCGGAGAGCAGCGTCAGAGCGAGGATGATGGCCGGCGTGATGACCGCGAGCACGACTGCGTACTCGGACATCGTCTGGCCTTCCTCTCGTCTCAGCTGTCGAACTGCACGCATGCGTCCACCTCCTGGTTGGCGGGCCGCACGCCCCCGTTCGAAACCTATGTATTTCTATTGTCGGAGCCAACCGGGATTTCGCCTATCCCTCGCTAGAATGACCCGCGCGCGGACGTAGCTCAGTTGGTAGAGCATCAGCTTCCCAAGCTGAGGGTCGTGGGTTCGAGCCCCATCGTCCGCTTCACACCCGGACCGAATCTGCCGGACGCTGCGCGTCCGTCAGCGATTCGTACCGGATTTCTGGTCTCCGAGAGCGTTTGCGGGCCGCGCCCGCTCGGCGGTCGCGGCGGTGTTTTCGGGCGTGTCTTGCAAGAACTGATTCCGGCGTGTCATCGTCGCTTTCTTCATGTGGAGGCTGCTCATCGGTGCGGTTTGCGTGCTCGTCGCGACGACCGTGCTCTCCGGGTGTTCGGACGAGGACGGAGCCCCGCTCGGCGGAGCGCCTGTGCAGGGGTCGTACAGCCTCGACAAGGCGCAGACATTCGATGGGCACGCGCTCTACTTCCTTGGGTCGTCGTTCGAGGGTCTAGACCTCACCGCCGTCGAGCGCGAGGTGAGCCACGAAGAGGACATCGACGGGAGCTTCCGGATCGACATCGTCACGTTCGTGTACGGCGACTGCGACGTCGCTCAGGCCGAGGGAGAGGAACACGCGACGTGCACGCCTCCGCTTCAGGTCCAGACAATCTGCACGGTTGGCCGGGATGAGCTCGAGCCGGGGGGCGAAGGCCCCGTAGTCGTCGGAGCGACGGGGTCGAGCGTGGATCTGAAGGCCGACGACGTCCTGGTGCGGATCTGGGACGACGACCCCGACCGCCTCCAATTGGCCCAGGGCTCGATCGGCCTTGCGAACGCCGCAGCAAAGCCGGGCGCCTGTGTCGCCGGGTAGCGCGGTTACTCAGTTCGGCTGACGGGCAGAACCCGCCCCTGACGAAATCAGGTGTCCGACGCCGTTGAGGTCGGTGCGGGCGGCTAGCCGAACGTCAGCACCCGAAGCGCCAGCTTCGTGATCTTCGGTGAGTTGCCGCCGGTCAGGTTGCACACCTTCACGAGGACGCGGTTGTTCGCGGGACTCGCTCGCCGTAGAACAGCATTCCCGTCGGGGCCTTCCCTTCGCGGAGACGACGACTGCCTCGCCGGTCTTGGCTCCCGCGGCGGTTAGAGCGGTGTCAGGTCTTGCATTGATGCACTTGGCTTATGGGAGCGTCTTCGTGCGTTGGCCTCGCGAGCTTTCGGTCGGATCAATGCCAGTTGGCCGGCTTTCCGCCTGCGTTGCCATACATCGATGCAAGACCTGACACCGAGCGTCGGTGTCTCCGCCCAGAGCGACCGACGAGCTGGCGATGACGCCTCGCTCGAGAATAGAAATCGCACGTTCGGGGACAGAACTGTGAGACGAAGCCGCCTAGCCGTTCTTCGCCGTCCCCTGACGGAAGGAGATCTCAAACGGGTGACCGGCCGAATATCGTCCTCGCCCACGTTTCATGCGGGGCCGGGGCGATGCGAACGCGATCCTCAGCCCTGGGCGCTGACGCCTCGCCGGCCCCGCTCGAGCAGGATCGACCCTGCGGGCGAGCTAAGCATCAGTTACTGCCGACGTGCTCAAGCGCGGGGCAGGGGCACGGTTCGGCGGCTAGGAGGGATTGCCGATATCGGCGCGGCGAACGCGGGTACGTCCCGCGACCGCGCGCTATGTCACGGCTACGCTTCAGGGCATGGTGGCGCAGGCTCGGATCACGTGTCCGGAGTGCGGCTTTCAGACGGTCGAGGCGATGCCGACGAACGCCTGCCAGCACTTCTATGTCTGCCAGGGCTGCGGGACGCGTCTAAGCCCGCTCGCGGGCGACTGTTGCGTGTTCTGCTCCTTTTCGGATCAGGTCTGCCCATCGCGTCAGGCGGCTTAGGCGGATCGGAAGGCGCGACCTTCGGCCTCGGCGTGGGCCTTCTGAAGGCCCACGCCGCCCTGCGGGGCGTCTGCTGAGCCTTGGGTCGGATACGAATACGGAGGTGAGCACCACGACGCTCGGCGATGACGAGCTCCGGAAGATCGACGCGTACTGGCGCGCGGCCAACTACCTGTCCGTCGGCCAGATCTACCTGCTCGACAACCCGCTGCTCCGGGAGCCGCTGGCCGACGAGCACGTGAAGCCTCGCCTGCTCGGGCACTTCGGCACCGTTCCGGGGCTCAACCTCGCGTACGTCCATCTGAACCGCGCCATCCGGGCGCGAGACCTGAACACGATCTTCGTCACCGGTCCCGGGCACGGCGGACCGGGTCTGGTCGCGAACGCCTATCTCGAAGGGACCTACAGCGAGGTGTACTCGCGGATCGGCTGCGACGAGGACGGCCTGCGCAGGCTCTTCCGCCAGTTCTCGTTTCCGGGCGGTATCCCGAGTCACGTCGCGCCGGAGACGCCCGGCTCGATCCACGAGGGTGGAGAAGCTCGGCTACTCGCTCTCTCACGCCTTCGGCGCCGCGTTCGACAATCCTGATCTGCTGGTCGCGTGCGTCGTCGGTGACGGCGAGGCCGAAACCGGCCCGCTTGCGACGAGCTGGCACTCGAACAAGTTCTTGAACGCGCGCACAGACGGCGCGGTGCTCCCGGTGCTTCACCTCAACGGCTACAAGATCGCCAGCCCGACCGTGCTCGCGCGCATCCCCGAACGCGAGCTCGTGGCGTTCCTCGAGGGCTGCGGCTGGCGCCCGCTCGTAGTCGCCGGAGACGAGCCCGTGGCAGTGCATCAAGCCTTCGCCGCGGCGCTCGACGAAGCGCTCGACCAGATCGGGGCGATCCAGGACGCAGCCCGCACGGGGAGCGCGAACGAGCGGCCCGTCTGGCCGATGATCGTGCTGCGAACCCCGAAAGGCTGGACCGGCCCGAAGGAGGTCGACGGACTTCCGGTCGAGGGCACCTGGCGGGCGCACCAGGTGCCGATCGCCTCGGTGCGCGGGAATGACGAGCATCGCCGGCAGCTCGAGGCGTGGATGCGCAGCTACCGCCCCGACGAGCTCTTCGACGAAGGTGGCGCACTCGTCGGCGAGCTGGCCGCGCTTCCGCCGCAGGGGGACCGGCGCATGAGCGCGAACCCGCACGCGAACGGGGGCGTGTTGCTTCGCGACCTCGTACTCCCCGATTTCCGTGAGTACGCGGTCGACGTGCCCGAGCCGGCGAAGGGGATGAGCGAAGCGACCAAGGTCCTCGGCACGTTCCTGCGCGACGTCGTGGTCCGGAACCCGTCCACGTTCCGGCTCTTCGGGCCGGACGAGACCGCGTCGAACCGCCTCTCGCCCGTCTTCGAGGTGACCGGTAGGACATGGGAGGCCGAGCTCGAGCCGACCGACGACAACCTCAGCCGCGACGGCCGCGTGATGGAGGTCCTCTCGGAACACCTTTGCCAGGGCTGGCTCGAGGGCTACCTCCTCACGGGACGACACGGACTCTTCAACTGCTACGAGGCCTTCATCCACATCGTCGACTCGATGTTCAACCAGCACGCGAAGTGGCTCAAGGTGACGCCGCAGATCCCTTGGCGCCGGCCGATCGCCTCACTCAACTACCTGCTCAGCTCGCACGTCTGGCGGCAGGACCACAACGGGTTCTCACACCAGGATCCAGGCTTCATCGACCACGTCGTGAACAAGAAGGCCGAAGTGATCCGTGTCTACCTTCCGCCGGACGCGAACACACTGCTCTCGGTTGCCGACCACTGTCTCCGCAGCCGGCACTACGTGAACGTCATCGTCGTCGGTAAGCAGCCGACGCTCGATCTCCTCTCGATGGAGGAGGCGGTCGTCCACTGCACCAGGGGTGCCGGAATGTGGGCATGGGCCTCGAGCGACGAGGACGGCGAGCCCGACGTCGTCCTCGGCTGTTGCGGCGACGTGCCCACCCTGGAGACGCTCGCGGCCGCAGCGCTCCTGCGGGAGCATCTGCCCGACCTGCGGGTACGCGTCGTGAACGTGGTCGACCTCATGCGGCTCCAGCCGGAGAGCGAGCATCCCCATGGATTGTCCAACGCCGACTTCGACGCGCTCTTCACGCACGACCGGCCCGTCGTCTTCGCGTACCACGGCTACCCGTGGCTCATCCATCGTCTGACGTACCGGCGCACGAACCACGAGAACATCCACGTGCGCGGCTACAAGGAAGAGGGGACGACGACCACGCCCTTCGACATGGTCATGATGAACGACCTCGACCGCTTCCACCTCGTGATCGACGTCATCGACCGGGTGCCCGGACTCTCGGACTCGGCGGCGCGCCTTCGCCAGGAGATGGAGGAGCGGCGGGTTCGCGCCCGGCTGTGGACGCGCGAGCACGGCGACGACGAGCCGGCGATCCGCGACTGGACCTGGCCGTACTGAGCGTTCTCGTCGTCAACGCGGGTTCGACCGGGACGAAGCTCTCGACGGTCGCGCCGGACGACGCGACGGAACCGGTCGCGTCCCTCGACGCGCTGCCTCCCGGTATCGCCGCCGTCGCGCATCGTGTCGTCCACGGCGGTGCGCGATTCGTCGATCCTGTCGTGATCGACGAGGAGGTCGAGCGTGAGCTCGTCGCGGTCACCGAGCTCGCTCCACTTCACAATGCGCCGGCGCTGGCCGGGATTCGCACGGCCCGTCAGGCGCTTCCCGACATCTCGCACGTGGCCGTCTTCGACACTGCGTTCCACCGGACGCTGCCGGCCGAGGCGAGCACGTACGCGCTGCCGGCGCGCTGGCGCGAGGATTGGGGAATCCGCCGCTACGGGTTCCACGGGTTGTCGGTGCAATGGTCGGCGGAGCAGGTCGCCGTTCCACGCCTCGTCGTCTGCCACCTGGGCGGAGGCTGTTCCGTCACCGCCGTACTCGACGGGCGCTCGGTCGATACGTCGATGGGCTTCAGTCCACTCGAGGGTGTGCCCATGGGAACGCGGTCCGGCTCGATCGACCCCGAGATCGTCCTGCACCTCCTTCGGCGCGACCTTCTCTCGGCCGAGGAGATCGAGCATGCCCTGGAGCGAGAGTCGGGACTCATGGGCTTGGGAGGCTCCACGCACGTGGACGAGCTGTTCGCATCGGATGAACCGCGGGCCCGTCTCGCCGTCGACGTCTTCGCACATCGCGTCGCCGCTGCCGTCGCCGCCATGGCGGCAGCTCTGAACGGTCTCGACGCACTCGTCTTCACGGCGGGGATCGGCGAAGGCTCCTCCCTGACGCGTGCGTCTATCTGTTCTCGGTTGGGGTTTCTCGGCGTGGAGCTCGACCCGGAGGCCAACGAGAACGCGGTCCCCGATGCCGACATCCATGCGGCGCGCTCGGCGGTTCGTGTGGTTGTCCTGCGGGCCCGTGAAGACATCGTCGCGGCACGGGCGACGCGCCTTCTGCTGGGGCTCTCCCGGCAGTAGGCTCGCGTCATGCGCTGGGCCCGCATGCAGGCTCTCCTCGACCGGAGGCGAAAGCGCCGGCGCCCGCCCAAGCCGCCCGAGACGCTTCAGGCCCAGATCGAGCGGCGCGTCGGCGTGGTGCTCGACTCGCTCTCGGGTGAGCCGAATGCCGAGCCGCTCTGGGCGACCGTTCGCCGGCGGATCGCAGAGACGAGGTTCTCATCCCGCTCTGGCGGGAGGGGCGGTTCCCGGGGACGAAGCCCGACCAGGCGTTCTTCGTCCGCTGCGACCGCACGACGATGACGCAGGACGACGTCGACGCCGGCCGCCTCATCGTCCTCGTCGGCTTCGCGCCGCTGCGTCCGGCCGAGTTCGAGATCTTGCGGGTCGGGCGGAGCCTGACCCGCGATCCGTAGTTCTCCGACGAGGATCCGCGCCGCCCCCGATTTCGCGGGCAGGCAGCTTCGGAAAACTTGATGGATGGCGTTCTTTCGGAGACCCGCGTCGTGGCGGCGGCTTCTTGCTCGTTGCGCCGTAGCCGCGGCCCTGCTGTTCCTTCTGATCCAGGCGGTTCCCTACGGGCGGGCGCACTCGAATCCGCCGGTGACCCAGGAACCGCAGTGGGACACGCCCGCGACCCGCGAGTTGGCGGTGCGCGCCTGCTTCGACTGTCACAGCAATCAGACCGACTGGCGCTGGTACTCGAACATCGCGCCCGTTTCGTGGCTCGTGCAGTCAGACGTGGACGGCGGCCGCAGCGCGCTCAACTTCTCCGAGTGGAACCGTCCTCAGGGCGAAGGACTCGACGAGGTGCTCGAGGTCATCCGCGGCGGGTCGATGCCGCCGTGGACGTACACGCCCGTGCACCCGAGCGCTCGGTTGAGCGCAAGCGAGAAGGACGCGCTCGTGAGTGGGCTTCGCGCCACGTTCGCCGCGTCGCCCCCGGGCGGCTAGCCCTCGCCCCAGTCGCGCTTCGCTTCCTCCTCCATCCGCTCGAGCCGCGTGTAGTAGTCCGCGAACTCGTTCAGGTGGGCGAGGGCGATCTTGCCCGTGACGATCTCGTCGTCGTCGGTCACGTTCGTGGCCGGGTCGTGCGAGCCGTGCTCGAGCTCCACGTCGAGGCCCATCCGGTACTGCTCGACGTCGAACGGCGCGGTCGCCCAGTCGATGCCGATTGCGGCGCCGATGCGCTCCGCGTCCTCGCCCGTGAACTGCTTCATGTGATCCTCTCCTTTGTTTGCCTAGCGGGCCCGTGCTCCGGCCGCCTCGTGCGGGCCGCCCTCGACCTCCATGTGCGGAAGCCAGTCGAGCCAGCTCGGGAGGTACCAGTTCCAGTCTCCGAGAATCGTCATCGCCGCGGGCACGAGCACGGACCGCACGACCGTTGCGTCGATGAGCAGCGCGATCGCAATGCCGAAGCCCATCTGCTGGAACATGACCAGCTCGCCCATCGCGAAGCCGAGGAACACCGCGACGATGATCAGCGCGGCGCCGGTGATGATGCGCGCCGTCGAGGTGATGCCGAACACGATCGCGTCGTTCGTGTCGCCCGTCTTCGAGTAGCGCTCGCGGATGCGGCTGAGCAGGAACACCTGGTAGTCCATCGAGAGCCCGAACAGGACGGCGAAGAGAAAGAGCGGCACCCAGGCCTCGACGATGTCCACCTGCTGGAAGCCGAGCAGGCTTGTCCCGAAGCCGTCCTGGAAGACGAGTACGAGCAGCCCGTACGTCGCACCGACCGAGAGCAGGTTGAGCAGGATGGCCGTGCCCGCGATGACGATCGAGCGGAACGCGACCGTGAGCAGCACGAAACTGAGGCCGAGCACGAAGAAGAGGACGATCGGCAGCCAGTGGTTCATCACGTCGAAGTAGTCGATGTTCTCCGCCGTCGTGCCGCCGACGAGCACCGTGGCGCCTGTTCCCTCGAACGCGGCCGGGACGATCTCGCTGCGCAGGCGCTTCACCGCGTCGACGGCCTGGTCGGAGAGCGGATCGGCCGACACGGGGACGCTGACGACCACCACACTCTGGCCTTCGTCGACCGTCGGTGCGCCGAAAGCCTTGTCGCGGGCGAGCGCGGCCTCGAGGCGCTCCACTCCCTCCGCGGCGTCTCCCTCGATCACGATGCGCGCCGGATCCGAGCCGGCCGACGGGAACGACTTCTCGAGCGCGAGAAAGCCCTGCTTCGAGACGAGTGAGTCGGGCAGCGTGCTCACGCCGGCGGCGCCGATGTTCATCCCGAGCACCGGCGTCGCGGCCGCGAGGAGAAGCCCGGCGGCGACGACGAACGAGAGCACCGGCCGCCGCATCACACGGCGGACGATCGCGCCCCAGAAGCGGCTCTCCTGCACCTCGCCGTCGTCCAGCTCGCGGGCGAGGAACGGAATCCGGAGGCGGTTGATGCGGTCGCCGAGCACGCTCAAAACCGCGGGGAGGAGGGTGATCGCAGCGACGACCGAGACGACTCCGACGAGGATTGCGCCGGTCGCGAGACTCCGCATGATCGTGTTCTGCACGAGCAGGAGGCCGACCATCGCGAGCACGAAGGCGCTGCCGCTGAAGAGGACGGCGCGGCTGGCGGTGGCGCCGGTCGCCGCGATCGCGTCGGCCTTCGCGCGGCCGCGCAGGCGCTCCTCACGGAAGCGGGAGACGACGAAGAGCGCGTAGTCGATCCCGAGCGCGAGGCCCATGCCCGTGAGCATGTTCACGACGAAGAACGAGAGGGACCACTGCTGGCCGACCAGCGCCGTCAGGCCGAGCGCCACGATGATCGAGACGATCGCGAGGATGATCGGAATCGTCGCGGCGACCGCGGCGCCGAAGACGAGCAGCAGGATGATCAGCGCGGCCGGGAGCCCGTACCGCAGCTCGCCCTTCTGGAGGTCGCTCTCGGAGAGCTTCTCGAAGTCGCGGTCGATCGTGTTCGAGCCTGTGAGGGCGACGTGCCAGCCGTCGTGGCCGTCGAAGCGCTCGACGAAGGCGTAGAGCTCGTCGAGCGCCTCGTCCTCGTTCCCGGTCAGCTGGATCGGGAGGAGGACAGCGTGCCCATCCTCTGAGACCGTCTGCGTTCCGATCGCGATGCCTTCGATCGAGTTGAGCGGCGCGAACACGGGCGTGATCTTCTCCCGGTTCCCGGAAGCCGTCGCCGAAATCTCGTCGTTGCGAATAACCAGGAGCTCGGTCGCCTGGGCGCTGAGCGGCTGCGTCTCGCCGATGAGGCGTTCGGCCCGCATCGACTCTGGGTTGTTCGTGACGGTGGACTCGCTCGTGAGGCCGTCGCCGAGCAGGGCCCCAACGAGGACAAAGGCGACGACGATGGCCGCGATCCAGGCGCCGATCGTCCGCCAGGGATGCGCGGCAGCCGCTCGGGCGAGCCGCTCGGTCATGCCACTGTTCTAACAAAGCCCGTGCCGGCCCAAGGGTGGTAGCGTCACACCGTGGGCTCCGAGGGGCAATCTGCGGCGTCGCTGGTCGTTGTCGGCGCCTCGCACCGCACCGCTTCGCTCGATCTTCGCGAGCGGCTGCACCTGGCTCCCGATGCTGCGTTTCAGGTGGTCGCACGGCTGGCGGAGAACGGGCTCGAGGCCGTCGTGCTCTCGACCTGCAACCGCACCGAGCTCTACCTCGCGGGCGATGCGGACCAGGCGGCCGCCCGCGGTCGCGCCGTGCTCGGCGATGTCGATTTCCTCGAGGAGCTGCGCGGCGTGGATGCGGCGCTGCATCTCTTCCGCGTCGCCGCGGGGCTCGACTCGCTGCTTCCGGGCGAGTCGCAGATCCTCGGCCAAGTGCGCGAGGCGTATGAGCTCGCGTCCCAGGCCGACGGCACCGGGCCGGTGCTCTCCCGCGCCTTCGAGCTGGCGCTCCACGCCGGGAAGCGCGTGCGTCACGAGACCGGGGTGGGGACGCTGCCCGCTGCGATTCCCGCGGCCGCGGCCGCGTTGGCCGAGCGCACCGTGGGCCCGCTCGACGAACGGCGGATCCTGCTCATCGGCGCGGGGAAGATGGGCTCGCTGGCGGCCACGAGCTTCCTCGAGCGCGGAGCCGAGCGCGTGTTCGTCGCCAACCACCGAATCGAGCGCGCGGAGAAGCTCGCGGCCCAGTTCGGCGGCGAGGCGGTTCCGTTCGACCGCATCACCGAGGAGCTGGAGCGCGCCGACGTCGTGCTCAGCTCCACCCGCTGTCCGGTCGTGATCCTCCACGCCGAGCAGGTCGAGGCGGCGCTGCCGGCCCGCGCCGGCCGGCCGTTGCTCCTCATCGACATCGCCGTGCCGCGCGATCTCGACCCCGCGATCGCAGACCTTCCCGGCTGCCGGCTCTACGACCTCGACGCGCTCGGCCCCGAGGCCGGGGGCGCGATCGCGCACCAGGCGGAGCAGGTGGCCGCGGCCGAGGACATCGTGCGCGACGAGGCGGTCGAGTTCGGCTCGTGGCTCGCGTCGCTCGAGGTCGCGCCGATCGTGGCTGCGCTTCGGCAGCGAGCGGACGAGATCCGGCGCGGCGAGCTCGACCGCGCCGAAGGCCGGCTGGGTGGGCTTACAGACGCCGAGCGCCGCTCGGTCGAGATGCTGACCGCGCAGATCGTCTCCAAGCTCCTCCACGAGCCGACCGTGCGGATGAAGGAAGGCCCGCCCGAGCACGCCGAGGCCGTCCGCGAGCTGTTCGCGCTGGATGAGTGACCTCTACCGCCGCGCGCTGATGCGGATCCCGGGCGGGGTCAACTCGCCGGTGCGCGCCATGCAGGCGGTCGGGCTCGACGCGCCGCTCTTCGCTGAGCGGGCGTCCGGCGCGTACCTCGAGACCACCGAGGGCGAGCGTTACGTGGACTGGGTCATGTCCTGGGGGCCGCTGCTCTTCGGGCATGCCGATCCGGAGACCGTTGCCGCGGTGACGGCTGCCGCCGCTCAAGGGACGACGTTCGGCCTCACGACGCGCGCCGAGGTCGAGCTGGCCGAGGAGATCTGCGACGCGGTGCCGTCGATCGAGCAGGTGCGGCTGGTCTCCTCCGGCACCGAGGCGACGATGAGCGCGCTGCGATTGGCCCGGGCGGCGACGGGCCGCGACCGCGTGGTCAAGTTCACCGGGTGCTACCACGGCCACGTCGACGCGCTGCTCGCCGAGGCCGGGTCCGGGGTGGAGACGCTGGGGATTCCCTCGACGCCGGGCGTTCCCGCGGCGGTGGCGGCGGACACTGTCGTCGCGCCGTACAACGTCGTGCCTGCGTTGGACGAGGCGGTGGCGGCGGTGATCGTCGAGCCGGTCGCCGGGAACATGGGCGTCGTTCCGCCCGAGCCGGGATTCCTCGAGGGGCTGCGGGGCGAGTGCGACCGTGTCGGCGCGCTGCTCGTGTTCGACGAGGTGATCACGGGATTCCGCGTCGGACGCGGCGGGGCGCAGGGGATGTACGGCGTGCGGCCGGACTTGACCATCCTCGGGAAGATCGTCGGCGGCGGCCTGCCGGTAGGCGCGTTCGGCGGACGCCGAGACGTGATGGAGCTGCTCGCGCCGGCGGGCGGCGTCTACCAGGCGGGGACACTCGCCGGGAACCCGCTCGCGACCGCGGCCGGGCTCTCGGTGCTGCGGCGGTTGCGCGATCCCGGCGTGTACGAGGAGCTGGAGGCCAGGAGCTCTCGGTTGGCGGCTGGGCTCGGTGCGGCGGGCTGCGTCCAGCGGGTCGGCGCGATGCTGACGCTGTTCATGCAGGCGGGCCCGGTGCGGAATCTCGAGGAGGCGCGGGCGAGCGACACGGAGCGGTTCGCGGCGCTCTTCCGGCACTTGCTCGAGCGGGGGATCTACATCGCGCCGTCGCAGTTCGAGGCGTGGTTCGTGTCGCTCGCGCACGGCGACGCGGAGATCGACCGCACGGTCGCGGCCGTGGCCGAGTTCTTCGCTGTGGACTGATCGGCACAGATCCGGCGCACTTGGTGCCAGACACGTGCGCATTTGCGGCTTAGGCTTTATGCCGTAGGCGGGCGGGATCGGGAACCCGATGTAACACGGGCGCGCGAGTGCTTTTAAGGCTCCTCAGAGTTCGAGCGCGAGCAGGTCGTCCACGGTTTCGCGGCGGCGGATTTCTCTCGCTTCGCCGCCGGCCACGAACACCGCCGCAGGGCGCGGGACCGCGTTGTACTGCGACGCCATCGCCAGCGTGTACGCGCCCGTCGCCGGGACCGCGAGGACATCGCCGCGGCGCGGGGCCGGCAGCGGAACGTCCTCCGCCAGCACGTCGCCCGACTCGCAGTGCTTGCCGGCCACGGTGTAGCGGCCATCCGGGTCGGCGTCGAAGCGTCCCGCGACGACCGCGGTCAGGGCGGCGTCGTAGAGCTGCGGCCGCGGGTTGTCCGACATGCCGCCGTCGATCGCCACGTACGTCGTCGCCTCGCCGGCCTGCTTGACCACGCCGACGCGGTAGAGCGTCACGCCCGCGGGGCCGACGACCGAGCGGCCCGGCTCGACCACGAGGGACGGCTCCGGCAGCCCGGCGGCCGGCCATTCCTGCGCGACCCGGTCACGGACGACGCCCACGAACTCCGCGATCGGCGGCACCGAGTCCTCGGCCGTGTAGCGGATGGCGAGCCCGCCGCCCACGTTCAGCACACGCGGCGTCCAGTCGAGCCTCGGCGCGGCACGACTCCGAGAACGCCGCGGCCCAGTCCACGCTCGCGCGCGCCGACTGCGAGTCGCGCAGCTGCGAGCCGAGGTGCACATGGATGCCGGCCACGTCGAGGCCCGAGTTGAGCGCATCCGCGATCGCCGCCGCGGCGGATTCCGGCGGCAGCCCGAACTTGGAGCCGTAGTGCGCCGTGCGGATCGACGCGTGCGTGTCGACGTCGATCCCCGGCGTCACTCGCACGAGCACCCGGCGCACACCGGCGGCGACGGCGCGCTCGACCTCGTCCGCGGCGTCCAGCACCACGTACGCCACCCCGGCCACGGCCGCCGCACGCAATTCCTCGTCGCTCTTGTTGTTCCCGTGCATGACGATCCGCTTGCCGGGAACGCCGGCCCGCAAAGCGAACGCGAGCTCGCCCAGGGTCGAGACGTCCGCACCGAGGCCTTCCTCGGCAAGGCGCGCGATCACGGCCACGTTCGGGAACGCCTTCACGCTGTACGCGACGAGCGCGCCGGGCGCCGCCACGCGGTAGGCGCGGGCGCGGGCGACGAGCGTTTCCTCGCAGAGGACGACGAGCGGGGTGCCGAAGCGGTCCGCAAGCTCCGAGGCCCGCAGGCCGCCGAGCGTCAACTCACCGTCTGAGACCGAGGCCGAGTCAGGAAAGAGGTCGAGCACGGAACCGCATCTTCGCCTGTGCGCGGAGATCGCGCACGACCGCGGCCCTACCGGATGCGGGCGACGCGCACCGCGACCTGCGTGGTGCCCATCTTGAAGCCGGCCTTCGTCGCGCGGAAGTAGATGAAGCCCTTCTTCTTCGGCTTCACCTTGATGACGATGCGGCCGTTGGCCTTCGTCTTCACCGTGCGGGCCTTGAGCCCCGCGCCCCAGATTCGGACGGACGCGCCGGGCACCGGATCGAGCGTCGTGGACGTGATCACCGTGAGCGTGCTCGCGCGTCCGCGGATGGGCGCGCCGAGCGTGCGCACCCGCAGCGGCTGGTCGATCCCGAACTGCAGAACCGGGCTGAAGTCACCGAGGTTTCCGTCGGCGTCCACCGCTGCGACGCGCCAGTACAGGGCTCCACCGTCCGAGTAGTCGCGCTGGATGAGCTTCGGCGCGTGGTTCGTCGCCTCGGTGGTCAGGTTCTCGACGAAGCTGTCGAAGTCGGGCCTGGTCGAGACCTGCACGCGGTAGTTCTTCGCGCCCATGCGCGGGTTCCACTGCAAGACGACGTGCTCCTTCGTGATGTCGGAGGAGGCGCCGCCCGGCTCCGGGATCGTCCGGGCGAAGGCCATGAGGCTCGAGTACGGGCCGTGCACGACCGCTCCGGTGCGCGTCGGGAAGTTCGCGCGCGCCTGGAGGTGGAAGATCCCGATGCCGGTCATCTTCGTCGGCGTGAACGCGTGCGTCGGCAGGTTGGTGAAGTTGCGCTGGTCGCCGTCGGACTCCTCGACATGGACGTCGTAGGAGACGGCGCCGGGCACAGGCGTCCAGGCGAGCGTCGGCAAAAGCGCGCCGCTCGTCGGGTTGTCGTGGTCGGGCGCCGGAGTCGGCAGCTCCTTTTGGAACGTCCCGGTCGCCGACCAGCTGAGGCCCACGGTTGCGGAGGTTCCGTCGTCCGCGTCGGCGCGCGCCCGCCAGTAGATGACCGTGTCCGCCGGGTAAGTCGTGTCGCTCGTGTACGCGGTCGAGTCGGTGACGATGTCGTCGATCAGGTTCGCGAAGCTCGGATCCTGGGAGACCTGGAGGCGGTAGCGGCGCGCGGACTCGGTTGCCGTCCAGCGGAACACGGTTGTTCCGGTCGAGACGGCTGCGGGCAGCGGCGCGACCAGCGTGGGCGGCGCCGACTGCTTGTGGAACGCCGGCACGACGCCGGCGAGCGGATCGGCGGAGACGCCGCTTCCGTTCGTCCCGGTCGCGGGCAGGACGGCCCAGTAGTACGAGGTCAGCTCGTCCGGGTAGGTGCGCGCCGAGTTGCCCGTGCGAACCGCATAGGCGGGCATGCGCGTGAAGGCGTAGTCGACGAGGTTCGTGAAGGACGGGTCGCGCGCGACGATCACGAAGTAGCTCTGCGCGCCGGGGATCGCGTTCCAGGTGAAGAGCGGCATCCGCCCGACGGTCACGCCGGTCTGCGGGAGGAGATAGTCCGACTCGCCGACCGAGCACGGGGTACACGGGCCGGGCAGCGCGGGGCTCTGCCACGTGAACGCGGCCGTGTTGTTCTGCGGCAGGTACGTCCAGTCGCCGAACGCCGTCGGGCCGTTCGTCGTCGAGGCCCGGTCGGACGGGCGGACGCGCGCGCAGTAGGTGCTGCCGATGACCATCGTCTGCGTGTCGGCCGACACGGTGGCCGGGTTCGGGAACGGCTTGACGCTGTTCCAGCCCCAGCCGAGCGGCGTCCAGGCGGTGGAGGCCGTGGTGTCCACCCAGTGCTCGTTCATCGAGTGTGTCCAGTTGCACGCGCCGTCTTCGAACGGCGTGACGTCGACCTGGTAGTTCGAGGCGCCCGGCACGGGATCCCAGGTGAGGATCGGGCTCCCGGTCGTCAGCGGGTAGCCGACCGAGCCGGGATCGACACCGAGGTTCGCGTCGCTCGTGTTGTCGCGCAGCCGGAGGTTTTTCACCGTCGGAGCGGTGGCGGGCGGCACGTTCGCGAACGTCTGCGTGAAGTTCGGCCCGAGGTTCCAGCCACCGGCGTTGTCCGAGGCGTCGATCGCGCGGACCCGCCAGTAGTACGTGTTGTTGTCGAGCTGCACGAGCGGCGAGAGCGAGAGCCCCAGCGTCGTCGTATTTCCGCCGATGCGAAGCGGGGAGCAGCACACCTTGGAGCCGGGCGCGAAGTCGGAGGAGGAGTTGACCTCGACCTCGTACCCGGCGGCGCCGGGAACCGCCGTCCAAGAGAACGACGGATCCACGATCTCCGCCGCCGGCGCCAGGTCAGTGAAAGTCGGCGTTGTGGCCGAGGGCCACGCCCAGACGAAGGACGCCGTGGTGGCGGGCGTTCCCGCATGTCCCGCCGCATCGAGGGGGGTGATCGACCAGTAGTAGGTCCCGGGTGCGAGCGGCGCCGAGAGCGTGAAGCTCGTCGCCGAGGTCTTGACCGGGCCGTTATTCCAGACGATCGAGCCGAGCGCCGGATCGGTGGCGAGCTTGACCGTGTACTCGCTGGCGCCCGCAACGGGCGTCCACGCGAGGCGGAAGGCGTCGGCCGGATACGTGAGCGTCCCGCCGTTCGCGGGGGAGAGGAGCGAAGGCTTTCCCGTCCACGCCATCTGCATCGTTCGCGTCTCCGTCCACGGCCCGACGGCGCCGGCGGCGGTGATCCCCCGCACGTGCCAGTAGTACGTGCCGTTCGCGATCGTGTCTTCGAGCGTGGCGCGCGTGTTGCGCGTCGTGATGTAGGCGATGCTCGAGTCGAAGCCGGCGTTGGCCGCGATCTCGAACTCGTACTTGTCCGCGCCCGGGACCGGATCCCAGGCGAAGACGGGCAGCGACGACACGGTCGCGCCCGGACCAGGCCCGGTGGCGTTCGGAGTGGCGAGGCCGGCCTCTGCCGCGCCGATGGATGCGAGCGCGAGGAGACCTGCGATTCCTACGAGGACGCTGCGGCGGAGCCGGAGTATGCGGTGCGGCGTTGGATTCATCTGGCGATGAGCCCTGCCGCTAGAGCTCGCGCGAGTTTCCTGTACTCAGGGTCGCCCGATCGCTTGCTCTGCGCTATCCCTCCTGAGAGGGTCGTTGGTGTTCCGCAGGCGCCGAACCGGGGATAGACAGGACATGGAAGAGCCTCACGCTGAGACGAATGCCGCGCAGACGCAGGTCGAGGCGCTCCTTGCGCGCGGCGAGGAGCAGGGTTGCCTCGAGCTGACCGAGGTGAACACGTTCGTGCAGACGCTCGAGCTGGATGACGATGCGACCGAGACGCTCTTCGACGAGATCGAGGGCCGCGGCATCCGCCTGCGCGACGACTGCGGGCGCGAGGGCGACGAGCCGCACTACGTGAACGGCGAGCTCGCGTACTCGACCACCGATGCGCTTCAGCTCTTCCTCAACGAGGCGGGTCGCTATCCCCTCTTGACCGCGGTGGAGGAGATCGAGCTAGCGAAGCTGATCGAGAAGGGCGACCAGGCGGCGAAGGACCGGATGGTCAACTCGAATTTGCGCCTCGTCGTCTCGATCGCGAAGCGCTACCAGGGCCATGGGCTCTCGCTGCTCGACCTGATCCAGGAAGGGATCATCGGGCTCATCCGCGCCGTCGAGAAGTTCGACTGGCGCCGCGGGTTCAAGTTCTCCACGTACGCGACGTGGTGGATCCGCCAGGCGGTGCAGCGCGGCGTCGCCAACAAGGCGCGCACGATCCGGATTCCCGTGCACATCGTCGAGCGCGAGCAGCGCATCGGCCGGGCGGAGCGCGAACTGGTCGTGAAGCTCGAGCGCGAGCCCACGGACGACGAGCTCGCCGAGGCGACGCGGTTGACGGCCGACCAGGTGCGCGAGGTGAAGCGCGCCCCGCGGTCGGTGACGAGCCTCGACAAGCCGGTCGGCGACGACGACGGCGGTTCGCTCGGCGAGCTCCTGGCCGGGCACGGCGCGAGCCCCGAGGAGGAGGTCAGCGTGTCGCTCCGCGAAGAGGCGCTCGGCCGCGCGCTCGAGGAGCTGCCCCAGCCCGAGCGCGACGTGATCCGGATGCGCTTCGGCCTGGGCGGCGAGGAGCCGGCGTCGCTGGCGTCGATCGCGGCGCAGCTCGGCCTGACGAGCGAGCGCGTCCGCGCGATGGAGCACGACGCCCTGGAGCATCTGGCCATGAGCCGGGAGCTCGAGGCGCTGGGCGAAGCGGCGTAGCTTCGCGTCCGGCGCGGTAGGAATCCGGCGCACTTTCCGCTGCAAATTGGCACAAACCGACCGGCGGGATCGGCTACCGTTTCGGTGGGATTGTGGGTGGAGGGAAGCCTCCTCCCCTCCCTGGGTGGGGTTTCACGCGCGCGAGAGGCGCACGAACATACGTTCGCTATGATCCAGAGGTGGCACGAGCCGTGTACCTCGAGGACACCTGCAAGACGGCGCTCAACCGGGTCCCCGACGCCGCGCGGGTGCCTTTCCGCTGGACGATCAACCCGTACCGCGGCTGCACGCACGCCTGCCACTACTGCTTCGCGCGCGCCTTCCACAGCTACCTCGACCTCGGGGTCGGCGAGGACTTCTCGACCAAGATCGTGATCAAGACGAACCTCGTCGAGGTGCTCCGCTGCGAGCTCGCCTCGGCGAAGTGGACGGGCGAGCCGATCGCGATGGGCACGGCGACCGATCCGTACCAGCAGTGCGAAGGCCGCTACCGCCTCACGCGCGGCGTGCTCGAGACGCTCATCGCCGCGCGGAATCCGCTCTCGATGCTCACCAAGTCGACGCTCGTCATGCGTGACCTCGACCTCTTCACGCGGCTCGCCGAGGTCGCCGACGTGAGCGTCGCGATGAGCGTCGGCACGCTCGACGAGGACGTCCGCCGCATCGTCGAGCCGGGCACGCCGCCGGGTCTCAAGCGCCTCGAGATTCTCGGCCGCTTCGCCGAAGCCGGCATCCGCACCGGCGTTCTCGTCGCGCCGATCCTGCCCGGGCTCACCGACGACGATGCGCACCTGGAGGAGACGCTCGCCGCCGTCGCCGCGGCCGGCGTGTCATGGGCGGTCGCGATCCCGCTCCACATCCGGCCGGGCATCCGCGCGCACTTCGACCCCTGGATCCGCGAGACCTATCCGCTCCTGGCCGCGCGCTACGGACAGCTCTATGGACAGCGCGCCTACGCGCCACGCGCCTACACGGAGGAGCTGAACGCCAGGTTCGCCGAGCTCCGAGCCAAGCACGGGCTGGGGAGCGGCACGCGGTTCGAGCCCCGGCCGGCTCCGACCAACCAGCTCGCTCTGGCCGTCTAGATCGTCTCGAGCGTCGCGCGCCGGCGGCCTTCGGCCTCGAAGAACCGGAAGAGCGCGAACCCGAACGCCGCGTAGACGACGCCGATGAAGAGCTCCGTCCAGATGAGCCCGGAGACGTCCGCGAGCGACGCGCCGGCGACCACCTCGCGCGCCGCCTCGATCCCGTGCGTGAGCGGCAGGCATGAGCCGACGTGCTGGATCCACGCAGGCATGTCGTCGAACGGCACGTTCACGCCGCAGAAGAGGAGCAGCAGGTAGTACGCGAGGTTCCCGGCGAAGAAGACGTCGCGGGCGCGGAGGCCGATCGAGCCGAGCACCATCCCGAACGCGGTGCACGAGCAGACCGAGACGAGGAGGATCACGGCCAGCGGAGCAATCGACGAGGCGGGCGGGTTGAAGTCGAGGAAGAGCCACCCGACGAAGAACCCGAAGACCGACACGAAGATCCCGTTCACGACGATCGGCAGCGCGCGGCCCATGAAGAGCGCGAACCGGTTCGCCGGCGTCGCGAGCAAGGGGGAGAGCGTCGAGAACCAGCGCTCGTTCGCGATCGTCATCGTCATCCCGTAGACGCACGACATCCCGCAGACCTGGACGGCGTTCCCGACGACGAAGAACGTGTCGTCCGCGACGCCCGCGAAGCGCCCGAGGTACGCAAAGAAGAGGATCTGGAACAGGGGGCTCCCGAGCATGGTCGGGATGTAGATCCACGGGGAAATCCAGTTGAAGAGCGCGCGGTAGGCGATCACGCCGCCCACGAAGAAGATCCGCAGCGACGTCATGAGAGCGCCAGGGTCGCCTTGTCGCGGGCGCGCCGCTCGAACACCTGCATGAACAAGGCCGCGAGCGCGAAGTAGAGAAGGGCGAGCACGAGGCACATGCCGATCGAGAACCACGGGTCGCCGCCGAGAGCCGCCTCGCGGATCGCGCGCACGCCCCACGTGGGCGCGAGCACCCAGGAGATCGGCTCCACCCAGACCGGGAGGAACGCAAGCGGCACGAGGAGCCCCGTGGCCAGCCAGATCGGGTACTCGAGCAGGTTCGAGAGCGCGTTCGCGTGGCGGTACAGGACGAACGTCGTCGCGAGGAGCAGGCCGAGGAAGCCCAGGCCGATCAGCATCGACGGGATCGCCGCCACGAGCGCGAGCGGGTGGACGATGTCGAGCGGAACGCCGAAGAAGATGCGGCCGAAGACGAGCGTCCCGGCGATCGCGTACACGCCGACCGTCGCCGACGCGAGCGTGATCGGGAGCAGCACGAGGATGAACGGCGCCGGCGCGCCGACGAGCAGCTCGAGCGTCCCCTGCCACCGCTGCCACTGGATCGCGCCGCCCGAGCCAAAGAGCGTGGACGACCAGACGCCCATCATCCCGGCCCCGAGCGCGGCGTACAGGAGCGTTCCCGGCTGCCCGCCTGCCTCGAAGAGGAAGAACGCAATCGACGCGAAGATGCACGGGAGCAGGAAGGTCGTGAGGATGAAGAAGTTCGAGAGCGTCAGCGCCTTCACGTGGAAGCGCAGGCCCGCCCAGACGAGGCGCAGCGAGCTCACCGGTCGCTCTCCCCGCCGACGAGCTCGACGTAGGCGTCCTCGAGCGTCGGCTCGCGGGCCGCGACGCGGCCGACCGGCGTGCCGTCGAGCGCGCCGAGCAGCGCCTGCGTGAGCTCGAGCCCGCGCGGCGCCTGGATGAGCAGCACCAGGCGTCCGTCGCGCTCTTCGACCGACACCGACTCGACGCCGGGAACCTCGCGCACGCGCGCGAGAGCGTCATCCGCCAGGTCGAACGTCTCGATCTCGACCACGGTGCGGTCGGCGATGCGCGCCTTCAACGCGGCCGGCGTGCCCTCGGCGAGGATCCGGCCCTGGCCGATCACGGCGATCCGGTCGCAGAGGCTGTCGGCCTCGAACATGTAGTGCGTCGTCAGGAGCACGGTCTTGCCGGAGTCCACGAGCCCGGAGATGGTCGCGCGCAGATCCCGGGCGCCGACGGGGTCGACGCCGATGGTCGGCTCGTCCAGGAAGACGACCTCGGGATCGTGGATGAGCCCGCGGGCGATGTGCAGCCGCTGGCGCATCCCACGGGAGTAGCCCTCGACCCGCTCGTGCTCGCGCCCGGCCAGGCCGACGAGGTCGAGCAGCTCGCCGATCCGCTGCTTCTGCGTGCGCGGCGGCACGCCGTAGAGCTCGGCGAAGTAGCGCAGGTTGTCGAGCGCCGAAAGCCGCTCGTACAGGCCCTTGTCGCCGCCAAAGACGTAACCGATGCGCCTTCGCACCTCTCGAGCGTTCTCGACCACGTCGAGGCCGAGCACGCGCGCCGTTCCCGACGTGGGGAGGAGCAGGGTGATGAGCATCTTGATCGTCGTCGTCTTCCCGGCACCGTTCGGGCCGAGGAGCCCGAAAAGCTCGCCCCGCTCGATGTCGAAGGACACGCCCTTGACCGCTTCGACGTCGATTCCGCGGCGGCGAAAAACGCCGGTGTTCGTACGGTAGGTCCGGCGGAGCTCGACCGCCTCGATCACGCCCATGACGGCAACCTAGCTACAGGGTCCGCGAGGACCAGAGGAACGCCGCGAGGAGCACGGTGAGACCCGACACGGCGAGGCCGACGATCCAGCCCCTCACGTCGGCCCAGGTGAGGATCGCGCCGAGCGCCGTGCCGATCCCGATGATCCCGCCGGTCGCGACTGCGCGCATCGTGTACGACTCGAACCGGTGGCGCACCGAGCGCTTGGGCAGGAAGCTCTCCGGCTCCTCCTTCGACGGCGTGTCCATGCAGGAAGTCTACGACGCAGGCGCGGAGATGCCGTTCGCCGCGATGACCTCCCGGTACCAGTGCGCGCTCGACTTCGGGACGCGCTCCTGCGTCTCGAAATCGACGTAGAAGATCCCGAAGCGCTTCGAGTAGCCGTACGACCACTCGAAGTTGTCGAGGAGCGACCAGAGGAAGTAGCCGCGCAGCTGGATGCCCTCGGCGATCGCGCGGTGCAGCGCCGCGAGGTGATCCTGGATGTAGAGGACCCGCCGGTCGTCGCGGATCGCGCCGCTCGGGTCGACGCGGTCTGCGAACGCGGCGCCGTTCTCGGTCACCATGAGCGGCACGCCCGGGTGCTCGCGCCCGACGCGCGAGACGACCTCGTACAGGCCGTCTGCGTCGATCCGCCAGCCCATCTCCGTCGCGGGGCCGGGCTGTGCGGGGAACTGCACTCCTCCTGCGCCCGGCCAGGCGGTTCCCTCGCCGCCGGCATGGCCGTCCGCCAGCTCGCGGTCGCCGTCTCCCGAGTAGGCCGCCACCAGCGTGGGCGTGTAGTAGTTGACGCCGAGCAGGTCGAGCGGCTGCGCGATCTCGGCGAGGTCGCCGTTGCGGACGAAATCCCACTCGGTGAGCGCGCGGGTGTCCTCGATCACGTCGGCGGGATAGCGGCCGCGGAAGAGCGGGCCGAGGAAGATCCGGTTCTGGAGACCGTCGATGCGGCGCATGGCGTCCCGGTCGGCCTCGGAGTCGCTCGCCGCCCGGACGGCCGCGAGGTTGAGCGTGATCGAGACCTTCGGGTCGGCGAGCTCCGCCCTGATCGCGCGCGCCCCGAGACCGTGGGCGAGGAGAAGGTGGTGCGCGGCGCTGAGCGTGACCTCGGGCTCCGTCCGTCCGGGCGCGTGCACGCCCGAGCCGTAGCCGAGGAACGCCGAGCACCACGGCTCGTTGAGCGTCGTCCACAGGTCGACGCGGTCGCCCAGCGCGCGGGCGACTACCCCTGCGTACTCGGCGAAATGCGCGGCGGTGTCGCGGTTCGTCCAGCCGCCCGCGTCCTCGAGCTCCTGCGGAAGATCCCAGTGGTAGAGCGTCACGACCGGCTTGATCCCGTTTGAGACCAGCTCGTCTACGAGCCGGAGGTAGAAGTCGAGACCGCTGCGGCTGGGCGCGCCCTTGCCGCCGGGGATGATCCGCGACCACGAGAGCGAGAAGCGGTACGCGTTGATGCCGAGGCCGCGCATGAGCTCCACGTCGGAGCGGTAGCGGTGGTAGTGGTCGGCCGCGACGTCCCCGTTGTCTCCGTTGTGGCACTTGCCGGGTGTGTGGCTGAACGTGTCCCAGATGGACGGCGTGCGGCCGTCCTCGTGGATCGCGCCCTCGATCTGGTACGACGCGGTCGCGACGCCCCAAAGGAAGTCCGGCGGGAAGGTGAGCCGTCCGGCCTCGCCGGCGGCCAGGTCGACCTCGGTGCGCGTCATCCCTTCACCGCGCCTTCCATGATCCCGCCGACGATCTGGCGGCCCAGGATGATGAAGACGATCAGCACGGGGACGGTGCCGACGAGCGTCGCGGCCATGATCACGGAGTGGTCGGGGACGTAGCCGTTCCCGATCGAGTTCAGCGCGACCTGCACGGTCGGGTTCGAGCTCGTGAGGGCGATGATCGGCCAGAAGAAGTCGTTCCAGGCGGCGAGGAACGTGACCATTCCGAGCACCGCCATCGCGGGCCGGGCGGCCGGGATCACGATCGAGCGGAAGATCCGGAACGTGGAGGCGCCGTCGATCGCGGCCGCCTCGAGCAGCTCGGTCGGGATCGCCGACACAAGGTACTGGCGCATGAACACGACCCCAAAAGCGCTCACGAGCGTGGGGAAGATGACCGCCTGGAGGTGGTTCACCCACTCGAGCTTCGCCATCAGGATGAAGAGCGGGATGACGCCGAGCTGGGACGGCACCATCATCGTCGCGACGACGAGGATGAGGAGGAGCGAGCTGAACCGGAACGAGAGCTTCGCGAACGCGAACCCGGCGAGCGTGCAAAAGAGGACGGTGCCGAGCGCGATCGCGCTCGAGACGATCAGCGAGTTGAGGAGCGCCTTCACCATGTCCACCTGGTCGAGGGCGGAGCCGATGTTTTTGAAGAGATTCCCGCCGGGATAGAGCGGGGGAGGCGACTTGGCGATGTCGGAGTTCGTCCGCGACGCGGCGACCACCGTCCAGTAGAGCGGGAAGAGCGCAATCAGCGCCGTGATGATCAGGAACACGTACGCGAGCGGGCCGACGCCTCCGCGGCGGCGGAACCGCCGCGGCTTCGGCGTTGCCGGGACCGGGGTGGTCGTGCTCACGCTTCCCTCGTCCTTCTGCGCGGCAAGAGGCGGCCCCAGCCCTTGGAGGCGAGGAACGCGTTGATCGCGACGATGACCATGATGATCAGGAACATCGTCCAGGCCGTCGCCGCCGCCCGGCCGAGTTGGAAGTTGAACCAGCCCTGGTCGTAGAGCAGGACGCCGAGCGTTTGGTACTGGTGGTCGGCGCCGCCCAGATGGCCGCTGATGCCGCCGAAGAGGAGCGGCTCGCCGAAGAGCTGCATGGCGCCGATCGTCGAGATGACGATCGTGAAGACGATCGTCGGCCAGATGCCGGGAATGGTCACGTGGCGGAACTGGCTCCACCGGCTCGCGCCGTCCACCTCGGCCTGCTCGTAGAGCTCCCTCGGGATGGCCTGCATGGAGGCGAGGTAGATGAGCGCGTTGTAGCCCGTCCAGCGCCAGGTGACGATCGACGAGATGGCGATCTGCGACGTCCAGCGGCCGCTCTCCCAGTCGACGTGGTCGAACCCGAGGACGCCGAGCCCGTAGTTGATGAGCCCGTAGTCCCGGCCGAAGAGCTGCGTGAAGACGATCGTCGCCGCCGCCACCGAGGTGGCGTACGGCATGAGCATGGAGATCCGAAAGAACGTGAGGCCGCGCAGCTTGTAGTTCAGGAGATGGGCGAGCCCGAGCGCGATGAGCAGCTGGGGCACGGTCGAGATCAGGCCGATCGTGAACGTGTTCAGGAGCGCGTGCCAGAACTGATCGTCACCGAGCAGCCGGCGGTAGTTCGCGAGCCCGACCCATTGGGCGTCGTCCACGGCCTGGAGCTGCACCTTGTGGAGCGAGACCCAGGCGGTGTAGACGAGCGGGAAGAGCCCGAACGCGAAGAAGAGGATGAAGAACGGCGCGACGTAGGCGTAGGGCGCGAACGTCGCGTCGACGCTGCCCGACCGCGGCCGCCAGAAGCGCCGCCTCGAGCCGGGCGCCGGCGAGAGCATCGCCGCTCCACCCGTACCACTCCTTTGCGATTCCACGAGTGCCATCATCTTTCACCGTCGGCGGTGCCGGGGCCCCGTGTCCCAGGGGCCCCGGCACGCCTTCGGCGGAGGAGGCCTTACTCGATCGCGTTCTGGATGTCGTCGAGCGTCTTCTGCCAGGCGTCGTCGATGCCCTGGCCCTGTTCCACAAGGAGAAGCCCGTTCGAGAACGTGTCCTTGATCGTTCCGTCCTTCGGTCCGAGGACCGCCACCGGCAGGTCGTCGGCCGATTCCTTGAACAACTCTCCGAGCGGTGCGCCCGAGAAGTAGTCGTCGCTCGCAGCCTCGACGGCCGGGTCGGCCGATGCGGTCGAGCTCGACGGGAAGTGCTGCGCCGTCGTCCACATCTTGATCTGCTGCTCAGGAGCGGTCAGCCACTTGATCAGCTCGTAGGCGGCCGCGGCGTTCTTGCTGGCGGTCGGGATGGAGAGGTACGAGCCGCCCCAGTTGCCGCCGTCGCCGGGGATCGACGCGACGTCCCACTTGCCGGAGCCGTCGTCGCCGGCCTGGCTCTTGATGTAGCCGATCATCCAAGCGGGGCAGGCGATCGTCGCGAACGCGCCGTTCACGAAGCCCGTGTTCCACTCGGTGTCGAACTGCTTCAGCTTGGCGGTGAGCCCGTCCTCAGCGGCTCCCGCGGCCAGGTACCAGGCGTCCTTCACGGCGGGGTTCGTGTCGTAGATCGTGTTCCCGTCCGCGTCGTAGTACTGCGACTCGGACTGGCCGATGACGGCGTTGTAGAGCCCGCCGGCGCTGTCCATGAACGAGACGCCCTTCGGAGCCTTCTTCAGGTACTCGGCGCCGAATGCGAGGAAGTTGTCCCAGGAATCCCACTCGTCCGCGAGAGTCTCGCGGTCGCTGGGCATGCCCGCCGCGTCGAGCAGGTCGTGGCGGTAGCAGATGGCGAGCGGGCCGATATCCGTGCCCAGGCCGAGCGTCTTGCCATCGGCGGTCGTCGCCGCGCCCCACTTCCACGGGAAAAAGGTGTCCTCGACGTCGCCGGCGCCAAGCGTGTTCAGATCGACCCATTTGTCGGGCTGGAGCGAGGTGACCTCGGCGATGCGACCGACCTCGATGCCCTGGATGTCGGCGAGACCCGAATTCGCGGCGAGGTGGGTCTGGAGCGCCTGGTAGTACTCGCCCTCCTGCTCCACGCTCGTCTCGACGATTTTGACATTCGGATGATCAGCCATGTACTCGTCGTAGAGGCCGGCCTCCTTGTAGCCGAACGTCCCGAAGAGGCCGACGTTCAGGGTCACCGGCTCGTCGCTGGCGGTCGCGGCGCCTCCGGCGTTCGTGCTCGAATTGTCGTCACCGCCGCCGCAACCGACGGCGAGGGCACCGAGCGCGAAGACAACGGCCGCGAACGCCGGCACGCGCCGGAGCGCCGAGGTCGTGGTGCGGGGGTTCAGCATGCGATTCCTCCTATGAATCCGGGTGCGGCCGGCTCGATCCGACGAGGTGGGCCGTGATGTACGCTGACATGGAAGCGCTTACATCCATGAGAGCGCTTACAATACACTGTGACCCATGACAGGTAAAGCACCAATTTCGAGCACGCGGATTCCGCCCACGCTGGACGAGGTTGCGCACCTCGCCGGCGTGTCTCGCGCAACCGCCTCGCGGGTCGTGAACGGCTCGCCCCTCGTGACCCCGGCCACACGCAAGGCGGTCGAGAAGTCGATCCGTCGGCTCGGCTACGTGCCGAACCGCGCCGCCCGCGCTCTCGTCACCAAGCGCACCGACACGATCGCGCTCGTCGTCTCGGAGCCCGAGGTTCGCGTCTTCGCCGACCCGTTCTTCCGGACGATCGTCCGCGGCATATCGAGCTCGATCCAGGACACGGACCTCCAGCTCCTCCTCCTCTTCGCCCAGGGCGCGCGCGAGCACGAGAAGGTCGAGCGCTACCTGAAGCAGGGCCACGTCGACGGCGCCGTCCTCATGTCGCTGCACGGCGAGGACCCGCTCCCGGCGGCGCTCACCGGCGCGCGGATCCCGACGGTTTTGAGCGGCCGGCCGCGCCCGGGCGAGCGGCTCCCGTACGTGGACGCGGACAACCGCGGTGGCGCGCACAAGGCGACCGCGCACCTGCTCGCCTCGGGACGCACGGCCGTCGGGACGGTCACCGGGCCGCTCGACATGATGGCGGGCGTCGACCGCCTCGACGGCTACACCGATGCGCTCGCCGAGGCCGGCGTTCCGCTGCGCAAGAACCTGATCGTGCACGGCGACTTCTCGGAGGAGGGAGGCGCGGCCGCGACGGCGCAGCTCCTCACGAAGCGGCCCGACGTGGATGCGATCTTCGTCGCCTCGGATCCGATGGCGTTCGGCGCGCTCCATGCGCTGCGTGCGGCCGGGCGGCGCGTCCCCGACGACGTGGCGGTGGTCGGGTTCGACGATGTGGTCGATTCCGCCTTCACGGATCCGCCGCTCACGACCGTCCGCCAGCCGCTCGAGGAGATGACGCGGTCGCTGACCCAGCTCCTGCTGCGGCGCATGGAGGGCCTCGCAACGGACGACGATCACGTGATCTGCGAGACCGAGCTCATCGTGCGCAAATCGGCGTAGGACTCGGCTAGGCGGTTCCGGCGACCGCCCAGGCGCGGGCGGTCAGCTCGAACGGGCCGTCGCCGACTCCGAGGAGACGCTTGTACGCGTCGTGGAGCGCGACCTGGCCGTCGGCGCCGAGCGACGCGGTGAACTGCCCGGACGGCGCGATCCCCGTGGGGAGCGGCTCCCACAGCTGCTCGAAGTCCTCGTATGAGGCCTTCGCGGTGATCGAGCCGAAGCGAACGTCCTCGAGCCCGGCGGTGCGCCACAGCTCGGCTAGCTCGCCGTCGCCGCACCAGCGCATCACGTTTTCATCGGCTGCAGCGCCCTTCTCGGGCTCGACCTCACGTGCGGCGTCCCAGAAGGCGCGGATCGAGGTCATCCCGTCGGCGTAGTCCCAGACGCAGGCCGCGACCGTGCCGCCGGGCTTGGCCACGCGCGCCATCTCGCGGACACCCGCCTCGGCGTCGGCCATGAAGTTCACGACGAGCTGCGAGAGCACGACGTCGATCCGGTCGTCCATGAAGGGGAGCTTCTCCGCCGGAGCGACGAGGATCTCGACCCCGGGGAGCCGAGCCTTGGCGGCCTCGACGAACGGCTCCGACGGATCGACCGCGGCCACGTTCTTCGCGCCGAGCAGGTCGACGAGCGTGGCGGTGAGCGCGCCGGGACCGCAGCCGACGTCGAGCGCGAGCATGCCTTCCTTCACGCCGACGAACTCGATCAGCGCGGCGCTGAGCGACGGCCCGTAGCGGCCGACCCAGCGGTCGTACGCGTCTGCGGAGGCGAAAACGCTCATCCCTCGCCGACCAGAATTGCACGGATCGCCTGGTCGCTCTCGTGATCGGGCGATTCGGAGATCACCGTCGCGGGGCGGTCGAAGCGGGCCAGCGCCTCCGCCAGCGGCTCGGCGCGCAGCGTGCCCTCGCCGTACGGGAGGTGCTTCGTCTCGTTGCGGTTCGCGTACTGGATGTCCGAGAAGTGGATGTGGAACGGCGCGCCGTCCTCGAGCACCGCGTCCGCGCCGGTCAGGATCTCCGCGAACGTGTCCGCGTCTGTGAACCCGCCGTCGGTGACGGCGTGGAGGTGCGCGAAGTCGATCACGGGCCGCACCCAGCCGAGGCGGCGGGAGATCTCGAACACGTCCTCGGCCGTCCCCAGCTCGCGCACGCGGCCCATCACCTCGACGCCGAACGCGACCACGCGCTCCTTCGCCTCGAGCCGCTCGCGCAGGGCCGCCAGCTGTTCGACCACGGAGTCGAGCGCCTCTTCGCGCGTGCGGCTGAGCAGGAACCCGGGATGGAACACGACCACCTCGGCGCCGCAGGCGACCGCGACTCCGGCCGTGTGGTCGAGCATCCCGACGGCGCGCTTGTGCTTTCCGGCGTCCGGCTGGCCCATGAACGCCGCCAGCGGCGCGTGCACCGAAAGGGCGATCCCCGCCGCGCGGGCCGCCTCGCCGAGCCCCCGCGCCCATTCCCACTCGGGCTTCATCCAGAAACCGCCCTCGAAGTCGATCTCGCACGCCGTGAACCCGCGCTCGACGAGGAGCGCGACCGCTTCCTCGGGGCTCTCGCGGCTCGGAATCCGAGCCGGGCCGAAGCGAATGGCGCCCATGGCCGGTGAGCGTATCCGGGGAAGCAACGTCCGACCGCCCTCTTACCGTTTTTTCTGCATGAGCAAGCGCCCCACGCGAATCGAGCTGCTCGAGCTGGACATCGACGTCCGGCTTTGCGACCTCTGGGCCGAGGCGGCCGAGGTGACCGACTGGAGCCTCGAGGTGGTCGCCGCCTTCATGCGGGCCGCCTACGGCAAGGGCTACTGCGACGCGCTGACCGAGGACGACCCCGGCAGCCTGTGCCGCGATCACGGCTATCGCATCCCGCTTCGCCGCCCGACGCACGCTTCCGAGTAGCGCGACTCCCGAGGGTAGACTCGAAGCGTGGCACGGCGGAATCCCGCGCGTCTCGTCATCGCCCTCTCGGTTGCGGCCGTCCTGGCCGTTTTCCTGCTCTACACGAGCCTCGCTGGCGGCGCGAAGCCCGCGCTCCAGCCGAGCCAGCTCGCCGGACACTCGGGCTCTGTCGTCCTCGGCGGAACCGTGGTCGGCCCGGTCACCGGGGATGCCCGCGGCGAAGGCCTCCGCTTCACGCTGCGCGACGTCAAAGGCGCCGAAACCGTCCCGGTCGTCTACACGGGCTCCGTTCCCGACCTCTTCAAGACGGGGCGCGAGGTCATGCTCGAGGGCGAGCTCGCGAGCGGCACCTTCGTCGCCGAGCCCGACTCGATGAAGACGAAGTGCCCGTCGAAGTACACGCCGGCCGAATAACCACGCCATGCCGCTTCTAGGCCGGGCCGCCCTGATCGTCGCCCTCGGGCTTCTCGTCTACGCGGTCCTCGCGGGCGCGCATGCCGCCTACCAAGGGCGCCGCCGGCTGCTCGACTCGGCCCGCAACGCCCTGACCGGAGCCCTCGTCGCCGTCGTGGTCGCGTCGCTCGTGCTGCTCGTGGCGCTCCGCTCGCGCGACTTCTCCTTCGCCTACGTCGCCGACCACACGAGCAAGGAGCTGCCGCTTCGCTTCGCGCTCTCGGCCTTCTGGAGCGGCCAGGAGGGCTCGCTGCTCCTCTGGCTCCTCGTCCTTCTGGGGATGAGCGTCGCCGCGCTCGCATTGAACCGGCGCCTCACCGCCAACGTGCTGCCGTGGACGATCCCGATCCTCGGCGCGATCGGCAGCTTCTTCGCCGTCCTGCTCGTGTTCGTCGCCAGCCCGTTCGCGACCCGCGTGGCCGTGGAGGACGGGCTCGGGCTCAACCCGAGCCTGCAGAACCCGTACATGCTCGCGCACCCGCCGCTCCTCTATCTCGGCTACGTCGGCCTGACCATTCCGTTTGCGTTCGCGATGGCTGCGCTCGCCTCCAAGCAGGTGGACGAGCGCTGGATCGTCGCCACGCGGCGCTGGACGCTCGCCGCCTGGATGTTTCTCGGCATCGCCATCCTGCTCGGCGCCAAGTGGGCCTACGAGGAGGTCGGCTGGGGCGGCTGGTACGCGTGGGATCCGGTGGAGAACGCCGCGCTCATGCCGTGGCTCGTCGCCACTGCGTTCCTCCACTCGGTGATGGTGCAGGAGAAGAAGAACATGCTGCGGGTCTGGAACGTGCTGCTCGTCGCGGGCGCGTTCGTCCTCTCTCTCTTCGGGACGTTCCTCACGCGGAGCGGGATCCTCAGCTCGATCCACTCGTTCACCGAGTCGGAGATCGGGCCGTGGTTCCTCGGCTTCATCACCGTCGTGATCGCGGCCTCGACCGCGCTCATCCTCTGGCGCCTGCCGATCCTGCGCTCACGCACGAAGCTCGAGTCGCTCGTCTCCCGCGAGGCGGCGTTCCTCTACAACAACCTGTTCCTCGTCGCGTTCGCGCTGACCGTGCTCTGGGGCGTGCTCTATCCGATCCTGTCCGAGGCCGTGCGCGGCGTGGGCGTCACCGTCGGGGCGCCGTACTTCAACTTCTTCGCGGTCGCGTTCGGGCTGCCGCTCATCCTGCTCATGGGGATCGGGCCACTCGTGGCCTGGCGCCGCGCGTCGATTCCTGCGCTCGCCCGCTCGGTCGCCTGGCCCGGGGGGATCGCGATCGCAACCGGCGTCGTGCTCCTCGCGCTCGGCGCCGGATCGAGCCCTGCCGGCCTCGTCGGCTACACGTTCTCGGCGTTCGTCCTCTCGGCCATCGGGCTCGAGTTCATCCGCGGGACACGGGCACGCAAGGCGATCGGCTCGACCACCTGGCTGGGCGCGTTCACGAGCCTTGTCGGGCGCAACCGCCGCCGCTACGGCGGCTACATCGTCCACGCAGCGGTCGTCCTCCTCGTGATCGGCGCGATCGGGATCGGCGGGTTCGCGTCCAAGAAGGAGGCCGAGCTCGCTCCGGGCGACACGGTCTCGGTGGCCGGCTACACGCTCACGTACCTCGGCGCGACCCAGACGAGGGGCCCGAACGCCGTCGAGCTGCGCGCCCAAATGGCCGTGGAGCGCGACGGCAAGCAGCTCGGCACGATCACACCCGGGAAGAACCGCTACCTGGCCGAGCAGCAGACCTCGAACGAGGTCGCGATCCGCACGGATCCGCTGCGCGCCGAGGATCTGTTCGTGATCGCGGACGAGTTCGACGGCGCCAACGTGTTCGTGAAGGTGATCGTGAATCCGCTCGTGAACCTGATCTGGCTCGCGGGCCTCGTCTACCTGGTCGGCGCGCTCGTCACGATGTGGCCGGACGCCCGCGAGCAGCGCCGGCTCGCCCGCCGGTTCTCCGAGCAGGACGACACCGCGCTTCAGACCGCCTGATGGACGCCGTCGCCCTGGCGCTCGCCGCGCTCCTCGTGGTCGGGTGCGTGCTCCTCGTCGCCTGGCCGTTCGTCCGCGAGCCGACTCCCGTGGACGACCGCTTGGCGCAGCTGAGCGGCCCGGACCGGGAGCGGCTACGACTGGAGGAAGAACGCGATCGGGCGCTCGCCGCGCTGAAGGAGCTGGAGTTCGACCACCGCACCGGTAAGGTTTCGGACGAGGACTACCGGCAGCAGGTCGGCGATCTACGCCGGCAAGCCGGGGAGGCGCTGCGAGCCTTGGACGAGGTTCGCGGGTGAAGGGACGTCCCGCCGCCTCTCGAACCTCGCAGCCATGGGAGCTCGACGCCAAAAACGCCTTGTTCTCCTCGCGTTCCTAGCCGGAGTGCTCCTCGTGGCGCCCGGCGCCGTTGCGCAGAACCTGGACGGAAAGATCAACGCGCTGCGCAATCAGATCGCGAGCGCGAAGGAGAAGGAGGGCGTCCTCTCCGGTGAGATCGCGGCGGCGGGCGACGGCATCGTGGCGCTCGAGGACGACATCGGGGAGCTCTCCACCGAGGTCTCGTCCCTCGAGCGGGAGCTCGAATCGCACCGCGCCCGGCTTGGGCGGCTGGAGGCGCGCTACGCCTACCAGACACGGCATGTGAAGAGGCTCGACCGCGACCACGAGATTGCCCAGTCGATCCTCGAGGAGCGGCTCGTCCACCTGTACGAGACCGATCAGATGGACACGATCGAGATCCTGCTCGGCGTGACGAGCCTGGACGCGCTCGTAGACCAGATCGAGTTCTCGAACGAGATCGGCGCGCAGGATCGCGCGGTTGCCGAGCGGCTCCGCACCCTGGAGGCCGAGATGCGCGCCGCCCGGCGCGAGACGGCCGAGATCCGCACCGAGGTGTCCGAGCAGACCGCGGCGATCGCCGTGAAGACGGCCGCGGCGCAGAAGGCGCGCGACAGCCTGGTGGCGCGGCAGAACGCGCTCGAGGCGGCGCGCAGCGAGAAGGCGAGCCTCCTCGCGGGGATCAAATCGAAGCGCGAGGACCAGGAGGAGGATCTCGACGCCATGTTGGCCGCGAGTGCCCAGCTCCAGGCGCAGATCCAGGCGAGCAGCTCGGGCGGCTCAACCGGGCCGCCGTCGGCGCAAGGCTTCATCTGGCCGGTCTCCGGTCCGGTGACGAGCCCGTTCGGTATGCGTTGGGGCCGGATGCACGAGGGGATCGACATCGGCGTCCCGACCGGCACGGCGATCCACGCGGCCGCCGGCGGCACGGTCATCTACGCGGGCGTGATGAGCGGCTACGGAAACATCGTGGTCGTCGACCACGGCGGCGGACTTTCGACCGCGTATGCGCACATGTCGGCCATCTGGATCAGCGGCGGCACGGTGTCGCAGGGCTCGAGCCTCGGCGCGGTCGGCTGCACCGGGCACTGCTTCGGGCCGCATCTCCATTTCGAGGTGCGCGTGAACGGCGCACCCGTGGATCCGCTCGGCTACCTCTAGCCGCCGGATTCCGCTGGGGAGCACTCGGCACAAAACCGGCGCTCTTCGGTGCCAGACCCGTGCGCGTTTCCCCGGTACGCTCGAAGCGGGCGGCGGGTGGTGCACTCCCCACCCAGGGCGGGAACTATCCCTTTGAGGGAGAGACACCGGCGGACTAGACGAATTCGTCCCAGATCAGCATGCGCATGAGGCTGAGATGGATTTCTTCCTTCCGCTTCTTGACTGCCTCGGGCGATGCGTCGTCGTTTAACTGAACGTCGACCTGGAGTGCCGACTGGAAGTGCCCGGCGTCTTCCAGGGTTTCCATGACACTGTGGCTGAAGCCCCGAAGCTCCGGCGCCGAAGGATCCTTCAGGTCGTTCAGCGCTCCAAGATGGCCCTGGAGCGTCCTGCGAAGGACTGCGCGCTGAACAACCGTTTGAATCGCCGCGCGACCTTTCGGGTCCTTCTTCACAAGCTCGAATGGGAATAGGCGCGCAACCCATGGCAAGGTGGCCAAGAAGGCGAGGGCTGCAGCGCCGAGAAGAATCAGCGCCAGCCAGCCCAGCCACCTTGGGGCTTGGAACGCTGAGAAGATGACGCCCAGGGAACCGGATACGACCACGAGAGCGCCTGAGCCGATTCTGGCTCGCGTAGACATCGGATGAGCCTACCCGCCATGCGGACACGACCGTTACGGGCGTACGCTCCGCGCGATGATCTATCGGGGAATGCGCAAGCACTGGGACGGGCGTCCTCTGGTCGTCGGCACTAAGAACGGGCTTGGCGTCCGGTCTGACGACGATATTTTCCCCGATGAGGACGGCAGGGTTGAGCCTGACTCCGGAGGCATGTCGGTTTGCTTCGTCCCTGAAGCTGTCCCTCCGTACCGCAGACCACCATCGTTCGGCGGGGACAGCGAGCAGAACTCGATGTGGGAACTCGATGAGTCCGAGTTGCCGGACGGACTCGTCTGCCGCGCGACCTCGCAAACACATGCCATGCTTGAACCAGCATGGGAAATGGATCTGAGGGAATACGAAGAACTGCTGGCAGAGACGCGTGATCTTTGGCGCGAACTGCCCTAGAGTCAGACAATGAGCACCGTCGCTGAATATCGGGAAGCACTGTCCTCCAGGGAGGACGACGCGCGGAACGGGCTTCGCAGAGTCGTAGCCGAAGATCTCCAGAGGCCCGACGCAGACCGCGAGACGGTGCTGGCAGTGCTCGACTGGATCCGCAAGCAGATGCGGGAACAGGGGCGCGAGGCCGACGAGAACGCGGTCATGGACGTGATGGATTACGTCCTGGGTTACTGCAACCCACGCATGAGCATCTAGTCCGGGCCAGCGACGGCTTGCCCGTCCGACCGGACCCTTAAGATTTGGCTTAGATAAAGCGAACGCGCCACGGGCAGCAACCCGCGACGCGTTCTTGCCAACAAGGAGCGCTAGATGCCCCCGGTTGACCGTCGTAACCCTACCCGCGCAGGTTCCTCGGAATCCTCCATGTCCCTCATGGAGTTCATGCGGGAGTTCCCCGATGACGAGACGTGCCTGCGCCATGTGTGGCGCGACCGGTTCTCGCCCGATGGCGAGCACGCCTTGTGTCCGCGCTGCGAGGGTGAGCGGGTCTTCAAGAGGTACGAGACCGCTAGGCCGCGTCCGTGCTGGTACTGCCAGACGTGCGGCTACCGCGTCCATCCGTTGAAGGGGACGATCTTCGAGCGCTCGTCCACCTCCCTGCACCTGTGGTTCTACGCCATCTACCTGATCACTAGCACTCGATGCGGAATCTCCGCGAAGCACTTGGAGCGGGAGCTGGAGTCCACTACAAGACGGCCTGGCGGATGTTCAACAAGATCCGCAACCAGCTCATGGACGAACAGCAGCCGGCTCAACTGGCGGGCGAGGTGGAGGCCGACGAGACGTACATCGGAGGCAAGCTCCGCCAGTCCGAAAAGAACGCGCTGCGCTCTCAGGGACGCTCGAACATGGGAGCCGCGACCAAGAAGCGCGCGATTGTGTTCGCAGCGGTCGAGCGGAGCGGGCGAGTCCGCGCTGAGGTGCTGCCCTTCACGTCTGAAGAACAAGCGCGGAAGGCGCGCACCGTGGTCGAGAAGGTGCATGAGTTCGTACTGCCCGCCTCCGTGGTCTACACGGACGACTACGGCGCGTACCTGAGCATCCGTGGCTACCGGCACCGCCGCATCAACCACTCCGCCCGCGTCTACGTGAGCGGAGAAACCCACACGCAGACCATCGAGGGGTTCTTCGGCCTGTTCAAAACCGGCCTCGTTGGCGCGCACCATTCCGTCTCGCGCAAGTGGCTTCAGGGCTACCTGAACGAGTGGGCGTGGCGCTACAACCGGCGCGAATCCGACGTGCCGATGTTCTACGACCTCTTGGACACGGCCGTGAGCAGGCGCGTCTAGCGCTTCGGAGGCTTGGCGGGGGAGGACGCCTTCTTCAGGGCGTCCTCCACATCCCGGCGCTTCGGCACAGGGATTTCCAAGCCTTTGCGGGTCGTCTGGGTGGACTGTTGCTTTCCGCCTGTCAAGCATGATCAGGTTACCCGGTGACCTGGACCCCAGAGACCTCGGCGCAACGGAAGCTCGCGCGGGGCATAGAACACGCCAAGCGACTCCGCTCCGAAGCCCTCGCCTACGAGAACGCGAAGGCGTACAGCGTCCGTATCGAGACTGAACAGCGACCGGGCAACGAGATCGCATATGACGTGTTCGCAGTCGAGCGAAAGCCGACGCCCGACCACTGGCCCTTGCTTGCAGGCGACGCGATCCAAAATCTCCGGGCGAGCCTCGAACACGCCGTCCATGCCGCCTCCGGCCGCAGGACGAAAAGCCAGTACCCGATCTTCATCGACCGGTGCGAGTTCCAGGTAAAAGGACGACCAATGCTGACCGGCGTTCCAGCCCCCATACGCGCACTCATCGAGGCGGCTCAGCCGTACGAGACGATTACCGCTCAACCGAAAGTGGACGCGCTCTACACCCTCGGCTGGCTCGCCCGCCTCGATAAGCACCGCAACCTCACGACCGTCGCTTCCGTTGTCGAGACGCCGTACATCAGCCATGACGGAATCGACGTCAACTTCACAGACAGTGGCGAAGGACGACAGCTCAAAGAGGGCACAAAGGTCATGGCGTTCACCGTCAGCGGGGCAACGGAACCCGACGAGGTGAACGTGTATCCCGACTTCACCTACCAAGTAGCAGTAGAGGGACGTTCCCTCGTAGGCGTCCTTCAGTTCGTCGTCTTCGCCGCTTTCAAAGGCGTGGCCGAATGTGAGACGGGCAAGCCGCTCCCCATGCTCACGCCCGATCCCTTCAGTCTCGTGCCTTAGAGGGGTGTCCTCTCCCTCAAAGGGATAGTTCCCACCCAGGGCGGGGTCTTCGCGCGCGCGCGTCGAGAATCGTGCGCCTTGGCGGGCCGCGAGCCTGACGAGCTAGCGCCGCAGGACGTGCAGCCCCGGCAGGCCGCGGTAGCGCCCGTCCAGGTCGAAGCCGTAACCGACGAAGAACTCGTCCGGCGCGGTGAAGCCGACGTAGCTGATCGGCAGGTCGTCGACGAGGCGGCGGTAGGGACGGTCGATCAGCGTGCACACCGCGAGCGAGGCGGGGCTGCGCAGCGCGAGCGCCTTGAGGATGTAGTTCAACGACAGGCCGGTGTCGACGACGTTCTCGACCACCACGACGTTGCGCTCGGCGATCGGCTCGTCCAGATCCTTGAGGAGCCGCACCGAGGAGCCGTCCCCGAACGGCGAGGCATACCCGGCCACGGAGACGAAGTCGAGCGCATGCGGAATCGTCGTCGCGCGGGACAGGTCGCTGCCAAAGACGACCGCGCCGCGCAGGACGATCACGAGGAGCAGGTCGCGCCCGGCGTAGTCCGCGGCGATGCTTTGGCCGAGCTCGCCGACGCGGGCCGCGATCTGGTCGCGGTCCATGTACACCTCGCCGAGGCGGTGCGGCCGGGCCGGCTCGAACGCGGGCTGGGCGTTCATCAGTACAAGCTCCTACGCGGCGTAATCGATGCCGAACCTCTCCACGAGCCGCTCGATGTCGCGGCGGTAGAACAGCCTCACCTTCACGTCCGGGTAGCGCTCGCGGAGCTTGCGCATCTTGCGGTTCTTGCGGGTAACCAGCGCCTGGCGCATGGTCGTGACCTCGAGGTAGAGATCCTGCTCCGGGAGGTAGAAGTCGGGGCACGCCGCCAGCGTGACGCGGCCGTCCTCGTCCTCCTCCAGCGGGAACGAGTGCGGCTCGTAGGCCCAGGGAATGCGGTAGTAGTCGAGAAGCCGCGCGACCTCAAGTTCGGCCTGATTCACGAAACGCGGTGGATCGACCCCGCAATATGCCTGGAAACCGGGGGTTTCTTCGGGCACGAAGACCACGGTAGCAACCGCTACGGACAACCCCCCTTTACGATGGGGCCAGGCGTTTCGCCGACTTTGCCGCCATGTTTCGCATCGCGCACATCTCCGACCTCCACTGCGGGTCGCCGCACTTCGTAGCGAACCTGTTGGACCGCGCGATCGTCGAGATCAACGACCTGAAGCCCGACGTCGTCGTCTGCTCGGGCGACCTCACGACCTTCGGCTTTCGGCCCGAGTACGCCGAGGCGGCCGAGTACCTCGCGAAGCTCCACTGCGAGCGGCTCGTCGTCGTCCCGGGAAACCACGACTCGCGCAACGTCGGCTACATCCACTTCGAGGAGTTCTTCGGCAAGCGGAACTCGGTCGTCCACGTGAACAAGGTGACCGTCGTCGCCGTGGACTCGTCCGAGCCCGACCTCGACCACGGCCAGATCGGGCGCGGCCGCTACTCCTGGATCGCCGAGCAGTTCGCCGAGCCCGCCGACTTCCGCGTCTTCGTCCTCCACCACCACCTGCTGCCGGTCCCGGGCACGGGGCGCGAGCGCAACATCGTCCACGACGCGGGCGACACGCTCGAGGTGCTCCAGACCGCCGGCGTGAACCTCGTCCTCTCGGGCCACAAGCACGTGCCCTACGCCTGGAAGCTCGAGAACATCTTCGTCGTCAACGCGGGAACCGTCTCGTCGCTGCGCCTCAGGGGCCGCGGCCGGCCCTGTTACAACCTGATCGAGGTGGACGAGCGCCACGTCGATGTCTGGCGCAAGTACCCGTTCCACGGGCAGGAGCGGATCATCCAGTTCTCGCTCGACACGCTCGAGTACGAGAAGTACACGGGCCGCATCGACGCGGAGGTCACCTCGCGGTGAAGGCGCTCGCGCTGATCGACGGGGAGCACTACGCGGACGTCGTCACCGACGCGTTCGCGGAGCTCGAGTACGAGATCGTCGGCGCCGTTCTCCTCGGCGGCACCGAGAAGCTCATGGGCGGGGAGGACTACGGCGTGCCGCTCTGGCCGACGCTCGCCGAAGGGCTCGAGCGCGCCGGAGCCGAGGTCGTGATCGATCTCTCCGACGAGCCGGTTGTGAGCCCGCGCGACCGCATGGCGCTGGCCAGCGAAGTGCTCGCCGCAGGGGTGCCGTACGTCGGCGCCGACTTCCGCTTCGAGCCCGTTCGGTTCGCGCCGTTCCCTCTGCCGTCGCTGGCCGTGATCGGAAGCGGCAAGCGCGTCGGCAAGACCGCCGTCTCGGGCCACATCGCCCGGCTGCTGGCCGAGACGCGCTCCGTCGTGGTCGTCGCCATGGGCCGGGGCGGGCCCGCCGAACCGGTCGTCGCCGCCGAGCCGCCCGACGTGAACGACCTCCTCGAGCTCGCGCGCTCGGGATCGCACGCGGCCTCCGACTACCTCGAGGACGCCGCGCTCGCCCGGGTGCCGACGGTCGGCTGCCGGCGCGCCGGCGGCGGGTTGGCCGGGGCGCCGTTCATCTCCAACGTGGAGGAGGGCGCCAAGGTCGCCGCCGAGCTGAACCCGGACATCGTCATCTTCGAAGGAAGCGGCGCGGCGCTGCCGCCGATCGACGTCGCCGCGCGGGTTCTCGTCGCCGGAGGCGCCCAGGATCCGGAGATCGTCGCCGGCTACCTCGGCGCGTACCGCATCCGTGTCTCCGATCTCGTCGTCCTCACCGGGTGCGAAGAGCCGCTCGTCTCGGCGGAGCAGGTCGCGCGCCTGCGCGAGGCGATCACTGCCGTGAAGGACATCCCGGTCATCGCCACGGCGTTCCGGCTCCAGCCGGTCGAGCCGCTCGAGGGGAAGCGCGTGGCGCTCTTCACGACCGCGCCCGCGGGTGTCCACGACGCGCTCTGCGAGGGGCTCGAGCGCGACCACGGGGCCGAGGTGCTCGCCGTCTCCGGCAACCTCTCGCGCCGCGACGCGCTGCGCGACGATCTCGAGCGCGCCGAGGTGCGCGCCGCCGACGCCTACGTCGTCGAGATCAAGGCCGCCGCGATTGACGTCGTCGCCGAGACGGCCGCCGAGCGCGGGGTCGAGACCGTGTTCGCCGACAACGCCGTCGTCGCGCTCCCCGGCGAGCGGTCGCTGGACGAGGAACTCGGGCTGCTCGTCCCCGAGGTCGTGCGATGAACGACCGCCGCCCGCCCGAGTCGCCGGTGCTTTCGGCCGACACGCTGCTCCCGTTCTCGAAGGGCCTCATGGCGCGAGCCCTGATGGGAACGGGCATCTCGCCGGAGCGCGCGTACGAGCTGGCCCGCTTCGTCGAGGTGGGCCTGAGCGTCGACCATCCCGACCTCGTGGCGCCGCCGGACGCCGTGTACGACGTCGCCGCCGCGGTGCTCGCCGAGCGCGAGGGCGACGTGGCCGTCCGCCGGCTCCGTCGCTACCAGCGCCTGCAGGAGGTCGAGTCGCCGCTCGTGCTGCTCGTCGGCGGCGCGACCGGGACCGGGAAGTCCACGATCACGACGGAGGTCGCGCACCGGCTCGGGATCAACCGCGTCACGTCCACCGATTTCGTCCGTCAGACGATGCGCGCGTTCTTCTCCGAGGCGTTCATGCCGTCGATCCACTACTCGAGCTTCGAGGCCGGCGCGGCCGTCGCCGCGCGCGACGAGGATCCGAGCGCCGCCAACGTCCGCGGGTTCCTCGAGCAGACGCGGAACGTCCTCGTGGGCGTGCGCGCGAGCGTCGAGCGGGCGCTCACGGAGGGCCATTCGATGGCGATCGAAGGAGTCCACCTCGTGCCCGGAATGGTTCCGACGGCGCTCCCGGGAGCGATCGTCTGCCCGTGCGTGATCGCCATCCCCGACGAGGAGGCGCACGCGCGCCACTTCTACGTCCGCGAGCTCGACTCCGACGGGCTGCGCCCCGTGCAGAAGTACCTGGATGCCCTTCCGGAAATCAGGCGGATCCAGGAACTGCTCGTGGAGCGCGCGCTCGAGGCCGGCGTGCCGGTGATCGAGAACGGCGACCGCGAGCAGGCGGTCGATGCGGTGCTTCAGCTCGTCCTCGACACGTTCGAGCGCATCAGTCCGGCCAGGTCGACCGCATGACGACGTTTCGCTGCGAGGCGTTTGCCGGCGTCACCGAGCGCGCCGCCGTTGCCGCTGGTCGCTGGCTCGGCCGGGGCGACGTCGCGGGCGCGGAGGAGGCGGCCGCGCTCGCCATGCGCGCGGCGCTCGACACGCTGCCCATCGACGGCCGCGTCGTCGTGGGGACGGAATCCGCGGACCACCCGCTCAGCATCGGCACGGCCGTGGGCGCCGGGGGCGACCCGGTCGATCTCGCGGTCGATCCGGTCGAAGGGGCGACGGTCGTCGCGCGCGGCGACGTGGGGGCGATGTCGATGATCGCCGTCGGCGATGCGGGCTCGTTCCCGCGGCTCCCGAACATGTACATGCGGAAGATGGCGGTCGGCCCGACGGCCCGCGGGCGCATCGACCTGTCCCTGCCGGTCGGCGACAACGTGCGCGCCATCGCCGACGCGTTCGGCCGCAACCCCGAGGACATCACGACGATCGTGCTCGACCGGCCGCGCCACGAGGATCTCGTCGAGGAGCTCCGCGACGCCGGTGCGCGGATCAAGCTGATCGCCGACGGGGACGTGACCGCGACCATCAGCGCTGCGATCCGCGGGACGAACGACCATTTCGCGATCGGCATCGGCGGCGCCCGCCAGGCCGTGATCGCCGCAGCCGCGCTGCGCTGCCTCGGCGGCGAGCTCCAGGCGCAGCTCTGGCCCGTCACGCGCACGGAGATCACGCAGGCGGCCGAGTTCGGCATCGACGACGTCGAGCGCGTCTTCACGACGGACGAGCTCGCGCCGGGCGAGGTGATCGTCGCTGCGACCGGCGTCTCGAACTCGGATCTCCTCCGCGGTGTGCGCTATTTCGCCGACAGCGCGCGGACGCACTCGCTCGTCATGTGCACCCGCCACAACTGGGTCAAGTTCATCGACGGCATCCACTTCTTCGCCCGGGAGCGGCGCGAAGAGGTTCGTCTCTAGACTTCGTAGCGATGCCGACCCGCGAGCAGATCATCGACGCGCTGCGCGTCGTGGAAGACCCGGAGCTCGGCATGGACATCGTCGAGCTCGGCCTCCTGTACGACGTCGCCGTGGACGACGCGAAGGTGGTCGTCACGTACTCGCTGACCTCGATGGGCTGCCCCGTCGGCCCGATGATCGAGCAGGAGATCCGCGAGACGGTCGCGTCGATGGACGGCGTGGACGAAGCGGTCGCCGACCTGACGTGGGACCCGCCGTGGTCGCCCGAGAAGATGTCCGACGACGCAAAGTTCATTCTCGGCTTCGGGTAACTCGGCGCATTCGTCACACACACGCGCGAAGTTCGCCGATAGCGTGAATCGCGGGGTGTGCACAAGGGGGACCCCCGGGGGAAGAGCGCGCGCGGGTGTGACAGCGGGCGGGGCCTGAGCGCCGGCCCTCAGCGTCGGCCGCCGAACTCCCAGTCGTGAATCTCGAGATCGGGGAAGACGTCGAGCTCCAGTCGCTCCTTCTCGAGAAGCGCTTCGACCGCTGCTCGGTCCCGGGCCTGAACAGCCAGTGCAAAGCCGATCGGCCGGGCTTCTTCGAGCGTGGACAGTGCGCCGTAGAGGATCAGCCGCTCGCGCAGGGACGCGGAGAGCCTCTCCAGTGGGATTGACCGGCCTCTCGCGCCGGTCTCCTGACCGCGCTGCGCGCGGGCGATGATGAGGAACCGGGGCTCGTCGGGGGCGCCCGAGAATTCCCACATGGTGCGTCCGAGCAGGTTCTCGAAGCGCCAGACCGAGTGCTCTGCGTAGACGCCCGCGCGGTTGTTCGGTTCGTGCGCGACGAACTCGTGGGCGGCGTCGACGCTCGGCAAGCCGAGGACGTGCAGGCTTCCCGTCACGGTCTCGCCGTCGGTGTCGAACGTCGGCCCGCGGGCGATCATCGACGCCGCGAACCCGTCCATGTACGACCAATGCCGCTCGAGCAGGTCGTGGTCGTCCCGAAGCGCCGCCGTTCCGGCCGCGTCGCGGCTGTACACGAAGAAGTCCAACTCGCTAACCGATCGAGAGCACGACCTTGCCGAGCTGCTCGCCCGACTCGAGGCGTGCGTGGGCGGTGCGGACGTCGTCCAGCGGGAACACCTGATCGACGATCGGCTTCGCGCGGCCTGAGGCGACCAGCTCGAGCATCGCGGCGAAGTCCTCGCGCGTGCCCATGGTGGAGCCGAGGATCGAGAGCTGCTTCCAGAAGATCCGGTGGAGCTGCGCCGGCGGGTTCGGGCCCGAGGTTGCGCCGCACACGACGATCCGGCCGCCGGTTCGCGCCGCCTGGAGGGAGCTCTTCCACGTCGCCTCGCCGACGTGCTCGATGACCACGTCCACGCCGGCGCCGTCGGTCAGCTCGCGCACGAGGCCGATCACGTCGCCGTCCGTTCGCACCACCTGATCGGCGCCCAGCTCGAGCGCCCGCTCCAGCTTCGCGTCGTCGGTCGAGGTCGCGAGCACGCGCGCGCCGAGCGCCTTGCCCACGGCCAAAGCCGCCGTTCCCACGCCTGACCCGACGCCCCACACAAGCACCCACTCGCCCTCGCGGAGCTCCGCGCGCGTCGCGAGCATCCGGTACGCGGTCATGAACACGAGCGGGAACGCCGCCGCCTCCTCGAACGACAAATCGCCGGGAATCGGGTGCACGTACTCGGCCGCGATTGCGATCAGCTCCGCGTGCGTCCCGTCCATGTGCTCGCCGACGATGCGGGCCCCGTCGTCGAGGCCGGGGTTGATGAGGACGCGATCGCCGACGGCGAATCGGTCCACGCCCGCACCGAGTGCGGCCACGACGCCGGCGCCGTCCGCGCCGAGGATCCGCGGCTTCGGCACCGACGGCAAACCCTGGCGGATCCAGACGTCGAGATGGTTCAGCGACGCGGCGCGGAGGCCGATCAGGACCTCGCCTGGAGCCGGTTCCGGATCGGGAACCTCCTCCACGACGAGCACCTCGGGACCGCCGTCCTCATGAATCCGGACGGCCTTCATTTCGCTTGACGTCTACAGTTTCCCACGGGGGCATGCCGAGAATACTCACGCAGGCCGAGCTGACGCGGCTGGCGGAATCGCTGGGCATCGACGCGATCGGCGCCGCACCGGCGGCGCCCTACGACGAGACCGAGCAACACATCCGCGACCGGCGACAGCGCGGTCTCTTCGCGGACATGCGCTTCACGATGTCGAAACCCGAGGTCTCGTGCCATCCGGAACGGCTCTTTCCGGAGGCGCGCACCGTCGTGTCCGCCGCGCTCGGCTACTACGCGCCTGCTGCTGAACCCGAGCCTGGCCAGGGGAAGCTCCCGCGCTACACCTGGAGCAATGCCTATGCAGCGCTGCGCGAACGGCTCGAGACGCTCGGCCGGGAAGCTCGGCGGCGTCCACCGGGTGCTCGTGGACGAGAACCAGCACGTCGACCGCGAGGGCGCGGCGCGTGCAGGTGTCGGGTTCTACGGCAAGAACACGCTTCTCATCACACGTCGCTACGGATCATGGGTTGTCCTCGGCACGCTCGTGACCGAGGCGGAGGTTGAAATGAGCGCTCCACTCGAGCTCAACTGCGGGTCGTGCCGGCTCTGCATCGACGCCTGCCCGACGGGCGCCCTCGACGAGCCCGGCGAGCTCGACTCGACGCTCTGCCTCTCGTACTGGACACAGGCGCCCGGCTCGATCCCGGAGCAGTTCCGCGCCGAGCTGGGCAGCCAGGTCTACGGGTGCGACATTTGCCAGGACGTCTGCCCGTGGAACCGCGGGATCGAGAAGCGCAGCGCCGATGTCGTCCTGACGCCGGCCGCCGAGCCGGTCGTCTCGCTCGCCGAGTGGCTCGACGCGCCCAACGACGAGCTGGCCGAGCGCTACGACCGCCTGTACTTCCCGCGAAACGACGCGCGCTACCTGCGCCGCAACGCGCTCGTGGCCGCGGGCAACTCGGGCGACGAACGGCTTCTTCCTGCGGTGCGCCGGTACGCCGACGGCGACGACGAACTGCTTCGCGAGCACGCGGCCTGGGCCGCCGACCGACTGGCGGGACCGGCATGAACGAGCGCCAGCGCGCACAGGAGATGTGGATTGCGTACGCGCGGCTCCTCGCCGTCATCTTCGCGGCGAGCCAGATCCTGATCGTCCCCTACGACGAGCCCGGCCGCAGCCTCAACTCGGGCGTCGGGATCACGTTCATCCTCGCCATCGGAGGAATCGCATTCCTGTTCCTCGCGCGCCGGAACCTCAGCTCGCGGACGCGCTCGATCGTCGGGATGGTCGCGCTCCTTTTCGACACCGCGATCATCTACGCCTACATCTTCACGCACGCGTTCTCGCCAGGGACGGCGGCGACCCGGCTCGTCGTCCTGGCGGTCATCGAGGCCGCGGTGCGCTACGGCGTCGCCGGCGGCGTCGGCCTGACGATCGCGAACATCCCGCTGCTCTTCCTCGTCGAGTACACGCGTCCGAACCAGGCCAACGGGTTCGAGATCCGCAACGTGACGCTGACCGTCGGAATCCAGCTGATCACCGGGCTCGTCGTCGGCGGGCTCACGCGGCAGCTGCACGGCGAGTCGTCGCGGGCGGAGGCGCGCGCGGCCGAGGCCGAACAGTTGCGCGACGAGATCGGCCGGCACGCGGACCGCCTCGAGGTGGCGAACCGCTGCGCCCGTGCGCTCGCGTCCTCCCTCGACATGAAGGAGAGCTTCCAGACCTTCGCTCGCGAGCTGAAGACGTCGTTCCAGTACGACCGGGTCGCGCTCGTCCTTGCCGACCACGGACAGGCGACGGTGGTCGCCGACGACGGCGTCGGCGCGGACGACGGCCACAGGCCCTGGTCGCTGCCGCTGCACGACAGCGCGCTCGGCGAGGTGGTGCGAACGGGCCAGACGCACGTCCGCGGCGACCTGAAGGAAGGGTCGCTCTACGCCGAGGAGGAGCATCTCGCCGCGATCGGCATGCGGTCGCGCGTGATCGCTCCACTCGCCATCGCCGGTAAGCCGCTCGGCGTGCTCTCGGTCTCCCGGCGCGAGCCGAACTCGTTCTCGCGCGACGACGTCGACCTGCTGACGCTGCTCGGCCGCCAGCTTGCGACGGCAGTCGAGAACATCCGCGCGTTCGAGGCCGAGCGCGCCGCCGCCGAGGAGCTCCGCCGCCTGTCCGCTTTGCGCGCCGACTTCGTCTCGCTCGTGACCCACGAGCTGCGCGGCCCGATGGCCTCCGTGGTTGGCTGTGCTGCCACGCTGCGCCAGCGCTGGCGCACGCTGAACGAACCGCAGCGCGAGTCGTTCCTGTCGCTCATCGAGGAGGAGACCTCCAGGCTCGCCGCGCTGGTGGGCGACGTGCTCGACACGTCACGCCTCGAGGCGGGGACGTTCACCTACGCCTTCTCGGACGTGGACGTCGAGGAGCTCGTTCGCGAGGTCGCCGCGGTGGTGGATCTCGGCCACGAGGAGGTCGCGATCCGCACCGACGTTCCCCGGCCGCTCCCGGCCGTGCGCGGCGACCGCGAGCGGATCCGCCAGGTCGTCATGAACCTGCTCACGAACGCGGTCAAGTACACGGTCATCGGCGACGAGGTGCAGGTGCTGGCGCAGGTGGAGAACGGCTCGGTCGCTGTCTCCGTCCGCGATCACGGCCCGGGTATCTCCGCCGAGGAGCAGCGCGTGATCTTCGAAAAGTTCGGCCGCGCGGCGAACGCCGGCTCGAGCTCGACGCCGGGCGCCGGCCTGGGGCTCTTCATCGCGCGCTCGATCACCGAGGCCCACGGCGGCTCGCTCGAGGTCGACTCGCAGCCGGGCCAGGGGGCGACCTTCACGGTGCGGCTCCCGGTTAGCGCGAGCTAGCGCTCTTTGTGAGCGCCGACTCCGAACCGAAGCTCGTCCGCTACCTCACACTCGTGAGCGTGCTCCCCATCGATGACCCGCCGGACTTCTGGGCGGAAGGCGCGGTCGGCGCGTATGTGCACGGCGTGCTGATCGGTCGATCACGGGCGGACGTCAGAGCCGCGATGGACGTCGCGCTCGTGGAGCTGGGCCTCAAGGTCGACGAGGTCGACTTCATCGAGGGCTACGACGCCGCGCTGCTCAAGCGCAACCTCGACCCGGAAATTCGTGCGCTCGCGGACGAGGTAACGATCGACGACCCGGTCGGCTGGGCGACGTTCCACACCTACGAGCACGACTGAGAGTCAGCGCGTCTTAGCGGTCGCGCGGCGTTTCTTCGTCAGCGTCTTCTGCAGGACGCGCGCCCGCTTGGCGACCGCCTCGCGCAATTCCGGCGGCTCGACCACCACGGCCGTGCCCCGGTAGGACAGGATCTCGCCGACCAGCCACTCGACGCTGCCGTGGCGCATCTCCTCGAGCGCGGTTCCGTCGGCCAGCTCCTGGGCGCCGCGCTCGATCCGCCACGGCGCGATCGCCTTGCGGAAAAGGACGCGGGCGGTGCGGACGTCGCGGAGCTTCGTCGGCTCGAGGTCGGGCCGCGGCTCGAAGGTCTCGTCGAGCGGACGGACCGCGCGCATGCGGTCGATGCGGAACGAGCGCTGGGCATCCCGGGAGCGATCCCACGAATGGACGTACCACCAGGGCAGCTCGCGCTCGAGCGCATGCGGCTCGATCGTGCGCAGGCTCGGCTCCTCGCCGACGGCCAGGTACTCGATCTCGACGAGCGTCCGGTTCTCGATCGCCTCCGAGATGGCGCGGACGAGCTCCTCCTCCTCGGTCGGCTCCTCCGGCTCGGGCGCGTCCTCGGCCACCTCGAACTCGCCGAACGTCTCCTCGAGCTTGCGCCGCACGCGGTCGAGCGGCGTGTGCGCCTCGGCGGCGATCATCGGCCCGACGAACTCGAGCGCCAGGCGAATGGCCCGCGCCTCCAACGGTGTGAGGCGTGGCGCGCGGCGGAACGTGTCGCCGAAGAGCTCCTTCTGGACGCGCACCTCGGCGCCCACCCGCGCGGCGTAGACGGCGTAGCACCCGCCGCCGAAGTTCACGAGGTTGAGGAGCGCGAGGTGCTCGGCGAGCTGCTCGTCCGTGAGGTTGAACCGCTCGGTGCAGCTCCTCGGCGGGGATGACCGCGCGGATGCCTTCGCCGCAGCGGGCGAGTAGGTGCGCGAGCAGCGCCTGGAGCACGGCGAAGCGCTCCGGTGCGACCGGGCCAACCGGCCGCTCGATCGGGGCGTCGGTCTCGACCTCCTCGGCGGCCTTGGACACCCGCGGCGGCTTGCCCTCGTGCGCGGTCGCGACGGCCTCGAGCCCCTTGGCGACCTCGTCGATCAGCTCCGGCGGCGAGAGAGGCCGCGCGCGTCCGTCCTGGCGCAGGATCCAGGTCGCGAGTTGCTTCAGGTCGGCGTACGGCGTGCGGAAGACGTCCTCCTCGACCTGGCCGCGGCCGACGGTGCGCTCGACCCACCAGGCGGTGTCCGCGTCGAGCTCGATCTCGGCCTCGCCCTTCACGTCGCCGAACTGCCAGCGCTGGCGGCCGCGGAACGCGGAAGGGTCGAAATCGTCGGGCGGGCGGAAGTCGCGCTCGCGGCGGGTGGCGAACCGGATGTCTCCGCGCACGCGCGAAACCCGGAATGTGCGCAGGTCGTTGCGGTCGAGGTCGAGCCCGATCAGGTACCAGGAGCCCTGCTCCGGCAGAAGCGCGTACGGGTTGACCGTGCGCTCGGACTCGGCGTTTCGCGTGATCGTCCAGTAGCGGAACTTGATCGTGCGCTGCTTCGAGATCGCGTTCTCGAGCTTCGTCAGCCGCCCGGACATCTCGACCGAGTAGTCGGGGTCGATCAGCTCGACGCGTACGGCGCCCTCGGTCGGCGCCTCGTACTGGCCGGGCCGGCCGAGCGCCAGGTTCTGAAGCGCGAGCCGCAGCGGCTCGGCGTAGGCGAACTTCCCTTCGAGCAGGTAGAGCGCCGTCTGGAGCGCGGCCAGCTCGTCCTCCTCCAGCTGCAGCTCGGGGAGGAAGTACTGCTCGGAGCGCAGGGTGTAGAGCTCCTCGCCGGTGAACTCGTCGCGCTGCGAATGGAGCGGCACCCCGAGGGCGACCAACTCGGCGCGATCGGAGTAGAAGCGGCGCGCGAAGGCCTCGTCCGACATCTCCGAGTAGCCCTCGACATTCGACTTCACGTCCCGCGCGGTGATCGGCCGGCGCTCCGCCATGAGAAAGGCGACGAGCGAGAGTTGGCGGATGAGCTTGTCGGTGTCGTGTGAGATGGCGTGTTCCTGGGCGGTCCGGCGCGGAACCTATTCTGACCGGTCCGCGTGATCGTCGCTCACCTTGATCTGGACGCGTTCTTTGCCGCTGTCGAGGAGCTCGAGCAGCCGGAGCTGGCTTCGCGTCCTCTCGTCGTGGGCGGGGATCCCCACGGCCGAGGTGTCGTTGCGACCGCGAACTACGTTGCGCGCGCCTACGGTATCCATTCCGCGATGAGTTGCGCCGAGGCGAAGCGGCGCTGCCCGGAGGCGGTGTTCATCCCTCCGCGCCACTCGGTGTATCGCGACTGGTCGCGCCGCGTGTGGGCGGCGGTGCGCGAGGTCGTGCCGACGGTGGAGCAGACCGGGGTGGACGAGGGCTACCTCGGCCTCGACGGTCTCGTCACGGATTTCCGCGAGGTGCGCGGCGTCGCGCAGGCGGTCCAGGTCGCGGTGCGCGGGGCAACCGGGCTCACGTGCTCGCTCGGCGTCGGGACGTGCAAGGTGATCGCGAAGGTGGCGAGCGACCGGCGCAAGCCCGGCGGGCTCGTGGTCGTCCCGCCAGGCGAGGAGGCGGCCTTCCTGGCGCCGTTCGCCGTTCGGGTTCTCCCCGGCGTCGGTCCGAAGGCGGCGGAGCGGCTCGCCCCGGCGGGGGTGGACACGATCGGCAAGCTCGCGGCGCTGACGGACGACGAGCTCGCCGCGCTCCTGCCCGGAAATACGGGCCGGCTCCTCCGCGACCGCGCCCGCGGGATCGATCCACGCGGTCTCGACGAGCCGGTCGAGAACATTTCCATGAGCCAGGAGGAGACCTTCGCGCGCGACGTGGCCGACCGGGAACGGCTGCACGAGGAGCTGGCCCGCATGTCGTCCCGGCTCGCCGAGCTGCTCACGGTCAGCGGCCGCTCGGCGCGCACCGTGACGACGAAGGTGCGCTACCCGGACTTCTCCATCCGGAGCCGCTCGAAGACGCTCGACGTGGGCACCGACGACGGCGAGCGGATCACCGAGCTCGCGTGCGCACTCCTCGACCGCGCGCTGACCGATCGACCGGGCGCGCTGCGCCTAGTGGGAGTGACCGTCTCGAATCTGGAACTGCAGGTGCAGCTGCCGCTCGTGGCGGACTAGGCCGCGACCTTGCGAGTCTCGAGATGCTGGTGCGAGGGGCAGTACTCGCGGTCGGGGAGCGGCGTGCGCTGGCACGGCTTCCCCTTGCGGGTCGTGGCGCGGCAGCGGGCGATCCCGCCGTCGAACGCGCCCGACTCGATCTGCTCCTCGATGTAGGCGACCGCTGCACCGATTCCCTGCGTGATCGCCCAGTTGACCTGCGCCTGGCTGGAGATCGGGAAGTAGCGGCGGATGTCCTGAAAGAGCGTCCGGTCCGGCCGCGAGAAGTAGCGCGGATCCTTGGCCAGCCGCTCGACCGTGTCCTCACACTCGGCCAGCACTGCGCGGCGGTACTCGATGCGGGTCTCGGGGTCCACGTACGGGTCGACGAGATCCATGATCGAGCGGTAGATCGCTCGGGAGTACTGATACATGCGAGGGAGGAGAGTGTCGGTCATGGCTTCCTCGTCATTATCCGAGGTTGGCGTTAAATGGCTGCAAACGATCGTTAATTTCATGTTAAGAGGGCCCCGAGAGCCCTCTTGAAAAGCCAGTTTATCGCCTTTCGGCGCTGTCACAAAGTCGCGGCTAGTTCGGGATGATCTGGCGCGGATAGGCGCTCGGATAGCCGGCGCTCTTCGCACTTGCGACGCTCGTCTGGGCCTCGGCCTTCGTGTTCTTCACTCCGCTGAAGACGACCCAGTAGCCGGGCGTCAGGCCCTCGTAGTCGTCCGACTTGAGGACGCCGACCTGCGTGAGGCCCTTGGCCAGCGCCTGCTCGGCCTTCGCCTCGGCGGCGGCCTTGCCCTGGCTCGCCGGAACCGATTCGAGGATGGCCGTCCAGCCGGTCTGGCCGGCGGGCCACTGCGTGAGCCCCGAGCCGTTCGTCGTGGTCTGTGCCGTGGTTGTCGGAGTCGTCGTGGTCGTGAACGTGGTCGTCGGCACTGTGGGGACGAACGTCGAGGTGGTCGGCAGCGTCGGTTCGGTCAGCGGCAGCGTCGTCAGGCCGGTGGGGACGACCGTTACGGGCAGCGTCTGCACGGTCGACTGGGCGGCCGTTCCCTCGTCGTCTCCCGTCGCGGCGATCACGACCGCCGCGGTGGCGAGCGCGATCACGAGCAGCGCGAGGAGGCTCACCCAAAACCAGAACGGCGAGCCGGGGCCGCGTCCGCCGAACTGCGGGATCGGGACGAGGCGTGCGCCGCATTCGAGGCAGTACTCCTGGAACCGGTCGTGGGGCGCGCCGCAGCGGTGGCAGTGCAGGTCGGCCGGATCCTGCGCCTCGACGACCGGGAGCCCGCCGGTCTGGTCGGGATCCATCTAGCGCTCCTCCGGAAACTCGATCATCGTCTCGTCGACGGGCGACGAGTACATCTCGGCCGCGACCCCGTTGCCGCACACGGAGCAGAAGTTCGCGTCGGCCGGGATCGGTGCGCCGCAGTGGCTGCACGTCACGACCGGCGGCGTCTCCTCGACGGGACGGCCGCAGTGGGCGCAGAAGTGGGAGCCCTCGATGAGCGGAGCGCCGCAGCGGCACTCGGCGACGTGGGCGCCACGTGCGGCCGCCTGGCCCGCGGCGATCAGCGCGTCGAGCTCGTGGATGCGCTCCTCGATCGCGAGCACGTCGGCGCAGCGGCTGTGCAGGAGCGGGTAGCGCCAGTCGTCGCGCCGCGCCATCTCGGCCGCGAGGCCGCCGACGTCGCGAAGCTCCTGCTCGCGGAAGCGGACGAGATCCTGCCGCTCGCGGTCAGGCGGAACCGGCCTCGGAGGCGGAGGAGGGGGCGGGGGCGGAGCATCGTGCGCCTCGGGGTCGCCCTCGGGCGCGGGGCCCGGGTCGGGAGGCGCCCCACCCTGCGAAAAACGCGAGGCGAAACGGCCCGGCATGCGGGCGAGTCTAGCTCACCGCCCGGCAACGCTCAGGGCTAGGTTGCGAGGACGACCAGGCGCTCTTCGGTCATCTCACGGACGGTGTGCGCCGGGCCTTCCTTCGTGTTCCCGGAGCCCTTGATCCCGCCGTACGGCATCTGATCGGCGCGAAACGTGGGCGCCTCGTTCACGATCACGCCGCCGAACTCGAGCCCCTGGGCGGCCGCGAGCGCCGTGTCGAGGCGGGCCGTGAAGATGCCCGCCTGGAGTCCGTAGTCGGTCGAGTTGGCCAACGCGAGCGCTTCGTCGAGCGAGTCGTACGGGCTGACGGTGCAGACCGGCCCGAAGATCTCGTCGCACGAGACCTTCATCTCGGGCGTCACGTCCGCGAGGACGGTCGGCCGCAGGAGCCCGTTTTCTTCGCCCCCGGCGAGCTGCGTCGCGCCCTGGGAGACGGCCTCGGCGATCCACTCGGCGATCCGCTCCTTCGCGCCCGCGTCGATCACGGGGCCGACGTCGGTCTCGTCGTCGGCGGGGTCGCCGACCTTCAGCGCCTCCACCTTCGGGATGAGCCGGGCAACAAAATCGTCGTAGGCGGCGCGCTGCACGTAGACCCGCTGGACGGAGATGCAGCTCTGCCCGGCGAAGGCGAAGGCGTTCGCGGCGACCTTGGTCGCGGCCTCCTCGATGTCGGCATCCGCCTCGACGATTACCGGCGTCGTGTTCCCGAGCTCGAGCGTCACCTTCTTCTGCGCGGCCCGCTCGCGGAGCGCCCAGCCGACGCCGCTCGAGCCCGTGAACGTGATCATCTTCACGCGCTCGTCCTCCACCAGGACGTCGCCGATGTCGGACGCCTTCCCGACGAGGACGTTCAGCCAGCCGGGCGGGAGGCCCGCTTCGGTCTCCAGCTCCGCGAGGAAGAGCGCCGAGAGCGGCGTCTGCCCGGCGGGCTTCAAGACGACCGCGCAGCCGGCGGCCAGCGCGGGCGCGATCTTGTGCGCCACGAGGTTCATGGGGAAGTTGAAGGGGCTGATTGCCCCGACGACGCCGATCGGGACGCGGAGCGTGAAGGCGAGCTTGCCCACGCCTGCGGGCGAGGCGTCCATCGGGATCGTCTCGCCGGTCGAGCGGCGACATACAGCCGCGGCTGTTTCGTAGGTGGAGACGGCTCGCGATGCCTCGACGCGCGCGGCCTTCAGCGGCTTGCCGGCCTCGGCGCAGATCGTCTGCGCGGCCTCCTCCTGGCGGTCGGCGAGGAGTAACGCGACGCGTTCGAGGATCCCGGCGCGCTCGTGGGCGGTCAGCGGCTCGCGCATGGCCTCGGCGGCGGCGTCAACGGCCTTGCGGGTGAGCGCGGCGTCGGCCACGGCGACGCGCCCGACCTCCTCGCCGGAGAACGGGGAGAGCACTTCGCGCCACTCGCCGGTCTCGACCCAGTCGCCTGCGACGAGGAGCTTTCGTTCGCCGACCGTGGCTGCCATGCGGCCATTCAAGCACGCGGCGCCGGGGCGGCGATAGGCTCCGCCGTCGTGGCCAGGGAGATCGCAACCGTCGGCGTCGTCGGGCTCGGCACCATGGGCGCGGGAATCGCGCAGGTGTGCGCGCAGGCGGGCGTGGACACGATCGGCGTCGAGGTCGACGCCGCGCTGGCCGAGAAGGCGCGCGAGCGGGTCGGCTACTACCTCGGCCGCGGGGTGGAGAAGGGCCGCATGACCGCGGAAGAGCGCGACGCCGCGCTGGGTCGTCTCCGCACGTCCACGGACCGCGCCGACCTGGCCGGCTGCGACCTCGTGATCGAGGCGATCGTCGAGGACCTCGACGCGAAGCGGGAGCTCTTCAGGGCGCTCGACGGAATCGTCGCGCCGGACGCGGTGCTCGCGACCAACACGTCGGCGCTCTCCGTCACCGAGATCGCACGGGCGACCGAGCACCCGGAGCGCGTGATCGGGATGCACTTCTTCAACCCGGCGCCGATCCTCGATCTCGTCGAGGTCGTCCGCACCGAGCTCTCCGACCCGGACGTCCACGAGGCGGCCTACGCGTTCGCGGAGCGCCTGGGCAAGCAGCCGATCCGCTGCAACGACACGCCGGGCTTCGTCGTCAACCGGATCCTCATCCCGCTCCTCAACGACTGCGTCCGGGTCTTGGACGAGGCCGATGTCACGCCGGAGGATCTCGACAAGGCGATGCGCTTCGGCGTCAACTGGCCGATCGGGCCCTGCGCGCTCCTCGATCTGATCGGGATCGATATCCATGTGCACGCGTCCGAGGCGCTCGAGTCGGCGCTCGGCGAGCCGCGCATGGGGCCGCCCGCGCGTCTGGTCGAGATGGCCGAAGCCGGGCACCTGGGCCGCAAGACGGGCCGCGGGTTCTTCGAGTACTAGGGGGCGAGCCGCTCGACTGTCCAGCTGCCGTCGTCGCGCCGGTAGCGGAAGCGGTCGTGCAGCCGGTCGTCGCCGTGCTGCCAGAACTCGAACGTCATCGGCGCGAGCCGGAAGCCGCCCCAGCCGTCCGGGCGCGGCAGCTCGTCCTCGCGGCCCGCGTACTCGGCGTGGAGCGCGGCCGCGCCGGCCTCGAGCGTCTCGCGGTCCGGGACCACCTCGCTCTGAGGAGAGACCGCCGCGCTCACGCGGCTGCCGAACGGCCGCGAGCGGAAGTAGGCGTCCGACTCCTCGGCCGCGACACGCTCGACCGTGCCCTCGATGCGAATCTGGCGGTCGGGCCAGAGGAAGAGAAGCGCCGCCTGCGGATTCGCGGCGAGCTCGCGGCCCTTGCGGCTTCCGTAACCGGTGAAGAAGACGAAGCCGCGCTCGTCGAGCCCTTTAAGCAGCACGGCGCGCGCCGAGGGAGCGCCGTCCGTCGCGGCCGTCGCGAGGACGACCGTCTCGGGGAGCGCCACCCCGGCCTCGCGGGCCGACCCGAACCACGCCGCGAACTGATCCACGGGATCGGGGCGGAGGTCGGTCTTTCGCAATGGGGAGGGCATTACAGACTCTTTACACCAATCTCATCCGCAGCGGGCAAGGCAGAGCCAAACTAGAGCTGTAGACGATGCCCATGCGTCGGTCCCTCATCGTTCTTTCCCTCGTGGCTTCGGCCTTCGCCCTGACGTTCGCGGCGACGGCATCCGCGGGTCCCGCCGAGCGCGTCCCCGCCGTCGCCGGGAAGCCTCTCCAGCTATGGGGCGGCAAGGGCCTGGCGGTCGTCACGAGCCAGGACGGAACGATCCTCGGAACGATGAAGCAGGGGAGCATCACCCTCACGGACTACCCGCGCGGCAAGGCGACGACCTTCGCCGTGCGCGACTGGGGCTGTGAGAAGCGCAAGCGGCTGAACAAGAAGACGATCGTCTGCTCCGGCCAGGATCTGCACTACTCGATCGCGGGCGGCGCCTGGCTCGTCAGCCTCAAGGGCCGCGGCATCGCAGCGAGCGCGGTCGTCGCCGGCAAGGTGCTCCTGCGGGGCACCAAGGGAACCTTCTCGATCGACATGGGCAAGCGCCAGAAGTGGCCTACGACGGGCCAGACGTACAAACTCGGCTAGACGACGGCCCGCTCTGTCACGATACGGCTGTGGTCGAGTCCGCGCGCCAGCGCATCCTGCTCGTGGAGGACGAGGCGAACATCGCCTCCTTCGTCGCGATGTATCTCCAGAAGGCCGGCTATGAGGTCGGTGTCGCGCGCGATGGGAACGAGGCCCTCGCCAAGGCGAACGCCGAGCCGCCTGCGCTGATCGTCCTCGACCTGATGCTGCCGGATATCGACGGCGTGGACGTCTGCCGCCGGATCCGCCAGAAGTCGGACGTGCCGATCCTGATGCTGACCGCGCGCGACGACGACATCGACAAGATCATCGGGCTCGAGGTCGGGGCGGACGACTACCTGACGAAGCCGTTCAACCCGCGCGAGCTCGTCGCGCGCGTGAAGTCGATCCTGCGCCGTTCGACGACCAGGCGCACGCTTCCCGAGGGCGGCGTCCTCGAGCACGGAACCCTGCGGATCGACTCCGGCCGCCGCGAGGTCTCGGTCGGCGACGACGAGATCCAGCTCGCGCCGAAGGAGTTCGACCTCCTCTGGGAGCTGCTCGACCACCGCGGGCTCGTTCTGACCCGCGACCAGCTGCTCGAGCGAGTGTGGGGGTACACGTTCGCCGGCGACACGCGGACGGTCGACGTGCATGTCGGCCAGCTGCGGCGCAAGCTCGGCGAGGCGTGCCCGATCGTGACCGTCTGGGGCGTCGGCTACAAGGTGACGACGGAACCCAAGGCGGCGCCCGTCCAGTAGGGCGCGCGCGATGAGTTCTCTTCGCTTCCGTCTTCCCGCGCTCTTCCTGGCGGGGATCCTCGTGGCCGCGGTCGTCACTGCGGTTGCCGCGATCGGGCTCTTCCAGGACTCGACCCGCGCCGACACGCTCGCCGATCTTCGGCAGCAGGCGGCCGGGATCGCGGATCTCTACGCGTCCCAGGCGGTCGAATCCGGCCAGTTCACCCCGGCCGAACGCCTGGAGGCTGCGACCGGCTCGACGCTCTTCTACGCCGGGCTGAGTCTCTTCACGCAGACCGGCCTACGCCAGCTCGACGTCAGCGTCCTGCCCGACCAGCAGGCGTACGAGGCCGGCCGGCCGCAGACCTTCGAGTTCCGCCCGCCGGGACAGGACCGCGTTTACCTAGCCGCCGCCCATCCGCTCAAGATCGGCAGCCAGACCTTCGGCGCGCTCGTCGTCGCCAAGCCCCGCGCCGAGCTGCGCGAACGGTGGGTCGGTCTGGCCAAGCGGCTCGCGCTGGCGCTCCTCGCCGGGCTGGCCGTCGCGGTCGGGCTCGTCTACTACCTCTCGCGCCGGCTCACCGCGCCGGTCGTCGCCCTCACGAACGCGACCGACGAGGTGTCCCGCGGCCGCTACGACGTGGAGCTCCCACGGGCGCGCGGGCGCGACGAGATCAGCATCCTCACCCGGAGATTCGGGGACATGACGCGCCGACTTGCGGAGGCGGAGGAGCTCGAGCGGAACTTCCTCATGAGCGTCTCGCACGAGCTGCGCACGCCGCTGACCGCCATCCGCGGGCACGCCGGAGCGCTGAGCGAGGGCCTCGTCGAGGACCCGGAAATGCGGGAGGCGTCCCTCGACGTCATCCGGACCGAGACCGACCGGCTCTCACGGCTCGTCGGCGACCTGCTCGACCTCGCCCGGCTCGACGCGCGCCGGTTCAGGCTCGCCGAGGAGGAGGTCGACCTGCGCCAGCTCCTCGAGAGCGCCTACAACGCCCGAACCGAGGACGCGAAGGCGCGCGGGATCGCCTACGACCAAGACTTCGACGCCCGGCCGGTGCTGTTCACGGACGGCGACCGCGTCCTCCAGATCGTCACGAACCTCGTGGACAACGCCTTCGCCTGGACGCCCGACGGCGGCAGCATCGAACTCGGCATGACCGCCGCGAACGGGGCCGTCTCGGTGACGGTCACCGACAGCGGGCCCGGGATCGCCGAAGAGGAGCAGGAGCGGATCTTCCGGCCGTTCGTCTCCGGCGACGGCTCGCACGGCACCGGGCTCGGCCTCGCGATCGCCCGGGAGCTGGCGTTCGCGCTCGGCGGCGAGCTGTCGCTCGACTCGGAGCCGGGCAAGGGCTCGCGCTTCGAGCTGACCCTCCCGATTCGCTACTAGCTACGCGCCGGTCGAGCGCTCTTGCCGGTCTTCGAGCCGGAAGACCTCGGCGACCGGGCGGTCCTCGAACGATCGTTCGAGCCGGTCGAGCGAACGCTCGAGCCGGTCGAGCCGGCGATCGACGCCCTGCCAGCCCGCGGCGACGAGATCGACGAGCAGCGCGAGATCCTCGATACGCGCTCTACGTTCGGCCTCGAGGTCCGTCTGGATGCGCTCGAGGCGGCGGATCGTCTGGTTCGAGAGCCCTCGGACTTCGGCGAGGCTTCGCGCGACCGGCGCGGCCTCGGCGCGCATCCCGTCGCGGATCGCCGCATCGAGCCGGTCGGGAACGGTCGTCTCGAGCCCCGCGGTCTGCTCCGCGAACGATTCGAGCGCCTCGCGGGCGCGCTCCAGTGCGGTGTCGAGCGCGGCCGTGTCGGCGCCGCGGCCGGCCTCGTCGAGGCGGCGGCGGGCGCGTGCGAGCGACTCGGGAAGCACGAAAAGGACACTAGTGTTCGGCCCGGACGAACCGTGGACACCGCCGAGCTCGACTACCACCTGCCTCCGGAGCTCATTGCGCAGCGTCCGGCGGAGCGCCGCGACGAGAGTCGCCTGCTCGTCTACGACCGCGCCACGGGGGAGATCCGCCACCGCGGATTCCGCGATCTCGAGGACGAGCTGGACGCCGCGCTCGTCGTCGTGAACGACACGCGTGTGATGGCGGCTCGCTTGCGCCTGCAGCGACCCGGAGGCGGCGAGGCGGAGGTGCTGCTCCTCGAGCCGCTCGGCGACGGCCGCTGGGAAGCGCTCGCCCGACCGACGCGGCGGCTGCGGCCGGGCATGGCGCTCGGCCCGGTCGAGCTGGAGGAGCATCTCGGCGAGGGCCGCTGGCGCATCCGCCTCGAGGGCGAGCCCGCCGGCGAGACGCCGTTGCCGCCGTACATCACCGAGCCGCTTGCCGATCCCGAGCGCTACCAGACCGTCTACGCCGAGCACGAGGGCTCCGCCGCCGCGCCGACCGCCGGACTGCATTTCACGCCGGAGCTGCTCGCCCGGCTCGATGTCGCGCGCGTGACCCTGCATGTCGGCCTGGACACGTTCCGGCCCGTCGCCGCCGCGACGCTCGAGGATCACGCGCTCGGAACGGAGCGGTACGAGATCGAGCCGCCCGAGTGGGAGCGGATCGCCGCCGCGCCGCGCGTGCTGGCCGTGGGGACGACGACCACGCGCGTCCTCGAGTCGGTCGCGCACGGGGCTCCGCTCGCCGGGCGCACGGGCCTTCTCATCTCGCCGGGCTACGAGTTTCGCCGCGTGGACGCGCTGCTCACGAACTTCCATCTGCCGCGCTCGACGCTCCTCGCGCTCGTCATGGCCTTCGCCGGAATCGAGGAGACGCGCCGGATCTATGCGGCCGCGATCGAGGAGCGCTACCGCTTCTACTCCTTCGGCGACGCGATGCTGGTCGTCTGAGCTACTGGTGCCGGAGGAGCGAGGCGGCGGGGGCGCTGAACACATGCCGGAAAATCGAGCCGGCAGACGCAGCACTCGAAGTTCCGCGTGCGGTTGAAGGCGTCGCGAGACAGGCGGGATCGATTCCCGCTACCCAGGCGTGCACTGCGTCTCCGGACGACGTGAAATCCAGAGCCGACGTGAAGATCGGGGCGTCGACGCCCGGGCCGTCGTTGTCGAAGGAGTAGCCGAACGTTCCGGCCGACGATCCGTACGAGGAGAGCGGCACGGCCTCATACACAAGGCAAGCGAGCGTATTGGCCAGCTGATTCACCTTCTTGGTCAAGGCCTTGTTCTTCTTCTCGAGCGTCGCGATGCGCTTCGTGAGCGTCGCCGAGCCGGCGTCGGGCGCGGCGGTCGCCGTTGCGAAGAACGCGAGCACTAGAGCCGCAACGAGGCAAGTAAGAAACCGCACATGGCGATTTTCCCACGCTTTCCTGGCATGGTCAACCTTCATTTCGACTGGTTCGCGACGCGATGTCGGATGAATTGACCGCCGCCGCGACGCTGGTCACGATGGGACTGTGGTTCGCTTCGCCTCGCTCATCACCGTCGTAGTCGCCGTCGTCGCGTCGCTTCCTGCGAGCGGGGGCGCCCGGGCGCCGGTCACCTGCTACAACCGCGCCGCCACGATCGTCGGAACCGAAGACGCGGAGACGATCAACGGGACGTCGCACGGGGACGTGATCGCAGGGCTCGGCGGCGACGACGTCATCAACGGCGGCGGCGGCAAGGACTTCATCTGCCCGGGCGCCGGGTCGGACACGGTCGACGGCGGCCCAGGGCTCGACAACATCGAGGCCTCGGACGGGAACGACAAGCTCAAGGGCGGCGACGGCGCCGACTTCGTCAGCTACTTCGATTCGCCCGGCGCGGCCAGGGTCAACCTCGCGAGCGGGACGGGAACCGGGTGGGGAACGGACTCGCTGCACAGCTTCGAGGGGATCGTCGGCTCGCGGTTCGGCGACCGGCTGACCGGCGGCGGAGCGAACGACCAGATCGAGGGCCGAAACGGTGGCGACGTCCTGGTCGGCGGCGGCGGCGACGACTATCTCCTCCCGGGTCCGGGCAACGACAGCGTCGACGGCGGGGCCGGCTACGACTACGCGATCTACTGGGATTCCGCCCACGGGATCAGGGCCAGCCTCACGAGCCGGCGCGCGACCGGCGAGGGGCGGGACCGCTTCACGTCGATCGAGGGTCTCGGCGGCTCCGACCACGCGGACGTCCTCACCGGAAACGGAGGGCCGAACGGCCTGTACGGCTACCGCGGGAACGACCGGCTCTCGGCCAAGGGCGGTAACGACTGGATCTACGGGGGCCCGGGCCGGGACTTCCTCGACGGCGGCCGCGGAAGCGACTACCTGCACGGCGAGCGGGGCAAGGACACCTGCATCCACGGCGAGCGGCGGCGCAGCTGTCCGTAGCTCCGGCGAGCGCCGACTGCCACGATGGGGCGGTGAGCTCGAGCCCCTTCACCCTCATGGCGACCGACGGCGCGGCGCGCGCCGGGGTTCTCCGCACCGCGCACGGGGACGTTCCGACACCCGCCTTCATGCCCGTCGGGACGAAGGCGACCGTCAAGGGACTCCACCCGGACCGCGTCGAGCGAGCTCGGCGCCTCGATCGTGCTCGCCAACGTCTACCACCTCGTCTTCCGGCCCGGCGTCGAGTTGATCGAGGAGCTCGGCGGTCTGCACACGTTCATGGGCTGGGACGGTCCGATCCTCACCGACTCGGGCGGGTTCCAGGTCTTCTCCCTGCGGCACACGATCACGAAGGCCGACGACGAGGGCGTCACGTTTCGCTCGGTCTACGACGGCGATCTCGCGCGCTTCACCCCCGAGCTGGCCGCGGACGTGCAGCGGCGGCTCGGCTCCGACATCGCGATGGCGCTCGACGTCTGTCTCCCGGCAGGCGCCTCACGGGAGGATCTCGCGCAGGCCGTCGAGCGCACGACCACCTGGGCGCGCCGCCAGCTCGCCGCGCCCCGGGCCGACGGCCAGCTCGTCTTCGGGATCGCGCAGGGAGGCGCCGATCCGGAAGCTCCGCCGCCGCTCGATCGGCGAGATCGTCGACCTCGGCTTCGACGGCTACGCGCTCGGCGGGCTCTCAGTCGGGGAGGAGCGCGAGACGATGCTCGCGACCGTCGAGGCGGCCGCGCCGCAGCTGCCCGCCGACCGCGCGCGCTACTTCATGGGCATCGGCGACCCGGCTGGGATCCTCGACGTGATCGAGCGCGGGATCGACATGTTCGACTGCGTTTTGCCGACCCGGCTCGGCCGGCAGGCGATGGCGTTCACGCGGACGGGACGGGTGAACCTGCGAAACGCACGCTTCACGCGCGACCCCCGGCCGCTCGACGAGGAGTGCTCCTGCGCGGCGTGTACTCGATTTTCCCGTGCATATCTTCGTCATCTCGTAACGCAACAAGAACTGTTGGGCTTGATACTTTTATCCGAGCACAACGTGCGGTTTTTGCTGGATCTGACCGCCGGAGCACGAACCGCGATCGAGCGCGAGGAGTTCAGCCACTACAAGGCGAACGTCCTGGAACGCCTCGGGAACGGGGTTGCAACCGGCACGGAGGGACCTGCCTAGTGAACGTGCTTTTCCTGTTCGGAATTCTGTTCGTCTTCATGTACCTCCTCATCCTTCGCCCCCAGCGGCAGCAGCAGCGCCGCCAGTCCCAGATGATCGAGCAGCTGAAGATCGGCGACGAGGTGATCACCTCGGGCGGCCTGTTCGGCGACGTCCGCGAGATCATGGAGGACCGCATCTCGCTCGAGATCTCCGAGGACATCGAGGTCGAGGTCGCCAAGCGCGCGATCGCGCAGGTGATCCCGGCCGAGCAGCTCGAGTCCGTCGAGGCGGAAGCCGAAGACGCCGGCGAGCCCGCCGAGGACGAGGCCGAAGAGCCCGCCGAGCCCGTGGCCGCCGCGCAGGAGGAGCCCCGCCAGGCATAGCCCGGCAGGGCGGTCTTCCCTCGATGCGCAGGTATCTCCTCACCCTTCTCGCTATCGCAGGCGCCCTGGTGGGCGTCGCCGCGCTGGCGATGGTCAAGAGCCCGACGCTCGGCCTCGACCTGCAGGGCGGCCTGGCCGTCGTGCTCCAGGCGGAGGCGCCGAAGGGCCAGACCGTCGATCGCGCGGGCATGGACCGTTCGATCGAGATCATGCGCGCCCGGATCGACCGCCTCGGCGTGACCGAGCCGGAGATCCGCCGCCAGGGCGAAGACCAGATCATCATCGAGCTCCCCGGCGTCCACGACGCCGACCGCGCCGCGTCGATCGTCGGCACGACCGCGCGCCTCGAGTTCTACGACCTGCAAAACGACGCGCTACCGCCGACGAAGGGCACGCAGACGAACCAGATCGTCCCGACGGACAACCTCCAGAGCCTGCTCACGCCCGAGAGCAAGCTGAAGCCGGGCGAGGACGTGAACGAGTGGTACCTGTACTCGATCGACAACAAGCTGCTCGCGGGGCCGGCGCAGACCAAGGCCGAGCTGGACGACCAGCTCGAGAGCGGCAAGGCGCCCGCCACCGCCAAGTACTACGTCGTCCCCGAGGGCCAGATCGTCCTCACATGCGGCGTCGAGCAGGACTCCTGCCCGGGCCTGCCGATCCCGCCCGACCAGACGTACTACTACCTCTACAAGTTCCAGCCGACCGACAAGGAAAACCCGATCCCGGCGCTCACCGGAAGCGACCTGAACATCGACGGGACGCAGCAGGACTTCCAGCAGGGCCAGCCGATCGTGAACATCCAGTTCACGAGCAAGGGCGGGGACAAGTTCCACGACATCACGCGCGAGCTCGCGCGCCGCGGCCGGCAGACCGCCGCACTCCTCGGGGTCGATACGAGCACCGAGGAAGGACGCCAGGCGGCACTCCAGAGCTTCGCGATCGTGCTCGACAACGAGATCCGGTCGTACCCGACGATCGACTTCGTCCAGAACCCGGACGGGATCGCCGGCGGCTCGGCCTACATCTCGGGCAACTTCACGGTCGGCGAGGCGAAGGATCTCGCGCTCGTCCTCCAGACCGGCGCGCTGCCGTACTCGTTCACCCAGCTCGAGCGCACCGACATCTCGGCCACGCTCGGTGAGGACTCGCTGCAGGAGGCGAAGGTCGCCGGAATCGTCGGCCTCATACTCGTCGCCCTGTTCCTTCTGATCGCGTACCGCTTCCTCGGCGTCGTCGCGATCATCGGGCTCGGCGTCTACGGCGCGTTCCTCTACGGGACGCTCCTGATCTTCAACGTCACCCTGACGCTGCCGGGCTTTGCCGGCCTGATTCTCACGATTGGGGTGGCCGCCGACGCGAACATCGTGATCTTCGAACGCATCAAGGAGGAGGTCCGCGCGGGCAAATCCGTGCGGGCCGCGATCTCCACCGGGTACACGAAGGGCTTCTCGACGATCGTCGACGGCAACGTCGTCACGATGATCGCGGCGGCCGTCCTGTTCCTGGTCGGGACGGGCAGCGTGCGCGGGTTCGCGCTCACGCTGCTCCTCGGGACGGCGCTCTCGATGGTCACGGCCGTGCTTGCGACGCGCGCCCTGCTCGGCGCGCTCGGCGGCTTCCGCTGGTTCGACAACCCGAAATTCATGGGCGCGAGCGGCCAGAAGATCCCGACCTGGCAGAAGGTCGACTTCGTCGGCAAGCGGAAGCTCTGGTTCGGGATCTCGAGCACCGTCGCCGCGATCTGCCTCATCTCGCTCGTGCTCCAGGGCCTGAACCTCGGCATCGACTTCCGGGCGGCAGCCAGGCGACGTTCGAGACGGCCAAGGCGATCCCCGTCGAGGACGTCCGCAACCAGTCCTCGGACCTCGGGCTCTCCGACGCGGTCATCCAGGGCCGCGGCGAGCAGACCGACGGCGGCTACAAGAGCTTCACGCTGCGCACGGAGTCGCTCGACGCGAAGGAACAGGCGGAGCTCCAGGCGACGCTCGAGCACGACCTCGGCGCCTCGAACTTCGGCTTCAAGAACGTCTCGGCGAGCTTCAGCCAGGTGATCCTGAAGAACGCGCTGATCGCCGTCTTCGTCTCGCTGATCCTCATCTCGCTCTACGTGACGTTCCGCTACCAGTTCGCGTACGCGATCCCGGTGCTCGTCGCGCTCTTCCACGACCTGTTCATCTCGATCGGCGTCTACTCGCTCACCGGCAGGGAGGTGACGGCGTCGTCGGTCGCTGCGCTCCTCACCATCCTCGGGTACTCGATCTACGACACGATCATCATCTTCGACCGCGTGCGCGAGAACTCGCACATCATGAAACGGTCGAGCTTCGAGGCGATCGCGAACCAGTCGCTTTGGGAGACGATCCGCCGCTCGCTGGCCACGACGTTCATCACGCTGCTCCCGGTCGCGTCGCTGCTCGTCTTCGGCGGCGACACGCTGAAGGACTTCGCGTTCGCGATCTTCGTCGGCGTCGCCTCGGGCGCGTACTCGACGATCTTCATCGCCACGCCGCTCCTCACGATCATCAAGGAGCGCGAGCCCGAGTACGAACGGCGCAAGGACGCCGGCCTCGAGGAGAAGCTCGACGACGAGTTCCCGCCGGACGAGCCCGACACCGCGCTGCCCGAGCCCGCACCTGCGCCGAAGCCCGGGCCGATGACTCCGGGCCCGGCCGTGGCGACCGCCGGTCCGGCCGCGCCGCCCACCGATGCTGCAACCCGCCGCGCGGCGCGCAGCAAGCGCCGCCGGGGCCCATGGCCGACGCTGACGAAGGGCCGCGAGGCGCCCGGGACTTCGCGGGCGAGTTCCTCTATGCCGGTCTCGGCGCAGTCGCGCTGACGAAGGAACGGGCCGAGGAGCTGATCGACGAGCTGTCCCGCCAGGGGCGGATGTCCCAGGCGGAGGCACGCGAGACGGTCGAGGAGATGATGGGCCGCTGGCGCGGCGAGGCCTCGCGTCTCGGCGAGCGTGCAGGGTTCGGCCTCCAGACCGTCGTCCGCGAGCTCGGCCTCGTGACCCGCCGCGAGTTCGACGACGTCGAGCTGCGCCTGGCGCAGATCGAGCACCGGCTGCGGCTTGTCGAGGGGAGCCCGAGCCGGAGCCATCGCGGGACTGAGCCCGCCCTAGGGCCGTAGACTTCCCGGCATGAGCACCCGGCCCGCCGTCCGGCAGCTGGGCCGCCTTTCCGAGATCGCGCAGGTCGCGGCGAAGCACGGCTTCGGCTACCTCTTCGAGAAACGCGGCCACCGCGACTCGAACGGACACGTCCCGTCCGCCGACGTCGCTGGTGGACGGAGGATCGACGCGCGGCCAGCGCCTGCGCGCGATGCTCGACGAGCTCGGCCCGACGTTCGTGAAGTTCGGCCAGCTCCTCTCGACGCGCCCGGACGTCGTTCCGCCGGACATCGTCTTCGAGCTGCAGGGGCTCCAGGATCAGGTCACGGCGTTCCCCTTCGAGGACGTGCGCCGCGTGGTCGAGGAGGAGCTCGGCCTCACGCTCGAGCAGGCGTTCCGCGAGTTCGATGCCGAGCCCCTCGCGGCCGCGTCGATCGGCCAGGTGCACCGGGCGGTGCTCCCGACCGGGACGCACGTGGTCGTGAAGGTCCAGCGCCCCGACGCGCCGCGCCAGATCGAGGCGGATCTCGAGCTGCTCTACCAGGCCGCGCGCCTCGGTCGGGTCAGGGCGATCTCGTTCGTCGATTCCGTCTCGCTCGTGGACGAGTTCGCACGGTCGATCCGCTCGGAGCTCGACTACCGCGCCGAGGCCCGCAACGCCGAGCAGTTCCACCGCAACTTCGAGGGCAACCCGCGCGTGAAGATCCCGAAGGTCTACTGGCAGTACTCGCGCGCCCGCGTGCTCACGCTCGAGTTCCTGGACGGCACGCAGCTGAAGGACGTCGACGTCGCCTCGTACACGCCCGAGGAGCGGCGCGCGCTCGCCACCGCGCTCACGGACGCGTGGATGACGATGATCTTCCGCCACGGCTTCTTCCACGCGGACCCGCACCCGTCGAACGTGCTCGTCCTCGAGAAGCCGGATGTGATCGGCGTCCTCGACTTCGGCATGGCGGGGAAGCTGACCGACGAGGATCTCTCCAAGGCGACGCGGCTCTTCATCGACGTCATGAACGAGAACGTCGAGCGGCTGCCACGCGACCTGGCCGCGCTCGGCGTGCGCTACGACCGCGAGCGCGAGGACGAGTTCGTCGCCGAGCTGCGCGACATCTTCTACCGCTACTACGGCGCGCGCCTGTCCGAGATCGACCCGGTGCAGGTGATCCGCGAGACGTTCGCCCTCATCTTCCGGATGCGGCTCCACCTGCCGACGCGCTTCGTCCTCCTGGACCGCGCGATCGCCACGCTCGGCTCGGTCGGGCTCGAGATCGATCCCGAGTTCAACGTGTTCGAGGTCGCCAAGCCGTACGCCCGGGAGCTGATCCTGGAGCGCTTCACGCCGCGCCGAGTCGCAAATCGCGCCCGGCAACAGGGGACGGACTACGCGCGGATGCTCTTCGAGATGCCGTACCAGATCCACGACACGCTCGAGCAGGTGCGCGACGGCCAGGTGGAAATCGGCTTCCGCCATCAGGGCCTCGAGGATCTCTTCACCCGGCTCGACCACATCTTCAACCGTCTGGTCATCGCGATCGTGGTCGCGAGCGGCCTGATCGGCTCGGCCATCCTGGGCATCTTCGTGGAGGACGGCCCGCAGCTCTTCGGGCTGCACTTCCTGTCGGTGCTCGGCTTCGTCCTGTCCGGCCTCCTCGGAATGTGGCTGGTGTGGGGCGTCATCCGCTCGGGCCGGCTCTAGAACTGCTGCGTCCTGGGAATACTCGCCAAATGACCGAACCCTCCCCGTCGGAACGTCTGGAGCTGCGCCGCATCACGGAGCACGCCGCGCGGATGATCCTCGGCGGCGAGCGCCCAGACGATCTGCGCTTTGCGGAGGGGTATCCGTCCGAGTTCTCGCTCGAGACGATGGGGCTCTTCGGCCTCGGCCTGACCGGCGAGTACGGGCCGTTCTTCCTGGTGCGCCGCGAGGACAGTTCCGTGATCGGCGAGGTGGGCGGCTACGTCGTCTCCGATGAGCCGCTCACGGTTCAGATCGGCTACACGCTCGTCGAGCCGGAGTGGGACAAGGGCTACGCGACCGAGGCGGTCAGCGCGCTGGTCGCGTTCATGCGCGCCACGGGCGTGAGAGCCGTGATCGCCGACACGCTCGCCGACCACTACGCGAGCCGCCGCGTGCTCGAGAAGGCAGGCATGGAATCGGGCGGCGAATTCGAGGGCGAAGAGGACGGGCAGTCGGTTCTCCTCGTCCGGTACCGGCTCGGGCTCTGACATGAAGGCCTTCACCCTCGACGGCTTCGACGCGGCTCCCGGATTGCGCGAGCTCGACGAGCCCTCCGTCGGCGACGGCGAGCTGCTCGTCCGCGTGCACGCGTCGTCGGTGAATCCGGTGGATGCCTGGATCGCGGGCGGTGCGCTCAAGGACTCGGCCGAGCACGAGTTTCCGGTTGTCCTCGGCCGCGACTTCTCCGGCGTCGTGGAGCGCACCGGTGCGGCGGTCACGCGCTATGCGGACGGCGACGAGGTCTTCGGGTACCTGCTCCACGCGAATCCGACCGTGCACGACGGAAGCTGGGCCGAGCTCATCGCGGTTCCCGAGGACAACTCGGTCGCGGCGAAGCCACGGAGCTTCGGCCACGAAGAGGCCGGCGCGGCGCCGCTCGCTGCGATCACCGCGCTCGCGGGCTTCGACGCGCTCGCGGTACAGCACGACGAGAACGTCCTCGTGGTCGGAGCCACGGGCGGGGTCGGGAGCTTCTTCGTCCAGCTCGCCGCCGACTCCGGCGCGCATGTCATCGCGCCGGCGCTCGAGGAGGATCGCGAGTACCTCACCGACCTCGGGGTGGCGGAGGTCGTGGATCGCGGCCGCGACCTCGTCGAGACCGTGCTGGCGCTTCTTCCCGACGGCGTGGACGCAATGTTCGACGCGACGTATGCACCCGAGACCTCGGTGCTCGCCGAGGGCGGCCGGCTCGCGTCGCCCACGGGCGGCGCCGGCGAGGGCAAGGGTCGCTTCAACGTCATGTCGGTGCCGTCGCCGGAGAACCTGACCCGGCTTGCGGAGCTTCTCGACGCGGGTGTTCTCCGCGTTCCGATCCGGCGCAGCTACGCGATCGCACAGGCGGGCGAGGCGCTCGCCGACCTCCACGCGAAGCACACGCAGGGCAAGCTCGGCCTCACCATCGCCTAGTCCGTTTCGGCCGCGTGTGGGCCGCTTGGCACGATTTCGGGCGAAAGGACATCTAGCCCCGGTGCGAACGCGGGGCTACCTTCGATTGCATGGCAGGCGAAGCGGTCTTGGTGGTCGAGCAGGAGGCGCCGGTGCGCTCCTTCCTCGAGCAGCAGCTCGCCGACGACGGGTTCGCGGTGCTCTCGGCCGAGGAGGGACGGACGGCGCTCGAGCTGCTCGAGCGCGAGGCGCCCGACCTCGTCCTTCTCGACTCGGTGACGGGCTTCGAGCTCTGCGGACGTCTCCGCGAGGGCGAGCCGGGCCGGTCGTGGAACCGGAACGTCCCGGTGATCATCGTCAGCTCGCGCACCGAGCCGGTCGACCGCGTGCGGGGCTTCGCGCGCGGGTGTGACGACTACGTTCCGTCGCCGTTCGTCTACGAGGAGCTGGTCGCGCGCATGCGGGCCGTGCTGCGCCGCTCGTCCAAGCCGACGCGCGAGACGCTGGCCGTGAAGGACCTGACCATCGACCTGGCCGCGCGGGTCGTCCGGGTGGGCGGCGAGGCGGTGCCGCTCTCCGGCAAGGAGTACGACCTGCTGCTCGCGCTCGCCGAGGAACCGGAGCGCGTCTTCCGCAAGGACGAGCTCCTGCGCGACGTGTGGGGATTTCAGAGCCAGGGAAGGACGCGCACATTGGATTCCCACGCCAGCCGGCTGCGCCGCAAGCTGACGAACGGAGGCGGGCCGCGATACGTCGTGAACGCCTGGGGCGTCGGTTACTCGCTCATCGCTGCGGCGTAAAACGCGGCGCCGCGGCCTCCGGCCAGGTCGTTGCGTACGATCTCGGCACGGCCCGAATGCGCGCCGGCGTTGCGACCGAGAGGAGATCTTCGATGACCGCCCGCTCCAAGCTCTACCTGTCCCTCTTCGCACTGGTCGCCGCGCTCGTGCTGGCGCCCCTCGCGGCTGCGCACGCCGAGATGTCCCCGGAGGAAGCGACCTCCGGCAAGGACACGAAGTTCACGCTGAGCCTCGAGAACGAGATGGCCGACTCGGCGTTCGTCAAGGTCGTCGTGGAATTCCCGGAGAGCGTTGTCACGGCGACGTTCGTGCAGGTTCCGGGATGGACGCGCACGGTGAAGACGCAGCCGCTCGACACGCCCGTGACCGGGCCGGACGGCGAGACGATCACCGATCGCATCGACACGGTCACGTGGGAGGGCGGCGCGATCGGCCCCGGCGAGGAGGGCGAGTTTCCGTTCAGCTTCGTCGTGCCCGAGCAGCCCGGGGCGACGCTCTTCTTCCCGACGCTGCAGACCTACGACAACGGCGAGACGATCCGGTGGATCGGCACGCCCGGCTCCGAGGAGCCTGCGCCCGGCGTCCTCATCACCGAGGCGACGGGCGGGGGCGGGGGCACGACCTCCGAGCCCGAGCCGGTCACGACGACGGTCGCGACGACTGTGACGACCACGCCCGAGTCGACGACCACGACGGACACGACCGCCGCGCCGGTCCCGGTGTCCGACGAGGACGACGGCTCGAGCTGGCCGCTCTACCTCGCGATCCTGGCGCTCATCGCCGCGCTGGCCGGGCTCGGCTACTGGCTCTACCGGCGCAAGAAGGACGGCGAGGAGCCGCCCGAGGACGGACCGGACGGCGACCCTGCGGACGGCGGCTTCACTCCTCCGGCCGGCCCGGTGCCTCCGGATGCGCAGCCGACGCAGCGGATCGATCCGCCCGACGCGCAGGAAACGCAGCGCATCGATCCTCAGGACCCGCAGCAGTAAGGCGCGCTTGCGGCGGCCCGGCCTTCGCGGTCCGGGCCGCCGCGTAGCCTTGCGCGTCGTGTCCGGCCACGTGGAGAAGTGCCTGCGCTGCGGCGCCGCGATGGACTGGCGCCACCAGACGTGGCAGTGCCCGCGGTGCCGCTTCAAGCTCGGCTGCTGCGAGGGCCAGACCGGCGAGCCGTCCGCCTGCGGTACGGAGAATTTTTCCGCTTCCGTCACTGATTCGGCACAGCCCGTGACACTTCCGCGCGCGTTTTCGCGGTAGCTTCGTAGTGGGCGGTGGGTGGAGGTACTCCCCTCCCAGGGCGGGGTTGACGCGCGCGGGCGCGTCAACAAGCAGTGGGCCGACGCGGTGCGTTTCAGCGTTGCGGAAGCGGGCTAGAACCCGGCGATCGCGTCGCCGATCAGCTTCGCGCCGATCACGAGGCAGATGACGCCGACGATCACCGCGTTGTTGTGGGCCATCCACGCCTTGAGGCGGTCGAGGATCGGGCCGGCCCGGTCGCCGAGCGCGAAGTAGATGACCACCGGAACCGCGACGCCGATTGTGGCCGTGAGAGAGAACACGATCCAGACGATCGTCTCGTCCGTCTTGGAAAGGCCGGCCCCCGCGATTCCCGCCGCGGCGCCGATCGCAAGGATGAGGTTCTTCGGGTTCGCGGCCATGAGGACGATCCCGGCGGCGAGCGCCTTGAGCGGGCCGAACCCCTCGATCGCGCCCATCCAGTTCGGGGTCGCCGGCTCGTCGTCTCCGTGCGGACGACCGCGCCACCCTTTGGCCGCGAGGGCGACGAGGAGCAGGCCGAGCGCGAGCTTCAGCGCGGACACCCAGGTCGCGGGCTCGCCGTCCGAGCTCGCGTTCGCCGGGTCGGCGACGGCGAATACGAGCAGACCGACGATCTCGAGTCCGATCAGCCAGCCCAGGAGAAACGCCGGCCCGTTGCTGCGCGCCCGGGGCGTCGTGAGCATGAGGGTCACGGCGACGATCGGGATCGGGACGAGCGCGATGCCGACCGCAAAAAGAAGGGAGTCCCCGAGTGCCTGGCGCATGGCCGCGGCGACTCTACTCGACCCAGTCCTGCGTCACGAACGTCCAGAACGCGAGCCCGGCGTACGGCCCGTAGCGGCGGAAGCGACGCTCGATCGCCGCGTCCTTCTTGGGCCGTCCTCCGGTCAGCCGCGCGTAGGTCGGGCGGGTCCACGAGTCGAGGACGAGGCGGTGGTAGCGGCCGAGCAGCATCATCACGTGCGCCGCCGCGTACGGCCCGACCCCGGGGAGCGCGAGCAGCCGCTCCTCCGTCTCCTCGTCCGAGAGGCTCCGGGCTCGCCAGCGCTTCGAGGTCGAGCGAGCCCGACGCGACCGACTCCGCGAGCGACTGGAGATACGCGCCGCGGTAGCCCGCCCGCACGGTGTCCGTGTAGAAGCCGATCGGCGCGGCGGCCATCGCGACCGGAGTGGGGAAGGCGCGGCCGTACGGCCCCTCGGCCGGCGCGCCCGCTGCGGGCTCGCCGAGGTGCGCGACGAGCGCGTTCACCATCCGCACCGTCCCCGACCAGGCGGTGTTCGTCGTACAGATCGTCTTCACGATCTCCTCGAACACGGTGGGATTGCGCACGAGCCGCCCGGCGCCGCCCGCGACCCAGGCAAGGTCCGGATCGACGGCCGCCGCCGTGTAGAACGCGGACAGATCCTCATCGAGCCGCAGCACGTGGCGCACGACCGCGAGGATCCGCTTCTCCTCGGCGGCCGACGGCTTGCGGCCCGCGATCTCGACCCCGGCGTAGCCGGGCTTGCCGGCGGCGATCCGCACGGTGCGCGGCTTCGCCGAACCGACCGGAAGCGTCACCTCGAGCGCGCGCGCATCGTCGTCGATCCGCATGGGCGGCAGGTCGACGAGGCCGTGAGACTGGATCGAGCGCCAGAGATCGACCGGCTCGCCGCCGGCGCCGACGAGCTTCACCGCTCGCCGAGCTCCATCTGGTCGCCCACTTTGACGCCCCAGCGTTCGAACGCGCCCTGATTGACCTCGAGCGCCGTCACGAAGTCGCCCACGCCGTACACCGCGCACGGGTCCGCCTCGCACGGCTCCATGTCGAGGATCTTCGTGATCTTCCCGTCCGCGTCCGCGACCGCGACGGAGAGCGGAATGAGCGTGTCCTTCATCCAGAAGCCGATCCCGGACTGCTCCCCCTCGAAGACGAAGTACATGCCGGCGTCCTTCGGCAGCGACTCGCGCTCCATGAGCCCGCGCTCGCGCTGCGCCTCCGTGGTCGCCACCTCGACCGGCACGACGACGTCCGAATCCTGCGTCGTGATCGTCACCTGGCCCTGCTCGAACGCGGTCTGCGATCCGGTCGCGGTTGCGGTCGAGGTCTCCTTGGAGCCGCCGCATCCGGCGACGGCCAGGGCCACGAAGAGGACGAGCGCGATCCATCGCATGGCCACATCGTCGCAAACGGGCATTCCCCCGGCACCGCGAACCGAATACGATCGCGCCGTGCCCGACTGGCTGTGGTGGGCGATCCTGGCGACCGTTCTGGCGACGGGGGAGATCTTCACCCTGACGTTCTTCCTCGGACCCATCGCGCTCGCGGCCGGCGCGGCGGCGATCGCCGCCGGCTTCGGCGCGTCGCTCGAGGTGCGATCCTCACGGCCGAGGGCGTGAAGCAGTCACAGATCCTCACCGCCGAGGGAGAGAAGCAGGGCGCCATCCTCCGGGCCGAGGGCGACCGCCAGTCGCAGATCCTCCGCGCCGAGGGCCAGTCGAAGGCGATCGACACCGTCTTCGAGGCGATCCACCGCGGCGATCCCGACCCGAAGCTCCTCGCCTACAGTACCTCCAGGTGCTCCCGCAGATCGCGTCGGGCGAGTCGAACAAGGTGTGGATCATCCCCGCCGAGTTCTCCAAGGCGCTCGAGGGCGTGACCGCCGCGCTCGGCGGCGAGGCTACGAAGACCTAGAGCACCTGCTGCCCGCTCTCGAGCCCGAGCAGGAGGCGCTTGCGGTCGAGGCCGCCCGCGTAGCCGGTCAGCTCGCCGTGCGCGCCGACGATCCGGTGGCACGGGAGGACGATCGGGATTGGGTTGCGGTTCATCGCGCCGCCGATCGCGCGGGCCGACTTGGGCTTTCCGACCCGCTCGGCGAGTCCGCCGTAGGTGGCCGTCTCCCCGTACGGGACGAGGGCCAGCTCGCGGAGCACCGTCCGGTGGAAGTCGGTCACGGCGGTTAGATCGACCTGGAGGTCGAACGAGCGGCGGCGGCCCTCGAAGTAGTCGTCCAGCTCGCGGCGCGTCTCGTCGAGCGGCTTCGGCGAGCGGAGGACCCGCGTCCCGTGGTGCCGGGCGAGCTCGTCGAGCGCGCGGTCGGGCTCCGGGTCGAACGAGATCCGGCACAGGCCGCGCTCGGTCGACGCGAGGAGTAGCGTCCCCACGGGCGAGTCGGTCAGGTCGTAGGCGACGTCGAGCAGCCCCTCGTCGGCGGCGGCCGCGCGGAAACGTGCGTCGAGATCGGTGGGAAGCGTGGTCATGAGACCCCCTCTCTGCGGAGCCGCCGGATCCCGGACGACGTGGCCTGGCGGGCCGCGTCCTCGGACGAATCGAGCGCCTGCGCGATGTCTGCATAGCTCAGGTCGTAGCCGTAGCGGAGGACCACCGCGGCCCGCTCCGTGTGGGGCAGGTGCTCGGCGAGATGCTCGATCTCCGCGTAGGCGGGGCGGGCGTCGTCCGTCGTGACCTCCGGGGCCTCGACGGGCACGGGCGTCTCGCCGGCGGTCGTCGAGGACGACCCTGGTCGCGATCGTGAACGCCCACGCGCGCAGATGCTCGGTGTGGCGGAGCTTCCCGTAGCCGCGCAGCGCGCGGAGGAACGTTTCCTGGAACGCGTCCTCGGCCGCTTGCCGGCCGACGAGGCGCACGAGGTAGCGGAAGATCTCCTCGCGGTGCGCGTCGTAGAAGCGTTCGAACGGGGGTGCGCTCGCCATTCCTTGCATCATCGAGTGAAACGCCGGAACGCGCCGCCGTGTGAGACTCTCGCGATGCGGGTTGCCGTCGTCGGCCATGTCGAGTGGATCGATTTCGTTCCGGTCGAGCGGCTGCCCGAGCCCGGTGGGATCCTTATCCAGCCCGAGTCCTTCGGCCACGCGGCGGGCGGGGGCGGCGTCGCTGCCGTCTGCCTCGCACGGCTCGCCGGCGGCTCGACCTTCTTCACCGCGCTCGGGGACGATGCGTTCGGCCGCGCGTCGGTGGCCGCGCTGGAGGCGCAGGGAGTCTCGGTCGACGTCGCGTGGCGCGACGGGCCGCAGCGGCGCGGCTTCTGTTACCTGGCGGCGGACGGTGAGCGGACGATCACGGTGCTCGCCGAGAAGCTGCGCCCGTGCCGCGACGAGCCGCTGGCCTGGGACGAGCTCGCTCACTTCGACGGCGTGTACTTCACAGGCGGCGACGCCGATACGCTGCGTGCGGCCCGCGCGGCTCGCGTGCTCGTCGCCACGGCGAGAGAGTTGGCGACGATCCGCGAGGCCGGGGTGGAGGTGGATGCGCTCGTCCGCAGCGCCGTCGATCCCGGCGAGGCCTACGACGGCTCGCTCATTCCGCCCCCGCGGCTGGTCGTCGCCACGGAGGGCCCGGCGGGCGGACGGCTCGAGCCCGGCGGGCGTTACGAGGCCGCTCCGCTGCCCGCGCCGCTCGCCGATTCGTACGGCGCGGGCGACGCCTTCGCCGCGGGTCTCACGTTCGCGCTCGCCGAGGGCCGCGCACCGGCCGAGGCGGCCGCGTTCGCCGCCGTCGTGGCCGCCGAGCAGCTCACACGCCGCGGCGCCTACTGAGCCTCGCGAAACGACGCGCGGCGCCCGCCTGGGGATTTGTGTTGCGCTGTGGCCCGTAGTGGGGTAATGTGGGGCGAAGTGGAGGACGGACGAAAGCGACGGAAATGCTCCTCGGCGCCTACGAACACTCACTCGACGACAAAAACCGCGTCACCTTGCCGGCCAAGTTTCGCCAGGCATTCGCCAAGGGCGTGTTCGTTGCGCAGGGAATCGATCCCTGCCTCGTCGTCTATTCGCCGGAGGGCTGGAACGCGCTCGTCGAGGGCCGCATGGCCGGGCTCGACCCGTTCAGCCGTGAGGCGCGCCAGATGAGCCGCTACCTGTTTGCCACCGCGAGCGAGGCGATCCCCGACAAGCAGGGCCGCATCTCGCTCCCCGCGACGCTGCTCGCGCATGCGAGCCTGAAGCGGGAGGTCACCGTCGTGGGAGTCCGTGATCACCTCGAGGCTCTGGGAGCCGAAGGCCTGGCGCACCGAGCTCGACGACGTCGGAAGGAGCGCGGGTGATGTTGCAGAGCGCCTCGCAGGCCGAACGAGCTGACCACGTACCGGTCCTCGCCGACGAGGTGCGTGAGCTCCTCGCGGTGCAGCCCGGGGAGACGGTCATCGACGCGACGTTCGGCGCGGGCGGCCATGCGCGGCTGCTCGCCGGAGACCTCGCCGGGAAGGGCCGCTTCATCGCAATCGACCGCGACCCAGGCGCGCGCGCCTACTTCGACCGCTTCAAGCGCGGAACCCCCGTCCAGTCGCGCCTGCTGCGCGGCGACTTCTCGGTCGTCCTCGGGCAGCTGGCCCAAAACGGCGTCCGCGCCGACGCGATCCTCCTCGATCTCGGTGTCTCGAGCATGCAGATCGACCGGCCCGAGCGCGGCTTCTCGTACGCCGTGGATGCGCCGCTCGACATGCGCATGGATCCGTCGGAGCCCCGCTCGGCCGCGGACCTCGTGAACGAGGCGACCGAACGCGAGCTGGCCGACATCTTCCGCCGCTACGGCGAGGAGCGGTTCTCCCGCCAGATCGCCCGCGCGATCGTCCGCCGCCGCTCGGACGAGCCGTTCGAGCGCACCCTCGATCTCGTCGAGGTCGTGCGCGCCGCCATCCCCGCGCCGCGCCGCTTCGGGGACGGGCATCCCGCCAAGCGCGTGTTCCAGGCGCTCCGCATCGCCGTGAACGACGAGCTCGACTCGCTCGCCCGCGCGCTTCCCGAGGCCGTCTCGGTGCTGCGTCCCGGCGGGCGGATCGCGGTGATCAGCTTCCACTCGCTCGAAGACCGGATCGTGAAGCGCTTCCTCGCCGCCGAGGCCCGTGGCTGTATCTGCCCGCCGGACTTCCCGATCTGCGCATGCGGCCGCGAGCCGAACGTCCGCCTCCTGGCCCGCAAGGCCGTCCGGCCGTCTCCCGCCGAGCTGGCCGCGAACGCACGCTCCGCCTCCGCGCGGCTGCGCGCCGCCGTGAAGACCGGGGAGGAGTGACGTGGCCGCCACCGCTCCAGCACATGCACCAGCGCGACCGCAACGAGCGCCGCGCACCGCTCCCGCGCCGAGGCGAGCACCCGCCACTCGCACTCGCACCCGGCCGGCCGCGCGCCCCCGCGTGGCCGGCGGCGTCCTCTGGATCGTCATCGTCGCCGTGCTGCTCGCCGGGGTCGTCGCCGTCAATGTCGCCGCGCTGCAGCTGAACGTCGAGTCGCAGCGCCTGGACGAGCGGCGCGACAAGGCGCTCGCCGCGAACGCCACCGCGCAGTCGGAGCTCTCGAGCCTCGGCGCCGCAACACGCGTCGAGGCCGCCGCCAGGGCGATGGGACTCGTCAAGCCGTCTCAGACGAGCTACGTGCGCGTGCGGCCCAAGGACCGGTGAGCCAGAAGACCGTAAACCGGCGCGTCCGGCTGCTCGTCGGCATCTTCACGCTGGCGTTCGCGGTCGTCCTCGCCCGCGCGGGCTGGATCGAGGCGGTTCGCGGCCCGGCGCTCACCCAGCTCGCCGCCAACCAGCACCGCGAGCAGGTCACCGTCCCCGCGCGCCGCGGGACGATCTACGACCGCACCGGCGTCGAGATCGCGATCGGCGAGCGCGCGATGACCGTCTACGCGAACCCGAAGCAGATCCGCGACCCGCGGGCGGCCGCCATCGCCGTGGGGAAGGCGCTCGGGGTCAAGCCGGAGAAGCTGTACGAGTCGCTCCAGGACAAGTCGCTCGGCTTCGTCTACCTGGCCCGCAAGGCCGATCCCGAGGACGTCGAGCGCCTGATGAAGCAGGAGATCGTCGGCGTCGGCTCCTATCCGGAGGAGCGCCGCGTGTACCCGCTCGGCAACGTCGCGGCCGAGGTGGTCGGCTACGCGGGCGTCGACAACAAGGGGCTCGCCGGCCTCGAGCTGACGCTCGACAAGCAGCTCCGCGGCCGCGATGGCAAGAAGACCGTCGTGCGCGATCCGCTCGGGCACGCGCTGAACGTGATCGACGAGGACAAGGCCGTGGACGGAAGCGACGTGTATCTCACGATCGACAACACGCTGCAGCGCAAGGTCGAGCAGGTGCTCGAAGCGACGCGCGCGCACTGGAACGCGAAGGCAGCAACCGCCGTCATCCTCGACCCACACACGGGTGGCGTGCTCGCGATGGGCGTCGTCCCCGGCTTCGACGCGAACAAGTATCCGACCGTTTCGCGCGACAAGCAGCGCAACCGCGCCGTCACGGACACGTACGAGCCGGGCTCCACGTTCAAGGTCGTGACGATGGCCGGGGTCCTCGAGACCGGCACCGTCACGCCGAAGACACGGTTCACGCTCCCGTACTCGATCGAGGTCGCCGACCGCGTCATCCATGACGCCGTGCCGCGCGGAACCCAGCGGATGACCGTGGCCGAGATCCTGTCGCACTCCTCGAACGTCGGGACGATCACGCTCGCGCTCGGCCTGGGCCGCGACCGCCTCAGCCAGTGGATCACGAAGTTCGGGTTCGGACGGCCGACCGGAATCGACTACCCGGGCGAGAGCGGCGGCATCGTGCTTCCGCCGGAGCACTGGTCGGGCTCGACGATCGGGAACGTGCCGATCGGCCAGGGCATCGCCGTGACGCCGCTCCAGATGGCGCGGGTCTACGGCGCGCTCGCGAACAACGGCGTCGCGATCCAGCCGCATCTCGTGGATCGCATCGGCAACGAGGATTCCCGCCGGGCCAAGCGCCAGCGGCTCATGTCCAAGAAGACCGCGCGCCAGATTCGCGCGATGCTGAAGAACGTCGTCTTGGACGGCTCCGGCATCGAGGCGCAGATCCCCGGCTACGTCGTCGCGGGGAAGACCGGTACCGCGGCCAAGCCGGATCCGATTCTCGGCGGCTACTCGACGACCAAGTACGTCGCATCGTTCGTCGGCTTCGTCCCCGCGGGCAACCCGCGCTTCGTTGTGCTGGTCACGGTGGACGAGCCGAAGGGCGTCATCTGGGGCGGCACTGTCGCCGCGCCCGCCTTCCGCGACATCGCGCAGTTCGCGCTGCAGTATTTCGAGGTTCCGCCGGACAAGCCGGGCGAGGTTGCAACGCAGTAGCGGCCAGGGCCGCGGGTAGGATCGCGGCATCGATCTCGAGGTCTTGAGCCAGGCCGTGCGGCCGCTCCGCACGCTCAACGCCGCCCCGACCGACGTCGCCGAACTCGCGTACGACACGCGCCGTGTGACGGCGGGGGCGCTCTTCGTCTGCATCCCCGGATTCCGCTCCGACGGACACGACTTCGCCGCGGGCGCGGTGGCGGACGGCGCGGTTGCGCTGGTCGTCGAGCGCGAGCTGGACCTCCCGGTTCCCCAGCTCGTCGTCGCGGACGCGCGCGCAGCGCTGGGGCTCGCGGCCGACGCATTCTTCGGGTTCCCGACGCGGGAGCTGCGGATCGGCGCGGTCACCGGGACGAACGGGAAGACGACCACCGCGTTCCTGCTCTACTCGATCCTCGCCGCGGCCGGACGGCGTCCCGGGCTCGTGGGGACGATCGAGTCTCGAGTCGGCGGGGAGCGGCGCGAGGTCGTGCACACGACGCCCGAGTCGCTCGATCTCCAGCGGACGTTCCGCGAGATGCTCGACGCCGGCGATCGCAGCTGCGCGCTCGAGGCGTCGTCGCACGGGTCGACGCTGCGGCGCCTCACCGGCACCCGCTTCGCGGCGCTCGCGTTCACGAATCTTTCGCCCGAGCATCTCGACCTGCACGGGACGCTCGAGGCGTACTTCGATGCCAAGCGCCGGCTTTTTGTCGACCCGGACGTGGATGGGAATCGTCCGCCCGCGGCGGTGAACGTCGGCGATCCATGGGGGGTGCGGCTCGCCGATGAGCTGCGCGGGCTGGGGGGCTCCCTGGTGACGTTCTCCGCTCGAGGGGACGCCGACCTGGTGCCCGAGGGGCTCGACCTCGGCGCGTGGGGCTCACGGTTCTCCGTGGACGGGTTGGAGCTCGAGACACGGTTGCGCGGGCGCTTCAACGTGGAGAACGTGCTTGCAGCTGTGGCCGTGGCGCGGCTGCTCGGCGTGGCCGACGAGGCGATCGCGCGCGGCGTCGCCGAGGTTGTCGGCGTCCCGGGCCGGTTCGAGGCGGTCGAGGAAGGGCAGCCGTTCACGGTGCTCGTGGACTACGCGCACACGCCGGACGCGCTCGCGAACGTGCTCGCGGAGGCGCGGGATCTGGCCACGGGGCGGGTGGTGGTCGTGTTCGGGTGCGGCGGCGACCGCGACCGGGCGAAGCGTCCGCTCATGGGCGGCGTGGCGACCGAGCTCGCGGACGTGGTCATCGTCACGTCGGACAATCCGCGCAGCGAGGATCCGGACGCGATCATCGCCGAAGCCGTCGCCGGAACCAACGGGAACGCCATGGTCGAGCCCGACCGCGCGGCCGCGATCGGGCAGGCGCTCGGACTGGCGGCCGAGGGCGACGTGGTCGTGATCGCCGGCAAGGGGCACGAGCAGGGCCAGGAATTCGCCGACCGAACGATCCCGTTCGACGACCGCGAGGTGGCGCGCGAGGCGCTCGGGCGGCTGGGGAGCTCTGGGTGAAGAGCCGCGCCGCGCGAAATTGGCACGAACTTGGCACAGACACGTGCGCAGTTTCTGGCTACGCTCGAAGCGAGTGGCGGGTGGTCCACTCCCCTCCCAGGGTGGGGCGCGCGCGTGTAGCTAGTAACGCTCTCCGAAGGACGGGCAGGTGATCGCGCTCCCGCTCGACGAGGTTGCGCGGATCGCGCCCGGGGAGCTGCGCCGCGCCGACGGTGCTGCCGACGCAACGGGCCTGACGGTCGACTCGCGCGCGGTCACCGAGGGCGACCTCTTCGTCGCGGTCGGCCGCGGGGCGAACTTCGCCGACGACGCGCTCGCCGCCGGGGCCGCCGCGGCGCTCATCCCCGAGGACGCTTTCGCCGCGCTGGCCGCGATCGGCCGCGCCGTTCGCGAACGCTCCCGGGCGCACGTCGTCGGGATCACCGGCTCGATCGCCAAGACGTCGACGAAGGACATCCTCGCGGCGCTCTGCCGGCCGCTCGCCCGCACGGTCGCCGCCGAGGGGAGCCAGAACAACGAGATCGGGCTCCCGCTGACGCTCGGACGGCTCGAGCCCGACACCGAGATCTGCGTGCTCGAGATGGGCATGCGCGGCCTCGGCCAGATCGCCGAGCTCTGCGAGACCGCCCAGCCGGGGATCGGCGTCATCACGAAGATCGGACCGGTTCACCTCGAGCTGCTCACCAGCCTCGAACGCGTCGCGCAGGCGAAGGCCGAGCTCATCCAGTCGCTGCCGCCCGGCGGCACGGCCGTCGTTCCCGCAGGAGATCCGCTGCTGGAGCCGTACCTGAGCCGTGAGGACATCCAGGTGATTCGCTTCGGCCCAAACGGCGACGTCGAGCTCGTCTCGTTCACGTCGCGCGGTGATGCCTCCACGGTCGAGGTGTCGGTCTTCGGCGAGCGAATCTCGTTGGAGCTTCCGTTCGCGTCGCGCTACAACGCCGAGAACGTCCTCGCGGCGCTCGGGGCCTACCGCGCCCTGGGCCTGCCGCTCGCGAAGGCCCGCGAGGGCGCGGCCAAGATCACGCTCTCGCGCTGGCGCGGGGAGGAGACCCCGCTCGCCGGCGACGGGCTGCTCATCAACGACGCCTACAACGCGAACCCGCTGTCGATGACCGCCGCGCTCGAGCACCTCGCCGAGCGCGCAGCCGGCCGCCGCACGGTCGCGGTCCTCGGGGACATGGCCGAGCTCGGCTCCGGCGCGGCCGCCTACCACCGGGAGATCGGCGCCGTCGCGGCCCGCACCCGAGTCGGCGCGCTCGTGGCCGTGGGCCCGCTCGCCCGCGGCTACCTGGAAGGCGCGCGCGGCATCGCAGAGACCCGCTGGGCCCACTCCGCCGCCGACGCGCTCCCGCTCATCCACGAAGTGCTCGAGGGGGGCGACTGCATCCTCCTCAAGGGCTCGCGCGCCATGGGCCTCGAGGTCGTCGCCGACGCCCTTGCGGTCGACTCCGCCTAATGGAGAAGGTCCTTCTCTCAGGGATCATCGGGATGGTGATCTCGATCGCCGCGGGCCCGAAGTTCATCGACTTCCTGCGCCGCAACGAGCTGGGCCAGCAGATCCGCGAGGAGGGCCCCGCCGGACACGTCGTCAAGCAGGGGACACCGACCATGGGCGGCCTCCTGATCATGATCTCGATGTCCATCCCGTTCCTGGTCTTCACGCAGCGGACGCTGCCTGCGCTCACCGTGTTCTTCGTCACGCTCGGCTGCGCGGCGATCGGTTTCGCGGACGACTGGACGAAGCTCACGCACCGCCGCTCGCTCGGGCTGCCCGGGCGCTGGAAGCTCGTGCTGCTCGGGCTCATCACCCTCGTCGTGGGGCTCGTGGTCTGGGACGCGGACTTCAAGACGAGCGTCTACATCCCACTGGTCAACTTCGATCTGCCGCTCGGCTACGCCTGGTACGGGCTCCTGTTCATCATCATCGCGGGCGCCGCGAACGGCGTGAACCTGACGGACGGCCTCGACGGCCTCGCCGCGGGCACGTCGACGATCGCGCTCTTCACCTACACCGCGATGGGCGTCGTCGCGTACCTCGTCAGCGTGCGCACCGGGACACCCGATCCCGAGCAGCTCGACCTGGCCATCCTCGGCGCGAGCCTCATCGGGGCCGCGATCGGGTTCCTCTGGTACAACGCCTTCCCCGCGCAGGTCTTCATGGGCGACACCGGCTCGATGGGGCTCGGCGGCGCGCTCGCGGCGTTCGCGATCATGACCAAGACCGAGGCGCTACTCCTCCTGATCGGCGGCATCTTCCTGATCGAGGCGCTCTCCGTGATCATCCAGGTGGTCGTGTTCAAGTGGAAGGGCCGGCGCGTGTTCCTCATGGCGCCGCTTCACCACCACTTCGAGATGAAGGCGTGGTCGGAAACCCGGATCATGGTGCGCTTCTGGATCACCGCCGGGATCCTGTGCGCCTGCGCGTTCGTCCTGTACTACCGCTACTTCAGCGAGTTCGCTAGCTAGCTTTCGCCTCGAACTCGGCCGCGGCTTCCTCGGCTGAGTGCCGCGAAAGGATGTAGCTCGTGACGAAGTCCTCCGCGTCCGGGTAGCCCGACTCCTCGCGGATCCGTTGCGCGGCCGCCTCCGCGTCGTACGGCGTCCGACGAAGCTCGACGTCCGGGCCGAGGAGCGCCCAGTAGGCGCCCTGCTCCGACTCGTACGGCATGCCCACGCTGCCGGCGTTCACCCAGCGGATCCCGGCCACGGTGCGGTCGATCTGCGAGTGCGTGTGGCCCGCGAGAACGACATCTGCCTCGACGCCTTCGAGGATGCCGGCCAGGCGCTCGTCGGGCGTGACGCGGGTGACGATCGTCATGTCGCTGGACGGCCCGCCGTGGCAGAGGAGCACCGTTCCGAGACCGTCGATCCTGACCTCCGCGGTGTCGGGCAGCTCGGCAATCCATTCGAGGCGCTCGGGCCCGAGCTGGTCCGCCTGCCAGTCCATCCCCGGCTCGCTGCCGTCGACCACGTAGCGCTCGCAGTTGCCGTGGATCATCACGAGCCGGTCGCCGAGGTCCCAGAGGAGGTCGAGGCACTCGCGCGGATACGGGCCGATCACCGTGTCACCGCCGCAGAGGACGAGCTCCGCGCGCCGGAAATCGGGCTCCGAGAGCACCGCCTCCAACGCGGGAAGGTTCCCGTGGACGTCGAAGAGTGCGGCAACCGTCATCGCCTTCCATCATGGCCGATCTCGACCTTCCAGCAAACGCGCTCGTAGTTGGGCTCGCCCGCTCCGGGCAGGCGGCCGCGCGGGCGCTCGTGCGGCACGGCGTCACGGTGTTGGCCGCGGATCGCAACGAGGAGCTGGACGTGGGGAGGCTTCGAGCGGAGGGCGTAGAAGTGCGACTCGGCGCGGACGACCCTGCGCTGCTCGACGGCATGGACCTGCTCGTGAAAAGCCCCGGAGTCCCGGCGGAGGCGCCGCTCGTCGCCGCTGCGCGCGAGCGTGCCCTGCCCGTGTGGAGCGAGGTCGAGCTCGGCTACCGGCTCCTCCCGAACCCGATCCTCGGCGTGACCGGGACGAACGGGAAGACGACCACGACTGAGCTGCTCGGCGCCGTCTTTCGCGCAGCCGGGCGCCCGGTGGAGGTGGCCGGGAACGTCGGCCGCCCGCTCACCGCGCTCGACGGCGAGGCCGATCCGGACGCCTGGGTCGTCTGCGAGCTCTCCAGCTTCCAGCTCGAGGACATCGACCGCTTTCGCGCGCCGATCGCCGTGCTCCTGAACGTCACGCCCGACCATCTCGACCGCCACGGCGACCTCGGCCGCTACGAGGCCGCCAAGCTGCGCCTCTTCGAGAACCAGCAGGAGGGCGACACCGCCGTCGTCCCCGCGGGGTACCGCCCCGTCCCGGGCGCCGCCGCGCGCGTCGAGTTCTCCGCCGCCGGCACGCTGCCCGCCGAGCCCGCCATCCCGGGGGAGCACAACCGCGAGAACGCCGCCGCGGCCACTGCGGCCGCCCGCGCCGCCGGGATTCCCGACGAGGCGATCGCGGAAGGACTGCGCAGCTTCAGGGGTGTTCCGCACCGGCTCGAGACCGTGCGTGAGCTGGACGGCGTCCGCTACGTGAACGACTCCAAGGCGACCAACCCCGAGGCGGCGGAGCGCGCGCTCACCGCCTTTCCCGGCGCCGGGCTGCACGTCATCCTCGGCGGCTCCCGCAAGAGCGCCGACTTCACCGGACTCGCGCGCGGCGCCGCCGAGCGGGAGATCCGCCGTGCGTACCTGATCGGAGAATCCGCGGACGAGCTGGCCGCCGCGTTCGGCCAGGCCGGTGTGCCGTTCACCGGGTCGGGCGAGCTCGCGACGGCCGTGCAGGAAGCGGCCGCCGCGGCCGAGCCGGGCGACGTCGTCCTGCTCTCGCCCGCGTGCGCGAGCTTCGACCAGTTCCGCGACTACGAGGACCGCGGCGATCGCTTCCGCGCACTGGTGGAGCTCTTGTGAAGCGCAGCAAGACGAATCTCGAGTACCACCTGCTCCTGCTCGTAACGCTCGGCTTGGTCGCGTTCGGGCTCGTGATGGTCTACAGCGCCAGCTCCGGCCGGGCCGCCGTCGCCGCGGGCGACCCCGCCTACTACCTGAAGCGCCAGGCGATCTACGCAGCGATCGGCCTCATCGTGCTCGCGATCCTTTCGCGCGTGAACTTCCGTTCGCTGCGCTACGCAGGCGGGCCGCTCCTCCTCACCACGTTCGGCCTGCTCATCGCCGTGCTTGCGATCGGAACGTCTGTGAACGGCGCCCGCCGCTGGCTGCCGTTCGGCGTGATCGACTTCCAGCCGTCCGAGCTCGCGAAGCTGGCCGTCGTGCTCTGGCTCGCGGGGTACCTCTCCCGCCGCCGGCCGCCGCAGTCGCTCTCGGAGCTCCTGAAGCCCGTCGGCCTCGTCGTCCTCGGCATGTGCGCGCTCATCCTCGCCGAGCCCGACCTGGGGACCGCGATCGCGATCGTCGTGACCGTCGCCGCCATGCTCATCGTCGCCGGAACGCCCATGCGCGTGCTCGGCGGCGCCTTCGGAATCATGATCGGCCTCGCGCTGGCCGCCATCTGGCTCGAGCCGTACCGCCGCGAGCGCATGCTGGCCTTCCTCGATCCCTGGTCGGACTCTGAGGGCGCCGGCTTCCAGACCGTCCAGGCGCTCATCGCGCTCGGCTCGGGCGGCTTCTTCGGCGTCGGCCTGGGCGAGAGCGTCCAGAAGATCAACTTCCTGCCGGAATCGACGACCGACATGATCGTCGCGATCGTCGGCGAGGAGCTCGGCCTGATCGGCGTCACGGCCGTCGTTCTGGCCTTCGCCGTGTTCGCGTACGCAGGCCTGACGGTCGCCGGGAGGACGAAGGATCCGTTCGCCAAGTTGGCCGCGGCCGGGCTCACAACCCTCGTCGCCGGCCAGGCGCTCGTCAATCTGGCCGCCGTTCTTGGCCTCGCGCCGCTGACCGGAATCCCGCTTCCCTTCGTGAGCTACGGGGGCTCGAGCCTGATCGTCGGGCTCGCTGCCGTGGGCATCCTCCTTAACATCGCGTCCAACGATGGCGTCGCAGCAACCGATCGAGTGCCTGATCGCAGCCGGAGGGACAGCAGGTCACGTCCTGCCCAGCCTGGCCGTGGCCGACGCGTTGAGCCGGCGCGGCGCGAGCGTCCGGTTCGCCGGCGCGCAGCGAGCTGAGGCCGAGCTCGTCCCCGCCGCCGGCTATCCGCTCGAGCAGTTCCGGGTGGAGGGCCTGCCGCGCCGGCCGAGCCTTGCGCTGGCCCGCGCGGTCGCCGTGGACGCCGCTGCGCTTCCGGCCTGTCTGAAGATCCTCCGGCGCGTGCGCCCCGATGTCGTGCTCGGCGGGGGCGGCTACGTGTCGGGGCCGATGGTCGCCGCGGCGCGAATCCTGCGGATCCCCGTGGCGCTCACCGAGGCCGACGCGCACCTCGGGCTCGCGAACCGCTGGGCGGCGCCGTTTGCGAAGCGCGTGTTCCTGTCGTTCCCGATCCCGGGACGCGAGGGCGACAAGTACCGCGTCGTCGGCCGACCCATCCCGGCGCGCTCGGTGGCGACCGACGCGGCGGAGGCGCGCGTCCGCTTCGGGCTCCCCGCGGACGGGCCGGTCGTGCTGGTCTTCGGCGGGAGCATGGGCGCCCGCGCCGTGAACGAGGCGGCGGTCGAGGCCTTCGGCGCCGAGGGCCCGGCCGTCCTGCATCTGTGCGGCGAGCAGTACGTCGACGAGTTGCGCGCGCGTGTGACGCGTCCCGACTACGTGCTGCTCGGCTTCACCGACGACTTCGGCGCCGCGCTCGCCGCCTCCACGCTCGTGGTCGCGCGCGCGGGAGGCTCGGTCTGGGAGGTCGCCGCCGCGGGGAAGCCTGCGCTGCTCATCCCGTATCCGTCCGCGACCGCGGATCACCAGACGAAGAACGCGCGCTTCTTCGAGCAGGGAGGCGGCGCGATCGTCGTCCCCGAGGAGCGGCTCGACCTGCGCAAGCAGGTGGACGAGCTGCTCGCGGATCCCAGCCGCCTCGCGGCGATGGGCGCGGCGATGCTCGCGCTCGCCCGCCCGGACGCGGCCGACGTGATCGCCGAGGAGGTGCTCGCGCTTGTCTCTTGAGGGCCGAAAGCTCTGGCTCGTCGGCATCGGCGGCTCGGGGCTCTCCGCGTACGCGCTCGTCGCGCGCGGCTGGGGAGCCGAGGTCGCGGGCTGGGACCGCAAGGAGACGCCGTATCTCGCGCCAGTGCGCGAGGCAGGGATCGAGGTGACCGTCGCCGACGAGCCGCCACCCGCGCCGGAGGGATACGACGTGGTCGTCTCCACCGCCTACGCCGGGCGGGTTCCCGGGAAGCCGCGCGCCGAGCTGCTGGCCGAGCTGGCCGCGCAGGCGCCGACGATCGTCGTCTCGGGCGCGCACGGGAAGACCACGACCGCGGCGATGATCGCGTTCGTCCTCGACCGGCTCGGGCTCGACCCGGCGTTTGCGATCGGCGGCGAGGTGCCGCAGCTCGGCGCGAACGCGCGCGCCGGGAGCGGCTGGTTCGTGGTCGAGGGCGACGAGTCGGATCGCACCGTCGCGTCCTTGCCGGCGCGGATCGCCGTGATCACGAACGTCGACCTCGACCACCACACGACGTTCGGCTCGCAGGCCGAGGTGGAGGAGCTTTACTCCGGTTGGATCGCAGGCCTGCCGGATGTGGAGGTCGTCCGCGGTGACGCGCTCGACCCCGTGGAGCTTTCGCTGGCCGTCCCCGGGGAGCACAACCGGCGCAACGCCGCGGCCGCGCTGGCCGCACTCGAGTTGGCGGGCGTTGCTCGCGGCGACGCGGAGGGCGCGATCGTCGAGTTCCGCGGCGCCGGGCGGCGGCTCGAACTGCGCGGAGAGGCGGGCGGCGTGCAGGTGCTCGACGACTACGCCCACCATCCCGCCGAGCTCGTCGCCACGATCGCAGCGGCGCGCGAGATCTCCGACGGGCGCCTCGTCGTCCTCTTCCAGCCGCATCTCTTCTCGCGGACGCTGCACCTGGCGCGGGAGTTCGCCGACGCCCTCGCCGGGGCCGACGCCGCGTGCATCACCGACATCTACGCCGCGCGCGAGGAACCGATCCCCGGCGTCACCGGGAAACTGCTCGTCGAGCGTCTCTGTGAGCGCCGTCCCGGGATGCCCGTGGGCTGGGCGCCCACACCGGCCGCGGCGGTCGACCTGGTCGTTGCGCAGGCGCGCCCCGGCGGCGTCGTGATCACCGCGGGCGCCGGGGACGTGGACGCGGCCGTCCCGCTCATCCTCGAACGGCTCGGCGGCCGATGAGGCCGGCCGGGGTGGAGGAGGGCGTCGCGCTCTCGCGCTATACGACGCTCGGCACCGGCGGCCCGGCGCGGTTCTTTGCGGCGCCGTCCACCGAGGACGAGCTGGTCGAGCTGCTCGCGTGGGCGCGCGACGAAGGTCTCGCGGCGGCGCCGGTCGGGCTCGGCTCCAACCTCCTCGTCGCGGACGAGGGCTTCCCCGGGCTCGCGCTGAAGCTGAGCGGCGACCTGGCCGCCGCGCAGGCCGAGGGCGAGCGGCTCCATGCAGGCGGCGGCGCGTCGCTGGCCGTCTGTCTGCACCGCGCCCGCGACGCGGGCCTGGGCGGCTTCGAGTTCGCGTGTGCGATCCCGGGCACGGTCGGAGGGGCCGTGTGGATGAACGCCGGCGCGTACGGCAGCGACATCGCCGGCGTCCTCGACCGCGCGTTGGTCGCCGATGGCGACGGAGCCGCCTGGCGAACGCCTTCCGAGCCTCGGGCTCAGCTACCGGCACTCCGGACTCGTGCAGGGCCAGATCGTCGCGGGCGCCGAGTTCCTCCTCTTCCCGAAGCCGCTCGAAGAGATCAAGGCGACCGTGGCCGAGCTCCAGGCGCAGCGCAAGGAGGCGCAGCCGACCAACAAGCGCACGTTCGGCAGCGTGTTCAAAAACCCGGAGCACGAACTGAGCGCGGGGCGGATGCTCGAGGCCTGCGGCCTGCGCGGGTTCGCGATCGGCGGCGCGACGATCTCGCCCAAGCACGCGAACTTCATCGAGAACGCCGGCGGCGCGACGACGGCCGATGCGGTCGCGCTGATCGTCGAGGCTCGCCGGCGGGCACTCGAGCGCTTCGGCGTCCGCCTCGAGCCCGAGGTTCAGCTGCTCGGCCCGGTCGAGATTCCCGCGTAGGACGAGCGCCCGCGACGGCGAAGAACCCCGCATGGCGCGAAGAGCGGCCCTCGCTGTCGCGCGCACGCCGTCCCGCCGGCCTGCGCTCTCCTTGCCGACGGGCGCGATCGTGCGCGCCGTCGCGATTGCCCTGGCTGTGGTCGCCGTGCTCGCCCTCGCGTACATCGGAGCCCGCCAGACATCCGTGTTCGCCGTCCAGACGATCAAGATCACGGGCGCGCGAACCGACGTCCGGCAAGAGGTGCGCGCAGCGCTCGCCCAGTACAAGGGCCTGAGTCTCGTCGCCATCGATCCTGCAGATGTGGAGCGCACGCTCGGCGCCGTCCCGGTCGTGCGCTCCGCACACGTTGACCGCGCGTTCCCGCACACGCTGAAGATCGAGATCCAGGCGGAACGTCCGCTGGCCGTCTACCACGCCGGCGCCAAGGCGTGGGTCATCTCGCGCACCGGACGCGTGCTGAGCCCGATCAAGCCCGACGAGCTCCTCGGTCTTCCGCGCATCAAGGCGGAGGTCAAGGGCACGCCGAAGGTGGGGCGAACGCTCGGCGGCGCCGATGCGCTGACCGCACTCCTGGCGCTGCAGGCCGTGCCACAGCGGCTGCCCGGCAAGGTGCTCTACGCGCAGGTCGACGAGGCGGGTGTGACGCTCGTCCTCGCCGGCTCGCGGCTCGAGATCAGGGTGGGCGAGCCGCGCGATCTCGAGGCGAAACTGGCCGCGGCGGTGGCCGTTTTGCGCGCGCTTCCGTCCGGCGAACGGGCCACTGTGGGCTACGTTGACGTGAGCCTTCCCGAGCGCGCCGTCACGGGAGTCGATCCTCAACTCTCAAGTGAGAGTTTAGAGTCAGGCGAATAAAACCCTGCAAACGAGGCATTTGACAGGGATTTTTCCACAACGTACTCTGCTGGGACGCTCAACCCGTACTTCAGACCTATGAGAGATCAAACAGGCAGCTATCTAGCGGTGATCAAAGTCGTCGGCATCGGCGGCGGAGGATCCAACGCGGTCAACCGCATGGTCGACGCAGGCCTGAAGGGCGTCGAGTTCGTTGCGGTGAACACCGATGCGCAGGCGCTGCTCATGTGCGACGCCGACGTGAAGCTCCATATCGGCGCCACCTCGACGCGCGGCCTCGGTGCCGGCGCGAATCCCGAGGTCGGCAAGACCGCGGCGCTCGAGAGCCGCGACGAGATCAAGGAAGCGCTCAAGGGCGCGGACATGGTCTTCGTCACCGCGGGCGAGGGCGGCGGCACCGGAACGGGCGGCGCGCCGATCGTGGCCGAGACCGCCAGAGAACTCGGGGCGCTGACGGTCGGGGTCGTAACCAGGCCGTTCTCCTTCGAGGGCCGCCGGCGCGCCGAGCAGGCGCAGCTGGGGATCTCGGCGCTGCAGGACACCGTGGACACGCTGATCGTCATTCCGAACGACCGGCTGCTCCAGGTCGTCCAGCACGAGACCTCGGTCGTGGATGCGTTCCGCATGGCGGACGACGTCCTGCGCCAGGGCGTGCAGGGCATCACCGACCTCATCACCGTGCCCGGGCTCGTGAATCTCGACTTCGCGGACGTCCGGACGATCATGCGCGACGCCGGCTCCGCACTCATGGGCATCGGCGAGGCCGAGGGCCCGAACCGCGCGGGCGAGGCCGCCAGGGCTGCCGTGTCGTCGCCGCTCCTCGAGTCCTCGATCGACGGTGCGACCGGTGTGCTTCTGAACATCTCCGGCGGCCCGGACATCGGGCTCTTCGAGGTGAACGAGGCGGCCGAGGTCGTGACCGAGGCGGCCGACCAGAACGCGAACGTGATCTTCGGCGCGGTCATCAACGAGCAGCTCTCCGGCTCGATACGCGTCACCGTGATTGCGACCGGCTTCGGCGACGTGAAGCGGCGCAAGGAGCGCAAGACGACGACGGCCGACGCGCCGAACGGCGAGCCGAGCCGCGGCTTCGATGTCCCCTCGGACATCCTCGAAGTTCCCTCCTTCCTCCGCGACGACTAGTCCGGGCGCGATAGCGTCCGGGCATGCGTCCGCCTCGCGAGCCTTTTCGGATCAAGATGGTCGAGCCGATTCGGGCGACGACGCGCGAGGAGCGCCAGGGTGCGCTCGAGCTGGCCGGCTGGAACGTCTTCCAGCTCGCGGCGCGTGATGTCGAGCTCGACCTGCTGACCGATTCCGGCACCGGGGCGATGTCGAACACCCAGTGGGCGGCGCTCATGCTCGGCGACGAGTCGTACGCCGGGTCGCAGAGCTTCACGCGCTTCCAGGCCGCGGTCGAGGAGGTGCTCGGGTTCCCGTTCGTTGTTCCGGCACACCAAGGGCGCGGCGCGGAGGGCGTCTTCTTCGGCGCCGTGATCGACCCCGGCGAGATCGTCCCGTCGAACGCGCACTTCGACACGACCCGCGCGCACATCGAGATCCGCGAAGGGATTGCGCTCGACCTGCCGTGCGCGGAGGCCGCCGACCCCGCGACGGACGCGCCGTTCAAGGGGAACATGGACGTGCCGCGGCTGATCGAGCTGCTCGACGGCCCGGACGGGGACAAGGTCTCGATCGTGATGCTGACGCTCACGAACAACGCGGGCGGCGGCCAGCCGGTCTCCCTCGAGAACATCCAGGCCGTTGCGAAGGTCGCGCGCGAGCGCGAGAAGAAGCTCGTCCTCGACATCGCGCGCTTCGCCGAGAACGCCTGGTTCATCAAGGAGCGCGAGGTCGGCTACGCGGACGTCCCGCTGCCGGCGATCGTGCGCGAGATGATGGCCGACGCCGACGGCGTCCTCATGAGCGCGAAGAAGGACGCGATCGCGAACATCGGCGGGTTCGTCGCGATCCGCGACGACGAGGAGTTCTTCACCGGTCTCCAGATGCGCGGCGTCGTCAGCGAGGGCTTCCCGACGTACGGCGGACTCGCCGGCCGCGACCTCGAGGTGATCGCGGTCGGGCTCTACGAGGTGATGGACGAGGAGTACCTCCGCCATCGCATCGCCCAGGTGCGCTACCTCGGCGAGACGCTCGCGGCGGCCGGCGCCTCGGTCGTCCAGCCGACCGGCGGCCACGCCGTCTACCTGAACGCGGGCGAGACGTTGCCCCACATTCCGCCGGCCGGGTTCCCGGGCTGGGCCCTCTCGTGCGCGCTGTACCTCGCCGGCGGCGTGCGCGGGGCCGAGATCGGTTCGGTCATGGCCGGGCGCGATCCGGCCACCGGGGAGAACCGGCATCCGCGACTCGAGCTCCTGCGCCTCGCGGTACCGCGGCGCGTCTACACCTCACGGCAGCTCGAGCACGCCGCGGATGCGATGGCGAAGATCCTCGAGAAGCCCGAGGCGGTCCCCGGCTACGAGCTGATCGAGGAGGCGCCGGTTCTGCGCCACTTCACTGCACGGTTCCAGCCGCTCGCCGCGGGTTAGGATCGCGGTCGTGGAGACGCTCCGCCGCACGCCGCTCTACGAGCGACACGCCTCACTCGGCGCGCGCATCGTCCCGTTCGCCGGGTGGGAGATGCCGGTGCAGTACACGTCGATCGGCGAGGAGCATCGCGCCGTGCGCACGTCAGCGGGCGTCTTCGACGTCTCGCACATGGGCCAGCTCGTCCTCGACGGGGACGGCGCGACCGACTACCTCCAGGCGCGGCTCTCGAACGACCTCGATCGGATCGGCCCGGCCCAGGCGCAGTACACGCTCCTCACGAACGAGCGCGGCGGGATCACCGACGACCTGATCGCCTACCGCGGGGGCGAGGACGACTACCTGCTCGTCGTGAACGCGTCGAACGTCGAGCCCGACCATGCCGCGCTGCCGGAGACGCGCGACGTCTCCGACGAGTGGTCGCTCCTTGCCGTGCAGGGCCCGGAGGCGCTCGACCGGCTGGGGATCGAGATCGCGCCGTTCACGCACCGCCGCGATGACGTGCTCGGCGTCCAGTGCTTCATCGGCGGCACCGGCTACACCGGCGAGCGCGGCTGCGAGCCTCGGCGTCGATCCCGACGATGCGGTGCGCCTCTGGGACGCGATCCTCGAGCGCGGTATCGTCCCCTGCGGGCTCGGCGCGCGCGACACGCTGCGGCTCGAGGCCTGCTATCCGCTGCATGGCCAGGACATCGGGCCGGACCGCACGCCGATCGCGGCGGGGCTCGGCTGGGCGTGCTCGCTCGACAAGGAGTTCACCGGTGTGGAGGCGCTGCGCCGCGAGAAGGCCGACGGTCCGGCCGAGAAGCTGGTCGCGTTCACGATGGTGGACAAGGGCATCCCGCGCGCGGGCATGCCGGTCGCCGAGGGCGGCGTCGTCACGTCCGGAACGCTCTCGCCCATGCTCGACGAGGGCATTGGCCTCGCCTACGTGCCGACTGCGCTGGCCGAGCCCGGCACCGAGATCACGATCGACCTTCGCGGCCGGCCGCGCCGCGCCCGTATCGTCCCGAAGCCGTTCATCAAGGGGAAGGAGAGCTGATGGCCGCCGACGAGAGCTATCCGAGCGATCTCAAGTACCACCACGAGCACGACTGGGCGCGAATCGATGGCGACGTCGCCACGCTCGGCATCACCTGGTATGCGCAGGACTCCCTTGGCGAGATCGTCCACTACGAGGCGCCCGAGGAAGGCGGGGCGCTCGCGAAGGACGAGAGCTATGGCGAGGTCGAGTCGGTGAAGGCCGTCTCGGATGTCATCGCGCCGCTCTCCGGCGAGATTCTCGAGGTGAACGCCGCGCTCATCGACGCGCCCGAGACGATCAACGAGGATCCGTACGGCGACGGCTGGCTCGTGAAGATCCGGCTGACCGATCCCGATGAGGTCGACTCGCTCCTCTCGGTCGAGGCCTACAAGAAGGTGCTCGAAGACCTGTGAGCCGCGCGCTGCCGTTTCTTTCGCTGACGGACGACGACCGCGAGGAGATGCTCGCGGCGATCGGCGTCGCCTCGGTCGAGGAGCTTTTCGCGGACATTCCGGAGGCGGTGCGCTTCCGGGGTGCGCTCGCGCTCGAGCCGGCGCTTTCCGAGCAGGAGATCGTCGCGCACATGACCGAGCTGGCCGAGCGCAACGCGCACACGGGGAGCGAGCTGTCGTTCCTCGGCGCGGGGATCTACGACCACTACGTCCCGGCGTTCGTCGACGCAATGTTGGCGCGGGGGGAGTTCCTCACGGCCTACACGCCGTACCAGCCCGAGATGAGCCAGGGGACGCTCCAGGCGATCTTCGAGTACCAAACGGCGATCTGCGAGCTGACCGGGATGGATGTCTCGAACGCCTCCGGCTACGACGGCCCGACCGCCGCCGCGGACGCCTGTTACGTCGCCAAGCATGTGAGCGGTCGCTCCAAGGTCGTCGTGTGCGAGACCGTGAACCCGCAGGTGCGCCAGGTCGTGAAGACGTACGCGCCGGGGTTCGGGCTAGAGGTCGTCGAGGTCGGGCACACGGGCGGCGTGACCTCGCCTGACGACGTGGCCGCGGTCGCCGGCGACGCCGCGTGCGTGATCTTCCAGCAGCCGAACGTCTTCGGGTGTCTCGAGCCTGCGCCGGATCTCGCCGCCGCGGCGAACGAGGCGGGCGCGCTGCCGGTCGCCTACGTCGATCCGATGTCCCTCGGGCTGCTCGAAGCGCCCGGCGCGTACGGATGTGCGGTCGCGATCGGCGAAGGGCAGTCGGCGGGGAACTACCAGGCGTACGGCGGCCCGCACTACGGATTCCTCGCCGCGCGGATGGACTACGTCCGCCGCATGCCGGGGCGCATCGTCGGCGAGACGACCGACGAGGACGGCAAGCGCGCCTACGTCCTCACGCTGCAGACGCGTGAGCAGCACATCCGCCGCGAGAAGGCGACGCACAACATGACCACGAACCAGACGCTCCTCGCGCTGGCCGGGCTCATGTACCTGTCGTGGCTCGGCCCGCAAGGCCTCCGCGAGGTGGGCGAGAACTGCCTGGCACTCGCGGAGTACGCGAAGGAGCGCCTTGGCCTGCCGCTCGCGTTCCCTGAGCAGGCGACCTTCAAGGAGTTCGCGGTGCACTGCGGCCGGCCGGCCACCGAGGTCATTCGAGACGCGCGGGCGCAGGGCGTCCATCCCGGCTACGCGATCGGCCGCGACTACGAGGGCATGGACGACGTGCTCCTCGTCTGCGTGACCGAGCGCAAGACGAAGGCCGATATCGACCGGCTCGCGGAGGTGCTCTCGTGAGCCCGTTAAGAGCACACGCGCGCGCCCACCCAGGGTGGGGAGTGACGCTCACCACCTCCGCTTCGAGCGTACCGCGAAACGGCGCACGGATTGCGCGCGAAACAGCGCCGATCGTGTGCCAAGTTCTCCACAGGAGCCGGGCATGCAGCTGATCTACGAGCAGTCCAAGCCGGGCCGCCGCGCCTCGACGCTGCCGGACACCGGGCTCCCGGTCCCCGAGCTCCCCGCAAGCCTGCGCCGGGCCACACCGCCACGCCTGCCCGAGCTCTCCGAGCCGGAGATCGTCCGCCACTTCACCGCGCTCGCCGACCGCACCTTCGGGGTCGACACGGGCTTCTATCCGCTCGGCTCCTGCACGATGAAGCACAACCCGCGCATGAACGAGCGGGTCGTCTCGCTGCCGGGCTTCCGCGACCTGCATCCGCTCCAGGAGGAGGACGGCGCACAGGGCGCGATGGAGGTCATGTGGCGGCTGCAGGAGATCCTCGCCGAGGTGGTCGGGCTCGATGCCGTGTCGCTCCAGCCGGCCGCGGGGTCGCAAGGGGAGCTGACCGGGCTGATGCTCATGCGCGCCTACTTCGAGGACCGCGGCGAGGGTGAAACGCGCGACACGATCTTCGTCGCCGACACGGCGCACGGAACGAACCCGGCGAGCGTGACCATGGCCGGCTACCAGCTCCAGAAGGTCGGCACGGACGCGCGCGGGAACCTCGACGTCGAGGAGCTTCGCGGGCTGGTGAACGAACGAACCGCCGGGCTCATGCTCACCAACCCGTCCACGCTCGGCCTCTTCGACGAGCGGATCGAGGAGGTCGCGAAGATCTTCCACGACGCGGGGGCGCTCCTCTACTACGACGGCGCGAACCTGAATGCGGTCTGCGGCATCTCGCGGCCGGGCGACATGGGGTTCGACGTCGTCCACTACAACCTGCACAAGACTTTCTCGCAGCCGCACGGCGGGGGCGGCCCCGGCGGCGGGCCGGTGGCCGTACGCGTGGCGCTCGAGCCGTTCCTTCCGGCGCCGCTCGTGGCGCGCGACGGCGACCGGTTCTTCTACGACTACGACCGGCCGAAGACGATCGGAAAAGTCCGCGGCTACTACGGGCCGTTCGGCGTGTTCGTGCGCTCCTACGCCTACATCCGCTCCTACGGGCCGCACCTGAAGGACATGTCCGAAGTGGCCGTGCTGAACGCGAACTACCTGCTCGCGCGGCTGCGCGACGCGTACGACCTGCCGTTCGACCGGCTCTGCATGCACGAGTTCGTCCTCTCGGCGCGGTCACTGAAGAAGGAGCACGGGGTCACGGCGCTCGACGTCGCCAAGCGGCTCATGGACTACGGGTTCCACCCGCCGACCGTCTACTTCCCGCTGATCGTCCCCGAGGCGCTGATGATCGAGCCGACCGAGACGGAGCCGAAGGAACGGCTGGATGCGTTCGTCGACGCGATGCTCGCGATCGCGCAGGAGGCGGCGGTGGACAAGGACGTCCTGAAGTCGGCGCCGCACCGGCGTCCGGTGCGCCGGCTCGACGAGGTGAAGGCGGCCAAGCGGATGGTCGTGCGCTACGCGTTCGAGTCGCACCCCGACCTGAGCGCCGAGCCGGTGGAGGCCTAGCCCTGGAGATCCGCTCGCGAGCCGTTGCGGCGCCGTTCACGACCGCGGACGGCTCGACGATTCGCGTTCTCCTCGACGCGGTGGAGGGCGGCGCCGTGAACCAGAGCCTCGCCGAGGCGGTGGTCGAGGCCGGGGGCGAGACCGACCGGCACTACCACGCCGAGACCGAGGAGCTGTACGTGCTCCTCTCCGGCACGGGCGAGATGGAGGTCGAGGGCGAGCGCCGCGAGGTCGGGCCCGGGGATGCGATCCTCATTCCCCCGGGCGCGTGGCATCAGATCCGCGCCGGCGCCGAGGAGGCTCCGCTTCCTGTGCTGCTGCGCCCCGCCCTACCGGCACGAGGACACGTTCTTCTCGTAGCCCGTGCGAATCGTTGCGGGTTCGGCACACAATCGGCCCGGTCCGGCACGGAACCGTGCGGGTTTCCCCGATACGCTGAAAGCGGGATGTGGGCGGCGGTCCCCGCCCTTGATGGGTGGGGGCTGTGGACATGGCTGAGCGAGCCACGGCCGGAAGGGACACCGGCCCCGGTGAGCGAGCCGGGGCGCGCCAACCACGCGGGGCGCCGGCTACGCGGAGCGCGGCACTTCGAGCGAGCGCAGGCCGTGGAGGTCGACGTAGCGCTGGCCGCGCGCCTCCACGATCCGGATGAGCACCTCGCCGCACGCGGGGCACCGTCCGACGACGCCCGGACAGCGGACATACACGACGATCCGCGCGATCTCGCCGCGGGAGCCGCAGTTCGCGCACGTTCCGAAGGCTGCGGTCAGCTCGACGCCGAACACCTCGAGGAGGACGCCTCCGAGCGCGTTTCCGTCCAGGGTCGCGCTCATCCGGTTGCTCCGAACCGCTCGGTCTTCACTCGGCCCGCGTCGTAGCCGAGCTCGACCAGGCCGGACGCGACCGTCTCGACGAAGGCCGTCGGCCCGCACACGAACACGCGGGCGCCGTCGGCGGGCGGCCACGCGACCTCCCGCAACAGGTCGAGGTCGACCCGGCGCGAGTACCCGGCCCAACCCTCGGGCTGGGACCGCGTCAGCGTGTACACGACGTCCAGCCCGTCCCCGGCCAGCGCCTCGAGGTCGGCCCGGTAGATCACGTCCTCCCACGACCGGGAGGAGAAGAGCAGGCGCATCGGCGCGTCGCTTGCCGCCTCGGCTCGATGCCGCGCCATCGCCATCAACGGGACGACGCCCGAGCCGCCTGCGACGAGCAGCACCGGCCCGCCGTCCTCCGGGGCCCACACGAACCAGCCGCCGATCGGGCCGCGAATCTCGAACTGGTCACCCGGCGCGGCAACGCCTGCGAGGTAGGGAGAGACCTCACCGTCGTCCAGACGCTCGATCGTGATCGCGACCGGCTCGCCGGGCGGCGACGCGATCGAATAGCTGCGCTGCGCCTGGTAGCCGTCCTCGGCCGTCAGCCGAACGTCCAGGTGCTGGCCCGCGCGATGGCCGGGCCAGCCGGGGGCGTCCAGGACGAGTGTCCGCACCCGCGGCGTCTCGTCGACGACCTCGAGCACGTCGACCGGCCGCCAGCCGGTCAGTCCCCCCAGAACCGCTGTTCCCGCCACGGGTCTCCGTAGAGGTGGTAGCCGTTCGTCTCCCAAAAGCCGGGCTCGTCCTCGTCGAGGAGTCTCAGCCCGCGCACCCACTTGGCGCTCTTCCAGAAGTAGAGATGCGGGACGAGGAGCCGGGCCGGGCCGCCGTGCTCCGGATCGAGCGGCTCGCCGTCGAAGCCGAACGCGACCCAGGCCTTGCCGCCGGTGAGATCCTCGATCGGCACGTTCGTCGTGTAGCCGCCGTCGCAAAACGCGAGGGCGTACGCCGCGTCGTGGTCGACCGCGTCGAGGAGCGTGTCGACCGAAACACCCCGCCAGTCGGTGTCCAGCTTCGACCAGCGGGTGACGCAATGAATGTCGACGTGAGGCTCCTCGGCCGGCAGCGCCAGAAACTCGTCCCACGTCCAGCTGACCGGCTCGGCGCCGCCTTCGATGCGAAACGTCCACTGGTCGAGCGCCGTATGCGGCGTCGGTCCGGCGGACAGCACCGGGAAGCCGTCCGTCAGGTACTGGCCCGGCGGAAGGCGGTCATCGGCGTCGCGGCGACGCCCTTCGAACCCTCGCGTGATCGGCGGCATGCCGTGACGGTACATTCCCGCGATGCTCCGCATCTACCGGATTCCACTTTCCACGAATGTCGAGCGCGTCGCCATGGCCCTCGCCTACAAGAACGTCGAGGTGGAATGGGTCGACGTCGATCCCGACGATCGCTCACCGGTGGAGCGGATCTCCGGCCAGGATCTCGTGCCCGTGCTCGTCGAGGGCGAGTTCGTCCTGTCGGACTCGTCGCGGATCATCGCCTGGCTCGAGGAGAGGCATCCGGAGCCGCCGCTCTACCCGCGCGATCCCGCGCGCCGCGCCGAGGTCGAGGTGTTCGTCGACTGGTTCAACCGCGTGTGGAAGCGACCCGCGAACGCGCTCGACGACGAGCTCTCCAAGCCCGAGCCCAACCGGAAGTTGGCGGACGAGCTGGCCGCCGAGATCGTCGCGTCACGGGATGTCTTCGAGGCGCTCCTCACCGGCCGCGAATACCTCTTCGGCGAGTTCGGCGTCGCCGACGTCGTCGCGTTCCCGTTCCTGCGCTTCGCCCGCTTCCATGAGGAGAACGATCCGTACCTCTTCCACCAGATCCTGGTGGAGAACCTCGCGCTCGGCGACGGCTACCCGAACCTCACGTCGTGGCTCGACCGGATGGAGCCGAGACTGCCCCGCACCTAGGCGGGGACGATGAAGACCGGCGTCCCGACCTTGACGTGCTCGAAGAGCCACTCAGCGTCGGGGATCGCCATGCGGATGCAGCCGTGCGAGGCCGAGTAGCCGAGCGATGCCGCGTCGGGCGTGCCGTGGATGCCGACGGCCGGCGACGAGATGCCCATCCAGCGCGTGCCGAGCGGGTTCCCGGGGCCCGGCGGAATCGGCTTGGCGCCCTTGGCCCAGTCCGAGTCGGGCGGGTTCCACGTCGGGTTGCGCTCCCTGACGACGATCTCGTAGTCGCCGAGCGGCGTGGGGTAGGCGGCCTGGCCGGTCGCGACCTTGAAGCGCCGGACGAGCTTGCGGCCGTTGAAGAGGAAGAGCCGGTTCGAGCCGCGGCGGATGACGACCAGCGGGCCCAGGTCCTCCGCGGTCACCGCGGGCGGAACGGCGACGGTCTTCACGGGCAGGATGCCGTCGCGGTACGAGGAGTGCAGCGCCGCGAGGATCAGGCGCCGCATCGCGGACCGATCCACCGCTCGGCCCGAGTGCGCCGGCTCGATGTCAGGCCTCAGGTTCTTGGTCAGCCCGACGAGCTTCGCGTTGACGGGCTTCTTGGCGAAGCGCGCCTCGAGCTCGACGATGAACTTGTCCACCTGCTTCGGCTTGATCACGACGTCCAGCTGGACTCCCGCGCCGGGCGACGCATGCATCGCCTGGTCGACCGCTTTCTCGATCGCCGCCTCGGCGCCGAAGCGCGCCGGAGAGACGGCCAGGGACGAGGCCTTGTGGTAGAGGTGGAGCGGCTGGCCGTAGGTTCGCTCGACGCGATCCTGGGCGGCGACGGCGATGAGTCCGCCGACTTCGACGTCCCCGATCGTCACTCCGTTGGCGATGACCGGGATCGGAACCCCGCCCGCGGGCGCGACCGCGAAGAACGCGGCCAGCACGAGCACGATCAGGGCGGTCCGATGGATCACAGCGCCCAAAATGGTAGGCGACGACGCGGAGTGCAGGGAAATTTCCGGAGAACGACTAGTCTGATCGCATGATCGACCTGCGCTCCGACACGCTCACGCAGCCGTCCGAGGGGATGCGCGCCGCGATGGCCCAGGCGGTCGTCGGCGACGAGCAAAAGCGCGAGGATCCAACGGTTACCGCGCTCGAGGAACGGGTCGCGGAGCTGCTCGGCCAGGAGGAGGCCGTGTACCTCCCGAGCGCGACGATGGGAAACCAGATCGCGCTGCGCCTTTTGTCCGAGCCCGGCGACGAGCTGATCGGTACTCACGATTCCCACATCTTTCTGCACGAGCTGGGCGGGCCTGCCGTGCATTCGGGCCTGGTCATGAAGCCTCTTTCGAGCGCCGCGGGCCGGTTCCCTCCGGAGGAGGTCCGCGCGGCGATCAACCCGCCGGGCGACCTGCATGCCGCGCCGACGCGGATCCTGACGATCGAGAACACGCACAACGGCTCCGGGGGGCGCGTGTGGCCGCTGGACTCCTACCGCGCGGTCGTGGCCGAGGCGCGGGCGCACGGGCTGAACGTGCACCTCGACGGCGCGCGGCTCATGAACGCGGCTGTGGCCGCCGGGTTGTCCCCGTCCGAGTGGGGACGCGAGGCCGACACGGTGACGCTCTGCCTCTCGAAAGGACTCGGCTGTCCGCTCGGCGCGCTGATCGCGACCTCGCGTGAGCGCGCGGACAAGGCGCGGCGGTTCAAGCACCTGTTCGGCGGTGCGATGCGCCAGGCCGGGATCGTCGCCGCCGCCGGGATCTACGGCCTCGACCACAACGTCGAGCGGCTGGCCGACGACCACGCGAACGCCCGCCGGCTCGGCGAAGCTTTGGCCGAGGCGGGACTCCCCGTGGACACGGAGCGGATCGAGACGAACTTCGTCCAGGTGGACGCAAACGCCGCCGGTGTCGATGCGGCCGACCTGCTCGCCCGGTTCCGCGCCGAGGGCGTGCTGCTCTCGTTCGCGACGGCGCCGAACGTGCTCCGCGCGGTGACGCACCTCGACGTGAGCGCCGAGGACATCGAAACCGCGATCCCCGCGCTCGTTCGTGCGTATTCCGGCGAGGGCGCCCCGGCCGCCGCAGAGGCGACCGAGGCACCGACGCCGTACTAGCTACCTACTCGTACTGAAGGGCCTGGAGGACGTTCAGCTTCGCTGCGCGCCGCGCCGGAGCGATTGCGGCGAGGACGCCGACCACGATCGCGACGATGGCGAAGATCACGAGCTGCAGGACGGGGATCGAGATGCGAACGTCGAACTGGCTCAGCGCCTTCGTCACGAGGATGGCCAGGAAGATCCCGAGCGGAAGCCCGAGCGTCGCGCCGATCAGGGCGGTGATGACGCTCTCCTGGCGGATCAACCGTCGCGTCTGCCGGCGAGTCATGCCGATCGCGCGGAGCATCCCGATTTCACGTGTCCGCTCGAACACCGAGAGAACGAGCGTGTTGACCATCCCGAAGACGCTGACGATCACGGCCAGGAGCAGGAGGACGTAGATGAAGCGAAGGAACGTGTTGAAGTCCTTGTCCTGCGTCGTGATCCACGCATCCCGCGTCTGGACCTTCGCGTCCGGGAAGTCGACCACCGCGGCCTCCAGGGACGCGGTCGTCTCGGGCGTCGGATCGCCGTCGACGTTCGCAAATACGAAGGAGTTACGCGGCCGCTCGTAGAGCGAGTCGAACGTCTCCTTCGAGATCGACACCGAGCCGAGGAGCGGGAAGAACGGCGGCGGCTTGTAGATGCCCTTGACGTCGAGGAAGGCGGTCTTGTTCGACGTCGAGAGGACCGAGATCGGGTCGCCGATCTTCAGGTTGTGGTCGTCGGCGAAGTCCTTCGCCACGATGGCCCCGTCTCGGCCGAGTGAGGTAAGCGCGGAGTTGTCCGATCCGTCTTCCCAGTCGAAGTTGTAGACCTTCTCGATGTTCTCGGTCTCGATCCCGGTGATGTACCCGCTCGACCCTTCGGCCTTGCCGAGATCCGCGCGGACCGGAGTCACGAGCTCCGCATCGGGCGACTTGGCGAGCGCGTCGCCCGCAGCCGCGACGAACGGCGTGAATCCGTCCTGCGCCGTCACGACGTAGTCGGCGCTCACCTGCTCCTCGATCGCCTCGCGGTTCGAGGCCTTGAAGCCGGCGGCGAGAACGGTGACGAAGGTCACGAGTGCGACGCCGATCATGAGCGCGGCCGCGGTGGAGGACGTCCGGCCCGGGTTGCGGCGGGAGTTCTCCTCGGCGAGCTTTCTCGTCTGGCTGTCACCGAAGATCATGGGGAACTCGGTTCCGCGCCGGAACAACCGTCCCAGGCCCCAGAAGACGAGCATCACGGGCAGGAAGACGATCCGGAGCACGAAGAGCACGACCCGGGCGAACGGCCCGGCCGCGGTGGAGAGCAACGGAACGAGCTTCGACGACAGCATTGCAACGCCGATGAAGAGGAGCAGCACGCCTCCTGCGATCGAAAGGAGCCGCGGAGCCGTGTCCAGGTTGTCCTTGAAGAGCGCCGAACCGAGCAGGAACAGCGAGAGCGCCAGGATGACCAGCGCGACGAACGGCGTGAACTTTGCAAACCGCCCCTTCGGGAGCGCCGCGCCCTCGCGGACCGCCGCGATGGGCGGCACGCGCGTCGCGCGGATGGCCGGGAAGAGCCCGGCGAGCAACGTCACGAGGACGCCGACGAGCACCGAGACGATCACGGTGCGTGGCGCGAACACGAAGTTGGCGGTCGGCAGCCCGCCGCCCGTTGCGTCGATGAGCTTCTGGAGGCCGACCGCGAGCGCGAACCCGACGAAGAGCCCGACAATGGATGCGATGATCCCGATCACGAGCGACTCGACGATCACCGACCGGAGAAGCTGGCGGCGCGAGGCGCCGATCGTCCGGAGCGTCGCGAACTCTCGCGTGCGCTGTGCGACCGTGATCGAAAGGGTGTTAAAGATCACGAACCCGCCGACGATCAGGGCGATGATCGCGAAGCTGAGCAGGAAGTAGCGGATGAAATCGAGGAAGGCGAGATTGTCCAGCTGCTCGTCGGTCTCCTCGGCGGCCGATCGTACGGTGACCTCGTCGGCCGGGAGCGCCTCTTTGAGCTCGGCCACGAGCTGCGCGGGAGTCGTCCCTTCGGCAGCGGCGACGGAAATCTGATCGAGCTGGCCCTTTCGGTCAAGGAGCCGCTGCGCCTCGGGAATCGTGAAGACGGCGAATGTCGCCGAGCCGAGTGAGCGCACCTCGCCGTACTGCGCGAGGCCGGTGATCTTGAAGGTCTCGACGGGCTGGATCGTGGCGATCTGGACGTCGTCGCCGACCTTGTAGCCCTCGTTGTCGGCGGTCGCGACGTCGATGACGACCTCGTGCGCGTTCGCGGGCCAGGTGCCCTCGAGAAGCTTCAGCGGATTGAACGCCGCCTCGGCGGGATCGAGACCGAGCCCAAAGGAGGGCGCACCCTCGGTGTTCACGGCCTTGCCTTCCTTTGTGAGGATCTTGGTGTTCGTGAGATCCGAGACGGTGCCGGTCGCGGCTGCGACTCCTGGAAGCGCGCGCACCTCCTCGAGCAGCTCCTCCGGGAACGGCGGCGCCTCGGACTGCGTTCCCTGGAAGCTGATGTCGGCGCCCTTGCCGCTGATCACCGCGTCGGTGTTCGCGTAGCTCTCGGCGAAGATCCCCTTGAAGGCGGCGTCGATCGTGTCCGTGAGGACGAAGGTGCCGCTCATCATCGCGACGCCGAGGACGATCGCGAACGCCGTCAGCGCGGTGCGGAGCTTGCGTCCGAACATCCCTCTGAGCGTGACCCTGATCACCTGCGGGTCACCTCTTCCATCGCATTCAGAAGCTCCTGCGACGTGAAGCCGCTCATCTCCTTGACGATCTCGCCGTCGGCGAGGAAGAAGGCGCGGTGGCCGATGCAAGCCGCGAGCACGTCATGGGTGACCATGACCGTGGTCTGGCCATAGTTCGCGACCGACTCGCGGAGCACTTCGAGGATCTCGTGCCCGGTCTTCGAGTCGAGGTTTCCGGTCGGCTCGTCGGCGAACATGACCGTCGGCTTCGTCACCAGGCCGCGGGCGATCGCGACCCGCTGCTGCTGACCGCCCGACAGCTCGGAGGGGCGGTGCTTGCGGCGATCCGACAGCCCGACCTTCTCGATCACGTCGTCGACCCAATCCTTGTCGTAGGAGCCGCCGGCGAGCTCGAGCGGCAGCGTGATGTTCTCCTCCGCGGTGAGCATCGGGAGCAGGTTGAAGAACTGGAAGATGAACCCGATGTGCTCACGGCGCAGCTTCGTGAGCTCGTTGTCGTTCAGCTCGCCGATCGAAGTGCCGGCGATCCAGACCTCGCCCTCGGTCGGCTTGTCGAGGCCGGCGAGGATGTGCATGAGCGTCGACTTGCCCGAGCCCGACGGGCCCATGATCGAGGTGAGCTGGCCGGCTTGGACTTCGAGCGAGACGCCGCGGAGGGCGTCAACAGCAGTGTCACCCTCGCCGTAGCGGCGGACGACGTCTTTCGCCGAGACCGCGGCGCCGGTCGGCGCAGGCGTCTCGGTCTTCATCGCGGATGCTTCCACGTTTCCTCCTCCTTGGGGTCAAACGGCAGGGTTTCAGCGCTGGGCAGGAGCCGCAAGGCGGGCCACCCGCCTCTTAACGTTCGGCTAACCGAACCTGTCGCCGGCGATGTAGAACGCGGTCGCGCACACGCCGTAGGCCCCGATCAGGAGCGCGCCGCGCCACCGCGTCGAGTTGCCGCCCCACAGGAGCACCGACGTGAAGATGACCGAGCCGCTCAGCACGATCAGCTCGACCGGGCGAAACGCGAGCGCGAGCGGGTCGATGAGCCACGAGAGCAGCGCGACCGCCGGGATCAGGAAGACGGCCACCTGGGCGGCAGAGGACAGCGCGATCTCGGCGGCCAGCTTGAGCTTTCCGCGGTGGGCGACGACGACCGCACCGCCGTGCTCGGCCGCGTTGCCGACGATCGCGACGATCACGGCCGCGACGAAGAACTCGCTCAGGCCGACCTCGTCGCTGAAGACCTCGAGCGTGTGCACGAGCGTCTCGGCGACGAACGCGGTCACCACGGTCGCGGCGGCGAGCACGATGAGCGCCGTTCGGAACGACCAGCCGGCCGTCTCCTCCGGGTCGGAGTCCGCGTGCAGCTGCGCGTGGCGCCGGAGCGTCTTCAGCGTGACGACGAGGTAGACGAGCAGGAGCAGGATCGAGATCGGCACGGAGACGACCGCGAGCGAATGCCGGTCCGGGTCGCCGTCGAGCGCGAGCAGGCCCGGGATGAAGAACAGCGCCGTCGCGAAGGCGACGAGCGCAAACGAGATGAGGCTCGAGTTGCGGTCGAGCCTGCCGCGCCCGCCGAAGAGGAGCGAAAAGCCGAGCACGAGCAGCAGGTTCCCGACGACCGAGCCGGTGAGCGAGCCGCGCACGACCTCGAAGAGGCCCTCGTTCACGGCGATGAGCGCGATGATCAGCTCGGGCGCGTTCCCGAAGGTCGCGTTCAGGAAGCCGCCGATGCCGGGGCCCGTGTGGTGTGCGGCGTGCTCGGTGGCGTCCCCGATCAGCCAAGCGAGCGGGATGAGCGAGATTGCGGCGAGGACGAAGAGCGTGATGTCGCCCACGTCGGTCGTCTTGTCGAGGACGACGGTGAGCGGTCCAAGGATGAGCGAGGCGAGGAGGATGCGGCGTACCACGGCGCGGCCACACTACCCTGTGCCTCGTGCTCGAAGCCGTGCTCTTCGACTGGGGGGACACGCTCTTCCACTTCGCCTACGAGGACGATCTTCTCGAGGCCGGGTGGGACGCGGGGCTCGCCGCCATGGGCCGCGAGGGCCTGCCTCCGTCCGAGGAAACGGCGGCTGTTTTCCGCGAGCACTACCTTCCGCTTCTCGTCGGCCTCGACACGCTCGACGAGCTCGAGTACCCGGGAGTCGTGCGCGAGGTGCTGGCGCGCTTCGACGTCGATCCGACCGAGGACGAGGTGCGCGCGTTTCTCGTCGCCGAGCACGCGGTGTGGGCGCCGGCGCGGCAGCTCGGGCTGCACACGCATTCGCTCCTCGACTCGATCCGCGAGCGCGGGATCAAGGTCGGGCTCGTCTCCAACGCCTTCGATCCCGAATGGCTCCTGCGCGATGACCTGGAGCAGATGGGCCTCGCGGAGCGGCTCGATGTCGCGGTGTTCTCCTCCGCGGTCGGCAAGCGGAAGCCGCACCCGCTCATCTTCCAGGCGGCGCTCGACGCGCTCGAGGTCTCGGCCGCGAACACGGTTTTCGTCGGCGACCGCCGCTATCCCGACGTCTTCGGGGCGAGCGAGCTCGGCATGACGACCGTCCAGGCGTACTGGTTCGTGGCCGACACGGACGAGCGCGGGGTGGAGGCCGACTACGACGCTTTTACGCCGATGGACGTCCTCAGTGTCGTCCGCAGGCTCACCGGCGAGAGCTGAACCGCCGCGGGCCTACACCTGCTTTTCGGGCATGTCAAGTCTTGCGGGCCCTGCACAACTTCCCCACAATCGTAGGAGTGCAACGTCGCCTCAGGGTGATCACGGAACTGCCTCTCCGTCCGCAGGATGAGACGGAGTGCCGACGCTGCGACGTCCACTGCGACAAGGTCGTCTACCCGGCAGCCTGTGTCGAAGGGGCCTGTCCGTTCCTCTACGCATTCGAAGAGGTCGGGCGCACCTACGTGGGCTGCATGCAGAAGGTCTATGACGTCGAGATCGATCTCGAGCTGCTCGAGGAGGCGCAGGGCCACCGGGTCGGATTCGGCGCCGTGAAGGCTCGCCGCCAGCCGCTGCCGATGTGCCGCGCCGAGGTTTCCAGCTGCTACGAGAACCGCGCCGACGACCTCGGGTGCGTGAATCCTGAGTTCTTCGAGCTTCCGCAGGGGAAGCCGTCGTTCCGCGTGATCGCGCGAATCGAAGCGGACTGACCCATGCGTCCCTTCGCGAAGGCCGAGCTCGCCGCTGAGCTCGCCCGCGCGCGCACGAAGAAATGGGACAGCGCCATGTCCGCGGCCGAGACCGCGAAGGATCTGCCGGTCGGCCTGCTGCTCGCGGTCGCGTCCCAGGAGACGGACATGAACGACGTGGTCGGCGACGGAGGCCACGGTCGCGGGCTCTTCCAGATCGACGACCGGTCGCATGCGGACTTCCTCCGCGAGAACGGCGCGGGCGGACCCGGCGGCAGGCCTCCCATCCGCGCGGCGGCGGGCCATGCCGCGGCGCTTCTGCGCGGGAACTTCGACTTCGGCGTCGCGAAAGGCGTCCGCAAGGCCGACCGGACGAAGTTCATGCTCTCCGCCTACAACGCCGGCGCCGGCGGGGCGCTGGCCGGGCACGCCGAGGGCGATTCGGACAAGCGGACGACCGGAGGCGACTACGGCAAGTCCGTCCTGGCGCGCTACGCGGTGTTCCAGGAGCTGCTCGGGACGGCGCCGAAGCCGCAGCTCAAGGTCGGCTCGCGCGGCCGGCGCGTGACCGCGCTGAAGGTCGATCTGAAGGCGTGGTTCGACACGCATTTCCCGGGCAGGTGGGCCGAGCTGAAGGTGAACCCCGGCTCGTTCTACGGCGTGAAGCTCGAGACGGCGGTGCGGGAGTTCCAGACGCGAGTCGGGATCGGCATCGACGGCGTGGCCGGCGACGACACGGCGAAAGCACTCGCGCGGGGCGCCGCGCCCCGCTGACCTGTTCGTCTGTGGACTGACCGTCACACTTTCGGCACGGTTCCGCGCACCACACGTGCGCATTTCCTTTCTACGCTGTCCGCAGGGGATCTGCGACCGGGGACCCCCGAGTCACGCGCCCGCGCGTGAACTAATGGCGTCCGCGTGCAGCTTCTTGAACCGCCGCATCTCGGCCTTGTCCGGGCCCTGCTTCTTCGGGCCCGGCGTTTCCAGCACCGCCGGAAGGTTCTGCAGCTTCGGATGCCCTAGGAACACGGCGAGGCCCTTACCCATGACGCCCTTGCCGATGTCGGCGTGCATGTCGCGGTTCGAGCCGAGCTCCTTCGCCGCATCGTTCACATGCAAAGCGCGGAGCCGGTCGAGCCCGATGCGCGCATCGACATCCGCGAGCGTGGCGTCGAGGACGGCTGGATCGGTCACGTCCACGCCGGACACCCACAGGTGGCACGAGTCCAGGCAGAGCCCGAGCCGCGGATGGTCGATGCGGTCGAAGACCGCGACGAGCTCGTCCACAGAGCGGCCCATCGTCGCGCCGGCCCCGGCCGAGTCTTCGACGAGGAGCCAGGTCGCGTCGGTCGTCCGCTCGAGCGCTCGTTCCAACGCAGGCACGGCGCGCTCGAGCCCCGCGTCGAACCCCGCGCCGAGATGCGAGCCGAGATGGAGAACGACGCCGTCCGCCTCGATCGCCGCCGCCACGTCCATCGTCGCCATGAGCGTCGAGATCGACTTCTCGTAGAGCTCGTCGTCGGGCGTGCAGAGATTCAGGAGGTAGATCGCGTGGCACAGGACGCCCCCGATCCCGGCTTCCACTCTGCGCTCGCGGAAGCGCGCGAGGTTCTCCTCCGGGTGCTCGGTCGGCCGCCACATGCGCGGGCTCTGCGTGAAGATCTGGACGGACTCGCCGCCGATCGCCTCGATCCGGTCGATCGCCGTGTGGATCCCGCCGGACGTGGACATGTGGGCGCCGAGCAGCACGCCGTTACGCTAGACGCGAAATGGCGTCGGCGCTCAGAGAGGGAATTCGCACGGGCCGGGTCGGCGTCGGCCTGGTCTTGCTCGCGGCGGTGCTCTTCCTGCAGCTGTTCGGCGTCTATGCGTTCTTCGGCTCGACCCTGCTCTCGCGCGCCCTCCTGTTCGGGGGGTTCGCCGCGCTCGTCCTCGGCGTCTTCGCGCTGCGCGGCGCGAGCGCGGACGAGGTGCGGCAGCGCACGGAGACGGGCGGGTGGCTCGAGCCGGTGGGCCGCGCCCTGGCCCAACTGGCGCAGCGGGACGAGCGCTGATGGGCATCCGAGTCCGCTTCGCACCTAGCCCCACCGGCTTCCTCCACATCGGGGGCGTCCGCACCGCGCTCTTCAACTGGCTGTACGCGCGCCACGAAGGCGGCGAGTTCCTCTTGCGGGTCGAGAACACGGACATGAGCCGCGAGGTCGAGGCCTCCGTGGAGCAGATCCAGGAGTCGCTGCGCTGGCTCGGGCTCGACTGGGACGGCGAGGTCACGTTCCAGCTCGACCGGCTCGAACGTCACCAGGAGGTCGCGCGGCAACTGCTCGCCGACGGGCACGCCTACGAGGACGATGGCGCGATCCGCTTCCGCATGCCGGACGAGGGCACGACCGGCTGGGAGGACATCGTCCGCGGCCGCATCGACTTCCCCAACGAGAAGCTCGAGGACGTCGTGCTGCTGCGCGGGGACGGACGGCCGACCTACAACTTCGCGTCGCCGCTCGACGATCTCGACGACGGGATCACGCATGTCGTGCGCGGCGAGGACCACATCGCGAACACGCCCAAGCAGATCCGGATCCTCGAGGCGCTCGGCGCGACGCTGCCGCGCTACGCCCACGTGCCGAACGTGCTCGGCTCCGACGGCAAGAAGCTCTCGAAGCGCCACGGCGCCGTCTCGGTCGAGGAGTTCCGCACGCAGGGCTACCTGCCCGAGGCGATCGTCAACTACCTGGCCCTCCTCGGGTGGAGCCTCGACGCGGAGACGACGATCATCCCGCCGCCCGAGCTCGTGCGCGGCTTCGACATCGACCGGATCGGCAACAGCGCGGCGACGTTCGACTACGCGAAGCTCGAGTGGCTGAACGGCGTGTACCTCCGCGAGCTGCCCCCGGCCGAGTACGCCGACCGGCTCGTCGCCTACCTGGCCGAGACGGGCTTCGCGGGCGACGAGCAGATCACCCGCGCCGCCGCGCCGCTCGTCCAGGAGAAGATCCCGACGCTCGGGCAGTTCCCCGAGTTCGCCGGGTTCCTCTTCGGGCGCGTCGCCCCGGACCCGGCCGACCTCGACGGCGCCGGGCCGATCCTCGAGGCGGGCGCGGAAGTCCTCGCGAACACCGAGCCGTTCACGGCCGAGCAGATCGAGGCCGCGCTCCGCGGCATGGCCGAGCGCCTCGAGCTGAAGCCGCGCAACGCGTTCGGTCCGCTCCGGCTGGCCGTGACCGGATCCAAGATCTCGCCGGGCCTCTTCGAGTCGATGGAGCTGCTGGGCAAAGACGAGACGCTCGCGCGTCTCAGCGAAGCCGCCGCGCAGCTCTGAACCGGCGTCGGCGCAGGTGGTGCTCGACCGCCTTGTTGTACGCGACCGCCGAGCGGCGCCGGAACGCCGGATCGGGCGTGACAGCGCGCCCGCGCAGGACGGTTCGCAAGGTGTCGGTGAGGCTCACCGTCGGGTAAACGCGCCGCGGGAAGACGCGGTTACGGGCGGAAGAGGATGAATCCTCCGCCGAAGAGCATCAGCCCGGCGGCCCAGAGCGGCCACTCGGCGAGCACGGCTCCGGCGGTGAAGAGCGCTGCGCCGGCGAGCACGAGGCCGGTGGCGAGGATTGCGAGCCGCGAGACCGGCGGCGCCTCGGGCGCGGGGTGCTCCTCCGGCTCGGGCGCGACGAGCGGCGAACTCTCGAGCGCCCGCAGACGGGCGAGCCGGACGCGGAAGAGGGCGCCGCGCCATTCGGGGACGAGCTGCTCGACGAGCTCCTCGTCGTCGTCCTCGGCCGCCTCGGCGATGTCGGCGGTCGCATCGCGGGCCTGGGCGAGCGCGGCGACGAGCTCGCGGTGCGCGGCCGCCGCGGCGGGAGGCGGATCGATCCCGTGCGCCAGCTCAGCCGTCGCATGCAGGCTGTACTGGAGGGTCGGAAGCTCCTCACGGGCGTCGGCGACGATCACGTCGGGCGGCGCCTCCGAGACACGCTCGAGCCGGGTGAGCCCCGTCCCGAGCCGCTCCCAGAGGTCGGCCACCATTGTCCCGTAGTCGCCCCGTCTCCCAGTTCGCGTCGTGCGCTCCATGGGGGCCGGATGATACCCCGCTAGACTCGAATTGCATGCCTGCGCAGGAGAATCCGACGGTTCTCATCGCGGATGACGACCCGACGATCCGGCTGGTCTGCCGGGTCAACCTGGAGCACGACGGCTACGCAGTCCTCGAGGCGGGAAACGCGGAGGAGATCGACGCCGCACTCGCCTCCGGGCAGGTGGACGCGGTGCTCCTCGACATTCGGCTCGGCTCCGAGGACGGCGTGGAGATCGCGCGCCGGTTGCGGCTCGAGCACCCGGAGCTGCGCATCGCGCTCCTCACGGGAACCGCCGACCGGGAGGCCGACTGGTCCCACGTGTCGGACGCGTTCCTCGCGAAGCCGTTCAGTCTCGAGGCGCTGGCGGCGACGGTTCGGGAGCTCCTTCGGGCGGAATGAGCCCGTCGGCGCGGGCGTGCTCGCGCCAGCGCACCGTTCCCAGCACGGCGGCGATCGAGCTGAACCCGATCACGAGGTTCACGACGAGCGTCGAGAGTTGCATCCCGACGCTGAACGACAGGATGGCGCTCGACGAGGCCTCGCCGGCCAGGGCGAAGACGAGCACCGCCTGCGTCGTCCCGAGCCCGCCGGGCGTGAGCGGCAGCGTCGTCGCCAGCCCGCCGACGACGAGCACGGTCAGCACCGTGTCCCACGTCGCCGGAATGTGGAAGGCACGCAGGAAGAAGGCGACCGAGGCGATCCGAAACGCCCACGAGAGCGCCTGCCACGACACAACCTGGTTCACGTAGACGCGCCAGTTCCCGAGGATCGCGAAGCCGAGCTTCACGCGCTGCCAGAAGGCGACCACGTGCTTGGTCGCCCAGAACGTGGTGAGGACGATCGCCGCGACGAGAACGGTCAGGACCATCGCGGTCAGCTGGCGGTGCTCGGCCGCGTACGACCAGTCGAACGCCGGGATGCGCGGAAGGTCCGGAATCCCGGGGAGGAGCCCCATCTGCACCGCCGCGAAGAGGAGGCAGAGCGCGAAGACGAAGTCGAAGAGCGTCTCCACGAGGAGTGTCGAGGCGAGGGTCGGATACGTCGTTTTGTGGACGCGGTGCTTCGCGATGTAGAGCTTCACGACGTCCCCGCCGCGGGCGGGCGTGATCGCGTTCACGCCGACGCCGGCCCAGTACGCGCAGAAGACGTCGCGGAACGGAACGCGAGCCTCCGGATACGCCGCGCGGATGATGTTCTGCCAGGCGCGCACGCGCGCGGTCAGGCGGAGGACGTGCATGAGGCAGCCCAGGAGCAGCGCGCCCCAGCCGACCGCCGAGATGTGCCCCCAAAAGGAGTCCACCGCATCGACGAAGGAGCGCACGTCGTCCATAGGAAACGAGCGTAGCTCGCGCTAGGCTTGGCGCTCGTCAACGAGGGGGTCTCAAACTGAGAACCGTGCGTCGAATCGCTCTGCTCGCCGTGCTCATGGCCGTGATCGCTCCGCCTGGGAACGCTGCGGCGGCGAACCGCACCTTCCCCGGCTGCAAAGGCAAGGCCACGCTCGCCGCGTGCATCGGCTCGGCGCCTGCGGGCTCGACGATCACGCTGCGCACGAACGCGCTCATTCCGATTCCGGACGAGCTGACTCTCGCGAAGGGCGTGAATCTCGTCGCCGCCAAGGGGTTCAAGCCGCGGATCGGCCGCGTCGGAGCACCGGCGTACGTGGAATTCGAGCTTCTCGGGCTCGGCCGACGTCACGATCACCGGGATCCGGTTCGAGCAGGTGAGCATCCAGGTCGAGGCGGTCACCGGCACCGGACACACGCTCGTGTTCTCGAAGAACCGCATCCGCTTCGATTCGGGCTCGAACGGCGATCGCGGCGTCGGGCTCTTCATCGCGTCCGCGGCCAAGGGGACGATCACCGCGCGCGACAACGATGTCTCCGCGTCCGGCAGTGGGATCGAAGCGTACGGAAGCGGCGGTCCGGTCGTTGTGACCGGGAACCTCGTCACGGCGCCGGTCGCGGATGACAGCCAGCTTGGAATCACGGCCGGGCTCGGCGGGTCGGGGACGTACCCGATCACGGTCGCGAACAACGTCATGCATCACATCGTCGGCTGCAACTGCGGCAACGTCACCGCGCTGACCGTCGACGTGCGCGACGCGGCCTCCGCCAACGTGCGCGTTCTCAACAACACGATCGGGGATCTCGCGGTCGCCCCGGGGAACGGCGCCGAGGGGATCGCCGTCTACGACCCGGCTCCGTCCGGCACCGGTCACGTCAACCTGTGGCTCTACAACAACGTCGTCTACAACACGCACTCGATCGGCTACCGCATCGACGCGGACAACCTCACGGTCTTGGGCAACCAGAACGCGAGCTTCGGCAATCTGGCCGACAGCTTCGGGGGGCACAGCGTTGGGTTCCTCTACACCGCCGATCCGATGTTCGTCGCCCCGGCGTCGGGCAACTACCGGCTCAGCGCGACTTCGGAGCTGACCGACGAGGGCACGACCTGCATCGCGGGCCTCCCGATCCCACGCTCGGACGCGGCCGGCAAGCTCCGGCTCGCGGGGCGCGGCGTCGACATGGGCGCCTACGAGCGCGGCTCCAAGTCGAGCGGCTCCGTGAAGGGCGTCTCGAAGAGCGGCTCGAACGGCGCCAACACGCTCACCGGAACGAGCGGACGCGACGTCCTCTGCGGGCTGGGCGGAAACGACAAGCTGTTCGGGAAGGGCGGCGGCGACTTCCTCATCGGCGGCCTCGGCCGCGACAAGGCGTTCGGCGGCGAGGGGTCGGACCGCATCGACCTCCGCGACCTCGTGCCGGGGAACGACCGCGCGTACGGCGGGCCCGGGAACGACGTCTGCGTGACCGACGCGAACGACCGCAAGTTCAGCTGCTGATGCGCCGGATCCTGCTCATCGCCGCCGCCTTCGCCTGCCTCGCGCCGGCCGGCCAGGCGTCCGCGGCCGTGCGCACCTTCCCCGGCTGCAAGGGCAAGGCGACGCTCGCCGCGTGCATCAACTCGGCGCCGGCGGGCACGACGATCAGGCTCCGCACGAACGCGCTCATTCCGATCCCGAACATGTTCGAGATCCACAAGGGCTTGAACCTGGTCGCCGCCAAGGGCTTCCATCCGAAGATCGGGCGCACCGGCGCGGCGACGAAGCTCTTCTTCCTGCCGCCCGCGAAGGGCAACGTGACGATCACCGGGATCGCGTTCCGGCAGGTCGGCGTCGTGCTCGCGTTCGAGACGGGCCGAAACCACCGCGTCACGCTCGAGCGCAACGTCGTCACCGTCGACACCGGCTCAAACGGCGACGAGGGCTTCGGCTCGTACACGAACAACGGTGCGCGCGCCTCGTTCGTGATCCGCAACAACACCGTTTCGGCCTCGGGGACGTCGATCGACCTCTCCGTGCAGGGCGGCCCGGTGACGGTCGTCGGAAACCGCGTGACCACGCCGGTCGGCGAGGACAGCCAGACGGGGATCGCCGTCACGGCGATCGGGTCGGGGACGGTGAAGGCGATGATCGCGAGCAACCTCATCCACCACGTGACCGGCTGCAACTGCGGCCACGCCGCGGCCCTCGACGCCGACGCCCGCGACACGGCGACGCTCGACGTGCGGATCCTGAACAACACGATCGACGAGCTCCTCGTGCCTCCGCTCGACCAGGCGTTCGGCATCGCGATCCAGGAGCCGGACGCCGCCGCCAAGATCAACGCTCGGATCTACAACAACAGCGTCACGAATACGCATGCGACGGGGATCTTGATCGACGCGGGGCCTCCCGCCGTCACCGTGACCGGCGACCACAACAACTCCTTCGGGAATCTCCAGGACGAGCTCGGGACGTTTTCGCTCGGGACGATGCTCGCGGTCGATCCGCTGTTCATCTCCGGGTACCAGCTCGCAGCAACCTCGCCGCTCAAGGACGCCGGCGAGACGTGCATCGCAGGGCTCCCGCTGCCGCGTGCCGACGCCCGCAACCGGTTCCGCGTCGCGGGCGCCGCGGTGGACATCGGCGCCTACGAGCGCGGCTCGACGGCGAAGGGCTCGGTGAAGGGCGTCTCGAAGAGCGGCACGAACGGCGCGAACAACCTCGTGGGGACGAGCGGCCGCGACGTCCTCTGCGGGCTGGGCGGGAAGGATCTGCTCGCCGGCCTCGGCGGCGGTGACTTCCTCTTCGGCGGACTGGGCCCGGACAAGGCGTTCGGCGGCGCCGGGAGCGACCGTCTCGACCTGCGTGACGGAGTCGCCGGGAACGACTGGGCCTACGGCGAGGCCGGCAGCGACGTGTGCTTGGCGGATGCGGGCGACCACAAGGTGAGCTGCTGAGACGGCTGGCCCTCATCGCGGCCGCCGTCGCGTGCGTGGCTCCGGTCGCGGATGCCTCGGCCGTCGTGCGCACGTTCCCCGGCTGTGGCGCCACGTTGGCCGCGTGCATGACCGCGGCGCCCCACGGCGCGACGATCCGGCTCCGCACCAACAACCTGATTCCGCTCCCGGACGCGCTGACGTTGCCGAAGGCCTTGAAGCTCGAGCCCGCCAAGGGCTTCCATCCGAAGATCGGGCGGACCGGTCTGCCGGTCGTGCTCCTGAATTTCTCGGTCACCCAGATGACGGGCGGCGTCTCGATCCGCGGGATCACGCTGCGCCAGGTGGCCGTTCAGGCCATCTACTCGCAAGGCCGCCACGCGACGACCTTCGTCGGGAACACCGTGCGGCTCAACTCCGGGTTCAACGGCGACGACGCGCTGTCCCTCTCCTACAGCACGGTGTCGTTCGGGCCGATCGTCATCACCGGCAACGACGTCGTCGCCTCGGGCAGCGGCCTCGACATCTTCGCGCGGGGCGGCACCGCGACGATCACCGGCAACACGATCACTTCGCCGAGGGTCGGCGACAGCCAGACCGCCCTCCTGTTCGTTGCTCAGGGAACGGTCAAGGCGATCATCGCGAACAACGTCATCCACCACGTGGCCGACTGCGACTGCGGCCTTTCGAACGGCATGACCGTCTCCACGAGCGACCAGGCGACGCTGAACGCCTGGGTCGTGAACAACACCGTCTCGAACATCGGGAACAGCCCTTCGGGGATCTTCAGGGGCATCCTCATCCGCTCGCCCTCGATGGGGACGGGAACCGCGAACGTCCGCGTCTACAACAACGCCGTGGCCAACGTGAACGTGGGCATCGATCTCGAGGCGGGCGCCGGGCTCCAGACGTCGGGTGCGAAGAACAACGTCTTCGCGACCACCATGCCGGCGAGCCTGAACGGTCGCTCGATCGGCACGATCCTCCACAAGAACCCGCGGTTCGTGAACGCAAACGGGCCGAACTACCGCCTGAAGGCGAGCTCGCCGCTCGCCAACCACGCGGAGTCGTGCATCCCGGGTCTCGCGCTTCCGCGCTCCGACGCCGGCCGCCGCTTCCGCTACTTCGGGGCGGGCCTCGACATCGGCGCCTACGAGCGCGGCTCGACCACCCTGGGAACCGCGAAGGGCGTGAGCAAGACCGGCACGAACAAGCGCAACCGGCTCAAGGGCGGGAAGGGCCGGGACGTCCTGTGCGGCCTGGGCGGAAACGACACGCTGCTCGGCTTCGGCGGCAACGACTTCCTCTTCGGCGGTTTGGGCGCGGACAAGGCGTTCGGCGGAGACGGAAACGACCGGATCGACCTACGGGACGGCAAACAGGGCAACGACGCGGGAGACGGCGGGCCCGGCCAGGACGTGTGCATGCGCGACGCGCGCGACCGCCGGACGAGCTGTTGATCCGAGAGGAGTAGGTTGGACGCCGTGATCAGGCGCTTCATCGTGGTCGCCATCGCCGTCTTCGCGCTCCTGCCGGCCGCGCCCGGCTCGGCCGCGATCCGCACGTATCCCGGCTGCGGCGCCACGCTCGCCGCCTGCATCACCGCCGCGCCCGCCGGAACGACGATCCGCCTGCGCACGAACGCGCTCATCCCGATTCCGGACGCGCTGACCATCCCGAAGGCGCTGAACTTCGAGGCGGCGAAGGGCTTCAAGCCGAGAATCGGCCGGACCGGCGCGGTGGCGAAGATGAGCTTCGCCGTTCCCGACTCGACCCGCGGCGTGTCGATCCGAGGGATCATCTTCCGCCAGGTCGAGATCCTCATTGCGTACTCGACGGGGACGCACAAGACGACCTTCTCGGGGAACACGATGCGGGTCAACACGGGCGCGCTTGGCGACGGCGCGTTCTTCGCCTTCTACATGCTGCCGAGCAAGGGCGCGGCGATCGTGCGCGGGAACGACATCTCCTCGAGCGGCACCGGGCTCGGGGTCGCCGGCGGCACGCGATCGATCGAGGTGGTCGGCAACACGGTCACCGCGCCGAGCCTCGCGACGAGCCAGATGGGCGTGTACGTCGCCGTCTCCGGCTCCGGGAACGCGCACGCCACCTTGGCGAACAACGTCGTCCACCACGTGAGCGGCTGCGGCTGCCCGACGAACAGCGCCGTGATCGTCGGCGCGACCGACCAGGCGAAGCTGAGCGTCGGGATCCTGAACAACACCGTCGCGAACACCGGGGTGAGCCCCAGCGGCACCTCGATCGCGATCCTCGTCTCCAACCCGACCGCGCCGGCCAAGATCGACGCCCGCGTCTACAACAACGTGGTCGCGAACATCTTCGGGTACGGCCTCGCGGTGCTGAACGACCCGGACACGACGGCGGTCGGCGATCGCAACAACACCACGGGAATCTCGATCACGAACGTCATCAACGGCTACCCGATGGGCACGACGCTGCACCGCGACCCGAAGTTCAAGAAGCCCTCGGCGGGCGACTACCGGCTGAAGCCGGCCTCGAAGCTCGCGAACGCGGGCGCCTCCTGCGTCGCCGGCTATCCGCTCGCGCGCAGCGATGCCGCCGGGCGCTTCCGCTTCTTCGGTCCGGGCGTGGACATCGGAGCGTTCGAGCGCGGCTCCACCGCCGCCGGCTCCGTGAAGGGCGCGAGCAAGACCGGGACGAACGGCAAGAACACGCTGAACGGCACGAGCGGGCGCGACGTGCTCTGCGGCCTGGGCGGAAACGACCGGCTCGTCGGGAAGAGCGGCAACGACTTCCTCTTCGGCGGGCTCGGCGCGGACAAGGCGTTCGGCGGAGACGGAAACGACCGGATCGACCTGCGCGACGGCAAGAAGGGCAACGACTCGGGTGACGGAGGCCCGGGCCAAGACGTGTGCCTGCGGGACGCAAATGACCGGCGGACGAGCTGTTGAGGTTAGGGTCGTCCGTCATGCGCCGACTAGTCCTCCTCGCGGCCGTCGCCGCGGCGCTCGTGCCCGCGGGCCACGCCGCTGCCGCCGTTCGGACGTACCCCGGCTGCGGAGCGACGCTCGCCGCGTGCATCACGGCGGCGCCGGCCGGAACGACGATCCGCCTGCGCACGAACAAGCTCATCGCAATCCCGAATGACTTCTACGTGCGCAAGAGCCTGAAGTTCACCGCTGCGAAGGGCTTCCATCCGGAGATCGGACGCACCGGCGCTGCGACCACGCTGTTCTTCGACCTGAAGCGATCGGCGGACGTGTCGATCACCGGCATCCGGTTCCAGCAAGTACGGCTCGCGTTCAGCCTGTTCGCCGGTTCGGGTCACCAGGTGGTGCTCGTGAACAACCGGTTCCGGCTCGACAGCATCGCCAGCGACCGTGCCATCTTGATCTCGTACGACAATGCCAGCCGCGGTTCGGTCGTGATCCGCCGGAATGACATCTCGTCGTCGGGTGCCGCCATCACCGCCTCGGTGAGGGGCGGGCCGGCGGTCATCTCGGGCAACCGGATCACCTCACCGGTGACGGACGAGAGCGAGGGCGGCATCTTCCTCTTCGCCCTCGGGTCGAGAACGGTGAAGGCGACGGTGGCGAACAACGTCATCCACGGCATCGCCGGTTGCGGCTGCGGAGACCGCACGGGGCTCCTCTTGCGGGCGTTCGACTCCGCGACGCTCGACGCTCGCATCCTGAACAACACGATCGCGGACTTCGCGACCCCCGGTGGAAATGGGATCAGCGTCCTGCCCGCGCCCGCGGGGAGCACGAGCCATTTGCGGGCCCGACTGTTCAACAACGTCGTCGTGGACACGCACGGGTTCGGGATCACCGTCGCGCCCGGCCCGAGCGTCGTGGCCTCGGGCGCCGGAAACGACACGTACCTGAGTCCCATCGGCGACTCCTTCGGGGGTCACGCAGCGATCGAGGCGCCGGTGCACGTCGCCCCGGGATTCCAGGGGCCCGGCAACTACCGCCTGGGCGCCGCCTCGCCGCTCGTGAACGCGGGCCGCACCTGCATCCCAAGCCTGCCGCTGACGCGCGACGACGCCGCCGGCAAGTTCCGGCTCGCAGGTCCGGCCGTGGACATCGGCGCCTACGAGCGCGGGTCGGCGATCAAGGGAACCGTGAAGGGCGTCAACCGCAGCGGTTCCGACGGCGCGAACACGCTGCGCGGCACCGCCGGCCGGGACATCCTGTGCGGCAACGGCGGCAAGGACCGGCTCTTGGGGTTCGCCGGCAGCGACGTCCTCTTCGGAGGGCTCGGCGCCGACAGGGCGTTCGGCGGGGCCGGCGGCGACGTGCTCAATGTGGCGGACGGCGTCGACGGAAACGACCGCGCAGACGGTGGCCCCGGTGACGACGTGTGCATCACGGATCTCGCCGACCACCGAACCAGCTGCTGAGTTAGGCTCGCGTCATGACACTTCTCTGGTTCTTCATCTGGCTCATCTGCAACATCATCGGCGACGAAGAGGTGCTGACATTCGCGCCCGTGAACTGGTGGGCGGGGTTCCTGCTCTTCGCGATCGCGGTCGACCTGGCCGGCATCCACGGCGCCAACCAGCGCAAGCGCTAGCGGCGTAATTCCGGGTGGCGCCCGGCGTCGAACGCGCGGATGAAGTCCCCGAGCCCGTGCTCGAACCGAACGTCGCGCCCGATGGCGTGGCGGTAGCTCACAAAGCTCACGCCGAGGTCGGCGAACGCGCGCTCGAGCACGCACCCGCCGCCATCCCAAGCGGTACAAGCCGCCGGGAGCTCGTAGAGCGGGTCAACGCCGTGCTCCGTGCGGAGCCGGTTGATCCGGCGAAGCACGTCGTCGAGCGGCCTGGCCGTCATCGACTCGCGAGTGGGCACCGTCGCCATGCAGGAAGTCTAGGTGCGAACCCCGACCTCGACCACGCGGATCCCCGCAGCCGCGACTTCGAACTGGCAGCAACTCTCGTCGCGCGTCTCCGTCTCCAGATCGACGGAACGAATCTGGAACGCATCCCCGTAGCCGCCGTTATTCACCATCGTCCACGCCAGGGAGATCACCTTGCCCAGCAGCGATAGGAGCGGTGGGTCGTCCCGTACCTCCGCGAGCCCGGCATCCTCAGCGCTCGACACGGCGATGATGATCTCGTCGGTGTCGGCATCACATGTGAGACGAAGGACTCCCTCATCGAAGATGAGCTCGAGTACGTCGTACCCAGCGAGGTTGGGCGCGCGGCCCGTGATGCGGCGAAGAACACCCGAATCGTCGGCCAGCTCCCGCCATGCCTGATCCGTTTTGTCCATGAACCCAGTATGAGCGCCGCCGCGACCGACATGGCGGGCGCGGCTCACCGCCGCCCGACCTCTCAGAGATTCCCGACTGAAGTCGCTTGTCGCCGCGTAGCGTCGGCGAGGCTTCGGTCGGTTTAGTAGCGCATACGGGATTCGAACCCGTGTTACCGCCGTGAGAGGGCGGCGTCCTAGGCCCCTAGACGAATGCGCCAGGCTCGCCTTAAACGTACCAGGGCTCCCCGAAACCCGACGTTGACACCCGTTGTCTCCATCCCCGAACGGGGGATGCCACGGGGGGCCCGGATGTCCAGGCTGTAAGGGGCCTCTCTATGTCCGAACCCTGGGTCAACACAACTAGCGGCGGAATGCTCTCTCGCATCGCGAGTGCGCTCGAACGGTTGAGCGCCGCCGACTCCGCCGACACGCTGCTCGGTGCGACCGGGCGCGAGCTTCAAGATCTCCTCGGGGGTAAGGCCTCGGTCGTCTCGCGGGTGGAGGGGGACCGGCTGCACGAGGTTTCCGCGTCGTGGCCCGAAACGGGCAGCGGCTCGTCTGCGCTCATCGGCTACAGCTACCTGCTGACCGACTACCCGCAGACGATTGCCGTCCTCGACTCAGGAAACCCGGCCGCGCTGTCGCTTCACGATCCGGACATCGAGCCGACCGAGGCCTTCGTCTTGCGCGAGATGGGGATGACCGCCGTGCTCATGCTGTCGCTGCGCCCGTCGAGCGACGCGTCTGTGCTCGTCGAGATCTACGACGAGGGCGCGCGGCGCTTCGGGCCCGACGACGTCGAGCTCGGCGAGTTCTTCATCCGCCAGGCCGGCGCGCTCCTTTTCCAGCTCGAGCACACGGAGTCGGTGCAGCGCTTCTACCGCGAGACGCTCGCCTCCCTGGCGAACGCGCTCGAGGAGAAGGACGCCTACACGCACGACCACACGCAGGAGGTCGTCTCGCTCGCGCTCGACGTAGGGCGGGAGCTCGGGCTCGGCCCGGAGACGATCGAGCTCGTCGAGCTCGGCGCCCTCTTCCACGACATCGGCAAGATCCGCGTCCCCGAGTCGATCCTGAACAAGAAGGGTCCGCTCGACGACGAGGAGTGGGGGATCATGCGCACCCACACGATCGCCGGCGAGGCGATCCTGGCGCCGATCACGCCTCTGCGCGACGTGCTTCCGATCGTCCGCTCGAGCCATGAGCGCTGGGACGGCGGCGGCTACCCCGACGGCCTGATCGGCGAGGAGATCCCGGCCGGCGCGCGGATCATCTCGGTCTGCGACGCGTTCCGCGCGATGACCGAGCGGCGCCCGTACCGCGACCCGATGACCGAGCGCGACGCGACGCTCGAGCTGCGGCTCAACTCCGGTACCCAGTTCGACCCGGACGCCGTCCGTGCATTGCTGACGGTTCTCCGCGAGCGGGCGAGAAGCACGGAGCCGGCGCGGCTCCACCGGCCTTCCCAGGCCGCCTAGCTATTCGTCGGGCTCCTCGCCGGTCTCGCTGAAGTTCACGGTCACCGAGCCGCCGAACGTGCATGGGAAGACCGCGTTGCCGTTCTCGTCCTCGACGGCCGGCGCGCCGACCTCCGGGCCACCCTGGCACGGGCCGCTGTGGTCGACGCCGTCGTTGAACGAGGACGCGATCGTGGCGAGGGCGACGAGGACGATCACGAGCTCGACGGCAATGATCCCGCCCGAGAGAATCGCCCACCGGCGCAGAACCTCCCGCCGGAGCGGATTCGTCTGGCGCCCCATGAGCAGGAGCGCCGCGATCAGCGAGATGAGCGGGAAGAACACCGCCGCGAGCACGCCGCCTGCAACCGCGGTACCTGGAAACGGCCGATCGCTCGACTCAGGCGAACCGGGATCGTCGACCACGCGTCGAGCATACGCCGACCCTCGTCCACGGAACACGAAACCCGCCGTTGCCAGCGGGTTTCTGAAGGCTGCGGGGCAAGGACTCGAACCTTGACTACCTGATCCAGAGTCAGGCGTCCTACCATTAGACGACCCCGCACCGGGGTTCACATTCTAGCGACGTGGGCGGGCCGGACTCAGCCCGTGAACGGGTCGCACGCGCCCACGTCTGTGAGGGCGAGGCCGCGGCCGAACCAGTCTTGTTGCTCGTCGATCGGGCCGTTTTGCCACGTCTCCGGGTTGAGCACGCCGGGGAGCTCCTTCACGCGCGGGTCGGCGACCGCGGCCACCTGGGCGACCGATGCCTTGAAGAGCTCCGGCGTCGGCGCGTCGCGCCCGGCGAGGCCGCCGATGCCGAAGCCGGCGAGGCAGTCGGCCTGGAGCTCCACGTTCCGCGCCAGCTCGCCGGCGCGTTGGGGCTCGTTCAGCTCCTGGTCGATGACGCGATCCCAGATGCCGAGCACCTCCTGGACGTGGTGGCCGTAGAGGTGGGCGACGACGTAGGCCTGTGCGAAGTTGCCTTTGCTCGGCGCCAGCTCGGACTGGAAGGCCGCGTTCAGGTAGATCGTGCGGTCGGTCACGCAGTAGAAGGAGACCTTGTTTTGCGCGGGCCGCTTGCACGGGCTCTGGAGCGCCTCCGCGAACGGCTTCACCGTCGGTGACTCGTACGAGCGGCTCTGGTCGTTGAACGTCTTCGTCCAGAACTCGTCGAGCTGGTCGGAAACGACGCTCGCGTCCGCGGAGAACTCGGGGTTCTTGCCGGACACGCCCTCGGTTGCGGCCGGGGCTCCGGAGCTCGGGCCGCCGCTCAGGGAACCGACGACCACGCCGACTCCGACGACGACCACGGCGAGGATCGCGATGCCCGCACCGATGACCCCGAGCGACAGTCGGGGACGCTTGCTGGACTTCGCTGGCGTCTCGTCGCTCATGGCCGGACGCCGATGGTAGCGGCGGAACCTGCTAGGCGGCCTCAGTAGCCCAGTCGCCGTAGAGCGCCAGGTAACGGCCCTCGCGCGCGAGAAGCTGTTCGTGCGTTCCCTGCTCCACGACGACGCCGTGCTCGAGGACGACGATCAGGTCGGCACTGCGGATCGTCGAGAGGCGGTGCGCGATGATGAACGCGGTGCGGCCGGCGAGGAGCGTCGCGAGCGCCTCCTCGATGCGGCGCTCGGTTCCGATGTCCACGCTCGACGTGGCCTCGTCGAGGATGAGGATGCGCGGGTCGGCCAGAAGTGCGCGGGCAAAGGCGACGAGCTGGCGCTGGCCGATCGAGAGCCTCGTCCCGCGCTCGGCGACCTGTGTCTCGTAGCCGTCCTCGAGGCCGAGGATGAACTCGTGCGCGCCGACCGCGCTCGCCGCGGCGGAGACCTCCTCGGGCGTCGCGTCGGGCCGGGCGAAGCTGATGTTCTCGAGCACCGTGCCCGCGAAGAGGAAGCCCTCCTGCGGGACGATCCCGAGCTGGCGGCGCAGGCTTTCCTGGGTCACGTCGCGCAGGTCGGTGCCGTCGATCGTGATCGCGCCCTCGCGCGGGTCGTAGAAGCGGGAAAGGAGCTTCGCGATCGTCGACTTGCCCGCGCCGGTGTGGCCGACGAGGGCCACCGTCGTTCCCGCCGGGACGTCGAGCGAGATCCCGTGCAGCACCTCCGGCCCCTGGCCGTAGCCGAAGCGGACGTTCTCGAACGCGACCCGGCCTTGGATCTGCGCCAGGTCGCGGGCGCTTTCGCCGTCGAGGATCTCGGGCTCCTCGTCGAGCACGTCGATGATCTTGTCCAGCGCGGCGACCGCGGCGAGGAACGTGTTGTAGAGCTGCGAGAGCTGCTGCACCGGATCGAAGAAGTTCGACAGGTAGCCGATGAAGGCGAAGAGCGTCCCGATCGACATCGAGTTGTCAAAGACGAGGTAGCCGCCGTAGCCGAGCACGATCGCGGTCGCGAGCGACGAGAGGAAATCGACGAACGGGAAGTAGACGCCCGAGAGGATGACCGTCTCCTGGTTCGCCTCGCGGTAGTGGTCGTTCACGTCGCGGAACTGCTGCTCGTTGCGCTCCTCGCGCCGGAACGCCTGCAGCACGCGGACGCCCGAGATGTCCTCCTGGAGCGACGCCGTGACCGCGCCGAGCCGCTCGCGGACACGCCGGTATGCCCTCGCGGACCGGCGGCGGAAGAGCGCCGTCGCGATGGAGAGGAACGGGAAGACGATCAGCGCGGCGAGCGCGAGCCGCCAGTCGAGGTAGAAGAGGATGACGGCCGAGCCGAAGAGCATGAGCGTGTTCTGGATGAGGCTGGTTACACCGTCTGTCACAAGCTGGTCGAGCGCCTCCACGTCGTTCGTGATCCGCGAGATGATCGCGCCGGCGCGGTTGCGCTCGAAGTAGCCGAGCGACAGCCGCTGCAGGTGGCGGAAGAGCTTGGTGCGCAGGTCGGTGAGGATCCGTTCGCCGACCCAGCCCGTGTAGTACGTCTGCGCCATCGACGCGCCCCAGTTGAGGGCGGCGACGACGAGGAACGCGACGACGATCCACGTCAGCGTCTGGAGATCCTTCGCCTCGATTCCCTTGTCGATCGCGACCTTCGCGAGAAATGGCGGCGCAAGTGCCGTCGCCGTCGCGGCAAGGAGCGACACGATGGCCAGGATCGTGCGCGCGCGGTACGGCTTGGTCAGGCGGACGAGCACGCCGATGCGCCGCGCGGTCTGCGACCAGCTCCAGTCGTCCACCTTCGTGCCGCGCGGGTCCATGAGGTGCGAGCCGGCCTGGTGCACCCTCACGCAGTTGCCTCCTCGGGCTCGGTCGCGAGGCGCGTCTGGGCCAGACCGTGCGAGACGATCTGGCGGTAGACCTCGCTCGTCTCGGCGAGGTCGGCGGCGGCGCCGCGCTCGACGACCCGGCCGTGCTCGATGACCACGATCTCCTCGGCGAGGGAGATGGTGGAGAGCCGGTGCGCGACGATCAGCGTCGTCCGGCCCTTCATCGCCTCGCGGAGGCCGAGCCGGATCTGCGCCTCGGTCGTCGCGTCCACCGAGGCGGTCGCGTCGTCGAGGATCAGGATGCGCGGGTTCATGACGATCGCGCGGGCAATGGCGACGCGCTGCCGCTGGCCGCCCGAGAGCGTGACGCCGCGCTCGCCGATCACGGTGTCGTAGCCGTCGGGCAGGGCAGCGATGAAGTCGTGCGCCTGCGCCATGCGGGCTGCATTTTCGATCTCGTCATCCGTTGCCTCGGGCGCGCCGAACGAGATGTTCTCGCGTACGGACGTGGAGAAGAGGAACGGATCCTGGGCGACGATCGCGATCGACCGGCGCAGGTCGCCGAGGCGGATGTCGCGGACGTCGGCGCCGTCGAGGAGCACCCGGCCGGCCTGAACGTCGTAGAAGCGCGGCACGAGCGACGTGAGGCTCGTCTTGCCGGAACCGGTCTGGCCGATCAGCGCCACCGTCGAGCCGGGCGCGATGTCCAGCGTGATGTTCGAGAGCACCGGGCGCGCCGGGTCGTAGCCGAAGGTCACGCCCTCGAACTGGAGCCGCCCTTCGCCCACGGGCAACGGCAGCGGGTCCGGTCGCTCCACGGTCTCCTCGGGCTCGTCGAGCACCTCGAAGATCCGCTCGCCGGATGCGACCGCGCGCTGGCTCGAGCCGATCCACATGCCGAGCATGCGCAGCGGCATGATCAGCATGAGGACGTAGATGTTGATCGAGATGAACTGGCCCAGCTCGAGCTCGCCCGCGATGACGCGCCGGCCGCCGACGAGCAGGACCGCGGCCTGCGTGAGCATCGGCAGGAACGAGAGCACCGGCACGTAGATCGCGCGCTGCTTCGTCGCCCGGATCGACTGCGAGAACACGGCTTCGTTCCGCCGCGCGAACTTGGCCTCCTCGCGCGGCTCCTGGGCGAACGCCTTCACGACGTTCACGCCGACGATGTTCTCCTCGGCCACCGTCGTCATGTCGGCCATCCGCTGCTGGACGTCCTTGAGAATCGGGTGGGACGCGCGCGAGTACTGGTAGGCGATCGCGACCAGGATCGGCGTGATCGCGAGGGCGATCAGCGCGATCTCCACGTCGTAGACGAAGAGGATCGCGACGACGGCGACCACGGTGAGGATGTGCTGGCCGAAGAAGATGAGGCCGTAGCCGAGGAAGAAGCGGACCGCCTGGAGATCCACCGTCGCGCGCGACATGAGCTGCCCGGTCTGGTGGCGGTCGTAGAAGCCCCACGAGAGGCGCAGGAGATGCGAGTAGAGCGCGTTGCGCAGGTCGAACTCGACGCCGAGCGACTGGCGGCCCGCGATCAGGCGCCGGCCGGAGAGCATGAGTGCCCGCGCCAGACCGAGCACGACGATCAGCGCGACGATCCAGGCCAGCTCGGTGCCGTCCCCCTGCGGGAGCGCGTTGTCGATCGCGTCGCCGATCAGCCAGGGAAGCGCGAGCGCCGCGGCCATCGAGCCGATCGCGAGCACGATCGAGAACGCAAGCGACCAGCGGTAGGGGCGCAGGAACCCGAGCAGGCGCACGAACGTCTGCCGGAACGGGGGAGATTGGGGGGTCGGGCTCACCAAGGACTCAACGTCGAGTGTAGCCCTGGGCTTCCGCGCCACCGGCGCCGCGGTCCGGGCGGATTCCGCACAATGCGTCCGTGTCCAAAGGCAAGCGGATCCGAGCCGAGCGCTCAGCGCCCCCGCCCGTGCGCGCCAAGGGCTCCGGCGGCGGAATCCCGACCTGGGTCTGGGTTGCGATCGCCGTCGGCATCGCGGCGATCCTCGGCGGCGTGCTCATCGCGTCGTCCGTTTTGGGCGCGTCCTCCGATCCCAAGCCCGAGGTGACCCAGAGCGGCAAGCTAGCGTTCGCCGACGAAGTGAACGAGCTCTTCGACGGAATTCCGCAGGACGGCGTCTCGCTCGGCGACCCGGACGCGCCGGTGACGCTCGTCGAGTTCGCCGACCTCCAGTGCCCGTTCTGCGCCGAGTGGGCGCGCGAGGCGCTGCCGGTCTACGTGGCCGACTACGTGCGCGACGGGAAGCTTCGGATCGAGTTTCGCCCGCTGACCTTCATCGGCAACGACTCCGACACGGGCGCGCAGGTCGCGCTCGCCGCCGGAAAGCAGGGCTACGGCTGGAACGCGATCGAGCTCATGTACCGCAACCAGGGCGGAGAGAACACCGGGTGGATCTCGTCCGACTTCATCGCGGCGCTCGGCAAGTCGATTCCCGGACTGGACGCCGACCAGCTGCTCGACGACATGGCGGGCGACGACGTGCGGCAGACGATCGACGACGCCGCCGCCGAGGCCGACCAGAAGGGCATCGACTCGACGCCGTCGTTCCTCCTCGGGCCCACCGGTGGGAAGCTCGAGCGCGTGCAGCCGGACTCGCTCGGGCCCGAAGGGCTCCGCGACCAGATCGAGAGCCTCATCAACTCGTGACCGAGGTGCGCCTGCGGCGGACGATCGCGGCATTCGCGCTCGTCGGTGTGGGCATCGCCGGCTACCTGACCTACGTCCGCTGGGCCGGCGAGGCGCCCGCGTGCACCAGCGGCGGCTGCGAGAAGGTGCAGTCGTCCAAGTACTCCGAGGTCCTCGGTGTCCCGGTTGCGCTGCTCGGGCTGCTCGCGTACCTCGCCATCCTCGCGACCGCGTTTCGCGCCGGCCAGGCCGCGGCGGCGATCTGCGCGGGGCTCTGCCTCGGAGGAGTCGTGTTCGCGGCGTACCTGCTCTACCTCCAGCTCTTCGTGATCGACGCGATCTGCATCTGGTGCGTCGGCTCGGACATCGTGATCGGGTGCCTGGCGGTGCTCTCAATCCTGCGGCTTTCACGCGTGTGATGCTCGAGTCGGTCCCCAACGTCTCCGAAGGACGCGACCCGGCGAAGCTCGCTGCGCTCCACGAGGCGTTCTCGGCTCCGGCGCGGCTGCTCGACGTCCACTCGGACCCCGATCACAACCGCTCGGTGTTCACGCTCGTCGGCTCGGCCGAGGAGCTCGTCGAGACGCTCGCGGCGGCGATGGAGCGCGCGATCGGCCTGATCGACCTGCGCGAGCACGAGGGCGCGCATCCCCGAGTGGGCGCTGTGGACGTCGTGCCGCTCGTCTACCTGCGCCTCAAGGACGAGCCGCTCGCCCGCGACGCCGCGCTCGCCGTCGCCGACCGAATCGGGGCGCTCGGCGTTCCGGTGCACTTCTACGGAGGGCTGACCGAGGACGGCCGCGAGCCGAGGTTCTTCCGCAGCGGCGGCCTCGAAGGGCTCGTGCCCGACCGGGGCCCGGCGACCCCGCATCCGACGGCCGGCTCGGTGCTCGTCGGCGTCCGCCCGCCGCTCATCGCGTTCAACGTGAACCTCCGCGCCGAGGATCCGTCGCCCGCCCGCGAGATCGCGGCGCTCGTCCGCGAGAGCGGCGGCGGGTTCCGCGGATTGCGGGCGCTCGGGCTCGCGTTGCCGCGCGCCGGGCTCTCCCAGGTGAGCATGAACGTGACCGACTGGAAGGCCGCTCCGCTGCACGAGATCGTGGCCGCGATCGAGGCCGAGGCGAACGCCCGCGGCATCGAGGTCGCCGGCAGCGAGCTCGTCGGGCTCATGCCGGCGGGGGCTGCGCTTTGCGCAGCGGGTGCCGCATTGCGGCTGGACGGCCTCGATGCAGGGAAGATTCTCGAGCTGCGGCTCCTCGAAAACGCTTGACCCTGCCCCTTCGCTGACGGAAGATTGCGCACCCGGGACGGGATCGCTGACTGTCGGCGCGCCCTGCCCGTGAGGTGTGTCCGGGAGAGAACATCGAACAAGGGGATTTAGCGATGCACGGATCTACACGCAAGGCGTCGCGGAAGCGCGTCGCCGCAGCGATTCTGGGTCTCGTCGCGCTCACGGCCATCACGGCGGTCCTGCCGTCGTCGGCCGCGAACAACTCGGCGAGTTCCAGCACGTACCAGGGCGTCTGGCAGCTCAAGTCGGACTCCGCTTTCGAGAACGCCAACGGCACGACGGGGATCGGCGCGTCCGATCTTCAGGCCTTCTCGGTCAACAAGGAAAATTTGGAGGCGGCGCTGGCAGCGGCGCCCGCGCCGGACTCCGATGACGAGCTCGTCATCTCGCTTCCGGATCCGAACGGCGACTTCCAGCGTTTCGCAATCCGGCAGTCGCAGATCATGGCGCCCGGCCTCGCCGCGAAGCATCCCGACATCGGGACCTTCCGCGGCCGCGGCCTCGACGACGAGACGGCCACGATCCACGCCGACATACTCGCGGATCGGCTTCCACGCCTCGGTCCGTTCGTCCCAGGGCGCCTGGTACATCGATCCGTTCTCGATCGCGAACCAGAGCGTGTATGCGAGCTACTACGGCCGCAGCATGCCGAAGGACACGAACCAGTTCGTCGAGCGCGACGCCGAGTCGGCTGAGCTCTCGGTGGACAAGGGCTATCTACCACGCGGCCGACACGGTCACCCTGACCGGAAACGGCTTCGCGGAGAACGCCGCGATCACGATCAGATCACCGATCCCGAGGACAACTTCGCGGGCCGCACGCTGAGCGCGCAGACCGACTCGTTGGGCTCGTTCAGCACCGGCTTCGTCGCCGACCCGGACGGCAACCTCGAGACGCACATCGTCGCGGCCAGCGACGGCAGCGCGGTTCGCCTCGGCGAGCTACCAGGTCGTGCGCGACGACGATCCGACCTCCGATCCTCCGACCGGCGACGTCCTGCGGCATCTACCGCACTCGCGCTGATCACCGACCCGGGCTACGCGACGTTCCACGGCGGCCCCGCCAACGTGACGCCGGCCAAGGTCACGCTGATGAACCGCGTCGAGCCAGGTCTACGAGGACGATCTCTCGATCACGCTCCAGCTGGTCGCGAACAACGACCTGCTGAACCTGAACACGTGGGACGCCGGCGATCGCGCCCGAACGGGCCCTGCGGCGCCGCGGCCTGCTTCACGCAGTCGCAGGTCACGGGCTGCTCCTCGACGACCCGCGCGCGGTTCGTGATCGGGCAGATCATCGGCGCCTCGAACTACGACATCGGCCACCTCGCGCTCGGCCAGCCGGGCGGCGGCGTCGCGAACCTCGGCGTCGTCGGCCGCTCGAACAAGGCCGGCGGCTGCACCGGCATCCCGACTCCGACCGGTGACTTCTACGCCATCGACTACGTGGCGCACGAGATGGGCCACCAGTTCAGCGGCAACCACCCGTTCAACGGCACGCAGCTCAACTGCTCGGGCGGCAACCGCAACGCCGCGACCTCGGTCGAGCCCGGCTCGCGGCTCCTCGATCATGGCCTACGCGGGCATCTGCCTCGACCGACGACCTGTCGCCGCACAGCGACCCGTACTTCTCGGAGCGGCAGCCTGCAGGAGATCTCGACCTACACGTCGTCGAACCAGGCGGCGATCAACGAGGTGCAGACCGCCTCGCTCCGCCACTTCGGCGGCGGCAACGAGGTCCAGGTCGGACGTTTGGCCCCGGCTTCCGCCGACGACCACGATCCAGCCGCTCTCGCGTCGCGATCGACGCCGCGCCCGAGCGCGACGCAGCTGGGCGGCGTCTCGGAGACCGGCAACACCGTGACCGATCTCGACCGGTGCCGCCGGGCGACGCACACGCTCCAGCCGGCGACACATCACGATCTCGGGCGTCGGCGACGCGGGCTACAACGGCACGTTCACGGTCGACGCCGTCCTCACCTCGCGGTCGTTCACACTACACGAACCCGATCGCGGGCCTCCCCAGGTCCGGCGGCGGCACGATCACGCTGCCGTGCCCGGCGCGACCGAGGTCGGCAACACCGTGACGATCCGCACGACGGCTCGTCCACAACCGCTCGATCGGCGACCAGTCGTCACGATCAGCGGCGTCGGCGTCGCCGGCTACAACGGCACGTTCGACGATCACCGCGGTCCCGACGACGCGCAGCTTCGAGTACACCACCGCGACCGCCGGCCTCGCCGAACTCGGGCGGCGGCACGGTGACGTTCACCTCGCCGTTCCAGGTCCGGATCGGCGGGAACGACTCGGCCGTGATCGGCGGCAGCGGGCTCCGCGTACACACAACGCCAACCTCACGTCGGCGATCAACGCGCATCGCCGGGTTCGCCGGGAACGTCACCGTCACCGGCGCGGCCTCGACCGGCTTCACGGTCACGTACGGCGGCGCGCTTGCGGCCAGGCTCGACGTGCCGACCGTCACGATCATCAACCTCAGCTGCGGCGGCTGCTTCGCCTCGGTCGAGGAGACGAACCACGGCGGCGCGAACGACTCGTTCACGCTCAACTACAACGGCAACGTCTCGGCCCCGATCGTGAACGGCGTGAACTACACGGCCGCCGGGATCCAGGCCGCGCTGACACCGCTCCTCCCGGCCGGCGGGACCGCGACCGTCGCGGGCTTCGCCGGTGGCGCGCTTCAACAACACCGGCTTCCAGGTGACGTACACCGGGACGCTGGCCGCGACGAACGTCCCGGTCATGCTCGCCGTGCAGGACTTCACGCGCGGGCGCCTCCGGCTTCGTGGACGAGACGGACAAGGGCGGCGCGGTCGACAACAAGGGCGGGATCATCACGCCCACCGGCAACGCGATCCCGGTCGTGACGGCCCCGGCTGCAGTACACGATCCCGCTGCGGACGCCGTTCGCCCTCACGGGCGCGGCCACCGACGCGGACAACGATCCGCTTCTCTACAGCTGGGAGCAGAACGACCGCGGCGCTGCGGCCGGCACCTCGCTGCTCAACAACATGAAGACGAACGGCCCGCTCTTCGCGATGTTCCCGAAGTCGGCGACCAGATCAGCGTCGCGACACGCTCCTCTACAACTCGCCCGGCGAGAACCACCTGACCGACCGACCCGACGCGGGTGTTCCCGGATCTCCAGCAGATCCTCGACAACAACACGAACGCGGATACGGGCGCCTGCCCGACGGGGCCGATCGCTCCGCCGGTGCCGATTCCCGTCACGGAGTGCTTCGCGGAGTTCCTCCCGACGTCCGACTACGTCGGCTTCGCCGGGACGAACGCGAGCTCCGCTCTCGCTCCACTTCCGCTTCACCGCCCGTGACCTGAAGGGCGGCGTGAACTCGCGGCGACACGACGCTGCTCCTCGCGCCGACCACGGGCCCGTTCCTCGTCACGTCGCCGAACACCGCGGTGACGTACGAGGCGGCTCGACCCAGACGGTCACGTGGGACGTGGCGGGCACGGACGTCGCCGCCGATCTCGACCACCGACGTCAAGATCACGCCTGTCGCTCGACGGCGGCCACACGTACCCGTACGTGCTCGCCGCGATCGACGCCGAACGACGGCTCCGAGGCCGTGACCCTTCCGAACGACGGGACGACGCACGCTCGGATCAAGGTCGAGGCGCGTCGGCAACGTCTTCTTCGACATCTCCAACTCCGACTTCACGATCCACGCGACGCCGACCGTCACGAATGACGCGCCGGCGGGTGGCGTGAACGTCGAGTACAGCGACCCGATGGCGCCCGTGAACATCGTCGCCACGGATCCCGACTCGCTCGGCTCTCAGCTCACCGCGACCGCGGCCGGGCTTCCGGCCGGCGCGACACTGACCAGCGGCACCGTTTCGGGCCCGACGGCCGATCCGGGCATGCACACCTGGACGGTCGGCGGCACGATCACGGCGGCGCCGGGCACCTACCCGGTCACCGTGACCGTGACCGACGAGGCGGGCGCATCGGCGTCCACGTCGTTCGACATCGTCGTTGCCCAGGAGCCGGACATCGAGATCGGCTACGAGGGCGACGAGATCACGTTCGTGCCTGCGAAGAAGCACTCCGAAAAGGTGCTCCTGCGGGCGACGATCCAGGAGACCGACGGCTCCATCGGTGACGTCCGCAACGCGACGATCACCTTCATGGAGGGCTCGACCGTGCTCTGCGGCCCGCTCCCCGTTTCGCTTCAGAACGGGAACCTGGCCAACGGCGTCGCGTCGTGCACCGTCGTCCTCGGGATCGGCATGCACAACATTGACATCGTCGTCGACGGCTACTACACGGGCACCGAAGACCAGGTGGTCGAGGTGGCCGAGCCCGACGACGCATACATCGCGGCCTCGGGTGAGACCGTGATGACGAGCTCCGCCGGGATCTACAAGGTGACGACGAACTCGAAGATGGGCTTCGGGCTCAGCGTCAAGTACCGCGACGGAAAGCGGGACTGGCGCAAGAAGGAGAGCCTGAGCGGCCATGCCGACATCGTCTTCAAGTCCGGTGGACACACGTACCTGATCAAGAGCGACGACTTCGAATCCCTCGGCGTCGATTTCGAGAAGCCGAACGGTGCGTCGTGCAACGGCCCGACGAGCTCCAAGTGCTACGGGCTCGCGGACTTCCGCATGACGGCGAAGCTCGTCGACGTCACGAAGTGGTGGAAGACCTCGACCGTCGCGTCGAGGCTCTCCCTGCGGGTCACGCTGACCGACAGGGGCTCGCACGGCACGAAGGACTCCATCGGCGTCACCCTCTGGAACGGCAGCAAGCTGCTCTTCTCGTCCAAGTGGAACGGATCCGAGACGGTCGAGCAGACGCTCAAGTCCGGGAAGGTGTACGTCCGCTAGGACGCGCCTCGCCTCGGCTCTGCGGGCCCCGCGTCGCTTCGTGCGACCGGGGCCCGCTTCCGTTCTAGACTCACCCGGTGTCCGTTTCGCTCACCGGGGACGACCTCACCGCCGCCGATGTCTGGTCGGTCGCCGTCGATCGCGCGGACGCCGGGCTCTCGGATCTCGCGCGCGAGCGGATCGGCGCGGCCCGGGCCCTCGTCGACGAGGTGGCCGCGGACTCGAGCGGCGAGCACACCTACGGGATCAACACCGGCTTCGGCCGCTTCGTGGAGAAGACGATTCCGCCGGAGCAGTCCGAGGAGCTTCAGCTCCGCCTCTTGCGCAGCCACGCGTGCGGCGTGGGGGAGCCGTACCCGGACGAGGTCGTGCGCGCGGCCATGCTCCTGCGCGCCAACACGCTCGCCAAGGGGACGTCGGGGATCGCGCTCGGCACCGTCGAGCTGCTCCTCGAGTGCCTGAACCGCGGCGTGCTGCCTCTGGTTCCGAGCCGCGGCTCGGTCGGCGCGTCCGGGGACCTCGCACCGCTTGCGCACCTCGCGCTTCCGCTTGTCGGCGAAGGGTTCGCGACCGTGGAGGGCGAGCTTCTCCCAGGAGGTGAGGCGCTCGCGCGCGTGGGGCTCGAACCGATCCGCCCGCAGGCGAAGGAAGGCCTGTCGCTCATCAACGGGACGCAGTTCATGAGCGCGATGGGCTCGCTCGCGTGCGTTCGCGCCCGGCGTCTGGCCGCAGCCGCGGACATCGCGTGCGCGCTCTCGCTCGAGGCGCTCCAGGGATCGAAGGTCGCGTTCCGCCCGGAGATCCAGGCGCTGCGTCCGTTCCCGGGCCAGATCGACTCGGCGGCGAACGTGCTGCGGCTCGTGGACGGCTCGGCGATCATCGAGGCGCACCGCTGGTGCGACAAGGTGCAGGACGCGTACTCGCTGCGCTGCGCCCCGCAGGTGCACGGCGCGAGCCGCGACCTGATCGCGTACGCCGAGGGCGTCGTGGCGGTCGAGGTGAACGCGGCCACGGACAATCCGCTCGTCTTCGTCGACAGCCGTGAGCTCGTCTCGAACGGAAACTTCCACGGCCAGCCGATCGCGTTCGCGCTCGATTCCCTGAAGCTCGCGCTCGCCGAGCTGGCGAATATCTCGGAGCGCCGCATCGAACGGCTCACGAACCCGTCGCTTTCGAACGGCCTCCCGGCGTTTCTCACGCCCGACGGCGGACTGAACTCCGGGTTCATGATCCCGCAGTACGTGGCCGCGTCGCTCGTCTCGGAGAACAAGGTGCTCGCGCACCCCGCGAGCGTCGACTCGATCCCGACGAGCGCCGGCCAGGAGGATCACGTCTCAATGGGGAACGCGTCCGGCCTCACCTGCTGGCAGGTGCTCGCGAACTCCGAGCTCGCCGTCGCGATCGAGCTGCTCGCGGCCGCGCAGGGTGTGGAGTTCCTCGCGCCGCTCGAGCCCGGGGCCGGGTGCCGCGCTGCGCACCGCGCCGTGCGGGCGCTGTCCGAGTCGGTGACCGAGGACCGCTCCATCTCCGCGGACATCGAGCGCGTCGCTGCGGCAATTCGGACGGGCGAGATCGGCGCGGCGGTCGAGGCCGAGATCGGAGCGCTCGCGTGAGCGTCGGCGTGCACGACGCACTGGTCGAGCAGCTCGTCGGCGACCTCTCGGCGATCCGGGCTCCCCGCGGGACGGAGCTTCTCGCCAAGTCGTGGGCGACCGAGGCGCCGCTCCGCATGCTCCTCAACAACCTCGATCCCGAGGTGGCCGAGCATCCCGAGGAGCTGATCGTCTACGGCGGCTCGGGCAAGGCGGCGCGCTCGCCGGCCGCCCTGCGCGCGCTCGTCCGGTCGCTGCTCGATCTCGGTGAGGACGAGACGCTGCTCGTCCAAAGCGGCAAGCCGGTCGGGATCTTCCGCACGCACCGCGACGCGCCGCGCGTGCTGATCGCGAACTCGCTGCTCGTCCCGCACTGGGCGACGTGGGAGGAGTTCCGCCGCCTCGAGGCGCTCGGTCTGACGATGTTCGGCCAGATGACCGCCGGGAGCTGGATCTACATCGGCACGCAGGGGATCCTCCAGGGGACGTTCCAGACCTTCGCCGCCGCCGGGGAGAAGCACTACGGATCCCCGGATCTCTCGGGCCGGACGATCCTGACCGCCGGGCTCGGCGGCATGGGCGGCGCGCAGCCGCTGGCCGCGACGATGGCGGGCGCGGCGATTCTCTGCGTCGAGGTCGATCCCTCGCGGATCGAGCGTCGGCTCGAGCACCGCTACCTGGACGAGGCTTCGGACTCGCTCGACGATGCGCTTGCGCGGGTTCGGGCTGCGGCGTCCGAGGGACGCGCGCTGTCCGTGGGGCTGCTCGGAAACGCGGCGGAGATCGTCCCCGAGCTGGCCCGCCGCGGGGAGCCGTTCGACTTCGTGACCGACCAGACCGCGGCGCACGATCCGCTGAACGGCTACATCCCCGTGGGGTACTCGCTGGAGGAGGCCGCGGCGCTGCGCACGTCCGATCCGGACAGGTATTTGCAACAAACCAGTGCCTCAATCGCAACACATGTGCACGGAATGCTCGAGTACCTCCGCGCAGGTGCCAATGTCTTTGACTACGGCAACAACCTGCGAGGGGAGGCCCTATCGGCCGGCGTCACGGAGGCGTTTTCATACCCGGGCTTTGTCCCGGCCTATATCCGGCCACTCTTCTGCCGCGGCGTCGGGCCCTTCCGCTGGGCCGCGCTGTCGGGTGAGCCGAGCGACATCGCGGCCATCGACGCGATGCTCGGACGGCTCTTCCCGGAGGACCCGCTGCTCCAGCGGTGGCTCGAGCTCGCAGCCGACCGGGTGGCGTTCCAGGGCCTCCCGGCGCGGATCTGCTGGCTCGGCTACGGCGCCCGCGCGAAGGCGGGGCTCGCGATCAACGAGCTCGTCCGCTCCGGCGAGGTGCGCGCTCCGATCGTCATCGGGCGCGACCACCTCGACGCGGGCTCGGTCGCCTCGCCCTACCGCGAGACGGAGGCCATGCAGGACGGCTCCGACGCCATCGCCGACTGGCCGATCCTGAACGCGCTCGTGAACACGGCGGCGGGCGCGACATGGGTCAGCGTCCACCACGGCGGCGGCGTCGGGATCGGCAACGCGATCCACGCGGGCATGGTCGTGGTCGCGGACGGCACCGACGAGGCGGCGGCACGGCTCGAGCGGGTGCTCACGTCGGATCCCGGCATGGGCGTGATCCGCCACGCCGACGCCGGCTACGACGAGGCGCTCGACGAAGCCGAGGCGCAGGGCGTCGCGCTTCCCGGGCGCGACGCGTAGCCGGCGCGCGACGTGTCGACGCTGCTCGTCCGCGATCTGGCCCAGGCCGTCTCCCCGGCGGGGAGCGAGGCGCCCCTGCGCGGCAACGGGCTCGGCCGACTCGAGGTGGTCGAGGGCGCGTACGTCCTGGCCCGCGACGGCGTCATCGCCGAGGTGGGGCGGATGCGCGACCTCGGGGCGCTCGACGGCGACGTCGTCGAGGTGGACGGGCGCGGCCGCGCGGCGATCCCAGGGCTCGTCGACTGCCACACGCATCCGGCCTTCGCGGGCGACCGCGCCGGCGAGTTCGAGCTGCGTTCGGGCGGCGCGTCCTACGAGGAGCTCCACGCGGCGGGCGGCGGCATCCTCTCGACCGTCCGGGCAACCCGCGCGGCGGGCGAGGACGAGCTGCGCGCTGCGGTCAAGCGCCATCGCGGGTGGATGCGCGCCTGCGGGACGACCACCTTCGAGGGGAAGTCCGGCTACGGGCTCGACCGCGACACCGAGCTGGCGCAGCTCCGCGCGGTCCGCGACGCGGGCGGCGTCCCGACCTGGCTCGGCGCGCACGCCGTTCCACCGGAGTTCGACTCCGCGGACGCCTACCTGGACTTCGCGCTCGCCGAGGTGCTCCCGGAGGCGGCGCAGATCGCCGAGGCGGCGGACGTCTTCCTGGAGCAGGGCGCGTTCGACACGGCCCAGACGCGCCGCTACCTCGAGGCCTGCGCCGGGCGCGGGCTCGCGCTGCGTCTCCACGCGGACCAGTTCACCGAGGCCGGCGGGGTGGAGCTTGCGATCGAGCTCGGCGCGCGCAGCGTCGACCATCTCGAGGCGACGGGCGACAACGGCGTGCGGGCACTTGCGGCGAGCGACGTCACCGCCGTTCTCCTCCCGATCGCCGCGCTGACGCTCGGCCGTCCGATGCCGCCGGGCCGCGCGCTCGTCGACGCCGGAGCCGCCGTCGCCCTCGCGACCGACTTCAACCCGGGCAGCGCGTTCTCGGAGAGCCTCCCGATCGCGTGCAACCTCGCCTGCACCCAGATCGGCCTCGCGCCGGCCGAGGCGCTCGCGGCCTGCACCGTGAACGCGGCCCACGTCCTCGGCCTGACCGACCGCGGGCGCCTGGCGCCGGGCTACGCGGCGGACGTTGTTCTCCTCGAGACGCCCGACTGGCGCTACCTCGCGTACCACCTCGGCGGGCCCGAGGTGGCCACGGTGATCGAGGCCGGCGAGGTCGCATGGACGCGGCCGGCCGGCCCGGCCCCGGCATAATCGACGCATGGCCACCCGCAAGCACAAGCGCAAGCGCGAAAAACTCCAGCGGCACGAGTACGAATACGTCCTCGAAGGAGAGGACGGCGAGGAGCAGAGTGCCCCACGCCTGAGCGAGCTCGAAGCCGAGAAGGCGAAGACCGCTCCGCGCACTCCGAAGGGCGAGATGGTCGACCGTCGCGGCCGGGTCGTGCCTAAGCCGTCGCTCGAGCGCATCCTCCGCCGGGGCGCCATCTTCGCCCCGCTCGTCTTCATCTTCGTCTACGCGACGGGCCGCAATAACCTCAGCACGCTTGGGATCGTCATGAACACGGCGGTAATCCTCGCGTTCCTGCTGCCGTTCATGTTCCTCGTGGACTCGCTCGTCTACCGCATGGCGCTCAAGCGGTACGGCTCCGGCAAGCGCTAGGCAGCGGCCGGCGGGTCGCCGCGGTAGTGGCCCTCGCCGGGCCACGGCGCGAGGAGAAGCAGCAGGCGTGCGCCCTCGGGCGCGCGGACGGCGTGCCGCTCGTCGGGCTCGAAGTGGAGCAATGTCCCGGGCGCGGCGTCGACCTTCGCGCCGTCGGCCTCGAACTCCGCGCGTCCCTCGACGACGACGATCCACGCGTGCTCCTTCACCTGGTGGTCGCCGAGCTCTTGCCCCGGGTCGAGCCCGATCAACACCGCGCGGGCCTCGTCGGCGCTGCGGAGAACGACCGGGGAGCGGCTGCCGTCCGGCGTCGCGATCTCCGGAAGCGTCCAACTCTCCATGGCCGAGGAGTGTAACCCGGCCTGGATAGACTCAGCCGCCTGATGGCCCTTGACGTCACGCGCCTCGAGCTCGGCCCGATCGGGACGAACTGCTACCTCGTCCGGCAGCCCGACGCGGCCGAGGCGGTGGTCGTCGATCCGGGCGCCGATGCGGCCGAGATCCAGCTCGAACTGGCGCAGCGCGACGCGTCGTGCGTTGCGATTCTCGTCACCCACGGCCACTGGGATCACCTCGGCGGCGTCGCCGACCTGGCCGAGGGAACCGGCGCGCCCGTGTACATGGCCGAGGACGAGCGCGTGCTCCTCGAGCACGTGAACGACTACACGCCCCCCGGCGTGACGTTCCGGCCGTACACGCCCGACGTGCTGCTCGCCGGCGACGAGACTCTCGACCTCGCGGGGATTTCGTTCGAGACCGTCCGCGTGCCGGGCCACTCGCCCGCGCACCTGGCGTTCTTCGCCGAGGGCGCGCTGTTCTCCGGGGACGTCCTCTTCGCCGGCTCCGTTGGACGGGCCGACCTCCCGGGCTCCGACTGGGACGTCCTGCTCGCGTCCATCAGGTCGCTGGCCGACAGGTTTCCCCCGGAAACGACGGTGTTTCCGGGCCACGGGCCGTCGACGACGCTCGGCGGCGAACTGGCCACGAACCCGTTTCTCGCCGAGCTCCGCGCGTCGTGACCGGCATCGACGCTCCCAAGGGAACGCACGACATCCTCCCGCGCGACCAGCCGCTCTGGCGGTTCGTGACCGGGACGATGGAGCGCCTGTGCGCGCAGTACGGCTACCACCCGATCCAGACGCCCGTCTTCGAGGACACTGAGCTTTTCGCGCGCACGTCGGGTGCCGGCTCGGACGTCGTCCAAAAGGAGATGTACACGTTCGCCGACCGTGGCGACCGCTCGTTGACGCTGCGCCCAGAGGGGACGGCGCCGATCTGCCGCGCCTACATCGAGCACGGAATGCACCGGGAGCCGCAGCCGGTGAAGATGTACACGATCGCGCCCATGTACCGGTACTCGGCGCCGCAGCGCGGGCGCTACCGGGAGCACTGGCAGCTGTCGCTCGAGGCGATCGGCTCGGCCGACCCGGCGGTGGACGCCGAGGTGCTCGAGTTCTACCGAACGCTTCTCGAGGAGCTCGGGGTGAAGACCTTCGAGCTACAGCTGAACTCGATCGGCGACGCCGGCTGCCGGCCTGCGTACCTGGAGAAGCTGAACGCGTGGCTCGACGCGAACGCCGACGCGCTCGACGACGAGGCGCGCCAGAAGCGCGAGACCAGTCCGCTGCGCGTGTTCGATGTGAAGAACCCGGCCGTGCGCGCAGCGCTCGACGACGCCCCCAAGATCGGCGACTCGCTGTGCGCGGAGTGCGAGGCGCACTTCGCCGAGGTGCGGCGCTACCTCGACGCGTACGGCGTCTCCTACGTAATCGACCCGACGCTCGTGCGCGGCCTCGACTACTACACGCGCACGACCTGGGAGTTCGTCGGGCCGGACGAGAGCGGCCAGGCGGGGACACTCTCGGGCGGCGGTCGCTACGACGGCTTGATCGAGGAGATCGGCGGCCCGGCGACGCCGGGAATCGGCTTCGGCGCCGGGCATCGAGCGGCTGATCCTGGCGCTCGAGCACGAAGGAGTAACCGCCGAGGAGCCGGGCATCGACGTCTTCATGACGGTGGACGAGACCGCCGACCGCGCCGCCGTTCTGGTCGAGCTGGCGAAGCTGCGGCGCGACGGGCTGCGCTGCGACACCGACTACGCGGGGCGCTCCGCGAAGGGCCAGATGACCCAGGCGGGCCGCCTCGGCGCGCGGATCGTCGTGCGCGTCACGGGCGAAACGGCCACACTGAGGAGCGGCGGCGAAGATCTCGGAGAGCCGATCCCGATCCCGCAAATTGCGGACGCGGTTCGGGGCACCCCAGCCCACCACCCGCTTTGAACGCTAATGAGAAAAGGCGCGCGTGTCTCGCGCGCTTCGAGCCGAAACTGGAGCGAAATTGAGCAAATGGCGTGACCTGCACTGCGGCGAGCCCAGGGCCGACTCGGTCGGGTCTCACGTCGCGCTCGCCGGCTGGACGGACACCCGCCGCGACCACGGCGGGCTCGTCTTCATCGACCTGCGCGACCACACCGGCATTTGCCAGCTGGTCATCAACCCGGAGAACGCACCGGAGGCGGCCGCGGTCGCGCACGAGATCCGCAACGAGTTCGTGCTGCGCGCCGAGGGCGAGATCGTCCACCGCGCCGCGGATGCCGTGAACCCGAACCTCCCGACCGGCGAGATCGAGCTCCAGGTCACCAAACTCGAGATCCTCAACCGGGCGACGCCGCTCCCGTTCCAGCTCGACGAGGAAAACGTGGACGAAAACCTGCGCCTGCGCTACCGCTGGCTCGATCTGCGCCGCGCCCAGATGCAGCGCAACCTGCGGCTGACCGGGATCGTCGTCGGCGCCATCCGCCGGCGGATGGAGGAGCTCGGCTTCGTCGATCTCTGGACGCCGAGCCTCATCAAGGGCACGCCCGAGGGCGCGCGCGACTTCCTCGTTCCGGTGCGGCTCCAGCCGGGCCGGTTCTTCGCGCTCGCGCAGTCGCCGCAGGTGTTCAAGCAGCTCTTCATGATCAGCGGCTTCGACCGCTACTACCAGATCGCCACGTGCTGGAGGGACGAGGATCTCCGCGCCGACCGGCAGTTCGAGTTCCGCCAGCTCGACATCGAGATGGCGTTCGTCGAGCGCGAGGACGTGCTCGAGGTCCTCGAGGAAGCGGTCGCTGCGTCGTTCGAGGCGCTCGACCGCACGCCGCCCGAGCGCCCGTTCCCGCGTCTCACCTGGCACGACGTCATGGCGCGCTACGGATCCGACAAGCCGGACCTGCGCTTCGGCCTCGAGATCGAGGACGCGACCGAGCTGACCCGCGCGTCCGAGTTCGGCGTCTTCTCGGGCGCGGAGGCCGTCCGCTACCTCACGGTTCCCAAGGCGTTCTCGCGCGCCGAGCTCGACCGGCTCGAGGAGCTCGCGAAGGAGTGGGGCGCGAAAGGCCTCGCGTACCTCGTCTACGACGAGAGCGGGGAGGTCCGCTCGCCGATCGCCAAGTTCCTCTCCGCCGGCGAGCTGGAGCACTTCAAGGCCGAGCCCGGCTCGACCGTTCTTTTTGCCGCGGACAAGCCGCACGTCGCGTCGCGCGTCCTCGGCAGCTTGCGCACGCACCTCGGCCGCGAGCTCGAGCTCGCCGATTCGGAGCAGAACCGATTCCTCTGGGTGATCGACTTCCCGGTGTTCGAGTGGGACGAGCTGAACGAGCGGTTCACGTTCTCGCACCATCCGTTCACCGGCATCCGCGCCGGTGACGAGGAGCTGATCGAGAGCGACCCGGGTAAGGCGATCAGCATGGCGTACGACCTCGTCTGGAACGGGTGGGAGCTCGGGTCCGGCTCGATCCGGATCCACGACCAGGAGATCCAGAAGAGGATCTTCCGCGCGCTCGGGCTCACCGACGAGGAGCTGGGCGAGAAGTTCGGCTTCCTCCTCGACGCGCTCAAGATGGGTGCGCCGCCCCACGGCGGGTTCGCGATGGGGATCGAGCGTTTCGCCGCGCTTTTGGCCGGCGAGCCGAACATTCGCGAGGTCGTCGCATTCCCAAAGGTTTCCAGCGGATCCGACCCGCTGAGCGGCGCTCCGACGCCGATGCCGGAGGAGATTCTGCGCGAGCTCGGAATCACGCTTCGTAAGCAGGGCTAAACCTGCTTGCCGTCCGCGCCGACGAGTAGCAATACTGGTTCGCAGGCGCCCCCGATCGAGGAGAAACGCAGCATGTCCACGAACGATCCGCGACGCGCCCCGTCAGCTCAGGCACTGACGGCGCTTCCGCAGGCCCAAGATCTTCCCGTCGCAACCGACGGATACGACCGCGCCCGCGTCGAGGAGGCGTTCGAGGCCTACCGCCGCCACGTCACCTCCCTGCAGGCTCAGCTCCGCGTGCTCCAGGCCGCCCCGAGGGGCGCCTCGTCCGAGCCGTCGGGCCACGCAGTGCGCATGGATGCGCTCCACCTCGTCCGCGCGGCGTCCGAGTTCGCGGACACGATCGAGCGCGATGCACAGGAGGCCGCGGTCAAGCAGATCGCGCGCTCCGAGCAGGAGATCCGCGAGCGTCAGATGAACATGACGCAGCAGGAGTCGGAGATTCAGCGCATCCGCCAGGAAACCGAGCGGCAGCGCATCGAGGTCGTGAACGAGGCGCGCAACGAAGCCCGCGAGATCCTGACCAAGACGAACCGCGACTCCGCGCAGGAGCTCCGCGAGGCCGAGGCCTCCGGCGCCCGCCTTCTCGAGCAGTCGCGCCATCAGGCGACCGAGCTCACGAACGCGGCCCGCGCCGAGGTCGAGCAGACGCTCGAGTGGGCGCAGGCCCAGGCGCAGATCATCGTGCAGCGCTCCCGCGAGGGCGCCGAGCAGCTCCTCGGAGCGGCCGGCCACGGCGACGCTGCGGTTCAGGCCGCCGTCGACGCGATCGTCCTGGCGGCGCAGCAGACCGTCGGCCCGTCCGGCCAGACGCCGGTCACGGCCTCGGTCGTCGCCGCGCAGGACGCCGAGCCGGAGCCGGAGCCCGAAGCGGCTCCCGAAGCGCCTTCCGAGCCGGCCGCCGAGGCCGAGCCCGCCGAAGGCGAAGACGACACCGCCTAAGTCTCCGTAGCATTCAGGCGTGCCCGGTACCTCGCTCGTCCGGCTGCTCCTCCTCGGCTGCCTGATCGTCGCGGTCGCGCTCGCCCTCGGCCTGCTCGACGTCGAGCCGGTCTGGATCGTCGTCGGCGTCGTGGCCGCGTGGCTCGTCGCCTCGGTGGTCGAGTGGACACTCTGGCAGGGCGACAACGCTCGCTGGTCCGGCCGTCCGCAGCGTCCGAAGCAGCCGCGCGCCTACGGCCTGCGCGTCCCCGCCACGAAGACCCGCGTGGTCTTCAACGTGGGCGCCGACCCTGCTCCCGCGCCCGCGGTGGAGGAGCCGGTCGCCGAGGCGCCGCCGCCACCCGAGCCCGTAGTCGTGGAGCAACCTCCGCCAGAGCCGGAGCCGGTCGTCGAGCCCGAGCCCGAGCCGGTGGTCGAGCCCGAACCCGTCGTCGAGCCTGAGCCCGAGCCCGTGGTCGAGGCGCCGCCCGCGGCGAAGCCGAAGCGGCGCCTGCCGTCGCTGCGCCGCCGCGCCTCGGAGCCGCCGGCCGAGCCGGAGCCGGTCGCCGAGGTCTTCCCGGAGCCCGAGCCGGAGCCGGAGCCGGAACCCGAGCCTGAGCCGGAGTCGGAGCCCGAACCGATCCCACAGCCGGAGCCCGAACCTGACCCAGAGCCCGAACCGGAGCCGGACCCCGAGCCCGAGCCGGAGCCGGAGCCGGAGCCGGAGCCGGAGCCGGAGCCACTCCCGGTACTCGACCGCGCGCCGCTCGTGGCCGCGCCTCCGCCGCCGCCCGAGCCTGAGCCTGCGTACGTGCCGCCGCCGCCTCCGCCCGAGCCGCAGCGCGTCGTCCGCATGCCGGTGCGCGGACCGCAGCAGTGGAACATCTGGGATCTCGAGCGCATCTCCCGCGAGGCCGCGTCGGACAGCGGCGACCCGGGCGAGCGCACCGCGCTCCTCCTGCACCTGCGCCAGTTCGCCGACTCGAACGGCACGCTCCCGGTGGAGTTCGACGGCCTTGTCCGCGAGTCGTTCGGGGGGCTGCTCGCCGGCGTCGGGCCGGCGTGAACAGCGAGCTCCTCGAGCGCCAGCTGGCGCTCGCAGCGATCGCGCTCGTCGCGGTGCTCGGCGCGCTGACCATCACCGGGAGCGGCGGCGACGCGGCACCCGCGACTCCGACGACGACGGCCGCAGGGGTCGAGTGGAAGGAGGCGACGGTCGGCATCTTCGGCCCCGGTCTCTATGGACAGACCACCGCCTGCGGGGTGACGCTCGACGCGTCGCTTCAGGGGATCTCGCATCCGGTCTTCCCGTGCAGCGCGCGGATCACCGTCGAGGCGAACGGCGTCGCGGTGGAAACGACCGTGGTGGACAACACGAGCTACGGCGAAGGGCAGGAGTTCGCGCTCACCGAGGCGCTCGCGAACGCGCTCGGGATTCAGGGACAGGCGACGGTCCGCTGGAGGTTTTCCCCGAAAGCCCGCTAAAATGTGCGGTGCGTGCTCGACCGCGTGCGTGGCCTCGTACGCAATGTAGAACCAACAGCTACTGAGAGGGAGCCCGCGTCCGGGCCCGGCTTAATCGCCACCCGGCAAGGCACCCACCTGGCTCGCCAGGTTCCTCACGTACGAGGCATGAACGGCGCGGTGGTGCACGCGCGGACCAACGCCGCCGCTACCCTCGCCGAATGGACGCCACTGGAACCGCTGCGCGCGACGGCGACCTCGCCTGGATCTCGCTGCGCGTCGCCGACGGCCGCATCGCGGAGGCCGGGGGAGAAGGGCCCGGCGCCGACGAGCTCGTCGTGACGCTCCACGGGCTGACGCTGCTCGAGGCCGCCGCCGTCCCGACACCGCCCCTCGCGGGCGACGCGCTGCACGAGGCGCTCGCGCAGGTCGTGTCCGCGACCGCGGAAATCAGGCGTGTGGTCGTCGCGATGAGCGGCGGCGTCGACAGCGCGGTCGCGCTCCTCCGCGTCCGCGACGCTGGATTCGAGCCGGTCGGGGCGACGCTGCGCCTGTGGCTCGATCCGCACGGTCCGAACACGGAGCGCGCCTGCTGCTCGCCCGAGGCCGTGCTGGCCGCGCGGGCGACCTGCCATGCGCTCGGCCTGCCGCATGTCACGCTCGATCTCCGCGAGGAGTTCCGCGCGGTCGTGGTCGCGCCGTTCGTGGCCGGCTACGCCCGCGGCGAGACACCGAACCCCTGCATGCGCTGCAACGGAAGCTTCCGCTTCGCTGAGCTGCTCGCGTTCGCCGAGCGCATCGGTGCGCAGCGGCTCGCGACCGGCCACTACGCCCGCCTCGCCGAGCACCGCGGCCGCTTGCTTCTCGCCCGTGCGGCCGACCGGGAGAAGGATCAGTCCTACATGCTCGCCCAGCTCGACCCGGACGAGCTCGGCCGCCTGTGGTTTCCGCTCGGCGAGTCCACCAAGCCCGAGGTCCGGGCCGAGGCCGAGCAGGCCGGTCTGGCCGCGGCCCGGCGCGCGGAGAGCCAGGAGGCGTGCTTCCTCGCCGGCGGCGACTACCGCGACTTCCTCGACGCGCACGGCGTGGGCGCCGCCGAGGGCGCGATCGTGGACGAGCACGGCGCTGAGGTCGGGCGCCACGCCGGCTACTGGCGCTTCACGCCCGGCCAGCGTCGCGGGCTCGGCATTTCGACCGGCGCGCCCGTCTTCGCGCTGCGCAGCGACCCGGTCACGAACACCGTGGTCGTCGGCCCGCGCGAGTCGCTCGCCCGCCGGCGAATCGCGGCCGAGGGCAGCCTGTACGTCCCGGTCGAGCGCGCCGACGCGAAGCTGCGCTACCGCTCTCCGGCCGCGCCGGCGGAGATCACCCCACAAGACGGCGGCTTCGAGCTCACCCTCGACGCGCCGGCGTACGGCGTCGCGCCCGGCCAGGCCGCTGTCTTGTACGAGGGCGACGCCGTCGTGGGCGCCGGCCTTATCTTCTCGGCCGAGTAAGAACCGCACCGACCGGTTACTACACTGGTTTCGGGCCCCCGGATGACCGACACGATCAAGCTCACCATCCCCTCCGGCCGCTCCTACCAGGGCGTCGTGCGGCTGGTCCTGGGCGGGCTCGCGGCGCAGTCGGGGCTCTCGGTGGAGGCGTTCGAGGACGTGCAGCTCGCGGTCGATTCGCTGCTCGCGGACGAGTTTCGCGCCGACACGGAGACCCTCGACGTCGAGATCGCGGTGGACGAGGGCGCCATCGCCGTCGCGCTCGGGCCGCTCGACCGCGAACGAGTCGAGGCCGGACTCGCCGACGCCGATCCGGAGGACGTCGGCCTCGCGCGCCTGCTCGCCACGACCACGTCCGACTACGAGATCGAGAGTCGCGACGGGGCCGCCTGGGTTCGTCTCCGCAAGGGAGCCACCGGGGCCGGCGCGTGACGCAGGAGGGGCGGCGCAACGACCGCGAGCTGCTTCGGCGTTACCACGAGGAGGGCGACCAGGCCGCGCGCGACGAGCTGATCGAGCAGTACCTGCCGCTCGTGCGCTCGCTGGCCCGCCGCTACGACCGGCGCGGGGAGCAGCTCGAGGATCTGATCCAGGTCGGCTCGATCGGGCTCATCAAGGCGATCGACCGCTTCGATCCGAGTCGCGGCTTCGAGCTGACGACGTACGCGACGCCGACGATCATCGGCGAGATCAAGCGGCATTTCCGCGACAAGGGCTGGGCGATCCGCGTCCCCCGCGGGCTCCAGGAGCTGAACGTCCGCCTCTCCAAGCTGCTCGAGGACCTGACCGTCGAGCACGGCCGCTCGCCGACAGTCCCCGAGCTGGCGAAGGCGGCCGGAGTCGAGGAGGAGGCCGTGGTCGAGGCGCTCGAGACCGGCCATGCGTACACGACGCTTTCGCTCTCGGCCCCGAGCGGGGACAACGGGGACGATCTCGACCCGCTCGAATCGCTCGGCGATCTCGATCCCGAGTTCGAGCTGAGCGAGGACCGCGCCGTCGTCGAGCCGGGCCTGCGCGCCCTCGACGAGCGCGAGCGGAAGATCCTGCACCTGCGCTTCTACGAGGGGCTGACGCAGTCGCAGATCGCTGCGCAGATCGGGATCTCCCAGATGCACGTGTCCCGGCTCATCCGGCGCTCGCTCGAAAAGATGCGCGACGAGCTCGTCGAAGAGGAGGAGAACGGCTCGGGTTCGGGGTAAGCGCCGGGTACGATCGGCGCATGAGAACGACCGCCGAGCTGCGCGAGGGATTCCTCGCCTTCTTCGAGTCGCACGGGCACACGAGGCGCCCGTCGGGCTCGGTGGTTCCGCCTGCCGACGATCCGACCACGCTCTTCATCGTCGCGGGCATGCAGCCCATGAAGAAGTGGTTCCTCGGCGTCGAGCAGCCCGTCGCGAATCGGGTCACGACCGCGCAGAAGGTGATGCGCGCCGGCGGCAAGCAGAACGACCTCGACGACGTCGGGCGCACCTCCCGCCACGCGTCGTTCTTCGAGATGCTCGGCAACTTCTCGTTCGGCGACTACTTCAAGGACGGGGCGATCGATCTCGCCTGGGAGTTCTCCACGCAGAAGCTCGGCTTCGACCCGGAGACGCTCTGGGCGACCGTGTTCGCCGGCGACCCGGAGCTCGGGCTCGGCGAGGACGAGGTGGCCATCGAAGGATGGCTTCGTGTAGGCATCCCGCGCGAGCGGATCGTCGGGCTGCCGCGCGTGGAGAACTTCTGGCAGGCGGCCGACACCGGCCCGTGCGGCCCGTGCTCGGAGCTCTACCTCGACCGCGGCGTCGAGCTCGGCTGCGACCGGCCCGACTGCGCGCCCGGCTGCGACTGCGACCGGTTCCTCGAGTACTGGAACCTCGTGTTCATGGAGTACGACCTGGCCGACGACGGGACGCTCACGCCGCTGCCGCAGCAGAACATCGACACGGGCCTCGGCCTGGAGCGCGGCGCGATGCTCCTCCAGGGCGTGGACTCGATCTTCGACACCGACGCCTACCAGCAGATCATGGAGTGGGTCGCCGCCGAGAGCGGCGTGCGCTACGGCGAGTCCGACCAGGCCACGAAGGCGCACCGCGTGCTCGCCGACCACGGCCGCGCGATGACGTTCCTCACCGCCGACGGGATCGTCCCGGGCAACGAGGGGCGCGGGTACGTGCTGCGCCGAGTGATCCGCCGGGCTGTGCAGCACGGCCAGCGCATCGGGCTCGAATCGCCGTTCCTCGCGGGCCTTGCGGGCGCTGTGATCGCGAACATGGGCGTGGCCTATCCCGAGCTGGAGGCCAACCGCGCGCAGATCGAATCCGCGCTGACCGCCGAGGAGGAGCGCTTCGCGCAGACGCTCACCCGCGGGCTGAAGCTCTTCGACGAGGTCGCGGAGGGCGGGAACGTCTCCGGCGAGGACGCGTTCAAGCTCCACGACACGTACGGCTTCCCGCTCGAGCTGACCGTCGAGCTCGCGGAGGAGCGCGGCCTGGCCGTCGACACCGACGCGTTCAAGACGCTCATGGGCGAGCAGCGCGAGCGGTCGCGCTCGGCCGGCGGTGGGGAGGACATCCGCGCCGCCGAGCTGGCCCGCGAGGCCGGCTTCGCTACCGAGTTCGTGGGCTACGAGGCGACCGACGTGCTCACCCAGATCGGCGCGCTCGAAGATCTCGGCGACGGGACGTTCCTCGCGAAGCTGCGCGAGTCGCCGTTCTACCCCGACGGCGGCGGGCAGGTCTCCGACCAGGGCTTCCTGGAAAAGGACGGCGTGCGCGCCGACCTCGTGGCCGCGTACCGCTTCGGCGAGGACCAGGCGCTGCTCTTCTCCGGCTCCGGGTTCGCCGCGGGGGATCGCGTCCGCGCCGTCGTGCCGTGGAAGGTCCGTTTCCCCACGACCGCGAACCACACCGCGACGCACCTGCTCCACAAGGCGCTCCAGGAAGTGCTGGGCGACCACGTCCGCCAGGCGGGCTCGGCCGTGCGGCCGGACAAGCTGCGCTTCGACTTCACGCACGGCCAGGCGCTCACGCCCGACGAGCGCGCCCGCGTGGAGGAGCTCGTCAACGAGCGCATCTTCGAGAACCTCCCTGTGCATGCGTTCCTGACCCCGATCGACGAGGCGAAGCGGCTCGGCGCGATGGCGCTCTTCGGCGAGAAGTACGGCGAGGTCGTCCGCGTGGTCGAGGTCGGGAGCGGGGACGAGGCGTTCTCGCGGGAGCTCTGCGGCGGGTGCCACGTGCGCACGACCGCCGAGATCGGCCCGTTCGCGATCCTCTCCGAGGGCTCGGTCGGCGCCGGCGTCCGCCGGATCGAGGCGGTCACGTCCGGCGAGGCGTACGCGCTGCTCCACGCACGCGCCCGCGAGGCTGACGACCTGCGCGGCGAGCTGGCCAAGGCGCGGAAGGCGAAGCCGAAGGCGTCCGCGGGCGCGGAGCTTCTCGAGGAACGGCGCAGCGAAGCCGGCGGCGTCTCCGTGATCGTGGCCGAGGCGCAGGCCGAGACCGTCGAGGAGCTGATGGCGCTCTCCGACCGGCTGAGGCAGGCGAGCTCACCGGCCGCGGTCGTGGTCGGGGCGCGCGACGACGGGCGCGTCCATCTGGTCGTGAACCTCGACGCGTCCCTGGAGGAGCGCGGCCTCGACGCGGTCGCGATCGTCAAGGAGGCGGCGGCGCTCGTCGGCGGCGGAGGCGGCGGCCGCCCGACGATGGCCCGCGCAGGGGGCAAGGATCCGGAGAAGCTCGCCGACGCTCTGGCGACGGCCGAGCGGGCGCTCGTCGAGGCGCTCTCGTAGAATCGCGACCCCGTGAAGGTTCTCGCGCTCGACTACGGTCTCGCGCGCACCGGCGTGGCCGTCTCGGACCCCACGGGGACTGTGGCCAGACCGCTGGGCGTCGTCGAACGGGCCTCCGAACAGGCAGGCCTGGCCCAGGTGGTCGAGCTGGCGCGGACCGAGGAGGCCGAGCGGATCGTGGTCGGCCTTCCCATCACCTTGCGCGGGACGGCCGGTGAGCAGGCGGCCGAGACCGAGCGCTTCGTCGAGGCCCTGCGCGGGGCGACCGACCTCCCGGTGGACACGTTCGACGAGCGCTTCACGACCAAACTCGCGCAGGCCTCCCAGGCCGCGGGCTCCGATGCCCCCGAGGACGCCCTCGCCGCGGCGCACCTCCTCACGACCTACCTGGAATGGCTGAGCGCCCGCCCTACGTAAAGCACCGCTCCGAGCGGCCGCAGCACCGCCACAGCCGCCTGGCGGTGATCGTCGGCGTGTTCGTGGCGTTCGCGGCCGTGGCCGGGATCGTCGTCGGGATCTCGAAGGCGCTCGGCAGCGACGATCCGCCGCCGCCGCCCACGACCACAGCGGCGGCTCCCGTGAAGCCGACGATCCGGATCATCTTTCCGGAGGGCTTCACGCGCGCGCAGATGGCGCTGCGCGTCACCGAGGTGAACAAGATCGCGAAGCAGAAGCGCGGCCTCACGACGAGCCTCACCGCCAAGGACTACCTGGCCGCGTCGAAGCAGGGCCCGGTGCCGGCCGACTTCAAGGACGAGAAGCTCGAGAACCTCGAGGGCTTCCTCTTTCCGGCGACCTACGACTTCACCGAGGACACGACCTCGAAGGAGCTCGTCCTGAAGCAGCTCGACGCGTTCTCGGACGCCTGGGCGAAGGTGGACATGAAGTACGCGAAGTCGAAGAACCTGACGGCGTACGACGTGCTGATCATCGCGTCGATGGTCGAGAAGGAGGTCATCGTCCCCAAGGAGCGCCCGCTCGTGGCCGCCGTGATCTACAACCGCCTGAAGGCCGGGATACCGCTCGGGATCGACGCGACCATCCGCTACGGGCTCGACATTCTCCCGACCGAGCCGATCCATCAGAGCGACCTCGACTCCGACTCGCCGTTCAACACGCGCAAGTTCACCGGTCTCCCGCCGACGCCGATCGCGAACCCCGGGCTGGCGGCAATCCAGGCGGCCGCGCACCCGGACGACGTGCCGTTCCTGTTCTTCATCCGCAAGGCCGACTGCAAGAGCCACTTCTTCACGGCGAGCCAGGCGGAGTTCGACAACTACCCGCGCGGCGGACTGCAGTGCTGAGCCTCGTCGGGCTTCTCGGAAACCCCGTCGCGCACTCGCTCTCGCCCCGCATGCAAAACGCCGCCTTCGAGGCGCTCGGCCTCGACTGGAAGTACGTGCTCCTGCCGGTCGACGAGGAGCTCCTGGAGGAGACGGTCGCGTCGCTTCCGGAGAACGGCTTCGCCGGCGCGAACGTGACCGTGCCGTACAAGGCGGCCGTGATTCCGTTCCTCGACGAGGTGGACGAGTTCGCCCGTCGCGCCGATTCCGTGAACACGATCGTCGTGCGCGACGGTCGCCTGCTCGGCTCCTCCACGGACGGTCTGGCGGTGGTCGAGGCGGTCGAGGCCGACGGCGCCCGGGTGCTGATCCTCGGCGCGGGCGGCGCGGCGAGGGCGGTCGGCACGGCCCTCGAGGACGCGGGCGCGACGGTTCGGATGTCCTCGCGGCGCGACGCCGACTGGCCGCCTGCGCTCGGCGACGCGACCATCCTCGTGAACGCGACGCCGATCCGCGAGGAGACGCTCGTCGATCTCGACCAGTCGCTCACGGTGGTCGATCTGGCCTACCGCGGAGACGGCGAGCCGACCGCACTGGTGGCCGCGGCGCGCTCCGCCGGGTGCACGGTGGTGGACGGCCTGGAGGTGCTCCTGCGCCAGGGCGCGGCGTCGTTCGAGCGCTGGACGGGCCGGGCCGCCCCTATCGACGTCATGCGCGCGGCACTACTCTCCCGTTCGTGACCCTTCGACTGGACACCGCCGGGGAATCGCACGGCCCGGCGCTCGTGGCGATCCTCTCCGGCCTGCCCGCCGGGCTCGAGCTCGACCGCGATGCGATCGACGCCGACCTCGCGCGGCGGCAGGAGGGCTACGGGCGCAGTCCGCGCCAGAAGATCGAGCAGGACCGCGTCGAGGTGCTCGCGGGGCTCAGGCACGGGCGCACGTTGGGCACGCCGCTCGCGCTCGTCGTCCGCAACCGTGACCACGAGAACTGGACGTGGGGGATGAATCCCTGGCCGCCCGAGGGCGAGCCGTCCGGGAAGGGCAAGGAGGCGGTCACGCTGCCGCGTCCCGGCCACGCCGACCTGGCGGGCGTCATGAAGTACGGCCACGACGACGCGCGCAACGCGCTCGAACGCGCGAGCGCGCGGCACACCGCGGTGATCGTCGCCGCGGGCTCGGTCGCGAAGGCGTTGCTCGGGGAGATCGGGATCGCTGTGTCCGGCCGTGCCGTCGCCGTCGGCGGAGCCGAAGGGGAGGATGCGATGCGCGCCGCCGTCGATGCCGCGAAGGCGGACCGCGACACGCTCGGCGGGATCGTCGAGGTGCGCGCGACCGGCGTTCCTCCCGGGCTCGGCTCCTACGCGACCAAGGACGACCGGCTCGACGCCCGCTTGGCCGCGACCCTCATGGGCACGCAGGCCGTGAAAGGCGTCGAGATCGGCGAAGGGTTCGCGCTCGCCGAGAAGCGCGGCTCCGAGGCGCACGACGAGATCCTGCGGGACGAGGCCGGCTACCGGCGCGAGACGAACCGCGCGGGCGGCCTCGAGGCCGGCATGTCGGACGGCGAGGAGATCGTCGTCCGCGCCGCCATGAAGCCGCTTCCGACGCTGATGAAGCCCCTGCGCTCGGCCGATCTCGAGACCGGCGAGCCCGCACAGGCGCTGGTCGAGCGCTCCGACGTCTCCGCGGTCGAGGCGCTCGCCGTGGTCGCCGAGGCCTGCGTCGCGTGGGAGCTTGCCCGGGCCGCGAAGGAAAAGTTCGGCGGCGACGCGATCGTCGACCTGGTCGCCGCGCACCGCGCCTACGTCGAGCGCATCCCGTGGTCGGCGCACTAGGACGGCACCTCGCGCTCAGCGGGTTCATGGGCGCGGGGAAGTCGAGCATCGGCCGGGAGGTCGCCCGCCTGACCGAGCGTCCGTTCGTGGACACGGACAAGGAGATCGAGCGGCTGCACGGGCCGATTCCCGCGCTTTTCGAGGAGCGCGGCGAGGCCGAGTTCCGCGCGCTCGAGGAGGCCGTGGTCGCCGAGGCGCTCGGCGCCGACGAGCCGTCGGTCATCGCTCTCGGCGGCGGCGCGGTCACGGTGCAGGAGACGCGCGAACGGCTGGCCCGGCGCGCATTCACCGTGTGGGTGGAGATCGGGGTCGACCTGGCGTGGGCGCGTGTCCGGGGAGGCGACCGCCCGCTGGCACAGGACGAGACGGCGTTCCGCGCGCTCTATGAGCAGCGCGCCGACCTCTATCTCGAGACGTGCGACGGCGTCGCCTCGAGCGTGGACGACACGCTGCTCGAGTCGCTCGCGATCGCGGCCGAGCCCGGCCTCCTCGCCGACCTCGACTGGCTCGTGGACGGGCGACCGGCCGCGCTCGTCGCCGACGGGCGGGTGCTCGGCCTGCACGATCCGGGCCTCGACGCCGAGCGGCATTCCGTCCCTTCAGGTGAGCCGGCGAAACGGCTCGAGGTCGTCCAGCCGCTGTGGGACGGGCTCGGCATCGGCCGCGACGGCGTGCTCGTCGCGTTCGGCGGCGGCACGACGACCGACCTCGCCGGCTTCGTCGCGGCGACGTACCTGCGCGGGATCCCGTGGATCGCGGTGCCGACCACTCTGGTTGGCCAGGTGGACGCGGCGATCGGCGGGAAGACCGGGATCGACCTGGCGGTGGGCAAGAACCTCGCGGGGGCGTTCCATTTCCCGGAATCGGTCGTGATCGACGTGGAGCTCCTCGCGACGCTGCCTGAGGCGGAGCGGCGCCAGGGCATGGCCGAGGTCGTGAAGACGGGCCTTCTCGCCGGGCGGCCGTTCTGGGAGCTGCCGGACGAGCAGATGGTGCGCGCGACGGCGGCGTTCAAGGCGGCGGTCGTCCTGTCGGATCCCCATGAGCAGGGCCGGCGCGCGATCCTGAATCTCGGGCACACCTTCGGGCATGCGCTCGAGGCCGCGTCGGGCTACGAGCTGGCGCACGGGGACGCGGTCGCGCTCGGGCTGCTGGCGGCGCTGCGGCTGTCGGGCCAGGACACGGGTGTGGTGGACGAGCTGCTCGCTCCAACCCCGGTGCGCGTCGACCGCGAGGCGGCGTGGGCTGCGCTCCAGCGGGACAAGAAGGCGGTGGACGGCAGCCCGCGGCTGGTGCTCCTGGACGAGCCGGGCCGCCCGCGCTACGGCGTGGAGCTCCCCGAGGCGGAGATCCGCGCCGCGCTCGACTCCCTGATCGCCGATTGACGGCGGCTACGGCACGTGCTCGTACGCGCCGATGTCGGGCGGGCCGATGCGCGCATGCCCGAGGATGTCTGTTGCGGGCGCCAGCGCGGGATCAGCGCGATCGATGAGGAGTGCCGAGCCCATGGTCGGCCGTCCCTCGGCGGTCAGTAGCGGTTCGCCGACGCGGTCGCCGGACGAGCAGCCGTTGCCGTGCGCCACGACGTTGTACGCCGACAGGCGGATGGACTGGCAGACCCGCCACCGCGGCAGGCGGGCGATCACGTTGTTCGCCAGGAGCGGTCGGAGACGCGCCGCGATGGACGTGTAGTACGGGCTGAGCACGATCGACCCGAGGCCGGCACCGGAATGGTCGCCCGAGAGAATCGTGTTGTTCACGATCCGCACATCCTGCGGCAGGTCGCGCGAGATGCGCGAGCCGACGACGATCCCGCGCATCGGCGTCACCCCGGGAGTGTGCCGCTTGGACGCGAGAAAGACGTTGTTGACGATGAGGACGTGGTCGGTCGCCTGCGAGAGGAAGATCTGCCCCCGGCCGTGTCCGGTCTCGCCGAAGATGTTCCGGCGGATCACGATCCCGTTCGCCCAGAAAAACTCGATCGGGTCCTGGTGGAAGCACTTCTTCCGCGGACTCCGGCAGGCCAGCGCGCGCTCGAAGCGGTTCTCCTCGATCACGAGATGCCGGCCCGCGCGGCCGTGGATGGAGTCGCAGCCGCGGCAGTCGTGGAACCGGTTGCCGCGGATCGTGACGTGCGACGCCCGGCGGGTGTAGAGGCAGACGGCCACCGCACGCCAGCGGTCGCCGCAATGAGAGAACTCGCTGTTCTCGACGTTCACGTGATGCGAGTGATCCAGGTCGAGCGAGACCCGGTAGGGCGTCCGGGCGGCGGTGAACCGCAGGTCGGTGAGCGCGATGCTACGGGAGCGGAGGGCGAGGACGCCGCCGTCGCTTCCCACCGGGCGAAACGTGAGACCTCGCAGCGTGACCGCCTGCGTGTGTTCGAGCCGCAGCGAGTGGATCCGCGTGGCGGGCCTCCCCTCGATCGTGAGGCGGCGTGCCGACCTCGAGCCCACGATAAGCGGGCGCGCGTACGTTCCGGGGAGGACGACGATCGTGCCGCCTGTGCTGCGGGAGGCCGAGACCGCCGCCTGAAACTCATCGGGGGTCCTGACGTATCGTGCGGCGCCCGCCGGCTGGGTGCACACGCCGAGTGTGGCCGCGGCGAGCGTCGCCAGCACCGACCGCGTCGCCACGGACTTCCAACCGCCGGCAGCCACCCGGGGAATTGTAACCGTTGCAACAAAAGGCGGTGGCGTCGGCCGGCGCACTAGACTCGCCGGCGTGCAGGTCGCCGTCCTCAACGGAGTCAATCTGGACGCGCTCGGCGACCGCGATCCGGCGCTCTACGGCGGGCTCAGCCTGAACGAGCTCGAGAACCGGATCTACCGCTGGTCGCGTGAGCTCGGGCTCACCGTCCGCTGCCTCCAGACGAACCACGAGGGGCAGTACGTGGACTGGTGCCACGAGACCCGCGGCTGGGCCGACGGGGTCATCCTGAACCCGGGCGCCTGGACGCACTACAGCTACGCGATCCGCGACGCGGTCGAGCTCTTTCCCAGCCCGTCGTCGAGGTGCATCTGTCGGACATCAACAAGCGCGAGGAGTGGCGTCGCTTCTCAGTCCTGGAGGAAATCGTGACCTTTCGTGTGATCGGCAAGGGCCCCGAGGGGTACCGCGAGGCGCTCGTCCACCTGGCGGAGCAGACATGAGCAACAACCGCCGCGACAAGCTCCGCGCCCAGCTCGACGTGCTCGAGGTCGAGGCCTTCCTCGTCACCGCGCCGACGAACGTCTTCTACCTGACCGGACTCCAGAAGCTCGAACGCCGCGGTCCTCCTCACGCGCGAACGCAGCTACGTCGCGACCGACTACCGCTACCTCACCGCCGCCCGCGCGCTCGAAGGCGTCGAGGTGCTCGAGGCCCAGCGGGACGTGTTCGGCTGGATCGGGCCGCGCCTGCGCGAGCTCGGCGGTCTCCACGTCGCGTTCGAGGCCGACCACGTGAACGTCGCCGCCTACGAAGCGCTCGCGACCGACACAGTGGAGCTGCGGGCGACAACCTCGGTCGGGGCGGAGATCCGCGCGGTCAAGGAGCCCGCGGAGCTCGACGCGGTGCGTCACGCCGCAGCGATCGCCAACACGGCCTACGAGGCGCTCGCCGACCACGGCTTCGTCGGGAAGACCGAGAAGGAGCTCGTGTGGTTCCTCGACCGGACGATGCGCGAAGCCGGCGCCGATGCGGCCTCGTTCGACGCGATCGTCGGCGCCGGCGCGAACGGCGCGATCCCGCACCACCATCCGACCGACCGGCGGATCGAGCCGAACGAGCTCGTGGTCGTCGACGCGGGCGCGAAGGTGGACGGCTACTGCTCCGACTGCACACGGACGTTCGCGACCGGAGATCTGTCGGACGAGCTCCAGCGCGCCTACGAGGTCACGAAGGACGCGCAGGCCCAGGCCCTGAATGCGATCCGCGCGGGCGTCCAGGGGCGCAGCGTCCACGATCTCGCCGCGCAGGTCATCCACGACGGCGGCTTCGGCGCACTCGCGCACGGTCTCGGGCACGGCGTCGGCCTGGACATCCACGAGCTGCCGGTCATGCGGGAAGGCGTCGACTCGCTGCTCCAGCGGGACAGCGTCGTGACGGTCGAGCCGGGGATCTACCTCGCAGGCCTCGGCGGCGTGCGGATCGAAGACCTCGTGATCGTCACCGGTGACGGCGTGGAGATCCTCACGTCCTACACCAAAGAGCTCGTAACGGTTCCCAATTAGACTCCTGCCGTGGCCGAGCAGGTCTCTACAAACCAGTTCAAGAACGGGATGCACGTCGAGGTCGACGGGCAGATCTGGCGCATCGTCGAGTTCCAGCACGTGAAGCCCGGCAAGGGCGGCGCGTTCGTCCGCACGAAGCTGAAGGCGATCGACTCGGGCGCCGTCGTGGACAAGACCTTCCGCGCGGGCGAGAAGATGCCACGCATCCGCACCGAGACGAAGAGCGTCCAGTACCTCTACGACTCGGGCGACGAGGTGATCTTCATGGACGAAGGCACGTTCGAGCAGATCCACCTTCCACGCGCCGACGTCGCCGACGAGCTGCCGTTCCTCATCCCGTCCGACTCCGTCATGCTGCTGCTCGTCGACTCGAAGCCGGCCGGGATCCAGCTGCCCGCCTCGGTCGAGCTGGCGGTGTCGGAGACGGAGCCCGGCATCCGCGGCGACACCGTCTCGAACGTGACCAAGCCGGCTACCCTCGAGACCGGCGCGATCGTCCAGGTGCCGCTCTTCGTCAACATCGGCGACCGGATCAAGGTCGACACCCGCGAGCAGCGCTACATCTCGCGCGTCTGATGGCCGTGCTCGTCGACACGTCGATTCGGCTGCTGTCCCAGGAGCCACTCGCGGCGCGCGTTCCCGCGTCGCGGATTCTCGAGGTCGCCGAGGTGCTCGACAAGGCCGGCTTCGCGACGCTCGAGGTCTCGGGCGGCGGGTGCTTCGACTCGGCGGTTCGCCGCGGTGTCGAGAGCCCGTGGGAGCGCATCCGCGCCCTGCGCGCGATCTGCGACACGCCGCTCCAGATGGCGCTGCGCGGGAGCTTCCTCGTCGGGTCGCGGCCGCTCGAGCGCGACCTCGTGCGCCGCTTCATCGAGAGCGCCGCCGGCAACGGCATCGACGTCTTCCGGTTGCACGATCCGCTGAACGACCTCGAGAACCTGAAGGAGGCAGCCGACGCGATCCATGCCTCGGGCAAGGAGCTCGCGATCGGGCTCGTCCACAACCCGAGCCCGGAGGACGCCGCCGACGTGCTGCTCGAGCGAGCGAATCTCCTGGCTGAGCTCGGCGCCGCCCGCGTGCTCCTCCACGATCCGTCGGGTTCGCTTTCGCCGGGTCGCGTTCGCGAGCTGGTCGAGGGTGTGGGCGAGGCCAGCGGCCTTCCGGTCGGGCTGCACGCCCAGGGCGCCGGAGGCACCGCGCTCGCCGCCGCGATCGAGGCCGCGCGGGCCGGGGCGGACCGCATCGCGTGCGCCCTGTATCCGCTGGCGATCTCGCTCCATCGGGCCTCGGCCGAAACGATCACGCAGCACCTGGCGGAGATCGACATCGAGACGGGCGTCTCGCTCGACCTGCTCTGGGAGGCCTCGGAGCTCGTGGACGACGCGCTCGGGGAAGACCCTGTTCCGCCCGTTTCCCCGCGAGTCGCGGTGCGGGCCGCCGAGCACAACCTTCCAACCGGCCTGGTCGCCGAGCTCGATCACGGCCTGCGGCGGCAGGGCTTCGAAGACCGCCTCGACGCGGTGCTCGACGAGCTCCAGCAGATCCGCGCGGAGATCGGGTGGCCTCCGCTGGCCGCTCCGATCGGGCAGATGCTTGGCTCGCAGGCGCTCGTCCACGTGCTCTCCGCGCAGCGCTGGCAGATCTTCGTGGACGAGATCGCCGACCTGATCGAGGGCCGCTACGGCGACCTCCCGGGCGAGGTCGATCCGGCGGTCCGGCGCTCCGCCGAGCTGCTCGGCCATATCGGCGCCGACGACGATGAGGAGCCGCCGGACGATCTGGACGACATCCGCGCGTCGCTCGGCGGCATCGCGGCGAGCGAGGAGGAGCTGCTCCTGGTCGCGCTCTTCGGCGACGACGCCGAGCCGCTGCTCCATGCGATCCGCGCGCGCGGCGGCCGCGACGACGGCGAGGGCGCGGGACTCGAACGCGCCGAGTCGGAGCGGTTGCGCGACCTGATCCGCGTCGTCCAGGAGTCGGGAATCGGCGAGCTGACGCTCGAGGAGGGCGAGTGGCGCGTGACGGTGCGGCGAGCCGGCGAGCCGGGCATCGTGCCCGCCGCGGTCGCTGTGCCCGCCCCGGCCACCGAGGGCGTCGCCTCGCTCGAGCCCGCCACCGCGCCGGCCGCAACCGATGCGATCCGCGTCGAGTCCCCGATGGTCGGGACGTTCTACCGGTCGCCGTCGCCGGGCTCACCGGCGTTCGTGGAGGTCGGCGACACGGTCGAGTCTGGCCAGACGCTCTGCATCCTCGAGGCGATGAAGCTCATGAACGAGGTCAAGGCCGAGCACGAGGGCCGTGTCCGGCGCATCTGCGTGGAGAACGAGCAGGCGGTCGAGTACGGCGACCTCCTCTTCGAGCTGGAGCCGCTCGGCTCGCTCCCGCTGGACGCCGTTTAGAACGGGGCCGTTTGTGACTCGTCCCCCGGGCCGACCGCTGACCACCCGCCGGTTTCAGCGTAACGCGCAAAAGCGCGCGTGTGGCGCGCGGTTTGTGCCGACTCCGTGCCGGAGCGCGCACGAATGATCCGCCGCGTGCTCATCGCCAACCGCGGCGAGGTCGCCGTACGCATTATCCGCGCCTGCCGCGAGTCCGGGATCGAGACGGTTGCCGTCTACTCGACCGCCGACCGCGACTCGCTGCACGTCCGCATGGCCGACCGCGCCGTGCACATCGGCCCGCCGGCGCCGGCGCGCAGCTACCTCAACATCGCGTCGATCGTGGCTGCCGGCAACACGACGGGCTGCGACGCCGTCCATCCGGGCTGGGGCTTCCTCGCCGAGAACGCCGCCTTCGCGCGGGCATGCGAGGACAACGACCTGATCTTCGTCGGGCCGCGCCCGGAGTCGATCGAGGTGATGGGCGACAAGGTGCAGGCGAAGATCACGGCCGGCGCGGCGGGCGTGCCGCTCGTGCCGGGCTCGGACGGCCCCGCGACGCTCGACGACGCGCGCCGCCTCGGGAACGAGATCGGCTACCCGCTCCTGCTCAAGGCCGCGTCCGGCGGGGGCGGCAAGGGGATGCGACTCGTCGGCGCCGCCGCCGAGCTCGACGCCGCGTACTCGATGGCGTCCGCCGAGGCCGAGTCGAGCTTTTCGGACGGATCCCTGTACGTGGAGCGTGCGATCGTGGGCGCGCGGCACGTCGAGATCCAGGTGCTCGGCGACGGCGAGGGCGGCGTCCTCACACTCGGCGAGCGCGAATGCTCCGTGCAGCGCCGCCATCAGAAGCTCGTGGAGGAGGCGCCCTCGCCGGCGCTCACGCCCGAGCTGCGCCTGGAGATGGAGGACGCCGCGCGCAAGGCCTGCGAGGCGCTCGGCTACCGCGGCGCGGGGACGATCGAGTTCCTCGTGGACGCCGAGAAACGCTTCTACTTCATCGAGATGAACACCCGGCTCCAGGTCGAGCACCCCGTCACGGAGCTGCTCACCGGCATCGACCTCGCCCGCGCCCAGCTTGCCGTCGCCGCCGGGGAGGGGCTCCCGGCCACCGGACGCGCCGAGCTTCCGCGGCCACGCGATCGAGTTCCGCATCAACGCCGAGGACCCCGAGAACGACTTCATGCCCGCGCCCGGTGTCGTCGACCGCTTCTCGCCGCCGCTCGGACCCGGCGTCCGCGTCGACACGCACGTCTTCGAGGGCTACCGGATTCCGCCGTTCTACGACTCGCTGATCGCCAAGGTGATCGTCTGGGCCGAGGATCGACCCGCCGCTCTCGCCCGGGCGCACCGCGCGCTGACCGAGTTCGAGCTCGTCGGCGTGCCGACGACCCGCGATCTCGGGCTCGCCATCCTCGGGAGCGAGGCCTTCCGCAGCGGCGAGTACACGACCGGGTTCATCGCCGAGTTCGCCGCGGAACTAGGACTTGAAGCAGCATGACCTCTCGCAAAGACGCACGCAGGACCGCCGTCTTTCTCCTCTTCCAGTGGGACGTGACAGGCAAGCCGCTCGGGTCGCTCTACGAGGGCGAGGTTGATCCGTTCGCGCAGGAGCTGGCGGAGGGGGTCGCCGCGCAGGCGCCGGCCCTCGACGAGCGGATCAGCGCCGCCGCGATCGGCTGGCCGGCCGACCGGCTCGGCGCGGTCGAGCGCAATGTCCTGCGCGTCGCGCTCTTCGAGCTCGACCGGGGCGACCCGCCGACCGAGGTCGTGCTCGACGAAGCCGTCCGGCTGAGCAAGCGCTACGCGTCGGAGGATGCCGCCAAGCTGGTGAACGGAATCCTCGGCCGCATCGTCCGCGAAGCGGCCTGACACACTGAGCGCATGAGCGACGCCGAGAAACTTCAGGAACTGCTCGCGCAACTCGACGCCACGCTCGGAGAGCTCGAGAACGTCGAAGACTCCGAGGAGGCCGTGGCGCGCCTCGCGACGATGGCCGAGCTGGCGCGCGAGGTCCAGGACGAGGTGGATCGCCTCCGGCGCGAGACGCCCGAGGGCGATGCACTCGCCTGACGAGCTCCACGGGCTCGTCGAACGGCGACTCGCAGAGCTTCCGCTCGCCGAGGAGCTGAACGGGCTCGCCGAGGCGGTGCGCTACTCGCTGCTCGGCGGCGGCAAGCGGATCCGGCCCGTGCTCTGCCTCGCGACCGGCGAGGCGCTCGGCCGCGACCCCGAGGAGCTGCTCCCGGCTGCATGCGCGCTCGAGCTCGTCCACACCTTCAGCCTCGTCCACGACGACCTCCCGGCCCTGGACAACGACGACCTGCGCCGCGGCCGGCCGAGCGCCCACGTCGCGTACGGCGAGGACGTGGCGATCCTCGCCGGAGACGCCCTGCTCTCCGAAGCGCTCCGGCTCGCGCTCACCTATCCGACGCCGGCCGTCGCTCGCGTGCTCGTCGACGCGACGCTGGGGATGATCGGCGGCCAGTACCTCGACGTGACCGAGGACGCGGCCGATGCCGACGCGCTCGCGCGTCTCCACGCGCTGAAGACCGGACGGCTCATCCAGGCCTCAGTGCTGGCGGCGACCGCGGTCGCGGAGGTGGACGACCCGGCGTGGGGCGAGCTCGGCGCCGACATCGGACTCCTCTTCCAGATCGTCGACGACGTGCTCGACGCGACCGGCACCGCGGAGGAGCTCGGCAAGACGCCGGGCAAGGACGAGGCGGCCGGCAAGGTCACGTACGTCTCGCTCCACGGCCTCGACCGTGCGCGGGAACTCGCGGATGAAACCCGCGCCCGCGTGCTGGAGCGGCTCGCCGCACTGCCGCAGGACACCTCAGTCCTCGCGGAGATCGTCGAGACGGTCCGCGAACGTCGGGGCTAGTACTGCGTCGACGGAGCGCTGCGCTCGGCCGGCGGCGGCTGCGGGATGAGCAGCGAGAGCCCGAAGTTCACGAACCAGATGACGATCGCGCCGAGGATCGAGGCCCAGAAGAAGTCCGCAACGTAGAAGTGGTCGTCGAAGATCGCGCCGACGAGCCAAAGCATGAAGGCGTTGATGAAGAGCAAGAGCAGCCCGAGCGTCAGGATCACGGCGGGGAGCGTGAGCAGGATGAGCAGCGGCCGGATGAACAGATTCACGAGCCCGAAGACGAGCGCCGCGAACACCAGCCACCAGAAGCCGTCGTAGTCGATTCCCTCGACGAGCCAGGCCGCGACCCACAGGCCGAGCACGTTCACGGCCCACCAGACGAGGATCCTCAGAAACGTCACGCGCCCGACTCTAACGCGACCGGGTGACGTTCGTTGAAGCCCGTAAGCTTGCTGGACGTGAAGAAGCGGCTGGATGTCCTCTTGGTCGAGCGTGGTCTTGCAGCCTCCCGGGCCCAGGCGCAGGCCCTCGTGCTCGCCGGGCGCGTTCCCGGCCATCAGAAGGCGGGCGAGCAAGTGGACGAAACGGCCGAGCTGGACGTCGCCGCGGGCCCACGGTTCGTCTCCCGCGGGGGCGAAAAGCTTGCGAACGCGCTCGAGGCGCTCGACGTGGACGTGACCGGGGACGACTGCCTCGACATCGGCGCCTCGACGGGCGGATTCACCGACTGCCTGCTCCAAGCGGGAGCGACCCGGGTGTGCGCGCTTGACGTCGGCTACGGGCAGCTCGACCTGCGGCTGCGCGAGGATCCCCGCGTGACCGTCATGGAGCGCACGAACATCCGCGAGGTCGCCTGCTCGGAGTTGCCGTTCGTGCCCTCGTTCCTCACCTGCGACGTCTCGTTCATCGGCCTCGCGAAGGCGCTGCCGCCCGCACTCGGTTGCGCGGCGCCCGGCTGGCGCGCGCTCGCGCTCGTGAAGCCGCAGTTCGAGGCCGGCCCCGCCGACGTGGGCAAGGGCGGCGTCGTGCGCGATCCCGAGGTGCACCGCCGCGTGCTGCGCGAGACCGTCTCCGCGCTGCCCGGGCACGCGCGCGCCGTCGTCGACTCGGGGCTTCGCGGCCCCAAGGGCAACCGCGAGTTCTTCCTGTACCTCACCGACGAGCCGGGCCCCGAGGAGGTGGACGATGCCGGAATCGACGCCGCGGTCGGGTAGCAAGGTCGCGCGCGCGGCGGTCGTCACGCACGGCAAGCCGGGCACGATCGGCGACGCGCTCGAGCGCCTCGGCACGGTCGCGGCGGAGGCGGGCGTCGAGCTGGTCGAGCCCACCGACGCGCCGGATGCCGCGATCGTTCTCGGCGGCGACGGGACGATGCTCCGTGCGCTGCGCATCTTCCTCGGGACAAGCGTCCCGGTCTTCGGCGTCAACTTCGGCCGGGTCGGGTTCCTGACGAGCGAGGACGCGGCCGATCTCGAGACAGGCGTCGCACGATTGTTCGCGGGCGACTTCAAGATCCGCGAGCTGGCGACGCTGCGCGTGGACGTCGGCGGCGAGTCCCACCCCGCGATCAACGACGTCGTGGCCACGAGCGGAAAGCTCGGCCGCATGGTCGAGCTCGGCTGGGAGATCGGCGGCGAAGACCTCGGCGTCCAGCCCTGCGACGGGATGATCTGCTCGACCCCGACCGGTTCCACGGCCTACAACCTCTCGAACGGCGGTCCCGTGCTCATGTGGGGCCTCGACGCGATGGCGATCACGTTCGTGGCGCCGCACGCACTGCATGCGCGGCCGCTCGTCGTGCCCCCGGATCTCGACCTGCGGATCACCAACCGAACGCCCGACGTTCCGGTCGCCGTGCTCGCCGACGGACACGCGATCGGCGTGCTCGAGCCCGGCGCCACACTCGAGGTCGGGATCGGGTCCGAGCCGGGGCTGCTCGCGCTGCTCCCCGAGGCGACGTTCTTCGGGCGCTACAACGAGGTCTTCTCATAGCGCTGCGCAGCCTTCGCATCGAGAACCTCGTCCTAATCCGCGACGCGGAGCTTGCGGTCGCGCCCGGCCTGAACGCGGTCACCGGCGAGACGGGAGCGGGGAAGACGATCCTCGCCCAGGCGTTCGGCCTGCTGCTCGGCGCGCGCGGCGACGCCGGCTACCTCGGGCCCGGCGCGGACGAGGCGTACGTCGAGGCCGAGCTCGATCTCCCCGACGGGATCCTCGACGACCCGGATTTCGAGGCGATCGCCGAGCTCCGGCCCGAGGACGAAACGGCTCTCATCGCCGCACGCCGGGTCTTTGCCGACGGCCGCACGCGCGCGTACGCCTGGGGGCGCAGCGTCCCGCGCGAGGAGCTTGCGACGCTCGTCGAGCGGCTCATCGCCATGTCGGGCCAGTTCGAGCAGCGCCGTCTTGCGCGCCCGTCCTACCAGCTCGACCTCCTCGACGCGTTCGCCGGCGAGGAGCAGCTGCGCCGCCGCGCCGAGCATGCGCGGGCGTGGAAGGAGCTGACCGCGGCGCGCAAGCGGCGCGACGAGCTGGCCGAGGCGGCGTCGGGACGCGAGGCGCACCTGGCGGAGCTGGCCGAGCTGGTCGAGCGCACCTCCGGGTTCGGCCCCGGCGACGAGGAGCGCCTGAAGGCCGAGCGCGAGCGGCTGCGCCACGTCACGGATCTCGCGTCCGCGGCCGGGGAGGCCGCCGAGCTGCTCGTGCCCGACGGCGACGGTGCGGGCGCGTCCGAGCAGGCCGCGCAGGCCGACGCTGCACTTGAACGAGTCACCGGAATCGCACCCGAGCTCGACGCGGTCGCGTTGGAGATCCGCCAGGCCGAGGTCGCGCTGAGCGACGCGGCGTCGACGCTGCGCGGATTCCTCGCGTCCCTCGAGGCGGAGCCAGGCCGCGTGGACGAGATCGAGTCCGAGCTCGACCGCATCGCCGAGGGCAAGCGCCGCTTCGGCGCCGCGACCTACGAGGATTTGCTGGAGCGCGCCGCCGAGGCGCAGCGCGAGCTGGACGCCGCCGAGGCCGGGCTCGATCCGCTGGCCGAGGCCGACCGCGCGCTCGCCGAGGCCGAAGCCAAGGCGACCGCACTCGCGACCGCGCTCGGCGAAGCGCGCCGCGCAAACGCCGAGCCGTTCTCCGCTCAGGTCGAGTCGGTGCTCGGCGGGCTCGCCATGGGCAGCGGGGAATTCCGCGCCGAGGTGCGCCAGCGGACACCCGGCCCAACAGGTGCCGACGAGGTCGCGTTCCTGATCCGCCCGAACGAGGGGATGGAGCTGGCCCCGGTCGCCGAGACGGCCTCCGGCGGAGAAGCTCTCGCGCGTCGCCCTCGCGCTGCGGGTCGTCGCCCAGACGGGCGCGGGCGAGCCGACGGTCGTCTTCGACGAGATCGACGCAGGGATCGGCGGCGAGACCGCTCATGCAGTCGCGGAGGCGTTGCGGACCCTGGCCGACCGTGCGCAGGTGATCACGATCACGCACCTCCCGCAGATCGCGAGCGTGGCCGAGGCGCACTTCCGGGTCGAGAAGATCCCCGGCGATCCGACGCACACGAAGATCGAGCGGCTCGATGACGCGCAGCGCCGCGACGAGCTGGAGCGGATGCTGGGCGGCGCCGACTTCCTTGCCTCTCTTGGTCGCGCGTGAGCGAGGCGACCCGCGAGCTCGACGCGCCGGTCCGCGACGTCTGGTCGTTTCTCGCCGAGCCGTTCCATCTGCCGGACTGGTGGCCGGGCTACTCGGGCGTGCAGCCGGACCGTCGCGGCCTTGCGAGCGGCGCGCGCTGGGAGGTGCGCCGGTCGAGTCGTCCCGGGCTGCTGCGCAAGGCGGGTGGACAGGGGTTGATCCTCATCCGTACGGTCGATCCGCCGTACACGCTCGCCTGGCACGACGTCCAGCAGAAGCTCGACATCACCGTCACGCTGGAGGCGGCCGGCGAGCGGACGCTGGCCACGGTTCGCGTCGGCGGTCCCTGGTGGCGGCTCGGGACCGAAGGCGCACGATCGCTGCCGAAGAAGTCGCTCGACCGGCTCGCGAACCTCATCCAGACGAGCGGCTCGCTCTGACTTTTCGCGGACGTCGCCCGGTGCTGCTACGGTTGAACCCCGTGATCCGAGGCACGGGATTTCCGGGATGAGCCGCCGCGCGACGAAGTACGTCTTCGTCACCGGGGGCGTCGTCTCGTCCCTCGGGAAGGGCATCACCGCCGCCTCGCTGGGCCGTCTCCTGAAGGCCCGCGGGCTCCGTGTCCAGGTGCAGAAGTTCGATCCGTACCTGAACGTGGACCCCGGCACGATGAGCCCGTTCCAGCACGGCGAGGTGTTCGTGACCGAGGACGGCGCCGAGACCGATCTCGACATCGGCCACTACGAGCGCTTCGTCGACGAGAACCTGACGAAGAACGCGAACCACACGTCCGGGTCGATCTGGTACGCGGTCATCCGGAAGGAGCGCAAGGGCGAGTACCTCGGGTCGACGGTGCAGGTCATCCCGCACGTGACGAACGAGATCAAGGACAGGATCAGGCGTGTGGCCTCGGCCAGCGACGCCGACGTCGTGATCTCGGAGATCGGCGGCACGGTCGGCGACATCGAGTCGCTTCCGTTCCTCGAGGCGATCCGCCAGTTCCGCCGTGAGGCCGGAGCGGAGAACGTCCTGTATTTGCACGTCACCTACGTGCCGTTCATCGAGACGGCCGGCGAGCTGAAGACGAAGCCGACGCAGCACTCGGTCAACGAGCTGCGCCGCATCGGGATCCATCCCGACGTCGTCGTCGCCCGCTCGGTCGAGCCGCTCTCGTGGGACATCCGGGAGAAGATCGCGCTCTTCGCCGACGTGGACTCGCGCGCCGTGGTCGTGAACGAGGACGTCAGCGACGTCTACCTCGTTCCCCAGCGGCTGCGCGAGGAGGGCCTCGACACGCTCGTCTGCGACAAGCTCGGCCTGCCCGAGGGCGAGGCCGACCTCGGCGAGTGGAACGACCTCGTCGAGCGAATCGGGCAGCGCGAGGGCGAGATCGAGATCGCGCTCGTCGGCAAGTACGTGAAGCTCGCCGACGCGTACCTGTCCGTCCACGAAGCCTTGAAGCATGCGGGAATCCACCACGGCGTGAACGTGCGCGTGCGCTGGGTGGACGCGGAAGGAATGAGCGTCGAGGAGGCCGCCGCCGAGCTGGAACGCGCCCACGGCGTACTCGTCCCCGGCGGGTTCGGCTCGCGCGGCTGGGAGGGCAAGATCGTCGCCTGCCAGGTCGCCCGCGAGCGCAAGATTCCGTACCTCGGCATCTGCCTCGGGATGCACGTCGCCGTGTCCGAGTTCGCCCGCAACGTCGTCGGCCTGGACGGCGCCAACTCGACCGAGATGGATCCCGAGACGCCGTTCCCGGTCATCGACCTGCTCCCGGAGCAGAAGGAGATCGAAGACCTGGGCGGGACGATGCGCCTCGGCGCGCAGGCCGTGGACGTGGTCGAGGGCTCACGCGTGCACGCCGCGTACGGCGAGGCCGTGATCTACGAGCGCCACCGGCACCGCTATGAGGTGAACAACCACTACCGCCAGCAGATCGCCGACGCCGGCCTCGTCATTTCCGGGACGTACCAGGAAGGACGCCTGGTCGAGATCGTCGAGCTGCCCGACCATCCGTGGTTCGTCGCGAGCCAGTTCCACCCGGAGTTCAAGTCGCGGCCCACGAGGCCCGCGCCGCTGTTCCGCGACTTCGTGGGTGCAGCCGTCGAGCGGGCTCGCACACACGTCGGCGCGCTCGAGTCCTCCGTCTAGTCAGTCGGTCTCGTAGACGAGTTCGTAGCCGCGTTGGGCGCTGAGCGTCAGGCGGTCGCCGTCGATGTTCAACTGGGTGCCCATCGCACCGAAGACCCGTTGCAGCGCCGCTTCCTGGTCCGCTTCCTCCGCGCATTCGTCCAGGGCGGAGGACGGGAATCCGTGCGACCTCGTCACCTGGAGTCCGTAGCCCGGTCTGACCGCGACAACCATGTCGAACGGCCGGCAGCCCGTCGTCCCGTCGATCCTGCCGGATTCGCCAAATCGGACGGTGGCATCGCCGACGGCGTCGTGCTCCCCCTGGGCGTCCGTGAACGCCTTGAGCGTCCAGGCTCGGCTTGTGAGGTCGTCGAGCGTGACGGGTTCGATCTCGGTGTAGACGAGTTCGACTGACGGACCGGTCAACACGAGCCGGTCACCGGTCCGCTTGACCCCTGTGACGCTCGTGAGCGCTTGCTTGTAGGCGTCGGCGAACGGGACGACATCCTCGTCACAGTCGACTGCCGTCTGTCCGAGCCTCTCCGAGGACGATCCGGTTCCCCGTGATGCGTACCGAGTCGAAGCCGAACGCGTTGCAGGCCAGGATGCCGCCGGCCTGGTCGCCCTCGAGCGCGAGCGTGGTTCGGTATCCGTCGACGCTCGCGATCTCGCCGCCGGGCCCCGATCCGGACACGAACCCCCACTGGCCCTCGGGGTTCGTGCGCGTGTCGGACGTCTCACCGATCCCACCGCAGGCGGTCAGGAGAACGAGCGAAACGATCGCCGCAGGGACGAATCGGAGCACAGGCCCAGTATGCCCCCCCCCCCGGCGAGGGCTACAACCGCTCGAACGTCAGCTCGACGTCCGGGCCGGTGAGGGTGAGTGTGTCGCCGTCCACCTCGTAGGCGTCTGCGTCGCCGAGCGCGGCGAAGTACGCCTGTTCCGCCGTTCCCTGCTCGCCTTCGCAGGCCATCATCGTCCCGGCGATCTCGCCCTCGACGGTGCCGTCGGCGAGCGTGAGGCCACCGTACACGTTGCAGGTGGCCTGGCCGCTGCCGGCGCCGTTCTCGGCGACGATCAGCGTCGTCGGATGGTCGGCGAGGACCGAGACGTCGCCGGAGCCGGAGGTGAGCGTCCAGGTGCCGGCCGGATCGGCCGACGAGCCCGAGTCGCCTCCGCAGGCGGCAAGCCCCAGGACGGCGACGGCGATGAGAACCCGGACGATCACGACGGGGAGTATCTCTGACTGCGGCGACGCGCGTGCGGGCCACGGCGTGGGCTCGGTCGAGACGACGGCCTAGCTCGGCTCGAAGCGCAGTTCGGACGACGGGCCCGTGAGAACGAGCTGGTCTTCGCCCTCGAGTTCGAACTCGGTCGCGTCGCCCAGCGCCTCGTAGTAGGCGGTCTCGGCCGCGTCAAACGGTGGCTCGCAGCCGATCGCGGTAGTGACGATGCCGCCCTGAGTGCTCGTGACCTTTCCATCGTCGAGGCGCACCTCGCCGTAGAAGTTGCAAGGGGCCTGGCCGCCGGCCGCACCGTCCCGGCCGATATCGAGCGTGACCGGGTGGTTGTGCAGAATTCGGGACCTCGCCGGCCGGGCCGTGGCCGGAGACGAGCGTCCAGCGTGTCCCGTTCACCTCGTCCGCGCTCTCATTACAGGCGGAAAACGCGAACATCGCGAACGCGAGCAGCAGCCAGCGAACCATAGGCACGACTTTCTCACGCCGCGCTCGCGCCTACAATCGCGACCGATGTCCGTCCTCGATCTCTTCCTCGAGCTCTGCGCGATCCCGAGCCCTCCCGGTGACGAGCGTGCGGTAGCCGAACGAGTCACGCGGGAACTGCGCGACCTGAGCCTCGACTTCACCGAGGACGACGCGGGTTCGAAGATCGACGGGAACACGGGGAACATCGTCGCGCGGCTCGCTCCCACTGTGCCGGGCACGTCGATCTTCCTCTGCGCGCATCTCGACACGGTTCCGCCGACCGACTCGATCGAGCCCGTCGTCGAGGACGGCGTCGTGCGCAACGCCCGCGACACGATTCTCGGCGGCGACGACAAGTCCGCCGTGGCGACGATGCTCGTCGCGACGCAGCGGATCCTGAACGAGGGCATTCCGCACGCCGGGATCGAGCTCGTCTTCACGGCCAAGGAGGAGACCGGGCTCGAGGGCGCCTACGCGCTCGACCTGGACGCGATCGTTTCGCCGCTCGGCTACTGCTACGACCACGCGGGCCCGCTCGGCGAGATCGTCGGCGCGGCGCCGTTCTCCACCTCGGTCGACGCGGTGTTCCGCGGCCGCGCCGCTCATGCCGGGATGAGCCCGGAGGACGGGCGCTCCGCGATCGCCGCGGCCGCCCGGGCGATCGCCGACCTGCGGCTGGGTCGGCTCGACGCGGAGACGACCGCGAACGTCGGGATGATCACGGGTGGCACGGCGCGGAACATCGTCCCGGAGCTCTGCTCGGTCGTCGCCGAGGCGCGCTCGCACGACGAGCCGACGCTCGCGGCGCTCGTCCAGGAGATGGTCGACTCGCTCACGTTCGCAGCGTCCGTGGAGGAGTGCGAGGTCGAAATCACGCTGGAGGAGAAGTACTCGGGCTATCGCCTGCGCGCCGAGGACGACGTGGTGCGGCTCGCGTCGGCGGCGGTCTCCGCGTGCGGGTTCACGCCGAGCCTGATCACCGCCGGCGGCGGGGCGGACGCGAACGTCTTCAACGAGAAGGGCCGCCCGTGCGCGAACCTCGCGAACGGAATGTCGCGGATCCACAGCTCCGACGAGTTCATCGCCGTGGCCGATCTCGAGGCGATGGTGGACGTGACGCTCGCCCTCGTCGCGGCCGCCCGTGCCTGAGCCGGACTCCCGCGAGGTCGTCTACCAGGGGCAGGTGCTCGGCGTCAGCGTCGAGCGGTGGGGCGATGCTCAGCGCGAGATCGTCGACCGGCGCCCGGCCGTTGCGGTGTTGGCGTGCGACTCGTCCGGGAACGTCGTGCTTGTCCGCCAGCTCCGCGAGGCCGTGCAGCGCGTGCTGGTCGAGCTGCCGGCCGGCGTGATCGACGGGGACGAGGAGCCGCTCGCGACGGCACGGCGGGAGTTGCGCGAGGAGACCGGCTACCGCGGCGGCACCTGGGAGCCGGGCCCGGTGTACTGGGCCACGCCGGGCTACAGCCGAGAGCTCGTCCATCTGTTCGTCGCCCGCGACGTCGAGCCCGGCGAAGCGGCGAACGATCCGTCGGAACCGGTCGAGGTCGAGCTCTGGGCGCCCGGCGAGGTCGAGGCGCGGCTCGGTGAGATCGAGGACTCGAAGACGCTGATCGGCCTGCTGCTCCACCTGCGCAATTCGACGGCCTGACCAGCCTGCGGGAACTCGACCATCGGGCTTCTCAACCAAACGAGTGGAGAACCGCCGACCGCGAAAACCTCCGCAACTGCAGGGCTTTCATCGCACGGCCACGTCCGAAACGGCCACGACCGGGGTCAGACCCCGGTCATGGCCCGAGCGGACGGTCGCCGGGGCTGCGCAATGCGTCGCGGGTCGTTGAACGTTGACGGCCGCTACCGCGATATCGTTCGCGCGCTATGCGTGTCGGCGTCGTCAAAGAGATCAAGCAGGACGAGTACCGCGTCGCCCTGACGCCTGCCGGCGCGCGCGAGCTCACCCTTGCGGGCCACGACGTCATGGTGGAGACCGCGGCCGGCGAGGGCAGCTCCTTCCCGGACGAGGACTACGCCGCGGTCGCCGCGCGCATCGTCTCGGTCGACGAAGCCTGGGAAACCGCCGACCTGCTCCTGAAGGTCAAGGAGCCGATCGCGCCCGAGTACGACCGCCTCCGCGAGGGCCTCGTGCTCTTCACCTACCTCCACCTGGCCGCCGACGAGCCGCTGACGCGGGCGCTCATCGACAGCGGCACCACGGGAATCGCCTACGAGACCGTCGAGACCCCGGACCGCGCACTTCCGCTGCTCGCGCCGATGAGCGAGGTCGCCGGGCGACTTTCCGCGCAGGCCGGCGCGCATTTCCTGGAGAAGCCCGTCGGCGGCCGTGGCCTTTTGCTGGGCGGCGTCGCAGGCGTCGCGCCGGGCCAGGTCACGGTGCTCGGCGGCGGGATGGTCGGCTACAACGCCGCCGTCATCGCCATGGGCCTCGGCGCGCACGTGCGGATCCTCGACCGCTCGGTCAACCGCCTCCGCTACCTGGAGGAGATCCTCTCGGGCCGCGTCGAGCTGGTCATGTCGAGCGCCCTCGAGGTCGAGCGCTCGGTGCTCGAATCGGATCTCGTCATCGGCGCCGTCCTCATCCCGGGCGCGCTCGCGCCGAAGCTCGTCACCGCCGAGATGATCAAGGGGATGAAGCAAGGCTCGGTCGTCTGCGACGTGGCGATCGACCAGGGCGGGTGCTTCGAGACCTCACACGCGACGACCCACTCCGATCCCGTCTACGTCGTGGACGGAGTGACGCACTACTGCGTCGCGAACATGCCCGGCGCCGTGCCGATCACGTCCACGATGGCGCTCACGAACGTGACGCTTCCCTACGTGGAGGCGATCGCCAACAAGGGCGTCGAGGCCGCGATCACGAGCGACCCCGCTCTGGCGAAGGGCGTGAACACGATGGGCGGCCGGCTCACGTACGCAGCGGTCGGCGAGGCGCACGGCATCGAGTCGACGCCGGTCGCCGCGCTCGTCGAGGCCTAGGTCTCGGGCTCGAGCTCGGGCTCGACCGGCGGTTTCTTGTCCGGCTTGTCGGCCGGGCTGATCCGGATCACGAGGTACGTCACGGCCGCCGCGAACGAGACGACGACGACGATCCAAACGACGATTCCGAAGAGTCCGAGGATGGTGTCCAACATGCCGCCACTAGAATAGCCGCACCATGCCGCGCGCCTGCGTGATTGTGCTCGACGCGGTTGGGGCGGGAGAGCTGCCGGACGCAGCGGAGTACGGCGACGAAGGCTCGAACACGCTCGGCAATGTCGCTCGTGCGGTCGGTGGGCTCGATCTCCCCAACCTGGAAGCGCTTGGGTTCGGAAACATCGAGGACCTCGAGGGCTGTCCACCTCAACCCGGCGCTCCGGCCGTCGCCGGACGCCTGCTCGAGCGCTCCAAGGGCAAGGACACGACCACCGGCCACTGGGAGCTCATGGGGATCATCACCCCCGAGCCGATGCCGACCTACCCGCACGGGTTCCCGTTCGAGATCATCGAGGATTTCGCGCACAAGACGGGCCGCGGTGTCCTCGGCAACAAGGCCGCTTCCGGGACTGACATCATCCAGGAGCTCGGCGAGGAGCATCAGAAGACCGGCAAGTGGATCGTCTACACGTCGGCCGACTCGGTGTTCCAGATCGCCGCGCATGAGGAGACGATTCCGCTCGACGAGCTGTACGCGGCGTGCGAATTGGCCCGCGGGATCCTGACGGGGCGCCACGCGGTCGGCCGCGTGATCGCGCGCCCGTTCGTCGGCGAGCCCGGGAACTACACGCGGACGACGAACCGGCACGACTGGTCGCTCCTGCCGCCGCAGCCGAACTACCTGTCCCAGATCCGCGCAGCGGGAGTGAAGGTGCACGGCGTCGGGAAGATCCGCGACATCTTCGCCGGCCAGGACATCGACGAGTTCCAAACGACCAAGTCGAATGTCGAGGGCATCAACTTCACGGAGGAGCTCCTGAAGACGCTCGACACGGGGCTCATCTTCGTGAACCTGGTCGAGACGGATCAGCTCTGGGGCCACCGCAACGACCCGGTCAACTTCGCGCGCTGCCTGCAGGACTTCGACCGCCGGCTGCCGGATCTCCTCGCGGCGCTGCGCGAGGGCGACCTGCTCATCCTCACGTCCGACCACGGCTGCGACCCGACGACGCCCTCGACCGACCATTCGCGCGAGCACGCGCTGCTTCTCGCCTACGTCTCGGGCCGCAACGCGGGCGGGCGCAAGCACGACGGGGAGTTCGCCGACGTGGGCGCGACCGTGAACGCATGGCTCGGCGGCAAGCCGTCGTCGAAGCTCCTCGGCCAGCCGTTCGTCGAGCCGTGATCCTCCCGGCGGAGACGATCCGGCGCAAGCGCGACGGGGAGGAGCTCTCCGCCGCCGAGCTCTCGGATTTCGTGCTCGCGTACACGCGCGGCGACGTGCCCGACTACCAGATGTCCGCGTTTTGCATGGCGGTCTACTTCCGCGGGCTGACCCCCGCCGAGACGCACGCGCTGACCGACGCGATGGTGCGAAGCGGCGAAACGATCGACCTGTCGCCGCTGGGCCGCAAGGTGGTCGACAAGCACTCGACGGGCGGCGTGGGGGACAAGGCCTCGCTCGTGATCGGGCCGATCGTGGCCGCGTGCGGCGTGCCGTTCGCGAAGATGAGCGGCCGCGGGCTCGGGCACACGGGCGGGACGCTCGACAAGCTCGAGTCGATCCCGGGCTTCCGGGTGGAGCTCTCTCAGGAGGAGTTCATCGCCCAGGTGCGCGAGGTCGGCATGGCAATCATCGGCCAGACCGCCGATCTCGTCCCGGCGGACAAGCGGCTGTACGCGCTTCGCGATGTCACGGCGACGGTGGATCAGATCGGCCTGATCGCGGCCAGCATCATGTCCAAGAAGATCGCCGCAGGCGCCGACGCGATTGTGCTCGACGTGAAGGTCGGGGACGGCGCGTTCATGAAGACGCTCGACGAGGCGCGCGACCTGGCCGACGCGATGGTCGCCCTCGGGCGCGAGGCGGGCCGCGAGGTCGTGTGCGAGCTGACCGACATGGACCAGCCGCTCGGCCGCGCCGTCGGGAACGCGGTGGAGATCCGCGAGGCGGTCGAAACCCTGCGCGGCGAAGGGCCGCCCGATCTGACGGAGCTGACGCTCTCCGCCGTGGGGCATCTCCTGGCGCTCTCGGACCTGGACGTGGATACGGACGAAGGGCGGCGGCTGGGCGAGAAAGCGATCACGTCGGGTGCCGCGCTCGAGGCGTATGACCGCTGGATCCGGGCCCAGGGCGGCGATCCCTCGCTCGACGCGCTCCCCGTCGCTCCCGTCGTCCACGAGGTCGCGGCGCCGGACGGCGGGTTCGTCGAGCGGATCGCGGCCACACGGATCGGGCTGGCGTCGCTCATGCTCGGCGCCGGCCGCGTGACGAAGGAGGACGAGATCGACCATGCGGTCGGCATCGTCTGTCTCGCCAAGCGCGGGGACGAGATCGGCGTGGGCGAGCCGCTGGCGCGGATCCACGCCCGCGACCAGGCGAGCGCCGACGCGGCCGCGGATGAGGTGCGGGCTGCGTACATCCTCGGCGGCTCGGCGCCACCGGAGCGCGGCATCGTGCTCGAAGTCGTCCGCTGAGCGGGCGGCCCGCGCGGCAGGACCTGGGGATCGATCGGCACGATCTCGGCACGCCCCGTGCCAGACACGTGCGCTCTTTCGAACTAGGCTGAACCGTAGGTGGGCGGGACATGGGACACCCGAAGTAACACGGGCGCGCGGGTGACTAGACGACGCGGCGCGGTGGCCGCGGGATAGCGTTTCGGCCATGCCCGAGTTGCCCGAGGTCGAGACCGTCCGCACGCAGCTCGAGCCCGGGCTCGCCGGCCGCACGTTCAAGCGGGTCGAGATCACCGACGGACGGCTGACGCGCCCCGAGGCACCGGATGCGGTCGCCGCCGAGCTCCAGGGCGAGCGCGTGAAGGAGCTCCGCCGCCGCGGCAAATACCTGATCGTCGATTTCGCGAGCGGCCGGACGCTGCTCGTCCACCTGCGCATGACCGGCGGGTTCACGCATCCCGCGCAGCCGCACACGCATCGCCGCGCCGAGGTGCTCCTGGACGACGGGACGACGCTCGCCTACTCCGACACGCGCCGCTTCGGGACCTGGCTCCTCCTCGAGCCCGGCCGGCTGGAGCCCTACCTCGACGAGCGCCGAATCGGCGTCGAGCCGCTCGAGTCCGGGTTCACGACCGCCCGCTTCGCCCAGGGGCTCGAAGGCCGCCGCGCGCCGATCAAGGGAGCGCTCCTCGACCAGCGCGCGGTCGCCGGCGTCGGGAACATCTACGCGGACGAGGCGCTGTGGCGCGCACGCATCCATCCGCTGCGCCCGGCCGGCGAGCTGACGCCGAAGGAGATCGCCAAGCTCCGCACCGAGGTCCGCCGCGTCCTCCGTCTGGGAATCGAGCGCCAGGGCGCGACGCTCCGCGACTACCGCGACCCGAACGGCGGCACGGGCTCGATGCAGCACGAGTTCCGCGTCTACGGGCGTGCGGGAGAGCCGTGCGACCGCTGCGGCACGCCGATCGCCAAGATCCGCGTCGCCGGCCGCGGCACCTGGTTCTGCCCGACCTGCCAGATCTAGGAGACGAGCGCGGCCAGCTCGCCGGAGCGATCCATTGCCGCGAGCTCCGAGTAGCCGCCGATCGCCTTGCCGTCGATGATGATCTGCGGGTACGTCCAGCCGCCGGTCAGCTCCTCCATCCGCTCCCGCACGCCGGGGTCGCGCTCGCCGTGGATCTCCTCGAACGGGATCCCCCGCTGTTCGAGCAGCACCTTCGCGCGGACGCAATAGCCGCAGTAGTCCGTTACGTAGAGCTCGACCTTCGCCACAGTCCCAAGAGAACGTATCGGCTCAGCGTAACCATCCCGTGAGGGAACTACACTGGCCCGAATGGCAGGCCGCAGCTGGAAAACGGAGGCGGTCGTGCTGCGCTCGATCCGCTACGGGGAGGCGGATCGCATCCTCCACCTCTTCACGCTCGACCGCGGGCGCGTGGGCGGGATCGCCAAGGGCGCGCGGAAAACCAGTTCCAGGTTCGGTGCGCGCCTCGAGCCGTTCAGCCACGTCGAGCTCGTCCTCCACGAGGGACGCGGGGAGCTGCACACGGTCACGGCCGCGCATCTCGTCCGTTCGCACGACGCAAGCCGTATCGACGGCTACCGGCTGGCGGTCGGCTCGATCGGGCTCGAGGCGGTGTCCAAGCTCTTCCTCGAAGGGGACGAGAGCCCGCAGGCGTTCCATGCGCTCGCGCGCTTCCTCGACCTGCTCGACGAGGTCGAGGCCGAGTTGCCCGCGAAGCCCGCGCTCGATCCGCTCGTGCTCTCGTTCCAGCTGAAGCTGCTCTGGCTCTCCGGGTACCTGCCGCATCTGGCCGGCTGTGCCGGGTGCGGGGAGGAGGTTCCGCTCGTCGGGTTCTCCCCCAAGGCCGGCGGCGGCGTGTGCGCGGCGTGCGAGGCGGGGTCGATCCCGATCGCGCCGGAAGGGTTCGACGCGATCCGCGGGTTGCTCGAACGCCCCCTCGCCGACGCGGCCGGGACCGGGATCTCGGAGCGTGGTCGCCGCGACGCGCAGAGCGTCATCGAGGGCTCGTACGAGTACCACGGCGGGTTCCGGTTGAAGACCGCGCAGCGCGCGTAGGATCGACGGATGAGCGCGCCGACCTACCAGGAGACGATCGCCGCCCTCGAGCGCTACTGGGGCGAGCAGGGCTGCGTGCTCATGCAGCCGTACCACACGGAACTTGGCGCGGGCACGTTCAATCCGGCCACGTTCCTGCGCTGCCTCGGGCCCGACCCGTGGCGCACGGCCTACGTCGAGCCGGTCGTCCGCCCGACCGACGGGCGCTACGGCGAGAACCCGTTCCGCTTCCAGCATTACTTCCAGTACCAGGTCATCCTGAAGCCTGCTCCTGCCGACGTCCTCGACCTCTACTTCGGCTCGCTCGAAGCCGTCGGGATCGACCTCACCAAGCACGACGTGCGGCTCGTCGAGGACGACTGGGAGGGCCCGACGCTCGGCGCGTGGGGATTGGGCTGGGAGGTCTGGTGCGACGGGATGGAGGTCACGCAGTTCACGTACTTCCAGCAGCTCGGCGGGCTCGAGCTCGACCTCATTCCGGCGGAGATCACGTACGGGCTCGAGCGGCTGGCCATGTTCCTCCAGGACAAGTCTTCGGCCTTCGATCTCGTGTGGGCGCCGGGAGTCACCTGGGGCGACGTGTACCGCGAGAGCGAGCGCCAGTGGTCCGCCTACAACTTCGAGTACGCGCCCGTCGAGGTGCTCACGCGCCGCTTCGGGGAGTTCGAGGACGAGTGCCGCTCGCTGATCGCCGCCGGGCTTCCGCTTCCGGCCTACGACCAGGTGCTGAAGGCCTCGCACACGTTCAACCTGCTCGATGCGCGCGGAGCGATCTCGGTGACCGAGCGCGCCGCCTACATCGGCCGTGTCCGCAACCTCGCGCGCGCCGTCGCCGAGCTGACCGTGGGATCCGATGGCGACGCTGCTGGTTGAGATCGGCTGCGAGGAGCTGCCCGCGTCCGCGTGCGTTGCGGCCGAGGCACAGCTGCGCGAGCGCTTCCCCGGGGCCGAGGTGCTCGTCGGCCCCCGCCGGCTCGCCGTGATCGCCGCCGATGTCGCCGAGGTGGCCGCCGACGAGTGGGTCAAGGGCCCGCCGGAGAACCTGCGCGACAAGGCCGCGGCCGGGTTCGCCAAGAAGCACGGCGTCACGGTGGACGAGCTTCGAGCTTCGCGACGGATTCCTCGGGCTCACCGTCGCGGGGCGGGGACTGGAGGACTCGCTGCCGGAGCAGGTCGCCGAGCTCGTGCACGGGCTCGCGTTCGGCAAGTCGATGGTCTGGGTCGCGGGTGGACTGAGGTTCTCCCGCCCGGTGCGCTGGATCTGCGTGAAGCTCGACCGCGAAACGATCCCGGTGGACGTGGAGGGGATTCCCTCGGGTGGAGTCTCGTACGGGCACCGGTTCACGAGCGGCGAGGTCAAGATCGCGGCGGCGACCGACTACGCGAAGGCGCTACGCAAGGCCGGGGTCGAGCCCGACCAGGCCGTGCGCGAGCAGACGATCCGCGACGGGCTCGCGGCGCTCGGCCTCGCGGAGCCGAACCCGCGCGTGCTCGGCGAGGTCGTCTTCCTGAACGAATCGCCGACCGTGCTCGAGGGCAGCTTCGACGAGCGCTTCCTCCAGCTCCCCGAGCGCGTCGTGACGACTGCAATGGAGTCGCACCAGCGCTACTTCCCCCTGGGCGGAAACCGCTTCGCGTTCGTCGCGAACGGCGGCGATCCCGATCTCGTCCGTCTGGGGAACGAGCGCGTGTTGGCCGGCCGGCTCGAGGACGCTTCGTTCACCTTCGAGCGCGACGTCGCCAAGGGCATCGAGACGCTCGCGGCGCAGCTCGACAAGATCACGTTCGTCAGGGACGCGGGCACGTTCGCCGACAAGACGGCGCGGCTGGTCGCGCTGGTCGAAGGGCTCGGCGGGGGAGACGCCTCCCGCGAAGCGGCCCGGCTCGCGAAGGCCGACCAGGCCGCAGAGCTGGTCCGCGAGTTCCCGGATCTCGAGGGCTCGATCGGCGCCGAGTACGCGCGCCTCGCCGGATTCCCCGACGCGGTCTGCATGGCGATCGAAGAGCAGTACCTCCCCGACGCGGCCGACAGTCCGCTGCCCCAGACCGAGACCGGACGCGTGCTCGCAGCCGCGGACAAGCTCGACAGCCTCACCGTCGCCTTCGCGCTGGGCAAGCGCCCGACCGGCTCGCGCGACCCGTTCGGCCTGCGCCGCGCCGCCATCGGTCTGTGCCGGCTCGCGACCGAGGCCGGGATCGAGATCGACGTGAAGGCGCTCGTAGCCCGCGACCTGGAGCTCCTCACCAACCAGAACGCCGCCGTGAAGGACGACCCCTCGGATGTCTGGGACTTCGTCGTCGAGCGGCTCGAAGGACTCCTCGACGTCCCCGTGGAGTTCATTCGCGCCGCGCGCGCATCCGGGCTCGAAGACCTCGGCGCGGTCGCACGCCTGGCCGAGGCGCTCGCCGCCGCGGTCGAGACCGAGGAGTTCGCCAAGGCCTACATCGCCTACGACCGGACCAACCGCCTGGCCGGACGCGCCGACGGCGCAGCGAAGCAGCTTGATCCCAAGCTCGCCACGGAGCCGTCCGAGGTCGCCCTCGTGGAGCAGCTTTCCGCAACCGGCCCGCAGATCGAGGCCGCCGTAGCGGAGCGCGACTTCGCCGCGGGCATCGCCGCCGCGGCAGAGCTCGGCCCTCCGGTGGACACGTTCTTCGACGACGTGCTCGTCATGGCCGAGGACGAGGCGATCCGCGCGAACCGCCTGCGGCTCCTGCTCGACGTCCGCGACGCGGTCGGCCGCCTGGGAGACCTGGCCCAGATACCCCGCTAGGCTCCCCGCATGGACGATCCTGTCGAGCTCCACGTGATCTCGGACTCGACCGGCGAGACCGCTGCGCGGCTCGCAACGGCGGTCGAGGATCAGTTCCCGAACCTGTCCTTCGACGTGGTTCGCCACCCGCGAATCGCGAGCCTCGACGACGTGCAGCTCGCCGCCGAGCGGGCCCGCGGCCGGCGCGCCGTGGCGATCTACACGCTCGTCGACCCGAACTACCGCGAGTCGATGCGCACGCTCTGCAAGCGCTACCGGATCCACTACTGCGACGTCCTCGGGCATCCGATCGACTCGGTCGCGCGCGTCTCCGGGCTGCCGGCCCGGATGGAGCCGGGCCCGCGGCCGGTGCTCGACTCCGCCTACTTCAAACGCATCGCCGCGATCGAGTTCGCCGTGCGCTTCGACGACGGCGTCGGCGCCTACGGACTGCAGGACGCGGACATCGTCTTGGTGGGCGTCTCCCGCAGCTCCAAGACGCCGCTCTCGATCTACCTCGGCTACCTGGGCTACAAGACGGCGAACGTCCCGATCGTGCTCGAGGTCGAGCCGCCGCCGGAGCTCTTCGACCTCGACCCGACGAAGATCATCGGTGTGACGATCGACGCCGAGACGCTCCACAACGTTCGCACGCAGCGCGTCCGCACGATGAAGGGGCCGAAGAAGTACGCGGAGCTGACCGAGATCTACGAGGAGCTCGCGCGTGCCGAGGCGGTCCACCGCCGGCTCGGGTGCCCGGTCGTCGAGGTCTCGAACATGGCGATCGAGGAGACCGCGCACCGCATCATCCGCCTCGTCGAACAGCGCCGCCTCGACGCGAAAGAGGCCACGGTATGAAATCGCGCAAGCCCATTCCGCTCTGGCGGTGGGTGATCTGGATGACCATGCTCGGGCTCGGCCTGATCCTCTTCTACGGGATCCTGACCCCGTTTTGGATGGCGATCCGCGGCATCGCCTGGCTGAGCGAGCGCCCGCTGCTGCGCCGTCCGTCCTGACCGAACCCTTACGCGGTTCTCCCGTTTAGGGATCGGCGCATCGGCTATGCGCTGATCAGGCAACCAGAAGGGACACGCATGCGTAAGGACAGCGAAGGAAACCCCCGCTTCTCCGACGACCTGGTCGGATACCAGCTGGTCGGCGGGGGGGACGAGATCGGGAAGATCGACCATGCGAGCTTCGACGGCTCGTGGGCGACCGTGACGGTCGGGCGTCTCAGCAAGAGCCGCTACGCGGTTCCCGCCTGGGCGATCGAGACCGTGGAACCTCAGAGCGAGATCGTCGAGGTGGCGTTCGCAAAGGACGACGTCCTCGACTCCCCTGAGTACGAGAGCGGCGTCGGCTTCGACGACGCGTACAAGGAAAACGTTTCGGCCCACTACCGCGGCCTCGACGAGGACGCCCAGCTGAAGAAGATCGCGTAACGCGTTACGCATCCCGCGGCCCCGAACATGGGAGACTTCGCGGATGCGTTTCGTCTACGACTTCTCCGAAAGCGCCGGGGTCGGCAGGGAGCTCCTCGGCGGCAAGGGCGCGGGCCTTGCGGAGATGACCGCGCTCGGGATCCCGGTTCCCTCGGGGTTCACGGTCACGACCGCCGCGTGCGTCGAATACATGCGCAATGCGAAGCAGTTGCCCGCCGGGCTGACCGAGGAGATCGAAACGCACCTAGGGACGCTCGAGGAGCACGCGGGCAAGAAGCTGGGCGACGCGAACGATCCGCTGCTCGTCTCGGTGCGCTCGGGCGGGGCGATCTCGATGCCCGGGATGATGGACACGATCCTCAACCTCGGGCTGAACGACGAGGCGGTCGAGGGTCTCGGGCGCTCGACCGGGAACGAGCGGTTCGCGTACGACGCATACCGGCGCCTCGTCCAGATGTACGGCGACGTGGTCGCGGGCCTCGGCGGCGACCGCTTCGAGGATGCGCTCGATTCGCTGAAGGCCGAGCGGGGCGTGAAGCACGACGTGGAGCTCACCGCCGACGACCTCAAGGGCCTCGTCGCGCGCTTCCTCGTGCTCTACCGCGAGGGCGCGGGCGACGATTTCCCGCAGGACCCGCGCGTGCAACTCGAGCGCTCGGTGCGCGCCGTGTTCGACTCATGGGAGACACCGCGCGCCCAGGTGTACCGGCACGCGCACGCGATTCCCGACGACCTCGGAACCGCGGTGAACATCGTCCAGATGGTGTTCGGCAACCGCGGCCAGAGTTCAGGCACCGGCGTCTGCTTTACGCGCGATCCGTCGACGGGCGAGCCGGGCGTGTGGGGCGAGTTCCTCGCGAACGCGCAAGGGGAGGACGTCGTCGCCGGCATCCGCACCCCCGAGCCGATCGCGGGCATGGCGACCGTTTTGCCGGAGGCCTACATCGAGCTGGTCGACAACCTGCGCCGCCTGGAGGAGCACTACCGCGAGATGCAGGACATCGAGTTCACGGTCGAGGAGGGGCGCCTCTACATCCTCCAGACGCGGGGCGGCAAGCGCACGGCGGGCGCCGCGCTGCGCATCGCCACCGACATGGTCGACGAGGGGCTCATCACGCGCGAGGACGCAATCGCGCGCATCGAGGCGGACCAGCTCGACCAGCTGCTCCATCCGATGATCGACCCGAAGGCGACCTACGAGATTGCGGCGAAAGGCCTGAACGCCTCGCCCGGCGCGGCCAAGGGGAAGATCGCGCTCGACGCGGACACGGCCGAGGAGTGGGGCAAGGCCGGGGAGGACGTGATCCTCGTCCGCCGTGAAACTACGCCCGATGACATCCACGGGCTGATCCAGGCGCGCGGCGTTCTGACCGCCCACGGCGGCATGACGTCGCACGCGGCCGTCGTGGCGCGCGGGATGGGCAAGCCGTGCGTCGCCGGCTGCGAAGCGCTCAAGGTTGACCTGGCCACGCGCACGATCCGGCTCGGCGAGCACTCACTCGCAGAGGGCGACCGGATCACGATCGACGGCGGCTCGGGCCACGTGATCCTCGCCGACGTCGAGCTCGTTCCTCCGCAGATCAACGAGCACTTCCAGACGATCCTGGGCTGGGCCGACGAGGTGCGCCGCCTGCGCGTGCGCGCGAACGCGGACACGCCCGAGGACGCGGCGAAGGCGCGGGAGTTCGGCGCCGAGGGCATCGGCCTGTGCCGCACCGAGCACATGTTCATGGCCGAGGACCGACTGCCGCTCGTCCGCGCGATGATCCTGGCCTCGACCGACGAGGAGCGCCGCGACGTGCTTGCGAAGCTGCTCCCGCTCCAGCAGGCCGACTTCGAGGGGATCTTCGAGGCGATGGCGGGGCTGCCGGTGACGATCCGCCTGCTCGACCCGCCGCTCCACGAGTTCCTGCCGCCGCTGGAGGAGGCCGAGACGCCGCAGATGGCGGCGCGCATCCGCTCGCTGACCGAGGCGAATCCGATGCTAGGCACACGGGGCTGCCGGCTGGGGCTCCTCTTCCCGGAGATCTACGTCATGCAGGTGCGCGCGATCATCCGCGCCGCACTGGCCGTCGAGGAAAAGACGGGCGCCGCGCCGCTCGTCGAGATCATGCATCCGCTGGTCGGCTTCGCCGAGGAGCTGCGCCGCCTGCGTGAGCTGACGCTCGACACGGCCTCGGCGGAGCTCGAGCAGGCCGGGCACCAGATCGACTACCTGATCGGGACGATGATCGAGCTGCCGCGCGCCTGTCTCCGCGCGGACGAGATTGCCGAGGAGGCCGACTTCTTCTCCTTCGGGACGAACGACCTCACGCAGACGACACTCGGTTTCTCGCGCGACGACGCGGAGGCCGGGTTCCTCACGCGCTACTTGGACGACGGCGTGCTCGAGGCGAATCCGTTCTCCACGCTCGACCAGTCCGGCGTGGGCGACCTGATGAAGATCGCGATCGAGCGCGCCCGCGCCGTGAAGCCGGACCTGAAGCTCGGCATCTGCGGCGAGCACGGCGGCGATCCCGCGTCGGTCACGTTCTGCCACGACATCGGCCTCGCGTACGTGAGCTGCTCGCCGTACCGGGTTCCTTTGGCGCGGCTGGCGGCGGCGCAGGCGGCCCTCGCCGAGGCCGGCGTGAGGGCCGTCGCGGTGGGCGGCTAGCCCAGGTCCCATTCGGCACGGTTCCGTTTCCCACGCGTGCGGGTTTCGTCGATAGGGTCGCCACCAAGGGGTGCAACATGGGGGTCCCCCGGGGGACCGCGCGAAAACCGGGCTACATGTACTGCGCGACGGCTAGATAGGACACGAGGAGCGTCCCGGCGACGATCGCCGCGATGCCTGCGATCTGGATGGCGCCGATCTTCATGTACGCGGCATGCCCGCCGCGGAAGCCGCCCAGGGCGACGATCGCGAGCGCTCCGCCGATCAGTCCTCCCACGTGGCCGCCGATCGACACGTTCCCGATGAAGAAGCCGAGGAGCAGATTGAAGAGCGCGACCGGAAGCGCCGACCCGCCGAAGACCGGAATGCCTCGCCGCTCGAGAACGATGCCGGCGCCGAGGATCCCGAAGATCCCGCCGGACGCCCCGATCGTCGCCACGTCGGGTGTGAGCACGAGCGCGCCGGCCGAGCCGGCCAGGATCGCCACGAGGTAGACGGTGAGGAATCGGCCGCGGCCGAGAAGCTCCTCGAGCGGCCGGCCGAACCACCAGAGAATCACCATGTTGAAGAGGATGTGGACGAAGCTCGCGTGCAGGAACGCCGCCGTGACGAGGCGCCACCAGTCTCCCTGTGCGACCGCCGGGCCGTACAGCGCGCCGTTGATGAACAGGTCGCTCTGCAGCCGCGTCGTGTCGCCCTGGGCGAGCTGCCCCAGGAAGACGAGCACGTTGATCCCGATCAACGTCTTGGTCACGAGGGCGCCGGTGCCCACGCCGGCCGCGCGCCGGGCGGTGGTCGTCGCCTTCTTCACGCCGGTCGGCACGCCTGCGCACTCCGGGCACTTGATCCCGACCGCGGTCTGCACCATGCAGTCGGTGCAGATCGGGCGCAGGCAGTTCGAGCACGAGACGTAAGTCTCGCGGCCCGGGTGGCGGTAGCAGGTCATCGGCTCGGACATCGCGCCGGATCGTAGCCCGGCGCTGTAACGTCACGCGCGCCCATGCGCGTTCACGTCGCCTTCACTCCCGCCGAGGCCGCGGAGGCCCCGACGGGTCTCGTCGTGGATGTCCTGCGGGCCACGTCGACGATTGCCCAGGCGCTTTCGTCGGGTCACGGACGTGTTCTCTGCTGCGGCGAGGTCGACGAGGCGCGGGCGCTGCGCGCGTCCCTGGCCGAGGGCGTCCTCGCGGGCGAGCGTGCGTGCGTTCGCATCGAGGGCTTCGACCGCGGCAACTCGCCGAGCGAGTTCACCGACGGCCACGGCGAGACGGTCATCCTCACGACCACGAACGGGACGAAGGCGCTCGTCGCCGCGGCGGAGCGCTGCGACCGGGTTTACGCGGCATCTCTCCTGAATCTCGGCGCCGTAGTGGCCGCCGCCCGGGAAGACGGGGACGACGTCGCCGTCATCTGCGCCGGCGTGAAGGGCGAGTTCGTACTCGACGACGCGGTGTGCGCGGGGCGGATCGTCGAGGCGCTCGACGGCGATCCCACCGATGCCGGAGTCGCAGCGATGCGTCTGGCGTCGGCGTTCGCCTCGGTCGAGGACGGCCTGCGAGCGAGCCAGAGCGCGCGCAACCTGTTCAGCGCGGGGCTCGACGAGGACATCGCGTGGTGTGCCCAGGAAAGCGTGCTCGACGTGGTTCCGCGGCTGACGCGGATGCTCGACGGCGCCGCGGAGATCACCCTGTGAGCTACGAGAACTACGAGGATTTCGATCCCGGGGAGCCGATGCCCGACGGCGAGAGCAGCGGGACCATGTCCTTCATATTCGTGGGCCCGGATCCAGGCCCGGTGGACGAGCTGTACGGCATCTTTCGACGGCCTTCCAACGATGCCGACCTGAAGGCGCGTGATCTCGCCTGGAGAACCGGTGGCCTCGAGACGGGCCTCGGCGACATCGTCGTGGACGGAGGCCGTTTGGCGTTCAGTGGCCTCGGCGGCGCGACGGACATGCTCTATGTCGCCCCGACGACGAACGACAGGATCGTCCACGCAGTGCTCCCGAACGGCGGGGGCGGAGCAGGGACTCCTGGGCCGGACGGGCTCGTGCTCAGCGTCAATCTGATACCGCCGGGTGCTGTTGTCATGGGCCTGGTGGGTGACACGATCGTGGCCGTGGACATCGTCGTCGACGGTGAGAGACGTGAGGCGCGGATGGGCGAGAACAGCTTCGGGCTGCGGATCGAGGACGGCGCCTTGGAGGGCCTCGTCTTGCATCGCGAGGACGGGACGAACATGGTGCTCCCGCTCTCGGCCTTTCCGGACTTGCCCTAGCGGTTGTGGTTTACGAGCTCGATGTTCGACCCATCGGGATCGAGCACGAACGCGCCGTAGTAGCCCTCGTGGTAGATCGGCCGCTCGCCGGGCGGGCCGTTGTCCGCGTAGCCGGCGGCGGTGAGGTCGGCGTGGAACGCATCAACCGCTTCGTTCGTCGCCGCTGGAAAGGCGAAGTGCAGCCCTTCGGTCGGCTCGCCCTCGACCAGCGAGAACGAACGCCCGCCCCCGCGGAAGCTCGCGTAGCCATCCTCGATGTGGCCGACTCGGAACCCACCGTGCCCGGCGACGCGCTCGTAGAACGCCCGCGACGCGGCCAGATCGGAGACCCGGATCCAGAGATGGTCGATCCCGGACGCGGGCACGCGGCCGTGATGGACGGCTTCCACGCTGTTTCCGTCGGGATCGAGGAGGAAGCCGCCGTAGTAGTCCTCCAGGTACTCGGGCCGCAGGCCGGGCTCGCCGTCGGAGCGGTAGCCGGCCTCGACGCCCGCACGGTGGAACGTATCCACGTGCGCCTGCGAGGCGGCCGCGAACGCGATATGCAGCCGTCGCGTCACCGGCTTCTCGTCGTCCGCGAGCGAGAACGAGAAGTCGCCCCATTCGACGAGGGAGGCGTCCGACCAGTCCTTCTCGATCCCGATGACGGGGAGGACGGTGTCGAAAAACCGCTCGGTCGCTTCGCGGTCCGAGGCGCGGATGTCCACGTGGTCGAACACGGAAATCATTCTTGCAGGGGAACACCTGTTCGTGTAGAACATACGTTCCCATGATCGCTTGTCTCTCCATCTCGGTGTTCCCCCTCAGGGCCGCGCTTCAGGGTCGGCCTGAGCTTCGGGAACGCCCGGTTGCGCTCGCCCCGGCGCCCGGGCAGCAGATCGTGGGGCCCTGCAATTCGGCGGCGGAGGCGTTCGGTGTCCAGGCAGAGATGCGCCTTTCGGAGGCGCTGGCTCTCTGTCCCGAGCTCGTCCTCGCCGAGCACGACCCGGCCGCGGCGGAGGCGGGGTGGGAGAAGATCCTGCGCAGCCTCGAGGAGGCCGGCCTCGCGGTCGAGTCTCCCCGCCCCGGGTTCGTGTTCTTCCAGACCGATGGCATCGAGCGGCTCGCGGGTGGGGTGAACGCCGTCCTGCGGCGGGCGCTCGATGCCGTCGGTCCATCGTGGGAGCCGCGGATCGGTGCGGCCACGCGGCGCTTCACCGCGCTCGCGGCCGCGACCGTGGCTCCTCCACATCGGATCCTCGTCGTCGACGACGACGAGAGGGCGCTGTTCCTCGAGCCGCTTCCGCTCGATCTCCTGTCGCTCTCATCCGAGCGGCGACAGGAGATCTCCGAGCTCGGAATCAAGCGGCTCGGGGAGCTGGCGCGTCTGCCACAGGCCTCCGTCGCCGACCGCCTTGGCCCGGACGGCGCGGAGGCGTGGCGGATCGTCAGCGGCGAGGCCGGCGCGAAGGTCGCCGGCCGCAAGCCGCCCGGGGAGATCGTGGAGGAGCTCGAGTTCCCCGAGGCGGTCGGGAACTCGCTGACGCTCGAGCGGGCGCTCGCCGCGCTCCTCGACCGGCTGCTCGCACGACCGGAGCGTGGGGGAAGGGCGCCTCGGCGGGTCGCCCTTTCCGCGCGCTTGGTCGGCGGCGGCTCGTGGAGAGCCTCGCTCACGCTGCGCGAGCCGACGGCGGAGCCCGAACGGTTGCGAACCGCGCTGCGCCCGAAGCTCGCGGATCTGACCGCGCCCGTGGTCGCGCTGCGGCTCGAGCTGGGCGAGCTGGCGGATTCGGTAGGAACGCAGGCGGAACTGGTTCGCCCGCGCGGTTCGAGGCTCAGGGAGCGGCTGCGCTCCGGGCTTCGGCAAACGCGGGCCGGGGTCGGGCTGGACGCGGTCTGCACGGTTGTGGAGGTGGCGCCGTGGTCCCGGATCCCGGAAACCCGGGCGATCCTCGTTCCGCGCGACGACTGAACGAGCCCCGGCGGGCGCTCGTCGTGACGCAGGGCGTCGGAATCGGCGCGACGCCGGTGAGCGTGAACCGGCTCGGCGTCGCCCGCGTGCGCGAGGAGTGGCGCGTGGTCGACCGCTGGTGGACGGAGGCGCCGGTCAGGCGCCGCTACTTCGACGTCGTCCTCGAGAGCGGTCAGAACGCGGTCGTGTTCCTGGACGAGGAAGTGGGCGGGTGGTTCACGCAGCGCGCTTAAACGTCAGACGTGCGCGCGCCCGTCTCACTGGGACTCCCCCCGCCCCGCCCAAAACGGTATCGAGGAAATCCGCGCGTGTCTGGCACAAAACGCGCCGGTTTCGTGCCGGGTTCTCCCCAGGAGCTAGGCGAGCTCGATGTCGTAGCGGGCGCCGATTTCGAGGGCGACCTCGGGTGACGGCGGCGAGCCCGACGCCCACAGCTCCTTGATGTACGCCTCGAATCCGCCGGGCGCCATCACGTTCACCACGCGGACGGGCTCGTCACCGGGATTGAAGAACGTGTGCGGGTTGCCCCGCGGTACGGCGGCGAACGTTCCGGGCCCGGCCGACACCGTCTCCTCGCCGATGCGGAGCCCGAGCGCCCCCTCGAGGACGTAGAAGCAGTCCACGAAGCCGCGATGCAGGTGCAGCGGCGGCCCGGGGAAGCCCGGCGCGATCGTCGTCTCTGTCACCGACAGCGTTCCGTCGCCGTCCGTGATCTGCGCCTTGAAGAGCAAACGGTTCCCGCCGGCGTCGAGCGGCTCGCCCTCTCCCGGGCCGCGCACGACGGCGTCCGCGACCGTACGGCCGCCGTCCGCCGGCGCCTCGAACGAGTCCCAGGCAACCGGCACGCCGTCCCGTGCGCCGCGCAGCATCCCGGCGAACCCGCCGCCGGGCGCGTGGAGGTTGAAGATCAGCAGGTCGTCGTCGCCGCCGTTTCGGAACGTGTGGATGACGTTTGCCGGCGCGAGCGCGAACGATCCGGGCCGCAGGCGGTGCTCGTCCGGGCCGAGCGTGACGACGAGCGTGCCTTCGAGGACGTAGAAGCAGTCCGCGTGCTCCCGGTGGACGTGCAACTCGGGGCCCGGTTCGCCTGAGGCATGGCGGATCAGCACCGCGCAGAGCTGGGGCAGGTCGCACAGGATGTGCAGCCACCGCCGGCCGGTGTCGGTGACCAGCTCGCCTTCGCCGGGCCGGATGAGCACGGGCTCCATGGCGCGCAATCTAGCTTGACGTGGGGGAGGATCGAGACGAACATACGTTCGTATTGTGTCCGCCTACATCGAGCTCCACTGCCACAGCGCCTACTCGTTTCTCGACGGCGCATCCAGGCCCGAGGAGCTGATCCTCGCGGCGGCGGAGCACGGCTACCCGGCGCTCGCGCTGACCGACCACGACGGGCTCTACGGCTCGCTCGAGTTCGCGCATGCGGGCCGCGAGTTCGGCGTCCGGGCGATCACCGGGGCGGAGGTCACGCTCGCGTGCGGCTCGCACGTGACGCTGCTCGTGGAGACCCCGGCGGGCTACGCGAACCTCTGCCGGCTCCTCACTCGGTCGCATGCAAGGAAGCGGCGCGAGCCGCGCCTGGATCAGGAAACGCTCGCCGAGAACGCCGACGGGCTCGTCTGCCTCTCGGGCTGCGCGCGCCTCGGGCTCGCGGTGCACAACCCGAACGGCGCGGCCCGGCTGGCGCAGGCGCTCGGACCCGAACGCTTCTTCGTGGAGCTCCAGCGCCCGCTCAGCCGGGGCGACGCGCGCCGCAACAACGCCCTGCGCGACCTGGCCGGCGCGCTCGGCCTGCGCACCGTCGTCACCGGGAACGCGCATGCCCACGACCCGTCCCGGGTGCAACTCCAGGACGTGCTGGTCGCGATCAAGAGCTGCACGTCGCTCGAGGGCTGCGAGCCCGACCGGCGAGGGAACGACGAGTGCGCGCTGCTCTCCCCGGCCGAAGTCGTCGCCCGCTGGCCCAACGACCGCGACGCACTCACGACCACGGTCGAGCTGGCCGAGCGGCTCGAGTTCGATCTGACCCAGGAGCTCGGCTACCGCTATCCCGACTTCTCGGATGGGCCCGATCCGGCCGCCGTGCAGCTCCATCGCGTCTGCGCGTCCGCGTTCGGCGAGCGCTACCCGAAGAAGAACCCCGCGGCCGAGGCCCGCCTCCGCGAAGAGCTGGCGCTGATCGAGGAGCTCGGCCTCTCCGGCTTCTTCCTCCTCCACTGGGAGGTGCTCGAGCTGGCCCGCGAGGTCGCCGCCGAGGTGCGCGGGCCAGGCTCGCCGCGGCATCTGCTCCCACCCGGCCGCGGGCGCGGCAGCTCGGTCGGCTCGATCGTCTGCTACCTCACCGGGCTCTCGCATGTGGATCCCGTGGCGACCGACCTGAAGCTGGGCCGGTTCCTGAACCGCGAGCTCGCCTCGGTGCCCGACATCGACCTCGATTTCCCCCGAGACATCCGCGAGAAGCTGATCGTCGGCGTCTGCGAGCGCTACGGCCGTGAGCATTCCGCGCTCGTCGCGAGCTTCTCCACCTACCGCGCACGCGGTGCGATCCGCGACGTCGGCAAGGCGCTCGGCCTCCCACCGGCGGAGCTCGAGCGGATCGCGCGCATCTCGAACGGCTGGGATGCGCGCCGCATCGACGAGGAGCTCGAGCTGCTTCCGGACGCGGAACGCCGTGCCCGCTCGCCGCGCTGGAAGGCGTTCCGCGAGCTGTGCTCAGAGATCGCCGGCCTGCCGCGCCACCTCTCCCAGCACCCGGGCGGCATGGTCATCTCGAGCCGGCCGCTCACGGAGCTCGTCCCGATCGAGCCCGCCGCGATGGAAGGCCGCCAGGTGTGCCAGTGGGACAAGGACTCGTGCTCGGACGCGGGCTTCTTGAAGATCGACCTGCTCGGACTCGGGATGCTCTCGGCCGTCGAGGAGTGCGTCGACCAGATCGTCACGCTGCACGGCACGCCGATCGACCTGTCGCGCATCCCGCTCGACGATCCCGGCGTCTACCGCGAGATCCAGGACGCGGACACGGTCGGGCTCTTCCAGATCGAGAGCCGCGCACAGATGCAGAGCCTCCTGCGCACCAGGCCCGAAAATCTCGACGACCTGACCGTGCAGGTCGCGCTTGTGCGACCAGGCCCGATCCAGGGGAAGGCCGTCCATCCGTACGTCCACGGGCGCGAGCAGCTGCGGCAGGACCCGTCGTACGTCGCGCCGGTCGACCATCCGCTGCTCGCCGAGCCGCTGCGCGAAACGCTCGGGACGATCATCTTCCAGGAGCAGGTGCTCGATGTCGCGGTCGCGCTGGCCGGGTTCAGCGTGGGGGAGGCCGAGGGGCTGCGGCGCGCGATGAGCCGCAAGCGGAGCGAGGCCGCGATCGAGGCCTACCGCGAGCGGTTCATCGAGGGCGCCGCCGGGAACGGCGTGCCGCGCGAGACCGCGGAGCTCGTGTTCTCGAAGATCCTCGGCTTCGCGTCGTTCGGGTTCCCCAAGTCGCACGCGGCCGCGTTCGCGCTGCTCGCCTACCAGTCGGCGTGGCTGCGCCATCACTATCCGGCCGAATTCCTGTGCGCGCTCTTGAACGCGCAGCCGATGGGCTTCTACCCGCCGTCGAGCCTCGTGCGGGACGCGCAGCGGCGCGGGGTGGAGGTGCGTCCGCCGGACCTTCAGCGCTCGGACGCGTCGTGCCGGATCGAGAGCGGCGCGGTGCGGGTCGGGCTCGGATACGTCCGCGGGTTGAGCGAGGCGCCGGCCAAGGCGCTCCAAGCCGAGCGCGAGCTGAACGGCCCGTTCACCGGCGTGCGCGACCTGGGGCAGCGGGCGCCCCTGGATCGTCCCGGCCTGGAGGCGCTCGTCGCGTCGGGCGCGTGCGACTCGTTCGGCTGGCCGCGGCGGCAGCTCTTATGGAGGCTCGGCCTCGTGGCGCGCTCGGTGTCGGTCGGCCAAGGCGGTGCGGAGCGCCAGCTCGCCCTTCCTCTGGAGCCGCAGACGGAGATCCCCGACCTGCCCGTCGAGACCCCGTGGGAGCGCATGGCCGCGGACTACCGCACGACGAGCATTTCCGTGGACGTGCATCCGCTGGAGTTGCTGCGCCCGTACCTGCCGGACGGCGTCTTGGACAGCGTCGCGTTAATGGAGAGCGGCCACGGCGCTTCGGTCGCCTTCGCGGGTTTCGTGATTGCGCGCCAGCGGCCGACGACCGCGAACGGCGTTCTCTTCATGCTCCTCGAGGACGAGCACGGCCAGGTGAACCTGATCGTCCCGGAGGCGGTGTACGAGCGAAACCGGGCAGTCGTACGCGGCGAGACGCTGATCCTCGCCCGCGGTAGGTTCGAGCGGCACGACCGCAACCGCAACATCCTGGTGTCGGAGGTCGAGTCGCTGGCCCCGCTCGCCCGGCGAGCGTCCGGAGAGGATGTGGCCGGCGCGCTGCCGGTCGGCCATCGCTTCGGGCGGCGCTGAGCGTTCCTCACCGGCCACGCGCGACCGGCGCGGCGAATTGGCACGAAATCGGCACACATCTGCGCGATTTTCCGGCCGCCCGGCGGCTACCGTTTCAGCGGGTTTGCGGGTGGAGGGACCGTCCTCCCCTCCCAGGGTGGGGGTTACCCGCGCGAGGATCGAATGCACAGCGGACCCGGCTTAGACTCCGCCCATGACGCTGGCTGAGCGCGACGAAGACGGCAACGAGCTGGTCAAGGTCTTGATCGAGCTGCCCGCGGACGAAGATCCGAGCGCCGAGCGCCTCTGGGCGTTACCGCTTGGGGCCGACCGATATGAGATCAGGAACGTGCCCTGGTACGCGTACTGCGTGAATTGGGGCGACATAGTGCGATGTGACGGGCTCTCCGAGGAAGGGCTCCCAATCATCCAGGACGTGGTCGAACTCGGCGGCCATCGCACTCTTCGGATCATCTTCAACGCCCAGGCAATGCCGGAGGACGACCAGATGGAGATCCTCGACCGGTTGAGCGCGATGCATGCCCATCACGAGCGCCACAGCGCAAACTTTGTTGGAATCGACGTCGAGCCCGAGGCTGACTACGAGGCGGTCTTCGCACTCCTCGCCGACCAAACCGACGCCCAAAATTTGATCTTCGAAGAGGCTTGGAGGCGCACTGACGACGAGCAGGATGCGCCGTCCTGGCTCTAGTCGGCAGGTCGCCACCGTAAAGTGCCGCGCATGGGACTTCTCGACTACTTCCGCAAGCGGGGTGAGGGCGGCGCGGTCGACGTGGCGACGCACCCCCATCCCGGCCACCACGACGAGAACGACGCCGGGCCTCCTGTCGGCGTGGACGACCCCGGCTCCTTCGACGGCGACGACGCCGCCGAGGTGGTCGCGGGGCACGACATGGGCGACGAACCCGACGCATAAACGACGGGCGGCCCGTCGAAACGGGCCGCACCATCGTCCTCGGAGCTTGTTGGCGCCAGGCGCCGGAGCAAAGCTTTGGCGGTGCGGCTAGCCGAACCGCGGCGTGGCGACGAGCCGGCGGCGGCCGCGCGCAGGGCGCACGGTCCAGCGGACGCCGCGGTAGATCCAGCCGGCGAGAGCGAGCACGAGCACGCCTGCAACGACGAGTGAGATAAGCAGCGTCCGGTTCATACGAGGAGCCTCGCAGCCCCCGGCCGCGCCGGTAAGCGGGTCACCCTGTGTCTCGGGGTGCGGCGAACCGAACCCGCGCCGTGGCCTGGCGCCCTCGCGCGCGAGTTACCCCCACCCTGGGAGGGGAGGAGACTCCCTCCACCCGCATACCCGCCGAAAACGATACCGCTCCAGCGTCGTGAGAATGTGCCGATTTGCAGGAGGAAGTGGGACGTTCTTTACGCGCGCAGGTACGTGAGCACGGCGAGCACGCGGCGGTGGTCTTCGGAGCACGCAGGCAGCCGCAGCTTCTGGAAGATGCTCGTCACATGCTTCTCCACGGCGCGCTCGGTCACGACCAGGCGTTCCGCGATGCCGGAGTTCGAGCGGCCCTCCGCCATGAGGCCGAGCACCTCGCGCTCGCGGGGCGTCAGCTCGGCAAGCGGATCGTCCGCGCGCCGGCGGCCGACCAGTTGGGACACGACGGACGGATCGAGCGCGGAGCCGCCCTCGCCGACGCGGCGCACGGCCGCGGCGAATTCTCCGACGTCGGCCACGCGGTCCTTGAGCAGGTATCCGATGCCCTCGGCGCTGTCGGCGAGCAGCTCGAGCGCATAGTCGGCCTCGAGGTACTGCGAGAGGACGAGCACGCCGCAGCTCGGATAGCGCTCGCGGATCTCCTTCGCCGCCTGGAGACCTTCGTCCGTGTGCGTCGGCGGCATGCGGATGTCCACCACGGCCACGTCGGGCGAGTAGCTGCGTACCTTCAGCATGAGCTCGTCCGGGTTCCCCGCCTGACCGACCACCTCGAAGTCGGCCTCCTGGAGAATCCGGGCCACGCCCTCCCGGAGGAGGACGGAATCATCGGCCAATACGACGCGCACGGACTGAGAGTAACGGGCTAAGCGGACTCGACCGGGATCTCGGCGCGGATCGTCGTTCCCTCGCCGGGAGCGCTGTCGACGCGGAGCTCCCCGTCGAGCGCCTCGACACGGTCGGCCAGGCCGCGGAGGCCGGAGCCGAGCATCGGGTCGGCGCCGCCCACGCCGTCGTCCGAGACCTCGACGACCGCGCGGCCGTTCGCGCGGGAGACCCGCACGGTTGCGGCGGATGCGTTGGCGTACTTGGCCACGTTCGTGAGCGCCTCCGCGACGACGTAGTAGGCGGCCGCCTCGACGCCCTCGGGCAGCCGCTCCCCGGGCGCCTCGGCCAGCGTGACCGGGACGGAGGCCCGCATGACGAGCGACTGGAGCGCGGGCTCGAGGCCACGGTCGGTGAGGATCGCCGGGTGGATGCCGCGGGCCAGCTCGCGCAGCTCCTCGAGTGCGTGGCCCAGCTCGTCGGAAGCGGCCGACAGGAGCTTCTCGGCCTCGTCCGGCGCCGTTGAGAGCTTGGTGTGGGCAAGGCGCAGCGACAGCGAGAGCGACACGAGCCGCTGCTGGGCGCCGTCGTGCAGGTTCCGCTCGAGGCGCCGGCGCTCGACGCTCGCCGCCTCGACGAGGCGCGAACGGGAGCGGCGCAGCTCGGCCTCGTGGCGCTTGCGGTCGGTCACGTCCATACCGCTGATCAGAAGCTCGTCGTTGCGGCCGTCGTCGGAGAGCGGCGTGATCGTCCAGGCGACGTCCATCCGCGACCCGTCCGCCGCGTGCCAGGCGTCCTCCTGCTCGGGTGAGGATGTGTCGGTCGCGGCGGCCTCGAGGATCACGTCGCGCATGCGCGGGATGTCCGTCTCCGCGAGAAACACGTCCCAGAAGTACCGGTTGCGCGTGGCCGCGTCGTCGCCGCAGCCGGAGGCGCGCTCGAGCGCCCGGTTGAAGCGGCGGATGCGGCCCTCGGTGTCGACGAGGCAGAAGTAGCTGGGCGCGGATTCGACCACGGCCCGGACGAGCTCGCGCTCGCGCTGGAGGTCGTCGAGCCGCGCCTGCAGCTCGTCGTGGAGCTCCTGCAGCTCGAGCTCGTGGCCCTTCCGGTCGGAGATGTCGCGCACCACGAGGACGACCTCGTCGTGGCCGATCGGCGCGATACGCGCCTCGAAGTAGCGCAGCTCCTCGTTCAGCGGGAGCGCGTACTCGATCTCGTTCACCTCGCGGGTCTCGAGCGCGCGTCCGATGCCGTTCAGGATCTCGTTGCAGACCGGGTCCGGAAGGACGCCGCGGATGTTGCGTCCGATCAGCTCGCTCGGCGGAAGCGTGAGGAGCGTCTCGTCGCCGGCTTGGACGGCGAGGTAGTTGCCGTCGTGGTCGAGCCGGAACATGATGTCGGGAAGCGCCTCGACGAGGCCGCGAAGCCGCGCCTCCGACCGGGTCAGCTCCGCCAGGCGCCGTTCGCTTTCGAGCGAGAGGCCGGCCGCGGCGCTCACGCCGTCCAGGAGATCCGGATCGTTGACGAGCGACGCGTCGTGCAAGAGCACGGCGACGCGGCGACCGCTTCGGTCGACGATGGTCGCCGCCCGCCCGGATTCGGGGTCGAGCGGCAGCACCACGACCTCGCCCTCGGCGTCGACGAACTCGTCCTGCTCCGGGAGCCAGAAGGCGACCTCCAACGACGGATCGTTCAGCGCGCGGGCCAGCGCCTGGCGCAGCTCTCCGCCGCTCGGCGCGGCATCCAGCTCGACCAGCAGCCGGCCGACGCTCGCGCGCGCGAGCTTCGTCCGCAGAAGCCCGACCGCGAACGAGATCGGCACGAGGAGCAGCGCGGCGACGGAAGCCCAGGTGAAAAACGAGGCCGGGCCGTACCCGGAGGCGTCGAACGCGAGCGCCAGCCCGAGGAGGACGACCGTGACGCCGAAGCTGAGGAACGGAGGCGAGAGCGTCCTGCGCATGGGCGGCGTCGCAGCGCGCCAGCGGCGGACGAGGATGACGATCGCCGACACGATCAGAACGAGCCCGGTCGTCTGGGCGAACAGCAGGATGCCGTCGGCGAGCTCGGGCCGGTCGGAGACGAGCAGCCCGTTCGACGGGCCGTCGAGGTCGTCCAGGTTCGACACGAGCACCCAGGCGGGCCGGGTGATGAGGATGAGCGCGAAGGCGCCCCACACGACGAGCTTCGACCCGATTCCCTCGAGCCGGCCGGTGGGGTACGAGAGGATCAGCCAGGCGAAGAAGGCCCAGCCGAGCTCCAAGAAGCAGAAGCCGAGCCCGTAGAGGATCGGCTCGTTGGACTGGGTGAGGATGCTCGGGAACCAGGCGAACCCGGTCAGCACCATGATCGCGCCGGTGCGCGTCTCGGGCCGGTTCGTCCAGACGACGAGGCCCGATCCGATGAAGATCAGGGCCACAACGACCTGAAGGCCCATCCGGGCCGTCATCTCGTCGGCGTGGTTGGTCGTGACGATGAACGCGAGCGCCACCGCCGCGACCAGGACCGCCAGAGTCCATAGTCCGACGGAGAGTCGGTTCGTCACTTCATGAGCCTCTGCAGGGCTGCGCCCGACAGCTCGGCCTTCGGGATGAATCCCAGTGCGCCGCATTCGACCACCATCGTGCCGAAATCTGCGGCGTCGCGGCTCGAAACCAGGACGACGTCCGGCGAGCCGTTCCCCTTGAGCTGCGAGGCGATCTCGAACCCGTCGAAGTCAGGCAGCTGCACGTCGAGGAGCACAAGATCGGGATGGAGCTCCTTCACCGCGTCGATCGCCTCGGCGCCGCTCTCTGCCTCGCCGACAACCGAATACCCCTCGTCCTCGAGAAGGGTTCGAGCGCTCGATCGGAAGCTGGGGTGATCGTCAACGATGAGCACTGTGGTTGCCATGTACGAGAATCGTCGCAGAGGAACAGCGTTTGCGGGATACGGCTACCCACACCTCGGTGGGCAGGTTTGCCGGTGTTTAGAGGCCCAGCGCGTAGGTGGGAAATCGGCGGCGAACACGCTCGTCGAACGCGTTGCGGTACTCGTCGTCGACGTCCTCGCCGAGCCCCGCCGCGTATCCCTCGCGGATGTCGAGCAGCGCGTCGAGCCCCGCATCGACCTGGTCTTGGTAGTCGCCGTAGAGCTCCTCGGCCTCGTCGCGCTCGGCCTCGTTGTAGCGGGCCAGCGCCTCGTTCGTCTCCTGGATCAACTCGGCCTGCTCGGAGGCGAAGAGGTCGAGCTGCCGTTCGACCAGCTCGAGAAATCGGGTGGATCTCCTGCGCATGGGCGCGCTTCCTACACTACGCCCGGATGAGCCTGCTCGTGCGCACCTGGAACCTGTACCACGGGCGGACGCATCCTCCGACGCGCAAGCTGTACCTCCGCCGGATGGTCGAGCTCGTCACGGGCGACCGGCCCGACCTCGTGGCGCTCCAGGAGGTGCCGCTCTGGGCGCTCGGCCGGCTCGAGGGGTGGACGGGGATGGCGGCGCGCGCGGTGGTGACCGTGCCGGCGCCGCTCCCGGCACGGCTCGCCCGCGCGGTGACGTCGGCCGACCCCGCGCGCCTGCGTTCGCTCGTGTCCGGCCAGGCCAACGTGCTGCTTGCGGGCTCGCGGCTGCGGCTCGGGACGGGGCAGACGCTGCTCCTCAACCCCGGCGTGGGCCGGTGGGACTCGCTCATGCGCCGCGGGTCGCAGCAGCGGTATGCCCAGCGGTACGAGCTCACCGTCGACGAGCGCCGGATCGTCGTCGTGCATCTCCATGCCTCGCACGACCGCGAGCGCTCGCCCGCCGAGATCGACCGCGCAGCCGAGTTCGCCGGCTCCGCGGAGCAGACGATCCTCTGCGGCGACTTCAACGCGCGCGAGCATCCGGTGCCCGGCTTTTCCGCACCGATCCCCGGCGTCGATCAGATCCTCGTGCGCGGCCTTTCCCTTGCAGACGGCCCGGGGGCGTGGCCGAAAGAGCGGCACACGGTGGACGGCGCGGTGCTCTCCGACCACGCGCCCGTCGAGGCGGTGATCGAGTGACGCTCGAGGAGATCCGCGCCGGGCTTCCGGTGCTCGAGCACAGCGCCTATCTGAACGCCGGCACGTTCGGGCCGCTCCCGACGAAGAGCGTCGAGGCTCAGGTCACGTGGAGCCTGCGCGGGCTCACGGAGGGGCGCTCGGGCCACGCGTTCTTCGAGGAGGTGCTCGACATGCGCGTGCGCCTGCGCTCCGAGCTGGCCGCGCTCGTCGGCGGCGACCCGGCGGGAATCGCGCTCACGACCTCGACGACGGAGGGCTGCAACACGGTCGTCGCGGGCCTGCGGCTCCAGCCGGGCGACGTCGTGGTCACGACCGACGCGGAGCACCCCGGGCTGCTCGGCGCGCTGCGGGCGTGGGGGCTCGAGCTGCGGATCGCCGAGGTGTCGAAGGCGCCGGCCGCCGAGGCGATCGACGTGATCGAGCGCGCCGTGGACTCGGACACGAAGCTGATCGCCCTGTCGCACGTCCTGTGGACCACCGGCCAGGTCATCCCGGTGGAGCGACTGGGCGGGAGCGGCATCCCGGTGCTCGTCGACGGCGCGCAGTCGGTGGGGGCGATCCCCGTGAACGTGGCCGACCTCGGCTGCTCCTACTACACGGTGTCCGGCCAGAAATGGCTGTGCGGGCCCGACTCGACCGGGGCGCTGTACGTGCGGCCGGATCTCTGCGAGGAGCTCGACATGACGTACCCGTCGTACTTCTCCTGGGCCGAGTTCACCGACTGGAGCCCGCAGGAGGATGCCCGCCGGTTCGAGTCGAGCTGGACGCCGCCGGGCTCGCTCGCGGCACTGCTCGAGTCGCTCGCGTTCGCGAGGGCGGCCGGGGAGGAGCGGTTCGCGCATGCGCGGGCGATGGCCGAGCGGTGCCGCGAGCTCATGGCCGCGCACGGCGAGCTGAAGACCGAAGCGGGCCAGGCGACGCTGGTCAGCTTCCTACCGCGCGTGCCCGCCGGCGACCTCGTGACCTCCCTGGCCGCAGCGGGCGTGGTCGTTCGCGATCTCCCCGCGCAGGGGTGGCTGCGGGCGTCATGCGGCTTCTGGACGAACGAGAACGATCTCGAGCGCCTTGCCGCAGGCGTGGCCGAAGCGTCGGCGTAGCGCCCGCGCGCTCTTGGTGCGGTTTCGTCGCGAAATTGGCGCAAACCCGAGGCGCGCCACGGCTAGGTTTGATCGTGGGTGGCGGGTGGAGGGACCCCCTCCCAGGGCGGGGATGACGCGCGCGGGCGCGCGGGTTCGCTTGGACCAGGGAGCCCGGGCCGAGGAGCGCCGCCGGCCCCCGAGGCGCTAGACGGCCGACTCGTCCTCGAACTCGTCGCGCGTGGAGAACGGCAGGCGCCAGTTCTCCTCGCTCTCGCCGTTCACGCTCAGGCGCCACTCGTAGCGGCCGCCGGACGGGATCGGCGGGCCCGGCAGGTTGAACGCGATCGGCACCGTGAGCGGCGTCCCCGGCTTGAGGCCGGGCGGGCGGCCGGTCTCGAACTCGCCCTCGAGCGCGAGCGGGTGCTCTTCGCCGTCGTCGTCCGTGACGAACACGACGTGGCCGTCCGCATCCACGAGGTCGAGCCGGAACCGGTGCTTCATGTTCGCCTGGTCCCAGGGGACGTCGAAGAGAACGGCGATCGCGAACGGAGGAGAAATCGGCCCGGTGACCGACCAGCCGCCGCCGACGATCGTCAGCTTCCCGTCTGCGACCGCGGCGTAGTCCGCGAGGAGCATGGTCACCTTCATTCGGGCGGAGCCTCCGTCCGCAGGCCGAGCTCGGCGGCGATTGGCCTCATCGACTCGATCACGTTGCGGATGTGGTCGTCCAGCTCGATCCCGAGTCCCTCGGCGCCGGCATAGACCTCGTCCCGGTGGACGCCGGCCGCGAACGACGGCTGCTTCAGCTTCTTCTTGACCGACTTCGGCTCGAGCCCCTCGAGCCCCGTGGGCCGCACGAGCCCGCACGCGTGGATGAACCCGGCCAGCTCGTCGCAGGCGAAGAGCGTCCGCTTGAGCTGGGTATCGCGCGGCATCGCCAGGTGCTCGGCGTGGGAGAGCACAGACTCGACCACCTCGTCGGGCCAGCCTTCCTCACGGAGAATCGGCGCGCCGTCCTGCGGGTGCTTGTCGAGCGTGGGGTGGATCTCGTAGTCGAAGTCGTGGAGGAGCGCCGTCGCGCGCCACAGATCCTCGTCCTCGCCGAACCGCTGCGCGTAGCCGCCGACCGCCGCCTCGACCGCCAGCGCGTGGCGCAGCAGCGCCTCGCTCTTCGTGTACGTCGTGAGCGTCTGCCAAGCGCGATCGCGAGTTACTACCATGGGGCGCAGTAGGATAGCCCGCCGCCGCCCGCAGTCCGAGCCGCCTCTAGCCGTGGATACCGCACTCACCCAGCACATGGCCACCGAAGCCGTGTACGAGTCCTTCGTGATCGAGGGCTCGCGGCCCCTCGACGGAGCGATTCGCGCGACCGGCAACAAGAACGCGGCGCTTCCGATCCTGGCCGCCTGCCTCCTGACTTCCGAGCCCGTCGTCCTGCGCAACGTGCCGATCATCCGGGACGTCGCGACGATGATCGAGCTGATCGTGCGGATCGGCGTCGACGTCGACGTCCGCTCCGACGGCGAGGTGCGCATCCACGCGGCGACCACGCCGCAGACCGAGCTGGACGAGGAGCTTTGCCGCCGCATCCGCGCCTCGATCCTTCTGGCCGGCCCGCTGCTGGCCCGCTGCGGCGAGGCGATCGTGCCGCCGCCCGGCGGCGACGTGATCGGCCGGCGCCGGCTCGACGTCCACATCGACGCGCTCTCGAAGCTCGGCGCCCACGTCGAGACGAACCGCCGCTTCCACATGCGCGCCGACCAGCTCACGGGCGTGCCGCTCTTCCTCGACGAGGCGTCCGTGACCGGAACGGAGAACGCGGTCATGGCCGCCGTGCTCGCGAAGGGCGAGACCGTGATCGGAAACGCCGCCTGCGAGCCGCACGTCCAGGATCTCTGCCGCTTCCTCGTCTCGCTCGGCGCGGAGATCGAAGGGATCGGGTCGAACGTCCTGCGCATCCGCGGCGTGGAGAAGCTGAACGGCGGCGCGTGGCGGATCGGCGCCGACCACATCGAGGTCGCGAGCTTCATCGGCCTCGGCGCGGTCACCGACGGCGAGCTCGTGATCGAGGACGTCGTCCCGCAGGACTTGGTCGCGGTCTGGCCGGCGTTCGAGCGGCTCGGCATCGAGTACTACTGCGAGGGGACGACCGTCCGCGTGCCCGGCAAGCAGGAGCTCGTCGTCCGCGACGACCTCGGCGCGCAGATCCCGAAGATCGAGGACGGCCCGTGGCCGCAGTTCCCGGCCGACCTGACGTCGATCGCCCTCGCGGTCGCGACCCAGGCTCAGGGCACGGTGCTGATCTTCGAGAAGATGTTCGAGAACCGCCTGTTCTTCGTGGACAAGCTCGTGAACATGGGCGCGCGGATCATCCTCTGCGACCCGCACCGGGCGATCGTGAACGGCCCGACGAAGCTCTACGGCGAGCGGATGGAGAGCCCGGACATCCGCGCCGGCATGGCGCTCCTCATCGCGAGTCTCTGCGCCGAGGGGACGTCCACGATCGGGAACATCGGGCAGATCGACCGCGGCTACGAGCGCATCGACGAGCGGCTCCGGGCCTTGGGCGCTTCGATCGAACGCGTCGAGGCATAGGATCCCGCCATGTCCACTCTCAAGCACGTCGTCAAAACGGATCGCGCGCCCGCGCCGTACCAGGGTGCGCCGTACTCGCAGGGAATCATCTGCGGCGACCTCGTCTTCGTCGCCGGGCAGGTAGGGCTCGACCCCGACTCACACGAGGTGGTCGAGGGCGGCATCGAGGCGCAGACCGAGCGCGTCATGCAGAACATCTCGGCCATCCTCGAGGAGGCCGGCTCGGGCATGAAGCAGCTCGTGAAGTGCACGATCTTTCTCGCCGACTTCGACGACTTCGCCGCGGTGAACGAGATCTACGGCAAGCACGTCGGCCCGCAGCCGCCGGCGCGCGCCACGGTGCAAGTCGCGTATCTCCCCGGCGGCGTGCTGGTCGAGATCGACGCGATCGCGCACCTGTAGTCGCGCTCAGTCGTGGCCCGGGAAGATCCCGGTCAGGGCCACGCAGAAGTTCGGCGTCAGATCGGGCGGCATGTTCTCGTGCGGCTGCCCCTGCCCGGTAGGCGCGACGGGCGTCGTCGTGCATGAGCGTTCCGTCCGACACCGGCTGCGCCTTGCAAGAGGACGCACGAGCCTCGCGAACTACGCTTCGACCGTGGACGTCATCACCACGCACACGAACACCGACTTCGACGCCTTCGCGTCGCTCGTCGCCGCGCGGCGGCTCTATCCGGACGCGGTCGCGGCGCTGCCGGGCTCGCTGAACCGCAACGTGCGCGAGTTCTTCCGCCTGCATGCGGACGAGCTCGGCATCGCGGACACGGGAACCGTCGACCACGACGCGATCACGCGGCTGATCGTCGTCGAGACCGTGCATGCCGAGCGCCTGGGCGAGTTCGAGGAGGTCGCGCTGCGGCCGGGGATCGAGCTCGTCGTCTTCGACCACCACTCGCCTGAGCTGCCCGAGTGGCTGCCCGAGGAGAGCCTCGTCCTCTCGGAGGACGGCGCGCTGACGACCACGCTCGTCGGGATCCTCGCCGAGCGCGAAATCGAGCCGACGCCCCTCGAGGCGACCGTGTTCGCGCTCGGGATCCACGAGGACACCGGCTCGCTCACGTATCCGTCGGTCACCCAGCGCGACGCCGACGCGCTCGGCTGGTGCCTGCGACACGGCGCGCGCCAGGACATGATCGCCCAGTACCTGCACACGCCCCTCGGCACGCAGGAGCGCTCCCTCTTCGAGGCGCTGGTGGCCGGAGTCGAGACGCACGACGCGGGCGGCTTCGAGGTGCTCGTCACCGCGGTCGCCTGGCCCGAGTACGTCGACGGGATCTCGAACCTGGTGCACAAGCTCGTCGACCTGACCGACGCGCGCGGCCTCGTCGCGCTCGTGGAGATGGGGGAGCGCGTGTTCTGCGTCGCCCGCACCCGCGTGGCCGAGCTCGACGCTTCCGTCTTGGCCGGTGCGCTGGGCGGCGGCGGGCATGCGCAAGCCGCCTCCGCGGTCTTTCGCGGGACGCTGGACGAGGCACACACGCTCGTCCTCTCGGCACTCCCGAGCGCGGTGCGCCGCGCGCTGACCGCGGGCGAGATCATGTCGCGCCCGGCGCGGTTCGTCTCCGCGGACGACACGGTGGCGCACGCGATGGTCGAGTGCCAGCAGCATCGCCAGAGCGGGATCCTCGTCGGCGAGCCCGGCAAGCTCGAGGGCGTCGTCACGCGGGAGGATCTGGACAAGGCGGTCGGGCACGATCTCGCGCACGCGCCGGTGAAGAGCGTCATGACTGCGACGGTCGTCACCTGCGAGGAGGGGACGCCGCTCGCCGAGGCGCAGCGGCTCGTCTCCCAGACCGACGGTGGGCGCATCGCCGTGGTCTCCGGCGGAACCGTCGTCGGAGTGGTCACGCGCAGCGACGTCCTGCGCGCACTCGACGAGCCGGTCGCCGAGGCCCCGGTGGTCGTTGCCAGTTTGGCCGAGCAGCTGCGGGCCCGCTCCGGATTCGCGCCGGTGTTCGAAGCGGCTGCGGCCGCGTCCGGGCCGTTCGAGGGCGTGTACCTCGTCGGCGGCGCCGTGCGCGACGTCCTCAAGGACGAGCCGACCTTCGACCTCGACATCGCGGTCGAAGGCGACGGGATCGCGTTCGGCCGCGCGCTCGCATCCGCGCTCGGCGGCCGGGCGGTGCCGCACGAGAAGTTCGGCACCGCGGTCGTGATCGCCGGCGACGGCACCCGGGTGGACGTGGCCACGACCCGCACCGAGTTCTACGACCGTCCGGCCGCGCTGCCTCGTGTTGAACGAGCGACTCTTCGCCAGGATCTCTTCCGCCGCGACTTCACGATCAACGCGATGGCCGTCTCGCTCAAGGGCGATTCGTTCGGCGACCTGGTCGATTTCTTCGGCGGTCGCACCGATCTCGAGGCCGGGGTCGTGCGCGTCCTTCATCCGCTCTCGTTCATCGACGACCCGACCCGGATCTTCCGCGCGATCCGCTACGAGAACCGCTACGGCTTCCGCATGGACGGGCATACCGCCGGGCTGGCCCGCGCCTGCGTGGAGATGAACCTCGTCGGCGAGCTCTCGTCCGCGCGCCTGCGCGACGAGCTCCAACTGCTCCTTGGGGAGGAGCGGATCGATGCCGCGGTCGCGCGGCTCGACGAGCTGGGCGTCGCAGCCGCCATCCACCCGCACCTGGCCGCCGACGACGAGGCCGTACGCCTGATCGGCCTCTCCGACGAGCTGCGGGCGCAGTTCACGCCCGAGGTCCCCGCGTGGCGGGCTCGGTTGGCCGTGCTCGTCCGAGACCTTCCGCCGGACGAGCTCTTCGACTGGTTCGAGCGCCTCCGCATCCGCCGCCGCGACGCCGCGCTCATCGCCGACGCGGTCACGGTCGCGCCGAAGCTGGTCGGGCTCGTGGACGAAACCGATGAACCGGCCGAGCTGCGCCGCCTGGTCGAGCCGCACGATCCCGACGGCGCGCTGTATGCGCTCGTACTCGCGGACGAACCGGCGCGCGAGACGCTCGTCCGCTACTTCGAGGAGCTGCGCGGCGTCCACCTGGAGATCACGGGCGGCGATCTCGCAACCCTGGGCGTGGCCGAGTCGCCGCGGGTGGGGGAGATCCTCGAGGAGCTGCTCCGGCGCAAGGTGAACGGCGAGCTGGGCGACCGCGCGGCTGAGCTCGATGCCGCACGCGAGCTCCTGGAGGTCTCGTGATCGGCAACGGCGGCGACCTCGAGACCTTCCTCTATCTCGCGCCGATCATCCTCGTCAGTCTCGTGCTCCACGAGCTGGCGCATGCGCTCGTCGCGACGAAGTACGGCGACCCGACCCCGCGCGAGCAGGGACGCCTGTCCCTCAATCCGATCCCGCATCTCGACCCGTTCGGGACGGCGATGTTCGCGATCACGTACTTCTCGTCGGGCTTCATGTTCGGCTGGGCGCGCCCGGTGATGGTCGACACGCGCTACCTGCGCAAGCCCCAGCAGCAGATGGCCGTGATCGCCGCGGCCGGCCCGGCCACGAACTTCGTGCTCGCGATCCTCCTGGCCGCGTTCATCCTCCACGGGCCCGTGACGCCGTTCAGCGAGGCCGACACCGTCCTTCAGTACGCGTACCAGGTGAACATCGTGCTCGGGATCTTCAATCTGCTGCCGATTCCGCCGCTCGACGGCTCCCGCATCGTCGCCGCGGCCATGAACGAGGCGACGTACACGGCTTGGGGAAAGCTCGACCAGTACGGCTTCTTCGTCATCTTCGGCGTCATCATCATCTTCAACGAGCAGTGGACGACGTTTCTCGGATCGGCAATGGACCACACGACGGACGTGATCGTCCGGCTGGTCGGCGGGTGACGATCCTTCCCTGGGAGAGCGCGCCGCCCGGCGTTCGCGTTGTGTTCTCCACGCGGCTCGGCGGAGTGAGCGAAGGGCCGTTCGAGTCGTGCAACCTCGGGCTCATCACCGACGACGACCCGGCCAACGTGGTCGAGAACCGCACGCGCCTGTGCGCCGAGCTCGGCGTCGATCCGGCGGCAGGATCCATGGCGTACCAGGTGCACGGCGCGCGGGTGGAGGAGGCGAAGCCGCTCGGCCTCGCGGCGCCCGGGACGCGCTACCCCGCGTGCGACGGGCTCGTCACGAGCGACTCCGGCCGGCCGCTCATGCTGGTCACCGCCGACTGCCTGCCGATCGCGCTCGCCCGCAGGGATGGCACGCGGCTCGCGGTGCTCCATGCCGGCTGGCGCGGATTGCTCGCGGGCATCGTCCAGGAGGGCGTGAAGGCGGTCGGCGGCCCCGTCACGGCTGCGATCGGCCCGGGGATCGGGGTGTGCTGTTACGAGGTGGGCGACGAGGTCTCGACACCGTTCCGCGCCCGCTTCGGCGAGGAGGTCGTCCGCGACCGCAACCTCGACCTTCCCGCCGCGGCCGAGCTTGTGCTCCGCGAGGCCGGGGTGGAGGAGATCGAGCGCAGCCCGCACTGCACGTCGAGCGAGCCGGAGCTCTTCTTCTCCCACCGCCGGGACAAAGGCGTGACCGGCCGGCAAGGAGTGCTCGGTGTTATCGGCTGAGCGGATCCGCGAGAACCTCGCCCGTGTCCGCGAGGAGATCGGTCCCGGCCCGCAGATCGTGGTCGCCACGAAATACGTGACCGCCGACGAGCTGGGCGTGCTGGCCGAGGCGGGTGTCGAGACGGTGGGGGAGAACCGGCTTCAGGATCTCGAGGCGAAGCACGACCGGTGGGGCGACGCGTTCCACTGGCACTTCATCGGCCACCTCCAGTCGCGCAAGGCGCCGCGTGTTTCCGAGCTCGTCGAGCTGGTGCATTCGCTCGACTCGCTCTCGTCCGCGCGCCGGCTGTCGGTTCCCGCGCTGGTCGAGGTCAACCTGTCCGAGGAGGAGTCGAAGTCCGGAATCGCCCCGGACGACCTGGGCGCGTTCATCGCCGAGGCGGGCATCGAGATCCGCGGTCTCATGACCATGCCTCCGCTGGCCGCCGACCCCGAGGAGTCGCGCCCGTACTTCCGCCGGCTGCGCGAGCTGGCCGCCGAGCACGGCCTCGCGGAGCTCTCCATGGGGACGTCGCAGGACTACCGCGTCGCGGCCGAGGAGGGGGCAACGCTTGTGAGGGTCGGATCGAGCCTGTTCGACCGTTAGAATCGTTCGATTCCATGGGAGTAGGACAGGTCTGGAATCGAGCGCTCGTCTATTTCGGCATCGTCGAAGACGACGAATACTGGGACGAGGAGGCGTTCGACGCGGAGCAGGAACTCGATCGCGGCTACCGCGAGCGTCCGAACGTGCGCCGGCTCCACCAGCGGCGCGAGCCTGAGTTCGACGACTGGGCCGACCCGAATGCAGCAGTGCAGGAGACCGCGGAGCTCCGCCCGCCGTCCACCGGCCGCAAGCCGCAACTCGAGGCGGTCGCCGCCGGCTCGGTGCGCGTGCATCTCGTCGTGCCGCGCAGCTTCAACGACGCGCAGGCGATCGCGGACAAGTTCAAGGAGACGGTGCCGGTCATCCTCAACCTCCAGGGGACGGACACGGAGCTGTCGAAGCGGCTGATCGACTTTTCGAGCGGCCTGACGTACGCGCTGAACGGCGGGATGCAGCGGATCGCGGACAAGGTGTTCCTCCTCACGCCGCGTAACGTCGAGGTCTCCGCAGAGGAGCGCGCGCGGATGATCGAGCGCGGCTTCTTCAACCAGAGCTAGTAGCACGGGGGAAACCGGGTTTCCCCCGTGAGCCCCCTCCTTAAGAGCTGGGACTGGCGAAGATGCCTAGTGGGCCGCGCCCGCGCAGGTCGGGCGCGGCGGCGCTAATCAAGCCGCCACACGCGCCGGTTCGTCCATACCAAGGCAACGCGCCCACTCGCGGCGAAGTAGGTTTCTCCGGGTGCCGCTCGCCGACTCCATCTCGACCGCGCAGGACTTCGTCAACACCCTGACGTACGTCTACCTGGCGCTGATCCTCGCCTACATCATCATGTCCTGGGTCCCGCTGCCCTACAACGTCTGGGTCAACAAGCTCCAGCGGTTTCTCTACGACGTGGTCGAGCCGTACCTGCGCCTCTTCCGCCGCGTTCTCCCGCGAACGGCCGTCGGCGGGCTGGGGCTCGATCTCTCGCCGATTCTCGCGATCGTGGCGCTGTTCATCCTGAACCGCCTGATCCAGGAGGGAATCGGGCTCCTGGGTTGAAGTTGGTAGACGTGTCGATGACGCCTGTCGAACTGCGCCACGTCCAGCTACCGCGCCGCGCGCTCGGCTACAAGAAGCCTGCGGTGCACGAGCTGCTCGACGACGTGATCGAGAGCTTCGAAAACGTCTGGCGCGATCGCGCCGACCTGCGCGACGAGGTCGAGCGGCTCGAATCCGAGCTCGCCCGCTACAAGGAGCTCGACGTGCTCCTGCGCCAAAGCCTCGTCTCGGCCGAGAGAGCCGCCGACGACCTCCGCGCGCAGGCCGGCAAGGAGGCCGACACGATCGTCGAGGAGGCTCGCCTCCGCGCCCGCGAGATCGCCGCCGAGGGCGCGACCGAACGGGAGCGGACGCTCAGCGAGATCCGGCGGCTGAAGGGTCTCGAGGCCGAGATGCGGGCGTCATACCGCGCGTTCCTGACGCTTGCGCTCGACCGGCTCGAGAGTGACACGCAGCCGCAGCACGCCCCCGGTCAAGCCGCGTAGCGGGCCTATACTCGGACGAGGCTCGCTGCGGTCGAGGCGCTCGAGCGAAACCGAGGAAGGGACGTCACACGTGGGCCCGTTGAGGGAAGACGGACGCGGCGGAACGGTCGGAGGCGACGCGGCTCCCAAGGAGCCCGTGCGCCTGCAGACGGCCGGCCGCGAGTCCGAGTTCTCCGCGCGGGAGATCGACGTGCGCGTCGGGTCTGCGACGGACGGGCGCGTTCCGATCTCCGTCGCCGAGCGGTCACTCTCCGCAGGGCCGTTTCACTGGGCCGCGCTCGCCGCGGTGGCGCTCGCCGCGGTCCTCGCCGACCAGCTGACCAAGGCGCTCGTGATCCGCCAGCTCGACGTCGGCGACTCGGTCGACGTTGTCGGCCCGTTCACGATCCACCACGTCCACAACTCGGGGATCGCCTTCGGCCTCTTCTCGACCTGGGCCGACGCGGTCACGCTGCTCACCGCGGCCGCCGTGATCTGGATGGTCGTCTACTTCGCCCGCTCGGGCGCGCGGCATCCCGTGCTGCCCGTCGCGCTCGGGCTCCTGATCGGCGGCAGCGCCGGGAACCTCATCGACCGGATCCGCCTAGGCCACGTCACCGACTTCCTCGACCTCCGCTTTTGGCCGGCGTTCAACCTGGCGGACAGCTTCATCGTCACCGGCGTGATCGTCCTGCTCGTCGCGATGATGGCGGCCGAGCGACGGCCGCCGCTCCACCGCCGCGGGCCTGGTGCCTAAGACCGTCGTCGTGCCGCCCGAGGCGGCCGGGGAGCGGCTCGACCGGTTCCTCTCGGTGCTGGACGACGTCGGAGCGCGCTCGGTCGCCGAGCGGATGCTCGCCGAGGGGCTCGTCACCGTTGACGGCGAGCCGCCGCGCGTGAAGAGCCAGCGTCTCGAGGGCGGGGAGGAGCTCTCGTACGAGCCGCCTGCGGTCCGCGAGAGCGCGCTCGTGCCCGACGACGCGGTTCCGCTCGAGATCGTCTGGGAGGACGAGCACCTCCTCGTCGTGGACAAGCCGGCGGGCGTCGTCGTCCATCCGTCCGCCGGGCATGGGGCGGGGACGCTCGTGCACGGCCTCCTCGCGCATTCGGTCGCCGGGGGCGACGAACCGGGCCGGCCGGGGATCGTGCACCGGCTCGACCGCGACACCTCGGGGCTGCTCGTCGTGGCGCGCTCCGAGGACGCGCACCGCAGGCTCCAGCGCCTCATCCGCTCGCGCGACCTGACCCGGGAGTACACGGCGCTCGTGAAGGGCCGCCTGCGCTCCCGCGAGGGGAGGATTGAGGCCGCGATCGGCCGCGACCGGCACGACCCGACGAAGATCTCGCTCGACACGAGCCGGCCCCGCGACGCCGCGACCTGGTTCGAGCTGAAGGAGCCGCTGGGCGAGCGGGCGCTCCTGCGCGTCCGTCTGGACACGGGCCGGACGCACCAGATCCGCGTCCACCTGGCCGCGATCGACCTGCCGGTCTCGGGCGACCCCGTCTACGGCATCGCGGGCGATCTCGACCTCGAGCGCCAGTTCCTGCACGCCGCGCGGCTCGCGTTCGTCCATCCGTTCACGGACGAGGAGCTCGACATCGTCTCGCCGCTGCCGCCGGATCTGGCCGCGGCCCTCGACGCCGCCCGGGCCTAAGCGGCGCGGCGCGCGCTCTTGTCGTCGTAGAGCCGCCGGTCGGCCAGCGCGAAGAGCTCGGCGGGCGCTCCCTGTACCTCCGCCAGGTACGCGACCCCGGCGCTTGCCGACACACCCGCGGGCAACCGGGCGCCGATCCGCTCGAGGAACGCCTTGGTCGCCCACGGCTCGGCCTGGAGCAGGAGGACGCCGAACTCGTCGCCGCCCAGGCGGCCCACGGTGTCGCTGTCGCGGATCGAGTCAGAGAGCACCGCCGCGAAGGCGCGCAGGAGCCGGTCGCCCTCGCCGTGTCCCTCGGTGTCGTTCAGCTCCTTGAAGCGGTCCAGGTCGAAGAGGACGAGCGCCAGCCGCCCGCGGTAGCGTCGCGCGCGGGCGATCTCGGTCGAGGTCAACGCGTGGAAGGCGGCGTGGTTCAAGACGTTCGTGAGCGGGTCGCGCCGCGCCTGTTCGCCCAGCTCCGACGTGACGCGTTCGAAGAAGAGGAGCAGACACCAGTCCACCGCCTCGCGCTCGGCGTGCAGCTCGTGGCGGGCGAGCACGCGGCCCAGAGCGAGGAGCTCCGCGACGATCTCCCCGGAGGCGAGCCCGAGCCCCTCGCGCTCGCGCGCATGGACGATCGCGGCGCCGGCAAGCGTCTCGTCGTTCCCGAGCGCGTCGATCAAGGCCGAGAGCCCGCCGAGCTGCCCGAGATCGCCGAGCCGCTCGAGCGACGGGACGCCGCCGAAGCGGCACGCCTCGGCGACCGTCTCGGCCGCAAGCTCCCACGCGGGCGGTCTCGTCCTCGTCATCGTCCAAGGGTACGACGCGTGTCGGCTAGGATTGACGCTCCAAGAAACCCCTACCCGGTGGCATGAAGACGGGTGGCGGTGCCGGACACGAGGTCCGGTTCCACACGTAGCCGCCGGTGCACGACCCACAAAAACCGAAGGAGGATCTACCCGTGCCAGTTGTCTCGATGCGCGAGCTGCTGGAGGCCGGCGTGCATTTCGGCCACCAGACTCGCCGCTGGAATCCCAAGATGCGCCGCTTCCTGTTCACGGAGCGCGGCGGCATCTACATCATCGACCTGCAGCAGACGCAGCAGCTCGTCGACGACGCGTACGCGTTCGTCCGCAACGTCGCGGAGCGCGGCGGCTCCGTCCTGTTCGTCGGAACGAAGAAGCAGTGCCAGGACGCGATCGAGGAGCAGGCCAAGCGCGTCGGCATGCCCTACGTGAACCACCGCTGGCTCGGTGGGCTGCTCACGAACTGGCGAACGATCTCGAACCGTCTCGAGCGGATGGAGGATCTGCGCCGCCTGCGCGACGAGGGGCAGCTCGAGCTGCTCCCGTCGAAGGAGCGCCTGTCGATGCTCGCCGAGGCTCGAGAAGCTCGAGACGAACCTCGGCGGCGTGCACGAGATGAAGGACGTCCCCGACGTCGTGTTTCTCATCGATCTCAAGAAGGAGCAGCTCGCCGTGCGCGAGGCGAAGCGGCTCAAGATCCCGATCGTCGCGCTCGTGGACACGAACTGCGATCCCGACGACGCCGACTTCATCATCCCCGGCAACGACGACGCGATCAGCGCGTGCAGCCTGATCACGCGCGCCATCGCCGACGGGGTGGAGGCCGGAAAGCTGGTTCTCACCGAGCGCGAGCTGGTCGCCGCGGCCGAGCGCCAGGCGGCCGCCGAGGCTGCCGCGAAGGCGAAGGCCGAGGCCGACAAGGCTGCGGCGGAAGTAGCGGCCAAGGAGGCGGAGGCGGCAGCAGCCGCAGCGGCGGCCGAGGCTGAGGCCCCGGCTCCGGCGGCGACGGCGGCAGCGCCGAGCGAGGGGGAGGGCCAGTGACGGCGATCCCGGCCACGCTCGTCAAGGAGCTCCGCGACATGACCGGCGCGGGGATGATGGAGTGCAAGCGCGCGCTCGTCGAGACCGACGGCGACCTCGACACAGCGGTGACGCTCCTGCGCGAGAAGGGCCTCGCCGCGGCGAGCAAGCGAGCCGGGCGCGAGACGAACGAGGGCGAGGTCCAAGCCCACGTGCGGAACGGGCGCGGCGCGATCGTGGCCGTCGGCTGCGAGACCGAGCCGGTCTCCGGAAACGAGGAGTTCCTCGCGTACGTCCAGCACGTGCTCGACGTCGTCGAGGTCGAAGGGCCCGACGCGGCCGCGCAGCTCGACGAGGAGCGCATCCAGCTCGTCGCCAAGCTCGGCGAGAACATCGAGGTCCGCGGCGCCGCGCACATGGAGGCCGCCGACGGCGAGGTCATCTCGGCCTACGTCCACCCGCCGGCGAAGAAGCTCGGCGTCCTCCTCCGCCTGCGCGGAAGCGAGGAACTGGCGCGCATGGTCGCGATGCACATCGCCGCGGCGCGACCGGAGTTCCTGACACGCGACGAGGTCTCCCAGGAGATGATCGAGCGCGAGAAGGAGATCTACGCGAAGCTGCCCGAGGTGGAGTCGAAGCCGGAGGACATCCGTGGGAAGATCGTCGACGGGATGATCCAGAAGCGCTACTACGCCGAGACCGTCCTCTCCGACCAGGCGTGGATCCACGATCCCTCGCTCACCGTCGGCAAGGCGCTCGCCGAGCGCGACGCCGAGGTGCTCGAGTTCGTGCGGCTCGCCGTCACCTCCGGGTGAGCGCCGAGACCGAGACCCGAAGCGCCGGCGCTGACGCAGCGCGGCCCGCGGCGTTTCACCGCGTCCTCGTCAAGCTCTCGGGCGAGGCGCTCATGGGCGACCGCGCCTACGGAATCGACCCGGACCGCGTCCAGGCGGTGTCGGGCCAGCTCCGCGAGCTGACGCACCTCGGCGTCGAGACCGCGGTCGTCGTCGGCGCCGGGAACATCTACCGCGGCATGACCGCCGCCGCGGAGGGCATGGACCGCGCGACCGCCGACTACGCGGGGATGCTCGCGACGCTCCTCAACTGCCTGGCCATCCAGGACGCCCTCGAAAGCCAGGACGTCGAAACGCGGATCTTGAGCGCCATCACGGTGAGCGAGGTAGCCGAGCCGTACATCCGCCGGCGGGCCGTCCGCCATCTCGAGAAGGGCCGCGTCGTGATCTTCGCGGGCGGCACGGGCAACCCGTTCTTCACCACGGACACCGCCGCCGCGCTGCGCAGCCTCGAGATCGGCGCCGAGGGGATCCTCATGGGCAAGAACGGCGTGGACGGCGTGTACGACTCGGACCCGGATGAAAATCCGGATGCGAAGTTCCTGCCGGAGCTGACCCACCGAGAGGCCCTCGAGCGCGGGCTCAAGGTGATGGACACGACGGCGCTCTCCCTCTGCATGGACAACGCGTTGCCGATCTATGTGTTCGGCCTCGACGACGAGCGGAACATCGTTCGCGTCGCGGCAGGCGAGAAGGTCGGCACGGTGATCTCGACCCCTGGGAGGAAGCGATGACGAAGATCGACGACCTTCTCACCGACGCCGACCGCCGGATGGACAAGTCGGTGGAGGCGACCACGCACGAGCTCACCACCGTCCGGACCGGGCGTGCCTCCGCGGCGCTGCTCGACCGCATCCAGGTGGACTACTACGGCCAGCCGACGCCGCTCCGCCAGCTCGCGACGATCAACGTCCCCGAGCCGCGCATGATCACGGTGCAGCCGTACGACCCGAGCGTGATCAAGGCGATCGAGCGCTCCGTCCAGGAGTCCGACCTCGGCCTCACGCCGTCGAACGACGGCAAGACGATCCGCCTGCCGATCCCGCAGCTCACCGAGGAGCGGCGCAAGGAGCTCGTCAAGGTCGTCCGCCACCTGGGCGAGGAGGGCCGCGTCGCGGTGCGCAATGTCCGGCGTGACGTCATGCACCACCTGAAGGACCTCGTGAAGGACGGCGACGTGGGCGACGACGAGGAACGCCGCGCCGAGGAGAAGGCGCAGAAGCTGACCGACGACCACGTGAAGCGCATCGACGACCTCCTCAAGCGCAAAGAGGAAGAGATCATGGAGGTCTAAGTCCGGTGAGCCTGCTCACTCGGCTACGAACACTCAGGTCGCTGAAGCCCGTTCGGGAGCCCGAGCTTCCGGACGTCGCGCGATCCGTCGCGATCATCATGGACGGAAACGGACGCTGGGCCCGGAAGCGCGGCCTGCCGGTCGCCGCGGGGCATCGCGCCGGCACGAAGGCGCTGCGCCGCACGGTCGAGGCGGCCATCGACCTCGGCGTCGAGTCGCTCTGCGTCTACGCCTTCTCTACGGAGAACTGGTCGCGCCCGCAGCCCGAGATCGAGGATCTCATGGGGATCTTCGTGGAGACGATCGAGCGCGAGCTCCCCGATCTCGCGGCCCAAGGCGTCCGCGTGCGCTTCATCGGCCGGCGCGACCGGGCGACGGATGCGCTCAGGGCGAAGATGAGCGAAATGGAGCACGGCACGGACGGCAACGAGCGCCTGCAGCTCTGGATCGCGTTCGACTACGGCGGCCGTGCGGACATCGTCGAGGCGGCGCGACGGCTCGTGGAGGAGGGCGTCGACGCGCGCGACGTGGACGAGAACGCCATCGGATCGCGGCTCTACGCTCCCGACATGCCGGAGCCCGACCTCCTCATCCGCACGTCGGGCGAGCAGCGGATCTCGAACTTCCTCCTCTGGCAGGTCGCCTACACGGAGCTGCATTTCTGCGACACGCTCTGGCCCGATTTCGGCGCCCGCGACCTGCGCACGGCGCTGACGGAATACGCGGGCCGGCGCCGCCGGTTCGGCGGCCGGTGAGCTCGCTCCTCTCGCGCGTGGCGATCATCGCCGCTGGCCTGCCGATCGTCATCGGCGCCGCGGTGGTGGGAGGCTGGTTCCTCACGATCCTCGTACTCGTGGCGGGCCTCGTCGCGCTGCACGAGTTCTACCGCCTCGGCCGCGAGCTTCGTCCCTTGGTGCTGGCCGGCTACGGCGGCGTGATCGGCGTGGTGCTCGGCGCCCAGCTGGGCGGACCGGTCTGGATGCTCGGCGGCTTCCTCGTCACCCTGCCGCTCGCGTTCGTCTTCGCGGCCATCTCGGACACGCGCCAGTCCACGACGGTCGCGGTCTCGTCCACGGTGTTCGGCGCGGCCTGGATCGGGATCGGCCTGGCGCACCTGATCCTGCTCCGCGACCTGCCCGACGGCACCGACGCCATCCTCGCCGTGATGTTCACGGTGTTCGCGACCGACACGTTCGCCTACATCGGCGGGCGCCTGGCCGGGCGGCACCGCATGTCGCCGGTCATCTCCCCGGGGAAGACGTGGGAAGGATTCGTCACCGGTGCGATCGCAGGCGTCGTCACATCCTTCATCGTGCTCTACGAGTCCGAGTACAACGGCTGGCGCTCGATCGTCTTCGGCGTCGTCGTCGTGCTCGCGGCCACCATCGGCGACCTGTTCGAGTCGCTCGTGAAACGCGACCTGGGCGCCAAAGACACCGGTCGGGTCCTCCTCGGCCACGGCGGCGTGCTCGACCGGGTGGATTCGCTGCTGTTCGCAGGGCCCGCCGGCTTCTACGTGCTCCTTGCGTTCCTAAGCTGAGCCCAACAGAGCCCGAACTACACTGAGTCACGTGAGACGAGTCGCGCTGCTCGGCGCAACAGGCTCCATCGGCCGGCAGGCGCTCGAGGTGATCGACGCGCATCCGGAGGCTCGAGCTGTGCGCCGCGGCGTCGGGGTCGCGTGCCCTGGAGGACGGCCTCGCGCCGCTCACCCAGGTCGGCGGCGACCTCACGGAGCTCCTGGAGAAGGCCAAACCGGACGTCGTGCTGAACGCCGTCGTCGGGTTTGCGGGGCTCCCGGCGACGCTCTGGACGCTCGAGCACGGCATCGACCTCGCGCTCGCCAACAAGGAGAGCCTCGTCGCCGCCGGCGACCTGGCCATCGCAGCCTGGGAGCGGGGCGGAGGCCAAATCAACCCGGTGGACAGCGAGCACTCCGCGGCGCAGCAGTGCCTCGAAGGCCGTGCGGCAGAGACGATCGACTCGCTCGTCCTCACGGCCTCGGGCGGCCCGTTCCGCGGCCGCTCCGACCTGGGCTCGGTCACGCCCACCGAGGCGCTCGCGCATCCCACCTGGAACATGGGCCCGAAGATCACGGTCGACTCGGCCACGCTCATGAACAAGGGCCTCGAGGTGATCGAGGCGCACTACCTCTTCGGGCTCGAGTACGAGCGGATCGAGGTGGTCGTCCATCCGACCTCGGTCATCCACGCGCTGGTGCGCTTCCGCGACGGCGCCGCGCTCGCGCACGTCGGCTACCCGGACATGCGCGTCCCGATCTCGTACGCGCTCACGTACCCGGACCGCGCCGCGACGCCGGTTCCGGCGCTCGACTTCTCGCAGGGGATGATCTGGGAGTTCTCGCCGCCCGACCTCGACGCGTTCCCCTGCTTGGCACTCGCGCGTGCAGCTGGGGAGGCCGGCGGCACCGCGCCGTGCGTCCTGAACGCCGCGAACGAGGTGGCGGTCGAGTCGTTTCTCGCGCACGAGCTTCCCTTCCTCGGGATCCCCGAGGTCGTCGAGCGGACGCTGTCCAAGATCTCCACGCCGCCCGCCACGACGCTCGACGAGCTCGTCGCCGTTGACGCCGAAGCGCGGCTCGTCGCCGGCGGACTGACCCGCGAGGTCGTCCATTGACCTACTTCGTCGCCATCTTCGGGCTCGTGTTCCTGATCCTCATCCACGAGGCCGGGCACTTCACCGTCGCGCGTCTCGTGCGCATGCGGCCGCGGAAGTTCTACATCTTCTTTCCGCCGGCGATCTGGAAGACGACCCGCGGCGGAATCGAGTACGGCATCGGCGCGATCCCGCTCGGCGGCTACGTGAAGATCCCCGGAATGCACCGCCCGGCGGGGCAGGATCTCGAGGCGCACCTGGCCCGCGCAGTCGAGGACGATCCTTCGCTGAAGCCGAGGGTGGCCGCGGCCGCGCTGGCGCTCGACTCGGAGCATCCCGAGGAAGCGCGCGAGGCTCTCGCCGATCTGAAGGGCTCCCTCGAGCATGCCGAGATCAGCGAGCGCGCCGAGCTGGGCGCGCACCGAGGGCTCACCGACCTCGACGACGGGATCGCGGACGACGCCTACTGGCGCTCGCCGATCTGGAAGCGCGTCTCGGTCATCGCCGCGGGGCCGGTCACGAACCTCATCTTTGCCGTCGCCCTTCTGGCGGTCGTCTTCGCGCTCGGCGTGCCCATGGCGTCCACCGTCGAGTCCGTCAATCCGGGCTCGGCCGCCGCGACCGCGGGGCTCAGGCCGGGAGACAAGCTCGTCTCGGTGGACGGCCACGAGCTGTCGCCCGTCCTCACGGACCAGGTCGCGTCGCGGATCCGCACGTCGGACGGCGCTCCGGTCGCGGTCACAGTCGAGCGAAACGGCAAGGAGGTCGAGCTGACCCCGACGCCCGCCCAGCTGGACGACGGCCTCTACCGCCTCGGCTTCGTCCTCAAGGCGACCGAGGAGAGCTTCGGCCCGGTGCAGTCGGTCCGTTACGCGTTTCAGGAGGCCTGGGCGGTCACGGTGGTCACAGGCCAGGCGCTCGGCGGCATCGTCACCGGCGGCGACCGCGACGACGTGTCGAGCCCGGTCGGGATCGTCGAAGGGTCGAGCGAGGCGCTGTCGGTCGACTACCGCGCGTACCTACGGATCCTGGCGCTGATCAGCCTGTCGCTCGCGCTGCTCAACCTGCTCCCGTTCCTGCCGCTCGACGGCGGGCACATCGCCTTCACGCTGCTCGAGGGCGCGCGGCGCAAGCCGATCCCGCGCATCGCCTACGAGCGCGCGTCGGCCGTCGGAATCGTCGTCGTGCTGATGCTGTTCTTCCTCGGGCTCTCGAACGACGTCAACCGCCTCAGCGGAGGATGAGCCCCAAGCGGATCGTCCTCGCGGTCCTTGTCGTCCTCATCGTTGCGCTCTTCGCTGCGACCGCGCGCTGGATCATCTGGCCGCACACCGACCCGCCGCCCAAGCACGCGGACGCGGTCGTCGTCCTCGGTGGCGGGGGAGGGGAGCGCCTCGACGAGGGGCTGCGGCTCGTGAGGAAGGGCGTCGCGCCGGTGCTGGTGATCTCGGACGGCAACCGCCCCGGCTGGAAGCGCGCGAACGCACTCTGCAAGGCCGGAAGCCCGGAGTTCGAGGTCGTCTGTTTCAAGCCGGACCCGAGCCGCACGCAGGGCGAGGCCGAAGGCGCGGCCCGCCTCGCCCGCAAGCACGGCTGGAAGCGAATCGCGGTCGTCACGTCGGGCTACCACGCGATCCGCGCAGGCTGGTTGTTCAACCGCTGCTTCGCCTACGACGTCCCGGTCGTGGGAGCGGAGGGCGGCAGGCCCGGCCTGCGCACGATCGTCCACGAGTGGGGCGCGTACCTGCACGGGGCGTTCGTCGAAAGGCATTGCTAGTCCAGGGCTAGACTGTTTTCCAACGTGGCAAGCTCAGTTCAGATCAAGGTCGGAGGCGTCCCGATCGGCGGTGGCGCGCCCGTGGCCGTGCAGTCGATGACGACCACGCTCACGCACGACGTGGACGCGACCATGGGCCAGATCGCCGCGCTCGCCTCGGCGGGCTGCGAGATCGTGCGCGTCGCCGTCCCGAAGAACGAGGACGCGGCCGCGCTGGCCAAGCTCGTCTACCTGAGCCCGATCCCGGTGATCGCGGACATCCACTTCAACGCCTCGCTCGCCCTGAAGGCGATCGACGCCGGCGTGGCCGCGGTGCGCATCAACCCCGGCAACATCGGCGGGCCCGACAAGGTCGAGGAGGTCGTCCGCGCCGCGAAGGCCAAGGGGATCCCGATGCGGATCGGCGCGAATGCCGGCTCGCTGCCCGAGCACCTGAAGCCGCTCGCGCAGCACGACACCGCCGAGGCGCTCGTCGTGGAGGCGCTCGAGCAGGTCGAGCTGCTTGAGAAGCTCGACTTCCGCGACTTCAAGATCTCGGTCAAGTCGAGCTCGGTGCCGACGATGATCCGCGCCTACCGGATGCTCTCGGAGCGCGTCCCGTACCCGCTGCACCTGGGCGTGACCGAGGCCGGCACGCCGTTCTCGGGGACGATCAAGAGCTCGATCGGGCTCGGCTCGCTCCTCATGGACGGCATCGGCGACACGGTGCGCGTCTCGCTCACGGCCGACCCCGTGGAGGAGGTCAAGGTCGCCTTCGAGATCCTCAAGGCTCTGGGCCTGCGCGAGCGCGGCCCGGTGATGATCGCGTGCCCCTCGTGCGGACGCGACAACGTCGGCGTCCATCTCCTCGCCGAGGCTGTGGAGACCCGCCTCGCGGAGTACCCGCAGGCGTTCGAGGTCGCGGTCATGGGCTGCGCGGTCAACGGACCGGGGGAGGCGGGCGACGCTGACTTCGGGATCGCCGGCGGCCGCGAGACCGGGTTCATCTACGCGCATGGCCGCGTGCTCAAGAAGGTCGAGTCGGAGATCCTCGTGGACGAGCTCTTCCGCGAGATCGACGAGTGGATCGAGGCCGGCATGGAGCGCCCGAAGCGAGCCAAGCTCGCCAAGCCCGCGGCGCTCATGATGGCCGAGGCAGCGCAGCGCCCGTGAACCGCATGTCGCAGCTCTTCGTCCCGACGCTTCGGGACGATCCTTCCGATGCCGACGCCGCGAGCCACAAGCTCTTCGTGCGCGGCGGCTACATCCGGCAGGTCGCCGCAGGCCTGTGGACGTTCCTGCCGCTCGGCTGGCGCGTGCACGAGAACGCCGCGCAGATCGTCCGCGAGGAGATGAACGCGATCGGCGCCCAGGAGATGTTCATGCCGGTGCTGACGCCGGCCGAGCTCTGGGAGCAGTCCGGGCGCATCGTCTCGACCGAGATCTACAAGCTCAAGGACCGAACGGGCCGCGACTTCGTCCTCCCGATGACGCATGAGGAGACGGTGACCTTCCACGGACGGGAGCTGCGCTCGTACCGCGACCTGCCGCAGAGGCTCTACCACTTCCAGACGAAGGACCGCGACGAGCCCCGGCCGCGCGGAGGCCTGCTCCGCGTTCGCGAGTTCGTCATGAAGGACTCGTACTCGTTCGACCGCGACGAGGAAGGGCTCGACAAGAGCTTCCGGCTGCACGAGGAGGCCTACCACCGGATCTTCCAGCGCGCCGAGGCTCGAGTACTACGCCGTGCAGGCGGAGAGCGGGATGATGGGCGGCACCGAGTCGATCGACTTCCTCGCGCCCGCCGGCTCGGGCGAGAACGTGCTCGTGACCTGCGAGAAGGGCGACTATGCGGCCGATCTCGAGATCGCGCGCGGCATCCCAAGGGCACCGGAGTTCCCGGAGAGGCTGGACAAGCCCGAGGAGATCGAGACGCCCGGCGTGACGACGATCGAGGCGCTCGCCGAGCTGCTCGGCGTCGACGCGGCCGCGACGTCGAAGGCGATGCCGGTGACGAAGCTCGACGGGACGGTCGTGCTGGCGCTCGTCCGCGGCGACGACCGGCTCAGCGAGCCGCGTCTCCAGACGGCGCTCGGTTCCGACTTCAAGCCATCGACGGACGAGGAGATCCGCAAGGCGTTCGGCGCGGGCGGCGGATCGCTCGGGCCCATCGGCATCGACCTCGAGATCGTCGCCGACGAGACGCTCCGGACCGGCCAGTTCGTCGCCGGCGCGAACCGGGACGGCTGGCACCTGCGCGGCGTCGAGGCGGGGCGCGACTACGAGCCGCGCTTCGCGGATATCCGCGAGGCCCGCGAGGGCGATCGCTGCCCGAACTGCGACGGCGCGCTCCAGTTCCGCACGGCGATCGAGGTCGGCCACATCTTCAAGCTCGGCACGCGTTACTCCGACCCGCTGGACGCGAACTTCCTCGACGAGGACGGCACCGAGAAGCCGATCGTCATGGGCTCGTACGGCATCGGCCCCGGCCGGATGATGGCCGCCGCGGCCGAGCAGCGCATCGGCGAGCACGGCATGGACTGGCCCAAGGAGCTTCGCCCCGTACGACGTGGAGGTCGTCCAGATCGAGGCGGCCGGGGACGAGGCGATCACGATGGCGGCCCAGATCTGCGCCGATCTCGACGCGGCGGGGCTCGACGTCCTGCTGGACGACCGCGACCGCCGCCCGGGCGAGAAGTTCGCGGACGCCGACCTGATCGGCGCGCCGTTCCGAGTAACCGTGGGGAAGAAGGCGCTCGACGACGGCAAGGTGGATCTGCTCCGCCGTACCGGCTACGAGGAGGAGCGCGTGGCGGCCGGCGAGGTCGCGGCGCGTATCCAGGGCTGATGGCGCGGAGGGGCAGGTTCAGCCGCGAGTCCTTCGGCGAGACCGTCGAGCAACTCATGCACGAGACGGGCACCACGTACCGCGCCCTGGCCGAGCGAACCGGGCTGTCGGCGGGCTACCTGAACCACCTCGTCCACGGAAACCGGCCCGTTCCGTCAAACGACGTCCTGGGCACGCTGGCGAAGGCCCTGGGCGTCGAGGCCGACCATTTCCTCGAGTTCCGCGTCCGCTCGATCGCGTCCCGCCTGGAGTCGATGCCCGAAGTGGCCGACCGGCTCTACCGCCGCTACCGCGCCTAGCTAAGCTTCCGCGCTACGGGGCGTGGCGCAGCCTGGTTAGCGCGCTAGTCTGGGGGACTCCTTCATTCGATTGGCGACGAGTGGCGGGTGATGGCCGAACCCTCTCTTTTGCAGGCGGTTTCACGTCAACCAAATGGTTGACCCCGCATCCCGTCTAGAGCAGGTTCACGGACGTATGGGCACGGATTGGGCACAAGCGCCACGCCCCTAACGGCCGTCTGACGTTCCAGTTGCGCTGGTTACAGTCGAGCGTCGCTCGCGCGCAAGCTCGCCGAACTGGAAGCTTCGCAGCGGGCCACCGCGAAAGCACTCGGCGTCGCTCCGTCAACGATTACGGAGGATCTCGGTAAGCGCAATCGTGTTGCCAAGGCAACATCGGAGCTGGCGCAGGGCGACTCAGACAGGGAATCCGAGGGCGGCTCTGTTGCCGAGGCAACGCCACCCGAGCCCGAGCCTGCGACCAAGCAGGGCTCGCAGGTTGCGGAGCTGGCAAAGAAGGCTGCGGAGAAGCAGGAGGCCAGGCGCAAGCGGGAGGATGTGAAAGCGGCCGAGCGGGCCGAGGCCGAGAAGCAGGCCCGCGGCGCGCCGGCAGGGCGTCCCTGGCAATTGCGTACCAAGAACGAAACTTCGCAATGGCATTGCACAGTTCGACCTCAGTGGGAAACCGATCCGCGAACTGCGTCAGTCAGCTTGCGCGGGACTTCAATTCCGCCACGTCGGCCTCGATCCGGCGGAGCGTCTCCATCAGCTGACCGTGCTCGTCGCCTCGTTCAAGCTTCACGAATCGTGAGGCAATGGCGGCGGTGAGGAGGGAGATGAAACCGATGCCCACGAACATCAGGAGGATTCCGACCAGCCGGCCCTGCACGGTCGTCGGGTAGAGATCGCCGTACCCGACTGTCGTCACCGTCACGGTCGCCCACCACACCCCGTCCCACATGCCGGGGAACTCGCCCGCGTTGACGGCGGCCTGCGCGGCACCGGCGACGCAGACCGCGGCCACGGTCAGGATCGCCGCCACGCGTAGGGAGTCCCCGGACGTGAGGCGGCGCTCCGCTTGCAGCGCGCGGCCTACGATCACCCCGAAGCGGGCGAGGCGGATCACTCGCGCGAAACGGATCCAGGCGAGTGCATTTCCGAGGAGCGGGATCGTGAGAACGACGATCGCCACGTCAAGCCAGTGCGCTCGCAGGGCAGCCCGTTTCCGTTCGGCGACGAGGACGGCCCCGAGCTCGGTCGCGAAGATCGCCCAGATGATCCAGTTCGCGACGGTCGCAAACCGCAGCCACCCGTCCGAGGTCGCGTCTGCCTCGATGATGAGGACCGGGATCAGGGCCAGGGTCGCTGCGAGAACGACCGGCTCGAGCGGGGTATGGACGCGCCCGGACTCATCCTGCCTCCACATTCAGCCTCGATTCGCCGCGTGGGTTGGCGAACCTTCCGTCGAACAAGGGCTGGGCGGACCTACTGGCTGCCAAGTGGTCCATAACGGCCGTCTAGTCGTCCGCCCGTCTTCGGCGTAGCGTCCGTCGGCGCGGGGTCGGCTCGGCGGCAGCGGCTCTAGGCGTTCGGGCTCGCCCCGGCCCCGCCTCGCGCACACGGCTCGTCGCGCTAGCCGATAGGCGGCGTCAATGGCGACCAACGCAAACCCGGCTCCTGCGTTTCTGAGTGTGCAGGAGGCAGCCGACGTGCTGCGCGTGAGCCCGACGACGATCTACAGGTCGATCAAGCGCGGCGACATTCCGGCTGTCCGGCTTTCGCTGCACGGTCCTTCGGCGACGCGGATCCCGACGGCTGAGCTTGAGGCGTGGGTTCAGCGTCAGATCGGCTCGGAGTGAATTCCCTTTCGGTCGCTCGGCGCGGTCGGGGTGCGGCCGAATCCCTCCTTCGGGCCCCGACCGCTCACGTTTCGGAAGTGTCAGGGTGAGGGGGCGCGTCTGGCTGTCGGCCGCGGAGCCGTTCGTTTTGGCTACGCGCTCGTTCTCTGACGAGGACGGCCAGCGGGTAGTTGCGGGCCGGACCCGTATGCGGGCGAGCCATCCGGTGGTGCTGGCGAACCCGGATGCGTTTCGGGCTGAGTCGCCGTCCGAGATGGCACGTCTTCGCAGCGCTCTGGGCATCGGCCGCAAGCAGGAGAAGAAGCCGGCTGTTTCGCTGCCGCCGCGTTCTGCCGCGTCTGGGGTTCCTTTCCCGGAAGTGGTCGCGGCCGAGCCGGTGACGTTGCGTGCGTCTGCTGAGCCGCGGGTCACGATCGGCCTCTCGACGGCGCTTGCTGCTGATTTGCGTCAGGAGGCGCGCGGCTCCCGTGACGGACTGGAGCGGTTCGGCTGGTGCTACGGGCACCTGGACGAGTCGTCTGCGTGGCGGATGCGGCAGGGGATCGTTCGCCTGTCTGAGACTTCGGTTGGCGGGGAGGCGTCGGTTCCGCGTGACTTCGCCCAGTTGGCCCGTGACCGTTCCCGGCTGACCGACACGGTTAACCTGGTCGGCTTTTGGCATACCCATCCGGCGGGGGCGTTGGAGCCGTCGGAGCCTGATCTTCGCTGCTTCGCCGACGAGCTTGCGGCGTGCGGGCTGATGCGGTTCGTCGGCCTGATCCTGGGCCCGTCCGACCAGCATTGGAACAAGGTTCGCTGCACCGCCTGGATCACTCGGCGCGACGACCGCGACCGGCTGGTTTGTGAGCCGGCCAGGGTGACGGGGTTCGCGTGCGCCGGCTCGCGCCGCCGACCCGGCTTCAGGAGATCCAGCGGCTTCTGTCGGTTGAGCCTGCCGGGTTCACGACGAGGCTGAGGCTCCTCGCCGAGGTCCGCGACCAGGCGCTTTTCGAGGCGGCTGGTTACGAGTCGTTCGCGGCCTGGCTCGACAATGAGTGGGCAGGCGACCCGGATTTCGTGATTGCCGAGCTGGCCCCGCGGGAGAAGCCGCGTAGCCGTTGGAGCCGCAGCTAGATGGCGGCGCGTAAGCCGAAGATTCCGGGGACGACGACGCGGGCGCAGCTCGAGGCTCGCCGCGGCGGCGTTGTCTGCAAGGGCCCGTCGGGCGAGACGTACAAGGTCGTCAGGCCGAATCTGCGCCATGAGAAGGCCGACGATTCACCGGCGGGCGAGCTCGACCTGATCTGCCGTGTCTTCGTTGAGCCTGAGGTCGGGCCGGACGATTTGACGGGCGACGACCCGCTGATCTCGGTGACGGATCAGGAGTGGGCGCTTGGCCTCGCGAACGGCTCGGTCGAGGACGACGGGGAGGGCAAGCGGATCTGGGGTCCGGAGTCTGCGGACACGTTCGCGGCCTACCGGATGCAGCACGCGGAGACGCACGGCTGCCCGGAAGGCTGCCCGGCCTGCGTTTTGGCGTCCGACCATATGGCCCGCCTGTTTTCGGTGGCGTCGTCGGCGTTCGGCGGCTGATGCCTGGTGCATGTCGATGTAGACACGTCCGGCTTCCAGTCGTTTTCGCGGCTGCTTGACACACAGATCCCGGAGGCGCTTGACGAGGCGGGCCGGGCGATGGTCCCGGTTGCCCGCCAGAACCCGTCCGAGTACCGGATCTCGAGGGTGTTCGCGTCGGCGGAGGCAACACCGCCGCATCGTGACCGGGGCGGCTGGTCGATCCTCGTCCGCTACCGCGACTACCGCGGCGGCTTCTTCGCAAAAGGCACCTACCGCAAAGGCAAGGGGCGCGGCCAGGCCGGCAACCCGGGTGTTCATCCCGTCGATTCGCTGAAGCGTTCCGGCCGGGTCGGGCGTGACCGTCTCTTGGATGCGTTGGATCGGAGGCTTCCGGGCTGATGGCCGGGGCCGAAGTCGCCAACGCCAGGGTTCGGCTGTCCGTTGACCGGCGCGCGTTCGATCGGCAGTGGAAACGCGCCGAGCGTGACATGCACCGGCAGGCGAAGCAGATCGGCCGCAGCTTCGCGCTGGCCGGGACGGCGGCTGCGGCGGGGCTGACGATCGCCGGTGTCGCGTCGGTGAAGCTCGCCGTTGATTTCGACCGGTCGATGCGGAACGTCAACTCGATCGCGAAGCTGTCGGAGAAGCAGTTCAAGACGCTGAGCGCGGAAGTGTTGAAGCTCGCCGGCCCGACGGGGCAGGCTCCGAAGACGCTCGCTGAGGGCTTGTACGACATCGTTTCGTCGGGGTTCAAAGCCAGCGACGCCGTCAAGATTCTGGCTGTCACCGCGAAGGCGGCGTCGGCGGGGATGACAGACACGGCGACGTCTACGAAGGCGGTCGCGGCGGCCCTGAACGCCTACCACCAGCCCGCGTCGAAGGCCCGGGCGGTCTCGGACATCCTCTTCGAGACGGTCAACCGGGGTGTGCTGACGTTCGAGGAGCTGGCCCAGAACATGGGCGACCTCGTCCCCGCCTCCGCACCCCTGGGGATCAGCCTCGAGGAAGTCGGGGCGGCGATCGCGACGATTACGCTGCAAGGGGTTCCGGCGGCTGAGGCAGCGACCCGTGTGAAGAACACGATGTTGCAGCTCGCGAAGCCGTCGAAGGACCTGAAGGGGCTCCTCCACGATCAGGGTTACGAGTCGGGGCAGGCGGCCGTGAAGGCGCTCGGCTTCGCCGGTGTCCTGGAAATGCTGAACAAGGCGACGCGCGGCAACGTCGGCGAGACCGCGAAGCTCACCCCCGAGATCCGGGCGCTCCTCGGCGTTGTTGGCCTGACCGGCAAGAACCTTTCCACCTATAACCGAAACGTTGAGGCGATGAAGGACGCGCAGAAGGGCGCGGGCTCGTCGGCCCGGGCGTTCGCGGAGCAGGGCAAGTCTATCGGGGTTCAGTGGGACAAGGCGAAGGCGTCGTTGGCCGCGGCGGCTATCCCCGTCGGCGAGCTGCTGTTCCCGCTCCTCGAAGACGGAGCCGGCCTCGTTGCTCGCTTCGCCGAGTCCGTCACGACGAACATGGGTTCCGTCCGGGCAGCCCTGGAAGGGTTCACGCTCGGCGCAACCACGACGTTGGGCGGCTTCAAGTCGGTAGCCGAAACCGTCCTCGCTGTCCTCCCCGATCTCGGCAGCGCCTCCGACGACACCCGCAACAAAATGGCGCTTTTGGCGCCGGCGCTCGGCACCGTCGTTGTCGGTCTCGTCGCCTACCGCGGCGCTGCCCTGGCCGCCTCGGTCGCAACCGTCGGCCTGACACGGGCGATCAGCGCGAACCCGGTCGGCCTGTTCGTCGCCGGTGTCGCAACGCTCGTCGCCGGAGCCGGACTGTTCGGCTCGACGCTCGACAGCATCCGCTCAGACGCCGACTCACAAAAAGACGGGTGGGACCGGGCAGCCGACGCGGCCCGCGGCTACGGCGCAGCCCTCCAAGGGCTCAAGTCAAAAACAGACCGCAAACGAGACCTCGAGCTGCAAGCACAATCGGCGGAACTGTCGATCAAAGAGGCGATCGCCGCACGCGAATCGGTATCGGCACGCCTCGCCGAACAAGGACTCACCCAAAAGCAGATCAAAGGCTCCACCGAGTTCAAACGGGCCCAACTCGGCGTTGTCCAGTCCTATGTCCAGCTAGACAAGGTCCGTGGCGACCTGAAAGCAACGTCGCGTGGCCTCGCCATCGATGAGGAAACACGGGCGAAGAACATCAAGAACTGGCGGACAAGCTCGACGGTCTGATCCAGTCGCACCGCAAGGGGCAGGGGCCGTTCTCGGGGTACAAGAACTTCGCCGCCGACGACTCCGACGCAGACAAGGCAAAGCGCGTCGAGGCGTTCGCCGACAGCGCCGAGGATCTCGCGAAGAAGATCGGCGACGGCAACCCGAAACTGCGCCGCTTCGCCGACCTCGCAGCGATCCTCGCCCGCCGAATCAAAGACATCCCGTCCCGCAAAGACGTCGAGATCTTCTACAAGGAGATCCACTCGTCCGACCGGATCGAGGACCAGCGCAGCAAGCGTGCCCGCGGCGGCTACATCCACGGTGCAGGCTCCGGCGACACCGTCCCCGCGATGTTGGAGCCCGGCGAGGGTGTCATCAACCGAAACGCCGTGTCGGCCCTGGGTGGGGCGGCGGCTATCAACGCGATCAACCGGGAGTGGCCCCGGTTCGCGAAGGGCGGCGTGGCCGGGAAGAAGCCGAAGAAGATAGATGATCTTCCTTCCTTGCCCGGCGCGATCGAGTTGGCGCAGGCACGGGCGGCGCTGACGAAGCCTACGGCGGATGACCTCAGGGCGTTGCGTAGGGAGGAGAAGTTTTGGCGGAAGCAGTCGAAGCGGCCGCGTCTGACGCAAAAGGCGCGGGCTGAGGCGTTGCGGAACCTGAAGTTTACGTTGGACGAGATCGCTTCTCTTTTGGAGTCGTCGGCTCCGGAGACCCCGGATGTTTTGCCGGGCTTGTCAGCGTCGGCGTTCACGGCGGCGTTCACCGGGTTCCTGGGAGAGTTCGGATCGAACATCTTTTCCCGTGGCGCAGGAGGCAACCTCGGATTCGGCTCCGTGCCGCTTGCCGGCGGACCACAAACCAAGCCGGGCCGATCCGTCACGAATAACTTCTACTTCTACAAGCCGCCCGACGACGCGTTCGCGATCATGCGAACCGCCGACGCCGCGGCAAGGACGGCGTTCTGATGCCGATCGTCAGAGCATGCACATGCGGCCAGCTACACCCGCAAGGGCAACGCTGCCCTGACAAGGAACGCCGAGACAACCAGCGGCGCGCCGACAAAGCCAAAACGAACGGGCTCAACACATCCCACTGGCAACGCATCCGCCGGGTCGTCCTCGCCCGCGACAACCACACCTGCCAACGATGCGGCCGACACCGCGACCAGCTCGAACCCAACGAGCGGCTAACAGTCCACCTGAACCCAGCCCTTCGAGGCGACCACACCCGCGCCACAGCCGCCGACTGCGTCACCTTGGACTCGACGTGCCACGGCATCACGGACGGGCCCCGAGCATGGCATAGGGGGGCCGGTCGCAGCCGGGGGGCACATCCGACCGACCCGCCTCCTACCTCAACTCGGACACAACCTCAGGTTCTTAGGGGGTACCCGTGACCGGCATGGGGGTGCTTCCGCCGCCCGATTTGGACGAGGTCGGCATGGCCGCATGGGGCCGCGCGGTGCGCGCCTGCACCGAGGATCCGGACATTCACCGCGACGCGCTCGAACGGTTCGCGCGGACGGCTCAGCTCGCCGACGGGATTCGGCGAGCGTGGCGCGATGAGGGCTCCGCGCTGACGATCGAATACTCGAACGGAATGCTTGCCCCGAACCCGTTGCTGAGGATGCTCCGCGACGCCGAATTGGACGCGCAGAGGTTCGGCCTGGCGGTCGGATTGGACGCCACGAAGCAGGGCAGGCCGGGTCGTCCCTCGACGGCGGTAGTAAAGCCAGACCGGAAGTCTCGGATCACACGGAAGTCGGGCGAGGGCGGCCTGCGGGCCGTTCAGGAGGGAGACGCAAAGTGAGCGACATCGCTGCGAGCACCCGCTACCCGCGCCTCGACGACCCCGGCGCGCACGTCATCGAGATCACCGGAACCTCCCAGGATCCCGTCAGCGCAACCGTCACGTTCCGAGACGGATGGGCGTCCGGGACATAGGCGGCTTCGCCATGCGGATCGACGGGCCACACGATCACAGGATCTGCTACGCCGAGGGGAACGCGGTCGTCGCGCTGCTCGACCAGGCAAAAGCGCAGGCGCTCGACAATCTACGCGGCTGGCCCGAAGAAGTCGTCCTCGTGCTTCTCGACAGCGAAGGCCAAGCCAACGTGACGAGCATCCTGACGAACGACGGGCCCGGAATGCCGGAGAAGCTGCGTCTCATCGCCGAAGCGATCAACATGGCCGCCGACGCAGCCGAGGAGGCGCTCGAGTCGGAAGGGCTCCTACCTCCCGATGCGTGAAGGCTCGGTGTGAACGCACCCGACCTTTATCGCAGCACACGGGACACGCGACCGAGCGATATAGCGAACGGTGGCAACGCTCGAACTGCTCGGCGTGACCGACGTGGAACGCATGTGCCGGGCCGTAGTGAGCCGCGGCCCGTTCCGGTTCACACCCGAAGACGCCGAAGAGGTCGTCCAGGATCTGATGGTTGCTGCCTGGCGCGAGCATGGCCGCTACGACCCCGAGACGGCCGGCGTGTCCGGCTCAACCTGGTTGTACCGGCGGCTCGTCATGCGATTGACGGACGCGGCCCGCTCGAAGCTCGGCAGGACGAAATGGCGATGGGGTGACGGAAGCACGTATGAGCGCGAACCCCGGCAAGCAGACCTCTCCCTCGACGCCCATGACGGCGGAGATCTTGGCGGCGGTTCACTGGCCGAATCTCTCGTCTACGACGCGATGGGTGGTCATGGAGATTGGAACGCGACGGGCCTCTGGTTGGGACTTGAAAGAGATCGCGGAACACCTACAGATCTCACGCCGCCTTGCATCGAATCTGCTCGACGCAGCCGCCGCCGAAATGAAGAAGCTCGTCAGCGCCGAGCCGCATGAACCCGTGACCGAGCTCCACCGCGGGTACGAACACCTACGGCCCGGCGAGCTATCCGCGATCCGCCGCCTCCACCAGGAGGAGAACGTCTCCCTCAACGTGCTCGCCGCCATGTTCGAGATCAGCCCCGGCGCCGTCCGCAAAGTCCTCCAGAACGCCCACCCCCCATCCGGGGTGACCCATGCACGCAAGGCAGACGCTCAGCGACCCCACGCCTCGTCGCGGCGAGAAAAAGCCTGAGCGCGCCTGATGGCTTCCGTCGTCTACAAGACGCGATGCGAGGTTTGCTCGGAGCCGCTGCCGTCGCAAGAGCGGGGGAGGCCACGGAAATACTGCGACGCATGTTCGAGCGCGGAAGGCGATCGGCGCTGGCGGGTGGAGAATCCTGGCCGGGTGGAGGCGTACAACGCGAGCCGCCGCGTGGACAGCCCTCGAGGCTGTGCCCGCTGCGGCAGCCCGGCCGACGGCCGCCCGTACTCGCAGCTCTGCGCGTCCTGCCGCGAGACTCCCTCTGTCCCACTTACGGGGCGTCTAGGCGGTCGATGACCGGTCTAGCCGATAGGCTCTGATGACATCACACGCTGCCCGTTTCTGGGTAGTTCCTGCCTCCGCACTCGCCGCCTTCACGGGCGGCGTTGCGGTATCTGGGACGAGGTCCGACCGGAACGTTTCGTACCGTTCGATTCGTGATTCCTAGGCAGGAACACCTAAAGCAGGCGACGTGTCTTCGCGTGAGCTGACAGACGCTTCGATCCGGCAACTCGCGGCTACGGCGCTTCGTCAGCATCGGTCCGAGTCGTCGTGGGTGATCCGTGGGACGCTCATCCGTTCAAGCGTGAGCCCAGCCGGTGTCTTCGAAGCGATCTATTCGATCGTGATGGAGGCCACAGGTGACAAGGTTGCTGCGGACCAGGCGGCAGTGTTGGCGAGAGACGTGCAAGCCGGGGTCGAGCGGCGACGAGCCAAGCGCAACCGGCCGTTCCGTGTTGCGGCGCTTCGCGCCAACCACTTGCTCCGTGATTCGCGCAGTCAGACGTATCGACTCAGGTCGCAGGTCGGTCCCGTCCGAATGGTTCGTCCTGAGCGTCGCGGACGTGCTCCTCGTCGGCGTACGGTCGTCACCCGGGTTCGCGCTCGTGCTCCTGCTGGTGCGTCGGAAGGCCCAGACGAACCCCCACACGATGTAGAAGCCGAAGCGACGGCTGCGCTTGTCCGTGCCGTCGCCCATGAAGATCGACGGCGACGCCGTTCGATGCTTCCGCAGGTGGCCGCGTGACCGCCCGCGTCGTCAAAGCAGCGCGGCCTTGCGCATCGTGCGGCAAGCCATTCACCAAGAGGGCGGGCGCTAAGACCTGTTCGGATCGTTGCCGGCGCGCAGCCGCACGCGCCGCTGTCGCTGTGTCCGCAATTGCGGACGTTCCGAACGTGGCGCAGGTGCGCCAGTTGCCGACGTCGGCTGACGAACGCGCTGCCTTGCGTGACCGGATCGCTCGAGCCCGGATCGCCCGCGCAGACGCCGACCGCGAAGCGGTGCTAGACCGGCTCCGCGTGGAGTTGGCGAGGGAGGCCGCGTGAGTAACGCGCCCGTCCCGCCGCAGAACCTCGACGCTGAGGAGTCCGTTCTCGGCGCGATGATGCTCGCCCCGCGCGCCTGCGAAGCGGTCCGCGAAGTCCTAGGCGACGGCGAAGCGTTCTACCGGGCCAGTCACCGGGACATCTACCAGGCCGCTACCGCGCTTCACGGCCGCGGCGAGCCCGTAGACGCAATCACCGTTGTTGCTGAACTGACCGAAACCGGCAAGCTCGACAAGGCAGGCGGAGCTGACCGCGTGAACGAGCTGGCCGCGATCGTTCCGGCGTCCGCGAACGCGGGCCACTACGCCCGCCTAGTCATCGAAGCCGCGCAACGGCGCGAGCTGATCGACGCCGGCGGAAGAATCACCCGCCTTGGTTGGGAAGGGATCGGGGAACCGGCCGACCTCGTCACCGAGGCCCGCGCGCTCACGGAGAACTTGAGTGAGGCCGTGACCGGCGACCTTCCGCTTTCGTGGCGGGCCGTGTCGCTACTCGACATCGCCGGGGATCCTCCGCGGGCACCCGACAAGCTGAGCGGCACGATCTATTCGGACTCGTCGGGGATCCTCAGCGGCGAGCCCGGAACCGGGAAGTCGATGGTCGCAATGGCGCTCATCGCTGAGGAAGCAATGGCGGGTCGGCGCTCGCTGTACCTGGATCTCGAACGAACCCCGGCGCTGCTACTCGAACGGTTGAAGCTCGCGGGGCTCACCGACAAGCAGATCGGGCTGATCGACTACGTCAGGCCGACCGAGACAGCAACCCCGGCGCAGCTCGCCGACCTCGTCGCCCCGATCGACGGAGTCGTAGTGGTTGATTCCTACGACGCCGCGCTAGGACTGTTCGCCCCGGAAGCGCGAAACGAGGATGTCCAACGTTTCGCGCGTGAGTTCCTCGATCCGCTCCGCTCGTCCGGCGCGACCGTCGTTCTTATCGACCACGTCACCAAGAACAAGGAGACGCGCGGCAACTACTCGATCGGCGCGCAACGAAAGCTCGCCGTCGCTGACTGGCACCTACGGCTAGAGGTGGCCGAAGGGCTACAGCGCGGCCATGTCGGGAAGCTCCGCATCAAGCGGGCCAAGGACAACCTTGGATTCCTGCCCCGCAACGTCGGCACGTTCGAGCTGACCTCGCACGAGCACACCGGAGCCCTGTCGTGGGAAGTCGCCGCCGGAACGGATCAGGCCGAAGGGGACTGGAAGCCCACCGGGCTCATGGAGAAGGTTTCCCGCTACGTCGAGTCGTGCATCGAGCCGCCGTCACGGGCCGAAATCGAAGCGGCCGTGACCGGCAAGCGCGACTACATCCGCCAGGCGATCATCGCGCTCGTCGCCGAGGACTACATGGACGAAAACCAGGACGGGCGAGGCTACCGATATTCGTCCGTTCGGATCTACCGAGAGGACGCCGCGGATGCCGCGTAACGACCTCGCCCCGACCTCGCCCCGACCTCGCCCCCGAGCCGGGTTCTGTCCCCTCCCGGCGACCTCGCCCCGACCTCGCCCCCCCCTACGGGGGGGCGGGGCGAGTTCGCGGGCAGAACTGACCTCGCCCCGACCTCGCCCGCTCGTCGTCCAAGCTGAGGTGGTCGAGTGACCTCACGTCGGCCTATCTCCCGCCGCCTCCTCGACCGCTACGAAGCCGACCTAGCCGATGACGCTAGGCGCGTGTACCGGGTCGAGGAGATTGAGACGGTCCGCCGCGAGTACCTCGTCGTCGCCGTGAACCCGGGCCGCGCCGAAGAGCACGTCCGTGACGGCCGGGCGCTGTCGCTCGTCTCGAGCTTCGCGGAGTCTCGCCGCTGGCTTTGTCTCGGGAGGGCCCGACGTGCCGCGTGAGACGCAAGCAGAGAAGGCCGCAAGGTTGCTCGGTAACGGCTGTATCCGCGTCACCCGGGTTTGCGCCGGCGAGGCGAGCGTCCAGGTGGAGGGCGATACCGGCCGCTACGCCGCGACGTGGACACGCATCGCGGGCGTCTGGACGTGTTCTTGCCCGGGCTTTCGCTTCCGCGGCTCCTGCTCGCACCTTGCCGCTGTCGCGCTCGTCGTGGACGTCGAGCGGGAGGGCGGCAGGTGACGACCCGGATCTCGTGGAAGCCGGTGATCGAGCGGGCTGTCGAGGTCGCGGGCAGCGCGCGGATGACGTTGCGCCAGTGCTTCTACATCCTTGTTTCTGAGGGTTTGATCCCGAACGCGGACGCGTCCTACAAGCGGCTTTCGTCTCTGTCTGCGGAGGGTCGGCGCGAGGGCTGGTTCCCCGCGTTCATCGACGGGACCCGCGAGATCTTCCAGTACCGCTCGTTTGACGGGATCGAGGACGCGATCGGCTCGACAGCTCGAGCGTATCGGCGTGACCGCACCGAGGGGCAGCCGTTCCAGGTTTGGATCGCGGGGGAGAAGCGGACGCTGGCGGCGCAGCTTCATGACTGGTTCGCTGATCTCGGCGTCCCGATCGTCGTTTGCGCCGGCTACTCGTCTCAGACTCTCTGCGATGACGTTCGTGCCGAGCTTGACGCCGACGGCCGCGAAGCGGTCCTCGTCTACGCGGGCGACTTCGATCCGTCCGGGGAGGACATCGCCCGCGACTTCATCGCGAGGGTCGGCGCCTTCGACAATGTTCAGCGGGTCGCGGTACTTCCCGGTCAGGTCGAGTCTCTCGGCTTGACGCCGTTCGCCGGGAAGGCGTCAGACACCCGTTCGGCCGGGTTCGTGGCCCGCCACGGAAGCCTCGTCCAGGTCGAAGTCGAGGCGGTTCACCCGAAAACGCTGAGAGGGCTCTACCGGGACGCGATCGACACGGTTTGGGACACGTCCGCGTACGCGACGGTTCTTGAGCGCGAAGAGCGGGAGCGTGACGGTCTGCTCAAACTGCTCGCCGAGGCGGCTGAGTGGCCGCGATGACGCTAGAGCGGCTGCTGACGGCGCGCGAGCTCGCGGACGTGCTCGGCATGGCGCCGGCCACTGTCCTGGACTGGCATGAGGCGGGCCGGATCCCGTCGTTCAAGATCGGGACCGCCGTCCGGTTCCGGGCCTCCGAAGTAGAAGCGTGGCTCGACGGATGCCGACGCGGCCCGATCGAGAGTGAGCCAAGCCAATGAGGAGCCGCGGGTGTGCTTGCGGCTGCGGCCTGCGGTTCGTGCCTGCGGCGACTGGACGGCCGCGCCGCTACGCGTCGGACGCCTGCAAGGTGCGAGCCGCCCGGAGGCGGCGGCGGAAGCTACGGACGACGCTTGACGTAATGGGCTCGTCCCGTTCCGTCGAGTGGCCGACCGATCCGAAGGTGTACGCCGACCTCGACGCCGAGTATGGGCCGTTCACGCTCGACCCGTGCGCAACCGTGGAGAACGCGAAGTGCCCGGAGTTCTTCACGGCCTCCGAGGATGGCCTCGCCCAGGAGTGGACAGGCCGCGTCTGGATGAACCCGCCGTATGGCCGCACGATCGGGGATTGGATGCGGAAGGCGTGGGAGGCGTCGCAGGCGACTGCCGAGATCGTCGTCTGCTTGGTCCCGGCCCGCACGGACACGCGCTGGTGGCACGAGTACGCGATGCAAGGGGAAATCGTGTTCTTGCGCGGCCGGCTTCGGTTCGGAGACTTGAGCAATTCGGCCCCGTTCCCGTCCGCCGTAGTCGTGTTTCGTAACGCTCAGGACGTTACGAAAGAGGCGGCGGCGTGACGGCACGCTTGACAACGCGGCGGACGCGATCAATGGTCGGTCCGTGCTCGATTGCGCCGAGCGTTCCTCCTCTAGGTGTCCTAACCTGTTCGCGCCCCTGGCGCGGGCGGGCGCAATCCGCCTTGCGCCGGGGGCGCTTCCACTTAGGAGGCGCAGCAATGAAGGTGCAAGGAACCGATCGGCCCGTAGTCGTTCCCGCCGCTGACGAGTTCGTAGCGGCAGACAGGGCGATATCCGCGGCGGTCTCTGCGTTCCAAGCTCTCTCGATGGCTTTGGAGTGGTGTAACGAGTCGCAGTCGATCGAGGAATGGGATCGTCGCGGACGGCCCGAGGACAAGTCGGTGATGCCCGACGAGCCCGACTGCGACCCGGATCACATCGCCAAGATCGTCACCTACGCGCGGTGTGTGAGCCGGTACGACGTCGGGACGCTCACGGAGTCGCTGGCGAACATCGAGGAACAGGCGCTGACCCTCGCCACGAACTACGCGCCCGAGGCGTACTTCGCCCCGGCGCTAACAGGTGGCGACGATGCGTAGCCTGCTTTCAGAGGACGTTCAGGCGTTCGCGGACATCCTCCAGCGGATGGAGGAGGCTCGAAGCGAAGCGGCAGAGCTTGGCCGGCACATCGTGAAGGTGATCGACTACGAAGGGTCGAGCCCGGCCGTCTACGGAGTCCAGCAGGCGGTGCAGTACGTCCTCGATTTCGTGGACTACGAATCCGGGAGCGACTGCTTCAACCACGATCCGAAGATCGTTCATCCCATGGCATCGACCGTGGTGGCAATGGCGGAAGCGGTCCCGGCCGCGCCCGTAGAGGCGGTGGCCTAGTGCCGTCCGTCCAAAGAGGCCAGGTTCGGAAGGTCGGCCGTGGTTACGCGGCCCGCTTCTACGACGAGGACGGCACCCGACGCCAGCAGGGCGGGTTCCAGACTCGTTCGGCCGCGGTCGCGTTCCTCAATGTGAAGGTGGGGGAGGTTGCCGCGCTTCGGCGCGGCGACCCCTCCGCGATCCGTCGCCGCTCGATGCCGACCCTCGCGGATCTCGCGGACGAGTACCTGGGCGTTCACACCGGGGAGGCAAACACGAAGCGGACGCTTCAAGCGCGGATCGACTACGCAACCCGCAAGTTCGGCGACGTGCCATTGGATCGGCTCGACGTGACGCAGCTGACCCGGTGGCGCTCGACGCTCCCGGAGCGTTCCGCCTGGGCGATCGTGAAGGCGCTCCGGCAGGTGCTGAACTACGGGGTGCGGGTCGGCCTCCTGGCGGACAACCCGGCGAGGCATGTTCCGAATCCGGAGCCGAAACGCCGGGAGGTTCCGACGTTCGCCACGATCGCGGAGCTAGAGGCCGTCGCCGCCGAGCTACCCGCCGAGTACCGGGCGCTGCCGATCCTGGCCGGACTCACCGGCCTGCGGCCCGAGGAATGGATCGCGCTGGAACGCGGCGACATCGACCGGGCCGCGGGGCTTCTCCATGTTCGCCGCGTCTACACGGACGGCCAAGTGAAGGCATACGGCAAGCAGGCCGGAAGCCTCAGGGCCGTCCCGCTGCCCACCAGGGCGCTTCTAACGCTCTCCGAACATACGTTCCGGGTCGATACCCGCCTGGTTTTTCCTGGGGGCCGTGGTGGCTTCCTGAACCTGAACGAGTTTCGTCGCGATATCTGGACGCCTGCGATCCGCGCGGCGGGGCTCGAGCATCGGACGCCGTATGCGCTTCGGCATACCTACGCGAGCCTGTCGATCGCGGCCGGCGTCTCCCTGTTCGAGCTGTCCCGGTTCATGGGCACGTCCGCCGAGCAGATCGACAAGACCTACGGGCACCTGTTGCCGGACTCGCACGAACGGGCCCGGACGGCGCTCGATTCGTTCCTCGCAGCCGAGCCGATCGAGGCCGTCCAGTGACGTATGGGCACGGATTGGGCACGAAGGGGCACCCGGACGCCACCACGGCAGGCGGCCGGGTTCCCTTTCCCTATGCGGTAACGTGGCTCCTACGGGGCGTGGCGCAGCCTGGTTAGCGCGCTAGTCTGGGGGACTAGAGGTCCCGAGTTCAAATCTCGGCGCCCCGATCACAAAAGCCCCGCTAGGCGGGGCTTTTTCTATGCACCTCGCCGCGAACGTCAGGCCGGCTGCTCGGCGGGGGCCTCGACCGCCGCGGGAGCCTCCAGCGCGGCGTGCGCCTCGGCCACCGCTGCGCGGCGGGCCTTCGTCAGCTCCTGGATGAAGATCTGGAGCGTCGCCGCAAGCGGCACCGCGGTGAGCGCGCCCAGCACTCCGAGTAAGGCCCCGAAGAGCGTGACCGCGACGATGATGAAGAAGCCCGAGAGGTTGACGGCCTTGCCCTGGATCTTCGGCGTCAGGATGTTGTTCTCGACCTGCTGGTAGACGAGCAGGACGATGAGCATGATGACCGCCGCGCTGATGCCCTCCTCGGCCCAGAGCGCCGGCACGAGGATGAACCCGGCCATCGTGGCGCCGATGTTCGGGATCATGTCAAGGAGGCCCGCGATCACTCCCAGGCCGATCGCGTAGCTCGATCCGAGCAGGTAGGCGGTGAGACCCTGCGTCGTTCCGGCGATGGCCGCGATGACGACCACGCCGATCGCCCAGCGCGAGATCGTGGCGGTCACGCGCTCCCACACGTCCAGCCAGCGCACGTCCTCGCCCGGCATCAGCACGCTCGCGAGCGCGCCCTTCAGGTTCGCGATGTCGCTGAGCAGGAACATGCAGATGAAAATGATCGTGAAGGCGACGAGGATCCCGGAGAAGAAACCACCGGCGATCCCGAGCACGGCCTTGATCGTGTCCGGCACCGCCTTCGAGATCTCCTCGGCGCCCGTCTGAACGTTGCCGGCGGCGCCGCTGTCGCCCAGCCACGCGAGCCCGTCGGCGGTGCGCAGCTGCTCGACCAAGGCTGGAAGGTCATGCAGGAAGTCTCGAACGCCGCCTACGAGCGGCGCCAGGAAGAGCAGCAGGAGAATCAGGATTCCTAGGGCCGTGCCGAGCACGACCACAGCCGCAGCGAGCCCACGCGACAGCTTCGTCTTCGACATCAGGTAGCGGACCGGGTACTCGAAGACGAGCGCCAGGAAGATCCCGATGAAGACGATCAGGAAGGTGTCGCCGATCGCGGCGAACGCAGCCAGCACTAGCACCGCCGCCGTGACGAGCAGCAACGTTCGCATCGGCAGGATCAGCTCGACGCGCCGTTGCGCGGGCGGGTTCATGTCCGTCTGGATGCTCATGGCCGGTCCTCCGGTCGGTTGCTGGCGCGTCGAAGCTCTCGCCACGAACGTACGCCGCCTGGAGGCCTATGCCTTCATCCAATCTGGATGAATCGTCGTCAGATGCTGACGCTGACGGGTGAAGTCGCGATCCAGGCGGCGGTGCAGAGAAACACCGTGCAGCCGATCGCGAGCATTGCGACCCTGAGCTTCGGCGCGGTGAGCTTGGCGCTCATGCCTGCGAAGAAGAGGGCGGAGGCGAAAGAGCACGACCCCGAGCACGTAGTTCGAGGCGCGCTGGATGTTGCGGCGCGCCTGCGCGGCGCTCAGCTCCGCCTCGGCGTTCAGCCGGTCCGCCTTGGCGGTCGCAGCGAGTTCGTACTCGGGCATGGCGAAGGGCGTGAGCGGCGCCTCCGGGTTCTTCAGCGGCCTCGTCACGACCCATGCGTCGACGGCCGGGCGGAACTCGGGCCGGAAGCGCTTGAAGTAGAAGTCCGCGAGCACGGTCTCCTCCCGGGCGTAGGCGTTCGCCCACTGCGTGAACGTGGCCACGTCGATTCCCGTCTGCGTGTTCGCAAGGCCAGCCGCTTTGGCCGACTCGATGCGCAAGGCATTGGCCCGGGCCGCCGCCTTCGCCTGCTCGCCGTTCCAGCGCGTGGACTGGTAACCGCTCCATGCCGTGGCCACGGTCGCCAGCGCGAGCAGGAGCGTCGCCGCGAGCTCGACCCAGTTCGGCCCGCTCCGCTCCGCCGTCATCGAGTCGCTTGCCCGCGCTCGTCGCACGGGAGCTCGAGGTCCGCGTCGATCGCGGCGAGCGCCTGGTCGGTCAGATCGAGCGATCGCTCCATCGCCACGGGCTTGAGCCCGCCCACGCCGTCGTGGAACGGATCGTTCAGCGCGCTCAAGAGGAGCAGGAGCACCACCATCACCGAGACGACCGATCCGATCAGGAGCCCCTGCACGAAGGCTCGCTCGCTGGGGTGGGCGAAGAAGAGCGTGAACACGAAGATCACGCCGGCGATGAAGAACAGCACGATCCAGAGCGTCGTCGGGATCACGCCGACGGCGCCGTGGATGCGGTCGAGCCGCGCCTCCTCGCGCTCGGAGGTCTGGTCGAGCCACTTGTCGTAGGCCGACTGCTGCGTGTCGGTCTCCGGCTCGACTCCTTGCAGCGTGCGGAACATCGCGACGGCCCACGGGCTGATCGAGCCGCTCTCATCGTCCGAGCCCATCTGTTCCCACTCCTCGTGGACGACCGAGCGGCCGTAGCAGACGAGCTCGCCGGTCAGCTCGGCGCCGGCCGGCTGCGGGAAGAACTGGGCGTTCTCGACCTGCTGCACGAGGATCAGCGCCTCCCGCTCCGCGCCGGTGCGCGACTGGTCGTAGCTCGAGAACGCGAGGAAGACGATCAGCCCGAGCAGGAGCGCGAATCCGGTCGCGATCACGCCGAAGACCCCCGCGGCGCGGTCGCCGTCGGTGAAGAAGCCGTCCTCGGGCGCGCGCCGGCGGACGAGGAGCAGCGCCGCCACCGCGATTGCGGTCACGGCCGCCGTTAGGAGGAAGCCCCAGAGGATGTTCACGGCAGCACCAGCCGGGATGTCGAGTGTGGTTGCGTCGGCGTCATGTCATCTGCTGCGAGAGTCGAGCCGCTCGACCGCACTCTCGGCGCGCGATGCGGCCGAGCGGGTCTAGCGCCGTCACCCTCGGCGCTGCCTATGGGCTGTTGGCCGCGTTCGACGTTCACGCGACGTGGAGGAACCATGGGCGCAGCCGGGCGGGCCGTCCTCATACCGATCGTGTGAATTTGCCGGTTCGTCAGCGATCGGGCGATTCGAACGCTTCGTCGACGTCGTAGCCGAGCGCGAGGGCGAGCTTCGGCGCGGCCGCGACGACCCGCGAGGAGCCCGCCACGGGCGTCACGGCCTCGAGCGTGGCGACGATCTCCTCCTGCGTCGCACCGGCCGCGAGGGCGAACTCGACTGCGTGCTGGAACGAAGCGGTTGCGCCGTCGAGCGCGATCGTCGCGGCGATGCGCGCGAGTCCGGCCGTTTTGTCGTCAAGCGCCGACTCCGCCTCGCTTTCGTCGGACGTCAGCGAGCCGACCAGCACGTTGTCGTGCAACGCGAGCCGGCGCAGATGCTCCTTGTAATCCCCCATGAACGCTGGCGCAATCTGATCAGCCGGCATCTGGCCGCGCGTCATCCTTACTGGGTGAGATTTGCCCCCGGCGGATAGACCGTGCTCTCGAGGAGTCCGACTTCGACGGCGCGCTCGATCGCCTCGCTTCGCGACGAGGCCCCGAGCTTACGGTAGATCGAAACCGCCTCGGTCTTAACCGTGTTGCGTGAGATGAAGAGCCTGGTCGCGATCTCGGGAACCGTGAGGTGAGTGGCGAGGTAGGGGAGGAGCCGGAGCTCTGCACCGGTCAGGCTCATCGCCCAGGCGCCGGCGGGCCCGGCAGTCGCCTCTACGCGCTCGCGCATCTCCTTGACCTCGTCGCCGAGCGAGCCCAGGTTCGGGCGAAGCGCCAGCACCTCCTCGGTCTCGATGAGAATCGTTCGGGCGGCCGCTGCGTCGCCGAGGGCGAGATGGGCGCGCATGAGCTCGAGTCCCACCTGGATCGTCAGCCAGGGAATGGCGCGGTCGAGCGACGGCCGCAGGCGGTGCATGAGCGCAAGAGACGCGCGCGCGTGTTCGTATCTTCCTTCGTGGAGCGCGACGCGCACGGTCACCGCGCGCACGATCGCGCTCGACGCGTAGTCCTCGAGCCCCGCTTCATCGACGACCGTCTGCCCCTCCAGCGCCCAGCGTCGCGCTTCACCCCATGCTCCGCGTTTGATCGCGAGGAGCGCCAGCTCCGCCTGAGCCACGTACACGTCGTCGGAATTGCCGCCCACGAGCCCGAGCTCGACCGCTGTGGTCAGATCGCTCGTCGCAAGATCCGCCTCGCCGAGCAGCGCGTGGGCAATGCCTCGACCGAGGAGCGCGCCGGGGATCCAGCCACTACCGGGGGGCAGCTCGGCCAGGGCCAGATCGCCGTCGGCGACCGCCCGCTCGGCGCCGTCCGGCATCAAGGTCGCCCGCAGGTTCGCGACGAGGGGCTTGACCGAGGGGCTTCCATCCGCGAGAGGGATGGTCGACGTTGTGCCCTCGGTGAGCGCAAGCCAGCGCTCGGCCTCCGCGGGGCGGCCCGACAACGCGCGATACCAGGCCCCGTACACAGCGAGCGCGGGGTACCGCCTGAGCTCGGCGTCGTCGAACCACTCGAGCCACCCATCGGCGATCTCGACTCGACCGTCGAAGTAGACACCCAGCGAAAGAGCGTCGATCAGGCCGGCGAGCGTGTCGGTCTCACCTGCCGCGTGCGCGTAGGCGACCGCCGCCTCCGCTAGGTCGTTGTCCATGCACCAGACCATCGCGCGGCGGTTGAGCTCGGCCACCAGTTCCGGCTCGCTCCGCTCGAACTCCTGTCGCAGCAGGTCGTGGAACAGGTGGTGGTAGCGATACCACTCGCCGCGCCGGTCGAGCGGCACTAAGAAGTGGTTCGTACGCTCGAGCGAGCTGAGCATCTGCGCTGACCCCGTCGTGTCGAGCACGGCGTCACATAGGTCACCGCGCATCCGCTCGAGGATCGACGTGCGCTTCAGGAACTCGGCCTCGGCCGGCGGCAGCCGCGAGAGGAGCTCCAGGCGGAGGTAGTCGGAGATGAAGCGGTCCTCACCCGTGAAACGCTCGACTTCTGCCTGACCGGTCGATCCCGCCTTGATCGACAGGGCCGCGAGGTAGAGGCCGGCAGGCCAGCCCTCGGTACGCTCGGTCAGGTCGGTGAGCTCCCCCGGTTCGAGTTCGGCCCCTGCTTCTCGGAGCAACAGGCCGGCTTCCTCGTCGTTCATCCGCAGGTCCGCCACTCCGATCTCGGTCACGCGTCCCTCCGCCCGCCAGCGCGCGAGGGGCAGCGCCGGCTCCTCCCGGCTCGCCACGACGATCGCCGAGCCGGCCGGAACGTGCTGGGTGAGCGCGACCAGCGCGTCGAGGCACGACGGATTGGAGACGGCATGGAGGTCGTCGAGCGCCAGCACGAGAGGACGGTCCATAGCGGCGAGCGAACGCCCGACAGGGGGGACGCGCGCCATCCAGCTGGATCCGCCCGGGCCCGACAGCGCCTCGAGCGCCGCGTCCGGAACGGGCTCGACCCCGTGAATCGCCGCCAGGACGTAGCGGAGGAACACCACGACGTCGTCTTCGCCGCGGCCCAGGGAGACCCACGCAAACGGCCGCGGGTCGACCTCGGCCCACCGGGCGAGCAGAGTGGTCTTGCCGTACCCGGCGGGCGCGACGATGGTCACGAACGGGTCGCGTGCCTCGCAAAGCCGAGCGACTACCTCGGCCTTGGCCAGGGTGCCGGGGCGGAGGGTTGGGGCGGCGAGCTTGGCTTCGATCAGGTCGAAGGGGGTTGCAGCCAGTGCCATTTTCGGCGGATCCTACGGTAGAGAGAGGGCGCCGGAGAAGCGAACACACGCGCTGCAAGCCAGGGCGCGTTGGAGGCGGATTTCATGCCATCGGTATGACGAGGGTGGGCTCGCCCGAGGCAATAGTCCGGATGAACCTGACACAAGCCTGATCCCGCTCGGCCCTGGTGGTCGCGCGTGACGCAAACCAACTGGGGGTGACCCATGACAGTTTCCAACGAAACGCTCAGCTCCATCGGGCTGCCGGCGGAGATCGAAACCCGGCTCGGGACGCTCGAGTCGGTCGACGGAGCGCCGACCAGCGAGACCGCCGAGAAGCTGTACGACCATCTCGACTTCGTGCACGGCCTGAACGTCTACCTCGACGGCTTTGCGGGCGCGTCGACCTACGCGATCCGGAAAGGCTTTCACGACATCGGCGTGGAGGACAACCAGATCCTCATCTTCTCGGAGCTGATGGGCTCCGAGTCGGTGTTCCTGACCGCGAACGCCGACACCGTCTACTACCTCGGCTGCGTCGACCTCACAGGCGGACCGATCGTTGTCGAGACGCCCCCGCAGGCCCTCGGGGTGATCGACGACATGTGGTGGGGCTGGATCATCGACTTCGGCCTGCCGGGCCCGGATCGCGGCGAAGGCGGCCGCTACCTGCTCGTCCCGCCCGGTTACGACGGCCCGCTGCCGGACAGCGGCTTCCACGTCGGACACTCACGCACGTCGAGGGCGCTCGTTCTCGGACGCTCGTTCCTGACGGACGATGACCCCGCTCCCACCGTGGCGACGATCAAGAGCACGATGAAGGTCTACCCGTACGCGCCGGGTAACGCCGGAACGAGTGTCGCGACGCTGCTCAAGGGAGGCGCCGCGCCCACTCCGGCGGCAGCGGTTCCCGAGACGGTCTTCGTGGAGGGAAGCGGAAAGGCGTTCAACACGGTGCCGCCGAGCGACTTCGGCTTCTTCGAGCTCATGGACGAGGTCGTCCAGGACGAGCCCAACGGCAGCACGAACGCGGAGCTCATGGGTCAGCTGGCCGCGATCGGGATCGTCAAGGGCCGGCCGTTCGAGCCCGACGAGCGGATGCGGAGCATTCTCGAAGACGCGGCCGCCGTGGGCAGCGCGACGTCTCGCGCGCTGTTCTTCGACGCCCGCGCTTCGGAAGGATTCGAGTACTACGAGGACTCGGCGTGGTTCAACATGCTGTGGGTCGGCGGGTACACGTTCGAGACGCCGCCGCCCCTGGTCACGGCCGAGGGGATCGAGCCGCTCCCCGCGACCGGCGTCCGGAAGCTGCACTCTCGAACCTCGTTCTTCTACGCCGCCACGGGGGTAACGCCTGCGATGTGCATGCGGCTGAGCGGCATCGGGTCGCAGTACCTGATGGCTGCAAGGGACGCCGACGGAAACACCTTCGACGGCGCCAAGACGTATCGGGTCACGCTCCCACCGGACATTCCGGCCGCACGGTTCTGGTCGTTCACCCTCTACGACAACGAGACGCGGTCGATGCTCCAGACGCCGCAGCGCTTCCCACGCGCCGGAAGCCAGTCCTACCCGACGCCGGCGGCGGTCGCGAACGACGACGGATCGACGACCGTGATCTTCGGCCCCGAGCGGCCTGACGACACGCCGGAGGGCAACTGGATCCAGACGGTCGAGGGCAAGGGTCATATCCCGATCCTTCGTCTCTACAGTCCGCTCGCGCCGTTCTTCGACAAGACGTGGCGCCCCAGCGAGATCGAGCCGCTCACCTAGACAAGGCCCAAGTCGAGCAACCGCCGAGAAAAAGGGAGAACCATGGCTGATTCATCCACCGAAACACCGGTCCTCGATCTGCTTGCGAGCATGACCGCGGACTCCATCGAAGCATCGAGCCTCGATGCTGAGACGCTCGTGCTAGTTCGCATCGCCGCGCTCGCCGCGGTCGATGCGCCGGCCGTCTCGTACCTGCTGAACCTCGGAGTTGCCAACGAGATCGGGATCGACCCGGAGCAGGTCCGGGGCGTCCTCGCCGCGATCGCACCGATCGTCGGCACGGCGCGCATCGCGTCCGCGACCGGGAAGATCGTGGATGCTCTCGATGTCGCCATCGAGATCGCCGAGCTCGAGGACGAGCAGAGCGACGACTAGTCGCCGGCCCGGAGCCGCCTCTCACCGCGAGGGGCGGCTTCGGCCACACCTATCCAAGGAGGAACGACATGTTCTGGTGGCTCGGATCCATCGTCTTCATCATCATCTGGATCGCGATCGCGTTCTGGCCGGCCCGTGTGGCCGCGCGGAAGGGGCACAGCTTCTTCCTGTACTTCCTGTTCAGCCTGGTCTTCTTCCCGCTCGCCCTGCTCGTCGCCTACCTGGTCGACGACCGAGGAGCGTGACGGCGAGCGCCCGGCGGTACTACTACGCCGGCCCTGTCCAGTCCGGTCCCTCTAAACCGAGTGGCCCGCCGTGACGTCGCCGCTCAGGCTCGCGCCCCGCCGTGTGACGTTCCGTCGTAGTTGTAGTGCGGGATCGAAAGTTCCGAGGGATTCATCGCCCACGGATGCCCGTACGCCTCGAATCCGGAAATCATCGGCGGCGGAAACGTCGCGTCGGTGAAGCCGCCAACCGCGACCCCGATGACGTCCGGCGCGACCGGAATATCCCAGTACACGGTCGAACCGCACTGAGGGCAAAAGTGGTAGGTGGCCCCTCCGCTGTCGCACGAGCGAAACTCGGCAGGCGGTGCGCCCTCGACGGGAAACGTCCACTCCGTCGATTGTCCTTTGATCGTCACCTGCTCCCTTGGGATTCGCGTCTGCACGCTGAGCACGCTTCCCGTTCGCCTCTGGCACTCGTAGCACTGGCACAGGGAGACCCGCTCGGGGTCGGGTCCTTCGTACGCGACGCTCAGCTGTCCGCAATTGCAAGTTGATTCGCGCGATGCCATTTCCCCTCCGATCTGAAGGCTGACGTGCAGCGAGCATGGACGAAGACTCGACCGCCGCCATCATCCATACCGTATGAACCGGCGTCAGGGCAGGTAGCTTCGCCCGCGTCCGACGCGGACATGAGCGCGATTGCCGCCGGGCGCGTTCAGGCCGTCTCGTCTGCCGGGGCTGCGTCGCGCCTGCGGTTGAGCTCGTCGTAGAGCGAGCTGTTCAAGACCGGGGCGCTGACCACGAGGATGGCGACCATGTACATGAAGAAGAGGAGCGTCGTCACGGCGCCGAGGTCGCCGTAGATCGACGTCGACTTCTCGAGCTTCGGTACGAGGAGGTGCCCGATCGCCTCGTGGAGCACCTGGAACCCGATCGCGACGAGGAGCGCTCCGGGCAGCAGGTCACGCCAGGAGGCGTCCCGATGCGGAAGCTGGAGCGAGACCCAGAGCCAGAGCGCTGCGAGCGGGGCGACGGTGAGCACGGCCGGGATGAGGCCGAACACCGAGGTCTCGTCGCGGAACCACCAGGTGATACCGACCGCCGCGAAGAACGCGATCGCCGTGCCGGTAAAGACGAGCGACCCCTGGATGAGCTTCGTCCTAGGCGGCGGCTCGTCCCAGACGAGCGCGTGGATCAGCTGCGCCGCCTTCGCACCGGTGTAGCCGGCCCAGACGAGCAGGGGCAGGCCGACGACGAGGAGCCACCACCGGTCGGAGTTCGCGTCGCGGGCGGCGTCGCCGATCGTGTTGGTGATCGCCGCCGGGAGACCGCCGCTCTCGACCGCGTCTTCGGTGTCGTTCGCATTCAGGCGCCCGAGTGCGCCGCCGACCACGAGGCCGAAGGGCAGGAGCCAGAGAAAAATCCGGTAGGCGAAGCCGCCGGCGAGCACGCTCGCGGCCACACGCTGGTTTCGTTCCACGGCGCGGAGCGGGACGGCGATGGCGACGTGCCGGTCGCTCGCGTCTATCGCGCTCTCCTTCGCGGCCGCCAGGCGGCCGAGCGTCCGCTCGGTGTTCTGTGTCGCGTCGGTCTGTGGAGCCTCTGCGTCCGTCATGACCGGCCTACGGAGACTTTCTGAGCGCGGCTTCGATGCGCTCGAGCCGCTCGTCCAGCCGGTCGAGTTGTTCCGCTGTCGGAGCACGCGGATCAGTCATCTCGAGCTGGGACCGCGCGACGAACGTGCTCGTGATCGCGGCGGTGATAACCGTCAGGAAGCCGATCCCGAACAACATGATGAACGCGGCGAGCGCCCGTCCGGCGAAGGTCGTCGGAACGTTGTCGCCGTAGCCGACCGTCGTCACCGTCTGGATCGACCACCACAGGCCCGAGCCGAGCGTCGCGTAATGCTCGTGCTCGATGACCGTCATGAGGAACCCGGCTGCGAGCGTGATCACGACCGTTGTGACCCCGATCACGACTGCGGCACCGCGAGGTGTAGTCGCGCGGTCGACGGCCCGGTCTAGACGCTTCTCGAGTCTGGTTTCGCCTGGCATGCAGTGCTCCCTCGCCGGGAGAACGCGGATCGAGGAACCGAGTGGCGGCTGCGCCCCTCGATCCGGTTCTTCGCCCGGTCAGACCGTAGATTCCTTGTAGCCCTGCCAGCGCGCGGTCAGGGCGTAGAGCACGACGAAGTTGAGCGTGACGATCAGGATGTTCCACAGCGGATATGCCTGTGGGTAGTTCGCCATGAACGCGACCTGCTCGATTGCATTGACGGCGACGCCGATGATCGCGAGCCAGCGGGCCCAGCCGGCGCCTCCGAGCAGTCCGAAGCCGCAGAGGACGAGGAATCCGCCCCAGATGAGCGTCGCCCAGCCCCAGGTGGTCACGTCGACGATCGCGAGGCCCTTGGCCGTTGCCAGGACGTACTCGTCCTGGATGATCGCCCCCAAGCCCTGGAGCGCGTCCATCACCCCGATGATGATGAGCACGAACCCGGCGAAGGAGATCCACCCGCTCCACGAGTCCTGTGATGCCATAGTCAATTACTCCTTTCCGACGGTTCGAATCACTGACGGGAACGGTCGCGTCTTACGGGCGGGACGGCATCGTCCAATGTGGGTGAATAGCGCTCTGCGAGCGGTTTTTAGGCGACGCTCTCCGTCGCCGGCGCCGGAGCCGGCGCGGTTCCGCCGCCCTGGAGCTCGCGCCGCCAGCCGAGGAGGATCCCATGGACGCTCGCGGCGCCGAGGATCGGCCCCGAGGGCGTCTCGAGGCGCGTGGGGTGGAGGATGAACGGCCGCGTCTGGAGCCCGCCGATGCCGCCGTGGAACGAGATCAGCTCCTCGAAGGCGCAGCCCTCGTCGAGATCCGGGTCGTAGAAGCTGCCCACCATGATGTCGCCGACGTGCGCGAAGCCGTCGGTGCGCAACAGGTGCTGGGGCGCCGTCGGCGAGAAGTTCGCGAGCGGGTCTTCGCCGTCCACGCGTCCCTCCGTGAGGTAGTGAGCGCCGTTCGCGCCGAGCGCGACCGCGCCGTGCCGGGACGAGCGCACGAGCAGCCAGCCGACGTGGGGGTGCGCGCGAAGGGCGGGGATGAGCTCCGGGTGCCGCTCGTCGATCTCCTCGAGCGTCAGGCGCCTGCGCTCCTCCATCAGGTAGACGAGGCCGAGGTTGCCCGAGCCGAGCACGACGACGTCCCGGTCGGACACGTCGTTCTTCGGCCGCTTGGCCTTCTTCCCGGTCGCCTCCTTCACGGCGAGGGTGACCATCGAGCTCTGCTCGTCGCCGCCGGCGATCCCGGCGACGTCGCCGCGCGCCAGCGAGCGCTCGACGAGGTCGTCGAGCCCGTAGCCGTTGCGCTGCTTGAACGTCGCGCCCTGCGTCTGTCCGTGATCCGAGAGGACGACGATCTCGTACGGCCGCGGCGCGTACACGCACGCCCGCTCGACCTGGCCGAAGTGGTTGTCGAGCTTGCGCAGCGCCTCGAGGGTGTCGGCGCGCTCGAGGCCCGAGTGGTGCGCGACCTCGTCGTAGCTCGAGAACGTCGCGTACACGGCGGGACGCCCTCGCATCATGTCCGTGAGGACGCCGGAGACGATCAGGTCGCGCACGAAGACGCACATCGCAGCCCGGATGAGCGGGTAGATGCCGCCCCGATGCCCGCGCGGCCGGACGTCGCGGCGAATCGCCCTCGCGGCGGCCGTCCATTCGAGGATCACCTCGAACCCGAAGAGGACGAGCGTACGGGTCACGTTGTCGCCGTTTGCGAGGAACGCCCGGTAGCCCGGGTTCGACTTCTTCTCCTCGTCCATGCGGCTGACGGTGAGGATCACGTCGTCGGCCTCGCCGGAGAGCAGGTTGCCGCGGCTCGCGCCGCCGTTGGCGAGCAGCCCGATGCCGGTTCCATGTCGCCGCTCGATCTCGGCGCAGTCGGGCGGCGCCGAGCACGTCATGAGCGTCGCGGTCTCCTTCTCGACCCAGCGGAAGGCCGAGATGTCCTCGTTCGACCCGAGCAGGATCCCGGCCTGGCTTGCGCCCGTCTGCGAGGAGAGATCGGTCTCCCATTCGGCCAGCTGATGCGAGTCGGTGGCGATCCAGCGCGCCATGTTCGGCGCGTTCCCGTCTCGCATCGCGCGGCGCAGCACGGGCAGGGAGAGCCCGTCGATCTCGAGGTAGACGATCCCCGGGACGTCGGTGCTCGCGATGATCCCCTGCCGGCGCGCAATCCTCTGGGCGATCCGGATCGGCGTCGTGTCGTCCGAGCCGAAGATGACGGCAAGGACGACGCTGACCGCCGCGACGATGAGCGCGGCCAACAGGGCCCAGCCGAAGTTGTCGACCGTGAGCACGTCGTCGAGCGCGTCTGCGGCCAGCTGGAGGATGAGGGCGTCCGCGATCAGCACGAGCAGGAAGCCGAGGACGAGCGTCAACGGCAAGCGAATCGCGGCGAGAATCGGCGGGATGACCGCGTTCAGCGCCGCGACGACCACGGCGACGAGGAGCGCGCCCCAGAAGCTCGCGATCTCCATTCCGGGCAGGAGCGCCGCGGCGACCATGAGCGCGACACCCGTGGCGAGCCACGAGACGATGAGCGGGAAGGGCTTCCAGCGCGGTCGCTCGGGCTGCCAGGACATGGACCGGCCGTGGGCCGGCTCGGGGCCGTTAGTCATTCGTGTCTCCTCCTTGTGGCGCGGGCGAATCGGCGTCGGCCGCGTCGTTGTGTTTGCGGTGGAAGAGCCCGTGGCCGGACTCCTCGCGGTCGGCCTTCTTCGCCGCCTTCTTCTCGGCGTGGGCCTCTTTCTGCTCGGCGACCTTGACCTTCGCATCCGCGTAGGACTCCGTGACGAGCTTCTTGCCGCCCGACCAGCCGAAGACCGAGACGACGAGGATGAGCGCGAACACGACGTTCCAGGCGGTCGTGATGAGCTGCTGGGCGGTCGAGTAGTCGACGGCCAGGTCCTTGGGCACGGCGCAGCACGTGTCGAGCGCGAGCGCGTTCGTCGCCTGCGTGATCCCGACGGCGCCCGGCGTCACGGAGACGACGTTCGCCAGTGAGCCTGAGCCGGTCACCCACATGATCGACTCGAAGGTCACCGGGATCGTGAACGCCGCGAGGAAGATCCCGATCACCACGAGCTTGCACGACCAGGAGAGGAAGGACGGCAGGAACGAGTGCGTGAAGTACTTCTTGGGCGTCTTGAGGATGGCGCCGCCCTGCTTCGCATGCTCCCAGAGCTTCTTCAGCTGCCGCCAGAAGATCCGGGCGAGCACGACGATGAGGAGCACGATGCCGAGGGCGATCAGGATCGCGGTCACCGGGTTGTCGGCGACGTTCCCGAACGACGCGTCGAACGATCCCGGCACCGAGAGGAAGAGGTAGAGGTAGACGAACGTCCCCGCGACCGTGAAGAAGATCTTCTGCACGAGATAGGCGGCGAGCGACCCTGCGAACGTCGAGCCCGGGATGATCGCCACGAACATGACGAGCGTCGCGAACGTCCCGATGTTCGCGGGCAGGAAATTGTTCATCGCGACGCCGACGGCGTACGCGGTCACGATCGGCCAGAGGTCGACCTTGCCCGGGTAGGCGGCGCTCAGGATCCCGTAGTAGGAGAGCCCCGCGAAGAACGTCTGGCCGGTCTGGAAGAAGAGCCCCGCGACGATGTAGCGCGTCGGGATGTCCTTGATCTCGTCCCAGAGCTCCTGCAGCCAGCCCACGACGTCGATGCCGAGCACGTTCAGGAGGACGACGACGAGCGCTATGCCGATCAGCCAGCCGGCGACCTTCTTCAGCCGGCTGGAGCGCGACGGGTCGTTGAACGGAAGGACGGGGGACGGGTGGGTGGCGGCAGCCTCGCTCATGCGGATCCGATCGTGGCCGCCGGGCCGGAGGGTCGCATCATCCAATCTGTGTGATCCGCCGGGCGGCAATCACCCGTTTTGGATGATGCTCGGCCGCCGCGCGTCAGCGACGCTCGGCTCGTGAACGCAGTCCCCAAAGTCGGACTCTGGGCCTGGAGCTTCGTCGGGTTCGTGATCGCGACGGTCATCGTCGTCGTGGCGCTGGCCGCGGTGAACGAGATCGTGCTCCCGCTCATCTTCGCGGCCGTCCTGGCCGTGGTGTTCAAGCCGCTGGTCGGAGTGCTGGGACGCAAGAACGTGAAGCCGACCCTCGCCGCCGGCCTCGTCGTCCTGGGCCTGCTGGCCCTCGGGGCGTTCGTCATCGTGGGAACCACGCGCGGCGTGCTCGACCAGCGAGACGAGATCAACGCGTCGGTCGATGCGGCGCTGGCCACTGCCTCCGACGAGCTCGGGATCGACCAGGGCTCGCTCGACGACGCCCGGGCTGCCACCGAGGAGGCGGCGCCGGCGACTGCCGAGGGCTTCGTGACGAAGGTCGTCGAAGGCTTCAACGCGCTGGCCGGTCTCGCCGCCGGCCTGATCCTGGGCGCGCTGATCATGTACTACCTCCTGAAGGACGGCACGAGCCTCAGGCGCTCGGTCGTCAAGCAGATCGACCCGTCGATCCGCGGCGACGCGGACGACTTCATCAGCGAGGCGTGCCGGATCCTCCGCGAGTACGGACGGGGTCGCACGGCCATGTCCGCGATCGTTGCGGCCGTGGTCGGCCTCGCCAGCCTGCTGCTCAGCCTGCCGCTCGTGTTCACGATCGTGGTCGTCAACTTCATCGGCGGCTACATCCCGTACATCGGCGCCTTCATCGGCGGCGGGCTGGCCGTGCTCATCGCCCTCGGCGAGGGCGGGCTCGGCACGGCGACGATCATGCTGGTCGTCGTCCTCGCCTCGAACCTGCTGCTCGAGAACTTCGTCGAGCCGCGGGTGATGGGGCGCACGCTCGACATCCATCCGCTGGTCGTCATCGTGGTCACGGCGCTGGGCGGATTCCTGGCCGGAATCGTCGGTCTCATCCTCGCCGTGCCGTTCACCCTGATCGCCGCCAACGGCATCGGCCGCCTCCGCGAGAAAGGCTTCTTCAAGCTCGTGGCGGACAAGGCCCAGCCGGCCATGCAGAAGGCGCTCTCGAGCGATGCGGCGGGGGGGAGAGCTAGATGACCTCCTCGTTCCTTTGGGGAGTGCTCGGAGCCTCGTCGCTCGTCATCGGCGCCGTCGTCGCGATCCTCTTCCGCATCAACCTGCGCCTGATCGGGCTGATCATGGCCTTCGGCGCGGGCGTGCTGATCAGCGCGGTTTCGTTCGACCTCGTCGAGGAGGCAGCGGAGAAGTCGTCGGGGCAGGGCTGGGTCGCGGCGGGCCTCTTCGCGGGCTGCGGCGTCTTCTTCGGCGGCGACTGGCTGATCGACCGGATCGGGGGCGCCGAGCGAAAAGACGCGGACGGCGGCCAGGAGAACGGCTCCGCGCTCGCCATCGTCCTCGGCACCGTGCTCGACGGGATCCCCGAGTCGATGGTGATCGGCCTGACGATCTACGAGGGCGGGGCAGTAGGCGCGGCTTACCTCGCCGCGGTCTTCATCTCCAACCTGCCCGAGTCGATCTCTTCCACCGCCGGTCTTCTGAGCGGAGGCTGGAAAAAGTCGCGGATCCTCTGGATGTGGGTCGCGATCGCCGTGATCTCCGGCGTCGCGTCGCTGGCCGGCTACGGGCTCTTCCAGAACGCCTCGCCGGACACGGTCGCGTTCGTCCTCGCCTTCGCAGCCGGCGCCATCCTCACGATGCTCGCCGACACGATGTTCCCCGAGGCGTACCAGCACGGAGGCAAGCTGGTCGGGGTCGTGACGACGCTCGGCTTCGCGGTCGCGTTCGCCATCCACACGCTCGACTGAGCCGTCAAACCGGTTGCGTCTCCGGCCGACGACCCTGGTATCAAGACCCTCGTCGACCGAAACGGAAGACACGGCATGAGGGGCCACGCTCGGCGCGTCGGAGGGCTGCTAGTCCTCGCGATTGTGGGCTACACCATGGGAGGTTGCGCGGGCGACGGCTCCGGTGTTCCGGCGCTGAGCGGCCTGACGCTGCCGACCCTCACGGACGAGACCGAGACGACGTCCACGGCCACCACGACGGTCACCGAGCCGACGACGACCACGCAGCCCGAGACGACCACGGTGATCGAAACCGTGACGACCGAGACGGAACCGACCAAGGACGCGACCACCACGATCGAGACGGAGACGACCGACACGACGCCGACCGAGCCCGCGACGACCACGGTTCCGACGGACACGTCCGACGAGTCGGAGGAGGAGTCCTTCTGGCGCGCGCGCGCGCGCGCTCGTGATCGCCGCTGTGGCGGGTGGCGAGACGGAAATCGTGATCACAACGATCGAAACCCCGCCGCCGTCGCCGGCTTCGTGATCTGGCGAAGGAAGTGGCGCGAAGAACCGCCGCCGAGCTAGCGCTTCGCGGGGCGCGATAGGCTCCGCGCCTGATGCCACGCAGAATCGCAGTCCTCGGCGCCGGCAAGATCGGGGAGGCCCTGATCGCCGGCCTGCTCTCGTCCGAATGGTGCGCGCCGGGCGAGATCGTCGCCACCGCGCGGAGCGAAGAGCGCCTCGCGGACATCGGCGGCCGCTACCGGATCGAGGCGACGCGCGACAACAAGGCCGCCGTCGAGGGCGCCGAGATCGTCGTGATCGCGGTCAAGCCGCAGGACATCGAGGGGCTGCTCGCCGAGCTGAACGGATCGATCAAACCGAACCAGACCGTCATCTCCATCGCCGCGGCGATTCCGATTGCGCTGCTCCAGCGCGGGCTCGGGGAGGACATCCCGATCGTGCGGGCGATGCCGAACACGCCGTCCTCTGTCCACGAGGGCATGGCGGGGATCTCCGCTGGCGCGCACGCGACCGACGAGCACATGGCGCAGGCGGAGGAGGTGCTCGGCCACGTCGGCCGCACCGTCCGCGTGCCGGAGACCTACATGGACGCCGTCACCGCGGTCTCGGGCTCGGGCCCGGCGTACTTCGCGCTCCTCGCCGAGTCGATGATCGAGGCCGGGATCCTACTCGGGCTTTCCCGGGAGATCTCCACGCAGCTGGTCGTCCAGACGATGCTCGGCACCGCGAAGCTCCTGCGCGACGGCGGCATGCACCCGGTGGAGCTCCGCGAGATGGTCACGTCCCCGGGCGGGACGACCATCGCCGCCATCCACGAGCTCGAGCAGGCGGGCGTGCGGGCCGCGTTCCTGAACGCGATCCAGGCCGCCATGAAGCGCTCGAAGGAGCTGGCGGACGGCGGCGACACCGCCTGAGATCCACGAGGCCGCCCGCGCGTTCGCGGGCGTCGTCTCGGAGTACGAGCGGGGGAGAGCCGGCTACCCGCCCGCTGCTGTGGCGTGGCTCAGCGAACGGCTCGGGATCGGCCCGGGCGCCGACGTCGTCGACCTGGCGGCCGGAACCGGGAACCTGACGCGGGCGCTCCTCCCGTCCGGCGCGAACATCGTGGCCGTCGAGCCGCTCGCCGAGATGCGGGCCGCAATCACCGAGGTCGAAACGCTCGAGGGGACGGCCGAGGCGATTCCGCTTCCCTCAGGCTCCGTGGACGCCGTGACCGTGGCCCAGGCGTTCCACTGGTTCGACGGCGAGCGGGCGCTCCACGAGATCCATCGGGTGCTGCGGCCCGGGGGAGGGCTCGGCCTCATCTGGAACCGCGGCGACGACCGGACCGCCTGGGTGGCGGAGCTCGACGCCGTCGTGCGCAACGTGCGCCCGCCCGGCGTGCCGTCGTTTCGCGACGAGCCGTGGAAGCGGGTGTTCGAGACGACCAAGCTGTTCACGCCGCTCGACGAGCACGAGTTCCCGCACGAGGTCACGGCAACCGCGGCGAGCACCCGCGACCGCGTGGCGTCGATCAGCTTCGTCGCCGCGCTTCCCGCTCCGGAACGCTCCGAGGTGCTCGCGCGCATCGACGCGATCACGGCGGGACTGCCGACGCGGTTCGCCTACCCGTACCGCACCCACGTGTACGCCTGCGCTAGAGCGCTCTAGCCGGATCGACCGCCGCGCGGCGGATGCGCAGCTCGAAGTGCAGGTGCGGCCCGGTCGCGCTCCCGGTCGAGCCGACCCGGCCGATGCGCTGTCCGCGGCTGACCCGCTGTCCGACGGAGACGCCGACGCGGGAGAGATGCGCGTACCAGGTGTACGCCTTGCTCCCGTTACGGATGACGACGAAGTTCCCGTACCCGGACGGATCCCAGCCGATCTGCGCCACACGCCCGGCCGCGGCGGCGCTGACCCGCGCGCCCTGGCTCGCCGGATAGTCGAGCCCGGTGTGGAAACGGTTCCCGCGCGGCCCGAAGCCGTCCGTCCAGTAGCCGCCGATCGGCGGGGAGAGGTGGATCCGGGGCCGGATCAGCGGCCGCAAAAGTGCGGCAACGGTCGCGGGCCCCGCCACTCCGTCGGGGCCCAGGCGGGCATGCGCCTGGAAGCGCTGGAGCGCCGCGGTTGTGCGTGCGCCGAAGCGGCCGTCCATCGGACCGGACGGAAACCCGTGCCACGCGAGGAGGAACTGGGCCACGGAGACGTCCCAGCCGACCATCCCGGCGTGCAGCTGCCGGCTCCCGAACCGGTGCTTGCCGAGCGGGCCGAGCGCCTGCCGTGTCTGTGTCCCGAGGACGCCGTCCACGCCGATGCGCGCGTTCGCCTGCAATCGCCGAACGGCCGCCTGGGTCGCGGCGCCCCACTGTCCGTCGATCGTCCCGTGGTAGACGCGCTTTTGGGCGAGCCCGATCTGCAGCGCGGCAATGCGCGGCGAGCCCATCTCCGCGGCGGAGACAGAGGGTGCGACGGCGAGTAGCGCCACAAGGGTGCAGGCGGCGAACAGTCGTTTCACGGTTTCCCCAGGCCTTCGGGGACCGTTATCGGCCCGGCCGGCCGATCCCTAAACCGGCGCGACGACGTCCGCGCTGCACCCGAAAACGAGCGCCGCGGGGATCTCATTCGGCGCAACGCCTGCCAGCGAGCGGTGTTCCACGTCGATCTCGATCGGATCCCAGGCGTCGAGCCCGAGCGCGGAGGCGCCGGCGAGCGTGCCGATCGCCAGCAGCTCCTCGGGCGGGACGACCATGCGCCGCAGCGCCATCCGCCGGGCGACGCCCTCGAGCTCCCGCAGCTCCTCGAACGGGTCGATGCGGACGTTCGAGTCGGTGCCGATGCAAAGACCGATCCCGCGGGCGCGGATCCGCTCCACGGGGACGAAGCCGTCGCCCAGGTTCGCCTCGGTGGTGGGGCAGGCGCAGATCCGCGAGCCGGAATCCGCCAGCAGGTCGAGCTCGGGGTCCGTGGCGTGCGTGCCGTGGACGATCGTCGTGCGCCTGCCGAGGCAGCCCGTTTGCGCGAGCAGCTCGATCGGCCGGATGCCGTGCTCGGCGACGCACTCCTCGATCTCGAGCGGCTGCTCGTCGGCGTGGATGTGCAGGACGAGCCCGTCGCGCTCCGCGTAGCGGCCGATCTCCTCGAGCCAGTCGGACGGGCAGGCCCGCACCGAATGGGGCGCAACGCCGACGTTCAGACCAATTGCGCGGAGCTCCTCGACCTCGGCGAGAAACGCGGCCACCGACTCCTGGCGAAACCGCTCGATCCCGCCACGGGCGTACGCGACGTGGAGGAGGACGATCTCGATCCCGGCCTCGTCCGCGGCTTCGGCGGCCGCCTTCGCCTCGGCGACGCCGAGGTAGTGGAACTCCCCGACGGCCGTGTAGCCGGCCGCCCGCATCTCGCGGTAGACGTCCGCGTAGTCGCGCCGCACCTCCTCGACGGTCACGCGCGCCGCCTCGGCGAGCATCGACTCGCGCCAGGCCCAGAAGTCCGCGCCCTCGTTCCGTCCGCGCAGCCGCCGCTGAAACGCATGGCTGTGCGCATTCACAAATCCAGGAAGACTCAGCACTGGGCGAGGATACGATGGATCCGTGGCCACACGCGCAGTCTCCGCACCGCTCGCGAAGCTGCCGAACGCGCTCACGATCGTTCGGTTCGCCCTGATCCCCGTGTTCGCGGTCCTGGTCATCCAGGCCGACGGTCAGGGGAGCTGGGTCGCGGCCGCCGTCTTCGCCGTCGCCGGCATCACGGACCAGATCGACGGCTGGCTCGCGCGGCGGTGGCGCGTCGAGTCCCAGTTTGGCAAGTTCGCCGATCCGCTCGCCGACCGGCTGATGATCGACACCGCCGTGATCCTCCTCTGGTGGGACGGCCGCCTGCCGTGGGTCGCGCTCGCCGTGATCCTCGCCCGCGACGGGGCGCTCCTCCTCGGCTACCCGCTCGTGCGCGGTCGCGGCTACGAGTTCGAGGTCAACTTCCTCGGCAAGCTCGCGACCTGGGTGCTCTACGCGAGCCTCTTCGCCGTCACCGGCACCGACGAGGGCACCACCTGGCCGCTTGTCCTCTTCTGGATCGGCCTCGGGCTCGCGGTCTTGGCCGCCGCCCAGTACCTCCTGAAGGCCCGGCGAGACACGCGATGAAGGCCGTCGTGATGGCGGGAGGGGAGGGCACGCGCCTCCGGCCGCTGACGTCGAACCAGCCGAAGCCGATGGTGCCCATCGTCGGCAAGCCGTGCATGGAGCACGTGATCGACCTACTCCGCCGCCACGGCGTGGACGACATCGTGGTGACCCTCGCGTTCATGCCGCAGGCGATCCGCAGCTACTTCGGCGACGGGAGCGCGCACGGCGTCCGCATCAGATACTCCGTCGAGGAGACCCCGGCCGGCACCGCGGGCTCGGTGAAGCTCGCCGAGGAGGAGCTCGACGAGCCGTTCCTCGTCATCTCCGGCGACGCGCTCTGCGACATCGACCTCACCGCGCTCGTGAAGAGCCATCACGAGCGCGACTCCATGGTCACGATCGCGCTGAAGAGCGTGGACAACCCGCTCGAGTTCGGGATCGTCGTCACGGACTCCGACGGGCGCATCGAGCGCTTCCTCGAAAAGCCGACCTGGTCGCAGGTCTTCACCGACACGATCAACACCGGGATCTACGTGATGGATCCCGAGGCGCTGCGCAGCGTCCCCGAGGGCGAGCCGTACGACTTCTCCAAGCAGCTCTTTCCGCTCCTCCTGGAGAAGGGCCGGCCCCTGCACGGCCATGTGGTCGAGGGCTACTGGAAGGACATCGGGAACCTCGCGCAGTACCGCGAAGCGAACTTCGACGCGCTCGACGAGAAGGTGCAGCTCGAGATCCCGGGCATCCGCCTGCGCGGCAACGTCTGGGTCGGCGAGGGCGTCGAGCTCGACGACGTGGAGTCGGTGGAAGGGCCCGCATTCATCGGCACGTACTGCCGCATCCACCCGGAGGCCTCGGTGGGCGCGTACTCGGTGCTCTCCCAAAGCGTCGTGCTGCGCGAGCACGCCAGCGTCGCCCGCTCGATCCTCGACGCGTCCACGTACGTGGGCCGCAGCGCCATGATCGAGGGCGCCGTCGTCGGCCGCATGTGCGACATCCGCTCCCACGTGCGCATCGGCGAGAACGCGGCGATCGGCGACCAGACGACGATCGGAGACGACGCCGTCGTCGCGCCCGGCGTCCGCGTCTACCCGTTCAAGGACATCGAGGCCGGCACCCACGTCGACCGCAACGTGATCTGGGAGGCGCGCACGGCTGCGTCGATCTTCGGCCGCGAGCGCATCCGCGGGCTCGTCAACGTGGACCTGACGCCCGAGACGGCTCTCCGGCTGGGTATGGCGCTCGGAACCGCCCTGAAGCGCGGAGCGAGCGTCGTGACGAGCCGCGAGGCCGACACCTCGGCCCGTCTCCTGCGCCGCGCGGTCGTCGTCGGGATGAACGCGTCCGGGGTGCACGTCTCCGACCTGCGCGTCATGCCGGCCGCGGTCAACCGCCATCTCCTCAAGGTGGAGAGCTACGAGGCCGGGCTGCACGTCGGCCCGAGCGCGAGCGATCCCGAGGCGGTCGAGATCCAGATCTACCAGCCGCCCGGCGTCCAGGCCTCGTCGGCGTTCGTGAAGGAGGTCGAGAACCGGTTCGGCCGCCAGGACTTCCGCCGCGCCGCCGCCGACGAAGTGGGGGAGATCCGCTTCCCCGCGAACGCCGCCGAGGACTACGCCCATGCGCTGCTCGCCACGCTCGACGCCGACGCGATTCGAAAGCGCCGCTTCCGGATCGTGGTCGACTACGCCTACGCGTCGGCCTCGCTCGTCCTCCCGCTCCTGCTCGGCCCGCTCGGCGTGGAGGCGATCTCGGCCCGGGCGTACCTGCGCGAGCGGCGTCCTGGAACCGTGGAGCCGCTCGAGGGCTCGCTTTCGCACGCGCAACGCCTCGTCACGGCGGTCAGCGCCGACTTCGGCGTCGTCCTCGACCCCGGCGCCGAGCGGCTCTTCGTCGTGGACGAGAACGCCGCCGAGGTGCCGTCCGAGCAGGCGCTCCTGCTCTTCCTCAAGCTCCTGGCGGGCAAGAAGGGCCGCGTGGCCGTTCCGGTGACCGTGACGAGCCTCGTCGACGACCTCGTGGAGGGAACCGGGCTCGAGATCGAGCGAACCCAGGCGTCGCTCGAAGCGCTCACCCGCACGGCGGCGCGCGACGGCGTCGTCTTCGCCGGCTCGGCGAACGGCGGCTATCTCTTCCCGGACTTCCTGCCGGCCTATGACGGCGTCGCGAGCCTCTGCAAGCTCCTCGAGCTGCTGGCGCCGCTCACCGAGCCGGTGTCGGCGCTCGTCAGCGATCTGCCCCTGCCGGCCGTGCGCCATCGCGAGATCCGCTGCCCATGGGCGCGGAAGGGAACGGTCATGCGGGTGCTCGCCGAGGAGATGAAGGGCGAGCGCACCGACTCGCTCGACGGGATCAAGGTTTTCTTCGACGCGGGCTGGGCCCAGGTGCTCCCGGATCCGGCCGAGCCGCTCGTGCACGTGTACGCCGAGGGCGCGTCCGAGGAGGAATCACGCAGTCTCGAGGAGAAGTTCGCAGCGCTCGTGGAAAGCGCGATTGCGGGCGAGCCGGACGACGTGGGGGCCCAGAACCCTCAAGTCGAGGTTGAAGGATGAGCCATCGGATGGTTTACTAGAGCCTCACCTGCGAGGAGGACCACGTGGACGCGCTTCCCGACCTGCAAACCGTCTCCGACGAGCAACTGCGAGACCTGATCGACGGGCTCGTCGCCCAGGAGCACGAGGTCTCGTACCAGCGCCGAATCCTGCACGGAAAGATCGACATCCTGAAGGCCGAGCTCCAGTCGCGGCTGCAGCGAAAAGTGGGGGACGAGAAGACGAGCCCGCTGTACGAGGTGGATGTCGACAAGCTCGCCGAGATCCTCACGTCGCGTGCGGCACCGCCCAACCCGGCGGACTAGAGGCTCGAGTGACGCACGTCCATTGCCCCGAGTGCGGCTTTCAGAACCTGGAGGCCGCGAACTACTGCTCGAAGTGCGGGGCGCTGCTCATCCACGAGGACGCCGGAGGACATACGACGATGACGTTCGCGCCCGAGGAGTTGATGGAGGAGAGCGAGCTCGACGAGCTCCTGATCGAAGGCGACGCGCTCGTCGTCCGCTCCGGCGGCGGCCGGCAGGGAGAGCTCTTCGCGCTGGAGAAGGACCGTATCGAGATCGGCCGCTCGCCCGACGCGGAGGTGTTCCTCGACGACGTCACCGTCTCGCGTGTCCACGCCGTCCTCGTCAAGGAAGAGACCGGCTATGTGATCGAGGACACCGGCAGCCTGAACGGCACGTATGTAAATCGGCGCCGCGTCGAGCGCGCCACCCTCGAGGACGGCGACGAAGTCCAGATCGGCAAATACCGCCTGACGTTCCTCTCCCGCTGAACCCATGAGCACCCAGACGATCGATACGAGTGGACGGCGCCTGACCATCGGGGCGGTGCGCGAACGCCTAATGGAGGAGTTCCCCGACATCTCGATCTCGAAGATCCGCTACCTCGAGGGCCAGGGCCTGCTCGCGCCCCGAAGGACGCAGAGCGGCTACCGGCTCTACTCGGACGAGGACGTCGAGCGTCTGCGGACGATCCTGCAGCTCCAGCGCGACGAATTTCTGCCGCTCCGCGTGATTCGCGACGAGCTCATGTCGCCTGGGACGAAACGGCGCACGCGCCGGCGCTCTTCCGCGGGCCCGCTCTCGGCGCACGAGCCGACCATCGACCTGCGCACGCTGTGCGAGCGCTCGGGCACCGACGCGGCGTTCGTACGCGAGCTGGCCGAGTTCGGAATCCTCGCGCCCGTAGACGAGGACGGCGAGTCCCGCTATCCGGAGCGCGACGTGGAGATCGTGGCTGCCTGCGCACGGCTGCAGCGCTTCGGGATCGAGCCGCGCAACCTCAGCTCGATCCGAAACGGGGCGTCGTCGGCGGCCGGCCTCCTGGAGCAGATCGTCGCGCCGGCGCTGCGCTCGCGAAACCCGGAACGGCGCAGCGCGGGCATCGAAGACCTCGAAACGCTCGCCGCCACGTCGCAGGAGCTGTCGCAGCTGCTCTTCTGGCGCGCCCTCCGGTCGCTCGTCTGAGTAAGCTCCGGCGTCCATGGCCGTAGACCTCGCGTCGAAGATCCGCGACATCCCGGATTTCCCCAAGCCCGGGATCGTCTTCAAGGACATCATGCCGCTGCTCGCCGACGCGGAGGCCTTCCGCACCGCCGTGGACGGGCTCGCCGAGTTCGCCGCGCCCCGCAAGCCCGATCTCATCCTCGGCGCCGAGGCCCGCGGGTTCATCCTCGGCGGCGCGCTGGCGCTCGAGCTCGGCTGCGGCTTCGTCGCGGCCCGCAAGCCGGGGAAGCTTCCGTGGGAGACGATCAGCGCCGAGTACGCGCTCGAGTACGGCGTCGATCGCCTGGAGCTCCACGCCGACGCAATCCCGGCCGGAGCACGGGTCCTCGTCCACGACGACCTGCTCGCGACCGGCGGGACGGCGTGCGCGAAGATCAACCTGGTCGAGCAGCTGGGCGGGACCGTTGTCGGGCTCGCGTTCGTGATCGAGCTGGCGTTCCTGAACGGCCGCGACAAGCTCGCGGGCTACGACGTCCACTCGCTGATCCAGTACTGACCGCGTTAGCCTGTCGTCCCTCGCGGGAACAATCGGCGGACAGCGGACGAAGGGGGCGACATGCAGAGCACGCAGACCAAGCAGGGTGACCGGCCGGGACCGAGCCCCGGCCTCGTCCGCGCGCTCTTCACGCTCGCCGGCGTCGCCGGCGCGGGGCTGCTCGTCTGGATCGCGCAGACCTTCGATCTCGGTTCCGGAGGAGGGTTTTGGGCCGCGATGATCGTCCTCCTCCTGGCCGGTTTTGCCCTCGGGCTTTCCCAGCTGCTCGGCGGCTGGACGAAGTGGGGCCGGCCGACGTTCAGCAACCTTGTGTTCCTCGCCGCGTTCCTGCCGACCCTGGTGATCGCCACGTGGATCGTGCTCGCCGAACAGCCCGAAAGCGGGTGGCAGCAGGGCCGCTTCGCCGACTGGTCGGGCGATCTCGGGCTCGGTTCGTTCGTCAACGACATCGGGACGTTCCTTCCAATCGCCCCGGTCGTCGTCGGGCTCGTGCTCGCGTTCTCGTTCGACACGACCGGCCCGCGCGCGCAGATCATCGAGAAGCACTACCCGGACGCGACGCAGGAGTCCGTCGTCGAGGAGCTCAGGCGCAAGCGCGAGGAAGAGGCGGTCGAGGGCCCGGTCGAAGAGTCCGCAGAACCCGTTGCGGTCGGCGAAACAGACGGAGACGCGCCGGACTCACTCGCGCAAGGGACGTAGCCCGCGCCGGCGTCCGTCGATAGACCTGGCATGGACACCGCCGCACATTCCAGGTCCACCACGCTTCACGGCATGTCGCGACTCCTCGTGCACTGCGAGGCCGTCGGCCGGCATGGCGAAGGCGCTTCACCGGCTCAGACCCGGCTCGAGCGAGCACTCGGCTCGGACCTCGCATCGAGGCTCGTCACCGCGCTCGCACCGTCCCACCGGGGACGCTCGACGCTCGCCGTCTAGGCCTTGTAGCGCTCGCCGCCGAAACGAAGCACGAAGAAGTAGATTCCGATCCCGGCCAACAGGCCGAAGAGGAATGCCGACGCCTTGCCGACGTCGACGGCCACGAGCCCGATCCACACGTAGAGCCCGAGCCCGATGCCCCAAAGCAGGGACGCCGTGCTGTGGCTCGATGAGGGCTGGCGCAGATGCACGGCCCGGACTCTAACGGACGCCTCAAACGGAAACGGCCGGAACGGGAATCCGCTCCGGCCGGTCAAGGGCAAAAAAATTCGCCGAGCCGGTGACGCTTTCGTCCGCCTCTCGAACCGACATTCCCCTTGCGGGTACTGCCGCTCCGAGAGGCTTCGACCTACTTGCGTTCCGTGCTCGGCGCAATCGGCAATCTAGGGCAAGGCCCCTGGGGCGTCAAGCCGGTGCGAACACAGAAATTCGCAAATTGCGTGAAGAAAATGTTACCCCCAATTTCCACACCATTTGCGCTCGTCTGTGGGTAATTCTGTGGATAAAGATCAGTCGCCGCCCAGAGCCTCGGCCGTGTACACGCCTTCGGCGTTCCAGAGCAGGAAGCCCTGGCTCTTCATCCGGCGGGCGGCGAGGATCTGAGCCTTCACGTCGGCCAGCTTGTACGTCCGGCCGAGTGAGAAGTCCTGCAGCCACGGGATCATCCGCGTGTCGGTGCCGCGCAGCTGCTGGCGGAATGCCTGGAGGGACAGCGCGACCGTCTGCTGCGGGCTCGCGTTCGGGTTGTCGATGCCGAGCTCGCCCGAGCCGTAGTGCGACGGATAGACCATGGGGTAGATCGCATCGAGCTGCTTGGCGAGCATGCGCGGACGCTGGCCGATGCCGAGGTCGCGCGTCGCGGAGAGCCCGAAGACCGCCGCCGAGATCCGCACACCGAGGGGGTTGAGCCGCCCGCGGGCGTACTTCAGGAACCGGGTCATCGTCTCGCCCTTGCGCTCCTTCACCTTGCCGGGGAAGACGGCCGTCGAGAGGTCGCCGTCGGTGGGGAAACGGATGTAGTCGAACATGATCTCGTCGAAGCCGGCGCGAGCCGCCGCCTCGGCGATATCGACGTTGTAGTCCCAGACCTTCTCGTTGTACGGGTTCGACCAGCCGAGGCCGATCGAGTTCTTCCAGATGCCGCCGCCGCGACGCTGGATCGCCATGCCCGGCTTGTGCCGCGCGAGGTACGGATCCTCGAAGACCACGACGCGGCCGATCAGGTAGAGGCCCGCTCCATGGATCTTGTCGACGACGTGATTCACGTCGTAGTAGCCCTGAGCCGCGCCGATGCGCTGCGCGAGCTTCGCGTCGGGCGAGACGAAGCCCATCTCGCCGTTTTCGTCCTTCACGTCGAGCTCGATCGTCGTCAGCCCGTCGTTCTTCAGCGCGATGTACTCGTCGAGCTTCCCCTGGAGCGTCATGAGCGCCATCGTCACGTGGACGCCGCGGATCTCGTCCGGCACGGGCGGGAGCACGACCTCGGCGGCCGCCGTGGTGGTCGTCCCGGGCGGGGGCGAGGAGGCGGCCTTGGGGCTGCCGGTCGAGCCGGGCTCGTTCAGGAAGCGCGCGCCGACCGCGACCGCGGCGACCGCGATGACCACGACGCCGAGCGTCGCGACGCGCCTCGTTCCGCGTCGCCGGCGAACCTTCTGGCGGCGCAGCCGGAAGTGTTCATTGGGGTCCGGCTGCAGCATTCGAACGGAAAACGCTACGCGGTTTTCCACAGTTCCGCAAATGCCTCGGCACGTCCGGACGCGCCGGTTTGCGGCATATCATCGAGCCCATGCCGCGCCCCTCTCTCGCCAGCGCTCTCGCAGGCCCTGAGCCGGTCACGGTCGCGCAGACGATCGAGCGGATGCAGGCGATCGAAGCGGCGCTCGCGCCGCGCGACGGGGTGGCGTCGTTCAACCGCCTGTACCTCGCGGTCACGCTGGCTGTGGAGAACGAGCTCACGCGAGTGCGCTTCCGGGACGCCCGGTTTCTCGCCGCGCTCGACGTCGCCTTCGCGAACCTCTACTTCGCGGCGCTGCGCGACCCGGAGAAGTCCCCGAGTGCGTGGAGGCCGCTCATCGAGGCGCGCAATCGGCGAAGCATCGCGCCGCTGCAGTTCGCGCTCGCCGGGATGAACGCGCACATCAACCGCGATCTCCCGGTCGCGCTCTCCGACGTCTGGCGCCGCTTGCGCATCGCTCCGTCGCGGCGCAGTCCGCAGTACGCCGACTACACGGCCGTGAACCGGATCCTCAAGCTGACGGAGGGGAGGGTGAAGCGCGAATTCGCGACGGGCGCGCTCGCGCTCGGCGACCGCGCGCTCGGGCAGCTCGACGACGTCGCGGCCATGTGGAACGTCGAGCGTGCGCGCGACGCCGCGTGGACGAACGGCGAGACGCTCTACGCCCTGCGGAGCATTCCGCCGCTCCGCTCGCGCTACCTCGAGGCGCTCGACCGGATGGTCGGGTTCGCCGGGCGGGGGATGCTTAGGCCGCTAGGAGCGTGAAAGTCCGTCAACGTGGACTTGACATAACGCCGGTTACCGTGCGTAAGTCCAATGTCGTGTGCCCGAGGGCCAATTCGGGCATCAGTCAACCGGTTGCTAGCCTAAGCCGCTTCATGCCGAACGAGGCATTCGCTCTCCACGCCGACGAGATCCAGGTACTGCTCGAAAAGGCAGAGGCCGCAGGGCGCATTGATGCGTCCGAACTGGCCGAAACGATCGACCTTTTCGAGTTGGAACCGGGAGACGTCGAGCTGCTCAATCGCGAGATCGAGGAGCGCGGCATCGAGATCGTCGAGCCCGAGCCCAAGGAGCCGGTGAAGGAGCCGACCGCCCCGCCGCGCAACCTCGACTCGGGCGTCGAGACAACCACGGACGCGCTGCAGCTCTTCCTGCGAGAGATCGGGCGCCATCCGCTCCTGACCGCCGCCGAGGAGGTCGAGCTCTCCAAGCGGATCGAGCGCGGCGACATGGCGGCCAAGCGGCGCATGATCGAGTCGAACCTGCGCCTCGTCGTCTCGATCGCCAAGAACTACCGCAACCAAGGCCTACCGTTCCTCGACCTGATCCAGGAGGGCATGTTCGGCCTCATCCGCGCGGTCGAGAAGTTCGAGTGGCGCCGAGGGCTCAAGTTCTCCACGTACGCGACCTGGTGGATCCGCCAGGCAGTCGCCCGCGCGATCGCCGACAAGGCGCGCACGATCCGCGTTCCCGTCCACGTCGTCGAGCGAATGCAGAAGATGCAGCGCGCCGAGCGTTACCTCTGGACGCAGCTCGCCCGCGAGCCGTCGCTCGAGGAGATCGCCGAGGAGGCCGGCTTGCCGCTCCAGCAGGCGATCGAGGTTCGGGCGGCCGCGCGGGCGTCCACGAGCCTCGACCAGCCGATCGGCGAGCAGGAGGACGCGGTTTTCGGAGATCTCGTCGCCGGCGACGACCCCCTCCCGGACGAGGTCACCGAGCGCCGCCTGCAGAAGGAAGCCCTGTCCCGCGCGCTCGAGTCACTTTCGGAGCGCGACCGGCAGGTGCTCGAGCTTCGCTACGGCCTTTCCGGCGAGGAGCCCCACACGCTCGAGCACATCGGGCGCCGCCTCGGGCTGACCCGCGAGCGCGTACGCCAGATCGAGGTCGAGTCGCTCTCCCGCCTCGCGTCGCTGCGCGACATCGGCGCCGTCGCCCAGCGCTAGATGGTTCCCGAGGCCCCGCTCCGCCAGGCCGAGAACGGACTCGTCCCCGAGGGCGAAGGCTGGTTCGTCGTGAACGCCCGCGAGGCCCAGTGGGAAGCGCAGACCGGCCTCGGTGCAGACGTCTCGTTCGAGGGCGACGCGCGGTTCGCCGACTACGGGATCAACATCCAGGTGCTCGACCCCGGCGAGCCGAACTCGATGTACCACGGCGAAGAGGACCAGGAGGACTTCCTCGTGCTCCACGGCGAGGGCGTGCTGATCATCGAGGGCGAGGAGCGGGTCCTGAAGGCCTGGGACTTCGTCCACTGCCCGCCCTACACGCGCCACGTGTTCGTCGGCGCCGGCGACGGGCCCTGCGCGATCCTCATGGTCGGCGGGCGTCGCGGCGACGAGCTTCTATATCCCGTGGACGAGGCGGCGCTGCGCCACGCCGCGGGCGTGGACGAGGAGACCCCGGACCCGAAGGTCGCGTACGCCCGCTTCGGCCCGGCCGAGACCCGGCGCTACCGCGACGGCGACCTGCCCGGCTGAGACCCCCACCCGCCCCGGCGGCGCGAACTTTTCGCACAATCGGCACGAAGTCGCGCGGAGGGACGTGCAGCTCCCCGCTAGGGTCGAACCTGGTCGCGGCGTCTCACTCCCCACCCTGGGTGGGCCCGTTCGCGACGGGGCCGCTTCGGACATGTCCGCACGAACTATGCGGAACTGCCGCCGGTCGAGCCGGCCGGTAGCTACTCGGCGCGCAGGTAGTAGCGAAGCTCAGGCGCGGCGGCCTGGAGCTCGCGCAGGGCGCGCGACTCGAGCTGGCGAACGCGCTCTCTGGTGACGCCGAGTTCGGCGCCGACGTCTTCGAGCGTGCGCGACTTCTCGCCGGTGAGGCCGAACCGAAGCTCGAGCACGTGGCGCATGCGCTCGTTCAGGCCGGCGAGCGCCGTCTGCAGCTCCGACGTCCGAAGAAGCTCGGCGAGCACGAGGTCGGGCTGCTCGGAGTTGACGTCCTCGAGCATGTCGGCGTAGATCGAGTCTCCGTCGCCGACCGGCGTGTCGAGGCTGACCGGATCCTCCACGAGGTCGAGCAGCTCGTTCACGCGCTTCAGGTCGAGGCCGCTCTCGAGTGCGATCTCCTCGGGGAGCGGATCGCGGTTCAGCTTCTGCGTCAGCGTGCGCCGGGCGCGGGCGACCTTGCGCACCTGCTCGACGACGTGGACGGGCAGGCGGATCGTGCGTCCCTGGTCGGCGATCGCTCGCGTCACCGACTGGCGGATCCACCAGGTCGCGTACGTGGAGAGCTTGAAGCCGAGCTTGTAGTCGAACTTCTCGACCGCGCGGATCAGGCCCAGGTTGCCCTCCTGGATGAGATCGAGGAGCGGCACGCCCGAGTTCACGTAGTTGCGCGTGATCGACATGACGAGGCGCAGGTTGGCCTCGATCAGGCGACGCTTGGCCGCCTCGTCGCCGAGATCCTTCAAGCGGGCGAGCTCGCGCTCCTCCGCGGGCGTCAGGAGCCGGCCGTCGCCGATCTGGCGGACGTACAGCTTGAGCGGATCCTGGGTCGTGCCCGGCTCGGCCTTCGCGACCGGTGCCTCGACCTCGTCGTCCTCTTCTTCTTCGTCGCTTTCCTCGGCGTCGGCCTCGACGGGCTCAGGCGCGAGCTCGAGATGCCGGGTCTCGCCCGGATCGTCGGTGTTCGCAGCGTCGTCAGGAAGCGGAACCTTCGGGAGGGGGTGTTCCATCGCACCCTGTATCGGCGCGGATTGGGGCACTGCTACCCCTCGACGGGGGATTAAGCATTCAAGTGCTTCTGGCGACCGGTTTCAGAGGAGACGAACAGCGGACGACGGTTCCCCTTCAATGCCGTCGGCGCAGTCGTCTACAGTCGAAACAGTGTGCGGAATCGCTGGATACAGCCTTGGCGTCGAAAGCCGCATCGACCGGACACTCGCTGCTCAGACACTGCTCGCGGCGATCGCGGAACGCGGATCGGATGCCGCCGGCTACGCGTATCGCCACGCTGACGCTCCCGTAGCCGTCCACAAGCAGCGCACCGGGGCGAGCCAGCTGCTCGACCACGTGGCGATTCCCGCCACGACCGGCTCGGCGCTCTTCCATGTGCGGGATTACACGAAGGGCCACCCCTCCCTGGCCGCCAACAACCATCCGGTGCGCCACGGCGCGGTGGTCGGTGTCCACAACGGGATCATCGCGAACGACGACGACCTCTTCGAGCGGCACGGCTTCGAGCGCGCCGAGCCCGGGATGACGGTGGATTCCGAGGCGATCTTCGCTTTGGTCGAGGCCGCGACCGACGTGACGGCGGCGCTCGAGGAGCTCTACGGCTCGATGGCGACCGCCTGGCTCGACGAGCGCGTGTCCGACACGGTCTTCGCCGCCCGCGGGATGGGACGGCCGCTTTGGCTCGGCCAGGGAAGCGCTGAGGTCGTGTTCGCGTCGACCGAGGCCGCGCTCGAGCTGCTCGAGCGATACACCGGGATTCGGCTTGAAAAACGCGAGATCGAGGAGGGAACGTTCCTCAAGCTGCGCGACGGCGTCGTCGCCTCCTCCGAGTCGTTCACAGTCGACACGTCGTTCGTCGTCGAGCCCCTCCCCGCCGTTCGCGCGCCCGACGAGGGCCGCTCGTGCCTCGAACGCCTCGCCGCGCTCGCTTCGGGCTCCGTCGCTGCGCCGGCTCAGGCTTAGTAGCCGAGCTCTCGGAGCAGCGGCCCGGCCTCGGCCTCGACGTCGGCGAGCTGCTCCTCCGTGAGCTCCGTGCGGAAGCGGCCCACGGACGTGCCGTGGGCGGCGCTGAGACGGGCCGTCAGATCCTTCGCGTCCACGCCGAGGCGCTCGGCCAGATCGGCCGCCACTTCCCCGGGATTGGCCGACAGCTCCTCGTAGCGCACCTCGTGGACGCCCTCGGCCTCGCGCGCGACGGTGACGTAGCGCCGCCACGCCCACGCCGCGCGGGTGGCGTCGCCCGCCGTCACGAACTCGGAGCGCCGGCCGGCCTCGACCCAAAACCGCGGTGCGGCGCCGTACGCGTGGCCCGCATCGTCCTCTCCCCCCTGCCCGGCGCTCAGCCAGCCCTTCTCGAGGAGCGAGCACACGACATCTCTGCCGTCGCGGACGATGTGGATGAACGTCGCCTGCGGAAACGCGAGCGCGGCCGCCTTGGCGACGAAGGTCGTCTCGGGCGTCTGCTCGACTGCGCGGCGCGAGCCCACCAGAGACAGGCGGCGCGTCGATGTGAGCAGCGAGCGGATCCGCAGCGCGGCTTCGTCCCGCGGCAGGCGGCAGAGCTCGGGAATGGCCGCCTTGAGCGCTTTCACCTCCCCCAGGTCGACGAAGCCGGGCAGCGCGCCGACCGAGCGGCCCAGGAAGGTCGTCCCGGAGCGCGGGCAGCCGAGCACGAACACGAGCCGCCCATCGGCCGCCCCGAAGCGCTCGCGCACGGAGCCGCCGCCCTTGCGGACGACGTGCTGCGCGGTCTTCAGCTGAAGCGCGGCGGTGCGAAGCGAGCCCTGCACGGGCCGTATCCTCGCAGCAGTCGGCGGGCTACGACGCGGTTGCGAGCACGGGGATCCGCAGCTCGGAGTCGTTCAGCTCGCCCGCTTCGACGAGCCGCTCGAGCGACGCGACGCAGCGCGGGCAGAACTGGGTGCCCGAACCGAGCCTGAGCTCCGAGACCGCTTCCTCGACCGGCCGTGCCGCCCGGTAGATCCGCGTCGTGAGCATCGAGTCGAGCGCGTCGGCCACGTGGATGATCCGCGCGCCGAGCGGAATCTCGTCTCCGGCCAGCCCATCCGGGTAGCCGAGGCCGTCGAAGCGCTCGTGATGGTGCCGGATGGCCGGCACCGCGTCGTTCAGGAATCCGAGCCGGTCGATGATGCGCGCGCCCTCGTCCGCGTGGCGCTGCATGAGCGTCCACTCGTCCGTGGTCAGCGTGGCGGGCTTCAGAAGGATCGCGTCGGGGATGGCGAGCTTGCCGATGTCGTGGAAGAGCGCCGCGTGGCCGAGGAGGTCGAGCTCGGCCTGCGAGAGGCCCAGCTCGCGGCCGATCGCGAGCGAGAGCTGCTGCACGCGCCGCGAATGGCCGGCCGTGTAGGCGTCGCGCGCGTCCACCGTTGCCGAGAGGCTCTCCATCGCCGCCGTCGAGCGTTCCTTCAAGAGCCGGTTCGCCTGCTCGAGCGACGCGTTCTGGGAGCGGATCGTCTCGGCCGCCGCGCGAAGCTTGTGGCTCGAGCGCTGCGTGTGGCCGATGTAGGCCGCCATCGTCTTGCGCATGAGGAGCAGCGGCAGGACGAAGACCGCGAGGCCGTAGAGGCCGATCGCCTGGTACGAGAGCGCGATCGCGCCGGCGATGGCGCCGAACGCCACGTAGTGCGGCATGAGCCACGAGAAGCGCTCCATCCACACCCGCCGCCAGCTGTCGTGCCCCTCGAGCGCCATTGCGCCCGAGACCATGCCGGTGTTGACGACGAAGTACGCGCCGCCGGCCAGAAGCCCGACGAGGGCGGTGACGAGGCGCCCCGCCCCGTCGTCCATCCAGCCCACCGAGAAGATCGCAGCCGCGGAGAGCGAAGCCAGCGTCAGCGCGCCGACGTTGAAGAGCGACTGGTAGATCGGGTTGCGCATGGCGCTCCACTGCACGGCCGCGATCGTGATCGCGAGCGGGAGTGCTGCGCGCGGGCCGAACATGGCCGCGCCGGCGAGCGCACCGACCGCGCTGACGGAGACCGAGCCTCCGCCGTCCAGCTCGAGGGCAAGCGCCTGGCCGATCCCGACCGCGACGACGACGGCGATGAGCCCGACGAGGTCGCCCGGACCGGCGAAGACGAAAGCGATCAGACCGGCGGCGATGCCGCCGACCGCGATCGCCGCGATGAGGCCGCTGAGAATCGGTGAGAGAGCGAGGAAGCGCGGGCCGACCGCATGATGGCGCGGAGGCTGCTCCTTGCGGCTGTCCTCGTCCGGAGGCGGAGGCGGAGTGACCGACCGCGACGCAGGCCCGACCTCGACCTCGCCCGCGTCCGGAACGACCGCCAGGCGCGCGGTCCGGTCGGCCGGGACGAGCAGCGGCTCGGAGCTGGCGCCGAGCGCGCGGTTGCGCCCCTGGAGCTTGGCGCGGTACACGGCCAGATCGGCCTGGTGGATCAGCTCGTTGACGTCCGTGCCGTCCTTGGGATAGCCGGCGACGCCGAGGGAGATCGTCGCCCGGATCGGCTCGCTCGACGTCTCGACCTCGAAGGCCGTGGCCGCGACGGTGCGCCGGATCCGCTCGGCGATCTCGAACGCCTCCTCGGGGGTCGTCTCGGGCAGGAGGATCGCGAACTCCTCCCCACCGAAGCGCGAGGGGACGTCGTAGTCGCGCAGCACGCCGCGGAATGTGTCGGCGATGCCGCGGAGGACGGCGTCTCCGGCGAGGTGCCCGTACGTGTTGTTGATCTCCCGCAGGAGATCGAGGTCGACCATGATCACCGACATCGGGCGATCGAACCGCTCGGCGCGCGCCAGCTCCTCACGCAGCTCGGCCGCGAAGTGCCGTGCGTTGAAGAGCCCCGTCTTCGAGTCGACGCGGGCCTCCTCCTCGAGCGCAGGCACGTTCAGCGAGCGGTGGATGAGGATGAGCGGCGCGACCGCGGCGATGATCAGCCAGCGGTTCGCGAGCCAGAGCGTCGCGAGCGCGACGCCGAGGAACGCGAGGATGAGATCCGTCGAGAGGCTCTCGAGGGTGAAGAGGTCGCTCTTGCGGAGGGGCGTCCGGTCGGCGATGTGCATCATCGCCGCGAGCAGGATGTGGTTCGTCATGACGAAGACGACGCTCGCCACGACTCCCGCGAGCGCCCACTGCTGCGACGTGCTGATGTCCACGTTCGCGCTGAGGACGAGATGCGTCGCCCACCACGCGACCAGACAGTCGGCCGTGTAGTTGACGATGTTGAACGTCTGGATGTACCAGGGGTAGCGCATCTTCAGCCACTCCGGGATGTGCTGCACGACGCCGAGCAGCGCCACAAGCCCGGCCGGCAGGAGGAGCACGCCGGCGACGAGGAAAACGATCGTCGTGTAGTAGCGCGCCGCACCGCGAGGGGTGCGCGCGACGAAGAGCTGAGTCGCGGCCGCTGCTCCGGCGAGCACGAAGAAGGTCCACCAGCCGTTCGTGTGCCGGTTCAGCTCCGAGACGGGAATCGCGGCGGCGGCAACGGTCGCGAGGCCCACGAGCGCGAGGAAGAACATCGCGCGCCGGGGCAGGCCGCCGCTATCCGGGGTCCGCTCGCCGGTTTCGATCGTGAACTCACTCGGGACGGCGGTCATCCGTCCATCCCTTCCGAGCTCGTCTGGCCGCAGTTCTCCATCACGTCCCATCTCCCGTCTCGCACGGTGCACCGCGCGGGCAGGTCAATCCCTGTGAACCCAGGCTAGAAGCACGTGCGCCTCGCGACATCCCCCGTCCGGGGTACAGCCTCTAACCGTCGTGATCCCTCGAAGGAGGGAACTACACTGGCCGGATGCGGCTCCGCGTGGAGATCGGGCTGGCGCGGCTCGCGGGCCGGCTTTCACGCGTCACCGGAAAAGGCGGCGGAACAACGCTCCCCGGACGGGTTCTCTGCCGGCTCGATCGCGACGCCGTAGACGTGCTCGCGAGCCGGCTTCCGCACGGTTCGGTGCTCGTGAGCGCGACCAACGGGAAGACGACGACGAGCGCGATGGCCGCCGAGATCCTCGGGCCGCGCTTCAGGCTCGCGCACAACCGCGCGGGCGCGAACCTCATGTCCGGCGTCGCCGCCGCGCTCGTCGCCGACGAGGACGCGGAGCTCGGGCTCTTCGAGGTGGACGAGGCCGCCTTTCCCGAAGTGGCCGCCCGGACGCGCCCGCGCGTCGTCGTGCTCTCGAACCTCTTCCGCGACCAGCTCGACCGCTACGGCGAGCTCGAGATCGTCGCGGAGCGCTGGCGGGCCGCGATCGCCCGCCTCGGGGACGAGACGACGGCGATCGTGAACGTGGACGACCCGCTGCTTGCCGACCTCGTCCGCTCGCGGGAGCACACGGTGCGGTTCGGCCTCTCCGATCCGTCGGTCGCGCGCGAGCGCCTCCCCCACGCCGCCGACTCGAAGTACTGCGTGATCTGCGGAACGCCGTACACCTACGACGCCACCTACGTGGGCCATCTCGGCGCCTACCGCTGCCCACGTGGGGACGACGAACGGCCTCCTCTCGACGTGACCGCGCGCTCGATCCAGCTGGACGGTCTCGCCGGCTCGTCCTTCGATCTCGTCACTCCGGGCGGCGTCCGCCGCGTCCGGATCGGGCTCCCCGGCCTCTATAACGTCTACAACGCCCTCGCAGCCTCCTGTGCGGCCCTGGAGCTGGGTGCGACGCTCGACGACGTTGAAGGCGGTTTAAATCGCTTCCAGGCGGCGTTCGGGCGCTTCGAGCGCATTCCGGCGGGCGACCGCGAGGTGCTGATGCTCCTGGTCAAGAACCCGGCCGGCGCGAACGAGGCGCTGCGGACGCTCACCGACGGGAACCCGCCGGCCGTCGCGCTCGTCGCCCTGAACGACGACATCGCCGACGGCCGCGACGTCTCCTGGATCTGGGACGTGGACTTCGAGCCCCTCGCCGCGTCGCTCGAGCGGCTGGTTGCAACCGGGTCGCGGGCCTACGAGCTGGCGCTGCGGTTCAAGTACGGCGGCCTCGACCCCGAGCGCATCGAGGTCATCCCCGATCTGGAGGAGGCCCTCGACCGCGGTCTTGCGCTCACGCCGCCGGGCGGCGTCCTCCCCGTGCTGCCGACCTACACCGCGATGCTCGCGCTGCGCGGGATCGCCGTCTCGCGCGGACACGCGCGTCCGTACTGGGAGAAGGCCGCGTCGTGAGAATCCGCATCGGCCACCTCTATCCCGACTACCTGAACATCTACGCCGACCGCGGCAACATCGCCGTCTTCGAGCGGCGCACGTCGTGGCGCGGGATCGAGCTCGACTACCGGACGATCGGGCTCGGCGAGCCCGTCGTTTCCGGCGAGCACGACCTCCTCTACGTCGGCGGCGGCCAGGACCGCGAGCAGGCGCTCGTCGCCGGGGACATCGTCACCAAGGCGGACGGGCTCGAAGCCGCCATCGTGGGCGGCGCCGCGGTGCTGGCCGTGTGCGGCGGGTATCAGCTGCTCGGGCGCTTCTACCGCGACCGCGCGGGCGTCGAGCTTCCGGGCGCGGGCGTATTCGACCTCCACACGATCGCCGGAGAACAGCGGATGACCGGCGACGTCCTCCTCGAATGCGAGCTCGAGCCCGGCGAGCCGCGCACGATCGCCGGGTTCGAAAACCACGCGGGACGCACGATCCTCGGGCCGGACGCGCAGCCGCTCGGCCGCGTCGTCTCCGGGCACGGGAACGACGGCTCCAGCGGCTACGAGGGCATCCGCCGCGGCGCCGCGCTCGGCACCTACCTCCACGGGCCTCTGCTCCCCCGCAATCCGTGGCTCGCCGACTGGCTGATCGTGCAGGCGCTGCGCCACGCCGGTTTCGAGGCCGCGCTCGATCCGCTGCCGGACGACCTGGAGCAGAGCGCCCACGTGGTTGCCTCCGACCGCGCCCGTGACCGCGGCGGGCGCTTCTCCTAGCCTGCGTCGATCACCGAAGTCTCAGCGGCGCCAGGTCTCGGCCCGCAGTAGCGCGTCTAGCATTGCGACCTGCGAATCGCCTACGACCACGACGCCGGCGCCGTCTATATCGCCTTGAAGAAGATCGACCCAGGCGAGTTTGCTTGGTAGCACCTTGTTGATGACGACCGCGCGCGAGGCGAGGTCGTCCTTGACGAGTGTCCGCCCACCACCGCCTTCGACGGTAGATGAGAAACTCGCACGAGTGTGTGCCGGACTGTGCCGTATCGGTGAATGGTTGTCCTCAGGGCGCCAACTAGCGCGCCCAAAGGGCGCCGAGGTACACGGTCGGGTCGCCCGGCTCCCAGCGCTCGAGGAACTGCTGGATCGGTGGATGGAGGCGCAGGTCGATCAGCTCGTCGGGATCGAACAGCCGGTGGCCCTTGACGGCCGTGTCGCGCGACGTGAGGGCTTCGAGGGAGCGCTCGCCCAGATGCCCGGCGAAGATGATGTTCACGACGTGCTTGAACCGCACGCCGGGCGGCGAGATCGAGTCGACCACACAGACGGGGCCCTCGATCGGAATGTCCTCGGTGATGCCGAGCTCCTCCTCCAGCTCGCGCTTGAGCGCCTCGACGAGCGTCTCGCCGAGGTTCACGCCGCCGCCGGGCAGGAGCCAGTTCTCGTTCCCGTCCTTCTCCTGGCGGCACAGAAGGACACGGCCGTCGCGGCGCAGGATCGCCGACACCCGGACGCGCGGCTCGAGCACTAGGGGCCCGGCTCCGAGGAGCCGAACCCGCGCTCCCCTCGCTCGCTCGAGGGAAGTTCCTCGACCACACGGACGGCGAGCTCGGGAACCGGAAGGACGACGAGCTGTGCGATCCGCTCGCCGGGCTCGGCCACGAACGTCTCGGTCAGATCCGTGTTCAGGAGGACGACGCGAATCTCTCCGCGGTAGCCGGAGTCGATGAGGCCCGGCGAGTTGACCACGCCGATCCCGCGCTTCGCGGCGAGGCCGGAGCGCGGCTGCACGAACCCTGCGTAGCCGTCGGGAATCGCGACCGCGAGCCCCGTGCCGACGACGGCGCGCTCTCCCGGGCCGAGTTCGATCCGCTCGCAGGCGGAGAGGTCGAGGCCGGCGTCGCCGTTGTAGGCGCGCTCGGGAATCGAGGCGTCAGGCCGTGTCCGCCTGATCTGGAGCTCAACGCCCATGCTGCTCGGCCGCGGGCCGGTCTTCGACGACGAGAAACGGCGCGTAGCGGCCGAGCTCGGTTCGGGGCAGCCGCGCGAGCACGTGGACGCCGTCCGGCCGGTCTTCGCGCTCCTCGATCGGCGCGCCCAGGGAGTAGAGGTCCGCCAGGACGCGGCCCTCGGAATACGGGACGAGCAGGCGCACCGGTTCGAACAGGTCGGCCAGCCGGGCGGCCACGCGCTCGCGGAGCAGGTCGAGCCCCTCCCCGGTCTGCGCCGAGATCTGGACGGCGTCCGGGTAGCGGTTCGCTAGCCGGCGGCGGCTCAGCTTGTCGAGCGAGTCGATCTTGTTCAGGACGAGCTCCTGCGGAATGTGGGTGGCGTCGATCTCTGCGAGCACGTCCTCGACGGCGGCAATCGTGTCGGCTAGCCGCGGGTCGGACGCCGACGCGTCCACGACGTGGAGGATCAGGTCGGCGAGCAGGGTCTCCTCGAGCGTGGCCGCGAACCCCTCGACGAGCCCGTGCGGCAGGCGGCGGATGAAGCCGACCGTGTCGGTCACCAGGTAGCGGCGGCCCTCCTGCTCGAAGGCGCGCGTGGTCGGGTCGAGCGTCTCGAAGAGCCGGTCGTTCACGGAGACGTCCGCGTTCGTCAGCGCGTTCAGGAGCGTCGACTTCCCGGCGTTCGTGTACCCCGCGAGGGCCACGAGCGGCGTCGCGGCCTGACGACGCTCCTTGCGCTGTGTAGAACGGCGGCGCTCCAGCTCCTTGAGGCGCTTCTTGAGAACCGAGATCCGGGCGCGGGCAAGACGACGGTCGGTCTCGAGCTGCGACTCGCCCGGGCCGCGGCGTCCGGCGCCCGCGCCGCCGCCGAGGCGCTCGAGGTGCGCCCACATGCCGCGCATGCGCGGGAGGTTGTAGTCGAGCTGCGCCAGTTCCACCTGGAGCTTTCCCTCGGCGGTCACGGCGTGCTGGGCGAAGATGTCGAGGATCAGCTGCGTGCGATCGACGACGCGTACGTCGAGCGCCTCCTCGAGCCGCCGCTGCTGGTTCGGGTCGAGCTCGTCGTCGACGATCACCGTCTCGGCCTTCTCCTCCTTCACGGACGCCTTCAGCTCGTCGAGCTTGCCCTTGCCGATGTAGGTGCGCGGATCGGGCGCGGCGCGGTGCTGGACGACCTCGCCGACCGGCTCGACGCCCGCCGTGCGCATGAGCTCGGAGATCTCGTTCAGCTCGTCCTCAGGATCGGTGCCCGGATGGACCACGACGACACAGAACCCGCGCTCGGGCTCGGTTCCCGTCGCGAGGTTCGTCTGGCGATCCGGCATCCGGCTTGAATTATGCCCCGCTGCCGGGCCGGTACGCTCCCGCCGTGCCCGACCTCGCCGACCGGCTGGCCGCAACGACGCTCGCGCTCGTGGACATTCCGTCGGAGAGCCGCGACGAGGCCGCGGCTGCGGCGTGGGTCGAGGCCGAGCTTGCCGCCGCGCCCGTTTCGCTCGTGCACCGGGCGGATTCCGCGCTCCTCTACGAGCCGGCGCGCCGGCCGGGCCTTCCGCTCGTGCTGCTCGCCGGCCATCTCGACACGGTTCCCGCGCAGGGAAACCGGCCGGGCCGCATCGAGGACGGGATCGTCCACGGGCTCGGCGCGAGCGACATGAAGGGCGGCTGCGCCGTGATGGTCGAGCTGGCGCGCTCGCTCGCATCGCCCACCGTAGACGTCGCCTACCTGTTCTTCCCGCGCGAGGAGCTGCCCGCGGAGGAGAGCTCGCTGCCCGGCGTGTTCGCCGCGTACCCGGCGGTGCTCGCCGCCGATCTCGCGATCTGCCTCGAACCGACGAACAACGATCTCCATCTCGGCTGCCTCGGGAACCTGAATGCCGAGCTCGTCTTCCACGGCGAGAGCGCGCACTCGGCGCGGCCGTGGACGGGCGTGAACGCGATCGAGCGCGCCGTGGCCGGTCTCGCCCGCGTCTTCCCCGTCGAGCCGCGCAACGTGGACTTCGACGGGCTGCGGTTCGTGGAGGTGGTCAGCGCGACCCGGATCGAGGGCGGCATCGCGTCGAACGTCATCCCCGACCGGGCGACGTGCCTCCTCAACTACCGCTACGCGCCCGACCGCTCCCCGGCCGAGGCCGAGGCGCGGATCCGCGAGCTGGGCGAGGCCGCGGGCGCGGATGCGATCGAGATCTCCGGCAACTCCGCTTCGGCGCCGGTCGTGGCGGATGCGCCGCTCGTGCAGCGGCTCCGCGCCGCCGGCGATCTGAAGGCCGAGCCAAAGCAAGCCTGGACGCCGGTGGCCGAGTTCGCGCAGGCCGGCGTGGACGCGGTCAACTTCGGCCCGGGTGCGACCGCGTACGCCCACCGCCGGGACGAGCAGGTCGAGATCGCCGCGCTCATGCGCTCGTACGAGGTGCTGCACGCCTTCCTGAGCGATACCGTCTAGCCATGCGCCTCTCCCCCGTCCTCGCCGGCCAGACGACCTACCCGTTCGTCCGCCTGGACGAGGCCAAGGCCCGCGCGGTCGAACGCGGGATCGAGCTGATCGACTTCGGGATGGGCGACCCGCGCGAACGCGTGGAGCCGTTCATCGAGCAGGCGCTCGCCGACGCGCTGCCGGCGACCGAGGGCTACCCGCGCGCCCGCGGCGTCCCCGAGCTGCGTGACGCGATCGCGCGCTGGTGCGACCGGCGTTTCGGCGTGCGCCTGGACGCGGAGACGCAGATCATCCCGAGCCTCGGCTCGAAGGAGGCGATCTTCGCCCTCGCGCAGCTCCTCGTCGACCCCGCGTCGGACAAGCGCGCGATCCTGGTGACCGATCCGGGCTATCCGGTGCCCGAGCGCGGCGCCGGCTACGCGCACGCGGAGGTCGTCCGCATGCCGCTCCTCGAGGAGAACGGCTACCTGCCCGACCTGGACGCGATCGACGAGGACGTCTGGAGCCGCGCCGCGATCGTCTGGGTGAACTACCCGAACAACCCGACCGGTGCGGTCGCGCCGCTCTCGTTCTACGAGCGGCTCGCCGCCCTCGCGCTCGAGCACGAGTTCGTGCTCGCGTCCGACGAGGCCTACTCGGAGCTCTGGTTCGAGTCTCCGCCGCCCTCGGCGCTCCAGGTGCTCCGCTCTGGCGCACGGATCGCCGTCTTCAACTCGCTTTCGAAGCGCTCGTCGATGACGGGCTACCGCTCGGCCTTCGTCGCCGGGAGCGAGGAGATCATCGCCGCGTACGGCGCGTACCGGCCCACATCGGGGACGACTCCGCAGGAGTTCGTGCAGCGCGCCTCGGTGGCCGCCTGGGACGACGAGGGCCACGTCGAGCGCGCCCGGGAGCGCTACGGCCGTAAGCGCGCGCTGCTCCTCGACCTCTTCGAACGCATGGGACTGAAGGTCACGGGCAGCGCGGCAACCATGTTCCTCTGGGTGACGGTCCCCGGCGGAGAGACGTCGGAGGCGTTCGCGGGCCGGCTGCTCGAGCACGGCGTCGTCGTCGCCCCCGGTGCGTACCTCGGCGAGGCCGGCGAGGGCTACGTCCGCTTCGCGCTCGTCCCCACCGAGGAAGACTGCGCGCGCGCCGTCGCGATCCTCGAGGAGCTTCTGTGAGCGCCGAGTTGGCCCGCGAGATCGACCTGCTCTGGGAGTCGGACGACGCGACGCACGGCGCGGCCGCGGTCGAGGAGGCCGTGCGGATGCTCGACGAGGGCGAGGCGCGCGTGGCCGAGCCGGGGCCCGACGGCTGGGTCGTGAACGAGTGGACGAAGAAGGCGATCCTCCTCATGTTCCGCCTCCGCGAGATGGAGTCGATGGAGGTCGGCCCGTTCGAGTACCTGGACAAGATTCCGCCCAAGCGCGACTACGAAGGGCTCGGCGTTCGCGTCGTTCCGCCGGCGGTTGCGCGCTACGGCTCGTTCCTCTCCCCCGGCGTGATCCTCATGCCGAGCTACGTGAACATCGGCGCGTGGGTCGGCCCGCGAACGATGGTGGACACCTGGGCGACCGTCGGCTCGTGCGCGCAGATCGGCGCCGACGTCCACCTCTCGGGCGGCGTCGGGATCGGCGGCGTGCTCGAGCCGCCGCAGGCGAGCCCCGTAATCGTCGAGGACGGCGCGTTCATCGGCTCGCGCTCGATCGTGGTCGAGGGCGTCCACATCGGCGAGGGAGCCGTGCTCGGCGCCAATGTCGTGATCACCGCGTCGACGCCGGTGATCGATGTCCGCGGCCCGGAGCCGGTCGAGCACCGCGGCTTCGTTCCCGCCCGCTCGGTGGTGATCCCGGGGACCCGCCCGAAGGAGTTCCCGGCCGGGACCTACGACGTGCCGGCGGCGCTCATCATCGGCGAGCGCAGCGCGTCAACGGATCTGAAGACGAGCCTGAACGACGCGCTGCGAACGCACGAAGTCGCGGTCTAGACGAGGCCGAAGATCGCGCCCGTCGGATCGCGGAAGATGATCCGGTTCTGGTCGACCCGGTCGATCTCGACGAGGAGTTCGGCACCGAGCTGCTGCGCGCGGTCCGCCGTTTCCTCGAAGTCGTACTCACCGAGCGTTGCCACGCACGTGAGCCAGAGCGACTCTTGCACCTCAGGTGGACTCGCGGCGATCCCGGCGACGAGGCCCTGTTCGGCCGAATCGAGCACGCGGTACGCGTCGTCGCCCAGGTCGAGTGCATTCCAGCCGAATACCGCCTCGTAGAAGCGGGCCGCTCCTTCGATATCCGGCGTGAGCAGGTCGTGCCAGGCGAGCAGCGCCTTGGGAACGAGCGCGCCGGCCGGCCACGGCAAGTCGGCCTCGGGCTCGAGTGGTGCGATCCGCGCTCCAGACTGGTCTGCGATGACCGCGCTACGCAAGAACCCGGGGACGACCTCGGGCGGCTCGCGAAGGTCCCCGCCGGCGACCTGTACCCGCGCCAGCGTCGCATCGAGGTCGGTGACCCAGACGAACGGCAGCCAGTAGGACTCTGCGCCTGCCGACGGGACGATTCCCGCCGACTCGACTCCTTCGATCCGGATTTGCCGCTCCTCATTCTCGCCCGCCCAGTCGTCGAACTCCCACTCGAACAGCAGGCCGTAGAACTCCTCGGAGGCCGCGACGTCGGTCGTTACGAGGTGATGCCAGACGACCGAGCCGGGCTGATGGCGCCGGGCCGGCTCGCTCACCGTCCGGGCTCGATCCGCTCCACCGGGCCGGTCAGCGTCGCATGGCCGTCCTCGACTGTGACGAGCAACTCTCCTCCCGGTTGCTGCACGGTCACAGGGCTCTCGCACCAGCCGTTCGCGACCGCCGCCGCCGCTGCGGCGACCGAGCTCGACCCGGACGCCGTCGTCTCCCCTGCGCCGCGCTCCCAGATCCCGATCCGCAGATGGTGCGGCCCGAGCACGCGGACGAACTGGACATTGGTGCGCTCGGGGAAGCGCTCGTGGGTCTCGACGCGCGGGCCGAGCGTCGCGATCTCCCCGTCCGTGAAGTCGCGGCGGATCACGGCGTGCGGGTTGCCGACCGAGACCGGCGTGAAGGTGAGGCGCTCGCCGCCGAGGTCGAGCTCCTCGGGCGGGTCGACCTCGACCGGGCCCACGTCGAGCGCGACCATCCTCCCGTCGACACGGGCGGTCGCCTCCCGGGTGCCGAAGCGAAGCAGGATGTCCACGGCGCCGCTCCGCTCCGCGAGCCACGCGGCGGCGATGCGCGCGCCGTTCCCGGAGAACTCGGCCTGCGAGCCGTCCCGGTTCCAGATCTGGACGTCGGCCTCTGCCCCGTCGGCGGCGACGATCTCGACGATCCCGTCGGTGTCGGCGCTGAGCTCGCGCACCGTGGCCACGTCGAGCGGCCGGTCGAGCTCGGCCCGCTCGACGACGAGGTAGGCGTTACCGAGTGAGTGCCAGTTCGAGGATGTCATCGGCGAGCTCGCCGGGCGGGCGGTCGGCCGGAACCGTAACGAGGTCCGGGATCCGCCGCATCCACTTGCGCTGATACGCGGCGTACTTGCGCGTCTGAACGATGATCGCCTCGCGCGCCTCATGCGGCGGCAGCTCCGCGACCTCGCGCAGGCCGAAGATCGTGGTGGCGGTCGGCGAGATCGGCGCGGCGAGCGCGGCGGCGACCTCGGCCTCGACCCCGCGCTCCCACATCGCGGCGGTGCGGGCCACGATGCGGCGCTCGAGCTCGTTCCTGGGAACGTCGAGCCCGACGAGGAGTGTCGGGTGGCGCGTGTCGGAGGCCCAGAGCTTGTCCATGCCGCGCTTCAGCGAGGAGCCTGCTTCCGCCAGCTCGAGTGCGCGCACGACTCGGCGCCGATCGTTGGCATGCACGGCGGCAGCGGCCTCTGGATCCTGCTCGGCGAGCAGGTTGTGCGCGGCCTCCGGGCCGAGCTCGTCGTAGAGCGCCTCGATCCGCTCGCGGGTCCCGGGCGGCGGCGCCGGGGGCAGATCGAGGTCGGACAGCGCCGCGCGCAGGTAGAGCCCGGTGCCGCCGGCGACGACGGCGGTGAGCTTGCGCGCGACGATGTCGTCGATCGCGGCGTGCGCGAGCTCCTGGTACTCGGCGACCGACGCTTCGTGGTCGAGCGGCCAGATCCCCGTGAGGTGCGAGGGCCGCTCGGACTGGTTCGTGAGGATCGGCAACCCGCGATAGACCTGCATGGCGTCGGCGGACACGACCTCACCGGGCAGGGCGTCCGCGAGCGTCTCCGCGACGGCCGTCTTCCCGGAGGCCGTGGGGCCGAAGATCGCAATCACGCAATTTGCGCTCATCCGCTGGGGCACCCCGGCCCACCACCCGCTTTCAACGCTACCGCCGAAATGCGCGCGTGTCTGGCACCAAACCGTGCCAACTCTGAGTCAAGCCGCGACCAGCGCGGACTGGCGCCCACCGAGCGTCGTGGACGTCGCGCTCTCGATCTCGACCCGCACGAGCGAGCCGGGCTTCGCGGCGCCCGCGAAGTTCACCGTCGTGTTGCGCCGGGTGCGGCCACGCAACCGCTTCGCGTCGGTGCGACTCGTGCCCTCGACGAGCACCTCCTCCACCCCGCCGATGCGCTCGGTGTTCCGCTCGGCGGCGATCCGCTGCACCACTTCGACGAGCCGCTCGAGCCGTTCGCGCTTCAGCTCCTGCGGGAGCTGGTCGGGCAGCGCGGCCGCCTCCGTGCCCGCGCGCGAAGAGAAGATGAACGTGAACGCCGAGTCGAAGCGCACCTCCTCGACCGCCGCGAGCGTCTGCGCGAAGTCGTCCTCCGTCTCGCCGGGGAAGCCGACGATGATGTCCGTCCCGAGCGCCAGATCCGGAATCGCCGCGCGCAGGCGCTCGACCAGCCCGAGGTAGCGGTCGAGGTCGTAGGTGCGCCGCATCGCCTTGAGCAGCCGGCTCGACCCCGACTGGAGCGGCAGGTGGATCTGCTCGCACACCGCCGCGCACTCGGCCATTGCCGCGATCACCGGCTCGCGGAAATCCTTCGGATGCGGGCTCGTGAACCGGATCCGCTCGATGCCCTCGACCGCGTCGCACGCGCGCAGGAGCTCGCCGAACTCGGTGCGCAGATCCGGCGCCAGGTCGCGGCCCCACGAGTTCACGTTTTGCCCGAGCAGCGTCAGCTCGCGGACGCCGTCGCGCGCAAGGCCCGTCACCTCGGCCACGATCTCCCCCGGCCGGCGGCTGACCTCGCGGCCGCGCACCGACGGGACGATGCAGTACGCGCATTTGGAGTTGCAGCCCATCGACACCTGAACCCACGCCTGGAACGGGCGTGCGCGATGGGCCGGCAGTTCACCGGCGAACGTGCGCTCGACGATCCCGAACCGCCCGCGCTCGACCCCGACTCCGCCCACCCCGACCCAGTCGGCGAGATGCGGGATCGACCCGGGCCCGAAGGCGACGTCCACGAAGGGATAGAGCTCGAAGATCCGCTCCCGCTGCGCCTCGGCGTAGCAGCCTCCGACGGCGATCACGCGCTCCGGCTCGGCCTCCTTCAGCGCCCGCGCCTGCGCGAGATGCGCCGCGAGCCGCTGGTCGGGCTTCTCCCGGATCGTGCACGTGTTGAAGACGATCACGTCCGCCTCGTCCTGCGATACCGCCTCGCCGAGGCCGATCGACTCGAGCATCCCGGTGATGCGCTCCGAGTCGTGCGCGTTCATCTGGCACCCGAACGTGGTGACGTGGAACCGCTTCATCGGGCCAATCGTAGCCCGGCTACTTCGCGAACTCCGTCGCGCGGGACTCTCGGATGACGGTCACCTTGATCTGCCCCGGGTACTCGAGCTGCTGCTCGATCTCCCGCGCGATCTCGTGGGACATGAGCGCGGCCTCGTCGTCGCCGACCTCGCCGGGCTTCACCATCACGCGGATCTCGCGGCCCGCCTGGAGCGCGTACACCCGCTCGACGCCCTTCTTCTGCGCGGCCAGCTTCTCCAGTGTTTCGAGCCGCTTCACGTAGTGCTCGAGGCTCTCGCCGCGCGCGCCCGGCCTCGACGCCGAGATCGAGTCGGCCGCGATCACGAGAATCGCCTCGATCGTGTCCGGCTGCACCTCGTAGTGATGCGCCTCGATGGCATGGACGACCGCGTCGGTCTCGCCGAAGCGCTTCGCCTGCTGCGCGCCGATGATGGCGTGCGAGCCCTCCACTTCGTGCGTCATCGCCTTGCCCAGGTCGTGCAGGAGCGCGGCGCGCTTGGCCGTCTTCACGCCGGCGCCGAGCTCGGCGGCCATGATCCCGGCCAGGTGGGCGCACTCGAGCGAATGCTTGAGGATGTTCTGCCCGTAGCTCGTCCGGTAGCGCAGCCGGCCGAGGAGCTTCACGAGCTCCTCGTGCATCGACCCGATGTTCGCCTCGAACACGGCCTGCTCGCCCATCTGCGTGATGTGCTCCTCGATCTCGGCCTTCGACTCGTAGTACATCTCCTCGATCCGCGAGGGATGGATGCGGCCGTCCTCGACGAGCTTCATGAGCGTGATCTTCGCCACCTCGCGGCGGACGCCGTCGAAGGACGAGAGGACGACCGCCTGCGGGGTGTCGTCGATGATGAAGTCGACGCCCGTGACGTTCTCGAGAGCGCGGATGTTCCGCCCCTCGCGGCCGATGATGCGGCCCTTCATGTCGTCGGACGGAAGCTCGACGAGACTCGACGTCGTCTCCGCCGCATGGCTCGCGGCCACGCGCTGGAGCGCATCGCCGACCAACGCCCGCGCCCGTCGCTTCGCCTCCGTCTGCGCCTCCTCCTCGGCCGTGCGCACCATGCGCGCGAGCTCGTGGCGGACGAGCTCCTCGGAGCGCTCCAGCATCTCCCGCTTCGCGTCCTCGACGGACAGGCCGCTGATGCGAGCCAGCTCGGCGAGCTGCGTCTCGTTCGCGCGTGCCAGCTCGGCCTCGAGCAGCTCCAGGTTCGACTCACGGTCGGCGAATGACTGCTCCTTGCGCGCCAGATCGTCGAGCCGCCGGACAACCTCCTCCTCCTTCGCAACGGCGCGTTCCTCGGTCTTGATCGCAGCGGTGCGAAGCTCGTTCAGCTCGGCCTGCGCGTCGGCACGGGCCTTGAGCGCCTCCTCGCGCGCCTCGACCTGAGCCTCACGGCGAACCGCATCCGCCGCACGGGTGGAATCCTCGAGATTCCGCGCGATCTCGGCCTGTGCGGCCCGCTGCTTCCGCCCGATCGCGATTCGCGAGCCGACGAGTGCGCCGATCGCCAACCCGGCGGCAACGCCGATCAGAATGCCGATCAGAACCTGCATGTCGTGCTCCTACGTCAGGCCTGTCGGAACGGCAGAGTCGGAAACCGGGCGCGCAGCGCCGGGCGTGCGGATCGGAGAGCGCGTCTCCGTGAAGTCAGTTCGGCGTCAAGAACGTGGTGGTGCGGGAGTCAAGAAGCGTGGTGGTTCCGATGAAAAGCCGTTCCGCTGCAGGCTGTTTGGGTTCGTGGCGGCATCCTATCGCGTCACGAATCGCCACTGGCCGCGGCGGCCAAGACGGTGTCGATCGTCTCGTACCCGAACCCCCGGCGGGCCAGATACGCGGCCGTCTTGCGCGGATCCCCTGTTCGTCTCGCCGCAACCCTCTGCGCCCGCTCGGTCTCGGGCGGCAGCTCCTCGATCGCCTCGCGGGCGAGCTCCTCGTCGACGCCGGCGCCGCGCAACTTGGCCCGGACGTACGCATCGCCGTACCCCCGCTCCGCAAGCTGAGCCGCCCTCGTCTTCGCGAACCGCTCGTCGTCGACGACTCCCAAGGACACGGCCTTCGCCGTCGCCTCCTCGACTTCTCCGGGTCTCAGCCCGGCCCGCTTCAACCGTGTCTCGAGCTCGCGCGCCGTGAGATCGCGCCGCGCGAGCGCCCGGCCGGCCACGGACTGCGCCTTCGCCCATCGCAGCTCGGTCCGCACCCGCCGGAGCGTCGGACGGTCCAGCTCGAGCCCCGAGGAAAGCCCCGCGCGCGCCACAACCGCGTCCGGCACCGTGCGCCAGGGGCTCCCATCGACTTCGAGCGCCACCCGGCCGGGGCCGGAGCGGCTGAGCTTCGTCAGCGTCGGCACGACGCCCTAGGCGGCTGCGGCGGCCTCGGCCTCAGCCTCAGGCTCGGTCTCGGGCTCCGCGTCGGCCTTCGCCTTCTTCGAGCCGTTCGTGGCCGCGACCTCGTCCTCCAGCGGGAGGAGCCGTGCGGACACGACCGCATCCGGGCCGACCTGCTCCTGCACGCCGCGCACGATCGCGTCCGTGACGTCCTGGTGCTCCCGCAGGAAGGCGGTCGCGTTTTGGCGGCCCTGGCCGAGGCGCTCGTCGCCGTAGCTGAAGTACGAGCCGGCCTTCTGGACGATCTTGCGCTCGAGGCCCACGTCGAGGACGGAGCCCTCCCAGGAGATGCCGTCGCCGTAGATGATGTCGAACTCGGCCTGCTTGAACGGCGGCGCGACCTTGTTCTTCACGACCTTCACGCGGACGCGGTTGCCGACCGCCTCGACGCCTTCCTTCAGCGTCTCGATCCGCCGGATGTCGAGCCGCACGGACGAGTAGAACTTGAGCGCGCGACCGCCCGGAGTCACCTCCGGGTTGCCGAACATGACGCCGATCTTCTCGCGCAGCTGGTTCGTGAAGAGGGCAACGGTTCCCGTCTTGTTCAGCGTCCCGGCGAGCTTGCGGAGCGCCTGGCTCATGAGCCGCGCCTGGAGGCCGACGTGGCTGTCGCCCATCTCGCCCTCGATCTCGGCGCGAGGCGTCAGCGCCGCGACCGAGTCGACCGCGACCACGTCGAGCGCGCCGCTGCGAATGAGGAGCTCGGCGATCTCGAGCGCCTGCTCGCCGTTGTCGGGCTGCGATACGAGGAGGTCGTCGATGTTCACGCCGATGTGCTGGGCGTACGCGGGATCCATCGCATGCTCCGCGTCGATGAAGGCGCAGATGCCCCCGCGGCGCTGGGCCTCGGCGATCACGTGGTAGACGAGCGTCGTCTTCCCCGAGGACTCGGGGCCGAAGATCTCGACCACGCGGCCGCGCGGCAATCCACCGACGCCGAGCGCGAGATCGAGCGAGAACGATCCCGTCGAGATGGACGGAATCGCCGTCTGTGCCTGGTCGCTCATCCTCATGATCGACCCCTTGCCGTGTGCGCGCTCGATCTGGCCTAACGCGGCTTCAAGTGCCTGCTCGCGGTCCACGCGTTCACCCTCCTAACGGGACAGATTCCCGGATCTCGTACTGCGCTCCGTCTCGGCGCAGTCTTGAAGTGTAGGAAGCGACCTCGGACGGACTGACCCGCCCCAGCTCCGGCGGTTCGAGGCGAAGCCCCGGCCGCCGGCGAAATCGCACCACCGTGACGTGCGCCGTCCACGCTCTCTGCTCAGGACGGTAGATCCCGAGCCGGGCGAGCCGGTCCGCGAGGTCGGCCTGAAGCGCAGCCGCAGCACCGTCCTCGTCGGAGCACACGACCATGCCCACGCTGCCCGTCTCGCGGTAGCGGAGCGCCTCGAGCACGGGCTGACGGGCGCTCGCCGCGGCCGTGCGAAGCTCGGCATGGATCGCCGCAAGCTCCGTACGAGGACGCGCGCCCAGGAACACCAGCGTGATGTGCAGGTTCTCGGGCGGAACGACCCGGACGTCGCCGACTCCGGCGAACGCATCCGCCTGCCAGCGGACGAGCCGCTCGCGCGGTTCCGCAGGAAGCGGGAAGGCAAGGAAGAGGCGGAGTCGCTCATCTCCCTCCACGGTAGGCGTCACTTCCGCGCTACTTCGTCACGGACCGGGTCAAAAGGCGCCGGACTTCGTGCAAAGCCAGCGTCGCCGCGCGGAAGCGGATCTCCTCGCGGTCGCCGGGGAACTGCACGTGCGACGCGACCGTCTCGTCCGGGCTCGCGACGGCGATGTGGACGAGGCCGACGGGCTTCTCCGGCGTTCCGCCGCCCGGGCCCGCGACTCCGGTCACGGCCACCGCGACATCGGCTCCGAGCGCCGAGCGCGCCCCGTCCGCCATCGCCCGTGCGACCTCCTCGGACACGGCGCCCTGCGCGGCCAGAACCTCCGCGGGAACGCCGAGCAGTCCTTCCTTCGCCTCGTTCGCGTATGAGACGGCGCCGCCCCAGAACACGTCGCTTGCGCCGGGGATCGCGGTCAGCGCCGCCGCGACGAGCCCGCCCGTGCACGACTCGGCGGTGGCGAGGCTCCAGCCGGCCTTGCGCGCCAGGTCGAGGACGATCGCCGCGACCGGGCTCTCGTCCCGGGCGAAGACCGCATCGCCGAACCGTTCTTCGACCGCGGCCACGATCTGCGCGGCGGCGTCCTCTCCCCCGGCCGGGAAGAACACGTCCACGTCGACCTCGAAGTTGCGGGCGCACACCGTCACCTCGAGCCCGTCGCGCTCGCCGCCCGCAGCCTCGACGACCCGGGCGACGGACGACTCGGGAACGCTGAACACGCGCACGACGCGGTGGCCGCGCGGCTCGACCCTGGCGAGGATCGCGCGAACGGCCTCCGCCTCGAGGACGCGCGGCCACAGTCGCCGCAGCTCCCCCGGCGGGCCGGGCAGCGCGACCGCAACGCGACCGTTGTTCTCGAGGAGCACCGCGGGAGCCGTCCCCGCGAGACCCAGCGAGACCGCGCCTTCCGGAAGGGACGCCTGCTTGCGTACGCCGAGCGCCAGGTCGTCGAACGGCCGGCCGAGGCGCTCGGCGACGGAGCGCGCGACGGCGTCGATCTCCCGCTCGAGCGCTTCGTCCACCACGAGCGCACGGCCTGACACGACGGCGAGGAACTCGACCGTTCGGTCGTCGTGCGTCGGGCCTAGGCCGCCCGAGACGATGCAAAGATCCGCGGTGAGTGCGTCGCGCAGCGCAGCTTCGAGCTCCTCCGGGCGGTCGCCGACGACCGTCCAGCGCACGGGCTCGAGGCCGAGCCGCATCAGCTCGCGCGCGACGAACGCGCCGTTCGCGTCGGCGATCGAGCCGCGCACCAGCTCGCTGCCGGTGAGGAGGATCGCCGCCCGCGGTGGCGGGCTCAACCCTGGCGCCGTGCGCCCTGCGCGGTCACGATGACCACGCCCTTGCCGACCGGGAAGTCGTCGACCTGCTGTCCGTTCAGGCCGATGGCAAGGTTGTCCGCGCAGCGGTTCTTGAATTCCATGACGAGCTGGTCGGCCGGCCCGAAGCTCTGCGTCTCCCCCTCGTAGATCGTCCCCGAGAAGATGACCTGGCCGGCGGGAGAGTCACGATGCACCGCGACCCAGCAGTTACCGCTCGCGGCGCGGACGACGAGTGTCGTGGCCCCAGTTGCGGCCGGCGTCGTATCCGCGGGCAGGCCGTTCGGCGTCGTGGTCGCGGGGTCGCCGTCCGAGAACGCGAAGGCGACGACGACGAGCACGGCCACCGCGACGATTCCGGCCAGAGCGGCGACGACGAGGTTCGACTCGGCGCGGCGCGATTTCCGCCGGCGCGGGAGCTGCGGCGACGAGAGCGGCTCCTCGACGTGCGCGAAGCGCGAGTTGAACTCGTCCACGTAGAGCTGGCCGTCGAGGCCGAGATATTCGGCGTACGTCCGCAGGAAGCCCTTGACGTACGTCTCGGACGGAAGGATGTCGAAGCGCTCGTCCTCGAGGGCCTGGAGGTACTTGGCGCGGATCTTCGTGTCGTCCTCACCGCGTGCGAGGTCCAGGCTCTGGCGGAGACGGGCTTCTCTAAGGCTGTTGCCGATTTCAAACATGTGAGCGGCGGCTCGAAGGCGAGGGCAACCGCGGATTGTAGCCCCTGTCCATTCGGACCCGAACATCACCACGGCGAGTGCGCAAGCCCGTCCGTCGTCACGAGGACGACGAAGACGAGAAGCGCGAGGCCCGCGGTGAGCGTGAGGAGGAGCGCAACGATGGCGAGAACGCGTCCGATCCGGGCCAGCGCCAGCCCTCCGTCGCGGCCGAGCGAGTGCTGGTAGCGCATCCGCGCCCGCGTCGCGAACGAGAGCGCGAGCAGCGCGAGCAGGCCGACCACGGGGACGACGAGCGCCGCCTCGAGCCAGCTGATCCCGTCGAGCTCCTTCGCGGCCCAGCCGGCCCCGATGAAGAGGGCGAGCGCGGCGAGCGCGACGAGCAGGGAGAGGACGGCGTTGCCGTTGCGCACGGCGGCGGACTCTATCCCCTACTGGGTGACGTACGGCCTCCCATCCGCCGCGGGCGGACGGGAGCGGCCGATCACGCCGACGAGCGCAACCAGGGTGATCACGTACGGCAGCGTCGAGAGAATGTTCGCCGAGACGTCCGCCTGGCCCTGGAGCGGGATGGCGAGCGCGAAGCCGAAGCCGAAGAGGAGGCAGGCGCCGAGCGCGCCGAACGGCGTCCACTTGCCGAGGATGACCGCGGCGAGCGCGATGTAGCCGCGACCGCTCGTCATGCCCTCGTTGAACGACCCGCCGAAGCCGAAGGACAGGTACGCGCCGCCGAGCGCGGCAAGCATGCCCGAGACGATGACGCACGAGTAGCGGATCCGGATGACCGAGATCCCCACCGTGTCGGCCGCGCGCGGATGCTCTCCGACCGACCGCACCCGCAGACCGATCGGCGTCTTGAAGAGGACGATCCACGTGAGGAAGACGAGCAGGAACATGAGCCAGGTCATGACGCTCAGGCTGCCGAACACGTCGCCGACGAGCGGGAGGTCGCGGATGAACTGCGGCATCGTGACCGCCGGGATGCGCGGGACCTCGGGCGTCCCCGCCGAGCCGTAGATCGACCGGAACAGGTACCCGGTCAGCCCGAGCGCCAGGAAGTTCATCGCGAACCCGCTCACGATCTGGTCGGCGCGCAGCGTGATCGTGAAGATGGCATGGAGACTCGCCAAGAGGCCGCCGGCCAGCATCGCCCCGAGGATTCCGAGCGCCCAGGAGCCGGTCTCCGTCGCGACGTAGATTCCGAAGAACGCGCCGACGAGCATCATCCCCTCGAGCCCGATGTTGACGACGCCCGAGCGCTCGGAGATGACGCCTCCTGTGGCCGCGAAGGCGAGCGGCGTGGCGAAGCGCAGCGTCGCCGCGAGCAGGCCGGCGGTCACGATCGCGTCGAGTGAGTCGATGCTTTTCGTCTGGATCCAGATGCCGGCGGCGATGCCGGCGAGCGAGAGGCCGATCGCCCAGTAGCCGAACCGGCGCTGGCCGCGCGTGACTCCCCAGAATCCGGCGAGGGCGCCGAGGAAGCCGAGCACGAACGGGACGCCGATCGAGCGGGACGTGAACGGCGGCAGGGTGACGAAGAACGCGGCGGCGCCGAGCACGATCCCGGCGATCGCGATCCGGCGCGGGTCGAGGAATCGGTTCATCGCTCGGCTCCCCGGAGCCTACGACTGGCCCCGCCCCAGCCGACCTTCTTGCGCGCGGCCCAGATGTAGAAGATCAGAAGCTCGGTCGCGACGAACAGGATGATCAGCGCCTGGATGATCGTCGACAGGTTTCCGGCGAGCTCGGCCGGGAAGATGCTCGAGTCGATCTGCCGCGACGACGTCCCGGTTTGCAGCGCGGCGAAGAGGAGCGCCGAGAAGAAGATCCCGATGGCCGTGTTGCGCCCGAGGAGCGCGACGGCGATGCCGACGAAGCCGACGGCGCTCACCTGGATGTCGTTCGTCGCGATCGTGAATTTCCAGCCGAGGTTGTCGAGCGCCCCGCCGAGGCCGGCGAACCCGCCCGCGATTGCGAGGGCCAGGATGTAGTTGCGGCCTACGGAGATGCCGCTGTAGCGCGCCGCCTCGGGGTTGAAGCCGACCGCGCGCACCTCAAACCCGAGCGTCGTCCTATTCAAAAGCAGCGTGTAGACGACGAGTGCGGCGATTGCGATGAAGACGCCGACGTGGACCGGTTGGAGCCCGGTCCCGAAGGTCGGGAGCCTGGCGGACTCGAGCAGCGCACCCGACTTGGGCAGAGACGGCTCGGGGCCCTGGAGCGGCCCGCCCAGCTCGAAGAGCCACTGGCCGCCGTAGATCGCGATCCAGTTGAGCATGATCGTGGTGATCACCTCGTGGGCGCCGACGCTCGCCTTGAGAAATCCCGCGATTCCGCCCCAGACCATTGCGACGAGGATCGCCGCGACGATCGCGAGAACGATGTGCAGCAGCCGCGGCAGGCCGGCGAGGTGCGTGCCGATGTAGATCGACGCGAAAAAGCCGACGAAATACTGGCCCTGGCCGCCGATGTTGAACATGCCGCAGCGGAACGCGAAGGCGACGGCGAGCGCGGTGCAGACGAGCGGCGTGAACACGATCAGCGTCTGCTGGAGGTTCCGCCAGGCCGTGTCCGACTCGTCCCCGAAGTACGAGACCGGGTTCAGGCCGGTCCCATCGAAGATCGCCCGGTAGGCCGCGAGCGGGTTGTGGCCGGCGGCGAGGATCACGATCGCGCCGACGAGGAAGGCGAGGAACGCGGCCACCAGGGGCGCAGCGACGCCGCCGAGCCGCGAACGGAACCAGCCGTCCATGACCTCCGAGGCGGCCGGTGTGTCGTTCGTCGGCGGGAGTCCCGCGGGAGGAGTCGGCGCGTCCGTCATGCCGCCTCACGGCCTCCGCCGGTCATCGCGAGCCCGAGCTCCTCCTCGGTCGCGGCCGGTGTGTACTCGCCCACGATCTGCCCTTCGTACATGACGAGGATCCGGTCCGCGAGCGAGAGGATCTCCTCCAGCTCGAAGGAAACGAGCAGGATCGCACGGCCCTCGTCGCGCTCCTCCACCAGCCGCCGGTGGACGAACTCGATCGCACCGACGTCGAGCCCGCGCGTCGGCTGCGCCGCGATGAGCACGGCGGGATCGCCGCTCACCTCGCGCGCGACCACGATCTTCTGCTGATTGCCTCCCGACAGGGACGAGGCCGGCGTCTCTGGGGTCCCACCGCGAACGTCGAACTCCTTGAGCAGGATCTTGGCGCGATCGATGAGGCGGCGCGGGAAGAGCCAGCCGTACCGCGACTCGGGCGGCTTGCGGTAGGAGCTCAGTGCCAGGTTCTCCGCCAGCGAGAAGTCGAGCACGAGCCCGCGGAGCTGGCGGTCCTCCGGGATGTGGCCGAGACCGGCCTCGAGCGCTTCGCGGCTCGACGCCCCTGTGACGTCGGTGTCGCCGACCACGATTCGGCCCGACGTGCTCTTGCGGAGCCCGGAGATCGCGTCGACGAGCTCGCTCTGGCCGTTGCCGTCCACGCCCGCGAGCCCCACGATCTCCCCGGCGGAGACGGTGAACGAGACGCCGCGGCACGCCGGCAGCTCGCGCTCGTCGAGCACGCTCAGGTCCTCGACGACGAGCAGCGGCTCGCCGACGTGAGCGGGCGGCTTGTCCACGCGGAGGAGCACCTCGCGCCCGACCATGAGCTGCGCGAGCCCGCTCTCGGTCGCGCCCTCCTTCGGCACAGTTCCGACCGTCTTGCCCCGGCGCAGCACGGTGATCCGGTCTGCGATCTCGAGGACTTCGTTCAGCTTGTGGGTGATGAAGACGATCGACTTCCCCTCCGCCTTCAGCGACTCGATGATCGCGAAGAGCTCGCTCGCCTCCTGCGGGGTCAAGACGGCGGTCGGCTCGTCGAGGATGAGGATGTCGGCGCCGCGGTAGAGCGCCTTCAGGATCTCGGCCCGCTGCTGCTGGCCGACGCTGATCGACTCGACGCGCGCCTCGGGGCGGACGGCGAGGCCGAACTGCTGTGACAGCTCGCCGACGCGCTTCTCGGCCGCACGGAGATCGATGAACGGCCCGTTGTGCGGCTCGACGCCGAGGACGATGTTCTCCGCCACCGTCATCACCGGGATGAGCATGAAGTGCTGGTGCACCATCCCGATCCCCAGGTCGATCGCCTCGCGGGGCGAGTGGATCGTGACCGGCTTCCCGTTCATCCAGATCTCGCCCTCCTCGGGCGTGTACAGCCCGTAGAGGATGTTCATGAGCGTGGACTTCCCGGCGCCGTTCTCGCCGAGGAGCGCGTGCACCTCGCCCTTGGCCAGCTCGAAATCGACGTGATCGTTCGCGACCACGCCCGGGAAGCGCTTGGTGATTCCGCGGAGTTCGAGAAGCGGGGGCTGGTTCATGGGAAGGAAAACGGAGGGCGCCCTGAGGGACGCCCTCCGCCTCGGTGTTCTACCTGCGCCGTTCGACGGTGTCGGGAACCGCGATGTCCCCGGAGACGATTCCGTCAACCTGCGCGTTCATCGCGTCCACGTCCTCCTGCGGAACCGCGGAGTTGATCTCGCCCACGCCGACACCGTCGTCGGCGAGTCCGAAGACAACCGCGGTGCCGCCTGCGAACGAGTTCTCGACGGCGGACTGGATCGTCTTGTACACAGCCTCGTCCACGCGCTTCAGCGCGCTCGTGAGGATGTGATCGCCGAGGTACGCCTGGTCGGCGTCAACGCCGATGCCCCAAGCGCCCTTCTCGTCTGCAGCGTCAAGAGCGCCGAGACCGCAACCGCCCGCGACCTGGAAGACCACGTCGGAGCCGTTGGCGATCTGGTCGAGCGCGACCTCCTTGCACTTCGCCTGGTCGACGAAGTCCTGGGAGTAGCCGTTCAGCACCTTGATGTCGGGATTCGCGTCCTTCGCGCCTGCCGCGAAGCCCGCGATGTAGTGGTCGACCGGCGGGATCTTGAGACCGCCGACGCTCGACACCGTGTTCGACTCGGTGACGAGACCTGCGAGGTACCCGACCAGGTACCCGGCCTCCTGCTCCTTGAAGAGCAGCCCGACAGAGTTCGGAAGCGCCGGATCGAACGTCGCGTCGATGATCGCGAAGTTCGTGTCCGGGTAGGTCGCCGCCGCCTGCTGTGTCGCCTCCTGCATGAGGAAGCCGACCGCGATGACGAGGTCGTATCCGTCCTCGGCCAGCGACTGCAGATTCGGGATGTAGTCGGCATCCGACTTCGACTCGATGACGCGGATCTCGACGCCGAGCTCATCGCTCGCACGCTCGAGTCCGGCGTTTGCCAGCTGGTTGAAGCTCTTGTCGTTCAGGCCGCCGATGTCGGTGACGAGACCGACCTTCAGCGCCGGTGCGGCGGTGGTGTCCTCGCCGCCCGTTGCCGGTGCGGCCGTGGTCGCTCCCCCGTCGTCACCTCCACATGCGGTCGCGCCGAGCGCGAGCGCAAGGCTCACAACCAGGAGCGCAACCCACGACAGCTTTCGCACTGCGTTCACGCCCATCCTCCCCTCGTTTCTGACCATCCTTGAATTCCGGCGATGCTACAACCGCAAGCCGCGGGATGCCAGGAAGGGTCAGGAGGCGGCGTGGGAGAGCTCGCCCGTAAGCGCGCCCTCCAGCTCGTGCTCGCCGACGAGCACGCGACGGGGCTTCGAGCCTTCGTAGCCGGAGATGATCCCCCGGCGCTCGAGCATGTCGATCAGCCGGCCGGCCCGCGTGTAGCCGACCCGCAGGCGGCGCTGCAGCAGGGAGACGGAGGCGGTCTGCGTCGTCACGACGATCTCGATCGCGCGCGAAAGGAGCGGATCCTCGTCGGGATCGAAGTCGCCGTCGTCGTCCATCACAACCTCGACGCCGGGAGCCTCGAGGAGCGTCTTGTCCAGCTCCTGCTCGCGCTGCCCGCGGCAGGCCTCGACGACGAGCGCGATCTCCTCCTCGCTCACGTACGCGCCCTGCACGCGCTGGAGGCGCGAGGTGCCGAGCGGCTTGAAGAGCATGTCGCCCTGGCCCAGCAGGCTCTCGGCGCCGGCCGTGTCCAGGATCACGCGGGAGTCGGTCTGGCTCGAGACGGCGAAGGCGATCCGCGAGGGGACGTTCGCCTTGATCATCCCGGTGATGACGTCCACGGACGGCCGCTGCGTCGCGAGCACGAGGTGGATGCCGACCGCGCGCGACTTCTGCGCCAGGCGGATGACGGCGTCCTCCACTTCCTGCGGCGAGACCATCATCAGGTCGGCGAGCTCGTCGATCACGATCAGCAGGTACGGAAGCGCCTGCTCGCCGCGCTGGACGAGCGCCTTGTTCAGCTCCGGCAGCGTGCGCGCCTTGGCGATGCTCATGCGCTCGTAGCGGCGCTCCATCTCCGTCAGGACGTTGGCGAGGACTGCGGCGGCGACCTTCGGGCTCGAGACGACGGGCGTGAGCAGATGCGGGATCGACTCGTACAGCCCGAGCTCGACGCGCTTCGGGTCGACGAGGATCATCTTCACCTCGTCCGGCGTCGAGCGCAGGAGAATCGAGCAGAGCATGTTGTTGATGCAGCCCGACTTGCCCGAGCCGGTCGTGCCGGCGATGAGGATGTGCGGCATCCGGGCGAGATCGGCCCAGACGGCGGCGCCCGAGATGTCCTTGCCGAGCCAGGTGGAGACGGGGCTCGCGTTCGCGGGCAGGGTGTCGTAGATGTCGCCGAGCGTGACGATGTTCGGCGCGAGGTTCGGAACCTCGACGCCCACGGCCTGCTTCCCGGGGATCGGCGCGAGGATGCGGATCTCCGTGGTGGCGAGCGCGTAGGCGAGGTCGTCCTTCAGGGCCGTGACCTTGCCGACCTTCGTCCCCGGCGCGAGCTGGATCTCGTAGCGCGTCACGCGTGGGCCGGAGACCATCCCGACGACCGTCGCCTCGACGCCGTGGTGGCCGAGCGCCTGGACGAGCGTCTCGGCGGTGCGCTCGAGCGCCTGCTGCGGCTGCTTTTCCGTCGCGCGCGAGCGGCGCAGCAGGCTGGGATCCGGCAGGACGTACGCGGCGTGCTCGGTTGCAGGCGGCCCGAAGAGGCTGAGCTCGGCGGTCTCGCTCGTTGGCGGGTCGTTCCAGTCGGGCTCGTCGATGAGCTGGTCGACAAGCACGGGCATGGGCGGCGGAGCGTCCGAGACGACGTCGGGATAGGCGACCTCGCCGTCGATCGGCGGAGCCACGGGGCCGGGGTCGTAGGCCGGCTCCACGGGAACCGGAACGGGCCGCGGAATCGCGCGGCGCGCCTCGGCGGCCCGCGTGCCGGCGGCCTTGGCCGCGGTTGCGGAGCGGCGAAGCAGGGCCCCGAGCGAAGCACCGGTCAGAAGGACGACACCTACCGTGAAGGCGAATGCGCCGAGGATGATCGTCCCCGACGAGCCGACCAGGCGCTCGAACCCGCCGTCGAGCACGCCTCCGAGCTTCCCGCCGTTCGAGGCGCCGAGCAGGATCAAAAGGCCGGCGGCGGCAATCGCGAGCCCCGCACGGAAGGGGCGAAAGTCGACCAGCCCTGAACGGGCGACCATGAGCGCACCCACACCGACGAGGACGAGCGGCAGCGTCAGCATCGCGGCGCCGACGAGCCAGTCCAGGCCGTCCACGATCGGCGCGCCGACCGCGCCTCCGTCCCAGCCGAGCCAGACGACGACCAAGAGGAAGAGCCCCAGCGCGACGAGGCCGAGCCCGATCAGCTCAGGATGAGCGGTGCCTCGCGCCCGCCGACGACGCTTGACGCGGGACGGCGTGCGAGGGCGCACCTTGTGCGGCGCCTTCTTCCGAGCCATGAAGGGAGTAGTTCGAGCGGCGGAGAGGGCCTCCTCCCCGCCGCTCGCAAGGAGCTACGGACAGCTGTCGTACTTCGTCCCGGTTCGCGCGATCCGGAAGGAGTTGCGGATATCGAGCCCGCCGCGCTTGATCATCCGGTAGTCGGGCGAGTCGTTGTTGATATCCGTGTTCGCGCAGTTGTTGTACGACGAGGCGGAGTTCCACGAGTTGTCGCCGATCTTCTTCACCTGCCCCATGTGGAACGTGACACCGGTGCCGTCGAAGTCGTCGCCGTTCAGCGGGACGTGCCGGCTTGGGTCCACGTCGGTCTCGACCTCGAGCTCGATGTCCATGTGGCAGACCGGCGTCGCGAACTCGGTGACGCAGAGGATGTCGTCGTTGTAGACGAGTAGCCGCCACGCCCCGGCGTAGTAGACGAACCCGCCGACGCCCGGGGTGCCGTTCGCGTTCAGCGCCTCCGTGCGGAAGCTGTACAGCGAGCCGACGGACAGCGGATACGACGAACAGTCGAAGTGGTGAACGTTCTCCGGCGTCGTGTAGCCGTACACGCACTGGTTGTTGCCGGTGTAGAAGTTGTACTCGTACCAGCCGGCCTCGAGCCAGTCGTCCTGCTCGTCGACCTGCATGACGCGCGCCGCGACGAACTCGAAGCCGTTTGCGTACGGCGTCACGCTCGGGTCGGAGACCTCCATCTGGAACTGGACGCCCTCGCCCCACTTGTTGTGGCCGAAGGTGTTCCAGCCGGTCCAGTGGTAGTAGCTTCCTGGGAACCCGGGGAGCGTGGTGCCGGGATGCGGCGGCGGGGTTCCGACGCCGAACTTCATGTTGCGAACGGGCGAGTAGCAGCGCGGCGCGGATTCCCGGTTCTGCAGGATCGCGGCCGCCTCGGACTCCTCCTCGCTGGTGATGCCCTGGTCGATGTACGGCACGTTCGGGCACTCGGCGAGGCCGGAACGCTTCGCGGTGTCGACGCCGTAGCCGCGGCTCTTCGCCTGGTCGTACGAGAGAACCGCCGGCGCACGGCTCGTCACCTCCCCTGCAGACGACGCCAAAACCTGCCCGGAGAGCGGGAGATCGTTCCCCGGCTCGTCGTGTGCGAACGCGCTCGCCGAGCCCGTCAGCGCGATGGCAGCGCAGACGGCGAACGCCTTTGTGAAGGTGTTCATGTGCCTCCCCAGTCTCTTGGTACGCCGCTTTGTCCCGGGCCTAGCCCGATCGACGCATAGTGTCAAACTTATTTGACTGGAGTCAAGCAGCGAGCGCGCGCAGGTCGTCCACCGCGCCGCCGAAGAGGTTCTCGCGCAGATCGAAGAGGCCGGCCCAAAGCGCGGCCCGCGGCGGCGGCGAGCCCATGCGCGCCGAGCTTGCGAGCCCCTGGAGCGCACGGACGAGGACGGCCAGCTCGAGGTAGGCCTGGGCGACGCGGCTCGGGGAGGCGTGCACGCCGGCCCGGCGCAGGACGTCATCCCACTCGAGCACCTCCCCCGCTCCCGGCTCGCCGTACCAGGAGCGGCCCTCGGCGCCGTCCCCCTGGAGCTCCAGCAGGTACTGGCCCAGCGGACGCTCCAGCCCGGCGAGCGCGGTCTCGACCCGCTCGGCCGCTCGGCGGAGCGCGGCCTCCCGCCGGCCGGGCGTCGTCGGGTCGGGCTCTCCCCTCGCCCAGCGGTCGAGCAGCCGGCAGAACGCGAGCGCCGACACCTCGGTGGCGACGAGCGATCGGATGAGCCGTCCGGCGGTCGGCTCCGACACGTCGTAGGAGCGCAAAAGGCCGGCCCAGGAGTTTCCTCGTTCGACGTTCACGCTCTCAGTATGCGGGTGTCCGCGATAACGTCACGCGATGCCAACCGAGAGAGGACGACCGGAATGACGAGCGCAGCACCCGCCATCGAGTACGGCCAGGCCGTCGTGTGGGATCCCGAGAAGCCGAAGTTCAAGCCGCTGCAACTCGTGGTGTCGTGGCTTCTGACCACCGCTTCACTGTGGTTCGCCGCGCTCATCCTGCCCGGCGTCAGCGTCGCCGATACCGGCGGCGCGTTCCTCATGGCCGCGGTGGTCGCGATCCTGAACGCCCTCCTGCCCCCGCTCCTCGCGGCGCTGCGACTGCCGTTCATGCTCGCGCTCGGCTTCATCCTCGTGCTCGTCCTGAACGCGCTCGTCCTGCTGATCGGGAGCAGAGTCCTCGACAACGCATACGAGGTGGACAACTTTGGCTGGGCCCTCTTGGCCGCCTTGATAGTCGCCGCGGTGAACGTCGTCCTCGCGGTCATCTTCGGAACGAACGACGACGACACCTACACGTTCAAGGTCATCCAGCGGATCGCGAGGAGGCAGGGCGGCGAGATCCGCACGGACGTGCCGGGGATCATCTACCTGGAGATCGACGGCCTCGCGCTCCCGGTTCTCCGGCGCGCGATGCGCGACGGCAGCGCTCCGACCATGGCCCGGTGGCTGGCCGAGGACACGCACCAGCTGGTCGAGTGGGAGACCGACCTCTCGTCGCAGACCGGCGCGAGCCAGGCGGGCATCCTCCTAGGCTCGAACGAGAACATCCCCGCGTTTCGCTGGGTGGAGAAGGAGACGGGCACGGTCATGACCTGCTCGGCCCCGCCCGACTGCGCGGAGATCGAGCGCCGCCACGCGACGGGCATCGGGCTGCTCGTGGACGGCGGCGCGAGCCGCGGCAACCTCCTCTCCGGCGAAGCCGACGAGGTGATCCTCACGGTCAGCCGCATCGAGGAAGAAAAGAAGGCCAACCCCGGCTACCGCGCGTTCTTTTCGAACGGCTTCAACGTCACGCGCGCGCTCGTCCTCTTCTTCTGGGAGGTCATCATCGAGTGGTCCGCGGCGCTGCGGGCCCACCGGCGCGACGTGCGCCCGCGCGGCCATCGCGGTGGGCTTTATCCGTTCATGCGGGCGGCGATGTGCGTGATCGTGCGCGACCTGATCGTCTACGGCGTCCTGACCGACATGATGCGCGGCCGGCCCGCGATGTACGCGACGTTTTCGAGCTACGACGAGGTCGCGCACCACTCGGGCCTTGAGCGCTCGGACACCATGGAGGCGCTGCGCAAGCTCGACCAGCAGTTCAGTCGCATCGACCGCGCGCGGCGCTACGCGGCGCGGCCGTACGAGATCGTCGTCCTCTCGGACCACGGCCAGACGCAGGGCGCGACGTTCAAGCAGCGCAACGGCTACGGGCTCGACGAGCTCGTCGAGCGCTCGCTGGAAGCGGGCAAGGTCATCGACATGGCCGGCGGCGACGAACAGTCGTCGATGGTCGGCCACGCGGTCGGCGAGGCGACCGGCAAGAAGGCGAAGAAGCGCGCGAAGAACGACGTGAGCGGACTTCCCGCCGTCGTGATGGGCTCGGGCAACCTCGGGCTCGTCTACCTCATGGAGGAGCCGCGCCGCCTGACGCTCGAGGAGCTGAACGAGCGGCACCCGCGCCTCATCCCCGCGCTGCGCGAGCACCCGCACGTCGGCTGGATCCTCGTGCACTCGTCGGAGCACGGCGCGCTCGCGCTCGGCGCGAACGGGACGCACTACCTCGCCGACGGCCGCGTCGAGGGCGAGGACCCGCTGGCGCACTTCTCACCCGGCGCGCCGGGGCATCTGCTCCGCACCGACGGCTTCGAGCACGTCGCCGACCTGATGCTCGGAAGCTTCTACGACCCGGATCTCGAGGAAGGCTGCGCATTCGAGGAGCTGATCTCGTTCCACGGAGGCCTGGGCGGGCCGCAGACGCGCGCGTTCATCCTTGCTCCGATGACGCTTCCCATCCCGGACGAGCCGCTCATCGGCGCCGCGTCGGTCCACGGGCTGCTCCGGGGATGGCGCCACCAGCTCCAGGGCACCGGCGCGGCGCCGGCAGCCTAGGGACCTGTGACGCGCCGGTACGTCCGGCCGCCGAGGCGCAGGGCGAGGTTCAGCGCGAAGAGAGACGCGGTGAAGGCGAGCGCCACCCGGAACGCCTCGCGCCCGTCGGCCTCGTCGAACAGGTAGATGAGCCCCAGGACGGCGAGGAACCCGCCGATCGCGGGGACAAGCTCGAGGATCCCCGCGCCGAGCGAAACCCGCCTCCCCGGCTGAAGGCGGCCCCACATCGCGTCGATCGCCGTCAACCCAGCGGCCGCGATGAGGCTCCCCACGAGGACCTCCCGCACCGTTCCCCGGTTGCTCGCGAGGCCGAGGATGCCCAGAACGACCCACGTTCCGAGCCAGGTCGCAACGAGTCGACCCGCCGTCGCGAGCAGGATCAGACCTCGACGACGACCGGGAGGATCATCGGGCGGCGGCGCGTGCGCTCGTAGACCAGGCGGCCCACGGCCTCGTGCACGTGCTCCTCGAGGAGCTTGCGCTCGCCGATGTCGTCCGCGAGGAGCGCCGCGACCGTGCGCTCGACCTCTTCCCGCGCCTCCTCGAACACCGGGCCCGGATCCGCGAAGCCGCGCGCGATCAGCTCGGGCGGCGCGACGCTCTTGCCGTTTCGCCCGCCAATCGTGACGACGACGATGAGGACGCCGTCCTCCGACAGGTGCCTGCGATCCTTGAGCGAGGCCTCGCGTACGTCGCCGACCCCGAGGCCGTCAACGAAGGTCGAACCGGTCGTGACCTGGTCGACGATCCGCGCGACGCCGCCGGAGAGCTCGACCACCGTGCCGTTCTCGGCGAGGACGATGCGGTCGGCAGGCACGCCGGACTCGCGGGCGAGGCGGGCGTGCGCGTCGAGCATGCGGAACTCTCCGTGCACCGGCATCACGTTCTTCGGGCGGAGCAGGGCGAGCACTGTGCGGAGTTCGTCTGAATTTCCGTGCCCTGATGTATGAACAGGCGCGATCTCCTGGTGGAGCACATGCGCGCCGGCGCGGGTGAGCCGGTTGATCGTGTCGTGGACGCGCAGCTCGTTCCCCGGCACCGGCTTCGCGGAGATGATCACCGTGTCGCCCTCGTCGACCGTCACGTTCTGGTGGTCGCCGTACGCGATGCGGGTGAGCGCCGACATCGGCTCGCCCTGGCTGCCGGTGCAGAGAATCATCGTGTTCTCCGGCCGCAGGTTGTCGAGCTCGGCCGGCTTGACGAGGATCTCCTCCGGCACATCCAGGTAGCCCAGGCTCCGGGCGATGTTCACGTTCTTGCGCAGGGAGCGGCCGACCAGCGCGACCTGCCGGTCGGTCTCGAGCGCGACGTCGATCGCCTGCTGCACGCGGTGGATGTTCGACGCGAACGACGCGATCAGAACGCGACCCTCGAGCCGCGGGATGATCGTGCGGAACGCCTCCCCCACGGTGCGCTCGGACGCTGTCACACCGGGCCGCTCGGCGTTCGTCGAGTCGCCGAGCATGAGGTCGACGCCTTCGTTGCCGAGCTCCGCAAGCCGGCCCACGTCGGTGCGGAAGCCGTCCACGGGCGTGTGGTCGATCTTGTAGTCGCCGGTGAAGACGATCCGGCCGCCGGGCGTGTCGAGCACGACCGCGACCGCGTCGGGAATCGAGTGCGCCATGCGCACGAACTGCGCCTTGAACGGGCCCAGGTCGACCTGTCCGTCCTCGGGAACGGCCTCGATGCAGCTCGGTCGAGCGCGACAGGCCGTGCTCGTCGAGCTTCGACTTCACGAGCCCGAGCGTGAGCTTCGTCGCCCAGACCTCCGGGGAGCCGATCTCGCGCAGGAAGTACGGGAGCGCGCCGACGTGGTCTTCGTGGCCGTGGGTGAGGACGACCGCGCGAATGTCGTCGCGCCGGTCCTCGAGCAGGTCGAAATCCGGGAGGACGAGGTCGACGCCCAGGTGCTCGTCGCGCGGGAACGACAGGCCGGCGTCGACGATCACGATGCCGCCCTCGCTCTCGACGACGGTCATGTTCTTGCCAACCTCGCCGAGGCCGCCGAGCGGCGTGATGCGCGTCCAAGTCACGGGGCGAGTCTAGAGGCTGGCGGGCTGGAGAATGCCGGCGCGCTCGAGCAGCCCGCGGATCTGCGCCTTCTCGTTCTCCGACGCCTCGACCATCGGGAGGCGCAGGCCGCCCGTGTCGAAGCCGGTCAGCGCGAGCGCGGCCTTGATCGCCATCGGGTTCGGCGCAACCTTCAGCAGCTCGTACGACGCCTCCAGCTCGTGGTCGAGCTCGCGGGCGCCCTCGACGTCGCCCTCACGATGGCGGCGGATCATCTCCTTCACCTGCGGCCCGAAGACGTGCGTGTGCACGCAGACCCCGCCGATCGCGCCCAGCTCGAGGAACGGGAAGATCAGGTTGTCGTCGCCCGCGTAGAGGTCGAGCTCCGTGTTGTCCACGATGTGGCGCGCCTGGTCGAGATCGTCGTTCGCCTGCTTCACGTAGCGGACGGTCGGAATCTCGGCGAGGGCGGAGATCGTTGCGGGCTCCAGGTTCAGGACGACCCGGCTCGGGATGTTGTAGACGACGATCGGCCGGTCGCTCACGGCGGCGATCGCCTTGTAGTGCTCGATGATCCCGCGCGGCGGCGGCTTGTTGTAGTACGGCGTGACGACGAGGAAGCCGTCCGCGCCGAGCTCGTGGGCCTGCTCGGTCAGGTGGACGGAGTGCGCGGTCGAGTACGTCCCGGTTCCCGCGACGACGGTGGCGCGGTCGCCGACGGCATCGATCGCGGCCGCGACGAGCTCGAGCCGCTCCAGATCGGTGAGCGTCGGCGCCTCGCCGGTCGTGCCCGCGACGACGATGCCGTCCGAGCCGTGCTCGACGAGGTAGACGCAAAGCTCGCGGTAGCGATCGAAATCGACCGACCCGTCCTCGCGGAAGGGCGTTACCGCTGCTGTGAGGACTTCTCCCAGCACCACGTCCATTCTACGCCAGGAGCGTGTCGAGTCCTCTGGTGAGCCCCGGCGGGAGCGTTTCCAGCCGTTCAAGCGCGAGGAGCACGCCGGGAGCGAACGCTTCGCGGGAGAACGTGTCGTGGCGGATCGTGAGCAGCTGGCCGTCGCCGCCGAAGAGCACCTCCTGGTGCGCCACGAGGCCCGGCAGGCGGATCGAATGGATCGGCACGTCGCCGCCCATCGCGGCCGCCGTCGCCTTGGAGGTTCCCGACGGAGCGTCGAGCTTCGCCGCGTCGTGGGCCTCGACGATCTCGGCGTTCGGCAGGTGCTCGGCCGCCTCGGCGGCAAAGCGCATCATGAGGACGGCACCGAGCGCGAAGTTCGGCGCGAAGAACACGGCCAGCCCGGCCTCGCGCGCCTGGGCGTCGAGCGCTGCGAGGTCGTCCTCGGAAAGCCCGGTCGTGCCGATCACGCACTGAACGCCCGCCGCGAGGCAGCGCTCGACGTTTCCGCGCACCGCGTCGGGACGGGTGAAGTCGATCGCCGCGTCGTGGCCGGCCGGATCGGCGGTGTTCCCCGCTCCCACGGCGGTCACCTCGTGGCCCGCGGCGACGAGCGCCGGTAGGAGCGCCGTTCCGACCTTTCCGGATGCGCCGAAGAGAAGGATCCGCACGGAGGGCTACTGTACTCGCATGAAACGCGCTCTCCTGCTTGGTCTACTGGTTGCGCTCGCCGTGCCTGCGACCGCGTCGGCGCGGGTCACGAACGCCGCCGGGCTCGCAAGGGACTGCAACACCGACGGCCACGTCGTCATCCGCGACTTTCTCAAGGTCACTGGCGGCACAGGGACGATCAAGCGCAACTGCTTCGTCCGTATGGCCAGGAACGCCACGTTCGGGCTAAGGAACGTGACCCTCAAGGGCGGCGACGTCGTCTTCGCCATCAACGACGCGCGCCAGGGGACGGAGGTGCGCGTGGGCAAGTCGACGATCCGCCTCGGCGACGGCGGCGCGATCCAGCTCGCCCCGGGCTGCTGCGAGGGCGAAGGCGAGCCGGGTCGCAGCGAGAGACGGGCCTACGTCGCCGTCTCGAACTCGACGTTGCGGGCCGGCACGGTCGAGGTCTCGGCCTCGACCGCGGATCGCGGCGGGACGGCGCTCGTCCGCAACTCGATCCTCAAGGGCGTCGCTACCTGGCTCGACTACCCCGTGTCCGTTGTCGCCTCGATCTCGTCCCGAAACGGCGACGTCCGCGTGCTCGACTCGACGATCACGAGCGAGCGCTCGGCCCGCATCGAGACGGGCATCGGCGGCGACACGCTCGCGAGCGGCAACACGTTCAGCGTCGCCACGCCGGTGCGAATCCACGGCGAGCACTCCTGCACGTCGACGGGCAACACCCCGCCGACCTCCTGCAGCTAGGCGGCGCGAGCGGCGCCGAGGTGCGGGGCGATCCGCCCTACGGCCTTGAGGAACCGATCCTCGTTCGTCCCGATTCCGGCGACTGAAAGCCCCTCGGTGGCGAAGAGGACGCCGGCGAGTTGCGACACCGAGTCGGCGTCCACCGCGTCGATCTCGGCGAGGATCTGGTCGAGCGAGAGCAGGTCGCTATCCGTGACGAGCGACTTGCCGAGCCGGCTCATCCGGTTCGAGGTCAGCTCCATCGAGAGCATGATGCGGCCCTTCAGGTTCTCCTTGGCGCGCTCGACCTCTTCGTCGCGCACCTGCTCGGCGACGGCGGCCAACTCGGCGGCGACGACCTCCATGCACTCGACGAGGTTCTCCTCGCGCGTGCCGACGTAGATGCCGATCTGGCCCGTGTCCGCGTACTGCGACGCGAACGTGTAGACGGCATAGGCGAGGCCGCGCTTCTCCCGGATCTCCTGGAAGAGCCGCGACGACGCGGAGCCGCCGAGGATCGAGTCGAGGACGGTCGCCGTGAAGCGCCGCCGGTCGCCGCGCGCGAGGCCGGGCGCGCCGACGCAGACGTGGTACTGCTCGGTCTCCTTGCGGACGAACCGAAGGCCGGGCGGCGGCGGAGCGACGAACGGCGGGCGTGCAGCCGGTCGCCGGGCGGCGCCCGTGCTCTTGTGGGCCTGCTCCTGGACGATCTCGACCAGCCGCTCGTGGTCGACGCTCCCGGCGGCGGCGACGACGATGTTGTCGGGCCGGTAGCGCGCGCGGTGGTACGCCCCGATGGCGCGGCGCGAGACCGAGGCGATCACGTCCGCGGAGCCGAGCACGGGCCGGCCGAGCGGATGGTCGCCGAACACCGTCTCGGTGAAGACGTCGTGGACGAGCTCGGGCGGCGTGTCCTCGATCATCGCGATCTCCTCGAGGACGACCTCGCGCTCGGCGTCGATGTCCGCGAACGCGGGCGTGAAGACCATGTCGGTCATCACGTCGAGCGCCGCCTCGATGTGCTCGTCGAGCACCCGTGCATAGACAACCGTGTAGTCGCGGGCGGTGGCGGCGTTCAGCTCGCCGCCCATCCCGTCGAAGATCTCGGCGATCTCGAGCGCCGAGTACTTGCTCGTGCCCTTGAAGAGGAGATGCTCGAGGAAGTGCGCCAGCCCGGCGTGCCCGGAGTCCTCGTCGCGCGAGCCGGATCCGATCCACACGCCGATCGCCGCGGAGCGCACGCTGGGCAGCGGCTCCGTGATCACGCGGCCGCCTCCGTCGAGCATCGTCTGGATGTAGTTCTCCACGAGAATCATCGTACGCCCGCAGGGCGCAGGCTCCTGCTCAGGCGGCGCGGAACGAGTGACCCGGATCGCCGGCGACGCGGCCCATGAGCTGGATCGCCTTGAGCGGCGGGCGCGAGATGCCGCGCGCGGAGCTGATGTCCGGGATCTCGCCCGTGATGAGCTTCTCGACGACCGGCCAGACGAAACGGCTCTTCGCCAGGCCGAACGCCATGCGCGGGAACCGGTCGAGCGCGGCCTTCAGGCTCCAGGCGGCCCAGAGGTGCGTCGAGAGCCGCCTGGTCAGCTCGACCGAGTACGGGTCGAGGCTCTCGGCCTCGCCGGTCAGAACTCGCTGCACCGCCTCCGAGGCGTAGCGGCCCGAGAGGAACGCCTCGTACATCCCGTCGCCGGTGAGCGGGTCGACGAGCCCGGCGGCGTCGCCGATCAGGAGTCCGCGTCCGCGGGCCAGCGTCGAATCGGCGGAGCGGCACGGGAGCCGGTAGCCCCGCGTCTCTTCCAGATCCTCCATCCGCACGCCGTGCGCGTCGCACAGACGCGCGAGGTGTTTACGAAGGTTCGGCCCTTCGCTCTCCCAGCCGCCCACGCCGAAGTTCACGTGGTCGGCCTTGGGGAAGACCCAGCCGTAGCCGCCCGGAACGGCGCAGAGCTCCATGAGGAACCGTCCGCGCCAGCGCTCCGGGTCGATCTTCGCGTTCGGGACGTTCGCCTCGAGCGCGACCGCGACGCTGCGGTTTCCGCCCAGGCCGAGCGACCGCGCAGTGATCCCGTTGATTCCGTCGGCGCCGACCACGGTCTTCGCCCGGAGCCGCTCGCTCCCGGCGGTCACGGTGGCGCCCTCGGCGTCGATCTCGACGCCGGTGACCTTCACGCCGTCGCGGAACTCCGCTCCGGCGGCCACGGCGCTTTCGGCCAGGTGATGGTCGAGCCGCTTGCGCTGCGTCATGAGCACGAGCGGACCGCCGGCGCCGCGCTCCACCTTGCGCTTGTACGCGAGTCCGAGCTCCGCGATCGTGACGACCTGCTCGACGACCGGGTCGATCGAGACGGGGATCTGCGCCGCGGCGCGCAGCGTCACGCCGCCGCCGCAGGGCTTGTCCCGAGGGAACTCGGCGCGGTCGAGGAGGAGCACGTCCGCCCCGCCGCTCGCCAGCCGCTGCGCGGTGGTCGAGCCCCCCGGCCCGGCGCCGATCACGATCGCGTCGTAGGACTTCACGGATCGATTATGCCCGTGTCCCGGAAATGAGAGAGGGCGGCTCTTGCCGCCCTCCCAGGTTCATTCGTTAGCGCCGGCCTCCGCGGCCGCGATCGCCGTCGCGGCGCGGGCGCTCCTCGCGGGGCTCCCGCGGCGGGGCGTCCTTGGCCCGCTCGATCAGCACCTCGGGCTGGACGAGATCGCCGTTCTCGTGCTTGGCGACGAGCTTCAGGCCGATGCGGCCACGCTCCTTGTCCACCTCGAGCACCTTGACGTCGAGCACGTCGCCACGCGAGATGACGTCCTCGATGTGGGCGACGCGGCCCGGGCCCACGTTCGAGACGTGGAGCAGGCCGTCGGTGCCCTTCTTCAGCTCGACGAACGCGCCGAAGTCGGTCGTCTTCACGACGCGGCCGGTGTACTCGTCGCCGGCCTCGGGCTCCTTGGTCAGGGCGGCAATTGCCGCGATGGCGGCGTCGCCCTTCGTGCCCTCGGTCGCGTAGACGAGGATCGTCCCGTCCTCCTCGATGTCGATCTGGACGTCGTGGTCGGACTCGAGCGAGCGGATCGTCTCGCCGCCCTTGCCGATGACGAGCCCGATCTGCTCCGGGTTGATCTGGATCGTGGAGATCCGCGGAGCGTGCGCGGCCAGCTCGGTGCGGGCCTCGGGGATCGCGGAGAGCATGGAGTCGAGGATCGACACGCGCGCCCGCTTCGCCTGCTCCAGCGCGGAACGCATGATCTCCTGCGTCACGCCGGTGATCTTGATGTCCATCTGGAGTGCGGTGATGCCCTCGGCCGTACCGGCGACCTTGAAGTCCATGTCACCGAGGTGATCCTCGGCGCCCTGGATGTCGGTGAGGATGACGTAGTCGTCGCCCTCCTTGACGAGCCCCATCGCGATGCCGCTGACGGGCGCGAGGATCGGAACCCCGGCGTCCATCAGGGCGAGCGTCGAGCCGCAGACCGAGCCCATCGACGACGAGCCGTTCGACTCGAGCGTCTCGGAGACGATGCGGATCGTGTACGGGAACGCGTCCGGCGTCGGGATGACCGCCTCGAGCGCCCGCTGGGCGAGCGCGCCGTGGCCGATGTCACGCCGCTTCGGACCCCGCATGAACCCGGTCTCGCCGACCGAGTAGGGCGGGAAGTTGTAGTGGTGCATGTAGCGCCGCTCGGCCTCGAGGGAGAGGTCGTCGATGCGCTGCCCCTCCTTCGCGGTGCCGAGCGTGAGCAGCGACATGATCTGCGTCTGCCCGCGGGTGAAGAGGCCGGAGCCGTGCGTGCGCGGGGAAACGCTCACCTCGCACGTGATCGGGCGGATCTCCTCGGCGCCGCGGCCGTCGGGGCGGCGCTTGTCCACGGCGATCTTCGTGCGGACGAGCTCCTTGTAGATGGCGTCGCAGGCCTTCTTCACGAACTGCTTGGTCAGCGAGTCCTTCTCGCCGTCCTCGCCGCCGGGGAACGGAAGCTCCACCGTCTCGACGATGCGGTCGTAGAGGAGGCTGCGCTTGGCCGACTTGAGCTCCTTCGAATCCTGCTCGGCGTCGGTGAGTGCCTTCAGCTCGTCCTCGAACTGCGAGCGGATCGGCGCCTTGACGGCGTCGAGCCGGAGCTCCTCGAGGATGAGTGTGAGGCTCGAGCGGGCCTGTGTCCGGCGGATCACGTCGTCCTCGGTGGAGGTCATCGAGATCTCGCCGCCGAGCTCCGACTGGAGCTCCTCGACGTAGATGCCCGCCTCGCGGAGGCCGACCTCGCCGATCTTGGCCGTGATCTTCGGGCCTTGCTCGGCCTTCAGCTCCTCGGTCTTCGCCGCGTCGAGCCACTTCGGCTTGCCGGCGAGTGAGCGGAGCTCCTCCTGCGCGGCGCAGATGCGCTTGATCTCCTCATGGGCGATCTCGAGCGCCTCGAGGAGCTTGTCCTCGGGCACCTGGTCCGCCCCGGCCTCGACCATCGTCAGGCCTTCCTTGGTCCCGACGACGATGAGGTCCATGTCGTGGCCCTCCTCCATTGCCGGAAGCGTCGGGTTGACGACGAGCTGCCCGTCGATTAGGCCGATGCGAACCGCGCCGACCGGGCCGAAGAACGGCATCGGGGACAGCATCAGCGCGGCCGAGGCCCCGTTGATGCAGAGGATGTCGTGCGCGGTGACGAGATCGGCCGACAGCACGGTGCAGATGACCTGCGTCTCATTGCGGTAGCCCTTCGGCCAGAGCGGCCGGATCGGGCGGTCGATCATCCGCGCGGTCAGGATCGCCCGCTCGGTGGGGCGCCCCTCACGCTTGAAGAAGCCGCCGGGGATCTTCCCGGCCGCGTACATCCGCTCCTCGACATCCACCGTGAGCGGGAAAAAGTCGGCGCCTTCGCGGGCCTCGGTACGGCCCGTTGCGGTCGCCAGGATCATTGTGTCGCCACTGCGGACGACGACCGCTCCGTCTGCCTGCTTGGCAAGACGTCCGGTCTCCATCGTGATTTCCGCGTCGCCGATCGTGACGGCGACACGCGTGTCCAGCGTCGTATTCACTTCCATCTCCTCTCACCGAGAGACGGAGGCGGAGGTTTGAGGCAACGTCGCAACGCTCCCTCAAACTTCCACCGCGCCTCCCGGGCCCGGCCCGGCGTTATCGCCGCAGACCGAGTTCCTTGATCAACGTCCTGTAACCCTCCAGATTCCTCTTCTGAAGATAGTTCAGCAGACGCCGCCTCTGGCCTACGAGCTTCAGGAGCCCGCGTCGAGAGTGATGGTCCTTGCGGTGCGTTCGCAGGTGGTCGGTCAGCTGCTCGATGCGTCGAGTCAGAAGGGCCACCTGAACTTCGGTCGAGCCGGTATCCGTGGCCGAGCGGCCGTACGTGCCCACCAGCTCCTGCTTTGCTTCCTTCGTCAGAGTCATTGCGGCAAGGCTAGCACGAGGACTGAGCCGTTCCTGCCCGCAACGGCGCGCGCGATACTGCCCGCGTGACCGGCCTCCAGCCCGCCATCGCCGCGAACCATCCAGCGACCACGCAGACCGGGCTCGAGATCCTCGAGGAGGGCGGAACCGCCGCTGACGCTGCGGTTGCGGCCTCGCTCGCCTCCTGCGCGGCCGAGGTGCTCATGACCGGCCTCATGGGCGGCGGGCACGCCCTCTGGATCGACGGAGCGACCGGCCGCGTCTCGAATCTCGACTTCTTCGTCGCCGTCCCCGGCCTCGGCGCGCCGGCGCGGGAGCCCCGGCTCGACCACGTTCCCATCCCGTTCGGGAGCGAGGTGATCGACTACTCGGTCGGGATCCAGTCCTGCGCGGTTCCGGGCGTTCCGGCGGGGCTCGGAGAGGCTCTGGGAGCGGCACGGCCGCCTGCCGTGGCCGCGGCTCGTCGAGCCGGCGATCGCTATCGCCCGTGACGGCGTCCTCATGCCTCTCGCCCATGCGCTCTGCCTCGACATGCTGGCGCCGGTCATGACGATGCGCGAGGGCGGCGACCTCTTCGCCCCCGGCGGTGCGCTGCTCGGCACCGGCGATCCCCTCGTGCAGCCGGGCCTGGCGCGCGCGCTCGAGCTGGTCGCCGCCGAAGGCGCCGGATCGCTGTACACGGGGTCGCTCGCCGAGTCGCTCTTCGGCCTCATGGAGGAGCGCGACGGGCTCGTCACCCGCGAAGACCTCGCGCGCTACCGCCCGCACTGGACAGAGCCCGTCGAGAGCGAGTACCTCGGGCTCCGCGTCGCCACCCGCGGCGGCCTGGCCCACCTCGCCGAGACGCTGGCCGTCCTCCCGCGCATCCCCCGCGATCCCGCGGAGCGCGCAGTGACGCTCGCCCGCGCGCTCGACGCGCCGGCGGGTGAGGGCCACACGACGAACCTCGTCACCGCAGACCGGGACGGAAACGTGTGCGTGCTCACGAGCAGCCTCGGCCTCGGATCCGGCGACTTCCTCCCAGGGCTCCAGGTGCACCTGAACTCGATGCTCGGCGAGAGCGAGCTGCTCGTCGGCGCGCTCGTTCCCGGCAAGCGGATGGAGAGCATGATGGCGCCGACCGCCCTGTTCGACTCCGACGGCCCCGTGGTGGCCGCAGGCTCAGCAGGCGGCTCGCGCCTGCGCAGCGCGCTCGTCCAGACGCTCGCGGGAATCCTCGACGAGGGCCTCGATCCGCAGGAGGCGGTCGACCGGCCTCGGCTCCATTCCGCCGGCGGGGTCGTCCAGGTGGAGCCGGGCTTCGAAGAGGACGCGCTGACGGCGCTCGCCGACGCGGGCTTCGACGTGCGGCGCTGGGCCGCACGCCACCACTACTTCGGAGGCGTCAGCCTGTGTGCTCGACGCGGGGCTGCCGCCGATCCGCGACGGAGTGGATCTGCGGCATTGCTACAGACCTGAGCGGCGCCCAGCCCAGGTAGCCGCACTCGGGACACCCCGGATTCGCGCGCATCGTGCGACCCGTCTCGGGCTTCTCGTAGACGCGCTTGCAGGAGAGGCACTGGACCCGGATCAGTGTGGTTGTCGGACTCATGCAGGCGATTCTGTCGTGCTGCCGGTCTGAAGTGTCGCTATCCCACAATTCCTTACGAACCCTTGTGCCGATGCTTACGCAGGTCGCTTCGCGGCCCGCGTCGCCTCGACGTCGCGCGCGATCTGCTCCACGAGCTCGGCCTCGCTTCCGAACGACCGCTCGTCGCGCAGCCGCTCCCAGAATTCCACACGCAGCGGACGGCCGTAGAGATCGCCGTCGAAGTCGAGGAGGAACGCCTCGATCCGCCGCTCGACGCCGCCGTAGTGGGGGTTCACGCCGATCGAGAGCGCAGTGCGGTGCTCGGTTTCGCCGTCGTCGTCGAGCAGCCGGGCGCTGCCCGCGTAGATGCCGTACGCGGGGACGAGGATCTCGGGATCGACGGCCAGGTTCGCGGTCGGGAACCCGAGCGTCCCCCCGCGCTGGTCGCCCGGGACGACCGGCCCCTCGAGCTCCGGCGGACGGCCCAGCAGCGCCGCCGCGGTGGTGACGTCGCCCTCCCCGAGCAGCTCGCGGATCCGGCTGGACGAGACGCCCTCGACGAGCGGGATCCCGATGATCTCGAACCCGAGCCGCTGGAGCAGCGCGAGATCGCCGCGCCGGCCGGCGCCGAAGCGGAAGTTCTCTCCCGCGAGGACGGCCTTCGTTCCCAGCGGGCGGAGGACGGAGTCGACGAACTCATCGGGCGTCTTGGTGGCCAGCTCGGGTGTGAAGTCGACCACGAGCAGGTCGTCGGGCTCCAGAGCGGCGAGCAGCTCGATCCGGCGGTCGAGCGGTGTGAGGAGCCGCACGTCGTAGCCGAGCACCGTCCGCGGATGCGGCGAGAACGTGACGACGCAGGTCCGGAGGCCCGTGGCGCGCGCCTCGTCGAGCACCGCCCGATGGCCGCGGTGGACGCCGTCGAAGGTGCCGATCGCGACCGCGCGCTCGGCGGGCGCGGCCTCCGCAGCCGAGCGCAGGACGTTCATACGAGCACCGTCTCGGGCTTCGCGATCCCGTCGGCAGCGATTCCGACCGCGATGAGATTCCCGTCCGCGACGAGCGCGACCGGGCCTTCGTGTTCGGCCGGCACCGAGCGACCCGACGCGACGGCGCGAGCGTCCTCTTGGTTCAGATCGACGCGCGGAAGATGCGGCACGGCGGCAAGCGGCGGCAGAACGCGCTCCTCGTCGGCGTCCTCGATCAGGAACGGGCCGACTTCCGTCCGGCGCAGCGCGATGCAGTGCCCGCCGAGCGCGTCGGCGATCGAGCGGATGTAGGTCCCGGTTGAAACCCTCAAGTCGAGGTCGAGGTCCGGCGGCTCGAAGCGGACGATCTCCAGCGCCTGGACGGTCGAGCGCCGCAGCGGCATCTCGACTGCCACGCCGCGCCGGTGGAGGCTGTAGGCACGCTCGCCGTCAATCTTCACGGCCGACGCGGCCGGGATCGGCAGCTCGACCTCGCCGCGCAGCGCCTCGATGTCGCCGACGGTCGCGATCGGAGTCGTTTCGAGCTCCGTCCCCTCCACGTCGCCCGTGTCGGTGCGCATGCCGAGCCGGATCGTCGTCAGGTAGCGCTTGTCGAGCCCGACGAGGTAGCGCGCGAGCCGAGTGGAGCGCCCGACGAGGCAGACGAGCAGCCCGGTCGCGAACGGGTCGAGCGTTCCGGCGTGCCCGGCCTTCAGGTTGAAGCGGTTGCGCACGTCGCGCACGACGTGGAATGAGGAGGGCCCGGCCTCCTTGTCCACGAGGACGAGTCCGCCCGCGTTCGTCATCTACGTCCGGTTCGCGGCCACTTGGGCGAGGTACTCGCGGCGGATGAAGTCAGTGATCTCCTCGACCGTCGCGTCGGACGGGAAGCCCGCCGCCTGGCGATGGCCGCCGCCGCCGCTCTTTCGCGCTATCGCCGAGACGTCGAGGTCCTCCTCGGTCGTGCGCAGGCTGATCCGCCGGTTCGGCCCCAGCTCGTTCGGCGGGCGCCGGATGAGCGCCGCAAGCTCGACGCCCTCGACGGCCCGGAGGTAGTCGATGATCCCCTCGGAGAACGGCTCCACGGCGCCGCAGGTCTGGAAATCCTCCCGCTCGAGGTGAGCGACGACGACGCGCCCGTCCTCGTACAGCTCCGCCGTCTCGAGGGCGCGCCCGACGAGCTTCAGCTTCGCGAACGCGACGCTCTCGTAGACGCCCTGGAAGACCCGATGCACGTCCGCGCCGGCATCGACCAACTCGGCGGCCAAACGCAGCGAGTGCGCGGTCGTATTCGAGTACTGGAACCGGCCCGTGTCGGTGACGATCGCGATGTAGAGCGCCTCGGCGATCGCCGGCGTCAGGGCGACGCCGACCTCGCGGATCACGTCCCGGAGGATCTCCCCCGTGGACGACGCCTCCGCGACGATCAGGTTGACCCCACCGAACAGGCTGTTGTCGTGGTGGTGGTCGATGTTCACGACCAGCTCGGCCGCGTCGATGATCGCGGCCGGATCGGGGCCGAGCCGCGACTCGTTCGCGCAATCGACCGCCACGAGCACGCGTCCCTCCATCGAGGGCGCGGCCCCGCGGACGAGACCGTCGAGCGCCATGAACTCGTACTCGTTCGGGAGCGGCACGTCGCCGTGGAGGTACATCTCGACCTCCTTGCCCAGCGCGCGCAGCGCGAGCGTCGTCGCGAAGAGCGAGCCGAGCGCGTCGCCGTCCGGGTTCTCGTGCGTCGTGACGACGAACCGCTCGTGCGCGGACAACGCGGCGGCGGTCTGCTCGAGCTCAGTCTTGTGGTTCGTCATCCGGTGCGAGTTCGTCGATCAGCTGGGACATCTTGACCCCTTGCTCGACCGTCGGATCGTATTCAAACGTCAGGATCGGGGTCCGCTTGAGCCGCAGCTCGATCGCCACGCGCTCCTGCACCGCGCCCGCGGACGAGTTGAGGCCTTCGAGCGACTTCCGCTGTTTCTTGGCCGAGCCGAGCACGCTGATGTAGATCGTCGAGGTGCGCAGATCCGGCGCGGTGTCCACGCCCGTGACCGTGACGAAGCCGATCCGCGGGTCCTTGAGCGCGACGATCGCCTCGGAGACGACCTCGCGGACGGACTCGTTCACCCGGCGCATGCGCTGGCTCACTCGACCGTCACGACCTCTCGAACCACCCGGGAGAGCTCCCACTCCTGGCCGCCCAGCCAGCGCTCGGCGTCGTCCATGAGGTGGTCCAGCTCACCCAACTCGCGCGCGGCGAACGCGGCCGTGAGGCCGGCGCGCTGCCACAGGTCGTGATGGGCGACCTCGGCCACCGAGGCGCCGAAGCGACGCTGAAGCTGCGCCTTCGCGGACTGCACGTACTTGCGCTTGCCCTTCAGCGATCCAGCCTCGGGAAAGTGCAGCTCGACCCAGAGGATTCCGACGTAGCCGCCCGACACGGCACCCGCGCCGCTACTCGGCGTCGGGCTCGGCCTCGTCCTCGGCCTCAGGCTCGGGCTCTGGCTCGACCGGCGCCGGCGCGGAGAGGTCGGTGCGCACGATGTCGCGCGTCTCGAAGAACTCGAGGACGTCGCCTTCCTTCACGTCGTTGAAGCCCTCCAGCGAGATGCCGCACTCGAAGCCCTGCTGCACCTCGCGGACATCGTCCTTGAAGCGCTTGAGACTCGAGACGGTCGTCTCGATGACGACGGTGCCGTCGCGGACGACCCGCACCTGCGCATTGCGCCGGATCGTCCCGTTCGTGACGTAGCAGCCGGCGATGACGCCGATCCGCGACGCCCGGAAGAGCGCGCGGACTTCGGCCTCGCCGATCGTCTCCTCGACGCGCTCCGGCGAGAGCATTCCGACGAGCGCCTGCTCGATGTCCTCGGTGAGCTGGTAGATGACGCGGTACGTGCGCACGTCGACGCCCTCGCGCTCGGCGAGGAGCCGGGCCTCGGCGTTCGGCCGCACGGTGAAGCCGACCACGATCGCGTTCGACGCCGACGCGAGCATCACGTCCGACTCGGTGATCCCGCCGATGCCCGTGTGGATCACGTTCACGCGAACCTCCGGGTGGCGGATCTTCCCGAGGCTCGCCGATCACGGCCTCGATCGAGCCCTGCACGTCGGCCTTCACGACCATGTTCAGATCCTGGACGCCGCCCTCGGCGATGCGCGTGAAGAGATCCTCCAGGGAGACGCCCTTCGTCGCGCGGCGCGCGAACTGCTCGGAACGCAGACGCTGGCTGCGCAGGCTCGCGAGGTGGCGCGCCTGCTTGTCGTTTTCGACCACGCGGCCCGTCTCGCCCGCGGACGGCGGCTTGTCGAAGCCGAGCACCTCGACGGGCGTTCCCGGCCCGGCCGACTCGATCCGCTCGCCGCGGTAGTCGTGCAATGCCTTGACCTTCCCCCAGGCGTCGCCGGCCACGATCGCGTCGCCGACGCGGATCGTCCCGCGCTGGACGAGCATCGTCGCGACGGGGCCGCGCCCGATGTCCAGGCGGCTCTCGATGATCGGCCCGGAGGCCTCGGTGGCCGGGTTCGCGTCGAGCTCGAGCTCGGCGTCGGCGACGAGGAGGATCCGCTCGAGCAGGTTGTCGAGGCCCTCCTTCGTCTTCGCCGACACGTCGGCGAACTGGACGTCGCCGCCCCACTCCTCCGGCTGGATGCCGTGCGTGACGAGCTCCTGGCGCACCTTCTGGGGATTTGCGTCTTCCTTGTCCACCTTGTTCACGGCGACGACCATCGGCACTGCGGCGGCGCGCGCGTGGTTGATGGATTCCACGGTCTGCGGCATGACGCCGTCGTCCGCGGCTACGACCAGGACTGCGATGTCCGTGACCTTGGCGCCTCGCGCTCGCAGCGCGGTGAACGCCTCGTGGCCGGGCGTGTCGAGGAACGTGATCCGGCGGCCGGAGTGGTCGACCTGATAGGCGCCGATGTGCTGCGTGATCCCGCCGGCCTCGGTCTCGACGACGGCCGACTCGCGCAGCGCGTCGAGGAGCGATGTCTTGCCGTGGTCCACGTGGCCCATGATCGTCACGACCGGCGGCCGCGGCTCGAGGTCTGCGGGATCGTCCTCGTAGACCTCGGGCTCGAGCTCCTCCTCGTCGGCGTGCTTGATCGTCACCTCGCGCTCGAACTCGGCCGCGATCAGCTCGATCGCCTCGTCGGAGAGCGACTGCGTGACGCTGACCATCTCGCCGGCGCCCATGAGGAACTTCATGATCTCGGGGACGGTCTTGCCGAGCACGGCGGAGACGTCCTTGACGGTCGCGCCGGACTCGATCGAGACCGGCCCGGTCGGCTGTGGCGCAGGCGGCGTCGTCGAGGCCGGCTTGGGCGCGGGATCGGCGCCGCGGCCGCGCGCGTCGGGGCGCGGACGGTTCGCCTGGGAATCGATGACGACCCGGCGGCGGCGCTTGCCTCCCGGCGCGCCTCCCCTGGGCCGAAGCGGCCTGTTGCGATCACTCATCGTGCGACCCTACCCGTCCGGGAAAAGCGCCTTCAACTCGTCCGGAACCCGCACGGAAGCCCGCAGCCGACGCGAAAACGCCCCGGCCCCGGCCGCCGTCGAAAAGCAGTCCGCGGTGCGGCACGTGTACACCCCACGCCCGGGCAGGCGCTGCGACGCGTCCGCGACGAGGGTTCCGTCCGGCGCCGTGAAACGCACCAACTCGTCCTGCGGCGCTTTGCGCCCGCAGGCCACGCACGTCCTGACGGGCTCGCTCACGCGTCGTCAGCCTGCTCCCCCTCCTCGTCCGAGGACGCATCTGCTGCGACCTCGGCCGGTACGGGTGCTTCCTCTTCGGCCGCCTCTGCCGCGTCGACCGGAACCGGCACCCGCTCCTCCGCGGGGAGGTCGGCCAGGGCTGCGTGCTCGGGAATCCCGCAGTAGCGCGAGCTCGGCAGCGCGGCGTTCGGGCAGCGCTTGCCGTTCGAGAGGATCGCCGAGCAGCGCCCGGAGAAGTCGTCGCCCTCGACGTCGCCGCCGAATGCGGCCGCAGCCTCCGCCCGCGCGAAGTCGGTCTCCGACTCGATGTCGACCTTCCAGCCGGTGAGCCGCGCGGCCAGGCGGGCGTTCAGGCCCTCCTTGCCGATCGCGAGCGAGAGCTGGTCGTCCGGCACGACGACGGTCGCCTCGCGGGACTCGTCGTCCACGAGCACCTCGCGGACGCGCGCCGGCGAGAGCGCCTTGGCGATGAACCTGGCGGGCTCCGCGTTCCACGGGATGATGTCGATCTTCTCGCCGCGCAGCTCCGAGACGACCATGCGCACACGCGAACCCCTGGGCCCGACGCACGCGCCGACCGGATCGACGCCCTGGGCGTGCGATTCGACGGCGATCTTCGAGCGGTAGCCCGGCTCGCGGGCGACGCCGCGAATTTCCACGAGGCCATCCGCGATCTCCGGTACCTCGAGCTCGAAGAGCGTCTTGATCAGCTCGGAGTCGCGCCGGGAAAGGATGACCTGCGGGCCCTTCGTACCCGAGCGGACCTCGGTGATGACCGCCTTGATCCGCGAGCCCTGCTCGTAGCGCTCGCCGTCCACCTGCTCGGAGCGCGGCAGGAGCGCTTCGACCTTGCCGAGGTCAACGAGGATGTTGTTGCGGTCGCCGGCCTGCTGGACGATTCCGGTGACGACTTCGGTCACGCGGTCGACGTACTCGTCGTACATCATCGCGCGCTCGGCCTCGCGGATCCGCTGCTGGATGACCTGCTTGGCGGTCTGCGCGGCGATGCGGCCGAAGTCGCTCGGCGTGACGTCCGCGCGCTTCACCTGGTCGGCCGGAACTCCGGACCAGTCGATGTCGAGCTCCTCGTCGAGGATCAGGGTGTGGTTGCGCTCGCCGGCCTCGGTCTCCGCTTCTTCGAGCTCGGTGATCGCGCGCTCGCGCGCCTCCTCGATCAGCCGCGACTCGATGTCGGCGGGCAGCTCGACCGACCAGACGCGGAAATCTCCGCGGTCGTCGAGCTCGACCTGCGCGTGGCGCGCTGCGCCGGGGGTCTTCTTGTAGGCGGCGAGCAGGGCGTCCTCGAGCGCACGGACGAGGGTGTCTTCCTCGATCCCCTTCTCACGCTCGATCTCCCTGACTGCTTCCAGAATCTCTCGGCTCATCTCGTCACCCTTCGTCGATCAGATTGCCCCGCACGATGGCGCCGTACGGCACCTCGATGCGCTCGTTGTCGGCGACCGCGACAGTCACTGCGCTCGTCCCTGCTTCCACGATCTCGCCCTTGAACCGCGACCGTCCATCGACCGCGCCTTCCGTGCGAAGCTTGGCCCGCTTGCCGACCGCGTCCGCGAAGTGCTCACGGGTGCGCAGCGGGCGCTCGAAGCCCGGTGAAGACACCTCGAGCGAGTAACGGTCGAGGTAGTCGCGCAGGACGTCCGTGACCTTGGCGCAGAGCTCGTGATCCACGCCGGAATCGCGGTCGAGATAGACGCAGGCCCGGTCGGGCCCGCGAAGCTCCACGGCGAGAACCTCGACGCCGGGTAGGCTGCGGCTGACCTTTTCGGCCATCTCACTTCGCAGCTCGCGCTCGGTGTCATAGACGTTCGCCATGTCCTCTCTTCTGACAAAAAATGGGCGCCTCGCGCCCATTTCCAAATGCCTGGGAAATGTCTGCGGAAAGGATAGCAACAAGGGGTTCGGCGGCCTCTCTTCCGGGACAGGTCTCGGCGACGCTCCCGGGCGTCTGGTTCAGTCGGCCAGGTCGAACGGCGGAACCACGACCGCGCCGTCGCAGCCTGTCGTGTCCAGGCCGTTGGTGGTGCCGCGGTCGACGAAGTCCTCCAGGATCGGGTCGAGGCAGCCGCCGATGCGAAACGAGTGCCCGACGTGCGGGAAGATCATGGTGCGGCTGTCGGGGAAGTGCCGCCTCAGGTCGGAGAGATTCTCGAGGGGGTCCTGCGGGTCGGCGCCGCCCACGAGAGCGAGCACCGGCACGGCGCTCGGCGCGGGGAGCGTCCAGAGCGACCGCGGCTCACCGCGCTTTGGGACGGAGGAGCAAGCGTTCCGGAATGCCGCGATCCTCGCCGCCGTGTAGCTGTCGAAGTCGGTGCCCCACGGTCCCTGCGCGTCGAGCCCGGTCCAGGGCTCGTTGCACCAGATCGACGAGCCCATGAGATTGAGATCGACGGCGAGATCCTCCGGGTCCTCCTCCTCGAGGGGCCCATAGTCGCCCCCCGCCGCGCTGCTCACGACGAGTGGGATCGAGACCGCCTTCGTCCCGTCGAGCAGCATCACGTGAACGATCGATGCGAGCTGGTTGCCTGTCATGCCGTGCTCCGGGTCTACGTTCCAAGCCGTCACGAGCTCGCCGAACTGGCGCTCCCAGCCTGGGAATGCCTTCCGGCAGCCAGGGTCCGAGACGCAGAGGTCCGCGAGTTGGTCGAGGGCACGCTGGGCGTTGACGGCGTAGCGGTCGAAGAAGGGAACGTCGATCGCCGTTGCGCCCGCGAGGATGAGTGTGCGCACCGAAGAGGGATGGAGCTTCACGTAAATCTGCGCCGCGGTTGCTCCGTAGGAGCTGCCGAGCACGTCGAGCTGCCGGTAGCCGAGCGCCTCCCGTACCGCGTCCAGGTCGTCCATCGCCATTCGCGTGCCGTACTGGGTCGCCTCGCCTCCGTCGGGGTTCGATCCCCCGGTCCCGCGCTGGTCGACGAGCAGGATGTCGCGATATGTGTTCAGCCCGCTCAGCTGCCGGTTGAGGTCGGCCGCGCTCTCGGTGGCCGCATCTCCCGGTCCACCGGCGAGGTACGTGACCGCGTCCTCACGAGCCCGCTTCGAGAACGCAGGCAGGACGACCACGCGGAGCCCGATCGTGCGCCCGTTCGGCTTCGTGCGGTCTTCCGGGACGACGAACGTGCCGCAGCGCGCCTCGATCCCCTGCACCACGCATGGTTCCGGCGGCCACGACCACTGTGCCTGGCCCGAAAAGAACGCTCGGTCGATGCCGACGCAGATGCCGGCGACGGCCACTAGGCCGACCAGAAGCCACACAACCCACCGATGCAGCCGGTGAACCCGATGAGGCACCCGGTGGACACCCTTCGACATGCCCAGACCATTCTTGACTCCGCGCGATGCGCCATCGGGGGGCGTACGGATCCCGCATGAGGGGACGCACGGATCCGGGGTCAGAGCGCCGACCTTGGGCGCCGCACCATCCCACCGCCTGCCGCGGCTCAGCTGTCCAAGACGATCGTGACTGGTCCGTCGTTTGCGAGCGCGACGCTCATCCGGGCGCCGAAGACGCCCGTCGCGACCGTGACTCCTTCGGCCCGAAGCGCCGCGCAGAAGCGCTCGTAGAGTGGCTCCGCGTGCTCGGGCCGCGCCGCCTCGGTGAAGCTCGGCCGGTTCCCCTTGGACGTGTCCGCGATCAGCGTGAACTGGCTCACGACGAGAACCGCGCCCCCCGTGTCGAGCACGCTCCGGTCGAACTTTCCTTCACTGTTCTCGAAGACCCGCAGCCGCGCGACGCGGCCGGCCAGGCGCACGGCCTCGTCCTCTCCGTCCGGGGACGCGACGCCGAGCAGCACGCAGAGCCCCGGGCCGGTCTCGCCCACGGTTGCGCCGTCAACGACGACGCGGGCCTCGCGCACCCGCTGCACCACGGCTCGCACGACGCGAGCCTACTCGGCTACGCCTGGACGGACTCGAGCGCGATGCGGTAGTCGCGCCGCTCCGGCCGAAGCGTCGCCGCGAGGCGCAGATGGCCCTTCGCCTCGCCGGCTCGGCCCTGCTTTTGCAGCGACCGGGCGAGCGCGAAGTGGGCGTAGTCGTCGACCGGCTCGAGCTCGACGAGCGCGCGGAACTCACGCTCCGCGTCGGCGAAGCGGCGAGAGCGGAAGTACGCGATCCCGAGCGCCTCGCGGATCGACCCCTTGGCCGGCTCGCGGCGCTTGGCCTTCTCCAGGGAAACGGCCGCCTGTGCGTTCAGGCCCTGCTTCATCTGCTCGCGGGCGCGGCAGAACAGATCGTAGGTTTCGGACTCGCTCATCTCCCTACTCAAGATACGGACCCGCGCAAGGGTCAGGCCGTGAGAGAGCGCAGGCTGACCGCGCCGCGCAGGCGCCGGTAGAGACCGTTGCGCCGGCCGAGTGTGCGCCGCAGGCGGTTCAGCTCGCGCCGGGCCTTGGCGGCGCCGGGCCCCGCGGCGGCCGGCGGCGCGTAGCGCGCGGTGGTGAGGGCGGCCACGAACGGCGCCGGGTCGACGTTGAACGCGTGCGCGGCGACGTCGCCGAGCTCCCGCGGAGTCGCGCTCGGCGGGACGTCCTTCCCCTGGTCGGCGAGGTAGCCCGCCAGATCGCGCCGACAAGCCGCGGCGAGGGCGCGGGGATCGCGGCGCATGAGCCGGATCCGGCGCACGACGAGTTTCAGGAGGATGATCGCGAGCGCCGTCCCGAGGGCGATTCCGATGATCAGCGCGACGATGCCGGTGCCGCGATGCGAGACGACCTCGGTGACGCCGCCGGTCGCGCCGCCCGCGCCGGACTCGCGCGCTTCGAGGAGCGCCGCGCGCTCGCCGACCTGCGGGATGCCGAGGAACGCCGAGCCGAGAGCCGCAGCCTCGCGAGCGTCGAACCGGTCGGAGTACGGGTCGAAGGCGGCGTCGAGCTGCCCGCGGCCCGGCGTCGGATCGAACGTCAGCCAGCCGTAGCCGGGGAAGTACACCTCGACCCAGGCGTGGGCGTCGTGATCCGAGACCACCCACTCCTCGGAGCCGGACTTGTAGTTCCCGCTCGTGAACCCCGCCGCCACTCTGGCCGGGATCCCGAGGTAGCGGAGCATGAGCGCCATCGCCCCCGCGAAGTGCTGGCAGTACCCCTGCTTCGTCTCGAGGAAGGAGAGGAGCGGCGCCTTCGAAAGCTCCACGGGCGGCTGCTCCGTGTAGGTGAAACCACCCTCCTTGCCCCGGAACCACGAGAGCAGGGCGACGGTCGCCTCGTACGGCGTGCCCTGCCCGGCCGTGATCTCCTTGGCGGTGTCGTAGACGATGCGGTGGTCGGCGGCGCCGGGCGAGTCGTCGAAGAGCTGCTCCATGTACTCGTCGCGGCCGGCCGCGCCGAAGCGCGGCAGTGCCGTCGGATCGAGCTCGGGCTGGGCGAGCAGGTACGGGTAGATCGCGCTGGGATAGTCGGTGCCGGCCTCGGAGAGCACCTTGGGCGTCGCGTCCCTGGGGATGTAGCTCCAGACCGTGTAGCGCTCGCCCACGCGCAGCTCGCGATCCTGGAGGACGACCGTCCCGTTGGTCGAGAGCGTCGTGGCCGCTTCGCCGCCGCCCACGCGCCACCGGACCGCTTGCGCCGAACCGATCAGCCTCGACTCGAGGAGCGCCTCGACCTCGACGTCTTGCTTGACCAGCTGCTTCGCCTGCCGCGCAGCGGCCGGCATGAGCGGATCGTTCGCCCGGGCCGTGACGTCCTGGCCGGAGTCGAACGCGCGCGCGTCGTCGAGCTGCTCGCGCCAGCCGGCGCCGTTGTAGAGGTCGAGCGTGGTCGCCTTCCAGTAGAGGCGGCTCTGCCGCCCCGACGCCTTGATGCGGAGGACGGTGGTGCTCTTCTCCGGGAAATCGATGCCGCCGTAGTTGCCGTCCCAGACGTAGCTCACGTCCACCGGGTCGTCCGGCTTGTCGTATGGATCCCAGCGAGACCAGTTGACGAAGCCGTCCTTCGCAACGGCGTTCGTGGTCGCGCCGCCGACCGCGACGACGACGAGCGCGAGGCCGAGGATCGCCGCCGGGACGAGGCTCCGCACGCCGGGCCGGTAGAGCGCCAGGAGCGCAAGCGCGGTCCCGAGGATCAGTGAGCCGAGCACGAGATCGCGGTTCGACGACGGGCCGATCGAGAGCATCGTCGTCGGCCAGCCGGCGCCGAACGCGAGGATGGCGACTGCGACCAGTGTCCGCCGCGCGGCGATTGCGATTCCCGTCGCCGCCGAGAAGGCGAAGATGGCGAAGAGCGCCGCACCGTGCATCTCGGTGAGCTGGGCCGGATCGAACGGGACGCGCGTGTCGAAGAAGCCGAGGATGCCCTCGCGGAAGGCATCGAGCACCGGGCCGAAGAAGTCGCGGCCGTCGAAGGGGCGCGCGTTCAGGAGGGACACGCCGAAGGCGAGCGCGAGCGCGAGAAGCGCGGCCACCGTGGCCACCGCGGCGACGACGTACCAGCGCTGCCGAAGCTGCACCGCCAGCGCCGGGAGGAACGCGAGTGCGATGAGCCCGATCGCCTCTTCGCCGTGAGCCTCGCCGCTTTCGAGGCCCATCCAGGCGGCGGCGATCACGATCGCCGCGAGCAGGAATCCGGCAATCGTCCTAAGCACCGGCGGCCACCGTGACGGCCGGAGCGACCCCACCGGCGAGCTTCGTCGCCAGGTCGTCGCCGCGGTGCAGGACGAGCGTCGGCACGCCGGCGCGGTCGAGCCTGAGCAGCTGGACGCGGGACTCGGTCGGGCCGCGCTCGGATTCCGGAATCGTGTCGTCGGCGAAACTCGTCGGATCGACGTACACGAGCGCCGCACCGTGGTGCGCGAGCGTCCGCTGGAGCAGCCTGTCTACAAGTCGAGTGGTGAGCGTCGACGTCACGACCGTGAGCTCGAGCGCGCGCGCCGCAGGACCGGACTCGTCCGAGAGGATCGCCGACGCGGGCACATGCCCGGTCGGCTCCACCGAGGCGAGCAGCTCGAGCGCTCCATGCCAGTCGCCGTCCAGCGTGTGGACGCGGTGGTAGGTCGGCGAAGGGGTGCTGACGATGAGCGCCGCGTGCCGGCTGCGCTGCACGTGCGCGCGGAGCACCGAGCCCGCGGCCCGCAGCGCCATCTCGAAGGTCGAGTCCGGCGCGATGCCCACGAGGCCCGCCGCATCAGCGTCCAGGAAGACGGCCGCCTCGTCCCTGGGCGCGTCCTCGAGCTCCTTCACCATCAGCTCGCCCCGTCGGGCGGTGGAAGGCCAGTGGACGCGGCGCAGCGACTCGCCCTGCTCGTGCTCACGGACCGAGTGGAGCTCGAAGCCGGTCGGCCGGCGCAAGATCAGCTGCCGCCCGCCGGGCGTGCGCCCGCCCGCGTCCGAGAAGATCGTCTCCAGCTCGACGAGGCGCGGATAGACGAGCAGCGCCGCCGGGCGCGAAAGGGGAACCTCGATCCGCTCGAGCCCGAACGGATCCTCGAGCACGACCATCGAGGATTCGATCGCGTAGCGCCCGCGCGGCACGGCCGGGACGATGTAGCCGCCCGACAGCCCACCGGGCGAGCGGTGCATGACCGCCTCCTGCTCGCCGAGCCGCGCGATCGACTCGCGCGCGACGAGCGGAAGCGGCGGCATCCACCCGGCGACGTCGAGCTCGAGCCCGACGTGCACGTCGTCTCCAGCGAGGTGCTCCCCGCGCCAGAGCGACCGGCGCAGCCGCATCGGCCGGCGGAGCATGCGCACCCAAAGCGCCGCCGCCACGACGGCGAGGACGAGCCCGACCGCGAGCGGATAGAGCGCCCGCGAGCCGAACGCCCAGGCGAACACGTAGACCACCCCTCCGAGGAGGAGCAGCGACCGTCCGCGGTCGGTCAGCACCGCTCTCCCGGATGGGTGATCGGGGTTTGTCGTGCTCGTCGGAGGCGGTCGCGATCAAGCCGGGGGCCGTGATCGTCCGCAGCCCGTGCCGGGAGCACGGGTGAGGGCGAGCGCGGTTCCCGGCGCCGTGTCGCGGACGCCGGCCGCGAGTGCGACAAGCCGCGATCGACCATCTAAGCCGGGACCGTTGTGCTCTCGACAGCCTCGCGGACGACGTCCTCCGCCGAGAGGCCGCTCGCGCGCGCCTCGGGGCCGAGGATGAGCCGGTGCGAAAGGACTGTCGGCGCGACCAACTTCACGTCGTCGGGGATCAGGTAGTCGCGCTGCGCGACGAGCGCCCGCGCCTTTGCGACCCGGAGCAGGTTGATTCCGGCGCGCGGGCTGGCGCCGAGGAAGAGCCGGCTGTCGCCGCGCGTCGTGTGCAAGAGCGCGACAACGTAGCGCTGCACGCTCTCCTCGACGTACACCTTCTGCGCGTCGGCGACCGCGGCGAGGACGTCCTCCGCGTCGGCGACCGCGGTCAGCGCTTCGAGCGGATGCTCGGTCGTCTGCTCGGTGAGCATCTGCGCCTCGGCGGCGAGCGGCGGGTAGCCGATCGAGATCCGCATGGTGAACCGGTCGAGCTGCGCCTCGGGCAGCGGGTACGTGCCCTCGTACTCGATCGGGTTTTGCGTCGCCATGACGATGAACGGCGGGTCGAGCGGATACGTGACTCCGTCGACCGTCACCTGGCGCTCCTGCATCACCTCGAGCAGGGCGGCCTGCGTCTTAGGCGACGTCCGGTTGATCTCGTCCACGAGCAGCACGTTCGCGAACACCGGCCCGGGCCGGAACTCGAAGTTCTGCGAGGACTGGTTGTAGACATTGACGCCGGTGACGTCCGACGGCAGCAGGTCGGGCGTGAACTGGATCCGCGAGAACGAGAGATCCAACGAGCGGGCGAGTGCCTTCGCGAGCGTCGTCTTCCCCACGCCCGGGAGGTCTTCGATGATCAGGTGGCCCTCGGCGAAGAGACAGAGGACACAGAGGTCCAGTGTCTCGTCGGGCGCGTGCATGACGTGCCGGAGATTTCCGGTGATCCGCGCTGCCAGCGCGGCAGCACGTTCGGTCTGAAGCGGTTCTGAACGGACCCCTGCGACCGATTCTTCCATGGACTCAGCCTCCTCTGAGCAGTGCCCCGACCTCATCGAGGATAGCCGCGGCCACTGCGCTCTTGTCGCGCTTCGAAATCGTGCGATCTCCTTCGGGTGAGACGACGACAACCTCGTTTTGGTCAGCGTCGAATCCGATGTCGCTCCGTGATACGTCGTTGAAGACGAAAAGGGTTCCGTTCTTTCGGGCGAGCTTCTCCCGCGCCCGCGCAAGCCCGGCGTCCCCCTCGTCGGCGGCGAAGCCGACCAGGATCTGACCGCCGCGGCGGCGGCGCCCCAGTTCTGCGAGTACGTCGTCGGTGGGCTCGAGCGTCACGTCCCAGCCGTCGCCGTCCTTCGTCCGCTTGGAGTCGAGCGCCTTGGCCGGGCGGTAGTCCGCCACCGCGGCGGCCATGAGGACGATGTCCGAGTCCGAGCGGGCAAGCGCTTCGCGCGCCAGGTCGGCGGCGGTCGGCGTCTGCACCACCTCGACACCGGCCGGCGCGGGAACGGCGAGGTTCGCGGCGAGCAGGGTGACGTCCGCCCCGCGGCGCGCGGCCTCGGCGGCCAGCGCGACGCCCATCTTCCCGGACGAGCGGTTGCCGAGAAACCGGACGGTGTCGAGCGGCTCGCGTGTCCCGCCGGCGGTGACGAGCACGTGCTTGCCGGCGAGCGGTTGCTCGCCGCGCGAGCCGAGCAGCTCGCGGCACCGGGCGGCGATCACCTCAGGCTCCGCCATGCGTCCGGCTCCGACCTCGCCCTCGGCGAGCTCGCCGGAGTCGGGCCCGATCAGCTCGCAGCCGCGCTCCACGACGAGCGCGACATTGGCGCGGGTCGCCGGGTGCTCCCACATCCGCACGTTCATCGCGGGCGCGAGCAGGACCGGCCCGGAGAAGGCGAGCGCGGCCTCGGTGAGCACCGTGTCCGCGAAGCCGTGCGCGAGCTTCGCAAGGGTCGAGGCCGAGAGCGGCGCGATCACGAGGAGATCCGCCTGCGCGAGATGCGGATACAGGTCGCGCGGCGTCTCCCGGCGCGCGAGCGCCTCGAAGGTCTCGAGCGAGACGAAGCGCTCGGCGCCCGGCGTCAGGATCGGCACGACCTCATGCCCGTCGCGGACGAGCAGGCGGACCAGCTCGCAGGCCTTGTACGCCGCAATCGAGCCGGTGACGCCGACGATGACGCGCTTGTGACCGCTCACAGGCGAATTGTGGCAGCGAAAACGCGCGCTGCGGCCAGGAGCTACTTCTTCGGCTGTTTGCCGACGATCTTGCCCTGGGCGATTTCCTCGAGGGCGATCGTCAGGTAGTTCTTGGAGCGCGACTCGACGAGAGGCGGAACGACGTCCTCGAAGGCACCCTCACCGAGCTGGTGGTGGTAGTTGTTGATCTGCCGCGCCCGCTTGGCGGCCATGATCACGAGCCCATAGTGGGACTCGGAGCGGTTCAGCAGCTGATCGACTCTCACGGTTTCCATGGGGCCAGTGTACCTACGCCGCGGGGGCGTCTTCTCCTAGCCGGTCAATCAGGAGCTCGAGCTCGGCGACGGCGCGCTCGACGTCGTCGTTCACGAGCACGAAGTCGAAGTCGTTCTGCTCGGCCATCTGCTTGCGCGCCAGCTCGAGCCGCTCGTGGATCTCGCCGGTCGACTCGGTCGCGCGGGCCCGCAGGCGGCGCTCGAGCTCGTCGAACGACGGCGGCGTCACGAACACGGTCACGGCGTCGGGCCGGCGCTTCCTGACCCAGCGCGCTCCCTCGGTCTCGAGCTCGAGGATGCAGCTGTGCCCCGCTGACAGGATCCTGTCGATCTCGCGCTTCAGCGTCCCGTACCGGTGTCCGGACACGTAGACCACGTACTCGAGGAACTCGCCGGCCTCGATGCGCCGGACGAACTCCTCCGGAGTCAGGAACGTGTACTCGCGACCGTCGACTTCGCCGTCGCGCTGCGGCCGCGTCGTGGCCGAGACGGCCAGTTCGAGATCGGCGCGACGCGCTACGAGCTTCCGGATGAGCGTCCCCTTGCCGGCGCCCGACGGGCCGGTCACAACGATGAGGCGTCCCCGCCCGACCTCTTCGGTCGCGGCGTGCACGGTCAGCGGCGCAGCAGGCCCACCAGCTCCGTGCGCTGCCGCTCGGAGAGGCCGCCCACGGTCTTGGATTGACTGATCCGGCACTGGTTCAGGAACCGTGCCGCCTTCACGCGCCCGAACTTCGGGACGGCCATGAGGATGTCGACGACCTTGGCGGTCTCGACGTACTGCGGCGGCGTCGAGAGGATCTCCTCGATCTGCACGTTGCCGGCTTTCAGGTCCTTCTTCAGCTGGGCCCGCCGCACGCGGATCTCGTTCGCCCGGCGGAGCGCTTCCATTCGCTGGTCGAGCGAGCGGAGCGGCGCCTGGACCTGTGTTCTCGACGCTTGCATGGCGGGCGATTCTAACACCAGCGCGCCGCCGCGCAAGTGTCAGCTTTGTTGTGCTTTTGCAGGCGTTTTTGTCCGATCAGACAACAGAGCGTGTGCGACGCCGCGTGCGTCCTCCGGCCGGTCGAAGCCGTGGCTGCGTGCCGCTTCCTCTAGCTCCACGCGCACGCGAGAGGGCGCGCCCGGATCGGCAAAAAGGACGGTTCCAAGCGCAACTGCGGACGCTCCCGCCGCGATCAGCTCGAACGCGTGACGCCCCGTTTCGACCCCACCCATGCCAACGATCGGAAGGCCCGTGGCCTGGTAGCAGCCGTACACCGCGGCGAGCGCGACCGGCCTCAGCCCGGGTCCGGAAAGACCCCCGGTTGCGGTCGCGACAATCGGTTCGAGTGTCCGCGAATCGAGTGCAAGACCTCGCAGTGTGTTTACAAGCGAGAGGCCGTCGGTCCCCGCCGCGGCCGCGCGGACGGCCGCCGCCGGCAGGTCCGGAAGGGACGGCGAGAGCTTCGTGTAGAGCGGCTTCGTCGTCACCGAGCGCGCCGCGATGACGATCTCCTCGGCGGCGTCCACGGGCGATTCCACGTTCGGACAGGAGACGTTCAGCTCGATCGCGGCGACGTCCTCGCGTTCGAGCCGGGCGCAGATGTCCGCGTACTCCTCCGCAGCGAAACCGCCGACCGAGACCCAGATCGGGACGCCCAGCGCCTCCAGCCGCGGCAGGTTCTCCTCGAGGAACCGGTCGATGCCGGGGTTCTGGAGGCCGATCGAGTTGAGCATCCCGACGTCGGTCTCGGCGATGCGGGTCGGCGCGTTGCCCTCCCGCGGCAGCGGCGTGACCGTCTTCGTCACGAACGCGTCCAGCGACCTCGCCACATCAGGCGCAGTCAGCGCGTCGAGGCAGCCTGACGCGTTGAGAATCACGCCGCTCTCCTCGCTTCGAGCACGGGCCCTTCGATGCAGAGGCGCTTCAGCTGCCCGTCCACCTCGATCACGCAGCCGTAGCACGCGCCGTAGCCGCAGGCCATCGGCGCCTCGCAGGCGAGCTGGGCGTCCGGTGCGATCGCCGCGACCGCGCGGAGCATCGGCTCGGGCCCGCAGGCGAGGACGTCCCAGCCGGGCTCGACGAGCTCGGTCACGTACGTGGGCTCGACGACGACCTCGGCGTTCGGGATGAGCGAGGCCGCCTCGGCGAAGCGCTCGTTGCGGAAGCCGAGCACCGCTCTCGCGCCGCCGAGCTTTTCCGCCAGGTACGGAAGCGGCGCGATCCCGATGCCGCCGCCGACGAGCAGCGGACGCTCGACGTCCAGGCGAAAGCCGTTCCCGAGCGGGCCGAGCAGGTCGAGCGCCGAACCGGGACGGCACGCGACGAGCGCCTCCGTCCCCGGGCCGATCGGGTCGATCAGAAACGCCAGCTCGCCGGGCGGAGCGAGGCAGAGGCTCATCGGCCGCGGCAGCGTGCGCCCGGGCGGTTGGAGCATGAAGAACTGGCCGGGCTCGCCCGGGTCGAGGGCGCCCCGCTCTACGCGAAGCAGCGAGTATGCCCCCACCGCTTCGACGGCGACGACCCTAGCCTGCGATCGCTGCAACGCGCTCCTGCAGGGACAGCGCCTGCTCGTGCCGCGCGCCGGCAATGGCAGCCACGGCGGCCGCGGCTCCGGCCATCGTCGTTATGCATGGGACACGGGCGGTCAGCGCGGCCTCGCGGATCGTGTACCCGTCCGAGCGCGCGCCGCTTCCGGCCGGGGTGTTGATGACGAGGTCGCAACGTTCCCGCCTGATCAAGTCGACCACCGTCGCTCCGTCGCCGTCTTCGGAAACTTTGCGGACGGCCGTGACGGCGATCCCGGCGCGGGCGAGCGCGGCGGCGGTGCCTCCGGTGGCGAGCAGGCTGAACCCGAGCGCGACCAGCCGCTCGGCGAGGTCGACGGCGGCCTCCTTGTCGGCGTCCGCGACCGAGAGGAACGCCCTGCCGCTCGAGGGGAGCGGGCGGCCGGCGGCCCTCTCGGCCTTCGCGAACGCGGTTGGGAAGTCGGCGGCGCTCGCCATGACCTCGCCGGTCGAGCGCATCTCGGGCCCGAGCACCGGGTCGGCGCCGGGGAAGCGCCCGAACGGGAACACCGCGGCCTTGACGCTCACCTGCGCGGCGGTTCCCTCCCGTGGAAGGGCAAGTTCGTCGAGACGCGCGCCGGCCATCAGACGGCACGCCGCGTCAATCAGGTTGACGCCGATCGCCTTCGACGCGAACGGCACCGTGCGGGAGGCGCGCGGGTTCGCCTCGAGCACGTAGAGCGCGCCGCCCACCAATGCGAGCTGGACGTTCACGAGCCCGACGACGCCGAGCGCGGGAGCCAGGCGGCGCACGACGTCGCGCACCTGCTCCAGCTCCTCGGAACCGAGCGAGATGGCCGGGAGCACACACGACGAATCGCCGGAGTGGACGCCCGCCTCCTCGACGTGCTCCATGACCGCGGCTACGTAGGTGCGTGTCCCGTCGCAGAGCGCGTCGACGTCCAGCTCGAGCGCGGACTCGACGAACCGGTCGACGAGCACGCGCATCCCCGGGTCGACCGCGGCGGCGACGTCGTCGGAGGAGTAACAGACGCGCATCCGGCGTCCGCCGAGAACGTAGGACGGGCGCACGAGCACCGGATAGCCGACCCGGTAGGCCGCGCCCATCGCCTCGTCGGGCCCTGTCGCCATTTCCCACGGCGGCACGGCGATCCCGAGGTCGTCGCAGAGCGCGCCGAAGCGCTCGCGGTCCTCGGCGAGGTCGACCGCGTCCTGCGGTGTCCCGAGGATCCCGTAGCCGGCCTCCTCGAGCGCATGCGCGAGCTTGAGCGGTGTCTGGCCGCCGAACTGCACAGCGACCCCCGCGGGCTTCTCCCTGGCGCAGATCTCGAGCACCGCCTCGGCGTCGAGCGGCTCGAAGTAGAGCCGGTCGGAGGTGTCGTAGTCGGTCGAGACCGTCTCGGGATTGCAGTTCACCATCACGGCCTCGTAGCCGAGCTCGCGGAAGCTCTTCGCCGCGTGGACGCAGCAGTAGTCGAACTCGATCCCCTGGCCGATGCGGTTCGGACCCGAGCCGAGGATGAGCGCAACCGGCTTCTCTCCGGTCGGCATGGCCTCGTCGGCCTCGCCCCAGGTGGAGTAGAGGTAGTTGGACGCGGCCTCGACCTCGGCGGCGCACGAGTCGACCCGGCGAAATACGGGCCGGACCCCTGCGGCGATCCTGCGGGTACGCACGGTCGCCTCGTCGGTCGCGCACGCGACAGCGATGTCTGCGTCGGAGAACCCGAGCCGCTTGAGCGCGAGCCAGTCGTCGGCGACGAGATCCTCGCTGCAGCGCACGCGCGCCAGAGCGCCGAGCGCGCGGTCGAGCTCGCCGCGGAACCACGGATGGACGCCGTCCGGGAGATCGGCGGTCGTGAGCCACGGCGCGGACGTCGCCCCGTCGAGCTCGCGGCTGCGCATGGCCTTGAAGAACGCCTCGGTGAACGTGCGGCCGATTCCCATCGTCTCTCCGACGGACTTCATCTGCGTGCCGAGCCGCGGGTCGGCGCCGGGGAACTTGTCGAACGCGAAGCGCGGGAACTTCACGACCACGTAGTCGAGCGTCGGCTCGAAGCTCGCGGGCGTCGTCCCGGTCAGGTCGTTGGGGATCTCGTCCAGCGTGTAGCCGATCGCCAGCTTGGCGGCGACCTTGGCGATCGGATAGCCGGTCGCCTTGCTCGCGAGCGCGGAGCTGCGCGAGACACGCGGGTTCATCTCGATCACGCGGATGTCTCCGGTCTCGCGCTCGCGGGCGAACTGGATGTTCGAGCCGCCGGTCTCGACGCCGACCGCGCGGACGATGGCAGCAGCTGCGTCGCGTAGTTCCTGGTAGGCCTCGTCTGAGAGCGTCATCTGCGGCGCGACCGTCACCGAGTCGCCGGTGTGCACGCCCATCGGATCGAGGTTCTCGATCGAGCAGACGACGACCACGTTGTCGTTTCGGTCGCGGATCACCTCGAGCTCGAACTCGTCCCAGCCCGCGAGGTACTCCTCAACGAGCACCTGGCCGACCGGGCTCTCGCTGAGCGCTCGGTCGAGCGCAGCGGGAAGCTCCTCGGGCGTGAACGCGATCCCGCCGCCGTGGCCGCCGAGCGTGAACGCCGGGCGCAGCACAACCGGGAACGCGAGGCCTTCGGGCAGGTCGTCGCCGAGCGACACGATCCGGCTCTCCGGGACGTGCAGCCCGGTCGTGCGCACGGTGTCGCGGAAGAGCTCACGATCCTCGGCGCGCGCGATCACGTCCACGGGCGCTCCGACGAGCTCGATCCCCAGCTCGTCGAGGATTCCCTCCTCCGAAAGTCTCAACGCGAGGTTGAGGGCTGTCTGGCCTCCGAGGGTCGGGAGCAGCGCGTCGGGGCGCTCCCGGCGAAGTACGTCCGCGACTCCGTCGAGGTCGAGCGGCTCGAGGTACGTGCGATCCGCGAAGCCGGGGTCGGTCATGATCGTGGCCGGGTTCGAGTTGACGACGATCGTGCGGAACCCCTCGGCCCGAAGCACCTTGAGCGCCTGGCTTCCGGCGTAGTCGAACTCGCAGGCCTGACCGATGACGATCGGGCCGGAGCCGATCAAGCAGATCGAGTGGAGGTCAGGCCGCTTGGGCAACGCCCAGCTCCCTGACCCAGTCGGAGAGGAACGGCCGGGCATCGTGCGGGCCCGGGCTCGCCTCCGGATGGAACTGCACCGAGCGCGCGCCCAGGTCGGGCAGCGCAATTCCCTCGACCGTTCCGTCGTAGAGCGATGTGTGCGTGACGACCGCGTCGCCGCCCTCCGCCACCGCGAAGCCGTGGTTTTGCGCCGTGACGAGCACGCGGCCCGTCTGCGCCTCGAGCACCGGGTGGTTCGCGCCGCGGTGGCCGAAGCGGAGCTTGAACGTCTCGAACCCCGCGGCCTGCGCGAGCAGCTGATGGCCGAGGCAAATCCCGAGCACCGGGACGCGGCCGAGCAGCTCGCGCACCGTCGCGACCTCGTCCGTGAGGACGGACGGGTCGCCCGGCCCGTTCGAGAGGACAACGCCGTCCGGGCCGAAGGCGAGCACCTCCTCGGCCGACGACGAGTGCGGCAGCACGCGTACGGAGGCACCGGCGGCGAGCAGGCGCTCCACGATCGAGCGCTTGCAGCCGTAGTCGAGCACCGCGATCCGCGGGCCGCTTCCGCCGACGGCGTAGATCTCCGGCGTAGAGACGTCCGCGACCAGATTGCGGCCCGCCATCGACGGCTGCACTCGGACGCGGTCAAGAACCTCGTCCACGGAGCAGCGGCCCGAGACGGCCGCGGCCCGCATCGCTCCTCGGTCGCGCAGATGGAGGACGAGCGAGCGCGTGTCGACCTCGTCGAGCGCGACGACGCCCTGCTCGGAGAGCCACGCCGTCCAGGCCTCTCCCCCGGCCCGGCGCATGAGCACCGCGCGGGCGTGCGGCCGGGTCGATTCCGAGCGGGCCGGCGAGACGCCGTAGTTGCCGACCATCGGCGCCGTGAAGCAGACGAGCTGCTCCGCGAAACTTGGATCGGTGACGACCTCCTGGTAGCCCGACATCGCCGTCGTGAAGACCGCCTCGCCGAGCGCGATCCCGTCCGCGCCCACCGACCGGCCGTGGAAGACCGTTCCGTCCTCGAGGAGGAGGAAGCCGCTCATGCGGAGTAGGCCAGCCTCCCCGCGGCCACGGTGGCGACGATCTTCCCCGTGAGGCTCTCGCCGAGGAGCCACGAGTTGGCCGACTTCGAGCGGAAGCCCGACTCCTCGACCGTCCACTCCGCGCCCAGGTCGCAGAGGACGAGGTTCGCCTCGGCGCCCTTGGCGATCGTCGGCGCCTCGAGCCCGTAGATCCGCGCAGGGCCGGCGCTCATCCGCTCGAGCAGCGTCTCCAGCGGGAGGACGCCCGGCTCGACGAGCCGCGTGTAGAGCACCGCGAAGGCCGTCTCGAGCCCCGTGACGCCGAACGGTGCCGCCTCGAATGGGACTTCCTTCTCGTGCCTCGAGTGCGGCGCGTGGTCGGTCGCGATCGCGGCGATCGTCCCGTCGCGGAGCGCCTCGAGGAGCGCCTGGCGGTCGTCCTCGTCGCGCAGCGGCGGGTTCATCTTCGTGTTCGAGTCGAGGCTGCGGACGAGCTCGTCGGTCGCACACAGGTGGTGCGGGGTGACCTCGCCCGACGCGGCGACGCCGTCGGAGTGCGCGCGGCGCAGCTCCTCGACCGACTCGCGCGCCGACAGGTGGAGCAGGTGGAGCGGCCGCTCCTCGTATCTCGCGAGCGCCAGGTCACGGCCGACCATGACGCTCTCGCCGATCGACGGCCAGCCGCCGAACCCGAGCTCGGCGCTCGTCACGCCTTCGTGCATGTGGCCGCCGCGCGTGAGGGTTTTCTCCTCGCAGTGGAGCGCGATCGGCGGACCCGCGGCCGCGCTGTACTGGAGCGCCCGGCGGAGAAGCCCCGGGGACGTGACCGGCTGCCCGTCGTCGGAGAAGCCGACCGCGCCCGCGTGGGCGAGCTCGACCATCTCGGTCAGCTCCGAGCCGGCCTGGCCCTTCGTGATCGCGGCCAGGAATCCAACCGGGATCTCGGCGTCGCTCCGCGCCTGCTCGACGAGCGAGCCGAGCACGGCGGCCGAGTCGACCACCGGGTCGGTGTTCGGCATGGCGAGGATGGCGCAGTACCCGCCGGCCGCAGCGGCCGCCGTGCCCGAACGCAGATCCTCCTCGTCCTCGCGGCCGGGCGTGCGCAGGTGGACGTGCGGGTCGACGAACGCCGGCGCGAGCAGGTGGCCGTCGCCCTCGATCACGCGGTGGCCGTTCGCATCGAGCCCCGTGCCGATCTCCGAGATCGTTCCGCCGTCGACGCGGATGTCGAGCACCTGGTCGAGATGCTGCGCCGGGTCGACGACGCGCGCGCCGCGGATGACGATGTCTTCCTTGGGCCGGTTGGGCTGGACGAGCATCAGGCCACCTCCTGGATCTCGGCGACCTTGACCCCGACCGGGCCGTGCGTGAGCAGGTCGTAGAGCACCGCCATGCGCACCGCGAGCCCGCTGCGCACCTGCGCCTCGATGAGCGCGTTGGCCGCGTCGGCGACGTCGCCGTCGATCTCGACGCCGCGGTTCATCGGGCCCGGATGCATGACCTTCTGGCCCGGCCTGACCCGCGCGGAGGTCACGCCCCACTCGGCCGAATATTCGCGCAGGCTCGGGACATAGTTGGCGCCCTCGAGCATCCGCTCCTTCTGCATCCGCAGGACGTAGATCACGTCCGCGCTCGCGATCGCGCCGATGTCGTAGGAGACCTCGCAGCCCATCGCCTCGATCCCGCGCGGGATGAGCGGCGGCGGGCCGACGAGCGTCACCCTGGCGCCCATGAGCAGGAACGCCTGGATGTCGGAGCGCGCAACGCGGGAGTGGAGGACATCCCCGACGATCGCGATGTGGAGGCCGTCGAGCTGTTCGACCGATCCGAACTCCTCGACGATCGTGTAGAGGTCGAGCAGCGCCTGGGTCGGATGTTGCCGCTTCCCGTCGCCCGCGTTCACGATGTGCGCATCCGTGAACTTGGCGACCAGCTCGGGCGCGCCGATCTCCGGATGGCGGATAACGATGACGTCCGGGTCGTAGCAGCCGATCGTGAGCGCGGTGTCCTTCAGGGACTCGCCCTTGTCCACCGCGGAGCCCGTGGACTTGATCGACATGACGTCGGCGGAGAGGCGCTTCGCGGCGAGCTCGAAGCTCGACGACGTGCGCGTGGACGACTCGTAGAACAGGTTGACGACGGTGCGCCCGCGCAGCGTCGGCAGCTTCTTCAGGTCGCGCTCGAGTGTGGCGGCGAACGCGCCGGCGAGCGTCAGCAGCCGTTCGACGTCGTCGCGCTCGAGATCGGCGATCGAGATCAGGTGGCGCCGCTCGGGCGGCTTCGGGGGCAGGAGCTCGTCGCGGGCGAGCGTGTGGATCTCAGCCATCGTCCCTCTCTTCGGTTGCGGAAACGAGAATCACGGCGTCGACCTCGTCCACCTCGACGAGCTGCACATGGATGCGCTCCTCGCGGGCGGTCGGGAGGTTCTTGCCGACGTAGTCGGGGCGGATCGGAAGCTCGCGGTGGCCGCGGTCGACGAGGCAGGCGAGCTGGACGCGCTCGGGCCGGCCGTAGGCGAAGAGCGCCTCGATCGCGGCGCGGATCGTCCGTCCCGTGTAGAGGACGTCGTCCACGAGGATGCAGGTCATCCCTTCGAGCCCGAAGTCGAGGCTCGTCGCGCGCACGACCGGCTGGGGATGCTTCGGCGCCTCGCCGTCGCGGACGTAGAGGTCGTCGCGGTAGAACGTGATGTCGAGCGTGCCGAGCGCGACCTCGGTGCCGGTGAACTCGGCGATCAGCCCGCGGAGCCGCTGCGCGACCGGCACTCCCCGGGTGTGGATCCCGACGAGAGCGACGTGCGACAGATCGGCATTGCGCTCGACGATCTCGTGAGCGATGCGCACCAGTGTGCGGGAGAGCGCATCCGCGTCGAGCAGGGTCTTCTGGGTTTGAGCGGACGCAGCCACTCACACGCTCCTTTCCGGTCTCTCGGGACCGAGTTAAAGGACTGGGCCGAGTATATGTGGCCCGGGCGGACGGTCTACTTCGAAGGCTTCTCGGCGGCGAGGACGAGCCAGTCGAGCGTGGTCTCGAACTCGTCCGGGAGCTGCTCGGCATCGGCGATTCCGGCGGCGAGCTCCTCGTCGGTGAGAAGGTGGAGCGTCGAGATGAAGCGTCCGCGCAGGCGGCCGAGCGCCTCCTCGCGGGTGAGCGTCTTCGTCAGCGTCAGGCGGCGGGTGTCCGGGTCTTCAAAGCCCGCTGCGGTGACCGCGGCGGTCAGTTCCTCCGGGTCCGGAAAGCGCCCGCGGTCGATCTCGGCGACGCGCGGGATGAGGCGCGCGATCCAGACCGTCTCGAAGTGGTCCGGGTGGAACGTGCCGATCGTCAGGCGCCCGCCCGGGGCGAGCACGCGGTGCGCTTCCGCGAACGCGCGGGCGAGATCGACGTGCTGGACGACCTGCCGCATGAGCGCCGCGTCGAACCAGCCGGCCTTGAACGGGAGCCGCTCGGCGTCGGCCTGCTTGAACCCGCCGCCGGGGACGTGGCGGCGCTTCGCGACCGCGAGCATTTCCGGGGAGACGTCAACGCCCCAGGCCCGCACGCCCCGGGCCGCGAGCGCCTCGGCGATGCGGCCGGTGCCGCAGCCGATGTCGAGCACGCGGCCCCGGTCGAGCCGGCCGAGCTCCACGAGCGCGTCGAACACGGCCTCCCACACGGCGTCGCGCGGGCGCAACTCGTCGTAGCGCTCCGCCAACGCGGCAAACGGATCAGGCGGGTTCTCGCTCAGATTTCGCCGAGCATCTCGTCCGGCTCGGTCAGGGCCTCGATCGCGTCCTGCGCGGCATCGATGTCCTTCCCGTCCACGAGCACCTTCGTCGGGACGTCCTCAAGCTCCGTCGGGTGCTGTTCCACCGCTGGATGGAGCTCCGATTCGATTCCCGCCGACCGGAGGATCGTCTGGATCTCCTCCGCCTCCGCCACGCTCGACGCTACTGCCACCTGAACCATGTCCATCGCGGCCTCCCTCCTCCTCGCGTCCGAGGGCGCCGCCCTTCATCAGAGCCGGCGCGCCTCGCTCGGGAAACGGAATCTCGATCGTATCGAAGTCCCTTGGAAGAACAGTGTCCGGAAAGACGTCGCGCGCCTCGCGGAGGAGCTCCGGGCCGAAGTAGCGGTTCGAGAGGTGCGTGAGGGCGAGGAGCTTCACGCCGGCCGCGAGCGCCAGCTCGGCCGCCCCGCGCGCCGTCGAGTGGGCGGTCTCGTCGGCGCGGTCGCGCTCGTCCGACGCGAAGCTCGCCTCGTGGACGAGCAGCTCCGCTTCGAGCGCCGCTTCGAGCACGTTCCGGGACGGACGCGTGTCGCCGGTGAGGACCACGCGGCGGCCCGGCCGCGCCGGACCGAGCACCTGCTCCGAATGCACGGTCGAGCCGTCCGGGAGCGTCACGGTCTCTCCGGCCTGGAGCGCGCCGAACAGCGGCCCGGACGGGACGCGGAGCGCGACCGCCCGCGCCAGGTCGAACCGGCCCGGCCGCGCACGCTCGATGAGCGCGTACCCGATCGCGGTTGTTTCGTGGTCGACGGGGATCGTCGTCAGGCGGTAGTCATCGCGTTCGAGCGTCTCACCGGCCTGGAGCTCGATCAGCTCGTACGGGTAGGTCAGCTTGCCGAACACGCGCCGCAGCGAGCCGACGAGATCGGCGAGCCCCGGCGGGCCGTAGATTCGCATCGGCGTCTCGCGCCCGCGAAGGGCGAACGTCTTCATCATCCCGGGGAGCCCGAGGTAGTGATCCGCGTGGTAGTGGGTCAGGAACACCTCGTCCAGCTCGACGAGGCCGATCGACGAACGCAGGAGCTGGCGCTGCGTCCCCTCGCCGCAGTCGAAGAGCAGCCGCTCGCCCCCTCGCCGGACGAGCAGCGCGGACGGCGCCCGCCGAGCGGTCGGAACCGAGCCCGAGGTGCCGAGAAAGACGACGTCGAGATCCACGCGCCAAGTCTAGGCGCGGCCCGGCGTCGAGGGCTCTCGGCGTCAGCGAGGGAGCAGGAGCACCTCACCGGGGACGATTGCCGCCCCGACGAGATGGTTCCGCTTCTCGATCTTCCAGACCGCGGCGCGCGGATCGCCGTCGTACTCAGCGGATGCGATCGCCCAGAGCGTGTCGCCGGGCTGCACGACATAGCGTGCCTCCGGGCCGGCACTCGACCCGGGCCGGGCGACGACGAGCAACGCGATCGCAAGGAGAACGATGAGACCAAGCGTGATTTGAGACCGTTGAGCGAACATATGTTCGCATAGTAGCGGAACCCGTCGGACGGACTACAACGCGACGATTCGCGGTGTTCCGGCCTCGATCACGGCCATCGTGTGGCGCGGGGCGCCGCGGCGCTCGGTGGGGCTTCCCGGGTTCACGATCCACACTCCCGCGTCGAGCGTCGCCTCCGGCCGGTGCGTGTGCCCGTACGCGACCAGGGCGCAGCCGGGAAACCACGACCGCAGGCGTGCATGCCGTCCGTCCGCCGGCCCCGGATCGTGGACCAGCCCGATCCGCAGCCCGCCCACTTCCGCGACCAGCCGATCCGGCAGCGCATCGCGCAGCGGCCACTCGTCCATGTTCCCGTGCACCGCGTGCACCGGCCCGAGCGACCGCAGCATGTCGAGCACCGACGCCTCCGTGAAGTCGCCGACGTGCAGGATCGCCTCCGCCTCGCCGAGCAGGCGCTCGCACTCCCCAGGAAGCCGCCGCTCGCCGCGCGGCATGTGCGTGTCGCCGAGGAGCGCGATCACGCGTCGAGGAAGCGGCCGTCCCGGTAGACGAGCTCGCCGTCCGCGTAGACCTCGCCGCCGCGCCGCAGGTCGCAGACCAGGTCCCAGTGGAGCGCCGAGACGTTCGTCCCTCCCGTGACCGGGTACGAGCGCCCGAGGGCGAGGTGCACGGTGCCGCCGATCTTCTCGTCGAAGAGCGTGTTCAGCGTGAACTGGGTGATCGCCTCGTTCATCCCGAACGCGAACTCGCCGATGCGGCGGGCGCCGTCGTCGAGCGCGAGCATCTCCTCCAGGAACGCCTGGCCCTTCGCCGCCTCGGCCGCGACGACCTCGCCGCCGGCGAAGCGCAGCTCGACGCCTTCGACGACACGTCCATGGAACTGCGCCGGGTAGCTGAAGCGGATCGTGCCCTCGGCGCTCGTCTCGACCGGGCCGGTGAAGACCTCGCCGTCCGGGAAGTTCTCGCGGCCGCTGCTCGGGATCCACGTGCGGCCGCCGACGCCGAGGGTCAGGTCGGTGTCCTCGGCGACGATGCGCAGCTCGCGCTTGGTCGAGAGCCGGTCCGCGGTCTGCGCCAGCCGCTCGCCGAACGCCTTCCAAAGGCCGACCGGATCGTCTCGGTCGAGGAACCCGGCGCGGTAGACGAAGTCCTCGTAGTCGGCGAGCGACATGCCCGCGTCCTGCGCTGCGGCCGGCGTCGGGTAGAGCGTCACGAGCCAGCGGAGGTTCCCGTCGGACACGCGCTCGAACAGCCGGTCGGTGAGCGGCTTGCGCGCCTTGTGGACGAGCGCCTGGCGCGCGGGGTCGACGCTCGTGAGCGAGCGCGTGTTCACCTCCGACTCGAAGACGATGCGGACATCGGCGTGCTCGATCTCATGCGCGCGCGCCGGGCTGAGCCAGCCGAGCTGCTCTTCGCTTCCGTCCTCGAGGAGCGCCTCGAGCGCACCGTCGAGTGCGAAGCGCGCGTGGGGGTTCCCGCCGGCGGCCAGGACGGCGCGCACCGTCTCGCGCACGAGCGGTCCGGCGAGGGACGACGAGTCGATGAGCACGAGATCGCCCGGCCGGACGGCCGTCGAATACTCCACCGCGACCTCGGCGAGCCGCGCGACCCGCGAATCAGCCACGGCCGCCCGTCGTCGCGGCCGGAACCGCCGCGGGGTCTTCGAGGAATGCGCCCGCCTTCCACACGAGCTCGCCGTCGGCGTAGACCTCGCCGTCGGCGCGGAGGTCGCAGATGAGATCCCAGTGGAGCCCGGACGAGTTCTGCCCGCCCGCCTGGGCAAACGAGGCGCCGAGCGCGAGGTGCATCGTCCCGCCGATCTTCTCGTCCAGGAGGATGTTCCGCGTGAAGCGGTCGATCTCGTAGTTCAGCCCGAATGCGATCTCGCCGGCCGTGCGCGCGCCCGCGTCGAGGTCGAGCAGCTCCCGGAGGTACGACTGGCCGCGCGCCGCTTCCGCCTCCACGACGCGGCCACCCTCGAAGCGCAGCCGGACGTCCTCGACCTCGTGGCCCATGAACACCGCCGGGAACGTGAACCGGATCTCCCCCTCGGTCCCGGTCTCGACCGGGCTCGTGAAGACCTCGCCGTCGGGGAGGTTGTGCCGCCCGTCGGCCGCGAGCCACGTGCGGCCGTCCACGACGACGCGGAGATCCGTGTCGGGCCCGAGGATGCGCAACTCGCGCACGCCCGCCAGTTCCTCGGCGCGGGCCTCGAGCGAGCCCGCGAACGTGCGCCAGTACTCCTCCGGCGCGTCCCCGTCGGTGTGGCACGCCGCGTGAAAGAACGCCTCGTACTCGTCGAGCGACATCCCGGCGTCCTGCGCGTGGGCGTGTGTGGGATGGAGCGTCCCGCACCAGCGGAGCTTCTCCGGCGGAGATGCGCTCCCAGCGGCGGTTCGAAAGCTTGCGCTGCGTCGCGATGAACGCGCTGTGACGTTGCTCGTCCGCGCTCGAGAAGGAGCGCGTGTTCTGCTCCGACCAGATGGTCACGATCGCGTCGATCTCCTCGATCTCGTGCCACTGGGTCGGCGCGATGTAGGAGAGCTGGTCGTCCGAGCCCTCGGCGACGAGGAGCTCGTTCAGCCCGGTCGGGACGATGTTCGAGTACGGATAGGCGCCGGCGCGCAGCGCGGATCGGTACAGCGCGAGCGCGAGCGGCGCGGAGACGTCGAACCCGTCGATCCGCAGGACATCGCCCTTCCCCAGCCCGAGGGCATAGCCGACCACGAGCTCGGCGAGGCGGTCGACGCGGGGATCGTTCACCCGGGCGTTATACCAACTGTCAACGCCGGTCCACGGCGCCGAGAACGGCGTCGACGAGACGGCCAGGGCCGAAACGGACAGGGTCGTCCGCCACCAGCCCGGTCTCGTTTTCGGCCTCCGCGATCGCGGATTTGGCGGCGGCCTCGTCGAGCGCGCTCGTGTTCAGCGCGACTGCCACGACCGGCGCGGGACGCACCTGCAGGCCGACCCGCTGGTAGAGGTCCACGAGCTCCGGAAGCGACGCCATCGGATAGCCAGGGATCCCCTCGATCTCGGTCTGGCCCGCCGCGTGGCAAAGAATGAGTACGTGCGGGGCGCTCCCGTGCAGGAGCCCGAGCGTGACGCCCGAGAACTGCGGGTGGAGGATCGCTCCCTGGCCCTCGACCCATAGGAGGTCGCCGCGCTTCGAGCCCTCGACGACCAGCCGCTCGGCCGCGCCGGCCAGGAAATCGGAGATCACGGCGTCGACGGCGATCCCCCAGCCCTCGATCATGATCCCTGTCTGGCCCGTCGGGACGAACACCGACGCGAGCCCGCGCCGTTCGGCCTCCCGGTGCAGCTCGATCGCCATCGTCTTCTTCCCCACCGCGCAGTCGGAGCCGACGGTCAAAACGACGGTCGCGCCGTGCGTCAGGTTCTCGCCCGTCGGGACGCTCAGGTCGTCGGGCGGCTTGCGCAAATCGTGGAGCTCGACCCCGCGCTCGGCGGCGAGAGCGGCGAGCTCGGGATCGTCGGAGAGGAACTCGTGCATCCCCGCTTCGACGTCGAGCCCCGCGTCGATCGCCTCGAGGATCAGCGTGTGCCAGTCCGGCCCGAGCCGTCCTCCCGCGACCGCGACGCCGACCAGCGCTGCGGTCGGCCCGTACGGGAGCGCCTCGGCGATCGAGCCGACGATCGGCACGCCATCGTAGGTCTCCCCCGCGCGCTCGGAATCGAGGATCGCGACGACCGGATGCGGCCGGTAGCGGACCACGCCGCGCATGGTCTTGCCGTAGTGCGGGTCGGCCGAGCGGCCCTCAGCGAGGATCAGATACGTCTTCATGGACTCCAAGGCCCGGCGCGTCGGGCGGGATCTGGACGCCGTGGTCGAACGCGACTCCCGGCCACGGATCGGCCGCGAGGAGAAGGTTCCCGTCGAGGTCGACGTGGTCACAGAGGCTCGCGAGCTGCGCGGCCGCGGAGATTCCGAGCCCGGACTCGATCATGCAGCCGAGCATGACGCGGAGCCCGAGGGCCCTGGCCGCCGCGGCCATCTTGACGGCCTCGCGGATGCCGCCCGATTTCGCCAGCTTGATGTTGATCCCGTGGGCGCGCTCGGCGCACGCAGCAACGTCGGCGAGCGTGTGGCAGTCCTCGTCCACGTAGATCGGGAGCTTTGCGGCGGCCTTCAGTTTCGGCCCGCCCGGATCGCCCGCGGGGAGCGGCTGCTCCACGTACTCGACCCCGAGGTCGGCCAGCGCCGCCACGTTCTCGATCGCCTCGTCGAGCTCCCAGTACTCGTTCACGTCGACCATCAGCGGGAGGTTTGTCTGCGAGCGCACCGCGCGCACGCGCTCGACGTCGAGCCCGTCGCGGCCGCCCAGCTTCAGCTTGAGCCGTAGGAACCGCGGATCGACACGCTCCGTGCGCTGCGCCATGTCGTCCGGGTCGCCGAGCCAGATCGTCCACGAGGTCGGCGGCCCGGTGCGCGGCAGGCCGAGGAGCTTCCACACGGGGAGGCCGCAAAGTCTCCCGCACAGGTCGTAGAGCGCCATGTCGAGCGCCGCCTTGGCCGCGCCTTCGCCGGGCAGCTCCGCGAGCCGGGCGAGGATCTCCTCGAGCGCGAACGGATCGTCGCCGAGGAGCGGCGCGGCCTCCTCCAGAAACGCCTGCACGGACTCGACGCTCTCGCCGTAGTGCTCCTGCGGCGACGCCTCGCCGTAGCCCGTGACGCCGTTCGCGCGGAGCTCGATCCACACGAGCGGCGCGTCGACCGAGGTCTCGCGCGAGATCGTGAACGGCTCGGCGAGCGGCACGGTGACGGCACGGTGGGTCAGTTCCACGGCGGCTAGAGTACTCGTGGCAATGCGTCTGTAGCTCAGGGGATAGAGCGCGCGCCTCCGGAGCGCGAGGTCGTAGGTTCGATTCCTACCAGGCGCATGCGGTTCCGCCGGAGGTCGTCGGCGAGGGTTAGTACCTTGTGGCCGTGACCTTTGTGATCTCCAAGCACGGGGTCGCGGGACTTTGGGGGGTCATCGCCCTGGGCGCCGCGCTCGTCGTTCCGCCGGCCCACGCGGCCTTCGCAGTCACGCCCGCGACCACGCCGACGATTGCGGCGGCCGCCAGCGGGCGCCTCGCGCTCCTGTCGCCCACGTCGGGGATCCGCGTCGTCCTCCCCGAGAGCGCATCCCAGCCGGCCTGGTCGCCCGACGGCCGGACGGTCGCGTTCATGCGGGGGAACGACATCTACACGCTCGAGATCCCGACCAACGCGCTGCGGCGGCTCACGAACACGCCCGCGGTCGACACCGGCCCGGCCTGGTCGCCGAACGGCGCCGCGATCGCCTGGAGCTCTGACGGCGACATCCGCTCAATGAACGCCGACGGAACCTCGAAGCAGCTACTCGCCGGCGGCGCCGGCCAGGCGCTCGAGCCCGCCTGGGCCGCGGACGGCGCCCGCGTGTTCTTCGCGACCGACCGCGACGGCGGCTTCGATCTTTGGGCCGTGAACGTGTCGACCACCGTGCAGAGCCCCGTCGTCCAGCTCGCCGGCGACCAGCACGATCCGGCCGCCGCGCCCAACGGGACGCAGCTCGCCTTCTCGACGGTCGACTCGTCGAACACGGACATCTGGGTCTCGGCCACGAACGGCTCCTCTCCGGTCCGGCTCACGACCGACGCTGCCGTGGATGCGCAGCCCTCATGGTCGCCGACGAGCGCGCGCATCGCCTTTGCGAGCATCCGCACGGGATCGGCCCGCATCTGGACGATGGCCGCGAACGGAGGCGACCAGCGCGTGGTCACCGCCTCGCGGGCCGGCGACTTCCATCCGTCCTGGGCGGACGCGGCCACTACCCGGGTGCTGCCGCTGCCCGACGAGACGCTCCCGGACCTCGACCAGCGCTCGCCGACCGGGCTCGTCGTCATCAAGCGCCATGGGCATTTCCACCTCGGGTTCGACTCGGCGGTGGACAACATCGGAACCGGGCCGCTCTGGATCCGCGGCAGCCGGGCGAACCGCAAGGTGAAGGAGATGCGCGCCGACCAGCTCGTGGAGCTGCGAAACGGCCGCGTGCGCCGCTACAAGAGCGTCGGCGAGCTCCACTTCGAGCCCCACCCGCCGCACTACCACTGGCACTTCCAGCCGTTCGAGCGCTACGAGCTGCGCCGCGCCTCCGACTTCGCCATGCTCGTCCGCGACCGCAAGAGCGGCTTTTGCCTCGCCGACCACTACGGCGGCGCGGCCACGCGGGTGAAGGGCGAGGGGCCGCCGCGCTTCCTCGGGAGCTGCGGCACGAACAACCGCCGGCTGCTGCACGTGGACCAGGGCTCGTCGATCGGCTACACAGACCGCTATCCGGCGCTCTTCCACGGCCAGGACGTGCGCCTGACGGGCGTCCCCGCCGGCGTCTACGTGATCGTCCACCGCGCGAATCCCGAGCGGAAGTTCAAGGAGCTGCGCTACGACAACAACGCGGCGTCGATCCGCGTTCGCATCACCTGGCCCCACGGAAAGAAGCGGCTGCCCGTCGTCCGCGTGCTGAGAACCTGCCAGAGAAGCCAGTTCTGCGGCTAACAGCTGCGCGAATACCCGGGTAGAATCCGTGTTGATGCCGAAGGACGACCCACTAAGTAGCCGTGGCACGGCCGACGCTTCCACGGCCCCGCATTCTGCGGGGGAGCGCCCACACACCGGGCGCGGCCGCCGCACGCCCTGAACCGCGCATCGCGGAGCTTTCCGCCAACGGCATCACCTGGATCCTCGTCGACCAGCCGACGACGGAGGAAGCGGCGCTCGTGGCCGAGCGCTTCGGCTTCCACGAACTGGACGTCGAGGACGTCCTCTCGAAGCGCCAGCGGCCGAAGATCGACGAGTACCCGGAGTACCTCTTCGTCGTTCTCCACTTTCCGTTCTACGACAAGACCGTTCAGCGGCTGAACGCCGCCGAGCTCGACGTCTTCATCGGCAAGGACTTCCTGATCCTGCTTCCGAACGTCGAGCTGCACCCGGTCACGCATCTCTTCAACCGCTGCGAGGACGACGAGGCGCTGCGCGACGAGCTCTTCGCCAAGGGGTCGGGCTACCTGCTCTACCACGTCCTCGACGACCTGTTCGACTACTGCTTCCCGATCCTCGACAAGATCTCGCACAAGCTCGACCGGATCGAGGACGAGCTGTACGAAGGCCGTTCCGAGGAGATCGTTCGCGACATCTCCACCGTGAAGCAGGAGATCATCGCGTACCGCAAGATCATCAAGCCGGAGCGCGCGACCGTGCGGGTGCTCGAGCGCTACATGGACCGCTTCCTCGCCGAGGATCTGGAGCTCTATTTCGACGACCTCGTGGACGCGACCGAGCGGATCTGGGATCTCCTCGACAACTACAAGGAGGTCGTCGAGGGCCTCGAGTCGACCAACGAGGCGTACATCGCCCACCGCCAGAACTACCGGCTGCAGCTCCTCACCGTGGTCAGCGTCATCCTGCTGCCGCTGACGCTCATCGCGAGCTTCTTCGGCATGAACGTGAAGTTCCCCGGCGAGAACACCGTCGCCGCGTTTTGGGTGATCGTCTGCGTGATGCTCGGCCTCGGCCTCGGGCTGCTCGGCGGCTTCCTCTGGAAGCGCTGGCTCTAGCGCTCTCGGTCAAATGAGCCGCGACGACCTGGTCGAGGAAGAGGTCGAATCCCGCTGGGAAGCCGCCCCGGCGGTCGTGCTCGTCATCTTCCTGCAGGTCGCGCTCGGCGTCGTCAGCCGCATGAAGGGCTGGAGCATTCTGGATCTGCCGTGGTGGATCTGGCTCGTCGCCGTCGCGCCCGAGGTCGTTCTCGTCGTGCTGTTCGCGTGGAGCCGCCCGCGCCGCTGGCTCGAGGTGGCCGGGTACCGGCGCATGGTCGCCTTGACCCTGCTCGGTGTCATCAGCGCGGCGAACGCGCTGCTCCTTGCGGCGCTGATCGGATCGATCGTCCGCGGGGACGAGACGAGCGGAGGCGAGCTGCTCCTCAAGGCGCTCGCGGTCTGGAGCACGAACGTGATCGTGTTCGGCCTGTGGTTTTGGGGCCTCGACCGCGGCGGGCCGGTTCGGCGGCTGGAGAAGAACCCGCCGCCGCCCGACTTCCAGTTCCCGCAGATGGAGAACCCGCAGCTGGCCGAGCCAGGCTGGCAGCCGCACATCGTCGACTACCTCTACGTGTCGTTCACGAACTCGATCGCGTTCAGCCCGACCGACGCGATGCCGCTTTCACGCCGCGTGAAACTCCTCATGCTGGCCGAGTCGTCGATCTCGTCGATCACGATCCTGCTCGTCGCGGCGCGGTCGATCAACATCCTCGGCTAGCGCGGACGTGGTAGAAGCACGTCCGATGCGACAGCTCTGGGCGCCGTGGCGGCTCGAGTACATCCGGTCGGCCGACGAGGAGGCCGGGTGCGTGCTCTGCCGCGCGGCGGCGGCGGGCGACGCAGACGGGCTCGTGGTGCATCGCGGCGAGCACGCGTTCGTGCTCGTGAACAAATACCCGTATGCGTCGGGCCACCTGATGGTCGCGCCGTTCCGCCACGAGGGCGAGCTGGGCGACCTGACCGACGAGGAGGCGCTGGAGATCCACCGGCTCGCGTCCACCGCGATCGGCGCGCTGGCGCAGGAGATGCAGCCGCAGGGGTTCAACCTGGGCTGGAACCTGGGGCGAATCGCGGGCGCGGGTGTCGTCGGGCACGTCCACCTGCACGTGGTGCCGCGCTGGGCGGGCGACACGAACTTCATGCCCGTGCTCGCCGATGTGCGCGTCATGCCCGAGTCGCTCGAGGCGACCCGCGAAGCCCTCTCCGCCGCCTGGCCTCGCTGATTCCCTCGCGACTGACAGGGAGGCAAACCCCCACCCTGGTTCAAACTCTATCGGGGAAATTTGCGTGGTTCACGCACGAAATGCGCCGATTCACCGGCGGCTTCGTGCCGATTCTCTACGCGGGCTGTCCATAGGATGGGCGAATGACGCTCCTCCCAGGCGTGTTCAAGGCCTACGACGTCCGCGGCCTCTATCCCGGCGAGCTGGACGAGGACGGCGCCTACCGGATCGGCCGCGGCTACGCGGAGCAGTTCGAGCCGAAGCGCATCGCCGTCGGGCACGACATGCGCGTTTCCTCGCCCGACATGGCGGCCGCGTTCATGAACGGCGCGGCCGACGCCGGCGTGGACGTCGTCGACATCGGGCTCGTGGGGACGGAGATGCTCTACTTCGCCGTCTCCGAGCTCGGCCTCGACGGCGGGGCGACGATCACCGCATCGCACAACCCGAAGCAGTACACCGGGATGAAGATCGTGCGCCGCGGCGCGCTGCCGGTCGGCGGCGACTCAGGGCTCGGCGAAATTCGCGAGCGCGCCGAGCGCGGATTCGGCGACGACCCGGAGACGCGCGGCGAGATCACGCAGCACGACATCTACCCCGCGTTCGTCGACCGCGTCCTCTCCTTCATCGACCCGGCCGAGGTGAAGCCGCTGCGGGTCGTCATCGACGCTGCCAACGGCATGGCCGGCGCGATGCTGCCGCCGATTCTCGACCGGCTTCCCATCGACGCGGTGCGTTGCTTCTTCGACCCCGACGGCACCTTCCCGAACCACGAGCCGAATCCGCTCCTGCCGGAGAACCGCGACTTCATCGTCGCCAAGGTGCGCGAGGAGAACGCCGACCTCGGGATCGCGTTCGACGGCGACGCCGACCGCTGCTTCTTCGTGGACGGCACGGGCGAGTTCGTCCCCGGCGACTTCATCACCGCGCTCCTCGCCGAACGCCTCTTGGCCGCCGAGCCCGGCGCCAAGGTGATCTACGACGTCCGCGCGAGCTGGGCCGTCCCGCACACGATCGAGCGGCTCGGCGGCATTGCGCTCGTAAATCGCGTCGGGCACGCCTTCATCAAGCACCGCATGCGCACCGAGGACGCGCTCTTCGCCGGAGAGGTCTCGGGCCACTACTACTTCCGCGACTTCAGCCAGGCCGATTCGGGCACCGTGCCGGCGCTCCTCATGCTCGAGCTCATCTCCCGCAGCGGAAAGTCGCTGGCCGAGCTCCTGCGCCCGTTCCGCGAGCGCTACTTCCTGTCGGGCGAGATCAACACGCCGGTGCCCGACGTGGCGCTGAAGCTGCAGGAGGTGAAGGAGCACTTCCGCGGCGAGGGCGCGGTCTCGCACATCGACGGGCTCGAGATCACCGCCGAGAACTGGCACATGAACGTCCGCCCCTCGAACACGGAGCCGCTTCTGCGCCTCAACCTCGAAGCGCTCGACGAGGAGCTCATGGAGCGCAAGCGCGATGAAGTTTTGGCCGTCATTCGGGCCTGAGTCGCGGGTTGCCGCCCAGGCGACGACGCACTGCCTGACCGGCTGTGCGATCGGCGAGGTGCTCGGCTTCGCGATCGGCACCGCGCTCGGCTGGTCGAACCTCGCGACGATCGTGCTCGCGATCTTCCTCGCCTACGTCTTCGGCTACGCGCTCACGCTGCGGTCGCTGCTCGGCGCGGGCGTCGCACTGCGACCCGCGCTCGGCGTCGCGTTCGCCGCCGACACGGTCTCGATCACCGTGATGGAAATCGTGGACAACCTGGTCGTCCTCGCAATTCCCGGAGCGATGGCCGCCGGGCTCGGCGACTGGCTCTTCTGGGGATCGCTCGCGCTCGCGCTGGCGATCGCCTGGGTCGCCGCGTTCCCGGTCAACAAGTGGCTCATCGGGCGCGGCAAGGGACACGCGGTCGTGCACGCGCATCACCACTAGACGCAGCGAGGGCGGGCCCTGAGGCCCGCCCTCGCGGTTCTCGGTGAAACGACCTGCTTACGGAGCCAGCAGGTAGCTCATCGACCGGCCCATGACCAGGTTGCGGGTTGCGGCGTCCGTGATGCCTTCGAAGCCGAAGCCCATGTAGATCGTGTCCGGGGTCGAAATGACCGCGCCCTCCGGGAACCCGGCAGCAGTGGTCTGCTGGAACGTGTTCGCGTTGGGTGCGCTTCCTGCGGGCTGCGGAGGCGTCGTCCAACCGTCGAGACCCGTCTCGAACGACGTGGAGGTGCCGTCCGGGAGGGTCACGTCGTCGACGAAGACGCCGAGGCCCTGAGTTGCCCAGTCGCTTACGTACGAGATCGACACTTCGACCTGGCTCCCCGCCGCGAATCCGGCGAAGCTGACGCGCCAGTTCTGCCAGCCGTGCGAGTCACCGGAGGCGGCATTCCAGGCTCCGGACGTGCCGGTTCCCGTGCAGGCCCCTACTCCGTCGAACGTCTGGTAGTGGTCGATGAACGGGTGCAGCGCGTTCCAACCTGCGGGACAGCTCTGACCCGTGCTCGTTCCGGTGTGCCCGTTCAGGTCCGGCAGCGTCGTCCAGTTGTCCTGGCCGACGTTGTGGGCCTCGACGAACGTGAAGTCCCAGTCGCCCTCGGTGTTGAAGGACGTCCAGAAGTTCATCTCGCCGCCGCCCGATGGGACGGTGAACGTCTTGGTGAGTCGCTTGTACGACACATCGGCGATGTTCGAGTAGACGTACGCCAAGCCCGTGTGCGGCTCGAACGGTCCGCCCGGCCTCTCGTACTTCGCCACGACCGTGCTCTTGAACTGCGGGAACTGCGCAACCGGGAGGATCCCGCTCGTCGTGATGAACGAGCTCGCGATCGTCTGGTTGGCGGCGCTGTCCGCGCCGTTCAGCGTCCAGTCGAGTCCTGCGAACGGGCTTGCCGTCCCATTGAGCGGGAAGGTGTCACCGTTGTCATCGAGGCCCGCCCCGTAGTTCATGAGGTAGGCGCCGAACCAGTACTCGAGGACGTCGCCCTGCCCGTCGCCCGAGCCGAACGTGGCCAGGCAGCGGTAGTTCACGGCCGGATCGGAGCACATCCCGTTCGCCGCGGTCGGGTCGTAGAGCTGCGTGCCGAGGTTCGGCGTGTACTGCGCGCCGGCGTTTCGACCGGTGTACAGCACGCGACCGCCCTCGTTCAGGTAGTCACGCATCTCGAACATCGCGTCCATGGCAAGCCGTGACGCGTTCCCCGCGCCCCAGCCCGGTTCACGGGTGACGGTGTCATTGCCCGTGTACCAAACGACGGCCTTGTAGTGGGACAGTACGCCGAGTGCATCCGGCGCCTTCCGGCCCATCGCGTCGACGTCGTACACGTCGGCGCCGTAGCCGTTCGCGGCCAGGGCGTTCAGGTAGTAGCTCAGGTAGTTCGGGCCGCTCGCCTGAACCGGCGATGCGCCCGTGTAGTCCTCGGCGGCGACGACGAGCACCTTGTTCGAGCTCTTCTTCGCCACGGTGTAGGTGAAGGACTCGCTCTTGGCGCCCTTCTTGGCCGAGTGGTGCGCAGCCTTGCGCCCACCCTTGCGGCCGTGCCATGAGTCGTTGGCCTCCTCGAACCACACCTGCACCGAATCGCCCTGCTTGGCGCCCTTCACGGTGCCCTTGAGGATGTGGTAGTAGACGTCGGTCGCGGCGCCGTACTTCTCGCCGCCGTCCCACTCGGACGTCTTTTCGGTCTTCACCGAACCGCCGTTGATGCGGTACTTGAGCTCGACCTTGCCGAGCTCACGGAGCGCCACGATCCGCACCTGCTGCGGATCGCCGTAGGAGACCGAGAACTTGAAGCTCGCAAGCGGAAGGCCCGCCTTGTAGGTGTCGTCGCTCGAGAGGTAGAACGGCTTCGTCTCGAGTCCGAGATGCGACACCGGGTCGGAGGGATCCTTCGCCGACTTCGCCACGTCGAGCGCGAAGGGCAGCTGGTTTTCGAACTCGGCCTGCACGAGCGCCTCGTCGTCCGGGAACACGAACCCCAGCCCCGACCCGCCGTCAGACAGCTCAGGCGTCCACGCGAGCGTCTTCGTGTTGACGTGCGCGTAGTCGGTCGTCTCGCCGTTCGTCACGTAGAGGACGTCGGACGAGAGCCCTGGGTTGAAGCCCGGAATCGCCGGGTTGTCGAGATTCCCGGAGAGTGCGTAGTAGATCGGGTCGTCCGCGGTGGGCGCGCCGATCTGCCATCCCTCGGGATAGAGCAGCCACTGGCCGAACGAGTGGTAGTTCACCTGGAACGCGAACCCGATCCGCTGGAGGAGCCGGATCGCCGCGCGAGTCTCGGACTCGGACTGAGCCGCAGGCCCGCGGTAGGTGTCACTCGACTGCACGCTCGAGGAACCCTCCTCGTCGTACTTCCAGTGCTCCGGGTAGTTGCGGTTCGGATCGACGCCGTCGCCGACCTCGATCGTCCCGTTCCCGTTGTTGTCACGGAGCGTCTTGCGCCAAAGCCGCGTGTCCGGGCTTTGGAAGGTGTACTGGTAGCCGTCCGGGTTCATGACCGGGACGAACCAGAGCTCGGTGGTGTCGAGCAGCTTCCGGATGCTCTTGTTGTGCGCCCGGTACTGGTCGATGTACCACATGAGGAGACGGCGGTCGGTCTCGGCCGCGATCCACTCGCGCGCGTGCTGCGTTGCGCTGTAGAACACCGCCGGCCGCTTGCCGTCCTTCACCCACTTGGCATTGTCGGTCAGCTTGATGCCCCAGATCTTGCGGCCCTGACCGGTTCGCCCGATGTACTCGAGCGACGCGATGTCCGGATTTTGCTTCGCGATCTTCTTCAGCTCGGCCGCGAAGCCGTCCGGTCCGTCGTAGTCCATCCAGACGTTGTAGCCGGTCGACTTTTGGAACGCGGCTTCCTGGCGGGCCGTGCGGCCGTACTGGTTCCGCACGAGCGAGACGGAAACCCCGCCCTTCCTCAGCGCGTTCGCCTGTGCGGACGAAAGCACGAGGGTGATCTTGTAGCCGGAGCCGACCTGGTCGGCCGACGTGATGTCCGTTCCATCGCCGAGCAGATCCGAATACGTACTCGCCGAAACGGTCGCGCCGTAGAAGTTCAGCGAGACATTCGACCTGACGGCGGCCCCTGCGGAGCCAACTGCGAGAAGCGCGACAGCGCACACGGTCGTGAGCGCGGCCACGCGCGAACGTGGTGTCATCTCCCCTCCCCTTGTAGGAGATCGGTGTTTCAGAGCCATTCCCTGGCAGAAAGAGAAACACACCATCGTTGCCAAAGCAACAGACAAGGCGGGTAGCATCGCGGCCGTGAGCCTTTCCTTTGGTCATCCGTCGGGGCGCCGACCGCCCTACAAGTTCTCCGCGTACACGCGCGTGGGCTTCTCGGACACCGACGCGCAGGGGATCGTCTACTACGGTCGCTACCTCCCCTACTTCGACTACGCACGGGTCGAATACGTCCGTCATCTGGGCCTTTTGAGCCAGGATTTGCACGGCTGCGACTTCGTCATGCGCGCCTGCCACGTGGTGTACGAGGCACCCGCGCGCTTCGACGATCTCCTCGAGGTGTTCGTCCGCACGAAGAAGATCGGGAGGTCGAGCCTGACCACGGAGTACGCTGCGCTCCGCGTGAGCGACGACACCCTCATGTGCACCGCGGAGCAGACGCTCGTCCTCGTCGATTTGGACGCGCGCCGGCCGATGCCGATCGAGGACGACTACCGCAACGCGATCGAGAAGTTCGAAGGCGCCGACCTCGAGGCCGCGGTGGCGGGATGACGAGCGCCGACGACTACGGCCGCGCGCTCGAGGCGATCGACCGGATCGTCAACAGCGGAACCGAGGCGGACGAGGTGCTCCGCCAGACGGTCGAGCTCCTCGCGGAGCGGTTCGAGCACTACTCCTGGATCGGGATCTACCTCGTCGAGGGCGAGGATCTCGTCCTCGGCCCATGGAAGGGCCCCGAGGCGACCGAGCACGTCCGGATCCCGATCGGCCAGGGCATCTGCGGCGCCGCGGCCGCAACCGGCGTTACCGAGCTCGTCGACGACGTGCACTCGGACGAGCGCTACCTCTCGTGCTTCCCCTCCACGCGCAGCGAGATCGTCGTGCCGATCGCCTTCGACGGACAGGTCGTCGGCGAGATCGACATCGACTCGGACACACCCGCCGCGTTCGGCGAGGACGACCGCGTCTTCCTCGAGCAGGTCGCGGACTTCATCTCGCAGCACTCGCTCGTCGCCTGGGACACAGGCGGCGTCGCCTGGTCGCCGTAGCCGCAGCGTCGCGGCGTCACCTGGCCTCCTGAGCCGCGGGCCGCGGCGAGAGCTGGTCTCCTTGGCCGTGGGCCGCGGCGAGACCTGGTTTCCTGAGCCGCGGGCCGCGGCGAGACCTGGTCTCCTTGGCCGTGGGCCGCAACGGCCTGATCGCCGTGACCGCGACCGCGCACAAAACCCGCACCGAAGCGTCACAACTTCGTGCGGATCCATCCCAAGTTGCAGACTGTTACTAAGTCCGGACCCACGTGAGCCTTGTGCCCATCGAGGGTTCCGGCGTCCACAGGCGCTAGTAACAGACTGTTACTTGGACTCGCCGACCGCTTGCGCGAGGAGCCGCTCGGCCTCGACGACCGGGTCGCCTTCGGGCGCGGTGGCGACCGTGTTGCGGCCGCTGAACTTGGCGCGGTAGGCGGCGCGGTCGGCCAGCGTGATGAGCTCCGCCGGCGAACCGCCCGCGGGAACCGACGCCACTCCGACCGAAACGGTCAGACCAAGGTCGGTCCCCGCACGTTCGACCCCGCCCCGAATTCGTTCCGCCACGATCTGCGCTCCGTCAAGAGCCGTGTGCGGAAGAAGGACGCAAAACTCATCGCCGCCGAAGCGCGCCGCGATGTCGTACTCGCGCGTCGCGGACAGCACGGCTTTGGTCACCTGAAGGAGCGCCCGGTCGCCGGCGAGGTGTCCATGCTCGCCGTTGATCCGGCGCAGGTGATCCACGTCGATCATGAGGAGCGAGACCGGATAGCCGAACCGGCCGGCCCGCTGGAGCTCCGTCTCGAGCACCGAGTTCAGGTGGCGCATGTTGAAAAGCCCGGTCTTCGGCTCGATCCGCGAGGCCGCAACAAGGCTCGGAATCTCGAGCGAGCGGTAGGCAAGCGCCAGCGGAAGGGCGAGCAGCGCCACCAGGCTGAGCGACGTCTCCGCCAGGGCAGCGCCGAGCGCGCCGAGCGAGAGGAGCCCCGCGTCGATCAGCACGCAGTCGGGCCGGATCGTGTCGCGGATCGCCACCCCGCGCGCGAGTCGCAGCATCACGGCGAGCACGACGTACTGGACGACCAGGAACGTGGCCACCCCGGCCAGCGCTCCGACCGTCCAGGACACGGCGCCTCCGGTCGCGACGAGATCGAAGACCACCCGGGCCGCCAGCGCCGGGCCGACGAAGTTCGCCGCGTTGAAGACCGCGATGTACCAGGGCACGCGCGTCCGGATCCACTCCGGGATGAACGCGGCTGCGATGACACCGGCCGCCATGAGCGGCGGCAGGATCAGCGCGGCGGCGAACATCGGCGCGAGCGAGAGCGCCGAGCCCTGATGCTTTTCCCGGTCGCGCGACAGCTGGTGGACGAACGCGATGAGGGGAAGGAAGACGGCGAACGCGATCCAGTCGGAGCGCGTCGGGTCAACAGGCGGCGTCAGCGCGACCACCGAGGCGATCGTCGCCCAGACCACGGCGAACTCGAACGCCGCCGCCGAAGCGCTCAGGCCGGTTGACCGTTGTAGAGCCGCAGACTCCATTGGACAGGGTGTATCTCGCCCGCGGCGGCCCGACATCCCTCATCCGAGTGATCGTGCTCCTAACGGGGGCCAATCCCCCGAATGGGCTTAGGACGCGGCTTCTTCGACCCGGCGTGCGACGAGGGCCGCGCTCTGGGCGACCAGCGGCTCGCCGAGGAGGGCCGAGCCGAGCTCGTTCGCCTGCCGGATCGCGGCCTCGCGCTGGGCCGCAACCTGGGCCCGGCGCACGAACAGGGTCGCGCGGGTCTCGGTCGCCCACGCTGCGATCGCTTCGAGCGTCGCGTCCGCGGGAGGATCGACGTCCGCATCGTTTGCGCGCGTCGCGAGTTCCTGCGCTTCGCGCGCGACCTCGTCGGCCTCGCCGGCGAGGTGCAGTACGGTCGCCTTCGCCGCCTCGGCCGTCCGCTCGGAGGAATGGAGCAGGTCGCGCGCGCGAACCTCGTCGCGGCGGGCCTCGGCCTCGTCGCGGTAGGAGACCGCGAGGATTCGCTCGTGCTCGGTGCGACGCACCTCGACCTCGTGCTCCGCTGCCGCGCAGACCTCGGCCGCGGCCGTCCGCTCTCCGGGCAGCCGGCTCAGCCGGTCGAGGAGCACCGTCGTTCGGGCGCCGATCTCCTCCACCTCGTGCGCCAGCCCGTCGAGCCCGGTCAGTTGCGCGCCGAGCTCCTCGTCCTCGCGCTCCAGCTCGTGGAGGAACTCGACCTCGCCGGTCACGAGGGGGTGACTCGGTAGGCGTCAAAGACGCCCTCGACGTTGCGCAGCGCGGTGAGCAGCGCGCGCAGCGACGTGACGTCGCCGACCTCCGCGACGTACCAGTTCTTCGCCATCTGGTCGTCCACGTGGCCACCGTACTCGACGATGTTCGCGCCGTACTCGGCGAACGTCCGGGCGACGTCCTCGAGGAGCCGCGGGCGATCCCACGACGTGACCGCGATCTGCACGCGGAAACTCTGCGACGCGCCGCCGTCCCACTCGACCGGCGTGAACCGCTCGGGGTTGCGCATGAGCGCCTTCACGTTCGGGCAGTCGTCCCGGTGAATCGTGATCCCCTTGCCGAGCGAGATGTAGCCGACGATCTCGTCGCCGGGAACGGGCGTGCAGCACTTCGCCATGCGGACGAGGACGCCCTCGAGCCCCTCGACGATGATCCCGAAATCCTGCGAGGCGAGCGCGTGGCGCGCCTTCGGCCGCGCGGGCAGCTCCTCCTCGGCGACCTCGCTCGTCTTCAGGCGCGTCAGCACCTTGTTCGTGACCTGCCCTGCCTGGAGCTTTCCCGAGCCGAGCGCGAGGTAGAAATCCTCCGCCTTCTTGAAGCCCATCTCCCGGATCAGCTCCGCGAGGAGCGGCGAGCCGGCGAGCTTCTTGTACGGAAGCTTGTGCTGCTTCAGCGAGGCCTCGAGCGCCTCGCGGCCGCGCGTCTCGGTCTCCTCGCGCGTCTCCCGGGAGATCCACTGGCGGATCTTGTTTCTCGCGCGCGAGGACGCGGCCAGCGAGAGCCAGTCGCGCGACGGGCCCCGCCCGACCGCGCGGGAAGTCAGGATCTCGACGAAATCCCCGGTGCGCAGCCGGTAGTGGAGCGGGACGATGCGCCCGTTTACCTTGGCACCGACGGTGCGGTGGCCGACGTCGGTGTGCACCGAATAGGCGAAATCGATCGGCGTCGAGCCGGCCGGAAGGCTCTTCAGCTCGCCCTTCGGTGTGTAGACGTAGACCTCGTCGGCGGCCAGCTCCGGGAAGGCCCGCCGCAGCTCGGTCGGATCGGCCTCGTCCTCCTGCCAGTCCGCCAGCTGCTGGAGCCAGGCGAGCCGCTCCGACTCGCGGCCCTTGCGCGGCTTGTCCTTGTAGGCCCAGTGCGCCGCGATCCCGTACTCGGCCGTTCGGTGCATCTCGCGCGTTCGCACCTGGATCTCGAGCGGGCGGCCCTCCGGCCCGATCACCGTCGTGTGCAGCGAGCGGTACAGGTTGAACTTGGGCATCGCGATGTAGTCCTTGAACCGCCCAGGCATCGGCTTCCACACCGAATGGATGATCCCGAGCGTCCCGTAGCAGTCGCGGTCGCCCTCCTTGCCGTCGCGCTCGACGATGACGCGCATGGCGGTCAGGTCGTAGATCTCGTTGAACTCCTTGCCGCCCTTCGCCATTTTTTCGTAGATCGAATAGAAGTGCTTCGCGCGACCGACGATGTCGACCGGGATGTCGACCTTCGTCAGCTCGTCCTCCAGCGCGGAGCTGGCCTGCGCGACGAACTTCTCGCGGTCGCCTCGGCGCTGGTTCACCATCGACTGGATCTCCGCGTACTTGCGCGGATGGAGCGTCGCGAACGCGAGGTCCTCGAGCTGCCACTTCATCGTGTGGATACCGAGGCGGTGCGCGAGCGGCGCGTACACCTCGAGCGTCTCGCGCGCCTTCTGCATCTGCTTCTGGCGCCCCAGGTACTCGATCGTCCGCATGTTGTGCAGCCGGTCGGCGAGCTTGATCAGGATGACGCGCTCGTCCTGCGCCATCGCCAGCACCATCTTGCGGTAGTTCTCCGCCTGCGCCTGCTCGCGGCTTTGGAAATGGATCCGCGTCAGCTTGGTGACGCCCTCGACCAGCTGGCCGATCTCGTCGCCGAGCTCGCCGCGGACGTCCTCGATCGTGCGGTCTGTGTCCTCGACGACGTCGTGGAGAAGCGCCGCGGCCAGGGTGGGGTCGTCGGCGCGGAGCTCCGTGAGGATGCGCGCGACGCCCAGCGGATGCTCGACGAAGTCCTCCCCGCTGCGCCGGTGCTGCCCGTCGTGAGCCTCGCTCGCCAGGACGTAGGCGCGGACGATCAGGTCGCGGTCGACGTCGGGGTTGTACGTCGCGACCTCGTCGAGAAGCTCCTCCAGCTCTTGCCGGTGGCGCTCCGAGGCGTGCGCCTGGACGGCTTGGCCCATGGGCTCAGTGTAGCTCCGGCCCTCCCTGTGGAAACGCCCGCTACGCGGCCGCGGCCAGCTGCTCAGCGAGCACCGCGCGGAAGGTCGGCGACTCCGCGAGGCTGCGCCGGCCGCCCGGCTCTTCGACGAGCCCGAGCTCCTCGAAGATCTGCCGCGCCTGCGGCGTCCAACTCTCGGCGCCCGCCCTCCACTCCGCGGCCAGACTGGTGCGGAGCTCGTCGTAGCGGGTCGGCGTCTCGTAGATCCGCTTGACGACGAGCTGCGGCGCAACAGTGCCGTTCCAGCGGTTCGCGTCGAGCTTGAAGGCGATGTCGTAGAGCCCGGGCCGCCGGTAACGGTCGAGCCGCTCGCCCCAGCCGAACGCGATCGCGCCCGAGCGGGAGCCGTTCGCGGTCACGGCGAGCCGGAGGTGTTTGCCCTCGCCCACTGTGGCGAGCTCGGAGAGCTGCGACCCGGCGACGAGCAGCGTCACGCCCGGATTGCCCAGGCCGAACGGAGCGAGGAGCTCGAGCTCCTCGCAGAGGTCGAGCGTGAGATCGCGTCCGTCCACGACGGCGTCCACGGTCAGGGTCGGCGCCAGCTCGGCGTCGTCGAGCACCGAGTCGGCGTGCGCCGCGAAGGCGCGCTTGAACGCGTCGAGATTCTCCGAGTCGAGCGAGAGCCCGGCGGCGGCGCGATGGCCGCCCCAGCGGGTCAGGTGCTCGGCCGTGGCCCCAAGTGCGGCGTGCAGGTCGAACGCGGGGATCGAGCGGCCGGAGCCGACCCAGCCTTCCTCCCCGGGCGCGAGCAGGACGACCGGGCGGCCGAAGCGCTCGACGAGCCGCGAGGCGACGATTCCGATCACGCCGCGGTGCCAGTCCTCGCCCGCGAGCACGTAGCCGCGGCGGCGCTGCGCGGGCTCGGGCCATTCCTTCACCTGGGCGATCGCCTCGCGGAGGATGCGCTCCTCGACGGCCTGGCGGTCGCGGTTCAGCGTCTCGAGCTCGCCGGCGAGGCGCTCGGCCTCGGCCCGGTCGTCCGTGAGGAGCATCTCGAGCGCTGCGCGCGGATGACCGAGCCGGCCGGCGGCGTTGATCCGCGGCGCGAGCCGGAACCCGAGCTGGCCCGCTTCGACGGTCGCCGGATCGACGTGGGCGGTCTTCATCAGGGCGCGCAGCCCGGGGCTGGTCGTCTTGGCCACGCGCCGCAGGCCGGCGGACACCAGGTAGCGGTTCTCGTCCACGAGCGGCACGACGTCGGCCACCGTCGCCAGCGCGACGAGATCCAGCCGTCGTTCGAGGTCGGGGGCGCCGAGCGCCTGGAGCAGCTTCCACACGACGCCGGTGCCGCAAAGCTCTTGGAAGGGATAGTCGGACGGGCGCGGTGCCACCACCGGGACAATCCGGAAGGGACTCCCCGGGCCGGTGGTGGTCGGTCACGACGACGCGGAGCCCGCGCGCCTTGGCGGCCTCGACCTCGGCGACCGCCGTGATCCCGCAGTCGACCGTGAGGAGGAGCCCGCAGCCCTCGTCCGCGAGCCGTTCGAGCGTCTCGCCGGCGACGCCGTAGCCCTCCTCGAAGCGGCTCGGGAGGTGCCAGTCGACGTCGGCGCCGAGCTCGCGCAGCGCGGAGACGGCGAGCGCGGTCGCGCAGATCCCGTCCACGTCGTAGTCGCCGTGCACACAGATCCGCTTGCCGGCCGCGATCGTCTCGCGGATCGCGTCGCAGGCCTCCTGCATCGCGCCGAGCGACGAACGGATCGTGCCCTGGATCGCCCGCGTCGAGGAAGGCGCTGGCCTGCGCCGGGTCTCCGTACCCCCGCCGGACGAGGACGCTGGCAGTCGTCTCGCTGAGGTCGAGGGCCGACGCCAGGGCCTTCACCTCACCGCGGGGGCAGGGACGGATCGTCCACGTGCCCTCGTACATGGAATCCAGAGTGGCGGCAGCGTCGGACGGAGGCTGTGCGCGTGCCCGTTTTCCGCCCGCAGGCCGGCGCGGCCGACGCACTCGGGCGGGCCTCGGTCCCACGCGCGCGTGCGCGACGACCCCACCCAGGGTGGCAAGTGAACCTGCCGCCACTTCGAGCGTACCGGGGAAACGCGCACCTGCCTGGCACGGAAAAGCGTCATTTCTGTGCCAATCGCTCCACAGCTTGCGTGCCGTATCGCACTACCAGCGCCGTGACCGGAATCCGGGGCTATCCTCAGACGAGTGCTCCCTCTCTGCCCAGCCTCCGGCGAAACCCCCGTCAGCGATGCCTGAGACCAATTACGCGTCCGGCGACGAGTACATGGTCGAGTTCCTCGGCTGGCGCTTCGGCTTCAACGCGGTCGACTTCGAGCAGCGCGTGAGCGCCGCCGCGGTGAAGCTCGGCCTCGTCGAGCCCCGCGATCTCGAGCCCGAGGAGTCGGCCGACCTCGTCGAGCTCGCCTCCGAGGCGCGGATCTCAGAACCGCAGAGCCCGCTCGGCGAGTACCTCGTCCGCCACTGGGAGCAGCTCTCGATCGTGAACGGCGAGTCGCTCGTCTACTGGCTGCGCAAGCTCGTCTTCCGCAGCGCCTGGCTCGACCACCGGCTGAAGGAGAATCTCCTGGAGATCTCCTTCGACGACCGGACCGGCGACTTCGACTACCGCGACCCGAACGGCGGCCGCGCCCTCCTCGAGCTCGCCCCCGTGCCCTCCTGGCACAAGTTGCAGTTCCGGCCCTGATCCGGGACCGTCGCGCTCGATGGAGAGGCTGACCCGCCGCGCATTCCTCGTCGCAGGCGGCGGAGTCGTCCTTGCGGCCGGAGGAGGACTTGCCGTCCTCGGACCGCGCCGCGTCTACGACCACTTCACGCGCGACGAAGGACCGGCGGCACGGCTCCCGGCCGGCTCGAACGCAAGCCTCACGCGAGGCGAGATCCGCTCCGAGCACTCGCAGACGCCGATCGGCTGGGTGATCGCCGTCCCGGCGGGCGTCGAAGCCGCGACGCTCCCCATCTGTTACTGCCTCCCCGGCCGCGACTCGAACGCCGCCGCGATCGAGCACCTTCGGATCCCCGACTTCATCGCCGAGTCGGACGCGCCGCCGTTCATCGTCGCGTCGCTCGATTCGGGCGTCTCCTACTGGCACAGGCGCAAGACCGGCGAGGATCGCCGCGCCCTGCTCCTCGACGACTTCATCCCGTTCTGCGAGGAGCGGCTCGGGCTCGAGAACCCGCGGCGCGGTCTCCTCGGCTGGTCGATGGGCGGCTATGGCGCGCTCCTCGCCGCCGAGCGGAGACCCGAGCTCTTCGAAGCCGTCGTCGCCGTGAGCCCCGCGCTCTGGCGCACGCAGGCCGAACAGGCGAACGCGGTCCCGGACGCGTTCGACGACGCGGCCGACTACGCGCGAAACGACGTGTACGCGGGCGTCGACCGGCTGCGAGGGCTCGCGGTGCGCGTCGACTGCGGCGCCGACGATCCGTTCCGCGGCGCGACCGAGGCGTTCCGCGACCGGTTCGATCCTCCGCCGTCGGGCGGGATCATGCCGGGCGTCCACAACCTGAACACCTGGCAGCGTTTCGCGCCGGCCGAGGTCGCATTCCTCGGCAACGCCTTGGCCTAGAGGAGGGACGGCCGAAGCCGCCCCTCCCCAGGCTCGATCGGCCTTAGCGGAAGCGCTTCCCGCCGCGGACGAAGCCGTTCGCCTTCCGGTGCTGTCCGTGTCCGGACGCCGGATCGGGCGGGGTCTTCGCCATCGCGTAGGTGAAGACCGCGTAAGCCTCGGCGTCCGACATCTGGTCGAGCGCCTTCCAGCTGATGTTCTTGATCGTGTCGCAGGCCTGGTGGTAGCACGGGTCGAACTGCGCGCCGGCCGTGCCGCCGTAGATCGCTGCCTGCTCCGGCGTCTTGATGCCCTCGGCACCGGTGAAGAGACCACCCGCCGGGATGCCCCGGTCGATGAACGGGCCGTAGTCCGAGCGGCCGTCGAACGCGGTCGCCTCGGTTGCGAGGTGGCGCTTGTCGAAGAACTTCTCGAACACCGCCTCGATCTGGTCGGAACCCGCAGGACCTGCCGTGCCGGTTTCGTCGCCGTCACCGTCGTAGATGAACCGGACGAAGTTCGGCGAGGCGATCATGTCGAAGTTGAGGTTCAGCGAGATCTTCGCCAGCTCAGTCTCCGACAGGCCGCCCACGTATTCCTCGGAGCCGAGCAGGTTGAACTCCTCGGCGCCCCACCACGCGAAGCGGATGCGGTTCTTCGGCTTGATGTGGAGCTTGTTCAGCTGCTCCGCGATCTCGAGCTGTGTGGCCGAGCCCGAGCCGTTGTCGTTGATCCCGGGACCCGCCTCGACCGAGTCGAGATGGGCGCCGACCACGATCGTCTTATTCGGGTCGCCCCACTTCGTATCGGCGATGACGTTGAACGACTCGGTCGTGATGACCGTCGCCGTCACCGAGATGTGCACGGCCGCACCGGCGGTCGTGTAGAGCTGCTGGCCGATCGCGAACGACGTTCCCACAGCCGGGATGGTCGCCTGCGGAGCGCCGAGCGTTCCGGCGATCACGCCTTCGCGGTCGGGCGCGTTGCCCTCGTTGAAGATCACGACGCCGATCGCTCCAGCGGCCGCCGCGTTGGCCACCTTCTGGCCGAACGGGCACGTGCCGCGCTGGATCAGCGAGATCTTCCCCGAGGTGGCCGCGGGAAAGTCCGCTGCCTCGCAGCCGCTCGTCGAGCCGCCGACCGGCGGGATCACGATGTCGTTCGTCGGGACAAGCTGCGCGGTGACGTTCCCGCTGCCCGAGTACTCCATCGTCTCGAACTCCGTCCCCTGGGCGTACGTCTGCGCCGTCGGCGCGGTTCGGTCGAACGCCGGGGCCGCCGTCTCGGAAAACCGGTCGAACGTGAACGACTGCACGCTCACCTTGAGGCCGGCCTTCTTGGCCTTGCGGGCCACATAGGCGACCGACTTCTCGAAGCCGGGCGTGCCGTCGACGCGGGTTCCGTCGCTTCGGTTAGCGAAATGCTGGAACGCGCGCAGATGCTCCTTGATGCCTCGGGTCGTCACGGCCCGCTCGAGCGCGGAGGCCGAACTGCGGCTCTTGCCTCCGTGGTGCCAGCTCTTCTTGCCGCCGTGACCGTTCTGGTGATGACTCCCGCCTGCCGTCGCGCTGAGCGGTGCAATCGCGAGCACTGCCACGAGGGCGATGACGAGGGCAACTGTTCTCTTTCGCAAGGATTCCCCTCCCTTGGTTTTGAAGCCGGCGAGGCTAGCAACGGGCCGCAGATGCACTTGCCATCAAGCCGGGAATTGGCCCGTGACTACCCCGCAGGCCCAGATTCCATGCTCGCTCGCCCCATGGCGAACGCAACGTCAAGGTGCTGTAAGGAGCGCGGCTAGAAGAGGCTCGACGACGCGGCGGGGGTTCCGACGCGCTCGCGGCCGAGGTCGGTGAGGATCCGTCCGCGAGGCGTCCGCTGGATCAGGCCGAGCTGCAGGAGATACGGCTCGTAGACGTCCTCGATCGTCTCCGGTTCCTCGCCGAGCGTGACCGCGAGCGTCGACAGGCCGACCGGCCCGCCGCCGAACTTGTTCGCGATCGCGTCGAGCATCTCGCGGTCGGCGCGCTCGAGGCCCGCGTCGTCCACCTCGAGCAGCTCGAGCGCCTCGCGCGCGACGGCGATCGACACCGCGCCGTCGTGGCGCACCTCGGCGACGTCGCGGACGCGGCGGAGAATCCGGTTGGCGACGCGAGGTGTCCCGCGGGAGCGGCGGGCGATCTCCTCGCACGCCTCGGGCGCCACCTCGACGCCGAGGATCTTGGCGGAGCGGCGCACGATCCGGCCGAGCTCCTCCTCGTTGTAGAGCTCGAGCCGGTACGTGATCCCGAAGCGGTCGCGAAGCGGCGTGGTCAGGAGCCCCGTACGCGTGGTCGCGCCGATCAGCGTGAACGGCGGCAGGTCGAGTGTCAGCGTGCGCGCGGCCGGACCCTGGCCGACGACGATGTCGAGCCTGAAGTCCTCGAGCGCGCCGTAGAGGATCTCCTCGACCGAGCGGTTCAGGCGGTGGATCTCGTCCACGAAGAGGATGTCGCGCGCCTCGAGCGAGGTGAGGATCGCGGCGATGTCGCCCTTCCGCTCGAGCGCGGGCCCCGCGACGGTGCGCACGCCGACGCCGAGCTCCTCGCGGATCACGTAGGCGAGCGTCGTCTTCCCGAGGCCGGGCGGGCCGGCGAGCAGCACGTGGTCGAGCGCCTCGTCACGGGCCTTCGTCGCCTCGAGCGCGATCGAGAGCTGTTCCTTGACGCGCTCCTGCCCGACGAAATCGGCCAGCCTGCGCGGACGGAGCGACGATTCGAGCTCGTCGTCCTCCACGACCAGCGCGGCAGCGGTGACGCGTTCCGGCGCCGCGCTCATGCGGCCCTCAGCGCCTGGCGCACACGTTCGGCGGCCGGCAGGGACGAGTCGATCTCGGCCAGGCGCTTCTCGGCCTCGTTGACCGAGTAGCCGAGCTCGACGAGCGCGTCGCGGGCGACGAGGTGCGCGTCGTTCTCCTCCTCCCCGCCCGCGGCGGGCACCACGGCCAGGGGGGCGATCTTCTCCTGCAGCTCGAGGCACACGCGCTGCGCGGTCTTGCGCCCGATGCCCGGGATCGACTCGAAGAGCGCCACGTCCTCGCGGACGATCGCGCGGCGCAGCTCGGCCGGCGTGTAGCCGGAGACGATCGCGAGCGCCACCTTCGGGCCGACGCCGCTCACGCCGAGTAGCAGCTCGAACAGCTCCCGCTCGCCGGGCTCCGCGAAGCCGTACAGCTGCATCGTGTCCTCGCGCACGTGGAGGTAGGTCTGGACCGTCAGCTCGCCCGAGCCCTCGGCCTTGCGGATCGCCGACGGCGTCGCGTGCAGCCGGTAGCCGACGCCGTTCACATCGAGGACGAGCGAGTCCGCGCCCCAGGAAACCGGCGTTCCGCGCAGCTGCGCGATCATCGCGAGCCTCCGGCGGCCATCGCGGCCAAAAGCGGCGAGGCGAGCGCGTGGCAGATGGCGACGGCGAGCGCATCGGATGCGTGGTCCGACTTGGGCGGCGCGTCGAGGCGGAGGATGGTCGTGACCATGCGGTTCACCTGGCCCTTGTCCGCGCGGCCGTAGCCGCAGACGGCCTGCTTCACGCTCGACGGCGAGTACTCCGTGCAGTCGAGATCCGCGGACGCGCAGGCGACCATGAGCGCCCCGCGCGCCTGCCCGACGAAGAGCGCCGACCGCGCGTCGGCGCCGACGAACGACTCCTCGAGCGAGACCGAATCCGGATGGTGCTCGGCGATCAGCTCGGCGACGGCGTCGTGGATCGTCTTCAGCCGGACAGCCGGCGCCTCGCGCGCGGACGTCTTCCACCAGCCGTAGTCGAGCGCCGCCAGGCGGCCGCCCTGCGAGTCCACCACCGCGTATCCGCACGCTGCAGTGCCCGGATCGATGCCGAGAACCTTCACGAGTCGAGGTTAGGCGCCGTCCCGGACGTTCCTGCGCGAATCCGCGAAGCGCCGGGCCGCGTAGAAACGAACGTGGTTCGAATCACGCTTCTCTCCGCTGTCTGTGCCGTCGCGCTGGCTGCGCCTGGGGTTGCCCACGCGCAGCTGGTCGCGACGGTGACGGACAGTGCCACGATTTCTCTCACGAAGGACGGGGTCCCGGTCACGCACCTCGATCCGGGGACGTACACGATCGAGGTGCACGACGAGACCGAGATGCACAACTTCCACCTCTCGGGCCCGGACGTGAGCGAGATGACGAGCATCTCGAGCGCCGAGTCGCCGACCTGGACGGTCACGTTCGGGCACGGCGCCTACCACTTCCAGTGCGACGTGCATCCGGGATCCATGTTCGGCGACTTCACGGTCGGAAACGTGCTCACGGTCGCGAAGGCCGGGACGGGCCAGGGCACCGTGACGAGCGTGCCGGCCGGGATCGCCTGCGGAGGAACCTGCGCGGCCGGGTATCCGGCGGGCGGAACCGTCACGCTGACCGCGGTCGCGGGCACGGGCTCGACCTTCACAGGCTGGGGCGCGCCGTGCAGCGGGACCGCCACGTGCGAGGTTCCGGTCTCCGGCGCCGTGTCGGTCACGGCCACGTTCACGGGCCCGGGAGGCGGAGGCCCGCCGCCACCGCCGCCGGGGAGCGGCACGCCGGCGACCGTGGCAAGCGTGAAGGCCGCGAAGAAGAAGGGCGTCCGCACGATCACCGTGATGCTCGACGCGACCCGCGCTCTGACTGTTCAGGTGAGGGTCACGCGAAACGGCAAGGCGATCGTGTCCGCGACCAAGGCGTTCACGGCCGGCCACCGCACCGTCAAGCTGACCATCCCGAAGAAGACGAAGGCCGGGAACGTCAAGGTGGCGATCGTCCTCAAGGGCAAGACCGGCTCGACCACGGCTTACAAGGTCAGCCGCACGGTCAAGCTGCCGAAGTAGCGCACCGCTGCGCGGAATAGACTCCCGCGCGTGCGGCGGGCCTTTCTGACGCTCCTCCTTGTGTTGATCGGCCTCGCCGTGCCCGCAACCGCGTCGGCGACGACCCTCTACGGCTCGGTGAACGCCGCGCGGGACATCGAGGCTCAAGCTGGACGGCGCCGACGTCACGCATCTCCCGGCCGGGATCTACACGGTGATCGTCACCGACTCGACCTCCGGCCACAACTTTCACCTGCACGGCCCGGGCGTGGACGAGGCGACGCCCGTCGGCAACCTGAGCGCCGTGCTCGAGACCTGGATCGTGACGTTCACGGGCGGCGAGTACGGCTTCAACTGCGACCGGCATCCGGGCTCGATGTACGGGTCGTTCACGGTGGGCGACGTTCTCGAGGTGACGAAGACCGGTAGCGGCGCCGGCGTCGTCTCGAGCCTCCCGTCCGGGATCTACTGCGGCGGCGCCTGCGTGCTGCCGTTCGCGGCTCCGACGCCGGTGACCCTGACCGCGACGCCGATCGGGAAGCTCGGAGTTCCTCGGCTGGAGCGGCAGTTGTTCAGGCGTTCTCGGGTGCACGTTCACGGTGACCGGCTTCATGAGCGTGGGCGCGCAGTTTCGGCAGCTCCCGCAGCCTCCTCCCGTCACGACGCCGCCTCCGCCGCCCGCCACGGCGCCGGCGAGCGTGAAGAGCGTCACCGTCGCGCGCAAGAACGGCGTGCGCACGATCCGAGTGAAGCTCAGCGTCGCACGGCACACCGGCGGGAAGGTCGAGCTGCGCAGGAAGGGCGCCAAGATCGCCTCCAAGACATTCCATCTGGCGGCCGGAAGCCGGCTCGTGCAGGTGCGGGTGCCCAAGTCCGCGAAGGCCGGGAGCTACGCGCTGCGGCTGACGTTCACCGACTCCGTCACGGGAAAGACCTTCAGCTCGGCTCGTACAATCCGCCTCTGATGCCCGTCCGGCGCGTCGTCACTCTCGTCTGCGCGGTCGCCCTCGGGCTTCCGGCCGGCGCTGCTGCGCAGGAGACCGTGCTGAACGTGAGCATCGTCGGGCTGACGCTGCCGATGACGCTCAGCGGCTCGCCCGCGACCTACGTCACGCCCGGGTCGTACACGTTTTCGCTGACCGACCGGGCGCCGATCCACAGCATCCACGTGCGCGGGCCGCTCGACACCTACGGGGAAGCCGGCCCGCCCGTCAACTTCGGCACCGCCAGCCCGGACGGGACGAACGTCGCCTTCACGTCATTCGACCCGCTCGTCTTCGCCAACGTCCCGCTCGACAACGGCCGCTACCGCTGGTTCTGCGACCTCCACTCGGACATGATGCACGGGAGCCTGATGGTCGGGAACTACCTGTCCGTGAAGGTCGAGGGCCAGGGGTACGTGACCAGCAGCGCCGGCAGCATGTCGTGCGTTTCCGAGTGCGGCCTGGGCGTTCCGGACGACGCGGCCCCGATCACGCTGACCGCCACGCCTCAGGCTGGACATGCCTTCCAGCGCTGGGAGGGCCCGTGCTCCGGAGACGGCCCTTGCACGGTCACCGTCACCGGCCTGGTCGAGACGAAGGCGATTTTCCGCGAGCTGCCCAAGCCGCCTCCGCCCCCGCCCGAGCTCGCGCCGGGAACGGTCAAGCAGGTCAAGGCGGCCGTCACGAAGCGCAAGCGCGTCGTCACCGTGACGCTCGACCTCACGGCGGCCTCCGCGGCGAGCGCGCAGCTCCGCGTGGGCGGAAAGGTCGTGGCCACAAGCTCCGCCATGCTCGCCGCCGGCCGGCGCAAGCTGCAGCTCCAGGTACCGAAGAAGACGAAGGCCGGTCCCGCCACCGTGCGGATCACGCTCAAGCGGACCGGGTCGACGAAGAGCTTCGTCTCGACCCGTCCGGTCCGGCTGCCGAAGGTCTAGCCGGCGACGGCCTCGAGCACGCGCTCGGGGATGTCGAAGTTCGCGTAGACGTCCTGGACGTCGTCGTTTTCCTCCAGGGCGTCCATCAGCCGGACGACCTTGCGCGCCGTCGCTTCGTCGTCGACCTCGACGGTCGTCTTCGGGACCATCGTCAGGTCGGCGGTCTCGAAGTCGATGCCGGCGGCTTCGAGCGCGGCGCGCACGGCCGGGAACGCCTCCGGCTCGGACGTCACGCGGAAGCTCGACCCGTCGCGCTCGACGTCCTCGGCTCCCCCGTCGGCGGCGGCCATCACCACGTCGTCCTCGGCGAAGCGCTCGGCGTCCACGAGGATGACGCCCTTGCGCTCGAAGAGCCAGGCGACCGCGCCGGTTGCGCCGAGGTTCCCGTCGTTCTTGTCGAAGGCGTGGCGCACGTCGGCAGCGGTGCGGTTGCGGTTGTCCGTGAGCGCATCGACGAGGATCGCCACCCCGGTCGGGCCGTAGCCCTCGTACGTCACGTGCTCGTAGGACTCGCCGTCGCCCGCCGTGCCGGCGCCGCGGGCGATCGCGCGCTCGATGTTGTCCTTCGGCATCGATGCTTCGCGCGCCTTGGCGATCGCGTTTTGGAGCGCGACGTTCGCGTCGGGATCGGGCCCGCCGTCGCGCGCCGCGACGATCAGCGCGCGCGAGAGCTTGGAGAAGAGCTGGCCGCGCTTGACATCAGCAGCGCCCTTCTTGTGCTTGATCGACGACCACTTGCTATGCCCGGACATACGCCTCCTCCCGGACGAGCGCGAGGAAGCGCTCGTGCACGCGGGTGTCCGCGGTCAGCTCCGGATGGAACGCCGCGGCCATGACCTTCCCCTGCCGGACGAGCACGGGATCCCCGTCGAGCGTCGCGAGCACCTCGACCTCGGGCCCCGCCTCGACGACGCGCGGCGCGCGGATGAAGACGCCGTGGAGCGGCTCCGCGTCGCCGGCCAGTTCGAGATCGGCCTCGAAGCTCGCGAGCTGGCGTCCGTACCCGTTGCGGCGCACGACGAGATCCATCCGGCGAAGGAGCGGCTGCCCCTCGATGCCGTCCACCGCGTCGCGGGCGAGCAGGATCATCCCGGCGCAGGTGCCGAACATCGGCCGGTCGTAGGCGCGCAGCGGCTCCTCCAGGCCGGACAGGGCGATCAGCTTCCCGATCGCGGTCGATTCGCCGCCCGGGAGCACGATTCCATCGGTAGCTGCAAGCTCGTCCGAGCGGCGCACCTCGACGGCCTCCGCGCCCAGGCCGTGCAGCGTTGCGGCGTGCTCGCGAACGTCCCCTTGGACGGCGAGGATCCCGATTCGCGCTCTATCGCTCATGCGTCCTACTCTAGCCCGGCGCTGCCGCCGCGCCCGGCTACCAGCCGCGGGTTTCGAGCAGCTCTTCGGGCGCCAGGCTGGCCGCGGACAGGCCGCGCATCGGCTCTCCGAGCCCGGACGAGACGCGCGCCAGCACCTCGGCGTCGCGGAAGTGCGTGGTCGCCTCGACGATCGCCTTCGCCATCGTGGACGGATCCTCGCTCTTGAAGATCCCGGAGCCGACGAAGACGCCGTCGGCGCCGAGCTGCATGCAGAGCGCGGCGTCGGAGGGAGTCGCGATGCCGCCCGCCGTGAACGTCACGACGGGGAGACGACCTTCCTTGGCGACGAGCCGAACGAGCTCAAGCGGTGCACGGAGGTTCTTGGCCTCGGTGTAGAGCTCGTCCTCGGACAGCGAGCCCAGGCGGCGGATCCCGCCGAAGACCGTCCGCATGTGGCGGACTGCGTTGACGATGTCCCCGGTTCCCGCTTCGCCCTTTGTGCGGATCATGGCGGCGCCCTCGCTCAGGCGCCGAAGCGCCTCGCCGAGGTCGCGGCAGCCGCACACGAACGGGATGTCGAAGGCCCACTTGTCGATGTGGTGCTCCTCGTCGGCGGGCGTGAGGACTTCGCTCTCGTCGATGTAGTCGACGTCGAGCGCCTGGAGCACCTGCGCCTCGACGAAGTGCCCGATGCGCGCCTTGGCCATCACCGGAATCGTCACGGCTTCCTGGATCTCGCGAATCTTGGTCGGGTCGGCCATGCGCGCGACGCCCCCGTCGCGGCGGATGTCGGACGGGACGCGCTCGAGCGCCATGACGGCGACTGCGCCGGCGTCTTCGGCGATCCTGGCCTGCTCGGCGGTGGTGACGTCCATGATGACGCCGCCCTTGAGCATCTCGGCGAGTCCGGTCTTGACTCCCATGGTTCCGCGCTCGGCCATGGCAAAGAGTCTAACCATGCGCCTCGCCCGCGCGAGCGCTGTCCGAAATCGCCGCAGGCCGAACCGTGGTTCGCGGCGGGCCCCCAACGGGGGACCGCGCGCCCCAACATTCACGCTATCGAGGAATGTGTGCCGTGTCTCGCGCGCTTTGTGCCGGAATTCGCGCGGCTTTGGATCAAGAGCGCGCGGTGAGCCGCGTTCGTGCTTCGACCCGCTCGATCTCGACCTCCGCGCGCACCCAGCAGTCCGTCACGTGGTCGTTCACGAGCCCCGCTGCCTGCATGAGCGCATACGCGGTCGTCGGGCCGACGAAGCGGAACCCGTTCGCCTTCAGGGCCTTGGCCAGCGCCTTCGACTCGTCCGTGACCGCCGGAATCTCCGCCGGCGACGCCACGGGATCCGGGCTGAACGACCACACGAGCTCCGGGAACGGTGCCTCGGCGCCGCGTAGGGCGACCACCGCGCCCGCGTTCGCTATCGCCGCGTCGATCTTGGCCCGGTTCCGAACGATCGACGCGTCGGCCATCAGACGTTCCACGTCGGACTCGCCGAACCGGGCCACGGCCTCTGGATCGAACCGCGCGAACGCCCGGCGGAACCCCTCGCGCTTGGCCAGGATCGTGCTCCACGAGAGCCCGGACTGGAACGCCTCGAGGCACAGCCGCTCGAAGAGCCCCGCCTCGGTCGTGACCGGCCGGCCCCACTCGCGGTCGTGGTAGTCCTGCATCGCCTCGCCCTCGCCCCACGAGCAACGCACGGTCACAACAGCAGGTCGAGCGCCGCCGCCGGATCCTTGAACGGTGGAATCACGTACACCCCGGCCGCTTTGTCGCGCGACGCCTCGTAGAGCTCGCGCGCGATCTCGAGCCCGACCTTCGGCGCGTCGGCGCCCGCGTCGGCGAGCCGCTTTTGCACCGCGTCCGGGATCGTGATTCCGGGCACCTCGTTGTGGAGCCGGAACGCGAGCTCGAAGCTCCGCACCGGCCAGACGCCGACCAGGATCGGCACCGGCGACTCGCCGATCTTGTCGAAGAGCCGGTCGAGGTACGCGAGATCGAAGAGCGCCTGCGTCATCGCGAACTGCGCGCCCGCATCGAGCTTGCGCCGGAACCGCTCGATCTCCGAGTCCAGGTCCTCCGCGGACGGGTTGACGGCCACGCCGATGTAGAACGAGGTCGGCGCGTCGATCGCCTTGCCGGAGTAGTCCTCGCCGTGGTTCAGCCGCGTGAGCAGCGCAGTCAGGCCGATCGAGTCGATGTCGTAGACGCCGTTCGAGCCCGGATAGTCGCCGACGTGCGGCGGATCGCCGGTTACCGCGAGCACGTTGCGGATTCCCTCCGAGTGCACCCCGAGAAGCTGCGACTGGAGGCCCATCACCGACGCGTCGCGCGGCGTCACGTGCGGAATCGTCTCGATCCCCACGACGCGCTCGATCGTGGCCGACGCCATGAGCGCCGACAGGCGGGCGCGCGCCATCGGGTTGTCGTTGATGTCCACCACGTCGACGACTCCCGACGCCTTGAGCGTCGCCGCGACGGAGAGCATCGCCTCCATGTTCGTGCCCTTGGGCGGATCGAGCTCGACCGAGACGCACCACTCCTTCGCGTCGAGCTTGCGCTGGAGGAGCGTCGTCGTCTCGGCCTGCGGACGGATCGACGCCACCTCGGCGAGGTCGCGGTCCACGGCCACGAATGCGACCCGCGGTTCGCGGTGCTCCTCGACCGCCGAGCGGATCGCCGCGATCTGCGCCGGGCCCGTGCCGCAGCAGCCGCCGACGATTCGCGCGCCGAGGTTCGACGCCTGCGCCGTGAACTCGGCGAAGTAGTCGGGCGTCGCGTTCGGATAGACGATGCGGCCGCCGCGCCGGGCGGGCAACCCCACGTTCGGCTGGGCCGTCAGCGCGAAGCCGTCCGCCGTCGCGGACATCTCGGCCAGCGCGGCCAGCGCGGCGCCCGGGCCGAGGCCGCAGTTGGCGCCCATCGCGGCGACGCCGGCGGAGCGAAGCCGTTCGGCCGCCTCGCCGGCGGCGACACCGGCCAGCGTCTCGGCGTCCTCGTCGAAGGTCAGCTGCGCGACGATCGGCAGCGACGACGCGGCGCGAACGGCGGCCACCGCCGTCTCGAGCTCCTCGAGGTCGAAGAACGTCTCGACCATGAACAGGTCGACGCCGCGGCCCTCGAGCAACCGCGCCTGCTCGAAAAAGACCTCGTGCGCGTCCTCCCCGCCGTGCGTCCCGTCGAGCTCGCCAAGCGGGCCGATCGAGCCGGCGACGAACACCTGCCGGCCGGAGACGTCGCGCGCTTCGCGCGCGAGTTTGACGCCAGCCTCGACGATCTCCTCGAGCTGGTCATCGAGGAGCAGGCCGGAAAGCTTGCGGCGGTTGGCGCCGAACGTGTTCGCCTCGATCAGCTCGGCTCCGGCCGCGATGAAGGCCGTGTGGACGCCGATCACCGCCTCGGGCGCGCGCAGATTCGCTTCCTCGGGCGCGCGCAGGCGCGGCACCCGCGCGGAGAGCAGCGCGCCCGTTCCGCCGTCGGAAACGACGACCGGGCCTTCCTGCAGACGCTCGAGAAACCGGCTCACGCCGCCAGTGTATGGAGCGCTACTGGAGCTGCGAGGGCTGCCCGTTGGGCGGATCGGCGGCCGGCTCGGCAAACGCGGCGGCGGGCCGAAGATCGGCCTCGAGCTCACGGCCGGGATCGGTGTCCGCCTCGGGCTCGGCGTGCTCAGGCCGCTGCGCCGCATCGCGGACGACCGCCTCGAGCTGGGCGATCAGATCGTGGAGATCGTCGACGGCGGCTTCGAACTTGCCCTCGAGCGACCGTGCCTCGGTGCGGAGCTCCCCGAGCCGGCGCTGGCCTTCCTGCGCGATCCGTCCGGCCGCGGCCTGCGCCGCATCGCGAACGGCCTCGGCATCAGCGACCGCCGCGCGGCGAAGACGCGAGGCCTCGGCGACCGCCTTCGCCCGCTCGTCCTCGGCCTCTGCGCGAGCCTCGGTTTCGGCCCGGCGGCGCAGCGCATCGGCCTTGCGAACCGCGTCGGCCTGGATCTCGTCCGCAGCCGATTCGGCCGCGGCCAGCACGGCGGCGACGCGCTCGCCCAACTCGGCGTAGTCGCGCCCACCGGCGCTCGAAGGCGCCTCGGACATGCCGTTTTCTCCGTGTTCTTCCATCGCGACGCTCGAACTTAGTCGAGCTTGGCGAAAGACGCAAGCGCGGCTAGAACGCGGCGATCTTGATCTTGGCGGTCTTGCCCAGACCGGCCTTGCTCTTCGCGCGCAGCGTGCACGAGTAGCGCGTTCCGTAGTGAAGGCCGCGGACGCGAAGCGGCGAGCGGTTCTTCGTGGACGACGCCTTGACCACATGGCTGCCCGCCTTGCAGGTCGCCAGGTAGCCGCGCACCTTCGAGCCGCGCGGCTTCGCCTTCGTGAACCCGATGAGCGCGGTCGAGGACGACGTCCGCACGGAGCGCACCTTCGTCGCGACCCGCGGCGTCATGTCGCCCTTGATCTTCAGGCGGCGCTTCGAGAACGTGATGCCGTCGAGCTCCACCTTCACGTCGCCGGCTCCGACGACGACCGACGTGCTCGCCGACGCCCCGGGCGCGGTCACGACGAACGCGCTCGCGGTGAGCGTGGCCGGATCGTCGACGCCGTATAGACGGCTCAGCATCGGGAACGGGATCCGGAACTCCGCCTCGCCGACGAACACTGTCGTCCCATCGTTTTCGAAATGCGCGTTCGACGCGTCGAGGACGATCGAGTTGGTCGCGTAGTCGAGCTTGAGCGGCGTCGAGACCCACTCGGCGTTCGTGGAGAGGTCGAAGCCGCGCATCGCGGCGGCGTCGCCCGGATCCGTGATGTAGGAGAGGTCGTCGACCCAGCCGTCGAGGTAGCCGCTGAACGTGCGGGCCGCAACGGCGAAGCACACGCCGGCCGAGCTGCACGCCTGGTCGGCGAGCCGCACCGGGGACATGGTGAACGTGACCGTGCGACTTCCGGCGAACCCCCCGCGCGAGACGGTGACGTTGCGCCCACGTGAGAACGTCTCGGCCGGGTAGGTCGAGCCCGTGTTGAGCGTGATCTCCCAGACGTCGCTCGGGTCGAGCGTCCAGCCTCCGACGGTCCGCATGATCGAGAAATTGAAGTTCTGGTACGAGGGCGGCACGAGCTTGACCGCCGACACGTAGTACGGATCGCCGCCGCTCCACGGGTACGGGACCGCTACGTCGTTCCGCTCGACCGACACGACGCAGTTCGTCGTGACCAGCCCGATGCAGGCCGGCAGAGGCGGAAGCGGACCGCCGGCGAACGCACTCGGCGCCCAGGCGAGCGCGACGATTCCGAATGCCACAGCAAGACGATGACCCCTCATCCAACCTAAGGGTGGCATTTCGACCGGTCGGCGTCCAGCCCCAACCGGTCGTTAGTGGGCCCGCCTGGATTCGGACATCCCTGCAAATCACGGGTGAAGCCTTCTCCGGGGTAGCACCGGGGTACGCACCACACGGGCACGTCCGGGCTCGTCAGCTCAGAGAGACGATTTTCGAGCCCTCAATAACGATGCGGCCGGCGACCGTCGCGAGCAAGGCCAGAAAGACGGCGGCGATGAGGGCGACCTTGACGAGCATCCCTCTTACGCGCAGCTTGCGTCGCTCATCACGAGCTCCGCGCGCGTTGCCGACCCCTCATCGAGCGTCGAGGTCTCGAACGGGTAGCGAACGCCCTTGTCCGGCCCATCGGTATTCCACAACCCCGTTCCGACGATCTTTCCGCTCGAGTCGAAGAACGTCGTGTTGAGCTCGATGTAGCCAGGCTCACAATCTGCGCCGCCCATGTATTCGATCTGTCCGATCACACTGGGCGAGCCATACGAACTTACGACCCGCGCCCCGTGGATCTTGAAGATGCCGTTCCACTCGCCCAAGTTCACCTTCACACCCTTGGACGGCGGAGATTTCACGACGGTCTCCGTCACCGTTACCGTCACTGTCTTCTGAACCGTGTCCGTTCGCGTCTGAGTTTCAACGATCGTTTCCGCGGGCGAAGACACGACGTCGTTGGCTGCGACTTCATCACCGGAGTCGACCGCCGCGGCGCACGCCGCGATCAAGACGACCAGCACAACCAGAACGATCAGCGTTCCCGCAACAACCTTCGCTACGAATTTCACGACGTCGCGACAGTAGCGCGGTCGTTGCTCCTGTATCAAGACATCCCCTGCGAACGGGTGGGCCGTGCCCGGGGTAGCACCGGGGTACGCACGCCGCGCGCATCAGCGGCACGCACGTTCGCGTCCGACCCGCATGGATTCACGGGTCGCCTGTAGCGATCAGGTGCGGAATGGGCCCGCCTGGATTCGAACCAGGGACCAACGGATTATGAGTCCGCTGCTCTAACCAGCTGAGCTACGGGCCCGACCGTGCGCAGGCTACGTGGATGTTCGGAGGTTCACGAAACCGTCCCGGCGGGCAGCCCGTACTCCAGACATGCGATTTCTCACTCTCATCCTCATAGCGCTTGCGCTCCCCTTCGCCGCCGCGTGCGGTGGAGGCGGCGACTCCTCGTCGAACACGGCCGCCCAGACCGGCGGCGGCGGAGGCGGCGGCCAGACCGTCGACCTGACCGCAACCGACTTCCACTTCAACCCGCCCACGATCAACGTGAACGCGGGCACCGTGACGTTCGTCCTCACAAACGACGGCAACTCGACCCACGCTCTGACTGTGCAAGGCAACGGGGTCGACGAGTCGAGCGACACCGTCAGCCCCGGCGATTCCACCGAGTTGACCGTAGATCTCACCGAAGGCGAGTACGAGATCTTCTGCCCGGTCGGAAACCACAAGGCCATGGGCATGGTCGGAACGCTCACGGTCGGCGCCGCAAGCGCCGGCGGAAGTGGTGAAGACGAGGCCGACACGTCGCCGATGATGGGTCCCGGCTACTAGCCGGACACCACCTCCGACACGACGCGCGCCGAGTCGCAACAATAGGGTCCGCACTGTGAGTCGAAGCGGGCCGCCCGGCCCGCTGGAGGAGGAGAGCGTTGAAGGTCTTCCAGCTGGAGCGGAGCTTGCGAACCACCGGCGGGCTCGAGATTCGCGACATCACCGAAGAGGTGCAAGAAGCGGTCGCGCAAAGCGGCGTCACGGACGGCATCGCCTGCGTGTACTCGCCGCACACGACCTGCGTCGTGCGCGTGAACGAGTTCGAGACCGGGTTCCTCGAGGACTTCGTGCGGATGGTCCGCCGCCTCGTCCCGACGGAGAAGTACTACGCCCACGACGACTGGGAGCGGCGCACCGAGAACGTCTGCCCCGAGGACATGGAGGCCGGCAACGGCCACTCGCACTGCATGGCGATGCTGCTCGGGCCGGCGGGCGAGTCGATTCCCGTGCGGGACGGCGAGCTGTGCCTCGGCAAGTGGCAGCGGGTGCTCTTCATGGAGCTCGACCGCTCCCGCGACCGGCGCTGGATCGTCCAGGTCGTCGGCGACTGACCCGCGCCCAACTCGATCGTTAAATGAAAACGGGGCCGCCGCTGACCCCGTCTCCGATTTCTCGACCGTTGCCCCCGCCGCATCGGGGCCCCCGGTCGTATGTGGACACAGTCTGGGGTCCAGGCCAGGTTTCGTCCCCACCCCGAGGGTGTTGATCCTCTCCCCTATTCGGGCTTGACCGAGCTAGTTCACCCGTTTCTCCTGTGTTTGAGCGGTAATCAGCACCCAAACCATGTGCGCCGTGAGCGCTGAAGCGACCAAAATCCAGCCCGCAAGCTCCGCACCCTCCTCCACGACCACCTCAAACGCGTCATAAGTCGACCCGTCCTCGTATCCCCAGGAGTGCGTGACTGCCGACGAAGCCTCCGCGGCGACGGCGAACACGAGCAGAGCCAGGCCGGCGTAGACGAATCGCCGTGTCCGGGCGTCCGCTTGCCGGGCGAGCGCGACGAGGACTCCGAACACCAGCGCGAGCAGCGGCAGGAAGAGCACGATCCACACCGCCCGCCGCGAGAACTCCGCCAGGCCAAGGGCATCCTCGGAACGCAGCGCCAACCGCTCGTGGATCGCGGCGATGTCGTCCAGCGAGAGAAACGCCAGCGCGAGCGCGAGGGCCAGCAGGCTCCACCGGCGCCAGAGCCCGTACAGGACGAACGCGGCGAAGGCCGTGCCGAAGATCGCGACCGCGCTCGCCCACGCGAATGCGTTGTTTCCGTCGCGGTCCACGTTCAGGGCGTCCACCGAGGGAAACGCGAAGTGCTGGAGCAGGTGCGCCGTGGACTGGACGGCCACGCCGGCGATCGCCAGCCAAAGCCCAACGGACAGCAGCCAGCCGGGGAGGTCTTCCGGATCGCGCGGGATCATCTACGCGGCTTCGGCGGCGGCAAGGGTGGCGAGAAGATCGTCTCCGTACCGATCGAGCTTCGCCGGCCCGATCCCGGGGACTGACGCGAGCTCGTGCTTCGTCGCCGGCCGGAGCTCGGCCAGGGCGACAAGGGTCGTGTCGTGCATGACCACGTAGGCGGGAACGCCGTCCGCCTTCGCCCGCTCTCTCCGCCACTCGCGGAGCGCGTTCGTCGTCGGCGTGTCCTCGACGATCCTCCGCTCACGCCGGGGCCTGGGCGGTGCCGCGACTCCGAGCTCGCCGAGGAAGCGGCTTGGCTTGGCCGTCTCCGACCAGGTGAGGTAGAGCCGTCGTTTCGCGCGCGTGAGACCGACGTAGAAGAGCCGGCGCTCCTCGGCGATCTCCTCCGGCTCCTTGACCTGGCGGATCGGGAGCTCCTTCTCCTCGAGCCTCGGCAGGAAGACCGCCTCGAACTCGAGGCCCTTCGCCCGGTGGTACGTGAGGAGCTGCACGCCGGCCTGCGCCGTCGCCGCGCGCCCGAAGCGTTCCTCGAGGTCGGCGAAGAAATCGGCCACCGTCCGCTCGCCGTCGTCGAAGCGCTCGGCGAGGTCGACCAGCCGCCCAAGGTCGGCCTGGCGGACGCGCTCCTGTTCGCCGAGCTCCTTCGGCGCCGCCACGAGCAAGCCCTCGCGCGACGCTGCCTCGCGGATCGACGCCGCCACGACGATCGACTGCGAATCCTTGAGACGCGACCGGATCCGCCGCGCCGCCTGGCGCGTGAGGAAACCGCCCTCACGAACCTGGAACGGGATCTCCGCCTCGGTGAACGCCTGCTCGAAACCGGCCGAGCGGGCATTCGTTCGGTAGAGCACCGCGATCTCGCCGAGCGGGACTCCGTCCGCCGCCAGCTCGCGGACGCGCTCGACCACGAAGGCGGTCTCCTCGGCGCCGTCGAGTGCGAGCACGACCGGCGCCGGGCCGGGCGGCCGAGCCGCACGCAGCTCCTTCTCGGCCCCTTCGAGCCGCGGGACGAGCCGGTTCGCGAGCTCGAGGATCTCCGGCGTCGAGCGGTAGTTGGTCTCGAGCCGCACGACGGTCGCGGCCGGGAACCGTTTCGGCATATCGAGTAGGTAGCGCGGGGTCGCGCCCGTGAACCCGTAGATCGACTGGTAGTCGTCCCCGACCACGGCCAGCTCGTCGCGGCCGCCGAGCCACAAGTCGAGCAGCGTTTGCTGGAGGAGGTTCACGTCCTGGTACTCGTCCACCGTGAACGCGGCGAAGCGCTCCTGGAAACCCGCGCGCGCGTGATCGTCCTCCTCGAAGAGCGCGATCGTCCGCTCGAGGAGATCTTCGAAGTCGATGCGCCCGGCGGCGGCCTTGCGCTGCTCGTACGCCCGGTACACGCTCGCCATCAGGTCGGCCGGAATCGGCGGCTTGTGCGTCCCGAGCGACTCCTCGTACGCCGCGGTCGAGATCCGGCGGTTCTTCGCCCACTCGATCTCGGTCGCGAGATCGCCGACCGGTCGGAACCGGTACGCGCCCGGAAGCCCTCGTGCGATGTTCACGAGCATCACCGCCTTGGACGGGAGGATCTGGCCTGGCGGGCCGCCGTTCGCGTGAAGCTGGCCGAGCGCCGCCGCGTGGAACGTCTGCGCCCGCACGCCTGTCGCGCCCAACGCGGCCAAGCGCGCGCGCATCTCCCCCGCGGCCTTGTCGGTGAACGTCATCGCGAGGATCTGGTCCGCGCGGAAGGCGCCGCTCAGAACCTGGTTCGCGATGCGCCGCGTGATCGTCGTCGTCTTCCCGGAACCCGCGCCCGCGAGGATGCAGACCGGCCCTCGCACGGCCTCGACCGCGCGGCGCTGTTCCGGGTTCAGATTGACGAAAACGGCCTCGTGATTCACGTGTCCGAGGCTACGCGGACGACCGGTCGGCGCAGGCCCGAAAAGACAGGGCCGCGTGCAAGCCGGCACGGATCTGACACAGACTTGTGACGAAATGGCCGCGAAGCTCACCCCACGCGCCCTGAACCGAGCACTGCTCGCCCGCCAGCTCCTGCTGGAACGGGCGCCGCTCGCCGCCGGCGACGCGATCGGCCACCTGGTCGGGATCCAGGCGCAGCAGCCGCTCTCGCCGTACGTCGGCCTCTGGACACGGCTCGCGAACTTTCGTCCCGAGGAGCTCGCCACCCTGATCCAGGAACGCAAGGTCGTCCGGCTCGCGCTCATGCGCGCGACGATTCACTCGGTCACCGCGGAGGACTGCCTCGGCCTGCGCCCGCTCGTCCAGCCCGTAATCGAGCGAGCGCAACAGGGAAACCACGGCAAGTTCCTCGTCGGGCTCGACCAGCGCGCCGTCGCCGAGGCCGGGCGCGCGCTCGTGGACAAGGAGCCGCGCACGTTTGCCGGGCTCGGCGCCGCGCTCGCCGAGCGCTGGCCCGGGCACGACCCGCAGGCCCTGGCGATGGCCGTTCGCGCCTACGTCGCCCTCGTCCAGCCCCCGCCGCGCGGCTTGTGGGGACGCAGCGGCGCCGCGCGCCACACCTCCGCGGAGCACTGGCTCGGGCGGCCGCTTGCAGCAGCGCCGCTCAGCGACGTGATCCGCCGCTACCTCGGTGCGTTCGGGCCGGCGTCGGTCCGCGACGTTCAGACGTGGTCGGGCCTCGCAAGGCTCGCGCCGGCAGTCGAGGCGCTGCGCCCCGAGCTCGTGACCTTCGAGGACGAGCACGGCGTCGAGCTCTTCGACCTCCCGGACGCGCCGCGCCCCGATCCGGAGACGCCCGCGCCGCCGCGCTTTCTCCCCGAGTACGACAACGCGCTCCTCTCCCACGCCGACCGCACGCGCATCGTGACCCGCGAGCAAGGCCGGCGGATCTTCACGCGCGGCGCTCTCCTCGTGGACGGCTTCGCCCGCGGCGCCTGGCGCATACGCAAGGGCGAGCTCGACCTGGACCTCTTCGAGCGGCTCTCCCGGAAGGACGCGCGCGCCGTAAAGGACGAGAGCGAGCGGCTGGCCGAGTTCGCCCGGAGCTAGCGCCCGAGTTCGTCGCTCTGGCGCACCCACAGCGTGACGAGCCGCGCGACCAGGGTGACGAGGAACACCGTCCCGAGCAGAGCCTCGAGCGCGGTCAGCGCCTGCGGCAGCCCGACCGACGGAGACAGGTCGCCGAAGCCGAGCGTCGTCAGCGTGACGAAGCTGAAGTACACGTACTCCGACTGCGCGTGGAAGCCCGGCTGCGCAAAGAACGGCCCATCGCGCAGCGCCTCCACCGCCAGGAAGAGGAACGCGAAGAGGAGTCCGACCAGCACGTAACAGCTGAGCGCGCCGAGCACCGTTTCCGAGGTAACGCGCTTGTGGTGCAGCACGCGGCTCAGCGTGATCGGGAGCGTCGCCAGGACGAGGATCGCGACCGGCAGCAGGTACGTGAGGCCGAGGACCTCGACCGAATTGGTGATGAAGACGATCGGCGCGAGCGCGACGCAGGCGCCGATCAGCACCCAGTGGCGGGCGGTCAGGTGCTGTCCCGCGTCGGGATCGCTGATCGCGACGACGAGCGCGACGGCCGCGAGCAGCGTGCTGATCAGCGCGCCCCAGCGCGGGTCGTCGATCAACTCCAGCAGGAAGAAGTTGATGAGCAGCAGCACGAGCAGGCTCGCGTAGCTGTCGACGATTCGGATCGCCTCGTGGCCGAGGCGCTCCGTGCGGGACGGCGTCATCGCGGGGACGATAGTGGGAGCCGCGGCGAGGTCAGTCGATCGTCAGCGTGACCGTCGTCAGGTTCCCGGCCACGTCCCAGACGCGCAGCAGATGGTCGCCCGGCGCGAGCGGCCCGAGGCGGAACCAGTGCTCGCCCTGGCACGACCCGGTCGTGTCCATGCACTGCTGGCCGGTGAGATCGCGGAACGTCCGGTCGCCGTACACCTCGTCGTACGCGAGGCCGGAGCCCGGGCCGATCCGCCGCAGGTACACCGCGACCTTTCCGTCGATCTTGATCAGGTTCGGCGCGTGGTCGTCGTAGAGCCGCGGCACGTCGTCGAACCAGCCGCGGAACGAATCGGGATCCTCGATCCGCACCTGGTAGCCGCCGGCGAACGGCTCGACCGCGCCGACGACGGGCTTGGCGGTGTCCTCGTACGGATAGAGCACGCCGCCCTTCCGCAGCGGGTTGATCTGGCGACCCAGCGCATCGGTCTCGTTCACGTGGACGTGCCAGAGCGTCGGACACGTCCGGGCGATCAACGTTCCCCGCTTCACCCGCTGCCCGACGTGAACCCGGGCCGCGCTCACGTGTCCGAGCTGGACCCGCCCGATCGTGATGCTCCCGCACGGGTGCTTGCGGGTCACGGTCACCTTGCGGACCTTGCCGGTCACGAGCGAGTAGACCTTGCGCGTCGCCTGCGTGCGCTCGTCGACCGCGACGTCGACCCCGCCGTGGAGGACCCACTCGCGCGCGCGTCCGTCCCAGCGCGGATCGGCAAACCCGCCACGGATCGGGTGCTGCTGGTTCTTCGGCCAGACCGGCCAGCCCGCCGAGGCCGTCGCCGGGAAGACCGCGCCGAGAACGAGCACGGCGAGCCCGATCCCTACCTGCCGCAGCGACCCAGTCTGCACCGGTTCAGGCTAGCGCACGATTTGCCCGGGAACATCGCGGCCCGCACGCCGTCTAACGGTGCACATGACCCGAATCCGGCTCGCGATCTGCGCCGCCGCCGTTCTGCTCGTCTCCGCGGGCTGCGGCGCGGAGTCCGGCGGCGAGCACGGAGCCGGGTGGCAGCGGCTCCCGGACAGTCCGCTCAGCCCGCGCGAGGCCGTGACGACCCACTGGACGGGCGACGAGGTGCTGCTCCTCGGGGGCAGCGACGCGCGTCCATGCCCGCCCAGTGCGGACTGCTACGCGCCGGAGACGGCTCCACTGGCCGACGGCGCCGCCTTCGATCTCGGGACGAAGACCTGGCGGACGATCGCCGACGCTCCGGTGCCGTTCGAGTTCGCGCGAACCGTGCAGATCGGCGACACCGTCTACGTCGCCACCCCTGGGAACGACACGCGGCCCGACTCGCCGCCGGCGTTCCTCGCCTACGACGTCGCGGGGGACCGCTGGATGGAGCTGCCGCTTCCCCTCGGCGCCGCGTTCGAAGGCGAGATCATCGGCGCCGGTGACCGGGTCGTCTCGTTCTCGCGGGGGGACGATTTTGGCGAGCAGCCCGACTCGAGCTTCGATCCTGCGACGGGCGCGTGGAGCGAGTTGCCCGACGATCCGCTGCCGCCCTCGTTCGACCGGGCCATGGCCTGGAACGGAACTGAGCTCGTCCTGCTGGCGCACGAGATCCCGAATCCGTCGGGAGAGGATCCACCGCTCGGCGCGGCCTTCGATCCCGCCAAGGGATCCTGGCGCGAGCTGTCCGCCTCGAGAGCTCCACGAGATCGACGCCCGCTACACGATCGACGCCAAGCTCGTCGGCCCGGGGCTCACCGCGGACGAGACGCTGACGGACGCGTGGCCGAAGCTCTCGCATCCTCCGGCCGGCCAGGAGGACTTCGGCAACGGGCCGTTCGCCACGGCGCTCTTCGGCGAGGCGGACGCGTACTTCTTCGACTACGGCGGCTGGGCCTTCGACGCCTTCGGGGACGGGTGGCTCGAGGTCCCCCTCCTCGACTCCGAGGAGATCGACCTGCGGTCGTACGTCAGCGCGGGGAACCGCTTGCTCGCGTTCAACGGCATCGACTGGGACGGCTTCGACGGCACGTTCCTGAACGAGACGTGGATGTGGTCGCCTCCCGCCGCTTCGCCCGGCTAGCGGGCCGCGGCCCCGCGTGATCGAATGGGCGCACGATGATCGTCGACTGCGCGATCTACGACGAGGGCGTGCGCCAGAACGTGGAGCCGTGCGCGGTCGAGGGCGTCCGCGCGCGCAAGCCGTCCGAGGACGCGTTCATCTGGATCGGCCTCGTCGAGCCGACCAACGAGGAGTTCGACGCGGTCCGCCGCGAGTTCGACCTCCACGAGCTCGCGGTCGAGGACGCAGTCGAGGCCCACCAGCGGCCCAAGCTCGAGCAGTACGGCGACACGCTGTTCCTCGTCCTCAAGACGGTCGCGTACAAAGACCACGAGGAGATCGTGGACATCGGCGAGGTGATGGTGTTCGCGGGCGCGGACTTCCTCATCACGGTCCGGCACGGCGAGGCCGGCGGCCTGGGCGAGGTGCGCGAGAAGCTCGAGAAGCGCACGGAGATCCTCCGCCACGGGCCCGCCGCAGCGATGTACGCGCTCGTCGACCGCGTCGTCGACGCGTACGAGCCCGCAGCCGCCGCGATCACCGAGGACATCGAGGAGGTCGAGGCCGAGGTCTTCTCCGACACGCGCCACAACCCGGTGCAGCGCATCTACAAGCTGCGCCTCGAGGTGGTCGAGTTCCACCGCGCGGCCGCGCCGCTCCTCCCCGCGCTCGAGGTGCTCATGTCCGACGACCTGCCGAACGTGCCACCGAAGATCCGCGACTACTACCGCGACGTCGCCGACCACCTCATGCACGTGATCGAGCAGCTCGAGTCCTTCCGCGAGCTCCTGGGCAGCACGCTCCAGGCGAACCTGACGCAGGTGAGCGTCCGCCAAAACGAGGACACCCGCCGCATCTCCGCGTGGGTCGCGATCATCGCCGTCCCGACGGCGATCGCCGGCATCTACGGGATGAACTTCAAGCACATGCCGGAAGCTCGGCTGGCGCTTCGGCTATCCCGGCGTGCTCGTGCTGATCGCGCTGATCTGCGGCTATCTGTACTGGCGCTTCCGCAAGTCGGGCTGGCTCTAGGCCCGAGCGTGGCGCCTGGCGCGGCGGGCGAGACCGATCCCGCCTGCGGCGACGAGCGCGACGGCGAGGGCCGCGAGCGCGACAGCGAGGAACGTCCCCACGTCCCGGCCGTCGGACGCTGCGGCCGGCTCGACCGCGGCTGCGGGAGGCGGCGTCGTCGAGCCGTTCCCGCCGATGGTCACCGCGGCGAACGTATGGGTCGTGGAGCAGTCCCACGTCTGGCCGCTGGATGTGTCCACGAAGCCGTCGTTCACCTCGTAGTCCCAAAGTCCCGCGGTCGGGAAGACGACCGACGCCGCGTAGACGCCCACGCGACCGGTCGGCTTGGCCGCGAACGTCGTACGCGCGCCGTCCTCGCCGATGATCGTGACGGTCGGCTTCGCGTCGGGAATGAGGCGAACCCCGTGCTGCTTGACCGTGACGGTCGCGGTCCAGGCGTCGCCCGGGCCGACGGTGGAGGGAGGCGCCGTGAGCCCTGCGGTGGCAAAGCATCCAGCCGACGCATCGGCGGCGAGGGCGAGGGCGGCGAGAATGACGGTGACGAGCGCGACGCTACGCATGACGGGCCTCCTGCGGATCGTTTCCGCTTCTACACCGGTTAGGTGCGAGAGGTTCCGTCATCGGGCGCGGCGCTCTCGGCCGCGTCTACGAAGTAGGCCACCGAGACGCGTCGCCCGGGGACAACATCGCCGGACAATCGCTCTAGGTGAATTCGTAGTGAAGGATCTCCGCCCAGTCCTCGTCGGCTGTGGGACGCGCCGCAATGATTCGATGCTGCGTTCGCCAGGACTGCGGGAACTTCGGAGCCTCACGGCGGGAGATTCGGCTGTCGCCGGCACGAATCGTGATGGTCTTCAGGCCGCCTTCCTCGCGGAGCCGGAACGTGGCCTCCATAGGGCTGAGCGTTTGTTCTTTCACCCAGACGACGATTCCGACGATCGTGATGCCAGTGGATTCGAACTGCGGAACGGAAAGCTCCAGGACGTCGTCGCCACCACGTCGGTAGAGAAGGTCATGGAGCCCCTGCGTGATTTCCTCGGGGAGAGGGCCGGGCGCTGGGCCGTCCGCAGCGTATTTCTCAACGGCGACGGCGAGTGTTGCCGCTGTCTCTTCCTCGGAGCGAAACGCCACGCGCCGATGATTGCAAACGTCCGCCCGATGCCCTTCGCGACGAAGGCCGAGAAAGGTGTGCCTGACATGTGACGACCTGTCCCCAGGCCGAGAGAGGACATGCACCGCCGCCGCGACCGACATGGCGGGCGCGGCTCACTCCGGCGTCAGGGTGGGGCTCCCGAAAGAAATTGCTTGTCCCCGGAACGGGGGCGAGATTTCTTTCGGTTGAACTCCCCGGGTTGGACTCGAACCAACAACCCTTCGGTTAACAGCCTTGCCTTTCCCTCATGGCTCACGGCTCCATGCGGGCCTAAGACGGTTTGGTCGCCGCCAGAGTCAGCTACGGTCGGCCCAGGTGGGCAAAACCGAGGCAAACGTAGAGACTCACGGCGCGGAAACCACCGTCGACCAACCAGCAACTGGTGACTCGAGCGGCGGGTAGAAAGCGACGCGATTCAGCGGGTTCGCCCCCCTCGCCGGCTAGTCGGCGCCCATGGGAGCTTCTTGCTCCTCAACCTTCTGGATGCTGACTTTGTAGCCAATATCTTGCAGCCGTTGTGCAGCGGCCCGAAGGTGAACCAGGCTGAAGAACGGCAAGGTGAGCGGAGTGTCGCGTTGGCTCCGCGTGATTACGACGTAACTCACTTCGCTTGATTCGCGGTCAGGACGTTCATCTCTGATTGCGGCGACGAATCGTGGGTCGAGCGCTTCGATCGACGTCCTTGCTTGGTCTCTAAACGTGGGCTCCCGCGCAAGAAGCTCAGCAGACACCAAACCCTGGGCGAAAAGGTGGCTCAAGGTCGACGAGCTGCCGCGCTTCTTAACGTGGATGAGCTTGCCGTCGAGCGCAAGGACATCGCAGACCTCGATTCGATCACCCGTGGGGGTCTGGACAAGTTGACGATCCATACACAGCGCGCCGAGCGCTTCGGCGGCGGCAGCGTTGTAGTCAGCCTCGCTCACGCGAGCGGTCGCGATCGGGAGGTCAACATCCAGTAGGGGTAGCTGCCGTGCGAACCGTTCGACCTCCTCGGCGAAGGAGCCGCTAACGCTGTACCACTGGCCCGCGCTCAGCGCATAGAGGACACCTTCTCGCCGTGACTCGTAGACAACGCAGCGGTAGACGGGCCAGTCATCGATTACCTCGTCCGCTTCGGCGCCGATTGCAAGGACCCGATCGCGCTTCAGCTGGTCGAGATTGAGACTCTCCGTTTCACCCACGCTCTCAAGGTAGGACGTGATCCGCGGGTCCGAGTCGAGGTCGCCGGCATTGCGCCGCGTCGAGAACGTGAAACCGTCGACGCGCGACCAGTCCACCGGCTGGGGTGGGGCTAGGTGAATGTCCGTGAGAGCGCCGGTCCGAAGAGCGCTGAGAAGATCATCGTTCAAGCTCGTGACGAGCTCCACGTCCCTAACCTGTCGGAGATAGTCGATCCACGCGAAGCGTTCCTTGTAGTCGTCGGCACCGTACGCCGTGAGAAGTTGCTCGCAAAGGTCCGGTAACTCGTTGAAATCGGCTCGCGTCATCAGCGCTAGTGCATCGGAGCCGGTCGCACGCCGGCCCAGCGTCGGGTCACGAGGAGGACCTGTAACGGCGCGAACGAGATCGCGCGTCACGTCGAAGCCGAATGCGCCAAAAGGGGACCCGCGACTGAGATCACGGCGGGTGTGAGCCGTGATGTCCTCGAACGTCCTCGTGTCGACGCTCCGCAGCTCATCAGGCTCAACTGTGTTCAGGACGACCTTCAAGCCGAAATCCTGCTCATACGAATCCGGCTCAAGCAGGTGCCGCCCATACCCGAACGTGAATGCGAATCGCCGATCGGCAGCCGTGAGCAAGAGCACGGCCGATGTCGATCGGTTTAGAAGCTCGCTCAGCGCCTCGGCATCAGTGATGTGGGGCTGCAAGAACTGCGCCCACCAGGGCGGCTTGCCACCGGGAGGCCTCACAACAAGCTTTCCCGAGACGCCGCTGTAGCGCGTGAGTTCATAGTGTCGTAGCCCATCTGACCCACGAATAGCGGCGTCGAGGGTACGTACGTCCTCCTTGAGAAGGAAGATTGAGAGCAGGTGCTGGGCCTTGCGTGCCAAGGGCGTTAGCGGCTCACGTTCTCGTGTCTTCGCAATGAATCAACGCGCCGGACAGGGCGGAGCGATGGCTTTCCACTCGCCAAGTGGGCTACAGCTGGCGACGGTCTGGTCTGAAGCGACGAGACCCATCGATGTTCGACCGGAGGTAGCCGCCTCCCAGACAGTGCGGCCGGATGTGTCGGTCAATCCGATGTAGACGCCGTCGTAGTCACGCCACAGGTCCCCCAGCGCGGCTAGGAAGGTAGGCATCTGATGAGCGAGGAACGCTGGCGGATCCCCTACGGTCATCGTCGCGGCAACCGCCACGCCGTTCGGCCGTTGGATGATGAGTTTGTCTAGGTTGACGTCGACCTGCGCGGCTGCGTTTTCGAAGGTTCGGCGCGCCACATCGCTCGTTACCGTCCGCGCTGGCCCGGGAGCTGCCCGTCCGAGCTGAATGGGTGCCGACTCCTGAGTCCCTCCTAAGGCAAGAGTGATCCTTCGTGGATCGTCGACGCGGTCACGGAACGCGCCGGCGATCAGCCACTCCTGCCAAAGCGTCCAAGTCGAAAGGTGCGTCGCATGCATCCGCAGCGTTAGAACCTCTTGCGACGAGACGAGGTCAATCTGCGCAATTGCGCTCGGCCGCGTGTTCGCCACGATCGAGCGCATAGTGGCTCTCTCTGCCCGCGTGCCGCCGCGGATTCGGGTGGCTACCTCGGTGGGCACGCCTTCGAGCTCGAGAGCACCAGGCGGTGACGACGCGAACCAGCCTCCGCAGCTGCGGAGCAGAGCCTGCAGAGACCTCGCGCACGCAACTCCGCGGTCGGTTCGCACATTGGTATGGGCCCAGACGGGCGCGATCGCCTGAATGACGTGAGGGGCAGCCGAGGGCGAGGCCGTTTCCTCGGCTCCGCGAGTCAACTTGTCGACCAGCACGACACTGAGCACGACAGCGCATGCCGCACTAGTAGCTAGCGCCGCTATGCGGAAGCGAGGAGTCCGAAGGGTAGGTCGAAACGAGCGAGGGTTCGGCGAGGGCGACGCAATTTCCGCGCGCAGGTGCTCGTGCCGCGCCGCAAGGCGATCCGGCGGCAGATAGCGGAAGGGCGGAGTCACAGGTTCTTCGTGGATGTTGTCGACCGGATTCATGTTCTGATCTTTCTATGACCGAATGCCCGGCTTAAAGTTCGCGCAGACGCTTTCGTGCGCTTGAAAGCCGGGAACGAACGGTGCCGATTGGAATGGAGAGAGCGACAGCTGCTTCCTCGTAGGTCAGGTCAGACCAGGCGCACAAGACAAAAACGTCCCGCTCATGCCGTGGAAGTCTTGAAACGAGTGCTAGGGCCTGCTCCATCTGTCGCTCATCGTCCAGCCGCTCGTTCGCCAATGTTGCGAAGTCGGGCTGAGGTTGAGCTGGCGGAACGCGGCTTAGGGCGGAGGCGTACCGCCGTGCTGACCGATGGTGATTGCGGACAACGTTCGTTGCGACCCCATACAACCAAGGCAGGACCATGCCGGGCGGAAGCTGCTTGGCCCTCTGTTTCCAGGCCTCGAGAAAAACAATTGAGAGCATGTCTTCCGCGATAGCCCAGTCCGCGGTACGGCGGAAGCAATAGTTGTAGATCACGCTCGCGTGACGCTTGAAGAGCAGCCCAAAGGCGTCCTCATCGCCCTTGCTCGCCTGAGCCCATAGCGCTGAGTCGTCCGGCTCCATCCTTGCGTCAGGTGCGGAGTGCGGCATCAAACTCCTGCCGCGACACTCCGGTCCCGGCGTACGGGAGGGGACGAGGTGACAACACACACCTCGTCCCCTCTGGTCGTTCACATGCTCCCTTGGTTAGGGGGCCCCAAGCGAGTCGGAGCTCTTTTCGATGCGACCGTGGATCGCGCCAGAATCGACGCCGGGAGCCTCCCAGCCGACGCCCTGACCAAGACCTCTGCTAATACCCGGCGTGTAGCCGAGAATCACCAGCGGAGCACCGGCCGAGTCAACGATGGTGACTAGGTACGGGCCATTGTCCTGACTGAGATCGCCGAGCAGGGTCGCCACATTCGACCCCGTCTCCTCGAGGAACTCGGCCGGATTGTTAGGCTCGACCACGAGTTCGGCGGTTCCACCGAGAAGCCCGACATAGTTCGTTTGGGTAAGCGTTGCGTCGAGTCCACGCGCCCTCGCTTGAACCGCGTCAGCGATTTCCTGAGCTGACCTTGTTGGCGTCTGCGGAAACGCCTCGAGGGCCTCTAGGTTAATCCGATCGGTCCGAGTTTGAAGCACGTCGCCGTCCTCGTCGACGACCTTGCGCGTCATCAAGGTCGCACCCTCATCCTGAGCGAACGCAGCACCGGCAACCGACTCGAACCAAAGCGTACGAATGGCGTCCGCCCCGCCTTCGGCAGCAGTGCCGCTCACACTTGCCGTTGAATCCCTCAGCTCGATCGAGTCCACCCGGTCCTCACCGAGCTGGTTGAGTGCGCTTGACTCCATGTCTGCGGCCGTTCGGTGTTGCGCCTGACCCGCTCCCTGTCGTGCCATCGCCGCACCCGCCGCGATTACGGCAAACACGCCCGTCACCGCGAGAAGCAGCCACAGCGTTCGTGTTCTTGAAGTTGTCCAGTTCGATGACCTCTTCACCTTGAATCCTCCAATTCTTCAGAGTCTGCCTTCATATGACCGAACGCCCGTCGCGAGTTCGCAAAATGACGGGTCGCCCGCCTCGGGGATGTCCAGGTGAGCATGTTGCCGTCCGGACGACTTGGCCTGGCTCAGGGTGACGTCTACGACCGAGGTCGCACGGAGTTCCTGAGACTGCACGCTCGAGCCGAGGTGGACCGTTGGACACAGAGGTTCACCGGGCTTTGGTCGGAACGGGAAGAGGACAGGCCCCCTGAGCTTGATGAGCTCGATCAAGCTGTAAAGGCGGAGTTCGGACTCACGCTGACGGACCTCGTCCATTTTCAGATCGCCCTGATCAGCGTGGGAAATAGTCATCCGGGCGAGCCCAAGGTCGCCGATCTACCAGTATTACTCGCCGAGCTCGAGGAGGAATTGGGCTGGGAGCGAGCGAGCGTAGAGAAAGCCTTCGACCTACACGTTCTTCAGCCGCGGGAGGCCTTCCTATCGCCGGAGGGACACGAGGCGTGGATGGTGTTTCCCTGGAGGTTCAACCGCGACCTCTCATACGTTCGACGGCCATTGCTGCTTCGCGAAACTGACGGCAGGACCGAAATCGTTTGGGGAACGCGGCACGCCTACGAAGCTAGCCGCTATTTCTTCGGACTGTGCACTGGGGGGCGACTGAGAGCGACCACGGCCGAAATGAGAAATATGTTGAACCGTTGGCGGGCTACCGAGGCACGCGAGTTCAACGAGCGTGTGGCGGCGATCTACGCCATGGCCAGCAATGTCATCGTAAGAACCCGAGTGACCTCGTTCGCAGGGCTAAGGCTTGAACGCGTCCCGGGTGAGTTGATCACCGATATCGACGTTCTCGTCATTGAGCCGACGAAGCGACGGCTGCTGATCGTAGAAACCAAGGCCCTTGCGCCAGCGCGCACTCCACACGAGCTCGCCTACGAACGCGAGAAGACGTTTCATGGCGTCGGTGGGAAGCGTTCGGAAATCGACAAGCTCCTAGATGCCACTGACTGGGTGAAGCAGCACAGGAAGGAAGTACTCGCCGCACACGGGCTTCCGACAAAGGACTCCTCACGCTGGAGAGTGAGACCGCTCATGGTGCTCGAAACCGAACTGCTAACTCCTTTCCTCTCCAAGCTCCCAGTGGATGTTCTCACCCTGGCAGAGCTGGAACGAGGGTCCCACTCAATTCAGCAAGAGCGACCTGTGCGACGACCGGATCGGTCTCCTTGAGAGAGCAAGCCCTTCCTCGCACATGGCCGCAAGGCAAACGTCGGGCAACGCTCTCGCGGAGAGGCTGACTCTGTGGGCGGCCAGAGCGCGCCCTACGCAGCATTTTTGGAAGCTCCCCGGGTTGGACTCGAACCAACAACCCTTCGGTTAACAGCCGAATGCTCTGCCAATTGAGCTACCGGGGACTGCTTGGCGGGTCGGATTGTAGCCGCTAGGCGAGCAAACTAGCCGCGTCTCGGACGCGTGCGAGCTCGGCCTGGAGCTCCTTCGCGCGCTCGGCGTCGGCGCCGGCTAGATCGCGGCGCAGGCGGCGTTCGCGCAGGCGCAGAAGGAGCTTCCCGGGCGGTCGTCTCGTCGATCGCCTCGGCCACCGCGCGAGCGTCCAGCTCGGCGACCATCGAGACCAGATCGTCGCCGGCCGAGGGCTCGAGGAGGTACTCGCGGAGCCGGCGGTTCGCCTCCGAGTCGAAGTGCTCCGGCCCGAGCTCGGCGAGCGCCGGCTTCAGGTCGGGATGCGCGCGAACGCCGGCGAGCGCGCTGCGCTCCAGCTTGTCCGCGGCGTCGATGAGCCGCGGCGAAAGCGGCGCGCCCGCCCGGGCGGTGCCGCCGCGCAGTTCCACGGTCAGGCCGAGCCGGTCGTTTGCGAGCCGCCACGCCTCGTCGCGCTCGGGCGATTGTGGAAGCCCGTTCAGGATCTCCTGGACGCGGAGGTAGGCGAGCTGCCGGTCGCGGGCACGGTCGAGCTCGAGGCGAACGCGATGGACGGCGTACGGCTCGGCGGTCTCGAGCCGCGCCTCGAAGCTCGCGGGATCGTCGGCAGGGTCGGCGCCCTTCGGGAGCGCGACCACGCGCACGTCGAGCGACTGGGCGATCGCGAGCTCCATCCCGCGCAGCGTCGCGTCCTCCCCGGCCGCGTCGGCGTCGAAGCACAGGTACACGCGCGAGGTGAGCTTCTTCAGCTCGCGGAGCTGCTGCTCGGTGAGCGCGGTGCCCATCGACGCGACGACCGGCTCGAGCCCGGCCTGGCGGAGCGCAATCACGTCGGTGTTTCCCTCCACGACCACGGCGCGGTCCTGCTTCGCGATCGCGGCGCGCGCGAGGTGGAAGCCGTACAGGACATGCGACTTGCGGAAGAGCTCTCCGTCTCGGGCGTGTTCACGTACTTGCCGCGCAGCGGATCGTCCTCCACGAGCTTGCGCGCCTGGAAGCCGATCACCCGGCCGCGGGCATCGGTGAGCGGGAACATCAGGCGACGCTGGAAGTAGTCGGTGCCGCGGCGCGTGACCAGGCCGGCGGCGGCGAGCTCGGCGGGCGTGTAGCCCTTCTCCTTCGCCTTGCCGGCGAGCCGTGCCCCGGCCGGGGAGAGTCCGAGCCGAAACTCCTTCGTGACCTCCTCGCCTAGCGAGCGCGACTCAAGGTACTCGCGCGCGTGGGCGCCCTCGTCGCTCTCCCGCAGCAGCCGCTCGTAGTACGTCGCGGCCTGCTCGAGCAGCGCGTAGAGGCGCTCCCGTCGCCGGCGCTCCTCGTCGGCGTGCGGCGAGGCGTCCTCGTACTCGGGCTTGATCCCGTACCGGTCCGCGAGCAGCTCGATGGCGCCGACGAAGTCGAGCCCCTCGGTCTCGCGGACGAACGAGATCGCGTCGCCGCCGACGCCGCAGCCGAAGCAGTGGTACGTGCCTCGCGCAGGCGTGACGGAAAACGACGGCGTCTTCTCGTCGTGGAACGGGCAGAGGCCCTTGTAGCTCGCCCCCGCTTTCCGGAGCCGGACGCGCGCCTCGACGATGTCCACGATGTTCACGGCCGCCTTGACCGCCTCGACCGTCTCGTCCTTCAACCGCGGCATCAGAGCCTCGCAGCGTAATCGAGCGCGAACCGGTCGGTCATGCCCGAGACGTAGTCGACGATCTCGTCGGGATCGCTCCCTTCGCCGGCGAGGTGCTCGACGATCCGGCGGACGACGGCACGTGCCCGCTCGTGCTCCGCGCGGGTATGCGGGCCGAGGTAGACGCGCTCGAACATGAAGGTGCGCAGCGAGAGCATCGCGGCGCCGATCTCGTCGCTCTGGCGAATATCTCCCGCCTGTGCGGAGGTCTCCACGAGGTCATGCACGAGCCGGTCGATGCGCTTCGAGCCGCGCGGGCCGAGAATCTTGATCTCCTCGTCCGGAAGGTCATCGGGGCTCAGGATCCCGATGCGGATCGCGTCGTCGATGTCGTGGTTGATGTAGGCGACGCGGTCGACGATGCGGACGATCTTCCCCTCTAGCGACGCGGGTTCGTTCGGCCCGGTGTGGTTGAGGATCCCATCGCGGACTTCAGCCGTGAGATTCAGCCGCTGGGCGATGCGCAGCGACTGCTCGTTGTGGCGAAAGCCGCGGTCGAAGCGCTCGCGCAGGCACTCGTCGAGCGCCTCCTCGCCCGCGTGACCGAACGGTGGGTGGCCGGTGTCGTGGCCGAGCCCGATCGCCTCGGTCAGATCCTCGTTCAGCCGCAGCGCCCGGGCGACGACGCGGGCGATCCCGGTCGTCTCGAGCGTGTGGGTCATCCGCGTGCGGTAGTGATCGCCGGCCGGGTCGATGAAAACCTGCGTCTTCCCCTTCAGCCGGCGGAAGGCCTTCGAGTGGAGAATCCGGTCCCGGTCGCGCTGGAACGGCGTGCGCAGGCTGCATTCCTCGTCGGGCCGCGCGCGCCCGGCGGTCTCGTAGGAGCGCACGGCGAGCGGCGACAGGCGGCGCTCCTCGTCCTCGCGCACACCGGCCCCGAAGGCTTCAGCGACGGTTCCCGTGACCTCCACGAACCGAGGTTAGATGATCGATCGGGCACTACTGCACCCACGGCTGGGGGCTGCGACGCGGCGCCGGATCGCCGCGCTCGCCCTTACCCGTGCTAACCAGCACGGCCTACGGACGATCACGACGCCCAGCTTGGTCGCACCCCTCCCCGAGGGCACGGCAATCCCCGACCGACCATCTAGATGATGATCGGGACGCTGCCGCCGTCGACGCTCCACGCGGCGCCGGTCACGTACGACGAGCGGTCGGAGCACAGGAACGCGATCACGGTCGCGATCTCCTCCGGCTCCGCCAGACGGCCGAGGGGACGGCCCTTGCCGACGCCCTCGAGCACTTCCTCGCGGGTCTTTCCCGAGCGGGCGGCGGCCTGATCGGCGAGCCCACCCTCGGCGAGCCACGCCGGCGACGAGGTTGGCCCGGGCGCGACCGCGTTGCAGCGAATGCCGTCGCCCGCGTAGAGATCCGCGACCAGCCGCGAGAGGGAGAGGACCGCCGCCTTGGTTACGCTGTAGTCGGGCATTCCGGTCGAAGGTCGCTTCCCCGCCGTCGAGGCTCACGTTCACGATCGCGCCTCCCCCCGCCTCACGCATTCCCGGCACCACGGCACGGATCATCCGCACGTAACTCATGACGTTCAGCTGCCACATCTCCGCCCAGTCCTCCTCCGTCAGCTCCTCGAACGAGCGCTGGTACGCGACGCCCACGTTGTTCACGAGGACGGCGACCGGGCCGAGCTCCCTGGTTACACGCGCGAGAACCTCGACCGGCGCAGCGGAGTCGGAGAAGTCGCAGGCGATCCCGAGCGCAGCTCCCACGTCGGCGCGCGCCGTTTCGACGCGCTCGGCGTCACGCCCGGTGACGACCACGCGCGCACCCTCGCTCGCGAGGATCCGCGCGGTCTCGAGCCCGATGCCGGCGCTCGAGCCGGTGACGAGGCAAACGGTGTCTTCGAGGTTCAGACGCATGGCAAGACCATATCCGGGGTAGGGAACGGGCTTCGCATGGTCGATACACGACATATCGCACGCCGCACGCTTGTCCTCATCTCCCTGCTCGTCGCGCTTTGCGCGCCCTCGCCGGCGACCGCCGCCGCGAAGATCACGGACGCCGACAAGCTCGAGCGCGCCGTCTTCGAGCGCATCAACACGGTGCGCGCGAGCAAGGGACTGCGCGCTCTTTCGTCGCGTCCGCGGCTGAAGAAGGCGGCCACCCGGCACGTGAAGAACATGGCCGGCGTCGGCTACTTCGACCACAGCTGGTCGGACGGGACGCCGTACGGCCGCTGGATCCGCCGCTTCTGGCCGGGCCCGGGCTACAACGGCTGGTCGGTCGGCGAGAACCTCTACTGGGAAGGCCCGTCCACGACCGCTCAGCGTGTCGTGACCGCCTGGATGAACAGCCCCGGCCATCGCAAGAACATGCTCTCGCGTTCGTGGCGCTACATGGGCGTCGGCGCGGTGCGGATCGCCAACGGCATCGGCGACTACTCCCGCGTGAACACCGCGTACCTCTTCGCCGTCGAGTTCGGGTCGCGCTCCGGATAGGCTCCGGAGCGTGGACGACTACACCGCGAAGTACCAGGGCGAGCCGGTCGAGGTCGCGCTCTTCGGCGGCGAGTACCAGGAGGGAACGCTCACCGCGTACTGCCTCATCGCCGACGTCGTGCACCTCGAGCTGAACGGCCACATACTCATCCCGCTCCAGAACGTGGCCTCCCTGCACTGCACAAGCCGCTGCGATGCCCCCGAGCCCGACTGGCCGCCGCAGGGACTCACCGATGCCGACCCGGAGAACGGCGGGCCGTAACGGTGCGACCCGCGCTCCGCGCCGCGCGGAACATCGGCAAAGCGTTCCTCCTGCTCGGCGGATTCGTCGCCTTGCTCACCGCGCTCGGCTGGTGGCTCGGCGGTGTCCAGCTCGCGAGCCTTTTCTTCGTCGCAACGCTGCTCATGGCGGCGACGCTCCACTGGTACGGCCCGCGGATCGTGCTCGCATCCCTCGGCGCGCGTGAGCTGACGATCGCGGAATCGCCCGGATTGACGGCAACTGCTGAGCGGCTCGCGCTGGCAGCCGGCGTGGACACGCCGAAGCTCTATCTCCTCCCGGACGGCCATCCCAGGGCTCTCTCGGTCGGCCGCGGCGCGTCGAGCTCCGGAATCGCGCTCTCGCAGGGGCTCCTGACGCTGCTGACGCCGGCCGAGCTCGAGGGCGTCCTCGCGCACGAGCTCGCGCATGCGCGCTACCGGGACGTGACGCTCGTGACGCCCATCGTCGTCATCGCCGGCTGGCTGATCGAAGCGAGCCGCGTCGGCGGATTCATCGAGCGCTGGCTGCTGGCCGTCCTCGGCCCGGTGTCCGCGAGTCTCGTCCATCTGTTCCTGTCGGTGCGCCGCGAGTACGCCGCGGACGCGTTCGCCGCCCGCGTATGCGAGTCGCCGCACGGCCTCGCCGACGCGCTCGTCCGACTCGAGCAGGCCCAGGAGCTCTTGTCGTTCAGCGCCTCGCCGGCGACCGAGCCCGTGTACACGATCGACCCGTTCGCGGACGAGGGACTGGCGCGGCTCTTCTCCACGCATCCTCCTGTCGGGGCGCGCGTGGAGCGGTTGCGCGGGCTCGACCCGGAGTGGCGCGACCGGCTCCGGGCCGCTTAACGACGAAGAGCCGCTCGATGGCGGCTCTTCGAAAAAATAACCGGCGGCGTCCTACTCTCCCGGGAGGTTGCCCTCCGAGTACCATCGGCGCTGGCAGGCTTAACTTCTCTGTTCGGAATGGGAAGAGGTGTTTCCCTGCCGCTATGACCACCGGAATTGTGAGTCTGCGCGCACGTCCGCGCACTCTCAAAGCTCCATAGCGACCTCACAGTATTCAAATCAAGACCTCGGGTAATTAGTACGGGTCCGCTACACGCATCGCTGCGCTTCCACGTCCCGCCTATCAACGTGGTGGTCTACCACGACCCTTACTCTCTCTAGGAGATGGGAGGCCTCATCTCGAGGTCGGCTTCCCGCTTAGATGCTTTCAGCGGTTATCCGATCCAGACGTGGCTAATCAGCAGCGCCGTTGGCACGACGACTGATACACCAGAGGTCTGTTCATCCCGGTCCTCTCGTACTAGGGACGACTCCTCTCAAGCCTCCAACGCCCATGGTGGATAGGGACCGAACTGTCTCGCGACGTTCTGAACCCAGCTCGCGTACCGCTTTAATGGGCGAACAGCCCAACCCTTGGGACCTACTTCAGCCCCAGGATGCGACGAGCCGACATCGAGGTGCCAAACCCTCCCGTCGATGTGGACTCTTGGGGAGGATAAGCCTGTTATCCCCGGAGTACCTTTTATCCGTTGAGCGACGGCAATTCCACTCTCAACCGTCGGATCACTAAGACCTGCTTTCGCACCTGCTCGACTTGTCAGTCTCGCAGTCAAGCTCCCTTCTGCCTTTACACTCTACGCACGATTTCCAACCGTGCTGAGGGAACCTTTGTGCGCCTCCGTTACATTTTAGGAGGCGACCGCCCCAGTCAAACTGCCCACCTGACGCTGTTCCCGACCCGGATTACGGCATCGGGTTAGAAGCCCAAAACACGAAGGGTGGTATCCCAAGATTGCCTCCACAAGGGCTGGCGCCCCTGCTTCAAAGGCTCCCACCTATCCTGGACAACGTATTCCAAACTCCAACATCAAGCTGCAGTAAAGGTTCACGGGGTCTTTCCGTCCAACCACGGGTACTCGGCATCTTCACCGAGACTGCAATTTCACCGGATCCCTCGTTGAGACAGCGCCCAAGTCGTTACGCCATTCGTGCAGGTCGGAACTTACCCGACAAGGAATTTCGCTACCTTAGGACCGTTATAGTTACGGCCGCCGTTTACCGGGGCTTGGCTTCAAGGCTTTGCCCGAAGGCTAACCTCTCCGCGTGACCTTCCGGCACCGGGCAGGCGTCAGCCCCTATACGTCGTCTTACGACTTCGCAGAGACCTGTGTTTTTGTTAAACAGTCGCTTGGGCCGTTTCACTGCGGCCCCCTCGAGCTCCAGTCCGCGAAGGACTCTCACTCTACCGGGGCGTCCCTTCTCCCGAAGTTACGGGACCATTTTGCCGAGTTCCTTAACGAGGGTTCTTCCGATCGCCTTAGTATTCTCTACTCACCCACCTGTGTCGGTTTAGGTACGGGCACGCCCAACCTCCCTAGAGGATTTTCTTGGAGGCATGGCTTCAGGAACTTCGCTCCTTTCGAAGCTCGGCATCCCGTCTCAGGCTTAACGGCCGGCGGATTTACCTACCAGCCACCCTACGCGGTTACCCCAGGACGACCAGCGCCTGGGTTTCCTTAGCCTACCCCGTCCCCCCTTTGGTGATAACGGTTGGTACGTGGTACCGGAATATCAACCGGTTGTCCATCGCCTACGCCTTTCGGCCTCGGCTTAGGTCCCGACTAACCCTGAGCAGATTAGCTTTACTCAGGAACCCTTGGGTATTCGGCGGAAGAGTTTCTCACTCTTCTTTCGTTACTCATGCCAGCATTCTCACTTCCCAGCGCTCCACGGCTAGCTTGCCGCCGCCGCTTCACTGCACTGGGAACGCTCCCCTACCACTCCAAGCAAGCTTGAAGTCCGTGGCTTCGGTTCCTGACTTGAGCCCCGTTACATTATCCGCGCCCGAACACTTGACCAGTGAGCTGTTACGCACTCTTTTAATGATGGCTGCTTCTAAGCCAACATCCTGGTTGTCTGTGCATTCGGACATCGTTTACCACTTAGTCAGGAATTAGGGACCTTAGCCGACGGTCTGGGCTGTTTCCCTTTCGAGCACGAAGCTTATCCCCCGCACTCTGACTGCCGTGCTCTAGAACGATGGTATTCGGAGTTTGCATGAGGTCGGTAAGCTGGTAGGCCCCCTAGCCCAAGCAGTGCTCTACAGCCATCGTTGAACACACGACGCTATACCTAAATATATTTCGGGGAGAACCAGATATCTCTGAGTTTGATTAGCCTTTCACTCCGACCCACAGGTCATCCGCTCAGTTTTCAACCTAAGTCGGTTCGGCCCTCCACGGGGTCTTACCCCCGCTTCAGCCTGCCCATGGGTAGATCACTCAGTTTCGGGTCTGCATCCCACGACTAAATCGCCCTATTCGGACTCGCTTTCGCTACGGCTCCGTTTCCTTAACCTTGCCGTGGAACAGCAACTCGCTGGCTCATTATGCAAAAGGCACGCCGTCACAGAACAAGTCTGCTCCGACCGCTTGTAAGCGCACGGTTTCAGGTACTATTTCACTCCCCTTCCGGGGTGCTTTTCACCTTTCCCTCACGGTACTAGTTCACTATCGGTCGCTAGGGAGTACTTAGCCTTACGGGGTGGTCCCCGCGGATTCCGACCGGGTTTCACGTGCCCGGCCGTACTCAGGTACTTGTCCAGGAAGATCGGTGCGCTTTCACCTACAGGGCTATTACCCTCTATGGCGTGAGTTTCCACTCACTTCGGTTAGCACCCGATTTTGTAACTTCCCGATCCGCCGGCAGACGGATCCAGACAAGCCCTACAACCCCCACACAACAACGACTGCCGTCTATCACGTTGCACGGGTTTGGGCTCTTCCCCTTTCGCTCGCCACTACTCAGGGAGTCGAGGTTTCTTTCCTTTCCTCCGGTTACTAAGATGTTTCAGTTCACCGGCTTGCCGTCATAGCCCTATGTATTCAGGCTAAGACATGCGCGCATTACCACGCATGGGTTTCCCCATTCGGAGACCCCGGGATCAAAGGTTGGTCAGCACCTCATCCGGGATTATCGCAGCCGCCCACGTCCTTCTTCGGCTCCTAGCGCCAAGGCATCCACCGTACGCTCTTGTTCTCTTGATCATGAAGAACACCGTGTATGTCGCTATGGAGTTTTCAAAGTGCACGCGAGCGAACTCGCAGTGAGACAACCGGCAAGGCCGGTCTCTCAAAACTCAACAGCGTAGAACGTCGAGGTCGACGTAGTTTCTAGGCGAGTCTGAAATCTCGGACGGCGCTTGCGCACCATCACGAGTCAGACGGCCCCCGGAGTAAGAGCTCCGGATTCCCTAGAAAGGAGGTGATCCAGCCGCAGCTTCCGCTACGGCTACCTTGTTACGACTTCACCCCAATCACCAACCCCACCTTCGACGGCTCCCTCCCTTGCGGGTTAGGACACCGGCTTCGGGTGTTGCCGGCTTTCGTGGTGTGACGGGCGGTGTGTACAAGGCCCGAGAACGTATTCACCGCGGCGTTGCTGATCCGCGATTACTAGCAACTCCGCCTTCATCGAGGCGAGTTTCAGCCTCGAATCCGAACCGGGACCGGCTTTTTGGGATTCGCTCCCCCTCGCGGGTTTGCAGCCCTTTGTACCGGCCAATGTAGCACGTGTGTAGCCCTAGACATAAGGGGCATGATGACTTGACGTCATCCCCACCTTCCTCCGGTTTGTCACCGGCAGTCTCCCTAGAGTCCCCGACTTTACTCGCTGGCAACTAAGGACAGGGGTTGCGCTCGTTGCGGGACTTAACCCAACATCTCACGACACGAGCTGACGACAGCCATGCACCACCTGTGCATCGGCCCCGAAGGGCTGCCGAATTTCTTCGACATTCCAATGCATGTCAAGCCTAGGTAAGGTTCTTCGCGTTGCGTCGAATTAAACCACATGCTCCGCTGCTTGTGCGGGCCCCCGTCAATTCCTTTGAGTTTTAGCCTTGCGGCCGTACTCCCCAGGCGGGGTGCTTAATGCGTTAGCTTCGGCACGGAGGGAGTCGACACCCCCCACACCTAGCACCCATCGTTTACGGCGTGGACTACCAGGGTATCTAATCCTGTTTGCTCCCCACGCTTTCGCGTCTCAGCGTCAGTACCGTCCCAGAGAGCTGCCTTCGCCATAGGTGTTCTTCCTGATATCTGCGCATTTCACCGCTACACCAGGAATTCCACTCTCCTCTTCCGGACTCTAGCCGTATGGTTTCCAGTGACCTCTCGAGGTTGAGCCTCGAGTTTTCACACCAGACCTATACGGCCGCCTACACGCGCTTTACGCCCAATAAATCCGGACAACGCTTGCCCCCTACGTATTACCGCGGCTGCTGGCACGTAGTTAGCCGGGGCTTCTTCTGGAGGTACCGTCACCCTCTGGGCTATTAACCCGAGTGGCTTCGTCCCTCCTGAAAGCGGTTTACAACCCGAAGGCCTTCTTCCCGCACGCGGCGTCGCTGCGTCAGGCTTTCGCCCATTGCGCAAGATTCCCCACTGCTGCCTCCCGTAGGAGTCTGGGCCGTGTCTCAGTCCCAGTGTGGCTGGTCATGCTCTCACACCAGCTACCGATCGTCGCCTTGGTGAGCCGTTACCTCACCAACAAGCTAATCGGCCGCGGGCCCATCCTCGGTCGGAGGCCAAAGCTACCTTTTCTCAAATGTCCGTAGACATCGGAGGCCATCTGGTATTAGCGCCGGTTTCCCGGAGTTATCCCAGAACCGAGGGCAGGTCACCCACGTGTTACTCACCCGTTCGCCGCTCCGTGCTCGGGGCAAGCCCCGAGTCGATCGCTCGACTTGCATGTGTTAAGCGCGCCGCCAGCGTTCGTCCTGAGCCAGGATCAAACTCTCCGTGAAGGTTGGTTGTCACTTCGGCCGGCGGGACGAACCCGCGCGACCGGTTGGACAGTTACTTCGCGATGAGCTTGGAGCTCAAAGTGTCCGCCCTCCCCGAAGGGTAGGACGAGACGGGATTACTAAGACCTCCCTCGCCGTGGCATGCAGCCGCAGCTCGAGAGGGTCTCGACGTTTACGCTGTTGAGTTTTCAAAGACCGCGCCTGCCCTTGGTACGGACAAGAAAAAAGCCTCCGACGTCACACGGGAGGCCCTGAGAGAGTGGAACTGCCGAACCTGTGGAGTTCTCTCGAGGACGCTCCGTTTCGTAGTTGGCTCTTGCCTTGCACGTACTAGAAAAGCAGCCGAACTATGGTAGCAGTGCGAGAAGGGGTGTCAAGAAGTGCGCGGGCCCACAAAAACCCGTGCAAATCGGCGCTTTCCTGCCTGGACGATCTGGCCGTTCAGGCGCTCTGCGGGGAGATCCGTCTCCATAACCGTCTCGTCGCCCACCTTCACGGCTCCCTGCGCGAGCAGCCGGCGGGCCGCGCTCGTCGACTCGACGCCCAGGTGCTCGGCGAGAAGCGCGGGCATGTGGATGGTCTCCGTGCCCGCCTCGAGGACGACCTCGGGAACCTCGTCCGGCGCCTTGCGCTCACGGACCACGCGCGTGAAATGCGCCTCCGCCTGCGCGGCCGCCTCCTCCCCGTGCGAGCGCGTGACGATGAACCGCGCCAGGGCGAGCTTCGCCTCCAGCGGATCGGCGTCTGGCACCGGCGGGTCGGTCTCCATTACGAGGCGGTAGTACTCCTCCAACGCCTCGTCGGAGATGCGCATCGTCTTGCCGAACTGCTCCTCCGGCGCATCGGTCAGCCCGATCGTGTTGCCCTTCGACTTCGACATCTTCTCGCCGTCGGAGCCGAGGAGGAGCGGCGTGGTCAGCGCGACCTGCGGCTCGAGGCCGTACGCCTCCATCACGTCGCGGCCGGTGAGGAGGTTGTAGAGCTGGTCGGTGCCGCCGAGCTCGACGTCCGCCTCGATCGCGACCGAGTCGTACGCCTGCATGAGCGGATACAGGAGCTCCGACACCGAGATCGGCGCCTGCGCCGCGAAGCGGTTGGCGAAGTCGTCGCGCTCGAGGATCCGCGCGACGGTGATCGTCCGCGTCAGCTTGAGCACCGCGGCGAAGTCCAGCGGCGCGAGCCACTCGCCGTTGAAGCGCACCTCCAGCTTCTCCGGATCCGTGTCGATGACGAGCGCGGCCTGCTCGAAGTAGCGCTTGGCGTTCGCGTCGATCTCCTCGTCCGAGAGGACCGGGCGCTCGCTCGAGCGGCCGGACGGGTCGCCGATCCGCGTCGTGTAGTCGCCGACGATCAACACCGCCTTGTGCCCGGCGTTCTGGAACGCTCGCATCCGCTGCAGCGGGATCGCGTGGCCGACGTGCATGTCCGGAGAGGTCACGTCGATGCCGAGCTTCACGCGCAGCGGCCGGCCCTTCGCGAGCTTCTTTTCGAGCCCGCCCTCGGGGAGAACGTGCACGGCATTCCTCGTCAGCGTGGCGATGTCCATCGCGCGCCGAGTCTAGACCGAACCGAACCCGGTTCCCGGGCGAATCGCCAGTTGATGGCGCTGCTAGCGTTGAGCCGCCCGGCCCGGCCGGGACACACCATGCGATCTCGCAGGGAGCACGCACACCTCTCGGACGAGGCGCTTGTGGCGCTCGTCGCGCGCTCGGACGAGAACGCGCTGGCCGAGCTCTACGACCGCCACGGCCGCGTCGCCTTCGGGCTCGCGCTGCGCGTCCTTCGCGACCGGAACCTGGCCGAGGACGCGGTGCAGGAGGCCTTTCTCGCCGTGTGGCGGACGGCCGGCAGCTTCGTGCCCGAGCGTGCCAAGGCGAGCACTTGGATCCTCATGCTCGTCCATCGCCGGGCCGTCGACGCCGTGCGCCGCGAGGAGCGGCGAACGACCGAGCCGCTCGAGAACGCTCCCGAGCCGACGACCGGCGACACGGTCTCCGAGGCCGCCTGGCAGACACTCGAGCGCGCGCGGGTGCAGGAGGCGCTGGCGCAGCTCCCCGATCAGCAGCGCGAGGCGATCGAGCTCGCGTTCTACGCGGGCTTCACGCAATCTGAGCTTTCCGAGCGGCTCGGCGTCCCGCTCGGCACGATCAAGAGCCGAGTGTTCACGGGCCTCGCGCGCCTGCGCGATCTGCTCGAGGACACCATCCCCGAGGAGGAACGGTGGAGCGAGACTCCGTCCACGAGCTGACCGCCGCCTACGCGCTGCATGCGCTCGATGAGCGCGACGTCGCCGCCTACGAGGCGCACCTGGCGCAGTGCCCCGACTGCCGGGCCGAGCTCGCCTCCTTCCAGGCGACCGCGGGATCGCTCGCCTACGGCGCGCCGGCCGCCGAGCCTCCGGATGCGCTGCGCGGACGGATCCTCGACGCGGCCAAGGCCGAGCGCGAGACCGTCGTGCCGTTCCGGGCTCGTCGCCGCACGACCGCGGTATTTGCATCCGCCGCCGCGGTTGCGGCCGCGATTGCGATCGTGCTCGGCGTCTGGGCCGTGTCGCTCTCCTCGTCGCTCGACAACGAGCGCTCGGCCCGCGCCTCCGACGCGCAGGCGCTCGCGATCCTCGCCCAGCCCGGCGCGCAGGCCCACCCGGTCGAGGGCGGCGACGGCTTCCTCGTGGTCGCGCCCGGCGGCGACGCTGCGCTGGTGCTCTCCGATCTCGAGGACGCCCCCGAAGGGAAGACCTACGAGGCGTGGGTCAGCCCCGACGGCAAGGCGATGACGGCCGCGGGGACCTTCCAGAGCGGCGGCTCGACGACCGCGTTCCGGCTCGGGCAGGCCGTGCCGGAGAACGGGCTCGTCGCGGTCACGCTCGAGGACGAGGGCGGCTCCGACCAGCCGACCGTCGACCCGTTCCTCATCGCGCCGACCACCTAGGTCGAACCTCCCGGCGTCCCGGGGCGAACCACCTCCGACACGCAAGCAATCCACGGAGGTGAACCACCGTGCGGGCAATCAGACTGCTCGTGCTCGCGCTCCTCGCCGCAGGATCGATCGCAGTCTTCACAGGCTGCGGCGACTCCGACTCGACGGCAGGGGGAGCCGACGGCACATCGACAGGACACATGATGGGAACGACGACCGAGGCCGCAGCGAGCGTCACGAGCCCAGCCGCTGATCTTCGCGTCACGCTCGACGAGTTGCTCGGCGAGCACGCGCTCCTCGCGATGTTCGCGACGCAGAAGGGCTACGACGGCGCGACCGACTTCGAGGCGATCGCGAAGGCGCTCGACCAAAACGGCGTCGACCTGTCGGAGGCGATCGGCTCCGTCTACGGGGACGAGGCCGCTCAGAAGTTCCTCGACGGCAAGCTTCTGTGGCGCGACCACATCGGCTTCTTCGTCGACTACACGGTCGGCCTGGCCAAGAAGGACAAGGCCGCCCAGGACGAGGCGGTCGGGAACCTGATGGGCTACAACGCCGCGTCGGCGAACTTCTTCGCGACGGCAACAGGGCTTCCCGAGGACGCACTCGAGGACGCGCTCGCGGAGCACATCACGGGTCTCAAGGGCCAGATCGACGCCTACGCCGCGAAGGACTATCCGGCGGCGTACACGAACGTCCGCGACGCCTACGCGCACATGTTCATGACGGGCGACACGCTCGCCGGCGGGATCGCGGCGCAGGATCCGGACACGTTCTCCTCCGACGGAGCGACGATGTCGGCCGCCGACCTGCGGGTCGCGCTCGGCCGTCTTCTGGGCGAGCACGCCTACCTCGCGATGCTCGCGACGCAGAAGGGCTACTCCGGCGCCGCCGACTTCGACGAGATCGCAGCGGCGCTCGACCAAAACAGCGCCGACATCGGCGCCGCGATCGCCTCGGTGTACGGCGACGAGGCCGGCCGGCAGTTCCTCGACGGGAAGTTCCTGTGGCGCGACCACATCAAGTTCTTCGTCGACTACACCGTCGGCCTGGCCAAGAAGGACAAGGCCGCCCAGGACGAGGCGGTCGGGAACCTGATGGGCTACAACGCCGCCTCGGCACAGTTCTTCGCCACGGCGACGGGGCTCCCGGCGTCCGCGCTCGAGGCCGGGCTGAAGGAGCACCTCATGCAGCTCAAGGGCCAGATCGACGCGTACGCAGCGGGGGACTACACGCAGGCGTACGCACTCGCGCGCGAGGCCTACGCGCACATGTACGAGCTCGGGACGACGCTCGCAGGCGCGATCGTCGCGCAGTCGCCCGAGAATTTCTCCCGCTGAACCACGTGGGAGCAGCGTCCCCGGGCCACGACCCCTCCGGCCCGGGGACGCCTCTTACTCGGAACGCAACAGGGCTCGGTCTACACTCTTGCGGTTGCCCTTCCGCAGACGAGAAAAGAAACCCAAGACTCGCAGGGTTCGCAAGCTTCGCCTCCTCGGTCTGGTCGCGATCCTAGGGCTCGTATGCAGCGTGGCCTTCGTCTACGGGCTCGTTACCGCGATCGCGAGTGAGATTCCGAAGCTGAGCCCGATTCGCCAGAGCGCGCTGGAGCAGGACGGCTTCATCTATGCGTCCGACGGGAAGACGATCCTGGCGCGCCTGCGCGGTGACGAGAGCCGGGTACTCGTCGAGTCCGACGAGATCAACCCGTGGATGAAGCACGCGATCGTGGCCGTGGAAGACCGGCGCTTTTGGGAGCACCGCGGCGTGGACGTGCGCGGCATCGGCCGCGCGATCTGGGCCGACGCCCGCCAGAAGGACTTCGTCCAGGGCGGCTCCACGATCACGCAGCAGTTCGTGAAGAACACGCTCGACCGGGACGACCGGACGATCAGCCGCAAGCTGAAGGAGGCCGCGCTCGCCTGGCAGCTCGAGCGCAAGTGGTCGAAGGACCGGATCCTCACCTCGTACCTGAACACCGTCTTCTTCGGGAACGGCGCCTACGGCGTGCAGATGGCGGCGCGCGTGTACTTCAACAAGAAGGCGCACGAGCTGACGCTCGCCGAGGCCGCGCTCCTCGCCGGGATTCCGGCCAACCCGAGCCTCTACAACCCCGTCGTCAACCCGAAGACGGCGCGCGCACGGCGCTCGACCGTGCTGCACCTCATGTACGACCAGGAGATGATCACCACGGGCGAGCTCGCGGCCGCGGATCACCAGCCGCTGCCGAAGCCCGAGGACGTGCACCTGCCGGGGAGCGGCGGGCCGGCCGCCTACTTCGTCGAGTACGTGAAGCAGCAGCTCATCGACACGTACGGGCCGGCCGAGGTGTTCGGCGGCGGACTCAAGGTGACGACCTCGATCGACCTCGGCCTGCAGGATCTGGCGCGCCGCACCGTTCACGAGGTGCTCGGCAAGAAGGGCAAGCCGTCCGCGGCACTCGTCGCGATCGACCCCCGCGACGGCCGGGTGCTCGCGATGTACGGCGGCCGCGACTTCAAGGAGAGCCAGTTCAACCTGGCCGTCCAGGGCGAGCGCCAGCCGGGCTCCTCGTTCAAGCCGTTCGTGCTCGCCGCCGCGCTCCACGAGGGGATCTCACCGCAGACGACCTTCGTGTCCGAGCCGCAGCTCATCAACATGGGCGACAAGCTCTGGTCGGTGCACAACTACGAGGGCGCCTACCTGGGACGGATCAACCTCTTCGACGCGACGACGCACTCGGACAACGCCGTCTACGCGCAGCTGACCGCGCTGGTCGGCCCGAAGAAGGTCGCGGAGATGGCGCACCGGCTGGGCATCTCGAGCCCGCTCGACGAGTACTTCGCGATCGGGCTCGGAGTCGAGGCCGTGAACCCGCTCGAGATGGCCCGCGCGTTCTCGACCTTCGCGAACGGGGGCAAGCGCGTGGACGGGCGCATCCTCGGAAACCGGCCGCGGGCGGTCATCAAGGTGGAGCGCGACGACAAGACCGAGAAGAACGCGCCCGTGGAGAACGAGGTGTTCGGCGCGAACGACGACGCGATCCTCACCCAGATGCTCGAGAACGTCGTCGACGACGGCACCGGGAAGCGCGCCGCGCTCGACGATCGCCCGGTGGCGGGCAAGACGGGCACGACCGAGAACTACGGCGACGCCTGGTTCGTCGGCTACACGCCGCAGCTGGCCGTCGCGGTCTGGGTCGGCTATCCGAACAAGCTCGTCCCGATGGAGAACCAGTTCGAGGGCGGCCCCGTCGCCGGCGGGACGTACCCCGCGGTGATCTGGAACTCCTTCGTCAAGCGCGCCCTGCGCCGCATGGACGAGGAGCCGGAGGGCTTCCCCGTGCCGACGTACGGCTCGATCAACTCGGTGCAGGTCGTGTACCGGGGCAACAAGTGGCTCGTCGACAACGGGCTCTGCCGCTCCTCCCGCGAGGTGCTCTACTTCGCCGGCTTCGAGCCCGAGAAAAAGGCCCCGTGCAAGCGGAACGAGGTGGACGTCCCGACGGTCGTCGGCCTCACGGTCGACGCCGCGCAGGCTCGGCTCTACGGCATGCCGCTGACGCCCGAGGTGATCGTGCGGCCGGCCAAGCCGGGGGAGCGTCTCGGCGTGATCGTGGAGCAGTTCCCGAAGACCGGCACGCTCTCGTCCTGGGCGAAGGTGCGGATCGTGACCACGCAGGCACAGCACGGCCGCATCCCCAACGTCGTCGGATTGAGCATCCAGGAGGCCCGCCGCCGTCTGCTCAAGCGCGGGCTCGTCCCGCTGATCGTGTCCGGGGGGACCGGCCGCGAGCAGGATCTGGTCGTACGGGCGCAGCGTCCCAAGGGCAAACGCGCCGCGGGCCCGGGGATGAAGATCCGCCTGACGCTCGGGCCGCGCTAGTTCCTCAGATCCGTCTGCTCAGGAACTTCGAGCCCGCGAGGCCGTAGCGCCACGGCAGCTCGGCGGCCTGCGAGATGCCGATCCGCACGCCGGCGACCACCTCTACGGGCTCGTCGGAGGCGGTCACGGCAAACGGCGCCCGGTCGAGCCGGCGGCCGTCGTGCTCAGGGCCGACGCCGAGCGCCTGGCAAAGCCGCCCCGGCCCTGCGCAGAGGAGCCGTGGGTCGCGCAGGCCGCGGCGCTCCTTCATGCGCTCGTGCCCGGCGGTCGGCTCGAGCGCGCGGATCAGCACGGCCTCGGCCGTCCCCGCGCTTCCGCAGACGAAGTTGAGGCACCAGTGGACGCCGTAGGAGCGGTACACGTACGCGCGGCCGGCCGGGCCGAACATGGCCCCGTTGCGCGGCGTGCGGCCGCGGAAGGCGTGGCTCGCCGGATCGTCGGAGGCGTATGCCTCGACCTCGACGATCGTCCCGCCGACGCCGTCCACGAGGAGCGTTGCGCCGACCAGCTCGGGCGCGACCTCGTGCACGCTGCGGTCGAAGAAGGCCGGGCCGAGCCTCAAAAGAGCTGGTCGGAGTCTCCGGGGCGCGCGGTCGCCTCGAGCAGGTGGCGGGCGCGGCGCGCGAGGTCTCCGAGGTCAACCCGGCCCTTGTCCGCGTCCTCGACGATCCGCTCGGCGAGCGCGACGGCCTCGTCCACGAGCTGGCCGCCCGCCTCGCGGGAGCCCATCTCGGCGAGGATCGCCCGCTCGGTCCGCGACGCGATGATCGCGTCCGCGACGCCCTCGATCCAGACGCGCGTTCTGCGCCCGTCGCCGCGGTCGTCCCCGGTGAGCGGCTCGAGCGCGTAGATCCGGTCCGCGCGCGCGTACTTGCCGAAGCCGAGGAACACCATGCGGGGCGCGTCGGTCACGCCACGATTATTACCCGGTTGCGACCGAGAAGTTCGGAACGCGGTCGAGCCAGTGCGCCCACTGCTCGCGCTTGCCGCGCACCGTGTCGAAGTACGCCGACTGGATCTCGCGCGTGACCGGGCCCGGATCCCCGAACCCGCGATCGTCGATCTCCCGCACCGGCGTCACCTCGGCAGCGGTGCCGCACATGAACACCTCGTCCGCGAGGTAGAGATCGGAGCGGATCAGGTTCTTCTCCTCGACCGAGTAGCCCAGGTCCTGCGCGATCTGGATGACCGTGTCGCGCGTGATCCCGGGGAGGATCGACGAGGACAGGTCGGGCGTCGAGATGCTCCCGTTCTTGATGACGAAGATGTTCTCGCCGGAGCCGTCCGCGACATAGCCGTCGCGAGTGAGCAGGATCGCCTCGTCGTACCCGCCCGCCACGGCCTCCTGCACCGCCAGGAGCGAGTTCAGGTAGACGCCGGTCGCCTTGGAGACGTGTGGGATCACGTTCGGGCCGATCCGCTCCCAGGAGGAGATCTTGGCGCGGATGCCGTTCTCGAGCGCGCCCTCGCCGAGGTACGTCCCCCACGGCCAGCTCATGATCGCAACCTCGACGGGGCAGCCTCGCGGCCGCACGCCGAGCTCCCCGTACCCGTAGAACGCGATCGGCTTCAGGTAGCACTCGGGCAGGCCGTTGGCGCCGACCAGCTGGTTGCACGCCGCCTGGATCTCCGCGATCGAGTACGGGATCTCCATCTGGATGAGCCGCGCCGAGTTGTGCAGGCGCTTCAGGTGGTCGGTGAGGCGGAAGACCGCGGGACCGGTCTCGGTCTCGTAGCAGCGGATGCCCTCGAAGACGCCCGTGCCGTAGTGGAGCCCGTGCACGCCGATGTGGACCTTCGCATCGGCCCAATCGACGAGCTCGCCGCTCATCCAGATCTTGTCGGTCGCCTTCATGGAGCTCCTCCTCAGTCGGCCAATGCGGCGTTGACGCGAATCTCTACTCCGCCCCGCAGGGCGTTCGACACGGGACAGCTGCGCTCGGCGTCCTCGGCGTGACGCTCGAACTCTGACTGATCCAGGCCCGGAACGCGACCGGTGACGGTCAGTTCGCTCGACCTGACATGAAGCCCGTCGGCAAGCTCGGCCGAGACGACGGCGGAGACCTCGAGCCGCTCGGGTACGTGTCCGGCGCCCGCGAGCACGTTCGAGAACGCCATCGCGTAGCACGTGGCGTGTGCGGCGGCGATCAGCTCCTCCGGGCTCGTGCGCCCATCCGACGACTCCACGCGTGCGGACCAGTTGACCGGCAGTCCCGCAAGGGCGCCGCTCCCGGAGTCGAGCGTTCCGGCCCCCTCGGGGAGGTTTCCTTCCCACACGACCTTCGCGCTGCGGACGAATCCAGCCATGGCTTCCTCCTAATTCTCGCTGACGAGGTCAACGGTACGCGCCCGCGACACCCTCACGAGGTCGGCCGGAGCGAGCGCGGCGACGTGGCGCGGCGAGCCGGCGCCGATCCAGACGACGTCGTGCGTCAGCATCGTCTGCTCGAGCAGCACCGCGTGGATGCCCGGGAGCGGGAACGGCGCCACTCCACCCGGCGGGTAGCCGGTAATCCGCGACACGTCGCCGGGGCCCGCGGTCGAGGCCTTCTGGGCGCCGGCGGCGGCCGCGACCTTCGCGCGGTCGGCGCGGCGGTCGCCCGGCACCATCGCGAGCACCCAGCGCCCGTCGCAGGAAAAGAGGAGTGACTTGACGATCTGCGCGAGCCCGCAGCCGACCGCCTTCGCGGCGTCCGCGGCCGTGGCGGTGTACTCCTCCATCGACTCGATCCGCGACTCGACGCGCGCCTCGCGCAAGGCTTTGGCGACGCGCTCGACCTCGGGCGGCCAGTCGCTCACGGTTCCGGGAGGACGATGAAGCGAACCTCGACGAGGCCCGGCTCGGAGGCGAGCGTCTCGAGCACGCTTTCCGGCACCGGGGTGTCGAGCGAGAGCGCCATGAGCGCCCGCGCCTCCTGCCGGTTTCGCGAGACGGTCATGTTCGCGATGTTCACCTGCGCGTCGCCGAGGACGGTGCCGAGCCGGCCGATGATCCCCGGCGTGTCGTCGTTCACGACAAAGAGCATGAAGCGGTCGAGCTCGACGTCGATCTCGTAGTCGAGGACGCGCACGAGCTGGCGGCGCTCCTCGCGGCCGATGGTCGTTCCCGCGACCGGGAAGGTGCGGCCGTCCGCGTGCGCGGTGACGCCGACGAGGCTCATGAAGTCGGGCGATTCGGTGGAGGAGGACTCGCGCACCTCGATGCCGCGTTCCCGCGCGAGCAACGGAGCGTTCACGAAGTTGACGGGCTGCTCCACGCGGCCCTTGAAGGCGCCGTTCAGGGCGGCGACCGTGAGGAGCCGGGTGTCGCGCTCGGCGAGGCGGCCCCGGTAGATGAGGTCGATGCGCGAGGGATTTCCCCCGGCCAGCTCGCAGGCGAGCGCGGCGAGGTCGGCGACGAGCGGCAGGAACGGGCCGAGCGCCTCGAGATCCTCCGCGCCGACCGACGGCATGTTGACCGCGTTCGTGACCATGCCCCCGTCGAGCGCCGCGGCAACCTGCTCGGCCACGATCACGCCGGCGCGGTCCTGCGCCTCGGCCGTCGAGGCCGCGAGATGCGGTGTGACGATCACGTTGTCCAGCTCGAGCAGCTCGCCCGTGTACGGCTCCGCGGAGAAGACGTCGAGCGCCGCGCCCGCCACCTTGCCGGAGCGCAGCGCGTCGGCCAGCGCGGCCTCGTCCACGAGCTCCCCGCGGGCGGCGTTCACGAGCCGGACTCCCTGCTTCGCCTTGGCCAGCTCGTCGGCGCCGATCAATCCGATCGTCTCCGACGTGAGCGAGACGTGGAGGGAGACGAAGTCCGCCTCGGCGAGCACCTCGTCGAGGCTTCCCGCGCGTTCGACGCCGAGGGCGCGGAAGCGGTCGGGCGCGACGTGCGGGTCGTAGGCGAGCACACGCATCTCGAGCCCCGACGCGCGACGCGCGACCTGCTGGCCGATGCGCCCGAAGCCGACCAGGCCGAGCGTCTTGCCCGCCAGCTCGAGACCGCCGTAGCGCGAGCGCTCCCAGCGTCCCTCCTTGAGCGCGGCGTGGGCCTGTGGGATGTTGCGCGTGAGCGCGAGCAGCAGGCCGATCGTGTGCTCGGCCGCCGAAATGACCGTGGACTGTGGCGCATTCGCGACAATGATCCCGCGCTCGGTCGCCGCGTCGAGATCGACGTTGTCCACGCCCACGCCCGCGCGGCCGATCACCTTCAGGCGGTCGGCGCGCTCGATCAACTCGCGGGTCACCTTGGTCGCCGAGCGGACGATCAGCGCGTCGTAGCCGCCGATCAGCTCGGCGAGATCGCCGTCCGTCGAGACGTCCACGTCGAAGCGTTCGCGGAGAATCTCGAGCCCGCCCTCGGCGATCGGCTCACGGACGAGCACCTTGGCGCGGTCGCTCATGCGTAGGCCTCGAGCGCGGCGGTGGCCGCAGCGTCCGCGTCGGCCGAGAGCGTCTCGGCGACCGCGCGCAGCCCCGCGACGACGTCCTCGATGGAGATGTAGCCGACGTGTCCGATGCGGACGATCTTCCCGGCCAGCGGGCCGCGGCCGCCTTCGAGCGTGATTCCGTGCCGCTCGGCGACCGTCTTGATCACGTCGGCGCCGTTCGTTCCCTCCGGCATGCGGATCGCGGTCACGATCGCCGAGCGGTCCTCGTCGGGCGAGAAGAGCTCCAGCCCCATCGCCTTCACGCCGGCGCGGGCGGCGCGGCCGAGCCGGACGTGGCGCGCGAACGCTTCGTCGAGGCCCTCCTCCAGGAGCAGGCCGAGCGCGGCGTCGAGGCCGTAGACGAGCGGGATCGCGGGCGTGAACGGCGTCACCGGCGGCTCTTCCGACTGCGCGATGCGAGCCCGGCCCCAGTCCAAGTAGAAGCGCGGCGAGGTCGAGCGGTCGGCGGCGGCCCAGGCGGCGTTCGACACGGCCGCGGTGGCCAGGCCCGGGGGCGTCATCAAAGCCTTCTGGGATCCGGCGACGACGACGTCCACCCCCCACGCCTCGGTTTCGAGCGGCACGGCGCCGAGGCTCGAGATGGCGTCCACGACGAGCAGCGCGTCGTCTCCGACCACGCCGGCGATCGCCTCGATGTCGGCGACCACGCCGGTGGAGGTCTCGCTCTGCGTGGTGAATACGACTGTCGCGCCCGACTCGTGGAGCGCGGGCGCGATCTCGGACGCCTGCGGCGTCTCGCCCCACTCGTATTGCAGGTGGACGATGTCGCAGCCGTACGCCTCGGCGATCGCGACCCAGCGCTCGCCGAAGTTCCCGGCCGAGACGACGAGCACGCGGTCGCCGGGGGAGCACGTGTTGGCGACGGCGCCGTCCATCGCTCCGGTTCCGGATGCGGTGAAGAGGAGGACGTCGCCGCTCGTGCGGTGCACCTCCGCGAGCCGGTCGAGCACGCGCGCGAACATGAGGCGGAAGTCCCGCGTACGGTGGTGGACGAGCGGGCCCGCCAGCGCCGCGACCACCGCAGGCGGCAGCGGTGTGGGGCCCGGTGTGAGAAGTCTGGGTGCGCCGCCCATCGCGAAGCGGAGGTTACCCGCGCCGTACGATGCGGGAATGGAGGCCCTTCTCGCGTTCGGAGCCGCGCTCCTCGCGTTCCGCTTCGCCGGTGAGCTGGCCGGACGCTGGCGCCACACCCGGGCGCCGCAGATGGCCGCCTGGGCCGCGTCGCTCGCCGCCTACGCGGTCGCCTCGGGCGCGCTCGCCTGGGGCGCGGCGTACGGCTGGAGCGACATCGGGTTCAAGGTCTACTACCTCACCGGCGGGCTCCTCACCGCACCGCTCCTCGGCGTCGGTTCGCTCCTCCTCGCCGGCCGCCGCTGGGCCGCGCCCGTCGGGCTCGTCTACACGGGACTCGCCGTCGGCGTGACGCTGGCGCTGACGCTCACCGCGCCCGTGTCCGGGACGGAGATCCCCGAGGCCCAGGCGCACCTCGAACTCGTCCCCGAGCGCCTGCTTGCGATCGCCGGGAACTCGCTCGGCACGATCGCCGTCATCGCGGTAGCCATCGCGACCTTCAAGCGGCACCGGCTCGGCAACGCGCTGATCGTGGCCGGAACCGCCATGGCCGCGGCGGGCAGCGCGGTCGCAGGGTTGGGCGCGGCGCCGACGGCGCTCTTCATCGCGCTCGCGGCGGTGCTGCTCTACGCGGGGTTCCTGGCGACGTCGGGAAGCTCGGCTGCCGCTCGTCGAGCGGCTGCGCACGAGCGGCGCTACTTCTTGACTTTCCAGGTGTAGACGGTCGGCGTCTTGTCCCAGACGCTGCCGTTGCCGACGCGCAAGCGGAACGTGTGGCTGCCCGGCTTGAGCTTTTTGTAGGTCTTGCCGGACTTGCACGTCGTCCAGGTCTTCGCCTTGTCGAACCTGCACTGCGACTTGAAGCCCGAGATGAACGCGCCGTTTCGCTTGCCGCCCCAGAAGAAGGCCGCTGTCTTGGACCTCGTCGACTTGGGCGGCTTCTTGAAGAGCGGACTGTCGAACACCGGCGGAGGCGGAGGCGGCGGCGGCGACGTAGAGGTGAACGTCGCCGTGATCTGGTACTGCATGCTCCCCGCCATCGTCCAGGTGCACGGGCCGGTCCCTGGGCAGACGGTTCCACCTGGCTGATCGTTGATCGTACCTCCCCAGCCCTGGAACGTCGTGTTCGGCCCCACTGTGGCCGTGAGCGTCACGACCGTAGCCGGAAGCGGCTCGTAGAGGAACGACGCGCCGCAGTTGGGGCCGGTGCCACAGTTGATCCCTCCCGGGCTACTGGTCACCGTGCCATTGACGGCGCCCGTACCCAGCTTCGTCACGGACACGGGGCTGCCCTTGGGCGCGGACGGAACATTGCCGCAGCCGTTGGGGGGCCCGACGACCTGCGAGCCCGTGCTGAAATAGGCCTCGAGGCAAAGGCCGTCGTTTCCCACGGCGTCGAGTTGCCAGATCCGGCAGACGGTCAGCGAGGGCTGGTGGATTCGATCCGGGAACTGCTCGAGATCGTCGGGTGGACAACCGTTCTCCCCCGTGGACTGATTGCCCCAGCCGAGGAAGGTCGCGCCGCCACTCGGCGTGGCGGTGAACTCGATCAACCCCGGGTTGCCGAAGTCGACCCAGTTGAACCACGGATCGGTCGTGCAGTTGAACCCGTTCGCCGGGGGACACTCGACGCGCATCCCGTTCTCGGCAGCCGTCGAGGTGACCTTCCCGTTGCCGTGGACGATGACATTGATGTAGAAGCACGGGCCGCCCGCGCTCGCGCAGGTCAACGATCGGTTGACCGTCGTGGCGGATTCACCCGTCCACGCGAAGGCGGCGTGCGCCGACTCGGCGCGGACGAAGAACGCCGCGAACACGAAGGCCGCGAGAACGCCGAGCTTCAAAATGTTGCGGCGGGCTGGGAAAGCCGCTGTGACCACGCACGGAATGTAGCACTCACGCCGCATGGACACTGACTCTGCGGGCTATTTCTTTACATGCCAGACGTAGACGGCGGGCGTCGGATCCCAGCGTCCCGCGGCGTAGATGCGGACGCGGAACGTATGTGTGCCGGGCTTGAGCCTCTGGATGAATTTCCCTGAGCGGCAGGACTTCCAGACGCGCTGCTTGTCCAGCTTGCACTGCGACTTGAAGCCCGAGATATAGGCGCCGGAGCGCTTGCCGGCCCAGTAGAAGATCGCCGAGCGGCTCCTCGTGTGCTTCGGCGGCTTCTTCAGGACGACCGCATTCGGGGCCGCGGGCGGAGGAGGCGGCGGCGGCGGAATCGGATCGACCGGCTGCTCGATCGGCGGGGGAGGCGGCGGAATCGCGTCCTCACACAGGCTGACGACCGGATCTCCCGGCGAGAAGTACGCGTGGACGCAGGAGCCTTCGATGCCGCCGAGATCCTCGAGCAGCACCTTGCACTGGAGCCCGTCCGCGCCCTGCGGATGCGGACATTCCTCCCAGCCGAGGAAGACCTCGCCGGGAGCGGGCGTCGCCTGGAGGACGACCGTGGAGTTGTTCGGGTCCTCCGGCGCGATCGGCCAGTTGAAATAGAACTTGCACGTCCAGTCGGCGGTCTCGGGACAGGTGAGATGACCGTACGGGTACTGCTCCTGCGGCGTCGCGGCGCCCGGAACGGCGACGGGGATGATCGACGTCACCGACCCGCTGCCGGAGAGCGCGACGGAGAGGAAGAAGCACGGCCCGAAGCCGCCTCCGTTGCAGTGCTGCGCCGAGCGGTCTCCCCCGCCGCGCACGACGGACGAGGGGAGCGCGAACGCGGCATCCGCGGCCTGGGCTCCGAGGAGCGCCACGACCACGCCTGCGAACGTAACCGCCAGGGCGGTCCGGCCCCTCGAACGAACCGTGGGATTAGGTCGCATGCGCACGCCGCTCTCTCCGAATGTAGCTCCGGCATCCGGCCGCGGTCGCAGTCCGCCTCTTTTCTTACGGGCCGCTTACAGCGCGCTTGCTCAGGAGCTGCGCCTCGAGCCCGAAAGCGCCGTGACGACGCCGAGCCCGATGAAGACCGTCCCGGACACCCAGCGCTGGACGCTCAGGTAGCCGCGGCTCTCCTTCAGCCAGCGGCCCGCGGTTCCGGCGACCAGGGCGTACATCGAGTCGCTCACGAGCGCGACCGCGACGAAGACGAGCCCGAGCAGCGCGATCTGAATCCCGACCCGTCCGGCGTCCGGATTCACGAACTGCGGGAGGAACGCGAAGAAGAAGAGCGCCGTCTTCGGGTTGAGCACGTTCACGACCACGCCCTGCCGGTAGAGCCGCCAGAGCGAGCGCTCGTGGACGACCTCGGGATCGGGCTCGACGTCCTTCGTCATGAGGCGGCGGATCCCGAGGACGATCAGGTACGCCGCGCCGGCGTACTTCACGACCTCGAACGCGACCGCCGAGCGCAGGAGCAGCGCCGAGAGGCCGACCGCGGCGAACATGACGTGGACGAGCCCGCCGGTGCCGATCCCGGCCGCCGACGCGAGCCCGGCCACGCGGCCGCCGTCGATCGACTGGGTGACGATGTAGACGACCGCCGGGCCCGGCACGACCGCGAGCAGAAACGCCGCGGCCGCGAAGAGCGCAAGCGTGTGCGGCTCGGGGATCACGAGAGCTTCTCCTTGACCCGCTCGCTCACGACCTTCGCGTTCGCCTTGCCGGCGGTCTTCTGCATGACCTGGCCGACGAAGAAGCCGAGGAGGCCCTCCTTGCCGCCCTCGTACGCGGCCACCTGGCCCTCGTTCGCTGCGAGCACCTCGTCGATGATCGGATCGAGCTCCGACGCGTCTGTGATGGACGTCTCCGCGAGGTAGCGGTCGGCCTTGAAGCCGTCGTCGCCACTGGCCGCGATCGCCTCCGCGAAGGCGGCGCGTGGGATCGACTCGCGCGCCTCGACGAGCTTCGCCAGCTCGATTGGGTCGGGCGCGTCCGGATCCACGCCGGCGGCGACGAACTGGTTCGTGAGCACGTTCGCGGCGCCCTTCGCGTCCGCGCCCGCGCCGGCGACGCGCTCGAAGAGCCCGGCCAACGCGGAGGAGCCGTTGAGCACGTCGGCGTCGTAGAACGAGAGGCCGTACTGCGACTCGAACCGGCGAATCCGTGCGCCCGGGATCTCGGCCAGCTCGGCGCGCGCGGCCTCGACCAGCTCCGCGGGCGGCTCGAGCGGCACGAGATCCGGCTCGGGGAAGTAGCGGTAGTCGTGCGCCTCCTCCTTGGAGCGCAGCGAGGTGATCGTTCCGCCTGCGGGATCGAAGTGGAGCGTCTCCTGGTCAACGGTGCCGCCGGACTCGTACACGTCGGTCTGGCGCGCGACCTCGGCCGCGATCCCGTCCGCGACGAACTTGAAGGAGTTCATGTTCTTCAGCTCCGTCTTCGTGCGGTAGCCCTCCTCCCCGGCCTCGCGCACCGAGACGTTGGCGTCGCAGCGCAGCGAGCCCTTGTCCATCTCGGCGTCCGAGATCCCGAGCTCGACGATCGTCTGGCGCAGGAGCTGGAGGAAGCGGCGCGCCTCCTCCGGCGAGCGAATATCCGGCTCGGCGACGATCTCGACCAGCGGCGTTCCGCCACGGTTGAAGTCGACCAGCGTAGCCCCCGCGCCGTGGATGCGGCCGCCCTCGCCGCCCACGTGGATCGACTTCGCCGCGTCCTCCTCGAGGTGCGCGCGAACGATCCCGATCGCGCGGTCGCCGTCCGCAGTCGGGACGACGAACGAGCCGCCCACGCAGAGCGGCGAGTCGTACTGGGAGATCTGGTACCCCTTCGGCAGGTCGGGATAGAAGTAGTTCTTGCGGTGGAAGACCGAGTGCGTGGCGATCTCGCAGCCGAGGGCGTGGCCGAGCTTCACGGCCCACTCGACCGCCTGGCGGTTCAGCACGGGCAGCGCGCCGGGATGCGCGAGGCAGACCGGGCAGGTGCGCGTGTTCGGCTCGGCGCCCCATTCGTTCGCGCAGCGGCAGAACATCTTCGTGCGCGTCTTCAGCTGCACGTGGATCTCCAGGCCGATGACGGCTTCCCAGGTCATGCGAGCCTCCCCGGGACGAAGTCGAAGCCGAGCGCGGTTTCGAGTGCATGGCCGACCTCGAAGAGGCGATTCTCGGAGAACTGCGGCCCGAGGATCTGCAGGCCGACCGGCAACCCGTCGGAGAGGCCGCACGGGATCGAGAGACCGGGCAGGCCGGCCATGTTCGGCGGGATCGTGAGCACGTCCGCCAGGTACATGGCCAGCGGGTTCTCGGTCTTCTCCCCGAAGCGGAACGCCACCGTCGGCGAGGTCGGGCTGAGCAGCACGTCGAAGTTCTCGAAGGCGGCGGCGAACTCGTGCTTGATCATCGTCCGCACCTTCTGCGCCTGGCCGTAGTAGGCGTCGTAGTAGCCGGCCGAGAGCGCGTAGGTGCCGAGCATGATGCGGCGCTTCGGCTCGTCGCCGAACCCTTCCCCGCGGGTGCGCTCGTAGAGGGCGGTGAGGTCGCCCTCGACGTCGGCGCGATGGCCGTAGCGCACGCCGTCGTAGCGGGCCAGGTTCGCGCTCGCCTCCGCGGGAGCGATCAGGTAGTAGCAGGCCATCCCGTACTCGACCGAGCGCGGGAGCGTCGTCTCGCCGATCTCGGCGCCGAGCTCCTCTGCCAGCCGGATCGCGGCGTTCACCGAGTCGGAGATGCCCGGCTCGATGCCCTCGGCCTCGTTCAGCTCCTTGGGGATGCCGATGCGGATGCCCTTCAGGTCCTCGCGCTCGGGCAGCGCGACCGGCTCGGGCAGCTCGACCGTGGTGGAGTCGCAGGGATCCCGGCCGGCGACGATCTCGTAGAGCCGCGCGTTGTCGCGGACGGTCTTCGTCATCGGGCCGACCTGGTCGAGGCTCGACGCGAACGCGACGATTCCGTGGCGGCTGACGGTTCCGTACGTGGGCCGCAGGCCGACGATCCCGCACAGCGCGGCGGGCTGCTTGACCGAGCCGCCCGTGTCGGAGCCGAGCGCCCACGGCGCGAGTCCACCGGCGACCGCTGCCGCCGAGCCACCGGACGAGCCGCCGGGTACGCGCTCTGGATCCCACGGGTTCTTCGAGGGCCCGAACGCGGAGTTCTCCGTGGACGAGCCCATCGCGAACTCGTCGAGGTTCGTCTTGCCGAGGAGCGGCAACCCCGCGTCCTTCACGCGCGACGCCACCGTCGAGTCGAACACCGGGATGTAGCCCTCGAGGATCTTCGACGCGGCCGTCGTCGGGACGCCCTTCGTCGTGATGGCGTCCTTCAGCGCGATCGGCACGCCGTCGCCGGGGGCGTCCCCTTCGGTTACGTGGAGGTAGGCGTGCAGCTCGGGGTCGCGCTCGCCGATCGCGGCGCGGTAGGCCTCGACGAGCTCGGCGGAGGTGACCTCCCCGCGCTCGAGGAGCCCCGCGGCCTCCTCGGCCGTCAGCCTCAGGGTGTCGATCGTCATCCGACCGCCGGCACGCGGAAGTGGCCGTCCGAGGGGTCAGGCGCGTTCGCGAGCGCGTCCTCGAGCGACAATGACGGCCGCGGCTCGTCCTCGGCCCAGACGTTCACGATGTCGAGCGGATGCGAGGTCGGCTCGACGTCCGAGAGATCGAGCTCGGAGACCTTGCCGACCGCCTCGAGGATCGCGCCGAGCTGCGCCTGCACGGCCTCGACTTCCCCCTCGGGAATCTCGAGCCGCGCCAGGCGCGCTACGTGCAGTACGTCTTCTCTTGTGATGGCCATCGTGTCTCCAAGTCTATGAGCCGTACAAAAAGGACGGGCCCCGGTGAGGGGCCCGCCAAGGTGGTCACGAGAAGGTCCCCGGTTACTGGAGCATGTGGACGTTCGTAGCCTGGAGGCCCTTGGGGCCTTCCTCGACCTCGAACTCCACCTTCTGTCCTTCTTGGAGCGACCGGTAACCGTCCATCTCAATCTTCGAATGGTGGACGAACACGTCGTCCCCGCCCTCGCGCGAAATGAAGCCGTAGCCCTTCTCGTTCGAGAACCACTTGACGGTGCCCTCTGCCAACTTTCCTCCTTCACACGAACGACGGCCGGTAGGGCCGCCGTCTGAGCTTGCAACTAGACCGACTGTAGCGCCTATTGCAGGGGGAAGGCAAGGTCTCCCAGCTGGTAGCGGGCGGCACGAACCGTGTTGCGAAGAAGCGCCGCGATCGTCATCGGACCGACCCCTCCCGGCACCGGGGTGAGGAGCCCCGCGACCTCGGCCACATCGGGCGCAACGTCGCCCACGACCTTGCCGTCGACGCGGTTGATCCCGACGTCGATCACGGTCGCGCCCGGCTTCACCATGTCGGCCGTGATCATCCCCGCGCGGCCGACCGCGGCCACGACCACATCCGCTTCATGGACGAGCCCGCCCAGGTCGCGCGTGCGGCTGTGCGCGAGCGTGACGGTCGCGTTCTCGGCGAGGAGCAGGAGCGCCATCGGCTTCCCGACGATGTTCGAGCGGCCCACGACCACGGCTCGCGCTCCTTCGAGCGGGACGTCGTAGTGGCGGAGGATCTCCATGACGCCCGACGGTGTCGCGGGGGCCAAGGTCGGGCGGCCCTGGAGGAGGAAGCCGGCGTTCGCGGGATGGAAGCCGTCCACGTCCTTCATCGGGTCGATCGCGTTGATCACCCGGTCCTCGTCCACCTGCTCCGGCAGGGGAAGCTGCGTGAGGATCCCGGTCACGCGCGGGTCGGCGTTCAGGCCGGCGACGAGCGCGAGCAGATCCGCTTCCGAGGTGGCTGCCGAGAGCTCGTGGTGGATCGACTCGATCCCCGCTTCGGCGCAGGCCTCGCGCTTCATGCGCACGTAGATGGCGGAGGCGGGATCGTCTCCCACGAGCACGGTCGCGAGCCCGACCGGAACGCCGAGCGCGGCCACATCCTTGGCCACTTCGGCGCGAACCGAGGCTGCAAGGGCCTTTCCGTCCATCAAGGTCGCGCTCACGGGGCGGGAGCCTACCTCGATCGCGTCACCCCATTTGGGGACTTGCGGCGCGAAAACCGGATCCATACTCAGCGTATGCCGCGTTGTGACGCCTATTACAGGCTCGAGAATCGCCGCTGCAACCACGAGGGTGAGCGCCTTGCGCTCGCTTCGGATCACGAGCTCTACACCGTCTGCTCTGACCATGCCGGCTCGGTCTGGACGACCACGGTCGCGCACTGGAACGGCGAGACGGACCTGCGACGCACGTCGCCGGTCGAGCTCCGCTCCGCAGCAGCCCCCGTGCGCGAAGTGGCATTCGCGTTCTAGCCGCCTGAGAAAACCAGTTCGGTAGGCTCGCGCCCGTGGGTGCCGAGGCCTCCTGCACGCTCCGCTACGGCGGCGAGACCGCCGAGGTGAAGGCGCTGCTCGAGACCGACGAGCTCATCACCCGCGGGGAGATCCGGCTGAGGATTCCGCTCGCCGGGCTCACCGCCGAGGCCGTGGACGGACGCCTCGAGCTGGCCTGGGACGACCAGACCGCGACGCTCGAGCTGGGCCCGCCCGCCGAACGCTGGGCCGAGCGGATCCGCAACCCGAAGACGCTCCTCGACAAGCTCGGCGTGAAGCCCGGCCAGCGCGTGACGCTCGCGGACGTCGAAGCTCGAGCTGCACGACGCCGTCCTCGTTGACGAGGGCGCCGACCACGTCTTCCTCCAGGCCGATTCGCTCGCCGCCCTCGACCGCATCGGCCCGCTCGCCGAGACGATGGCCCGCGACGGCGGCGTCTGGGTCGTGGCGCCGAAGGGCGGCGTCGAGCCACGCGAGGCGCAGGTGCTCGAAGCGGGCCGCGCCGCAGGGCTCAAGGACGTGAAGGTCGCCCGCTGGAGCGACACGCACACCGCGCATCGCTTCGTGATTCCTCTCGACCAGCGCTAAGAAGGCGCGAACCGGATTCGAACCGGTGTACGAGGCTTTGCAGGCCTCTGCCTAACCACTCGGCCATCGCGCCGCTCGCGGCATGGTATCGGCGGAAAGGAGTCGCCCCGTCGCTGCCGAACTTGCGCCACACGCCGACCGCGCCGCCTTGTCCCGGGGCTAGATGCACGGTCGGCCAGGAGCCCGGGACAACCCCTTGAACCGGGCTCCGCTCTCTGGTGGGACCCGCGGGGGCCGCTGTCGGACGCGGCCCTCGCGGCTATTTCCCGCCGGTCTCCTCACTGGAACATGTTTCCTCGTCGGAAGTTCTAGGCTGCGCGTACGCCGATGGCCGACACGATCGTCTTCATACCCGCGTGGAACGAGGAGGAGAATCTCCCGGATGTCCTCGACGATCTGCGCGCCGAGCTGCCCGACGTGGACGTGCTCGTCGTGGACGACGGCTCGACCGACGGGACCGCCGCAGTCGCCCGCGCTCACGGCGCCGAGGTGCTCTCGTTCGGAGTCAATCGCGGCCTCCCGGTGGGGATCGCGGCCGGCTACCGCTACGCGCTCGACCACGGCTACGCGTTCTGCGGGCGGGTAGACGCGGACGGCCAGCATCCGCCGGCCGAGCTGGCGCGGCTCCTGGCGATGGTGCGCGAAGACCTCTGCGACGTCGCGGTCGGGTCGCGGTTCGTCTCGGGCGAGGGGTACGAGCCGTACCGCTACGCTCCGAGCGGCTCGCGCCGCCTCGGAACCGCGGTGCTCCGGCGGGCGATGGGCCTCGTCCTCGAGCGTCCGTTCGGTGACGCGACCAGCGGGCTCTACGCGGTGAACGCCAAGGCGCTCCCGTTGCTGGCGGAGGAGTTCCAAAGCGAGGCGCCGGAGGTCGAGGCGCTCATCCGGATCAACGACGCGGGCCTGCGCCTGGAGGAGGTGCCGGTGAACATGGCGCCGCGCGCGAGCGGCGAGTCGAAGCTGCGCGGCGGCCGGGCCGTGAAGGTCGTTCTGACGGTGGCCGGAGCGCTCGTGGTCGCGAAGGCCGTGCAGTCGCGGCGGCGCTAGAGGCCGAGCTTGTCCCAGATCCGGCGCTCCCAGGCGCGCGGCGGGAGCAGCCGGTCGCGGTGCCGGATCGACACGACGACGAGCGAGACGGTCAGCGCGAGGATCCCGAAGAACGTGAACACGTCCGCGAGGTTGAACGCGATCCCGCGGTCGTCGTAGTCGCCGATCAGGATCGGATTCGGCACGTTCCCGCCGTAGACGAACGCGGAGACGAGGTTCCCGAGCGTGCCGCCGGCCATGACCCCGGCCGCGATCGCGACCGACCAGGACGGGAGCCGAAGCAGCGGAACGGCCGCGGCGATCAGCACGGTCGAGCCGAGCGCCCACGCGAACGAGCGCGGGTGCAGCCCGATGTCGGGCGTCGGCAGGTACTCCTTCGAGGCGATGTCGGCGGCCGCGAGCGAGAGCGCGAGCGCCCCGAACGCGAGGAGCCGTTCAACGAGGTGCCGGGGCGGCGCGACCGGAACTTCGGCACGCAAAACAGCGGGAACGGAGGGGCGCGCCACGGGCTCAACGTATGCGTGGAGGGCCGGCTTGGCCTCCCCCTTTCGGCACCGTTCCTACGAAACCGCCTCCCAAGCGGCCCGATGCGTCATGGCACGACCTGACCCCCGCTCGGCATGCTTCGCGTCTCAGGCGATCCGGCCGGGAGCCCGGACGTGTCGGCGGCGGCGGGCGAAGCGGCTCCCTTCCGCCACATCGACACACCGAGGCCGATCAGGATGACGAAGAAGAGCACGTTTCCCACGCCGACGAGGGCCGTCCCGACGGGCGTGCTCAGCTCGGCGACGATGCCGACCACCAGGAGCGGAGCGGCGACCGCGGACGTCCAGCCGAGCCAGCGCGGGTAGATGTTTCCGGCCAGGATCGCGGCCGCAAGCGTCGGAAGATAGAGACCCAGGAGGAGCAGCGCGCCGAAGTCGAGGTTCACCGTCTCGTTCCATCCGATTTCGAAGGCGGCCAGGTACGGCTGGGTCGCCCCGGGCGCGGCAGAGGCCCAGCCGTCGGCCAGATCCTTGGTGCTCGCACCGACCAGCACCTCGGCCATCCCGAGCGCGCCCGCGATGACGAACAGTGGCTGGCCGACGCGAGCCCACCCCTTCGCAGGCCCTTCGGAGAACGTGTGCGTCACGACCGACAGTGCCGTAATGAGCAGGACGATGCCCGCGACGTGGACGAGCCAGCCGACCGTCCAGGATCCGCTCTCCGAGATGGTGCGAATCGCCTTGTCCGCGTCTCCCACCCGTTGGGGCTCGAGGATCGCCGCAGCGAACTGAACGACCACCCCGAGGAGGGCGGCAACGGCCCCGATGCGTAGAAGGAGATTGCCGTTCATGCCGCCGACGCTAGGCCGCGCCGGACGAGAGCGCACCGATGACATCCCCGGACGATGACAAACGGGGTCAGGTCTTGCAATGCCACATCCCCGACGAAGTCACAGCGCTGAACTGCCCCGCCAACTCGAGCACGCGCCGCGGCGTCCACGACGGACTGCGGCGAAACAAATATCGCGTCGCAAGGCCTGACCCCGCTCTCGTTTTGACGGTCCCGGCCAGGACTTCGGGCGCGGGGCGCGAAGCTCGCTCGGATGGTGGAGCCGGCCTTCACGCCGATCGGGCTCGATGCGCTCCCCCCGGCCGAAGTCGCGCGAAAGGCCGAGTCCGTCGGGGTCGCGAAGGCGAGTCTGCCCGTTCTCGAGCTCTTCATCCTCGGGGTGCTTGCAGGAGCCTTCATCGCGCTCGGCGCGATCTTTGCGACGACCGTAGCCGCCGGTGGAGGCACGATGCCGTACGGCGTGGTGCGACTCCTCGCCGGGCTCGTCTTCACGCTGGGCCTCATCCTCGTCGTCGTCGCGGGCGCCGAGCTCTTCACGGGGAACAACCTGATCGTCATGGCCTGGGCGAGCCGCCGCGTCTCGACGGCCAGACTGCTCGGGAACTGGACGATCGTCTGGATCGGCAATTTCGTCGGCGCACTCGCGACCGCGATCCTGCTCTTCGCCTCGAAGCAGTACACCTTCGGCGACGGCGCCGTCGGGCAGACGGCGCTCGCGATCGGAACGGCGAAGACAAGCCTCGGGTTCGTCGAGGCGATCGCGCTCGCGATGCTGTGCAACGCCCTCGTCTGCCTCGCGGTCTGGCTCACCTACGGCGCGCACACTACGACCGACAAGATCCTCGCGATCGTCCCGCCGATCGCCGCGTTCGTCGCGGCCGGCTTCGAGCACTCGGTCGCGAACATGTACTTCATCCCGATCGCGCTGCTCATCAAGACGGACGACGCCTTCGTCGCAAGCCTCGATCCGCAGCCCGATCTCTCGAGCCTGACTTGGTCGAACTTCTTCGCCGACAACCTGCTGCCGGTCACGATCGGCAACATCATCGGCGGCGCGATCATGGTCGGCGCCGTGTACTGGTTCGTCTACCTGCGCCGCCGGCCGGTCAGCGACCCGGCGTGACGCTGAGGAGCTCGGTGCGGTCGGAGCCGCCGGTCACCGTGATCTCGAGCACCGGCCCGACCCCGCTCGCGTAGAACTTCTCCTCGACCAGATCGGGCTCGAGCGGGGTGAAGTTCCTCGTCTGGAGAACGTTGTCAAAGCTGCCGTACGGGACGTCGGCCTGGGCCGTGAGGCTGAGGATCTCGGCGGCGTCCTCGGCCTGGCCCGCGTAGTACTCCTCGCGGAAGGTCATGCCGGGCTCCGGGTGGGCCGGGACGATGATGCCCGGCTGCGCTCCGTCGACGCCGGCCTCCCACGACCCCTCCGTCGAACTCACCTTGCCGTTCTCGTACTCCTTCGTGTCCTCGCCCAGGTACCAGAGGTTGCCTTCGGAGTCCTGCGCGTACCAGTCGAACGTGTCCTCGATGACCTGCCCGTCCTCGGTCACGATGTCGTGCACGACCCTCGCCTCGATGCCCATGATCGTCTTCGTGTCGTTCGTGACCGTGACGACGACGCGCCGCACCGCACCTTCAGCGTCGGTCTCGCGAAAGACGCGGCGCGTCCCGGGCGCCATCGGGAAGTACGGGTTGTCGATCTCGGTTGTGAAGTCGGCCGGGTCGAGCTGCACGGGCTCGCTTCCCCGCGGCAGCGAAGCGGCCGCGGCGGTGGGGGACGTGTCGGTCACATCGCTCCCACAGGCGGAAAGCGTCGCGAGGAGAAGCGCGGTCGAGATGGCGAGCGTTGTGGCGCGCATCGAACCTCCTTGGGAAGGCTAACCGTAAGCCCGGCCGATGAGATGCCGGTGAGAGCGGCGAACGCGTTGGCCTGCGGCCGGTCGAACTAGCTCTGGCGGTTCTTCCTCACGACAAGGAGAACAACCAGGAGCCCTTCGGTTGCGCTTCCGGTTGCAGTAGCCGCACCGCCGCGCTTCCTCTAACGACAAATGCCCCGCTGAGCAGGGCATTCGCGAAGCGGATGATGGGACTCGAACCCACGACCTTCTGCATGGCAAGCAGGAACCTTGGAGCGACACGAACCGTCAGCCTCTGACACTCCGCTTGAAACCGAGAGGCTACGGGTCGTATGACCGACTCGAACCGCCGCGAGCCGCCGCGAAAAGCTGACTCGAAAGCTGACTTACGGGTTACGTCTCAGGATGTCGTGGTTGCAGTGGTTCCGAAGCACGATCTTCCCACCATCCCAGTGGAACGTCACTCGGTTGGCGGCGTCGACGTATGCCTCGAAAACGCCTGGGCCGGCGCTTCGTACTCGATGCGTGTGGAGGCCGGTGTGGCGCCGCGGGTCGCCGTCGCCGAGCCGCTGGATGCACTCGAGGATCGCGCCGGCTTGGGCAGGGGTCTTCTTGGCCAGTCGTTTCTTGAACGACTTCGTGAGGACGAGATCCGGCAACCCCCGCGGGTCTAGTCGTCCTCGGACAGGAGCCAGCGGACTGCAGCAGCGCCGCCCGTGAAAGACTCGACCTCGCCGCGCTGAATCTCGGCAAGCGATTCGGCCTCACCGGCCTGCCATGCGCGGGTCCAGTAGTAGGCCTCCGCCCGGTTCACGATGGTGGGAAGCGAATGCGGCGCGCACGCGATCAGGGCATCGTCCATGCTCGGGAACTCGGTGCCGGATTCGTCCGAGACGAAGAGAGTCATAAGTTCAGTTGTTGCGTTCGTCTCTGCGATCACTTGCTGTCACCCTCCTTCGCTACTCGCTGATCGTGCTTCTCGAGGTTGTCCTGTAGAACGGAGATTAGCTCGACTAGACGCTGCCGCGAAAACCCGTAGCGACCGAGAATCCGAACGGGGACGTAGTTGATGCGCGAAATCTGCTCTTCGCGCTCCTCGATTGTCCCGAGCACGGGCGGTTGGATGACCTGGCCCACGGTCATCACAAACTCGCCTTTCTGATGCTGGATCAGAAACTGGTTGGCGAACACGATCGCCTGATCCACGTCTTCCCAGACGAGGGGAACCTGGCGCTTATGCTCCATGTCAGCCACGAGGAGGTACCTCCCTACCCTGGACCCGTGTATCGGCGGTGGCAGCCCGAAGAGCGTACCCCGTTCGGGTCAGATTGCGAAGCTCACCCGCCGAATCCTGCGCCAGCCGCGCGCTCGAGTACGTCGGCGACGACCTGAGCCTCGTCGCGGCCGTCCCTCGCGTACTTGCGGAACGTGAACGACGGATCGGAGTGTCCGGCGACTTCGGCGAGCGTGGTTGCGGCAAGCCCACCGGTCGCGAGCGCCGACAGGCAGGAGTGACGAAGTGAATGCCATGAGAGCCGCCCCTCCGTCTCGGCCAGCTTCGCGGTCGTCTTCGCGTCGTCCAGGGCGCGGCGCGCGTTGCGCTCCTGAACCGGCGAGCCGGCCGCGGTGGCGACGACGAGATCGCCCGGCCGTGTGTGCGGCGACCGTAGCCGCCACTCGACAAGCAGGCGGCGCAGGGCCGGAAGGGTCGGGACGGCCCGGATGCCCGCCTCGGTCTTCGGAGGCTTCACGGTTCCGTCCGGCAGCATCGACCGTTCGACGGTGAGCGTCCCGGCGGCGAGGTTCACGTCCTGCCAGCGAAGCGCGCGGATCTCGCCGAGCCTCAGTCCGGCGAATCCTGCGAGGGCGAGAGCGGCGCGCCAGCGTTCCGACGATGCGGCAGCGACGAGACGCGCTAGCTGGTCGGCGTCGAGTACCTCGACCGTTCGCGCGTTTCGCTGCTTCGGAATCTCCTGCGGGGCGAGCCCTGCGGCCGGCGTCGCGACGAGCGTTCCTCGCCGGACGGCATGGGCGAACGTGCCTTTGGCGAGCCGGTAGACGGCTACCTGCGTCCACGCGCTGTATTTGCCGCGGAGCGACCGCAGGACACGTCCGAGCCTCGGCGGCGGTCACGTCCTGGACCCTGCGGCTTGCGATCGCGTCCAGGTGGCGGCGGAATAGGTGCCGTTCGTGGTCGCGGGTGCGGTCGGCGAGGTTCCGCGCTTCCTGCCAGTCGAGGAAGACCGTCTCGACCGTCACGTCCGCGGGCGCGCGGGTTCGTCCCTCCCTGAGCCCGGCGAGGATCGAGTCTCGTTCCCGTCGTGCTTCGGTCAGCGTGTAGGCGTCGAGCGTGACCATCCGCCAACGGTTGGTCTGCGGGCAGCGGAATCCGGCGATGAAGCGGCCGTCTCGTTGGTACATGCCTCGGACCGGCCGACCGTTCGAGTCGAGCGCCCGTGAGCGCGTGCCTTGCATATGTGCCTCCTCGTTTAGAGCGGTTCGCGTCACGGACTATACGCTCCCTTCGGGCGGCGGGGTGGAGCGGTTCGCGCTTCTCCTCCCCCGCCGCCTTTGACGATCCAGGCGTCGAGATCGTCGCGATGCACGAGCCGCCGCGAACCGACCGCCGAGGAACGCAGCCGACCTTTCGAGATCGCCCGCTCGATCGTCCGCACGGAAACGCTCGAGTAGCCGGCGGCGGCGTCGAGGGAAAGCCACGGAGACGCGGCCGGGGCGAGGTCGAGAGCGGCGACCCGTTCGGCGACGAGCGCCTCGATCGCGTCGAGCACGTCCGGGGCAAGCACCGCCGCGAGACGGTCGCGCGGCGTCATCCGCCTGCTCCGGCTGGGCTCGCGCCGCTGCGGCGTCGCCGGTAAGCGTCCTGCCGGCAAGCCGACGAGCAGTACCGCTTGTCGGCACGGGCCGATACGAACGGCTCGGCGCACACGACGCAGGCAAGCGCAAGCGCGTTACTTTTCGATGCGAGACCGTCCCATAAACCGTAACCCTCAAGCCACTTGATGTAACGGCGGATAGTCGAGGGGTGAACGTTCTCGCGCTCCGCGATCTCCTGGTACGTCTCACCGGCCAGACGCCGCGCATGGACGAACATCCCGAACTCGATCGCGATCTCCACCCGCCGCTCTCGGGCGAGCTTCTCAACCTGCGGGATGCGCTGGCCGATCGTCACGCCGCCGCCTCAGTCTCGACGGCCGTGACGAGCCCGACCGCGAGCAGATGCGAGCAGCGGCCGCGCGCCTGGCAAGGGCACGACCACTGGCCGGCCAGGTACTCGACCGGATACAGCGCGCCGTCACCCCGCACGGTCGCGGACACCTTGCCGGCGGTTGCGTCGGTCACGACTACCCGCCCCTCAGCGAGATAGCGGCGGGCCTTAGCGGCGGCGTTCTCACGCATCGCCCCACGCAGCGTCGGGCCGGACCCGGTTGCAGTTCGCACACTTCGGAGCAGGACAGGGCCGATCCGGGAGAAGCTCCGAGACGAGGACGCCGCACACGGCCGCGTCGCGGTCGCGCACGACCAAATGGCGGATCTCGGAACGACTGAGCATCCGATGGACGCCGTTCGAGCCGTTCTGAGAGCCGTGCTTTTCGTAGATCCTCTCGGCCTCGTCGAGCAGCGTCAGATGGCTCTCGGGCGCGGTTTCGGGGTTCGTATCCGCCACAACCGCCACATCCGTTTGCTGGTGCGGGTTTGCGGCGTTTTTCCCTTCCGCCACAACGGGCTTGTGTGGCGGAAGGGAAATCGGCGTTTCGCCTGTGTCCATGCTGCTTGTGGCGGTGTGGCGGATTGAGACGTCAGAAGCGGGTAGAAGGCGGCTCCAGGCGTCCTCGAACTGGTCACGCAGGTAGCCCTTCGGCGTCGTTCCATCGGGAAGCCGGATTGAGCGCGACCGGATCTCGTAGGCCTTGAGGAACCGGCCGAGACGGCGCGCATTGAGCGGCGTTCCGCGCAGGTCGGCCCAGGGAGCCTCGTCGTCGGCGCGCAGCGCGTTCAGGAGCGCCTCTGTCGCCAGCCGGTCGTGACCATCGAACGCGGCGTGCACATCTGCGAGGAGACGGACGCCTAGCGAGTCGTCGTCGGCCTCGATGTCGGCGCTGAGAGAACGCGCGCACGCTCGCGCACGATCCGGCCATGCGTCGCCGGCCAGGTCGGCAATCGCGATCAGCGGCTCCCAAATGTCCTGTGCACGGTCGCTCAGTTCGTCGGGCAGTTCCGGCCTCGCGTCGCGGAGCTCGCCCATGTGCAGCGCGGCGGACTGTTCGAGGTTCACGCGGATCGGGTCGGCGTCCTGGTCGGCATCTCGGACGCGGAACCGCTCGATCTGCTCGTTCGGCGCGCGACGCTTCAGCCGGACCCGGATGCAGCGATCCGCGAGCGTGTCGGGTAGCTCACCGATGCCGGCCAGCAGCTTGGGGGCGAACGCATCGAACTTCTCGAGCGTCGTCATCTTCGAGCCGCCCATGCGCAGGGCCGGGGCTCCGCGCCGGTAGCCGGCGTTGAGCAGGCCGCGCAATTCCTCCCGCTCGCGCGCCGCGAAAACCGCGTCTACCTCGTCCAGCAGCACGGTCGGCTTCAGTTCCTCCACGACCCGAAACAGCGCCGCGTCCGAGATGTTCGCCGTGTGCAGCGGCTCACGAACCAGGAGTGCACAAACCTCGATCACGCGTGTCTTGCCTGACCGCTTCTCGGCGCTAGACACGTGCAGGTAGGGGGTGCAATCCGCCGCATCGAGCGCGTAGGTGTGCAGAGTCCAAAGCGCAAGCGTGTCCGCCTGCTCTGCGGTGAGAACGACGAACCGCCGCACGAACGCGGCCACGTCGTCGAGTACGGCCGCGAGATCGCTCATGCCGCCTTTCTTTCGGTTTCGAGGAGCTGGTGCGGATGCACCACGCTTTCGTGCCGCTGAATCTCTCCCGGCCAGCCGTGAAGGCCGCAAAAGCGGCAGCGGCCGGCGGGCCGTGTCGGCTTCAGGTCGGCCAGGAGGTCGCGGAGCACGTCGGCGGCCAGGTCGCAGTCGCCGTCCTCGATCGCCTCGAGCGCCACGATCAGGCGGGCGGTCGTGTCGGTCATGTGTCACCGCCGTCGAGGTTCAAAGCGGCTGCGAGGATCTCGGCTAGCTCGTCGCGGGCTTCGATCCAGTCGGAAAGCCGTTCCCTCCCCTCGGATGTCCTGGCGACAATGCAAAGCTCGGCTGGCCCCTCGAACGGCAGCTCGACAAGCGCGGCGGGCGCGCCTGCGATCGGCTGTCCGCCGTCCTCGTCGGTGTCGAACGCTGCCGCCAGCAGGGCCGACCGTTCCTTGCTCGACTGAATCCACCAGTCGAGGCGCGCCTCGTCCGCCTCGGAGTCAGCGAGCGTGAAGATGCCGACGCCAGGCCGTCCGGCCTCGACCCGGAGGAGGAGCGTCGGGAACGGGCGGACGCTCACGCGGACGCCAACCTTCGCCCGTAGCGCCTCCGAGAGTGTGCGAGTAGGCGAACGCCAGCGGCTATTGCCGCGTAGTCGTGAAGTTCAGCCGGTCTTGGCGGTTCTGGCTCTGGCTTGCTTGGCTTTTTGCCGACGCTCGTGCGGCGTATCCGGCGCGCTCGCGGGGTACGGCTCAGTCTCCGGCCGGCGAACGGCCGCCGCACTTCCGTACGTGCCGCGAGAATCCCGGCCGCCCGATCCGCACGGTGCCGGCGCCCGTACCTGCGCCATTCCCTCATGTGCACCTGCTGAACGGTGCGCGGGGAAATCCCCAGACGCTGAATCGACATCTCCTCAAACTGCTCCTCGTGGAAGCTGCCGACGATTCCCTTGGCCTGGATGCGCTTGAGATTCTCGGCCCGAGCCTTGGCCTGCTTGGCCACAAGATCCCAGTCGGCGTCAGTTACGCCGGGTCCGTAGCCACCAGGCACCGCGTCGGTATCGACCGCTTGCGTTACGCGATCATCAACAGGCACTGCGTCGTCTCCGTGTTGCCCATCCAAGGCATGGGAGACACCCTATTAGCGGCGGCGGATGTTCCTAGAACGTCGAAGCCCCGCCTGGTTAGGAGACGGGGCGGCGACGGGATGAACTATCACACGGGACAACCGACTTACGTGCCGTTGACCACCAAAAGAGTAGACAACGGCGCGGCTTGCGCCCGTATCCTCCTGCGCGGCCGGGGTTGAACGTCGGGATGCTCGACGGCTAGGTGCTCTACGAACCGCTGGTGTCCTTCGATGACGTTCGCTTTGCAGTGCCAGCCGCACCAGGCGCAGCGCGTGTCGAGCCTGACGAGCGCGGCGAGGCTCGAGGGCGAGCGGCGAAGGCAGGTAGGCGACAGCCACCGGGCTGCTACACGTCCTACCAGTTTCCGCCCAACATTCGCCTAGAGGAGACGGAAGCGGCGACGGGAGCCGCCGGGGTCCGTGTCTGCGCACGGTTGCGCGCCGCGGCCGGACGCTTGGCCGGCTCGAGGTACCAGTCCGGCGGGTTGAGATAGTCGAACGGCATCGCTCAGTCCTCGTAGGCCTCGATGAAGTGGTCCGGCCAGGCGAGAACAGCGACGTGGTCAGCGTGGACCCGCTCTCCGCGCTTGAAGCAGTAGGAGGTGCCAAGGACTTCCTCGACCTTGGGGCCAAGCTCGTGGATGTCGATCTCTTCGAGCTTGCCGGTGTGCCGGTTGCGGACGATCCTCCGATGCCACTCGACCGGACGGGCGTCGAGGACGCCTACAAACGTCTCTTTCGCCTGAACCCACTGCACCTTTTTCTTCTGAACTGTTGGCATTCGTCTCTCCTAGTTGTCGAAGTGGAATCCGCTGTGACGCTGTGCGCCCGCATAGGCGATCTCGGCCTCGACCGTCGCCCGCTCGGCCTGGTCGCGCAGCTCCTTCTTGCGCCGCTCGTCGGCCTCCTCTTGCTTCTTCAGCCGCTTCTCGAGGTCGGGCTGCGGCTCGTCCTGCAACCTCAGCTCTTCACGCAGCGCCCGCTCCTGCGCCTTCTTGTGCTCGCCACGGGTTCGCATGACGGCCTCGTAATCGGCCTCATGGTCGGCATGAACCTCGCGTAGTCGGTCGAGGTCAACCGGCGCTGTCTCGTACTCGACGACGAACCAGTCCGGATGCTCGAACGCGACAAGCCGAATGCTGCGATGGCGCAGCAAAGCCCGATCCCCTGGCCGATACTCAACCTTGCCGTCCTTGAACCCCTCCACGACGAGGAGCGAATCCTCGATTTTCCTAGGTGCCACGGGTGGCTCCTCCCCGAGCGGCGCCGCCGCTCCCTCAGCGCTACGCCGGCGAGGCCAGCGCGGCGAAATAGCCGGACTCATAGCTCGTCCCCATTCGGCTCGCCATACACGAACCGCTCAAGCTGAGTCCGGTCAATCCGAACAGCCTTACCAGGACCGCCAAGCTGAACAGCCGGAACACGCCCGTCAGCGATCATCCTGCGCACCGTGTCCGGGTGAACGTTCAGCGCGTCGGCCGCTTCCTTCACCGTCAGCAATTGGCCCGCTTTTACCAGCGTTTGCATACACCAAAGGTTAGCCGCAGCCCGTGACGTACCCCGTAGGGGGGCCAATCCCTCGCGCTTCGCGAAAACGGGAGCGCGTTACCCCAACCGTTAGCGGCGAGAGAAATTCCAGGCTCTCTTTGCGGCTCAGAAAAAGCAAAGTTCTTGTTGCCATGCCAGATTGCAGCCTGGCGGCGCATGATCGCTAGCCGATATGCGAAGTGTGCAAGAGTAGGCACTCGAAAGCGCAATCCCTTGAAAAAACACGACCGCTAAAAACCGGAGAGCAGGATTTTCGAACTCGGAGGTGCCGGGGTGTTCCGGGCTTCAAGCGCCCCCAGCGGCGGCGGCGTGCCCCCCTTGGGGTGGGGGAGGGCGCGGAGCCAAGGGCGAGCCGAACGCCTAGGTCGCTGCCACCATGCTTGGCTCCGCGCAACCTCGAGGCTAGGCGGTAGGGGCGGGCTCGGCTAGATGGTTGTTGCGGCCACGGCTCAGGGGTACATGGCTGCGATCGGGCCGGTGTAGAGAACGTGATCCGGGTAGAGGATGCGGAGCCGGTCGCGGCCGATGCTGTTCTCGCGGATCCACTCTGCCGCTTCTTTCGTTTGGCCCACGCGTTCCTTGTTCGGGCCGAGGTAGCGAAGGATGTAGGACTTGCCGGTGATCGTGTCGTCGACTACGGCCGCCGGCCAGTGCTCGGATGTGTCTGCGAGCTCGGCGAGTTCCATCTCGAACGTGTGCATCGAGTCGGCCATGACGCGACCCTATCTTGCGACTCGCTAGGCATCGTCTCCCCCTTCCGGGCTTACGGGTGTGAGCGTCGGTCGCGGCGTCGGCGCCACGGATTCGACGCGGACTCGCAGGTCGTCGAGCTCCGCGTTCGTCGCGGCGATCGAGCCGAGCGCCTCCTCCTGGTCGGCGTCGCGGCGCACGCTGAACAGGCGCTCAAGGTTCGAGGGAAGGCCCCACGTTTCGACGCCGGCGCGTTCCAAGTCGTCGACCAGTTTGGCGGCGATGGTCGCCTCAAGCGTCGAGGTCGCGAGGAGAGCCGACCGCAGGAGCTCGACCTTCTGACTTTCGTTCAGCCCGTGGCCGGATTCTTCGGCCCAGTTGATGCCGAGCGCGACCGTGTCGGCGATTGCCGAGGCCGTGTCGTAGAAGATCGCGCCTGCGAGAGCGCCGACGTCAACCTTCGGACGATCGGCCGTGGCAACAGCGAGGGTGGTCATGGTGTGCTCCCTTCAAGAGAGCGCCCCCAGGCGCAGACGGATTGCGCCCGCCGCGCCCAGGGGCGCGAACAGGTTAGGACACTGTGAGGAGGAACGCTCGGCGCAATCGAGCATGGCCGCACGCTACACCCGTCCGGAAGTGCCCGCAACGAGCGGATTGCTGACTAGAAGCTGACTATCCGTGAACCCGTGTAGCGGCTGCTCGACCCGAACGCGCATGGTTCCTGAGAGCGGATGATGGGACTCGAACCCACGACCTTCTGCATGGCAAGCAGACGCTCTACCAACTGAGCTACATCCGCGTAGACGACCGAGTCTAGCCGAGTGCGTCGAGCGCTTCGTTCACAAGCTGGTCGGCGAGCTTGTTGTGCTCGCGGCGCACGGCTGTGTAGCGCACGCGGCCGACGTGGCGGGCTGCTCGCGACGCGTCATTCACGAAGTCCTGAAGCGTCTCGTTCTTCACGCGGTAAACGCCCGTCATCTGCTTCACCAGGAGCTCGGAGTCGGAGACGACCTCGAGGTCGTCGATGCCCAGATCGGCCGCGCGCTCGAGGCCCGCGACGAGAGCCGAGTACTCCGCGACGTTGTTCGTGGCCTCGCCGATCGCCTTACCCTCCGCGGCGAGCACCGTTCCGTTCTCCGCCTCGATGACGAACCCGTACGCGGCCGGGCCCGGATTGCCGCGCGCGCCTCCGTCCGTGAAGAGCTTCGCCTTCACAGGAGGGTGTAGATGTCGAACGCGGGCTCCTCGTACGGATGCGCCGCCCGCAGCGCTGCGACGACCTCGTCCTGGAGCTCCTCGGGGAACACCGTCTCGAGCCGCACCTCCGAGACACGCTGCTCGCGCCCTGGCTCTCCCACCTGAGGCTCCGTCCCCTCGCCGCCAACGAACGTGCCCGTCCCGAGGGTGTACCAGGAGCAGCGCTCGTAGCCGCCGATCTTCCCCGCGCCCGCTGCGAAGAGTGCTTCCCGCATCGGGTCCGCGGCCTCCCGCGGGACGAACACGACGAGCTTCCGGTTCACGCTAGATCTCGACCTCGGGCGCGGGCGGCTTGCCCGAGTCGCCCGTGTTGTCGGTCCCGGCGGGCTCGACAACGAGGATGTGCGCCTCGCGTTCGGCGACCGTGCGGTGCTCGACGCCCTTGGGGACGACGACCAGCTCCCCCGGCCCGAGCTCGACCGCGCCGTCGCGCGTCTCGACGCGCAGCTTCCCGTCGATCACGAGGATGAGGTCGTCGGTCTCTTGGTGGGCGTGCCAGACGAACGTGCCGCGCACCTTCGTCACCTGGATCTTGTCGCCGTTGTAGCGCCCGATGATCCGCGGCCCGAACGCGTCGTCGAAGACGGACAGCTTCTCGGTGAGGTTGACCTTGTCGAGTGCCATCCAGCTACTCCGCGTTGTCGATCTGCGCGCGCTGGAGCTTGCCGGAGTAGTCCACGTAGACCGACTTCCACTCGGTGTAGAAGTCGAGCGCCGCCTGCCCCGCCTCGCGATGGCCGTTGCCGGTGTCCTTCACGCCGCCGAACGGGAGATGCACCTCGGCGCCCGTCGTGCCGGCGTTGATGTACGTGATCCCCGTCTTCAGGTCGCGGATCGCCTTGAACGCCTTGTTCACGTCGCGCGTGAAGATCGAGGAAGAGAGGCCGTAGCGGACGCCGTTCGACACGCGGATCGCCTCGTCCACGTCGCTGGCGCGCATGAGCGCGACCGACGGGCCGAAGATCTCCTCCTGGGCGATCCGCATGCCGGGATCGACCTCGCTGAACACGGTCGGGCGGTAGAAGAAGCCCTTGTCGAGGCCGTTCTCGGTGGCGATCTCGCCCCCCGTGAGCAGCTCGGCGCCTTCGCCCTTTCCGATCTCGGTGTACGAGTGGATCTTGTCGAGCGCCGCCCGGTTGATGACCGGCCCGACATCCGTGGCGTCGTCGAGACCGTCTCCCAGGGTCATGGCCTGCGCGCGCTCGGCGAGGCGCGAGGCGAGCTCGTCGTAGACCTTCGCCGTCGCAATCACCCGCGAGGCGGCGGTGCAGCGCTGGCCCGACGTGCCGAACGCCGACCAGAGGATCCCGTCGAGGGCCAGGTCGAGATCGGCGTCGTCCATGACGATCACGGCGTTCTTGCCGCCGAGCTCGAGGTGAACGTTCTTCAGGAACGGGCCGGCGTTCGTCTGCACTTGCGCGCCGACGTCGCGCGAGCCGGTGAACGAGATGAGCGGCACGTCCGGATGCTTCACGAGGTGCTCGCCGACGGTCTTGCCCGCGCCGTGGACGATGTTCAGGACGCCCGGCGGCAGGCCCGCCTCCTCGAAGATCTCGACGAACAGCTCGGCGAGGAGCGGCGTGTCCCCCGCCGGCTTGAAGACGACCGTGTTCCCGCAGACGATGGCGGGCGCGATCTTCCAGCTCGGGATGGCGATCGGGAAGTTCCACGGGGTGATCGCGCCCACGACGCCCACCGGGTTGCGGGTGGACATCATGAACTTGTCGGGAAGCTCCGACGGGGTCGTGTGCCCGAACATGCGGCGGCCTTCTCCGGCCATGTAGTACGTCATGTCGATCGCTTCCTGGACGTCGCCCGCGGCCTCTGCGCGCACCTTCCCCATCTCGCGCACCATCTGCTCGGTCAGCTCGTCCTTGCGCTCCTCGAACGTGCGCGCGACCCGGAAGAGCAGCTCGCCGCGCTTGGGCGCAGGCACGAGGCGCCAGTCGACGTACGCGGCCTTGGCGGCCTCGATCGCGCGCTCCATGTCGTCGGTTCCGGACAGGGGAAACACGCCGAGCACGTCTCCGTTGGCCGGGTTCTTGGTCTCGAAGGTCTCTCCGCCGGCGGCATCCACCCACTCGCCGCCGATGTAGTTGCGGTACGTCTTCGCGCTCGTCGTCGCCATCGCTCCCTTTCGTTGTCGCCGGGGCGATTCTACGTAGCGCGCTTCGTCAGGCGATCTTGACCGGGCGGACGAACTTGAAGGTCTTCGAGCCCTTGCGGGTGAAAGTGATCGTCAGCGTCGCCCCGGGCTTCTTGCCCTTCAGCTTCTTCGCCGCCTTCGCGGTCAGTTTCAGCTTGAGCGTCTTGCCGTCCGCGTTGCACTGCGCGCTGCCGCTTCCGATCTTCGTCGCGAGCCCGAGGCTCTTCGCAACGCTCTTCGAGAGCGTCAACGCAGCGGTCGCCTTCGACGCGAGGTTGCACTTGAGCGCAAGTTTCTGCCCAACGGCCAGGGTGGAGCGCTTCAGCTTTGCGTTCTTCTTCACGTCGACGCTGCCGCTGAGCTTCGGCAACGGCGGCAGCGTGCACCCGGACGGCAGCGGTGGCGGGACATTGCACTGATCCTGGTCATTCGGGCCCGCGAGCGTCCTGAACGTCGCCACGCCGGTCGCGTGCTTCAGCGTGCCGTCCGTGTACGCGAAGTCCCAGGTGATCTTCATCGGCGCGTCCCATTCGGTCAACGGGTCGTAGTAGAACGGGACGTACCCGCCGTTCGGGCCGAGGTTCGCGCCCGTCGCCTGCACCTGGACGAGCGACAGGCCCGCTGAGACAAGGCTGCTGTAGCCGCCGTCGAGCGCGTCGGTAGCGACGAGCGCGTTGTTGTCGGTTCGGCGGATCTCGTAATGGAGGTTTCCGCCGAACCCGGCCGTGTAGGCGTTGACGAAGAACTCCACACGGTTCTGGGTGCCGGCGGCGCAGATCGCACACCAGAACGGATTCGCGGCCGGCGTGTTCGCGAAATAGACGTACGGCGCCTGGCCGGCCGAGCTCGCCGGGAAGACGTTCGCCCAGATCTGGCTGCGGTCCGGATTCGCGTAGACGCCGGTCGCGGTGGTCAGCCAGTTGAACTCGTCCGGCCCGCCGATCCCCGCGAGCGTGCTGGTCGACTTCACCGGCACGAAGATCCAGAAGAACTGGCCGTTCGCCAGCGGGCGGTAGCCGAACCGCTTGCCGATCGGCGCAACGGTCGGGCCGGTCGGGCAGTAGCGGCCCGTGAAGCCCAGGTGGCTCCAGTTCTCGTTCGTGAGCTCCAGGAGGTTGTCCGGTTGGTTTCGCGGAGTCCCGAAGCAGCGGATCTGGCGGCTCGAGTCGTACGCCGTGTTCTTGGGGAACACGAGGTCGGTCACGACGGACGACGAGCCCGACCCGCACGGGTTCCCAGGGATCGCGACCATCAGCGCGACCCAGTACGGATCGTTCACCTTCACGACCCCGTTGCCCGGCGCGCCCCCGTAGCTGCCGACGCCCGACACCATCACCTCGGTGTACGGACTGCCGAGCACCGAGCAGTTCTCGCCGATCTGCTGGATCAGGCTTCCGGAGAACCATTTCGAGCCCCCGCCGCCGACGACCGACCATGGATCGACAGTTGCGCGCGCCGCGCCGGGCGCGATCACCGCGCAGAGCACAACAAGAATGACGAGCGACCCCAACCGCCTCATACCTGGCAACGTAGCCCAGGCGGCGGATGTTTTCTAGGCCGCTTCGGGTGGCTCGGTATCCGGGAACGTCCCGGGGACGCGGCCGCGGCGGCGGTCTCGCACCTGGCGCTTCCCTCCCTGGAACTGGGTGCCCGCCGTGCGCCGGTCCGGGCCCGTGCGCCGGTCCACGATGACCGTCACGTTCGGGTTGTCGGCGTAGTGCTCGACGAGCCGGTCGTAGAGCTCGTCCTTGAGCTCCGGGGGGACGACGCAGTAGATCACTGTGGTCGAATCGTAGTCCCCGGCCCGGCAGGCAGCTAGAAGCGGGGAATGTCGGGCCGCAAGAGCGTGTCGGGCTGGAAGCTCGCGTTCCAGTGGCGGAACCGCTCGCCGACCTCGTCCACGTCCTGGCCGCGCTCCTCGAGCCGCACCGGCTGCGACGAGTCGAACACGACGCGGTACTGGTACCAGGAGATCTCCCAGACGATCGTGATGACGATTTCCGGGATCGTGCCGGACAGCGGGATCATGCTGACGCGCGCCTCGCCGAGGCTCTTCGCCACGCCGGCGATCGTCCGGCTGTACGGGCTCTTGTTGAAGAGCTCGGCCGCCTCGACGAGATGCTGTTCCTCCGGTGAGAGGCGCCGCAACACCGGCTCGGACACGACCGGCTCGGGCTCGGAGTCGCGCGACGAGTCGAGCCAGCTGCCGAGCCCGCCCAGCCGGCGGCGCTTCGTGCGCCGCGGCTCCTCGACCATGAGCGGCGTCGACGGGCTGCCCTCCTTCACCCAGCCGCGCTCGTTCGCGATCTCGATGCAGAGCGGGCACACGTCAACCCACACGTCGCCGCCGGGGCTGTAGCGCGCGAGGCGCTCGCCCTGGAGGATCGTCCTCTCGCAGACGGCGCAGGCTCGGAACTCCTCCTGGCGCCTGATGTGCATCAGATCCGTGTGCGGTGTCGGTCGCGGTGCATCTATGACGCCTTCGCCTCTTCCCGTGCGCGTTTCGTCTCGTCGACGATCTTCTGGGCAACGTGCGTAGGCACTTCCTCGTAGCGGAGGAAGTTCATGACGTAGTCGCCGCGGCCGCCCGTGAGCGACGTGAGCGACTGCGAATACGTGAGGAACTCGGCCATCGGGACCTCGGCCTTGATCGTGGTCAGCCCGGCGGCGGGCTCCATGCCGAGCAGTCGGCCGCGGCGCGAATTCAGGTCGCCATTCACGGCTCCTACGGCGTCGTCGGGAACCGTCGCCTCGAGCGACATGATCGGCTCGAGCAGCACCGGATCCGCGGCCGCGTAGGCCTCCTTGAACGCCATCGAGCCGGCGATCTTGAACGCCATCTCCGAGGAATCGACCGTGTGGTAGCTGCCGTCCACGAGGATGACGCGGATGCCCTGCACCGGCGCGCCGGCGAGCTCGCCCGTGTGCATCGCCTCCTGGATCCCCTTGTCGACGGCCGGGCGGAAGCTCTGCGGGATGACGCCGCCGACGATCTTGTCCACGAACTCGTATCCCTGGTGGCCGTCCATCGGCTCGAGCACGATCGTGCAGTCGCCGAACTGGCCGCGGCCGCCCGTCTGCTTCTTGTAGCGCGAGTGCGCCCGGGATTCCTTGCGGATCGTCTCCAGGTACGGCACGCGCGGCTGATGCAGCTCGACCTCGGCGCCGAAGCGGCGCTTGATCCGCTCGACGGCGACCTCGACGTGCATCTGCGAGAGGCCCGCGAGAAGCTGCTCGCCGGTCTGCTCGTCACGGCGCAGCACGAGCGTCGGGTCCTCCTCGACCAGGCGGCGCAGCGCGGTGACGACCTTGTCGTCGTCGCCCTTCGCCTTGGGCGTGATCGCGAAGCTCATGACCGGGGACGGGAAGCCGAGCGACGGCGGCTCGGCCGGCTTGTCCTCGGAGAGGAGCAGGTCGGCGGTCGTCGTCTCCTTCAGCTTCGCCACGGCGCCGATGTCGCCGGCCGCGAAGCCGTCCACGGACGTGTGGTCTTTCCCCTGGAGGAGCAGCAGCTGGCCCAGGCGCTCCTTCCCGTGCGTGCGGCCGTTCACGAGGATCGAGTCGGCCTTCACCTCGCCGGTCAGGACGCGGAAGATCGTGATGCGGCCGGCGAACGGGTCGGCCAGTGTCTTGAAGACGAACGCGGAGTTCGCGACGTCGGGCGTGTCGATCGCGAGCGGCTTCTTGGCCGGCGACGGGACGCCCTCGACGATCAGGTCGAGCAGGCCGTCCGTGCCGAGGTTCTTGGTCGCGGAGCCGCAGGTGACCGGGAAGATCTCGTCCCTGGAGACCGCGTTTTTCAGCGCGGCGGCGAGCTCCTCGCCTCCGATCTCCTCGCCCTCGAGGTAGCGCTCCATGACCGCCTCGTCGGTCTCGACGACCGCGTCGATCAGCTTCGTGCGGTACTCGGCGGCCTGCGCGGCGACCTCCTCGGGGATCTCGACCGGCTCGCCCTCGCGCTCGCCGTTCGGGTCGAGGTACGCCTTCATGTGGAGCAGATCGACGACGCCCTTCAGCTCGTGCTCGTGCCCGATCGGAATCTGGATCGCGTAGCAGCGGTCGGAGAACTGGCTGCGGACGCTCTCGAGCGCGGTGAAGAAGTCGGCGCGCTCGCGGTCGAGCATGTTCACGAAGATCACGCGGGAGAGCTGAAGCTCCTCGCAGCGGTTCCAGACGCGGGTGGTCTGCACCTCGACGCCCGCGGTCGCGTTGACGACGAGCAGCACGCCCTCGACGACGCGCAGCGCGGCGATGGCGTCGGCCTGAAACCCGGGATCACCGGGCGCGTCGATCAGGTTGACCTTGCGGCCCCGCCATTCGAGGTGGCAAAGCCCGGCGGAGAGCGACATCTGCCGCTTGTGCTCCTCCTCTTCCCAGTCGGAGACCGTGGTGGCCTGATCGACCAGCCCGAGGCGGTTGACGGCGCCCGACTGGAAGAGCATCGCCTCGACCAGGGACGTCTTCCCGGTGCCCCGGTGACCGGCGACGGCGACGTTGCGAATCTTCCCGGATTCGTATGCAGCCATAAGGCCGCGAGTCTACCGAGTGGGTGCAGCCCGAACGAAGCGAACACGCGTGCGGGTCCAGGCACTCGCGTGTGCTCTGCTCCCCGGGGACCCCCTGTGGAACACCCCTCGCTTTTCAGCGTATCGCCGAAACTCCTACGTGTCTGTCACGAAAGCGCCGTGACCGTGCCGACTCTGTGACGACTTCGTGACGGCCGCGGGCTACGGAGACGTCTGGGGCACGGAGCCGCCGAGGCGGGCCTTCAGGCGCAGGATCGCCTTCGTGTGGAGCTGGGAGACGCGCGACTCGGTCACGCCGAGCACCTCGCCGATCTCGCGGAGGGTCAGCTCCTCGTAGTAGTAGAGCGTGATGACGAGCTTCTCCCGCTCGGGGAGCCGGGCGATCGCCTCGCCGAGCGCCTCACGCAGCTCGGTCTGGTTCATCGCCTCCTGCGGCTGCGGCGCCTCCGGGTCCTCGATCGTGTCGATCAGGGCGACCGGATCGCCCCCGCCCCCGCCGGCCCACAGCTCGTCGAGCGCCGCGATCGAGGAGCGCGAGATCTCGAGCAGCGAATCCTGGAACTCCCCCTCGGTGATCCCGAGCGCCGCGGAGATCTCCTCGTCGTTCGGCGCGCGATGGAGCTTCGCCTCGAGCGCTGCGATCGCCCGCTCGATGTCGCGCGCCCGGGCGCGGACGGAACGCGGCACCCAGTCCATGGAGCGCAGCTCGTCGATGATCGACCCCTTGATCCGTGCGATCGCGTACGTCTCGAACTTGATGTCGCGCTCCGGGTCGAACCGCTCGATCGCGCCGATCAGGCCGAGCAGTCCGTACGAGACGAGGTCGCCCTCCTCCACGTGCGCCGGGAGCCCGCTGCCGAGCCGGCCCGCCACGTACTTGACGAGCGGCGCGTACGTGAGGATGAGCCGGTCGCGAAGCGCCCGGTCGCCCGTTCGTTTGAACTCGCGCCAGAGTGTCTGGGTCTCGAGAGCGCCGGCCTCCATGGTCAAAGCATACGACCGCTCACCGGAAGACCCTCCACGCCATCTCCCCCATCCACAGCGCGAGGAGGGCCGCGGCGCCCGCGATCACCCACGCGGTGCCGCCCGCCTGAGCCGCCGCGGCGGCGATCCCGGCGAACCCCACGGCGATCAGCGCGAAGAGCGCTCCGAGGGCCGGTCGCTTGGTGCGCGCCACGCCGCGGAGTCTAAGGAGGAGCCCGCAAACCGCCGACTACAATGACCGCGCCGAGGGCCGTAGCTCAATTGGCAGAGCACCGGTCTCCAAAACCGGGGGTTGAAGGTTCGAGTCCTTCCGGCCCTGTTTCGCGTCCTCCTCGGCGCGCGGCCGTATCCACGCGACTCGCCGCGGCGTTCTCAATCCGACGGGGTCTGAAGGGTGCGGACCTTCCGGAAGGAGAGCCGGAGGCGCCTTCGCCCACGAGGGACGGGGAGACGGATGAGAGGGGTCTTGGGGATCGCCGTGGCGGCCGCGGTGGGGCTTACGCTCCCCATCGGCGCGTCAGCGGACCCGGGCTCTTCTCATGCTCGCGCAGCTCGCACAGCCGCGGCTGCAGCGGACGTCCTCCCCGTCTCCCTCACCGGCTTCGTCCACGCGCCTGCCTCAGCAGGCGCGTCGTTCGACGATCCCGGCCGTGACGCACCGAGCGGGCTGGCACCCGACGTCACCCGCACGGACATCTGGAGCGACTCGGCCGGGATCGTCACCTTCCACGTTGAGATCACGAACGTCCCGGTTCTCCGCGACCGCGACTTCTTCGCGCTCTTCCTGGACGTCGACCGCGACGCCAACTCGGGGAGTCCGACCTCCGACGGGGCCGACTACGCGATCGCGATCCGGGGATCGAACGGCACGGTGGGGCTCGCCCGCTGGCACAACGACGCCTGGGACTTCGATACGCCGCAGGACTCGCTCGCCGCGTCGTGGTCGAGCGGGCCGACGATCCGCATCGACCGCGCCGAGCTGGGCGGGACCGCGGCCTTCCGCTTCTGGATCGGCGCCTCGTGGACGGACACCGCCGGCCACGCTGCCACCGACTTCGCGCCCGATGCCGGGCTGTGGGAGTACGTCCTCCCCGGCCTCGAGGCGCTTCCGCCCCCGCCCGCCGACGTCGCCGCGCCGACCGTGAAGGCGCTGCGGGCGACCGGGAGCGCGGGCTCCTGGATCGCGATGCGGTTCCGGCTGAGGGACGACAGCGGGAAGACGCACGAGCGCATTCGCGTCTTCCGCCCGAACGGCCGCGTCCTCTGGTCGTTCGACACGGAGCTCGCGCCGAGCCAGGCCGGACGCGTCTACTGGGTCGCGTGGCAGGCGCCCCGCAACGTGGGCCTGAGACTTCGATTCTGCGTGCGCGCCTGGGACGAGGCCGGGAACGGCTCGAAGCCGAGCTGCGCGCCGCTGCGATTGAAGCGCCACAGGTAGAAGGAATCCGCCCGTCTGTGGGGTACGGAGTCGGTGCCGATGCACCTCATGCTCCGCCACCGCGCGCTCGGGCTCGCCACCGCCGTCTTTCTCTGCACCACCGCGCTCGCGGCCGGGCTCGCCTTCGCCGGCTCCACGCTCGACGACCGGCGCTTCGCGGTGCCGATCCTCGCCGTCCTCATCGGGACGGGAGTCGTGGCGCTGCTCGGCTGGGCGTCGGAGCGCGCGCGGCTCGAGGAGGCGAAGGCCGAGTACGACGAGCGGACGGCCGAGCACGTCGTCCGGCAGGGCCAGGCGCTCGCCGAGACCGAGCGGCTGGGCACCGAGCTGAGCGCGGCGCTCGCGACGTACAACACCGAAAAGCAGGAGCGCGACGAGCTCGAGAGCGAGCTTCGCGCGCGCGTCGAAGGGCTCGAGCGCGCCCAGCCCGAGACGCGCGACGACTACGAGGCGCGCCTCGACCAGCAGGCCGAGGAGCTGCCGCACGTTCCGCCGGCTGCGCGAGGGCGACGCCGACGCGAAGCGGGTCGCGCGCGAGTGGACGTCCAACCTCCGCGCCCAGATCGCCGGCTACGAGCGCGACCGCGGGCCGCTCGCCGATCCAGGGCCGCTCCGTCCCATCATTCTTCGCGCGGCCATGACGCTCGTCGCCGCCGGCCGAGGACTCCTCGCTTCCCGCACGGACGACGGCTCAGCGGTCACCGTGCTCTGCGATGACGGCTTCGGCGGAGGTGCCGAGGCCGCAGCCCGAACCACGCACACGGCGCTCGACCAGGGCACGCCGGTGCGCCAGAGCGCCGAGGCCTCCACCGTCCTGACCGTCCCCTTCCGCCCCGCCGGCGGCCCGGACGGCGCGCTCGTCTTCGCCGACACCGGCGAAGGGCTGCCCGACCACGCCGACGACGCGCTTCTGGCGCTCGGCGAGACGGTCGGCATCGCGCTGCACGACCTGCGGACGCGCGAGGGATTGCGCGAGGCGTTCCTCGCCACGATCGGCGTCCTCACCGACGCGGTCGAGGCGAAGGACCGCTTCCTCCTCGGACACGGCGAGGAGGTCGCGACCTACGTGACCGCCGTCGCCGACCGGCTCGGGCTCGAACCGCGCCGCCGCGAGGAGCTCGTCTACGCGGCGCTCCTCCACGACGTCGGCAAGATCGCGATCAGCGAGGGGATTCTCCTGAAGCCGTCCGAGCTGACCGCCGAGGAGCGCGGCGTCATCCAGCTCCACCCGCGGATCGGCGCCCAGCTCGTCCGCCAGGTCGCCGCGCTGCGCGGGATCGAGCCGGCGGTCCTGCACCACCACGAGCGCTGGGACGGCGGCGGCTACCCGGACGGGCTGGCCGAGGACGCGATCCCCGTCGAGGCTCGAGTGCTCGCGGTCGCGGACGCATTCAGCGCGATGACCGCCGACCGGCCCTACCGCGCGGCGCTCACGTTCGACGAGGCCTGCGCGGAGCTCGAGAAGTGCGCCGCGACGCAGTTCGACCCGGTCTGCGTGCGGCTGTTCGTGGAAGAGGTTCGACGGCGCCCGCCGAACGGCCTCGAAGCGGATGCGCTCGGCCACGCCCTCAGCGCGGTCGTGCCCGGCAGCCCGCGGCGCGTCGCCCGGCTCGCGCGGCTCGCCCGCTCGCCGTTCGCGGCGTAGCTCCGGCCGCGCGCGTCTTGGCACACATTCGGCACGGTCCCGGCTCTTTCGTGACAGACACGTAGGAGTTTCGGCGATACGCTCATAAGCGAGGGGTGCTCTACAGGGGGTCCCCGGGGAACGAGTCACGGGCGAGTGCATTAACCGGGTGCCGAGCGGTCTGCGGAGTACACTCGCGCCGTGTCGGGCCTGAGCCTCGAGCGCCGCCGCAGCCTCACGCTTGCGGCCTGCGTCATCGGCTCCTCGATGGCGTTCATCGACGCCACCGTCGTGATCGTCGCGATGCCGACGATCGAGAAGGATCTCGCCCTCGGGCTCTCCGGCCAGGAGTGGCTCTTCCTCAGCTACTCGCTCGCGCTCGCGTCGCTCTACCTCTTCGCCGGAGCGGTCGGCGACCGGATCGGCCGGCGCACCGCGTTCAGCGCCGGAGTGGCCGCGTTTGCGATCGCGTCGGCGATCGCCGGCGCCGCGCCGGACGGCCCTGTGCTCATCGCGGCGCGCACGCTCCAGGGAATCGGCGGCGCGTTCCTCACGACCAACTCGCTGGCACTGCTCCGCGCGGTGTACGGCGACCAGGCCGGGCGGGCGATCGGGCTTTGGACGGCCTTCACGAGCGTCTCGACGATCATCGGCCCTCCGGTCGGCGGGGCGATCGTCGAGTGGACGTCGTGGCGCTGGATCTTCTACCTCAACCTTCCGCTCGCAGTCGTCACGATCGGGCTCGCGCAGCTCGGCCGCTGCGAGGAGCGAGGGCAGCGGGGAACGCGCAAGCTCGACATCCCCGGCGCTGTCTTGGCCGCGGCCGGCTTCGGCCTGCTGACCTACGGGATGGTCGAGGGCGCCGACCGGGGCTTCTCCGGCTACTGGTGGGCGTTCGCCGGGGGCGCGATTGCGCTCGCAGCGTTCGTGATCGTCGAGCGGCGCGTCGCCGAGCCGATGCTCCCCTTTGCCCTCTTCAAGCGCGGGAACTTCGCTGCGGCGAACGCCGAGACCTTCGTCACGTACGCGGCCATCTACGGCTACCTCGTCTTCTTCACGCTCTACCTGCAGACGCTCGGCTTCAGCCCCTTCGAGGCCGGCCTGATCTCGACCCCGTCGAGCGTGATCCTGGTGCTCTTCGCGACCCGGTTCGGATCGCTCGCCGACAAGCACGGGCCGCGCCTCTACCTGACCGTCGGGCCCGCGATGATCGGCGCCGGCGCGCTCCTTTCGATCGGGATGAGCGCGCAGTCCGACCTCTGGACGTTCGGCATCGCCTCGCTCGTCGTCTTCTCCTTCGGCCTTGCCGTCCTCGTCGCGCCGATCACCTCGACCGCGCTCAAATCGGCCCCCACCGAGTTCGCCGGGATCGCGTCGGGCGTCAACTCGACGCTGTCCCGCCTCGGGAGCCTCACCTCGGTGGCGGTGATCGGGCTCGTCATCTCGCTCGTCTTCGCGGCCTCGACGGACTCCTCGGAGGATCCGCTTTCGATCAACCAGACCGGCGAGGCGCTCGCCGGATCGATCGACGGCTACCGCGCCGGAATGCTCGTCGCGGGCGGGCTCGCGCTTGTCGGCGCGCTGATCGGCGCCTTCGCGATCTCGAACCGCGAGGCGCTCGGCGACCCGGCTACCCCGCCGCCGGTTCCGGCGGTCGAAGCCGGAAGCTGAGCGCCGCAGCGCGGGCCCGCAATGTCTCCACCGCGTCCTCGCGGGTCTTAGCCGACCCGGAGAGGATCGCCAGGCGATAGCTTCCGATGTCGTTGGCGCCCTGCTCGGAGAGGAGCGATCCCGGGCGGACGAGCACCTCGATGCCGTCGGACGGATCGGGCACCGCCTCGACGAATGCGTCCTCGAAGACCCGCACGACGTAGCTGACCGCGACCCCGGAGGGCGGGCTCGGATCCCAGCGCGGATCGTCCCCGCACGCGAGCTCGAACAGCGCGTCATAGGTCGAGCGGCCGTGCGTTGCGAGGACGAGCGGGGCGAACTGCGACGCGAGGCGCGCGTTCACCTCGACGATCCCCGGCGGGCCCTCCTCCGGGACGAAGAACTCGACGTTGAAGAACGCGTCGTCGAGCTCGTGCGCGACCGCGAGCCGCCCGGCCAGTTCGGCCAATTCGAGCTGGCGACTCTCCGGGAGAGCGCTCGGGTACTCGAACCGCTCGAAGCTGATCGTCCCCGGATACATCACCGAGTCGGTGATGCCGACGATCGTGGGCACGCCGCGGTGGATGTAGCCCTCGACCGTCACCTCCATCCCGTGGAGGAGTTCCTCGGCGAGCAGGCCGTACAGATCGCCGGGCTCGGCATCCGCTTCGGCCGCGATCGCCGCGTGCCGCTGCGCGTAGGCGTCGGCGGCCGGCTCGGGAACCTGGGTGGCGTCGTCCACTCGAAGGGCTCCCTGCGACAGCCTCCCCACGGTCGGCTTCACGAAGTACGGGAGCGGAAGCGGATCGTCGCGGCCGAGCAGCGACACGGCCGGCGTCGAGGCGGGCGCGACCGCCCGCTGGATCGCCCGCGAGGTCGGCTTGTGCTGACACGCGAGCACCGAGCGCGGCGACGGCCCGGGCAGACCGCGGCGCGCAGCGAGGATCGATGCGAGGAGCGCGGACTGATCCTTCGTCGCGACGATCGCGTCCGCCTCGCCGTGCTCGTACTCGGCGAGAAACGCGCCTGCGTCGAACTCGCGGACGCGGTCGAGATCCTCACCGGCATAGCTCACGCGGTAGCGGGAATCGAGACCGGCCGCGGTGACGGCCTGTCGATCCCGATCCTGCGGACAGAGGACGAGGACGTTGCGCATCGCGGCGGTCGAAGGGCGAGATCCTATCCGCGCCGCCGGTGCGCCAGAATGGCGCCATGCCCACGCCGACTCCGCTCGAACGTGCATCCGACGAGCTCGCCGCCGGCCGGACGCTCTACCTGAAGCGCGAGGACACGCACGAGCTCGGCGCGTTCAAGTGGCGCGGCGCGCTGCCGACGCTCGAGCGCTACCGGGCCGAGGGCGCTGAGGCGGTCTACACGGCGTCCACGGGCAACCACGGAGCGGCGACCGCGTGGGCGGCGAAGCAGCTCGGGTTGCGGGCGGTCGTGTACGCCCCCGAGGGTTCGACGCAGGCGAAGCTGAGTCATATCGAGCGATTCGGCGGCGAGATCCGCCTCATCGCCGGCGACCTGGACGCGGCCAAGGAGGAAGGCGTCGCCACCGCGTCGCGCGAGGGCTTCCCGTTCTTCGAGGACGGCGCCGAGCGGGAGCAGTACACCGGCTACGGAGCGATTGCGCGCGAGATCGCAGATCAGCTCGACGAGCCGCCGGGCGGAATCGTCGTCCCGGTCGGAAACGGCGCCCTCGTCGGCGGCATCGGGCTCGAGGCCGAGCGGCTGTGGCCCGGGATCCACGTCATTGCGGTTGCCGCGAGCGAGGCGCCCGTGATGGCCGAGAGCTGGACGGCCGGCCGCGTCGTCGAGTCCGAGCGCAGCGGGACGTTCGCCGACGGGATGGCGGTGCGCGTCGCGATTCCGTTCGCCGTGAACGTCCTCGGCGAGGTCGTCACGCGGTTTGTGACGGTGAGCGAGCGCGCAATCGCCGAGGCGATGGGCGCGTTGTGGCGCGCGGGGATCCGCGTCGAGGGGTCCGGAGCAGCCGCGCTGGCGGCCGTACCTCAGCTCGAGGACGTCGATGCGCTGGTGCTAGTCGTCACGGGTCGGAACGTGGACGACGATCTCTTCAACCGGGCGGTGGACCGGCCGGAGTCCTTCCCGGACTGAACGGCTCGAGCCACGGCTGCGCGTCTCCGAGGAGCTCCGCCGCGACCGCCTCGCCGCACGCGAGGCCCAGCACGTTTCCGTGCCCCGAGTACCCGGCCGAGACCCAGACGTCCTCACGCCCCGGAAGCGGGCCCACGAGCGGGAGGAAGTCCGCGGTGAACCCCATGATCCCGGCCCAGCGGTGGGTGATCGGCGGCGTCGCGCCGAGCAGTTCTGCGAGGAGCGCCTCGAGCCCGCCCTGGATCAGGTCGTTCGTGGCCTCCTCGAGCCCGGTCTCGCCGTCGAGGTCCAGATCGCGGCGTCCGCCGGCGACGATGCGGCCGTCCGGGAGCTGCTGGACGTAGTCGTAGCCCCACCGGGCGTAGAGCGGGCAGGGGATCACGCCCGGCTCCACCGGTTCGGTCGCCACGACCTGGCCCCGCACTGACTCGACGTGGGCGGCGAGCTCGGGGACGAGCCCGTCCGTGTAGCCGTCGGTGGCGACCACGACCACGTCCGCCGTCACGACGCCGTGCTCGGTCTCGACGCGCGCGCCGTCGAGCGCCGTCACGCGCGTGTCCTCGGCGATCGCCGCACCCGCCTCGTGCGCGAGGGCGGCCAGGCGGCGAATCCATGCTCCCTGATCGAGGGCTCCGTCCCCTGGATGGAAGATCCCGCCGAGGGACCAGCCCTGGACCACGGGCGGGAGCCCGCCCGGCTCGCGCCACTCGACGGAGAACCCGCCGGAGGCGAGCGCGTCCGCTTCGGCTCGGACCGCGGTCAGCTCGTCTTCGGTGTTCGCGACTCGAAGGCTGCCGACGCCCCGGAACGCGTCGCCGGCGAGCGCGCGGACGCGCTCGAGGGCGGCCTCGGAGGCCCGCATGACGTCCGGCAGAGGCACGACGTCGTACGGCGCAGCGGTTCCGCGCAGCGCGAAGCCGCCGTTTCGTCCGCTCGCGCCTGTTCCGGCGCGCCGGGCTTCGATGACGCGGGTGCGCTTGCCGGCGGCGGCGAGCGCGCGGCCGCACGCAAGACCGGTGACCCCGCCTCCGACGATCGCGACGTCGACCGTCTCGTCGCCGGGAAGCGGGCCGTAGAACTGAGCGGAAGCGTCGAGCCAGTACGGGGTTCCCACGGCGCGATCGTAGAGGCTCGTGTCCTCGGTGAGCCGTTGAGCGTCATAGCGCCGCCCGGTAGCGCCCGTCGGCCTCGAACGCGAGACCGCCCAGCTCGAGCTCGACCAGGGCACCCGCGACCTCGGCCGCGCCGAGAGAGGTGAGGCGCGTGAGCTCGTCCGCTGCGCGCGGGACGTCGGCGAGGAGCTCGAGGACGAGCCGCGCCGGATCCGACACGACGGCCCGCCCGCGCGCCGCGGACGACGATTCGATCCCGAGCGCGTCGAGCACATCCGCGACCCCGAGGAGCGGTGCGGCGCCCTGCCGGATCAGCCGGTTCGTGCCCGCCGAAAGGGCCGACGTGATCTCGCCCGGGACCGCGAACACCTCACGACCGAGCTCGAGGGCGAAGTCCGCGGTGATGAGTGCGCCGGAGCGCTCGCGCGCCTCCACCACGACGGTCGCGAGCGCGAGGCCGGCGATGATCCGGTTCCGCGCGGGAAAGCGCCACGGCGCCGGCTCTACGCCGGGCGGATACTCGGAGACGATCAGCCCATCGCGGGCGATCCGGCGCGCGAGCTCCGCATGGCGGGCCGGGTAGTCCCGGTCGATACCGCACCCGAGCACGGCCACCGTCGTCCCACCCGCGTCGAGCGCGCCGCGGTGCGCGTCCGCGTCGATCCCGCGCGCCATGCCGCTCACGACCACGAGGCCTGCCGCGGCGAGCTCGCGGCCGAGCATCCGGGCGATCTGCGAGCCGTACGGAGACGCGCTTCGCGCGCCCACCACCGCGACCGCGGGCGCCGCGAGCGCCTCGGACTTCGCGCCGCCGCGCAAGTAGAGCCGCTTGGGCGGATCGTGCAGCTGCGCCAGAAGCGGCGGAAACCCGGCCCGCCCGCGCTCGACCGACGGGGCGCTCACGCGATCGAAAGCTCCGACGGCGAGCGATAGGAGAGCGCCTCGGCGACGTGCTCCGGCGCGACCTCCGCAGCGTCTCCGAGAGCAGCGATCGTCGTCGCCACCCGGCCGACCCGCGCATGTCCGCGCGCCGAGAGGCCGAGCGAGTCCACAGCACGGGCCAGCAGCGCCTTCGACGCGGGCGTGTGCTCCGGCGTTGCCTCCCGCAGGCGCCGCGCGGCCGCTTCAACTCGCGCGGCCACGCGCGACGACGCCTCCCCACCCGGCCCCGCGACCTCGCCCGACCTGGCCCGCGGCACCGTCAGCACGAGATCGAACCGGTCGAGCAGCGCGCGCGAGAGCTTCTCCCGGTAGGCGGATAGCCGCCCCGGCGAGCACGAGCACTCGACCGCCGGATCCCCGCGCGCACCGCACGGGCACAGGTTCATCGTCCCCACGAGCACGAATCGGGCCGGGAAAACGATGCGACCGCTCACCCGCGCGATCGCGACGAACCCGTCCTCGAGCGGCTGCCGCAGCCCTTCGAGTGACGGTCGCGGGAACTCGCCGAGCTCGTCGAGGAGCAGGACGCCGCGGTGCGCGAGGCTCGCCTCGCCGGGACGCGGGCCCGGCCCGCCGCCGATGATCGCCGGGGTCGACGCGGTGTGATGCGGCGCGCGAAACGGCGCGAGCTCGACAAGCGGCTGTCCGGCCGGCAGAACGCCGGCCACCGAGTGGATGCGCGTGACCTCGAGCGCCTCCTCCCGCGTCAGCGCCGGCAGAATCCCCGGCAGCCGCCGCGCGAGCATCGTCTTCCCCGTTCCCGGCGGGCCGGCGAGCAGCAGGTTGTGCCGGCCGGCCGCCGCGATCTCGAGCGCGCGTCGCGCCCGCTCCTGTCCGCGCACGTCGCCGAGGTCCGGGGGCGGCGGCTGGATGCCCCGCACGAGCTCAGCCACCGGCTCAGGGTCGCTGCGCCCGCGCAGGTACGAGGCCGCCTCCGCGAGATGCCGCACTGGAATCGCCTCCACTCCGGCCAGGGCTGCCTCGGGCGCCGACTCGGCCGCGCAGAGAAGCCGCGTCAGACCCGCGCGCCGGGCGGCCTCCGCGGCGACGATCGCACCGGGAACCGGACGCACGCGGCCGTCGAGTGCGAGCTCGCCGAGCGCCGCGTGCTCGCGCAGCCGTCCGACGGGGACCTGCTGCGAAGCGGCGAGGATGGCCAGCGCGATCGGCAGGTCGAAGCCGGAGCCCTCCTTGCGGACGTCCGCCGGGGCGAGGTTGACCGTGACCCGTCGCAGCGGCCATTCGAGCTCGGCGCTCGCGATCCCGCTGCGCACACGCTCCTTCGCCTCCTGGCAGGCCCGGTCCGGGAGCCCGACGATCGCGAACGCCGGGACACCCCGCTGGAGATGGGCCTCGACCTCGACCGGCCTGGCCTCGAGGCCGACCAGCGCATGAGTGGTGGCGCGCGCGAGCACACGTCCAGCGTAAAGCGAGAAAAACCCTCGTTATGCAGGCTTTTGTGTCAATTCTGTGCCGAAATACGCCGCGCTAGAACGGAACGCGCTCGATCCGCCGGCCGCGCACCGCGACGGCTTCGAGCGCCACCTCGCACTCGCGCAGCTCCGGATGCGCCGCAAGCCACGCCTCCGCCGCACGCCTCACGCGGCGCGCCTTCTCCGCTGTGACCATCTCCCGGGGATCCCCGTAGCCCGAGCCCGACTTCGCCTTCACCTCGCAGACGGTCACGCGGTTCCCGCGGCGCACGACGAGGTCGAGCTCGTTTCCTCCGGCCCAGGCGTTCGCGGCCAGGATCCGGTAGCCGCGCAGGCGGAAGTGCAGGCGGACGCGTCGCTCGGCTCTAGGCCCGAGACGCGAGCGGCTCGAGCTCACGGTCGTAACAGAGCGCCTGGAACGACCGGCGATGCTGGACGCTCGGCCCGCGCTCGCGCACGACCGCGGAGTGGCGCGGCGTGATGTAGCCGACGTGCGACGCGAACCCGTAGTGCGGGAAGAGCGCGTCGAGCCGGCGCATGGCGCGGTCGCGCGTGACCTTGGCGACGATCGAGGCGGCGGCGATCGCGGCGCTCTTCGTGTCCCCGTCCACGATCGCCTGGTGCTGGGGCGCGAGCGGCCCGAGTCGGAAGCCGTCCACGAGGCAGACCTCCGCCGGCGGTGTCAGCGCGGCGAGCGCCTCGCGCAGGGCGCGGAGGTTCGAGCGGTGCAGCCCGTCGCGGTCGATCCCCTCCGACGGGATGACGCGCACCACGATCTTCGTCGCACAGGCCGCGACCGCGTGGAAGAGCATCTCACGGGTTTCCGGCGAGACCTGCTTCGAGTCGTTGAGCAGCGCCAGCGGCCGGACGGCGTGGTCGCGCAGACGCTCGTAGTCGAAGAGGACGCCGCCGATCACGAGCGGCCCGGCGAGGCTTCCTCTCCCGGCCTCGTCGACGCCCGCGACGTACCGAGCGCCCAGTCGGCGGTCGAAAGCGAGGAGTCTGGCGCCGCTTCGTCGCACGGCGTCCACGATACTCGGAGCTTCCGACGCAATGATCTCGATGCGCAGACTTGACACACCTTCGTGAGCCTTCTGATTCAAACAGCTGATTTCTCCGCCTCAGGGTCGGCCTCGCCGCTCGCGTTCGAGGGCGGCTGGACCGGGACGGAGACTCTCTGGGATCGATATCTCATCCTTGAAGGCGAGCGAGCGTTCCACGTCGGCGGCTCGTGCGACACGTGCTCGTTCGCGTTCCAGCGGCTCGAGGGTGCAAACACCAAGGTCTCTCCGGCCGAGGCCGGCGACGCGGCTTCGAAACGGCCTTTCGAGCCTGGAGGACGAGCTGATCGACACGATGAGCGCTGTGCTCCCCAAAGGTCATTACCAGGCGCTACTCCTCGAGCTGACGCCGAGAGCTCGTCCGGCCGGGCGAGGAACGGGACTACTTCACGCACGAGTCGGTCGATCTGTGGGGCATCGACTCGTTTTGGGGTCTGCCGGACGACCCGCGGACCGAGTACTACCGCGCCGGCGAACGGCCGCTCGGCGACGGCGAGCTGTTCTTCGAGTTCGTGGTGCCGATGATGCCGAGCGGCTGGCTCGAGCCCGAGACGGTCGAGACGTATGAGCACCGACTCCACGACGGGGAGCGGCCGACTGCCCTTGCGGTCTCGCTCTTGGACGTGCGAGGGCCGGCTGACGACCGGGAGGGAGAGCCCGAGGTCACCACTCATGCCTGCCTCGCCCACTACCTGCTGGACGGGCACCACAAGACGTTCGCCGCCGCGCGTGCGGGAAAGCCGCTCACGCTGCTCTCCTTCCTCGCCCTCACCGAAGGCTTCGTTATCGCGGCCGAAGAAGACGTGGCTCGTGTGCTCGGCGGCCTGGCCGTAGCCTGAGCGGCGCTATTTGTCGGCCGGCTCGGCCTCGAGCTCAGGCTCAACAGCTTGTGTCTCCAACGCTTCTGCTTCGACCTCAGGCTCCACGTCGGCCGCCTCAGCCTCCGGAGTCTCAACGGCCTCCGCCTCGACCGGCGTCTCCACGTCGGCCTCGACCTCCGCCTCCTCGGCCACGAGCGGCGCGCCCATCACAGCGGGGCCGGGGCGCGCGTTCAGCTTCTCGCGCACGCGCGCCTTCTTGCCGACCTTGTCGCGGAGGTAGTAGAGCTTGGCGCGGCTCACGTCGCCGATCGCCTTGACCTCGATCTGCTCGATCTTCGGGCTGTGGACGGGGAACGTCCGCTCCACGCCGACCCCGAACGAGTTCTTGCGGACGGTGAACGTCTCGCGCGCGCCGGGGCCCTGGCGCTTGATGACGACTCCCTCGAACACCTGCACGCGGCGGCGGACACCCTCGATCACCTGGAAATGGACGCGGACCGTGTCCCCCGCCTTGAACCGGGGGATCTGACGCAGCTGGCGCTGCTCGATGCGTTCGATGGAGTTCGACATGAGAGGAATTCCGGCCGGAAAAGCCGGCGAGCAATGCTAGCGAATGCCGATTCGCTGCGGCGGCCAGTAGATCGCGAACACCTTCCCGATGATGTTTTCGCGCGGCACCGAGCCCCACACCCGGCTGTCGCACGACTGGCCGCGGTTGTCGCCCATCATGAAGTACTGGCCCTTCGGGATGATGCGCTCTTCCTGCGTGTCGTCGTCCCGCGAGCCGTGCGACAGATACGGCTCTTCGAGCGGCTTTCCGTTGATGTAGACGATGCCCTTGCGCATCGAGAACCGGTCGCCGGGGAGCCCGACCAGGCGCTTCACGAACACCCCGCCGGCGCCGCAGCTCGCGGCGGCGGGCGGCGTCTTGAACACGATGATGTCGCCGCGCGCGGGATCCGTGAAGTGGTAGATGAACCGGTTCGCAAGCACGCGATCCGAGAAGCGCGCCTCGCAGCCGTCGTCCTCCAGAGCGCGCGCGCAGTGCAGCGTCGGCTCCATCGACGAGGACGGGATCCGGTACGGGTTCACGACGTACGCCTTGATCAGGAGGACGGCGCCGATCGCGATCACGATCGTCAGCACCCAGTCGATCACCGCGCGGTACGGAGATGGGATCCGCCCCATGAGGCGGTCGATCGGATTTCTCAACGGATCCCCTGGAGCACGCGGCGCGTGCGCTCGCCCTCGGACCGCTCGCGGCTCCGCTCCAGGCGCCACTCCTCGACGAGGCCGTGGTTGCCGGAGAGGAGCACGTCGGGAACGCCCCAGCCGCGATATTCCGGGGGACGGGTGTAGTGCGGGTACTCGAGGCCGCCGTCGAGCGCCTCGGAAAAGCTTTCGTTTTCGCCGCTCCCCTCGCTGAGCGCGCCGGGCAGGCGCCGCGCGACCGCGTCGAGGAGCACCATCGCGGGCAACTCGCCGCCGGAGAGGACGTACGGGCCGATCGAGACCGCGTCCGTGGCGACGTGCTCGACGACGCGCTCGTCGAAGCCCTCGAAGCGGGCCGAGAGCAGCGTCAGGTTTTCCTCACGGGCGAGCTCCTCCACGAGCGGCTGGTCGAGCGGACGGCCGCCCGGCGTGAGCGCCACGATCCTCCGGTCGGACCAGTCGCCGTAGACGGAATCGAGCGCGGCGCAGACGACATCGACGCGCAAGACCATCCCCGCGCCGCCGCCGTAGGGCTCGTCGTCCACCTGGCCGGCGCGCAGCGGCGTGAAGTCGCGGTAGCTCCAGAGCCGCAGGTCGAGCTCGGAGCCGAGCACGCTCGCGAGCGGCCGGTGCTCGGTCAGCCAGGCGAAGGCAGGCGGGATGAGAGTGAAGACATCGATCTGCATCAGGCGGCCTCTGAGATTAGCTCTCGCCCGCGAAACCGGGCGCAATGACAATGCGGCCGCCCTCGAGATCAACCTCCAGCACACACGCTTCGACGAGCGGGAGCGCGATGCCCGAATCGAGCCGCAGGACATCGTTCGCGACGCCCGGCTCGATCTCCTCCACCGTGCCGAGCGCGCGGCCGCCCTGTTCCTCCACGGCAAGCCCGCGGAGCTGGAATTCGTAGTAGCTGTCCTCGTCGGGCGGAGGGAGCTCGGACTCGGGAAGCTCCAGGTCGGCGCCGCGCTCGACGGGGCGGTCGAGCTTCACGACGAGCCGCCCGCCGGAGCGCTTCGACGCGATCACCTCGGCCGGCTCGCGGCCGACGTACACGCGCGCTCCCACGGCGAACCGCTCCGCGGACTCGCTGGGACGCTCGACGACGAAGTCGCCCTTGAGCCCGTGCGGCCGGCCGACCCGGCCGACCGAGACCCAGCGTTCAGCCAACGATCTCGAGCTGCCGGCGCTCGCCGGCTTTCGCCCCGCTGGCGCGGACGAGGATGCGCAGCGAACGCACGATCCTCCCGCCGCGTCCGATCACCTTGCCGAGATCCTCCTCGGCGACGTGCAGCTCGTAGACGACGGCGTCGTCTTGCTCGACGCGCTCGACCCGAACCTGCGCCTCGTCGTCGACGAGGCTCTTCGCCAGGTACGTGAGCAGCTCCTCGACGTCCCGCGCCACTAGGAGCTCGCGGAGGCCTTGATGAGGCGCTTCACCGTGTTCGACGGCTGCGCGCCCTTCGAGATCCACTCGTCGATCTTGGCCTGGTCGAGATCGATCGTGGACGGGTCGGTCTGCGGGTTGTAGCGCCCGACGATCTCGATGAACCGGCCGTCGCGCGGCGAGCGGCCGTCGGCGACGACGACCCGGTAGATCGGATTCTTCTTCGAGCCCACCCGGGCAAGCCTGATGCGTGTAGCCAAATTCGTCTCCTTTAGCGCCGCTGCTGGGCGGCGATCGACTTCAAGTTGGGCATTTTGCCCTTTCCCATCTGCTTCATGAGCTTTTGCATCTGCGTGCGGGCCGCCATGAGGCGGTTGACCTCCTGCACCGTGGTGCCGCTTCCTGCCGCAATTCTCGCCCGGCGCTGCCCGTTGATGATCTCCGGCCGGCCGCGCTCGCCGGGCGTCATCGACAGGATGATCGCCTCGACGCGCCCCAGCTCGCGGTCGTCGATGTTCACGCCGCGCATCTCCTTGCCGAGCCCGGGAATCATGCCGAGGACCGACGAGACCGGGCCCATCTTGCGCATCATCCGCTGGGCCTGGAGGAAGTCGTCGAACGTGAACTGGCCGGCGCGCATGCGCTTTTCCATCTCCGCCTGCTCGTCCTCGGTCGCGGCCGCCTCGGCCTTCTCGATCAGCGTCATCACGTCGCCCATCCCGAGGATCCGCGAGGCCATCCGGTCGGGGTGGAACTCCTCGATCTGGTCGAGCTTCTCGCCCGTGGAGACGAGCTTCACCGGCTTGCCCGTCACCGCGCGAACCGAGAGCGCCGCACCGCCGCGCGCATCCCCGTCGAGCTTCGTCAGCACGAGCCCGTCGAACTGCACGTGCTCGGCGAAGGACTCAGCGACGGCAACCGCGTCCTGGCCGGTCATCGAGTCGAGGACGAGGAGGACGTTCATCGGGCTCGTCGCCTTTCGGACCTGCGCGAGCTCGTCCATCAGTTCGGCGTCCACGTGCAGGCGGCCCGCGGTGTCCACGATCACGACGTCGCGGCCCTGCGCCTTGGCCTGCTCGAGGCCCTCCTTCGCGACGGCGACCGCGTCGGTCGTGCCGCGCACGGCGTAGACCGGAATCTGGATCTGCTTGCCGAGCTGCTCGAGCTGATCGATCGCCGCGGGGCGCTGCAGATCGGCCGCCACGAGCGAAGGCGACTTCCCCTGCTTGCGCAGGAGGAGCGCGAGCTTCGCCGCGAACGTCGTCTTCCCGGAGCCCTGCAGGCCCGCGAGCAGGATCACGGTCGGCGGCCGGCCCGCGTACGCGAGCTTCGAGCCGCCGGTTCCCATGAGCGCGGTCAGCTCCTCGTGGACGATCTTCACGACCTGCTGGCCGGGCGTGACGCTCTTCATGACGTCCGCGCCGAGCGCCCGCTCCTTCACGCGCGCGACGAACTCCTTGACGACCTTCAGGTTCACGTCGGCCTCGAGCAGCGCGAGCCGAATTTCACGCGCGGCCTTCGAGACGTCCTCCTCGGAAAGACGCCCGCGGCCGCGGAGATCGCCGAGCGTGGCTTGCAGTTTGTCGGAAAGCGTGTCGAACATAGGCGGGCCGGAAAGTGTAGCTATGCACTTTCCTACCGAATCACGACCTAAGGGAGCATGAAATGGCGAACATTGCGAAGGTGATCCGCGTCATCGGCCAGTCCCCCGAGAGCTTCGCCGCAGCGGCTCAGGTGGCCGTCAGCGAGGCGTCCGAAACGGTGCGCGGAATCAGCGGCGCACACGTGATCGAGATGAGCGCAGTCGTGGAGGGCAGCCAGATCACGATGTTCCGGACGACCGTCGACATCGCGTTCGGAATCGAGCGCAGCTAGCGCCGGGTCACGCGGTCGATCGCGACCTCGAAGGTCTCGGTCGGCGAGGGAATCCCCGTCATCTCCTCGTAGTGGTCGAGGTGCTTTTGCACCGCGGCCGCGCTCGCGTCCGCCGTCTCCTTGTCGCGCCAAAGAGTCAGGCTGATCACGTTCCCGCGCTCGCGGTCGACGAGGAGCAGTGCGCCCTCGAATCCCTCGGTCTCCTCGGCGATCGGCAGATAGTCGTTCTCGAACCATCCGCTGCCGACCTGCCACTCGGCCGCGCTGATGCCGTCGTAGCGAATCGTGCGTGCGTACATGTCCACGAGCCTACGCCTGGACTAGGGCCTTGGCAAAATCACGCGCGTCGAACGGCTGGAGGTCGTCCAATGACTCCCCCACGCCCACGAGCTTCACGGGGATGCCGAGCTCGTGGGCGATCGCGATCGCGATGCCGCCCTTGGCCGAGCCGTCGAGCTTCGTCAGGGCGACGCCTGTGACATCGACCGCGTTGCCGAACAGGCGCGCCTGCTGGAGACCGTTCTGGCCGGTCGTCGCATCGACGACGAGCAGCGTCTCGTGCGGCGCGCCCTCGAGCTGCCGGGCGATGACGCGGCGCACCTTGGCGAGCTCCTCCATCAGGTTCGTCTGCGTGTGGAGCCGGCCGGCCGTGTCCACGATCACCACGTCGCGGCCGCGGGCGACGCCCGCCTCGATCGCGTCGTAGGCGACCGCGGCCGGGTCACCCCCGCGCGCCGAGCCGACGAAATCGGCCTGCGCACGCCCGGCCCAGATCTCGAGCTGCTCCTCGGCCGCCGCGCGGAAGGTGTCCGCGGCCGCGAGCAGCACCGAGCGGCCCGACTCATGGAGGCGGCTGGCGAGCTTGCCGATCGTGGTCGTCTTCCCCGTGCCGTTCACGCCGACCACGAGGATCACCGCCGGCTTGGCGTCGAGCGCGAGCGTCGCTTCGCCCTCCGGCGCGACGAGGTCGGCGACGACCTCCTCGAGCGCGGCGAGCAGGTCGGCCTGCGTCGCCGGCCGGCGCTCCTCCAGACGGCGCACGATCTCGACGGTGGCAGGCACGCCCACATCTGCGCCGATCAGCGCTTCCTCGACGCGCTCCCACGATTCGTCGTCGGCCGGATCGAAGAGGACGGAGCTGAGCTCGCCCGCGAGCGCCTTGCGGCTCGTGGCGAGCGATTCGCGCAGGCGGCCGAACCAGCCGCTCGCGGCCTCGGCCTCAGGCGGGGCCTCGCCGCCCAGGAACTCCTCCCAGCTCCGGGTCACGCTGCTGCTGAGGCGGCTCGCTCGGCGGTGAGCCGCTTCGAGACGACCTGCGAGATCCCGTCGGCGCCCATCGTGACGCCGTAGAGCGCGTCGGCCGCCTCCATCGTGCGCTTCTGGTGCGTGACGACGATGAACTGTGCCCGGTCGGAGAAGGTGCGCAAAAGCTCGACGAACCGCCCGATGTTCGCGTCGTCGAGCGCGGCCTCGACCTCGTCCAGGAGGTAGAAGGGGCACGGCCGCGCGAGGAAGAGCGCGAAGAGGAACGAGATCGCGCCGAGCGCCTTTTCGCCGCCGGAGAGGAGCGAGAGCTTGGTCACGCGCTTGCCGGCCGGCTGGAGCTCGATCTCGATCCCGTGCTCGGAGTCCTCGTCGCCTTCGGTGGCCACGAGCCGGCCTCGGCCGCCCGGGAAGAGCGTCGCAACGACCTCGGAGAAGTGCTGCTCGACCGCCGTGTACGTCTCGGCGAAGCGCTGCTCGACGGTCTGCGTCAACTCGGTGCGGAGCTTGTCGAGCTCGGCCAGCGAGTTCTCGAGATCCTCGCGCTCGCCGGTCAGCTCGCGGAGCCGCTCGGTCTCGCGCGCATGTTCCTCGGCGGCGAGCGGATTGACCTGGCCGAGCTGCTCGCGGCGAGCGGCCAGCCGCGCGACCTGGATTCGCAGCGCGTCGCTTTCCTCGTCCGTGAGCGGCTCGGCGACGGCATCCTCGGGGAGCCGCGCTGCGATCTCCTCGCGCTCGCGCTCGAGCCGGGCCGCTTCGATCTGCACCTGCGTGAGCCGCTCGGCCGCCTCGGACGCGTCACGGCGGAGATCCGCCTCGCGCGCCCCGAGCTCGCGGAGCCGTTCGCCGACCTCGCCCGAGCGGCTTCCGCCGGCGTCCACGCGGGCGGCGAGCGCGGGCTCAAACCGCCGCGCGGACTCGGCGGCGCGCTCGAGCAGCGCCGCGACCTGCTCGGACGACTCGGCAAGGGTCTTCAGCGGAACCGTGCGCACCGGCGCGCGCTTCGCCTCGGCCCCCGACGCGAACCAGGTCTCGCCGCCGGAGGCGACCAGCACCGCGTCGCGCTTCTCCTTGCGCGCCGTCTCGATGAGCGTCGCACCTGCGAGCGCGTCGTCCACCGGCGTCGTCTGCCAGCCGCGCGCGGCCTTCACGACCTGGTCGTACGAGGGTGGCGCCTCTGGCAGCGGCATGCGCGGGCTCGCGAGGTCGGCGCGCAGCGTCCGCGCGGTCTCCGCGGCCCGCTCGCGGCGAAGGTCGGCGCGCTCGACCGCGCTGCGGAGGCGATAGAGCGCCGCGGTCGCGCGTTCGTGCCGCCCGCCCGCCTCGCTCAGCTCCTCCTCGGCCAGGCGGCGCTCCTCGAGGAGCACGCCGAGCTTCTCGTCGCGGCTCTTGCGCTCCGCTTCGGCCGCGGTGCGGCGCTCGGCAACGCCCGCGAGCAGGTCGTCAACGCGTTCGAGATCTGCGGCGGAGAGGCGCGCCTCGAGCTCCGTGATCTGGTCGGCCAGCTTCTGCGCCCGCTCGGCCGCCGTCGCCTGCAGCGCCAGGGGACGGATCCGCTTGCGCACCTCAGCCTCGAGATCGCGGGCACGGTCGACCTGGTCTGCGACGCGCGTGAGCTTCAGCTCGGCGCGGTGGCGCTGGCGCTTGAAGCGGCCGAGGCCGGCGGCCTCCTCGACGAGCGCGCGCCGGTCGGCGGGCTTCGACGCGAGGATCTGCTCGACGCGGCCCTGGCCGATGACGGAGTGCATCTCGCCGCCGATCCCGAGGTCGGCGAGCAGCTCGACGAGATCGGTGCGCCGCACGGTCGCGCCGTTCACGACGTAGCGGCCTTCGCCACCGCGGGAGAGGCGCCGCGCGACCGAGACCTCCTCGTACGGGAGCGGCCCGTCGCCGCCCGCGTTGTCGAAGAGAAGCTCGACCGAGCAGGCGTCCGCGGCCGCGCGTCCCGCGGAGCCGGCGAAGAGCACGTCCTCGGGCTTCTCGGCGCGCAGCTCGGAGGTGCTCAGGCTTCCGGCCGCCCAGCGGACGGCGTCCGCGATGTTCGATTTCCCCGAGCCGTTCGGCCCGACGACGACGGCCACGCCCGGCTCGAGGAGCACCTCGACCGGGTCCGGAAACGACTTGAAGCCGCGCAGCTTGATCGCCCGCAAAAACACGCGCGCGAAGTCTCGCAGCCGCTCCGGCTATCCCGTCGGGAGCGGCGGCAGGGCGGCAAGCGCCTCGCGCGCCGCGTTCTGCTCCGCGGCCTTCTTCGAAGCGCCGGTCCCCACGCCGGCGCGGTCGCCGTCGATCACTGCGGCGCACGTGAAGGTCCGGTCGTGCGGCGGACCGTCGATGTCGAGCACCGAGTAGGTGACGCTCAACGAACGGCGGGCCAGCTCCTCCTGGAGCTCCGTCTTGAAGTCGACGTAGGTCGTGAGCGTGTATTCGATCCGGTCGGCGAACGCGTCGAGGATCGCCAGGCGGATCGCCTCGAAGCCGTGCTCGAGGTAGAGCGCGCCGAGCGCAGCCTCGACGAGCGCGGCGAGGACGTTCTGGTTCTCCGCCAGCCGGCCGAGCTCGTCCGGCGAGACGGCGTCGCCCGCGCGCTCGATGAGCATCTCCCCCAGTCCGAGCCGGCGCCCGACGACCGCGCACGCCTGCCGCGACACGACGTGAGCGCGGATCTTGGCGAGCTGTCCCTCGGGGTGCTCAGGGAAGCGCTCGTACAGCTCCCGAGCGATCGCGAGCCCGAGCACGCTGTCGCCGAGGAACTCCAGGCGCTCGTACGACTGCTCCCGGATCGGCGCCCAGGAGGTGTGCGTGAACGCAGGCGCCACCCGGTCTTCGGGCAGCGCGTCGATCAGTTCGCGAAGACTTGGGGACCCGTCGGGGTTACTGCTGAGTCTTGGAGATGTAATCGACGGCGTTTCCGACGGTCAGGATTCCCTGCGCGTCTTCGTCGGAGATCTTGATCTCGAACTGGTCTTCGAGCTCCATGATCAGCTCGACGAGATCGAGGGAGTCGGCGTCGAGATCCTCCTGGAAGGACGCCTCCTCCGTGATGTCGCCCTCGTCGATCCCGAGCTGCTCGACCAGAACGTTCTTCACCTGCGTGTAAATCTCGTCTCGCGAAGCAGCCATTTAGCTCTCCAGATCTCGTTTACTGACCTAGTGGACGCGAGATCGTACCATGCCGTCCCGGCTGTCCTACCCGTCCCGCTTCGACTCGGCCAGGCTCGCGGCGAGCTGGTCGACGACGCCGCGCTCGACACCGCGGGCCGCAAGCCGGATCGCGTTGGCGACCGCGACGCGCGAGGAGTTCCCGTGCGCGATGACGACGAGCCCGCGCAGGCCGAGGAGGTAGGCGCCGCCGTAGGTGTCGGGATCGAGCCGGCGCCGCAGCTCCCGGGCGGCCGGCCGGATGAGGAGCCCGCCGACCTTGCTCCGCCACGACGAGCCGATCGCTTCGCGCAGACCGCCCATCGCCGTGCTGATGCCGCCCTCGAGCGTCTTCAGCGCCACGTTCCCGGTGAAGCCGTCGCACACCACGACGTCGGCCGAGCCGTTCAGCAGGTCGCGGCCCTCGACATTCCCGATGAAGCGGAGCGAGCTCGACGCGAGCAGGTCGTGCGCCTCGCGGACGAGCTTGTTGCCCTTCTCCGGCTCCTCCCCGATCGAGAGCAGCGCGACGGTCGGCGACGCGACGCCCAGCGCCTCCTCCGCGAACAGGGCGCCCATGTGCGCGAACTGGAGCAGATGCTCGGGGCGCGCGTCGGCATTCGCGCCGCCGTCGAGGAGGACGCACGGGCCGCTCGGAGCCGGGAGCGGAATCGCGATCGCGGGGCGATGCACGCCCGGCAGCCGTCCGATCTCGACCAGGCCGGCGGCCAGGAGAGCGCCGGTGTTCCCGGCCGAAAGCGCCACGTCGGCCTTGCCCTCCTTCACGGCTCGGCAGGCGGCGAAGAGCGAACTCTCGCGCTTGGTGCGAACGGCGTCGCCGGGCTTCTCGTCCATCTCCACCTCCTGGTCGGAGTGGACGATCTCGAGCCCGTCCGCGAGCGGCTCGACGAGTTCGCGCCGGCCGAAGAGGATCGGCTCGACCCCGTCGGTGCGCGCCTCGAGTGCGCCCGCGACGATCTCCTCCGGCGCCCGGTCGCCGCCCATCGCGTCCACCGCGACCCGGACGGGCGTCATCGAACTACGGAGCCGGCGTCGAGAGGGGCTCGACCTCGCGGCCGCGGTACGTGCCACAGGTCGGGCAGACGCGGTGCGGCCGCTTGGGCTGATGGCACTGCGGGCACTCCATCACGACCGGCAGGGAGAGCTTGTAGTTCGCCCTCCGCTTGTCGCGGCGTGCCTTCGATTGTTTTCGCTTGGGGACTGCCATCGCGGCGGCGAAGTGTACCAGCGCGGTTAGAGCTGATCCTTCAGGTCCGCGAGCGCAGCCCAGCGCGGGTCCAACGTCTCTTCCTCGTGCGTGTGCGGCTCGACGTTCAGGTCCCGCCCGCAGGTCGGACAGAGCCCCGCGCAGTCCTCGCGGCAGAGGATCTTCTCGGGCAGCTCGAGCGCGATCAGATCGCGGGCCAAGGCCGAGAGGTCGAGACGGTTTTCCGCGACGTACGGGGTCTCGAGCTCCTCGTCGCCGTTCGGGTCGGACGCCTGGTACTCACGGGCGCGGACGGGGGTCGCGATCTCCGTCGGCTGCAGGCAGCGAAAGCAGGGCCCGACGAGCTTCGCGTCGAGCTCGAGCTCGAAGAGGAGCCCGGACGTCGTCCGCGTGATCGTCAGCCGCCCGTCGGCCACCTCGGGCTCGGGCGTGTACGTCTGGCCGCCCAGCTCGAACGGCTCAAGGTCCACGGTGACGGTGTCGTGAAATTGCTCCCCCGGGAGGATGCGGACAGATCGGAGATCGACGAAGCTCATGCGGCGAGCGTAGCAACGCAATCCGTGGCTGGATCGTCACTTGCGCGCGCGCTGCAAGCCCGGCCGGCCCGTGTGCCCTGTGGAGAAACCGTCACGGTCTCGACACACTTCCGTGCACCACACGTGCGCATTTCCGCAGTAGGCTGAAACCTAGTGGCGGGGCACGGGGGCCCCGCTACCCGGGCGAGTAACTAGGGAGGGAGCGGCGCTCTACTCGAGCGGCTCGTCGCCGATGCCGGCCATGACCGACTCCTGCGACCGCTCGTGCAGCCGTTCGCGGCCGCGGCGGACTGCGCCGAGGAACTTGTCCAGGTTGATCTCGAGCGTCGAGAGGATCGAGTCGGCCCAGTCCTCCATCTCGAGTCGCGTCTCTCGCGCCTGGCGCTTCGCGTCCTCGACGATGTCCTGCGCCTGCCGCTCGGCCAGCTTGACGATCTCCGTCTGCGACGCCTCGCGCACCGCCTGCTCGCGGGCCTCGCCGAGAATCCGGTCGCTCTCGCGCTTCGCCTCGGCCAGCATCTCCTGCCGCTCCTTGACGATCCACCGCGCCTGCTTGATCTCCTCGGGGATCGTCGCCCGCATCTGATCGAGGATGTCGTAGATCTCCTCGCGGTCGATCCGGACCTGGTCGGTGAGCGGCACGGCCTTCGCGTTGTGCACGAGGTCGTCGAGCTTGTCGATGAGAACGAGTACGTCCATGAGCCGGTGAAGTCTACTCCGAGCCCTCAGCAGTCGGGTGCATCTCCGCGAAGCGTGCGGCCACAGCCGGCGGCACGAGACCCTCGACGCTCCCGCCGAACGAGGCGATCTCCTTCACGCCGCTCGACGAGAGGAAGCTGTGCTGCGGGCTGGCCATCAGGTAGAGCGTCTCGATATCGGGCGCGAGGCTGCGGTTCAGATGGTTCATCTGGAACTCCCACTCGAAGTCCGAGATCGCGCGCAGGCCCTTGATGAGCGTCGTCGCGCCGATCTCGCGGGCGAACTCGACGACCAGCTCCGAGAAGACGGAGACCTCGACGTTTCCGAGCCCGGCGAGGGCTTCCTCGAGGAACGCGACGCGCTCCTCGGCCGTGAACGCCGGCTGCTTGTGCTGCGGCTCGCGGACGACCGCGACCACGACCTTGTCGAAGATCTTCGAGGCCCGCGCGACGATGTCCACGTGACCGTTCGTGACCGGGTCGTACGCGCCCGGGCACACGGCAATGAGCGGCCGGTCGGTCATGCGGCCTCGAAGAGGGTCACGCGGGCGGCGCCGTAGCGGCGGCTCGTCCGCATCGAGAACGCGGCCAGCTCCGGCTCCTCCTTCGCGGACGACTCGACGACGACGAGGCCGTCTGGCTCGAGGAGTGGCGGCAGATAACGGTCGAGAGTGGGCAAAAGGCCTGCAAGCATGGCGTACGGGGGGTCGATGAGCACGAGATCGTAACGCCTGCGCGCAGCCGCCTCGGCGGCGAGGACGCGGGCGACGTCGTCGCGCAGCACGGTCGCTCCGGTCAGGCGCAGCTTTTCCAGGTTGCGCACGATCGTGTCCGCGGCCGCGCGGTCGCTCTCCACGAAGACCGCCGACGCAGCTCCCCGCGAGAGCGCTTCGAGCCCCATCGCGCCCGAGCCGGCGAAGAGATCGAGCACGCGTGCCTCCTCCACGGGCCCGATCAGGTTGAACGCCGCCTCGCGGGCACGGTCCGACGTCGGGCGCGTGTCGAGCCCTGGCGGCGCGAGGATCGTTGCGCCCTTACGCGAGCCCGCGACGATCCGCATCGCCCAGCATCCGCTCCACCTCGGCGTCGAGCGGCCCGAGGGTGTCGGGGTCGGCATCGAGCAGCTCCGCAACGCGCCGCTTGGCCCGCGCGATCAGCTTCGAGTCGCGGCCGAGGCTCGCGAAGCGCAGATCCGGAAGCCCGGACTGGCGCGTGCCGAGCAGCTCACCTTCTCCGCGCAGGTCGAGGTCGACCTCGGCCAGACGGAACCCGTCCGTCGTGTCGACGAGTGCCTGGAGCCGCGTCTGCGCCGACTCGGTCAGCTCTTCCTTGGCGCGGGAAACCAGCAGGCAGTACGACTGCTCCGCCCCGCGCCCGACGCGGCCGCGCAGCTGGTGGAGCTGGGCCAGCCCGAAGCGATCGGCCTCCTGGACGATCATGATCGTCGCGTTCGTGACGTCCACGCCGACCTCGATCACGGTTGTGGCGACGAGCACGTCGAGCTCCCGCCGCGTGAACGCGTCCATGACGGCCCGCCGCTCTGGAGCCGCGAGCCGTCCGTGCAGGCACCCGACCCGGAAGCCCTTCAGCTCGGCTCGGCTGAGCCGCTCCGCCTCGGCTTCGGCAGCACGCGCCTCGATCGTCTCGCTCTCGGAGACGAGCGGGCAGACGACGTACGCCTGGCGCCCCGCTTCGAGGTGGTCGCGCAGCCGGGTGTACGCGGCGCTCGAGCGCTCCTGCGGAACCCAGGCGGTGATGATCTCCTTGCGGTCGCGCGGCGGGCGGGCGATCTCGGTCACGTCCAGGTCGCCGTAGACGGTCTGGGCCAGCGTCCTCGGGATCGGCGTCGCCGTCATGTGCAGCACGTGCGGACTGCGCTCGGCCGAACCCGACAAGGCGCGGCGCTGCTCCACCCCGAATCGGTGCTGCTCGTCCACGACGGCGACCGCAAGCGAGGCGAACTCGACGTGCTCCTGGATGAGCGCGTGCGTCCCCACAACGAGCTGCGCCTCGCCGGTCGCGACCGAATCGCGCGCGGCGGCGTGCTGCTTGGGCGTCAGCGAGCTGGTCAGCAGGACGGGCGCGACACCGAGCGGCGCGACGAGCCGGTCGATGGTGACAAAGTGCTGCTCAGCGAGGGTTTCCGTCGGAACCATGAGCGCGCCCTGCGCTCCGTTTTCGACCGCGCGCAGGAGCGCGTAGAGCGCGACAACCGTCTTCCCCGCGCCCACATCCCCCTGGAGAAGCCGCTGCATCGGCGTGGTGCGGGCCAGGTCAATGTCGAGCTCGGCGATCGCCGATTTCTGCTCCGGTGTCAGCTCGAACGGCAGCGCCTCGATGTAGCGCGCGACCAGCTCGCCGGGCTGGCCGAGCACCGGCGCGGTCGCGGCCTCGTCCGATTCGCGCCGCCGGCGCGCAAGCCCGTAGAGAAGGACGAGCAGCTCCTCGAGCGCGAGCCGCTCATGCGCGGCGGCGACCTCCTCCCGGTCGTGCGGCCGGTGGTAGGCGACGAGCGCGTCGCCCCGCAGAGGAAGCCCCTCTTCGGCGCGCACCTTGGCGGGAAGCGCGTCGGGCAGCCAGCGCGCCAGCGGCAGCGCCACTTCGGTGAGCTCCCGGAGCTTGGCCGCGGAAACCGTTTCGCTCGCGCGGTAGACCGGGACGAGCCCGACCGTGTGCAGGCCGCCGTCCCCCAGCTCGTGGCGCTCGACCTTGAACCGGCCGCCTGCTGCGAGCTCGCCGTGGAGAAGCAGACGCGTGCCCGGGCTCAGACGCTCCGCGAGCCACGACTGGTTGAACCAGAGCGCGGTTGCGCGGCCGCCCTGCGAGTCGACCACGGCGGCCTCGACGAGCCTGAGGTTCCGGCGGCGCGTCGGACGCACCTGCGCCTGGCGCTCAACCGTGCAGGCGACCGTCGCCTCCTGCCCGGTGCGCAGCGCGGCGAACCCGGTCGCCTGCGCCCAGTCGAGATGGGCGCGCGGGACGTACTCGACGAGATCCTCGAGCGTCTCGAGCCCGAGCGCGGCGAGCCGCTCCGCGACCCTGGGCCCGACCCCGGGGAGCGTGTCGACGGGCAGCTCGGGATGTCCCCGCCGGCGCCACCCGAGGGCGTCTTGGTCCATGCCAGCGAAGCCGGCCTGCTCGAGGCGCCGAGTCATGAGCGTGGCCAGAACGGCCCGAGTATCGGTGACGGTCCGGACAGCACGCGGTCATTTTCCCCCGCGCCGACCGACCCGCGTCTCAGCGGGTCGCGGCTCCCCCAATGGGGGACCGGCGGTCCCAGCACAAACGCTATCGAGCTTCGGCGCGCGTGTCTGTCACAGAAGTGCGCCGAATGTGTGCCGAAGAATCCACGGTCAGCGCTCGCCGTCCCAGTACTCGAGCGGCTCGAGGCGCCCCATCACGCCGAGGCCTCGGAACGAGATCTTCCCCGAGCGCGGATAGAACGCGAGGTCGCCCGGATCGCGCATGCCGTACGCGAGCAGCGTGAGCGGCCCGTCGCCCGCGCGGAACGCGTGCGCGACGCGGCGGCCCGCAGGACACGACACCACGGAACCGGCACGCACGGGGAACTCCTCGTCGCCGATCAGCGCGACGCCCTCCCCGTCGAGGACGACGAACAGCTCCTCCTCGACCGAGTGGACGTGCGGCGGCCAGTTGAGCATCCCCGGCGGCGTGACCACATGCTCCACACCGGTGCGCAGCGAGCCGGCGGCCGTTCCGAGGTCACGTCGGATATGCGCGACGGTGTCGCCCGTGAACTCCTCGGTCGGAACGTCGTCGAGGTTCACGATCGAGGAGGGCCGTGGCTCGATCTCGCCGATCTCGGGCGGTCCGGCGGCCACCTCGCGCGCCCACGGATGGTTCTCCTCGCCGCCGGACTCGACCCAGCTCGCTCCGAGCCAGGAGACGCCGGCGCGCGGAAGGTAGGTCGCCGAGTCGGCGTACGTCCGCATGCCGAACGCGAGCACGTCGATTCCCTCGGGCCCGGCCTGAAGCGTGTGCGCCTGCTCGAGTGCCAGGTGGACGAGGCAGTCGCCGGGGCCGATCTCGTGCGCCGCCGGATCGCCCTCGCCGGCCCAAAGCAGCGCCGTGCCCGTGCCCGCGAGCACGAAGAAGATCTCCTCCTCGGCGCCCTCGAGATGCAGCGGCGTCGACCACATGTCCGGATCGACCTGGATCCGCTGCAGGCCGACGGTGACCGAGCCCGCCGCCTCGCCGAGGTCACGCCAGTTTCCGGCCAGGTGGCCGCGCTCGCGGCGGTTCGGCTCGACGTCGTCCCAGTGCGCTACCGGAGGCACGCCCGGAACGTTACTCGTCGGCGAACCAGAAGAGCCCGAGCGTCCCGGGCCCGCCGTGCGTGCCGATCACCGGGCCGAGCACGCAGTCGACGTCGAGCAACGCCTCCGGGCGGACTCGGCGCACCCGGTCGGCGAGAGCCCGGTTGTCCTCCGGGGAGTTCGCATGCGCGACGCCGACGTGGAGGCCAGGGCCCTGCGCGGCGTGCTCGTCGAAGAGCCGTTCCAGCTCGGCCAGGGCCTTCGCGCGGCCGCGGACGCGCTTGATCGGGACGACCTCCCCCTCGCGGATCGAGAGGATCGGCTTCACGGAGAGCAGCTCGCCGGCGAACCCGGCCGCCTTGCCGACACGGCCGCCGCGCACGAGGTAATCGAGCGTGTCCACGGTGAAGAGGAGCCCGGCCTCGCGCTTGAACCGCTCGACGAGCTCCGTGATCTCCTCGCCGGTCGTGCCGCGGTCGAGCCGGCGCTGGATCGCGTCGGCGAGGATGACCGTGCCGCCCGAGACGCTTTCCGAGTCGATCACCGTGACACGCTCGTCCCCGGTCGCCTGCACGGCGAGCCGGGCGCTTTCGACCGTGCCGGAGAGCCTCCCCGAGAGGAGCACGCACAGGATCCGCTCGAACCCGGCGAGCTCCGCGAACGCACGCTCGAACTCGGCCGGGGTCGGCTGGGACGTCTTCGGCTGGACGGTGGTCGATTCGAGCCGGCGGTAGAACTCGTCGGGCGTGATATCGACGTGGTCGCGAAATGACTCGTCGCCGAAGTTGACCGAGAGCGGGACGAGGCGCCAGTTGGCGTTGCGCGCGGCCGGATCTGGCAGGTCCGCCGTCGAGTCGAGGATGAGCGCGGTGGTGCTAGACGAGAGAGGCATCCGCGGCAGCATCGCGGATCGCGCCGACGATGTCACCGACCTCACTGTCCTTCGTGAGGCACGCGACGGCCCCGGCGGCGAGGAGTGCGTCGAGCTCGGTGCGGTCGGCGGTGGCCGTGAGGACGACGACGGCCGCGTTGCACGTGGCGCGCACGGCGGCGGTGGCCTCGACCCCGTCGAGGCCGGGCAGCCGGTAGTCCATGAGGACGACGTCGGGGCGCAGCTCGGAGCAGGCCTCGACGGCGGAGGTCCCGTCGCCGACGGCGCCGACGACCTGGATGTCGGGCGTGACGCCGAGCATCAGCTCGAGCGCCTCGCGAAAGACATCGTTGTCCTCGACGAGCAGAACCTTGATCACGCGCGTGTCCTCCACCGACCAGGAGTATCGGCGAAAACCGGCCCGCGGAACACCCCAAACGTCACCGGACACCGCGGTCCCCCGGGGGACCCCCATGTTGCACCCCTTGGTGGCGACCCTATCGAGGAAACCCGGACGCGTGGGAAACGGAACCGCGCCGGAAGTGTGCCGCGTGTTCCACAGGCACTACTCGGCGCCGAAGAGGAGCGGGTAGTGCGGCTGGCCGCCCTCGATCACCTCGAGCTCGATCGCGGGGTGCGCGGCCATGATTCGCTCGGCGAGCCCATCTTCGGGGGGCGCATCGGCGCCGCGCAGGATCGTGAGCACGTCCGCCGGCTCGGCAAGCAGCAGCGCAACGACCTCGTCCGCGACCGGATCCAGCTCGTCCGCCGCAGCCACAGCCCGACCCTCCACCAGCCCCAGGAACTGCCCCTCCTCCACCGCCACGTCGTCCACCGTCGTCGTGCGCGACGCCCGCGTGACCGCGCCCGCGCGGACACGCTCCGCGGCGGCGGCCATCTCCGACGAGTTCTCGGCCGCCGCCAACGCCGGATCGAACGCCAGCACCGCCGCGAGCCCGGCCTGCAGCGTGTGCGTCGGGATGACGATCGTCGGCCGTGACGCAGCGGCTGCAGCTTGCTCGGCCGCGAGCACCACGTTCTTGTTGTTCGGGAGCAGCACGACCTCGTCCGCGGCGACGCTCTCGATCGCCGCGACGAGCTCCGACGTCGGCGGATTCATCGTCTGGCCACCCTCGACGACCCGCGCGCCGAGGCTGGCGAAGAGGGCCGCGTTCCCGGCGCCCATGCAAACGGCGACGACCCCGCTGCGCGTCGTCTCCGTCGTCAGCCGCTCCTCGCGGTCGGCGATCTGCATGTGCATGTTCTTCACGTCGACCTCGGCGATCACGCCCATCGCGGTCCCGAGCGCAAGCGCGCGGCCGGGCTCGTCGGTGTGGACGTGCGCCTTCACCGCTCCACGCGAGCCGACCACGAGCAGCGAGTCACCGAACTGCTCCAGCTCGTGCTCGAGCGTCTCCGGGTCGGCGTCGTCGCCCTCCACGTAGAAGCTCGTGCAGTAGCGGAACCGCGACAGCTCCTGGTGGACGGCGTCATGCGGAACCGACTCGAACACCTCGGCCTCGGGCAACGGCTCGCCGCGGACCTGCGCAGCGATCCCGCGCACGAGCTCGAGCAACCCGGCGCCGCCCGCATCGACCACACCCGCCTCGCGCAGCGTCTCGAGCTGTTCGGGCGTGCGCGCCAGCGCCTCCTCCCCGTGCGCGACGAGCTCGGCCAGCATCTCCGGCAGCGGAGCGTCGACCATCTCGGCGCGTTCGGCGAGCTCGCGGGCGACCGTGAGGATCGTCCCCTCCTGCGGCTCGCGGACCGCCGCGTAGCCGGCATCCGAGGCGCCGCGCAGCGCGCCGGCCACGTCGTCTTTCAGGGCGAGCGCCTCCATCGCGCCGCGCACGAGCTGGGAGAGGATCACCCCGGAATTCCCGCGCGCGCCCATGAGGCAGGCGCGGGTGATCTCGCGCGCGATCTCCTCGCGGGTCGCTGACGACGATCCGGCGAGCGCGTCGCGGACCGCGCGAACGGTCAGCGTCATGTTCGTGCCCGTGTCCCCGTCCGGGACGGGATACACGTTCAGGTCGTCGATTCGCTCGCGGCTCGCTTCGAGCGCCGCGAGCGCCGCGCCAACGAGCGCGCGGGCCTCGGCTAGACGGCCTTCTTGACCTTCCCGGCCTTCAGGCACCGTGCGCAGACGTAGCTCCGGCGCGCAACCCCGTCCACGAGGATGCGGACGCGCTGGAGGTTCGGATTGAAGCGGCGCCTCGTCGCCACCATCGAGTGGCTTCGGTTGTTACCGAACGAGGGAGCTTTCCCGCAAACTGCGCAGACCTTCGACATGGCCGACGAGTGTAGCGGACTACTACGCCGTGACGACAGCGTCCGAGCGCAGCCGGCCGAGAACATCGGCCATCTCGAGCCCGGAGCGCGCGGCCTCGGCGCCCTTGTTCCCCTTGGCGCCGCCGGCCCGCGCCTCGGCCTGCTCACGGGTGTCGCAGGTGAGGACGCCGAGCGTGACCGGAATGCCGGTCTCGAGCGCGGCGAGCTGGATCCCGCTGGCCGCCTCGCTGGAGACGAAGTCGAAGTGCGGCGTGTCGCCGCGGATGACGACCCCGAGCGCGAGCACGCAGGCGTAGCGCCGCGTCTTTGCGAGGGCCATCGCGCCGAGCGGCAGCTCGAACGCGCCGGGCACCTGCATCACGTCGATGCGTGCGCGATCGACGCCGGCCTTCTCGAGGAACTCGAGCGCTCCGGCGAGCAGCTTCGAGCTCAGCTCGCCGTTGAAGCGGGCGACGACGATGCCGACCGAGCGCCGGTTTCCGTCCGCGGCGCCCGTGAAGACGCCGACCCCGGCGGGAATGTCGAGATCACCCGGCGCGTGCTGGAGCGGGACGCCGGGCTTCGGCTCGGCGACGAGCGGCGGCACGGCCGGCGCGGCCTCCTCCTTCGGCTCGGGATCGGGATCCGGCTCGGGCTCGGGCTCGGCCTCGGCCTCGGGCTCGGCGGGTGCAGGCTCGACGGGTTCAGCGGGTGCGGCCGGTGGGTTGACCCCGAACGGCGCGCCGGCGGGCGGTGAGCCGGTGAGCCGAAGCTCGTCCGCGCCCTCGATCAGGCGGTCGTCGTTCACAGGCCGGGCTCCTCGAAGCGCTGCTCCTGGTGGTGGAGCTTGTGCCCGAGCTTGTCGCGCTTGACGTCGAGGTAGCGCTGGTTCTCGGCGTTCGGCTCGATCTCGATCGGCAGCTGCTCGACCACGGTCAGGCCGAAGCCCTCGATGCCGCTGATCTTGCGCGGATTGTTGGTCAGGATGCGAATGGTCGTGAGTCCCAGGTCGGCGAGGATCTGCGAGCCGATCCCGTACTCTCGCGCATCGGCCGGAAAGCCCAGCTCGAGGTTCGCCTCGACGGTGTCCATCCCGCTCTCCTGGAGCTCGTAGGCCTTGAGCTTCGACAGGAGCCCGATGCCGCGTCCCTCCTGGGCCATGTAGAGGAGCACCCCGCGCTCCTCGGCGCCGATGCGGCGCAGCGCCTCCTCGAGCTGCTCGCCGCAGTCGCAGCGCAGCGAGTGGAAGACATCGCCGGTGAGACATTCCGAGTGGACGCGCACGAGCACGTCCTCCTGCCCGTCGACGTCGCCCTTCACGAGCGCGACGTGGTGCTTGCCGGTGAAGGTCTCCTTGAACGCCACGGCGGAGAACTCGCCGTACGCGGTCGGCATGCGGACGGTCGTGGCGCGCTCGACGAGCTTCTCGGTGCGGCGCCGGTACTCGATCAGGTCGGCGACCGTGACCATGAGGAGGTTGTGGCGCTTGCAGTACTCGACGAGGTCGGGAACGCGGGCCATCGAGCCGTCCTCGTTTGCGATCTCGCAGACGACGCCCGCAGGGTTCAGGCCCGCGAGCCGTGCGAGATCGACCGAGGCCTCGGTCTGCCCGCCGCGCTGCAGGACGCCGCCGGGGCGGGCGCGCAGCGGAAAGACGTGCCCGGGCCGGACGAGGTCGTGCGGGCCTTTGCTCGGGTCGATCGCCACCTGGACCGTCCGGGCACGGTCCTGGGCGGAGATGCCGGTCGCGATCCCCTCCCGGGCCTCGATCGAGACCGTGAAGGCGGTGCCGAACGGCGTCTCGTTGCGCGCCGTCATCGGCTGGAGCTGGAGCTGGTCGCACCGGTCGCCGGTCAGGCACAGGCAGATGAGCCCGCGCCCGTGTGTGGCCATGAAGTTGATCGCCTCGGGAGTCGCGAACTGCGCGGCGATCGTCAGGTCGCCCTCGTTCTCGCGGTCGGCGGCGTCCACGACGACGACGAACTTGCCTTCCCGGATTGCCTCGATCGCCTCCTCGATGGTGGCGAAGGCGGTGTCTTCGGTGACGTCGGGGGACTCGGGCATCCGGGGAATCGTAACCGGGTCAGCTCAGGTCGCCGCGCGCTTCGAGCAGGCGGTCGACGTGCTTGGCGAGGACGTCGGACTCCACGTTGACCTGGTCGCCCGGCCCGAGGGCGCCCAGCGTGGTCGCCGCGAGGGTGTGCGGGACGAGCGCGATCGAGATCCAGCCGGGGCCGATGGCGGCGATCGTGAGGCTGACACCGTCCAGGGTGATCGAGCCTTTTTCCACGGCCAGGCGGGCCATTTCGTCGTGCAACTCGACGGTGAGACGGGCGCCGTCGCCTTCCGGGACGAGCTCGCGGACGCGGCCGAGGCCGTCGACGTGGCCCTGGACGATGTGCCCGCCGAGCGGCTCCCCCGCGCGAAGCGCCGGCTCGACGTTCACGCGCGCCCCGGGGGCCAGACGGCCGAGCGTTGTGCGGGCGATCGTCTCCGGGACGGCGTCGAACGCGATCGCCCCGTCCTCGGTCGCGACGGCTGTGAGACAGACCCCGCTCACGGAGACCGAGTCGCCGAGCTTGGTGCGGTCGGCCGCCTCCGGGGCGCTGATCCGCAGGCGCGCCCCGTTCGATCTCGTTTCGATCGACTCGACCGTTCCGATCTCGCTGACGATTCCCGTGAACACGGCCCGAACGATACGCGGCGGGGGTGCGCCCTCTGTGCGCGATTCGGCACGGGTTCGTGACCAACCCGGCGCAAACGCGCACCACACGGCACAGATTCGGCGTTACGCTCGAACCAAGGGGAAGCTCACCGGGGTCCCCGGGGGAAGGACAGGGCCGTTGGGGACATGGCTCGGTGGCGCGTTAGAGCTTGCGCGCCCGCACGGCGGTGCCGTACGCGCAGATCTCGGTCTGGTTCCCGCCGAGATCGGAAGTGTCGAACCGCATCGCGACGACCGCGTCGGCGCCCATGGCCGCGGCCGCCTCGATGAGCCGCTCGATGCCCTGGTTTCGCCCCTCGATGACCATCTTGGTCATCCCTTTCAGCTCGCCGCCGACGAGCGACTTGAGGCTCGCGCCGATGTCCGCGCCGACGTGCCGCGACCGGACGGTGAGCCCGAACACCTCGCCGAGCACCTCGTCGATCTGCCAGCCGGGGATGTCGTTCATGGTCGTGAGCAGCATCTGGCCTCCTTTGGTCTACGGCTCGTGAACGTACGCGGTCAGCACGACGTCCTCGCCCGAGCTGCCCGCCTGGAGCGCGGCGAGCGGCACCGCGTCGGCCAGCGTCTGCGCGCCCGGACCGGCGAAGAGCGGCGGCGCATCGTCGCCGCCCACGGCCTTCGGCGCGACGAACAGGACGACCTTGTCGATCAGCCCCGCCCGCAGAAACGCGCCGGCCAGGGTCGGCCCGCCTTCGAGGAGCAGCGACTGAACGTCCTCCGCAGCCAGCCGGCGCAGCTCGTCCTCCAGCGGGCCCTCGAGCAGCTCGAGCTCCGAGCCCTCCGGCAGCGGCCCGTGCCCGAACGCGAGTCGGCGCGGCTGGCGCACGGCATCGACGTCGCGCGCGGTGAGCGACGGGTTGTCGGCGCGCACGGTGCCCATTCCGACCGCGACCGCGTCCGACGCGGCGCGCATCTCGTGGACGCGCCGCCGGCTTTCCTCGCCCGAGACCCAGCGCGCGTCGCCCCCGGCGGCCGCGAGCCGGCCGTCGATCGTGGCCGCGGCCTTGTAGGTCACGAACGGCCGGCCGCGGGAAACCCACGTCCGAAACGCCTCGTTCTGCCGCCGCGCGCGCTTTGCCAGATCTCCCTCGTCGACCTCGACCTCGATGCCGGCCTCACGGAGGCGGGCGATCCCCGCACCGTTCGTCCGCGGATCGGGATCGCCCGAGCCGACGACCACGCGCGCGATCCCGGCGGCGATCACCGCGTCGGCGCACGGCGGCGTCCGTCCGTGATGCGCGCAGGGCTCGAGCGTCACATAGAGCGTGGCCCCTCGGGCGCGCTCCCCCGCGGCGTCGAGGGCGACCACTTCGGCGTGCGGCCCGCCCGGACGCTCGTGCCAGCCCTCCCCCACGACCTCATCGCCCGAGACGACCACGGCCCCGACGACCGGGTTCGGCCGCGTCGTTCCGCGGCCGCGCTCGGCCAGTTCGAGCGCCCGCTCGAGGTGCTCGCTCACGCGACGAGGCCGGCGAGCTCGCGGTAGGCGTCGCCGATGGACGGCTGCCCGAAGACCGCGCTCCCGGCGACGATCAGGCTCGCGCCGGCCTCCCGCACCGACACCGCGTTCTCCGCGGTCACGCCGCCGTCCACCTGCACCAAGATCTCGTCCGGCAGCGCGTCGCGCAGCTCGCGGATGCGCGCGAGCGATTCCGGTAGGAACCGCTGGCCCGAGTAGCCCGGATGGATGCTCATGCACAGGACGAGATCGACGCCCCGCGCAGCCGCGACCGCGTCGGTGACCGATGTCTCCGGATTGAACGCCAGGCCGACCCCGAGGCCGCGCTGGCGCGCCTCGGCGACGAGCGGCGCCGGATCGGCGGCCACCTCGACGTGGAACGTGACGCTGTCGCCGCCCGCGTCGGCGATCTGCGGGATGTGCCGCTCGGGGCTCGTGACCATGAGGTGGCAGTCGAGCACGCCGTCGCGCGCGTGGACGAGTTGCGCAATCGACCGGAGGACGACCGGCCCGATCGTGACGGGCTCGATGAAGTGCCCGTCGCCGACGTCGAAGTGGAAGATCCGCACGCCGGCGTCGAGAAGCTCCTCCACCTGCGCGCCGAGCCGCGCGAAATCGGCCGCGTAGAGCGACGGCTCGATCTCGGGGCCTCGCGCCCAGTCGATCCAGGTCATGCGCGCATTCTTGCGACGAAGAAGCCCGACGTGCGGTGGATGCTCGGCAGCGTCAGCAGAAACTCGGGCCGGCGTGGGTCGCGAAAGCCCGGCCATTCGGCGCCGAGGTCGTCCGGCTCGAGGCCGCACGCGTCGACGACGTCCTCGTTCTCGGTCGCGCCGATCGCGCAGACGGAGTAGGTGACCGAGCCGCCCGGACGCACCCGCTCTGCGGCGACGGCGAGGAGCGCGCGCTGGAGTTCCGGGAGCGGTTCCGCGCGCCAGCGCAGGTCGGGCCTCGATGCGAGCACGCCGGTTCCGGAGCAGGGCGCATCGACGAGCACGCGGTCGAAGCCGGTCAGATCCGGCGGCAGCTCGAGCGCGTCGGCGTGGACGACTGTGACGTTCTTCAGGCCGAGCCGCGCGGCGTTCTCGGTCAGCTCGCGGGCGCGGCCCTCGTGCTTCTCCACGGCGACGACCTCGGCGGCGATCTCGGCGAGCTGGGTCGCCTTTCCCCCGGGCGCGGCGCACAGGTCGAGGATCCGCTCGCCGGGCTGGGCACTGACGGCCAAACCCGCAAGCTGGGATCCGCGGCTCTGCGGCCAGGCCAGGCCGTCGGCGATCCAGTTCGGTGGGATGTGGTCGACGGTCAGCGCGGCCGGGATCTCTGGATCGCGATTGCCGGGCAACTCCGGGCGTGCACGGACGACGGTGGGCGGCGGCTCGTTCATCGCCTGCAGGAGCGCGAGCGCCGCGTCGCGGCCGCGCTCGCGCCAGAAGGTCTCGGCGATCCAGTCGGGATAGGAGTGCTTGAGCGCCGCCTCGGCTGGAGTTGTGTCGCCGAGGTCCGCGAGCAGCGCCGGCATGCCCTCGGCCAGGCGCCGCATGACCGCGTTCGTGAACGCGACGGCACGCTCGAGACCCGCGGCGCGGACGAGCTCGACCGACTCGTTCGCGGCAGCGTGCGGCGGGACGCCGTCCATGAACCCGACCTGGTACGCGCCGATCCGCAGCGCGGCCACGACCGGCGGGTCGAGCTTGCGCACGGGCCGGCGGCCGAGCATGTCGATCGCGTGGTCGAGCGTGCGCTTGCGCTGGACGGTGCCGTAGGCGAGCTGCATGGCGAAGGCGCGATCGCGGTCGTCAAGCCCCTCGGCAGCGGAGCGGAAGGCCCGGTCCGCATAGGACCCGTCCTCGAAGACACGCCGAACGACCTGAAACGCGACCTGCCGGGCGGTCACCGAGCCTGTCCCCCGGGGGACCCCCGTGTTGCACCCCTTGGTGGCGACCCTATCGAGGTAATCCGCACGGGTGTTGCACGATTCGTGCCGGATCTGTGGCGAAGCGGTGCCAGCGTCATCGCAGGCCGCGCCGGAACTCCTCGACGGTCATGCGCCGCTTCCCCTCCGGCTGCACCTCGAGGATCTCCAGCTCGCCGTCCACCACCCGCGAGCGCCACACGATCACCGGCCGGCCCTCCACCTCGCCGCGCGCGCCGATATGCGGCGACAAGGCCCGGATCTTGTTGTGCAGCTCCGCCGCCGGACGCGACCAGTCGAGCTCGCGGTCGGCGGGTCCGATCTTCTCCGCGTACGTCGCGCCCTCGTTGGGCTGCGGCTCGAACGACGGCTCCGGGAGCACCTCGCCGAGCAGCTCGACCGCCAGCGTCGCCGCCTTCGCGTACACGACCCCGGCGTCATCGTCCGGCCCGATCGGAAACGCCCGCTGCGCCGCGATCGGCCCCGCATCCAGCTCCGCGGTCGTCCGGTGGATCGTCACGCCCGTCTCCGCGTCGCCGGCCATGATCGCGCGCTCGACCGGCGCCGCCCCGCGCCAGTGCGGCAGCAGCGACGGATGGACGTTCAGCCACAGTCGGTCCTCCAGCAGCTCGGCCGGGATCAGCGCCCCGTACGCCGCGACCACCACGGGCGCCGTGCCCGGGAACGAGTCCAGCCGCTCCGGCTGCTCCACGGGAATCCCCAGCCGCTCGGCCGCCTGCTTCGCCGGCGGCGCGCCGACCTTGCGCCCGCGCCCGCGCGGACGGTCCGGCCGCGTGACCAGCACCTCGATCTCGTGCGTGGCCGCGAGCCCTTCGAGCACCGCGGCGCCGAGCGGCGCGGTCGCGGCGACGGCCAAGCGCACGGGCTACCCGAGCACGGCCCGCGGACGCAGCTCCGCGAGCGCGGCCTTGCGCGCTTCGTCGGTCGTCCGGTCGAGCGTGAGGACGCCGTCCAGATGGTCGAGCTCGTGCTGGATCACGCGCGCCTCGAGCCCCTCGGCCTCGATCTCGAGCTTCTCCCCGGCCGGGGACACGGCCTCCACGGTCACGCCCGTCGGACGCTCGACCGGGACGATGATCGTCGCCGACCCGAGCGACAGGCACCCCTCGTCGGTGACGTCCGTCTCGTCCGAACTGGCGACGAGGCGCGGATTGACGAGCGCCGTGATCGGCCCGTCCTCCTCGGCCTGGTAGACGAGCACCCGCTGGAGAATCCCGATCTGCGGCGCGGCCAGCCCGACCCCGCGCGCCTCTTGCATGAGCCGCCCCATCCGCTCGGTGAGCGCCTCGAGCGCCTCGTCGAACAGCTCGACCTCGCGCGTCTCCATCCGCAGCACCGGATCCGGGTACTGCCGCACCTGCGCGAGCGCCAGCCGCCGCCGCGCGTCGCGCTCGGCGTCGAGCTGCTCGTCCCGGATCTGGCCTTCGACCTCGCTCATGGACGCGATTCTATTTAGACGCCCTGGGGATCCACATCCACGACCGCCGTGAGGCCGTCGCGGCGCATCGCCTTCGCGGCGGTGCCGAGGAGCCGCCCGGCGGGAACCGCGACTCGGCGCGGGTTATCCGTCTTCGCCAGAAGATGCGCGCGGTGGCGTCCGCGCAGGCGCAGGAGCGGGGCCGGGCCGAGGAGATCCGCTACGCCGAGGCGTTCCAGCTCGGTGCGCAATTCCCGAAGCGCAGTCATGGGGCCGTCGCGCGTCGGGCCGCTCACGACCACGCTCACGAGGTGCTTGAACGGCGGGTAGCCGAGCGCGCGGCGGCGGTCGAGCTCACCCGCCAGGAACTCGTCCACCGCGTGCCGCGCGGCGAGCGCGATCGGCCGCGCGTCGGGCTGGTACGTCTGCACCAGCACGCGGCCGGGCGCGTCCCGACCTGAGCGCCCGGCGAGCTGCGTGACGAGCTGGAACGTCCGCTCCTCCGCGCGGAAATCGGGGAGCCCGAGGCCGGTGTCGGCGTCGACGACAGCGGCCAGCTTCACGCCCGAGAAGTGATGGCCCTTCGCGACCATCTGCGTGCCGAGCAGGACGACCCGGTCGGCCTCGTCGAAGCGGGCGAGCACCTCGGAGAGCCGCATGGGATCCGCGGTCGTGTCCGCGTCCAATCGCAGCAGCTCGAGCCCGGGCAACCGCACCGCGAGTTCCTCCTCCAACGCCTCCGTCCCCGCGCCCAGACGCGCCAGCTCGGCCGCGCCGCACGAGGGGCAAAGCTTCGGCGCGGGCCGCACGAGTCCGCAGTGGTGGCAGTGGAGCTGCCCGTCCCCGTGCAGGGTGAGCGCGACGTCGCAGTGCTCACAGCGCGGCGTCACCCCGCAGGCGCGACAGTGGATCGCGGGCGCGATGCCGCGGCGGTTGAGGAGCAGGATCGCCTTGCCGCCCTGGTCTTCGATCTCCCCCAGCGCTGCGAGCAGCGGGTTCGAGAGCGGATACCCGGTCTCGCGCCGCAGATCGACGATCTTCACGGGCGGAAGCGACGCGCCGATGCGCCCGCCCAGGTCGAGACGTTCCAGCAGCTCCCAGCTTTCGGCGCGCGGCGTGGCGCTGCCGTAGACGACGACCGCGCCCTCGAGCGCGCCGCGCTTGGCGGCGACGGTGCGGGCGTCGTAGCGCGGATCCGAGTCCTGCTTGTACGACGAGTCGTGCTCCTCGTCCACGCAGATCAGCCCGAGCCGCTCGACCGGCGCGAACACCGCCGAGCGCGCGCCCACCACGACTCGGGCCTCCCCGGACGTGATCCGCTCGCGCTCGTCGCGGCGCTCCGCCTCCGTGAGCCGCGAGTGGAGCACCGCCACGCCGTCGCCGAACCGGGCCCGGAAGCGCGCGGCGGTCTGCGGCGTCAGCGCGATCTCGGGGACGAGCACGATCGCGCCCAGCCCGCGCGCGAGCGCCTCCTCGCACGCGCGCAGGTAGATCTCGGTCTTGCCGCTCCCGGTCGCGCCGTGGAGGAGGAGATGCGCGGGGGAGCCGAGCGCCCCGACGATCCGTTCGAGCGCGACGGCCTGCGACGCGGAGAGCTCCGCGGGACGAACTTCCTCGGACACGGCCTCGACCGGGCGGGCCCGGCGTTTCGCGCCGGCGCGTCGGGCGCGCGAAACGGGAGCGACCAGCCCGAGCGTGCGCGCAGGCGTGGAGCCGTAGTGGTCGGCCATCCACAGCCCGAGGTCGACGAGCGCTCCCGGAACGGTCCCGAGGATCTTCTCCACGGCGACCGGATCGACGCCGTCGGGCTTGTCGTCTCCGGTCTCCACGACCACGCCGCGCCGGGTGACCCGCCCGAACTGCACGGACACGACCGAGCCCTTCTCGAGCCCGTCGCCGAGGTACGTGAACGGTCGCGAAAGCGCGCGGGCCGAGACGAGCGGAACGACGGAGGCGTAGCGAGGCACCTTAGAATCGTCGCATGGCGCAGGGACACTCCGTCGACGACTACATCGAGACGATCTACTTCCTCGCCTTCCCCGTGGGCGAATACCACCCCATGACGAAGGGCGCCCCCACCCTGGCGGTGCGCGTGGCGGACATGCTCGGCGTCTCCCGCGCCTCGGCCGGCGAGATGCTGAAGCGCATGGAGGAGGACGGCCTCGTCGAGCGCGGCGAGCAGAAGGAGGCGATCCTCACGCCGAAGGGCCGCGCCGAGGCCGAGCGCGTCGTCCGCAAGCACCGGATCATCGAGCGGCTCCTCACCGACTTCATGGGCTACACGGCCGCCGAGTCGCATGTGCACGCCGACGAGCTCGGCGACACGTTCACCGACGAGATGATCGAGCGGATCGCCGAGAAGCTCGGCAACCCCGACCGGTGCCCGCACGGCTGGCCGGTGGACACGACGTTCGAGCAGGCCGAGAACAAGGAGCTGAAGGCGCTCGCCGAGCTGACGCCGGGCTCGAAGGCCGAGATCGTCCGCCTCGCCGAGCACGACGGCGACCTGCTCCACTGGTACTACGACTCGGGGCTCGTCCCCGGCACGCCGGTCGAGCTGCGCACCACCGACGGCGAGACCTACACCGTCGCGCGCGGCGGTTCCGAGGTGGCGCTCGGCGAGAAGGCCGCGTCCGGCCTGTTCGTCCGCGCGGCCTAGCCGGGCGGGCCCTCGACCGGGCCGCGGTAGTACACGCGGTAACGGCCGAGCGACCGGGCGTACGCGTAGTAGATCCGCCGCGAATGAGCCGCGCAGGCGAGACACCCGTCCTTGGGCTGCCAGAGCAGCTCGAGCACGCGGATCTCGCGGCCGGCGACGCTGGGCCGGTACTCGGCCGCCGACGCCTGCGCCTCGACCACGTCGTACCCGGGCTCGTCGACCAGCGTGTTGCGGAAGGAGAAGAGCGACCGCGCCGCGCACGTGCCGCCGTTGTAGCGCAGGACCTTCGAGAGCTGGTCGCCCCCCGTCGTGCCGCGCGTCGCCGCCAGCCAGATCTCGTGCCGGCGCGTCACGCCGTCGAGCTCGCGGACCCGCAGCTCGAGGAAGGTGTCCCAGCGCTGCGTCAGCGTCCGCTGGACGACCGTCCCGTGACAGCGGTCGGTCAGCACGAGCGCGTATCCGTCCGTCTCGTCGCCGATTAGCTGGAGCCGTTCCCAGCGCGCGTCGTCGTCGAGGTTCGCGGCGATCGACTGCGGCGCGGCGGCGAAGGCGCCGCCGGGGAAGACGGCCGCGACGAGCAGGCCGGTGAGCGCCGCCTTCGTTCGTATCCTCACGAACGAAGGGTAGCTCCGGATCGCCTGTTAATCGATGGGGCTGACCGCGGAGCGGTACGAGAAAAAGTTGTCTCCGGCCGAGGAGTAGCGGTAGTCGGTGACCCGCTGGAGCGTCGGGCTCCCGCTCGAGCTCGTCCGAAGCACGTAGCCCTCCCACAGCCGCATCTCGTTGCCGGCGCGCGTGGTGTCGTAGTTGCCGAACGTGATGCGCCAGTTGACCACCCTGACGCCGCTCGGCGGCTTGATCGGCGGCGCCTTGGAGCTGTACACGAAGAGCGTCCGCGGCTTGGCGCACGGGGCCGCGTTGGGCCGGCCGAGCCGCATGATCTTGGTCAGGCCGGTGCGCCCGTTGGCGCTGCGCAGCTCGAACAGCACCTCGGGCCGCTCGGTGTTCCCGTCCAGCTCGCGGACGCGGATGTACTTGACCCGGTCGAACACCTTGGAGAGCGAGTACGTCTTGGTCTTCGTGCCGCACTTGTCCCTGAGGATCACCGTGCGGCCGTTCGCCGAGGCCGGCGGCGGGTCGAACGGCGCGACCGTCTCCTTCGCGGCGTCCCCGTCGAGGTTTTCGACAGCAGCCGCGATCGGCGCCGCGAGGACGAGCGCAGACACGACGAACGAAACGAGACCCCGGAGCCGCACGCCCGAAGCGTATGACAGTTCGGCGCGCTGCTAAAGAGGCGTCGCTACAGCGGCGGGAAACCCGGCGGCTGCCCGAAGCTCGTCGGCCTTGTCCGTGCGCTCCCACGTGAAGTCGGGATCGTTGCGGCCGAAGTGCCCGTAGGCGGCGGTCTTCACGTAGATCGGCCGGCGCAGGTCGAGGTCGCGGACGATTGCGCCCGGGCGCAGGTCGAAGTGCTCGCGGATGAGCTCCTCGATGCGCGCGATCTCGATGCTCTCGGTGCCGAAGCACTCGACCTCGATCGAAACGGGGCGCGCGACGCCGATGGCGTAGGCGATCTGGAGCTCGCAGCGGTCCGAGAGGCCGGCGGCGACGATGTTCTTCGCCACGTAGCGCGCCGCGTAGGCGGCCGAGCGGTCGACCTTGGTCGGATCCTTCCCCGAGAAGGCGCCGCCGCCGTGGCGCGCGGCTCCGCCGTAGGTGTCGACGATGATCTTGCGGCCGGTGAGGCCCGTATCGGCGCCGGGCCCGCCGAGGACGAAGCGGCCGGTCGGGTTCACGAGCACGAAGTCGCCGCCCGAGAGGTGCCGGTCCTCGTAGAGATCCGTGGGCAGGACGGGGCGAAGGACGTGGTCGATGATGTCGCCCTTGAGCTTCGTGTCGAGGTCGATCCCGTCGCGGTGCTGGGTGGAGACGAGCACGCGCTCGATCTCGACGGGGCGCTGGCGGCCGTGCTCGTCCACCTCGTAGCGGACGGTGACCTGGGCCTTCCCGTCGGGCCGCAGGTATTCGAGGCCCTCGCGGCGCGCGTCGGCCAGCTGCCTGGCGATGCGGTGCGCGAGCATGATTGGGAGCGGCATGAGCTCGTCGGTCTCGTTGCACGCGTAGCCGAACATCATCCCCTGGTCGCCCGCGCCGATCTTGTCGAGATCGTCCTCGCCGGCGGCGTGCTGCGCCTCGTACGAATCGTCGACGCCCTGCGCGATGTCGGACGACTGCTCGTCGAGCGCCACGATCACGCCGCAGGTGTCGGCATCGAAGCCGTACTTGGCCCGGTCGTAGCCGATCGCGCGAATGCGCTCACGTACCAACCTGGGAATGTCCACGTAGGTCTCGGTCGAGATCTCCCCGGCGACGACGACGAGACCGGTCGTGATGAGCGTTTCGCAGGCGACGCGCCCGGCGGGATCCTTCTCGAGGACAGCGTCGAGGACCGAGTCCGAGATCTGGTCGGCCATCTTGTCCGGATGGCCTTCCGTGACGGACTCGGAGGTGAACGGGAACGTGCGCGGCTCTGACATGGCCGGGAAGACTACCGGCCCGCGCTATTCGATCTGAAGGAACCCTTCGAAGCCGAGGGTGTTGTCGTCCGGCTCGCCGCTCCAGAGGAAGAGCGACTTGAGCGGCTTCAGGTTCTCGGCGGGCTCATGCAGGTCGGATCCGTACGTCGTCGATCCGTCGATCGACACTCCCAAGGGGATGAGGCCGGCCGCCGCGCCGACGTTCACGTACACGATCGCCCGGGCGTCGTCCGGCACCCCAGCGGCGTCGTGCCCGGCGGAGTAGGCCGGATCGTCGGCGAGGCTCGTGCCGCTCGTGAGCCCGGCGAGGTACGCCTCGTCGGTGGTGACGACGAGCTTGCCGTCGAGCGTCCCGTAGTACGCGACCGGCGTGCCCTCCTTGGACACGACCTTGGCGTCCAGGCCGGGAATGTCCGCATCCGCGACCTTGAACGGAAGCTCCTCGCCCATGAAGCCCATGAGCGTCCCGGCGCGCTCGACGATCCCGTCGATCAGCTCCAGCGCCGCGCCCTCGTCGTCCACCTCGGTCGCGACGACGACGGCCGGCGTGAACTCGTCGGCCGCGGCCGGAGGCGCGTACACGGCGACGCCGGTCGCCCCGTCGAAGAGCCCTGCGATGTCGCCGTCGAGCGAGACGCCGAGGGCGAACTGGATCTGCGCGAGCGTCTCGGCCGTGTTCGGGTCGGCGGTCGAGACGCACTTGAGCACCTTGCGGAGCGCGTCGCCGAGGCCGGACGTGGCCGCGTAGACGATCGCGTCGGAGCGGAAGAACTCGTCGAGGTTCGCTGCACCGGAATCCCCGACCGGGATGACCGAGCTCGCGATGTCGCCCGCGATGCGGACGCCGCCGTCCTCGATGCGGGCGGCGAGAGCGAAGGACGCCGCGGAGGCGTCGTCGCCGCCGAAGCACTCGGCGAGCGCAGCCTGCGGGGCGGCAAGCTCGTCCGGCCCGCCCGCCGCCGACTCGGCCAGGCGGCCGTTCACGTACACGGACGCGATCGCGTCCTCGAACAGGTCGTCGGTCGCGCGCTGGTAGGCCTCGCTGTCGGCGAGCGAGTCGCCGGACTTCATGGCCTCGTCGAACCGGTCGAGCGACGCCTGCGTCTCGGCGGCTGCCCACCAGCCGTCGGCGAGCTCCTCCGTGACGCCCGGCTGGTCGCCGGACGCGACGAGCTCCTTCAACTTGCCGGAGTCCTGCGGCTGCGTCAGCAGCACGACATCCTCGCCGGACGTGTCGAAGCCGACGATCGCGATCTCGTCGCCGACCGCCGGGCGGATGTCCTTCTCGAAATCGAGGTTCTCCTCGGCTCCGAATTGCGAGAGCGCCTTGTCGATCGCTCCTTCCCCGTCCGGGAACTTCGCGAGGAGCGCGTCGAGCGCGGCCCACTGGGCACCGTTCGTGTCGGTGTCGATCGAGACGAAGATCGCCGTCGAGGCCGGCGCGACCACGGCGGCCCCGGACGCGGTGGCGCCGCTCGAATTGCCGCACGCGGACGCAGCGGCGACCAGTCCCAGGGAGAGCGCGAGGAGTGCTGCGGCGCGGAAGGTGCGCACGACCTGAGAGTACCCGGCGCGCTGACGGGCGGCTATTCCCCGGTCGGGGCTCTCGCCATGAGGCGCGCGACCACCTCGCGGGGCGTATCCCCTTCCAGGACGTGGCAGACCGCCTCGGTGATCGGCAGCTCGATCCCCAGGCGGTGCGCGAGATCGCGGAGCACCGGCGCGGTGGTCAGGCCCTCGACCGCCATCTTGATCTCCGCCCGCGCCTCGTCTGCTGTGGCGCCGCGTCCGATCAGCTCCCCCGCGCGCCGGTTGCGGGAGTGCCGGCTCCAGCACGTGACCATCAGGTCGCCCATTCCGGCGAGGCCGGAGAATGTCTCCTGCCGGGCGCCGGACGCCTCGCCCAGCCGCACCATCTCGGCGAGGCCGCGGGTGAGGAGCCCCGCCTTCGCGTTGTCGCCGAACCCGAGCCCGTCGACCGCTCCGGCACCGAGCGCGATGACGTTCTTCGCCGCCGCGCAGAGCTCGACCCCGACCACGTCCGTGTTCACGTAGACACGGAAGCGCGGCGTCATGACCTCCTGCTGGAGCCGCCTGCCGAGCTCCAGGTCCTCACAGGCGATGACGGCCGCGGCGGGCAGTCCGAGCGAGATCTCCTCCGCGTGGTTCGGGCCCGAGAGCACCGCGACCGGGCGACCCTCGACGACCGTGGAAAGCCGGTTCCCCGACTCCGGGTCGAGGCCCTTCACGAGGCTCAGGATGGGCGCGTCCCCGGGGAGATCTGCCACGACCTGGCGAAACGCCCGGCTCGGAACGGCGATCGCGAACATCTCCGCGTCGGCGAGACCGGGATCGTCGAGCGTCACCGGATGCACCCCGGAGAGATCGAGCCCGGTCAGGTAGCGCGGGTTGTGCCCCGTCTCGGCGATCGTGCGCGCCTGCTCGGGGTCGCGGCACGCGAGCAGGACGTCGTGGTCGCGCTCGGCGAGGAGCGCGGCGAACGCCGAGCCCCAGGAGCCCCCTCCGACGACCGCGATCTTCATGAGCGCCGCGCGAAGTCGATCACGACCGGGACGCCCGACAGGCCGAACCGCTCACGCAGCCGGTTCTCGACCCAGTAGCCGTAGTCGCGCGTCATCAGAGCGGGATCGTTAACGAACACCTTGAATCTCGGCGGCCGGACCCCGATCTGCGTGCCGTACAGGAGGTTCAGCCGACGGCCCTTTCCCGGCTTGGTCGGGCCGGGCCGCTGGGCGCGCAGCTCCTGGAGGAAGTCGTTCAGCTCGGGCGTCGGGATGCGCGTCATGTGCTTGGCGAAGAGCTCGGCGATCTTGTCCAGCATGCGGATCATCCCGCGACTCGATTTCGCCGACACGGCCACCAGGGGCGGGCGCTGGCGCAGCCGCTCCTCGAGCACGGGTCGGATGTCCTCGACGTCGATCGTCGTGATGTCCCACTTGGAGAGGATCACGAGCGTCGAGCAGCCGGCCGTGCGAGCGACGTCGGCGACGCGGAGATCCTGGTCGACCATGCCCTCGCTCGAGTCGATGAGGACGAGCGCGATGTCGGCGCGCTCGGCGGCCTGGATCGCGCGCAGCTCCGAGTAGTACTCGATCCCCTGCCGCTGCCGGCGCTTGCGGCGCAGCCCGGCCGTGTCCACGAACACGAAGGTCTGCTCGCCGCGCTCCACGACGGTGTCGATCGCGTCGCGCGTCGTGCCCGGCTTTTCGGAGACGATCACGCGCTCCTCTCCGACGATCGCGTTCAGGAGGCTCGACTTGCCGACGTTCGGGCGCCCGAGGATCGCGACGCGGATCGCGTCCTCGCCCACCTCGGCGCGGCCGGGATTTCCGGTGAGCTCGAGCTCGTGGACGATCCGGTCGAGCAGGTCACCGGTGTTGTGCCCGTGCACGGCAGAGACCGGGACGGGGTCGCCCAGGCCGAGCGCGTGGAACTCGAGCGCGGCGATGTCGCGGTTCGGGTCGTCCACCTTGTTCGCGAGCAGGACGACCGGCTTGCCGGAGCGGCGGAGGATGTCGGCGATCTCCTCGTCGCCCGGCGTGATCCCGTTCTGCGCGTCGACGACGAAGAGGACGAGGTCGGCCTCGGTCACCGCGCGGCGCGCCTGCCCGGCGATCTCCTGCGTGAGCGGCGTCGCGTCGGCGATGTCCACGCCGCCCGTGTCGACGAGCAGGAACTTGCGGCCCGACCACTCGCAGACGATCTCCTTGCGGTCGCGGGTTACTCCAGGAGTCTCGAAGACCACCGCCTGGCGCGTGGCGGAGAGCCGGTTCACGAGGGTCGACTTCCCGACGTTCGGGAAGCCGACGATCGCGACCGTGCCGAGGAGCTCGGCGGTCATTCCGCCGGCTTGACGAGGCGGCTCGGCGGGATCGCGTCGGGCCGGCCGAGCGCGTGGATGTCGCCGAGCCACTCCCACAGGCGCAGGATCTCGGCCTCGATCTCGGCCGTCGCCGCCTTGTAGCCCTTCGAGTTCTTCGGCAGGTCGACGAAGGTCATCGGCTCGCCGAACGCGATCGAGATCGGCGTGCGGCCCGGGAACTTCCAGGCCTCGGAGCCGTAGATCGCGGCGGGTACGACCGGCACGTCCTCCTGGATCGCGATCAGCGCGGCGCCCGGCATCGCCTTGCCGGGATGGCCGCTCAGCTGGCGCGTCCCCTCGACGAAGAGCCCGAGCATCTGCCCGTTGCGGACGGCCTCGCGGGAAAGGCGGATCGCTTCGCGGTCGGACTCCCCGCGGCGCACCGCGAGCGTGCCAAACGCCTTCACGACCAGGCCTCCGACCGGGACCTCGAGAAGCTCGGCCTTGGCCATGAAGACGAGGCGGCGCGGAACGAGCCCGCCGAGCGCCGGCACGTCGATCCAGTGGAGGTGGTTGATGGCGAGGATGCCGCCGCCCTTGCGCGGAATGCGGTCGAGCCCGTACGCCTTGAGGCCCGCCACGCCGTGCACGGCGGCAGTGAGGACGGTCTTGCCGAAGCCCCAGTAGAAGACGTCGTAGCGGTCCATCAGCCACCCGCCTTCGCGGCGACGAGCCGCTCGATGCGCGCGACGACCTCGTCGATCTCGAGGTCGGTCGTGTCGATCCGCGTGGCGTCGTCGGCGGCGCCCATCTGGGCGGAGTCACGTTCATCTCTGAGGCGCAGGTCGGTCGCGAGCGCGTCTGTTCCCAGCCCGGGTCGCTCGTCGGTGCGCCTTCGCGCGCGCTCGGCCTCATCGGCGGTGAGGAAGACCTTCACGTCGGCGTCGGGACAGACGACCGCGCCGATGTCGCGGCCCTCCATGACCGAGTCGCCCTCGTAGGCGAGCGAGCGCTGGCGCTCGCGCAGGATCGCCCGGACGGGCTGATGGCGCGCGACCGACGAGACGACGCGGTCGATCTCGACGGTGCGGATCTCCTCCGTCACGTTGCGTCCGTCGATCTCGACCGAGCCCGGAAGGATGGTCACGGGGTTCTCGCGCGCAAGGTCGGCCAGCGCTTCGCCGTCGTCGAGATCGACGCCGCGCTCGAGCGCGAGCCAGGTGAGCCCGCGGTACATCGCGCCGGTGTCCACGTAGCGGAAGCCGAGCCGCTCGGCGAGCCGGCGGGCGACCGTGCTTTTCCCGGATCCCGCCGGTCCGTCGATGGCCACGATCATGCGGCCCATCATCGCAGCGCGAGAGAGTCGAGCACGGCGAAGAACTCCGGATAGGACACGGCCACGCTGGAGGCGCCGTCGATCTCCAGGCCCTCGCGCGAGACGAGCCCGGCAACCGCGGCGAGCATGGCGATCCGGTGGTCTCCCGCCGCGCTGACCGTGGCGCCGCCGCGCGGCCGGGCGGGAACGCCGCGCACCCGGAAGCCGTCGGCCGTGACCTCGATCCGCACGCCGAGCGGGCGCAGCACCTCCTTGACGGCCTCGAGCCGGTCGGTCTCCTTGAGCCGCAACTCGCCCGCGCCGCGGACGGTGCTCTCACCCCGGGCGACGCCCGCGAGGAGCGCGAAGATCGGTAGCTCGTCGACCATGAGCGGCACCTCGGCCGGCTCGATATCGGTCGCGGTCAGCTCGGCGGGCCCGACCTCGATGTCGGCGACGGGCTCCCCTCCGACGGTGCGGCGGTTGAAGAGCGAGACGCGCGCGCCCATCCGGTCGAGCACCGCGAGGAGCCCGGTGCGCGTGGGGTTGATCCCGACCCCGTGCAGGCGCAGGTCTGAGCCGGAGAGGAGTGTCGCGGCAACGATGTACGGCGCCGCGGAGGAGAAGTCTCCGGGGATGTCGAGGTCGAGCGGCGTCAGGCGCTGCGCCGGCCAGACGGAGGTTGCGCGGTGGCTGCGGCTCACCCGGACGCCGGCGGCCTCGAGCAGGCGCTCGGTGTGGTCGCGCGTCGGCTTGCTTTCGACGACGGTCGTCGGGCCGTCGGCGGCCTGGATTCCGGCGAGCAGGATCGCGGACTTCACCTGCGCGCTCGCGACCGGTAGCTCGTAGCGGATCGGGTGGAGGCTGTCGCCGGCGATCACGATCGGCGCGTGTCCCTCAGTGGTCTCGACGTGCGCGCCCATCTCGCGGAGCGGCTCGGCCACGCGTTCGAGCGGCCGGGTGGAGAGCGATTTGTCGCCCGTCAGCTCGAACCGGCCGGCCTGCCCGGCGAGGAGACCCGAGAGGAGGCGGATGAGCGTGCCGGCGTTGCGGCAGTCGATCGGGCCGTCCGGCGGCGTGAGGTTGCCGAGCCCGACTCCCTGAATCGTGGCTGTGTCCCCGTCCAGCTCGATCGCGGCGCCGAGCGCGCGCATCGCGTCGGCCGTGGCGAGCGTGTCCGCGGACGCGCCGAACCCGCGCGCCTCGCTCTCGCCGTTCGCGACCGCGCCCACGAGCAGCGCGCGGTGCGAAATCGACTTGTCGCCGGGGACGCGCAGGTCACCGCGGACCGCTGCGGCTGGGTCTATCCGCATGCCGCTCCGCTCCCGCGCGGCGCGGCGCAGCTCGGCCCGGCCCCGCTCGCGTTCGGCTCCGCTCCGCCCTCGCCCGCCGCGACTCGATCGGCAGGCAGCCCAACTCCGGCCCGGCCGCTACCGGCGCCTTCCCCCCCAATGGGGGCGCGGGCCGCCCAACACGAACGGTATCGAGGCCGGGCGCACGGGTGGGACACGAAATTGCGCCGAATGTGTGCCGGTTCGTCCACAGCGCGGAGCCTACGGGCGCCGCTTACTCGTCGCCCAGAACGGGCGCGACCACGACCGAGTAGCCCTGCGCCTCGAGGAGGGCGGCGCCGCGCTGCGCATCGGCCTCGCCGGCGACCAGGATCGCGAGCGTGCCACCGCGCTCGGGCGACATGTGCAGCAGGTCGAAGTCCTCGATGTTGATCCCGTCCGCACCGAGCGCCTGCGTGATCCCCGACAGCACGCCGGGCCGGTCGGGCACGTGGATCCGCAGCCAGTGCAGCGAGCCGGGATCCGGATACGCCTCGGCCAAAAGCCGCCGCCTGTGCTGGGCCGCCTCGCCGATCCAGCGCGCCAGGTAGCCCGCGTCGGTCTCGTCGAGCGCACGCTCGAGCTCCTCCACGCGCCGCCGGTGCTCGGCCAGCGCGGTGCGAACCTCGTCGGCGTTCTCGAGGAAGATGTCCACCCAGATCCTCGGGTTGGCGCCGGCCACGCGGGTCATGTCCCGGAGCGACCCACCCGCGCCGGCGAGCGGCTCGTGGCCGTCCACCCGCACCGAGCCGAGATGGTTCATGAGCACGTTCGCGAGCGCGTGCGGCACGTGGCTCGTCAGCGCGACGAGCTTGTCGTGCGCGCGCGGATCGACCGCGACCGGAACCGCGCCGAGCGCCGACACGAATCCGTGCAGCGCCCGGTAGCGCGAAGCGTCCGTCTCGGACACCGGCGTCAGGAACCAGGTCGCGCCCTCGAAGAGCTGGCCGCTCGCATGCTCGGGCCCGTGCGCCTCGGAGCCGCAGATCGGATGGCCGCCGATGAACCGCGCCCGCTCGCCGACCGATGAGCAGACGCCGCGCTTGGTCGAGCCGACGTCCGTGACCGTGCACTCGTCGCCCGTGGCGGCGAGGACCGCGGCCACTTGTGCCGGAAGCGTCGTCACCGGAGTCGCGACGAGCACAAGCTCCGCATCCGCGACCGCCTCTTCGAGCGAGCCGGCCACCACATCGATCGCCTCGCGCTCGTGCGCGACCGCCAGCGAAGCGGCGTCTGCGTCGAACCCGCTCACCATCGCGACGCCGGCCTTCTTTGCCGCGAGCCCCACGGACGCACCGATCAGGCCGGTTCCGACGATGGCGAGCCGCGAGACGTCCACTTCGGAGTTACCCGACGACTTTGCCCATGAGCGATGCGAGCGCGCGGATCTCGTCCGCGAACGCGCCGAACTCGGCCGCGGGGATCTGCTGGGCCGCGTCGGAGAGCGCCTGGTCCGGATCCGGGTGCACCTCGACGATGATCCCGTCCGCGCCGGCGGCCACCGCGGCCCGGGCCAGGGGCGCCACCAGATCACGACGACCGGCCGGATGCGACGGATCCACGATCACAGGCAGGTGCGTCTCCAGTTTCAGCACGGGAACCGCGCCGATGTCGAGCGTGAAGCGCGTCGCCGTCTCGAACGTCCGGATGCCGCGCTCGCAGAGCATTACCTGGGCGTTCCCCTCGCGCACGACGTACTCGGCTGCCATCAGGAGCTCCTCGATCGTCGCGGACGGGCCGCGCTTCAGGAGCACCGCCTTGTCGGAGCGGCCGACCTCGGCGAGCAGCGTGAAGTTCTGCATGTTGCGCGCGCCGATCTGGATCACGTCGGCCGCGTCGACGACCGCCTCGACGTCGCGCGCGTCCATCAGCTCGGTGACGATCGGGAGACCTGTCTCCTCGCGCGCCTCCTTGAGGATGTCGAGCCCCTCCTGCCCGAGACCCTGGAACGCGTACGGCGAGGAGCGCGGCTTGAACGCGCCGCCGCGGAGCATGCTCGCCCCGGCGGCGTGGACTGCGCGCGCCGCCTCGAGGGTCTGCTCGCGGTACTCGACCGAGCACGGCCCGGCGATCAGGCCGAAGTAGCCGTCCCCCACCCGGCGGCCGCGCACGTCGATCACGGTCGGCCCGCGCCGGGCTTCGCGTGAGACCAGCTTGTACGGCTTGAGGATCGGGACAACCTGCTCGACGCCTGGGAATCCCTCGAGCGGCAAGGTCGCAAGCAGCTCGCGCTCGCCGACGACGCCGATCACCGTGGCGTCCGTTCCGGCGGTCACGTGCGCGTCGGCCCCGGCCTCGGCGATCCGCGCGACGACCTCGTCGACCTGCTCGGCCGTGGCATTCGCGCGCATGACGACGAGAAGCTCTGGGGATCCTGTGACGGCCATGGTGTCCTGAGTGTAGTTTCCTCCGGTCCATGCGGATCTTTTCGGGCATCCAGCCGACCGGCGACAAGCATCTCGGGAACTACTCGGGAGGCTTCCGCCAGTACGCGCAAACGCAGGAGCAGGGCGACGCGTTCTTCTGCATCGTCGACCTGCACTCGATCACGGTCGAGTACGACCCGGCGGAGCTGCGCAACGCGACGCTCGACCTCGCGGCGATGCTCTTCGCGACCGGCCTCGACGCGGCCCGCTCGACCGTCTTCATCCAGAGCCACGTGCCCGCGCACACCGAGGCTGCTTGGCTCCTCGGCTCGGTCACGAGCTACGGCGAGCTGCGCCGCATGACGCAGTTCAAGGAAAAGGGCGACCGCCAGGACTTCGTTTCCGCCGGCCTCTTCAGCTACCCCGTTCTCCAGGCGGCCGACATCCTGCTCTACCAGACCGATGCGGTGCCGGTCGGCGAGGACCAGCGCCAGCACCTGGAGCTCGCGCGGAACATCGCCGAGCGCTTCAACCAGCGCTACGGGCAGACGCTCGTCGTGCCGGAGATGATCGCCCCGTCGGTCGGCGGGCGGATCATGGATCTGCAGGAGCCGGAGCGGAAGATGTCCACGACCGGCGGCACGCCGCAGGGAACCGTGAAGCTCCTCGATGAGCCCGACGTCATTCGCAAGAAGTTCAAGACCGCCGTGACCGACTCTGGCTCCGAGATCCGCCGGGCGGACTCGAAGCCGGGCATCTCGAACCTCGTCGAGATCATGTCGGTCGCGACCGGGAAGTCGATGGAGGAGGTGGAGGCCGAGTTCGAGGGGCAGGGCTACGGGACGTTCAAGGAGGCGGTCGGCGAGGCGGTCGTGGATCTCCTCACGCCCATCCAGAAGCGCCACAGTGAGCTCGGCTCCGACCCGAAGGAGCTCCAGCGACTCTTGGCCGTGGGCGCCGAGAAGGCGCGGCAGGTCTCCGAGCCGACGCTGAACACGATGCTCGACCGCATGGGGATCGTCCGCTCCGAGGCCGGCCGCATGTTCGGCGCGGCGCGGCCGCGCGACGGGCTCTAGGCTCGCTCCGCGACGTCGACCTCGTCGTCCTCCGGTAACGGCGGTGCAACCGTCGCATCCAATGTTGGCGGCCTTGGGTTGCGAGGCTCCCGAACGCCCGACGTCGGCGGATCGTCGTCCGGATGCTCCGAAATCGGAGGTAGACCCTTCGCCGCCCGGCGGCGGGCGATGCGACGGCGTTTGGCTCCTTTGCCAGCGATCGAGAAAGCCTACTGGCTGAGCGCGTCGATCTCCTCGCGGGTCAACTCGCGCCACTCCCCCGGCTTGAGGCCGTCCACGGTGAGCCCAGCGTAGACCGGGCGGTGCAGCCGCTTGACCGGGTGGCCGACGGCCTCGCACATCCGCCGCACCTGGTGCTTGCGGCCTTCGTGCAGAGTGAGCTCGAGCCGCGACGGGCCGAGGCGGCGGACACCGGCGGGCGCGGTCTTGCCGTCCTCCAGGTCGACCCCGGTGCTGAGCCGGGCAATGGTCGCGTCGGTCGGAACGCCCTCGACGTCGGCCTCGTAGACCTTGTCCACCTCGTAGCGCGGATGCATGAGCCGGTGCGCGAGCGGTCCGTCGTTCGTGAGGAGGAGCGCGCCGGTCGTGTTGAAGTCGAGCCGCCCCACGGGAACGACGCGATTTTCGTGCTCGACGAGGTCGACGACGGTGGGCCGCCCCTCCGGGTCGCGCGCCGTGGTGACGACGCCGACGGGCTTGTGGAGGAGGACGTAGGTGAGCGGCTTGAGCCGGACGCGCTGGCCGTCCACCTCGACGACGTCGCGGCTCTCAACGAACGTCGCGAGCCCGGCGACCGCGCCGTTCACGGTCACGCGGCCGGCCTTGATCAGCTCGTCCGCCCCCCGGCGAGAGCCCAGACCGGCGCGGGCTAGATAGGCGTTGAGCCGCATGGGTTCCAGGTCTCCGATGTCCCCCGGGGGACCCCGTGTTGGGCACCCCTAGCTTCGAGCCTATCGGCCAATTCCGCGCGTGTCTGTGACCTGACCGTGACGATTCAGCGCCGGCGCGAGCGAGGCCCGCGCCGGCGCTGAGATCGGTGCTCACCAGCTCTGCGGCTTCTCCGGCTTGTAGAGCCAGACCTTGAAGAACCGGTCGAGGTTGCGGTGCGAGATGTGCTCGGCGAGCGCGACGAACTCGGGCGTGGACGCGTTGCCGTACCGGTTGCGGGTCGCCCACTCGCGCATGACCGCGAAGAACGCTCCGTCGCCGATCTTCTCCCGCAGCGCCTGGAGCGTCAGGCCGCCGCGGTCGTAGATCGTCCCGTCGAAGAGGAAGCTCCGGCCCGCCCGGGTTGCCCGGCGGCGGCGTCCAGAACTCGGTGTCGCTTGCCGGCGTCGCGTACAGCTCGTCGAAGATGTCCGCCGCGGAATCGCCGCCCGTGCGTTCGCTCCAGATCCACTCGGACCAGGTCGCGAAGCCCTCGTGCAGCCAGATGTCCGGCCACAGCTCGAGCGTGACCGAGTCGCCGTACCACATGTGCGCGAGCTCGTGGACGAGCGTCGCCTCGTCCGGGGGCGAGTCGAACACCGGCTTCGTCTGCGTCTCGAGCGCGTAGCCGACATCGGGTGCGTCGTCCACGACCGCGCCGACCGCGTTGAACGGATACGGCCCGTAGATGCCCTCGAAGAAGCGGACGATCTGCGGGATCTTCTGGAGCACCGGCTGGGGGCCGAGCGTCGGATCCGACGCGACGTAGTTCGGGATCCGGCCGACCTTCGAGATCTTCAGGTCGAAGACGCCCACGGTGGCCGTCGCCAGGTACGGCGCCATCAGGTCGTCCTCGTCCCAGACCCAGGTCGTCTTGCCGCCGCGCGTGTCCTTATCCACGAGCACGCCGTTCGCCATCACGGTCAGGCCACGCGGAACGGTGACCTTGAAGTCGAACGTCGCCTTGTCGCGCGGCGTGTCGTTCACCGGATACCAGCCGGGAGAGCCCTGCGGCTCGCCGACGACGAACGCGCCGTCCTCGGTCGGAACCCAGCCCTCGTAGGCCTCGTCCGGGTCGATCACGATGGACGGCTGTCCGGCGTAGTCGACGACGACGGTGAACGTCCGTCCCGACCGGATGCCGCTCCGCGGCGTGATTACGAGCTCCTGGCCGTACCGCCGGAAGGACGCCGAAGCGCCGTCCACGGTGAGCTTCGGAATCGAGAAGCCGCGCAGGTCGAGATCAAAGCGCGACAGGTCCTGCGTGGCCCGCGCCGTGATGACTGCGCGCGAGCGCATCTGGTTCGTGGCCGGGTTCCAGTCGATCGTCAGGGAGTAGTGCTTGACGTCGTAGCCGCCGTTCCCCGCGAGCGGGTAGTAGGGGTCGCCGGCCCCGGGCGAGCCGGGCGAGAAGCCCGCGGCGGCCGGCGCGGCGGCGGCGAGCGAGGCGACGAGAACGAAAAACAGGAAGGAACGGCGCATGGGTACCCCTTTCGTCGGACCGAACGCGACAGTAGACCCCTTCCCAGTACCGATCAAGACCAGGTCGGAAACAGCCGCCGCGAACGTCATAGTCTCGGTCATGCCCGTCTACATCTCGCTGATGAAATGGACGTCTGGCGGCGTCGGCGGCATGCCCGCCTGGCGCGATCGCATCGACGAGGCGGAGCGGGCGATCGAGGCGCGCGGCGGCAAGCTCGTCGACACGTTCGTGACCCTGGGACGCTACGACCTGGTCGAGATCTTCGAGGCCCCGGACGACGAGACCGCCGCCCAGATCCTCCTCACCGTCATGCGGCACGGCAGCGTCACCACCGAGACGCTCCGCGGCTTCACTCGCGACGAAGCCGAAGCGATCGTTCGCGGCATTTAACAGTCCGAAGTCCGGCCGCCGCTGCGCGGCGACCATGACGACTTCGGACTGAGGAAGAGCAGCGCCGGGCCAAGCCCGCCGCCACGGCGTCATGGATTCGGCGGATACGGCTCGAACGGAACTGCTGCATCGAGCGCGTCTCGGATCAGATAGCGACTCGCCTCACCGACTCTCACCATCTCGAGCCGGTCCTCCGCATCGAAGAAGAGGTCGATCCGAACCGGAAGCTCGTCGACGTACGACGGGAGGAGCATGATGCTCGACCCGTCAGGATTCGCCTTCCAGTCGGTGGTTAGCTGGATGTAGGCGTCGTCCGCTTCGTGGTCGTGCATTACGCGCATGGCTAGCGCCGCTCGGCAACGGCTTCGAGCCTGGCGCGCAGTTCCTCGGCGTCGCCGCCGAGATCGTCCAGGTCCGGGAAGCTCGTTCAGCCCTGCGAGCCCGAACACTCGCTCGAAGAGCGGCGTCGTCTCGTAGCGCACCGCGCCGCCTTCCGAATCTCGGCCGGCTTCCGCGACCAGGCCGCGCTCGACCAGGCTCGCCACAGCGGAGTCGGCGGCGACTCCGCGCAAGCGCGCGATCTCGGGACGGCTGACCGGCCCGATGTAGGCGACCACGGCCAGCGTCTCCAAGGCAGCCTGCGAGAGGCCGCGCGAAATAGGACGGTCGAAGAGCCGCGAGCACGCCTCGGCCGCTTCATGCGCCGCGCGAAACGCCCAGCCGCCCGCGACCGGCTCGAGCACGATGCCGCTCTTGCCCTCCCGGTAGCGACCGGCGAGGAGCGCGAGCGCCGTCTCGACGCGATCGGGATCGGTCGCTGCGGCGTCGGCCAGCTCGTCCACGGTCAGCGGCCGCGACGCGACCACGAGCAGCCCCTCGAGCACGCGGGCGACGCGGTCTACGGGGTTGTCGATTACGCGGAGATTGGGCTGGTACATACCGAGATGGGTTCGAAGGGAGCGGCCTGGCGCAGCGTAGCCTCGCCGCGTTTGCGGAGCTCCAGGAGGGCGAGAAACGCGACCGCCTGCTCGACGCGCGAGAGGCCGTCCACCTCGGCGTCGAAGAGGAACGTCTTCTTGCGCGAAAGCAGCGCCCGGAAGCGCTGGAGGAACTGCGAAACGGGCGGGAACGTGCCGAGATGCGAAAGCGACGGGGCCGGCGGCTCGGCCGCGAGCCGGCGGAACGCAACGCCGAGCAGCCCGGGATCGTGCTGGGCCAGCGGCGCCGGCGCGGGCACGGGCGCAAGCGGCGCGGGCCCGATGCGGAACCACCGGTCGCCCTCGCTCGCGAGCCGCTCCTCGAGCCAGAGCGCGGCGGAGCGGATCCGCCGGTAGGCGGCCAGCCGCTCGGCCAGCTCGTTCGCGGCCTCCTCGGGCTCGAGATCCTCGAAATCTCCCTCGGCGCCGAAGAGCTCGCGCGCCTTCAGCTCGAGCAGTGCGGACACGAGGACGAGGAACTCGCCGCAGGCCTCGAGGTCGAGCTCCTCGCGCTCGGCGAGGCGCTCGAGGAACGCCGGAACGATGTCCGCGATCGCCACGTCGGGCAGCTCGAGCTCCTCGCGGAGGATCAGCGTCAGGAGCAGGTCGAACGGGCCCTGGAAGGCGTCAAGGTCAAGCGGAAGATCGCGGACTCGGACCCCGGACATGCGGGCGATGCTAGCCGCGGGGACGGACGCGACTCTTCGGAATCGCCATCGTGCGCTGCGGCTTCGGCGCCGGATCCTTCTTGCGCCGCCGCGGCCGCTTCGGCTCGCCGCTGCGCCGCTGCGACCACACGAATCCGACGATCCCGAGGACGAGCAGGGCGGCCGCGACGTACGCGTTCAGCCTGATCCCGAAGAACTCGTGCGCGGGGTCGACGCGGAGGAACTCGAAGCCGAGGCGCCCGGCCGTGTACCAGGCGACGTAGAGGCAAAAGACCCCCGGCGCCTTGATCGTGAAGCGCCGGTCGACGAGCAAGAGCACGCCGACGCCGAGCAGGCACCACAGCGACTCGTAGAGGAAGAGCGGATGGAAGAGATCGCTCCCCAGATAGCCCGCTTGCGTCGCCTTGAGGGTGTCGATCTCTAGCCCCCACGGCAGGTTGGTCGGTTTGCCGAAGAGCTCCTGGTTGAAGTAGTTGCCCCACCGGCCGATCGCCTGCGCGAGGAGCACGCCGGGCGCGCCCGCGTCGAAGAACGCCCAGACGCTCTCGCCTGAGCGGTGCACGACGATCGCCGCGGCAATCGCTCCACCGGCGATGCCGCCCCACACGCCCAGGCCGCCCTCCCAGATCTCGAAGACGCCCTGCCACTTCGGGACGTCCACCTCGCTCCACGACGTGATCACGTGGTAGAAGCGCGCGCCGATGATCCCGCCGACGACCGCCCACATGGAGACGCGCAGGACGAGATCCCAGTCGCCGCCGCGCCGCGTCCACCGGTAGCCGGTGAGGAGCACGGCGGCCGTGATCCCGATGAGCAGCATGAACCCGTAGGCGTGCAGCGTCAGCGGGCCGAGTTCGATCTCGCCGCTCGAAGGGCTCGGAATGGATGCGAGCAGGCCCATGAGAACCCGTGACTTTACGGGCTCAGGAGATCGCGCGCGCCGGGTCTAGAGAAGGATCCGGAGGGCGATCGAAGCGGGACAACCGCTGCGAGCAAGAGACACCGCGAAGTGGAGGTCGACATCAGACCGCTCGGCGAGCTCGAACGCGGCCGGTGCGTCGTACCCGGCCTTTTCGAGTTCCGCGAGCCGCCAGCTGACGACGCGATCCGCTTCGGTGCTCTTGTCTAGTACGAGAGGGGCAGACGCCATACATCCCCATCGCCCCCAGGCCCGCCGCTTTAGTCCCCGCAAAGGGTGATTTCCGTCCCTGAGACGAGGGCGTTGCTCAGCCGAGCGCCTCGGCGATCGAAACGGCCTCGTCGCGCGTCAAATCCCCTTCCAGCCTGAGGATCGCTGTTCCGCGCTGCCACAGGAGCGTCGGCCCGGCGAGGCGGAGCGGGGCCTGCGCGAACTCGTTCCCTAGATTGAGGTACCCGAAAGCGTGCGGCGCGCCGCCGAGCCAGAGCGCCGGCTCGCCGCTCACCTCGAGGGGCTCGATCGTCGTGTCCGGTCCGGCCACCTTCTCCACGTAGTCGCGCTCCAAATCGGCGCGGAACTGGGAGAGGAGCAGCTCGATCTCCCCTTCGTCGTCGCGCCAGATGAACGACACCTGGCCGCCCGGCAGGTCGTCGGTGAAACGCACCTCGTCGGCGGCGCTCTTCGGGACGACGACGCTGAATTTCGCGCGCTCGAGCGCCTCGTCCAGCGGAACGACGGGCCCGAGGCCGGAGTCGGCCGGGTTGTCCGGCGCAACCGGCTGCGTGGGGACCCGCTCGACCGAGACGCCGTTCAATCCGAAGAAGTCGAGGATGGCCGTGCGCGCCTGCGGCACGGCAAACGCGGCGGCCAGGGCGGCCACGCCGATCGCGAGCGCGAGGACGAGGCCGCGGCGGCGGCGCGGACGCGGCGCGGGCTCGAGGCGGGCGCGAAGGCCGAGGGTGAGGTCGGGCGCCGGCGGCAGCTCGAGCGCTGCGGCGAGGCTGCGGAGCTCGCGTTCCAGGTCAGTCGCCATGCTCCACCTCCTCGCGCAGGCGGGCGAGCGCGCGCGACTGGCGCGACTTGACCGTGCCGCGGCGAATGCCGAGGGCGGCCGCGGTCTCCTCCTCGCTCAGGTCGAGAAAGAAGCGGCACTCGACCACGAGCCGCTCGTCGTCTCGGAGCCGGCCGAGCGCCGCGAGTAGCTCCTCGCGCCGCTCCGTTGCGACCACACTGGTCTCGGGGGACGGGGCCGCGTCCCCCGAGGGCTCTCGGGCCAGGCGCAGCTCGAGCGTCGAGCGCCGGCAGGCCGTCCTGCCCCGGTTTCGCGCTTCGTTCCCGACGATCCGCAGGAGCCATGGGCGAAACGGCGCTCCCCGATCGAAGCGGCCGAGCGCCCGGTACGCCTTCACGAACCCGTCCTGGGCGGCGTCCTCCGCGTCCGCGGCGTTCCTCGTGACCAGGTAGGCGGTTCGGAAAGCGATCCCCTGATGCAGACGCACAAGCTCCTCGTAGGCCGCGGTGTCACCTCGTCTCGCACGCTCGACGAGGTCGGATTCATCTCGTGGGCGGCCCTCCACGCTGTCCGTTCTACACCGCCCGGGCGCCCGGGGTTCCGTCGTCCGCAACGAGTACCCTCCGCGCATGCGGCTTCCGGATGAACACGGAAGCGGGGCTTCGCCTGGAGACGGGGAAAGCGACGACCCCAACGCCGGGATCGGGCCTCGCGTCTCTGCGGTCTTCACCGCGGCCGAGCGCGCCGCAGACCACATCGTCCAGATGGCCCGCTCCGAGGTGGAGGACATCCGCCGCCAGGCCGAGTCCGAGGCAGCCACGATGCGCGCCCAGCAGCGCGAGGAGGCCGAGCAGGAGGCCCGCTCGATCCTCGCTTCGGCCCAGGCCGAGGCGGAGGCGATCCGCGCCGACGCGCTCCGCGACACCGCCGACCTCGAGGAGAACGCCCGACGGCGCGAGCAGGCGATCCTCGAACGGATCCGCTACATGTCCGAGCGCGCCGAATGGGCCCGGCATTCGCTGACGGACGCGCTCTCGCACGTCGAGGAGTTCGTGGCCCGCGCTCCCGCCGACTGGCCCGAGCCGCCGGCGCTTCCTCCCGTTCCGCCGCCGGTTGAACCGCCCAAGCCGCTGTACGAGCCGCCCGTCGCGCGGATGGCCGCGCCCGACCTTCCGTCCAAGCCAGAGCCTGAGCCCGAGCCGGTCGAGGACGAGCCCGAGGAGCCTCCAGAAGTGGCGAACGAGGCGGCCGAGCCGGAGCCCGAAGCGGAGCCGGAGCCCGAGCCCGAGGAGGAACAGCCGGAGGAGGAGCCCGAGGCCGAGGACGGGGACGAGCCGCCGGCGGACGATCCGCCGCGCGACGATCCGCCGCGCGACGATCCGCACTCACGGTTCCGCAGACCACGGAGGAACTAGATGGACGCATCGAGCCTGACCCAGGACGAACTGGCCGCGCTGCTCCGCGAGGCGGAGAGCGCACACGGCGCCTACGAGCGCGAGCTCGGCGCCCGCGACGAGGACTGGCCCGGCTGGTACGCCGGCTACATCCTCGACCGCCTCGCCGAGCGCAACTAGCCGCGGCCCAACCGGACACGATCGTGGACATGTCCGTGGGACATGTCCCAGCCATGTCCCGCGCGAGGCGAGCAAACAGCCGCATTTGCAGGCCTTTCCAAGCCGCGGACATGTCCGCTCCAGCCACGGCCGGGGTCTGACCCCGGTCATGGCCCGAAGGGACATGACCGGCCGGGACGAGTGGGGTGCCGGCTAGCGGATCGCGGCTTCGCCGAGGATCGCCTTCACCTCGGCGTAGAAATCCGACTCGGGCCGCACGCGAAACTCGGGGCCGAACGCGTACGTGTGCGCCCCGTCCGAGAGCTCGAGATCGACGACCACGGCCGCCTCGCCCGGGTAGCGCTTCGTGACGTCGGCGAGCTCGCGGATCAACCCCGCCGGCGCCCGGCGCGCGTCCACGCGCAGGTGCACCTCGCGCTCGGACTCGGCGTCGGGCTGCCCCTCAAACGGCGCGACATCCAGGGCGATCAGCTTCGTCTCGCCCTCCTGCTTGTGGTCGACGCGGCCCTTCACGACGAGGATCCGGTCGTCCACGAGCAGATCACGCGCGCTCGTGAGCACCGAGTTGAAGACCACGATCTCGACCGATCCCGAGAGATCGTCAAGCCGCAGGAAGACCATCTGGTCGCCCTTCTTCGTCGTGATCTGCTTCAGCGAGCCGACGATACCGCCGACGGTCACGACCTCCCCGTCGCGGCGGCGTTCGAAGCTCCGAGATGCGGCAATCCGCCTTCCGCGCCAAGGCCGCGCGAACCCCGTCCAGCGGATGCTCCGAGACGTACAGCCCGAGGCTCTCCTTTTCGAGCCGCAGAAGATCCTGCTTGGCGAACTCGGCCGTGGCCAGCGCCGGGTGATGCCGCACGACCGCGCCGCCCGTGTCCGACCCACCGAGGTCGAAGATCGAGCCCTGGCCGGAGAGCATGTCCGCCTGGTGGCGCGAGCCCCACGCCACGATCTCGTCGAGCGTCTGGAGGAGCGCGAGCCGCGTCGCCCCGGTGGAGCCGAGCGCCCCGCACTTGGCGAGCGCCTCGACGGCGCGCTTGTTCACGAGCTGCGGGTCGGCGCGCTCGGTGAAGTCCCAGATCGACTCGAACGGCCCGCCCGCCGCGCGCGCCGCGACGATCGCCTTCGCCGCCGCCCCGCCGACGTTCTTCACGGCGTTCAACCCGAAGCGGATCTTCCCCTCGACCACGGCGAAGTCGGCGGCCGACTCGTTCACGTCGGGCGGCAGCACGTCGATCCCCATCTCGTCGCACGCGGCGACGTAGATCGGCACGCGGTCCTTCGTGTTCATGACCGAGGAGATGAGCGCGGCCATGTACTCGGCCGGGTGGTGCGCCTTCAGGTACGCCGTGCGATAGGCGATCAGTGCGTAGCACGCGGCGTGCGACTTGTTGAACGAGTAGTCCTGCGCCTGCTCCATGTCCTTCCAGAGCTGGTTTCCGACCTGCGGCGTGAGGCCGCTTGCCGCGCAGCCCTCGAGGAACTTGTCCTTCAGGGACGCCATGAGCGAGTGGATCTTCTTGCCGATCGCCTTGCGCAGATCGTCCGCTTCCGCGGGTGAAAAGCCGGCGAGCTGCTTGGCGATCTCCATGTACTGCTCCTGGTAGATGCAGATGCCGTACGTGGGCCCGGTGATCGGCTCGAGCCGCGGGTCGAGGAACGCCACCGCCTCGGAGCCGGCCTTGCGTCGGCCGTAGCCGGGGATGTAGCTCATCGGCCCCGGCCGGTAGAGCGCGACGAGCGCGATGAGATCCTCGAACTCGGTCGGCTTCACCTGGCGCAGCGCCTCGCGCATGCCCGACGACTCGAACTGGAAGACGCCGGTCGCGTCCCCGCGCCGCAGCATCTCGTAGGTCTTCGGGTCGTCGAGCGGCAGCGTGCGCAGGTCGAGATCGCCGCCGATCAATTCGATCGCCTCGTCGAGGACGTCCAGGTTTCGCAATCCGAGGAAGTCCATCTTCAGGAGCCCGAGCGCCTCGACGTCGCCCATCGGGAACTGCGTCACGACCTCCTGGTCCGGGCCCTTCTGCTGGAGCGGCACGTACTCGGTGAGCGGCCGGTCGCCGATTACGACGCCCGCGGCGTGGATCGAGTCCTGGCGGATGAGCCCCTCGAGCGGCCGGGCGAGATCGACGATCCGCCGCGTCTCCTCCGAGGTGTCGTAGTCGGCCTTCAGCTCCGCGCCCGGCTTCAGCGACTCCTCCAGGTAGACCTTCGGCCCCTCCGGGATGAGCTTCGCGATCCGGTCGACCTGGCCGTACGGGACGTCCAATACCCGGCCGGCGTCGCGCACCGCGGCGCGGGCCATCATCGTCCCGAAGGTGATGATCTGGGCGACCCGGTCCGAGCCGTACTTGTCGCGGACGTAGTTGATCACCCGGTCGCGCCCGTGGACGGAGAAATCGATGTCGATGTCCGGCATCGACTTGCGCCCCGGGTTCAGGAATCGCTCGAACAGCAGGTCGTAGCGGATCGGGTCGATATCCGTGATTTCCAGGCAATAAGCAACCAACGAGCCGGCCGCCGAGCCGCGTCCCGGGCCGACGCCGACCCCGTCGCGCTTGGCGAACTGGATGAAGTCCCAGACGATCAGGAAGTAGTCCGCGAAGCCCATCTCCTTGATCGTCTTCAGCTCGAACTTGAGCCGCTCCGTGAGCTCCGGCGTGGCGCGTTCGTAGCGGCGCCCGAGGCCCTTCTCGCAGAGCTCGACGAGGTAGTCGAAGGCGTCGCGCCCGTCCGGAACCGGGAACGTCGGGAGCAGGATCCCGCCGAGCTCCATGGTCACGTTGCAGCGCTCGGCGACCTCGAGCGTGCGACGCATCGCCTCCGGGTGATCCGGGAAGTCGAGCGCCATCTCCTCCGGCGTCTTGAAGAAGAACTGGTCGGTCTCGAATTTCCAGTGGTCCGGGTTCGAGAGCGTGTCGCCCGACTGGATGCAGAGGAGCGCCTCGTGCGCGGCGGCATCCTCGGCGAGGAGGTAGTGGACGTCGCCGGTCGCGACGAGCGGCAGGCTCAGGCCACCCGCGAGCTCGGCGAGATCGCGGACGAGATCGGGTTGCTGCTTGAGGCCCGCGTTCTGCAGCTCGACGTACGTGGAGTCGGCGCCGAACACGTCGCGCAGCCGCGCGAGCTCGGCCTCGGCGCCGGCGCGATTCCCGTCGAGGAGCGCCTTCGACACGCGCCCGGACATGCAGCCCGAAAGCGCGATGATCCCCTTCGAGTAGCGGTCGAGGAGCTCCAAGTCGACGCGCGGCTTGTAGTAGTAGCCCTCGAGGTAGCCGCTCGAGACGAGCTTGATCAGGTTCGCGTAGCCCTCGTTCGACTCGGCCAGGAGCGTGAGATGCGCGAAGCCGCGCTCGAGCTTTCGCCGGTCGTCGGCAACGTAGACCTCGCAGCCGATAATCGGCTTCAATCCTTGCTTTCCGGCCTCCCGGTAGAGCTCGACGGCGCCGGCCAGCGAGCCGTGATCGGTGAGCGACACGGCCGGCATGTCGAGCTCCGCGGCCCGAGCGGCCAGGTCCGGAATCCGACATGCACCGTCAAGGATCGAGTACTCGGAGTGGACGTGAAGGTGGACGAACGGCGCGTCGGGCACGGGTCGCCCATTGTTCCAGCCGCTCAAGACGGCTGCCGTTATCCGACGCGCTCGACCCGGTCTACCCGCCGCCCGCTTCGCTCGAGCGTGCGGATCGCGGTCGCCACAGCCGCGCCGAAGTCGGGCCCGCCGACCTCGCAGGCGACGACGAGGCGGTCCCCGAGGGCCGAGTACCCGGCCGGGAGCTCCCCGGCGGGCCCGTCGAGCACGCAGCGAAACGCGAACACGAGCTCCGGGGCGGCCGGCGCAGACCCGAGGCGGCGCGCGATCGGCTGGACGATCACGAATAAGAGATCGGCGATGACGACGGCGCCGACCACGCGCCAGTAGCCCGACGAGTCGACCTCCGCGACCGCGCCGAACGCGATCAGGGACGCGCCGGCGAGCGCGAGCACGATGCTCCCCAGGTAGAGGATCCGCAGGACCCGTGTGTCGCCGAGCCCGCGGCGGGACGTCGACATCGCGATCTGTGACGACGCGACGGCGAACGCCGCGACGACGGTGAGCGTCTTCCAAAGACCCTCGCCGCCCTCGGCCTCCCAGTCGCGCCAGATCAGGACGAGAGAGACCGCGAACGCCGCGGCCGAGAGCGCGATGACGAGCCAGGCGAGCCAGACGGCGCGCCGCTGATCGAGCAGGATCCCGGCGGGGAGCGCGACGAGGCTGAAGAGCGCCACGAGCCCGGTCGTCGTGAGGATCCGCACGGACGTGTCGGAGAACTCCGAGAAGAGCAGGATGCCGATGGCGAGCGCGGCGGTGACCGAGAGCGAGGCGATCAGCCCGCCGAAGAAGAGCCGCTTGCCCAGCGGGAGCTGTGCGGGCTCCGCCATCACGCCGGCCTCTCGGCCGAGATCCGCAGCATCCACGCGGCGGCGAGCGCGAGCCACGCGAACCACACGATCGCGCCGCCGCGCGACGCCGCGCCGTTCCCGAACGCGCTGCCGATCGCGCCGCCGGCAATCGTGGCCGGAAGCGCCGCCAGCGTCCACGGCCAAAGCGTGCGCCACTCCGGGATCCGGCGAAAGGCGAACGCGAGGAAGACCGGCGCGAGATAGAGCGAGACCCCTGTGATTCCGGACTCGATCCCGTGCGCCGTCGAGTGCCACGAGTCGTTCTCGCACGCCTTGTCGATCCCGCGGCAGTCGAGCCGGAGGAAGCCCTCCGAGAACATCCCGAGCCCCACGACGACGAGGAGGCCGGCCCGATGCGGCCGACGATGCTCCGTCCGACGACGCGCCAGACGCCGAGGGCGAACCCGAGTACGAGGAGCCCGGTGAGGTTCGTCCCGATCCGGTTGTAGATCCACGCCTGATCGGCGGTCAGGGCGCCGAGGTCGCTGATGTCGTCGTCCAGCGAGCTGTAGGCGTCCGGCTGGGCGAGCCCGCCGAGAACGATCGCGGAGAGCCAGGCGACGGGCGCAAGAAGCCCGCAAACGGCGGCGAGTCGAAGCGGCATCGATACGAGTTTTTCACGTCTGAGCACCGCTTTGCCGATTATTCTCCGGCCAGGAAGGAGGTGATCGAATAGCCACCAAGGAAGAGAAGCTCGAGCTGGAAGGCGAGATCGTGGAGGCCTTCCCGAACGGCATGTTCAAGATCGCGCTCGACAACGGGCACGAGGCGCTCGGCTACACCGCCGGGAAGATGCGCCGCTACCGGATCAAGATCTTCCCGGGCGATCGCGTGAAGCTCGAGCTGTCCCCTTACGACCTCTCGCGCGGGCGGATCATTTACCGCTACAAGTAATTTCGCGCGGGCAGCGCGCGTCTGCATAGGACGCGGATGCGTGTCCGATCCGACGCTCTCGGCGCTCATCGCACGTCGATTGGCGGCGCCGCGCTCTTTCGTTGCAGGCCTGTGCCGAACCTGGCGCACTCGTGACGGTTCCGTGCGTTTTTTCGCGCTAGGCTCAAAGCCATTCGGGCGGGGCACGGGGCCCCGCCACACGCCCGGGCGTGAAGCTCGAGCGGCGGCTCCGCTAACGCGGGTTGTGCCAGACGAGCGGTCCGCGCACGTAGATGTCGTTGACGTCGTTCCCGTCGTTCTTGACGAGTTTCAGGTCCGACTCGAAGACGACGAACTTGCCGTTGGCGGAGATCCAGGCGTAGCCATTCCCGTTCGGCTGGTTTCCCTTGCCGAAGCTTACGCGTCGCGTTTCCTTCGTCCACCGGTCGTGGACGTAGACGTCGTCCTTCCCGTTCTTGTCCTTCGGCGCGAGGTTCGAGTCCGGCCCCTGGAAGACCACGAACCGGCCGTTCGCCGAGATCCCCGAGTAGCCGCCCCAGTCGGTCGCCTCCTTGCCGGACGACGTGACGTTCACGCGCGTGGTCTTCTTCGTCTTCCAGTTCCGCACGAAGACGTCCGTCTCCATGTTTCCGTCGTGCTTGACGAGGTTGGTCGAGTCGGATTCGTAGGCAACGAGCCCTCCGCCGCCGGAGATCGAGCAGTACGAGCTCCCGCCGATGTCCCCTTCCGCCCCCGCGCTCGAGACGGTCACCCGCCGCGTGACGCCCGTCCTCCAGTTCCGCACGAACACATCGGTTTTCCCCTTCGTGTCGTTCGGGACGAGGTTTTTCGCCTCCGACGCGAATGCGACGTACGTGCCGTCCGCCGAGATCGCCGGCCCATAGCCGCTGCAGACGCTCGAGTGGCCGTCGGGAATCGCCCCGCCGATCCCGATCGAGATCCGCCGCGTGATCCCCTTCTTGCGGTCGCGCAGATAGACGTGCTGGAGGTCGTCCGTGTCCTTGGCGACAAGCGTCTTCGCGTACGTCTCCCAGACGACGAACCGGCCGGTCGCGGAAACCGACGGGTCGTAGTTGTGATCGTCCGCCTGCACCCCCGCCGAACTGATGCTGACGCGCCGCGTCGTCTTCGTCTTGCGGTCGCGGATGAAGATGTCGCTGCGGCCGTTCGTGTCCCCGGGGACGAGGTTCGTCGCGTCCGAGGCGAACACGACGAAGCGACCGTCCGCGGAGATTTCGGCGTTGCCCGAGAATGCGTCGGACTGCGCGCCGCCCGTCGCGACGCTCACCCGGTACGTGGTGCCGGTCTTGCGGTCGCGAACGAAGACGTCGCTGAAGCCGTTCGTGTCGTGCGGGACGAGCGTCGTGGCGTTCGACTGGAAAGCGACGAACCGCCCGTCTGCGGAGATGCTCACGTCGCTCGACGAGAGATCCGCCTCCACGCCGGCGCTGCTGATGCTCACGCGTTTCGTCGGGGCGCCGGCGAGCGCGGCCGCGGGGAGCGCGCAGGCGAGCGCGACGGCGAGCACGAGGATCGAGGTCCGAATACGGGTCATGTCCGTTCGTAGGCTCCGATGTCCGGATTCTTGCCGCGCTTCTTCCCGCGCTGGTCGCGGCTCGGCGCTGACGCACCCGCACGGTTGAGCGCCGGGCTCTTCGCCAGGAGCGGAACGGTCTTCGTCGGCCCGCCGTGATTGCCGAGGTTCCCGAGCCGCGGATTCGCGCGTGCGCGGTCGCTCGGCTGCGAGAACCCAAAGCACAGAAAGCGCGTCGAAAGGAGGTTGTGCCCCAGCGACGTGAAGGGATCGACTGACGCGCAGTCGCTCTTGATCGGAGGATCGCCCGGCACGAACGGCGCGAGCGTGTTGAGCGCGATCAGCGAGTTCTCGACGGAGAAGCTGACCGAGCCGGTGTCGACGATCCCGCCGCCGACCTCGCTGCCGAGCCCATCCGCGTTGCCGCGATTGCGCACGACCGTCACGGCATTCAGCCGGACGACGTTGCCATCGGCATGGATGCCGCCGCCCTGCGATTCCGACCGGTTCCCCGCGACCGTCGTGTTCACGGCTACGAACGGATCGGTGCCGTCGACCTCGATGCCGCCGCCGTTGTCCCCTGCCCGGTTTCCGCTCACCGTGCTCCCGGTGATGCGCAGGCGGCCGAGGTCGGTGTAGATGCCGCCGCCTTCGCTTTCCGAGCGGTTATTTGAGAACGTGCTCCGCAGGATCTCGGACTGGACGCCGGCCGAGGTCTTTAGGTACATCCCGCCGCCGCGGCCGGTGCCGTCGCCGTTCGAGTCGGCGCGGTTGTAGGAGATCGTCGAGTCGAGGATCGTCACCTTGGCGGAGCCGCCGTTACAGCCGGCGCTGATCCCGCCGCCGTCGAACATCGCGGAGTTCCCGGTCACGGTCGAATTGCGCATGAAGAGCTGCACGCCGAAATCGATGTGCATCCCGCCGCCGCACAAGTCCGCGGTGTTGCCGCGCACGATCGACCCGAGCAGCGTCACCTTGGCGTAGGCGAGGATGCCGCCTCCGAGACCGGCGAGGCCGCCCGACTTGCCGCCCTGGATCACGAGCCTCTCGAAGGTCGCCGGCTCGAACACCTCGAACACGCGGTCGAGACCGTTGGCGCCGATTGTCGCCCTGCCCTTCCCCTGGTGAACGATCCGCAGGCGGTTGTTCGTGATGTCGAGGTCGCCGGTCATGGCGCCGCCCTCGTTTTGGCCCGGGATCGTCAGCTTGTACGGCTTCGTGCTCGGCAGGAGGATCGTGTCGGCGACCGTGACGGTCGCGTTCGCGGCGATGACCGCCTCGCGCAGCGTGCAGTCGGAGGCCGTGCACGCGCCGGGGGCGTGGTCGGAGCGCGTCGTCACCTTGTACGTCTTCGCGGCCGCGGTCGGCGCGAGCGCAAGGGCGACTAGGACGGTGGTGGCTACTGCGACCCCTCGGAGCATCGGGCAACCGTATGACGCTGTGCCGTTTGTTTCAAGCGAACGCGTCCGCGAGGCGCTCGAGCCCGAGATCCAGCGGCTCGTCGAGCGTCGCGAGCGAGATCCGCGCCCAGCCCTTGCCGGTCGGGCCGAAGCCCTCGCCCGGCGCGAGCGCAACGCGGTGGCTGTCGAGGACGCCGTCCGCGGTCACGCCCTCCGGGAGCCGGAACCAGACGAAGAACGTGCCCTCGCAGCGGACGTCGGTCGCCCGCGTGCCGGCGAGCGTCTCGAATACGCGGTTTCGCCGTTCCTCGTAGAGCGCGCGGCGCGCTTCGACGGAGTCCTGCGGGCCGGTGAGCGCGGCGATCCCCGCCTCCTGCACGGCGCGGAAGATCCCGGCGCGGACGTGGTCGTTCATCAGGTTCAGGCGTGAGACGATCTCGGCGTTCCCGAGCGCGAACCCAAGTCGCCAGCCGGCCATCCCGTAGGTCTTGGAGAAGGAGAAAAGCTCGATGCCGACCTCCCGCGCGCCCGGCGTGGCGAGGAAGCTGCGCGGCGTGCGCCCGTCGTAGACGAGATCCCCGTAGGCGAAGTCGTGCATGACGGCCGCGCCGGTCTGCTCGGCGAAGTCGATCGCGGACTCGAACGTCCCGTCGGGGACGCAGGCGGCGCACGGGTTGGATGGGTAGTTGAGGTAGAGCGCGCCGACGCCGTCGCGAGGCGCCCGCTCGAGGTCGGGCGCCCAGCCCGCGGACGGGTCGAGCGGTACGCGGACCTCGCGCGCGCCCGCGAGCGCGGGTGCCGAGGTGTAGTCCGGGTACCCGGGATCCGGCAGCAGGATCGTCTCGCCACGCTCGACCGTGCAGAGCGCGAACTCGATGAGCGTCGTCTTGGTTCCGGCGATGACGGCGACCTCCGTGGCGGGGTCGAGCTCGACGCCGTACAGCGCGGCGTAGCGGGCGGCGATCGCCTCTTTCAGCTCGGGCAGCCCGAGGAACGGCGCGTAGCCGTGGACTAGCGCCGTCGGTTGGAGCGCGACCTCGTAGAGACGCTCGACGACGTGCGCGGGCGGCCCGATGTCGGGATTCCCGCGTCCGAGGTCGACGACGGGAGGCCCGTCCAGGGCCTGCGCGGCGGCCACGCGAGCGAGCAGCCCGGCGAAGTACTGGTGCGGCAGCCGGTCGAGGCGGTCGGGCCGTTTGCGCATCGCGGGATCGTCGCACACGGTGCGTCGGTGTTCCCCGGCGGGGTTGAGCGGTGTCCGGCTGCGGCGTACCCTCGGCGGCGTTGTTGCAAATGGAACGAGAGGAGCTCGTAATGCGTACCTTCATGCGGGAATCCGGAGGCCTCTGGCTGGCCGTCGGCCTCGTCGCGGGGATCCTGCTCGCACCGGCGGCCGTCGGCTCGGCAGGTCTCATCAACATCGTCGGCACCAACGGCAAGCGCGCGCAGGTGACCCCGGCGAACCAGCTCCAGACGGCTCCGGCGAGCCCGGCGATGTACCGAAACGTCTTCACGCAGTCGGTCGTGTCAACGTGCACGGTGGTGTTCGCCGCGCCGGCCAAATCGGGGGCGATCATCACGAGCGTGGCCTTCAACGTGTGGCAGAACCCTTCTCCGGGATTGGGGAGCTTCGCCCTTGTCAGCCTGGACAGCTCCTGCTCGACTCGTATCGTCACGCGCTTCAATCCAGGCGGAATCGGGATGACCGTGGTGCCTTTCAATCCCGGATTCGCGCTCAAGGCCGGCGCGAAGCTGTACGCGGTGGCGCTCGGGTCGGTGGCCAGCGAGCTGACTGTCACCGGGTATCTCGTGCCAAAGGCGGCTGTTCCAGCGACGACCCCCACGGCCCGCCAGTCTGCGAGGGCGCAGGGGTAGGCCGGGGCCAGCGCATCTCTGCGTTCCCGAGGCGGCCGCTAGTCCGGCCGCAGCTCGACGAACCCGGCCGCGGCGAAGTCGCCGTCGAACGCGAACGCTTCGCGGATCCCGAGCCGGCGCATGAGCGCGAAGCTCGTCGCGTCGACGAACGAGTACGGCCGCTCGTCGTGGCGGCGCAGCCAGCTCCATGCCTCGCGCTCGAGATCCTCTGAGACGAACTCGACCTGGAGTCGAGACGTTCCGGCCAAGCGGTCGAGGAAGTGCATCGCCGACGCGTACCCCACACGCCGACGAAGGAACGTCCAGGTTTCACCCCGGATGTGAGTCGAGGTTACGAGCCGCTCCGTGGCTGAGCGTTCGAGCAGTTCCGCCGCCGCGCGGTGGTGAGCATCGCGCGGCATCCGCGTCGCGATCCAGAACGAACTGTCGACGAAGATCATGCGCCCGGGCCGAGCGGTCCGTAGAGATATTCGTCGATGTCGTCGACCGGCTCCGCATCGGGATCCGCGCCCACGAGTTCCCACAACGGGTCCTCCCTGATCGGCGGCCACGATGCCACCTGGAGCCGCTCCCCGACGTACCGGCGGATCAGCGCAGCTTTGGACACGCCCTCCTTGCGAGCCTGGCGTCCGAGCTCGGCGTCGAGCTCCTCTTCGATCATGATCTGAAGCCGCTTCACCTCCTCCATCTTACGTCAGTTTTGCGAAGTGATGTAACTCCGCCTCATTGCCTCGGATTGCCGCACTGCGAGCGCGCGCACGACGGCCATGAAGACGAACGACCGCGGCCCGCGGGCCTCGAGGTCGGCGATCGCGGCCCCGGCGTCCGCGACCCCGGCCTTCCGCGCGGCCTCGAGCGCGGCCCGCACCGGCGCGTCGAGCCCCTCGTCCCAAAGCAGCGGCACGAAGAACCGCAGCGTCCGTCGCACCTCCTGCTCGTCGTCGGAGTCGAGCGCGCAGGCGACCCCGAAGACGCACATCGGGCACGCGACCGACTGGAGTCCGTCCAGGTCCAACGCCCCGGCGACGACTTCAGCGGATGCCCGTTCCTGCTCCACCCCACCAGTGAAGCGAAGAAACCCGCACGTGTCTGTGTCAGCTTTGTGCCGAAATTACGCGGCGGGCCCGGCGGGCCCGGCGGGCCCAGCGAGCGCCGGCCCGGGCACAGCCTCGGCCAACTCGACAAAGCGGCACAACGCGTTCGCGAGCCTCATCTGCTCCACCGTGCGACAGCTCGCCTCAAGCAGCCGCGGGCTCGCGACCACGTAGGCGAGGCACCGAGCCCGCGACACCGCCACGTTCAGCCGGTTGCGCGAGAACAGGAAGTCGAGCCCGCGCGACACGTCCTCCCCGGACGAGCTCGCCATCGAGAAGAGCACGACCGTCGCCTGCTGGCCCTGGAACTTGTCCACCGTGCCGATCCGGATCCGCTCGTCGGGGATCGCCTCGCGCAGGCAGCGGACGTGCGCGTTGTACGGCGCGACCACGATGAAGTCGGCCGGCCCGAGCGCCCGCGCCCCACCAGCGTCCGAATACGACGTCCCCAAAAGCCGGTCGATTTCCCCGGCGACGGCGCGCGCCTCCTCGGGCGACGCCGTGCTGTGCCCGCCGTGCGCCACGGCCAGGAACCGCACTCCGGCCCCGTCCGCCACGGCCCGCGTCGACGTCACCGCCGCCGGCTCGAGCCGCCCCTCGTAGAACGACTCGGAGATGAACGCGTTCACCTCGGGCCGCATTCGCCAGGTCTCCTCGAGGAACACGCCCATCCCCGCCGGCAGCGTCTCGTCGTCCCCGAGCAGGTGTCCGGCGACCGATGCGCTCGTCCCGTCGGGATGCGAGCCCTGCGACACCTGCGGCAGCTGGTTCGGATCGCCGAGCACGACGACGTTGCGCGCCGCCGTCCCCACCGCGAGTGCGTCGGCGAGCGAGAACTGCCCGCCCTCGTCGATGAACAGCGTGTCCACGTGGCGGTCCATGTCCTCGCGCGCGAAGAGGAACGACGTGCCCGCGACGAGCTGCAGCTCGGGGTCGAGCATCGCCTCGTTCGAGTCCGTGCTCTCGATGAAGGGCCCCTCATGCCGCGACTCCTCCCCGCTCGCCTTCTTCATCCCGCGGAACTCGAACCCCGCCTCGGCGGCCGCCTCCTCGACGTCCTCGAGGAACTTGTGGATCGCCTTGTGGCTGAGCGCGGTCACCCCGACGCGCCGGCCGGCCCGCATGAGCGCGACCGCCATCCGCGCGCCGTTCCAGGTCTTCCCCGAGCCGGGCGGCCCTTGGACGAACAGGTAGCTGCCGGCGAGGCTGAGCGCCGCGTCCTCCAGTGAGCCGCCGAGGAACGCGCCCGGCGGGCGGCGCTCGAGCATCTCGACGAGCGCCGGATAGTCGCCGCGCGCCTTCGCGAACCGCACGAGGGCGTCCCGCTGCACCCGGGTCGAGAGCGGCATCGGAGGAACGAGCGCGGTCGGCAGCGGCTCCTCGGCCAGGGCGAGCCCGCGGCGCAGCGTCAGCGTCCCGTGCTCGTTGTCGATCGCGACCGGATGCGGCCGCTCGGTGGCCGGATCGACGCCGGTGCGCCCGATCTTGTGCTCCTGCGGCGGGAACGTGAACGCGTACTCGAGCGACCGCGCCACCGGCACCGGCTCGCCGAAGGGCTCCAGCCCGCCGAGCGTCTCGCCGTCGTCCACGAGTTCCTCGTCGTCGAGCCCGCGACGGTAGAAGTACGCCCACCACTGGGGCCGGGCCTCGCGCTGGTGGTAGTCGAGGATCTGCCCGAGCAGCCAGTCGGGATCGCCCTCCTGCGCTCCGTCGAGCAGCGCGTCGCGCACGCGGTCGCGCTCGTCGTCGCGCTCCTGGGCCTCCTCGGTGCGCTCGCGCTTGTCCGGCGGCGGCCGCCAGGGAAGCCCGTCCGGCCGCAGGCCGAGCAGCCAGCGATGGAGCTCGAAGAGCGAGACGCAGTCCTCGCGGTTGTAATCGCGGATCCCGTCGAGGAGCGACTGCTCGCCGATCTCGAGCCAGCGCTCGAAGTCCTCCACGGACTCGCTCCCGCCCCCGACCTCGGCCTGCCGCTCGAACCCGTAGAGCGCCTCGACCTCCTTGATCGAGTACGAGGGGACGGACGCGCGCAGCGCCTGCTTCACGACGCGGAAGCAGTCGACGAGCACCTCGCCGCGCAGGAGGTCGTCGAGCTCGTCCTCGCGGGTGGCGTGCTCGCCCATGAGGCGCGTGAGGGCGGTGCGCTCGTAGGCGGCGTAGTGGTAGACGTGCATCCCGGGGAAGCGGCGGCGGCGCGCGACAACGTGGTCGACGAAGTCCTCGAACGCCTGCTTTTTTTCGGCACGGCCCTTGGCCCACAGGTCGCGGTAGACCGGCGCGCCGTCGTCGTCGAGCTCGATCCAGCCGGTGAGGTACTCGAGCCCGTGCGCGGGGTCGAACCAGGGGTCGCCCTCGAAGTCGAGCCAGATGTCGCCCGCGCTCGGCTCGGGGAGCAGGTTGAACCCGCGGTCCTTCTCGAGCGGCAGCGTCTCGACGCGGTGCTCCCCGCTCTCGCGGTGGTGGAGCTGGAGCCGCGCCTGCTGCCGGAGCCCGTCGAGCGTGGAGGCGCGCATGCTCGGGATCTTCGTCTCGGTGGTGGCGGCGAGCCCGGCGAGCGTGGTGATCCCGGCCGCGTTCAGCCGCTCGACCTGAAGCCGGGAGACGCCGGCGACGAGCGTGAGGTGGTCGTCGGCGTTCCAGCGTTCCTTGCAGAGGGAGAGGTAGTCGCAGAGCCCGCAGAAGTCGACCGGGTACGGGTAGATGTCGTGCCGCTCGGCGACCGCGTGGAGGAATCTCGCGCGGAGCCGGCGGTAGTACGCGGCGAAGTCCTGCGGCCGGTAGGTCTCGGTCTCGCTGCGCCCCGTGACCACGTGCATCCGCGCGGGCTCGTTCCCCTGGATCCGAGCGATCTGCTCGGTGTAGAAGCAGAGCTGGAGCACGTGCAGCCGGCTTGGCGTGGCGGGCGAGCTTGGTGTCGATGACCTCGTATCCGTCGGGCGTGGAGACGACAAAGTCGGCGAGCCCGCGCCAGTCGCCTTCGCGGAGCGCGGCCTGGTAGATGACGTCCGCCTGGTTCGCGATCGCCAGCTCGGTCTCGGGCACGGCGCGATCCCAGTCGCGGTCGTCGAAGTCGATCGTGGTGATGTCGCGGCCCTCGTCGGCGAGCCGCGCGAGGTAGCGCTCCTCGTGCTCGTCCCCCTTGCGCTGGATGAGCGCCGCGTGGCGATTGACGCGGTACGGCTTCTTGATCTCGTCGAGCGCGACCGCGACCTGAAGAGCCGTGAGGTGCGGGCAGGCGAGGAAGCCGTTCAGGTCGGTCGGGGAGAACTGGAGCTTGCCGTCGAGCGTTCGCATCAGCTAACCGGCCGGCGCCGCCGGATGCCGCTATCCGCGGCGGACGCGCTCGCAGCCGCTGACGGCGTCCGCGAAGTCAACCTCGGCGACGTCGCGCGTACCCGCTCCACAGAGGACGAGATCGGCTCGTCCGTTCCGAGCGCGGATCGTGTCGTTCCCGGATCCCCCGTTGAGGGTGTTCTGGCCCGGTCCGCCCTTCAGGACGTCGTTTCCGGCGCCGCCCACGAGCAGGTCGTTGCCCCCGGCCCCCTCCAGGCAGTCGTCACCCTCGAGGCCACGGAGGACGTCGGCTCCGCCGAGGCCGCGGATCCGGTCGCCGAACCGCGTCCCGACGAGCGTGTTCGCCTTGTTGTTCCCCTTCTTCAGGTTGGCGCAGCGCCCGGGCCGCAGTACTTGGATCGTCGCGGTCGCGTGCGGCCCGAATCCGAAGGCGTCGAAGCCGCGGAACGTGAACGTGTCCGTGCCCGTTGTCGACCCCGCCGTGTAGCGGACGCGGGCCGGACTCCCCTGCTGCACCGAGCCCAGCGTGCCCTTGGTGGGGGCGTCGCGGATCGATTCGCTGACCGGCGTCCGCTCGTAGGCGGGCCCGGTGTCGGAGCAGTTGAGCTTCACGAAGACGGAGCCGCCGCGAAGGACTTCGGGCTTGGCGGGCTTGCACGTCGGCCGGCCGTCCGGCGCCCAGTCGGGGTTGCCGTCGAACCTTCCGGCGATGTTCTCGAGGACGAACGGCGTCAGGTTCGAGTTGTCCGCGCGTTCCATCACGAGGTCGCCCACGGAGAAGGTTCCGCGCACGTAGGCGATGAACACGCCGTCGGGCGACCAGGTGCAGTTGTAGTCGCCGTGCGCGGCCGTGGACCCGACGTTGTCGTCCGAGATGCGCGTCTGCGACGCCGGCGTCGCGAGCGGCGCGACCCACACGTCCGCGGTTCCGTCGAAGCCGGTCCCGAGCGTGAAGCAGATCTTCGTCCCGTCGGGCGAGATCGAAGGCTGGAACTCGCTCAGCTCGGAATCGGGCACGGCAAGCGAAGGGCTGCCAAGTCCATTCGCGACCTCGACGACGATGTCGGCGTCCTGGCCGGGGGCCGCCCCACCCGGGGCTCCCCGCGTGTAGTAGACGAGCTGCGAGTTCGGGCTCCACGCGGGCTTGGTGGACGGCTCCGTCGCCGGGAAGACGCCGGTGGTGAGGTTCAGCGTCGCTCCGGTCGCGACGGTGTAGACGATGATGTCCGTCTGGCCGGCCGCGGTGGTCTCGAAGGCGATGCGCGTCCCGTCGGGAGACCAGGCCGGGCGGTCGGAAACGTCGGTGGCGTTGCTGATCGGCGTGATCGTCCCCGTCACGAGGTTGTGGATGTAGACGCGCTTCGAGCCGCCGTCGTGACGCGCGTACGCGATCTTCGCGCGATCGGGAGACCAGGTCGGATGCCGGTACTGGCCCGCACCCGACGTGAGCGCCGGACCGACAGAGCCGCCGCCCGTCGATCCGATCGTCGTCCTCAGGTAGAGCTTCGCCTCCGTGTCGCCCGAGGCGGGACTGCGGCCGCTGGCGAAGACGATGCGCCCGTTCGTGCCGCCGAGAACCGCGCTAGCCGCAGCCGGCAGCCCGAGCACGGCCACGAGAGCGAGAGCCATGAGGTAGAGCGTCGGACGGAGGCGACGGTGCATTCGAGGTCGTAGACGCTACGACAGCCGCGCGTCCGATTCAATAGCCGGGACGTCGTGCCCTCGTCCGCCGGTTCCCCCGGCCAGGTAACGAGCCTCGCGATCGTCCCCCTAGCGGCGGATGAGGTTGGCGTGCCGGTTGACGCTGCCCCTGAGTATCTCGCGACCGCCCTCGACTCTTACCTGCCGGGCCGAGAGATGGACTGAACACCGACGGCCGAATACGATCGCGGCTGCCATGACCGCCTACTACGGCGCTCCCGATCTCGACCTCTGGGCTTCTCCGCTCCCGGGTTTGCTGCGCGAGATCACCGGTCTCGAGCCCGAGGCGAACCAGAACCACGTCCGGCTGGACAATCACCTGGGCGCCCAGTCGCTGCAGCGCCTCGCGGTTGCGGACTCCGGCGGGAAGGCGGTAGTCGCCATGTGGCCCGGCGAGCTGAAGTCTCAGGCACTTCATCTGTACTCCGACGGCCGAGCCAAGAGGATGATCGCGGCGACGCGCGCACGCTCATGGAACGCGATTCCACGGCCGGCCCTCGCCTTCTTCAACTCGGCCCCGTCGCAACGTCTCTACATGGAGCCCGACCTGACTGCCGAGGAGTACGCCGAACGCTGGGAAGGTCCCGACGCCGCATGGATCCGGAGGTACCCGCGCGAGGAGATGCCGACGATTCGCGCGTGGCTGGAAGAGCGCGGCTACCTTGAGCCGGGCGACGCCGCCGCGGTCGAGCGGTTCACCAAGGCGCTCGGCAACCGACCGATCGACGTGCGCCCCGGCCTGATGCTGCTCGGCAAGTACGAGCGAACGGGGACGTCGTCGCACGATCTCGTGGCCAAGATCAGAGACGACGTGAATGCGATCCTCGCTGGGGCGGTACTCGCGCTGGTAGTAGTCGATGCCGTAGCGCGTGCCGCTTAGAAGCTGGCGAACGGTCTTAGCCTCGCCGCCGATCTCACGCATCTGGATTCTCCTTGCTTCCGAGGCTGTCCGCGATTGCCGCAAACTCTGCAAGCGCAGCCTCGAGCTCCTCCACGATTTCCTGCGCGATCACCTCTGGCGCCGGCAGGTTTTCCATGTCTTCCAGCGACTCGTCTCGGAGCCACGTGATGTCCAGGCTCACCTTGTCGCGCGCGAGCAGCTCCTCGTACGTGAAGCGATGGAACCGCTCGCTCTCCTCGCGCTTCGTGCGCGCGTCCGGCTTGAACGACTCCACGAACTCATCGAGGTGCTCACGCCGCAGTGGGTTCTGCTTCAGCGTGAAGTGGTTGTTCGTGCGGAAGTCGTAGATCCAAAGCTCGCGCGTCCATGGCGTCTCGCTCGCCGGCTTGCGGTCGAAGAACAGGACGTTCGCCTTCACGCCTTGGGCGTAGAAGATCCCGGTCGGAAGCCGCAGCAGCGTGTGAACGTCGCACTCATGCAGGAGCTTCCGCCGCACCGTCTCGCCAGCGCCACCCTCGAACAAGACGTTGTCCGGCACGACGACCGCTGCACGACCGCCCGGCTTCAGCAGCGTCGTTACGTGCTGGACGAAGTTGAGCTGCTTGTTCGACGTCGACGCCCAGAAGTCGTCGCGCACCACGACGAGTGACTCACGCTCCGCCTCACCCGCCTCGTTCACGTACGCGATCGCCGACTTCTTGCCGAACGGCGGATTCGTGAGCACCATCTCGAACCGGTCGCCGGGGTCGGCTTTCAGCGCGTCGTCGACCCTGATCGGACTCTCGGCGTCCTCGGCGCCGATCCCATGGAGCAGTAGGTTCATCACGCAGAGCCGCGCCGTCGCGTCGACGATCTCCCACCCGTGCAGCGCATCAAAACGCAGCTGCTTGCGCTGGTCCGGGTCGAGCATCCCGCTCCCCGCGATGTAGTCGTGGGCCGCGAGCAGGAACCCGCCGGTGCCGCACGCCGGATCGCAGATCTGCATGCCCGGCTCGGGCTGCATGACGTCGACGATCGCCCGGATCAGCGGCCGCGGCGTGAAGTACTGCCCCGCTCCTGTCTTCACGTCCTCCGCGTTCTTCTCGAGGAGACCCTCGTACGCGTCGCCCTTTACGTCCGCGTCGAGCATCAGCCAGTCTTCCTTGTCGATCAGATCGGCGATGAGACGCCGCAGGAGCGCGGGGTTCTGGATCTTGTTCTGCGCCTTGCGGAAGACGACACCGGTCATCCCGCTGTTCCGGCCCAGCTCCTCGAGAACGTGCCGGTAGTGGACATCGAGGTCGTCGCCGTCGCGCGCGAGGAGCGACGGCCAGTCGGATCCCTCGGGCACGATCCGCTCACCGTTGAACGGCGGCTTCATCCCCTCGTCCGCCATCTTCAGGAAGAGCAGGTACGTGAGTTGCTCGAGATAGTCGCCATACGAGAGCCCGTCGTCGCGGAGAACGTTCGCGTAGCCCCAGAGCTTCTGAACGAGGCCGTTGTTTTCGGTCATGCCGTCACCCGTTTTCGCGTGGGCTTCGGCGCGGCGGCGCGCTCGGCGCGAATGCGCTCGAGCAGCGCCGAGGACGGCTCGTCGTTCGGATCCTGCTGGACGAGCTCGCCGCGGAAGGCTCGTTCGAGGATCGCCCGACGGAGAGCAGCACTCCGCTTCTGTGCGGCGTCGATCGCGGCGCGCAACGAATCAATCAACGACAGCTGCTGGTCGATCTCAGCAACGATGCGGCACTGCTCCTCGAGTGGCGGGGAAGGAACAGGGAACGCGCTCAACGTAGTCCGATTCAGAGACGCCAGGTTTGTCGTCTGACGCCCGTGCTTCTCGAACCAAGCGCGTCCGTACGTGTTCCCGTGCCAGGACACAAACCGGGGGTCGAAGCCACCCCGAAGACGCGCACGGAAGACATGGTTCTGGTGGATGCAGTTCTCGACCTCGCCCGACCAAACCCAGCCACGGCCAAGCTTGTCCCGATCTCCGCCTTCGTTGAACAAGACGTCACCCGGCACGAGCCTCAATGCGACCGCCTTGTCGGGCGGAACTCTGATCATCGCCACAGTTCCGAGATCGAGGTAACCCCGCTGGACATTGGCCACACGAAGGTAAGGCACTTCGACGTAACTCGGGTCTGCCTGCCGCTTGGAATCCTTTGTCACACCGCCGACAATGTCCGCGATCTCGCCCAAAGTCGTCCAGCTCCAGTCCCCTCGGAACGCAGAGCCGACTGCCTGTTCACGGAACGCCGCGAGTCGAGGGAGCACTCTTTCGAGACCTTCTTCCGCGGCGTCAAGCCGCGAGAACTGCTCCTCGATCGCCGCGACGATCCGCCGCTGCTCGGCGAGCGGCGGCAGGAGCAGTACGGCCCTCTCAAGATCCGGACGTCTGAGGCTGGGGATCGCTGTCGAGGAATCCAACCCCCGAAGACCTGCATCGGATACCTGGAAGGCAATGAACTTCGCATCAATACTGGCCGGAACTCGGAGGAAGTAGGTCGTGTCGATCGGCCAGCAGGGAGTGAGCGACAAGTGGACGGCACCAGCGTTCCCCTTGCGGCCAACGACGACAACGGGCCCATCGACAAGCGCGACATCGTGGTAGCCCAGAACCCCTGCCGAACCGATAAGCGGCACCTGGCCTGATCCGTTCCTTTCCGCAGACGGAAGGCCCTTGCCGTATTCGGGACGAACGATGTCACCCAGCTCCACGCGGACCCATCCGTTCGGCATCGTCACGCTACGAGCACCTCGTTGAGCTCCTCCAGCAGCGGAGTCAACTCGTCCCCGAACACCTTCACTGCGCCGCCAATGCCGCCGTGTTGCACGAACGGCACTGTGTTGAAGTCCTCGATCGACACGCCGAGAGACGTCGCGACCGCTTCCGCGATCCAGTGCAGCCAGCGGAGCTGCTCGGGGGTGAACTCGCGACCGGCGTTCTCTTGCTGGAGCAGCCACGCCTGGAAGCGCTCGGCCACGTGCTCGGGGAACGCGACCAGTTCCTCGTCCTCGTGCAGCGCGACGCGGACGAGCGACACGAGATCGGTGAGCACGCGCTGCTTCCCGCCGCGCACGCGTGAGCGGTCGAGCGCCTCGTACGCCTGCCAGAGCCGCTCGGGCGTCCACCCGTGCGGCGGCTTCTCGATTGCGGCGGCCAGCTCCTTCACCTGCGCGAACGTCAGTCGCTCGCGGTACGGACGCGAGTACAGCACCTGGAGCGCCGTGATGTCGTCGCGGTGCTCGGCGACGAACCCCTCCCAGGACGCAACGGTCGAGCGGGCGCGGTCGGTCGCGTCTTGCGAGTAGCCGGCGTCGATCAGCTCGTCCTTCGAGAGGTGGTCGATCATCTGCTCCTGCTGTCGCCGCAGCTCGACGAGCCGCTCGCGGAGGTCGGGGTTCGCGGCGAGCGGCGCGACGGCCGCCTCCACGAGCGAGGACGCTGCCGCCGCGATCGCGTCGACGTCGGGCTCGTCCGTGCCGGCCGTCTTGCGCGCAGCTTCCAACTGAAGGTCGGGATCGACCGCCTCAACCATTCCGCGCGCCAGGTCATTAAGGCTCATCCCCGCGAGGCCTTCCAGCTCCGCGCGCTGATCCGGCGTCAGGCTCCGGTCGAGCCGTGCGATCCGCGCTGCCACGGACGAAACAACATCGGTCGTGCGTACGCCGAACGAGAGCTGTCGCATGAGCTTGTCGAGCGCGACGGTCGGCTTGCGGTCAAGCGGATCCGTCTCAACGAGGTCGGTCTCGGTGACTCCAACGGCGTCGACGATCACGAACCTGTCCTTCGCCTTCGCGTCGGGCGTGACGAGCTGGAAGTCCGACGGCTGAATGACGCGCACGCCGCGGCCTTTCATCTGCTCGAAGTACGTGCGGCTCTTGACCGAGCGCATGAAGAAGACGCACTCGAGCGGCTTCACGTCTGTGCCGGTGGCGATCATGTCGACGGTCACGGCGATCCGCGGGTTGTAGCTGTTGCGGAACGATGCGATCAGCTCGTCCGTCTTGCGACCGGTCGCCTTGTAGGTGATCTTCGCGGCGAAGTCGTCGCCCTTTCCGAAGACCTCGCGCACTTCCTTGACGATGTCGTCGGCGTGCGCGTCGTCCTTGGCGAAGATGAGCGTCTTGGGGACTTCGCTGCGACCCGGGAAGATCTCGGTGAAGAGGCGCTCCTTGAACGTTCGGAGCACTGTGCGGATCTGGTCTTTGGAGACGACGGCTCTGTCGAGCGCCTCGGCGCCGTACGAGACTTCCTCGTCGAGCTTGTCCCAGCGGCTCGCACGAGTCCGCCGGTCGCGAAACTCGGTGACGAGACCCGCTTCGACGGTGCTCCCGCTTTCGGAGATTTCGGTGCGGATGCGGTACACGTCGAAGTCCACGTTGACCGCGTCGGCCACGGCCTGCTCGTGCGTGTACTCCATGACGAGGTTCTGGTTGAAGAACGCGAGCGCCTGCTTGTTCGGGGTCGCCGTGAGGCCGATCACGAATGCGTCGAAGTAGTCGATGACCTGGCGCCAGACGCCGAAGATCGAGCGGTGGCACTCGTCGACGATGACAACGTCGAAGGTCTCGGGCGGGACGGCTGGGTTGTACTCCACTTCGACTGGGGCGGCGGGTTCGACCTGGTCCGCTGAGTGTTCGTCTAGCTCCTCGTCGAGCTCGGCGTCGCCTCGCAGCGTCGAGTAGAGGCGCTGGATCGTCGAGATGGTCACTCGCGCGACGGGATCGATGCTGTTGCCCGCGAGCTGCTGGACGTTGTAGAGCTCAGTGAACTTGCGGTTGAGGTCAGGAACGGTGAAGCCCTGGAACTCCTTCAGCGTCTGGCGGCCTAGGTTCGCGCGGTCAACGAGAAAGAGGACGCGGCGCGCGCCGCCGTACTTGATGAGCCGGTACGCGAGGCTCGCAGCCGTGTAGGTCTTGCCCGAGCCGGTCGCCATCTGGACCAACGCGCGCGGACGGTTCTCGGCGAGTGAGACCTCGAGGTTCTGGATCGCGCGCTGCTGCGCCGGCCAAAGGTTCGGATCTTCGAGCGGAGGGAGCTTGGTGAGCCGATGCCGAAGCGTCGGCGCTTCCGGCTCGCGTGAGACCTCCTCGATCCACGCGGCGAGCGTCTCCGGCTTATGAAACGCGAACACGTCGCGACTGGTGGGCTCCGGATCAAGCGAGTTCGTGAAGCGCGTCTCGGTTCCGGTCGACTGGTAGGCGAAGGGCAGCGGCCCTTCGAGAGCGGTCGGAACCTCCTCCGGGAGCCCGTCGACGTATTTCGCCGTCTGCCACGCAACGCCCGTGAGAGTCTCGCCTTCCTTCTTGGCCTCGAGAACGCCGACGGCTTGGCCGTCCACAAACAGCAGGTAGTCGGCGCGCCCATGTGGCGGCGCCAGGATGAACTCGCGGATTGCGACGCCCCGGGCGGCGCCGAGATTCGCCTGCCGGGCGTCCTGCACGACCCAGCCGGCCGCGTCGAGCATCTCGTCGATCTTGCCCCGCGCCTTGCCTTCAGGCGTGAGGTATGCGAGGGACGCATCGGTCACGGGCGCTCCGGAAACCGCTTCTCATGGGGCTGCCGCAGCGTCCCCGCCCCGAGGTACATGGCCGGGCTGGACACATTCGGATTTTCCCTGGCAGCACATGGCAGCGCAAGACAGCGGCCCAATTGGCCATCTTGCGGCGGCGGCTCGCCACGGGAACCATCGAGGTGTGCTCTGGAGACGCCCGACGATCGCGGAGGCCACGATCACCCGCGACGAGGTCTACGACATGTTCACCGGCCTCGCCGACATCTACGCAACGACCCTGGACATCCGGCGTATCCTGGTGGAGGAGGACGATGAAGAAACGCAAGATGACGCCTGAGGAACTGGCGTACGCCGAGACGAGTCTCGAACGGCTCCGGGCACGTCAACGGAAGCTTGCGGCCGAGATCGAGGGCCGGCGAGGTCTGCGAGAGCCGCAGCGGCGCTGGCGACGGCTGCTCGGGCTCGGTTAGTCCGCGAACCAGGCGGCCGATCGCGCGAGCTCAACCGCTTGGGAATCCCGCTGCTGGCCGGGCCGCCTCGCCTGCGTCGGCTCCACCAGGGTCTCGTACAGCTCAACAACCGCGGAGATGTTCGCCTCCACCGTGAGCTTGCCGCGCGCCTCCCCAACCCGCCGCCTCAGCTTCGCCAGATCGCGCCGCTTCAGCTCTGGGCCCAGCTCCCGCGGGGACTCGATCACGATCCCTAGCCCTCGCTCCTTTAGGACATGCGTGATCGCTCTATGCGGGAACGCCAGCACCGGGAGGCCACACGCTAGATACTCGAACAGCTTGTTCGGGAGGGCCGTGTCCAGGTGGGCCTTGTTCAGGGTCTCGTTGAAGCCGCACCAGCCGAAGTCGTAGCGCGGTAGCTCGCGGAGGAGATCCGCCGGCGAGAGCGGCTCGTGCACCGCCAGCCCGGGGAGATGCTCGGCCAGCTCGCGGTAGTCCGGCACGTCGCGGTTCGGGTGGACGTCCAGAGACACGCCCTGGGCAACGAGGTCGCGGAAGATCTCGCGCAGGTCGTAGTGACCGCCGTTCACCGAGAGCGTTCCCTGGTAGACGAGGCGCGGCGGGTCGCCGACGCGGCGCTCGGTGGAGGCGAGGCGGCGCGGCAGATCGCGCTGCAGCGCGTAGTTCGGGAAGACCAGCGCCGGGCCGGCGACCCGGTAGCGGGTACTGATCTCCGCGAGCAGCTCGGCGGAGACGGTGACGAGCGCGTCGCTCTCCTCGATCGCGCGGCGCTCCAGGAGGAGCGGGTCGCCCGGCTCGGGGAAGCCGTCCTCGTACGGCGTCTGGCGCAGGCTCTGAAGGTCGTGGACGTCGTGGACGACCGGCGCACGGCCCGCGACGAGCTCGGTCGCCAGCACCGTCATGGCGTCCGGCAGGTTGTGGCAGTGGACGAGCTCCGGCTGGAACTCCTCGAGGACGGCGTCGAGCGCGGCGCGCACGTTCCCGGTCAGGCGCCACAGGCGGTCGAAGGTCTCGTCACCGGCGCCGTACCACTCGGTCAGGCTCTTCCCCCGGTAGGCGAAGCCGAGCTCGAGGCCGGGGATCGACGAGCGGAGCCCCACGCCGATCTTGAGGGCGCGGATGCAGGGTTGCTGCTCCAGGAAGAGGACGCGCATCGGCCTCAGTGATCCCGCTCGCGGAGGACCCGCGCGGGATTTCCGGCCGCGACCGTGAACGACGGCAGATCGCGCGTAACCACGCTGCCCGCGCCGACGACGCAGCCCTCGCCGATCGTGACTCCCGGGAGGACGCACGCGCCCATCCCGACCCACGAGTTGCGGCCGATCTCGAGCGGGCCGTCGTCGCGCCAGCCGGGCTCGGACGGCGGCCGCCTCGGGTCGCCGAGCTCGTGATTCGCGGTGTGGATCATCACGTACGGGCCGAACATGCAGTCGTCGCCGATCGTCAGGCCGCCGTAGCCGTTCACGAAACAGCCGTAGTTGAAGCCGACGCGGTCGCCGAGGCTCGATGCGGTCTCCGTTCAGCCAGACGATCTGGTCGAGGTAGAAGCAGCCCTCGCCAACGCGCTTCGCGTCGCCCGGGCGAAACGGGATGACCTGCTTGGTCTTCTCCGTGATCATCATTGGCCTGAACGGTAATCGGCGCGCGCCGGGGTTGCCCGCTACCGTCAGCCCACAACGGTTTCGACGCACGAGGAGGAGACGATGAGACGCTTCACGATCTTCGCGATGATGGTGCTCGCGGCGGCGGTTTTGGCCGGGGTTGCCCTCGCTGAGCCCGAGGTCTTCGCTGACGCCAAGAGTGGCGATCTTCACGTCTCCGCCTCGATTCTCGTTTCGGCCAAGGCTGCGGACATGCGCGGCGGATGGATCAACGAGACGCTCGGCTGCTCCGCGACTCGGCGCGTCAAGGTTTCGATCATCGTCGAGCGGATCCCGGCTCATGGAACGGGTCGCGTCGTGCGCAAGTCGAAGTCCCGGCTGGTCGTGAACTGCGCCGAGGGCGGGCCGAACATGGGCTTCACGCTCACCGCGCGCTCGCTCGGCATGGCCTGCCCGAACGGGAAATGGAAGCCGGGCCGCTACTCCCTCGCCACGACCGCGAAGCACATCGCGACCGGGCTCGAGGCGAGCGCCAGCCTCGGCTGGTCGAAGCGCGGCGCCTGCTAGTGGAGACGATCACGATCCCCGGGCGGTTCAACGGGCCGCCCGGGTCGGCCAACGGCGGGTACGCGTGCGGGCTCGTCGCCGGGCTCGCCGGCGGGCTCGCCGAGGTGACGCTGCGCGTGCCTCCTCCCCTCGACCGCGCGCTTCGGGTGGAGCGAAACGGCGGCGTGCGCGTGCTCGACGGGGACGTGCTCGTAGCCGAGGCCGTGGGGCTGGATTCGCTCGAGCTCGATGTTCCGGCACCGGTGTCCCTCGCGGATGCGACCGCGGCCCGCGAGGGCTACTCCGGGTTCGTCGCGCACGCATACTCGACGTGCTTCGTCTGCGGGCCCGACCGCGACGACGGGCTCGGGATCTTCCCCGGTCCGGTGGAGGGACGAGAGCTGGTCGCGGGGCCGTGGACTGCGCCGGCCGACGTCGACGACCTCCTCGTGTGGGCCGCGTTGGATTGCCCGTCGGGCTGGGCCGTGGACGAGTTCTCGCGCTCGGGCGTGCTGCTCGGGCGGCTCGCGGCACGCGTGGTCGAGCCGGTCGTGGGCGGCGAGGCGTACGTGGTCGCCGGCTGGCCGATCGGAGCCGACGGGCGCAAGCGGTTCGCGGGCTCGGCCGTGTACGGGGTGGACGGATCGGTGCGCGCCTTCGCGCGGTCGACCTGGCTCGTGCCCGCGGCCGCGTAGCTGTCCGTTTCGGCCACGGCCGGGGTCTGACCCCGGACATGGCCTTTCGCAGAGCCGAAAACGGGTGGATCCCAGGCGCCGTGCGGGGTTGCGTGAAAGCCGATGTTCTCGACCGGGAAGGTCGGCTAGCGCGGCAACTCGACGACCATGCGGCAGCCGTGCGGATCGGCCTGCTCCGCTCGAATCTGGCCGCCGTGCAGCTCCACGATCCACCGGGCGATCGAGAGTCCCAGGCCGCTGCCGCCGTCCGTCGACGCCCGCGCGTGGTCGGAGCGGTAGAAGCGCTCGAACACGCGCTCGGCCTCGTCGGGCGCGATGCCCGGGCCCTGGTCCGAGACCTCGAGCCGCGCGTGGCCGTTGCGGGCGTCGGCGCGCAGCAGCACGCTCGTCCCCGGCGGCGAATGGCGGATCGCGTTCGAGACGAGGTTCGCGAGCACCTGGTACATCCGGTCCTCATCGGCGTCGAGGACGAAGCCGATCTCGACCGCCGTCTCGAGCCGCACCTCGCGCTCCTCCGCCTGGGGGCGCCACTCGCGCACCACGTCGTCGAGGAGCTCCTTGGCCGGGAACGTCGAGCGCGCTAGCGGTGCCTCCCCCGCCTCCAGCTTGGACAGATCCAGGAGCTGCTCGACCAGGCGGCCGAGGCGCTCGACCTGGCGGAGCAGGGCCTCCGCATCGACAGGCTCGACCCCGTCCACGGCGTTTTCGAGCGTCGCCTGCAGCGCGCCGATCGGGGTGCGCAGCTCGTGTGAGGCATTCGCGATCAGGTGCCGCTGCATCCGGTCGACCTCGGCGAGCTCGGCGGCCATCGTGTTGAAGGCGCGCGCCAGCTCCCCCACCTCGTCGCTCGAGGTGGCCGTGACCCGTTGGGAGTAGTCGCCGCGGGCCATCGCACGGGCGGCGCCGACCATCTCGCGCAGCGGAAAGACCATCCCATGCGCGAGGAACTGCACCATCGCGAGCGCGACGAGCGCGGCGACGACGCCCGTGATGAGCGGCGAGAGGCCGGCTCGTTCCCCCAAGGAGACGATCACGACGGTCACGGCCACAGCCGCGACGATGACGACGCCGAGCTTCAGCTTGAGCGAGCCGAGTGTGTCGAGCGGTCTCACACGAGCCCCGACGAATCGAGCGCGTACCCGATCCCGTGCACGGTGCGGATGACGTCCGGGCCGAGCTTCGAGCGGATCGAGCGGACATGCGAGTCGACCGTCCGCTCGCCGGTCGGCACCTGGTGGCCCCAGACCTGCTCCAGCAGGCGGCTGCGGCCGTAGACGACGTGCGGGGTTTCCGCCAGGCGGAGCAGGAGGTCGAACTCGGTCGGCGTCAGATGCGCCTCGGCGCCGTTGCGGGAGACCTGGCGCGTGGCCGGGTCGATGACGAGCTCGCCGATGCGGATCGGGCCGTCCTCGGGCATCGGGCCGCGCTCGGCGCGGCGCAGGATCGCGCGGACGCGGGCGACCAGCTCGCGCGGGCTGAACGGCTTGGTCAGGTAGTCGTCGGCGCCGACGCCCAGGCCGACCTCGAGATCGGACTCCGAGTCGCGCGCGGTGAGCATGAGAACCGGGACCGCGCGGTCGCGCTGGATGCGGCGGCAGACCTCCAGGCCGTCGATGCCCGGGAGCATGAGGTCGAGGACGACGAGGTCGGGGCGCAGGCGGCGGCAGAGCTCCACTCCGGCGGGTCCGTCGGAGGCGATCTCGACCTCGAAGCCTTCCGAGCGGAGCCGGGCCGCGACCGAGGCCGCGATGGTCGCTTCGTCCTCTATGACCGCGATGCGCCGTTCGCTCACGGCTTCCAGGGTAGGCAACAGGCGATGGAGGCCGCTTCGGGATCGTGTGAAGATGTCGTGCAGGCGTCCGTTTTGGCCATGGCCGGGGTCTGACCCCGGACATGTCCCGGTGCCGGCCGCCGACGGCCAGGATTCATGCGCAGTTGCGGGCGATCGACACGGCCGCTGCGGACACGACCGGGGTCAGACCCCCCTCATGTCCGCAACGGACAGGTGGGCGGCCAAGGAGGCGCGCCGGTTGAGAGGCGGGCTACTCGGCCTCGGCGGGCCTGGCCCAGGAGGGGCGCGAAGGGGCCGCGTCCGGGTCCGGCTCCGGCGCGAGGCGCACCTGCTCGGCCCGCTCCTCCTGGCCGGCGGTCAGGATCCGAACCACGAAGAACGCGAGCACCGCGACGACCGCGTCGGCCGCGTCGGCGGCGATGAGCACCTTCGACGCCGAAATCGACTCCCCCAGCGTGTCGGCTTCCCGGTACAGCGTCCACGAGACCTGGTCGATCGCCGTGCTGACGATCCAGCCGCCCCACCAGACCGCGAGCAGCGTCGGCACCCAGGCCGGCCCACCGCCGGTCCTCGAGTTCGACTCCCAGACGTCGTTCACGAGCTGCTTCGGCCGCCAGAGGTTGAGGATCGGAACGAACCAGGCGCCGATCGTCCAGCCCGCCCCCCACCTCGGCGCCGGGTCGGCGAACGCGATCGCGTTCTTGTACATCCGGTTGAGCCAGGCGATGAAGAACCCGGCGGCCACGAGATAGAGGAACAGCTGGACGATGCCGACCACGCCCTGCCGCGCGTCGTTGTCCTGCGCCTCCTCGAAGCTGATCCCGGACGGAGTCCCGGCGCGATGGAGCAGGTTGACCTCGGCGAGATCGGACCAGACCGCGACGAGATCCATGGCGACGATCGCCACGAGCACGAACATGACGACCTTGGCGCGCGACGCCGCAGGCTTGTATTCGACCGGGAGGCTGGCCATTGACGCGCCGAGTCTAAAGCTCGGCTACGGACGTCTTAGTGCGTGTGCTCGGCCGGAATGCCCAGGAAGTCGACCGTGTTCTCGGCCGCGTCGAACTGGATCAGCACGGCGTCCTCGTCGCCCTCCACCCACGCGTCGTGGCCGGGCTCGATCGCGATCGCGGCCGGCGCCGCGTACGCGAACGTGCAGCCGTCGGCGTACTCGCCGGCGATCGCGCCCTGCGCCAGGAACCCGACGTGCGCATGCATGCAGAGATCCGTGGAGACGAGCGGCTTCATGTCCCGGCTCCAGCGGAAGCCCGCCGGGTAGATCGCGCGCTTCACCCGGGCGCTGCCGACCGAGACGGTGTCCATCTTCACGCCGGCCATCTCGCTGCTGTCCGCGCCCTCGATCGGAGCGACCAGTGGATCCATGGCCGCAGCGTAGCTACAGGTCGAGCTTGAAGCTCGCCATCGTGCGCTCGGGCTGGTAGCCGAGCTTCGCGTTCAGCGCCCGCATCGGCGCGTTCTCGGCGTCGTTCTCGGTCGTGACCGCCGTGACGCCGAGCTCCAGCGCCGCACGGAGAACCGCGAGCTTCGCGAGCCTGGCCAGGCCGCGGCCTCGGTATTCGGGCAGCGTTCCGGTCATGTCGCTCATGCCGATCATCGACTCCGGGTTGATGAGCAGGAACGCGAGGGACACGGGCTTCTCGCCGTCCAGCACGACCATGCTGGCCTCGCGCGACATCTCCGGATCTCCGAGAATGTGCGCCTCGAACTCGTCCGGCTGCACGTTGTCTTCCACCTCGTCCTCGGGCACGTCGACCGACGCGATGGCGTACAGCTCCTGCAGGGTCGCGATGTCGGTGATCTCGCCGAGGGGAACGACGCGCAGCCCGTCCGCGGCATGCGTCGCCTCGAGCGCGGCCAGGGCGGAGAGATCCGCGTCGGCGAGCACGAGGCGCTGCTGGTAGGCAGTCCGGGTCCGGACGAAGCCACGCGCGAGCGCGAACTCGGCGCCGGGCGTTCCTTCGATCGCGGTCGTGGTGAGCGTCCGCACCCCCAGCGGCGTGTACCACTCCCCCGCGGCGCGAAAGAGCGCCGATCCGGCGCCGCGGTTGCGCGCGTGCTCGGCCACGCCGATCCAGACCGACGCTAGGTCCGTGCGGCTCGTGTACCAGGCAAGCAGGTTCTGCCCGAAGCCCACGATCTGCCCGTCCTCCTCGGCGACGAGGAGGTGGATCTTCGCCCGCTCAGGCTGGCTCGTCAGCCAGTGCTTCGTGCCGGCCGCGGTCGGCTCCGGCATCCAGAGCATGGACTCGCCCACAACGCGCGCGACGGCCGGGTAGTCGCGGTCTTCGAGCGGCCGGATGTTCACGCGAGCCGCTCGGGGTCGAAGGTGCGATCTCCCGCGACGTAGCGGCGGCACGCGGCCGGGATCGTGACCATGCCGATCGAGGAGAACCCCGCGGCGACCTCGAGCCCGTCGATGCCGACCGGGCCGAGCAGCGGCTTTCCGTCCGGTGTCATGGCGCGCCGGCCCGACCAGGCGGCCGAGATCGTGACGTCCCGAAGGTGCGGCGCGATGCGCACGGCGCGTTCGGCCAGCCGGCGGACTGTCCCGCCGTCCTCGGGCTCCTCGTGGATGGAGGGAACGAGCGATGTCCCGATCACGAGCTGCCCGGCGGCGCGCGGGCCGAGGAGGAGCGAGACGAGGCCGGGCTCGGGCTCGCCCTCGGCCAGCTCGCCGAGCGTCCGGTCGCCGGCGATCGGTGCCATCTCCGCCTGGGTCGGCCACGCGGCCTGCTCGACGGCGTACGGCGGCTCGTGCTCCACCGGGCCGGTCTCGAGGAGCCAGCCGCGCGTAGCGGATATGGGCAAGTCGAGCCCGACGCTGCGCAGGAGGAAGCGCGCGCGCGGGCCGGTGGCGACGATCACGCGCTCGGTCTGGAGCAGCGCGGCGTCGGTCGAGATCCCGGTCACGCGGTTGCCCTTCGTGACGACCTGCTTCGCCTCGCAGCCGAGCAGGAAGATGGCGCCGGCGCGACGGGCGGCTTCGGCCATCGCTGCAGTGGTAGCCGAGGGATCCAGCGTGTAGCCGCCCTCGACGAGGAAGCCGCCGGCGAGGTCGTTCGCGAGCCAGGGATCGGCGGCGGTGTCGTGCTCGGTTCCGCCGACGTCCTCGGCGTACGTGCGGGCGCGGTCGAGCTCGGCCTCCTCGGCGGCGAGCAGAAGCTGAGTGCGCGGCCGGAACTCGAACGGCAGCTCGATGCGCTCGGCGAGTTCGCTGTAGATCTCGGCCGACTCGGCCAGGAGATCGTTGATCCACTCGTCCGGCTGGCGGAAGAGGAAGCCGCCGTTTCGGCCGGATGCGCCCGCGCCGATGCCCCCGCGGTCGACCACGACGACGACGCGCCCCTCCTCCGCGAGATAGCGGGCGAGCGTGCAGCCGGCGAGGCCGGCGCCGCAGACGATGACGTCGGGAGTCAGGTCGGCGGAGCTCGTCGTCGCCCGAGCGCCGGCTGCGCCAGAACAGCACGCCTCCGACGAGTGCGGCGACGGCGCCGACCCGTGCGGCCGTCCGCGCGGCGCTGCCCTTGCCCTGCGTCGACGCAGAGGCGGGCTTCGCCCTAGCGGACTTCTTGGCCTGGCTCTTCACGGCGTGCTTGGCGACCGGCTTCGCGGCCGAGTAGACGAGCCATCCGATCATCGCTTTGCGGCGGTTCAGCATGTCGCTCCCTTCCCCCGCGGAGTCTAATCACCATCGTGTTCCCGCTCGGCCCGGTTGCTGCACACCCGACGGCGAGACGTGTCCACGGACGCAGCCGGTACGGACACGTTTCTCCACCAAGTCGCTTGGCGAAGCGTGATGCCGCGATGCCCCACAGCGAGCCGCGTTGCGCGTTAGGTCATGTCCCTGCGGGCCATGACCGGGGTCAGACCCCGGCCGTGGCCACAAGCGACGTGTCCTGGGACATGGCCGCGGTCGCGGCCTCCGAGGTCAGGCCGGCGTCGCTGCGCGGGGCTTCTTGTTCGGCATGTGGATGGCGCGGCCGAGCGCCAGGAGGCCCGCTTCCTTGATCGCCTCCGAGAGCGTCGGGTGCGCGGTCATCCCGTCGGCGATCGTCTCGATCGTGGACTCGGAGTCGAGCGCGACCACGCCGACCTCGATCAGATCGGTCACGTGCGGCCCGACCATGACGAGGCCGAGGAACTCGCCGTAGCGTGACTCGTGGATCGTCTTCACCCAGCCGACGGTCTCGTCCTGCATCATCGCGCGGCCGTTCACCGACCACGGGAACTTGCCGATCGCCACGTCGTCGCCGTATTGCTCGCGCGCCTGCGCCTCGGTGAGGCCGACGCCCGCGATCTCCGGATCGGTGTAGATGGGGCGCGGCACGCCGCGGTTGTCCACGACGTTGTCGTGACCCTGCGTGTTCTCCGCCGCGACCTCGCCCTCGCGAAACGCGGTGTGCGCGAGCTGCCAATAGCCGGCGCAGTCGCCGACCGCGTAGATGTGCGGCACCGACGTCCGCCGGCCTTCGTCGGCCGAGATGCCCGTGCGCTTGTCGAAGGTCACGCCCGCGTTCTCGAGCCCGACGCCCTCGACGAGCGGCGCCCGGCCGGTGGCGACGAGCATGAGGTCGGCCTCGACCGTCTCGCCCTCGCCGAAGTGGACGACGAGACCCGACCCCGTGTCCTCGACCTTCTTGCAGGTCGACTCGAGGTGGAGCGCGATCCCGCGCTTGCCGAACTGCTTCTTCAGCTCCGCCTGCGCGTCGGCGTCCTCGGCCGGGATCAGGTTCGGGAGCATCTCGATGATCGTCACCTCGGAGCCGAACCGGTTGAAGATCGACGCGAACTCGCAGCCGATGATGCCGCCGCCCAGGATCACCAGGCGCTTCGGCACCTCCGTCTGGGCGAGGAGCGCGGTCGAATCGACGCAACGCGGCGAATCGATCCCCTCGATCGGCGGGCGCATCGGAAACGAGCCGGTCGCGACGATCGCCTGCTTGAACGTGACGTCCTCGGAGCCCTCGACGGAGATCGTGTTCGCGTCCTTGAAGGTTCCGACGCCCTTCACCCACTCGACGCCGTTCGCCTTGAAGAGGGTCGCGACGCCGCCCGTGAGCTGCTTCACGATCGCGTCCTTCCACACGTTCGCCTGCGCCAGATCGAGCTTCGGCTCGCTCACCTGCACGCCGAACTTGGCAAAGCTCTCGCCGGCCTCCTTCAGCGCCCACGCGGTCTGCACCCAGGCCTTGGTCGGGATGCACCCCACCCGGAGGCACGTGCCGCCGAGCTCCGGCTCCTTCTCGATACAGACGGTCTTGGCGCCGAGCTGCGCCGCGCGGATCGCAGCGCTGTAGCCGCCCGGGCCTCCGCCGAGGACGGCAACGTCACATTCCATGAGATCTTCCCCCTAAGGTCGCGGGTCGAGCGCGATCCTACCGGGCGGTGCATGGAGAGACGTCGGTGAGTGCCGGGTGCCGACGAGCGCCAGAAGCGCGGCCGCGAGCAGGCAGCCGCCGGCGATCATGATGACGGCTTCGGGCGCCCCGATCCTGTTCACGAGCGGGGCGAGCGCCACCGCTCCCATCATCGACATCGTGAAGAGCGCCGAGGCGAGGCCGAAGACGCGGCCGTGGTACGCGGGATCCACGTCGCGCTGGATGATCGTTGAGAAGAGGACGTCCGTCGTGCCGTCGAGGAACCCGATCATCCCGAGGAGAAGGAGCGCGGTCGGCGCGTGATCGGTCAGCGCGAGCACGACGAAGAGCGACGACATGAGGAGCAGCGCAACACCGATCCAACGGCCGCCGATGTCGCCGACCGGGGCGAGGCCGGTGACCGCGCCGCCGAGGGCGAGACCGCCGGCGAGCGCCGCGACGCCGAAACCGTAGGCGCCCGCGCCGAGCCCGAGCTCGCTTCCGAGCAGCCGCGGGAGCGTGGCGTTTGTGAGACCGGTTGCCACGGTCGCGGTCGCGAAGGCGACGATGACGATGAGGAGCAGACGGCTCCCGACGATGTACCGGAAGCCTTCGGCGAGCGCTCGCTTCCCGGGGCGGGCGGTCGAGGCGAGCGGCCGGGCACGAACGCCCATGTAGAGGAAGGCGGCCACAACGAACGTGACGAGGTCGAGGCTCAGCGCGACCGCGGCGGTCGTCGTCGCGAGCGCGATCCCGGCTACGAGTGCGCCGAGCGCCATCGCCCCGTCCTGGGCCAGCTCGAGAACCGCGTTGCCCGCGGGAAGCTGCTCACGATCGAGGATCGAGGGAACGAGCGCGCGCACGGTGGCCGACGAGACCGCAGCCAGCAGGCCGGATCCCGCGATGGCGATGAACGCAATCGCACGGATGTCGAGGAGGATGCCCGCCAGGGCGCCCGCGACGAGGAGGCCGCGACCGAACTCGACCAGTACGAGCAGGCGCTCACGGGGGAACGCGTCCACGACCGTGGCCGCCAGGCCGCCGCCGAGCACCGGAGGCGCGAGCCGGATGACGAGGAGCGCTGAGACCTGGCCGACGGAACCGGTGGCGGCGTAGATCCACCCGACCAGCGCCGCGACCGTGAGCCAGTCGCCGAGGTGCGACACGAACTTTCCGCTCGCCAGGCGCCTGAAGGACTTGGTTCGAAGCGGCTCGATGAGCCGCGACGGCAGAAGAGCCGGCCGCGACGTCTCGGTCGTCGACACGATGACGATCAGCATCACGGTTCCGATTCCGAGGAACAGGTCGCCGATCGAGAAGACGTTGGCGAAGGGCAGCTCGCGCGGGAGCGCGAAGATGTCGCCGAGGAATGCGAGCCGGTCGGCGCCGACGTCGACGTTCGACGCGGCCGACGAGTCGAGCCCCGTGGCCGCCCAGGCGTCGGGGTTGACGGGCATCTTGCCGTCGTTCGAGACGATGGCGATCGCGTTCAGGGCCATCCCGATGAACAGCGGGAGAAGGACGAGATGGCGGAAGTTCGCGAACGCGAATGCGAAGAGGAGTACGTAGGTCCCGAGATGGAGCGGCTCGATGAGCGCCTCGGGAACGAATTCACGCAGGCCTGAGAAGAGGACAACCTGCAGGCCGAGGGCCAGGAACACCGCCCAGCCGTGGCGGAACTCGAAGCTGAGCAGGCGCGACGGCTTTCCGCCGAGAAGCAAGGCGAAGGCGACGCCGAGGGCGATGCTAGGGAGGAGAAACACCTAGCGCGCGAGAGGGGTCGGCGCGTCCGAATACGAGACCGTTGCGGCCGGCCCGCAACGCGGGCCGGCCACCACGGGCATCAACGGGCTAGTTCCACTTGAAACCCGCGCCCGCGGCGAGAACAAACGCCGCGAGAAGCGAGTAGCGGAAAGCCCAGTGGCGAAGCCGCAGCATGCCTTCCTCCTTGTGCAGATGGGTGATCCGTGCGCACGGAAAAAGCCGTGCAACGAGGTGTCCCGCTGAACTTCCGTCCCGCACATGGTCTTACTGTCGCCCGCCGCCGACACGACAGCGATCCCCCAGATGGGGCTTCTCGCTGGTCAACGCCGTCGCCGCCGGTCAACACCGTCGCCGCCGGGCAACCCCCTTCGGGGGGATCGATCCGTACGCCAGAAAGGGCGATAGCGCAGGTGACGACCGGCCCAACGGGGCCTCCCAATCATGACGACAACTCGACTGCGGCAGCCCTCGATCCGTTCTCTCGCACTTCCGGTAATTGCGGGAGGCGCGTCCGCGTTCGCGCTCGCGACCTGGACGCTCGCGACCTCTCCGGATCCCGGTCTCGTCCTCGGCGTCTTCGCTCTGCTCGTCGCGGCCACGTTTGCCGAGGCGTTTCCGGTGCCGCTCGAGCCCACCGGCGAGGTCTCGCTCGCAGCCGTGTTCGTCGTCGGCGCGGCGCTCACGTACGGCTGGGCGGCCGCCGTCTTCATCGCGACGCTGACGGTCGTGATCGTGGACGGCTCACGGCACAAGCAGCCGGTACAGATCGCCTACAACAGCGCGGTCTACGGCCTCTCGGGCGCCGCAGCCGGCGCAGCGGTGGCCGCGTCCTCGCACAGCGCGGAGAGCCCCAGCCTTCTCCTCCTCGGCACGGTCTGCGCGATCGCCGCGTTCTTCGCGACGAACATGGCGCTGACCACGGCGGTCATCTCACGGATCAACGGCAGGCCGTACGGATCGCTTCTCGGCACATACGCGCGTGCGAACGCGGGGCCGTTCGCGATCATGGGATCCGTCAGCCTCATGCTGGCGGTCCTCTGGAACCAGTCGCCGCTCCTCATGGCCGCCCTGGTCGGCCCGCTCGTCGCGGTCGCGCTCTACCAGCACTCCGTGCACCGCGCCATGAAGGCAATGCGGCTCGCGCTCACCGACGCGCAAACCGGGCTCGGCAACCAGCGTCATTTCGAGGAACTCCTCCAGCGCCACCTCGACAAGGCGGACGAGGACGGCTCGCCGCTCACGCTCTGCCTGGTCGACATCGACGACTTCAAGACGATCAACGACACGTACGGCCATCCCGCAGGCGACCGGGTGCTCACGCAGGTCGCCGCCCGCCTGCGCCGCGGCGGCGAGTCGTTCCGCCTCGGCGGCGACGAGTTCGCCATCGTCCTCCCCAACCGGCCCGCGCAGGACGGATTCGAGGTTGCGGAGGCGGTCGCACGCCGGATCGCCGAGGCGCGCTACGACCACGGCGGGGCGGTGACGGTCTCGATCGGCGTCGCCACATACCCGGGGCGGGGCGTCGAGCGCAGCGAGCTGGTCCGCGTCGCCGACAAGGCGCTGTACTCGGCGAAGGGCCACGGCAAGGCGCGCGTGCATGAATACCGGGCCGACCTGAAACTTCCGTCGATCGCGCAGCCCAACCCGGCCGGGACGCGAGTCGCCGGGTTGCGCGCCGCGGCGAGCGCCGCCCACGCGGTCGTGGCTCGCGACGTCTACATCGGAAGCCATTCGCACAACGTCGGCGAGCTCGCCGTGCGTCTTGCGATGCGCCTCGGGATCGACGGCGAAGAGGCCGAGCTGATCCGCGTCGCCGGCAGCCTGCACGACATCGGCAAGCTCCTCATCCCCGAGGAGATCCTGCACAAGCCGGGCTCTCTGACTCCGGCCGAACGAAGCGTCGTCGAGCGGCACTCCGAGATCGGCTGCCGGATGCTCGAGTCGCTCGGCCTCGAGCCGATCGCGACCTGGGTGCTCCACCACCACGAGCGCTTCGACGGCGACGGCTACCCCGACGGTCTCGTCGGCGAGGAGATCCCGCTGCCCGCCCGGATCCTCTTCGTCGCGGACGCCTACGAGACGATCACGACCGACCGCGTCTATCGCCAGAAGATGACGCGGGTCGAGGCGCTGGCCGAGATCGAGCGCTGCTCCGGCACGCAGTTCGACCCGGCCATCGTGAACGCGCTCCGCGAAGAGCTCGCCGACACCGAGCTCGAGCTCGTCCTTCCGGCCTCGGCCTAGCGGCCACTTCGGCGCGCCCGCGGTCTCCGAAAAGCCATGTCCGGGGTCAGACCCCGGCCGTGGCCGGCGGGGACATGGCGAAGGGCCGCGCGCCCTGCGTTCATGCGGGGGCGGTCGGGGCGTTGCCGACGGTGCCTACCGGATTCGTGGAGAACCGTGGCTTAAAAGTAAGGACGGCACTCAAGGCCGCCCTCACTTTGACCCGGGGGAAATCCGGTCACTCCGAACCATGTGGGCGACCGGGTCGCTCAGCTATCCCCCGAGCGGGGAGAGTCAGATCACCTGGGCGAGCTGGATCCGGTTGCCGTCCGGATCGAAGACGTCCACGATCCGCAGGCCGCCGGGGATCTCGAGCGCGGTCCCGACCTCGACGCCCGCGGCGCGCAGGCGGTCGGCCTCGGCGACGACGTCCGCCACGTCGAGCGTGAAGACGATGTCCGGGTCACCGGCGCGCTCCTCCGAGAGGCCGAGCTCGGAACCGCCCGCGGCCAGCCTGGCCCAGCGGTCCGAGTCGTCGCGGAAGATCAGCTCGAATCCGAGCGTCGAGGCGTAGAAGTCGCAGGCGGCGTCGAGATCGGAGACTCGGTACCAGACGTTCACAGCATGAGGGCCGGGTTCTCCAGGAACGTCTTCACGCTCCCGAGGAACTCCGACGCCGTCGACCCGTCCACCGAGCGGTGGTCGCACGAGAGCGTCAGCTCGAGCATCGGCCGCGCGACGATCTCGCCGTCGCGGACGACCGCGCGCTCCTCGATCGCGCCGACCGCGAGGATGCCGGCCTGCGGCGGATTGAGGACGGCGACGAACCGCTCGACGCCGAACATACCGAGGTTCGAGATCGTGAACGTGCCGTCCGCCAGATCCTCTTGCGTGAGCTTGCTCGAGCGTGCGCGGTCGACGAGCCCCGCGCGGTCGGCGGCGAGCTCGGCGATCGTCTTGCGGTCGGCGTTCTTGATCACCGGGACGACGAGGCCCTTCTCCGTCGCGGCGGCGAACCCGACGTTCGCGGTCGAGAACTGGAGCAGCGAGTCGCCCGTGAAATGGACGTTCATGGCCGGGTGGCGCAGGAGCGCGACCGCGCAGGCCTTGGTGAGGATGTCCGAGAAGGTCGGCTTCGTCTCGCCCTCGCGCAGCCGCTCGACCATCGAGGTGCGCGCGGCGATCGAAGCGGTCATGTCCGCGGACATGGCGATCTGGAAATGCGGTGCCTGCCACGCCTCGCCCATGCGGCGCGCGATCGTCTTGCGGAGCTGCGTCAGTGGAATCTCGGTGAAACCGGCCCCCGGCGCGGCGGCGGCGGCAACGGCAGGCGCGGCCTCGGCGCGCTCGATGTCCTCGGCGACGATCCGGCCCTCGGGTCCGGTGCCCGAGAGGCCGGCGAGATCGATGCCGCGCTCCTTGGCCAGCCGACGTGCGAGCGGCGACGCCTTCACGCGGTCGCCTGTGGAAACCGGCGCGAGCGCCACGGGCTTCGGCGCCTCCGGCTCGGGCTCCGCAGCGGCGGGCTCGGGCGCGGCAGCCTCGGGCTTCCCGCCGTTCGTGGGCGCGGCCACTTCCTCGCCTTCGGCGCCGATCACTGCGATCGCCCTTCCCACCTCGACCTCGCCTTCCTGGACGAGGATCGAGAGCAGTACGCCGGACGCGTCCGCCTCGACCTCCTGCGTGACCTTCTCCGTGTCGAGCTCGTAGAGCGGCTCGCCCTTCTCCACCGGCTCGCCCTCGGACTTGAGCCAGCGCACGATCGTGCCGGACTCCATGCCCTGGCCCAGGCGCGGCAGCGTGACCTCGGTGGCCATTACCCCCGGCCCACCGTCCGGCGCACTGCGGCGAGCACGTCGGCCGCGTGCGGGATCACGAAGTCCTCCATCACCGGCGCGAACGGCAGCGGAACGAACTTCGCGCCCACCCGCTCGACCGGCGCGTCGAGATAGTCGAACGCCTTCTCCTGGACGACGGCGGCCACCTCGGCGCCGAAGCCTCCGCGGACGATCGCCTCGTGCGCGGTGACGCAGCGGTTCGTCTTCTGCACGGACGCGACGATCGCGTCCTCGTCGAGCGGCTGCAGCGTGCGCGGATCGAGCACCTCGACGGAGATGCCCTCCGCCTCGGCCTCCTCCGCGGCGGCGAGCGCCTCGTGCACGAGCCGCCCGGTCGCGACCACGGTGACGTCGGAGCCCTCGCGGTGGATGCGCGCCTTGCCGAGCTCGATCGGCTCGATCTTCTCGCCGACCTCGCCCTTGATCGGGTAGAGCGTGCGGTGCTCGAAGAAGATCACGGGGTTGTCGTCGTAGATGGACGACCAGAGCAGGCCGCGCACATCCTCGGGCGTCGACGGGAACACGACCTTCAGCCCGGGCACGTGGATGAACCACGCCTCGAGCTGCTGCGCGTGCTGCGCGCCCGGCGACCAGCCGGCGCCGCCCTGTGTGCGGATGGTCAGCGGAACCTTCAGCTGGCCGCCCGACATGTAGCGGTGCTTGGCGGCCTGGTTCACGATCTGCTCCATCGAGAGCGTCGTGAAGTCCTGGTACATGATCTCGACGATCGGGCGCATCCCGGCCATCGCGGCGCCGATTCCCGCGCCGACGATCGCCATCTCGGAGATCGGCGTGTTGCGCACGCGATCCGGCCCGAACTCGGCGAGCATCCCCTGCGTGACGCCCATCGAGCCGCCCATCTCGGCGATGTCTTCGCCCATGATGAAGATGGAGTCGTCGCGGCGCATCGCCTCGCTCATGGCCTCGCGCACCGCCTCGCGGTAAGTCGTCTCAGGCATAGACGTTCTTCAACGCGTCTTCGGGCTTGGGGTCGGTGCCGTTCTTGGCGAACTCGACGGAGGCCTCGACGAGCGCGATCACCTCTGCGTCCATCGCCTCCCACTCGGCGTCGGGCAGCTCGATCGCGACGCGGAGCTTGTCCAGCGGATCCTGCGTCTTGCGCAGCTCGCGGACCTCCTCCTTCGGCCGGTAGACCTGCGGATCGCCGACGTAGTGGCCGGTCAGCCGGAAGGTCTCCGCGAGGACGAACACCGGGCCCTTCCCCTCGCGCGCGTGCTTGAGCGCCTTCTGCGCGGTGCGGTACACGGCCTCTACGTCCTGGCCGTCCACGGTCATGGAGGCCATGCCGAAGGCCACGGCCCGCTTGGAGAGATCCTTGATGGGCGAATGCTGGCTCTGCGGGGTCGACTCGGCGTAGTGGTTGTCCTCGCAGACGAACACCGCCGGGACGTTCCAGAGCTGGCCCAGATTGAGCGCCTCGTGGAACGCGCCCGTGTTGGTCGCGCCGTCGCCGAAGAACGCGACTGCCACGCGTGGTTCTCCGCGCATCTTGTACGCGAGCGCAGCGCCGACGATCGCGGCAAGACCGCCGCCAACGACGGCGTTCGCGCCCAGGTTCCCGCGCTCGACGTCGTAGAGGTGCATCGAGCCGCCGTAGCCGTGGCTCGTTCCCTCGAGCTTGCCGTAGAGCTCCGCCATGAGCTCGTTCGGATGCGTGCCCTTCGCGAGCGTGTGCCCGTGAGCGCGGTGCGTGGACGCGATCACGTCGCCGTCGTCGAGCGCGCGGCACACCCCGACGGCGACCGCTTCCTGGCCGATCGCGACGTGGAGGAACCCCGGCAGCTCGCCTGCGCGGAAGCGCTCCTCGACCTTCTCCTCGAAGCGCCGGATGAGCAGCATCTCCCGGAGGAAGTCCCTGAGCACGTCGCGCGAGAGCGTTTGCGTCTTCTTCTCTGCGGTGGCCATCGATCGCACGCTAGCATCCTCGACCGTGAAGCTCGGCGAGCAATGGGAGGAGATCCTCGAGCAGCTCGGCCGCGGTTGGGAGCGCGCCGCCGTGGAGCTGCGGGTCGCCGAGCCCGATCAGGTCGAGCGTGTGGCGCTCCTCCTGGGCCAAGTGCCCGACGGCGAGACGTTCGTCCTCGACATCGAGCGCGACGCCGAAACGGTCGGTCTCAGCCCCGCGATCGTGACGCGCGCGATCGCGCGGCTCGACTCAGAGGGCATCTCCGCGACGCTCGAGCTGGGCGACGTCCACACGGAGCATCACGCGCTCGCGGACGAATGGCGCGCACTCACGGACGCGCTTCCGTCCGACTGGTCGCACCTGCTCGCGCAGATCGCGCTCGACTCGAGCGACTTCGTGGATCGCGCCGCCCTGCTCATCGGGCCGACGAATCCGCTGCTCGTGGACGGCGTCCGTGCGCTGCAGTTTCGCTCGGCCCGCCTCGTCGGCTACGGCGTCTCGGTCGGGATGGCCGCGCGCTGCCTCGAGCGGCTCGACCAGGAAAAGATCACCGGGCGGATCTCGATCGTCCACGTCGTCTCCGACGCGCACCCCGTGGCAACCCAGGGCCCCGTGTGGCGCCTGGGCGGCCGCCCCGCCTAACCCTGCGGGCACGTCTCTTTCGGCCGTGTCCGGGGTCTGACCCCGGCCATGGCCGCGGCGGACACGTCCAGCGGCGCAGACGCGCATAGGCCCTGCGGATCTGGATTTCCACCCTGGTCCACCGGTTTGGTGGACAACGGCGGGAATCGCGGAACGTTACGCCCCGACGACCGTCCAGCTGTAGGAGGCCGGCGTGGCGTCCTTGTTTCCGGCCTTGTCGATCGCCTGCGCACGGACCGTGTGCTTGCCGGGACCGACCGAGAACGTCTTCGTCCTGGGGCACGCCTTCCAGGCGCGCTTGTCGATCTTGCAGCGGAACTTGAAGCCCTGCTCGTTCGACTTGAACCGGAACGTGGCGGTCCGGTTCGTGGACGTCTTCGCCGGCTTCTTCGCGAACGACGTGTTCGGCCGGATCGTGTCCTTGGCGGAGATCGTGAGCGACGCGGCCGAGATCGAGCCGGAATCCCCGGAGATCGCGTCGCTCAGGACGAGCGACCACGTGCCGTTCGGCTTCACGCTCGCGAAGGTCGGCGTGATCGAAGTCGCAGCGGGCGCGGACGGAACGGTCGGCCCGCCGGCCCCGGCGGCGAGGTAGGTCCCGGCCGCGATCGGCGTCGCGCCCGCGGCGGTGAGCGCCGCGGGCCACCAGCCTCCGCTCGGCTGCGCGGTTGCGTGGTCGCTGAACTTGTAGGGGCCCGCGAGATCCGAGCTCTCGCCGCACATGGAGGTCGTGAGCGAGCTCGTCCGGCTGAAGATCGTGTGCGAGACGTCGTTCGGAGCGATGAGCACGGCGGAGACGTCGCCCGCCCACGGGTGGGTGAAGGTCATCGTCACCTCGACGTTCGTGATCGTGTCCGCAAGCCCCTTGACGGCGAACGTCACGACCCGGGGAGCGCCGGTCTGAGGCGCGGTGCACGAGCCGCTGAGACCGTCGGGGATGGCGCCGAGCGACGTCGGTTTGGCGGGAAAGGTTGCAGCCGGCGCCGCCGTCGCCGCGAGGAGCACCGCAGCGGCGGTCGCCGCGAATCCGAGCCGGCATCGGGAGAAGGGCAGCCGCATCGCCCTCATCGGATACTCCCCTGTCCGGAGGAGTCCTGCTAGGCGCGCAGCACGGCGGAGAAGCGATCCGCCAGCGCCGCGACTATGCGACCGCGGATCTCGGCCGCGTCCTCGTCCGAGAGCGTCCGGTCGGCCGCCTGGAACGCGACGCGCAGCGCGACCGACTTGCGGCCCTCCGTGACCTGCCCGCCGCGGTACACGTCGAAGACCCGCGCCTCGACCAGCTCGGGCGCCGCCTCGCGCGCGACTGCCATGAGGTCGCCGGCGAGCACGTCCTCGTCCACGACGAACGCGAGATCCTGCCGCACGGCCGGGAACGCGCTCACCTCGGCGTAGCGCGCCTCGTCAGGCGCCAGCTCGGCCAGCTCGTCGAGGTCGAGCTCGAACGCGCCCCACGTGCCCTCGAGGAGCGACGGGTGGAGTTCCCCCAGCCAGCCGCTCTGCACCGACGCGGCCTTGCCGGGATGGAGGAAGTCGTTCTCCGTCCGCTCGATCGCCGGCTCGATCCGCAGCGCCGCGAAGAGCGTCTCGACCGCGCCCTTTGCCCGGCCGAAGCCGCCCTCGGCGATCCCGGCCACGTGCCGGCGCTCGTTCGGCAGCTGTTCCCCGGACGGGAGATACACGCGCGCGAGCTCGAAGAGGGCGATCCCCTCGTTCCCCGCGTCGAGGTTGCGCTGCACGGCGCCGACGAGGCCCGGGATGAGCGTCGTGCGCAGCACCGCCTCGTCCGCGGAGAGCGGGTCGGGCAGGCGCAGCGCGTCGGCGTTCGGGTCGGTCGCGTACAGGCTCCAGGTGTACGACTCGTCGAAGCCGGCGCCGACGAGCGCGTCCTCGGCGAGGCGGCGCAGGCGCTGCTCGCGGCTCAGGCGGCCCGAGCCGCCTCGGCTGGGCAACGTGAACGGGATCTCGTCCAGGTGGACGCGCGCGATCTCCTCGACCACATCGGCCTCGCGCGTCACGTCGCGCGCCCGCCAGGTCGGAACGACGACGTCCCAGCCCTCCCGCTCGACGAACCCGAGCCGCGCCAGCAGCCGGCGCTGGTCGTCCTCCGAAACCTCCAGGCCGTTCAGCGCGTTCGCCCGCTCGGGCCGGAAATGGATCACCGGCCGCTCCGGCAGCCCGCCCGACACATCGGTCGAGCCCGCAAGCCGCGCGCCGGTCAGCTCGAGGAGCAGCGCGGTCGCGTGATCGCCGGCCGGCTCGGCCAGGTACGGGTCGACGCCCTTCTCCCAGCGGTTCGAGCCGTCGGTGCGCAGGCCCAGCCGCTCGGAGCTCGCGAGGATCCCGGTCGGCTCGAAGTTCGCGGCCTCGAGGAGGACGCTCGTCGTCTCCGGCCGCATCTCGGTCGCCTCGCCGCCCATGATGGCGGCGAGCGCGACGGCCTTCTCCGCGTCGGCGATGACGAGGACGGAGCGGTCGAGCTTGCGGTCGGTGCCGTCCAGCGTGCGCAACTCCTCGCCGGAGCGCGCCGGCCGGACGATGATCTTCCCGCCCGCGAGTGTGTCGAAGTCGAACGCGTGCAGCGGGCTTCCGAGCGCGTGCATGACGTAGTTCGTCACGTCCACGACGTTCGAGATCGAACGCATCCCGCCGGCGGTCAGCCTGGCCTTCAGCCACGGCGGCGACTCGCCCACCTTCACGTCGCGGAAGAGCCGTCCGATGTAGCGCGGCGCCGCCTCGAAGTCCTCGACGGTCACGTCCACGTGCTCGTCGCCGACCATGGTGGGCGCATGCGCCGGGTACGGCTGGAGCTCGGCCCCTGGGAAGACCGCCGCGACCTCGCGTGCGATTCCGTAGACGGCGAGGAGGTCGGGCCTATTTCCCGTCACCTCGATCTCGAGCACGTCGTCGCCCAGCGGAATGACGTCGCCGAGCGGCGTCCCGGCCTCCGGGCCGTCGCCGAGCACGAGGATGCCTTCGTGGTTTTGGCCGAGGGCGAGCTCGCTCTCCGAGAGGATCATCCCGTCGGAGGTCTCGCCGCGGAGCTTCGCCTGCTTGAGCTGCGTCCCGTCCGGGAGCACCGCGCCCGGGCAGCGCCACGGCCACGGTCGCGCCGGCGCCGAAGTTCCAGGCGCCGCAGACGATCTGGCGCGGCTCGCCCTCTCCGACGTCCACGCGGCAGAGCTGGAGCCGGTCGGCGTTCGGGTGCTGGCCCGCCTCGACGACGCGGCCGACGCGGAAGAGCCCGAGGTTCCCGTCGGTGTCGGCGACGCCGTGGCGGGAGATGCGCTCGACCTCGCAGGTGGTCACGGCGAGCCGGTCGGCGAGCTCGCGCAGCGGCACGTCGAAGGTGACGTACTCGCGGAGCCAGGAGACGGGGACCTTCATCAGAACTGCCGCAGGAAGCGCAGGTCGTCGTCCCACAGGAGACGGATGTCGGTGACGTCGTGGCGCAGCTGGGCGATCCGCTCGAGGCCGAGGCCGAACGCGAAGCCCGACCACTCCTCGGGATCGAGCCCGACGAACTCGTAGAGCGACGGGTCGACCATGCCGGAGCCGCCCATCTCGATCCAGCCGGAGTGCTTGCACACGCGGCAGCCCTTCCCGTCGCAGTTGAAGCACGAGACGTCCGGCTCCATCGAGGGCTCGGTGAACGGGAAGTAGTGCGTGCGGAAGCGCATGCCGCGCTCCTCGCCGAAGAGGGCGCGCATCAGGTGGAGCAGCGTCCCCTTGAGGTCGGCGAGCGTGATCCCGCGGTCGATGACGAGGCCCTCGACCTGGTGGAAGACCGGGCTGTGCGTCGCGTCATGGGTGTCGCGGCGGTAGACGCGGCCGAGCGAGATGATCGCGATCGGCGGCGGCTGGGTCTCCATCGTGCGGATCTGCGACGGCGAGGTCTCGGTGCGCAGGAGCACGTCGCCGTTCAGGAACAAGGACGCGAGCCGCGACCGGGCGGGATGCCACGGCGGGAAGTTCAGCGCGTCGAAGTTGTAGCGCGTGGTCTCGACCTCCCGGCCGTCGACGATCTGGTAGCCGAGGCCGAGGAACACGTCCTCCACTTCCCGGCGGATCTGGGTGATGAGGTGCAGGTGCCCGCGCGGGATCCCGTCGCCGGGAAGGGTCACGTCGACGCTCTCTCCGGTCAGGCGCTGGTCGAGCTCGGCGCGCTCGAGCGTGGCCTGGCGCTCGTCCACCGCGGCTTCGAGCCGCTCGCGCAGCGCGTTCAGGCTCATACCGGTCTCGCGGTCGCGCACCTCGCGCAGCGCGAGCTTCAGGTCGAGCTGACGGCCCAGGAAGCGGACGCGGACGTCGTCCAGCTCGGCCGTCGTGGAAGCTTGCGCAATCGCGCTTGCCGCCTCGGTTTCCAGGGCCTCCACGTCCATCGGACGAGCGTATCATCGGCCTCCGTGGAGATTGCTTCCTCATATGACGCGATCGCGGAGCTCTACGACGAGTGGTCGACGAGCGTCACCGAGGACATCGACTTCTACGTCGAGGAGGCGCTGAAGGCCGAGGGGCCGATGGTCGAGCTCGGCATCGGGACCGGCCGGATCGCGCTCGCGATCGCCGATGCGGGCGTGCCCGTGATCGGAGTCGACTCGTCCGCCGGGATGCTCGGCGTGGCGCGGCGCCGCGCGGCCGAGCTGGGCGTCGCGGAGCTGCTCGACCTGCGCGAGGGCGACTTCCGCCGGCCTCCCGTGGACGAGCGCGTCGAGCTGGTGACCGCGCCGTTTCGCTCGCTGCTCCACCTCCACACCGACGCCGACCGGGCCGAGGCACTCGCCGCCGTCGCGCGAGCTGCTCCTCCCCGGCGGCCGCTTCGTCTTCGACGTGTTCACCCCGAGCCGAGCCGACATCGACGAGACGCACGACCGCTGGCTCGAGCGCGAGCCGGGCATCTGGGAACGGGCACGCTGGGACGAGGGGGCGGCGACGCTGACCCTGGAGCTGCGCGGCCCGGAGTCGGAGACGTCGATGCAGCTCGCGTGGCTCCCGCCGCAGCGGTGGGAAGAGCTCCTCGGCGAGGCCGGGTTCGAGATCGAGGCGTGCTACGGCTGGTTCGACCGCCGCCCGTACGACGGCCACGAAGATTCGGTCTGGATCGCCCGCCGTCGCGACCCTTAGAACCGGCTACTCAGCGAGCCCGGCGAGTCGCAGCGACCCGAGAACGCCCCGCGGCGCTTCAGACTTAGTTGCAGTCTGTTACTAGCGCCCCGGCGCCTCGGAAACTCCGATGGGCGCAAGCGTTCTCGGGCCTCCGACTTAGTTGCAGTCTGCAACTTGGGATGACTTGTGACGCTTCCGTGACGCGATTGGCACGGAGCCGTGACAGCCCTCCGGCGAGGTTCCGGCAGGGGCTCGGCGCAGGCTCGACGCGGACTCGGCGCAGGCTCGGCGCGGGCTCAGCGCAGGCTCGGCGCGGGCTCGGCGCAGGCTCGGCGCCCCGCACTCGATTCGCGCGCTCGTGAGATCACCCTTCCAGCAGAGCAACTTTTCCACCCCGCGCCTGGATCGCCCGCCGCCCGCCCGGTTAGGCTGCGCGCATGCTCTGGCTCGCCATCGGCATCGTCGCGCTCGTCGTCCTGATCTTCCTCGTCGTCCTCTACAACCGGCTCGTCCGGTTGCGGAACCGCTGCGAGAACGCGTGGGCCCAGGTGGACGTGCAGCTCAAGCGCCGCCACGACCTGATCCCGAACCTGGTCGAGACGGTCAAGGGCTACGCGAGCCACGAGCGCGCGACGTTCGAGGAGGTCACGAAGGCGCGCACCGCGGCGCAGATGGCGCAGGGCCCGGCCGAGTCGGCGGGCGCCGAGAACATGCTTACGCAGGCGATCGGCAAGCTCTTCGCCGTCGCCGAGCAGTACCCGGAGCTGCGCGCGACGGAGAACTTCCAGCAGCTTCAGGCGCAGCTCGAGGAGACCGAGTCGAAGATCGCCGTGTCGCGCCAGATCTACAACGACACCGTCCTCTCGTACGACAACGCGCTCGAGACCGTGCCGACGAACATCGTCGCGGGGATCTTCCGCTTCAAGGCACGCGAGTACTTCGAGATCGAAGACGCCGCGGCCCGCGAAGCGCCCCAGGTCCAGTTCTGAGACTCCTCCGCGTCCTCGCCGCCGTCGCCGCCGGGGCGCTCCTCCTCGCCGGCGCCGCCCAGGCCAAGTCGTTCTCCCTTCCGGCCGCGGACGTCATCGTCCAGATCGAGCCCGACGGGACGCTCGCGATCACCGAGTCGATCGTCTACGCCTTCGACGGCCCGTTCTCGGGCGCCTACCGCGACATCCCGCTCGACGCCGGCCAGTCGATCACGGACGTGTCCGTGTCGGAGGGCGATGTCGAGTACGCACCGGGCGCCTCCGCGGAGCTCGGCTCAAGCGGCACGCCCGGCACGTTCGGGACGACGACGGTTGCCGGGAAGTTCCGGATCGTCTGGCACTACCAGGCCTTCAGCGAGGTGCGGACGTTCCAGGTCGCCTACCGGCTCAAGGGCCTGACGGTCGCCTACGACGACGTGGCCGAGGTGAACCTCCAGGTCTGGGGCGACGAGTGGGAGCAGTCGCTCGGTCGGCTGACCGCGCAGATGATCCTGCCGGGCGAGGCGTCCGGGCCGCTCTACCGCGTCTGGGGCCACCCCGTCTCGGTGCGCGGCGACACGCGGCTCGATCCGAACGTGGCGTTCCTCCGGGCCGAGAACATCCCGGCGCACCAGTTCGTCGAGATGCGGCTGACGTTCCCGCGCGACCTGCTCACGTCCACCGACGGCGCGCGGACCGGCGAGGGCGACGCGCTCCCGGAGATCGTCCGCGACGAGGCCGAGCAGGCGAAGGCGTACGAGGCGAACCAGGCGAAGATCGACAACGCCAAGGATCACATCTGGCGGACGCTCGGCATCTTCGCCCTCATCGCGTTCCTCCCGGCACTCGTGATCATCGGGATCACCTATCTCGTCTACGGCCGCGAGCGGCGGACCGGCTACGACCGCGAGTATGAGCAGGAACCGCCGAGCGACCTCGAGCCAGCGCTCGTGACGACGCTCATCCGCCAGAGCTCGAGCGTCGGCGCAGCCGAGTTCACGGCGACGCTCTTCGACCTGATCCGCCGCGGCCGTTACACGGCGACGCCGGTGACGACGGACAAGAGCGTGTGGGGCGGCCTGCGCCACGAGCAGGTCGCCGACCTCGAGCTCTCGCCCGCGAAGGAGCTCGACCTGAAGCCGTTCGAGCGCGCGGTCGAGGAGGTCGCAGACAGCGTGATCGGCTCCGGCAGCGAACGGCTCTCGAACTTCCGCGACGAGATCGCCGCCGACCGCGAAGAGAACAGCAAGCGCTTCGAGCGCTTCAAGGCCCGTGTGAGCGACGCCGTGTCGGACGGGCGCTGGCTCGTGCAGCGCGGGCTCCTGCCGCTGCTCGCCGCGACGCTCCTCTTCATCCTCGTCGGCGCGATCCTGTTCTTCGTGAGCGTCGGGCGCTACAACGCGATCGCTCCCACCTGGACGAACGTGGTCCTGATCGCGGTCAGCGTCGCCCTCGTCGTGAACGCCTTCGTCCTCTTCGGGTCGATGTTCTTCGTGCGCGTGTGGCGCCGCCGCAGCCCGGCGATCGAGGCCGAGGCCGAGCGGTGGGAGGCCTTCCGGCGCTTCCTTTCGGACTTCCCGCGCCTGCAGGACGCCGTGCCCGCTTCGCTCGAGCTCTGGGAGCGCTACCTCGTCTACGGCATCGCGTTCGGGATCGCCGAGCGGGTGCTCCAGGCGGCGCAGCTCCAGATGCCCGAGGAGCTGCACGCCGCGAGCTCCGTGTACTGGATCAGCCCCACCGGCGACCTCGGCGGCGGTGCCAGCGCGCTCGGGATCAGCGACCTCTCGGCCGGGTTCGGGAGCGCGCTCGCTCCCCCGTCGAGCGGCTCGGGCGGAGGCGGCGGTGGCTTCTCCGGTGGTGGAGGCGGAGGCGGGGGCGGCGGAGGCGGAGGCGCCTGGTAGCTAACGCCGTCTGCGGTGCTCGTAGAGCGCCACGGTTCCGGCCATGGCCACGTTCAGGGATTCCGCGGCGCCGCTGAGCGGAACGGAGACGCGGAGATCGGCCTCGACGTCGGCCGGCAGCCCCTCGCGCTCGGCGCCCAGCAGGAATGTCGCGCGTTCCGGCAGCTCGGCGTCCCAGATCGCCGTCGTGGCATCCATCGTGAGCGCGATCTTCGGGCCGGTGACGTCCTCCCAGGCGACGAGCGGAACGCGGAACGTCGCGCCCACAGCGGCGCGCAGCGCCTTCGGACCGGTCGGATCGGCGCAGCCCTCCGAGAGGGCGACGAACGCCGGGCCGAGCGCGTCCGCGGCGCGGATCAGCGTCCCGATGTTCCCGGGATCCTGGACGCGCCACAGCGCGAGCCCGACCGCAGCGTCGGTTCCCTGGGGAAGATCCGCGTGCCGGAAAACGCCGATCACGCGGGCCGGGTGCGGCAGGGTCGAGAGCCCGGCCATCAGCGGCCCGTCCACGAGCGTGGCGCGAGACAGACGGTCGAGCAGCACGGGGCGCGACACATCGACGAGCGCTTCGACCGGCTCGAGCCCCGCGTCGAGCGCGGCCGCGACGAGATCCTCGCCTTCCGCCGCGAAGAGGCCGAGCCGCTGCCGCTTGCTCGCCGACTCGAGCTGGCGCACGAGCTTGAGCCGCGGGTTGGTCGCGGCGGTTACGACGTCAGCCATCGCATCCTGTTTCCGTGACCGTCGAGCAGCGCGAGCCGTCGTTTCACGCCGCCCGGCCACACCGTGACGTCGAGCGCGGCCGCCTCGAACGCCGGCCGGTCGGATCCCTCGTCGAACTCGTACGAGATCCACGCGAGCGGCCCTTCGCGGCCCGCGGCCTCGATCTCCTCGACCAGTTGGAGCCGTTCTTCACGCCGGACGTACGCCATCGAGACGGAATGGAACACCACCGTCAGCCCATCCGTCGAGCGTTCGGCCAGAAGTCTCGGCAACTCCTCGCGGTAATCGCCGCGAACGAGCCGCGGAGGGTCGAGCCGCGCGACTTCGATCGCACGCCGCAGTCGCTCGAGTCGAGCGCGCTGATCGGCCCAGACGAACGACTGGAGGAGCAGCGCCTCGTCCTCGTTCGTCACGTCGATCGGCGAGTGGTCGATCCCGTAGCGCGAGCGGACGACCGGCCGGCGCTCGAGCAGCTCCGCGGGCGGAGCGGCGTCGCCGGTGAGCTCGAGCGGCGCAGCGGGGTCGCCCCACACGCCGGTCGCGTAGCGATAGCGATAGCGATCCCAGAGCAGGTTCAGCCCGGCGCTCGGGCCGAGCTCGATCAGATCCAGCGGGCGCGCATCCGCAACGGTGAGAAACGCCGGCAGGAGGGCGAACGAGCGCTGCACCTCGTTCGTCTGCACGTTCTGCTCGGCCACGAAGCGCGTGAGGAACTCCTGCCGGTCGCGCACGACCTCGCCGAAGCGCGACCACGGATCGGCCTCCTCCCCGCGCAGCTCGAGCAGGTGCACGCCCGCGAAGAGGAGCATCGGCAGGTTCCACGGCTGCCGCTCGGTGGAGCAGATCTCGGCGACGACCGGATCGTCGGCGAACTCGCGGGCGAGGCGGGCATAGAGCGGCGAGCCGCCGGGATCGAAGCTTTCGTCCGCCATCCGGCGGAAGCTCTGGGCGACCTGTTCGGGCGCGCTCAGGCTTCGAGCGCGGCCTTGGCGCGCTCGGCAATCTTCGTGAACGCCGCGGGGTCACTCACGGCCAGATCCGCGAGGATCTTGCGGTCCAGCTCGATCTCGGCCTTCTTGCAGCCGTTCACGAACTGGTTGTACGACAGCCCTTCCTTCCGCGCGGCGGCGTTGATCCGGATGATCCAGAGCCGGCGAAACGTGCGCTTCTTGTTCTTGCGGTCGCGGTAGGCGTAGACGTCCGACTTGAGGATCTGCTCCTTCGCCTTGCGGTAGGAGACTCGGCTGGAGCCGAAGTAGCCCTTCGCTTCCGCGAGCACCTTCCGGCGCTTCTTGCGGGCGTGTACCGATCGCTTTACGCGGGCCATCCGTCCTCCCTATCCGCCGAGCATCCGGCGCACTTCGCGATCGTCCGCGGGAGCGACCGGCTGGTCGTTGCGAAACGCGCGGCCGCGCTTGGCCGACTTCTTCTCGAGATTGTGGCTTTGCATCGCATGGCGGCGCAGGAGCTTGCCTGTGCCGGTGATCTTGAACCGCTTTGCGGCGGCCTTTTTAGTTTTCTGCTTGGGCATTGTCTTCAGCCGCCTCCACCGGCGCTTCTACTTCTGCTGCTGCTTGGGGCTGGACGGGATTCCTGTGCGGGCCGAGCACCATGACCATGTTCCGCCCGTCGAGCAACGGATCGGACTCGATGACACCGAGATCCTTGACGTCCTCGGCGAGGCGCATCAGGAGGTCGCGGCCACGCTCCGGATGGGTCGCCTCGCGACCCCGGAACATGATCGTCACCTTCACCTTTGCGCGGTCTTTCAGGAAGCGCACCACGTGCCCCTTCTTCGTTTCGTAGTCGTGCACGCCGATCTTCGGCCGGAACTTGATCTCCTTGACGTTGATCTGCGTCTGATGCTTGCGAGCGGTCTTGGCCTTCTGCTCCTGCTCGTACCGGTACTTGCCGTAGTCCATGATCCGGCAGACCGGCGGATCCGCGGTGGCGGCTACCTCGACCAGATCGAGATCCTTCTCGATCGCGATCGCCAGCGCCTCGTCCCGCGTCTTGATCCCGAGCTGTCCCCCGTCTTCGTCGACGAGCCGGACATTGGGAGCCCTGATCGCCTCGTTGATCCGCGTCTGCGGCTCGACCGGACGCTCCGGTCGTACGAATCGCCTCGGCCTCACTGACCTGTCACCAAACTGTGCCTTTCCTTCTCTTCAACAACAAAAAGCTGCACGCAGGCAGCTCCGTCAACCTCGGTTCTCGGTTGAACCTCCGGGAGCCGTGGGCTCGGGAGGTGAGGAACGGAAGCTCCTACTTGCAGGCTAGAGGGTACCAGCGTCCCGAATCTCCTGGGCAAGTGCGTCGAGGCTGACCGTCGACTGCTCCCCGTGGTGGCGCCGGATCGCGAGCGCGTCCCGAGATTCGCGGTCGCCCCACACGACGACGTACGGGATCTTCGCCAGCTCGGCGTCGCGGATCCTGCGCCCGAGCGTCTCGGAGCGCTCGTCGACGCCGGCGCGGATCCCCCGCTCGACGAGCTCCTCCGCCACCTCGGCCGCGGCGATCACGTAGTCCTCGGCGACCGGGATGACGCGCACCTGCTCCGGCGCGAGCCAGACGGGCAGCTCGCCGCCGGTGTGCTCGAGGTACACGCCGACGAAGCGCTCGAGCGAGCCGAGCAGGGCGCGGTGGATCATGGCCGGCGTGTGCTCGGCGTTGTCGTCGCCCGCGTAGACGAGCCCGAAGCGCTTCGGCATCTGCAGGTCGAGCTGCACCGTGCCGAGCTGCCACGAGCGGCCGAGCGAGTCGTTCATGTGTAGGTCGATCTTCGGCCCGTAGAACGAGCCCTCCCCCTGGCTCTCCACGTAGTCGAGGTCGCGCGCCGCGAGCGCCTTGCGCAGCGCCTCCTCGGCGAAGTCCCACTCCTCCGGGGTGCCGAGCATGTTGTCCGGGCGCAGCGACAGCTCGACGCGGATGTCGAGGCCGAAGAGGTCGTACAGGAAGTACGCGTAGTCGAGGCAGCCGAGCAGCTCGTCGTGGATCTGGTCGGTCGTGCAGTAGATGTGCGCGTCGTCCTGGACGAAGTGGCGCACGCGAAGGAGCCCGTGGAGGACGCCCGAGAGCTCGTTGCGGTGCAGGTTCCCGCCCTCGGCGATGCGGAACGGAAGCTGGCGGTACGAGTGCGGCCGCAGCGAGTAGAGCAGGCAGTGGCCGGGGCAGTTCATCGGCTTCAAGCCGAAGTCGCGCTCCTCGATCTCGAGCCGGAACATGTGCTCCCGGTACTTGTCCCAGTGGCCCGACGTGCGCCAGAGATCCGAGTCGTAGAGCTGCGGCGTGCGCACCTCGTGGTAGCCGCGCTTGCGGTTCTCTGAGCGGCGCAGGTCTTCGAGGACGTTCCAGATCGCCATCCCGCGCGGTTGCCAGAACGCCATGCCCGGCGCCAGCTCCGAGAAGTCGAAGAGGTCGAGCTCTTTGCCGAGGCGGCGGTGGTCGCGCTTCTTCGCCTCCTCGATGCGCTCGAGGTAGTCATCGAGGTCCTTCTGCTCGTAGAACGCGGTGCCATAGACCCGCGTGAGCTGTTGGTTCTTCTCGTCCCCGCGCCAATAGGCGCCCGCCAATGACGTGAGCTTCACGGCCTTGATCGGCGCCGTGTTCTGGAGGTGCGGGCCCTTGCAGAGGTCGACGAAGTCGCCCTGGGTGTAGAGCGAGATGTCCCCCTCCGCGGTGTCGACCAGCTCGACCTTGTACGGCTCGCCCGCGGCCTCGAAGCGCGCCTTCGCGTCCTCGCGGGAGATCTCCTCGCGCGTCCACTCGCGCCCCTCGGCGATCTCGCGGGTCACCTCGTCCTCGAGCCGCTGGAGATCGGTCTCGGCGATCGGCTCGGGGAACTCGAAGTCGTAGTAGAAGCCGTTCTCGATCGGCGGTCCGATCGCGACCTTCGTGCCGGGGAAGAGCCGGCGGGCGGCCTCGGCGAGGAGATGCGCGGTCGAGTGGCGCAGGACGTACAGCGCGTCCGGATCGAGCCGGTCGCGCGTCGTCAAGAAGTGGATCGCGTCGCCGTCGGCGAGCGGAAGGCGCAGGTCGCGCGGCTCGCCGCCGACCTTCACGAGGACGGCTTGCTCGGCCAGCTTGGGGCCGATCGCGCGCGCGGCATCGAGCCCGGTCGCGCCGTCGCCAAGCTCCAACTCCGCTCCGTCAGGGAGGATCACCTTCACAGGAGCGGAGAATACTGACGCCCTGGATTACGGCGGTGTGGGCGCCGGCAGGCCGTCCGAGCCGATCTCGACCGGGTCTTCCTCTGCCGGCGGCACGACGGGCTCTTCCTGGACGGGCGCCTCAGCGGCCGGCGGCGGTGGCGCGGGAGCGGCCGGAGGCGTGGCGGCGGGCGTCTCGGTCGGCGCCTCGCCGGCGGGCGGCGTAACGGCCGGTGTCTCCGCCGTCGGCGCATTCGTGGCCGGCGCATTGGTCTGCCCGGCGGGCACGACGTAGGTCGGCGATCCGGAGCTTCCCCTGGCGACGAAGCCGATCGTGAAGCCGACCGCGAAGATCCCCGCGGCGACGCAGATCAGAAGCGTCCGCGGCGAGAACGGGAGCAGATCGGCGTTCGAGATACGGGGCGGCGCCGGCACGACGCGTACGACCCGCGCTGCGGGAGCGGTCTTGACGCCGTTCCCGGAATTCCCGTTCGGCGGTGCCTCAACAGCGGGGCTCGCTTCCACGATTCGAGGCTAGTGCCGCCACCAACGGCATGGGGGACCTTGTGGTGAACGACCGGTGACGATCCGGTTAGCCAAACCGGCCCTCGAGGTAGTCGGCCGTGCGCGAGTCCGAGGGCCGGTCGAACACGTCCTCGGCGCTCCCCAGCTCGACCAGCTCGCCGTTCAGAAAGAACCCGACGCGGTCGGCGATGCGGCGCGCCTGCGCGAGATTGTGCGTGACGATCACGACCGCCATCTCATCCTTCAAGCGCTCGAGCTCGCCTTCGATGACCGCCGTCGAGCGCGGATCGAGCGCCGAGCACGGCTCGTCAAGGAGCACCATGTCCGGCCCCGTCGCGAGGAGGCGGGCGATGCAGAGCCGCTGCTGCTGCCCGCCCGAGAGGCTGAGCGCCGAGCGGTCGAGCCTCCCGTGCGTCTCACGCAGGAGGCCGACGCGGTCGAGGACGTAGTCGACGGTCGGCTTGCAGTCGTCGCGGTTGCGCGCCATCCCGTGCTCGAGGAGCGGCAGCGCGATGTTGTCGTAGATCGACATCGGAAACGGGTTCGGCAGCTGGAACACGTAGCCGACGCGGCGCCGGAGCGTCTCGGGCGAATAGCGCTCGATGTCGAGCCCGGTGAGCGTCGCGACCCCTTCGGTTCGCGCGCCGTCGACGAGGTCGAGGAGCCGGTTCAAAGAGCGCAGGAACGTCGTCTTGCCGCACCCCGACGGGCCGATCAGCGCGAGGATCTCGCCCTTGGACACGTGTAGCGACACGTCGCGCACGACGTTGTTGTCCCCGTACCAGCATGAGCGGCGCCACACGCGCATAAGGGGCGGCCGGTCGTAGTTGAACTTGGTCGGCTGGTAGTTCACGGCACCGCCGGCGCCCACACGGCCAGCTTGCCGCCGGCCGGGTTCCCGATGAGCGGAATCTCGTACTCGCCTTTCTTGCCCGGCTCCACCACCGCGACGCGGGCCGAGCCGGCGGCGACGATCTTCCCGTCCTTGCGGATCACGGCCTCCACGAGGACGTTCACGACCTGCTTCCCGCCCGGGTTCGTGACCACGCCGCGGACGACCGGGCCGTAGATGCTCTGCTCCACCTTGCCGGTCAGCTGGAGCTGGATCAGCTTCCCGGCCGCTGTGCCGACGCCCGCGACGACCTTGGCCGAGGCCGGCGCCGTGTCGTACGAGAGCCCGTCGTTCACGTAGAGCTCGGTCGCCTTGGCGCCGATGGACGGGACGTGGTTGAGCGTCGGATCGATCCCCGCGTCGGTGTTGTTCCCGACCCCGGCTCCCGTTCCGTCGAGGAGCGTTATGGCGACCGGCACCTCGACCGCCGCGCCGCCCTGATTTGTGATCTCCACGACGACCGCGACCGCGCCGAGCTCGTCGTCCACGATCAGCGCTTCGATCTTCGTCGGCAGGGTCTTGCCTCCGACGGAGAGCTTCGAGCCGGCAGCGGCGACCGTGTCCACAAAGACCGGCGGTGGAGCTCCATGAAGCGAGGACCGGAACCCATGCGAGGCAGCGCCGAGCCCGAGGACGACGGCGGCGAAGAACGCGAGACCGACGAGCGCCCGTCTCATCCGAAGACCCCGGCCAGGTAGTCGCGGGTCTCGTCCTCGCGCGGATCGCCGAAGACGTCCTCCGTTGCGCCCGTCTCGACGAGGACGCCGTCGAGCATGAACGCCACGCGGTCGGAGACCCGGCGCGCCTGCGCCAGGTTGTGCGTGACGATCACGACGGCCAGCTCGTCGCGCAGCTGGAGGACGAGCTCCTCCACCTTCGCGGTCGAGATCGGGTCGAGCGAGGCGCACGGCTCGTCCATGAGCAGCACCTCGGGCCCGGCGGCCAGCGCCCGGGCGATGCAGAGCCGCTGCTGCTGGCCACCGGAGAGGCGCATGGCGGAGCGGTCGAGCTCGTCCTTCACCTCGTCCCAGAGGACAGCGCGGCGCAGCGCCTCCTCAACCGGCTCGGCCAGGCGGCGGCGTCCCGGCCGACGGGAGCCCTCCTTCCGCAGCGAGTAGGCGATGTTGTCGAAGATCGAGACCGGAAACGGGTTCGGGCGCTGGAAGACCATCCCGATCCGCCGCCGCACGAACGCCAGCCGGCTCGCGGAACGTGTCGCGGCCGCCGAGCAGGACGCGGCCTTCGATGTGGGCGACCGGGCTCAGCTCGACGAGCCGGTTCAGCGTCCGCAGAAGCGTCGTCTTCCCGCAGCCGGACGGGCCGATCAGCGCGCCGACGCGATGGTTTTCCCACGAGAGGTCGACGCCGTGGAGCACCTCGGTGTCGCCGTAGCGCACGCGGATCCCCTCGGCGGCCAGGGCGACGACCGTGGCGGGCGGTGACGCTAGCGCTTCCATCCGCCCTTCCTGGCGGCAAAGACGACCACTGCGTTCAGGGCGAGCATCAGACCCATGAGGATGAACGCCGCCCCGTAGGCGCTCCGCGAGTCGTTCCCCTCTCCCACCGGCGACGCGTAGTAGATGTAGGACGTGAGCGTCGCACCCGTGCCCCTGAGGGTCTCGACCGGATGTTGCGGCCAGTGCTCGACCGAGGGCGTGATGACGCCGCCGAGGAGCAGCCAGACGATCGCCGTGTCGCCCGCGATGCGGCCCAGTCCGATGATCAGCCCGGTCGCGATCCCCGGCAGCGCGCCCGGGATGAGCACGTCGACGGATGGTCGCCAGCCGTCCCTTGCCGAGCGCGAACGAGGCCTCTCTGAGCTCGGGTGGAACGGCCTTCGATCGCCTCCTGCGTCGAGCGCACGATCGGCGGCAGCGCGATCAGCGACATCATCACCCCGGCCACGAGGAAGGACTTGCCGTACGCGACGCCCGACGACTCGACGTTGTGCGAGAGGAACGAGAGCCACGGGTAGATGAAGATCGCGAGGCCGAAGAGCGCGAACACGATCGCCGGGATGCCGAAGATGATCTCGACGCCGGCCTCGACGTACCGGGCGAGCCAGGCGGGCTTCCGGTACTCGGCGAGGAAGATCGCCGTCGCGACACCCATCGGCAGCGCGATCCCACCGCCGACGAGCATGACGAGGAGCGTGCCGACGAGCGGCGCCCGGATGCCGCCGGTCAGGCCTTCCTCGAGCGAGCCCGGCGCGGGATCCTTCGTGAGGAACTCGAAGCTGAGCGCCGCGAGCCCGTTCCAGGCGATCCAGAGGATGAGGCCGGCGATCGTGGCAAGCAGCAAGGCGCCGCAAAGCCATGCGAAGACGATCCCGACGCGGTCGCGCGTGCGGTTCACAGGTCGTTCCTCCGAAGCGGCATCGTCGCGATCCGCGCAGCGATCATGAGCGTCACCGACGAGATGAAGATGAGCGCCCCGAAGGAGAAGAGGTCGGCGGAGAGCCGCTCGTTCTCGAAGCCCTCGCTGTAGTCCACGAGCGCGCTGGCGAGCGGACGCGCCGGCTCGAGGAAGAACAGCCCGCCGTCGAGCGGATTCGGAACGTACGCGAGCGACCCGGTCGCCATCGAGAGCGCGATCGCCTCGCCGATCGCCCGGCCGATCGCGAGCACCGTCCCGGCCACGAGCGCCGAGCGGATGACCGGAAGCGAGATGGTCGTGACCGTTCTCCAGGGCGTGAGGCCGAGCGCCCGGCCGCCTTCGCGCCAGGGGGCGGGTACCGCCCGGAGCGCATCGGTGAAGATCGCGATCATGATCGGGGAGATCATCAGCGTGAGGACGAAGATCCCCAGGAACACGTTCGCGCCCTGCAGCGGGACGACCGTGGCATAGCGAGCGGCGGTGTCGTCGTCCACGAACCAGCCGGCGATCCTCGGCGCGAGGACGAGAAGCGCGAAGAGGCCCCAGAGCACCGAGGGCACCGAGGCGAGGATGCGGACGACGGGCTCGATGAGGCGCGCGAGCGGACGCGGCGCCAGCTCGGCGACGAAGATCGCCGAGAGCAGCGAGAAGAAGAAGCCGATGACGACCGCCCCGCCGGTCGTGATGAGCGTCCCGTAGATCGCGGGCCACGCGTGGAGCCCGGTGTACTCGGTCCCGAGCGGATGGCCCGTGAACGCCCACGCGAGCTCGCGGTCGAGAGTCGGATCGGAGCTGTTCGTGAAGTAGCCGAGCCCGTTGGCCGAGAACGCCGGCCAGGCCGCTCGGAATACGTAGATCCCGATCAGCGACGATGAGGACGAGCGGCACCGCCGAGATCCCGGCGAACACGAAGTGGGCGGCCCGCTCCCTGCGCGCGAGCCGCCGCTCACGGGCGGCGGCCCGCTGGATCTCGACTGTGGGCGCCGTAATAGTCATGGAAGAGGTGGGACGAGGGCCCGCCCATGAGGCCCTCGTCCCCGATGGATTCCTTCGATCAGCACTTCACGATCGGCAACGCGTAGCGCGAGACGATCGAGCACTGGGTCTTCTTCTTGACGACCCACTGGAGGTACTTGAGAGGCGCGCCGGTCGGAACGCCCTTCGTGACGAAGTACTGCTTGTTGATGTACTTGTAGCGGCCTGCCGCAGCGTTCCGAAGCGTCGGAGCGATGCCGTTCACCTTCGAGCCCTTGACCCTCCCCTTGGAGGTGGTCAGGTACGGAAGCGTGACGCAGGCGATGCCGCGCTTGTTGTTTGCGACGGCCTGGCGGTCGAGGCCGTTCGACGCGAGTGCCGGCGCCGTCGCCGTGTACTCCTCACCGTCCGTGAAGAGCGTCTTGCACGACGCGAACGTTCCCGACGTGGAGATGCGCCCATACACCTGGATCGCGCCGCCCTTCTTCCAGCCGACGGCCTTCCAGTTCGTGATCGTCCCGGTCAGGATCCCCTTGATCTGGGCCTTGGTGAGGTTCTTGATCGGGTTCTTGGGGTTGAGGATGATGCACGAACGGCTCCCGCGAGATGGCGTAGAAGTTCAGCCCTGCGGGGTCGCTCACACGCGGATCGCGCGATGAGTTGCCGATGTCGAGCGTCCCGGCGTTCGCGGCGGAGATTCCCGCCCCCGAGCCGCCGCCCGTCACGGTCACCTTGACCGCGCCGTGCGTGAACGTCTTGTACTCCTGCGCGAGCTTCGTCGCGAGGAGCTGCAGACCGGTCGAGCCGCCGTTTCGGATCGTCGTGACAGCGCCCGCCGTCGGCGCGAGCACGCCGATCGTGACGGCCACCAGAGCGCCGGTAGTGAGAAGTCGCCTGAGGCGCATCTCGTTACCTCCCCTTCTTCTTCGGAGTCGGATCGACGTAGGTCCAGGTCGCATAGAAGGCCGTCGGTCCCGGCGCGTTCGCGGTCCAGATGACCCGGAAGCCGCGGACTCCGTTCCCGATCGGATTGGCCTCGACAGTCAGAGCGCCCTCGCCGTTCAGCTTGATGTTCATGGCTTGCGCCTCGTACGGATAGATGCACACGAGGCCGGGTGCGCCGAAGGGTCGTCCGGAGCTGCCCGGGCATTCCGGGTGCTCGACGAGCCCTCCCAGGACGCCGAAGTCGGCCTGCTCGAGGATGTGCCGCGACTTGGGCACGTAGCTGACGACGACCGAGCACGTGTCACCCGCGACCACGGCAACGCAGCCTCCGCCCACCACTCCGGTCAAGACCCGCGGCGGTGCTTTCTTCGGCCGCGCGGACGAGTCCGGTCCCGTAAGTGCAAGCGCGGCGGGAATCGCTCCCACGAGCGCTGCGACCACTGCGGCGGTCAACGCCACGCCCAGTGCTCTCCGTCCTTGCATCCCCTACTCCTCTCTCGTTGGTCGAACCGCCAAGGACGCTACGCCGAGCTTCGAGTCGCATGGGTTCCCGCTGTGTGGCTTTATTGGAGAAAAGTGGTAAACCGACGAGACCCTTGGAACGGGCGGGCTACGATCGAGCGGCAATGACCGTCGTTTCGCAGATCCGGCCCGACCGCACGCGCAAGCTCGGCGTGTCACCGGGCTTCGAATTGCCCGCGCTCACGGGCTCGCCGCTCGAGCCGCGCACGTTCACGTCGACCTACCTGGACACGCCGGACCGGCGTCTCGCCCGCGTCGGGATCACGCTGCGCCGGCGGACGGAGCGCGGCACGGGCGCCTGGCAGCTGACCCTCCCGAGCGGACGCGACCGGATCGAGCTCGAGTCGTCCGGCGGACGGACGGCGCCCGACACGCTCACCGCGCTCCTCGCAGGCCTCCTCCGCGACCGCCAGCTCGAGTCCGCGGCGGTGCTGCGGACCCACCGGAAGGGAACCCAGGCGCGGACCGGACGCGTGTCCGTCGCAGAGGTTGTCCACGACCGGGTCGCGATCATGGACGGGCGCCGGATCTCCGAGCGCTTCGAGGAGGTCGAGATCGAGGCGATCGACGGCGACGAGCTCGCGCTGAACCGGCTCGAGACAGTTCTCGTTGCCGCGGGCGCGGAGCCCCGCGAAGCAACGCCGAAGGCCTTCCGCGTCCTCGAGCTGCCGAAGCCCGTGCGTCCGCTCCTCGCACCGGATCGGGAAGTCGTCCGCGCGGCGCTCGAGGAAAACGCCGACGAGCTCGCCCGGCACGACCCGGCGACGCGGCTCGGCCACGACTCAGAGGATCTCCACCGGTACCGGGTCGCGACGCGGCGCCTGCGCGCGGTACTGCGGGTCGCCCGGCCGCTCCTCGACCGCGAGTGGGCAGACGGCCTCCGCGCGGAGCTCGGCTGGCTCGGCAGCTCGCTCGGGCCCGTCCGCGACCTCGACGTCCTCATGGAGCACCTGACCGCCGAGCTGGCCACGATGGAGGAGGACGACCGCGCGGCCGGCGCACCGATCCTCGAACGGCTCGGCGCCGAGCGCGAGGCCGCCCGGGGCGTGCTGCTCGAGGCGCTCTCGACGCAGCGCTACTTCGCCCTGCTCGACGCGCTCGAGGAAGCGGCGAACGCCCCGAAGTTCAGCGACGCGAACGTCTCCGTCACGGAGCTGGCCGCGCTGGAGTTCGGACGGCTCGAGAAGGCGGCGAAAACGCTTCGCCCCGACATCTCCGACGCCGACCTGCACGGCATCCGCGTCCGCGGCAAACGCGCCCGCTACTCGACGGAGCTGGCGGCCCCGCTCGCGCGCTCGGGCACGGCGAAGGTGATCAGGAGGGCGAAGAGCTTCCAGGACGTGATCGGCTCCCACCAGGACGCGGTCGTCGCCGAAGAGCGGCTGCGCGCCCTCGCCACCGAGTTGAAGGATCCGCGTGCCGCGTTCACCGCCGGGCTGCTCGTCGAGCGCCAGCGCGAACGGCGCCGGGAAGCACGTGCGGCCGTCCCCCAGGCGTGGCAGCGCCTCTCCAAGGCGGGCCGGAAGGTGTGGCCGCGATGACGCTCGTCCGCGCAGCGGGCGGCATCGTCTGGCGGCGCGCCGAGGGGCGGGTCGAGGTCGTGCTCGTCCATCGCCCGCAGTACGACGACTGGACGTTCCCCAAGGGCAAGCGCAAGGGCGAGGAGACCGACGAGGCGTGCGCGCTCCGCGAGGTGCAGGAGGAAACCGGCCTCACCTGCACGCTGGGCGACGAGCTCCCTTCGACGGAGTACGCCGACTCGCGCGCCCGGCCGAAGATCGTCCGCTGGTGGACGATGGAACCGATCGGCGAAACCTCGGAGATCGACGAGGACGAGGTCGACGAGGCGCGCTGGGTCTCGACCTACGAGGCCGCAATGCTGCTCACGTACGACCGCGACCGGCGCCTGCTCGACGCGTTCGCCGCCGTAGCCGTCTAGGCCGCGGCCGCTTCGACGCGGTCGAGGAGGTCGAGCACCGCGCCCTCGCGGAGACCGCCGCGCGCGACGATGAGCGGCGTCTCGAGCAGCGCCTGCACCTCGGCGAGCAGGACCGCGCCCGCAGCGAGCGACAGGACACGGGCCGGATCGAGGCGGTGGCGCTTCGCGTAGACGCGCGTCGGCATCTCGATCAGGTCGTGGACGACCGCCTCGAGCTCGACCGGGCCGAGCGCCGGGCCCACTGCCTTGCCGATTGCCCGGGCGGTTCCTCCAGTCGCGAGTGCCGTGCGCGGCAGCGGCGGCACCGCGGAGTCGAGCGCCGCGACGACCTCGGCGCGGATCTTCTCGACGGCCTTGTGCCCGCAGGGATCGCCGCTGACGAACCGCCGAGTCAGACGCACGGATCCGAGGTCGAACGAGCGCATCCAGGCGACGCCTCCGTCCGGTGTCCCGACGCCGATCTCGGTCGAGCCGCCGCCGACGTCGCACACGGCGACCGGGCCTGGAGCATCGTCGAGCCGCGCGACCGCGCCTTCGAAGGCCAGGCGGCCCTCCTCATCGGGCGCAAGCACCCGCACGGGCGCGCCGGTGGCTGCGGACAAGATCGCGACTAGTTCGGCGCCGTTCTCCGCCTGGCGGCCGGGGGCGGTGACGACGACCTCGATCGCGTCGCAGTCGAACTCGCGGGCCATCCGCGCCTGGTAGCGAGCCCGTTCGGCCGCGCGCTTCAGCGCCGGCTTCCCGAGCCGACCGGTCGCCTCGATTTCCTCGCCGAGCCCGAGGAAGTCGCGTTCCTGCAGCACGGGCTCGATCCCCGACCGGGTGCGATCGGCGACGAGCAGCCGGACCGTGTTCGAGCCCACGTCGACGATTGCCACGCGCATCGTGCGCATTTTCCAGCGCCGGTCGGCGGTCACTTGATGAGCGGGCCGGAGCCGCCCGCAGCGGCCCGGCGGGCTGGGCGGCGGCGCGCCTTGCGCATGAGGACGTCCTGCGCGGCGCGCGCGGGCTCGTCGTCGGGAGGGCGAAGCCGGGACCACGAGCCGTCCTCGTTCAGTTCCCACGCGTCGTCGTTGGCCGCGAGCAGCACGTCGAAAACGGACGCGAGGCGCTGCTGGAGCGCGCTCTCTTCGACGGGTGCGACGACCTCGAGACGGTGGTCGAGATTACGGGGCATGAGATCCGGACTGCCGAGAAGCCACGACGTCGACTTGTCCGCCTGGAAGCAGTAGACGCGGCTGTGTTCGAGGAACCGGCCGAGGACGCTCCGCACGCGGATGTTCTCCGAGAGCCCGGGAACGCCGGGCCGGAGCGCGCAGATGGAGCGCGCGACGATGTCGATCTGCGCGCCGGCCTGCGACGCGGCGTAGAGCTCGTCGATCAGCGTCTCGTCGGTCAGCGAGTTCAGCTTGATCCGGATGCGCGCCTTCTTCTTCTTTTCGGCCGCCGCGGTGACCGCGCGGATCTCGTCGATCAGCCGCCGGCGCAGCGCGAAGGGGGCGACCAGCAGCTTGCGGAACCGCTGCGGAACTCCGAATCCAGTTAGGTAGTTGAAGAGCTCGGCGACATCCGCGGCGATCTCTTCGTCCGCGGTGAAGATTCCGAAGTCCTCGTAGAGCCGGGCGGTCAGCGCGTGGTAGTTCCCGGTTCCGAGGTGGACGTAGCGGCGCAGCGTGTCGCCCTCGCGCCGTACGACGAGCGTCATCTTGGCGTGGATCTTCAGGTTGGGGAATCCGTACACGACGTGCACGCCCGAGTGCTCGAGGGCGCGCGACCAGCCGATGTTGCGGTGCTCGTCGAAGCGCGCCTTCAGCTCGACGAGACAGACGCTTTGCTTGCCGGCCTCGGCCGCGGCGACGAGCGCCGGGATGAGCGGAGAATCGTCGCTCGTCCGGTACACGGTCGTCTTGATCGCGGTCACGTCCGGGTCTTCCGCGGCTGCGCGGAGGAACGCCTCGAACGTCGTCGCGAAGGAGTCGTACGGATGGTGGACGAGCAGGTCGCCGGCGCGGATCGTGTCGAAGACCGAGCGCGGGTCGAGCCGGCCGACGAGGCGGTCGGGCGTGCGGCCGAGCCACACCGGGTCGCGCAGGTCGGGCCGCTCGATCGCCGCGAGCTGGATCGCGTCGGCCAGGTCGAGCGGGCCGCGCACGCGGTACACCTGGTCGGGCGTGACGCGTAGGCCGGACTGGAGCCGCTCGACCATCCGAGTCGACATGGCGTCCGAGACCTCGAGTCGAACCGACTCGCCGAACCGGCGGCGGCTCAGCTCGAGCTCGACCGCCTCGAGCAGGTCGTCGGCCTCGTCGGAGACTTCGTAGTCGGCGTCGCGGGTGACCCGGAACGCGGCGCACTCGACGATCTCCATCTGCGGGAAGAGCGAGGAGAGGTGGTGCGCGATGACGCCCTCGAGCGGAATCCGCAGGCCTCGCTCGCCGAGCTCAACGAAGCGTGGCAGGCCCTCCGGGACCTTGACGCGCGCGAAGCGTTCCTCCCCGGACTCGGGCTGGCGGACGAACACGCCCAGGCTCAGCGAGAGCCCCGAGATGTACGGGAACGGCTGCCCAGGCCCGACGGCGAGCGGCGTGAGAACGGGATAGACCTCGGCCTCGAAGCGGCGCTCCAGCTCCTCCTGCTCGGACGGATCGCAGTCGTCGACCCCGCCGATCAGGATCCCCTCCTCGGCGAGGCCGGGCCGCAGCTCCTTCGACCACACTCTCGACTGGGCGGCGCCGAGCTCGAGCACGCGCTCGCGGATCTCGGCGAGCGCCTGCTGCGGCGTACGCCCGTCGGGCGACAGATCGGCGAGCCCGGACTCGGCCTGGCCGATGAGCCCGCCGACGCGGACCATGAAGAACTCGTCCAGGTTCGCGGAAAAGATCGAGCAGAACTTGACGCGCTCGAGGAGCGGAATGCTCGGATCGGCGGCGAGCTCCAAGACCCGTCCGTTGAAGTCGACCCAGGAGAGCTCGCGGTTCAGCAGACGATCAGGTGTCGCCTTTGTCTTCGTCTTCGCCCTGGACGCTTGCGTGCGTGAAGATGTCGTTGCCATACCTCGGACAATCGATGGTGCCGTACCCAGATTCAACCATGGGTTACGAAGTGGTGAAGGCTAGGAAACCGGTTCTTCGACCGATTTTGGCTGAGGTTCGAACTTGTAGCCCACTCCGTAGCGCGTCTGGATGAAGGTGTGGCGCGTCGCCCTGGTCTCGATCTTGTCCCGCAGCTTGCGCACGAATACGTCCACGGTGCGGTCGCGCCGTGTTTCCCGCCGGCCCCAGATCCGCTGCAGCAGTTCGTCGCGGGTGACCACCCGGCCGCGCTCGAGGGCCAGCGCGTAGAGCAGCCGGAATTCGGTCGGCGTCAGATCGACGCTGTCGCCGTCCACGTAGGCCTGCACGTTGAGCGGATCGACGAGGAGCTCCTCGACTTGGATCGGGTCGCCGCGCTCCTCCGTCTGGGCGCGCACGCCCCGCCGCGCCGCCGCGCGCACGCGCGCGACGAGCTCCTTCATGGAGAACGGCTTCACGAGGTAGTCGTCCGCCCCGATCTCGAGCGCGTGGACGCGGTCGTGCTCGGTGCCGCGGGCGCTGACGACCACGATCGGTGTCCCGATCCCCTCCTGGCGCGCGGTCTCGAGCAGCCGCCAGCCGTCGAGGCCGGGGAGCATGAGATCGAGGACGCAGACGTCCGGATGCTCGTAGCGAAGGCGCGCGAGACCGGACTCGCCTTTGTTCACCCAGATCGGGTCGAAGCCCGCCGACACGAGGTGCCGGGACATCCCGTCGGCGATGACGTCGTCGTCCTCGATGATGAGAACCTTTGGCATGCAGGCGAATTGTGACGGTTGAGCGAGCCCGCAGGGGTGCGCTCCCGGTGAACGGCCTGTGAACAAGTGGAGAACACGGGTTCCGAGGCTTGTGGTGCTCTACGCTCACGCAGTGCGGCTGCCCTCGCGAAAACCTGCCGAAATCGCTTCCGACCCCGAGCTCGTGATCGCGGCCGAGCGTGGGCGGCGCCTGATCGAGGAGAGCCGCGAGTTCGTCCTCGTGCTCGACGCGGACGACCGGGTGATCCTCGCAAGCCGGCGCGCGCGCGAGGCGCTCGAGGGGCTCGTCGAGGGGATGCGGGTCACCGAGGAGATGATCGGATCGGGCTCGAGCCGCGTCCCCTTCCGCGTGCCGTACGAGGTCGCGGGGCGAACCGAGACGCTCCTCTATGTCTCCGACCGGGGCGACCTCGCGGCCTACGAGGAGCTGCGCGCCGGGTTCACCGCCGCCGTGTCGCACGAGCTGCGGACTCCTCTGGCCCGCCTCCTCGCGCTGCTCGAGACGGCGCTCCTCCCCGGCGCGGACGCGGAGGCGCTCATCGACCAGGCCCGGGGCGAGATCGGCGAGATCACCGAGCTGATCGACGACATCCTCTTCCTCAGCGAGCTCGAGTCGGGCCGCGAGGTGGTCGGGCTGGGCTCGACCGTCGCGCTGCCGGTGCTCGAGAAGGTCGTCGCCGAGGCGGCCGACAGTGCGGCGCGGGCCGGGGTTCGGCTCGCCGCCGCGGGCGATCCCGACCTCGAGCTGCCGCTGCGCCCGCGGATGATCCGCGCCGTCGCGACCAACCTGGTCGAGAACGCGATCCGCTACGCCGGCGCAGGCGCCGTGCTCACGCTGAGCGTTTCGGCCACGGACGGCGAGGTCGCGCTGGCCGCGTCGGACACCGGGATCGGCGTGTCCGAGGCCGATCTCCCCCGCTTGTTCGAGCGCTTCTACCGCGCCGATCGCGCGCGCGCGTCACGCGGAACGGGACTCGGGCTCGCGATCGTGAAGCACGTGGTCACGGCCGCCGGCGGCCACGTCGAGGCGAGCGGCGGCCGCGGCGAGGGTCTCACCGTGCGCTGCGTCTTCCCGGCGTCCTAGCCCTCGAACCGGTAGCCCATGCCCGGCTCGGTCTTGAAGTAGACGGGCCGCGAAGGGTCGGGCTCGAGCTTTCGGCGGATCTGTGCGAGATAGACCCGCAGGTAGTTCGTCTCCTTTTCGTACTGGGCTCCCCACACCCCCTGGAGGAGCTGCCGCTGGGTGATGAGCTTGCCCGGGTTCCGGACCAGGGCCTCGACGATCTGCCACTCAGTCGGCGTCAACCGCACCTCGGCGCCGTCCTTCGTCACGCGCTTCGCGGCGAGATCCACGGTGAAGTCGGGAGTCTCGACGACCGCCTCTTCCTCGGTCGGCGCGGCCCGGCGAAGAGCCGCCCGCAGACGCGCGAGGAGCTCGTCCATCCCGAACGGCTTGGTGACGTAGTCGTCGGCGCCCGCATCCAGTGCGGCGACCTTTTCCCGTTCGGACTCGCGAACGGACAGCACGACGATCGGAACCGCGCTCCAGCCGCGCAGCCCTCGGATCACCTCGATGCCATCGATGCCGGGCAGCCCGAGGTCGAGGACAACCGCGTCCGGGTGGTGTCGCGCGGCGAGGATCAGCGCCTCCTCCCCCGTCTGCGCGAGGTCGGCCTCGTAGCCGCGGGCCTTCAGGTTCGTTCCGAGCGCCCGGAGGATGTGCGGTTCGTCGTCGACGACGAGGATCCGGGTCATTCGGCCATTCTGAGCCGAAAGATCATTGTCAGACCCCCGCCGGGCGTGTCCTCGACCTCGACCTCGCCGTCCATCGCCTCCACGAACCCCTTCGCGACGGCCAGTCCGAGACCGACGCCGGCGCCGTTGCTCGAGTCCCCGAGCCGCTGGAACGGGCGGAACATCTCCTGGCGGTCGTCCGGCGAGATGCCCGGCCCACGGTCGACGACGCGGACGTCGACGCGCCCGCCCGCGACGCCGGCAAGAACGACGACGCGCTCACCGGACAGCGAGGCTGCCAGCGCGTTTCCGATCACGTTGGCGAGAGCACGCTCGAGCAGGCCCGCATCGGCCAGCACGCGCGGGAGCGTTTCGGCGACGTGCACGTCCACCTGGTCGGAGCCGGCGCCGAGGCTTTCGAGCGCGGCGGGAACGACCTCGTCGACGCCGACCGGCGCGAGCCGCGTCGCAAGGGCGCCCGTCTGGAGCCGGCTCATGTCCAGGAGGTTGCCGACCAGGTCGTTCAGGCGGTCGGTCTGCTGGTCGATCGTCTCCAGGAACTCGTTCCGCGCCTCGGCCGTCCAGTCGACGTCGCGCTGGAGCAGACTCGTGACGGACGCCTTGATCGCAGCAAGCGGCGTGCGCAGGTCGTGCGAGACCGCCGAAAGGATCGCCGTGCGCAGATCGTTCGCCGCGGCGAGGCTGCCCGCCTCGGACGCCTCGGTCTCGAGCTCTTCGAGCTCGATCGCCGCCGCGAGCTCGGCGACGAACGCGTTCAGGATCCGCTCGTCGGAGGCGACGCCCGCGCCCCCGGCGAGGGCGAGCAAGTGGCGGTCTCCGACCTGGACGGTCGTCGTCGCCTCGTCCGGCCTGGTCGGCGCAGGCGTTCCGGCAACCGCCTCGACCTTCCAGCCCTCGCCGTCGGAGTGGAGAAGCGAAACCGCATCGAACCCGTACACGCGGCGGAGGCTCTCGAGCAGCGTCGGCACCGGAGACGAGCCCGCGAGCCGGGCGAACGCCTCCGCCTCGGCGCGCGCCTGGGCGCCCGACGCGGCCCGTCTGGCGCTGAGTTCGACGAAGACGCTGACGACCAACGCGACGGCGAGGAAGACGATGAGCGCCAGGACGTTCTCTCCCTCGCTGATCGTGAACGTGTAGAGCGGCGGCGTGAAATACCAGTTCACGAGCAGGAAGCCGGCGGTCGCCGCAACCAGCGCGGGCCAAAGCCCACCGACTGCCGACACGCCGATCACGAGCAGGAGGAAGAGCAGGAGGATGCTCGGGAGCCCCAGATTCTCCCGCAGGTGCGCGAGGACGATCGCCAACGCGACCGGAGCGAGGATGGCGAGGCCGAACCCGAGGAGGTGGCGCCTCCGCGACAGCGCCGCCGGACGCTTGCGGCGCACCGGCGAGCCGGCGAGCGATTCGTCGCCGCGACTCATGACGTGCACGTCGATCCCAGGCCCGGCGTCGCGGACAATGCGGTTGATCACCGAGCCCCGCGTCAGCTCGTTCCACCGGGACCTGCGCGTGGCGCCCAGGATGATCTGCGTCGCGTTGAGCGACCGTGCCGCATCGACCAGCGCGGCTCCGACGTCGGCGCCGACCACCTCGCGGTATGTGCCGCCGACCTCCTCGGCAAGGGTGCGCTGCTCGTCCAGCAACGCCGCGGCCGGTGCGGCGAGTCCGTCCTGGGAGCGAACGTGGACCGCGACGAGGTCGCCCTTCGTTCTCGCGGCCATCCTCGCGCCCCGCCGGATCAGCCGATCGCCGCCCGGGGCGCCCGTCAGCGCGACCACCACGCGTTCGCGCGTCTCCCACGGCTGGTCGATGCCCTGGCGGTCGCGGTACTCGCGGAGCGCCTCGTCGACACGGTCGGCGACCCAGAGGAGGGCCAGCTCGCGCAGCGCGCCGAGGTTGCCCGGACGGAAGTAGTTCCCGAGCGCCGCGTCGATCCGTTCGGCGGGATAGACGTTGCCGTGCGCCATCCGCCGCCGCAGCGCCTCCGGGGCCATGTCCACGATCTCGATCTGGTCGGCGCGGCGGACGATCTCGTCGGGGACGGTCTCGCGCTGCTTCACGCCGGTGATCTGCTCGACCACGTCGTTCAGCGACTCCAGGTGCTGGATGTTGAGCGTCGAGATCACCGTGATCCCGGCCTCGAGCAGGTCGTCGATGTCCTCCCAGCGCTTGGCGTGCTTCGAGCCGGGCACGTTGGAGTGCGCCAGCTCGTCCACGAGCGCGACCTGCGGCTTGCGGGCCAGGATGGCGTCCAGGTCCATCTCCTCGAACGTCGCGCCGCGGTATTCGATCGTCTTGCGCGGGATCACCTCGAGGTCGCCGATCATCTCCGCCGTCTTCTCGCGGCCGTGCGATTCGACGAGGCCGACGACGACGTCCGTGCCGCGCTCGCGGCGCCGGTGGCCTTCTCCCAGCATGGCGAAGGTCTTGCCGACACCCGGTGCTGCACCGAGGTAGATGCGGAGCATTCCGCGCGCCATGGCGGAAGGCTACGCCTCCCGGTCGAGGGCCAGGTTCAACTCGAGCACGTTCACACCGGGCTCGCCGAGGAACCCGAGGGAGCGCCCTTGCGTGTGCTCGTCCACGAGCGCCAGGACTTCGTCGAGGCCGAGGCCCCGTTCGTCCGCGACGCGCTGGGCCTGAAGCCGCGCGTCGGCGACGGAGATGTGCGGATCGAGGCCCGAGCCCGAACTGGTGACCGCATCCGCCGGGATGCTGTCGTCCTCGTTCAGACCGTTCTCCTCGCGGTAGGCCTGCAGCCGCTCCGCGACCGCGTCGAGCAGGTCGGGATTGCTGGGTCCCAGGTTCGAGGGAGAGCTCGACATCGCGTCGTAGCCGTCGCCTGCGCTCGACGCGCGGGGATGGAAGTACTCCGGCCCGGTGAAGACCTGGCCGATCAGCTTCGACCCGACGACGGTCCCGTCACGCTCGACGAGCGATCCGTCGGCCCGGCTCGGGAACGCGACCTGCGCGATCCCGGTGACGACGAGCGGGTAGACGAGCCCGACGAGCACGGTGAACACGAGGAAGGCGACGAGCGCCGGAATGAGCTGCCGGCGCATCAGAGGATCCCCAGCTGCGTGATGACGACGTCGATCAGCTTGATCCCGACGAACGGCGCGACGATGCCGCCGAGGCCGTAGATGAGGAGATTGCGCCGCAGCAGCGCGGCCGCGGAAACGGCGCGGAAGCGCACGCCGCGCAGGGACAGCGGGATCAGCGCCACGATCACGACCGCGTTGAAGATGACCGCGGACAGGATGGCGGTCTCGGGCGTGCTCAGATCCATGACGTTCAGCCGGTCGAGCGCCGGGAAGACGCCCGCGAACATCGCCGGGATGATCGCGAAGTACTTGGCGACGTCGTTCGAGATCGAGAACGTCGTCAGCGCGCCCCGGGTGATGAGCAGCTGCTTGCCGACCTCGACGATCTCGATCAGCTTCGTCGGGTCTGAGTCGAGGTCGACCATGTTCCCCGCCTCGCGCGCGGCCTGTGTGCCCGTGTTCATGGCCACGCCGACGTCGGCCTGTGCGAGCGCGGGCGCGTCGTTCGTGCCGTCGCCCGTCATCGCGACGAGCACGCCGCCGGCCTGCTCGCGCTTGATGAGCGCCATCTTGTCCTCGGGCGTCGCCTCGGCCAGGAAGTCGTCGACCCCGGCCTCCTCGGCGATCGCGCGCGCCGTGATCGGGTTGTCCCCGGTGATCATCACCGTTCGGATCCCCATCGCGCGCAGCTGGTCGAAGCGCTCGTGCATCCCTTCCTTGACCACGTCCTTGAGCTGCACCACGCCGAGCGTGCGCTCGCTGTCGGCGACGACGAGCGGCGTGCCGCCCGACGCAGCGATGCCCGCAACGATCTCGTCGAGCGCGGCCGGAACGGTGCCGCCCTGCTCCTCGACCCAGCGGCGCACGGAGTCGGAGGCGCCCTTGCGGATCGAGCGTCCCTCGATCTCGACCCCGCTCATGCGCGTCTGCGCCGTGAACGGGACGAGCGTCGCGCCGTGGAGCTCGCGCCCGCGAAGCCCGTAGCGCTCCTTTGCCAGGACGACGATGGAGCGCCCCTCGGGCGTCTCGTCGGCGAGGCTCGAAAGCTGCGCCGCGTCGGCGAGCTCGGCTTCGTCGACGCCGGGAAGCGGAAGGAAGGCGGTCGCCTGGCGGTTGCCGAGCGTGATCGTGCCGGTCTTGTCGAGGAGGAGCGTCGAGCAGTCGCCGGCGGCCTCGACGGCGCGTCCCGAGAGCGCGAGCACGTTCCGCTGGACGAGACGGTCCATCCCGGCGATGCCGATCGCCGAGAGAAGTGCGCCGATCGTGGTCGGAATGAGGCACACGAGCAGCGCGACGAGCACGATGACGGACTGTTCCGCCCCGGAGTAGACGGCGAACGGCTGCAGCGTCACGACGGCGACGAGGAAGACCAGAGTCAGGCCGGAGAGGAGGATGTCGAGCGCGATCTCGTTCGGGGTCTTCTGCCGGCTCGCGCCTTCGACGAGCGCGATCATCCGGTCCAGGAAGCTCTCGCCGGGCTGCGAGGTGACGCGCACGACGATCCGGTCCGAGAGCACGCGCGTACCCCCCGTCACGGCCGAGCGGTCGCCGCCCGACTCGCGGATGACCGGCGCCGACTCGCCGGTGATGGCCGACTCGTCCACGCTCGCGATGCCTTCGATCACGTCGCCGTCGGCGGGAATGACCTCGCCTGCGGAGACCACGACCTCGTCGCCGGCGCGCAGGGCCGAGCTCGCCAATTCCTCGATCGTCCCTCCGGGCCCGACGCGATGCGCCACGGTGGCCGCCCGAGTCTTGCGGAGCGTCTCGGCCTGAGCCTTGCCCCGGCCCTCGGCCATCGCCTCCGCGAAGTTGGCGAAGAGGACGGTGAACCAAAGCCAGGCGGCGATCAGGCCGGCGAAGACGCTCGGATCCTTCACGAAGAGGACGGTCACGAGCACGCTGCCGATCTCGACGACGAACATGACCGGATTGCGCACCATGCGGCGCGGGTCGAGCTTCCAGACGCTCTCGAGCGACGCCGGAGCGAGGATCTTGGGGTCGAAGAGCGAGCTCATAGGTTCAGGTGCTCCAAGATCGGACCGAGGGCGAGGACGGGGAAGTACGTGAGGCCGACGACGATCACGACGACGGCGACGAGGAGCCCGGCGAAGAGCGGCGTCCCGGTCGGGAACGTGCCCGAGGTGGCCGGAGCGGGCTGCTTGCGCGCCAGCGCGCCTGCGAGCGCGAGGGCAGCGACGATGAGGAAGAAGCGGCCGCCGAGCATCGAGAGGCCGAGCGTCGTGTTGAACCAGTCCGTGTTGCCGGTCAACCCGCCGAACGCGGAACCGTTGTTGTTCGACGCCGACGTGAACGCGTAGACCATCTCCGAGAGCCCGTGCGGGCCCGGGTTCAAGAGCGACGCTGTCGCGAAGTCGAGGACGACGGAGGCGCCGGCGAAGCCGAGGATGATCGTGGGCACAACGAGCAGGTAGATGACGACCAGCTTCATCTCCGGCGCCTGGATCTTCTTGCCCAAGTACTCGGGCGTCCGCCCCACCATGAGCCCCGCTAGGAAGACCGAGAGCAGCGCGAAGACGAGCATCCCGTAGAGACCGGCGCCGACACCTCCCGGACTGACCTCGCCGAACATCATGTTGATGAGCGGTACGGCCCCGCCGAGCGGCGTGAAGCTGTCGTGCGCGGAGATGACCGAGCCGGTCGACGTGCCGGTCGTGGTGGCGGCGAAGAGACCGGATGCGGCGGTGCCGAACCGGATCTCCTTCCCCTCCATGTTCCCGCCCGAGGCGTCGATCGCCGGGTTGCCGTGCGCCTCGAAGGCCATCGCTGCAAAGGCGGCGCCGATCCAGAGGATGAACATCGCAGCGAAGACGGCCCAGCCCTGGCGGCGGTCCTTGGCGAGCCGGCCGAACGCGAACGTGAGCGCGAACGGGATGGCGAGGATCGCCCACATCTGGAGCAGGTTCGTGAGCCCGCTCGGGTTCTCGAAGGGGTGCGCCGAGTTGGCGTTCATCGGTCCGCCGCCGTTCGTCCCGAGCTCCTTGATCGCCTCCTGGCTTGCGATCGGCCCGCGGAAGATCTCCTGCGTCGCTCCTTCGACCGTCGTCGCCTGCGCGGGGCCGTCGAGCGTCTGGATGACACCGAGCCCGGCGAACGCGAGCGCCAGTACGAGGGCAAGCGGGAGAAGAACGCGCGTGACGCAACGGGTCAGGTCGACCCAGAAGTTGCCGATCGTCTCCGACCCGCGCCGCACGAGGCCGCGCACGAGCGCGATCGCGACCGAGATGCCAACCGCCGCCGAGACGAAGTTCTGGACGGTGAGCCCGGCCATCTGGGTGAGATGGCTCATGGTCGACTCGCCGCCGTAGTTCTGCCAGTTCGTGTTGGTGACGAAGCTGACCGCCGTGTTGAACGCGAGCGCGGGCGGCACGCCGCCGACGCCGGTCGGGTCGAGCGGCAGGTGGCCCTGGACCCGCTGAAGGAAGTACAGGCCGATCACCGAGACGGCGCTGAAGGCGAGCAGTGAAAACGCATAGACCGACCAGGCCTGTTCTCGGCTCGGGTCCACGCCGAACAGCCGGTAGAACGAGCGCTCGACCGGCAGGAAGATCCGGTCACCGGGAGCGCTCTCGCCGCCGAAGACGCGCGCGAGATAGGCGCCGAGCAGGGGCGTCGAGACGAGGACGAGCCCGACGAGCGCTCCGAGCTGCAGCCAGTTCGCTGCGCTCACCTCGGCCGTCCGTCGTGGTGAAGGTCGTTGTAGATCCAGACCAAGAGTCCGACGCCGAGCGCGATCCCGACGAGGACGACGAGGATCTGCAGGAGCTCGAGGGCGACGGTCATCCGAGCCTCTCGGGTACGAGCAGAGCGATGACCAGATACGCGAGCACCGCGATCGCGACGACGAGCCCGACGATGTCCTCGCCGCTCATCGTCCGCCTTCCTCCCGCCGGCCGACCTCGAGAATCCAGGCGCAAGCGCGAACGAACAGCGCCGCGAGCGCGAAGAAGGCCAGGACGGCCGCAAGGAAGAGAACATCGCGCATGTCTGACTTATACGGACGAGCCTGACGCGCCAGCAAGCGTCTTGACGGGTTCTCTACGCCGTACGAAGAAACCTTGACGCGCGCTTTGCGAGACCGGCCGAAATGCAGCCGCCACCCGCTGAATTCACCACTTCTTCTCCAGACGTTCACAGCCTTTATCCCCACGCGCCACCAGGGTCGGCCGACACTCGGGGCAGTGCGTCAACGCGAAAGGAGAACAGTGAGTTTTCGGCTTCCCACCCGGGCGATCCTCGTTGCCCTCGCCGCGCTGCTGCTCGTGTTCGCCGCCGCCGGCTGCGGCCGCGACGACAACGACACGAACACAGGCGCCGCGAACACCGGCGACACCTCCGGAGAGCAGCTCTCCGGCACCGTGATCGCAGACGGCTCGAGCACGGTCGGCCCGCTCACCACCGCGGCGGCCGAGGCTTACCGCGAAGTCCAGCCCGACGTCAACGTCGAGGTCGGCATCTCAGGCACCGGCGGCGGCTTCGAGCGCTTCTGCGCCGGCGAGACGGACATCTCGAACGCCTCCCGCCCCATCAAGGAGGACGAGGAAGCGCCGCTCTGTGCCGACGCAGGCATCGAGTACACGGAGTTCCAGACGGCCGTCGACGCGCTCACCGTCGTCGTGAACAAGGAGAACGACTGGGTCGACTGCCTCACGGTCGAGCAGCTCAACAAGATCTGGGCCCCCGAGGCCGAGGGCAAGATCACCAACTGGAACCAGGTCGATCCGAGCTTCCCCGATCAGGAGCTGACGCTCTCTGGCGCCGGAACCGACTCGGGCACGTTCGACTACTTCACCGCTGCGATCAACGGTGAGGAGGGCGCCAGCCGCGCCGACTACAACGCGAGCGAGGACGACAACACCACTGTCCAGGCGGTCGCGGGCGACAAGGGCGGCATGGGCTACTTCGGCTACACGTACTACGAGGAGAACCAGGACACGCTCAAGGCCCTCGAGGTAGACGGCGGCGACGGCTGTGTCGCCCCGAGCGCCGAGACGGCCCAGGACGGCAGCTATCAGCCGCTCTCCCGGCCGCTCTTCGTCTACGTGAAGAACGAGTCGTTCACGAAGCCCGAGGTGCTCGGCTTCATGACCTACTACCTGGACAACCTCGACTCCATCGCCGAGGCGGCGCAGTTCATCACCGTCCCCGACGAGGTGCTCGACGAGAACGCTTCGAAGCTCGAAAGCGCAGGCTCCTAGCCTCCGCATGGCAACGCCCGACGTCACCGCAGGCGCGCAGCCGGCCCCGATCCGGCTGCGCGCCGACCGGCGCAGATGGGGCGAGGACGTCGTCAAGGTCCTCCTCGGTCTCTGCGCCCTCGTCTCGGTCCTGACGACGGTCGGGATCATCATCGCCCTGCTCGAGCCGTCGATCGAGTTCTTCCGCGAGGTCTCGCCCGTCGACTTCTTCTCGGGCGACCGCTGGGCGCCGCTCTTCGAGCCGGCCTCCTTCGGAGTGCAGCCGCTGCTCGTCGGAACGCTCGTCGTGACGTTCTGGGCCTGCCTCGTCTGCCTCCCGGTCGGACTCGGCGTTGCGATCTTCCTCAGCGAGTACGCGAAGCCGCGGACGCGGAACATCCTCAAGCCCGCCCTGGAGACGCTGGCCGGCATCCCCACGGTCGTCTTCGGCTTCTTCGCGCTGACCGCATTCACGCCGTTCCTCCAGGATCTCGGGACCGGCGTCAGGATCTTCAACGTTCTCTCGGCGGGAATCGTCGTCGGCATCATGCTGATCCCGATCGTCGCCTCGGTCTCCGACGACGCCATGAGCGCCGTGCCGCGGGAGCTGCGCGACGGCGCGTACGGGCTCGGCGCATCACGCCTCCAGGTCTCGACGAGGATCGTCGTCCCCGCGGCGATCTCGGGGATCGTCGCGAGCTACGTCCTCGCAATCTCGCGGGCGATCGGCGAGACCATGATCGTGCTGATCGCCGCCGGCGGGCTGGCGCAGATCACGTTCGACCCCCGTGAGCAGGCGCAGACGATGACCGCGTTCATCGCGGCGACCGGAAACGGCGACGTCCCGACCGGATCGATCGAGTACAAGACGATCTTCGCCGTCGCGCTCACGCTCTTCGTCATCACCTTCGCCATGAACATGTTCTCGATCCGGCTCGTGCGCCGCTTCCGGGAGATCTACGAATGACCGCCGCCCCCGAGACGATCGGACGCCAGGCGCGGTCGGCGCGGGTACGCGGCACCGCGTTCTACATCGTCTTGCTCGTCTGCGTCTCGATCGGCTTCCTGGTGCTCGGCGCGCTGCTCTTCGACGTCGTGCGCAAGGGAATCGGCTACCTCGACCCGGCGCTGCTTCAGAATCCGCCGTCGGCGGATCCGCAAAAGGCGGGCGCGCGGCCCGCGATCCTCGGGACGATCTACATGATGGTGCTGCTGATGGTGTTCGTCACGCCGCTCGGCGTCGGTACCGCGCTCTACCTCGAGGAGTACGCAGACCGCGAGCACTGGTACAACCGCCTCCTCGAGGTGAACATCCAGAACCTCGCCGCGGTTCCGTCGATCGTCTACGGAATCCTCGGGCTCGCGTTCATCGTCCGCGGGATCGGCCTCGGGCGGGTGCTCTTGGCCGGCGCGTTGATCCTCACGCTGCTCGTCCTTCCGACCGTCATCGTCTCGAGCCGCGAGGCGATCCGCGCGGTTCCCGACTCGATCCGCCAGGGCGCGTACGCGCTCGGGGCCACGCAGTGGCAGGTCGTTTGGCGCCAGGTCCTCCCCGCCGCGATCCCGGGAATCGCGACCGGCTCGATCCTGGCGCTCGCCCGGGCGATCGGCGAGACGGCGCCGCTCCTCCTCGTTGGCGCGCTCACCTACGTCGCCGTCGACCCCACGATCCTCGGCTCGTTCACCGCGCTGCCCGTGCAGATTTACCAGTGGATCAAGCAGCCGCAAGAGGAGTTCAAGCTGCTCGCGGCCGCCGGGATCATGGTGTTGCTGGTGATCCTCCTGACCATGAACGCATTCGCAATCTGGCTCCGCAACCGCTATCAACGACAATGGTGAGGGACGACGACATGGAGATCTCCACTGCAGCACCTGCGAGAATCGCCGGCGTGGACGAGAAGATCCTCGAGCGCAAGAGCTCCGAAGCCTATGCGCGCCGCGAGGCCCTCTTCGAGGTGTCCGACCTCGGCGTGAACTACAGCGGTGTGCCCGCGCTCAAGAACGTCTCGCTCCAGATCTACAAGAACTACGTGACGGCCTTCATCGGCCCGTCCGGCTGCGGCAAGAGCACCTTCATCCGCTGCTTCAACCGGATGAACGACCTGATCCCGACCGCCTCGATCGACGGGCGGATCCTCTACCACGGACTCGACCTCTACGGCTCCGAGGTGGACGCGGTCGAGGTGCGCAAGCGGATCGGCATGGTCTTCCAGAAGCCGAACCCGTTCCCGAAGTCGATCTACGACAACATCGCCTTCGGCCCGCGCGTGCTCGGGCTCAAGGACAACATGGACGACCGCGTCGAGAAGGCGCTGCGCCAGGCGGCGCTTTGGGGCGAGGTCAAGAGCCGCCTGAAGGCGAGCGCGTACAGCCTCTCCGGTGGGCAGCAGCAGCGGCTCTGTATCGCCCGCTGCCTGGCCGTCGAGCCCGACGTCCTCCTCATGGACGAGCCCGCCTCCGCGCTCGACCCGATCTCGACGACCGCGATCGAAGACCTGATGCACAGCCTGAAGGAGCGCTACACGATCGTGATCGTCACCCACAACATGCAGCAGGCGGCCCGCGTCGCCGACATGACCGCGTTCTTCAGCGTCGAGGTCGACGAGGAGAAAGACCACCGCACCGGCGTCCTCGTCGAGTACGCCGAGACGCCGACGATCTTCACCAAGCCCGCCGACCAGCGGACCGAGGACTACGTGACGGGACGGTTCGGATGAAAGTCACCAGGGTCACACTCCAGGAGGAGCTCGACCAGCTCGAGGCGGGGCTCCAGGAGGAGGGCGAGCTCGTCCTCCGCTCCCTGCGCGGCGCGCTCAACGCCCTGAAGACGCAGGACATCGAACTGGCCGAGGAAGTGATCGGCTTCGACGACGAGGTCGACGCCCGCTACTTCGCGATCGAGGAGGGCATCCAGTCGCTCCTCGCGCGCCAGAACCCGGTTGCCGGCGATCTGCGTCTCGTGCTCGCGGTGCTCCACAACAACCTGCACCTCGAGCGGATGGCCGACTACTGCGTGACGATCTCCAAGCTGACGAAGCTGGTCGAGGGAATCGCCCAGGACCATGACCTCCTCGAGGGCTTCGAGGAGATGGGCGAGCGCGCGGAGGAGATGATCCGCATCTCGCTCGACTCGTTCGCTCACCGCGACGCCGACAAGGCCGAGTCGCTCGTCCACCTGGACGAGCTGATCGACCGGGCCAACCGTCGCGTCGTCGACCGCGTGCTCGCGCTCGGCAGCGATCCCGAGCGGCGCGAGTGGGGTCTGCGGATGATCATCGTCTCGCGCTGCCTCGAGCGGATCGGCGACCACGCCGTCGACATCGGCGAGCAGACCGCCTACCTCGTCAGCGGAGAGTTCCGCGAGTTCACGGACGCCTCGCACACCGGGCCTCCGGGCACGACGCCGCGCGAGCTCGACTAGTAGGGCGGCGGCCCAAAGGGGGTCGCCTCGGCCGGCATCGGCGGACGCCTCGCGAGATACGTGCGCGTGCCGAACGCGATGACGCCGACCGCGCAGGCCGCGCCGAAGAGCAGGAGATCGCCGCCGGGCAGGCGCGTGACGAGCTCCATGGACGCGCCCACCGCCGCCGCGCAGGGAAGCGTCATGACCCAGGCGATCAAGATGTTCCCGGCGACGCCCCAGCGCACGGCGTTCAGCCGGCGGGTCGCCCCCGCGCCGAGCACCGAGCCCGAGACCGTGTGGGTCGTCGAGACCGGGAAGCCGAGGTGCGCGGTCGTCCAGAGGATGGAGGCGGTCGCGGTCTGAGCCGCGAACCCGCGCGGCGGGTCGAGCTTCGCGATCCGCGTGCCGAGCGTGCGGATGATGCGCCAGCCGCCGACGTAGGTTCCGATCCCCATCGCGAGCGCCGACGTGACGATCACCCAAACCGGCGGACGGCTGAAGTCGGGGTCGAGATGGCCGGTGGAGACGAGCGCGAGCGCGATGATCCCCATCGTCTTTTGCGCGTCGTTCGTCCCGTGAGTGAACGCGACGAACCCGCCCGAGACGAGCTGCAGCCGGCGAAACACGCGGTTCACGATCCCCGGTGCGCGCCGCCGCACGATCCAGAGCACCCCGATCATGAGCGCGGCGGCGAGGACCAGGCCGAGGATCGGCGCGAGGAGCGACGGGAGCAGCACCTTGTCGACGATCCCCTGCCACTGGACGGCGTCCCAGCCGGACGCGGCGATCGCGGCGCCGCAGACCCCGCCGATCAGTGCGTGGCTCGAGCTGGACGGCAGACCGAGGTACCACGTGAAGAGATTCCAGAAAATCGCGCCGACGAGGCCGCCGAGAATGACGCTCGGGGTCACCGCGTCCGCGTTCACGATCCCCGACGCGATCGTGGCGGCGACCGCGAACGACACGAACGCGCCCGCGACGTTCAGGACGGCGGCCGAGAGCACCGCGGCCCGCGGCGACATCGCCCGAGTCGACACGCTGGTCGCAATCGAGTTCGCGGTGTCGTGGAAGCCGTTGGTGAAGTCGAAGAAGAGCGCGGTCGCGATGACGGCTGCGAGCGTCCAGTCCACGGAGGCTCCGAGCTAGGCGTTCTTCACGACGATGTTGCCGATCACGTTCGCGGCGGTCTCGCAGGCGTCGATCGCGTCCTCGAGCGACTCGAAGATGTCCTTCCACCGGATGACGACGAGCGGATCGATGCGCGGGTCGCGGAAGAGATCGGCGATCGCCTCGCGGACGATGCGGTCGCCTTCGTCCTCGAGCTTCTTCAGCTCGATCAGCTCCACCTCGACCTTCTTCACGTCGCGCAGCGCCTTGACCGCGTTGTCGAGCCGCTCGGCGGCGGCCACGAGGATGCGGCACTGCTCGACCGCCGGGCGCGTGGCCGACTCGACGCCGTAGAGCTCGAGCAGGTCACAGGCCTCGTCGATGATGTCCACCACGTCGTCGAGCGCCTGCGCGAGCTCGTAGATGTCCTCGCGGTCGAACGGCGTCACGAACTGCGTGTTCAGGAGCTGGATGATGTCGCGGGTCATGTCGTCGCCCACGTGCTCGACCGCCTTGATGTCGGCCTGGCTCACGGACGAGTTCGGGTACTCGCGAAACCGGGTCTCCGCCTTGCGGGCGGCATCGAGCGCGTTCGCTCCGGCCTGCTCGAACAGGTCGTAGAACTCAGACATCCGCGGGACGAGCTTCAGGCGCACGGGCGGGATCGTACCCGGCTTGTAGTCTCCGGCCATGACCAACGCGACGCTCCACACCAATCACGGGCCGATCCAGGTCGAGCTTTACGACGACGCGGCGCCCGTCACGGTCGAGAACTTCACGAAGCTCGCGGGCGACGGCTTCTATGACGGCGTCATCTTCCACCGCGTCATCCCCGACTTCATGATCCAGGGCGGCGACCCGACCGGCACCGGCTCGGGCGGCCCCGGCTACCAGTTCGAGGACGAGGAGAACGACCACGCGGTCGAGCGCGGCGCGCTCGCGATGGCCAACTCGGGCCCGAACACGAACGGCTCCCAGTTCTTCGTCGTGGTCGCCGACGCGTGCCCGTGGCTGAACGGCAAGCACACCGTGTTCGGCAAGGTCACGGACGGCATGGACGTGGTGGACACGATCGCCGGCGTCGACCGCGACCACGCGGACAAGCCCGTCGAAGCGGTCGTGATCGAGCGCGTCGAGTTGGCCGGCTGAACAAAAAAGTCGCTCGTTGGGAACATCGTGTTCAGGTCGAGTGGACAAACGGAGACAGGTCTGTAACTATCCGCTCCGTCAAGTCCTGTAGGCCCTCGGGCCCGCAGGACTTGGCATTTAAGGACTGGTTCAGTTCAGGACGAAGAGCAGGTCGTCGATCTCGCCGCCTCGCGTCTCGTCGAACTCGCGCGTCGAGCTCACCAAGGTGAAGCCGCACTTTTCGAGGACGCGCACGGAGCCGACGTTGTCGCCTGCGACCTTCGCGTGCAACGGGCGGTTGTTGTCCACCTCGAGGAACGCCGCCAGTGCCGCTGTGGCAATCCCCTTGCCCCAGAAACGGCGTGAGATCCAGTAGCCGACCTCGCGCAGGCCGTCGCGCTCGAAGCTCAGGACGTTCCCGGCCACCTCGCCGTCGAAGAGGATCGTCCGGATGAAGACGTCCTCGGCGGCGCGGATCTTCGCCCAGTGCGCCTCGAAGCCCGCGCGATCCCGAGAAGGGACGGCGGCGAGGCGGCTGGCGTCCTCGTCCGCCTGGTTTTCGAAGAAGACCGGCAGGTCAGTGTCGAGGACCTCGCGGAGCTGAACCACGGCCGCCATGGTATGCGGCGCGGCTAGACGATCTTGCGGCCCGCTGCGACGGAGAGCAGCGCCCAGTGCGCCTCGAAGCCCGTGCGGTCGCGCGAGGCGACCGTGGCCAGCCGGCTCGCGTCCTCGTCCGCCTGGTCATCAAAGAAGACCGGCAGATCGGAGTCGCGATCCTCTTGAAGCTGAACCACGGCCGCCCTGCTATGCGGCGCGGCTAGACGGTCTTGCGCCCGCCGGCGACGGAGAGCAGAGCCAGGATCGCCGCAACGATGAGCACGAGGAAGAGCAGCTTGCTGACGGCAACCCCGCCCACGAGGGCGAGGATCACGAGAAGCAGCACGAGAAGCCAGAGCATGGGTTCCTTTCGTAGGGACGTAAGGAGCCTGGGTGCCCGCCCACCCGATCCCAAAACCCAGCAAATGGCTTACAAAGACGAGAAAACCCCGCCTCAGCGGGCTCTGGTTCCTTACCATCGAGCTCATGACTATCCAACGGATGGATCACGTCGGCATCGTCGTTCACGACCTCGCGGCCGCGATCGAGTTCTTCGTCGAGCTCGGGCTCGAGCTCAAGGGTGAGATGCCCGTCGAAGGTCACTGGGTGGACCGCATCGTGGGCCTCGAAGGCATACGGGCCGACATCGCGTTCGTGCAGACCCCGGACGGCAACGGGCGACTCGAGCTCGTCAAGTTCCACTCGCCGTCGTACGAGGGCGACAACCGGCACGCGCCGGCCAACGCGCCGGGTATCCGCCACATCACATTCGCCGTCGAGGACATCGACGACGTCGTCGCCCGCCTGCAAGCCCACGGCGCCGAGCTCGTCGGCGAGCTGGAGCGCTATGAGGACAGCTACCGGCTCTGCTACGTCCGCGGCCCGGAGGGAATCATCATCGAGCTGGCGGAGCAGATCGGCCCGAGCGACTTGCCCTGAGCGTGGAAAACCCCGCGTTAGCAGGGCTTCCGTGAGGTGGGCGGTACTGGGCTCGAACCAGTGACCCCCAGCTTGTCGAGCTGGTGCTCTCCCAACTGAGCTAACCGCCCTTGGGCGCCGGATACTAGCGGACGCTCTTCGGCAGGAAGCCCAGTGGATTCACGGGCTCGCCGTGCACGTGGACCTCGAAATGCAGATGCGGGCCGGTGCACGACCCCGTGCAGCCCGCTCGCCCGATCGGCTGGCCTCGCTGCACCAGGTCGCCCGGCTTCACCTGGATGGACGACAGGTGCGCGTAGAGCGTCACGAGCCCTGGGCCGTGCTTGATCTCGATCACATTGCCGTAGCCGGCGTGCTCGTCGAGCCAGCCCGTGGCGATCACGACGCCGTCGCCGGCCGCACGGACCTGGTTCGTCTGGAGCACCGCGATGTCGATCCCGGCGTGCAACCTGCCCCAGCGCTCGCCGAACGGGGACTCGAACGGCCCGCGAAGCGGCACGGCGAAGAGGTCCGCTCCACCGGGACCAACACGCGGCGGCGTTGAGAAGTCCGGGTAGGAAGCGAACGCGGGGGCGGCGAGCGACAAAGCGCAGAGAGCCGCCGCGGCGAGCGCGGTAAACCGAAGCAAGCGCTGGAGGCTACCGAGCCGGACGAGCCGCCGACTCCCCCGAAAGGGGGGACGCGCCGCAGCCGCCTGGGCGCGGCGCGTCCCGAAGCGCTAGCCGGCCAGGGCTGGAGCCCTGCCGGTCGCCGTGACCCTGATCGTCCCCTGCATCCACGGATGGATCGCGCAGATGTAGTGGATCCTCCGGCCGACCTTGGCCTTGATGCGGAAGCTGATCTTCTCGCCGGGCAGGAGGATGAGCGAGTCGCCTTGCGACTGCATCCCGGCCGGGCCCTTGTCCACGCGCAGCGTCCCGAGCCCCGAGTCGGGGTCATTGGGATCGTTGAAGTGGTTGTTGATGAGCGAGCAGATCGGGCAGGTGAAGATCTCGTCCACCGTGTCCGGGACGTTCTTCTTCAGGACGGTGGTGATCGAGTGCGGGTCGCCCGTGCGGTCGGCGTCCACCCAGGTGACGCGCTCGTTCGGCTTCACGAAGATGACGCCCGCCTGGAAATGGAGCGTGCTGCTCAGGTACTCGTTCGGCGCGAAGGAATCGCCGCCGCGCGTCTTGACGGTCTTCGCCGCGTAGGCCGGCGCGGCCGCGAGCCCGACGGCGAGGAGCACCGCGAGCAGCACCACGAGGCGACGGGACAGCTTGGTTTCGGGCATGCGAACCTCCATCGTTTCTGCACGCCGAGTTTCCCACCCGCCGCGCGGCGTGACAACCGTCCTACGAGCGCAGCGTGATCGTGCCGCTCGTCGTCTTCGAGTAGCCGTTCTTCGGAACGCTGAGGCGCAGGCGCACCTTCATCGTCGTCTTCGGCGTCACCTTGAAGACCGTCTTCGACCCGGCGCCGAGCGTGTGCTTGGACACCGTCTTCCACTTGGAGCCCTGCTTGCGCTCGAGGACGACCTTCCCGCCCGTCTGGTCGGGGTTCGTGGAGACGGTCATCCAGTAGGTCTTATTCTTCTTGCGCGACTTCACGTTCAGCTTCGGTTTCACGTTCAGCCGCACCTGCGAGCTCTGCGTGGCGTCGACCGACGCCCAGTAGAGGCCCGGGAGCGCCGGAATCGACGCGGCGAACTGGCCGGTCGTCGCGTTGGCCAGGACCGTCTTGATCGGGTTCGCGCCCCCGACGAGGCTGATGTCGACGGACATGCCTTCCTCCGCGTACCCGGCCAGGGTGACGGACTTCCCGTACGTGGCGGTCAGGCCGGGCGAGGCGAGATAGAGATCGGAAACGCGCACGATCCCGTGCATGCCCGGATGGATCGTGCAGTGGTAGCCGAACGTTCCGGGCGTCAGGAAGGGATGTGCGTACGTCGCGCCCTTGTCCAGCGCGGACATGAAGCTGAATCCGTCGTCGCTGAACAGGTTGTGGTTCGCGAGACTCGGCGACGGGGTGACCTCGTTGTTTTTCCAGACGACCGAGTCGCCGGTGATGGCGATGATCTCGTGCGGCGTGAACCGCTGGAACTTGACCGACACGTTGCGGTTCACGGCGGCGCCGGCCGTCGGGGCGAGCAATCCGGCGACGAGCGCGGTGGCGATGAGCGCGCGCCGGAGCATCATTTGGTCACTTTGTAGTAGCCCATCATCCCGGTCATCATGTGGAGCTCCACGTGGCAGTGGTAGAGCCACGTTCCCTTGGCGTCCTCCTTGAAGCGGAAGTGGAAGCTCTCGGCCGGGCCGAGCGTCTTCGTGTCGATCCACTCGCCGTTCTGCATCCAGCGGTGCCCGTGGATGTGGAAGGTGTGGTGTTCGCTCCCGAGCGCCAGGACGTCCCACTGGACGATGTCCCCGAGCTTGGCCGTCTGCGTCTGCTTGTTCCCCGGGAACGCGCGGCCGTTGATCGTCATGAAGCCGAGGTGCGAGGAGAGGAACGCGATGTTCTCGCGGTCCGCCTTCTTCTCGTGCTTGCCGAGGATCGAGATCGTGCCGTACATGCCGCCCTCGATCGACTGCGTCATGGACGAGGAGTGGTCGTGGTAGGGCCAGACGCCGCGCGAGCCCTGGACGGCCGTGAGCCGGTATGTCCAGCTGCCCCCGACCGCGACGTTCGCGCCGGGGCCGGAGATGCCCGGGATGTACGCGCCGTCGGATCCGACCGCGTACTTGAACCCGTGGAAGTGCATCGAGTGGCGGTTGAGAAACCGGGTGTCCAGGTTCTTGAAGTGCACGATCACCTTGTCGCCGACGCGCGCGCGGATGGTCGGGCCGGGGATGCCGTCGTTGTCGCCCGTGATGTACGGGTAGTTCGGCCACGGCTTGGCCCAGTTCTTCGTGAAGCGCTTGTAGAGCACGGTCTGCATGACCGTGTCGCCCTTCAGATAGGTGGTGCCGCTGATCGGATCGAGGCCCGACGGCATGACGTCCCACGTGGCCGGGACGGCGGCGATCCAGTAGTGGAGCGTCTTCGCCTGTGCGGCGGCCGGCGCCAGGGCGAAGCCGATGGCGACCGAGAGCACGAGCAGCAAGGTCCGCAGCACGAACCCCATTGTGCCGAAAAACCAGCAGGAATCGGTCGGTTGCGTGTAAGCGGGTGGTAAGCGGCTACAGGCGCTCGAGCGGGGCGTACTCGAGCATCAAGCGCCGCTCGCTTCCGTCCTCGGCGAACCGGACCGTCACGGTGCCGTCCGACTCGATGCGCGTGACGACGCCCTCCCCCATGGTCGCGTGGCGCACCGTGTCGCCCGTGGAGAGGTCCGGGAACTCGACCTCGCGCTTCGGCGTCACCGTCGGCGAGCCGAACCCCGACCACGACGCCGGCCGCAGGCGGTCGCGTTCGATCTCGTCCTGCGGGAGCTCGTCGATGAACCGGCTCGGCAGGTTGTAGTTGCGCGAGCCGTAGAGCGCCCGGGCCGACGCGTGCGTCAGCGTGAGCCTCTCTCGGGCGCGAGTCAGGCCGACGTAACAGAGCCGCCGCTCCTCCTCGAGGCTCCCTTCCTCGAGCGAACGCGCGTGCGGGAAGACACCCTCCTCCATCCCGATCATGAACACGGCGCGAAACTCGAGCCCCTTCGCGTTGTGGAGCGTCATGAGCGTCACCTTGCCGCCCTCCTCGTCGATCGAGTCCTGGTCGGAGTAGAGCGAGACCTGCTGGAGGAACTCGGAGAGCGTCGGCTCGTCGGCCGCGTCGTCGTACTCCTTCGCCACGCCGAGGAGCTCCATCAGGTTCTCCATGCGGCCCTGCGCCTCAATCGTCCGCTCGGCCTGGAGCGCCTCCATGTAGCCGGATTGCTCGTAGACGCGCTCGAGGAGATCCGGGACCGAGAGCTCCTGCGCAGCCGAGGCGAGCGAGTCGAGCAGCGCGCGGAGCTTGCCGACCGCCCGCAGCGGCGCAGGGCCGACCCCGGCCTCGTCGGCGCGGCCGATCGCATCCCAGAGCGTGATCCCCTGCGCGTCGGCGAACGCCTGGAGGCGCGCGAGGCTCGTGTCCCCCACGCCGCGCCGCGGGCGATTGGCCATGCGCAGGAGCGAGACCGTGTCGGACGGGTTGTCGATCGCCTGGAGGTAGGCGACCGCGTCGCGCACCTCGGCGCGCTCGTAGAAGCGCGGGCCGCCGATCACCTGGAACGGGATGCGCACGGTGCCGAGGATTTCCTCGATCACGCGGGATTGCGCATTCGTGCGGTAGAAGACCGCGATGTCCGAGGCCGAGTAGTCGCCGTCGGTGAGCCCGGAGATCTCGGAGGCGACGAACCGCGCCTCGGCGTGCTCGTCCTCGACCTCGAGCACGCGCACCGGATCGCCCTCGCCGACCTCGCTCCACAGGTTCTTCGGCTTGCGCTCGCGGTTGTGCGCGATGACCGCGTTCGCGGCCTGGAGGATGCGGTTCGTCGAGCGGTAGTTCTGCTCGAGCGCGATCGTCTTCGCGCCGGGGAAGTCCTCCTCGAACTCGAGCACGTTGCGGATGTCGGCGCCGCGGAAGGCGTAGATCGACTGGTCCGGATCGCCGACCGCGAAGACGTTCCGGTGCTTCCCGGCGAGCAGCTGCAGGAGCCGGTACTGCGCGTGGTTCGTGTCCTGGTACTCGTCCACGAGGACGTAGCGGAACGTCTTCTGCCAGCGGCTCCTCGCTTCCGGGAAGCGCTCGAGGACGTCGACGGTGAGCATCAGCATGTCGTCGAAGTCGAGCGCGTTCGAGGCGAAGAGCCGGCGCTGGTAGGCCTCGTAGACGTCGGCCACGGTCTGGTCGTAGAAGGAGCCGACGCGCTCGGCGTACATGGCCGGGCTGACGAGCTGGTTCTTCGAGCGGGAGATCTCCGCGTGGATGCCGCGCGGCGAGAAGCGCTTCGGATCCTTGTCGAGCTCCTCCAGGCACGCCTTGACGACGCGGAGCTGGTCGGCCTGGTCGTAGATCGTGAAGTTGCCCTTGTAGCCGAGGCGCGGCGCTTCGCTGCGCAGGATCCGCCCGCAGGCGGAGTGGAACGTCATCACCCACATCGTCCGCGCGATGCCGCCGACGAGCTCTTCCACGCGGCGCTTCATCTCCGCGGCGGCCTTGTTCGTGAACGTGATCGCGATGATCTCGTTCGGCTTCGCGCCCGCGCCGCGAATCAGGTGGACGACCCGGTGGGTCAGCACGCGCGTCTTTCCCGAGCCCGCGCCCGCGACGACGAGCACCGGGCCCTCGGTGGCGAGCACCGCTTCGAGCTGGGCCGGATTCAGGTCGGCGAGGTAGTCCTGCGAGGGCGCGACGGTCACGCTCCGATGCTAGACGCTGCGGCGCTGGGTCCCGGTGCCCCCAATGGACCTCGCCCCACCCAACCAAGGGAGGGGTGGACCCTCCACCCGCCGCCCAACCAAACCGTAGCTCGTCCGGGCGCGCGGATCTGGGTCAATTTTGTGCCAATTTCGCGCGGCACTTGCGGCGGCGCGGCCGGCCGTCCCACGGAGATCGCGAGGTCGCGCTAGTAGCTGCCGGCGTCGCCCTCCACCGCGAGCAGCCGGTCCAGCGCCGCACCGAGGGCCTTGGTCGCCGCCTCGAGCGCCACCTGGTCGGTGGACTTGAGGACGATCTCGACCTCGGGCCCGGCGGCGCCGAAGCGCGGGTAGCTCCCCACGGTCACCGACGGATGCTCGGCGGTCGCCTGCTCGAGCAGCGCCACGAGCTGGCCCTCCGTGGCGTGCACGGTTCGCCGCCGCGTGACGATCGGCGTTCCGCGGAAGCGGTCGGCGATCGCGTCGAACATCGCGACCATCTCGCTCGGCAAACCCGGGAGCACATAGACGTTGTCGATCTGAAAGCCGGGTGCGCCGCCGAGCGGATTCGCGAGCGGCTCGGCGCCCGACGGGAGACGGGCCCAGCGCGCGGCGTAGTCGGCCAGGCCGCGCGGCCCGAAGCGCGCGCGCAACTCTGCGGCAAGCGGCTCGATCTCGACACAGGTGACGCCGAACGCCGCGGCAACGCCCTCGCGCGTGACGTCGTCGGGCGTCCCGCCCAGGCCGCCGGTCACGAAGAGAAGGTCGGTCCGGTGCCTGCGGTCGCGAATGAACGCGCCGATCTCCCCCACATCGTCGCGCACGGCGCCCACGAACGTGACCTCGACGCCGAGCGCGGCCAGCCGCCGCGAAAGCCAGGAGGCGTTCGTGTTCTCGGTGTCGCCCGAGACGATCTCGTTGCCGACCGTTAGGACGGTCGCGCGCTGGCCGCTTTCCATCGCGCGCAAAGCTACCGGCTGGGGCCGGGAACCGGCGCGTCCAACTTCCAGCCGTCGCTAGGATCGCCGCACCCCCCGGAGAAGGAAGGACGTCCCCATGAAGCTCGTCGCCCTGCTGGCAGTTCTCGCGCTCGGCCTTGCTGCGGCAGGGTGCAGCGACGACAACGGGACGGACTCCGGGACGCAGGGCACGACGACCGAGGCGGTCCCGCCGGTCGCCGGCTCCGAGACGATCCCGGATCCGAGACTGATCGGCACGCTCGACCAGGGCTACAAGACCGACGCCGACGGCGTCCAGAGCGTCCCCTCTCCGGACGAGCTCCCCGTGTCGCCGGGCTCGATCCAGGCCTGGTGGTACCACACGGCGAAGCGGTTCGTGGTCGTCTACGCCGGCTTCTCCCTGGCCGACAACGACCCGCTCTGCGCCGGCACCTCGATCCTGATCGGCCCCGGTTTCGAGAACGTCTCCAACTCGCCGACCGCCGAGGGCGGCTGCACCGGACGGCTCACGGACCACCTCACGGGAGAGAACGCCGGCGTGCGCGCCTGCGGCTCCCTCCTCGTCTACCTGACCAAGATCCCGTGGGGATCGCAGGGTGTCGTCTACGCGAGCCTCGAGACGCTCAAGGAGGGAACCGTCTACGGCGTCACGAGCGCGGTGGACACGACGGTTGCCGAGGCGCCGAGGATGGAGCTCAGCGAGACCGGCTACATCGTGCCGTCGGGCACCCTGCCGGACGGCTCGACCCAGGTGACCTGCTAGTCGCTAGCGCAGCGGAAACGGCCGGCGCGCGAGCGCGGCCACGACCTGCGCGGTCGTCCACACGGGGCTTGTCGCGTACTGGCGGTTGTAGCGGTAGCTCCCGTTCGAGCGCTGGAGCCGCTGGAGGTAGCGGAACGCCGGCTTCCCGGGCTTGCGGCCCGCTGAGACGAACGCCTGGATCGCCCACGCGGTCGACGGCGCGTCCGAGCCGCGGTTCGGGGTCAGCTCGAACCCGCCGTCCGAGTTCTGGAGGCGGCGGAGGAACGCGAGTGCCCGTTTGATCGTCGTCGAGTTCTTCGACACGCCGGCGGCGCGCAGCGCCTGGATCGCGGCCGCAGTGTCGTTCGAGTCGGCCTGGCCGCCCGCGTACCACGACCAACCGCCGCTCTTCGCCTGGCGGGCCTTGATGAACCGGATCGTCTTCGCGGGAACCTTCCGCCCCGCGGCGCGCAGGGCGATGACGCCCCAGAAGGTCGAGTTGACCGTCGGGCCGATGCGGCCGTTCGGCCTCGTTTTCCCGGCGAGCCGTGTGGCGAGCGTCCCGACGAGGCGGTTCATCGAGGCCAGCGCGACGATGCGCAGCTCGAGATCCGTGACCGCGGCGTCGCTCGATCCAGCGAGGTAGTCGGCCGCCCCCGCGCTGTCGGTCGGCCACGCGCGGACCGAGCGGAGGCCCAGCACGGCCCAGCCCGTCAGGCCGGCGTCCGAGCCGTGACCCGATTCCGCGAACCCGCCGTCGGAGCGCTGCTGCGCCTTCAGGTACGCGACTCCGGCACCGACATCGGCAGGGGCCTCCTGCGCGGCGAGCCCGGCCAGCGCGAGCGTTGCGAGGATGAGGACGAGGAGCCTCACGCCCACACCACCTCGGTCCGCTGCCGCCGGTCGTAGCGTTCGAGCACGCGTCTCAGCTCCGGCCCCGCGGCGAGCGCGAGCACGAAATTCCCGATCGCGTGCGCGAGGTCGAAGGGGACGCCGCGCGCCATCTGGAGCGTGAACGCCTGCCACGTGTGTGGCCAGAACGAGTACCAGTTCCACACGTCCATGAAGGCGCTGAAACCGAGTCCGAGTGCAAAGCAGGCGAGCGCGAACGCCAGCCGCCCGCGCAGGAGCGGCGCAGCGAGACCGCCGACCAGGCCGCACAGGCCCCATGCGAGCATCTGCCACGGCGTCCACGGGCCCTGGCCGAGGAAGAAGTTGGACACGAGCGCGGACACGGCGCCGACGGCGAAGCCGCGCCTGGGCCCGAGCGCCGCGCCGGCCGCGACGGCGATCACGGTCACCGGCTGCACGCCCGGAACCGCGGCGAAGAGCACGCGCCCGGCAGCGGCGAGCCCGGCGACCGTCGCCACGAGCGTCAGATCCTTGGCCGAGTCGGGCGAGCCCTCGAGCGCCGCCGCGCCGCCCGCGAGCACGGCCAGCACGGCCAGGAGAAGCGCGACGCTCGCCCGGGCCGGATCGAGCGCCGCCCAGGCCGAGGCCGCGAGCGCAACCACGGCGCAGACGAGGAGGGTCGTGCCCCTAGACCGCAACGGGCTCCTCCTCCCGGACGGCGGCGCCGAGCGAGACCCGGCGATGGGCCGGGAACGTCCGGTCGTGCGTGGCGACGAGCACGGCCCGGCCCTCGGCCGCGTAGGCGAAGAGCCAGGCCGCCAATGTGGCCTTGCGGTCGGGATCGACCCCGCGCGTGGGCTCGTCGAGGACGAGGAGATCCGGTTCCGTCACGGTGACCGCGGCCAGTCCGAGCCGTTCGCGCTCGCCGCTCGACAGGTCGCGCGGGTGACGCTCTTCGGCCCACGCGAGTCCGACCCGGCCGAGCGCGCGCCGGGCCTGCGCCTCGTCCCGGGCCCCGAGCGCGACCTCGTCGAGCACGCGCTCACAGGCGAGGTACCGGCCGGGATCCTGCAGGAGCAGTCCGGCGCGACCTTCGACCGCGACTGTTCCGGCGTCGGGGTCGAGCAGGCCGGCGAGGATCTTCGCGAGCGTCGTCTTTCCCGAGCCGTTCGGGCCCTGAAGCGCGACCACCTCGCCACGGCGGAGCTCGAGCCCGGCGCCGTCGAGGACGGGGATCCCGGAGCGGTACGCGAAGGAAATGCCGCTCGCGCGTGCGACGACCGGGCCCGGCTCGGGCGCGTCCACGTCGGCGGCCGGGCCAACGGGCAGGTAGCGCGGGCGGTGCTCGGCGAGCCAGTCGAGGCCTTCGTTGCGCGGCGCGTCGCAGAGCAGGCGGCCGTCCTCGAGGAAGAGGACGCGGTCGGCGACCGAGAGCGCGCGCTCGGTGCGCTGCTCCGACAGAACGACCGCCGCGCCCGAGCCGTCGATCTCGGCCAGCAAGCGCTGGGTCGCGTCCGGGTCGAGCTGCGAGGTTGGCTCGTCGAGCAGCACGAGGCCCGGCCGCACGGCCAGCGCGGCGGCCAGGCAAACGCGCTGGAGCTCCCCGCCCGAGAGCTCGTTCGTGCGCCGCTCCGCGAGGTGCGCGGCGCCGAGCGCGTCGAGCGCGGCGTCGACGCGGGGCCAGATCTCCTCCGACGCCGTGCCGAGGTTCTCGAGTCCGAACGCGACGTCGTTGCGCACGAGCGCCATGAGGATCTGATCCTCGGGATCCTGGAACACGGTCGCGACCGTTCCCGCGAGATCGGCCGGGCTCGCCGTGCGAGTGTCGCGGCCGCCGACCTCCACCCGGCCGGAGAACCGCCCGCCGTGGAAATGCGGCACGAGCCCGGCGAGCGCACGCACGAGCGTCGTCTTCCCCGAGCCCGACGGGCCGAGGAGCGCCACGATCTCGCCCGGCTCGAGCTCCAGCGACACGTCAGTCAAGGCGGGCGCCGCAACATCCGGATACGTGAACGACAGGTGCTCGACGCGGGCTAGAGCCATGCGAACCCCACCGCGACGAGACAGACGGCGCCGGCGATCGCGGCGCGGTCGAGCCAGGTCCAGGGCGCGCTCGGGGCGACGGTGCGCCCGGCGCGGCCGTAGCCGCGCGCCTCCATCGCCTCGGCCAGGTTCGAGGCGCGCTCGAGCGAGCCGGACACCAAGGGCGAGAGCAGCCGTGCGTGTCCGCGCACGCCCGCGACCGCGACACCCCGGCCGCGCACCGCGTCCCGCAGGCCCGAGGCATCTCGCTCCAGCGACGGCACGAGCCGCGTGGCCAAAGCAACGGCCAAAGCCGAGCGGCGGAACCCACGCGCGGACGCGACGAGCCGGTCGTGGTCCACGAGCAGCGCGTACGCGGAGAAGGCGAGCGCGACGCCGACGAGCCGCAGCGCCTGGAGCGCGGCGATCTGGATCTCCTCCACGGTCAGGTCGAGCGGCCCGAGCACCGGCACGGTCGGCCCGCTCCAGATCACGTTCGTCCCGTACACGGCCAGGAACGGCGAGAGCAGAAAGACGCCGACGCCCGAGATGAGCGCGCCGAGGATGTAGATGCGGCGCCGTCCCGGCTCGGCCTGGAAACAGACGACCAGCAGCACGGCGACGATCGCGCCGGCCGACCAGACGTGCTGGGCGAGCAGTGCGCAGGTCCCCACGGCGGCGAGCAAGATCGTGGCGGGCGCGGCCGCGAGCCTCATTCGACCACCGCGCCGGTCTCGTCGAAGCGCGCCTCGTAGCGGTAGCGCAGGATCGTGGGGTCGTCCACGAGCGCGGACATCGCGGCGCGAACCGCGGCGAGCGAGCCCGCGAGCGTGAAGGTGACCTGAGCGCCGTTCGCCTCGCCGCGCTTCGCGGTCAGCTTTGCGCCGCCGGCGTCCGGGCGGATCTCGACCGCGAACACGTTCGGCTCGCCTTCGCCCTCGGGCCCGCCGAGCGTCTCGAGGAGCGCGGCAGATTCGGAGCCGAGTTCGGCGGGAGCGTCCACACGCGCCGGCCTGCGCTTCCCCCACCCGTGCAGGAACGGCTCCGGGAAGGCGCCGACGACGACCGGCCGCTGCGCCTCCTGGCTCCAGTCCCGGTAGTCCCACCAGAGCACGTCGCCGGGCCGCAGCTTCACCTCGGCGCCGCCCTGGTCGGGCTCGATCCCGTTCAGGAAGTAGAACCAGTCGGCGTGCTCGGTGAGGCTGCCGGCGAGGCCGTTCACCGACTGGACGAAGCGCCCGCCGTAGCGCGTCTCGACGTCGGCCTCGCGGTCGAGCGCCGCGATGGCGGAGACGCCGGATGCGATCTCCGTGTCCACGATCACCTCGGTTCCGCGCTCCTGCGTCACCCAGAGCGTCGCGTCTCCGCCGCCGGCCGGCGTCGCGCCGCCCTCGCTCCCGCACGAGGCGAGGACGAGGACGAGCGCGAGCGCGCAGACCGGCGTGAGGAAGCGGCGCATGAGCTAGCGGGCGCTCTCTCCGGCGAGAACGGCCGAGCGGACGAATCCGGCCTTGGCGACGCGAACCGAACGGACCGCGCCCTTCGGGCACACCGTTCCCGACGCCGACGCCACGCGCTTCCCGTTCACGCGAAACACGACGCCGGTGACCGGCGAGACCGCGCCGGTGTCGTCCTGGGCCTGCGCGGTGTAGCAGCGCTTCGGCTTGCGCTTCTTCTGGATGAGAAGCGTCTTCGGGCCGCCGCTCGGCCCGAACGTCGCGTAGTACCAGAGCACCGAGTCGCCTGCGTGGAGCACGACGTCGGTCGCCCCGACGGGCGGCGAGACGCCGTTCACCTTGAACACCCAGCCCGTTGAGGCGCTGCCGGCCAGCCGGCCGATCTGGTTCACGAACGAGCCGAACGAGAACGTGAGCGTGGCGTAGTAGAACTCGCCGCGCATGCTCGCCCGCTCGAGCGCCCCGAACGGGGTCGGCTGGTTGACCGTGAGCGGATCGCCCGACGGCGGCGTGATCGTGCCTTCCACGGGTGTGACGAGCGGCTCCTTGGCGCCCCAGATCGTCGCGTTCGCGCCTTCGACGCGGACGTGGACGCTGACCGCCAGGGCCGGCATTGCGAAGATGAGCGCAGCCGCGGTGATGCCGAGCCAAACGAGAGTGCGGTGCACGTTTCCTCCTTCCTCGAGGGGAACGGGTCGACGAGCGGCAGGTCTTCTGACTCGGGGCGCCCTCCTCACCGCCTTCCCGGCCGAAGCCAGTGACGTTGTGGCGAGGAGCGTCTCCCCTTACAGCGGCGGGACCGTGCCGGACTTGCACCGGACTTCCCTTGACCGCGCGCCTAGGTTGTCTGCGCCACGCTAACACTCCCGTAGGCTGCGCGCGTGACCGCCTCTGCACGCCTCGCCCGCTGGGGTCCCGTCGTCGCCTGGGCGGCGGTCATCTTCGCCTTCTCCTCGGTCCCGCACCTGGGAACGGGCCTCGGCGGCTGGGATCTGGTGCTCCGCAAGCTCGCGCATCTGGCCGAGTTCGCGGTGCTCGGCGCACTCCTCATGCGCGCGCTGGGCCGGACCCGGCCCGCGATTGCGCTCGGCTCGCTCTACGCGGCCACGGACGAGCTCCACCAGGCGTTCGTCGACGGACGGGTCGCCTCGCCGGTGGACTGGGGAATCGACACGGCCGGCGTGCTCGCCGGCGTTCTCCTCTACACGCGGGCGGTTCGATGAGCACGGTCGCGGTCGACCTCGACGCCCAGCTCGGCGACACGCGGCCGCTCTGGGACGCTTTCCTCGTGGACGCGGCCCGGCGCTTCGCGTCGATCGCGCCGCTCGATCCCTCCACGCTCCCGGCGGACCGCGGCGAGGCCGCGGTCCAGCTCGACACGTGGGCCGCAGCCGGCGTCGGCGACTGGCGCAAGGCCCTCGAGCGCTTCGCCGAGGATCACGCGCCTGTGTACCTGCGCCCCGACTCGGCCGCGAACGCCGAGCTGCGCAAGCTCAAGTCCTCCGGCTCGCGGATCGTCGTCTACACGGACGCCCCCGAGCCCCTCGCCCGCGTGGCCGTATCGCACCTCGGGCTCACGCGCTCGATCGACGCGCTGGAGTACGGCGCGGGCGCCCGCGAGCGGGCCGAAGCGAGCTAGGCGATTCCGGCGCCCGAGCGGCAGTCCGCCCGGTACGCAGCAGGAGCCTTCGCGCACGCCTTGCGCTGCTCGGCCGGGGTCGCGTAGATCGTCGCGGCGATCGTGCCGACGCCGTTCCAGCAGCGGGCCCGCAGACGCTTCTTCACGACCTGGCAGAAGTCCGCGGCCTTCGCGCCCGACGGGTCGTACGACGCCAGGTCGCGCGCCGCGCCGTAGACGCAGCTCGGCGCGTAGTTGCCCGCGAGGTCGCAGAGCGGCGCGATCTTCGCGCCCACCTCGAGCGTCTGGCCGGACGCGTCGCGGCCGTACGACTCGAAGCATGTCTCGATCCAGCCCTTCTCCACCGTCCGGCAGGTGGCCGCGGTCGCGGCCCAGTCGAAGCCGTTCAGCTCGTTGATCCGCGACGTGACCATCAGGTAGCAGTAGAGCTTGTGCCGCTCCTTCATCTCCCGGCACGGAAAGACGCCGTCGTCGTCGCGCACCCACTTCGACTTGATCCCGTAGCTGGACGAGATGTTCTCCATGAAGACGCCGCCTGTGCAGGACGTCTGGTCCCAGTCGGTCTTCAGGGCGTCGCAGACCTCGAGCGACCAGGGCAGGTCGTAGCCGCGGTAGATCATGAGCCCGTGCCCGAGACCGTGGACGCACTGGTAGAGGAGGAAGGTGGTCGTCGCGATCTCCGGGTCGTCGCAGATCGAGCGGGCGATCTCCTTCACCTCATCCGGTGACTTCACGCCCGCGAACGAGCGCTCGAGGATCCCGTGGTAGTAGCCCGACCAGCACGACGCGGAGCCGGCCGCGAACGCCTTGGCCACGTCTCCCTCGTAGCGCTGGAGCGACGCCGAGCCGATCATGTGGACGATCCGGTGGCAGTTGGTCCGGACGTCCGGGTTGTCCGCGATCGCCTGGTCGAACTTCACGAGCGCGTTCTTCGGCCCTTCGTAGTAGGCGAGGTTCCCGAAGGCCTGCTCGTAGCAGGGCTGGTCGCCGGCGGCGCAGCTTCCGAGGAGCGTCTGGTCCGGCTGGAAATGGCCCGCCGCCGGATGCGCCTCCGGCGTCGTCGCATGGCCGGCGTGCTCATCGCCTCCGCCCGAGCCGCCATGTCCGCCGAACGCGAAGGCCGCGAATCCGAGCGCCCCGGCCGCGATGAGCACGGCGATGCCGATACGCGTTCGAGTCACCCGGCCCATGTTCCACAGGGTAGACGCGCCGCCGGGTACTCCCGGCGGGCCACACCGCACACCCCCTTGTTAGTGCGCGGTGCAACCCACCGGAACTTGGAAAACGTTAGCCGTGAATCGAGACGATCAACGGGACGATGAGGATCGCGACGACGTTGGCGATCTTGATCATCGGGTTGATCGCGGGCCCGGCCGTGTCCTTGTACGGATCTCCGACCGTGTCACCCGTCACCGCGGCGGCGTGTGCCTCTGACCCCTTGCCGCCGAACGCGCCGTCCTCGATCAGCTTCTTCGCATTGTCCCACGCCCCGCCGCCCGATGTCATCGAGATGGCGAGAAAGATCCCCGTGATGATCGTCCCGATCAGGAGACCGCCGAGCATTTCCGGCTTGATGATCCCGACGATGATCGGGAACGCGACCGGGATCATGCTCGGGAGGATCATGCGCTTGATCGCCTCGGCAGTGACGATGTCGATCGTCTTGCCGTACTCGGGCCGGACGGTGCCTTCCATGATCCCGGGGTTCTCCCGGAACTGGCGGCGAACCTCTTCCACGACCTGGCCGCCGACGCGCCCGACCGCCTCCATCGCGAGCGACGCGAAGAGGAACGGCATGAGCCCGCCGAGGAAGAGCCCGGCGATCACCCATGGATCGCTCAGCTGGAACGTGACGTTCAGCCCGTCCTCGGCGAGCGACGACGTGAAGCCGTCGAAGAGGATCAGCGCGGCGAGTCCGGCCGAGCCGATCGCGTAGCCCTTTGTGACGGCCTTCGTCGTGTTGCCGACCGCGTCGAGCGGGTCGGTGACGCCGCGGACGGACTCGGGCAGGTCGGCCATCTCGGCGATGCCGCCCGCGTTGTCCGTGACGGGGCCGTACGCGTCGAGCGCGACGATGAGGCCGGTCATCGAGAGCTGCGCCATGACGGCGACGCCGATCCCGTAGAGGCCGGCCAGATGGTTCGCGGCGACGATCGCGGCCGCGATGACGATGACCGGCAGCGCGGTCGCCTGCATGCCCATCGCGAGCCCTTCGATGATGTTGGTCGCATGGCCGGTGGTCGAGGCCTTGGCGATCCCCTTGACCGGCGGCCAGCGCGTGCCGGTGTAGTACTCGGTGATCGCGACGAGCAGGAACGTGACGCCGAGCCCGATCAGGGTGCAGCCGTACAGCGCCCCGAAGGAGAACTCCGGCGTCTCGAACGCCTTCACGACGGGGATGAACCCGATCGCGGAGAAGACCACCGCGGCGAGCACGGCCTTGTAGAGCGCGTTCATGATCGAGCCGCTCGAGCCGACCCGGGCGAAGAACGTCCCGAGCACGGAGGCGATGATCGCGACGCCGCCGATCGCCAGCGGGAAGACGACGAGGTTCGTGGAGCCGAAGTTGAGCGCGCCGAGGAACATGACGGCGACCGCGGTGACCGCGTAGGTCTCGAACAGGTCGGCCGCCATGCCGGCGCAGTCGCCGACGTTGTCGCCCACGTTGTCTGCGATCACGGCCGGGTTGCGCGGGTCGTCCTCGGGGATGCCTGCCTCGACCTTGCCGACGAGGTCGGCGCCGACGTCGGCGGCCTTGGTGAAGATCCCGCCGCCCAGCCGTGCGAAGACCGAGATGAGCGAGCCGCCGAACGCGAGTCCGATGAGTGCGCGCGTGGCCTCTTCCGGGGTGTTGTCGAACCACTCCGTGAGGACGCCGTAGTAGCCGGCGACGCCGAGCAGCCCGAGGCCGACGACGAGCAGGCCGGTGACCGAGCCGGAGGAGAACGCGACGGCCAGCGCGGGCTTGACGCCGCCCTTGGCCGCCTCGGCCGTGCGGACGTTCGCCCGCACCGCGACGTTCATCCCGATGAAGCCGGCGGCCGCCGAGAACACGGCGCCGATCAGGAACCCGAACGCGGTCGACCAGCCGAGATCGTTCCAAAGTCCGATCCCGAGGAAGAGGACGACCGCCACGCCGGCGATCGTCATGTACTGGCGCCGGAGGTACGCCGACGCGCCCTCCTGAATCGCCCGCGCGATCTCCTGCATCCGCTCCGACCCCGCAGGGAGCCTGAGCAGGCGCACCGTCAGTACGACGGCCCAGGCAATCCCGAGTACCGCACAGACCAGCGCGAATAGGACGCTGTGATTCTGAAAGAAGTCCGTCAAATCCTCCGCCTTCTCGTGTTCACAAAGTCGGCGCTCATCGGCCCGCCGAAGGCTCGCATTTCATTAGTGCAGGCCGTTTTCGCCCGCGGCATTCTACGCACAATGTCCGGATCGCGCGGCGGGCTAGCGCGCTAAGGGCGGTTCGATATTCGGGAGACCCAGGCGGCGCCAGATCTCCTCACGCGTCGTGCCGTCGCGCTCAAGCCGCTTCGCAAGCACCGTTTCCATGCGATGCTGGTTCTCGCGGATCCGCGCCCACTCCTCAGGCGTCGTCTTCTGAAATCTCTTCTTCGCCATCGAGATACTCGTCGCGTAGGAACCTGATGCGAGCAGTGCCCGCGTTGATGTCGGCGAGCATGAAGATCATAGCCGTCACCTCTTCGCGATCGATCAGCGGCTCCTGCTCCATGTAACGAGGGTGCCGACGCGAGGGCCGGGTCGCAAGATGGCCGTTTCGGGCTAGAAGGTCGCGCCGCGTAGCGCGTTCGCGCAGAGGTGCTCTTCCGGCTGCGCCGGGATCTTCGGGATCACCGCGAAGAGGAGCTCGCGCAGGCGCTCGTTGTTCTCGGTGAAGACCTCGACGACGCGCTCGTGCGAGACCGGCTCCGTGCCCTCGACGCCGACGTCGTGGTCGGTGACCATCGAGATGTTCGCGTAGCAAAGCTCGAGCTCGCGGGCCAGGTAGCCCTCCGGGTACGCGGTCATGTTGATCGTGTCCCAGCCCATCGTCTGGAACCAGCGCGACTCGGCGCGGGTGGAGAAGCGCGGACCCTGGATGACAACGACGGAACCGCCGTCGCGGGCCTTGATCCCGAGCTCGCCCGCCGTTTCGACGAGGAGCTTGCGGATGTCCGGGCAGTACGGATCGGCTGCCGAGACATGCGTGGTCTCCGGGCCCTCGTAGAACGTGTCCGCCCGGCCGGACGTGCGGTCGACGAACTGATCCACGACGACGAACTCCCCCAGCTCGAGGTCGGCCTGGAGCGCGCCCGAAGCGCACGGGCCGATGATCCGCCGGACGCCGAGCTCCTTCATGGCCCACAGGTTCGCCCGGTACGGGATCTGCGCCGGCGGCAGCTCGTGGTCGCGGCCGTGGCGCGGGAGGAACGCGACGCGCTTGCCGCCGATCTCGCCGATCGCGAACGGCGCCGACGGCTTCCCGTACGGGGTGTCGAGCTCGACCTCCTCCACGTCCTCGAGGAACGAGTAGAAGCCGGAGCCTCCGAAGACGCCGATCTCTGCTTGTGCGCTCACGGCGCGGAAGCCTAGCTAGCTCTCGACGGAAGCGTCCGCTGAAGCGTCTATCCACAGGGGTCAGGTCTTGCATTGCCACACGGCGGCGTTCTCCTCGTGCGACATTCCAATGTCAGATCAGTCCTGACACCGTCTCGTGACGAAATGTGGCAATGCAAGACCTGACCCCGTGCCCCTACGCGGCCTCGTCGCGGTCGTACGGGGCGACGTCGGGATGATCACGGTTTGCCCATAGCCAAGCTTGGGCGAGCACGAGGCGCAGCTGGGGATCCGTTCTCGGCCACACGTCCATGAGATCGCTAGAAATGACGATCTCTAGCCACGCAACGGCGGCGGCGACAGGCCCATCCGGGCCGTAGTGGGCCTGAAGTTCTTCGGGGCCTTGCGAAAAGTCGTCCGGCAGCAAGGGCTTCCTCGCTAGGCGGCGTCTGGGAGAAGCGCGGCGAGCGATAGGTCATAGAAGAATCGGGCACCCTGGTCGTCGTTCCCATAGAGCGCTGCCCGCGGCGCGAACGTTTCCTTCTTCTGGGCTTCCTTGGCAATGACTTCACTCGCGTCGCGCTTCATGCGCTCACGAGCGTCGTCAAGATGCTGCTTGGTCGCGTTGTCAATCGGAGCGTTGTGAGTGACCACCCACGCCGTTTCACCGGTTGACAACTCCAACCTCGTTACGAGTTCGGTCTTCCCGGCGTAGCCCTCTGCGGAGGGGAACCCGCGTCGGCCACGCGGTGCATCGGGTTTCGAGATGAGGATCGTGAAGTGCGCCGCCTCGCCGTCAGGCGGCTTGGGATACCAGACGACCTCCTTGCCCTCGTAAGGCTCCGGCGTCTCGTCTACTTCGGACGCCGGGATGATGACCGAGAATGCGCGGAGCCATCCCTCGGCAAACTCGGCCGGTTTCTCCCATACCTCGAGCTTTCTGTCGCGGCCCTCAGGCAGTAGCGGTGCTCCTCGCTGAACATAGTCCTGCGTGAAGCCGTAGTACCAGAAGCCCGGATGAAGGCTGACCTTCTGTGTGCGGCCGAGATTTCGGGCTGCGATGTAGAGATCGTCCCGTCGGTTGTTCGTCCAGACTCGCCATATGCCGGACCGGGCGCCAACTGGCGACCCCACGACGAACCGCACTCCCCGCGCGCTCTTTGAGATCCGGTGCGCGGCCGCCGCCCGGTTCAGCCGCTCAGGCTTGGCGAGGGCGATCGACGTCTGATCGCCTTGAACAAAAACAAGGGACTTGCAGCGGGGACAGACGTATGAGCCGTCGTCTCCGAGCTTAGCTCGGACGCGCTCCAAGATGTCGTCAAGAGAGTCAGTCGGATCCGCCGTTACTCCGAACCCGAACTCAAGGCCACACTCTCCGCAATGAGCGACTACATCCATCGCGAACTAGGTTAGCTAGAGCACCTGCCGCTGAAGCGATACGAAATGATCTTGAACGATGACCCGACTTACGTCGGACTAGTCTTTGTCGCATGACCGCTCTGTGGTCACTCGTCCATCGGGATCACGGACCCATCAGCACCTTCCTCACTCGCGGTGACGCCGAGGCGGAACTCACTGCGGTCATCGAAGACGAGCCAACGTGGGTCAATGATGTAAAGGTCGAACGGTTCGAGTTGGCTGTGTCGGACGGCGAGTGATCACCGTCGCTTGCCTACCCGGAAGGGACGACTTCAACGACGAACTCTCCCGCACTGCCGCTCGCCCGGGCGCGGCCATCACCGTTCCCATCAACCGGGGTGATCTGCAGTTCTAGCTGGTAAGCCGCAGTCCCGGTGGGAATGCGTCCGGCCGTCCACGTAAAGGTGCGATCGACAGACGTTCCAGACGTTTCCACCTCGTAAGGAGGCTTCATTCTGAATGCAACAGTGCGGGACGACGTTAGCGGTATGTATACCGCTACGACCTTGGCCGAGTCTCCCTGCGTAGTTGCGATATCTAGCACAGCCGTAACGTTGAACGTGACACGACGACTTGACGAAGGCACAGCAACGACCCCCTCGGCGACGGTCGCGGCCGCGCATTGATCCCGAACGCAACGAGCTTTCCACGGCTCGTGAACCTCAAACGTGACGCTGCTCGATTCGGGTTGGGTCGTTGCCGGTGGTTGCGTCGATGTCGGTGGTTGCGTCGATGTCGGGGTCGCGCTCCTGGTATCGGCGTCCGACGACCCGGAACACGCGGGTACGCCGGCGACAAGGCAAGCGAGTAACGCGATTGTTCCGATTCTGATTGAGATCATTCCAGGACTCGCGCAGGCGACAACTCGTCTTGCGTCAGCTCATCGCTGACGATCCGCCTTGGGCTAGCACGAGGCGTGCTTCGCCCGGAACTTTGACCACTTACGGCCGTCGTACCCGGTCCAACACGGATAGTAGGGCGGTTCAACGTAATCGGAACCGTCGAAGTCATCCTGCAGGAATACCTCGTAAACGTCCGGGTTCACCCGAAGGAGAGTGTCCTTGAAGTTAACCCCTGCCCCGTCCACAGGCGCATTAAGCTGAAACCAAGTTTCGTATTCGGAGTACGCCTCACCGAGAAATTGGACATTGCAATTCGGCGCCCCGTAGACGGGAGATGACAGCTCGCATTTCATCGAATTGTTTGAATGAAGGAAGTTCCATCCACCGTTGTACCAAAGTTCAGCGGAGGCATCGTTAGCACCTGCGACACCGTGCTGACGGACTCGAAATATGTAGTAATTGCCGTCCGTGAGGGGATAGGTATTCGTATAGATGAATTCGGAATAGTCGTAAGGTGGAGGCCGCATCTCGCCCCAGTAAACCCGCCGGAAGTTGGCGAGATTGGACTGTTCATCCCAACCAGTCTCTATCCACCAGCCATTTTGCGTGAACGCGAGGGTTCGGGCAACGAAGAACTTGAACTCGGTTGGACAAGGATGGCAGATGTCCGGGTCTCCGACCTCGATGGCCGTGCGACCGCCTTCGAACTTGTCGATCGTTTCCGAGCCAGCAAACTTCCAAGACGGGGAGAGGCCGGGCGGAAAGTCCTTGCGCGGACCGCCGACTTGGTACACGCCAAGCCGCGGATCCGCCGCACATCGCGTACCGGGAGGGCCGTCCTCTCCAAACTTGGCCTCGGCCTCAGCGATTACCTTGGTTGCGTCCTCCCCGGACTCGAACCCAGGATCTGGGTGTGACGAATCGCAGGTTGGCATTCCCAACTCGGAAGGAAGTGGATCAACCGGAAGCCCCTCCGCCTTTGCCTGCTCCCAGGTCAGCAGTCGTGGCTCAAATTGCGACGTTCGATCGGGCTCCGCGGCGGCGCTGCCTACCCACGTGAGAGTACCCATTAGGAGAATCAGAAAGAAGGATGCCTTGACCGCTGGCATGATTTGTCAGCATAACCCCAAGAGACGATGGCAACAAGTGCGCGGCCGAGTGATCTAAGACCAGGAAAGCCCCAGGCTGGCGCCCCTCGTGAGTACATGTAACCACCTTGGCCCTCGGCTCGGTGGAGCCCAGGATGCAACTGGGGAGCCCCGGACTCAGATCAGGAGCCTGTGAGAAGCCGCCTGACACTGGACCCATGAATCCGGTGTCCCCGAGGAGGCGCGACGCCGTCGGCCTCCAGGCGCATCGCGATCGAGTGGTAGCTGTGGCCGGACTCGCGGAGGTCGCGGGCGACCGCGATCACGTCGTCCGAGTAGACCGAGCCGCCGCGACGTTCGCGAGGGAGGGACCGCAGGGCAGCGGAGGTCCGTGCCGAGATCAGCTCGCGTTCGTACTCGGCGAACACGGCGAGGACTCCGGCGACCCATGCGGCCGGCAGGAGTGGCGAGGTCGAACGCCTGGTCGAGGACGACCAGCGACCACCTGTCCCGCTGTGCACGACCGACCAGCGTGACGAAGTCGAGAAGTGATCGGGTCAGACGATCCAACCGAGCGCAGACCAACACGTCGCCCTTTGCTAGCCCCATAATCCCTCGCTGCGTTCAGAAATGGAAACGACGTACTCATTCTATTGATCGTGTCCCAGCCCATCTGCTGGAACCACCTGGACTCGGCTCGTGTCGAAAAGCGCGGCCCCTGGATCACCACAACGGAGCCGCCGTCGCGCGCCTTGATCCCAAGCTCGCCCGCCGTCTCGACGAGGAGCTTGCGGATATCCGGGCAGTACGGGTCGGCCGCCGAGACATGCGTCGTCTCGGGGCCCTCGTAGAACGTGTCCGCCCGACCGCGCGTTCGGTCGACGAACTGGTCCACGACGACGAACTCGCCCAGCTCGAGATCGGCCTGCAGCGCGCCCGAGGCGCACGGGCCGATGATCCGGCGGACGCCGAGCTCCTTCATCGCCCAGAGGTTCGCGCGGTACGGAATCTGCGCCGGCGGCAGCTCGTGGTCGCGGCCGTGGCGCGGGAGGAACGCGACGCGCTTGCCGCCGATCTCGCCGATCGCGAACGGCGCCGACGGCTTCCCGTACGGCGTGTCGAACTCGACCTCCTGCACGTCCTCGAGGAACGAGTAGAACCCGCTCCCGCCGAAGACGCCGATCTCTGCCTGGCCGGTCACGGCGCGGAGCCTAGCTAGCTCTCGACGGAAGCGTCCGCTGAAGCGTCTATCCACAGGGGTCAGGTCTTGCATTGCCACACGGCGGCGTTCTCCTCGTGCGACATTCCAATGTCAGCTCCTCCTGACACCGTCTCGTGACGAAATGTGGCAATGCAAGACCTGACCCCGTGCTCGCAAATCCCCGATTCATCCTGGTCCAGAAAGGTTCGCCCGGGTCCCCCTTCACGGATCATGGTGACAGCGGTGGTCCCGTGTTTCTTTTGAACAAGGCTTGGGGTGAGCTTTCCGGGGGCAATGCCGACCAAATGGTCTACTCGCCGATCCACGCCTTCAATTGGATCGACTTGGGGGTGATGATCGACTAGATGACTCGACTGTGCACCCAGGCGATGCTGGTCCTGATCCTCGGGACACTGAGCGCCTGCGGATCGAGTGACGCAGGCTCCGGTGAGTCGTTCCCGCTCCCGACATCGGAACCGGCCGAGATCGGGATGTTGGCTGAGATCAAGGGCGTCCTTGAGGCGGACGCGGAGAACAACTGCGTCTGGCTGCGGGTTCCTGAACCCTACGATGACACGGGCGACACCAAGCTGTCGATCGTCTGGCCCGCGGGCTACACGGCCCGCACGGATCCGATCCGGATCTATGAAGCGAACGGCGAACTCGTCGCAACCGAAGGAGATGAGATCCGGATGGGCGGCGGAATCGGAGGCCCCGGCGACCGGTGCCGAGTCGGCAGCTCGACGTGGGTCGTTAACGGCACTCCAGAGTCTGAGTAGCGCTTAGCGAAGAGGGCTGCGAACACCTCGTCGGGGTTGTGCTCGCCTCATCCGGACCTGAAGCTACTCCCAACCTAGGACGACGGAGCAGGATTCGGGAGCAGGATCTCTTGTCGTGAGCGGAGGGATGGATGCATGAATCGGTCACAAGCGCAGCGCGCAGAGGAAAGCGACCCGGTTACTGCCTGCCTACGCCAGTGCACCAGGTGTGAGGCCGACAGTGGAGCGCGAGCACAAGCCCTGGGCGTGCATGACGAGGCGAGAGCACAAGCTGAGCAGGAGTCGCCACAGAGCGCTAGCGGTGAAGAATGAACTATCTACGCGTCTTCGGGCCCGGCGCCGGAAGCGTCCTCCTTGGACGCCTCGACGTACGCGAGCTGCAGGCTCGCAACGGCGGCGGTGAAATCCTTCAGAAGCTCGGCGGGGACGAATGTCTCGAGCACCAGGGTCAGAGCCTGCATCGTCTCGATCGCGAGGCGCACCTGCTCGAGATCGCGGTCCTCAAGCGTGTCCGACGTCGCGCCGAGCCGCTGGTAGCCGATCGAGGAGACCGCGACGAGGGTGTTCACGAGGACGTCCTCGACGCGCAGGCTCCGAAGCTCCTGCGCCATCTCCCGCGCGCGCTGCTCCTGATCCTCAGACACGCGCCGGCTCCAGGACCTCGGCCGCGTAGATCTCCTCGAGCGTCGCGCCCTGCTCGTGCCGGGCGATCTGCCGCTGGGCCGCGTTCTGGGCGGGGACGGCGAGGTACGGCGCCGCGCCGATCTCCTCCGCGACCGGCAGCACCCACTCGACGAGCTCCTCGAGCGCCGCCCGCGTCGAGCGCACCCTCACCGAGGGGAAGGCCGAGAGGTCGAGCAGATCGCCGGACATGCCGAAGCGAATCGCGCGCCAGAAGTTCTCCTCCAGGAGATGCCCGGGGATCTCCGGCAGCGGCTCGCCCTCGTCGAGGGCGCGAGCGATCCGCACGGTGGTCGCGTGCAGGAGCGCGGCGAGCGCCACGGCCTCGCCCTGCTGCGGCTGGCCGTCCGCGATGCGCAGCTCGACCGTCGGGTAGGCGAGATGCGGCCGCACGCTCCACCAGATCTGCGTGTCCTCGGTGATCGAGCCGGACTCCCACAGGTAGCGCACGTACGCCGCGTAGGCGTCCCAGTCCGCGAACGCGTCCGGGATCCCACAGCGCGGGAACATCTTGGTGAAGATCTGCGACCGCGTGGAGTGAAGCCGCGTGGCCCGGCCTTCGACGAACGGCGAGCTGGCCGAGAAGGCGAGCAGCTCGGGTAGGAACGCGCGCAGGGCGCTCGCGACCTTGACCGCGCGGTCGGCGCCGCGGATCGCGGTGTGGACGTGCAGCCCGAAGGAGTTGTTGCGCCAGACGACGTAGCCGAGCACGCGGTCGTTCTCGCGGTAGTGCGGCGTGTCGATGATGCGCTGCTCCTGCCACGGGCTCCACGGGTGGGTGCCGGTCGCCGCGAGCCGCACTCCGAGCTCGTCCGCCAGGCGGAGAAGCTGGGCGCGCCGCTCGCCGACCTTCTGGGCGGCCTCCGCGAAGTCGGTACAGCGCCCGGTCCGGATCTCGACCTCGGACGCGATCAGCTCGCCCACGAGCGAGCCGTCGAGGTCGCTTCCCACCGAAGCTGCCTGCAGCTCCTCGAAGCGGTTTACGAGGCCCAGCGTCTCCGGATCGAGGATCGCGAACTCCTCCTCGACGGCGAGCGTGAAGTCCGCTGCCTCGTCGAAGCGTTCCCGGGCGAGACGCAACGCCTCATCCGGGCTCGGGCGCCCTGCCTCAGACATCGGACGAAAGTATCAAAGAGAAAGTATTAGAGCGGCGATCCGCTCCCAGCTGAAGTGCTCGACCGTGGCCTTGCGCGCCGCAGCGCCCAGCACCGCGCGATCCTCCGGCGAAAGCGCGAGCAGCTCACGGAGCTTGGCCTCGAGATCCGAGACGTCGCCCGTGGCGAAGCTCGCGAGGTGGCGAAATTCCGCCGGGTATTCCTCCTCGATCGCTGCGGCGATCTCGGCGAGGCCCGAGTGGCGCGCCACCAGAGGAGGCGATCCACACGCGGCCGCCTCCGCGGCCACCATCCCGAACGCCTCGGGAAACACCGACGGCGTCACGCTCACGTCGGCGAGCGGCCACAGGTGCGCGAGGTGGCGGTGCTCGAGCGGCCCGGTGAAAAGCACGCGGTCGGTGGAGCGCGCCTCCAGCGCCTCGCGCTCGGGGCCGAAGCCGACGATCACGGCCCGGGCTTCCGGGATCCAGTCGAGCGCGTCGAGGAGCAGCGCGACGCCCTTTTCGTCCGAGAGCTTCCCCACGTAGACGACCGTCGGCGCGTCGCCGGCCAGGAACTCCGCCAGCCGCCTGGCGTTTCCCGGGTCCGGAAAGCGCTCGCCCGCGTTGAGGCCGTCGAGCGCCGACTGCGCGACGAGGGCCGTGAGCGCCTCTTCATGAGGCTCGGGCCGCAGCTCGTCCACGTCCACGCCGGGCGGAACGATGTGCACACGGTCGAGGTACTCCCCCGGCCCGACGACCGCCTGGAGCACGCCGCGGATGTGCTCCGAGCCGGCGAGCACCGCGGAGGCCCGGTCGAGCGACTCCTGTGCCCAGTCGGCGAGCTCCTCGTTTCCGCGGATGGAGAACTCGAGCTCGGAGCCGTGTGCCTTGACGACAAACGGAGCGCCCGCCGCGACCCCGACCGGCGCGCCCAGCAGCACGTGGTTCACGAGCAGCAGGTCGGCCGGCAGATGCTCGCGCACGGCGGCGGCGTTTCGCTCGACGAAGTCGTTGCGCTCGGCCCACGAGAGCTCCTGGAGGTAGCGCGCCTCGACGCCCTCGTAGTGGTCGAGCACGAAGACCGGCAGCGGCCCGTCGCCGAGGTCGGGCCGCACGACCTGCGCGCCGCCGAGATCGAACCGCTCGGGATGCGGGTCCTGGGAGAAGACCACGACCTCGTGGCCCAGCCGAACGAAGGCGCGCGCGAGCGCCTGCGTGTAGACGTTCGACCCGGTGCCGCCAAGGAGGTAGCCGTGCCAAATGAGAACCTTCATGCGTGGATCCTGACGGACCGCTCGTCAAGCGCGCCCAACGGGGCGACCGCTTCGCGTTCGAGCAACTCGTCGAGCGCCACCAGCACCGGCTCTTCACGCTCGCGGCGCGCACGCTCGGATCGCGCACCGACGCGGAGGACGCCGTCCAGGACGCGTTCCTGCGCGCCTGGCGGAACATCGGCTCGTTCCGCGGCGGGTCGCTCTTCTCCACCTGGCTCTACCGGATCTGCGTGAACGCCGCGCACGACCAGCGGATGCGGCGCCACGCCGATCCCGTCGAGCCGGTCGAGTCCGCCGACCCCCGCGACCGCTTCGCCGACCAGGAGCTCTCGAGCGAGCTGCAGCAGGCGCTCGGCGCGCTCGACGACGCGCAGCGCGAGGTGGTCGTCCTCTACGACGTCCTCGGCGCGTCCTATGCGGAGATCGCCGAGATCACGGAGACGGCCGAGGGTACGGTGAAATCCCGGCTCTTCCGCGGCCGCGCGGAGTTGGCGCGGCAAATCGCCGGAACACCTGCGGGGGGAGACGAGTCAGAGTGACGATGGCCGACGCGCATCCGCATGAGAACGACCTGCTCGCCTACGTGGAGGACGACCTCACGCGGTCCGAGCGCGACGCCGTGTCGCTCCACCTCGAAACCTGCGCGGAATGCCAAGACGCGGTCGCCGACGCGCAGGCCGGGCGCGCGCTTCTCCAGGCGGCTCCTCCGCTCGAGCTGTCGTCCGCGCGCCGTGACGCGATCGCCGCTTCGCTCGGCCCCGCCGAGACGCGGCGCACCCGCCGGCCGTCCTGGCGCCTCGTCGCCGTGCTCGCCGCGACACTTGCCGTCGCCGGACTGCTCGGGGTCGCGCTCAATCGCGTCGGATCCGGCACGGAGCGCGGGCGGCGAGGCCGCGGCGACCGCGGGCGCCGAGGACCAGGCCGAAGGGGGCGGCGAGTTCGCGCCCGCAGTCCCCCGAGCAACCCTCCTCGGCCAGGTCGCGGGCACGCCGGCCTCGGTCGCTGCGGCGCTCCGGGAGGACGGCTTCGACGCGACGGTCGAAAGCGGCGTGGTGGTCGTCCAGATCTACGCGGCGAAGCGGGACGAGCTCGAGCGCGCGGTGGCCGAGCTCGATCCGGGCCCGGTCGCGGTCTACGTCAGAGCGCGGTAACGCGACTCAAACCGGGGAAACACGGCGGTCTGGGACGAAGCTTGTGATCGACAGCACCTGCTAACCAGGCTAGAGTCGCCCGCGTGACTGAGCCGAAAGCCGATAGCTGGTGGACAGGACAGGGCCGATTGTTTTGGTGGGTTTTCATCAGCGCCGCGCTCATGATCGTGGGCTCATTTGGCCCCTGGGCTCGCGTCTTGTTCGTCACAGTGTCCGGGGTAGACGGCGATGGATGGTTCGTCGTGGGTGCCGCGGTCGTGGCGCTGGTCATGCTCTACCTCCACGCCAAGCAACCCTTGCGCCGCTGGCCGCTCATAGTCTCTGCGGTGGCTGGCGGGGTGGCGCTAGCGATCGTCATCTCAGATGGCAAGGACATCTTTGGCGATCAGTCGTCCGGTGAAGAGGACGACCTCTTCGGGGACTCCGATCTGATTTCACCGGGTTGGGGCATCGTGATGGCCGGGCTAGCATCTGCGAGCTTGATCGCCTCGTCGATTGCACTGTTCCTGCAGACGCGGAAAACAGTGCCCGAGGTTGAGACGCTCGCTCAGGAAGTGACGACACCAGACGCACCGGTGAGCGAAGACGCTCCGAGCTAGGCGTTTCTACGTCAAGTAGAAGTAGAGCGCGTAGAGCAGCTCGACGGCCGGGCTCGTCGTGTGCACGGTCACGTCGTGAGGAACATTCAGGAGCGCGTCCGTGTAGTTGAAGATGATCTTCACGCCGGCCCGCACGACGTCGTCGGCGACGCTCTGGGCCGACTCCGCCGGGACGGCCAAGACCGCCACGATGATGTTCTTCTCCCGGATGACCTCGGTGAGGCGCGAGTAGTCGAGCACCTCGAGATCTTCGATCGGCTGGCCGACCTTCCCCTGGTCGGTGTCGAACGTCGCGGCGATGTTGAAGCCGTGATCGGCGAAGACGGTCGAGTTCGCGACGGCCTGGCCGAGGCGGCCCGCGCCGAAGAGCGCAATGTTGTGCTGGCCCTGCGTGCGGAGGATCTTGCGAATTTCTCCCGCCAGACCATCAACCGTGTAGCCGACGCCCCGCTTGCCGAACTTCCCGAACCCGGAGAGGTCGCGGCGAATCTGGGTCGCGTTGATGTTCGTGTACTCGCTGATCTCCTGGGAGGAGATGCGCTCCTTGCCCATCTTCTTCGCCTGCGTCAGCACCCGGAGGTACTGGCTCAGGCGGGCGGCGACTCCGACGGTGAGGCGATCTTCCGGGGAGATCCGCGTCTCGTCGAGGGTGGCCGTTGCGAGTCGCGAGTTCATAGCTTGTGACAGAGCATAGCCACGTGGATCGCAAGGTGCAGAGGGAACCGCAGAGGCATCGCGTGCTGACTTTGTAACGCGCTCAGAGGGCGCCGAGACGGCGGCGAAGCCCATCCGGATGCACGTAGAACGTGAACGCGGGCTCCCCGTCCACCACGACCACGGGGATCCGCTCCCGGTAGGAGTTCTCGAGCTCGGGGTCGCCCGAGATGTCGATCTCCTCGAGGGTGAACGGCGTGTCCTCGCGCACCTGGCCGATCACACGGCGCGCTGCCGCGCAGAGGTGGCACTCCGGGGCGAAATACAGAACGACGTTATGGGTAGAGCCCACGGATATTGGTGGCCTCCGCGACCCGCGCTACGCCGAGCGCGTAGGCCGCCTGCCGCATGGTCATCGACCGGCGCTCGTGAAGATCCCAGGTCTCCGTGAACGCCCGCGTGATGATGTTGTCGAGCCGCTGGTTGACCTCCTCTTCTTTCCAGAAGTACTCCTGGAGGCCCTGCACCCACTCGAAGTACGAGACGACGACGCCGCCCGCGTTCGCGAGGATGTCGGGTAGGACGAGGACGCCCTTGTCCGCGAGGATGTCGTCCGCCTCGACGGTGGTCGGCCCGTTTGCGCCTTCGCAGACGATCGACGCCTTCACGTCTGCAGCGTTCTCCTGGGTGAGCACCTGCTCGAGCGCGCACGGCGCGAGCACGTCGCAGTCGAGCAGGAGCAGATCGTCGTTCGAGATGTCGTCCGAGCCGGGAAGCCCGCTGAGGCTGCCCGTCAGATCCTTGTGCCGGTGGGCCTCGGCCAGGTCGATGCCCTTCTCGCACACGATCCCGCCGGTCGAGTCTGAGAGCCCGGTGATCTTGGCGCCCTCGTCCGCGAGCAGCTCCGCGAGGTGGCGACCGACGTTCCCGAAGCCCTGGACGACGACCCGCGCACCGGTCAGCTCGCGACCGCTGCGCATGAGCGCCTCGCGCGTGCAGAACCCGGCGCCGCGCCCGGTCGCCTTCTCACGGCCGAGCGAGCCGCCGACGTTGACCGGCTTCCCGGTGACGACGCCGAGCACCGAGTAGCCCTGGTTCATCGAGTACGTGTCGAAGATCCACGCCATCACCTGCGCGCTCGTCCCGACGTCGGGCGCGGGAATGTCCTTCTCCGGCCCGATCTGCGTGATGATCTCCGTCGTGTAGCGGCGGGTGAGCCGCTCGAGCTCGCTCATGCTGAGCGTCTTCGGATCGCAGACGACGCCGCCCTTCGCGCCGCCGAACGGGAGCTCCATGAGCGCGCACTTCCACGTCATCCACATGGCGAGCGCCTTCGTCTCCTCGAGCGTCACGCCGGGGTGGTAGCGAAGACCGCCCTTGGACGGGCCACGCGCCACGTTGTGCGTGACCCGGTACCCGCGGAAGACGTCGACCGAGCCGTCGTCGCGGCGCGTCGGAATCGAGACCTCGATCGCCTTCTTGCAGTCGAGGAGGACGCACAGCATGTCGTCGTCCATCTCCAGCACGGCCGCGGTACGCCGCAGCTGCTCCCGCGCCATCTCCCACGGGTCTTCCTGCACGAACGCAGTCGGTGTATCGGTGGCCGCCACCTAGTCGTGGAGTGTAAACCGCACGTCCGCAGAAGTCGCGCTCGCGCCCACGTCGCCGGACGGCGGGTAGGCGACGAGGCGCAGCGTGTAGACGCCCGGCCGGAGAACGCGCCCGCGGGGGCCGCGGCCGGTGATGCCCAGCGCGTAGCGGCCCGGGAGAAGATCGTGGAGGCGGGTGAGGACGCCGATGCGGCTCTCGCCGCGCCACAGCTCGACGACCAGGAGCTGCACCGGCTCGACCGCCTGGCCGTTCTCGTCGGTCGCGACACGGCCGGCGCGGAAGGCGAGCACGGCGGGCGCGGCGTCGGAGGCGGTGAACTCCTCGGCCGAGAGCGCGACGTTGCCGAGCAGCGGCTCGGGGCTCGCCTCACGGAAGCTGACCGCCCACGGGATCCGCACCGGGCGCGAGCCCTGCGGCGACACGACGAACGCGCCGCCGGCGCTGCCCTCGAGCGGCCCGGCTCCGGAGGCGATGAGCGCGACCTCCGCGGTCGCGCCCGGGGTCACCGAGACGTGCGCGGGCGACGCGCCGAACGTGCAGCTCGGGAGCGCCCCAGCTGTCCCGCGCAAGCCCGAGGTCGATCTCGAGCGGCCGCGTGGAGAGGTTTTTGATGCGAACGGTCTGCGTGACCTGCCAGCCGGCGCCGCCGTTCACGCGGCCGTACGCGAGCGTGACCGGCTCGGCGGCGATCTCCGCAGAGGCCGCGCCGGTGGCGTCGACGATCCCCGCGCCCTGGACGGTCACCGGCTCGGGGCCGGTCTCGAGCACGATCTGGCGGGCGCTGCCGACGAGCAGGCTGCGCAGCTCGCCCGTGGAGAGGCCCGGTCGCGCCTGGAGCACGGCGGCCGCGGCGCCGGCGGCGACCGCTGCGGCGACGCTCGATCCGGTCGCGGTCGCGTAGCGCTCGGAGCCGTCCGAGTTTCGTCCACCGTCGGAGGTTGCGATCCCGACGCCGGGTGCGACGACGTCCGGCTTCACCTGTCCGCCGAAGGCCATCCCGCCGGAGGAGAACGGCGCGACATCGCCCGCGAGCCCGTTTCCGATCCCGCGCACGCCGGCGAAGGCGACCGTGACCTGCTGACCGTCGACGAGCGCGGCGAGCGCCTCGTTGCCGGCGTCCGCGGGAAGTCCGACGACCGGCACAGCCGTTCCCTCGTCGAGGTCGAGCGAGCCGGCGCGCACGCGCGTTCCCGCGACGAGCACGGCGCTCGAGCCTGCGGCGACGGCGTTGCGCACGCGCGTATCGAGCGCGCTCCCGGCCGGGAGAATCGCCGCCCGCCCGGCCACGCGGCTGACGCCGCCCGTGTCGAAGAAGTCGGCGAGTGTCGAGCCGTCCGCGACGTCGCTCTCGGCCCGGTCGGGATCGGCGAGCGACGGCCCGGCGAGCGCGACCGCGTCGAACTGTCCCTCGGGAGGCAGCACGCCGAGCACCGGCGCGCCGCCGGAGAAGCCCTGGCCGCTGGCCGCGGAGATCCGCGTGTCGGCCTCGAGCGTGGTGGCGCGCAGATCGACCGCACCGACGGTCAGCGCGGCGGCCGCGCCGCCGGGATCGCCGACGGTTCCGAAGCCACGGCCGGCGCGGCCGTCGTTCCCCGAAGGAGCGACGACGAGCGTTCCGAGCTGCGCCGCGCCTGCGACGGCGCGCGCCTCGGGGCTGTCCGGGAAGGACGCGTAGGGCTCGACGACGGCGGCGAGGGCAACAGGAAGTGCGTCGGAGACATCGCCGTCGAGGTTCGGGTCGACCGCGCGCTCGAGCCCGGCGAGCAGCGTGTCCCCGTGACCGAGCAGCGCGTACGAGCCGTCCTCGGTCTGCTCCCAGCCGAGAATCCTGATCGGGACGATCGTCGCGCCCGGAACGACGCCCTGGAGTCCGGTCGGGCCGTTCGCGCCGACGAGGATGCCCGCCATGCGCGTCCCGTGCGGCTCGAAGCGGCCGGGGTCGTCCGGCTTCGGCTCGGCCGCGGCGCTGCGGTCTCCGTCCACGAGGTCGTAGCCGGGGCGCACGCGCCCGCCGAGGTACGGATGATCGAGATCGACGCCCGAGTCGAGCAGCGCGATCTTGACGCCGGCGCCGTCGAATCCGGGGAGCGCCGCGTCGAGCCTGCGCCCCGCGCCCGCGGCGAACTCGGGCGTCGTCAGAGCCTGGGCGGTCAGCGCGGCGGGATAGAGGGTGCGCACCGGGTAGACGCCGACGATCCCGTCCATCCGCTCGAGCTCGGCCTGCGCGCGGCCGTCGAGCACCGCCGAGAAGCCGTTCAGCGTGCGCGTGAACGAGCGCTCGCGCTTGACCGTGACGCCGCGCTCGGCCAGACGTTCGAGGAGCAGCCGCTGCGAAGCGTCCGCCTCGGCGATCCAGCGCTGCTGGTCGGCCGGCGTGGGCAGCGACTCGGAGCGCGCGATCGAGTCGGCGAGCGAGGGCGCCGCGAGCACGACGATCATCCGGTCAGCCTGCGCCGAGGAGGGCCGCTCTCCGAAGATGTCGCTCCAGGCCGAGGCCGCCGCCTGGAGGGCGGACTCACCGGCGCCGAGCACCGGCGCCGCGAACACGACGGCGATGGCGCACGCCGCCACGAGTGCGAGAACGACCGGCCCCGCCGCACGGCGCCTCGGATTACGCCGCAGATGCATACGCATCGAGCTCAAGGTAGCGAGGATAGGGGATTGCCTGCACGTATCGGCCTGCTGAGGCGACCATTGCGGCGTTATCGGTACAGAGTTGTTGCGGGACAAGGGCCGCGTCCGGGAACGCCGCCCTGAGCTCCGAGTTGGCCGCCACCCCGCCGACCACCGCGATCTGCGTCGCGCCGAGCAGCTTCGCCGCCGCCCGTGTCCGTTCGACGAGCGCCCGCACGATCGCGCGCTGGTACGAGGCGGCCAGATCCGCGCGCCGACGTTCCAGCTCCTCCGGGGAAAAATCGCGCACCGCATAGACGAGCGCCGTCTTCACACCCGAGAACGAGAAGTCGTGCCCGCCGACCTTGGCGACCGGGAAGGAGAACGCCTCCGGGTCTCCCTCGCGCGCGAGCTTGTCGATCGCGGCGCCGCCGGGGTAGCCGAGCCCGAGGAGCCGCGCGCCCTTGTCGAACGCCTCGCCCGCCGCGTCGTCGCGCGTCGTTCCGATCGCCCGGTAGCCCCACTTCTCCGTGACGTCGAGGAGCAGCGTGTGCCCGCCGCTCGCGAGCAGCGCGAGGAACGGCGGCTCGGTGGGCCCCGGCTCGAGGTAGAGCGCCGCGACGTGCGCGTGCAGGTGATCGACCGGAACGAGCGGCAGCCGCTGCGACCAGGCGAGCGCCTTGGCGCCCGAGACGCCGACGAGCAGCGCCCCGATCAGCCCCGGCCCGCGGGTGACCGCAATCGAGTCCAGATCGGAGAAGCCGGCGCCGGCCTCCTCGAGCGCCTCGTGCACGACCGGCGCAAGCAGTTCGAGATGCCGGCGCGACGCGATCTCGGGGACGACGCCGCCGTAGCGCGCGTGCAGCTCGGCCTGCGACGCGACGACGTTCGAGCGGATCTCTCCCTCGCCGGTGACGACCGCGGCGGCCGTCTCGTCGCACGACGTCTCGATCCCGAGGATCAATTCACGCTCGCCTCGACCTGCTCGGCGAGCGGGTCCTTCCACATGACGAGCGCGTCCTCGCGATTGTCCGTGTAGTAGCCGCGCCGCACGCCCGTCGGGGTGAAGCCGAGGCTCGCGTACAGCGCGATGGCGGACTCGTTCGAGACGCGGACCTCGAGCGTGTAGCCGCGCCGGTCGTCGTCGGCGGTCACGCGAAAGAGCTCCTCGAGCATCTGCGTGGCGATCCCGCGCCGCCGGTACGGCTCCGCGACCGCGACATTCATGACGTGCCAGGCGTCCACGTAGCGGGAGATGATCAGGTAGCCGACCAGCCGCTCGTCCCCCTCGTCGAAGGCGCCGAGCGAGATCGAGGACGGCTTGGCCAGCTCGCCCGCGAACATCGACCGCGACCAGGGCGTCGGGTAGGCGGTGCGCTCGATCACCTCGATCGCGTCGAGGTCGCCCAGCGTCAGCCTGCGGAAGCTGAGGCTCATGGCTTGAGTGTGCCCGCCCGGCGGTTCTTCTCGGCGTCCGGGACCCGGAGGTAGAGCGGCTCCAGCGCGTCGGCCGAGCCGAAGTCGGTTGCGAGCGCTGCCAGGTTGCGTGCCCAGGGAACGTGCTCGTCGCTTTCGTCGGCCGGCACGAAGCCGCCCGCGCCCTCGATCGCCGAGCGGTAGAGAACCGCCCCGTCGCCGACGTAGCTCGTGCCGGCCTCCACCTGGAGCTCCTCCGGCGTGAGCACCACGGGAGCGCCCCTCGCGCGCGAGAACACTTCTCCGCGCCGTGCGTCGAGCACCGGCACCGCGCCGGGCGAGCCCGCGGCCAGCGTGTCGAGGGTCGAGACACCCGCGGTCTGCACGCCCAGCGAGAGCGCCAGCGTGCGCGCGGTCACGAGCCCCATGCGCAGTCCGGTGTAGCTCCCGGGGCCGGTTCCGACCGCGAGCGCGTCGAGCTCGGAGATCTCCGCGCCGGCCTCGGCCAGCAGCTCGTCGGCGTCGGCCAGCACGCGAAAGGCGCGGGAACGCCGCTCACCGAGCAGCGCCCCATCCCGGAGAAGCGCCACGGTGGCGGCGTCGGTGGCGGTGTCGAAGGCGAGGAGCAGCATCAGTTTCCCGCGTTTTCCAGGGGTTTTGCGGCGTCCTGAACCTGAATCAGTCTACGGTCACCCTCGAGGAGCTGCAACCGAACCCGCAGCCGCGGGGCCGGGAGGAAGCCCTCCCCCGCCTCGGGCCACTCGACGAACGCGACCGTGTCGTCGAAATACGGCTCGAGGTCGGCCCAGTCGGCCTCGCCCAGCGTCTCGAAGCGGTACAGGTCGAGGTGCGCCACCGGCACAGTCCCGGGGTAGCTGTGCCCGATCGCGAACGTCGGGCTCGTGACCGCCATGGTGACGCCGAGCGCGCGGCACGCGCCGCGCACGAAGGTCGTCTTGCCGGCGCCCAGATCGCCCGAGACCGCGACGACGTCGCCCGGCAGGAGGCTCGAGGCCAGCCCGGCGGCGATGCGCTCGGTCTCCTCGGGCGAGGAGGACGTGAGCTCGACCATGCGCCGAAGGCTAGAAAAGATCGAGCTGCTCGGCGGCCGCGGCCAGTGTTGGCTCGGGCGAAGCGGCGGCATGGAGCTCGATCACCTCGGCCGGGGCCTCCTCGACCGTGCGGCCGAGCAAGGACGGAATCCGGGCGAAGTCCTCCTCGAGCGTTCGCAGCATCGCCGGCGTGTAGAGCGCGGCCGCGGGATGGAAGATCGGGTAGAGCGTCACCGAGCGCCCGCCGACCGCGGCCTCCTGCGGCGTCCCGTGCACGCGCGTGATCCCGTCCGGCTTGCCCGAAAGGAGCTTCGTGGCGAAGTTGCCGAGCGTCGCGACGAGCTTCGGCTCGATCAGCTCGATCTGGCGGAAGAGGTGCGGCTCGCACGAGTTGATCTCGTCCGGCTGCGGGTCACGGTTCCCCGGCGGACGGCACTTGAGGACGTTGGCGATGTACACGTCGGCGCGCTCCAGCTCGATCCCCGCGAGCAGCTTGTCGAGGAGCTTCCCGGCCTGGCCGACGAACGGGTAGCCCTGCTGGTCCTCGTGGAAGCCGGGCGCCTCTCCGACGAACATGAGATCGGCGTTCGGGTCGCCCACACCGAAGACGACCTGCGTCCGGCCTTCGGCCAAACGGCAGCGCGTGCAGACGGACGTCTCGGCCGCATAGGCGGCGAGCGCCTCGCTTCGGGTCAGGGCGTCAACCGCAGCCACAGCTTCCGCCACAGCAGCCCCCGGCGCTCCCGCCAAAGCTCGGCTGCTCGGCGGCGCCGTGAGCGGCGAACACGGAAAGTTGACGGCGCGTTTGCCCGGAACCGCAGTCGGGACAGTCGGGATCCGCGTCGCTCAATCGCAAGAGCTCCTCGAAATGGCTCTCGCACTCCATGCACACGAACTCGTAGATCGGCATCGCCGTTGAAGTTTAGTGGCTTCGCATGACGTCCGGTGCCGACTGCTATACCCGCTAAAGTCCTGCGCTAAGGAGTCGATGGGAGAACCAGGGGGGTTGGTTCGTATTTCCGCAGTTCTGCCGCAAAACAGGGACGAAGGGGTGCTGTGCGCCGCCGGCTGATCGCAACGATCGGGCCGTTGGCCGCGCTTGCGCTCGTTTTCGGCTTCTTCACGCTCCTGCGCTCGCAGGGCGTCGACGTGCAATCGCTTGCGCCTCTGCCCCTGCCCGTGCCGCGCAACGGCGGGACCGCGACCGTGGCGGTTCCCCCGTCGGCGCAGCCGCCTGCTCCGACTTCGGAGAACCCGGCCATCACGCCGACGCCGCCCTCCGCGCCCTCGGGTCCCACGTCGCCCGTGACCGGCGGCCTCATCTCTTCACCTCCGGCAGCGCCGCTTCAGCCGCCCGCCCAGCCGATCGGCACGGACGGAGCGCCCTCGTCGCCGTCCGGCAACCCGCCGGCCACGCCTTCGAGCCCGTCCACCCCGGGCGGCACCCCCGCGGGGCCCGGCGGTCCCAAGCCTCCGACGACTCCGAATCCGCCCTCGTCTCCCGAGCCGCCGTCCCCGCCCGCTCCCCCGCCTCCTCCGACCGACAACGACGACGGCGACAACGGCGGAGGCCACGGGCATCACCACGGCGGCAAGAAGCACGACCGCGACCACGGACATGGACACAAGCACGGCCACAAGCACGGTCACGGAAACAAGCACGAGTCGGGCGACGACAACGACAACAACGCCGGCGGCGGCCACCACGGCAATCGCGACCGCGACAAGGGCGGCCGCCACCACGGCGACCGGAACAAGCACCACGGCAATCGCGACCGCAACGACAACGACGGCAAGGCCGGCGACGGCGACAAGGGCGGCCGCCACCACGGTGACCGGAACAAGCACCACGGCAACCGCGGCGACACGAAGAACGACGGCGACCGTTCCGATGGCCGGGATGACGACCGCGACCGCCACCACGGACACCGTTCCGGGCGCGGTCACGACGACGGCCACAAGTCGTCTCGCAGCGGCCGGCGGCACCGCGGCTAGAAGCTAGACTGCGGTCGCCCGGTATCCGCGAGGAACTGGAGCCGCGTTATGAGCTTCCAATCGATCTGCGTCGTCGGCGAAGGCCGGGTCGGACGCGCCGTCTCCGCCCGTCTCGGCGAGCGCGGCCTGGCCGTGCGCTCGACCACGCGGGAGCCGGCTTGGGACGGGGCCGACCTCGTGCTTCTCTGCGTCCCCGACACGGCGATCCCGGAGGTGGCCGGGCTCGTGCCCGACGGTCCGTGGGTCGCGCATTTCAGCGGGGCCACACAGCTCGAGGCGCTCGCGCCGCACACGCGGCGGTTCAGCCTGCATCCGCTCCAGTCGTTCTCCCTCGAGCGCGGGCCCGAGCAGCTGGACGGGATCTGGACGGCGGTCAGCGGAGAATCCTCCGACGCGATCGAGACCGGGTACGGGCTCGCCGAGACACTTGGCCTGCGGCCGTTCACGCTCGACGATGCGAACCGCCCCCTCTACCACGCCGGCGCGTCGTTCGCGGCCGTGTTCGTCACGACGCTGCACAAGGTCGCGGCGGAGATCTTCACCGAGGTCGGCGCGCCCGTTGAGTCGGTCGAGCCGCTCATGCGGCGGATGATGGAGAACGGCTTCATTCCGACCGGCCCGCACGTCCGCGGCGACTGGAAATCGGTGGACGGCCACATCGCGGCGCTGCACGAGCGGCATCCCGAGTACGAGGAGCTCTACCGCGCACTCTCCGAGGCGACGGCGGCCCGGCCGGGATGAAGGTCGTGCGCACGGCGGCCGAGGCACGGGCCGCGCACCCAGCCGAGGGGACGGTCGGGCTCGTCCCGACCATGGGCGCGCTCCACGCGGGGCACCTCTCGCTCGTCGCAGCCGCCCGGGCCGAGTGCAACTTCGTGACGGTCAGCGTCTTCGTCAATCCGGCGCAGTTCGGGCCGAGCGAGGATCTCGCCCGCTATCCCCGCGACGAGGCGGGCGACCTGGCGCTCCTCGAGGAGGCGGGCGTTGACCTCGTGTTTCTGCCGCCGCCGGAGGAGATCTACCCGCCGGGGTTCGACGACTGGATCGAGGTCGCGGACGTCTCGGACGGCTTCGAAGGCGACGCGCGGCCGGGCCACTTCCGCGGCGTCGCGACCGTGTGCCGGCGCCTGTTCGCGATCCTCGAGCCCGATCGCGCCTACTTCGGCCAGAAGGATGCCCAGCAGGCCGAGGTGATCGCGCGGCTGATCGAGGACTTCTCCCTCGGGATCGAGCTGCGCGTCCTCCCCACGGTGCGCGATGCCGACGGGGTCGCGCTCTCCTCCCGCAACGCCTACCTGAGCGCCGTGGAGCGCGAGGCCGCGCGGGCGCTTCCGCGGGCGCTCGACGCTGGCGCGGAGGCCTTCCACGCCGGAGACGATCCCGCCGCAGCGGCGCGTGCGGTTCTCGCCGCCGAGCCGCGCCTGGTCATCGAGTACGTGGACGTGGCGCACTGGAACGGGCGCGTCGTGCTCGCTGCCGCGGTGCGGGTGGGCGCAACACGGCTCATCGACAACGCCGTTCTGCAAGGATCCTGGCCATGAAGCTTGCGCTCACCGAGCTCGCCGCGATGAAGGCCGAGGGCCGCGCGATCGTGATGGTCACGGCCTACGACTTCCCGACCGGGCGCCTCGCGGACGAGGCCGGGATGGATCTCGTCCTCGTGGGCGACTCGGCCGCGATGACCATGCTCGGCCACGACTCGACGGTTCCGGCCACGATGGACGAGATGGTGATGCTCGCGCGCGCGTGCGCGCGCGGGGCGAAACGGCCGCTCGTCATCGGCGACCTCCCGTTCGGCTCCTACCAGGCCTCGGACGAGGACGCGGTGCGCAACTCGATCCGGTTCGTGAAGGAGGCCGGCACGGACGCCGTGAAGCTCGAGGGCGCCGGCCCCGAGGCGGATCGCGTCCGCGCGATCGTGGGCGCGGGGATCCCGGTCATGGGCCACCTCGGCCTCACGCCGCAGACGGCGACGATGCTCGGCGGCTTCAAGGCGCAGGGGCGCACGGCCGACCAGGCGAAGCGGCTCTACGACGACGCGCTCGAGCTGCAGGAGGCCGGGTGCTTCGCGCTCGTGCTCGAGGCGGTGCCGGCCGCGGTCGCCGCGCGGGTCACCGCAGCGCTCACGATTCCCACCATCGGGATCGGCTCCGGGCCGGACTGCGACGGGCAGGTGCTCGTGCTCCACGACCTGATCGGGCTCTACGACGGCGCGCACGCGCGGTTCGTGAAGCGCTACGCGGACGTCAGCGGAACGATCAAGGACGCGCTGGAGCGCTTCGCCGCGGACGTGCGCTCGGGCGCGTTCCCCGAGGAGGAGCACACGTACTCGATCCCGGACGACGAGCTCGCGGCCTTCGAGGCCGAGCTCTAGAACGCCAGCGCGAACACGATTCCAAGCGCGACCAGCGCCAGGATCGTGAGCACGATCGCGCCGAGCGTGCGGACAAGCGGCCAGGCGTGCACCGTCATGACGCCGATCACGAGCAGAACCGCCGCCCAGGTGAAAAAGGCGGCGTCGGCGCCGTAGAAGACCCAGCGCCCGGCGCTGATCGAGTCGCGGCCGCCGCTGTGGAAGACGTGGTCGCCGTAGACCGCGAGCCGAATCGGCCAAACGACGATGAGCTCGAGCACGAGCGGCGCGGCGGCGAAGGCGAGGAGATGCCTGGCGCCGCGCGTCGTTCCCGCCCCGCCGGCGCCGCGGATGCCGAGCGCGAGCGCCCCGCCGCCGAGCCAGTAGGTGGCAGTGCCGTAGAGCGTGCCCGCGATGAACACGATGACGGCGACCGTGATCGCGTCCCGTCTGGGATCGTCCATGAGCGTCCCAACGCCGGGCGAGGCGAGCACTCCCGCGATTCCGGCGAGGAACACGAGCGCCAGCACCACTTCCTGGCGTGCGTCCATGGCCTCTTTCGACTCGTCCCGGAGCGCCAGAAACGTCGAACGGGGGGTAAGGAGTACCCCTATCGAGCGAAGCCACCAGTCCTTTTCGGAGGCTCGGGGTGCGGTTTCGGCCTCCATTGAGATCAGCTTAACCCTTGTAGCCACGCGGCCTGGAGCCTAACGGCCTACGACGGACAGGGCGCTCGGATCACCCAGAAGGGGGGGTGGCTCACACCCCGATGGTGCCGAAAACGTCTTCGTAACGTCAGTTTGCGGCTACTCAAGGAGAAAAAATGGCGAGGCGTACACGTAATCTGCTCACGACGCTGCTCCTTCTCGGAGTCGTCGGGAGCGTGGCCGGTTGGGGCGTCTACTCGGCGTTCACGGCCACCACGACCAACTCCGGCAACACGATCAGCGCCGGCACGGTCTCGATCTCCCAGCACGCTGGTTCGACGACGCTCTACAGCGCCGCGAACCAGGGCCCCGGCGCGGCCACGGTTGGCTGTATCCGGGTCACCTACGGCGGATCGCTGGCGTCGAGCGTCAAGCTCTACACGTCCGCGGTCACGAACGGCGCCGCCTTCAACCTCCAGGTTGAGCGCGGCTCGGGCCTCTCTTCGCCCGACAACACGATGAACTGCACGGGCTTCTCGTCCTCTTCGACCGCGTACAACGGGGCCCTCGGGTCCTTCGCAACCACGTACGCGGGCGGCGTCGACGGCAAGGCCGGCGGCACAGCGTGGGCAACGAGCGACGCCGTCGACTACCGGTTCACGATCACGGTCGTCGATGACGCAACGCCGAACGCCCACACGAGCTCGCTGAGCTCGGGTGCTCACACGTTCACGTGGGAGGCCAGGAACAACTAGGACGAGCTAGCCAAGACTGACGCCTGAATCGAGCTGGGAGCGGAGAACGAAGATGCCTTCCGCCTTCGCTCCCGGCCGTTCAGGAGAGCACGTCTTGCTTGCGGCAACACGCACACGGATCGACTGGCTGGCACTCGTTGCCGGGGTCGTCCTCGCGGCAATCGCACTCGTCGGATGGCGAGTCGACGGAGGCCTCACACCGCCCCCTGCGGATGTGGCCCTCCTCGTAGCACCGTCCCAGGACATCGCAATCGCGACGACCTCGGGCTCGGACGAAGCGGTAGCCATTCGAGCGACGGATCTGGAAACAGGCGTAGCGCGAAGCCTCGAGATTCGGAACGCGACAGGCGGCAAGCTCGACCTCCGTCTTCAGGCCATCCCGGCGACGGGCGAACTCGATGAGTCGCTCCTCGTGCGGGTCATGACCGGAGGACAGACGCTCTTCGAAGGGTCGCTCGGGCAGCTTCGAGCCGGAACTCCGGCCTTCGCTCTCGAGAGCCACGAGACGTCAGATCTGCAAGTGCTCGCTTGGATCCCGACCTCCGCGACAGACGAGTCGTGGGGAGCGCGCTCCGAGCAAGTGAAGCTCGAGATCGTCACCACACCAAGCACATGAGACTCTCAATCCAGATCATCCACACTGACGGCGGCGTCCAGGCCAAGCGGCCTGTGAGGCGGCGGCGGGGCCGGAGCAAGCTGCTCTTCCTCACCGTCCTCTTCGCAGCGCTCGGGCTGGCCGGCTTCGGCGTCTACTCGGCCTACACGGCGACGACGACGAACACCGGCAACTCGTTCGCCTCCGGCAGCGTGTCGATCACGGACAACGACTCCTCGACGGCGATGCTGAGCCTCGCGAACGCGAAGCCCGGCGACTCCGACTCGAGTTGCGTGCGGGTCACCTACACCGGTTCCCTCGCAGCGAATGTGCACCTCTACGGCGCGTCGAGTGGCGGGCTCGCGCCGTACCTCACGCTCACCATCACCCGCGGGACGGACCCGTCGCCGTCCTTCGATTCGTGCGCTGGATTCACGCCGGACGCGACGAACTACATCGGTGCCGGTGCAGGCGTCGTCTACACCGGCGCACTGTCGGCCTTCGGAACGGACTGGGCGACCGGGGTCGTCGATCCCGTCACGGGAAGCCCCGAGAGCTGGACGCTCAACGAGTTCCACTCGTACCGCTACACGATCACGCTGGCCGACAACAACGCCGCCCAAAGCCAGAGCGGGACGGCCTCCTTCACCTGGGAGGCGCGCAACTCGTGACCTCGGTGACAACGTCACACGACATCTCCGCGGCATATGCGCGGGCGTGGGACGCCCGCGTTCGTCGTTCCACGGCGAGTCGCATCGTGCGGATCGCGTGCCTCTTCGCAGTCGGGTTCAGCATCACGATCGCGTCCGCGGTCGCGGTGCCCCTCGCGCTCGGGATGCACTCGTTCGCCGTCCTCTCGGGGAGCATGGAGCCGACCATCTCGACCGGCGACGTGATCGTCGTGAAGACGATCTCGCCGCTCGACGCGAAGGTCGGGGACGTCGTCAGCTTCCGCGACCCGGAGAACGCGAGCCGGCTCCTGTCGCACCGCGTCACGCAGATGCACGTCACGCCCGAGGGCGTCGCGTTCGTCACCAAGGGGGACGCGAACACCGGCGTCGAGCGCTGGCAGATCGCCAAGAACGGCACGATCGGGCGGGCCGAGTACCACGTTCCCAAGCTCGGCTACCTGACGAACCGGCTCGGGAGCAAATTCGGACGGCTGCTCTTCTTCGTCCTCCCGCTCATCCTGCTTGCGGGGCTCGAGCTACGCCGTCTTTGGCACACCGACGAGGATGACCCGAAGGAGCCGACCGATGCGTCCGCGCACTAGGCGCCTCCGGAAGTTCCTGGTCGTCATGGTCGTCGCCGGCATCGCCGGGACGGCCGTCGGCGTCATCCACGCGGCCTTCTTCGCGACGTCGGGCAACACCGGCAGCTCGTTCGCCTCCGGCTCCGTGATCCTCACGGACAACGACGCGAACGGGGCCGTCCTGACACTCACGAACGCGAATCCCGGGGCGACCGACTCGGGCTGCATCCGCGCCTCGTACTCGGGCTCGCTTCCGGCGACGGTGAAGCACTACGCCGACGTCACCGGCACGCTCGCTCCGTACCTCACGGTCAAGATCACACGCGGCACCGACCCGTCGCCGTCGTTCCGCTCCTGCGCCGGCTTCACGCCGGACGCCTGCGACTTCCTGGGCAAGGGCAACGGGGTTCTCTACAACGGCCTCCTTTCGAACTACCCGACCACCTACGCGGCGGGCATTCCGGACTACTCGTGCACCGGCGCCCCGACCTACGCGGCGACCGTCGCCGGCACTGCGGGGATCGTGAGCCAGTGGCGCCTCGACCACGAGGTCTCGTACGACACGTTCACCGGCACGAACGGAACGCTGCTCGAGGCCCACACCGGCGAGGACGGCGCAACCTGGACGCAGCAGGTGATCTCGGAGCAGGACGGCGTCATCACCGACGCGAACCGCACCCGCAAGAACGGCACTGGAGTCGCGGTCTACACGACGTCGGGAACGCCCGCGAGCGACGACTACGCGGTCGAGGGCGATGTCTACGTGCGGACGCTCATCGCGAACGACGCGATCGGCGTCCTCGGACGCTACGACACCTCGATCACGACCGGCACGGGCACCTGGTACCTGGCGCGCTACTCGAACGCCGGCACGCCTCGCTGGGAGCTCTACAAGGACATCAACGGCACCCAGACGATGCTCGGCAGCTTCAACCAGACGCTGACCGCGGGGAACACCTACCGCGTCCGCCTCGAGATGGTCGGCACGGCGATCCGGCTCTACGTCGACGGCGTCCAGCGCGTGAACGTCGTGGACGCCTCCATCACCACCGGCGTGCCCGGTGTTCGGCTCGGCTCCCCCGGCTCGGCGGTGAACGTCACGAACACCACCGGCCTCCACATGGACAACTACCGGGTCTACGACATCGCCGCCGACGACTCGGTCGGCTCGAACAACGGAACGCTGAACGGCGGCGTCGTCACCGGAACAGGAGCGATCCCGGGCGACACGAACGAGTCGACGGTGTTCGACGGGACCGACGACTACATCCGCACGGCACGCCAGATCTCGGACAACTTCTCGATCGAGTTCTGGTTCAACTCGACCCAGGGCATCGGCGCGGGCGGCGCCTGGACGACCGGCGCGGGCCTCGTGGACGCGAATACCGCCGGCGTGACCAACGACTTTGGCATCTCTCTCTCGTCCGCGGGCCGCGTGCTCGCCGGGACCGGCAACGGCGACACGACCATCCAGTCGGGCACCGGCCTCAATGACGGCGACTGGCACCACGTGGTCTTCACCCGCGTCCGCGCGAGCGGTGCGCTCGTCCTCTACGTCGACGGCCAGCAGGTCGCGACCGGGACCGGCGGCGTCAACGCGCAGACGGCCTCCGCCAACATCGACTTCGGTCGCCTCCAGACGGCTGCGAACTACTTCGCGGGCCGCCTCGACGAGGTCGCCGTCTACAGCACGGCTCTTGCTCCGGCGACGGTCACGGCGCACTACGACTCGGCGCGCGCCCAGGAGGTCTGGACGAACCCGGAGAACCACTCCTACAAGTTCGAGGTCACGCTCGCGAACACCGTGGCCGTCGAGGGCCTCTCGTCCACGGCGACGTTCAAGTGGGAGGCGCGAAACCAGTGATGCGCCTCCTCACCGTCATGTGCGCGATCGCCGTCGCTCTCGGAACGGCTGCGGCTGCCTGGGCGGCCTTCAGCTCGATCACCTCGAACCCGAGCACGTTCTCGGCTGCGCCCGACCTGTCGAATCCGACCGTGACCGCGTCGGTCATCGCGCGCCCGTCAGGTCTCCTCGCCGGGAAGATCCGCCAGGGCGGCACCTACTACGTCTACGCGAACGCGACGGACGCGGGCAACCCGGCTAGCGGAATCTCGTCGGTCACGGCCAACATGACGACGTTCGACACGGGCACGGGCTCGGTCGCGCTGACGACGGCCGGCGGCCCCTGGACGGTGAACGCGGTCTCGTACGCGTACCGCTCGGCGCTGCTGACGGCGAACACCCCGCTCGTCACCGGCACGTCCTACGTCTACTCCGTCACCGCGAATGACAACGCGTCCCACACGAGCGGCGCGACGAACTTCAACGTCACGATCGAGACCTACGCCGAGGTCATCTCCGCGATGACCGGGCTCGTCAGCTACTGGAAGCTCAACGAGGCGGCAGGCACGAATGCGGCCGACAGCCAGGGAGCGAACGTCGGCACCTACACCAATGCGCCCACGCTCGCCCAGGCCGGCGCGCTCACCGGGGACACGACCACGTCCGTCCAGTTCGACGGGACGAGCCAGTACGTGAACGTCGCCGACGCCGCCTCGCTGGACATCACCGGGAACATCACGATCGAGGCCTGGATCCGCTCGAACACGCTGATCAACAACTCGACCATCCTGTCGAAGGGCTCCGCCTCCGGCTACCGGCTGATGCGGAACGGCTTCACCAACCCATCCCAGTTCGGCACGAGCGGTCCGACGAACGGAAACCTGAACGGCGCCACGTCGATCAACGACGGCAACTGGCACCACATCGTCGCGGTCTACAACGGCGCGAACAAGTTCATCTACCTCGACGGAGTGCAGGACGCCACGGTCGCAGCCACCGGCGCGATCACGACGAACGGCACCGCCCTGCGGATCGCCGAGAACGCCGCGGCGACGGGCCGCTACTGGGCCGGCTGGATCGACGAGGTCTCGCTCTACAACGTCGCTCTCACGCCCGCCCAGGTGCTCGATCACTACAACGCCGGCAAGGGCACGGGCTAGGTCATGACCGACGTCCACGAGCCGGAGATCCAGGGCCCCGACGAAGACGATCCGTCGGACGACCCGTACTACACCTCGAAGCCCGCGGTTCCCCTCGCGGAGGAGAACGCGCGGCGGCGCTGGGTCGCGATCCTGCTTTCGATCCTCCTGATCCCGCTGCTCGTCGCCATCGCACTCGCGGGCGGCAGCCAGACCGGCTCGGGAACGCCCAAGTGCTCGCCCGCGACCCCCGAGAGCGCGGCGGCCTGCGTGACCACGTCGACGACGGTGGACACGACCCCGATCCTCACGCCGGGCAATCCCGTTCCTCCCACGACGACGACCGATTCCGGCGGGGGCTTCCCGCCCGTGCCGGTGTCGCCTCCCCCGGCGTCGCCGCCGCCTCCGAGCTTCAATCCGAGCCCACCGCCGGCGCCCACTCCCCCCGCGCCGCCGGCTCCGCCGTCCCCGTCCCCTTCTCCGCCCCCGGCACCGCCCTACGACGGCCCGCCGAAGCTCTCGCGGAGCGACGGAGGCCACGCGCTGTTCACGCTGCCGAACGCGGCCGCGGGCAAGACGATCTCGCGCTGCGTGACGATCAAGTACAACGGCAACCCCGCGGCGCGCGTTCGCCTGTACGGGATCCTCACGGGCACTGGGCTCGACAACTACATCGACTTCAAGGTCACCCGCGGCACGTCCACGACGGCCACGAACGGCTCATGCTCCGGCTTCAAGGCGGACACGACCAACTACCTCGGCGACGGCGCCGGAGTGATCTTCGACGATCTCCTGTCGGAGTTCCCGCTCACGTTCGAGAGCGCCCAGGACGAGCCCGCGCAGGCCGACCGCGAGCGCTGGACGAACAACGAGAAGCACACCTACAAGTTCCAGGTGACGCTGCGCTCGGACAACGCCGCGCAGGGCAAGACGGTCGGCATGCAGCTCCGCTGGGAAGCCCGCGGCTACTAAGCCCGGCTAGGCCGCGGCGGGTTCTCGAGCAGCGGCGAGCAGCTCCCGCAGGAACTTCCCCGTGTGGCTCGCATCGACGCGGGCGACATCTTCGGGCGTCCCCGCGACGAGCACCTCTCCCCCGGCTTCTCCGCCCTCGGGGCCGAGGTCGATCACCCAGTCGGCCTGCTTGATCACGTCGAGGTTGTGCTCGATCACGAGGACAGTGTTCCCCGCGTCGGCCAGGCGCTGGAGCACCTCGAGGAGCTTCTCGATGTCCGCGAAGTGCAGGCCGGTCGTGGGCTCGTCGAGGATGTAGAGCGTCCGCCCCGTGGCGATCTTCGAGAGCTCCTTGGCCAGCTTGACGCGCTGCGCCTCGCCGCCCGAGAGCGTCGTCGCCGGCTGGCCGAGCTTCACGTAGTCGAGCCCCACGTCGTGCAGCGTCTGGAGCCGCCGGCGGATCTTCGGGATCTTGGCAAAGAAGGCGAGCGCCTCCTCGACCGACATCGCGAGCACGTCGGCGATCGACTTCCCCTTGAAGCGCACCTCGAGCGTCTCGCGGTTGTACCGCGCGCCCTTGCAGGTCTCGCACGGGACGTAGACGTCCGGGAGGAAGTGCATCTCGATCTTGATCGTGCCGTCGCCCTTGCACGTCTCGCAGCGGCCGCCGCGCACGTTGAACGAGAACCGGCCGGGCTTGTAGCCGCGCACCTTCGCGTCCTGGGTCTGGGAGTAGAGATCGCGGATCGCCGTGAAGAGATCCGCGTACGTGGCCGGGTTCGAGCGCGGCGTGCGCCCGATCGGCGACTGGTCGACGTCGATCACCTTGTCGAAGTGCTCGACCCCGTCGAACTCGACGTGGTCGCCCGGCTTGACCCGCGAACGGTGCAGGCGGTTCGAGAGCGTCTTCAGCACGATCTCGTTCACGAGCGTCGATTTCCCCGAGCCGGAAACGCCCGTGACGCACACGAACTTCCCGAGCGGGAACTCGACGTCGATCGCCTTCAGGTTGTGCATGCTCGCGCCGCGCACCCAGAAGGAGCCGTGGTCTTCCTCGCGCCGCGGCGGCACGGCGATCGTCCGCTTGCCGGACAGGAACGCGCCCGTCACCGACTCGGCGTTTCGCTCGACGTCCTTGGCCGTCCCTTCGGCCACGACGCGCCCGCCGTGCTCGCCGGCGCCGGGGCCCATGTCGACCAGGTGGTCGGCCGAACGCATCATCTGCTCGTCGTGCTCGACCACGAGGACGGTGTTGCCGAGGTCGCGCAGCCGCTCGAGCGTCTGGATCAGCCGCCCGTTGTCGCGCTGGTGCAGGCCGATGGACGGCTCGTCGAGGATGTAGAGGACGCCCACGAGTTGCGAGCCGATCTGCGTCGCGAGCCGCAGCCGCTGGGCCTCTCCGCCTGAGAGCGTCGCAGACGCGCGGTCGAGCGCGAGGTAGCCGACGCCGACGTTGTCGAGGAACGTGAGCCGCTCCCGGATCTCCTTGACGATCCGCTCGCCGATCAGGGAGTCCGTCTTGGAGAGGTCGAGCTCGTCGAGGAACGTGAGCGCCCGCTGTACGGACATGCGCGTGAAGTCGTGGATGTTGCGGTCGCCGATCGTGACGCCGAGCACCTCGGGCTTGAGCCGCGCGCCCAGGCACTCCGGGCAGGGCCGCAGCGCCATGTACTCCTCGATCCGCTCGCGCTGCTGCTGCGAGTCGGTCTCGCGGTAGCGCTTCTGGAGGCTCTGGACGATCCCCTCGAACGCGAGCATGTACGACCGCTTGCGCCCCATCCGGTTGCGGTAGTTCACGTAGATCTTCTCGCCGCCGGTGCCCTCGAGGAATCGTGCACGCTGCTCGTCGGTCAGGTCGCACCACGGCGTCGAGAGGTCGATCTCGTAGCGGTCGCCGATCGCCTCGATGACCGCGTCGTAGAAGTTGGACGACCAGCCGAGCGACCACGGCACGAGCGCGCCGTCGGCGATCGAGAGCGTCGGATCGGGGACGAGGAGGTCCGGGTCGATCTCCTGCTGGTGGCCGAGCCCCGTGCAGCGCGGGCACGCCCCGTGCGGCGAGTTGAACGAGAACACCCGCGGCTCCAGCTCGGGCAGCCCGACGCCGTGGAACGGGCAGGCGAACCGCTCGGAGAACGTCATCGGCTTGCCGTCGATCACGTCGATGACGACGAGCCGGTCGGCGAGCGCGAGCGCGGTCTCGACCGAGTCGGTCAGCCGGTGGCGGATGTCCTCCTTGAGGACGAGCCGGTCGACCACGACCTCGATCGTGTGCTTGAGCTTCTTGTCGAGCTCGAAATCCTCCTCGAGCTCGCGCTGCTCGCCGTCCACCTTCACGCGCGTGAAGCCCTCGCCGCGCAGGTGCTCGAAGACGTCCTTGTATTCGCCCTTGCGGTCGCGGACGACCGGCGCGTTGACGGTGAACTTCGTCCCCTCGGGGAGCTGGAGCACCTGGTCGACGATCTGCTGCACCGACTGCCCGGCGATCGGGCGTCCGCACTCGGGGCAGTGCGGCTTGCCGATCCGCGCGTAGAGCAGGCGTAGGTAGTCGTAGATCTCCGTGACCGTGCCCACCGTGGAGCGCGGGTTCCTCGAAGTTGTTTTTTGGTCGATCGAGATGGCCGGCGAGAGCCCGTCGATCGAGTCCACATCCGGCTTCTCCATCATCTGGAGGAACTGGCGCGCGTAGGCCGAGAGCGACTCGACGTAGCGCCGCTGGCCCTCCGCGTAGATCGTGTCGAAGGCAAGCGAAGACTTGCCCGACCCGGAGAGGCCGGTCACGCAGATCAGCGCATTCCGCGGCAGGCGGACATCGATGTCCTTCAGGTTGTGCTCGCGGGCGCCGTGGACGACAAGCTCATCGGCAGCCATGCCAGGTCAGTCTAGCTTTGGCCCCGGACGAACGCATGTTCGATTGGTCAGTGCGCGAGGCGCCCGGGATCGGGCACGTACGGCACCTCGAGGTTCCCGGCGATCACGGTGCCGTAGCCGAGCATCCGCCCCATGAGGCTCTGGTCGATCTCGATGGGCTGCAAGGGCGAGAGCTCCGCCGAGGCGGCCCGGCGGCGCACCACCCCGTGGACGACGAGGAGCTTCCGGCTCGTGACCACGAGCCGCGTTCGATCCCACGCCAGGACGGAGCGGACGGCGATCCAGGCGGCGAAGGCGAGCACGAGCGTCGCCGGCGCGAGGCCCCAGAGCTCATCCCGGCCCGCAGCCAGCAGGCCGATCCCAACCGCGGCGAAGAAGGCGGCGCGGAAGAACGGGCGCACGAGCGCAGCCGCGTGGGGACGGTCGTCGAGGCGCACGTCCTCCCCGGGCTCCAGGTATTTCCGCATGCGTCGCCGTTCGGCGACCCCTGCCGAGACCCTGCTTGCTAGGCCTTGCGCCAGCGGCGGAACACGAGCCCGCCGATGGTAAAGCCCAGGCCGAACGTGCCGATAGCGAACCCGCCGACCGCGACGGCCTTGCGTGCGCCGTCCATGCGTTCCCAGCGCCCGAGAGCGTCGGTTTCCTCCGGCGAAAGCGGCTCACCGCGCCGTTTCTTGCGGCCTGCCGCCCCGGCGCGCAGCCCGACGTAGATGTCGTCGAAGAGCTCGTTGGATTCTTCAGCCATGCTCACATTGTAGTCTCAGGCTCAGATGTGGCCGGTGCGGGTTCTCCATGTTTCCGACCTGCACGCCGGTACGGCGGAGGAGCCGCAGATCGAATCCGCGCTCCGCGCCCTCGTTTCCGAGGCCGATCCTGAGCTAATCGTCGCGAGCGGCGACCTGACGCACCGCAACCAGCAGGAGTCGCACGCGCGCGCCGCGGCGCTCCTGCGCTCGCTCGAGCGGCCGCTCCTCGTCGTCCCGGGAAATCACGACATTCCGATGCTGCCGCCCGCCCGGTGGACCTCCACGTTCGCGGCGTTCCAGCGCGAATGGCCCGAGACGGAGCCCGTGTACCGCTCGGAGCACGTTGTCGCTTGCGGACTCAACTCGGTGCGCTCGTGGCGGCGGCAGGCCGGCGGCCTTTCGGACGAGCAGATCGCCCGCGCGGCCGGTGTACTCGCCGACTCGCCGCCGGCTGCGCTGCGAATCGTCGCGCTCCACCACCAGCTCGCGAGCCCGCCGTGGCGCACCGGCAAGCGGCCCGTCGCCCACCGCTCGAACGTGCTCGACGGACTGGCCAAGGCCGGCGCCGAGCTCATCCTCTCGGGCCATGCGCACCAGAGCTCGATCGTCGAGCGCCGGGAGTTCCAGTCGGGCGAAGGCGGCGTCGTGCTCGCGACCGCGCCGGGCCTCGGGCACCCGCGGCCCAAGCGGCGCGGAGAAGCCCGCGGCCTGCATCTCTTCGAGGCCGACGAGCGGACGATCCGCGCCCTCACCTACGCCTGGAACGGCGAGGGCTTCACCGAGATCGCCGACCGGCGCTTTCCTCGCTGACCGCTATCCTGGCCGCCATGCGTTTCGTGCTCGCCGCCGTCGTCGCCCTCGTCCTCGCCGCTCCGGCGCAGGCCGCGATCGTGCCCGGCACGTCGATCGCGGGCGTGAAGCTGGGCATGACGGAGACTCAGATGGTCGGCGTGCTCGGCCTTCCGGACTCCGTCCAGAACGGCTCGAACGAGTTCGGCCCGTTCGCCGTGTTCAAGTACCACAAGCTGAGCGTCACGTTCCAGGGCCTCGAGGAAGTGACGTCCGTCAAGACAACCCGCAAGACCGAGAAGACCTCGCACGGCATCGGCGTCGGCTCGACGAAGGCTCAGCTGAAGGCCGGCGTGACGAAGCTCAAGTGCATCACGAAGAACCTCTGCCAGAAGGGCAAGAGCGTTCCCGGCGCCCGTGTGACCGTGTTCCGGCTCCTCCACGGCAGGGTCACGAGCGTGCTGGTCGGCTTCGTGATCGACTAGGACTGGAGCAGCACCCGGGCAGCTTCGGCGCTAGAACCGTTCGAGCAGCCAGGCGTGCACATCCGGCACGCGCTGCTCGATGAGCGTCAGGTGCCCGTCCTCATCCGTGAGCCTGGCCTCGGCCCCCGGGATCCGCGCCGCCAGCCACTCGCCGTGCGCGAACGGGACGAAGCGATCCTCGCGGCCCTGCAGCACGAGCACCGGCGCCGCGATCTCGCCGACGTCGAAGCCCCACGGCGCCGCGAACGCGAGGTCGTCGTCGACCCAGCCGTCGCGCCGCTCGGTCAGGGCCGCCGCCATCGAGCCGTGCGCAAAGGCCGCGAACTCGCCCGTGAGCACCGCATTGTCCACCGGGCTGAGCAGTGTCTTGATCGCATCCCGCAGGGCCTCCGGCGTCCCCGCAAGCATGTGCTCCGCCTCGCGGTCGAGCAGCGGCGCCAGCGTGTCGCGCCCGGCGAGCGTGGCCCCGAACTCGACGAGGTTTTCCTCGCCCATGCCGGCCAGCCAGTTGAGCCCCTCCGCCGAGAACGGAGCGACTCCGGCGAGCGACGCGGCGGCCGCCACCCGGTCTCCAAGCAGCGCGGCACAGGCCAGCGCGTGCGGCCCGCCGCCGGAGATGCCCCACGTGCAGATCCGGTCGAGTCCGAGCGCGTCGCAGACGTCCGCGATATCGGAGGCGACGTCCCCCACCGTCCGTCCCGGCCGAGGCGACGAGCCGCCGTACCCCGCGCGGTCGTAGCCGACGAGGCGAATGCCTCGCGCCTCCGCATCGTGGACGTGCGGTCCGTACAAGTCGCCCGCCCCCGGCGTCCCGTGGTGGTAGACGACGGGCACGCCGTCGGGCAGGCCCGCTTCGTGCACCGTGAGCAGGCGCCCGTCCGCCAGCTCGACGATCACGCCGCGGCTGCTTCCAGCTCGCGCCGCAGGGCCTTGATCTCGTCGCGCAGCTTCGCGGCGTACTCGAAGCGGAGATCGTCGGCCGCGACGAGCATCTCCTCCTCCAGCGTGATCGCGAGCTTCTCGATCTCTTCCCGCGACATGCCCTCGGACTTCGGCGCGCGGCGGCGCTTGCCCGGGACGTTCGGCGACTCCAGGGAGAGAAACTCGGCGATGTCCGAGACGCCCTTGATGATCGTCTCCGGCGTAATGCCGTGCTCGGCGTTGTAGGCGAGCTGGATCTCGCGCCGCCGGGTCGTCTCCTCGATCGCGCCGCGGATCGCGTCGGTCATCTTGTCCTGGTACATGAGCACCTTGCCGTTCGTGTTGCGCGCCGCTCGGCCGATTGTCTGGATGAGCGCCGTCTTGCCGCGCAGGAAGCCCTCCTTGTCGGCGTCGAGGATCGCGACCAGCGACACCTCGGGCAGGTCGAGGCCCTCGCGGAGGAGGTTCACGCCGACGAGCACGTCGTACTCGCCGAGGCGCAGCTCGCGGATGATCTGGATCCGCTCCAGCGTTTCGATCTCGGAGTGCAGATAGCGCGCCTTGAGGCCAGACTCGAGCAGGTAGTCGGTCAGGTCCTCGGCCATCTTCTTCGTCAGCGTCGTGACGAGCGTGCGTTCCCCCACCTCCTCGCGGCGGCGCACCTCGTTCATCAGGTCGTCGATCTGGTTCAGCGTCGGGCGCAGCTCGACCTCGGGGTCGACGATCCCCGTCGGGCGGATGATTTGCTCGGCGATCACCGAGGAATGGCCGGTCTCGAACGGCCCCGGCGTCGCGGAGACGAACACCGTCTGCGGCGTGCGCTCGAGGAACTCGTCGAAGCGCAGCGGCCGGTTGTCGAGCGCCGACGGGAGGCGGAAGCCGTAGTCCACGAGCGTCTGCTTGCGCGAGCGGTCGCCCTCGTACATGCCGCCGATCTGCGGAACCGTCTGGTGCGACTCGTCCACGAAGACCACGTAGTCGTCGGGGAAGAAGTCGAGGAGCGTGTTCGGCGGCGTGCCCGCCTCGCGGCCGTCGAGGATGCGGGAGTAGTTCTCGATCCCGTTGCAGTAGCCGAGCTCGCGGAGCATCTCCATGTCGTACTCGGTGCGCTGGCGGATGCGGTGCGACTCGAGGAGCTTCCCCTCGGAGTCGAACAGCTTCACCTGCTCGTTCAGCTCCTGCTTGATCGCGCCGATCGAGCGCTCGATCGTGTCCTTGTCGGTCACGTACTGCGTCGCCGGGAAGACCATCAGGTGCTCGAGCTTCGCGTAGATCTCGCCGGACACCGGGTCGAAGTGCGTGATCTGCTCCACCTCGTCGCCGAAGAGCGAGATGCGGTAGGCCGACTCCATCGACGCCGGCTGCACCTCGATCACGTCGCCGCGCACGCGGAAGCGGCCCCGGCCGAGGTACGAGTCGTTGCGCGAGTACTGGATGTCCACGAGCCGGCGCAGGAGCGCGTCGCGGTCGACGGTCTGGTCGAGCGCGAGCAGCACCGTCTTCTCCTGGTAGGCCTCGGGCGAGCCAATCCCGTAGATACACGAGACCGACGCGACGATGACGACGTCGCGGCGGGTGAGGAGCGCGCTCGTGGCCGCGTGGCGCAGGCGGTCGATGTCGTCGTTCACCGACGAGTCCTTCTCGATGTAGAGATCGGCCGAGGGGACGTACGCCTCCGGCTGGTAGTAGTCGTAGTACGAGACGAAGTACTCGACCGCGTTTCCGGGGAAGAACTCCCGGAACTCGTTGCAAAGCTGGGCGGCCAGCGTCTTGTTGTGCGCGATCACGAGCGCCGGGCGCTGGAGCTTCTCGATCGTCCAGGCCATCGCCGCGGTCTTGCCGGTTCCGGTCGCGCCGAGAAGCGTCTGGAAGCGGTTTCCCGCCGAGACCGACTCCGTGAGCGTGCCGATCGCCGTCGGCTGGTCGCCGGTCGGCGAATATGCGCTGTTTACCTCGAAGGCCGCCATCGGGCCATCGTAGCCTCGCGGGTCTAGGGCGCCGTGCGCCGATTTCGCGCGTACACTCGAAGCGCTTCTCGTATCACATGGGTCGTTGTTTCATCAGCTTCTGCGGTGTTGCGCTCGTCGGCGTGTGCCTTGCCGTGCCGGGAATCGCGAGCGCAGCCCAGCCGAACATCGTCCTCATCCTCACCGACGACCAGCGCTGGGACACGGTCTCCTCGGTCATGCCCACGGTGGAGAGCGAGCTGGGCGGAAACGGCGTCACGTTCACGAACGCGGTCGTGGTCAATCCGCTCTGCTGCCCGAGCCGCGCGACGATCCTGACCGGGCGCTACTCGCACTCGACCGGCGTGTACGGGAACACCCCGCCCTACGGCGGCGTCGCGCTGGTTCGAGGACTCGTCCACGATCGCGACCTGGCTGAAGGCCGCCGGGTATCGCACCGCCATGATCGGCAAGTACCTGAACGGCTACGGCCGCGCCTGGGCGCCGCCGTCGGCCAACCGCTGGTTCGTTCCGCCGGGCTGGGACCGGTGGGTCGGCTTCAACGGCGGCTACCTGAATTACACCGCAAGCGTCGACGGGCTGGGCGTCCTCTTCGGAGGCGACGACAGCGACTACTCCACCGACGTGTTCACGAACGAGGCCCTGAACTTCATGGACACGACCGGGGACGACCCGTTCTTCCTCGTCTACGCGCCCTACGCGCCGCACACCCCGGCCACTCCGCCGGCCCGTGACGAGGACGCCTTCACGGGAATCGCGCCCTGGAGACCCGCCGCGTTCGACGAGGCGGACGTCAGCGACAAGCCGCGCTGGGTGCGCAACCGGCCACAGCTCACCGTTGGGCAAACGGCTGCGCTCGACGAACTGCGGCGCAAGCAGCTCGCATCCTCGCTCGCGGTCGACGACGGCGTGGCGTCGATCCTCGGGAGCCTCAACGCATCCGGCCGGCTCGCGAACACGATGGTCGTCTACGCCTCCGACAACGGTCTCCTCTGGGGCGAGCACCGCCTCGCAAACCGCAAGGACGCGGCGTACGAGGAATCGATCCGGATCCCGCTCATCATCCGCTACGACCCGCTGATCGACGCGCCGCGCTCCAATGACGACCTGGTCGCAAACGTCGACCTCGCGCAGACGTTCGCCGCGCTGGCCGGGGTCCCGGCGCCGGCCGCGCAAGGGAGGAGCCTCCTCCCGCTGCTCGAGGCGACCGCGGCCGATCCGCCCCCCTGGCGCACGCGGATCGTGATCGAGCATCTCAAGGGCGCGCCCGACACCGACGACGTGGTTCCCACCTACTGCGCCGTGCGCAGCGCGCAGTTCAAGTACATCGTGTACTCGACCCACGAGGAGGAGCTCTACGACCTGCTCGCCGATCCTGGCGAGCTCGTGAACCTGGCCCGCGAGCCGGGGCTTCGCTCGACGCTCCTGGGCCTGCGGGCCGACGTGCGGCGCCTCTGCAATCCGTCCCCGCCCGGGTTCAACCTCGCCTGGCTCTGCACGCTCGAGCCGGCGCAGGGCGCGAAGAAGGTCACGGGCACGGCGGCCGCGGAGACGATCTGCGGCCGCGCGGCCGCCGAGGTGCTCCAAGGAGCCGGCGGAAACGACGTGCTCCGCGGCGGCGGCGGCGACGACCGGCTCTACGGCGGCGCGGGGCTCGACCAGCTGGACGGCGGCCTGGGTAGCGACCGCCTGGACGGCGGGCCGGGCGACGACATCATCCTCGCGCGCGACCACCGCCGCGACCGGATCGTGTGCGGAGGCGGCCTCGACGTCGTCACGGCCGACAAACGCGATGTCGTCGCCCGCGACTGCGAACAGGTCCGCCGCTTCCGCTAGTTCCAGGGGAACGCCGGCGAACGGTCGAGCTCGGCCACGCGGTCGCCGCTGATCGCGAACACGCGCACCTCGTGGTCTTTGCCCTTCTCCGGGAGGACGCTGACGGGCAGGTTGAAGGCGAACGCCGCGTTGTCGACGCCGTTGTGGCGCTCGGGCTCGGTCGTGCGGAACGACCGGCCGCGCGCGACGTACACCAGCTTCCCGTCGGCGAAGACGGCGATCGCCTCGACCGGCTTCCGGCGCTCGCTGTCGACCGCCCAGCCTCCGAACGTGTAGCGGTCGGTCGAGAAGCGGGCGTCGACCGTCCCCTGGATCGCCGTGGGCGCCGACTCGAGCGCCTGACCGCCCGCCCGCTTGACCGTGTCCCCGTCGAGGACGAAGAGCGGCGCCGCGGGCGCGATCCGCGAGAGCGACCCGTCGGCGCCGGCGGCGAGGATCTCGACTGCGTTCTCGCCCGCCAGGAGCGACTCCTCGGGGATGAAAATGGCCAGGCGGATCTCGCCGCCGGGAGTCTTGTAGCTCTCGCCGGTCGCGACCACGCTCCCGTTCACGGCGACAGCCAGGTCCTCGCCCGCGTCCACGCCTCCGAGCCGGCCGGTCACCCAGACGGGCGAGAGCGTCCCCTCCGGATCGTGGTCGGCGAAGAGCGCGTCGCCGTCGAGTGAGACGCTCGCTCCCTCCGCGGCGCCCACGTCGAGGTCGCCGATCTCCCGGCCGACGAGCTCGCTCCGCGGTCCGGCGAGGTAGAGCTCGTCCCAGCCTCCGGTGCCGTAGAGCCCCGTCCAGCGCGTCACCGCCGCGTCGCGCTCGGCGAGCAGCGTCGAGAGCGGAGCCTCGAAGGCTTTCCCGGACTTTCCCGCGAGCCGTACGACGCCGTCCGCCTTCGGCTCACCGTGGAGAAGCGAGCGGCCGTCCATCGGTTCCGGAACGTCGATTCCGAGGACGTCCGCGATGGTCGGCAGGACGTCGATCGTGCGCACGAATCCGTCCTGCACGTGTCCGTCCTTCTGCTCGGGCAGCTTGATGAAGAGCGGGACGAAGGCGAGGTCGTGCAAGGTCCCGTCGGTCGGGTCGCGCCGCGGCTTGCCGGGCTCGAAGCTCACGCCGTGGTCGGCCATCACGACGACGAGAGCGCGGTCGTAGAGCTTCGTCTCGTGCAGGCGGCGCAGGATGACCCCGAGCGCCCGGTCGACGTAGCCGACCTGGAGGAGATAGCGCTCGTAGGCGGCGTCGACGAGGGCCGGATTGTCCTCCCAGACCCGGTCATTGAGGCCTGGAATCACCCGTGTGTCCCCGACGTAGTGCTTTCCCGAGGGCAGGTAGCGCCACGGGATGTGCGGGATCTGCGCATGGAGGTAGTGCAGGCTGCGCGGCTTCGACCCGGACATCGACCGGATCGCTCCGCAGACCGGCGCACAGGCCGCGACGCTCTTCGGGGCCCGGCGACTCGCAGCGTTGGCCACGTTCATCCCGGCGAAGTCACGCCACGTTTGATCGACCGGCGGGAGGCTGAGCGCCATCGAGTCCGGCAGGACGACATGGAGGTAGACGAGCCCCGTGTCGGACGCGAGCGAGCTCAGGCGCTCGCCGCGCGGCTCGACGTTCGTCGGCTTGCACAGCTCGACCGGGCAGAGGTGGGTAAGCGACTCGTGCACGCGCAGGCGGTAGCCGTTCCCGAGCAGCGTGAAGAGGTTCTGCCGGTGGTTCGCGTAGATCGGCAGCTCGTCCTGTTTGGGCAGCTTCCCGGTGAGCGCCGAGGGCACCGCGTGCTCGGTGAAGGCGTGCACGGTAGTCGCCTGGCGGTAGAAGGTCGCGTCGTCGGCGAGCGCGGCGAAGTTCGGGAACCGCTCCGCGTTCACCCGGCCGTCCGGGTTGAGAAGCCCGGCCGTGCCGAGCTCGTCGAACATGACGAAGACGACCGGGATGTTCGCGTCCACCGAGGCCGCCTTGACCGGTGTTTTGTCCACGTGCAAGAGCTCGGTGACGGGCGAGTTGAAGAGGAAGAGCGCGGCGAAGATGAACGGCGCCGGGAGCAGGATCGTGAGGAACGACCGGACCGTCGCGAGGCGGACGTACGCGAAGGCCGCCGCCGCGCCCGCGAGGCACGCGAGGATGACAAGCGAGAGCCCCCGGCTGTCCGCGAGGCGCTTCTCGGCCTGGAGCAGGATCACGGCCGCGAGCCCGGCGACGAAGAACACGTGGACGACCCACCAGACGCGTTCGCCCACGACGGCCGCGAGCCACTCGGCCGCGAGGAGCACCGCCGGCGGAATGAGCAGGATCCCGAGCGTGAAAATGACGATGTCGGACGGCGTCGAGCCGCGCACCGCGAAGAACTCGGCGTTGCGGCCGAAGAGGTAGAAGAGCGGCTGCGCGACCGCGAACGACGTCAGTACGACGATGTGGACGGCGGGCGTCACGAGCCTGCGCGCGCGCACCCGCGGGCCGAGCAGCCGGCGCAGCCCGCCTGAAGACCCCGTCATCCCCGTGCCTTCCACGCTCGACATGGTCGCCGGCGCCTCTCCTCAATAGACGGCCCGGCGTTCGAGGGTACTGAGATTTGTCCGCCGAGGCGAGCGGTCAAGGCTTGAGCTCGTCGCCGTACGCGCTCGCGTAGACGTCGCGGAGCTCGAGCACGTCCTCCACGTACTCCTCCGTCTCGGGGAACGCGATCCCCTCGTCCTTTTCGATCCACTCGTCCACGTTCGCCTGGCCGGCGTTGTAGGCGGCGAGCGCGAGCCGCTCGTCGTGGTACTTGCGCAGCAGCCGGCGGAGGTAGAACGATCCGTAGCGCACGTTGATCTCCGGGTCGTACAGATCCTCGACGACGAAGTCGTTGCCGCCGGTGTGGACGGCGATCCCGCGCGCCGTGTCCGGCAGGAGCTGCATGAGCCCGATCGCGCCCGACGGGGATTTGGCGTCGGGATCGAACTTGCTCTCGCGGTAGATGACGGCGGCCAGAAGAGCCGGGTCGAGGTCGTAGTTCTCGGCGTGCCCGACGACGATGTGCTCGTACGGCAGCGGGTAGCGCAGCTGCGCGTACCAGTCCGGCTTCGTCTTCTCGAGGTAGACGGCCGAGCCGGCGACGAGCGCAAGCAGCGCGGCCAGGGCTACGACGATCTTCGTCATTCCTGGGAAGTCAGCCTGCGGATCACGTCGGACGCAGCCGCGTCGAGCTGCTCCAGCGCTCCGGTGTTTTCGACGACGAAATCGGCGCGCGCGATCTTCTCCTCCTCGGGAATCAACCGCTCCTCGCGGTCCGACACGGACCGTCCCAGCCGCGCGGCCCGAATCTCCGGCGACGCGGTCACGACGACGACCGCGTCGAACTGCCGGTCGCCGCCGACCTCGTAGAGAAGCGGCACTTCGGTCACGCAGACGGCCGGCGGATCGTCGAGCGCGGCGAGTTCCTCGCGCCAGGCGAGATAGGTGGCGACGACCGGAGGATGGAGCAGCGCCTCGAGCCATTCGAGCGACTTGCGGTCGTGGAAGACGACCTCCGCCACGCGGCCGCGCATGATCTCGCCGTCGTCGTCGAGCACACCGGGCCCGAGCCGCTCGACGATCGCGGCCTTCACGTCCGCGTTCTCGCGCAGAAGCCGGTGGACGATCTCGTCGCTCGAGATGGTCGCAGCGCCGCAGCGCGCGAAGGCGCGAAGCAATTCGCTCTTTCCCGCGCCGATCGCCCCTGTGATTGCGACTGCGACGGGGCGGCGCGACGAGCTAGGTGGGATTGTCCTCGCCCTCGACGGGCTCGGCGGCGGGCGCTTCGGCTTCGACGGGCTCGGCCTCAACGGCCGCTTCGACCTCGGCCTCGGCTTCCACTTCGGCCTCGACAGCCTCCGCTTCGACCTCGGCTTCGACTTCCGCCTCGACGGCTTCCGCTTCCACTTCGGCCTCCACGGCCTCGGCTTCGACTTCGGCCTCGAGCTCGGCCTCGATCTCGGCGGGCCCTTCGGCCTCGGCCTCAATGGGCTGCTCGCCGTCGGTCTCGGTGGAGTAGACCGGCGCCTCGCCGTCCTCGCCACCTTCCTCGAGCCGCTTGAGCGAGAGCGAGAGGCGGCGGCGCTCGGCGTCCATCTCGATGATCTGCGCCGTGACGGTGTCGCCCTGGTTCACGATCTCGCGCGGGTTCTCGACGTGGTGGTTCGCGAGCTCCGAGATGTGGACGAGGCCCTCGACGCCCGGGAGGATCTCGACGAAGGCGCCGAACGTGACCACCTTCGTCACACGCCCCTCGACGACGTCGTTTTCGGAGTACGCGTCCACGACCTGCTGCCACGGATCGCTCTGAGTCTGCTTGAGCCCGAGCGAGATCCGCTGCCGGTCGCGGTCGATGTCGAGCACCTTGACCTCGACCTCCTGGCCGATGTCGAGCACCTCGGACGGATGGTTCACGTGGCTCCAGGAAAGCTCGGAGATGTGGATCAGGCCGTCGATCCCGTCCAGGTCGACGAACGCGCCGAAGTCGACAATGTTCGAGATCGTGCCGGTGACGACGTCGCCGGGGGAAAGACGGTCGAGGATCGCCTGGCGGGCGTCCTTGCGCTCCTCCTCGAGCACGGCGCGCCGCGACAGCACCACGTTGTTGCGGCTGCGGTTCAGCTCGATCACCTTGGAGCGGAGCGTCTTGCCGAGGAACTCGTCCAGGTCCTGGACGCGGCGAATGTCCACGAGCGAGGCGGGCAGGAAGCCGCGCACGCCGAGGTCGAGGATGAGGCCGCCCTTGACGACCTCGATGACGATGCCCTCGACGGGCTCGCCGGTCTCGGCCGCGCCTTCGATCTTCTTCCACGCCATCTCGAAGCGCGCGCGCTTCTTGGAGAGGATGAGCCGGCCCTCGGCGTCCTCCTTGGTGAGGACGAGCGCGTCGATCTGGTCGCCGAGGGAGACCTCGTCGGCCGGGTCGACCGAGCGGCGGATCGAAAGCTCGGAAACCGGGATGACGCCTTCGGACTTGTAGCCGATGTCGACGAGCACCTCGTCCTTGTCCACCCGGACGACGGTGCCGCTCACGACCTCCCCTTCGTTGATGATGGGGAAGGTCGAGTCGTAATCCGGAATACGGTCACCATCCGGACCGATAATCCAGAAATCTTCCTCAGACTTTGTGTGGTCTGCTTCTATAACCATCTCGCTCTGCATCAGGTGAGCGGGGAAGTATAGCCGTGAAACCTTGAATCCACGCGACTTCCTCACGACTGCGGCGGTTGGGCTCGTACTGGTGGTCGGCGGGCTCGCGATCGCGGACTCCCTGCGGGGTTGCAACGACTCTGATCGCAGCGTCGCGCCGACGACCACGCAGGCGGCGACGACCGATACGAACCCCGCCGACGGCGGGCCGCTCGACACGCCCGAAGGCTGGCCCACGGGCGTACTCGACGGCGTCCTCACGTTCGTGGACTCCGATTCGTGCCGCCTGCGGAGGATCGGTCTGTCGCCGGGCCGCGAGCGGCCGATCGAGCCGTTCCAGACCGACTGCGCGGGCCTGTGGGCGCCCAAGGTCGGCGCGCGCGTCGCCTTCATGCCCAGGATCCTCGACGCCAGGTCGATCCGCCTCGCAGACCTCGGCCAAAGCGACCGGGACTACGGCGTCTACCCGTTTCTCGACGGCAGCGACGCCATCTGGAGCTTCGATGCCCAGCGCGCCGCCTGGTGCGACGAGCGGGAAGCGGGGATCGAGCGCGTGATCCTCGGAGAGGCGCGGAACCTCAGCTTCTGTCCGATGGCCTACACACCGGAGGGAGAGCTCGCGCACGTACGCGGAAACCGGCTCGTGGTCGGAACGCGAACGCTGGTCAACGCGTCGGGGCCGATCGCGTTCGCGCAGTTCGGGACCGACGGTTCGGCGGTCGTCCGCGTCGAGCGGTCGCTCGAGCGTTACGGCGTCCACGAGGTGCCGCTCTCGGTTCGCCTGCCCGGGCGCTGGGTCGGCGCCGAGCCCATCGTCAGCCCTGACGCATGCCTGGCCGCGGTGCCGGTCGACGACGGGATCTCGGTGATCTCTCTGTGCAGCTCCGCCCCGAGGATCGAGTTCGAAGGCTCTGCCGCGACCTGGTCTCCGGACGGGCAGTGGCTCGCGATCGCCGAGCCGGATGCGATCGTCTTCCACCGGCTCGTCGGCGGCCCGGATCAGGCCCTCCGCTGGCCGGCGACCGCCACCCAGCTCGCCTGGAGCGCGAGTTGATGGATTCGAGCACCTGGTTCACGCCGGTCGTCGTCGGGCTCGTGCTCGTGGTCGGCGGGCTTGCGCTCGTGGATTCCGTGCGCGGCTGCGAGACGACGACGACCACCGTTGCGCCGAGCCCGACGACGACGCAGGCCGCGCCACCGACGACCACCGCCGACGAGGGGCCCACGCCGCAGGCGGAGGCGCCCGAGGACTGGCCGCAGGGCGAGCTGCACGGCGTCCTCACGTTCGTCGACACCGACGACTGCCGCATCCGCACGATCGGCCTCGCGGGCGGACGCGAGCGCCCGCCGACCCGTTTCGTCACCGACTGCCTCGGCTTCTGGCCGCCCAAGGTCGGCTCCCGGATCGCGTTCGGCGAGGTCGCCGATGAACGGTTCTTCCGCATCGCCGATCTCGGGCATCCGCGGCGCGACTTCGGCTCGTATCCGATCAGCGCCGAGACGGCCCCGATCTGGAGCCCCGACGGCACGCGGCTCGCGTGGTGCGACTCGCCGGACACAGGCATCGAGCGGGAGATCCTCGGGGAAGGGCGGATCCTGCTTTTCTGCCCGGTTGCGTACGCCCCGGACCGACGGCTCGCACACGTCGAAGGGCGGCGGCTCGTCCTCGGCGGCGAGACGCTCGTGCAGGCCCCCAAGCCCATCACCGGCGCGGCGATCGGCGCCGACGGGTGGGTCGCGCTGGTCCTGGAAGGGTTCGACATCGTGCGCTACGAATCCGGCGAGCCCGTCGCCCGAACCGGCCCGCTGCAGGCCGAGACCAGCGGTCCGCCGATCTTCAGCGCCGACGGCTGCGTGGTCGCGGTGCCGCTCTTCGACCACGTCGGCCTGGCCCGGCTCTGCGACGGCGACGTCACCTACGACGAGGTTCCCGGAACGGAGGCCGCGTTCTCGCCGGACGGCAGCCGGCTCGCCGTCAACGGCTTGGACGGCGTCACGTTTTACTCGAACCTCGAGGGCGAGCCCGCCGTCGAAGCGGTCTGGCCCGTTCGCGCCGCGCAGGTCGCCTGGCGGTCGAACTGATGAAGTCGCGCGAGTTGCTCACTACCGCGACGGTTGTTCTCGTGTTCGCCATCGGCGGGTTCGCGCTCGTGGACTCCCTCCGCGGCTGCGACACGACCACGCCGACCGCCGCGACCACCACCGAGCGAGCAGCGCTGCCGAACGAACCCCCGCCGCCGGAAGAGATTCGCAACTGGCCGCAGGGCGAGCTCGAAGGCATCGTCACGTTCGTCGACGCCGGCAACTGCCGGATCCGCGAGGTTGGGCTCGTCACCGGGCGCGAGCGTTCGCCTTCGCAGCTCATCACGAACTGCTTCGGCTTCTGGGCGCCGAAGGCCGGCACGTACGTCGCCTACTCGGAGGCCTCCCGCTTCGGATACCTCCGGATCGCCGACCTCCGCGAGCCCGAGCGCGACCTCGGCGAGTACCCGCTGGACCGCGACACGACGCCGGTCTGGAGCCCGAACGGGCTGCGGCTCGCCTGGTGCGACTCGCCGACCACCGGGATCGAGCGCAAAATGACCGGACAGGAGCGGAGCCTCCGGTTCTGCCCGATTGCGTACACGTCCCGAAGCGAGCTCGCCCATGTCGTGGGCAACCGGCTGGTCGTCGGCGCCCGTACGGTTGCGACCGCGCCTGCGCCCATCGTCTTCGCTCAGTTCGGAACGGACGGCTCCATCGCCGTGGTCTCAGACGGCGGGATGCTGTTTCGCTACGCGGCCGGGCGACCGACGATGTCCTCGGATATCTCGCTGATGAACCCGACCGCTCCGCCCGTTCTCAGCCCCGATACATGCACCGCGGCGGTGACGACGGAGACGGGCGTGTTTGTCGTGCCGCTCAGCTGTTCCGCCACGATCAGCCGCCTGATCACCGGGACATCCGCGGCCTGGTCGCCCGACGGCGCCTGGTTGGCGGTTTCCGGCCCGGACCGGATCGTCTTTCAGGGAATCGACGACTTCGGCGAATTGCGCTGGCCCGCGATGGCGGCGCAGCTCCAGTGGCGGAGCGGCGGCTAGCTCTTCGCCTCGGCCCAGTCGTCGCCGACGCCCACATCGACGCCGAGCGGCGGATCGAGCGGATACGCGGCGACCATCTCCTCGGAGAGGATCTTCTTCGCCGCCGAGACCTCGACCTCGGGCGCCTCGATGAGCAGCTCGTCGTGCACCTGGAGGACGAGCCGTGACGCTCGCCCTTCCTCGAGCAGCCGCGCGTGGATGGCGACCATCGCCTTCTTGATCACGTCCGCCGCCGTCCCCTGCATGACCGAGTTCACGGCGAGCCGCTCGCCCAGTTGGCGCGTCATGCGGTTCTGCGCCTTCAGCTCGGGGATCGGCCGGCGGCGGCCGAAGAGGGTCGTCACGTAGCCGTCGCGCGTCGCCTGCTCGATCGTCCGCGCGATGAAGTCCTGGACGTGCGGAAAGCGCGCCAGGTACGTGTCGATGTACGTCTGTGCCTCCTCCCGCGGGATCTCGAGGTTCTCCGACAGCCCGTACGACGAGATGCCGTAGATGATCCCGAAGTTGACCATCTTGGCCACGTTGCGCTGATCCTTCGTCAGCTCGGCCTGCGGGATGCCAAGCACCTCCGAGGCCGTGGCCGCGTGGACGTCCTCCCCGCGCTCGTACGCCTCGCGGAGCTTCGGCTCGCCCGAGACGTGCGCCAGGATGCGCAGCTCGACCTGGGAGTAGTCGGCCGAGACGAGCCGGAAGCCGGGCTCGGCGATGAACGCGCTGCGGATCTCCCGCCCCAGCTCGGTGCGGATCGGGATCGACTGGAGGTTCGGGTTCGTCGTCGAAAGCCGCCCGGTCGACGCCACCGCCTGGTTGAAGGTCGTGTGCAGGCGGCCGTCCGTCTCCGAGATGAGGCTCGGCAACGGGCCGAGGTAGGTGTTCAGGAGCTTGGAGTACTCGCGCCACTCCTCGAGGACCGGGACGATCTCGTGCTCGTCGCGGATCGCGCGGAGCACCTTCGCGTCGGTCGAGTAGCCGGTCTTGCCCTTGCGACCGGCGGTCAGGCCGAGATCTTCGAAGAGGACGCGCGCGACCTGCTGCGTCGAGCCGAGCATGAACTCCTCGCCCGCCAGCTCGTGTGCGCGGGCTTCCAGCTCCTCGACGCGGTCGGCGAGGCGGGCGGTGATCTCGCCCATCCGGTACGTGTCGATCTTCACCCCGGCGTCCTCCATCGCGGCGAGCACGCGGGTCAGCGGCAGCTCGATCTCGCGGTAGAGCGGCTCCATCCCGCGCTCGGCAACGCGGGCGCGCATCGGAGCGGCGAGGCGCAGCGTGGCAGCGGCCCGACGGACAAGAGCGGCGGTCTCCTCGTCGGTCGCGGGCTCGGGCTGGAGCTCGACGCCGTACTCGGCCGCGAGGTCGTCGAGCGCATAGGTCGCCCGCCCGGGCTCGATCAGGTAGGCGAGGAGCAGCGTGTCGTCGGTCGCCTCGACGCGGGCGGCCTTGGCGTCGTGCACCGTCACGGCCACACCGCCGAGCGCGACCGGGGACGGGACGATCGCGACCGATCCGTCCGGCAGCGCCAGGGCGGCTCGGCCGTCCTCGGAGGCCAGGGCGATCTCGCCGTCGGCGGCCGGGGGAAGGAGCTCCTCCCGCCAGGGAACCGCGACGCCCTCCACCGGAACCACCTCGGCCGCAGGCAGCGCCTCGTCGATCACGTCGATGCGGCCGAGCAGGTTGCGGAACTCGAAGCGCCGGAAGATCTCCTTCAGCTGCGAGCGGTCCGGCGGCGAGAGCACGAGCGCGGTCGGGTCGGCGTCCAGCTCCAAATCGCGGCGCATGGTCGCGAGCACCTTCGAGGCCCGCGCCTGGTCGGCGAACTCCTCGAGGTTCTTGCGGCGCGCGGGCGAGAGCTCCGCCGTGTGCTCGAGCACCGCCTCGAGCGAGCCGTACTGCGCGAGCAGCTGGCCGGCCGTCTTGTCGCCGATCCCAGGAACGCCCGGGATGTTGTCCGAGGTGTCGCCCTTGAGCCCGATGAAGTCGGGGATGAGGTCGGGGCCAATGCCGTAGCGCTCGACGATCCGCTCGGGCGTGTAGACCTGCACGTCCGCCACCCCGCGCGGGGTCATCATCAGCGTGATGTTCTCGGAGACGAGCTGGAACGCATCGCGGTCGGTCGAGACCACGGTCGTCTTCACCCCGGCCTCGTCCGCGCGCGTGGCGAGCGTGGCGATCACGTCGTCCGCCTCCCAGCCCTCGAACTCGAGGTTCACGTAGCCGAACGCCTCGACGATCGGCCGGAAATGCGGGAACTGCTCCCGCAGGAGATCCGGCATCGGCTTGCGGTCGACCTTGTAGTCGGGCGCCAGCTCCTTGCGGTGCACCGGCCGCGTGTCCCACGCGACGGCGACGCCCTTCGGCTTGTAGTCCGAGAGGAGCTTGAAGAGCATGTTCGTGAACCCGAGCAGCGCGTTGGTCGGGAATCCGTCGCTCGTGATCAGCTCCTCGGGCAGCGCGAAGAACGCGCGATACGCGAGGTTGTTGCCGTCCACGAGGAAGAGCTGGGAGTCGCGCGCAGGCGCGTCGTTCAGGTCGAGCTCGGCTCCGGTGAGCGTCTTCGGCACGCCCCGAGTTTATGGGGGCGCCGGGAGGCTTCGGCGCAAGATGCCTCGTCGCCGGGGGTGCGATGGACGGTGCGAGGCAAGGACGCAGACTCATGCTCGTACCGGCGGTACGAGCATGTCCGAGGACGCCGCATCGCGCCGTCCAGCGCGGCCCGGCGGCTCAGGCGTCTTCCGCCGAAGCCTCCTAGTCCTCGCCGAGATACGTCTTGCGGACCTGCTCGTTGTCGCGGAGCAGCTTCGCGTCGTCCGACAGCGCGACGTGGCCGGTCTCGAGGACGTAGCCGCGGTTCGCGACGTCGAGCGCCATCAAGGCGTTCTGCTCGACGAGCAGGATCGGCGTTCCCTGCGAGTTGATCTCGACGATGATCTCGAAGATCTTCTCCACGAAGATCGGGGCGAGGCCCATCGACGGCTCGTCCAGGAGGAGGAGCTTCGGGCGGGCCATGAGCGCGCGGCCCATCGCGAGCATCTGCTGCTCGCCGCCCGACATCGTCCCCGCCTTCTGGGCCTTCCGCTCGGCGAGCCGCGGGAAGAGCGTGAAGACGCGGTCGACGTCCTCCTGGATCTCGGTCTTCGGCGCATCACTGCGCTGGTAGGCGCCCATCTCGAGGTTCTCGAAGACGCTCATGCGCGTGAAAACGTGGCGGCCTTCCGGCGACTGGGAGATGCCCATGCCGACGATCTCGTGCGGCGGCGTCGTGGTGATGTCGGTGCCCTGGAACGTGATCGAGCCCTCGCGCGGGTGGTTCAGGCCGTTGATCGAGCGCAGCGTCGTGGACTTGCCCGCGCCGTTCGAGCCGATCAGCGTGACGATCTCGCCGGCGCGCACCTCGAGCGAGACTCCCTTGAGCGCCTGGATCGTCCCGTAGTAGACCTCGATGTCCTCGAGCTTGAGGATGACGTTGTCGTTCCCCGAAGTCGGCGTGGCAGCAGCCGGCGTAGCGGCGGCCTGCGCGGTCTCCTCCTTCTTCTGCCACGGCATCTTCACGACGTCGCCCCCGCTCCGAGGTAGGCCGTGATCACACGCTCGTCCTTTTGGACGTCCTTCGGCGCGCCCTCGGCGATCTTCTCGCCGTAGTCGAGCACCGTCACGCGGTCCGAGATGCCCATGACCACGCGCATGTCGTGCTCGATGAGGAGGACAGTGATGTTCTCCTCGCGCCGCAGCTTCGCGACGAAGTCGGTGAAGTTGGCAGTCTCCTCCGGGTTCATCCCGGCGGTCGGCTCGTCGAGCAGCAGCAGCTGCGGATCGGTCGCGAGCGCGCGCGCCACCTCGAGCCGGCGCTGGTCGCCGTAGGAGAGGTTCTTCGCGTACTCGTTGTCCACGCGCTTGAGGCCCGAGTAGGCGAGCAGCTCGCGGGCGCGGTCGAGCGACTCCTGCTCCTCGCGCCGCAGCCCGGGCGTGCGGAAGATCGAGCGCCACACGCCGCCCTTGATGCGGCTGTGCATCGCGACCTGCACGTTCTCGACCGACGTCATGTTGTGGAAGAGGCGGATGTTCTGGAAGGTCCGCGCCATCCCCAGCGCCGTCACCTTGTGCGGCGGGAGCCCCGAGACGAGCTCGCCCTGGAAGACCACGCCCCCGGACGTCGGCTTGTAGACGCCCGTGAGGATGTTGAAGAAGGTCGTCTTGCCGGCGCCGTTCGGGCCGATCAGGCTCACGATCGAGCCCTTCGGAATGGCGAAGTCCACGTCATTGACCGCGATGAGTCCGCCGAACTCCTTCCGGACTTTGATCGCTTCGAGGATGTTTCCGTTTTCAGCCATGGGTCAGGCGCTCGCGTCGTAGAGGTTGGCGGTTCCTTCGCCCTCGTCGAACTCCGCCTTGCGGCGTCCGCTTGGGATCAGGCCCTCGGGCCTGAACAACATCATGATGACGAGCAGGCCGCCGAGGATGCCGAACTTGTACTGCGGGATGTTCACGACGTAGTCGCTCCCGGTGTCCGAGATGACGCTGTTGATGCCATCGCCGATCTTCGTCAGGCCGACCTGGTTCAGCCAGGAGATGAGGCAGGCGCCCACGATCACGCCCCAGATGTTCCCCATGCCGCCGACGATCACCATGACGAGCACGATGACGGAGATCTGGAACGAGAAGCTCGTTGGGAAGATCCCGTTGATGAACGAGCCGTAGAGCGCGCCGGCGAAGCCGCCGAAGATCGCGCCGATCGCATAGGCCCAAAGCTTCGTTCGCATGAGCGGGACGCCCATCGCCGACGCGGCGATCTCGTCCTCGCGAACGGCGATCCACGCGCGCCCCATCTTCGAGTCGCGCAGGCGCAGGTTCACGAAGATCGTGATCAGGGTCATGATCAGGATCGTCCAAAACCAGGGCTTGAGCTCGCTCGGCAGCGACGTGTAGCGGTCGGGCAGCAATCCGCTCGTCGCGTCGCTCAGGCTCTGGCCGAACCCGGGCCGGTCGAGCTGCGTGATCCCGCGTACGCCGTTCGTCAGGTTCTCGCTCTGAAAGTCGAGGAAGGGCGGCGCGCCCTGAAGGCCCTGGGGCACCGGGAACGCGTCTCCGTTGCGGAAGACGTCCGGGATGATCTCGCCGAACCCGAGCGTCACGATCGCGAGGTAGTCGCCGCGCAGGCGCAGGGTCGGCCAGCCGATGATGATGCCGGCGATCGCGCAGACGATTCCGGCCAGAACCATCACGACCCAGAAGCTCAGGTGGATGCCCGGGACCTCCGCGACGGCGGTGTCCGCGAAGTGCACGTTCCGGTTGTTGAAGAGCCCCGAGCCGAACCAGCCGAGTGTGTAGGCGCCGAGGGCGAAGAACGCCACGTAGCCGAGGTCGAGCAGGCCCGCGAACCCGACCACGATGTTGAGGCCGAGCGCCAGCATCACGTAGACGGCCATGACAAACAGCGTGTCGCTCGTGATCCCCAGCTTGTCCACGAAGATCGTGTCGAGCGGCGAGCTGAAGCCGAGGATGCTGTCGCCCTGCGCCCAGTACGGGAACGTGAAGGCGAGGACGATTGCGACGATCGCGATGATCATCGCGTTCGTGTTGCGTTTCTTGCGCTTGTTGGGCGCGGGGCTCGACTTCGGAGCCTCGGCGGCTACGGGTGCGTCGGTCACTGGCCCTCCGGCACCTGCTCGCCGAGCAGACCCGACGGGCGGAAGACGAGGATCAGGATGAGGATCGAGAAGATGATCGTGGTCGTCCAGCGCGCGTCGCCGAAGCCCTCGTTGTAGGCGGCGATGAGGCCGAGGAGGACGCCGCCGAGCACCGCGCCGGACAGGTTGCCGATGCCGCCGAGCACGGCCGCGGTGAACGCGTAGAGCCCGAGGCGGAAGCCCGTGTCGAACTTCGAGACGCCGACGTAGAGCATGTAGATGGCGCCGGCCGCGCCGGCGAGGGCGCCGCCGAGCGCGAAGGTGAACGAGATCGTCCGGTCGACGTTGATGCCCATCATCGCGGACGCGTCGCGATCCTGAGCGGTGGCGCGCATCGCCTTGCCGGAGCGCGTGCTGCGCACGAGGTACGTGAGCACGATGAGGAGCGGGATCGTGATCGCGACCACGATGAACTCCTTCCACGAGTAGCTCGCGTCCTTCCACGTGAAGATCTCTCCCGTCGGGAGGATGTTCGGCGCCGGCTGCGGCCCGGCGTCCTTCCAGATGAGACCGACGTCTTGGAGGATGAACGAGAACCCGATCGCCGTGATCAGCGGCGCCAGCCGAGGTTGGTTTCGGAGCGGCTTGTAGCCGATCCGCTCGATCGAAACGTTGATGACCATGCAGAAGAGCATGGAAAAGATGACGCAGCAGAAGATCGTCCAGGCCCGCTGACCGCCGGACGAGGCCGCCGTGGCGGTCGTCCCGAGCGGAATGCCGAGGACGAGCGTCGTCGGAAAGAGCGGAATCTGGAACTGGCCCTCGGTGATGATCGACTGGGTCTGGAACGTCCCCAGCATGAAGTTGTCGCCGTGGGCGAAGTTGATGAGCTCGATGATTCCGTAGACGAGCGTGTAGCCCAGCGCGACGAGCGCGTAGATCGAGCCGTTCGTGAAGCCGATCAGCGTCACCTCGAGGAAGCGCGACGGCGACTCGACCAGGTTTCCGATGAGCCAGAACCCGGCGGCCGCGAGCAGCAGGACCCCGAACGCCCACAGGATGAGCTGCGAGGTCGGCGGCAGCCTCCGAGTGGGAAGCTGGTGGGTGACTGTTGTCGTCATGTGAGGGGGGTTATTCGAATGGAGAGGCCGGACGAGCCGGCCTCTCCATTCGTTCTATCCGTCTTGCGGTACTACTCGCCCAGCTGCTGAGCCTGGACGAAGGTCCAATTTCCACCCTCAGCCTTGAAGATGGAGATGAGACCGTTCTGCGGGTCTCCGTCATCGTTGAAGGACATGGGACCGACGATGCCGTCCGTGATATCCGTCTCGAACAGCTTCGCCACGACGTCCTCACGCGTGCCGTCGGAACGGCCGATCGCGTCGATGAGTGCCTGAGCAGCCGCAGCGCCGTAGGCCGTGTAGACCTCCGGGTCGCCGTACTCGGCCGTGTAGGCCTCGAGGAACGCTGCGCCCGAGCCCGTGAGATCCTCCGGGTTCAGGACGGGAGCGCTGCCGTACATGCCCTCGACCACGTCTGCGCCGGCCTCCTCGAAGAGGGAGGCGACGACGAAGCCGTCGGACGCCAGCATCGGCACGTCCTCGTTGTTACCAACAACCTCGACCTTGTCCTTGACGACCTGGCCGCCGTTGAAGTCCGAGATACCGCCGATGAAGACGCCGTCGGCACCGGACGCCTTGACCTGCGTCATGAGTGCCTTGTAGTTCTGAGCGGCCGCATCCCAGCCGGTGTGTCCAACGACCTCGAGGCCCGCGTCGGGTGCGGCGATCTCGAATGCGTCGGCAACGCCCTTACCGTAGGCGTCCTTGTCGTCCAGGATGTAGACCTTCGTGACTCCCAGCTCCTCCGCCATGTACGTGGCGTCGATCTGGCCCTGGAAGTCGTCCGAGGCGACGACGCGCGCGTAGTTCCGCGTGCCGCTCGGGTAGTACTTGTCCGGCTCGCCCGGCTCGGAGCCGGGGCCCTCGTGCGTCAGGCCGACGGCCGTGTTGGCCGGGCTGACGTAGGCCAGGGAAGCCTCGTTCGCGATCGGTACCTCGATCTTCGCGCAACCGGAGTTGAACGTTCCGATTACACCGAGGATCGTCTCGTCCTCGACGTAGTTCCGCGCGTTCGCGGCACACGTCGCCTCGTCCCACGCGCCCTTGGCGGCGGTGGAATCGTCGAACGACTCGTACGAGATCGTGAAGTTCCCTGACTTGCTGTCGATCTGGGTCAGGTAGAGCTTGATGGCGTTGACCATCGTCTCCGTCTGACCGGCCGACGAGCCCTGCAGGGGCAGGTCGGAAACGATCTTGGCGGTCTGCGGCGTCGCCGAAGGCGTGGTGCCCTCCGTGCCGCCGCCGCCTGTGGTGTCATCGTCGCCGCAAGCCGTCGCCATAAACGCAAACGCGCCGACCAGCAAGACGAGCACCGCCATAACTGTCCTTCTCTTCACTGCGCCTCCTCATTCGCCCGACTTTTGCTCGGCGCTGCACCTGGCGAGCACCGCCCTGGAAGGGGTATCCGAGCGGGACCCGAACTCACGCCAGGCTGAACCGCTCCTTGTGGGTGGGCAATTATGACGTCGCAGCGGACAGGCATCAAGCCCGTCCAGTTACGATTGCCATGTCGCCGCGCCGAAGTGGCGGAACTGGAAGACGCGCTGGACTCAAAATCCAGTGGGGCTTGGCCCCGTGCGGGTTCGATTCCCGCCTTCGGCATTGGTACTCCCCTCACTACAGCTCCCGAGACGTTTGACGGAGAAGACGAGGAACCCTTGCCGAAGTTAGAGAGGACCCGATGGATCGCGTAGGCGTCTTGACCGGCGGGGGCGATTGCCCCGGGCTGAACGCGGTCATCCGCGCGGTCACCCGGCGTTCGCTCGGGCGGGGCGCCGAGGTCTTGGGCGTCCGCGCGGGCTGGCGCGGGCTCGTCGAGGGGAAGTTCATGGAGCTCGGGCCGCGCGAGATCTCGGGGATCCTTCCGCGCGGCGGCACAATCATCGGCACCTCGCGGACGAACCCGTACAAGACGGACGGCGGCCCCGAGGCGGTGCTTCGGCACTTCGCCGACGCCGGACTGACGGCGCTCGTCGCGATCGGCGGCGAGGACACGCTCGGCGTCGCGGCCCGCCTCTACGCCGAGCACGAGTTCCCCGTCGTCGGCGTTCCGAAGACGATCGACAACGATCTGTCCGCGACCGACTACACCTTCGGATTCGACACGGCCATGACGATCGCGACCGAGGCGATCGACCGCTTGCACACAACGGCCGAATCCCACAACCGCGTGATGGTCGTGGAGGTCATGGGCCGCCACACCGGCTGGATCGCCGTCATGAGCGGCATCGCCGGCGGCGCCGACGTGATCCTCATCCCCGAGCAGCCGGTCACCGTGGAGGACGCCTGCAAGGAGATCCAGCACCGGCACAACCGCGGCAAGGACTTCTCGATCGTCGTCGTCAGCGAGGGGTACGAGCTCACGTACGACTCCGGCGAGCGGCGCCAGGTGACACAGGAAGGCGGTGACGAGTTCGGTCACGTCCGCTTGGGCGGCGTCGGCGACCAGCTCGCGAGCGAGATCGAAGCGCGGACCGGCTACGAGACGCGCGTGACCGTTCTCGGCCATGTCCAGCGGGGCGGAACGCCGACCCCGCGCGATCGCGTGCTCGCCACGCGCTACGGCCTGAAGGCCGCCGACCTCGTCCAGGCGGGGGAGTTCGGGATGATGGCCGCACTCCAGGGCGACGCCATCGTGGCGGTGCCGCTGGCCGACGCCGTCGCGGAGCTGAAGTCGGTTCCCCCGGACTGGTACGACGTCGCACGGGCATTCTTCGGTTGATGCGGAAGCCGATCGCGTTCGTCCTGGTGCTCTTCACCGTGCTCGCGGGCGCGACCGCCTGCGGCGGTGACGACCCCGCTCCGGGCGTCGAGGCCTACAACACCTACCGCCAGCTCGAGGACGCGCGCAACGAGGCCGAGTCTGATCTCCGCCAGGCGATCGCCGACATCAACGATGCGGCGGTGGCCGAGGACAAGGATGCGGTGAAGCACGCGGCCCAGGACGGGCTCGACGCCGTGGATGCGATCGAACAGGCGCTCGAGGCGGAGATCGAGGCCGCCCGCGACCTGGGCCAGATCTCGAAGATCGCCGGCGACGCGAAGGACCTCGAGGACGGCCTGGCCGAAACCCAGGCCAGCCTCGACTACTTCCGGCAGCTCCTGATGATCGCGCTCGAGGATCCGTTCCTCGACAAGAAGGCGAACCGGACGAAGGTCGGGGAGCTTTCGACGAAGGGCGCCGAGCGCGCCGTGAAGGGCGAGGTCGCCGTCCGCAAGGCCGACCGAAATATCGCCATCGCGCTGGGACTCAAGCCGCGCCTCGACCAGGGGCTCGACAACCTCGACGACCCCGTCGGGCCGACGACGTCGACGCCGACGACGACCGGCTAGCCGCCCGCGAGCTAGCGCTCGAGCTGGCTTGGTCGAACCGCCTTGACCAGCGTCCAACGTCCAGCTTCGACGCGGTGGATCGCGTACTGCGGATCGGCGAGATCGCCGTACTCATCGAAGGACGTCGGGCCCAGGAATCCGTCTTCGAGGTTCGTCTGGAACAGTCTCGCGGCGACGCCCGCCCGCGTCCCGTCGGACTCTGCGAGCGCATCCAGCAGCACCTCCAGCGCCGCAACGCCGTAGATCGCATACGTCCCGGGCGGCGTGCCGTACCGCTCGTCATAGAGCCGGAGGAACTCCTTGCCCCTCTCGCTCAGTTCATCGGGCCTGAGCGTGGGACTCGAGCCGTACACGCCTTCCATGACATCGACGCCCGCCTCCTCGATCAACGAGTCGAACACGAACCCGTCCGAGACCAAGACCTTCACCGCCTCGTTGTCGCCGACCACAGCAACCTTGTCCCTGAGGAGCAGGGCGCCGCCCGCGCTGGGTGTGAAGCCGGGGTGGTTGGCGCCGGCGATGTAGATCCCGTCGGCGCCGCTGGCCTTCACGGTCTGCATCAGGGCCCAGAAGTTCGTCTCCCATGGCTTCCAGTCGGAGATCTCAGTGTGGAGGCCGATGGCTTTGGCCTCCAGCCTGAACCCACCGGCTTTATCCCTGGCGGAGGACTTCTCGTGCAGCACGAACACGTTGGTGACCCCGAGACGCTTCATGTACCGGGCGCCGATCCGGCCCTCCGCGTCGTCGTTGCCGACCAGACGGGCGAATGTCCTCGCGGCCGCCGGGTAGTCCCTGCCCCTGAACTGCAAGGTGCCGTGCGTCAGTCCGACGTCGGTGGCGGACGGGCTCATGTAGACGAGCGAGTTCTTGTTCTCGATCGGAAGCACGATCCTCTCGCAGGGCGGTCCCGGGCCGATCACGCCGACGATTTGCTCGTCTTCTACGAAGCGCTCGGCGTGGTAGATGCAGGGGTCGCCGTCGGTACCAACCTCACCGAACGCGTTGTCGAAGCTCTCGTACTCGATCACGAAGTTCTGGAACCGGTGATCGATCTGCTCGAGGTAGAGCTCGATCGCCTTGACGATCGATCTCGACTCGACGGCGTACGAAGGACCATCCGGCCAATCGAAGAGCGGCAGATCCGAGACGATCTTCACCGTCGTCGTGGGCTGAGCTGCCCCGGACTCGGTGCCGGGGCCGTCGCTCCCCACGTCGCAACCGGCGAGCGTAAGCGCGGTCAGTACTGCGGCAAGCCCGATCCTTCTGCCCATCGGCCTCCTTAGAGCCCAACGATACAAGACGTCGGCCGCTGCCGGAAATGGGCTACACGCGGCCGGTGAGTTCGGCCAGCGTCACCGTGAACTCCGGGCCGAGGGCCTCGCCGGACACGAGTCGGGCCGACGACGTCGACGCCGACGACGACCGGCTAGCCGCCCGCGAGCTAGCGCTCGAGCTGGCTTGGTCGAACCGCCTTGACCAGCGTCCAACGTCCAGCTTCGACGCGGTGGATCGCGTACTGCGGATCGGCGAGATCGCCGTACTCATCGAAGGACGTCGGGCCCAGGAATCCGTCTTCGAGGTTCGTCTGGAACAGTCTCGCGGCGACGCCCGCCCGCGTCCCGTCGGACTCTGCGAGCGCATCCAGCAGCACCTCCAGCGCCGCAACGCCGTAGATCGCATACGTCCCGGGCGGCGTGCCGTACCGCTCGTCATAGAGCCGGAGGAACTCCTTGCCCCTCTCGCTCAGTTCATCGGGCCTGAGCGTGGGACTCGAGCCGTACACGCCTTCCATGACATCGACGCCCGCCTCCTCGATCAACGAGTCGAACACGAACCCGTCCGAGACCAAGACCTTCACCGCCTCGTTGTCGCCGACCACAGCAACCTTGTCCCTGAGGAGCAGGGCGCCGTAGCTGGCGCCGGCGATGTAGATCCCGTCGGCGCCCTTCGCCTTCACGTCACGCATCAGGGCCCGACTCGTTCCGAATCCAGGATTCCATCCCATCCAGTGGTAGGCCCTCGCAACGTGGAGGCCGATGTCTTTGGCCTCCAGCCTGAACCCACGGGTGATGTCCCCGTTGGAGTTGTCGTCCAGCACGTACACGTTGGTGACCCCGAGATCCTTCATGTACCGGGCGCCGATCCGGCCCTGCGCGTCGTCGTTGCCGACCAGACGGGCGAATGTCCTCGCGGCCGCCGGGTAGTCCCTGCCCAGGACTTGCCAGCTGCCGTGCGTCAGTGCGAGGTTGGTCGCGGACGGGCTCACGTAGACGAGCGAGCTCTTGTTCGCGATCGCAGGCACAGCGCTCTCGCAGGTGTGTTCTTGCAGGCCGACCTCGAACACGTTGGAATCGGGATCGATCTCGAGCCCGATCACGCCGACGATTTGCTCGTCCTCGACGAAGCGCTCCGCGTTGTCGACGCAGGAGACGCCGTAACCACCAACCTCACCGATCAAGTTGTCGAAGGTCTCGTACTCGATCACGAAGTTTCCGTACCGGTGATCGATCTGCTCGAGGTAGAACTCGATCGCCTTGACGATCGAGTTCGACTCGGCGGCCGCGAATGGATTCGAATTCGGGCGATCAAAATTCGGCAGATCCGAGACGATCTTCACCGTCGTCGTGGGCTGAGCTGCCACGGACTCGGTGCCGGGGCCGTCGGTGCCGAACCCGTCGGTGCCGGGGCCGTCGCTCCCCACGTCGCAACCGGCCAGCGCAAGCGCGGTCACTACTGCGGCAAGCCCGATCCTTCTGCCCATCGGCCTCCTTAGAACCCAACGATACAAGACGTCGGCCGCTGCCGGAAATGGGCTACACGCGGCCGCAAGATCGGTGAGCTTTGGACGAAGAGCGCCGAGCGCGCCGTGAAGGGCGAGGTCGCCGTCCGCACGGCCGACCGGACCATCGCCATCGCGCTGGAACTCAAGCCGCGCCTCGGCCACGGGCTAGTCCACATAGACCCAGGCGCCGTCACGGGCCTGGAAGAGCGGGACGGGCGCATCGACGCGGTCGCCGTTTCGGTCGAACGACGTGGGGCCGAGAATCCCCTCGTCGAACTTGGTCTCGAGGACCTTGGCGGCAATGTCGGCGCGCGTCCCGTCCGAGCGGCCGATGGCGTCCACCAACACCTGCGCCGCCGCGGCTGCATACGGCGCGTACATCGCCGGCGGCTCGCCGTACTTCTCGGTGTAGGCGGCGGCGAACTCCCTGCCCGGGCCGGTGAGGCCGTTCAGCATCACGGCCGGCGAGGTCGCGTAGACACCTTCGACGTTGGCCGCCCCCGCGTCCTCGAAGAGCTCGTTCCTGAGGAAGCCGTCGGAGACGACGAGCTTCACGGTCTCGTTGTCGCCGACCTCCGTGACCTTGTCGCGAATGAGCTCCGCGCCGCCGAAGTCGGACACGCCGCCAAGGTAGATCCCGTCCGCCCCGGAGGCCCTCACACGCTCCATGAGCCCGAGGTAGTCGGCGCCGGCCGGCTTCTCGCGCCAGCTCAGCCGGCAGACGATCGCGAGCCCGAAGTCCCCGGCGGACTGCGCGAACCCGTCGGCGATCGCCTTGCCGTACTCGGTGCGATCGTCGAGCACGCAGACCTTCGTCGCCCCGAGCGAGGCCATCGCCTTCGCGCCGGCGCGCGCCTGGACGTCGTCCGACGGGACGACGCGCGCATACGTGCGGACGCCGGTCGGGTAGTAGCGGTCGGGCTCCCCCTTCGCCGTGTTCGGCCCCGAGTGCGTGAGCCCGTCGTCGGTGTTCGAGGGGCTCACGACGGCGATGGACAGCTCGTTCAGGATCGGCACGAGCACCTTCGCGCACCCCGAGTTGTACGGGCCGACGACGCCGACCACCGACTCGTCGTCGCGGTAGTCAAAGGCCCTGCATTGGTAGGCCTCCCCGTTCTTCACCGCATACCCCGAGGAGTCTTGTGCCCGGTACGCGATCGCGATGTCCCCGGCCCGGTGCCCGATCAGGTCGAGGTAGAGCTCGATCGCCTGCTTCATCGAATTGGTCTGCTCGGCCGGCAGGCCCTGCATCGGAAGATCGGAGACGATCTCGACGGTCGTCGTGGGCGGCGCCTCGGCCGCCACGCTGTCCGTTCCGGGCGCGTCGCTGCCGCTGCTGCACGCTGCCAGCGCGAGCGCGGTCAGTAGTGCCGCGATCCCGATCCGTCCGTGCATCCGCCTCCCCTGCGGTTGCCCGCTAAGACGTGCGGAAGCGGGCGAGGTTGGTTACGCGCGGCCGGTGAGCTCGGCCAGCGACACCGCGAATTCCGGGCCGAGGGCGTCGCCGGACACGAGGATTGCGTCGACGCCGGCTCGCTCGAGCGCCACTACTTGCTCACGCGCGCCCACGCGGGCGTCGGAGATCACGAGCTTGCCGGCCGGGACGTCGGCGAGCAGGTCGAGCGTGCGCTCGAAGTCCTCCTCCTCGTCGTCACGGTCGCGCTCGGAGAGCAGGAGGATGTCCGGGTCCACGTGCTCGAGCACCGCTTCGAGCGCCTCCTCGTTCGTCACGTCCACGACGCAGTCGAGGCCCAATGCCTGAGCGCGGTCGTACTCCAGCGGCAACGTCTCGTCGGAGGCGAGCACGCAGGCGTCGGCGCCCGCTTCGGCCACGCCTTCGAGCCCGGTTCGCGCGAGCACGGGGAGCGAGGTCCCGGCACGCGCCCGGGCCACGTCCGCCTCGGCGACCGCGACCGCTTCCGCGCCGGATGCCTCCGCGAGCGCGGCCAGCTCCTCGACCGCGCCGGTGAGCATGGGAATGACCGAGATGCCGTCGCCCTCGGAGATTGCTTGGCGGAAACGGCTCATACGCCGATCGGGTGCCAGACCGTCTTCATCTCGAGGAACGCCGCCGCATGCCAGGGCGATTGTCCCTGGCCGTTTCGGACGACGCGTTTCACGTTGTCGGCCGCGAGGCGCTCCAGCTCGGTCGTGTCCCCGGCGACGCCGGCGACGTCGAGCGCGTTCACGTCGAGGTGCGAGGCCAACTCTCTCGCGAGATCCTCCTTGCGCCCGGTGAGGATGTTGACGACGCCCGCGGGGACGTCCGAGGTCGCGAGCACCTCGGCCAGCGCGGCCGCGGCGAGCGGATGGGACTCGGACGCGATCACGACGACCGCGTTGCCGCCGACGAGCGCCGGCGCGAGCCGGGAGACCAGGCCGTCGAGCGGCGGCTCCTCCGGAGCGATTACGCCGACGACGCCGACCGGCTCCGGCACCGTGAAGTTGAAGTACGGCCCCGCCACGGGGTTGGACGCTCCGAGCACCTGCGCGAGCTTGTCCGCCCAGCCGGCGTACCAAACCCAGCGATCGATCGCCGCGGCGGTGTCGTCCTCTCCGGAGAGCGCGGCGAACTCGGCGCGGCGGCCCTCGAGCATCTCGGCGACGCGATAGAGCACCTGGCCGCGGTTGTACGCGGTCGCGCCCGCCCAGCCGGGGAGCGCGCCGCGGGCGATGCGCACTGCGTCACGAAGATCCTTGCGGGAGCCCAGCGCGACGTTCGCGCCCTCGACCTCGTAGGTGCGACCCGACTCGGAGCGCACGAACGCGCCGCCCACGAAGAGCTTCGCGGTCTTCGCGACGGGCAGCCGGTCACTCATCGTCGAACCTCAGGTACGGCTCGAGGCCGTGCCGTCCGCCCTCGCGGCCGAAGCCGGATTCCTTGTAGCCGCCGAACGGCGAGGACGGGTCGAAGCGGTTGAACGTGTTCGCCCACACGACCCCGGCGCGGAGCTGCTGCGCCATCCAGAGGATCCGCGAGCCCTTCTCCGTCCAGACCCCCGCGGAAAGACCGAAGGCGGTGTTGTTCGCCTTCTCGACCGCCTCGTCCGGCGTGCGGAAGGTGAGCACCGAGAGCACGGGCCCGAAGATCTCCTCCTGGGCGATCCGGTAGCTCTGCGCGACCTCGGTGAAGACGGTCGGCGGGAACCACCAGCCCTTCTCGGGGAGAACGCACGGCGGCTGGTAGATCTGCGCGCCTTCCTCTTCCCCGCTTTGCACGAGCGCCTTGATCCGGTCGAGCTGCTCCTTGGAGTTGATCGCGCCGACGTCGGTGTTCTTGTCCAGCGGATCGCCGAGGCGCAGCGTGCCCATGCGGCGCTTCAGCTTCGCCACGACCTCGTCGGCGACCGATTCCTGCACGAGCAGGCGCGAGCCCGCGCAGCACACGTGGCCCTGGTTGAAGTAGATCCCGTTCACGATCCCCTCGACCGCCTGGTCGAGCGCGGCGTCGTCGAAGATGATGTTCGCCGCCTTGCCGCCCAGCTCGAGCGTCAGCTTCTTGCCCGAGCCGGCGATCGCGCGCTGGATCTCCTTGCCGACCTCGGTCGAGCCGGTGAAGGCGACCTTGTCCACGTCGGGATGCTTGACGAGCTCGGCGCCCGCGCGGCCGTCGCCGGTGATCACGTTGACGACGCCCGGCGGCAGCCCGGCCTGGCGGAGCACGTCGCAGAAGAGGAGCGCCGTGAGCGGCGTCGTCTCGGCCGGCTTCAGGACGACGGTGTTCCCGGCCGCCAGCGCGGGCGCGATCTTCCACGAGAGCATGAGGAGCGGGAAATTCCACGGGATGATCTGCGCCGCGACCCCGACCGGCCTCGGCGTCCGGTTCGGGAACGCGTACTCGAGCTTGTCCGCCCAGCCGGCGTAGTAGAAGAAGTGCGCCGCCGCGAGCGGAAGGTCGACGTCGCGGGACTCCTTGATCGGCTTGCCGCCGTCGAGCGACTCGAGCACCGCGAACTCGCGCGCTCGCTCCTGCAGGAGCCGCGCGATGCGGAAGAGGTACTTGGCGCGCTCGTTCGGGGCCAGGTCGGACCAGCCGTTCTGGAAGGCGTCCCGCGCTGCGGCGACCGCGACCCCGACGTCCTCGGCGCCCGCGTAGGAGACCTCGGCCAGCGCCTCCTCGGTCGCGGGGCTCACGGACGGGTGCGTCTCCTTGGAGAACGGCTCGATCCAGTCGCCGCCGACGAAGAGCCCGTAACGCTTCTCGAGCTGCACGATCTCGCGCGACTCGGGTGCGGGCGCGTAGTCGAAGGTCGACGGCACCGGGGACCGGTCCTTGCGTTTCGCTACGTCGCTCACACGACCATCGTATCTGCGGGGGATTTGGCTCAAGAACGTCGGGCCCCGCGCCGATTGGCGGATGAAATGGGAACGCCGCTCCCAGACCTCTTCTGTACCAGCTGCGCCTGGTTCGGATCGACCCGCACGGGCGCGTGCGAGCGCTGCGGGTCGAATCAGCTCGCGAAGGTCGCCCGCGGAGGGATCGTCGAGATCCCTGCGGGAGAACAGCCCTGCGACCGCTGCGGCACGCTCGACGAGCCGCTCAAGTTCAGGGGCTCGGCGCGCCTCATCGGGATGATCGTCGTGTCGCACGAGACGCGCCCGGCCGGCTACTACTGCGAGGACTGCGCCCGGCGGCGTGCCGCGCTCTACCTCGCGATCACCGGCGCGGTCGGCTGGTGGAGCCTTGTCGGCTTCGTCTTCCGTGCGCCGCGCGCGACGTTCTACAACTGGCGCGCGGTCTGGACGCACCCGCGCTCGCCGGTCGCCTGGGGCGCGCACGACGTCGCCGACGTGACAGCCGAGATCGAGGCCCGCCGGGTGGATACCTGGAAAGAGCCGTCCGCCCCCGAATTCGAGCCGGTCCGGTGACGCGGCTTCTTCTCCTCGGCGCGATGCTCCTGAGCCTCGTCGTTCCCGGTGGGGCGTTCGCGCTCATCGTCGCCTCGGAGACGGATTCGGTTCCCTCGAGCTACGACGAGGACGCCCTGGTCGACATCCACAACGACCTCATCGCGCTGGCCGAGACGGCGCCGCCCGGCGCCGAGGGCGCAGCGAAGGCTCGCGAGGTCGGCAGCCGCGCCGAGGCCTGGGGCGAGAAGTGGGAGGCGAAGCCGGAATGGGAGAAGGTCGCCGTCACGACCGCCGCGATGGCCGAGATCCTCGCCCGTGACCTCGAGAAGCCGGGGTCGGTCTCGGACAAGCAGTGGAACGCGGCGCTGATGCAGCTCGACGCCGCCGTGGCCCGGTTGCCGCTCGACCGCCAGCCGGAGGAGTAGTCGGGGTCACAAGCTTGCCCGCGGGAGCCGCTAGTCGTAGCGTCCCGGCGGTGCGACTCCTCCGCCGCGACGGGCGCGATCAACTGCTCAAGCTCCTGCCGGCGGACTCGGTCGGGGCGGAGATCGGTGTTTGGCGAGGCGACTTCTCGGCTCGGATCCTGCGCAGCGTGCGGCCGACGAGGCTCCACCTGATCGATCCGTGGGCGTTCAGGCGCGACGAGGCGCACAGCGAGGCGTGGTACGGAGGCCGGGCCGCGGCCGACCAACGGGCGATGGACGAGATCTACGAGCACGTGGTCGGGCGTTTCCGGAAAGAGGCGGCGGCCGGCATCGTCGAAGTGCACCGCCTGCCCTCGGCGGAGGCCGCTGCGCTCTTCGAGGACGCGTCTCTCGACTGGGTCTACGTCGACGCCGACCACCTCTACGAGGCCGTTCGCGCCGACCTCGAGCTGTTCGACCCGAAGGTGCGCTCAGGCGGCCTCATCGCCGGCGACGACTACGGGCAGACCGGCTGGTGGGAGGACGGCGTCACCCGAGCGGTGGACGAGTTCGTCCCGGCGCACAGGTACGAGACGCTGGCGCTCACGGCCAACCAGTTCGCCCTGCGCAAGCCCTCGGCTAGTCGAGCGTGAAGTAGTCCGGGTTCTGGTAGCGCCCGGTCTTCTGCTTGCGGATCTGCAGGAGCAGGTCGTTGAGGAGCGACGACGCGCCGAAGCGGAAGAGATCCGGCGTCAGCCACTCCGGGCCGAGTGTCTCGTTCACCGTCACGAGGTACGCGATCGCCTGCTTCGCGTGCCGGATTCCGCCGGCCGCCTTGACGCCGACCTTGCGGCCGGTTTCCTCGTAGACGTCGCGGACCGTCTCGAGCATGACCAACGTGACCGGCAGCGTCGCGGCCGGGCTCACCTTGCCCGTGGACGTCTTGATGAAGTCGGCGCCGCCGGCGATCGCGAGGAGGCTTGCGCGTCGGACGTTGTCGTAGGTGCCGAGCTCGCTCGTCTCGAGGATCACCTTGAGGTGCGCGTCGCCGCAGGCCTCCTTCACCTGACGGACCTCCTCGTAGACCTTGGCGTAGGCGCCCGAGAGGAACGCGCCGCGGTCGATCACCATGTCGATCTCGTCGGCGCCGGCCTCGGCGGCCCGGCGGGCCTCCTCCACCTTCAGGTCGAGCGGCGAGCGCCCGGACGGGAACGCCGTCGCGACCGCAGCTATGGCGACGGAGGTTCCGTCGAGGCGCTCCCGCGCGACCTCGATCAGATCGGGATAGATGCAGAGCGCCGCGACCGAGGGAATGGTCGGATCGGCCGGGTCCGGATGCAGCGCCTTCGACGCGAGCGCCCGCACCTTGCCGGGCGTGTCCGCGCCCTCGAGCGTGGTCAGGTCGGTCATCCGCACGGCGAGGTCGAGCGCGAAGAGCTTCGACTCGCGCTTGATCGAGCGGCGCGAAAGCGAAGCCGCGCGTTCCTCGACCGCCACCTGGTCGACCGAACCGACTCGCGGAAGCCTGGGCTCGAGGGGAAGCTCGAACCCGCCTGGAAGTGCCGGCGCCTGCGCCATGGCTCCAGTTTGCCCTAACTCGATAGCTCTGCGAGCAGCGGCGCCGTATCCAGCGGATCGAAACCGATCTGCGCGGCCACGTCCTCGCTCGACGGCTTCGTGCCCTGGAGGAAGAGCGTGCGCAGGAAGTCGCCCGTCTCCGGCCGCGCCCACCAGTCCTCGCCGACCTCGGCCCGCAGGTACGAGCGGACCTGCGCCGTGCGGATCCAGGCGCGCAGGTAGTCGGCCGAGTAGAAGCCCTCGTCCAGGTCGTCCAGGTAGTTGTCGGCGCGGTAGCGCACGCCCGTCGCGTCGAGCAGCCGCTTCGCGTAGGTCTCCGAATAGTCGGTCGCGTGCTCGAAGTCGCCCCAGAGCTCGAGCTCGTAGGCGAGCTTCGCGGCGTAGCGGCGGAACAGGATCGCCTCGAGGAACCGCGTCGCCTCGGCGTTCGTGCGGGCGGTCTCCTCGTCGAGGGAGAAGTACGCCGCGTGCCAGCCCGGCTCGCGGGTGATCGACTCGACGAGGAAGGAGTAGATCTCGGTCAGCGCGTGGTCGCGCGAAAGGCGGCGGAACGTGTAGGCGAGATTCGGGTCGCAGCCCGCGTAGTGGAGCGCGTGGCCGGCCTCGTGCAGGAATGCCTGGTAGTCGTGGATCCCGCCCTGCGCGCGCGTGATCAGGTGGACGACCTCGGGCGGATCGGACGCGATCACGCAGGCACGCGGGTTCTTCTGCGGGCGGTCGTCCAGGTCGAGCTTGATCCTGCTTTCGGCCGCGAGGTCGAAGCCGAGCTTCGTGAGCGTCTCGAGACAGACCTCGACGGCGCGCTCCTTCGAGTACACGTCGGCGAGCGGCGACATCCGGCGGATGTAGGCGATGTGGTACGAGGACGGCTCGTCGTCGCGCTCGGCGCCGAGGATCCGGTCGAGCCAGCGCTTGCGGAGCGGCGCGTACGAGTTGGTCTGCGCGGCCGCCGTCCGGTCGAGCACGGCCGAGAGCTCGTGCAGGTCGATCGCCTTCAGCTTCTCGCTGCGGGCAACCGGGTCCGGCTCGCCGGTGAGGTCGGCCTCGAACGCCTCGCCGCGGCGCATCAGGTCGAGCCGGGCGTCGTTGAAGCTGGCGGACTCGTCTCCGGCCAGCGTCCCGAGCTCCTCGCGCGCGGCGTAGTCGTCCTCGAGCGCGACCCGCGCCTGAGCGTTGCGCAGCGGCATCTCCTCGCCGCGGAACTCGATCCGCGCGGCGAGCAGCGCGTTTTGCAGCTCGTCGTAGGCGCTCGCGAGTCTCGAGCGACACGACGCCGTCGCCGCACGCCTCGCGCAGGCGGCTGACCCGCTCGTCCTCGCCCTCGAGCCCGTCGTACTGCTCGCGCGTGAACAGATCGGCATAGCGCTCGACGATCGCGGCGTACTCGCTCGTCTCCTTCTCCCCGACGCGCACGGCGCGGGTTTCCTCCGAGCTCTCGAGCATGTAGTCGCGGAGCCGGGTCTCGAACTGGTCGGGCGTCAGCGCAGAGATCGTGTCCTCCTCAAAGTCCAAGCCGCGAGAGCATGGCTTCGTCGCGGCGCCAGCGGGGTCGTACCTTCACCATCAGCTCGAGAAAGACCTGCTGTGTACCGAGCAGGAGCTCGATCTCGGGCCGGGCCCGCGAGCCGATCTCCTTGATCATAGAGCCGCCCTTGCCGACCAGGATCCCCTTTTGGGACTCGGTTTCGACGTAGATCACGCAGGCGACGCGGTCGCCCTCGATCTCGGCCACTTCGACCGTCACGGCGTGCGGCACCTCCTCCTTCGTCAGGTGGAGCGCCTTCTCGCGCACGAGCTCGGCGATGCGGTCTTCGACCGAGAGATCCGTGATCTCGTCGGCCGGGAAGTACGCCGGGCCCTCGGGGAGGAGCGCGGCCAGCTCGTCGCGCAGGGCGTCCACGCCGTCCTCGGTCTTGGCGCTCACCGGATGGAGCGCGTGGAAGTCGCCCAGCGCGGCGGCGTTCGCGATCTGCACCGCGATCCGGTTCGGGTTCAGGCGGTCGACCTTGTTCAGCGCGATCACGACCGGGACGGAGGCGCGGAAGACGCGGTGCGCGATGAAGCGGTCGCCGCTGCCGATCTCCTCGTCGGCCGAGAGCACGAACAGCACCGCGTCCACGTCCTCGAACGCGGAGTCAACCGTCTTCTGCATCCGCTCGGTCAGCGTGTCGCGCGGACGCTGGAAGCCCGGGAGGTCGGCGAGGACGAGCTGGTAACCGTCCCCGTTCACGACGCCCATGATCCGCCGCCGCGTCGTCTGCGGCTTGTCCGAGACGATCGCCACCTTGCCGCCGCAGAGCGCATTCACGAGCGTCGACTTGCCGACGTTCGGCCGGCCGGCGACTGCGACGAAGCCGCTTCTCAAAATTCGAAGGAGTCCGGGAGCAGCTCGGCGGGAGTGCGCTCGACCAGCTTCCCGTCGACCGGGAAGACGACGCGCTCGATCCGGAACTCGAACAGCCACTGCCGGCAGCCGCCGCACGGGGAGTGCGTGATCGCGATCACCTCGATGTCGCCGGGCTTCGCCCCTTCGGAGACCGCCTTCGCGATCGCCGCGCGCTCGGCGCAGATCCCCAGCGGATAGGACGCGTTCTCGACGTTCACGCCGGTAACCACGGAGCGGTCGCGCAGGAGCAGCGCCGCGCCGACGTTGAAGTTCGAATAGGGCGCGTAGGCGTGCTCGGAAACGCGGACCGCGCGCTCGTAGAGCTCGATGTCGGTCATGTGAGCGTCTGGAAGAGGATCAGGGTCACGAGCGTCCCGAGCAGGCCGCCGAAGACGACCTCGCGCACCGTGTGGATCCCCGACTCGACCCGGGTCTGGGCGACGAGAAAGGCCATGAGGAACGCGAGCGTCGAGACGAGCACGCGGTGCTGGAAGTCGGCGACGACGAGCGTGATCGCCATCCAGCCGCCGAACGCGACCGCGGCGTGCCCGGACGGCAGCCCGCCGGAGAGCGGCGTCCCGCGGCCGGTGACCGCCTTCACGGCGACCACGGCGATCACGGTCAGCCCGAGCGCGATGATCGTCAGGTTCGCGGGGATCGCCCGCACCTCGTTCACGAGGTGGTACGTCGGCGAGCGGATCCGATCGACGAAGACGAGGTAGCCGATCGTCCCCGCGACGACCGCGGCGATCAGCACGGCGCCGGCCGCGACGTCCTTGGCGATCTTCGCCCGCGGGTCGTACGCCTTGGTCGTCAGGTCGATCATCTCCTCGACGGCCGTGTTCAGCATCTCGGCGATGAGGACGAACGAGATCGCGATGAGGAGGGCCATGCAGCTCGAGCTTCGACACGTCGTAGGCGAACGCGAGCACGAGGATCACCGTGGCGAGCAGGAAGTGCACGCGCATGTTCCGCTCGCGGCGCAGGACGTGGATGACCCCTTCGATCGCGTAGTTGAAGCTGAGGAGCAGCGAGTGCGAGCGCTTGCGCGTCTCGATGCGCGGCGGCAGCTCGAACTCGAGCTCGGGCGGCTCGACGGGCCGGATGTTCGGACGGCGGCGGGTGCTCATCCGGCGAGCTCCAGCTCGCGGCGCTCCATCTCGTCGCCGTGGTCGTAGCCGAGCAGGTGCAGGAGCCCATGGACGAGCGGCGCGCGCCACTCCTCCCCCACGACCTGCGGGCAGAGGACGACGTCGCCGAGCTGGCGCGGAACACCGTCGGCGAGGGGCTCCCGTTCATCGATTGGGAACGAGAGCACGTCGGCGGCCTCGTCGATCCCGAGGTGCTCGCGCTTCAACGCACGGCTCTCGTCGCGGCCGACGAACGCGATCCCGAGGTCGCCGTCGGCGATTCCCTCCGCGGCCAGCGTCGTACGTGCGAGCTCGACCGCCGCGTCGGAATCCACGTCCACGCCGCTGCGGTTTTCGACCTCGACCGCGATCACGCCCCACCGTTTTCCGCGTGCTCTTTGTACGCCTCGACGATCCTTTGAACGAGGACGTGGCGCACGACGTCCTGGTTGCCGAGCTCGACGAAGTTGATCCCGTCCACGTCGGCGAGGATCTCGCGCACCCGCACGAGCCCGGACGTCTGCTCGCGCGGCAGGTCGATCTGGGTCACGTCGCCGGTGACGACGATCTTCGACCCGAAGCCGAGCCGGGTGAGGAACATGTGCATCTGCTCCGGCGTCGTGTTCTGCGCCTCGTCGAGGATCACGAAGGAGTCGTTCAGCGTGCGCCCGCGCATGAACGCGAGCGGCGCGACCTCGATCGTCCCGCGCTCCATGTGCCCGGCCACGCGGTCGGCGTCGAGCATGTCGTGGAGCGCGTCGTAGAGCGGCCGCAGGTACGGATCGACCTTCGCGAGCATGTCGCCCGGGAGGAACCCGAGCCGCTCGCCGGCCTCGACCGCGGGGCGCGTGAGGATGATCCGGCTGACCTCCTTGTCGGACAGCGCCGCGACTGCGAGCGCCATCGCCAGGTAGGTCTTGCCGGTGCCGGCCGGGCCGATGCCGAACGTGATCGTCGACTTGCGGATCGCGTCGGTGTAGCGCTTCTGGTTCAGCGTCTTCGGCGTGATCTTCTTGCCGCGGTGGCGCCAGACGACGTCGTCGAACACGTCGCGCAGGTCGCGGCTCTCCTCCAGCGCGGCCAAGACCGCGTCCACGGTTCCGGCGCCGATCGCGTGGCCGTCCTCGACGAGATCGACGAGCTCGCCGATCACGACGCGGGCCTCGCCGACGTTCGACTCGTCACCCTCGAGCGTCAGCCGGTTTCCGCGCAGGAGGACAGTGCAGCCGAGGCGGTCGCGCAGACGGGTGAGAACTCCGTCATCGACGGTCGCAAGTTCGGCCGCAACCTGATTGGAAACCGAGAGAACTTCCTGCAATACCCGAAGTGTAGTCGCCACCTGGACGGGGTTTGACACGCCTCCGGAGGGATGGGATCGTTTGTCTGGAAGTAGGTTCCAATGCCGCCGCAAGCCGAACCCACCGCCGCATGACACCTGAGCCGGAAACCAACGGCGCGCCGACGCCTGGGCTCGAGCCCGGAACCGAGGGCGATGCGGTGCGCAGCCTCCAGTCGCTGCTCAAGACGCTCGGCGCCTACGAGGGGCCCGAGGACGGCGTCTTCGGCCCCCAGACCGAGAGCGCGGTGCGCAACCTCCAGCTCAAGCACGGCCTTCCCGCGACCGGTGTCGCGGACGCGCAGACCGGACAGGTGATCGCGGCCGCAGCGGACGCGGACGCCACCGCCGCCAGCGGCACCACCGGCGCGGTCGATTCGCAGGCCGGCCAGCTGATCGTGAACGAGACGAACAAGCGCCTGGTCATCACGGCCAAGACCGGCGAGGTGCTCGTCCTGTCGCCGCTCGAGCGCCGCCTCGTCTCGTCCGAGGAACTCGATCTCTTCGAGACGGAGCTCGTCGACCTGGAGCGGCAGTGCATCGTCGCCGTTCCTCCGCCCGAGATCACGACCCGCGACGCGGCGATCATCGGCGGCGGCCTTTGGGTGGTCGTCGCGTACGTGATCGCCGGATTCGTGATCCAGAGCCGCTGGTTCTGGATCGGCGGCGCGGTCGCGCTGCTCATCGGCGCGATGGTCGCCTTTGGTGTGTCGCGCAGCGGCGGCCGGGCGGCGGCGCGCTGGGGCGCCCAGTTGGCCGCGCTGTCGGTCGTCCTCATCGTCGGCGTCGTCTTGCCGGGCGCGGCCATCTACTTCCCGGGCGGCGTGGACGACATCGTGAACGACGCCTACATCAACGAGACGATCCCGAAAGCCGGCGTCGATCTGACGCTGCTCGGGCGTGGGCTCCAGCTGCTCTTCATGTCGGCCGCCTCGCTTCTGCCGGCGCTCCTCTACTTCCTCTTCGACCGCCAGCAGCTCCGCACGCTGCGCGAGCAGTTCGAGCGGCACATGTTCCGCCTGGATCCGTCGATCGACTCGCTCGCCGACGTCCGCGCCAAGTACGGGACGCTCCTCGGCGAGACCTACGGCGCCACGACGGGAGGCGCCCGCGGGCGGCTCCTGCCCGGCCGGAGATCGCCGGTCTTGATTGCGACGGTGGTGATCACGTTCGGCTGGCTCGTGACGCTCCTGAACCAGGACGTGCAGGTGATCAACGACCGCGTCGGTGTCCTCGCGCTCTTCCAGCCGCAGCGCTCGACGCTCATCTTCGGCTTCCTCGGCGCCTACTTCTTCGCGCTCCAGCTGATCCAGCGCGGCTACGCGCGCGGCGACCTGCGGCCCAAGACGTACACGCAGATCACCGTCCGGATCCTCCTGGTCACGATCCTCGCGATGGTGCTCCAGGTGCTGCCGGGGAAGGACGACGCCCCCTACATCCTCGTTCTCGCGTTCGCCGCCGGCATCGTTCCCGAGACCGCGCTCGTCGGCCTCTCGGAGTACCTGAACAAGAGCTCGGCCGGAGCCGTGTTCGGCCGCGGCGTCGCGGAGCCGAATCCGCTCACGAACGTCGAGGGGATCGACCTGTACGACCGGGCGCGGCTGCTGGACGAGGGCGTCTCGAACGTCGAGGGCCTCGCCCACCACGACCTGATCGAGCTGATGCTGCAGACGCGCATCCCGGCGCCACGCCTTGTGGACTGGATCGACCAGTCGATCCTCTACTTGCACGTCGGGTCGAGCGACTGCGAAGGGGAAGACTCGCGCGACGCGTCGATGCTGCGGCTGCGCGCCTTCGGGATCCGCACCGCGACCGACCTCGAGCAGGCGCATTTCGAGGCGAAGAACCGCGGCGAGCTGGAGCCGTTCCTCCAGATCCTCCCCGGCTCGGCGAGCTCGGCCCCGATCCCCCGCATCTCGGTCATCCTCGACTCGATCAAGGACGAGGAGTGGATGGCCAACCTGCGCTACTGGCACAACCCCGAGCACCTCGTGGAGCAGACGTTCACGTGGCCGGCCGCACCGGCTGCCCCTGCCGCGCCTGCACCGCGGCGCACGCGTCGCGTCGCCCGCGCACGCGGCTAGCGGGCCGGCTCTACCTCGAGCGTCTGGAGGGCGGCGCGCGCCTCGTCGGCGAGCTCCGGCGGTGCGTCGGGGCCGAGCAGGAGGTACGCGCCGAACATGCGGCCCGCGTCGCTGAACTGCACGGTGCCGCCCGCGCCGTCGAAGCACTCGATCGAGCCTTGCGTGACCGGGAGCTCGGCCGCCCCGAAACTCGCGGGGCGCGGGCCCATCGAGAAGTCGGAGTTCGGCTGCCATTCGACGACGACGAGCGAGACCGCGTCGTCCTCTGGGCCGTAGTCGGTGATCTGGCACTCGGTCTCGCGGTTCTCCATCGGGCCCGACGACACGGCAACCTGGGTCACGGGCGAGCTGACCACGCCGTCGTCGGCCGGCATCGTGTGCCAGCCGGCCGGGAGCACGACCGACACGCCGTTCGCTCCGGAGCGGGCAACGGTAGGCGTCTCCTCGGCGTTGCCGCACGCGGCGAGGGGCAGCAGGAGCAGGGTCGCGATCAAGACCCTCACGAGCTTCAGCTTACGCCCGAAGCGAGCTAGGCGAGTTTCTCGCGCACGAACGCGCTGACGGTCGAACCGTCTGCCCGCCCGGCGACCTGCGGCATGACGTCGGCCATCACGCGGCCGAGATCGCGGAGTGACGTCGCGCCGGTTTCGGCGATCGCGTCGTCCACGATCTGCTCCAGCTCGTCCTCCGAGATCGGCTCGGGCATGTAGTCCTCGATCACCTCGAGCTCGTCCTCTTCCTGGTCGGCCTGCTTGTCGCGGCCGGCGTCGCGGAAGGCCTGCGCCGCCTCGACGCGCTTCTTGCGCTCGCGCTGGAGCACCTGGAGCTCCTCGCTCTCGTCGAGCGGACGCTGCAGATCCTTCTCGGCGGAGCGAAGCTCGGACAGGATGAGCCGCAACGTGTCGCGCCGCGACTCCTCGCCCGCCTTGATCGCCTCGGTCAGGTCCTCTTCGAGCTCGGCAATGAGCGTCATTCGAATCCTCCGAGTCCGGGGCCGCCCAGCACGTGCCAGTGGAGATGGAACACGGTCTGGCCGCCGCCCTCGCCCACGTTGACGATCACGCGATAGTCCTCGAGCCCAGCTTCCCGCGCGGTATCTGCGACGAACTCGAGCATGCGCAGCGACTCCTCGGCGGTGAACTCGCCGACGTCGCGGAAGGTCGGGACATGCCGCTCGGGGATCACGAGCAGGTGGACGGGCGCCTTGGGCGCGATGTCTTGGACGGCGACGAAGCCGTCGGCGCTGCGGACGTGATCGCCGTTCGCGACGAGTCCGCAGAAGAGACAGTCAGGCTGCGACACCGACGATTCCCTCCTCCACCACCCGCTCGGCGCGGACGCGCACGAGGTCGCCGACTGCGGCGTCGACGAGCCAGGGAGTGTAGTCGTCTCCGTAGCCGATTCCTGGGCGGTCGACCAAAACGGTGTCATCGCTCCCCAGGCGCGCGGCCCAGCGGCGGCGGCAGGCGGCGTCGCTTGCGGCTCTGAGGCGCGCGCTGCGGTCGCGTTTTTCCTGCGGGGAAACGGTGTCGTGCTCGGCCGTATCGGTGCCCGGCCGCGGCGAGTACGGGAAGACGTGCACCTTCGTGATCCCGGCGGTCTCGATCAGGTCGAGGGTCGCGCGGAAGGCGGTTTCGTCCTCGGTTGGGAAACCGACGATCGCGTCGGTCGTGAGGTTGAAGCCGTCCGCGCGGGCGATGCGCCGCAGATACGTGGCCGCTGTGTAGCGGCGCTTCATCGCCTTGAGCACGCGGTCGTCGCCGGACTGGAGCGGCACGTGCAGGTGGCGCGCGACGGCCGGCGTCTCGCGCATGGCCCCGATCAGCGCGTCGGTCACGTGGTTCACCTCGACGGAAGAGAGCCTGAGCCGCGCCAGGCCCGGCGTTTCGCCGGCGGCGCGAACGAGCCCCGGCAGGTCGAGCCCCGCGTCCCGGTCTCGGTAGCAGCCGAGGTTGATCCCCGTGAGGACGACCTCGCGGTTCCCCTGGGCGACGCGGCGCTGGATCTCGGCCAGCACGCGCTCGGCCGGCCGCGAACGGGACGCGCCCCGAACCGTCGGGACGACGCAGAACGCGCACGAGAAGCTGCAGCCGTCCTGCACCTTCACGAACGCGCGGATCCGGTCGAGCCCCACATCGTCGCGGACGCAGCCGACCGCTCCGACGTCGCCGGCGACGAACGCGGCGGTGCGCTCGCTCGGCAGCGCAACGATCTGAACCTCCTCGGGGAGGCCGTCCCAGGCCCCGGCGAGGTTCGCGCCGCAGCCGGTGACGTAGACCTTGCGGGCCCGGCGCGCCGCTTGCCGAGCGGCCTGGCGGGACTTCCGCACCGCCTCGTGCGTGACGCAGCAGGCGTTCACGATCGCGATGTCGGAGTCGCCGCCGGTCTCCGTGTGCCCGTCCCCGATCAGCCGCTCACGAATGGCCTGGACGTCGGTCTGCGAGACCTTGCAGCCGAGGAAGCGCGTGGAGAACGTGCCCATGCGCGCGATGGTAACGCCGCTATGGCAATTTCACGATCCGCCGGGTAGCGAACGCGTACAGGAGCGACGCGGCGAGAAGCAGCACGAGCCCGCCGACGAGCCACGGCGTCGGGTCGAGGCCGCCGCACGTGACCGTCGTCGCCCCGTTCTCGATGGTGGTCTTGCAGCCGTCTCCGTCGCGGTTCACCGCGGCGACTACGAAGCCGACGACTCCGGCGCCGCCGGCGAGGCCGAGCAGCTCGGGCCAGATCCGGCTACCGCGCGCGACGAGCCACACGGCACAGACGGCGAACGGCAGCACGAAGAGGCCGATCGTGAAGCCGGTCACCAGGGCGAAGAAGAGGAGCCCGCCCGCGAGCACCCAGGCTGCGAAGCGGCGCCAGCCTGCCGCTGGAACGAGCCGGCCGGTCACAGCCGTTCCAGCCGGTCGGCGGCCCAGCCGTCCGCCTCGCGGCGCTCGACGCTTCTCCACCCGGGGAGGTCGAGCGGGTCATGCGGGCGGTAGCCGGACGTGATCAGGGTTCGCGCGCGCACGCGAGGGGCGAGTTCGGTGACCGGGACGAGCTCGATGTTCGCGACGGCGATGTCGGTGTCCGGGAGATCGTCCGTGAGGACGTCCGCGGGCCGGATCTCGATCTCGACGTCGTTCACGGCTGCATTGTCGCGGGCGACGGCGACGGCCACCGCGTCCACGTCGAGCGCGATGACCGGCGCGAAGCCGAGCTTGGCGGCCGCGATCGCGAGGACGCCCGAGCCGCAGCCGAGGTCGACGAGGCTCCCGCGCGGGATCTCGAGGAGAAGCTCCAGGCAGAGCCGCGTCGTCGCGTGCGCGCCGGTGCCGAACGCCTGGCCGGGGTCGACGACCACCGCGAGCGTGTCCGGATCGGGATCGAGCCACGGCGGCCCGACCCAGAGCGGACCGATTCGAACCGGGCGGTGAAACTCGCGCCAGGAGTTCTCCCAGCCGGGCTCGACCGGCTCGCTGCTTGCATCCGGGAACGCTTCGCGAAGCCGCGCCTCGCCCGCGGCATCGGTGTACGCGGTCAACTCGAGCTCGGCCCCGACCGTCTCCTCGAACCCCTCGGGGCAGAGCTCGACGAAGCGGGCCCGCGCCTCCTCGCCGCGCTCGTGCTCGACGCGGACCGACACCCGGCGGACGGGCTCGGTCAGCGGAACGCGGCGCGGAGCTTGGCGAGGAAGCTCCCGTCGCGCCGGTAGGTCTCGTCGCCGCTCAGCTCCTCAAACTCGGCCAGAAGGCGGCGCTGCTCGTCGTTGAGGCGGCTCGGCACGGACACGTTGAAGACGATCCGGTGGTCTCCGCGCCCAAAGCCCTGGAGCACCGGCATCCCCTTGCCCCGGAGCACGTGCACCTCGCCGGGCTGCGCGCCCGGTTTCAGGTCAAGCGCGAAGTCGCCGTCGAGCGTCGGCACGGTGAAGGTTCCGCCGAGGGCGGCCTGGGTCATGGTCAGGTCGAGCGCCGAAAGGATGTCGTTGCCGTCGCGCACGAGGCGCTCGTCGCGGCGCACGCGTACGAGGACGTACAGGTCGCCGGAGCGGCCGCCGAGCATGCCCGCGTGGCCGTCGCCGGCGAGGCGGATGCGCTGGCCGTCGTGGATTCCCGGCGGAACTTCGACCTCGACCGTGCGCTCGGTCGTGACGCGACCGTCGCCGGCGCAGACCTTGCACGGGTGCGAAATCGTCACGCCCGCGCCGCCGCACGTTCCGCAGGCCTGGGTTCGGATGAACTGCCCGAAGGGCGAGTTGGAGACCGCCTGGAGCCGGCCTGTTCCCCGGCAGGTCGGGCACGTCTCGGGGGTCGTGCCGGGCTCGGCGCCCGATCCGTCGCACGTCTCACACGGGAGCGAGACCGGGTAGGAGACCTCGCGCGTGACGCCTTCGGCCGCCTCGACGAGCTCGATCTCGGTCTCCACCAGGATGTCGCCGCCGTGGGCCGAGCGGGTCGCGCCGGCGCCGAAGATGTCTTCGCCGAAGAGCGCCGAGAAGATGTCCCCGAGGCTCGTGAAGTCGAAGGTCGTCGGGCGGAAGCCGCCGCTGCGCAGCCCGTCGTGCCCGAAGCGGTCGTACTGCTGGCGCGTCTCCGGCTTGGACAGCACCTCGTAGGCCTCGGCGACCTCGCGGAAGCGCTCCTCCGCGTCGGGCTCGTCGGACACGTCGGGGTGCAGCTCGCGGGCCAAACGTCGGAACGCCTTCTTGATCTCCGCCTGGTCCGCGTCGCGGGAAACCCGCAGCACCTCGTAGTAGTCCCGTCTGACCGACGCCATCGCTCGAAGGGTACTCGGCGCGTTCGCGGCTACCGGCGGGTTCCGGTTGTGCGTGCGTTGTGACCGTTTCGTGCGCGTCTTGGCGCATTTTGTGCGCCTTCTGCGCGGATTTGCCCGCTAGCGTCGAGATGCGTCAGTCGTTGCGATCCCCAAGGCGGCGGATGGAGACGTCGGCGGCGCAGACACCCGCGATGAACTCAACGAGGAGGATGAGCCAGACGACCGACATCGACCGCGTGGATTCCATAGAGGAGTGCTACTCCTCGTAGATGTCCTCGACGAAGAGCGACAGCTCATGGGCGGCCGAGCGGACGACCTCGATGGCGCGGGCGTAGTCCATCCGGGTCGGGCCGAGCAGGCTGACCGTGCCGAGGTTGCGATGGCGGAGGCCGTACGGCGCAGCGACGAGGGAGATCGTCCGGAGATCCGGGTCCTCGAACTCGGAGCCGACGCGGACGAACGGGTCCTCGAGCTCAGGTTCGCGCGCATCAACTCGAGCAGCTCGGCGCGCTGCTCGAGCACCTCGAGCAGGCGGCGGTACCCGCGGAGGTCCTCCTGGCGAAACTCGTCCAGGAGCCCGGCGGCCCCGCCGATGAAGAGGCTCTGCTCGCCGGCCTCGACGAGCTCCGTGAACGCGGGTGCGAGCTCGGCCAGGAACTCGCGCTCGCGCGGGTCGAGCTCCGGATCCTCGAAGCGCGCCTTCAGCTGCCGCGCGCCGAGCTGGAGCCCGGCGACCTGCTCGTTCAGGTACACACGCGCCCACTCGGCGAGACCGGCGTCGACCGGCTCGGTGAAGGCGAAGATCCGCTTGGAGATCCCGCCGGTGGAAGTGATCACGACCACCATCACGAGCTGAGGCTGGAGCAGGATCACCTCGACGTGACGGACGCTCGTCGTCTGGAGCGGCGGCGCCGACACGAGCGCGAGCAGATGCGTGACCTGCGCGAGTGCATCGGTCGTCGCGCGAAGGGCCTCGTCCACATGGCTCTGCGCTTCGGGGAGGTTCAGGCGAAGCGCTGACGCGGGGCGCGGCTCGAGCTGACCCAGGACGCGATCGACGTAGGCGCGGTAGCCCGTGTCGGTCGGAACCCGGCCCGCCGACGTGTGCGGATGCGTGAGGAGCCCGTGCTCCTCGAGAACGGCGAGCTCGTTGCGAACCGTGGACGCAGACGCCTCGACGCCCGCGCGCTCGACGAGCGTCTTCGAGCCGACGGGCGCACCCGTGGCGACATAGCCCTCGACGACCCGCGCGAGGATCTCCTCCTGGCGGAGGCTCAGGATCAGGACTCGTTCGGCCTCGTCCATGGGCTAAGGGTAGTCGCCTCGGAGCGGATAGTGCTTCAGCTGAGCCTGCAGTGCATCTGCCGCCCCGCGGATATCGGCGCTCGTTCCCTCGACATCGATCCAGAACTCATCCCACGCTTTCTGACGAGCCCAATCGGGCCGGGCTTCCAGCTCGAAATAGACGCGAATGCGAAAGCCGCCGGCGTCTGCCGCCAAAGGCTCGAAGACGAGGTTCGGCTCGGTGAACCAGCAACGGTCGAGGGCGTCCGGGGCAGGCTTGTGTCCACCTGCGGAAGCCTCGACCGCTGCGAGCCACTCCCCTAGATAGGCGGCTTCCCAGGTCGTGAGGCACGCGTTCGTGAAGCTCCACGTTCTACTCTCGGCGCTCGCAACTCCTCGAACGAGCAACCAGTTCGCATCCCAGCCACCCTCATCGGTATTGGCCGGATACTCGTAGCCGACGATTTGCAGCTCGACCTGCTCGCCATCGATGCCGGCGAAGCGCATCGGCGGAGATGTCTCGCTCAAGCCATGAGCTCGGCGGTCACCGCCCCGCCGAGGAAGCGGCCGCGCTCCGTCAGCTGCAGCCCGCCGTCGCGCCGCTCGGCCAGGCCGAGGGATTCGAGCCGCTCGAGCGCCTCCGGTTCCACCGCGCCCTCGACATCTGCGAACGGCAGCGGGCGATCCAGGCGCAGGCCCAGCATGAGCCGCTCCGCGAGCTTCGTCGCGGAGTCGAGCTCCTCCACCTCGCGCGGCGGCGCAGCGCCGTCCGCGAGCGCGCGCACATACCGCCCCAGGCTGGGTGCGTTCCGCCACCGGCGCGCGCCCACCGTGGACACGGCGCCGATCCCGACGCCCAGGTAGTCACGACCGAGCCAGTAGCCCAGGTTGTGACGCGCCTCCCGTCCAGGGCGGCAGAAGTTGGCCGTCTCGTACCAGCGGTAGCCGGCGCCGACGAGCGCCTCCACGACCCGCTCGAAGTAGCACTCCATCGCCTCCGCCTGGCGACCGAGCTCTTCTCCGTGCGCGTGGGTGAAGCGCGTCCCCGGCTTCGCCTCCAGCTCGTAGTACGAGATGTGGTCGGGGGCGAGCGCGAGCGCCTCTTCGATGTCGGCGTCGAGGTCGGCGGGGGTCTGGCCCGGGATGCCGTAGAGGAGGTCGAGCGAGATGTTCGTGAAACCGCCATCCCGAAGAACGTGCATCGCGCGCCGGACGTCCTCGGGGCCGCAGCGCCGCTCCAGCACGTCCAAAAGGGATGTGTTGAACGATTGTGCGCCGAGCGACACACGATTGACACGGTTTCGTGCGAGAAGCGCGACGGTTTCGTGCGTAACGGTCTCCGGGTTCGCCTCGACCGTCACCTCGTCCGCGTCCGGAAGCGCGGCGAGCAACCGCTCCAAAGCGCCGCCGGCCGTAAACGTCGGCGTCCCGCCACCGAGGAAGATCGTCTCGAGCCGTGGCACGAGCACCTCCCGCTCGAACTCGAGCTCGGCGAGCACCGCCGAGACGTACGCCTCGTGCTCGCCCCCGCGCCCGACCACGGTCACGAAATCGCAGTAACCGCAGCGGTGCACGCAGAACGGCAGATGCACATAGAGGTGGCGCGCGCCGCTCACTTCGACCGCTCTCCGTTCAGGTCGAGCACGGCGAGGAACGCCTCCTGCGGAACCTCCACGATCCCGACCTGCTTCATCCGCTTCTTGCCCTTCTTCTGGCGCTCGATCAGCTTCCGCTTGCGCGTGATGTCGCCGCCGTAGCACTTGGCGAGCACGTCCTTGCGCTTCGCCTTGATCGTCTCGCGCGCGATCACCCGCGACCCGATCGCCGCCTGCACGGGGACGTCGAACATCTGGCGCGGGATCTCCTGGCGCAACCGGTCGACCAGCGCGCGCCCGCGCGCATACGCACCCTCCCGGTGGACGATGATCGACAGCGCGTCCACGGCGTCGCCGGCGAGCATGATGTCCACCCGCACGAGCTCGCCCGGCTGGAAGCCGATCACGTCGTAGTCGAAGCTCGCATAGCCCTTCGTGCGCGACTTCAGCTGGTCGTAGTAGTCGTAGACGATCTCCCCGAGCGGCAGGTCGTACGAGAGCATGACGCGCTCCTCGCTGAGGTACTCCATGTGGTCGAAGCGCCCGCGGCGCTCGGTGTTCAGCTCCATCACAGCGCCGACGTGCTCCTTGGGGACGATGATCGCCGCGCGGATGTACGGCTCGGCAACCTCCTCGACCTCGGCCGGGAAATCGGACGGGTTGTGCACCTCGACCTCCTGCCCCGCCTTCGTCCGCACGCGGTAGGCGACGTTCGGCGCGGTCACGAGCAGGTCGAGGTCGAACTCGCGCTCGAGGCGCTCGCGCACGATCTCCATGTGGAGGATCCCGAGGAACCCGCAGCGGAAGCCGAAGCCGAGCGCCTGCGACGTCTCCGGCTCGTAGAAGAGCGAGGCGTCGTTCAGCTTCAGCTTCTCGAGCGCGTCGCGCAGCTCCGGGTACTCGTCCGACTCGGTCGGGAAAAGGCCGGCGAAGACGGTCGGCTTGACCTCCTTGTAGCCGGGCAGCGGCTCGGCGGCCGGGCGCTCGTCGCTCGTCAGCGTGTCGCCGACCCGCAGGCGGCTGACGTCCTTGAGCCCGGTGATGACGTAGCCGACCTCGCCCGCGGAGAGCGTCTTCGTCGCGCGCCGGTCCGGCGCGAACGCACCCAGCTCCTCGATCTCGAACTTCGTGCCCTGCGCCATCGCCCGCAGCCGCTCGCGCGGGGAGAACACGCCGTCGATCACGCGGACGAACGCGACCACGCCGCGGTACTGGTCATAGGCGGAATCGAAGATGAGCGCGCGCGCCGGCGCGTCCGGGTCGCCCTCGGGCGCCGGGATCCGCTCGACGATCGCGTCCAGCACGTCCTCGACGCCGGCCCCGGTCTTCGCCGAGATCCGCAGGACGTTCAAGGGATCCTCGCCCACGAGCTCGGCGACCTCGGCCGCGGCGGCATCGGGGCTCGCGGACGGCAGGTCGATCTTGTTCACGACGGGCACGATCTCGAGGTTGTTCTCGATCGCGAGATAGGCGTTCGCAAGCGTCTGGGCCTGGATGCCCTGCGCCGCATCCACGAGGAGGAGCGCCCCCTCGCACGCCTGGAGCGAGCGCGACACCTCGTAGGTGAAATCGACGTGGCCGGGCGTGTCGATCAGGTTCAGCTGGTGGCCCTTCCACTCGACGCGCACGGCCTGCGCCTTGATCGTGATGCCGCGCTCGCGCTCGAGATCCATGGAGTCGAGCACCTGCTCGCGCATCTCGCGCTTGGAGAGCGTCGAGGTGAGCTCGAGGATGCGGTCGGCGAGCGTCGACTTGCCGTGGTCGATGTGCGCGACGATGGAGAAGTTGCGGATGCGGTCAAGGCTCATGAGGTGCGGGAGCGCCTGACGAGCTGGAGAAGGGTGTCGAGCTCCCGGATTCGAAGGATACGGGCGGCCCCGAGGAACGCCGCCGTCGCGGCCAAGACTGCGGTTCCGACGGACGCGATCTGGGCCCACCCGGAGCGTCCGAGCGCGTCGTCGAGCGCGTACCAAACGCCGTAGGCGACGGCGGCCGCGACGATCGAGGCGACGAGCGTGCGTCCGTACGTGTCCAGGATCCGCCGTCCCTGGATCCGTCCGATCCGACGGCGGAACAGGATGACGAGCGCGATCGTCCCGGCCACGTTCACGAGCGACGTCGCGAGCGGGATCCCCCACACGCCGAGGCGGAAGAAGGCGATGTCGAGCACGATCTGGAAGCCGAGGTTCGCAAGCGCCACGTAGGTCGGGATCCACGGGGACTGCAGGGAAAAGAAGGCGCGGTTCAGGATCAGCATCGTCCCGTTGAACGTGAGGCCGAGCGCGAACGCGATCAGGGCGTAGGCGACGACGTCCGTCTGGTCGGGGCCGAACGCGCCGCGCTGGTACAGGAGCCGCACGACGGGGACGGCGAGCACGGCGCCGATCGCGCCGGCCGGCAGGAGCGTGAAGCCGACCTGGCGCAGGCCGAGGGAAACGGTCGAGCGCAGGCCGTCCATGTCGGCGCGCGCGGCGAGCCGCGACATGGACGGGAAAAGCACGGTCGCGATCGCGACGGAGAAGATCCCCTGCGGGAGCATGTAGATGCGGAACGCCGCCTCGATCGACGCGGGCGCGAGATCCGGATCGATGAACCGGGCGGCGAAGAACGTGTTGATGACCTGGTTGAAGTTGATGAGCCCGAGCCCGAGCGTCACGGGCAGCATGAGCACGAAGATCCGCCGGATGGCCGGGTCGCGCCAATCGATCACGGCTCGCAGCCGGTCGTCGCGGCCGCGAAGCCAGGGCAGCGGCAACAGGAACTGGACGACCGTCGCGACGAGAACGGCGCCGGCGTAGACGTAGAGCGCGCTCGACTCGCTGTCGGCCCGAGGCACGCCGATCGCGACGCCGAAGATGATCACGAGGTTCCACGCAACCGGCGCGAGCGCGGGCACCGTGAAGTGGTCGTAGCTGTTCAGGATCCCGATGACGACGCCGGAGAGCCCGAGCAGGACTACGGTCGGGAAGAGGATCCGCGACAGCGTGACGACCAGCTCTTGCTGCTCCCCCTCGTAGCCGAACGGCTGCATGAGCCAGGGCGCGAGCAGGATGAAGAGCGCGGTCAGCCCGCCCAGGCCGAGCAGGACGAGCCAGAAGAGCGTCGAGGCGACCCGCCACGCGTGCATCGCCTTCCCTTTCTCCAGGAGGCTCGCTGAAGACGGGGACGAATGCGGCCGAGAGCGCGGTGTCGGCGACGAGCGAGCGGAGCAGGTTCGGGAGCTGGAACGCGACCGTGAACGTGTTGATCGAGCCTTCGACGCCGAAGTAGCGGCGCACCACGATCTCGCGAACGAGGCCGAGGATCCGCGAGAGGCCGGTGGCGATGGAGAAGATCGCGGTCGAGCGGGCGAGACGGCGATGCGTCGAAGCGGGCCGCGGGACGTCGGGTCCCGGCGGCTCGTCGGCGATCGTTCCCATGGGCGGGATCGTAGGTGTGGCGCCGCCCGGAGCCGCCGGGGAGGTGCGCTCCGAGCTTGGAACGGCTGGTACGATGCGCCTCGCGCGGCGGGGTCCGCGCACTTTTACGCCTATGCCGAACATCAAGCAACAGGAACGTCGTGTCAGGAGCGCCGCCCGCGAGCGGATGCAGAACCTACGCTGGCGTTCAACGGCGAAGACGCTCTACAAGCGGCTCGAGACGGCCGTTGCCGACGGCGACAAGGACCGCGTCGGCGCAGCGCACCGCGACCTGGTCAAGTGGCTCGACCGAGCCGCAGCCCGCGGTGCGATCCACCCGGCGAAGACCGCGCGCAAGAAGTCGCAGGCCGCGCGCCTCGTGGCCGGGCCCAAGAGCTAGTCCTCCGACCGCTGCGCTAACCGGCCGGCGCCGAGGGCGTCGAATCGAGCGTGATTGCGCTTCGTGCGCGAGCAGCGGGGTCGTGGGAACGGATCCCGGCTCAGGACCGAGTCGCCGTGATCGCCGGGACGCTGGCGGCGATCCCTGTCGGCTGCTTCTTTCTGTCCCTCACCGGCCCGTGGGTGTTCGTCTTCGTGCCCGCTGCGGCGGCCGTGGCGGTGGCCGCTGGACTCCGCCGAGACGGAGCGGAGGGTGCGGCCGAGGCCGCGTTTATCGCGGTGGTCACTCCGTTCGGCGTACTGACGGGGGCGCTGATGGCCACGATCGTGATCGGGATCGCCGCCGCGTCGGTCGCCTGCTGGATTCAGATCGCGCTCGACCTCACCGTCGGCTGGGACGCGGGCCTCTGCCCGTATCCGCACGAGTAGATCAGGCAGGCGCGGCGGCGCGAGCGGACGTGACGTCGACGAGCGCGCGTTCGAGCTCGAGCTCGGCCGGCAGGCGGCTTGCGCCCTTCAGCGCCGCGTCGAGCTCCGCGAGCCGGACGATCGCAGCGTCGAGCTCGTCACGCGTGTAGTTGCGCGCGAACGAGACGAGCTTCCGCGCCGGGTAGTCCTTGATCCTCAGCCGCTTGGCGACCTCGACCGCGCCCAGACCTTCCTCCGCTAGCGCCTGTGCCACCCGGACCCGGCTCACGTAGCCGGCCAGCGCTGCGGCGATGCCGAACGGCTCGCGGGTGCGCCGTTCCAGGAGCGTCTCGCACGCCGCGAGGACGCCCGGCAGGTCGCGCGCTCCCCACGCGTCGGTCAGTGCCCAGGGGAGGACGTCTCCGGACGTCACCGCCAGGAGCTCGACCTCGCGCCGGCCAACGGGCTCCCCCGCGGCCCAGGTGGCGAGCTTGTCGATTTCGGTTTCGAGCTCGAGCACGTCGCCGCCGACGATCTCGACGAGCGCACGGGCGGCGTCCCCATCGGCACGGACGCCCAGGCGCTCGAATTCGGAGCGGACCCACACCGACGGGTCACGCGGCTTCGGGATGTCGTAGGAGAGCACCGTGCCGGCCTTCTCACACGCGGCCACAAGGGCCCCGTGTTTCAGCGCGCCTTCGGCGACCAACGCAAGAACACTGTCGGGCGACGGGTCGGCAAGGTAGGACGCCACCGCGTCCGCGTCGTCCGCCTTCCACCGCTCGACTCCCTCGACAACGACGAGATTCGCGCCGCCGGCTCCGAAGAGCCCGAGGGAGTTGCAGGCGGCGACCGCATCCGCGCCCGTCGCCGTGTCTGCCGAGTGCAACTCGACGGCCTCGTCCGGGAACCGCCCCCGGAGCCGGACGAGCGCGCGACGGACCTTTGGCCGGTCGCTCCCGAGCATGAGATAGACGGGACGAAGCTCGTCGCTCGACATCGTGCGAGCATATTCACGGCCGCCGCTCGCTGCGGAGGGTCAGATGCCGCCCGTCGGACTCGACGACGATGCGTCCGTCCTTGTCGGTCCGCAATACGGTCAGGCCCGGCGCGTCGGAAAGGGCGGCCAGCGTCTCCGGGGTCGGATGCCCGTAGGTGTTCTCGCGTCCGACGGAGATCACCGCGACGCTCGGGCTCGTTCTGCGGAGGAATTCCGGTAGCTGTTCGTCCGCGGAGCCGTGGTGGGCGACCTTGATGATCTCCACCTCCGACAGGCCGAGCGGCACGGTCACGTTGGACTCTGCGTCAGCCGTGAGCAGCACGTCGGTGCTCCCGTAGGTCGCGACCAGGACGATCGCGTGGTCGTTCGGGTTCCCTCCCGGCGGGCCCGGGCCGTCCGGCCACAGAACGCGAATCGTGAGCCTGCCGAGGCGGTAGACCTGCCCCTCGCGCGCGGTCACGACCGGTACGCCGCGGTCGTGCGCGACTCGCAGCGCGGCGGATTCCTCTGGGCTCGCGTTCGGGATTCCCGGATCGAGGACTAGGTCGACGGCGACGTGTTCGAGCACCTCCGCTGCACCGCCGACGTGGTCGCGCTCCGGATGCGTGAGGACGAGCGCCTGAAGGTGATGAACGCCCAGCCGCTCGATCTGCTCGGCAACGTCCGCATCCGGCGGCCCCTCGTCGACGAGGATCGCGCCCTCGGGAACCTGGAGGAGCGTGCCGTCTCCCTGACCGACGTCGAGGAAGGTCACGCGGAGGCCGGAGGGCGGGGCTGCTTCGGTGTCGGTCCCGTCGATCCACACCCGCCAGCCGGCCACGAGTGCGACGACCATGAGGCCGAGCGCGACGACCCGCTGAGCGCGTGGAGGCCGCAGCCGGGTGGCCAGGACCGCCGCCGCGCCGATGAGCACGGCGACCGCGAGCGCCCCGTGCGAGGCGAGACGCGCGTGCGGTAAGCCGGCGACGAACTCCGCACACCACGCGAGGTAGGCGGCGAGCCAGCCGTTCAGCCAGGCGAGCGCGTACGCCGCCGACGGGAGAACCGGATCGAGCACCGCGCAGATCAGGGCGAATCCGAGCAGAAACGGAACGACAGGCGCCGCGAGCGCGTTGGCGAGCACGGTGTAGACCGGAACCGCGCCGAATTGCAGCCAGAGCACCGGCGCCGTAACCAGGCCGCAGGCGATCGACAGCGCGAGGCCCTGGACGACCTTCGGCGACAGCGGGTAGCCCTCGAGGCGACGCTCGATCCCCGGAACCAGGACGAAGATCGCCGCCACCGCCACGAACGAGAGCTGGAACCCGGGTTCGAGCAGGCTGTACGGGTTGACCGCGAGAAGCACGGCCGCGCCGACCAGCAGGAAGTACCACCGGTCGACCGGACGCGACGCGAGCCACGCGAGTGACACGAGCGCGCCGGCGATGCCGGCGCGGACAACCGACGGCTGCCAGCCGACCGCGCCCGTGTAGGCGAGCACGCCGGCCAGGGCCGCGAGATGTCCGATTCGACGCGGGACGCCCGCGACCCATGCGACAAGCAGGATCCCGCCGATCACGTACGCGATGTTCTGTCCCGACACCGCCAGGAGGTGGTACAGCCCCGACGCCTTGAAGTCGTCCCGGAGCGGTTCGCTGAGCTTCTCGTCCTCGCCGAGGACGATCCCGCCGATCACCGCGCGCCGCTGCCCGTGGAGCCCAGGGGCCATCGACGCCGCGAGCCAGCGGCGCAGTCCGTCGACGACTCCGCGAGCGCCGCCGCGACGGCCAATCTGGCGGTACGACCCGGCCCGCAGCACGACGTGCACGCCCTGCCGCGCGAGGTATGTGGCCTCGTCGAACTCTCCGGCCGTCTCGGCGCGCTGCGGCGCCTCGAGGGTCGCGACGATCTCCAGGATCGCGCCCTGCGGAGGCGCACGGCCGAGCGGCAGCTCCAGCCTCGCCGGCTCGTCGAGCGCCATACGGTCGAACCGCCGGACGCGCACCGGCACGCGAACGGCGAACGTTCCAGCCCGTGCCGGACCGGTGACCTCGACCTGCGTGAGCCCGGCCTCGCCGACGTGGCGCGCGAGCACGCTTCGGTCGAGCGCATCCAGACGGCCGGAGCCCCACCAGGCGCCCAGCACGGCCAGCCCCAGCGCGAGGACGGCGACGCGGCGCGCGCCCGTGACGAACGGAGCGCAGAGCGCGAGCACCGCCGCGAGCACGGCCGCGGCCACCCCGGCGCGCTCCACGAGCGAGACCGCGAGGCCGACGCACAGCGAGCCCGCCAGCAGATGCGGTGCGCGAACAGGCGGCGCGCGCATCACAGGTCGACCAGCTCCTTGAGCCGCTCGAGTCTCGCGGGCCCGATCCCGGGAACCGCGTCGAGCTCCTCCACCGACTGGAACGCGCCGTGCTCGGTGCGGTAGTCGAGGATCCCCTGCGCGGTAACCGGGCCGACCCCGGGAAGCGAATCGAGCTGCTCGAGCGTCGCCGAGTTCAGATGGATCCGCTGGCCCGCGCCGGGCGGCGCACCCGCGGCGGCGCCGGCTCCGGCCGCGCCTTTCCGTGGGACGAGCACCTGCTGCCCGTCGGCGACGGGCGCCGCGAGGTTGACCAGCTCCAGCGCGGCCTTGGGCGTTGCGCCGCCGGCCTTGCGGATGGCGTCGTCGATCCGGCTTCCCTCGTCGAGCTTGTAGAGGCCGGGAGCGGCGACCGCGCCGACGACGTGCACGACGACCTGGCGTGCGACGGGCTCCTCGGCCTCGAGCGCCGTTGCCTTCGAGCCGCCGGCGGGGGCAGCGGCGTCACCGCGCTCGAGAACCCGCGCGCCGACGAGCAGCGCGAGCAACGCGGCCGTCGCGTAGGCGAGCGCGCGGGCCCGGGAGATCGAGGGCATGTCCATCGACTCCACTCTGGCGGGAGAAAACGCGCAGAAACGTGACCACCTGTGCCGACTTCGTCACAGCGTTGTGCCGAAACTCAGCAGGTGGACGATCAGCCGGCGCAGGGCCCGGAATCGACCGGGCTCAGGCGCCCGCCGATCGCGTCGAGCACCGTCCCCACGGGAACCGCAAAGCCGTCGTTTCCGTTCCGCGAGCCGCCGAAGATCATGGCGACGACGCGGCCCTTCGCATCCACGACGGGGCCGCCGCTCTCCCCGCGCCGCACCTTCCCGCGCAACGGCGTGACGCGACGCAGCCCGACGCCCGTGTCGTCTGCGTTGGGGACGAGCATCTGCCGCGGCTCTCCGGCCATCGCCGCCACGGCCACGAGCGCCCCGTCGCCCGGATAGCCGAGCAGCGCGACGGCGAGCGGATAGTCGGCCGAGCTGCGGGCGGCGAGCGGTGCGGTACTCAGCCCGTTTACGCGCAGGATCGCAACGTCGTCTCCGGCGTCGCGGTACACGATCGCCGCGTCGAGCCGGTCGCCGTCGGGCGTCAGCACGTGGGTGTCCTGCTCGCCGGAGATCACGTGCGCGTTCGTGGCGACGAGGTTCCCGCGCACGACCCAGCCGGAGCCCTGGATACCCAGCCCGCACGACGTCCCCTCGATCTTCACCACGCTGGCCGCGGCCGCCCGCGCGCCGGCGCTGCGCAGCACACTCGGATCCGGCGGGGGCAGGTCGCGCGGCACGAGCTGCGGCAGGATCGGCAGCGGGTCGATCCCCTCGAGCGTTCGGAGCACCGAGTCCGGCGGCAGAACGTCCACGAGCGCCGGGAGGACGACCGAGCTCTGCACGGCCTTGCGCAGGCCGAGCGACGGCTGCTGCAGCAGGAGCACCCCCAGCGCCCAGGCGAACGCGAGCGCCAGAAGGCCACCGACGAGCGCGCCGCCGATCCGGTCGACGAGCCCGAGCCCGGGGACCCTGAGGACGGTCATCTGCGCTCCCGCGGCGAGGCGCCCGGCGCCGAACCCGAACGCCATCGCGCCGGCGGCTGCTCCCACGAGAGTCACGAGCGGAAGCCAGTCGGCGTTCGCATCCGGGAGAAAATGAGGCGCCAGCCACGCGCCGACGACCAGGCCGGCGGCGACGCCGAGGAGCGAGATCACCTGCGCCGTGAACCCGCGCATGTAGCCGGCGACCGCGAAGAGCGCAACGGCGGCGAGCGCGAGGAGGTCGAAGGTCACGCTATGCGCCCTCGCCGGGCGGGACGGCGCTCGACGCCGAGGGCTACGCGGCCGTGAGGCATCGTCTCATCGTACGGACGGCGGCGCACGGGACGGCTTCGCTCACGACCGCTTGGGTCACGGCTCCGGACTGTTCTCGCGCACGCGCGCGTCACGCGGGGGGATCCCCCCAATTTCAGCGTAGCCGCCAAATTCGCACGGGTGGCGCACGAAATCGTGCCGAGTTCGTGCCGGTTCATCCACACGCGGAACGGCGCCGTCCGGGCCCTGGGAGAACGTCCCGAAAACGACCAGGCTCGCCCGCCGGCCGAGAACACCTCGCGCCACCGGCGGAACCGTCGAACCACGCGCCTCAGACGACGAGGTTCACGAGCTTGCCCGGAACGACGATCGCCTTGCGGAACTCCTTGCCGTCCACGAGCTCCTGCACCCGCGGCAGTGCGCGGGCGGTGGCGACCAGCTCGTCCTCCGACAGCCCAGCGCTCACCTCGACGCGGCCGCGCACCTTGCCGTTCACCTGGACGACCAGCACGAACGTGTCGTGCTCGAGGAACGCCGGATCGGCCTCGGGCCACGGCTCCTCCCACAGGTGCTCGTGCCCCAGCTCGACCCACAGCTCCTCGGCGATGTGCGACGCGTACGGCTGGATCAGGGACACGGCCGTCTCGGCCGCGAAGCGCCCCGCCGGGTCGCCGGGCGTCTTCGTGATCTCGTTCACGAGCTCCATCACCGCCGCGATCGGCGTGTTCAGCGCGAAGCGCCGGCCGATGTCGTCGGTGACCTTCGCGATCGTCTCGTGCGCCTTCCGTGCGAGCGGCGTATCGGGAACCGGCTCGGTGACAGGCTTCCCGCACTGCTCCAGCACAGCGCGCCAGAGCCGGTGCAGGAAGCGGACGATCCCCTCGAAGCCCGAGTCCTGCCACTCCGCGTCCTGCTCGACCGGGCCGATGAAGAGCAGGTACATCCGCACCGCATCGGCGCCGTATTTGTCCACGTACTCGTCGGGGACGATCACGTTCCCCTTCGACTTGGACATCTTGTGGCCGTGCCGGTGCAGCATCCCCTGGGTGAAGAGCCGCGCGAACGGCTCGCGGAACCCGACGAGGCCAAGCTCCTGCATCACCTTCGTGAAGAACCGGGCGTACATGAGGTGCAAAATCGCGTGCTCGATTCCGCCGATGTACTGGTTGACCGGGAGCCAGAAGTCGGCCATCTCGCGCGAGAACGGCGCGTTCGCGTTCTGCGAGTCGGCGTAGCGGATGAAGTACCAGGACGAGTCGACGAAGGTGTCCATCGTGTCCGTCTCACGCTTCGCCGGCCCGTCGCAGCTCGGACAGGTCGTGTTCACCCAGTCCTCCGCCGCGGCCAACGGTGAGCGGCCCTTGGGCAGGTACTCGGCCACCTCGGGGAGCACGACCGGCAGCTGGTCATCGGGCACGGCGACGATCCCGCACTCGGGGCAATGGACGACCGGAATCGGGCAGCCCCAGTAGCGCTGGCGAGAGAGGAGCCAGTCGCGCAGGCGATAGCCGACCTTCGACTGGCCGCGGCCCTCGGACTCGAGCCAACGGATGATCTGCTCCTTGCCCTCGACGGCCGAGAGCCCCGTGAAGTCACCTGAGTTGACGAGGATCTCGTCCTCGGAGTGCTCGCTGAACGCGCCCTCCTGGGCAACCGGGCCTTCCGCCCCATCCGCGGGCGCGACGACCGTTCGTACCGGGAGGTCGTAGCGCTCCGCGAACGCGAAGTCGCGCTCGTCGTGCGCGGGGACGCCCATGATCGCGCCCGACCCGTACTCCATGAGCACGTAGTCGGCGACCCAGACCGGCATCCGCTCGCCGGTCGCGGGGTTCACGACGTAGCGGCCGGTGAAGACGCCGTCCTTCTCCCTCTCCTCGCGCTCGACCGCGGAACGGGCCGCCGAGCGGCGGACATAATCGAGCACCTCCTGCGCCTGCTCCAGCCCCTCGACCAGCGCAGGGACGAGCGGGTGCTCGGGCGCGAGCACGAAGAAGGTCGCGCCGAAGATCGTGTCGGGGCGCGTGGTGAAGACCGGGATGTCCTCGTCCACGTCCTCGGAGTGGAAGAGCAGCTCGGCGCCCTCGGAGCGGCCGATCCAGTTGCGTTGCATCGTGAGCACGCGCTCGGGCCAGGACTCGAGCAGCGACATCTCGTCGAGGAGGACGTCCGCGTAGTCGGTGATCCGGAAGAACCACTGCTCGAGGTTCTTCGACTCGACCTCGTGCCCGCAGCGCTCGCAGCGGCCGTCGATGACCTGCTCGTTCGCGAGGACGGTCTGGTCGTTCGGGCACCACTTGACCGGCGCCTCCTTGCGGTAGGCGAGGCCGCGCTCGAAGAAGCGGAGGAAGAGCCACTGCGTCCAGCGGTAGTACTCGGGCTCGTGGGTCGAGAGGACGCGGTCCCAGTCGATCGCCCAGCCCATCCGCTCCATCTGCGCGCGAATCGAGGCGATGTTGCGCTCGGTCACGTCGCGCGGGTGGCCTCCCTCACGGATGGCGGCGTTCTCCGCCGGCAGGCCGAACGCGTCGAAGCCCATCGGGCGCAGCACCGCGGCGCCGTGGCGGCGGCGGAAGTGCGCGACGATCTCGCCGAGCATGTAGTTGCGCACGTGCCCCATGTGCAGCTCACCTGAGGGGTACGGGAGCATCTCGAGTACGTAGGTCTTGGCGTCCATCGCCGGCGCGCCGGGCTCGCCCGGGTTGGGGACGTTGAAGGCGCGCTCGCGGCGCCAGGTCTCCTGCCACTTCGGCTCGATCGTCTTCGGGTCGTAGCGCTTCATGTCCATTCGTCTATTCGTCTCCAGATACGAAAAAGCCTCTCATGCGAGAGGCTCAGGGATGACTGGGCGACCGGCTGCTGCCGCTCGCTAGGTTCCCCTGACGCTTGTAAGAGCGAGGCTCGTCATCTGGTTCGAGTGTAGCGAAGCTCGATTTCGCTGTCCGGCTTTCCTGTCCCTTTCGGCCATGGCCGGGGTCTGACCCCGGACATGTCCCCGCGGCGGCGCGTTCTTCTCCACCGGCGAGGTGGAGATTTGCGCTCGGCGCCAACGCCCGCCTCCGATGACGGCTGGCGTTGCGACGCAGTCCGGCCCACCGCGACTGTCCCTTTCGGCCACGGCCGGGGTCTGACCCCGGCCATGTCCCTACGGCTACTCGGCGGAGCGCGGCGGGCCCGCGGGGCGCGGCTCGGCGAGGAGCCGCTCGTCGATCCGCCGGCGGCGGATGCGCAGGAGGAACCAGGCGAGGAATGCGAGCACGATCAGCGGGCTCGCCGCGATGAGAACCAGGACCGCGACGGCTCCGGCGGCGGCGAGGAAGTCCACGCCGGTGCGGGCGGCGCCCGCGATGGTGCCCTCGTCTTCGTCCTTGGCGGCGGCCGCGGAGCCTGTGCGAAGCGTCAGCGTGAGCTCGGCGTTGGCGGCCTGCCGGGCGATGGCCGCGCGCTCGCGCCGAACCACGAGCAAGTCGGCTCGGGTGCGCGCGAGGCGCAGCTCGACAATGAGCTTCTGCTCCGCGGACAGCGTCCCGCTCTCGAGCCGCAACGAGTCGGCCGCGATCGACCGCTGGAGCCGCTCGATCCGCTTCGCGCGCTGGTCGAGATCGCCCTGGAGATCGACCGTCCTCACGTTCTGGTGCGTGATCGTCCCCAGCGCGGACAGGCCGACGACCGCGTCCTCGATCTTCCCGACCGGGATGCTCAGCGCGAGCTGCGCCTCGCCCTTCGTTCCGTCCGTGTCGACGGCCGACGCGACGACATGGCCGCCGAGCCGCTTGGTCAGCGCGAGCGCATCGTTCGTCGCGTCCGAAAGCGCCTCCGCGTCGGCTACGCGGATGGCGAGCGACATCTTCACGTCCTGCGCGCGGGTCGACGGAGCCGTCTCGAAGATCGTGCTCGGCGACGGAGCCGCGGCGCGGGCCGCGTCGGTCTCGATCGACTCGAACCCGGTGGCTTTCCCCTCGTCTCCGGACTGGGCATGCACGTCATCCAGCGGCACTTCGCTCGCAGCGCCGGCGACGGTTTGGGTAGCCGAAACCTCCCGGCTCGGCGTCGCGGCAGTGTCCTCGCCCGAACCACGGCCGACCAGCGCGAACGCACCGACCGCAGCAACGAGCGCGCCGACGAGCGCAACCGCCACGAGCCGTCGCCGCGTAACGACCGGCCGCCGCGAGACCGGCTCGCAGATCATCCGGACGCGCTCGCGGAGAACCAGAGGAGCCTCGGGCATCCCGCCGCGCAGCTCGCGGACGAGTCCCTGAAGGATCGCCTCCTGTGCCGTCTCGGGCGCGAAGCCGGCGAGCAGACGCTCGAGCCGTGCGGGTTCGATCTCAGGCGATCGCATGGGATTCCATCCTTTCTCCGAGCTTGCCGAGCGCCCGCGAAAGGCGCATCGAGCAGGCAGTGCGTCCGATTCCGAGCACACGCGCGGCCGTGTCGGCGTCCATCTCGAGGACGATCCGAAGGACGATCACCTCGCGCTCGCCGGCGCTCAGCGTCTGGAGCGCAGCGGAGAGCTCCGGCGAGAAGCCGACCGGCTCGAGATCCTCGACCTGCGGCTCGGCCAGGGCGTAGCGCTGCTCACGCCCGCGCCGCCGCGTTTCCGAGCGGAAGTGGTCGAGAGCAACCCGGCGCGCGACGGCGCAAAGCCAGGGAAGCTCCGGCCCACGCCGCGGGTCGTAGCGCTTCCATTTGCGCAACGCGAGCTCGAAGGTCTCGGCGGTCAGATCGTCGGCCAACGCGGCGTCGCCGGTGAAGAAGACGAGGAAGCGCCGCACGTTGTCGAGGTGCTCCTCGGCGACCTCGCCGAACGGCCTACGGGCCGCGCGTCCTCCGACCCAAGGCGATGCGAACGCGTTCATGTCTGTACTACGCCGCAGAACCGTCGCGGCGTCACTCTTCCACCGGCCGCAGCGCCGACGTGACGACCACGATGCCGGGCCCGTAGCGCTCGTCGAACGCCGCCTGGGCGGCGCCGTCACGGTCGAGGGCGACCAAGATGTCGATCGTCTCGAATGAACTCGATCCGAACATTTCGAGCCCCATGTTCTCCAGCTCCCGCTCGGCCTCGGAGCGGATCTGCGCGAGCTCTCGCTCGGAGGGAACGTTCTCCACGACTACGCACAGCGGCCCGCTCCAGAGGTTGCGGATCGCGGCCTCGTGGCGCTCGGCGCCGCCGGTGAAGACGACGTTGAAGATGAACGGTCCGGGATCCTCGACGTCCTCGGTCGGCTTCTTGATGTATGAGACCCAGGAGCGGACGTAGTCGGGCTGCGCCTGGATGTACTCGTTGACTGCGTCGGTGTTGTCCGACCACGCGGAGATCTCCCAGCCTTCGGGCGGCGGCTCGCACGAGCTGTCGAACTCCGTCTCTTCGACCGGCGCCGGGACGGGCTCGGGCGGGCCGGCCTCGGTGACCGTGAAGGTCTCGCCGTCGAAGGTGCCGACCACGTGGAAGGTGCCCCAGACAGTTCCGCTTCCCCAGTCGCCTTCGACTCCGGACTCCTCGCCGTCCACGGCGTTCCAGTCCCAGTTGGCGACCGGCACGCCGCCGCACTGCGGCGGATCGGAGGCCGCAACCCCGCCGAGGCAGAGCTCGGGGCCGTGCGCGGGCAGCGACATCCCTTCGCCCTGTTCGAGCACGATCGTGTCCGTCTCGTAGAGCGGCAGCTCCTCCGCGGGACTCGTGTCGCGCTCGGCGACCGTAGCCTCGCCGGCGCCGCAACCCGCGAAGGCGAGCAGGCCGGCGGCGAGGATCAGGCTGCGCCACATCACCCTGGGTACGCCGCGAATCGTCATGCGCGTCACTGTCTCCTTCGACGGACACAGAGGCCTGATTGTTTCGCGATGGAGCCAGCGGGATTCGAACCCGCGACCTTCTGGCTGCCAGCCAGACGCTCTCCCAGCTGAGCTATGGCCCCGCGGCTGAAAGGTTAGCGCGCCGCCGCGAGCTCGACCGACGGGACGTCGCCCCAGAGCTCTTCCAGGCGGTAGAAGTCGCGCGCGTCCTGGGTGAAGACGTGCAGGACGACGTCGAGGTAGTCGGCGAGGATCCACGAGCCCGGCGTGACGCCCGCGACGTTGCGTGGGATCACGCCTTCCTCCTGCTTCAGGAGGAAGTGCACCTCGTCGTAGATCGCCTTCGTCTGGCGGGCATTCGCGCCCGTGCAGATGACGAAGAAGTCCGTGTAGGAGCACACGGGCCGCATATCGAGGATCGTCGTCTCGGTCGCCAGCTTTTCCTGGGCGATCCCGGCGATCCGCTGGGCGTAGTCGAGCGGCGTCAGAAGGCCGCTGGCTTGGAAGGGAGCATCTCCCTAGAGAGTAGCTCGATAGAGGCCGAGCTCGTCAATCAGTTGCGCAACCGCCGCCGGGACGAGCTCGTCGACGCGCTCGCCGCGGGCCACGCGCTCGCGGACGTCGCGCGACGCGATCGGAACCGGGTCGAGTTCGAACTCGACGATCCGGTCCGGGCGGGCGAGGCTGCGCTCGGCCGCGTCGAGGCGCGCGCGGTCGGTACCCGGCCTGGTCGCGACGGCCAAGCGGACCGAGTCGAGGATCGCGTGCGGCTCCCGCCAGCCGGGGAAGTCGGCGAACTCGTCCGCGCCGACGACGAAGAGGACGTCGCCGTATTCGCCGGCCGCCCAGCGCGCCGTCTCCACGGTGTACGACGGGCCTTCGCGGTCGAGCTCGTAGCGCGACAGCTCGACGCCGGGGATCCCGGCGAACGCGGCTTCGGCCAGACGGAAGCGTGTCTCGGCGTCCGTCTCCACGGATTTGTGCGGCGCCTTGCCGACGACGACCACGATCAGGCGCTCCAGCCCGAGCGCGTCGATCGCGCGCCGAGCGAGCGCCACATGCCCGAGGTGCGGCGGGTCGAACGTGCCACCGAGGAGGCCTACAGCCATGTCCACTCGGGCCATGTCCGGCGAGCCTCAATCTGTGCTCCCCCGGGGACCCCCCTGTGCAGCACCCCCAGGTTCGAGCGTAACTCGGAAATCCGCGCGTGTGGTGCGCTGATGTGTGCCGAATCTGTGCCAGCGCACCCATCAGTACGTGAACGTCTCCTCACCGACCATGACCGCGTCGCCCGGCTTTGCGCCGGCGGTGCGCAGGGCCTCGCGCAGCACATCCTGGTCGAGCTCCTCCGCCTCCGGACCCGTGACCTTGTAGCCGCGGTCGGTGCGGAAGATCCGGAACGGCCGCCGGCGCGGCGGCTTCGGCCGGTAGACGAGGTAGTCCGCGAGCTCCTCATCGGGCACCGAGGCTTCGAGCGCAGGCGCCTCAGCCGGGACGAGCTCGAAGAGCGCCCGCTGCAGCTCGTCGATCCCCGCGCCGGTCACCGCGGAGACCGCCACAACGCGGAGGACGCGCGGATCCTCGACGGGAAACGCCGGAACCTCGGGCACCAGATCCACCTTGTTCAAGACGACGATCTGCGGCCGCCCGGCGAGCCCGGCGCCGTACGCGGCCAGCTCCCGGTCGATCGCGCCGAACCGCTCGGCGACGTCCTCGGTGCAGTCGATCACGTGGAGGAAGAGCCGCGCGCGCTCGAGGTGCGCGAGGAACTCGTGGCCGAGCCCGATCCCCTCGCTTGCGCCCTCGACCAAACCGGGAACGTCGGCGACCGTTAGCTGCCGCCCATCTCCCGCCTCGACCGTGCCGAGCACCGGCGCGAGCGTCGTGAACGGGTACTCCGCCACCTTCGGCCTCGCATTCGAGATGCGGCGCAGAAGCGACGACTTGCCCGCGTTGGGGAAGCCGAGCATGGCCGCGTCGGCGAGGAGCTTCAGCCGCAGCTCGTACGTCCCCTCCTCCGCGGCCTGGCCGACCTCGGCGAGCCGCGGAGCCTGCTCCGTCGGAGTGGCGAAGCGCTTGTTGCCGTGCCCGCCGAGCCCGCCGCGCGCCAGCATCGCCCGGGCGCCCGCGTGGGCGAGGTCGGCGATCAGCCGTCCCTCCTCGTCGAACACCTGCGTCCCGACCGGAACGTTGAGCTCGATCGTGTCGCCCTCCGCCCCGCGCTTGTTCGCACCCTCGCCGTGCCGGCCGCGCTTCGCCTCGAAGTGGTGCTTGCGGGAGAAGAACGAAAGATCGCGCCGGTCGGGGTCGGCAAGCAGGACAACGTCGCCGCCCTTCCCTCCGTCGCCGCCGTCGGGGCCGCCCTTCGGCACGTACTTCTCCCGGCGGAAACTCATGCAGCCGTCGCCGCCGCGGCCCGCCGTGACCTGGATGCGCGCGCGATCGTGGAACACGGGCCCACGCCCTCCCGGTGCTAGACGACCGAGACGGTGCGGCCCGAGGCCGACGTGCGGAACGAGACACGCCCGTTGCGGGTCGCAAAGATCGTGTGGTCGCGGCCGAGGCCGGTGCCCTCGCCGGCGCGGAACCTCGTGCCGCGCTGCCTGACGATGATCATCCCGCCCTGGATCTCCTGGCCGTCGAACATCTTGACGCCGAGCCGCTTGGACTCGGAATCGCGACCGTTCTTCGAGGAGCCGAGGCCTTTCTTGTGCGCCATTACTCGCCTTTCTCTTCCGTCGCCGGCTTCTTCGCGGCGGGCTTGCGTGCCGGAGCCTTGGGCTTCGCCGGCGCCTTCGGCTTCGCAGCGGCCCTGGGCTTCGCGGGCGCCTTCGGCTTCGCCGCCGTGGTCTTCGGCTTCGCGGCGGCCTTGGGCTTCTCCTCTGCGGTCTCTGCCTTCTTCGCGGGCGCGCGCTTCGGTGCTGCGGCGCCGATCGACGTGATCTCGATCTTGGAGAGCCTCGAACGGTGCCCGTTGCGGCGCCGGTAACCCGTGCGCTGGCGGTGCTTGCCGACCACGACCTTCTTGCCGAGCAGGTGCTCGACCACGATCGCCTGGACGGCCACGCCCTTCGCATCGGCGCCGAGCTGCGCCTCGCCGTTGCCCCCGACCAGGAGGACGTGGGGCGAGAACGTCGCCCCCTCGTCGTGCGGAACCCGGTCCACGAGCAGCCATTCGCCCTCGCGGACGCGATGCTGCTTGCCTGAGAGTGCGATCACTGCGTAGGTCATGGTCTGCTCCGTAGAACGAGCGGGCTTTCGCCCGCTCAGAGGGAAAGTCTAGCCGGGCTCCTCATCGACGGCAACAGGAGCGAGCGGCTCGGCCGCGGGCTGCTCGGGCGGGGTGTCACCGTCCGTCGCAACGGGCGGCTTCTTCTTGCGATTTCGGCCGCCGCGGGAGCCTCGGCGCGTCTTCTTGCGCGGCTTCGCCTCAGGATCGGCGCCGTTCGTCTCGGCCCCGGGCTCCGCGGGCGGCTTGGCTTCCTCGGGAGCCGCTTCCGCTGTGGGCTCGGCGCCGTTCGTCGCCTCCGCGCCCGCCGTCGTCGCCGGCTTCTTCTTGCGGTTGCGCCCGCCGCGTGAGCCTCGCCGCGTCTTCTTCTTCGGCTTGGGCGTCTCGTCGGAGGACTCGCCCCCGACCGGCGTTTCCTTGGACTCCTCGGCCGGCTTCGCCTTCGGCTTGGCCGTGCGGGGCTGCTGCTTCTGCTTGGGCTTCGCAGGGGCTGCGGCCTCCTTCGTCTCGGCCTCGGTTCCACCCTCGGCCGGCCTCTTGCCGCCGCGACCCCGGCCGCCGCGCGAACCTCGGCTGCGCTTCGGCGTCATCGCGAGCCCTGCGTCCTCGCGGTCGAGCTCGGTGCCGGCCTCGATCGGCGCCTCGCCGGCCGCATCGGCGCCGGCGAGCGTTGCGTACGCGACCGTTCGCGTCGCACGCTCGATCTTGATCCGCACGTTCTTGCCGATCCGGTCCTTCGCGCCGGCGACCGCGATGACGTAGCCGTTCACGCGCGCGATCGCGTCACCAGGTGACTGAAGATGGACGTCCTCGAGCTTCACGTCGAGCTCCTGGCCCTTCGTGACCGGGAGCGCCTTGCCCTCGAGCCGCGAAACCGGGCCGCGGTCGAGGACGGCGAAGTGGGACGCGGGCAGGTCGTCGCGGGTCTCGAAGAAGAAGCGCCGGCCGGTCTCGCTCTCGAGCTCGTCGAGCCGCGAGGCGCCCGGGCCGATCAGGATTCCCGCCACGCTCGACGGCAGCTCGATCGTGAACGCCTGGTGGCGCGACTCGTGCACGAGCTTGCGGATGCGCCGCTCGGCGTCGACCGCGTAGGTCTCCTCCGAGACGACGATGCCGTCACCCGAGCACGTCGGGCACTTGTGCGTGAGGATCTCGCGCGGGCCGTCGGTGACGTTTTGGCGCGTCATCTCGACGAGGCCGAGCGGCGAGATCTCGACGACGTAGGTCTTCGTCCGGTCCTTTTCGAGCTCGTTCTTCAGTGCATCCTCGACCTGGGCGCGGTTCTTCGGGTTCGCCATGTCGATGAAGTCGATGACGATGATCCCGCCGATGTCGCGGAGGCGGAGCTGGCGCACGACCTCGGAGACGGCCTCGAGGTTGTTCTTCGTGATCGTGTCCTCAAGCCGGGCGCCGCTCGACTTGCCGCGGGCGCCGACGAAACGGCCGGTGTTGACGTCCACGACCGTGAACGCCTCCGCGTAGTCGAAGATCAGCGAGCCGCCCGACGGGAGATCGACGCGGCGGCGGAGCGTGGACTTCACGGCCTCCTCGACGCCGCACGCCTCGAGCAGGCGGTCCTTGCCGTCGTAGAGCTCGACGCGGTCGGCAAGGTCGGTCGACGTGCGCTTCAGATAGCCGACGATCCGCCGGTACGTGCGCTCGTGGTCGACGACCACGCGCTCGAAGTCGCGGATGAAGAGGTCGCGCACGATGCGCAGCGGCAGCTCGGCCTCCTGGTACACGAGCGCCGGCGCCTCGGTGCGGGCGGCACGGCCCTTGAGCGTCGACCAGAGCTTGGCGAGCAGCGCGAGGTCGCCCTCGAGCTCCTCCTTCGTCGCGCCCTCGGCGGCGGTGCGGATGATGATTCCGCCCTCGGGCAGGTCGAGCTGCTTCGAGATCGACTTCAGGCGCTCGCGCTCGGCGTCCTCGAGGCGCCGGGAGATCCCGATCCCCTCGCCGAACGGCGTGTAGACGAGGAAGCGGCCCGGCAGCGAGATCTCCGTCGTCAGCCTGGCGCCCTTCGTCCCCATCGGATCCTTGACCGCCTGGACGAGCACTTCCTGGCCGCGCTGGACGAGCTCCTGGATGCGCCGGCCGTGGCGCTTGCCCTCCAGTTCGGGGACGACGATCTCGTCCACGTAGAGGAAGCCGTTGCGGCCGATGCCGATGTCGACGAACGAGGCCTCCATGCCGGGAAGCACGTTGTCGACGACGCCCTTGTAGACGTTCCCCGCGATCGACCGGCGGCCCGGGCGCTCGAGGTAGACCTCGGCGGGCACGCCGTCTTCCACGACGGCAACGGTCTGCTCGCTCACCTCGACCGAGACGTAGATCTCCTTCTTCACGTCCGCGAGTGCGGCACGAGACCCGGTCGACGACGTTCGCCGCGTCTGACTGCGCCGGCGCTGCGGTTTCTTCTCGTCGGCTTTGCCCCGCTCGGGCTTGGGCTTGGACTTGGACTTTTCGGCGGCCGCTACCGCCGTCGCCGAGGGCTCGCCGGGACGCTTGCGGCCGCGGCCGCCTCGGTTGCCGCGACGGCGCTTGGGGCGCCCGTCGGGGCCGGTGGTCGCCGGCTCAGACGGTGAGGATTGTTCTGGTTGCGGTACGGGAGGTGCTGCCTGCGAGGGCGCCCCGTCCGCGGATCCTGGCTTCTTGCGAAACCACTGGAGCACGGTGTTCTCCTTTCAGGCGCACGCGCGTCGCCGCACCTGTCGAGCAGGCGCGCGTCGCGGGCGTGTCGGCCTCAAACTTCATTGATGTCTAGTGAACGTCGGGATTCCCGCTCGCCCGATCCGGGCTCGGTGCTCCCCTGCGACGTTCTTCCCACAGGGTAGCAGCGGCCTACGCGGCGGCCGGGCGCAGACGATCGCGCTCGACCTCCACGATCCCCAGTCTCTGGCTCAGTCTCGCCCAGGCCCACGGCTCGACCTCGTCGTAGCGTTCGCTCGCCGAATGGGAGCGGATCGCCTCGAGGTATTCGAACCACGAGTCGGCCTCTTCGATCGCAAGCGCCTCGTCGGCTTCGAGGATGTTCTCGAACGTCATGAACCGCAACGCTAGGACCTGGACCGGACGGACCGGTCCGGGGGCCCGGAGGGATCAGCGCGAGACGCCTCGTCTCCGGGGTGCGATCGCTGAGCTTCCTATCAAGGACGGCCGTCGAGCTTGCCGCGGATGTGGATCGCCTGGAGCAGCCCGATCATCCCGAGCGTGGCGATCATCGAGCTCCCGCCGTAGCTCACGAATGGAAGCGGGATGCCGGTGATCGGCGCGATCCCGATCGTCATGCCGACGTTCACGAAGACCTGCATGGTGAACGCGAGGACAATGCCGGCGGCCACCACGGCGGTGAAGAGGCTCGGCGCGATCGAGATCGTCCGCAGGCCGCGCCACACGACCAGTCCGTAGAGCAGGAGGAGCAGCGCGCCGCCGACGAAGCCGCGCTGTTCGGCGAGCGACGAGAAGATGAAGTCGGTCGAGTGCTCCGGCAGGTAGTTCAGGTTCGTCTGGGTCGCGTTCGCAACGCCCCGCCCGGTCACGCCCCCGGCGCCGACGGCCGTTTCCGACTGGACGATGTTGTACGTCGCGCTGTCGGGCGCGCTGTCCGGGTTCAGGAATCCGGTCAGGCGCTCCACCTGGTACGGCTGGAGCACGTCCACGCCCATCGACGGCAGGAACCAAACGATCGAGCCGAGCGCAATCAGGCCGACCGCGGCGATCATGGCGAGCTGCGACCAACGCGTCCCGGCAATGAAGAGCGCCGCGGCGAGGATGGCGCCGTAGACGAGCGCGGTACCGAAGTCCGGCTCCAGGAAGACGAGCACGGCCGGAACGGCGGTGAGAGCGACGGCGCCGAACGTCGTCCGCCAGTCGGAGATCTGTCGCGACCGCTCTGCGAGGAAGCCGGCGATGACGAGGATCATCAGCACCTTGCCGAGCTCGGACGGCTGGAACTGGAAGAAGCCGATGTCGATCCAGCGGCGAGTTCCACGGGTGGTGTCGGCCACGACCAGCACGGCGACAAGCGTCACGATCAGGAACCCGTAGAAGGGCCGGCGGAGCCGCTTGAAGCGCTCCGGGTCCATGAAGGCCAAGACGACGAGCGCAATCAGGCCGAGCGCGACATTCACGTACTGGCGCACGACGTAGTAGTCCGGGTCGCCGGGGATGTCGTTGCGCGACACCGACCCGAGCACCGACAGGCCGTAGACGACGAGACCTGCGACCGCCGCCAGCAGGACGAAGTCGAGGTGGCGCACCATGCGCGCGACCTCAGCGGTCCAGGGCGCGGCGCTGCGGGACCGTTCTACGCGGACGGCCATCAGTGGCCCTCCCGATGACATTGCCGGATTCCTGGGTCGCGAGGAGCGAGCCAGGCAAGGACGCAGGGAGTGCCGATGCTGGACAGCATCGGTGCGACTGAGGACGCCGCATGGCGAAGTCTCATCGCGGGCCAGGGGCCGGTGGATGTCGCCGGGAGGGCCACTTAGTCGCTCTCCACGACGCCGGATTGGTAGGAGCCTGGGGCGACCCCGAAGAACTGCTCGAACACCTTCAGCGCCGCGGGTGCCGCCGCCGTGCCGCCGTGGCCGCCGTTCTCGATCAGCGCGCAGACGACGAGCTTGGCCTTGTCGGACGGGCCCCAGCCGCACCACCACGACTGGTCGCGCAGCCCTTGGAAGCCGGGCAGCTGGACGTACTTCTCCGCGGTGCCGGTCTTGCCCGAGATCGAGTACGGGAAGTCGGCGAAGACGTTCGTGGACGTCCCGTACGACGCATGCGTCGCGTCGTAGAGGCCGCTCTGGACGACCTTGATCGCCGCCGGGTCGAGACCGATGTCGAGCGGCTTCGGCGCCGTGTACGGACGGACGACGAGCGGCGCCGAGCCCTCCGTGTTGTTCTGCTCGATCTGCTTCACGACCCGCGGCTCGACGAGCTTGCCGCCGTTCGCGAGGAGCGCGTAGAGGCGCGTCATCTGGAGCGGGGTGACGAGCAGGTCGCCCTGGCCGATGCCGAGCTGCACCGAGTCGCCGTTCGTCCAGACCTTCTCGCGCGCATCCTTGAAGTGGCGCTTGCGCCAGGCGGGCGTGGGCACGAGCCCGTCCGACTCAGGCCCGAGGTCGATCCCGGACGAGACGCCGAACCCCATGCGGCGCGCCCACTTCTGGATCGGCGAGTCGGGCCGCTCGTACGCCCGCAGCGCAACGTTGTAGAAGTACGTGTCGCACGAGTTGGCGAGCGCCGTCGTCAGCTCCATCGGCTCGTTCTTCGTCTTGTCCCAATTGAAGAACTTCTGTTTGTCCTTGCCGACCGTGAGCGAGCCGGTGCACTGGATCTGCTCCGCCGGATTGAGCAGCCCTTCCTGCATGGCGGCCAGCGCGGTGACCGGCTTGAACGTCGACCCGGGCGGATAGAGACCGGCGATCGCGCGGTTCAGCGTCGGGTAGTTCGCAGCCGGGTTGGCGAGCTCCTTGAGCTCCTTCGGCGCGACGCGGCCGACGTAGACCGACGGGTCGAACGTCGGGTTGGACGCGAGCGCGAGCACCTCGCCGTTGTTCGGATCCATGGCGACGATCGCGCCGCCGTTCGCGGCCCACTCCCCGTTGTCGCGCGCCAGGTTGATGCCGTAGCGAAGCGCGTTCTCGGCGGCGTGCTGGAGCCCCGCGTCGAGCGTCAGCTTCACGGAGTAGCCGGCCTCAGGGGCGCGGCGGAACTCGCGGTCGCTCGTCACCTGGCCGAGCGCGTCCACGTGCACCTCGCTGAGCCCCGGAACCCCGCGGAGATTTGCGTCGTACGCCGACTCGATCCCGGTCTGCCCGATGCGGTCGCCGGCGGCGTAGCCCTTGCCCTGCAGGAGCTTCAACTGCTCGGGCGAGATCTCCGAGACGTAGCCGAGGAGCTGCGCGGCGAGACTCCCCTGGTCATAGCGGCGAAGCTCCGTCTGCGCGAGCTCGACGCCGGGGAAGTCCGCCTGGTGTTCGAGGAGATAGAGCACCTTCGCGTTCTTCACCGAGGTCTTGATCGTGACCGGCGTGAGCGGATCGTCGCGGTGCTTGCGCAGCGCCGTCTGGATCTCCGCCACGCGGAGGCCGAGGAGCGGCGCGAGGTTGCGGAACATCTGCAGGCGCTTGTCCATGGGGATCTCGCGGATCGCAGCCGGCCAGAGCTGCACCGAGGTCGCCGCCCGGTTCGAGACGAGGAGCTCGCCGTTTCGGTCGACGACCGTGCCGCGGCTCGCCTCGACGCGGGCGGTGCGCACCTGGTTCGTCTGCGCCTCCAGCAGGTAGCGCTCGCCGGAGATGACCTGGAGCGCCCAGAGGCGCAGGAAGAGCGCGGCAAAGAGCGCGATTGCGATCGCGCCGAGAATCGCAATCCGCAGCGCCGTCTGCGACGTCAGGCGATAGGGCTCCTCGACCCGGGGGTCGCGCGGGAGAAAGCCGGGGAGGTTGCTACTGGACAATGGCCGGCTCCCTTCGCTCGCGCTCGTCGGTGCGGAAGATCCGCCCGACGAGCTTGTAGACCGGGTAGGCGATGAGCACGTTCAGCGCCAGCGTCGGCAGCAGGATGTGCCCGAAGAGCTCCGCGGCCGGGACGCTCTGGCCGAGCATGAAGTTGAAGATCGCCGAGCCGACCGCGAACCAGACGGTGGCGAGCGCGGCGGCGATCAGCGGCGGGTGGGGCGAGTTGCGCCTCGTCGCCTCGCCGAAGCGGCCCGTCCAGTACCCGGCGAGCGTGAGGACGAGCGAGCTCAGGCCGAGCGGCTGCATCGCGCCGATGTCGAGCACGAAGCCGGCCCAGAATCCGCCGATCGCCCCGAGCATCGGGCCGCGCAGGAGCGCGATCGAGACGAGCACGACGAGCAGAAGGTCGGGGTGCGCGCCGGCGATCGAGATCGGCGTGACCAGGCTGATCTGGACGAGGGCCGTGACGAGCAGTAGCACCATGGTCTTGAGGAGATCCCTGAGACTCATGTCCGGTCCTTCGGGACGAGCACGATCACCTCGTGCAGTGAGGAGAAGTCGACGAGCGGCGTGCACTGAATGTTCTTAAACGTGTCGATATCGCGCTGGCTGGCGCTCGTCACCTCGCAGATCGGGATGCCGCGCGGGTAGAGCGACTCGAACCGCCCGATGCGCGAGCCGGCCGTCACGACGATGTCGCCCTCGTTCACCTCTTCGTCCTTCGAGACCCGGTCGAGGATCAGCGCGTCCGCGCTCATGCCGCGCAAGACGACGCCGTTCGCGCCCGTCTCCAGCACGAAGGCCGAGGCGGCGCTTCGCTGGTCGGTGAGCAGCCGCACCTTCGAGGTCTTCGCCGCAACCTCGGTCACGGTGCCGACGAGGCCCTGCGGGAGCACGACCGGATCGTCCACCCGGATGCCGTCGTTCGAGCCGGCCGCGATGAGCACGTCCTGGCGGAAGACCGTCTGCTGCTCCACGAACACGCGTGTGGCAACGCCGCGGTAGTCGGCCGGGAAGCGGCGGCCGTCGCGGAAGTTGAGCAGGGCGCGCAGCCGCACGTTGTCCTCGGCGGCGGTCGCGTTCTCGATCGCCCGCGCGCGCAGCTCCTGTACCTCGCGTTCGAGCTGCTTGTTCTCGTCCTTGGCCGACAGGACGTCGGTCGTCCAGCCCCACGCGTCCTGGAACGGCTGCGCCACGCGCTCCCCGGCGATCTCGAAGGGCGCCAGGATGCTGATCCCGATTCGCTGGGCGCCGTGCAGCGCCCCGTCCGAGGACTCGCGGAAATAGACGGTCACGAGCGCCAACGAGACCAGCACGAGCGCGAACGCGACGAGCCGCGCGCGGGCCGGTTTGCGGTCACGGCTTCGCGACCGCTCGGTGCGAGAAGCGGACGAACGAACCAGAGGGATCCGTGCGGTGCGAGGCCGGGGCACGGGAACTACATCCTAGCCGCGTACGCGGAGAGGCAGACGGTCGACAAGAGCGCTACCTCCGGCGGCCGTTGCGCTGCCGGGCCTTCGCCGAACGGTGAATCGCCTCGAACTCCTCGAGGCTCTTCCCGGAGCCGACCGCGACGCAGGTGAGCGGTGACTCGGCGAGGTGGACGGGCATCAGTGTCTCCTCGCGCAGGCGTACGTCGAGGCCGGAGAGAAGCGCCCCGCCGCCGGCGAGCACGATGCCGCGATCCATGATGTCGGCCGCCAATTCAGGCGGCGTCTTGTCGAGCGTGGACTTGATCGCGTCGAGGATCTGGTTGACCGGGTCGTCGAGCGCGCGGCGCAGCTCCTCGGACGTGATCACGATCGTCTTCGGCAGGCCGGTGAGCATGTCGCGGCCGCGAACCTCGGCGCGAACCTCCTCGCGCAACTCCCAGGCCGAGCCGATCTCGAGCTTCAGCTCCTCGGCGGTTTGCTGGCCGATCAGGAGTTTGTACTCCTTCTTGATGTGGGCCATGATCGCCTCGTCCATCTCGTCGCCGCCGACGCGGATCGACTGGCTGACGACGATGCCTCCGAGAGAGATCACGGCGACCTCGGTCGTGCCGCCGCCGATGTCCACGATCATGTTCCCGGTCGGCTCAGAGACGGGGAGCCCGGCGCCGATCGCTGCGGCCATCGGCTCCTCGATCAGGTAGGCCTGGCGCGCGCCGGCGCTGAGGGTCGCCTCCTCTACGGCGCGCTTCTCCACGCCGGTGACGCCGCTCGGGACGCAGACGATCACTCGCGGGTGCGCGAAGCGGTTGTGGTTCACCTTCTGGATGAAGTGGCGGAGCATCTGCTCGGTCACGTCGAAGTCGGCGATGACGCCGTCCTTCAGCGGGCGGATCGCGGAGATCGTGCCCGGGGTACGGCCGAGCATTCGCTTCGCCTCGACGCCGACCGCGTGCACCTCGCCCGTGCGCTGGTCGATCGCGACCACCGACGGCTCGGACAGAACGATTCCGCGGCCGCGCACGTAGACGAGGGTGTTGGCTGTGCCGAGGTCAACAGCGATCTCCCGGCCGCCGAGACCGCTCATGTACCTCCAGATGCCCATTCAGGCGCGGAAGTCTAGCTGTTGCAGGGCTTTCGCTCTACGGAGTAGCGGACTCGGCCCTTCTGGCCGTGTCCGGGGTCAGACCCCGGCCATGGCCGAAACGGGCATGGCCTTTGTGCCAAGAGTGCGCCAATCCGCGAGGGCGCCGTGGCCAAGGCCTACGCTGGCTAGATGGCTCGCCCACCACGGATCCAACTCGCCGGCGCCACGTACCACGTCACCGCCCGGGGGAACCGGGGCCAACCGATTTTCCTGTCCGACGCTGACTTCGCGCTGTACGTCGCGATGCTCCGCAGAACCGCGCGACGTCTGGGGTGGCGCATCCTGGAGTGGTGCCTGATGCCGAACCATGTGCACCTCGTCTTCGTGACACCGCAACCGAATCTGTCGCGCGGAATGCAATGGCTGAACGGGACGTACGCGATGTGTTTCAACGAGCGGCATGGGTTTACCGGCCACCTGTTCCAGGGCCGCTTCCATTCGGAGCTGGTCGAGTCCGACGAGCACCTCGCCGAGCTCGGGCGCTACGTGCCCAACAACCCGGTGCGAGCCGGACTTTGCGTGCACGCCGGCGAGTGGCGCTGGAGCAGCTACGCGGAGCATGAGCACCGTCCAGAAGAGCCATGGCCGGGGTCTGACCCCGGACACGGCTCGAATGGACACCTACGCCGGGGGCGAGGAGCCGCCCGAGAGGCGCCGCTCGAGGATTTCCATGAGCGCGGCCGCCGGGAGGCCGACCACGTTCAGGTAGTCGCCGTCGATGCGCTCGACGAGCGCAGCGCCGCGGCCCTGGATCGCGTACCCGCCCGCGCGGCCCTCCCACTCGCCGGCCGCGACGTATGCATCGAGCGCGCCCGCGCCCACAGCCCGAAACGTCACGAGCGTTGTCTCCTCCGCGTCCTCCTCCCAGTCCGGACCGCGCAGGCAGAGCCCCGAGACGACCGCGTGCGTCCGCCCGGCGAGCCGCCCGAGCATCGCCCGCGCCTCGACGGCGTCCGCGGGCTTTCCGAGCGTCTCGCCGTCGATCACGACCTCCGTGTCCACCCCCATGACGGACTCCCCCTCCACCGAGCGCGCCTTCCCCCGCGCGTGCTCGAGCGGGGACGCGCCCGGGAACGCCGCCTCCTGGTACGCGGGCGCCACGACCTCGAACGGAATCCCGAGCTGCTCCAGGATCGCGCGCCGCTGCGGAGACGTCGACGCGAGCGTGATCACGCCGTCTTGCGCGCCTTCCAGACCTCTTCGCACGGCCACTGACGCGCCCACTCGAGCGTGACGAAGTCCCACTGGCCGGGGTCGCCGACCTCCGGCGCCTGCAACTCGAGGAGCTCCTCGACGACGAACCCGCTCGCCACGAGCAGCCGGATCATCTCGCCGTGCGACACGACGTACTCGACGCCATCCTCGCCCGGCCATTCGATCGCCCCGAGCCTGCCGAAGTGCGGCGCCTGCAGTGCGGTCGTCGCCGGCACGCTCCCGTCCAGCGGAGAGCACAGCACGAGAAGCGGCGAGGTCCGCAGGAACACGAGCCGTCCGCCCGGGCGCAGGAGCCGCGCCGCCTCGGGGATCCACAGCGCCGGATCGGCCCACAGGCTCGCGCCGTACTCCGACACGGCGAGGTCGAACGACGCGTCCGGCAGCGGCACCGCCTCCGCCCCGGCCTGGACCAGGGGGAACGAGATCCCGAACTCCTCCTGGAACCGCCGCGCGGACGCAAGCTGCTCGGTCGACGGATCGACCCCGACGGGCCGGCCGCCGCGCCGCGCGACCCACGACGACACGTACCCGGTGCCGCAGCCCAATTCGACGACGTCGAGCCCGTCCAGGTCGGGGAGGAACCCGACCTCGGATTCCGGGATGTTCCAGATTCCCCAGTCCGGCGCGTTGCTCGCCCAGTTGCGCCGGCCGGCCTCGACGTAGTCTGGCGCGTTCGCATCCCACGCCGCGGCGTTTTGGGCGATCGTCCCGTCAGTCAAGGTCGGGGAACCAGAGCGCGATCTCCCGCGCGGCCGACTCGGGCGAATCCGATCCATGGACGAGGTTGTTCGGCATCGCGAGCGCGAGGTCGCCGCGGATCGTGCCGGGCGCCGCATCGACGGGGTTCGTGCCGCCCATCGTCGTTCGCACAACGGGAATCGCGGAGTCGCCCTCGAGCACCAGGGCGAGCGTCGGCGCCGAGGTGATGAACTCGACGAGCTCGCCGAAGAACGGCTTCTCGGAGTGCTCGGCGTAGTGCGTCTCGGCCAGCTCGCGGTCGACCGTCAGGAGCTTCGCCGCGCGGATCGTGAGGCCACGATCCTCCATGCGCTTGAGGATCTCGCCGGTCAGCTTGCGCTCGACGGCGTCAGGCTTGATCAGGAAGAGGGTGCGTTCGGCCATCGGTTCGCGGCCTCCAACCGCGCAGTGTCTTCGCGCTTCTTCGCGCGCCAGAAGATCCAGCAGACGATCCCGAGGACGATCCAGCCGAGGGCGAGGACGATCGCGAACACGATCGAGAGGGCCGTTGACTGCTCGGCCGCGACCAGGGCGGAGATCATGGGCGCCAGGCTAGAGCGTTTCGACGACGCGCGGCGACTCGACCGGCGTCTCGCAGTACGGGCAGACCTGCCAGAGCGGCTCGAGCGGGGCCGAGCAGCGGCGGCACGCCTGCTTCAGCTTCGTCGTGCAGACGGGGCAGACGAGGAAGGACGAATCGATGTCCGCGCGGCAGACCGGGCAGCGCTGGCCGCCCATGTCCTCCTCCATCGCCTTGATCTCGAGCTCGCGCTCGCGCACGTCCTCGATGTACTCCGGCGGGCGGAAGAGCATGTAGACGAGCGGGCCGACGAACGGCGGGAAGAGCCCGAGCGCCACGGCCATGGCGAGCAGCCACGGATCCTCGATGCGGCGCTTTGCGTCCTTGTAGACCCAGAAGGCCGTCGCGAGCCAGAAAACGACAACGAAGAACAGCGTGACGTTTCGCGCGAGGAGCCAGACCTCCGAGTCGAAGAAGTCGCTGACAGACCCGAACGCATCGTCGTCGGATGTCTGGAGGAAGAGAATCGAATACACGCTCACAAGATCATCTTTCCGACGAGCCAGCCTGCGCCGAACGCGAGCGCCACGATCGCAGTGAGCACGATCGCCGCGAGCACGAAGACGCTGACTCGCTCCCCTACGTGACCCATCGTACGTACGCCGGTCGGACAGCGGCAAGACGAGCGATCAGGGTCAGGGAGCCCGTCACCAAAACAGCGCCTGAGGGCCCAGCGAGCACGCGCGCCCGCGCGACCGCCTCGGCCGGGTCGGGCACGATCTCGACCTCGGAGAAGTGCCTCGCGGCGATCCGGGCGAGATCTTCGGCCGCAACCGCCCGTGTGTGGCCCGACGAGGTGACGACGGCGCGGCGGCCCACCGCGGCCAGCCTCGCGAGCATCGACTCTGCGTCCTTGTCGGAGAGGATCGAGACCACCACCACGCATCCGCGTTCGAGCACATCCGGGAGACGAGCGAGAAGGTAATCGATGCCGGCGACGTTGTGGGCCCCGTCCCAGATCTCGAGCGGTGCGTCGCCGACCTGCTCGAGCCGTCCGGGCACCGCCACGTCGCGCCCCGGCGCCGGGTCGACCGGATACCCGAGGAGCGCCGAGGCGGCCAGCACGGCCAGGTCCTCGTTCGTCTCGCCGTGGAGGCCTTCGCCCCACTCGGGCTCGCCGAGGACGAGCGTCGCCCCGGGCGCAACGACCGCGAGCTTCTCGGCGGCGATCTCCTCGCGCGTGGTCCCGAGATGCTCGGTGTGCTCGAGCGCCACGTTCGTCAGGACGACGACGGGGGCAGCGAGGACGTTGGTCGCGTCGAGCCGGCCGCCCAGGCCCGCTTCGACCACGGCGACGTCCACCCCGCGCGCCGCGAACTCGGCGAACGCTGCGGCCGCCAGAACCTCGAACTGCGTCGCGCCGAGCTCCTCCGCAGCGGGCCTCACGCGCGCGAGGGCCCGGTCGAGGTCGGCCTCCTCTCCGTCCACCTGGATCCGCTCGGCCCAGGTGGTCACGTGCGGCGACGTGAAGGCGCCCACCGACAGCCCCTCGGCGAGGAGGAGCGCCTCGGTCATCCGCGTAACGCTCGTCTTGCCGTTCGTGCCGACCACGTGGATGGAGCGAAACGCGCGCTCGGGGTTTCCGAGCCGCGCCAGAAGGGCCCGCATGCGGTCGAGCCCCAGCTGCATGCCGAAGAGCTCGAGCCCTTCGAGCCAGTCACGATCGGAGCGCATCGAGCTCGCGCCGGTAGCGGTCGAGCTTCTCGCGCTCGCCCTCGACCACCTCCGGGTCGGCGTTGGCGACGAACCGGTCGTTCGCGAGCATCTTCTCGCCGCGCCCGACCTCGCCCTCGAGGCGCGCGATCTCGGCGGCGGCGTTCCCGTCGGTCTCGGCCGGAGCGCGCCGCTCGACCGCCTCGAAGATCCGCCGCTCGTCGTCGTCCAGGGCCACGCGCACGCCACTTCGCCGCACGATCGCGACCGCGTCCTGCACCCGCTGGAGCGCATTCGCATCGGCGTCGTAGAAGCCGCTCGGCTCGGGCCACGGCGCGACGATCAGCCGCGTTTGCCGCGCGGGCAGGTTCGTCCAGATCTCCTCGGTCACGTGCGGCATGATCGGATGGAGGAGCGCCAACAGCCGCTCGAGCGCCACGAGCGCCGTCGATGCCGCGGCCGCGTCCTTTGCGTAGAGCCGCGGCTTGATCGCCTCCGCGTACCAGTCGCAGAAATCGTCGAACGTGAGCCGGTAGACCGCGTTCACGGCGCGGGAGAACTCGAACGTCTCGACCGCGTCGGCCACCTCGCGCGCCGTCGCGTCGATGCGCGCCAGGATCCAGCGCTCCTCCACGTCGCTCGGCTGGAGCGCCGGCTCCACGCCCTCGGCGTTCCCGAGGATCAGCCGGCTCACGTTCCAGAGCTTGTTCGCGAGCTTGCGCCCCTCCTCGACCGCGCCGTACGAAAAGCGCACGTCCTGCGTGGAGGACATCTTCAGGAGCCCGTAGCGCACCGCGTCTGCGCCGTGGTCGGCGATCACGTCGAGCGGGTCGATCCCGGTGCCGAGGCTCTTCGACATGCGCCGTCCATCCGGCGCGAGCACGGTCGAATGGATGATCACGTCCTCGAAGGGGATCTCGCCCATGAGCTCGAGGCCCATGAAGAGCATGCGGTTCTCCCAGAGGCGGATGATCTCGCGCGCGGTCGTCTGGAGATGCCCGGGATAGAACGCCTGGAGGTCGGGCGTCGAGTCGGGCCAGCCGAGCGTCGCGAACGGCCACAACGCCGACGAGAACCAGGTGTCGAGCACGTCGTCGGAACGGACGAGCGCCGCCGAGCCGCACTCGCCGCAGGCCTCGGGATCGTCCTCGCGGACGGTCAGGTGGCCGCTCGGGCACTCCCAGATCGGGAGCCGGTGGCCCCACCAGAGCTGGCGCGAGATGCACCAGTCGGGCGCGTTTTCGAGCGAGTCGTACGCGTAGCGGTGCTGCGACTCGGGGTGGAAGCGAACCGTGCGAGTCTCGAGCGCGCGCATGGCTGGCTTCTTCAGCTCGTCCATCGCGCACCACCACTGGAGCGAGATGAGCGGCTCGATGCGGCTTTCACACCGTTCGCACAGCGCCACGGTGTGGCGGTAGGCCTCGCGCTTCTCGAGCAGGCCGCGCTCCTTGCACCAGTCGATGATCTTCTCCGCCGCCTCGTCCTGGGTGAGCCCGGCGAGCTCCGGCACGTGGTCGTTCATGCGGCCGTCGGGCCCGATGCACATCGGCTCGGGCAGCGCGTGCGCGCGGCCGATCTCGAAGTCCTTCTGGTCGTGGCCGGGCGTGACCTTGAGCGCGCCGGTTCCGAACTCGGGGTCGACCCGCTCGTCGGCGATCACGAGCACCACGCGCTCGATGAACGGGACGATCACCTCCTTGCCGATCGCGTCGGCGTAGCGCGGGTCGTCCGGGTGGACGGCCACCGCCACGTCGGCCGGAATGGTCGCGGGCCGCGCGGTCGCGATCGCGACGTAGCCCGTGCCGTCGGCGAGCGGGTAGCGGATCGTCGTCAGCGCGTCGTCGCGCTCGGCATGGATCAGCTCGAGGTCGGAGAGTGAGGTCTGGTGGAACGGGCACCAGTTGATGATCCGGTTCGCCCGGTAGATCCAGCCCTTCTCGTACAGGTGGACGAACGCGTGCATGACGGCGCGGACGTAGCCGTCGTCCATCGTGAAGCGCTCGCGGCGGTAGTCGAGCGAGGCGCCCATGCGCCGGAACTGGGTCATGATCTTGCCGCCGTACTCGTGGAGCCATTCCCAGACGCGGGCCTCGAAGACCTCTCGGCCGAGATCCTGGCGCGTCTTCCCCTCGGTGCGCAGGTGCTTCTCGACCGCGTTCTGGGTCGAGATGCCGGCGTGGTCGTAGCCGGGCTGGAAGAGGACGTTGAAACCCTGCATCCGCTTGAGCCGGCAGAGCGCGTCGCCGAGCGCCAGCTGGAGGGCGTGGCCCATGTGCAACTCGCCCGTCACGTTGGGCGGAGGATGGGCGTCGACGAACGTCGGCTTCGAGGGATCCGGGTCGGCGTTGTAGAGCCCTTCCGCCTCCCATGTCTCTTGCCAGCGCTCCTCCACGCCGTCGGGGCGGTAGAGCGTGTCCACGGTCACCCGATTCTACGGACGTACAATCCCGCTGATGCCCGAATGAGCCAGCTTCTGGACGATCCGCTCGCCGCCGGCCGTGCCGCTGCCGCCCGCGGCGCCTGGCGCGAGGCCTACGACAACCTGAAGCCCTCCGAGCGCGAGCTGAGTGGAGAGGATCTCGAAGTCCTCGCGGAGTCCGCCTGGTGGCTCGGAAACCTCGACGAGGCGATCGGCCTGCGCGAGCGCGCGCACTCGATGTATCTCAAGGAGGGCAGCAAGCTGCGGGCGGTACAGGTCGCGCTCGTTCTCTCGGGTGACTTCTTCGGCAAGGCCGATCTCGCCGTGTCCCAGGGCTGGTTTGCGAAGGCCGAGCGGCTGCTCGAGGGCACCAGGGAGTCGCCCGCGCACGGGTACCTCGCGCTCTTCAAGGCGCTGAACGCGCTCGCGAGCGACCTCCAGCTCTCGGTCGAGCTCGCCGAGACCGCGCACGAGTTCGGCACCCGCTTCAAGGACCCCGACCTGCAGGCGCTCTCCCTCGTCGCCAAGGGCCGCGCGCTCGTCCTGCGCGGCGAGGCGACGGAAGGGCTCGCGCTCCTCGACGAGGCGACGGCCGCCGCGGTGAGCGGCGAGCTGCGCCCGTTGTCGACCGGCGTCGTCTACTGCGTGACGATCACCTCGTGCAACGGCGTCGGCGACTACCGGCGCGCATCCGAGTGGACAAAGGCCGCGACCCGCTGGGCCGAAGGGATGGACGTGAAGGGCTTCCCCGGCGCCTGCCGCGTGCACCAGGCGACCGTGAGGCGGCTGCAAGGCGACTGGCCGGGCGCCGAGGAGCAGGCGACGCAGGCGTGCCAGGAGCTGCAGGGCTTCGACGCGTGGACGACCGCCGCGGGGTTCTACGAGATCGGTGAGATCCGCCGGCGCCGCGGCGACTTCGCCGACGCCGAGGAGTCGTACCGGCAGGCGAAGGAATGGGGCCGCGACCCGCAGCCCGGGCTCGCGCTCCTCCGACTCGCTCAGGGGAAGGTCGACGCCGCCGTGTCCGCGATCACGCGGTCGATGGCCGCCGGTGGAGATCCGATCAGCAGGATCAAGCGGCTGCCGGCGCAGGTCGAGATCGCCCTGGCCGCCGGCGATCTGAAGACCGCCCGCGAAGCCGCGGTCGAGCTCGACGAGCTCACCGAGATGTTCAAGGTCGGCGAGGGCCGCACCCCGGCGTTCCAGGCCAGCGTGTGCATGGCCTGGGGCGAGATCCGCCTCGCCGAGGGAGACGCCGCCGCAGCCGTGAAGGAACTCGAGCACGGGGTCGAGCTCTGGCGCGAGATCGGCATCCCCTACGAGACCGCCGAGGGGCAGATGCACCTCGGCCTCGCCTTGCGCAAGCTCGGGGACGAGGACGCGGCGATCGAGGAGTTGACCGCGGCGCGCTCGACCTACCAGCGGCTCGGCGCCGTGCTCGACGCGCAGCGGGTCTCCGAGCTCCTCGGCGAGGTTCCGGTCACGCGGACGTTCATGTTCACGGACATCGTCGACTCGACGAAGCTCGGCGAGGCGCTCGGCGAGGCGAAGTGGGCAAAGCTCCTCGCCTGGCACGACCGGACGCTTCGGGAGCTGCTCCAGGAGCAGGGCGGCGAGGTGATCAAGCAGACAGGCGACGGGTTCTTCGCCGCGTTCGACTCGCCGGCCGCCGCGGTCGAGGCCGCGGTCGCGGTACAGCGGGCGCTCGACGCGTACGAGGGCGTCGCGCCGGATGTCCGGATCGGGCTCCACGCGGCCGGTGCGTTCACGAAGGACGAGGGCGACTACGGCGGCCAGGGCGTCCACGCGGCGGCGCGGATCGGCGCGCTCGCCGGAGCGGGTGAGATCGTCGCGAGCTCCGACACGCTCGCCGACACGGCGATCCGCTACCCGGTCACGAACACGCGCGAGGTCGAGCTCAAGGGCATCACCGAGCCGGTCGAGATCACCGAGATCTCCTGGCGCTAGCCGCGCCGTTCCAGCCCGTCCCCCAGGGAGCCATGGCCGTTTCGGCCATGGCTGGGGTCAGACCCCGGCCGTGTCCAAAAGGGACAGCCCTACGCCTGGAGGAGGGCGAGGAGCGTCCCGTCGGGATCCTTGAACCATGCGGCGCTCAGCGCACCGATCGTGGCGACCCCGTTCTCGGTCTTCAGCCCTGGCAGGTCGTACTCCTCGAACACCACACTCTTCTGGCGCAGCTCGGCGACCGCGGCGTCGATGTCCTCGACCTCAAATGAGACCGGCGTCTTGCCGCTGGGCGTCGTTTCGCCCTGCTCGATGCAGATGACCGCGCCCCCGGCGTCGAAGAGCACCTCCTCGTGCCCGGGCATCACCTCGTGCCGTTCGAGCACGGGAAGCCCGAGCGTTCCCTCGTAGAACTCGACGGCCCGGTCGAGATCGGACGCCGTCAGGTTCGCGTACAGCCGCGCCGCTCCTAGCATCCGCAACTCCCCTCGCTCGGGTCGGCGACCGGCTCGGTGCCGTCCGCGAGGATCGCGCCGAGGCGCTCGTACCCGCCGGAGAGCGAACGCTGGATAGCGCGGATCGCAGCTCGCGACCCGAAGCCGCGTCGGCCCTCGACCGCGCCGCGGGTCACCACCCGGGTGGAGTCGCCCGCCGGCTCGAGCTCGGTCGTCAGCACGAGCCGGGTCGCACCGCGAAGACGGCGGCCCTCCGTGAAATACGTGAACGGCCGCCAGTCGAGGATCTCTTCGTAGACGAGCGCGCGCCCGTCGACGCAGTAGCTCGTCGAGCCGGCCGCGCGCCGGCCGCCGACGGAGGACTCCTCGACGGTCGTCTCGCGCCACTGCGCCCGCTTCTCCGGGGCGGTGAGATGCTCCCACGCGACCGAAGGCGTGGCCGGAAGCAGCGTCTCGACCTCGAACGCCGCCTCCTCGGCCGTGACGACGACGCGACGACGGTTCTCCTCGTCCCGGAAACGCTGCTCGAGGTCGAGCACGAAGACACGCATCTCGCCGACGTCGCCGTACGTCTCGCGGTGCTCGCGGAACCCGAGCACGGCAGCGTCGATTCCCAAGGCCTCCACACAGTCCGCAGTGGCGAGCACGTAGCCGCGGGTGCCGAACGCCTCGGCGACGGCGTTCTTGAGCAGGCGATGGACCACGATCACGTCCCTCCCCGTCAGCTCCTCCCCTGTGGCCGACGGGCGGCGGATGAACGATCCGTAGTGGAGCACGAGCTTGAGATCGAGATCCGGCAGCTTCGCGCAGGCCGCGCAGCCGCAACTCGTCGAGTGCCCGATCCCCTCGAGCCGGGCGCGGAACGCGAAGTAGGCCGCGTCGACCGCGTCGAGGAGCATCGATGCGTCGATCCTCTCCCCGATCGCATACGCGAAGAGCGCGTCCCCCTCGCGCTTGTTCACGCGAAACGCGGCGCCTAGGCGGTCGGCGACGAGCTCGGTGATCTCCGCGAGGACGTCCTCGGCATGCTCGAGCGGGCTCTGGACGACGTAGTCCGTGTAGCCGGAGATGTCCGCAATCACAAGGCAGCCGCGCTCGGCCACGAGGGTTCGGTCAACTCGGGTGCGTGGGCCCGCAGACGCCATGTGACATTCGAAACTCTAGCGCCCGCCCCGCCTTGCGAACTAGGCACGGCCGTTTCGGCCATGGCAGGGGTCAGACCCCGGCCGTGTCCAGAAGGGACAGTTCGAGCGCTCGAGCGCCGAGCCGCGCTACGCGGACTCTTCGGCCAGCTCTTCGGCGTCTTCGGAGCCGGCGCCGCCCTCGGTGAGAAGGGTCGGGCGCAGGTGCTTCTCGATCGTCTCCTTCGTGATCACGCACTTGTTCACGTCGGTGCGCGACGGAAGCTCGAACATGACGTCGAGGAGCGCGTGCTCGATGATCGAGCGCAGTCCGCGGGCGCCGGTCTCGCGCTCGAGGGCCTTGTCGGCGATCTCCCAGAGCGCGTCCTCGGTGAAGATCAGCTCGATCGAGTCGTAGTTGAAGAACCGCTGGTACTGCTTGACGAGCGCGTTCTTCGGCTCGAGGAGGATCGTCACGAGGTCCTCCTTCGTGAGTTGGTGCACCGCCGAGATGACGGGCAGCCGGCCGATGAACTCGGGGATGAGCCCGTAGCCGAGCAGATCCTCGGGCATCACCTTGGCGTGCAGCTCCTCGCTGACGGTGTCCTTGCGGGACTTGATGTCGGCGCCGAAGCCGACCGCGTTCTTGCCGATCCGCTTGCCGATGATCTTCTCCAGGCCGGCGAAGGCGCCGCCGCAGATGAAGAGGATGTTCGTGGTGTCGATCGAGAGGAACTCCTGGTGCGGATGCTTGCGCCCACCCTGCGGCGGCACGCTCGCGACCGTCCCCTCGAGGATCTTCAGGAGCGCCTGCTGGACACCCTCGCCCGACACGTCGCGCGTGATCGACGGGTTGTCCGCCTTGCGCGCGATCTTGTCGACCTCGTCGATGTAGATGATCCCGGTCTCGGCCTTCTTCACGTCGAAGTCGGCCGCCTGGATCAGCTTGAGGAGGATGTTCTCGACGTCCTCGCCGACGTAGCCCGCCTCGGTGAGCGCGGTCGCGTCGGCAATCGCAAACGGCACGTTCAGGATCCGCGCGAGCGTCTGCGCGAGCAGCGTCTTGCCGCACCCGGTCGGGCCGAGTAGGAGGATGTTCGACTTGGCCAGCTCGACGTCACCCTCGCCGACCGCCATCTGAACGCGCTTGTAGTGGTTGTAGACCGCGACCGAGAGGGTTCGCTTCGCTTCCTCCTGGCCGACCACGTAGTCGTTCAGGACCTCGTAGATCTCCTTCGGGCGCGGCAGGTTGTCGAGATCGAGCTGCACGGGAGCGGTGAGCTCCTCGTCGATGATCTCGTTGCAGAGATCGATGCACTCGTCGCAGATGTAGACGCCGGGGCCGGCGATCAGCTTCTTGACCTGCCTCTGGCTCTTGCCGCAGAAGCTGCAGAGGAGCTGTTCGTTTCCGTCGGTTGCTCGGGCCATGTCTGCTTAACCTTGTAGCGCGTCTTTCCGGTTACGCCTAGGGGATCAGGCTGCAGCGGCGACTCCGGCGCCGCGCTGGGTCTGGACGGTGTCGATGATGCCGTAGTCCTTCGCCTCCTGCGCGGTCATGAAGTAATCGCGCTCCATGTCCTTGGAGACCTTCTCGGTCTCCTGGCCGGTGTGCTCGGCGAGGATCTCCTCCAGGCGGCGCTTGATGTTGATGACCTCGCGCGCCTGGATCTCGATGTCCGTGGCCTGGCCCTGGAAGCCGCTCGAGACCTGGTGGATCAGGATCTTCGAGTTCGGCAGCGCCATGCGCTTGCCCTGGGCGCCGCCCGCGAGCAGCACCGCGCCCATCGACATGGCCATGCCGACGCACACGGTCTGGATCTGTGGCTTGACGTACTGCATCGTGTCGTAGACGGCGAGCCCGGCGTACACCGAGCCGCCCGGCGAGTTGATGTAGATCGAGATGTCCTTGTCGGGATCCTCCGATTCGAGATGGATCAGCTGCGCGATGATGAGATTCGCGATCTGATCGTCGATCGGGGTCCCGAGGAAGATGATTCGCTCGTTGAGCAGGCGCGAGTAGATGTCGAACGCGCGCTCGCCGCGCGATGTCTGCTCCACCACCATCGGGATCAGGGGACTCATGTCGTACGTTCCTCCTCGCTGCCTGGGGTCCAAAGGTTCATCCCGGATGTGGTCTTCTCCTTCTCCGGGGTCCAGAGTTTTTCGCGGGCCTGCGCCAGCTCCACCGGAATCGGCTGCACGCCGGCCGCGATCTCGTCGAGTGCTTTTCTCATTTTCAGGTCGGTGCGCAGGGCCTCGAGGGCGCCGCGCTCGCGAAGCGTTTCCAAGGTCGTGTCGGGGTCGTCGCCGGCCGCTTCGGACTGCTCGCGGACGAACGCCTCGAGCTCCTCGTCGGTGACCTCCAGCCCGAGCTTATCCGCAGCGGCGTCGAGGACGAGCTCGCGGCGGATGGCCCGCTCGGCCTGCGCGCGCAGGCGCATGGCGACGTCCTCCTGCGACTGGCCCGTCGTGGCCAGGTACGTCTCGACGCTGATCCCGCGCTGCGCGAGCGAGCGCGCCAGTCCGTTGAAGAGCTCGGACGCGCGCCGGTCGACCAGCGCGCCGGGGACGTCGAAGGTGGTCGAGTCGACCACGGCGTCGACTGCGGACTCGCGGAACGCCGCCTCGGTCTCGTCGGCCATCGACTCGAGCAGCCGCGCCTCGATCTCGGCGCGCAGCTCGGCCATCGTGTCGAACTCGCTCGCCGACTTGGCCAGCTCGTCGTCCAGCTCCGGCAGGATCGGCTCCTTGATCTCCTTGACCGTCATGAGGACGTCGGTGGTCGCCTCGTCCGGCATCGCGAGAACGACGGTCTTCGACTCGCCCGCGGCCATGCCGGGGAGCGCTGCGTCCAGCTCCTCGATCAGCCGGCCGCTTCCCACCTCGGTCACGTAGTCGCGCTGCGTTCCGACCTGCTCGCCCTCGAGGTCGACGACGACCGTGTCGCCTTCCTGCGCGGACCGTTCGACCGGGACGAGCTCGGCGACGGTGCGGCGGAGCTCCTCCAGCTCGGCATCGACGATCTCCTCGGGAATCTCCGGCTCGGCGCGCGGGACCTCGAGCCCCGACCAGTCGCCGAGCTCCGGCTTCGTGAGCACGTCGACCGTGGCGGAGAAGAGGAACGGCTCGCCCTCGGCGGGCACCTCCCCAAGCTCGACCTCGGGCGCGCCGACCGCCTGGATGCCCGCCTCGTCGGCCGCGTTCCAAAACCAGCCGTCGAGATGGCCGCGCACGGCCTCCTCCCACAGCGTGTCGCGGCCGAGCCGCGCGGCGACGACCGCCAGCGGCGCGGTACCAGGCCGGAACCCAGGGATGCGGGTGTTGGCCGCGAGGTCCGAAGCGGCGTGCTCGAACGCGTGCGCGACGTCGTGCTCGGAGACTTCGACCGCGAGGCGTACGCGATTTTCGGGGAGCTCTTCGACGGTCGTCTTCACGGCCCGGCCCATTCTGCCAGCGCTACGCCGCGCTGCGGGGAGAAGCGTCGGCCTTCCATGCGGGCGAGAGGACTCGAACCTCTAAGAGCTTGCGCCCAACGGGACCTAAACCCGCCGCGTCTACCAGTTCCGCCACGCCCGCTTGCTCCGGAAGGGTAATGGGCTAGCGTCCCCTGGGATGCGAGGGCTCATGGAACGCCGCTGGCCCGCGATCCTCCGCCGCTCCGTCCGGGGAGCGCTGGCGGACGGCGCGACCGACGTCGCTGCATCGCTCGCCTACTACGCGTTCTTGGCCGTGCCCGCCGTCGGGCTCGTCACGGTCGGGCTCTTCACCGTCCTCGCGGGCGAGGACACCGTGAACGGGCTCATCGACCGGCTGGACGGCGTCATTCCGGACGAGGCGACCGCGCTGCTCGACGACTCACTCACGCGCGCACTCGACAACCAGACCGGCGGGATCGCGCTGATCCTCGTTGGCGTCGTGCTCGCCGTGTGGACGGCGACGAGCGCGATGGGCGCGCTCATGCGCGGGCTGAACCGGATCCACGGGCTGAAGGAGACACGGACGTACGCGCGTCGCCGGCTGATCGCGCTCCTCATGCTCGGCTGGGTTCTGCTGGCGCTTGCGCTCATGTTGGCTCTCCTTGTGCTCGGCCCGGTGCTGTCCGAGTGGGTCGGCGATGCGCTCGACGCGGAGAGCGCCGTAAGCTGGATCTGGTGGATCGTGGAGTGGCCGATCCTGCTCGGCGGGCTGTTTGTGACGTTCGGCGCCGTTCTCTACCTCGGCCCGAACACCGAGCCGCGGCGGCTCCGGCTCGTCACGCCGGGCGCGGTCGTGGCGATCACCATCTGGCTCGTCGCGTCCGGGGGGTTCGCGATGTACGTGGACCGGTTCGGCTCCTACAACAAGGTGTGGGGCTCGCTCGCGGGCGTGATCATCGTCCTCACGTGGCTTTGGCTCTCGAGCCTCGCGCTCGTCCTCGGCGCCGAGGTGAACAAGGAGGCCGAGCGGGCGCGTTGAGCGAAAGGCCATGTCCGGGGTCAGACCCCGGCCGTGGCCGCAAGGGACGCCTCGGCGAGGCTCGATCGGCGTGGTTCCATGAACGGCCTTGCGGCTTCTTCAGCGTTCTGGTGGAGAAGCGGGCCGACGCCGCGGGACATGTCCGGGGTCAGACCCCGGCCGTGGCTGAAAGGGACAGGCGAGGCCCCGGTCTAGACTGGATTCGCCCGGCCCCGTAGCTCAGTGGATAGAGCGGCAGGCTTCGAACCTGCGCGCGGAGGTTCGATTCCTCCCGGGGCCATTTCGCCACAACGCTGTCCAAGGCGGCGCGCGTGACCGGCGAGCTCAGGCGCCGATACGCGTCCTGATCGCTCGCACGACCAGCCCCGCGACCGGCTCGCCGGCCTCGAGGCGCAGCTCAGCGGGAACGACCTCCGGCTGCAGTCCCGCATCGGCCAGCACGCGCTCGAGGTAACCGGGCGAGTGACAGTACCGCCCGTTCGGGCTGAGTGAGTACCCGGCGTCGTCTCCGTTGTCCGAGAGCTCTTCGACGGTGAAGACGAGGACGCCGCCGGGACGTAGCGCGCTCGCCGCTGCCGCGGCTACCGCCTCCAGCGGGCCGAAGTAGACGAGCGTGTCGGCCGACACGATCACGTCGAACGCACCGGGGGAGTCGCGCAGGTACTCGGTCAACTCGCGCCTGGCCAGCTCGTCGTAGACGTTCCGCGCGCGCGCTTGAGCGAGCATCGCCTCGGAGAGATCGACCCCGACCAGGCGCTTCGCGTACCGGGCGACGAGCGGTCCGCAGAGCCCGGTCCCGCAACCGGCGTCGAGGATGTCGAGGCTTCGAGACGCGTCGAGGCCGGCGTGCGCGAGCATCTCCGCCACGAGGGCCGGTGCCCGATACTCGAGACTCGCGAGCTTCGCGTCGAAGCTCGCCGCGAAGCTGTCGAAGGTCTTCTCGATGAACGCGTCGGACGCCCGTTCCGGCACCTCGCGGCCGGAGCACGCTGCGAGCATGTGCCGGGCGATGGGATCGTCCGGCTCTTCGCGGAGCCACTCCTCGAAGATTTCGACTGACCGGTCGACTTCGCCGAGCGTGTAGTGCGCCAGGGCCAGCAGCCGTCGCGCTTCCGGATGCTTGGGCCGCAGGGTGATGACCTTCGAGAAGCAGAGCGCGGCTTCCCGCTGGCGGCCCAGGCCGTTGAGCAGGACGCCGAGGTTGTTGTGCGCATCCACGTGGTCGGGCTCGATCCGGATCGCCGCTCGGTATGCCGCTTCCGCGTCGACGACCTGTCCCTTTGCGCGGAGGACTACGCCGAGATTGTTGTGGGCGTTCGCGTGATCGGAGTCCAGAACGATCGCCTGCTGGTACGCGGCAACGGCTTCGTCCAGCCGGAGGCGATCCTGCAGGACGATCCCGAAGTTGCTGTACCAGTCGGGCTGGTCGGGCTCGAGCTCGAGGCTCCGCTCGATCAGCGCGACTGCGTCGTCGTCTCGCTCCTGCTGATGCGCGAGCACGCCGGAGAAGTGGAGCGCGCCGGCATGTTCGGGCGCGACCTCGAGGATCGTCCGGTAGATCTCCGCGGCCGCCGCCCACTGCTCGGCCTGCTGCAGCGCGACCGCGACGGACAGCGCCTCGTCGAGGCTCAGGGCTCGGTTGTTACGGGGCGCTTCCGTCGTCCGACTAGAGCTTCTTGTTCGCCTTGATGTCGTATTTGAAGTGAATGCCCGCAGCCAACGATCCGTCGGCCTTCTGCGGCCGGTACTCGACGTCGACCTTCGCGAACGCCAGCGTCACCGACTCCATCTGGCCGCCGCCGCCCTCGTCGGCCTCCGACACCGACGTCACGATCACGTCGTTCATCTTGATGATCAGGAACTCCTGCTGCCCCTTGCCGGCCTTCCGGCGCGTGATCGTCGCTTCCTTGATGTGCTGTCCGGTCGCGCACCCGGTCAGCAACGACGGCGAGGCCTTGTCGATCTTGTGGGTGAAGGAGAGGTCGTGGAAGCTCGCCTTCCCCTCTCCGCCGCCGCCTGCGTGGGCGCTTGTCCCAGAATTCGCCACGCCCCAGGACCAACTGAGTACCTCGATCTGATCCTTGTGCTTGTCGTCGAGCGACTCGCCCTTGATGCTGTCGATCTTCAGGTAGATGTCGGTTGCCACGACGATCCCCCCCTCCGTGTCGGGCGCTACCTCAGGCTACCCGGGCAGACTACGGCGATCGTCGGCAGCCAGTCAAGATTTCGTTCGGGAACCCGGGCCCACTCAGCCGGCGCGACGCTTCAGATCGGCCTTGACCGCCTCGGCGATCTGCCAGCGCAAAGGCTCCGCCCGGGCGTCGTGCTCCCCGACCAGCCGGCGCAGCTCCGCGAGCATCCGCTCGACCTCGGCCTGCCCCCTCCGCCGGCTTGCGACGGAGGGGGCTTCGGACGGGGAGAGGAGAGCGGTGCTCATGCGATGAGGGAAGGAGACCAGTCGCGCGTAAGAGGCGGATGAGACTGGGCTAAGCGGTTCCTAAGACTCTTCGGGCACACTTCCCGGTCGATGGCGACCTACGAGCTGCTGCGCGACCTACCCGTCGAGATCGACTCGTACGCGCTCGAAGGGCTCGTCCTCGACGTGTCGAGCGGCTTCACCCGGCGGACGACCGTGATCCGCCTCGCGGGCGGCGGCGAGGAAGGAGTCGGCGAGGACGTCACCTACGACGCCGACGACCAGCTGCGCAACCAGGAGGCCGGGCCGTTCCTTCCGCTCGCCGGCTCGTACACGCTCGATTCGTTCTCCGGGCACATCGGCGGGCTCGACACGTTTCCGCAGGCGCCGGACCGCGACGTCTACCGCATCTACCGCCGCTGGGCCTACGAGAGCGCCGCCCTCGACCTGGCGCTCCGACAGGCCGGGATTCCGCTCACCGAGGCGGTCGGGCGTCCGTGCAAGCCGCTCAACTTCGTCGTCTCGATGCGCCTCGGCGAGGAGCCGACGAGCGCGCCCGTTCGGGGAATCCTCGAGAACTACCCGGACATGAAGTTCAAGCTCGACGCCACCAGCGAGTGGACGGACGAGCTGATCGAGGAGCTGCGCGAAGCTCGGCGCGGTGGACTCGATCGACCTCAAGGGCCAGTACAAGGGCACGGTCGTCGACCAGGCGCCCGACGTCGATCTCTACCGCCGCGTCATCGAGGCGTTTCCGGACGCGTGGATCGAGGATCCGGACCTCACGCCCGAGACCGAGGCCGTGCTCGAGCCTGCGCGCGACCGGGTCACCTGGGACGCGATCATCCATTCGGTCGCCGACATCGAGGCGCTCAGGTGGCCGCCGAAGACCGTGAACGTGAAGCCGTCGCGGTTCGGGAGCCTCAGCGCGCTCTGCGAGGCATACGACTACTGCGAGGCCAACGGGATCGGCGCGTACGGCGGCGGGCAGTTCGAGCTCGGGCCGGGGCGCGGGCAGATCCAGTACCTGGCCGCGGTCTTCCATCCGGACACGCCGAACGACGTCGCGCCCGGCGGGTTCAACGTCGCGAATCCGGGGCCCGGGCTGCCGTCGAGCCCCCTGTCGCCCGCGCCGGACGCAACCGGGTTCCGCCGCCGCGAGGACGCCTAGGAGACGCCGTGATCAAGCTGTACTTGCTCCTCACGCGCGGATGGAAGCTCATTCCGCGGCGCCATCGGCGGCAGATGATGATCACCGCCGCGATGCTGGCGAAGACCCACGGCCCGAAGGCCGCCCGCCTGGCCCGGGAGCACGGCCCGAAGGTGGCCGACGCGGCCAGCCGCGCCCGCAACGCCGTGCGCAAGCCGCGCTAGCGGCCACGTCTTTTCCGGCCACGGCCGGGGTCTGACCCCGGTCATGTCCCGAAGGGACGTGACCAGCGCTAGCGGGGTTCGCGCGGCATCTCGGCGGCGAGGTCTCGGGCGAAGCCGGCGACGACCTCCTCGAGCTCCGCGTGCCGCTCGGGCTCCCAGCCGTCGAGGAGCTCCGCGATCCGCTTCTCCCGCGCGGCGACCAGACGGTCGTGCGCCTCACGCCCCGAGTCCGTCAGCCGCGACCCGGTGACCACGAAGCCGCGACCACGCAGTTCGAGGAGCGGCCCGGCCAGCCGTTCCGGCGCCGCGTTCGGCGTCTCCCCTTCCCCGAGCCGGATCAGGAGCCAGGCCGCCGCCGGGCTCGCGTCCACCCCGGCCCGCTCGGACAGTCCGGCGTACGCGTTCCAGCGGTTCTCGCGCTCTGTCAGCACGGAGAGCGAGCGCACGAGCTCCTCGTAGGAGTCGTCCGAGCGCGGCGACGCGAAGCTCTCCCCGATCCCCTCGGCCGCGACGGTGCGCCGCAGCGGCAGCTCCTCGAGGAACCACGTGAGGACGAACGCGGCCGCGGAGATGAACGCCGCCGCGAGGAACACCGGGCGGATCGAGGTCGCGAACGCCTCGACGTAGGCGGCATGCACCGCCGGTGGAAGCCCGGCGATGGTGGCCGGATCGGTCGCGTCCGGCGTCGCCGAGCCGGGTGGAATCCGCGACGCCAGATTCGTGGCGAGCTGGTTGGCGAAGATCGCCCCGAAGAGCGAGACCCCGATCGAGCCGCCGATCGAGCGGAAGAGCGTCGCCCCGGACGTCGCAACACCGAGAAACGTGTAGTCGACCGCGTTTTGCACGGCCAGGACGAGCACCTGCATGACGAACCCGAGCCCCAGTCCGAGCAGGAGCATGTACGCGTCCACGACGACCAGGCTCGTGTCCTCGGTGATCCGCGAGAGCAGCGCCAGCGCGACCGTCATGAACGCTGTCCCCACGATCGGGAACACGCGGTAGCGCCCAATCCGCGAGATCAGCTGGCCGCTGCCGATCGACGCGACGAGCAGGCCGGCCATGAGCGGCAGGAGCTGGAGCCCCGACTCGGCCGGGCTCTGCCCCTTGGCGATCTGGAGGTAGAGCGGCAGGTACGTGACCGAGCCGAAAAGCGCGAGGCCGACGATGAATCCGATCGCGCTCGCCACCGAGAAGACACGGTTCTGGAAGAGCGCCAGCGGGAGGATCGGCTCGGCCGCACGGCGCTCGACGGCGAGGAAGCCGGCCACGCCGAGTGCGCCGAGAATCCCGAGGAGGACGATCGTCGGCGAGCTCCAGCCGAGCGTCGTCCCGCCTAGGCTCGTGAAGAGGACGATCGAGGTCAGCGCGACGGCGAGGAGCGCGGCGCCCAGGTAGTCGATCGCATGCTGGCGGCGCTCGGACGGATCCTTGAGGACGATCGCGACGACCGCGAACGCGACCGCGCCGATCGGGATGTTCACGTAGAAGATCCAGCGCCACGACAGGTGCTCGACGATGAATCCGCCGGCGAGCGGCCCGATGATCGTGGCCAGGCCGAACACGGCGCCGAACATCCCCTGGTAGCGACCGCGGTCGCGCGGCGGGACGATGTCGCCCACGCTCGCGATCGCCGTGACCATGAGGCCGCCGCCGCCGACTCCCTGGATGGCGCGGAACGCGATCAGCTGCGGCATGTTCTGCGCCAGTCCGCAGAGCGCCGAGCCGAGCAGGAAGATCAGGATGGCCGACTGCAGCATCCGCTTGCGGCCGTACAGGTCGCCGAGCTTCCCGTAGAGCGGCGTCACGATGGTCGAGCCGAGGAGGTACGCGGTCACGACCCAGGAGAGGTGCTGAACGCCGCCGAGCTTCTCCACGATCGTGGGCAGGGCCGTCGAGACGATCGTCTGGTCGAGCGCCGCGAGGAGGACTACGAGCAGAAGCGCGCCGAAGACGACCCGCACACGCGGCTGCGCGACGGCCGGCGCGACGGCCGGCGCGGCGGTCGGCTCGGCGGTCGTGCTCATTCCGCGTCGAGCTTCGCGCTCGGCCGACCGGAGCCGGGCGAGGGCGAGGTCGAACGAACGGGCGAGATGCGCCTCGATCCGGCCGAGCCGCTCGCGCGCGATGCGCACGCTCTCGAGCGCGCCGTCGAGGCTCGTCGAGCGCCTCGCTCATCAGCTCGAAGCGCTCACCGGCGGGGAGTACGTCGCCCCAGCGGGCGCGGAGTTCCTCGAGGTGGTGCTGGGCGGTGACGAGCAGGTCGGGCAGCGGCGGGTCGAGCCGCAGCTCCTCCCCGAAGACGACGATCCGCTCGGTCAGCTCCTCGGCCATGTCCGAAAACTACCGGCGGCCACGGCCCCTCCCGCGACCGCGGGCCACGGCCGTTCGAGCCACGGCCGGGGTCAGACCCCTCTCATGGCCTGAATGGACACGTCCAAGGGCCGGGCGCGCCGCACGTGCCCAGCGGATCTTCGCTGCGAGCGGGACATGGCCAGGGACATGTCGTGGACATTGCCGCTTGCGGCCATGGCCGGGGTCAGACCCCGGACACGGCCCGAAACGACGGTTACGCGAAGGCGCCGGCGTAGCCGTTCAGGGCCGGCTGGCCGCCGAGATGTGCGTAGAGGACCCGCGAGCCCGCCGGGATGCGCCCGTCGCGCACGAGGTCGATGAGCGCCGCCATGGATTTGCCCTCGTAGACCGGATCGGTGATGACGCCCTCGAGCCGGGCGCACAGGCGGATCGCCTCGATCGTCTTCGCGTCCGGAATCCCGTACGTCCCCGCGTGCCACTCGTCCAGGAGGACGATTTCCTCGTCGGCCAACTCGCGGTCCAGGCCGATCGCCTCCGCCGTGAACCGCGCGATCCGTGCGATCTGCTCCCACGTCTGCTGCACGGTCGCCGAGCCGTCGATCCCGAGCACCGAGCGCTCCGCCTCCTGCAGCGCAAACCCGGCGACCATTCCGGCGTGCGTCGAGCCGGTCACCGCGCACACCACGATCGTGTCGAAGAAGACGCCGAGCTCCGCCTCCTGCTCGGCCACCTCGCCGGCCCAGCGCGCAAAGCCGAGCCCGCCGAGCGGATGATCCGACCCGCCCGCAGGGATCGGATACGGCTTGCCGCCGCGCGCCTCCACAGACGAGAGCGCCTCTTCCCAGCTCGGCCTGATTCCAATATCGAATCCACCCGGATCGAGCCGCACGTCGGCGCCCATGATCCGCGACAGGAGGATGTTCCCGACCTTGTCGTAGACGGGGTCGTCCCAGTCCACCCAGTGCTCCTGGACGAGCACGCAGCCGAGACCGAGGTGCGCGGCGACCGCGGCGACCTGGCGCGTGTGGTTCGACTGGACGCCGCCGATCGAGACGAGCGTGTCGCACCCCTGCGCGAGCGCGTCGGCGACGAGGTACTCGAGCTTGCGCACCTTGTTCCCGCCGTAGGAGAGGCCCGAGCTGCACGTCCTCGCGCTTGGCCCAGATCTCGACCTCGCCGCCCAGGTGTTCCGAGAGCCGCTCCAGGCGGTGCACCGGCGAGGGCCCGAACATGAGCGGGACGCGATCGAAGTCGGCGAGCGCCACCGCGGGATTCTCGCACGGCTCGTTGTGGAACGATGCACTGCATGTCCCGCGTCAAGGCCGACATCACGATGTCCATCGACGGCTTCGTCGCCGGCCCGGATGCTTCGCTCGACGATCCGCTCGGGGCCGGCGGACTTGCGCTCCACGAGTGGGCCTTCCAGGCCGAGAGCTGGCGCCAAGCGCACGGGCTCGAAGGCGGAGAGGCGAACGTCGACTCGGAGGTCATCGCGGAAACCGTGGCGTTCACGGGCGCGACGATCATGGGCCGGAAGATGTTCAGCGGCGGCTCGGGACCGTGGGAGGACGACCCGAACGGGCGCGGCTGGTGGGGCGACGATCCGCCCTTCCATGTGCCGGTCTTCGTGCTCACGCACCACGCGCGCGAGCCGCTCGAGATGCACGGCGACACGACGTTCCACTTCGTCACCGAGGGGATCGACGCTGCCCTCGAGCAGGCGCGTGCAGCCGCCGAGGACCGGGGCGTCGCGATCGCGGGCGGCGGCTCGACGGTCGACCAGTTCCTGACCGCCGGGGTGGTGGACGAGCTCCAGATCCACGTCGCGCCGATGTTCCTCGGCAGCGGCGTTCGGCTGTTCAGCGGGCTCCGCGGCTCGCTGCCGATGCTCGAGCTCGAGAGCGTCCGGCACTCGGAGCTCGCAACGCATCTGAAGTACACGATCGCATGAGCGACGACGGCTTCCGCTCCGATCTCGCCCGAGAGACCGCGCCCGGCGCGCTCGAGCGGTTCCTGCGCTACGCGCGCATCGACACCCAGGCGGACCCGACCTCGGACACGGTTCCCTCGACGGCGAAGCAGCTCGACCTCTCCCGGCTCCTCGTGGAGGAGCTGCACGAGATCGGGCTCGCGGACGCCTACCTGGACGAGCACGGTTACGTCTTCGCGACCGTGCCGGCCACCGTGGAGCGCGACGTTTCGACGATCGCGTTCCTCGCGCACGTGGACGTCGCCCCGGATGCTCCCGCGGCGAACGTCGACCCGCAGGTGATCCGCTACGAGGGCGGCCGCGTGCCGCTCAAGGCCGACTCCGCGGTCGCGCTCGATCCCGCGGTGAGCCCCAAGCTCCTCGACCACATCGGACACGAGCTGGTGACAAGCGACGGAACGACGCTCCTCGGCGCGGACGACAAGGCCGGCGTCGCCGCGATCATGGCCGCGGCCGAGTATCTCCTCGCGCATCCGGAGCTCGAGCATGGGCCACTCCGGATCTGCTTCACGCGCGACGAGGAGATCGGAACCGGGACCGACGGGCTCGAGCTGGAGACGCTCGGCGCAGCGGCGGCGTACACGCTCGACGGCTCAACGGCCGGAGAGATCGAAAACGAGACCTGGACGGCCCGCGAGGCCACGCTCACCTTCACCGGCGTCGCCGTGCATCCGGGCTCGGCGAAGGACCGGCTCGTGAACGCGCTCAAGGCCGCCGGGCAGTTCCTCGCCGCGCTTCCAGCCGACTCACTCTCGCCGGAGACGACCGAGGGCCGCGACGGGTTCGTCCACCCGTGGCGCGCGTCCGGCAACAGCGAGATCTACACGGTGGTCATGATCCTCCGCGCCTTCGACGACTCCTCGCTCGACGAGAAGGAGCGCCTCGTGCGCAGCCTCGCCGACGAGGCCGTCGCTGCCTACCCCGGCTCGTCCGTCTCGATCGAGGTGACCGAGCAGTACCGGAACATGAAGGAGTACCTCGACGACCATCCGCATGTGCTCGACGCTGCGATGGAGGCCGTCCGCCGCACCGGAATCGAGCCGACGCTCCACGAGATCCGCGGCGGCACCGACGGATCGAAGCTCTCCGAGCGCGGCCTGCCGACCCCGAACCTCCCGACCGGCGGACACGACTTCCACAGCCGCTTCGAGTGGTGCTGCGTCGCCGACCTCGGAGCCGCCGTCGCGACGGTCGTGCATCTGGCTCAGGTCTGGGCCGAGTGAGGGTGGCGGATGGGACTCGAACCCACGACAACCGGGACCACAACCCGGGGCTCTACCAACTGAGCTACCGCCACCTCGCGTACTGAATCCTAGCGTCGGCGCTGCTACCGTCGCCCGGCGGGCGCCTGTAGCTCAGTGGACAGAGCGGCGGACTTCTAATCCGCGGGTCGGAGGTTCGAATCCTCCCAGGCGCACTAGGACGGCCACCGCCGTCCCTACACTCGGATCATGGTGCGTCAGGCGCTCCAATTCGGTCCGTTCTTCGCCGTTCTCGCCGTCGCCGGGTACTTGCTTGCCGGCTGCGCGGGAGACTCGAGCGGGCTCCCGGCCCTGTCCGGCGCGACCGGGCTCACCGGCACCCTGCCCGAAGTGACGCTGGGGACCCCTCCGTCGCAGACGGAGACCTCAACGGAGACCACGACTGAAGCTCCCCCGACGGTTTCGGAGCCGGAGACGACCACCGAGGCCCCGCCGACGGTTGTCGAGACGACGGAACCGCCGGAGACCGTCCCTCCCGCGACAGAGACGGCGACAGACACGAGCCCGGTCGAGCCCGAGCCCGAGCCGCCGCAGGACGAGGGCGACCTGCGGGCCTTGCTTGCCTTGCTGCTTGCCGTACTCGCGCAGGAGCCCGAGGACACGACCACGGTCACCGTGGAGACGCCGACAGCGGAAACGACGACCGTGGTAGAGACGACCGTGGAGACGATCCCGGCCGAGACGACGCCCGTCGAGACAACCCCGGTCGAGACGACCGCGGCCGAACCTGCGTCCACCGAAAGCGACACGCCCTGGGGCTGGATCGCCCTCGCCCTGGCCCTCGTGGGAGGAGGAGCCGCCGCGATCGTCATCTGGAGGCGGCGGCGGGCCACGGGCTCGCCCTGACCTGAGGCGGAGAGGCGATCTCCGCGAGCGCGCGGTCGCCGAGGCGCGGTAGGTCGGTCTCGGCGGCGCTTGACACCTGGTGGGCAGCGGCGTAAGAAGAAGGTGGCGTAGTTCTGCGGCACGAGGCGTTCCACGAAAGGAACACCCACGCCGGCAGACGCATCAAACTCTTCGGGCCACAGAATTCCGGGCCTCGACGCGGGGCAGAAGGGCGCCGATCGCGTCCTCACGGGGCTCCGGCGTCTTTACGACTACACGATGTTCGTGCTGCTCGTGGGCGCCGTCATCGTCCTGGCCGTCTACCTCACGCCCGAGAGCAAGGTCGTCGTGCTGAAGATCGTCGCGGTCGCGTACTTCTCCCTGCTGCCCGCGGTCCTCTACCTCCAGTTCACCTCCCGCAAGACCCCAACCGTCTGGAGGGAGTACGTCCTCACGCTGTTTCGGCTGCACGCGGACGACTACGCGCACCTGCCCGAGCCGCCCAGGATGAGCCGGTACGTCGACGCCTGGGACAAGGCACGCGGCCGGCTCCTCATGCGGCTTTCCCCCGAGCGGCTGGCGGACATCGCCGCAAACGGCGCCGAGATCGAGGAAAAGAACGTCTACCGCCGGCGGTTCGAGGAGCTCTACGGCCGGCTGCCGAGCTCGTCCAGCCCCAACGCGGTGCGCCTCGAGCGGGCGCACAGGCTCCAGGTCCTGTCGGCCACGCTCCTGATCACGCTCGGCTGGGTCTTCGTCGTCCAGCCCGAGACGATCTTCGGCCACTCGCTCACGCCGAGCGACTTCCAGCTTCAGGGCCTGCCCGACATCCCCAGCCAGTCGATCGCGTTCGCCTTCCTCGGCGCGTACTTCTTCGTCCTCCAGATGCTCGTCCGCCGCTTCTTCCAGAACGACCTGAAGGCGACCGCGTACGTCAGCGCGACGATGCGGATCATCATCGTCGTGCTGCTCGTGTGGGTGATCGACCCGCTGTTTCCGTCGTCGGTGAGCCAGCCGCAGCGCTCGGCGATCGCGTTCGTGATCGGCGTCTTCCCGACGATCGGCTGGCAGGCACTCCAGGCGACGGTCGCGGTCATCCTCAAGCGGGCCGTGCCCTCGTTGGAGCCGAGAAGCCCTCTGAGCGATCTGGACGGGATGAACGTCTGGTACGAGGCGCGGCTCGTCGAGGAGGGCGTCGAAGACATCCAGAACCTCGCGACCGCCGACCTCGGAAACGTCCTCCTGCGGACGCGGATTCCACCTGAGCGCCTCGTCGACTGGGTCGACCAAGCGCTTCTCCGGCTCCACGCGCGGGCGTCCGATCTCGAGCACCTGCACCGGTTCGGCATCAGGACCGCGACGGACCTGCTCGACGCCCTGGCCTACCACGAGGGAGGGACGAACGGCAGGCCGTTCCACGATGGGATCGAGCGCCTCCTCAACACCCCCGCGGACGTGAAGCACAAGCGGCCCAGCGTCACGCGGTCGATCGCGATCGCGCTGCGCAGCGAGCGGAACCTCCAGCACATCCTTGCGTGGCACTCCTTCGTCCCCGGGCCGAATCTTCACGAGCAGAAGCTGCTCGACCGGGCGCTCGCGCCGTTGAACGGCCAGGCCGCCGAGACGCCGGCCGACGAGCCCGCCGAAACGATCGCGCCCGCTTGAACCGGCGCGGCCGGCGCCGCGATACTGGCCGCTCGTGGCCGAGAACCCCGACACCGATGCCGCGCGGGCCGAGCGCAACCGCCGCCTCTACGCCGACCTGCCCGAGCCCGAGTTCGTGCCGCTCGAGTTCGAGCGGCGTCCGCTCGACGAGATGCGAGCGCGCGCTGCCGAGTGGTATGCCGAGCTCGACCGCCGCCGTACGACGCGCGACTTCTCCACCGAGCCCGTCCCCCGCGAGCTGATCGAGCTTGCGATCCGCAGCGCCGGCACCGCGCCGTCGGGCGCCCACACCCAGCCTTGGACGTTCGTCGCGGTCAGCGACCCGGAGGTCAAGGCGCGCATCCGCGAGGCCGCCGAGGAGGAGGAATACCGCACGTACACCGAGCGCCTGCCCGAGGAATGGCGGCGGGCCCTCGCTCCCCTCGGCACCGACTGGGTGAAGACCCACATCACGGACGCGCCCTGGGTCGTCGTGCTCTTCAAGCGCAGCTACGACATCCTCCCCGACGGGACGCACTCGAAGAACTACTACGTCGCCGAGAGCGTCGGCATCGCCGCCGGCCTCTTCATCTCCGCGATCCATCGAATGGGCCTCGCGACGCTCACGCACACGCCGAACCCGATGAAGTTCCTGAGCGAGTTGCTCGACCGCCCGCGCAACGAGACCCCGATCCTGCTCTTTCCGGTCGGGTTTCCCGCCGACGGGGCCCGGGTTCCGAAACTCACGCGAAAGCCGCTCGAGGACATCTCGGTCTGGTTCGAACGCCCCGCCGCGGCCGAATAGGGCTACGCCGACGGGGGACGCCGTTCGAGGGATGGCCAAAGCGGCGCTCCATGCCGATTTCTCTCGTGCACTACTGATTGCGGCGCACGAAGGGAATCGTCATGCGACTTCGCGTACTGCTTTCAGGGCTCGGCTTCTTTTTCACGGCACTCGTAATTGCCTGGGGGCCGGTCGCCGCCAGCGCGCACGGAGCCGTCGCGTGCACGATCAAGGGGACGAACGGGCCGGACCAGCTGCTCGGAACCTCGGGACGGGACGTCATTTGCGGGTACGGCGGGAACGACATTCTCGCCGGCCTGAACGGCAACGACATCCTGAAGGGCGGCGCGGGCAACGACCGGATCCAGGGCGACGCGGGCCACGACAGGATGTTCGGCGGGCCCGGAAACGACACGCTCCACGGCTACGACGGTGCGCGCGACTGGCTGGACGGAGGCCCGGGCTACGACCGCGGCTACCGCGACCGGACGGTCGACTCGATCAAGAACGTCGAGCGCTACCCCGGGCTTTGAGCGTTCGCGCGACGCTCTCGCTGGTACTCGAGCACTTCCCGCAGGATCGCCAGGATCGACCCGGCCGTCGGGATCGCCACGAGCGCGCCGAGAATCCCGGCAAGCTCGGCGCCGATCAGCACGGCGATCAAGACGAGCAGCGGTGAGAGCTGCACCGTCCGTCCGTAGACGAGCGGCTGCAGCACGTGGTTTTCGAGCTGCTGGTAGCAGATGAAGAAGACCGCGACGATAAGCGCCTGGATCCAGCCGAGCTCCACGCCCACCACGGCGGTCACGATGATCGCCGCGAGCGTGGCGCCGGCGAGCGGAATCAGGTCGAGCACGGCCACGACCACGCCGAGCGCGATCGCGTATTTCGAGCCCACGCCGAACAACACGGCCGTCGCGGCGATGCCGGCGATCAGGCTGATCGTGAGGTTCCCGGTGACGTAGCCGCCGATCGTCTTGTAGATCTCGCGGCCGACGCGTTCCCAGCGAGCGGCCATCGGCTTCGGGAGCAGTGCGAGGAACCGCTCGATCGTGCTCGGGCCTTCGAGGAGCATGAAGAAGGTGAGAAACGCGATCGTCACGGTGCCGACGACAGCGGTCACGACGCTCTTCGCCACGGCCACGGCCGGCTCGGTGACGCCGAGCACGCCGCCGAGGCCGCGGTTCTCGATCGCCTCGCGGACGCGCTCGACGATGTGGTAGTCGCGCTCGAGGAAGCCGAGCGGGCCGCGTCCCTTGGTCAGGTCGTCGATCAGGTCCGGAACAGCGTCGATGAAGTCCCGGATCTGTGAGACGAGCGGCGGAATGACGAGGAACCCCAGGCCGACGAGCGCCAGTAGCGCCGCGACGAACACGATCGCCGCGGCCATCCCACGCCGGATCCCACGTTTGATCAGGAACTCCACGGCCGGGTTGAGCGCGGCCGCGAGGAAGAGCGCGATCAGGATCCACGTGATGATGTGCCACGCGAGGTAGACGAGCACGATGCCGAGCACCGCGAGCAGCGTGATTCCGAGGACGAGCAGCACCGTCCGCGGCCTGACGACCACGATGCGAGTCGCTTCTTCCGGCATGAACGCAAGTGTCCCAGCGGGGGCAGACAGCCCCAGATGGGGGTTCAGGCCGCGCCTCGTGCGTGCGACATTCATTGGTGGTGCTTAAACACGCGCTGCGGCTTGGCCTGACGCTCTCAGGGGTTCTACTTCTCGCCATCGGTGCGGGAGGCTCCAGCGCGGCCCAATCCGACGTCGTGACCCGCGTTCCCGAGCCCACGAGCGTCGGCCGCACCCTGAGCGACGCCGACCTCGCGACCGACCAGGTCATCGTCCGCTTCAAGGCCGGGACGACGTCCGCCGAACGCGGCGACGCGCTCGACGAGGTGGACGCGACCGTCGACCAGACGCTTCTCCCCCGGATGCAGGTCGTGGATCTGCCCGACGACGTCGGCGTGGGCGAGGCGATCGGCGCACTCGAGGCGAACCCCGACGTCGCCTACGCGGAGCCGAACTTCGAGCGCACGACGCAGGCGATCCCGAACGACCCGGAATATCCCGAGCTCTGGGCGATGCCGACGATCAGCGCACCCGCGGCCTGGGATCTGGAGACGGGCGACTCGAGCGTGATCGTGGCCGTCATCGACACCGGCGTCGCCTACGACCACCCGGATCTCGCGCCGAACATCTGGACGAACAACGACCCGGCGGGCGGAGGCGACTCCGACGGCAACGGCTTCGTGGACGACACGCACGGCTGGGACTTCGTCCAGGAGGACGCCGTCCCGCTCGACTTCCATTTCCACGGCACCCACGTCGCCGGGACGATCGGCGCCAAGGGCAACAACGACCTGGGCCTGCCAGGCATCAACTGGGACGTCTCGCTGATGGTGTTGCGCGCCGGCGATTTCTACGGTTCGTTCGCGAGCTCGGACACGATCGCGGCGTTCACGTACGCCTGCGCGAACGGCGCCCGGGTCGTGAACGGCAGCTTCGGCGGCCCCGGGTTCTCCCAGGCCGAGCTCGACGCGATCAACTCGCCCGCGTGCGCGAACACCCTCTTCGTCTTCGCCGCCGGGAACGGCGGCGCGAACATGGACACGGGGACGCTCGAGTACCCGTGCGCCTACGGCAGCGCGCGGATCATCTGCGTCGCGGCGAGCAACGAGACCGACGGGCGCGCGCCCTACTCGAACTACGGCGCGACGAGCGTCGACCTCGCCGCGCCCGGCAACGACATCTTCAGCGCGAGCCCGAGCTGGGACTTCGTCGGCCAGCTCGAAGGCTTCGAGGATCCCGGCTTCGGCGCGCGCTGGGGCATCCCGAGCGCTCCGGCCTCGACCCCGCTTTGGGGCCGCACGACCCAGTTTTGGTCGACGCCGTCCTTCAGCTTCGCCGACTCGCCCGGGGCCGGAGTCGAGTACGCGAACGGCGCGGTCAACGAGGTCGCGAGCGACCTGGAGTTCACCAACCTCACGGGCAAGCGCGGCTGCTTCCTCCAGTACGACCTGAAGCACGACGTGGACCCGGGCGACTTCCTGCGCATCTCCGGCGGGACGACCCCCGGGACGATCAACACCGAGATCGCCTCGCTCTGGAGCATCACGCCGAGCGCCGGCTCGACGCTCGAGCTCGTCCAGGACGACCTCTCGATGTTCGACGGCGCAGCGGCGCTCTACCTCAAGCTCCAGCTTGTAAGTGACAGCGACGGCCAGACCGGGGACGGCGTCTTCCTCGACGCCATGGGCGCGTCCTGCCTCGACCCCGGCGTCGAGACGTACCAGCGGCTCGACGGCACCTCGATGGCTGCGCCCCACGTCTCGGGAGTCGCCGCGCTCATGCTCGCGCGCAATCCCGATCTCACGGTCACGCAGATGCGCAACATCCTCCTCGCGACCGGCGACACGGTGCCCTCGTTCTCGAATCCGGTTCTGCTGACGACGACGGGCAAGCGGCTGAACGCGCTGAAGGCCGTCCAGGCCGCGGTGCTGCCGCCCGCGCCGACGATTGAGCTCGGGCCGTCAGGCTCGGTCTCGTCCACGGCGACCACGTTCACTTTCACCGGCGACGTCGGCTTCGTCGAGTGCCGGCTGGACGGCGCGGCGTACGCCCAGTGCGTCTCGCCGGTCGACTACACCGGCCTCTCGCAGGGCTCGCACACCTTCGACGTGCGCGCGACGAGCCCGGCCGGCCCGTCGGATCCCGCGACGCGCACCTGGACCGTGGACACGATCGCCCCTGCCGATCCGACGATCGACAGCGGCCCACCGCCCGCCGTGTCTTCGACGACCGCCACGTTCACGTTCTCGAATGTCGAGGGCGGGCTCACCTTCGAGTGCAGCCTCGACGCCGGGTCGTTCGCCGTCTGCACGTCGCCCGCCGTTTTCCCGGGCCTCACCGAGGCCCCCCATACGCTCGACGTCCGCGCGAAGGACGCCGCCGGGAACACGTCCGGAGCGGCCACACACCCCTGGATCGTCTCGCTCGTGGACACGCCGACGATCGACTCCGGCCCGTCCGGCGCCGTCTCCTCGACGGGCGCCACCTTCGCGTTCACGGACGTGGAGGGCGGGACGACGCTCGAGTGCCGCCTCGACGGCTCGGCGTTCGGCGTCTGCGTCTCGCCGGCCGTCTACTCGAGCCTCACACAGGGGCTGCACACGTTCCAGGTGCACGCGAAGAACGGGCTCGGGAGCATCTCCGACCCCGCGGTGCGTAACTGGACGGTCGACACCGTCGACCCCGTCGCGCCGACGATCGACTCCGGCCCAACCGGACTCGTCGCCTCGACGGCGGGCTCCTTTGCCTTCTCGAACGTCGAGGGCGGGCTCGACTTCGAGTGCAAGCTCGACAGCGACCCGTTCGCCGCGTGCACCTCGCCGGTCGACCTCACGGGGCTCGGCCAGGGCGGCCACACGTTCCAGATCCAGGCCAAGGACGCCGCCGGGAACACCTCACCGGCCGCCTCGCGCAGCTGGACGGCCGACACGGTCGCGCCCCCCACGCCGACGATCGACTCCGGGCCGGCCGGAACCGTCGCCTCGACCGCGGCCACTTTCGGCTTCACCGGCACCGAGATCATCGAGTGCCGCATCGACGGCGCCGCCTACGGTTCCTGCGCCACTCCCGTGGACTACACGAGCCTCACGCAGGGCTCCCACACCTTCGACGTGCGCGCCACGGACCTCGCCGGGAACACCTCGTCGGCCGCCTCGCGCACGTGGACGGTGGACACCGTTGCCCCGCCCGAGCCGACGATCGACTCAGGGCCCACGGGCTTCGTGTCCTCGACGGATGCGTCGTTCACCTTCTCCGACACCGAGGCCGGCGCGATCCTCGAGTGCCGCCTCGACTCCGATCCGTTCGCCGTCTGCGCCTCGCCCGTGGACTACACGAGCCTCGCGCAGGGATCGCACACCTTCGAGGTGCGCGCCAAGGACGCCGTCGGCAACACCTCTCTGGCGATCCCGCAGACGTGGACGGTGGACACCATCGCTCCCCCGGCGCCGTCGATCGACTCCGGCCCGACCGGCACGGTCGCCTCGGCCGCGGCCACGCTCGCGTTCTCCGACAGCGAAGGCGGCGTCGCGTTCGAGTGCCGCCTCGACGGCGCGTCGTACGCCGCCTGCACCTCGCCGGCCGACTACACACTCCTTGGGGAGGGCGCGCGCACGTTCGACGTCCGAGCCGTGGACGCGGCCGGGAACACGTCCTCGGTCACCTCGCGCACCTGGACGGTGGACACGCACGCCCCGCCTGAGCCGACGATCGACTCCGGGCCCACGGGCGCCGTCCCCTCCACCGATGCGAGCTTCACCTTCTCCGACACCGAGGGCGGCGCGATCCTCGAGTGCCGCCTCGACTCGGATCCGTTCGCCGACTGCTCTTCCCCGGTGGACTACACGAGCCTCGCGCAGGGCTCGCACACCTTCCAGGTTCGGGCGAAGGACGCGGTCGCCAACACCTCCCTGGCGATCTCGCGGACGTGGACGGTGGACACGATCGCCCCGGCCGATCCGAGCATCGTCAGCGGCCCGACCGGCACGGTCGCCTCGACCTCGGCCGGATTCACGTTCACGGGAACCGAGACCCTCGAGTGCCGCCTCGACGGCGGTCCGTATGCGGGCTGCACGTCGCCGACGAACTACTCCGGGCTCGGCCAGGGCTCCCACACGTGGGACCTGCGCGCGATCGACGACGCCGGCAACACGTCGGCCACGATCTCGCGCACGTGGACCGTGGACACGGACGCCCCGCCGGTGCCGACGATCGATTCCGGGCCGACCGGCACAGTCGCTTCCACAAGCGCAACGTTCACCTTCTCCGACACCGAGGGCGGCGCCGTCCTGGAATGCCGGCTCGACTCGGGCGTCTTCGACGTCTGCGCCTCGCCGGTGGACTACACGAGCGTCGGCCAGGGTTCACACACGTTCCAGGTCCGGGCGAAGGACGCGGTCGGAAACACGTCCGCGGCGGCGTCGCGCACCTGGACGGCCGACACGGATCCCCCGCCGAATCCGACGATCGACTCCGGCCCGGCCGGACCCGTGAATGTCACGACCGCGGACTTCGCCTTCTCGGACACCGAGGGCGGCGTGACGCTCGAATGCCGCGTCGACTCGGATCCGTTCGCCGGCTGCCCTTCGCCGCAGTCGTACTCGAGCGTCTCGGAGGGAGCCCACACCTTCGATGTGCGCGCCAAGGACGCGGTCGGGAACACCTCCGGCACGACCTCGCGCAGCTGGACGGTGGACGTCACCGCGCCGCCCATCCCGTCGATCGACTCCGGCCCGACCGGAACGGTCGCCTCGACGAGCGCGTCGTTCACGTTCTCCGACACCGAGGGCGGGGTCACCTTCGACTGCCGGCTCGACGCGGCCGCGTTTGCTCCCTGCACCTCACCGGCCAACCTGTCGAGCCTCACCCAGGGCGCGCATTCCTACGAAGTGCGGGCCAAGGACGCGGCCGGGAACACCGCCTCGAGCTCGCGCGCCTGGTCGGTGGACACGGCCGCGCCCCCGGTGCCGACGTTCAGCTCGGGGCCCACGGGCTCCGTCTCCGCGACCAGCGCGTCGTTCGCCTTCTCCGACACCGAGGGCGGCGTCACGTTCGAGTGCAAGCTCGACGCGGCGGCATTTGCGGCCTGCACGTCGCCGGTCGACCTCTCCGCGCTTGCCGAGGGCTCGCACACCTTCCAGGTCAATGCGAGCGACGCGCTCGGAAACACCTCCGCGGCCGCGACACGCACGTGGACGGTGGACATGACCGTCCCGGTGGTGCCGACGATGCTCACCGGGCCCACCGGCACCGTGAAGCTCACCGGCGCGACGTTCACGTTCTCCCATGCCGAGGGAGTCGGTGTCACGTTCGAGTGCAAGATCGACGCGGGCGCGTTCGCCGCGTGCACCACGCCGAGGACGCTCGCCGGGCTCGGCCAGGGCGCTCACTCGTTCCAGGTGCAGGCCCGCGACGCCGCCGGGAACCTTTCGACCGCGGTCTCCCGCGCGTGGAGCGTCGACTCGGTCGCGCCGAACACGAAGATCACGGCCGGCCCGAAGAACGGGAAGGCGACCACCGCGACGCTCAAGTTCACCGCCACCGAGGTGGGCTCGACGTTCAAGTGCAAGCTCGACAAGGGCGCCTGGGCGACCTGCAAGAGCGGCAAGGTCTACAAAAAGCTCAAGAAGGGCTCGCACACGTTCCTGGTCGCCGCGACCGACAAGGCGGGCAACCTGGACGCGACGCCCGCCAAGAAGACCTGGAAGATCGTTTAGCTAGTAACGAGCGGCGCGAGTTGGGACACTTTGTGCCATGTCCAGAGCCGCCTGGCGGCTTGCCGCCCTGCTCACGCTGACTGCAGCGTCGGCACTCGTTCCCGCCTCGGCCGGCAGCAGCGGCCAGACATTGGTTCAGGGCGCCACGTTCCACGGCGCCGAGATCGTCCCGAACCAGGTGATCGTCCGGTTCGAAGCCGGGACGACCCTCGCCGAGCGCCGCGGCGCCGTGCTGGACCGGGGAGCGACGATCGCGCAATCGCTCGCGCTGCCGCGCACGCAGCTCGTCGAGCTCCCCGAAGGCGTCTCCGTCGAGGAGGCGATCGCCGCCTTCGAGGCCGACCCCGACGTGGCCTATGCCGAGCCGAACTACATGTACGAGATCTCGGCGACGGTCCCGAGCGACACGGACTTCGGGGTCCAGTGGGGTCTGAGCCAGGTGAGCGACAAGGACATCGACGCGCCCGAGGCCTGGGATCTCACCACGGGGAGCGCGAGCATCATCGTCGGCGTGATCGACACGGGAGTCGCGTACGACCATCCCGACCTCACAGCGAACATCTGGACGAACGACGACCCGGCGGGCGGTGGCGACAACGACGGGAACGGGTTCGTGGACGACACGCACGGCTGGGACTTCGTCTCGAACGACAACGTGCCGCTGGACGCCAACGAGCACGGCTCGCACGTCGCCGGGACGATCGGCGCGCGCGGCAACAACGCTCTCGGCGTCACCGGGGTGAACTGGCAGGTCTCGATCATGCCCCTCCGGGCGGGCAACGCCGGCGGCGGCCTGACCGATAGCGCGATCCTGGGCGCGATCTCCTACGCCTGCGCGAACGGCGCGCGGGTCGTGAACGGCAGCTTCGGCGGCGGCGGGAATTCCCAGGCGATCTTCGACGCGATCACCGGCTCGGCGTGCGCCAACACGCTGTTCGTATTCGCCGCGGGGAACGGTGGCGTCGACGGCGTCGGCGACGACAACGACACGACGCCCCAGTACCCCTGCAACTACGCCACGACCAGGATCGTCTGCGTCGCCGCGACCGATCAGAACGACGCGCGGGCGAGCTTCTCGAACTTCGGCGCGACGAGCGTCGACCTGGCCGCCCCGGGCGTCGGGATCGAGAGCTCGATCCCCACGTTCGCCACGGTCACCGCGGACGGCTTCGAGGACGCGCCGACGCTCTTCAGCACACGGTGGGGCTCCCAGTTCGCGCCGCCCGGTCATCCGCTGTGGGGCCAGCAGAGTCCCGGCGCCTCCGGGTCGTTCGCGCTCAGCGACTCGCCCGCGGGCAACTACTCGGCGAGCACCAACTCGCAGATCCGCTCGATCTCGGGCGCAAATCTCACGGGCCGGGCCGGCTGCTCGCTCGGCTACTCCATGCATCTCGCGACCCAGCTCGATCACGACTACTTCGCCATCTACGCAGCGACCTCGTTCGGAGGCCCGTACACGCTCCAGGCCGACTGGACCGGCTCGACGGAACCCGGGTTCTGGCACTTCTACTCGGAGCTCGGAACCTTCGACGGGAAGCCGAACGTGTTCCTGCTCTTCAACCTCGATAGCGACGGAAGCGTCCAGGCCGACGGCGCCCAGATCGACGATCTCGCGTTCAGGTGCGCAACCGCATCGCCGGCGGCCGGCGACTACCGCAATCTGAGCGGAACGTCGATGGCGACGCCGCACGTCGCCGGCGCCGCAGCGCTCCTCTTCGCCCGCAACCCGGCGCTCACACCGGCCCAGGTGCGGACGATCCTGCTGGCCACGGTCGATCCGGTGGCCGGCCTCGGCGTGGCGAGCGGCGGTCGGCTGAATCTCCGCAGCGCAGTGGCCGCCGTCGACGTGACCGCCCCGCAGACGACGATCGACACCGGCCCGTCCGGCCTGATCGGCAACTCGACGCCGGCGTTCACGTTTTCGAGCAACGAGACGGGGACGTTCCAGTGCCGGGTCGACACAGCAACCTTCGCCGCCTGCACCTCACCGCACGCGACGGCGGCGCTGGCCGACGGCGCCCACACCTTCGAGGTGCAGGCGACCGACCAGTTCGGCAACACCGACCCGACCCCGGCGAGCCGCTCGTTCACGGTCGACACGACCGCGCCGCAGACGTCGATCGACAGCGGCCCCTCCGCGCCGACGAACGACTCGACGCCGACGTTCGCGTTCTCGAGCGAAGCGGGCGCGACCTTCCAGTGCCGCATGGACGCGGAGGCCTTCGCGGCCTGCAGCTCGCCTTTCACGACCGCCGCCCTGGCCGAGGGAGCCCACACTTTCAACGTCCGCGCGACCGACGAGGCCGGCAACACCGACGCGACCCCGGCGAACCGCTCCTTCACGGTGGACACGACCGCGCCGCAAACGACGATCGACAGTGGCCCCTCCGCGCCGACGAACGACACGACGCCGACGTTCGCATTCTCGAGCGAAGCGGGCGCGACCTTCCAGTGCCGCATCGACGGAGACGCCTTCGCGGCCTGCAGCTCGCCGTTCACGACCGCCGCCCTGGCCGAGGGAGCCCACACCTTCAACGTCCGCGCCACCGACGAGGCCGGCAACACCGACGCGACCCCGGCCAGCCGCTCGTTCACGGTCGACACAACCGCGCCGCAAACGACGATCGACACGGGCACATCCGGCCTGACGAACAACTCCACGCCGACCTTCACGTTCTCGAGCGAAACGAGCGCGGTCTTCCAGTGCCGCGTCGACACAGCCGCCTTCGCGGCCTGCGCCTCGCCGCTCACCACTGCGGCGCTCACCGACGGAGCCCACACCTTCGACGTGCGCGCCACCGACGAGGCCGGCAACACGGACCCGACCCCCGCCACGCGCTCGTTCACCGTCGACACCGTCGTCCAGACCGCGCTCGACTCGGGCCCCTCCGGCCTGACGAACGACTCGACGCCGACGTTCGCGTTCTCGAGCGAAGCGGGCGCGACCTTCCAGTGCCGCATGGACGCCGAGGCCTTCGCGGCCTGCAGCTCGCCGTTCACGACCGCCGCCCTGGCCGAGGGAGCCCACACCTTCAACGTCCGCGCCACCGACGAGGCCGGCAACACCGACCCGACCCCGGCGAGCCGCTCGTTCACGGTCGACACAACCGCGCCGCAGACGACGATCGACACGGGCACATCCGGCCTGACGAACGACTCGACGCCGACCTTCGCCTTCTCCGGCAGCGAGACCTCGACCTTCGAGTGCCGGATCGATGCCGGTGTCTTCGCGGCCTGTAGCTCGCCGGTGACCACCACGGCGCAGGGCGACGGCGCCCACACCTTCGAGGTCCGCGCCATCGACGAGGCCGGCAACACCGACCCGACTCCGGCGAGCCGCTCGTTCACGGTGGACACGACCCCACCGCCGCTTCCCGCGATCGACACCGGCCCCGCCGGCACGACCAAGCTCACGGGCGCCACGTTCGCGTTCTCGAGCACCGAGGCGGGCGTCGCGTTCGCGTGCAGCCTCGACGGAGCGGCGTTCGCCGCCTGCACCTCGCCGGCCGGCTTCGCCGGGCTCCTCCAGGGTGCCCACACGTTCCAGGTGCAGGCGACCGACCTGGCCGGCAACACCTCGGGGGCGACCTCGCGGGCGTGGATGATCGACACGAAGGCGCCGAATGCGACGATCGGCAAGGGCCCGGCGAAGTCGACCAAGGCGAAAACAGCGACGTTCAGGTTCAGCTCGACCGAGTCCGGCTCGGCGTTCAAGTGCAAGCTCGACAAGGGCCCATGGACGGCCTGCAAGTCGCCGAAGAGCTACAAGCGCCTCAAGAAGGGCAAGCACACGTTCCAGGTCGCCGCGACCGACAAGGCGGGCAACCTCGACCGGACGCCTGCCAAGAAGACCTGGAAGATCACGAAGTAGGGGCTGGAATCCAGGCGGCAAGCTGCCAGACTGAGGCCATGTCGAGGCCGCTGCGACTCGTGCTCGCCTCGCTGACCGCTTCGTCCGCGCTCGTCCTCGCTCCGTCCGGCTTCGGCGCACCCGCGCTCCCCGGTGGCTCCCCCACGCTCCACCGCGGTGCATCCGAGTACGTCCCGGGCCAGGTGATCGTCCGCTACTCCGCCGGGACGACCATGGCCGAGCGGCGCGGCGCGCTGCGGGCCCCGGGCGCGACCGCCGTGCAATCGCTCGCGCTCCCGCGCACCGAGCTCGTCGAGCTTCCGGCGGGCGTCTCGGTGCTGGACGGCGTCGCCGAGCTCGAGCGCAACCCCGACGTCGACCACGCCGAGCCGAACTACATCCTCCATGCGTCGGCGGTTCCGAACGATCCCCGCTACGCGGATCTGTGGGCGATGCCGAAGATCGGCGCTCCCGCCGCCTGGGACTCCACCACGGGCAGCGCGAGCGTCGTCGTCGCGGTCATCGACACGGGGATCGCGTACGACCATCCCGATCTCGAGCAGAACATGTGGACGAACCCCGGCGAGATCGCCGGCAACGGGATCGACGACGACTCGAACGGCAAGATCGACGACCTCCGCGGCTGGGACTTCATCTGGAACGACAACACGCCGCTCGACGGGGACGGTCACGGAACGCACGTCGCCGGGACGATCGGCGCCCGTGGCAACAACGGAATCGGCGTGGCGGGCGTCAACTGGCAGGTCTCGCTGATGGCGCTTCGCGCCGGCGACGCGACGGGGTCGTTCCCGACGAGCGCGATCGTGGGAGCCGTCGCCTACGCCTGCGCGAAGAACGCCCGAGTCGTGAACGGCAGCTTCGGCGGCTCCGAGTACAGCCAGACGATGCTGGACGCGATCACCGCTCCTGCGTGCGCCAACACGCTCTTCGTCTTCGCGGCAGGAAACGGCGGCGACGACGGCGCCGGCGACAACAACGACACGACGCCCCAGTACCCCTGCAGCTACGCGAGCGACCGGATCATCTGCGTGGCCGCGTCGAACCAGTCCGACGGCCGCGCCTCCTTCTCGAACTACGGCCTGACCTCGGTCGACCTCGCCGCTCCCGGCTTCTCCATCACGAGCTCGATCTTCATCGGCGACATCGTCCTCGTGGACGGATTCGGCGACTCGCCCACGCTCTTCTCCACGCGCTGGGGCGCGCAGTCGGCTCCGGGCGGCCATCCCCTGTGGGGCCAGCAGTTCGTCTCGTTCCCCGGCGCCATCACGGGAAGCCCAAGCGTGAGCGAGTCGCCGGCGGGCAACTACTCGGCGAACACCGATTCGACCATTCGCACGCTCACGCCGCTCGATCTCACCGGCAAGGCGGGCTGCCACGTGGACTACTTCATGCGGCTGAACACGGAGCTCGGCCACGACTTCTTCTTCCTCGAAGGCAGCGCGTCGCCGAGCGGGCCCTGGACAGATCTCAGCCAGGGCGGCTGGACCGGGGACACAGAGGGCGAGTGGTTCGCCTTCCAGGAGGACGTCGGCGCACTCGACGGTGTGTCCACGGCCTACCTTCGTCTCCGGCTGACGAGCGACGGCTCGGTTCAGCGGGACGGAGCCGTCGTCGAGGACATCGCGATGGCCTGCGCCGGCCAGACCCCGGACGGTGCGTACATCGCCTTCAGCGGGACCTCGATGGCCGCCCCCCACGTGACCGGCGCAGCCGCACTGATGCTCGCGCGGAACCCTGCGCTCACCCGCAGCCAGCTGCGCTCCATCCTGCTGGGGACGGTCACCCCGGTTTCCGCATTTGCAAAGACCGGCCCGACCCCAGTTGCGACCGGTGGCCGGCTGAACCTGGCCGCCGCGATCGTCAACGCGCTTCCGCCCGCGGCTCCCGCCATCACCGGGACGCCGCCCGCCGTCTCGAAGTCCATCGACGCCGCGTTCGCGTTCACGACGCCCCCGTCCGCGACGATCTCCTGCCGCCTCGACGGCGCACAGTTCGAGCCGTGCACGACCGGACTGACGCAGACGTACTTCGACGTACCCGACGGCGAGCACGCGTTCGAGGTGCGCGCGACGAACCTCGCCGGCTCGAACACCGCCTCGTTCACGTGGACGGTGGATACCGCGAAGCCGAACACGAAGCTCACAGGCACCCCGCGCAGGTCGACCAAGTCGAGACTGGCGACGCTGAGGTTCATCTCCACGGAGGCGAGCTCCACGTTCAAGTGCAAGCTCGACAAGGGCCGGTGGACGGCCTGCAAGTCGCCGAAGAGCTACAAGCGCCTGAAAAAGGGCAAGCACACCTTCCAGGTGGTGGCGACGGACCCGGCCGGCAACGCGGACGGCTCGCCGGCCAGGCGAATCTGGACGGTGAAGTAGCTACCCGAACGTGAAGGCGTAGGCCTCGACGCCGGGCGAGAAGCGCAGCTCGAGTAGATGCTCGCCGCCGGCCGGGAGATCCGTGAGCCGGTACAGGTCGTCCTTGTCCACCTTCACCGTCTTCACGGGCTCGCCGTCGAGAAAGACCTTGACCGTGCCGGGCTTGCCGTCGGTGCCGAGCACGAGGTTCGCGTTGGCCGCCCAGTAGCGCAGGCGCAACTTCGCGCCGGCACCCGCGACGATGCGCTCGCCCTCGACCGTCCAGCGGCCGTCGTAGGAGACGCCGTTCGGCGGAACCGAGTCCGCGAACGTGTAGTCCGTCTCGCTCCCAACCGAGATCTCGCTGCCGTAGTAGCCCTGGAGCCGGTCCGAGCCGAGGTACGTCTCGGGCGTCTGCACGTCGCCGGGCGTCTCCGCGTCCACGCCGCTCGACACGAGTCCGGGCAAATCGGGCTCGTCGAGGAGCGTGCGGATCGCCTCCTCGGTCTTCTCGTACTCCCCTTCGCCGAAGTGCGAGTAGCGGATGCGGCCCGACCGGTCGATCAGGTACTTCGCCGGCCAGTAGCGGTTTTGCCACGCCTCCCAGGTGCCGAAGTCGGGATCGAGCGCGACCGGATACTGGAGCCCGAGCCGCCGCACGGCGCTCTCCACGTTCGACTTCTCGCGCTCGAACGCGAACTCGGGCGTGTGGACGCCCACGATGACGAGCCCCTTGTCGCGGTACGTCTCGTCCCATTTCTTGATGTACGGAAGCGTGCGCAGGCAGTTGATGCACGAGTACGTCCAGAAGTCGATCAGGACGACCTTGCCCTTCAGCTCCTTGATGGTCAGCGGATCGCTGTTCAACCAGGCCTCGACCCCGGCGAACTCGGGCGCGGGGCCGCCGTCGCCGAGCTCGTCGCCCTGCGCGGCCACCTCGTCGCGGCCCGGGACGAGGCTGTCGAGCCGCCCCTGGACGTCGTCGGATTCCTCGAGGCCCTGGAGCGCGCGCGTGTACTCCGGCAGGTTCGTCCGCAGGCGCGTGTCCACGTTGAACGCCATGAGAATCGCCACGACCAAGACCGCTCCGCCGAGCGCGCGGCGGATCATCGGCGCGGCGGTCTTCACGCGGGGCAGCTGGAGCCCGCGGCGGCCGGCGATCGCGAATCCGAGCAGCACGAGCCCGGCGCCCAGCGCGTAGGCGAGCGTCACGAGCACCGCGTCGAGCGAGAGATCCTTGGTCGCGGCGACCGTGGCGACCGCGCCGATCACCGGCCCGGCGCACGGCGTGAACACGAGCCCGAGGCAGATGCCGAGGAGGAATCCGCCGCCGGCGCGGCGCGAGTCGATCCGGGAGAAGCGCGCGAACGGCCGCTCGAAGATCTCCCCCAGCCGCGGCCAGAGGAGCGAGAGCCCGACGAGCGCCACGACGACGATCGCGATGTTGCGCAGCAGGTCGTCCGGGAGGTGGAGCGCCGAGAGCACGGCGGTCGCGGTCAGCGTGAAGACGGTGAAGCTGACGACGAGCCCGGCGACGATCGCGTACGGCTGCCGCTCGTTCCCCGTCGTCCCGCCCGCGAGGATGACCGGAAGCACCGGAAGCACGCACGGCGAGAGCGCCGTGACGATCCCGGCGACGAACGCGACTAGGAGAAGGACGAGCACCGGTGCTTATTCAAGCGAGGAGCCGCTGGCTCCCGGGGTCGCTGACCAAGCCAGGCAAGGACGCAGGGCAACCCTGTACCGGGAGTACAGGGCAACCGAGGACGCAGCATGGCGCAGCGTCAGCGGCCGCGGGAGGCACCGGCTCATCACTTGGAGAGGCACTAGTACTTAAGTAGCGCTTTCGCGCCGATCTGGCCCAGACAAGGCGCGCAATCGCCGAACTCGTCCGCGTAGCCGCCGGTGAAGCCGACCGCGGGCGGCGCCTCGTTCTCGTTGACGACCTGGAACCAGCCCATGAGGCCCTTGTCGGCGAGGTGCGATTGGTGCGCGTGGAACATGAAGAGGCCCCGATCCTCGAAGTCGATCTCGACGATGGCCCGCTCGCCCTGGCCGAGCGTGACCGTGTCCGTGTATTCGAACGAATCGCCGGTTCCGGTTCGGAAGAGCTTGAAGAAGGCGCTGTGGAGGTGGAACGAGACGACGGGCTCGTACTCGGTCACGTTCACGAGATAGATCCGAACGGGCAGCTCGCGCCGCACCTGGATCGGCCGCTGCTCGTACTGGAACGGGCGCCCGTTGTAGCCGTACAGATCGTTTTTGCCGTCCCCGTCGGTGTCGAAGCCGCTCATCATCAGCACCAGTTCCTGGGCCTTGCGGCGCGGCTTGGGCGGATCGACGATCAGCGTGCCGTAGAGCCCCTTGGCGATGTGCGAGGCGAGCGGCTGCGTGTGGCAGTGGTAGAGGTGGAGCCCCCAGGGCCGCGCCGGGAGGTCGTAGAAGAACGTCGAGCCCGGCGAGACCGGCTTCAGCGAGCCGTCCATCTTCGGCGGGTGCGTCCCGTGGAAGTGGATCGAGTGCGGGTGCGACGTCTCGTTCGTGAACGTGACATTCAGGAGGTCGTCGTACCCGAGCCGGACGATCGGCCCGGGGACGTTCCCGTTGTATGTCCACGCGTCGAAGGTCGAGTCCTCGAGCAGCTGGATCTTCTTCTCGCTCGCGACGAGCTCGACCTCGCGCGCCGTCCCCGGCCTGTGCTCGCGCGGCTTGGGCGGGACGAGGAGGTGGATCTCCTCCTCGCTCGCGGCGATCGCCCCGCCGACGTCGTGCGAGTGCGGGTTGTCCTCCGGCGGCTGGTGCTCCATCGCCCCGGCGTGGTTCCCGAGCATGTTCTGGGCAAGCGGAATCGAAGCCACGGCAGGAACCGCGCCCGCGAGAAACCGCTTGCGGCTGATCTCACCCATGCCGTCGAGGTGTATGACGACGATCGGGCCCGAGAGTTGCGCCAGACTCTCGGGGCATGCGGACGGAGATCATGTACATCGAGGACAAGTCGGAGGGACTTTCGGGTCCGGCGCGGATCGGCCGCGTGACCTTCTCGAAGACCGGGCAGACGCTCCGCTACGGCGACCGCGAGTTCCAGAGTCTCAAGGGCAGCGGCTTCAAGGCGAACTACCACGACCTGGAGACCGGAGATGAATTCTGGATCTCCCGGCCGCACAAGGACGGCCGCGACCGTCTCTACGGCGAGCGAATCCCGGTCGAGATCGACGAGGACGCCCGCGAGGAGTACTGGGTCGAGATCAGAGGCTTGCCGGAACGACGCAGCGAGGCGGTCGCGAACTAGAAAAGCGGGCGACCGGGCTCGAACCGGCGACATTCAGCTTGGAAGGCTGACGCTCTACCAACTGAGCTACACCCGCGTTCTTCGATCGTAGCGTTACCGTGGCGCGGTGGCACACTCGCCGTGGAGCTGGCATTTCGCCTGGGTCGAGCTTGCGATCGTCGGGGTTCTCGTCGCCGCCTACATCTGGGCCTGGCTTCGGTATCCGGTTTCGCGCGCGCGGGCCTCGGTCGGCACGCTCGGCCTGCTCCTCGTCGCCGCCGCGCTGCTCAGCCCGCTCTCGACGATCGCGCTCCACTACCTGCTCTCGGCGCATCTGCTCCAGAACGTGATCCTCGCGGAATGGGCGCCCGCGCTGCTCGTCGGTGGGCTCGCTCCCGTGCTGGCCGCACGCCTGACGGCGAACGCGCCGCTGCGCGCACTCACGCATCCGTTCGTTGCGCTGCCGCTCTGGCTCGTGACGTATGCGGTCTGGCACATCCCGGCCGTCTACGACTCGGCCCTCGAACACCACGGATTGCTCGCGCTCGAGCACATCTCGTACCTCGTCGCGGGCGGGCTTTTCTGGTGGTGCGTGGTGCAGGACGCGCCGCACACGCTCGACTGGGGAAAGCGGGCCGCGTACGTCTTCGCGGCCTTCCTCCTCGCCAGCCCGATCTCGCTGCTCCTGACGCTTCTGCCCGATCCGGTCTACGGCTTCTACGAGCACGCGCATCGCCTGTGGGGCCTGACGCCGCTCGAGGATCAGCAGATCGCGGGCGTGATCATGTCCGGCTCCGAGGCGATCGTCTTCTTCGCCGCGTTCGGGTTCTGCATGTTGCGTTTCCTTGAAGACGAGGCCTAGGACCGCGCGCGCGGCGCGCCGTCGGGCCAAACTACGACTCGACCTCGTGCGCATCCATCGTCCCCAGCAGGTCGCGATTCGCGGCCTTCATCTGCTCGTGCTCTCGGCGTTCGCCGTCGCGCAGCCGCTCTTCGACCTCCTCGGCGACACGCCCGAGTTCTTCGTCGTGCGCGGCTCGACCACCTGGGACATCGTCGCGTTCGCGCTCGCACTGCTGCTCCTCCCGCCGGCCATCCTCCTCGGCATCGAGGTGCTCGGCGGGCTCGTCCACCCGAAGGCGCAGACGATCCTCCACCTCGTGTTCTGCGCCGGGCTCGTCGGGCTGGTCGTGCTCCAGGCGCTCAAGCGCTCCGCGAATCTCTCGCCCTGGCTGTCGTTCGTCATCGCCGTCGCGATCGGAGCCGGGCTCGCATACGCGTACGCGAAGAAGAAGGGCGTGCGGACCTTCCTGACCGTCCTCGCCCCCGCGCCGCTCGCGTTCCTCGTGCTCTTCCTCGTCAACTCGCCGCTCGAGAAGCTCTCGCTCGAGTCGGAGGCGCACGCGAGCGCGACCACGAACATCACCGCGACGGCCCCGGTCGTCATGGTCGTGTTCGACGAGCTCCCCGCCAGCTCGCTCATGGACGACCACTTCGAGATCGACGCGGTCCGCTACCCGAACTTCGCCAGGCTCGCCCACGACGGAACGTGGTTCCGCAACGCGACGACGGTGCACGAGCACACGACCGAGGCGGTCCCGGCGATCATGAGCGGCCAGGAGCCGGTGCAGGGAGCGCTGCCGCTCTACTCCGACCACCCGGACAACCTCTTCACGTTCCTGGGCGCGAGCGGCGCGTACAAGATGCATGTCTACGAGCCGGTCACGCAGCTCTGCCCGAGCAACCTCTGCCCGCGGGCGCGCGACTCCTTCCCGGCCCGGATGAGCTCGCTGAGCGAGGATCTCGCGGTCGTCTACGGGCACGTCGTCCTGCCGGACGGGATCTCCAAGAACCTCCCCTCGGTGACCGAGACGTGGCAGGGCTTCGGCAAGACGCACGAGGAGGCCGAGCTCGCCGCGCAGCCGCTCGTCGTGGGCAACAACGCCGATATCGACCGGACGGTCGGACGCCAGCTCTGGCAGGACCAGCGCTCCCAGATGGAGCAGTTCGTCCAGTCGATCGAGCCCGTGGACGAGCCGACGCTCTTCTTCGTCCACGCGATGCTTCCGCACTCGCCGTGGCGCTTCCTCCCCTCGGGCCGCCAGTACGGCGACGCGCTCGGGATCGACGGGCTCGCCGACGACAAGTGGGGCGGCAACGACTTCCTCGTCCAGCAGGGCTGGCAGCGGCACCTTCTCCAGACGGGGCTCGTCGACCGGCTCCTCGGCGAGCTGATCGACCGGCTGAAGAAGCAGGGGCTCTACGACGAGTCGCTCATCGTCGTCACCGCCGACCACGGGGTCAGCTTCAAGCCAAACGACCGCCGCCGCGGGATCACGCCGACGAACATCGGCGACATCGCGAACGTCCCGCTCATCATCAAGCGGCCCGGGGAGCACCTGGGGATGGTCGTCGACCGCAACGTTCGGTCGATCGACATCCTCCCCTCGATCGCCGCCGCGCTCGGCGAGCCGCTGCCGTTCGAGGTGGACGGCGAGTCGGTCTACGACCACGCGAACGACCGGCCCGAGGTCGAGGTGCGCCAGCGCGTCGGCGATCCGGTCGCGGCGCCATCGATGGAGGTCGAGCGACAGCGCAACGAGACCCTCATCCGCAAGCTCCACCTCTTCGGCGCGCGTAACGAGGACGGGCTGTACGCGTTCGGTCCGGACGCCGCGCTCGTAGGCGCCGCGCCCAGCACGCTTCGGTCCGTGGACGCGGGCGGTCTCCAGGCCTCGATCGACGGCGAACCGCTGCTGCGGTCGGTCGACCTCTCGTCGTCGCTCGTGCCGGCGCACATCTCGGGGAACATCTCGGGCGACGGCGCGCAGGAGGGGATCCGCCTCGTCGTGGCCGTGAACGGCACGATCGCGGGGGTCGGCCAGAGCTTCGAGTCGAACGGGTCGATCGTCTACTCCTCCTACGTGGCCGAGTCGGCGTTCCGGAAGGGCCGAAACGACGTGCAGGTCTACGCGGTCACCGACCAGGACAGCGGGCCGGCGCTCATGAAGCTCGGCGGCACCGGCGCGCAGCCCGAGTACACGCTGTCCGAGTCCGAGATCGAGGTGTCCGGCGGCGAGCCGATTCCGATCGAACCCGGGACCGAGGGCTCCGTGGAAGACTGGTTCTTCGAGCGCGACGCGGTACGCTTCGGCGGCTGGGCAGGCGACGTGCAGTCGCGGTCGCCGGCCGACCGGGTGCTCGTCTTCGCCGACGGCGAGCTCGTCCACTCGGGCACGCCCGGCGTCGGCCGAGCGGATCTGGCGAAGCGCTACCCCGGCCTCGGCCGCTCCGGCTTCGTCTTCGATCTGCCGCTCTCCCTGGTCGGCAAGGGCGGCGATGTCGAGCTGCGCTTCTTCGCCCTCCACAGCGGAACGGCGACCGAGCTGACCTACGCGAAGGGCTTCCCCTGGCGATGAGACGCACCGTGCTGATCGCCCAGATCGGCGTGTCGGCCGTCGCGCTCGGCGCCGTCATCTGGTGGGCGCTCCAGCAGGAGCCGCCGCAGCTTCCGCGCACGCGAAACGACGCGCTCGCGCTTGTCGCCGCGCTCGGGATCTACTGCCTCGCCACGCTGGCCCGCGCCGAGCGCTGGCACCGGATCGTCGGCCGCGCCCAGATCCACGCCGGCCGCGGCGACACGTACCGGCTCACAACGGTCGGCTACATGGGGAACAACGTGCTCCCGGCTCGGAGCGGCGACGTCCTGCGCGCGTTCCTCCTCGCGCCGATCGCCGGCACGCGGAAGCGGAACGTGCTCGGAACGGTCGTGGCCGAGCGGCTGCTCGACGCGCTGGCCCTGGCGCTCGTCTTCGTCCTCGTCTTCCTCGTCTTCGTCCGCGACGCGGCGCTCCCCGAGGGCCGGGTGATCGCCTTCGCCGCGGTCGTCGCGGGCGCGATCGCGATCCTGCTCGTCGCAACGTGGATCTGGGCGCGGCGCACCGGCGCGCTCGGGCGCGCCCGCGAGCTGCTGCGTCCGCTCGCCGAGCCGTCCCGGAACCTGGCGAGCTTCCACGGCGGCGGCCTCTTGCTGCTCTCGCTGGTCGTCTGGCTGCTCGAGGCCGGTGTCTACCTCGCCGTCGCCCGCGCGGTGAACCTCGACTTCAACCTGGCCGACGCGCTGTACGTCATGGCGGTCACGAACCTGTTCGCGCTCATCCCGGCCGCGCCCGGCTACGTCGGAACCTTCGACGCAGCGGTCATCTTCGCGTGCGGGTCGCTCAACGCCTCCGGCTCGGACGCGCTCGCCTACCTCGTCATGCTCCGCTTCGTGCTCTTCGTCCCGATCACCGTCGTCGGGCTGGGCTTCCTGGTCTCGCACTACGGCGGCTGGTCGCGCTTCAGGGCCGCCCGGCTGAGCGGCTCGTCCGCGTGATGGAGCTCGTCCGGAAGCGCCCGGTGCTCGTGGGCGCCGTCGCGCTCGTCGCGCTCATGGGCATCTCGCTCTACCTGCGCACGCGGCTCATGCACGGCCCGTTCTGGATCGACGAGGGCCTGTCGGTCGGGATCGCGTCGTTCCCGTTCACGGAGATCCCGGGCGAGCTCGCCAAGGACGGATCGCCGCCGCTCTACTACATGCTCCTCCACGTCTGGATGTCCGTCTTCGGCTCGGGCGTCGCGGCGACGCACGCGCTCTCGCTTCTCTTCGCGGTCGGCTCGGTCCCAGCGGCGCTTTGGGCCGGCTGGAGCCTCTTCGGCCGCCGCGCCGGCTGGGCGGCCGCCGCGCTCGCCGCGTTCAACCCGTACCTGACCATCTACGCGCAGGAGACGAGGATGTACGCGCTCCTGAGCTTCCTCTCGATTCTCACGGCGGCCGCGTTCCTGCACGCGTTCGCGTTTCGCCGGCGCGGCTACCTGCCGGTGTTCGCCGCGCTTCTCGTGGTCATGCTCTACACGCACAACTGGGCGCTCTTCTTCACCGCCGGCGCGCTCATCGCATTCGGGCTGATCCTGAAGATGTCGAGCGACCGGCGGGCGCTCCTGAAGGACGGCGCCCTCGCATTCGGAGCGGCCGGGCTCGCCTACCTCCCCTGGGTGCCGACGCTCGTCTCGCAGGCGCAGCACACGGGCGCCCCGTGGTCGAGAACCCCGGGGTTCGAGCAGCTCACAGGCGGGTTCTTCGTCGTCCTGAGCGGCCAGGGAGTCGTCGTGGCGATCGTGCTCGCGGGCGGGGTCGGCCTCATCGCGCTCGCCCGCAGCGCGAGCGCCTCTCCCGCGCGCACGGCGATCTTCGCCTCGTTCACGATCGCCGCCGGGACGCTCACCGTCGCCTGGCTCTCCTCCCAGATCGCGCCCGCCTGGACGCACCGGTACCTCGGCGTGCTCGTCGGGCCGGTGCTGCTCCTCGCCGCGGGGCTGGTTCCACGCGCCGGGAGGCTCGGGCTCGTCGCCGTCGGCATCGTGCTCCTTTTCTGGATCCCGTTCCAGCCGTCGGGGATCAAGGAGAACGCGGATGTGCTCGGCCACATGTACGCCGACGAGATCCTCCCCGGCGACCTCGTCGTCTCGACCCAGCCCGAGCAGGTCCCGGTGCTCGCGTACTACCTCGGCCGTGAGCACGAATACGCGTCGACGCTCGGCCGGTGGCCCGACACCCGGATCATGGACTGGCGCGACGTCCAGGATCACCTGGAGGCCTCGACCGCCGAGAACACGTTGAAGCCGCTCCTCGACGACCTGCCGGTCGGGAGCCGCGTCTTCCTGATCCGTCCGCGGATCCGCGACCCGCGGCCGTGGGGCGCCCCCTGGACGAGCCTCGTCGCCAAGCGGACGAGGGAGTGGTACGGCACGATCGTCTCGGACAGGCGCTTCGAGCGGACGGGGGAATACGTTCCCCCGTACACTGGCCCTGTCCGCCGGCCGCTCATCCTCGTGATCTTCGAAAAGACCGAGGACGGGTAGGCAAACACCCACGCCATGACCTCGTCTGTGACGCAAACCCCCGATTCGGCGCCGCCGACCTCCTCGTCCAAGCCGACCGTCGTGCTCGGCGCGGGTCCGGCCGGCCTGACCGCCGGATACCTCCTGGCCCAGCGCGGGCTTCCGGTGGTCGTCCTCGAGTCGGAAAACCAGGTGGGCGGCCTCGCGAAGACGGTCGAGCGCGACGGCTACCGCTTCGACCTCGGCGGCCACCGCTTCTTCACGAAGTCGAAGGAGGTCGAGCACCTGTGGCACGAGGTGATGCGCGACGAGTTCCTCCTGCGCCCGCGCATGTCGCGGATCTACTGGAACCGGAAGTTTCTCGACTACCCGCTGCGCGGCCCCGACGTGATCAAGAAGCTCGGTGCGGTCGAGCTGACCCGCGTGATGGCCTCGTACGCGAAGGCGAAGGTCCGCCCGATCAAGCCCGAGGAGAGCCTCGAGGACTGGGTCACGAACCGCTTTGGCCGCCGGCTCTTCGAGCTCTTCTTCCGCTCCTACACCGAGAAGGTCTGGGGCGTGCCGACCTCGGAGCTGCGCGCCGAATGGGCGGCGCAGCGCATCAAGGGGCTCTCCTTCATGAGCGCCGCGAAGGCCGCGTTCTTCGGCAACGAGGGCAACAAAGTCAAGAGCCTCATCCAGGAGTTCCACTACCCGCGCTACGGGCCCGGCCAGATGTGGGAGACGATGACCGACGACATCCGCGCCCTCGGCGGCGAGGTGCTGTTGGAGACGCCGGTCGAGCAGATCGTCATGGACAACGGGCGCGTGAAGGAGATCGTGGCCGGCGGCCGGAGCTTCGAGCCGAGCCACGTGATCTCGTCGCTTCCCTTGCGTGCGACGGTCGACATGGCGAGCCCGTCCGCGCCGCCTGAGGTGCGCGAGGCCGCCGGCGGACTGCGCTACCGCGACTTCCTCACGGTCGCGCTCGTCCTCGACGGCGAAGACCTCTTCCCGGACAACTGGATCTACATCCACGAGCCGGATGTCCGCGTCGGCCGCATCCAGAACTACCGGGCCTGGAGCCCGTGGATGGTTCCCGATCCGTCCAAGGCGTGCGTCGGGCTCGAGTACTTCTGCTTCGCCGGCGACGACCTGTGGTCGATGCGCGACGAGGATCTGGTGGCGCTCGCGACGCGTGAGCTGGTGGCGCTCGGGCTCGTGGAGGAGTCGAAGATCGAGCGCGGCTACGCGGTTCGCGTTCCCAAGGCGTATCCGATGTACGACGTCGACTACGCCGAGCGCGTGGAGGTCATCCGCGAGTGGCTCGCCGGCATCGACAACCTCCAGCAGGTCGGACGCAACGGGCTCCACCGCTACAACAACTCGGATCACTCGATGCTGACGGCCGTGCGCGCCGTCGAGAATGCGGTGCTCGGCCAGCACCACGACATCTGGGCCGTGAACGCGGAGAGCGTCTACCACGAGGAAGACACGCCAGACGAGCAGCCGTACCGCGAAGCGCCCGAGACGCCCGAGATGAAGACTCGGGTCGGCTCCGAGATCTAGCGCCGCTTTCGCAATCCGTGGCGCCGGCGATCCGATCCCCGGCCGCAACCGAGCTTCTCCAGCGATCACGTGGAGAACCGTGCTCGGCGAAAACCCGCATGACCGCCCCTGCTGCGCCGACGGACGCGGCCGTTCCGGCCACGTCCGGGGTCAGACCCCGGCCATGGCCTAAAGAGACGGTTCGAAGTGCTGCGCATTGCGTGAAGATCGGGACGGCGAGGTTCGAACTCGCGGCCTCCGCGTCCCAAACGCGCTGTTGCCGACAGAAATCCGCCCGCCGCTTCGCGGCGCCCATGACGATTTCCGTCGGGATCCTCGCCCTAGAGCGTCTGTGAGCCGCGGCCGCGCAGGTCGGCCGCGGCGGAGAGCGTCTCTAGACTGACCCCGCTACGGGACGTAGCTCAGCCTGGTTAGAGCACCGCGTTTGGGACGCGGAGGCCGCGAGTTCGAATCTCGCCGTCCCGATCAGGCGATCAGCGACTGCCGCAGCGCGATCGCCACCGCCTGCGTTCTCGTGTCCGCGTCGAGCTTCTCCATCGTCTTGCGCACATGGGTGCGGACGGTTTCCGGGGAGATGAACAGCCGCTTGCCGATCTCCTCGTTCGAGTGGCCGTCCGCCAGGAGGCGCAGAACTTCCCGCTCGCGCTGGGTGAGCGCCGGGATCTTCTCGGACGCGCTCGCCGTCGTCATGGCGCCCGCGAGCACCGGGTCGACGTACGTTCCGCCGGTCGCAACGAGGCGCACGGCGCGGACGAGATCGGCGAGCGGCGCCTCCTTGAGAACGAAGCCGCGGGCACCGGCGTCGATCGCCTCGGTGAGGAGCGCCCGGTCTCCGTAGGCCGTGTAGAGCAGGACGCCCGTGTCGGGCGAAGCCTTCGCGATCAGGCGCGCCGCCTCGATCCCGGAAACCCTCGGCATGCGGAGGTCGATGACGGCCACGTCGGGCCGGCGCAGCTCGATCTTGGCGAGCGCCTCCTCCCCGTCCACCGCCCGGCCGACGATGTCGATGCCGTCGCCCCCGAGCACCTCGCAGATCGCCTCGACCATCGCCGGGTGGTCATCGGCGACCAAACAGCTGATCGGACGACTCTCGGGCTTCTCGTCAGGCGGCACCGGCATCCCCCGAAGGAGGTACGAGGATCGCGCTTCTATGGGGATCGAAGAAGCGCCTGAATGTGCCGTAACCCTACAGTGATGCCCCGTCAATTCACGGCGCACGCCCCGGCAGTTGACGAGGGCCTGACCGACCCGCCGAGCCTGCATGCAGGGTCGGCTCTCGACGCGGTCCTCCAGTGGGTGGGCGACGGCGTCTGGATCGAGCTCGACGGGGTGAACCGCGTCAACCTGACCGGCCGGCGCCTCCTCGCGCTCGGCCCCGGCTATGACGCGAACGAGGGGCAGGGTCTCACGGTCATCGCCGATCTGGACGGAAACGTGCTCGCGCCCGCGTCGCAGCCGACCGCGCAGGCGAAGACGCTCGCCCGCCCGGTTCCTTACCGCGTCCGGGTCACGCGCGCCGACGACGTCGAGCGCGTCTTCGAGGGGACGGCCGCCCCGATCGCCGAGGACGGCGTCGTCCGCGGCACGGTCACGACCTTTCGCGACATCACCGACGAGCACAACCGGCGCCTGCTGACCGAGCGCCTGCTGGAGCAGCTCTTCGAGGCGCTCCCGACCGCGGTGCTCGTCGCGCATCCGGCCACCGGCGAGATCCTGTCGGCCAACCGCGCATTCGGCGAGCTGGTCGGGCACGCCCCCGAGGAGCTGCTCGGCACGACGACGCCCTATCCCTGGGAGGCGGAGGTGCCGGACCTCGACGTCACGGGCCCCGAGCCGGCCGTCGCCGAGGGGCTCTACCGGCGCAAGGACGGACGGCTCGTCCCGGTCGAGATCACCATGCTCGCCGTCCGCGAGGACTGCGGCGCGCCGGTCACGACCGTCCGGCTGATCGCCGACCTGAGCGAGCGCCGCCGCTTCGAGCAGCAGATCGTCCAGAGCGGCAAGCTCGCGGCGATCGGCGAGCTCGCAGCCGGAGTCGCGCACGAGATCAACAACCCGCTCTTCGCGATCCTCGGCCTCGTTGAGTTCCTCCTCAAGGACGCCGAGCGCGGAACGAAGCAGTTCGAGCGCCTCGAGCTGATCCAGCAGACCGGCCTGGAGATCAAGGACGTCGTCCGCGCCCTCCTCGACTTCGCCCGCGAGCGCTCCGACGAGTTCGAGCGTGTCGCGCTCGGCGACGTGCTCGCGCAGACGCTCGACCTGGTGCGCCGCACGACGCTGCGCAAGGAGATTGACCTCGTCGAGCACTACTCGGACCAGCCGGTCTTCGTGGATGCATCGAGCGGCCAGCTGAAGCAGATCTTCCTGAACCTCATGACGAACGCGCAGCAGGCGATCCGCGACTCGGGCTCGATCACCATCGAGCTGGAGCGCGACGGTTCCACCGCGCTCGTCCGGATCTCCGACACGGGCACGGGGATCGACGACGACGTGATCGACCGGATCTTCGACCCGTTCTTCACCACCAAACGGGAGCTCGGAGGGACCGGGCTCGGCCTGGCGCTCAGCCAGAGCATCGCCGTCTCGCATGGCGGGACACTCGTCGCGGCCTCTCCCCCCGGCCGCGGCGCCGAGTTCACCCTCCGGCTCCCGATTTCCGAGGTGGCGGCATGAGCGGGCGCGTGCTCGTGATCGAGGACGAGGAGATCGTCCGCGGCCTGATCGTCGAGGTGCTCGAGGACGCCGGCTACGAGGTCGCGCAGGCCGACCGGGCCGAGACGGGCCTCGAGCGCATTGCCGCCGACATCCCCGACGTGGTCGTGAGCGACATCGTCATGCCGGGCCTCTCGGGGCTCGAGCTGCTCGAACGCGTGCGCGGCTCGTATCCGAGCCTGCCCGTCGTGCTCGTCACCGGCGCCGGCACCCACGCGAACCTCACGCAGGCGCTCGCCTTCGGCGCGAGCAGCGTGGTCGTGAAGCCGTTCGCCCATGCGGATCTCATCGCGGCCGTTCAGACGGCCCTGACTCAGGGCGTGGCCGCCGCGAGCCGGGGCAGACGCCGGCGCTCCGTCCTCCTCGTCGAGGACGACGCCGATCTCGCCGGGCTCGTGACCAAGGCGCTGCACGGGATCGCCGACGACCTGCGCGTCGTCCACGCGTCCGACGTGGCGAGCGCCGACAAGCTCGCAGCCGAGTCGTCCTGGTCGCTCGCCGTGCTCGACCACAAGCTTCCCGACGGTGACGGGCTCGACCTGCTCGAGCGGCTCCTCGACGCCTATCCGCAGATGCCGGTGCTGATGATGACCGGCGCCGGCTCCGAGCGCGTCGCCGTCGAGGCCTTCCGCCGCGGCGCCTCCGACTACGTCGTCAAGGGCGAGGGCACCCTCGCCGAACTCGGAACGCGCGTGCGCGCACTCTTGGCCGCGTCATGATTCGCTGCCTCGTAGCGGACGACCATCCCGGCCTCGTGGCCGCGGTCTCCGACTTCCTCCAAGCCCAGGGAGTCGAGCTCGTCGGCGCCGCGTCCGACGGCGAGGAGGCAGTAACGCTCGCGGCCGCCAAGAAGCCCGATGTGGCGCTCGTCGACTTCCGCATGCCGAAGCTCTCCGGGACCGGACTCGTGGAGCGGATCCGCGAGGTGTCGCCTCAGACCGAGGTGATCGTCTACACGGCCGAGGCCGGCGACGGGCTGGCCGCGGACGTGATCCGCGCCGGCGGCGCCGGTGTCGTGCTGAAGGACGCCCCGCTCGACGACATCGTGCGCGCCCTCGAAGCGGCCGTGGCCGGGCGCAAGTACGTCGACGCAACCCTGGCCGCGCGCGCTCTCATGCAGCCGCGCCGCGCGAACTCGCCGCTCACCGAGCGGGAGCAGGACGTGCTGCGGCTTCTCGCCGAGGGGCTCGGAAACGACGGGATCGGCCGGCGGCTCGGGATCAGCGGCGAGACCGTCCGCACCCATGTCCAGAAGGCCTGCGAGCGGCTCGGCGCCTCGACGCGCACGCAGGCCGTGGCCACCGCGCTCAGGGGCGGGCTGATCCGATGACTGTGATCATCGACGAGCGCTTCCGCGTCCGGCCGTTCCCGCGGACCTTCTTCCTCGGGGTCTTCATCGTCGGCGCGCTCACGGCCGCGGCGCTGCACCTGCTCGCGCCGTTCGCCTCGCCCGAGAGCGAGCCGTACCTCGTCGGCGGCGCGTGGCTCATCGCGTCCGGCGTCGCGCTCGCAACAGCGATCGCGGTCGCGATTTGGACGCACGACAAGGCCCTGCGCCGCGCCTGGCTCTTCTGGGGACTCGCGTGCGCCGTGTGGTTTGCCGGAGCGCTCGCCCGCCTCGTCTCGGTGACCGGCGACCTGCCCAACCTCGAAGGCGTCGGCGACATCGCCTGGTTCCTCGTTCCCGTGATCGCGATCGCCTCGATCGCCTACGACGCGCCGAAGGGGCTCTCGTTCGGCCTCTTCCTCCTGGACGCGATTCCGATCGTCCTCCTCGTCGCGATGATCGCGCGCTTCCTCAGCCCGTTCGAGCTGAACGAGCTGAACCACCACGAGGTGCTGCTGATCGGCTATCCGGTGCTCTACCTGCTGCTCGCGCTCGTCGGCCTGCAGATGCTCGATCTCGAGCGCCCGCGGCTCCCGTCACCGAACCTCTGGGGATTCGCGATCGCCCAGCCGTACCTCGCCCTCGCCGCAGCGACGTGGCCGGCGTACACGGCGAGCGCGCTCGTGGTGGCGGCGCCGCCCTGGGATGCTTTCTGGACGGTCGGCTTCCTCGCCGCGGGGTGGGCTGCGCTGTGCCGCGCGAAGGCGATCGACGCGGTTCCGCGGCTGGTGAAGTTCGACGACAGCGGCCCGCGCGTACTCGCCCCCGCAATCGGGACGCTCGGTCTCGTCGTCGTGAGCCTCGCGGCGCCGGACAAGTACGACCACATTCCCGCCGGCCTCGCGCTCGTCGCCGTCATCTGCTTCATCCTCCGGGCCCAGGTCGTCCGCCGCGAAAGCCTTCGCGCGCAGACCGGGCTCGTCGAGAGCGAGCGCAAGCTCCGGACGCTCGTCTCGAACATTCCGGGCGCCGTGTACCGCTGTGAGTACGGCAGCGGCTGGCTGATCGACTTCGTGAGCGAGGAGATCGAGGCGATCACCGGCTACCCCGTGTCCGACTTCACCCGGACGCGCCGCCAGAGCTTCGCGACGATCGAGCATCCGGACGACGAGGCGGAGTTCGACGCGCACATCACGAAGAAGATCGAGGGCCGCGAGCCGTTCGAGTACGAGTACCGGATCATCCACGCAGACGGCGGGATCCGCTGGGTGCTCGACAAGGGCCAGGCCGCGTACGGCCGCCGCGGCGAGGTGCTCTGGATCGACGGCGTCCTCGTGGACATCACGGAACGCAAGCTCGCCGAGGCGGAGGTGCAGACGCAGACCGGCCTCCTGAAGGTGCTCCAGAGCGTCGCCGTGGCCGCGAACGAGGCGCACGAGCTGGAGGACGCCCTGCGCGCCTGCGTGGACGAGGTCTGCGCCCAGTCGGACTTCACGATCGGCCACGCCTTCGTCCGCGAGGGCGACGGCCTCGTGTCGTCCGGGATCTGGCACGCGGATGACTCGGAGGCGGGCATCGCCTTCCGCGCGGCCACAGGACAGCACGTGTTCCGCGACGACACCGGCTACATCGGCCGCGTCCTCGCGTCCCGCCAGCCCATGTGGCTCGTCGATCCGCCGGCCGAGGACCTGCCCATCCGCAGCGAGGCCGCAGCGCAGTTCGGGCTGCGGAGCGCACTCGCGTTCCCCGTCATCGTGGGCGGCGAGGTCGTGGCCGCCCTCGAGTTCTACTCTCCCCACCCCACGCCTCCGGACGGCCGGGTGCTCGGCGCCATGACGAACATCGGCGCCGTGCTCGGCCGCGTGGTGGAGCGCCGCCGCGCCGAGGTCGTCCTGGAACGTCAGAACGAGCACCTACGCCAGCTCGACTCCCTGAAGGACGAGTTCGTCGGCCTCGTCTCGCACGAGCTGCGCACGCCGCTCACCTCGATCCGCGGCTACCTCGAGCTGGTGCTCGACGACCGGGACGATCTGAGCGAGGACCACCAGAAGTACCTCGAGGTCGTGCAGCGCAACTCGAAGCGGCTGCTCCAGCTCGTCAGCGACCTGCTCTTCGTCGCCCAGGTGGACGCCGGACGCCTGTCCGTGGAACACGAGGAGGTCGATCTCGCGACGATCGCCGCCGACAGCGTCCAGGGCGCGCAGCCCCACGCGACCACGCAGCGCGTGCGGGTCGATCTCACCGCCGATCCGGCGCCGCTCTCCGGCGACCCGGCGCGGCTCTCCCAGCTCGTGGACAACCTCGTCTCGAACGCGATCAAGTTCACCCCGGCCGGCGGCTCCGTCGTCGTGCGGACGCGGGTGACGGAGCGCGGCGTCCTCCTCGAGGTGGCCGACTCGGGCATCGGGATCCCGGCGGACGAGCAGAAGCATCTCTTCGAGCGGTTCTTCCGCACGTCCAACGCCCGCAGGGCGGCGATCCAGGGGACGGGCCTCGGCCTCGTGATCGTGCAGGCGATCTCGGAGGCGCACGGCGGCCGCGTCTCGGTCGAGAGCGAAGAGGGCGTCGGCACGACGTTCCGCATCGAGATGCCGGCCTCTGGCTCGGTCGCGCTTCGGGAGGTCGCATGACCGACGCGAAGCAGGTGCTGGTCGCCGACGACGACGAGGACGTGCTCGGCCTCGTCTCGATGACGCTCGAGCGGGCCGGCTACGCAGTCGCGCGGGCGCGGGACGGGGTCGAGGCGCTGGAACTCGCGGAGGAGACCCACCCGGTGCTCTGCGTCCTCGACGTGATGATGCCGAAGCTCGACGGCCTCGAAGTGGCCCGGCGCCTGCGTGCACTCAACGCAGCCGAGCCGAAGATCGTGCTCCTCACCGCGAGCGTCCAAGACCAGCGCCGCGCCGAGGGACTCGAGGCGGGCGCCGACGATTTCGTCCGCAAGCCGTTCAGTCCGCGCGAGCTCGTCGCGCGGGTCGACAAGCTGCTTACTTCCTGATCGTCCAGGTGAACTTGGCGGGCGTCCGGTCGGCGCCGGCCAGGTCGATCGCGCGAACGCGGAACGTGTGCTTGCCGACCTTCAACCGCCTGTAGGTCTTGCCCGGCTTGCACTTCTTCCACTTCCCCTTGTCGAGCTTGCACTGGTAGTGGACACCGCCGCGGTTGGCGCCCCAGTGGAAATACGCCGAGCGTGACTTGGTCGACTTCTGCGGCCAGACGTGGAGCTGCGTGTTCGGCGGCTTCGCCGGGATGCACTTGCCGGTGTGGACGTTGACCGTGTTGCTCGGGGTCTCGTCGGACGAGTCAAACGACCGGATCTCGAACGCGTAGTCCGACTGGCAGAACTGGTTGATCAGCTTCGCCGAGGTCGCCAACGGGCCGACGCGGCTGTAGAGGAAGCCGTTGCGGTAGATCTCGTAGCCGCCGAGCCAGGTTCCGTCGGTGGCCGCTGTCCAGCTCAGCGTCACGTCGTAGGAATGGACGGCCGAGTAGGAGAGAACCGGCGCGGTCGGCGGCGTGGGATCAGGGGTCGCCGCGAAGGTGGCGGTGATCGTCTTGTCCCCGTCCATGACGATCGAGCAGACGTTGCGATCGACCGTCTTCGTCGCGGACGGTGAGCAGTTCGACGTCCAGCCCGTGAAGAACGAGTTGACGCCCGCCGTCGGCGTGACGAGCGTGGTCGAGACCACGGGCACGCCGTAGACCGGGATCGAGGTGTGCCAGTGGACGCAGTGGAATCCGCATTGCCCCGACACGTTCCAGACATCCGTAAACCCGACGCGCACGGCACAGTCAGGCTCGCCCCGCGTCAGGTAGTTGCCGCTCGTCGCGCCGTACGGGTTGAGCGCGGACGCGGCGAAGGTTCCGAGACCGACGTGGGCCACGGTCAACTCTTCGACGGGCACCGCCGAGGACGTCTCGCAGAGCGGCCGGCACGTGGTGTGCGGCGCCGCGGGGCCCGGGCCGCCGGCCGGACAGACCGGCGTGACCTGCGCCTGCGCGGGAGCGGGCCAGGCGAGCACGAGCAGCGTCAAAAAGGCAGCGCCGAGGACGACCCAAACGAGAAGTCCGCGCCCCCGCTCTGCATGTGCCGCCTGCGAATTGCGCACCGGCGCTCCTTCCCGCTTGATAAGCACGAATTCGCTCAAAATGTACCACTCGGTTTGGGCTGGGACAGGGGCCTTGCGAATTCATTACCGGCCTCTTACGCGCCCAGTAACCTGCGCGGTCGCCCGTGGATGCCCCCTACCAGCCAATCCCGCCCGAACCCCGCCGCGAAACGCGGCCGCTGCTGGGTTTCACGCTCGTCACGTCGGCCGTCCTCCTCTGGTCGCTGAACGCGCCCGTTTCCAAGGTCATCCTGAACTCGGCCGACCTCTCGGCGTTCCGGCTCGCGGAGGTGCGGGCGACCGGATCGGCGCTCCTGCTCATGCTCGCCGTCGGGATCTTCGCGCCCCGCTCGCTGAGGACGAACCGCCGCGAGGTCGCGTTCCTCGTCCTCTTCGGCGCGACGCTCGCGCTCGTCCAGTTCTGCTACTTCGTCGCCATCGAGCGGCTCGCGATCGGGATCGCGCTCGTCATCAACGCCCTTGCTCCGGTGCTCGTCGCGCTGTGGGCCCGCTACGCCGGGCACGAGGAGGTGCGCCGGCGGATCTGGGTCTCGATCGGGCTCTGCCTGACCGGGCTCACGCTCGTCGCGAGCGTCTGGAGCGGCCTCGCCCTGGACGGCGTCGGTCTCATCGCGGGCCTCGGCAGCGCGGCGACCTACGCCGCCTACGTCCTCATGGCCGAGCACAGCCTGAAAGGAGGCCGTGACGCGTTCTCGCTCCTCGCCTGGGGCTTCACGTTCGCCGCGGTCTTCTGGGCGATCGCGCAGCCGTGGTGGACGTTCCCCTGGAACCGCGTGGACGGCGCCTCGTCGCTCCTCGGGCGGCTCAGCGACTACGACGCGCCGGTCAGCGGGCTGCTCGCCTACGTCGTCATCCTGGGAACCGTCGTCCCCTTCATCCTGCTCGTGACGGCGCTGCACTACATCCCCGCCACCCGCGTCACGATCTTCGGGATGCTCGAGCCGGTGTTGGCCGCCCTGGTCGCGTACGCCTGGCTGGGCGAGGAGCTGACGGCCTTGCAGGTGATCGGCGCGCTGCTCGTGCTCGGCGGCGTGGCGATCGCGCAGACCGCCCGCGCCTCATCGGGCTAGAGGCTCGGCGAAACGAGCCTCGTCCTCTGGGGCTCAGGCTCGTTCCGTCGGGACTCGTCAGCGGACTTCGAAGAGCTCGCGCAGCTCGGCGACCCGCTCGGCGCGCAGCTGGTCGCGCTCGCCGCGGGCGACGGCGTCCACGACGTTCGCGACGACGCCGGCCAACTCGAGCGGGTTGAACGGCTTGGTCACGTAGTCGACGCCGCCGAGGTCGATCCCGCGCGCCTGGTCGCGCACGTCGGCGCGCGCGGTGAGGAAGACGATCGGGATGGCCCGGGTCTTCTCGTCGGCCAGCAGCTCCTCGGCGACCGTCCAGCCGTCGAGCCCCGGCATCATCACGTCGAGAAGGATCAGGTCGGGATTCGCCGAGCGCGCCGCGGCGAGCCCTTCCCGCCCGTTCGCTGCCTCGACGACGTCGAACCCTTCCGCCTCGAGGTTCGCGCGGCACAGGAGCCGCAGGGGCGCCTCGTCGTCGACCACGAGAACCTTCGTCGCCATTACCCCCGCCTACCCGAAGCAGGCTCGTTCGATGCGGGCAGCTCGAAGACGAAGCTCGAGCCTCGCCCCTCCTCCGACTCGACCCACAGGCGGCCGCGCATCGCCGCGACGAGCCCGCGCGCGAGGAACAGCCCGACGCCGGTTCCGCTGCCGTGGTCGGGGGCGCCCTCGCCGCGGTGGAAGAACTTGGTGAAGATCCGCTTCCGGTCGGCCGGCGCGATTCCCGCGCCCTCGTCCACGACGCGCAGCTCGACCATGTCGGCGCGCGGGCGCCCGGCGATCGTGATCGTCCCGCCCTGCGGCGAGAACTTGACCGCGTTCGCGACGAGGTGATGGAGGACTTCGCCGAGCCGGCCCGCATCCGCGGTCACGACCAGACCGGCCGGGAGATCGACGACGATCCGGTGGTCGCCCTTCGGCTCGCGCTTCACGGCCGCGCCGACCGCCTCGGCGACATCCACCGGGCCGAGGTCGAGCGCGAGCGCGCCCGCCTCGAGCCGCGCGACGTTGAGCAGGTCGTCGACGATGCGGATGAGCCGCTCCGACTCGGATGCGATGTAGCCGAGGAACGTGGCGCGGTCGGTCTCCTCGAACTGGACGTCGCGCCGCAAAAGCGTCTCCGCGAAGCCGTAGATCGAGGTCAGCGGCGTGCGCAGCTCGTGCGAGACGGCGGCCACGAACTCGGACTTCATCGTCTCGACGGCGCGCTCGGCGGACACGTCGCTGAAGGCGAAGACGCGGCCCGCGACGGCGCCCGCGTCGTCGTGCATGACGGCTTCGGTCAGCGCGATCCAGATCTCCGTGCCGCCGCGCAGGATCGCGACCTCGCGCTCGCCGGCCGGGTTCTCGTCGCCGCTTGCGAGCTCCCGCTGGAGCGTCTCGGCGACGCGGCGGCCAACCGCTTCGCTCGCCGGAACGCCGGTGATCCGCGCGGCGGTCGCGTTCCAGAGCACGATCGTCCCGTCGCGATCCACGGCGACGATGCCGTCGGCGATGTTCCCGAGGATCGCCTCGCTCCGCTCCTTCTCCTCGGCGACGCTTCGGTAGAGCTCCGCGTTCGCGAGCGCAGCGGTCGCCATCGCGGCCAGCGCGGCGAGCGCCTGTGTCTCGTCCGCCCGCCATGTGCGCGGCGCCGTGGAGTAGACGCTCAGCATCCCGCCGAGGCCTCCGCCCGGGGCAGCCATCGGCGCGACGACCGAGGCGGCCATCCCGTGTGCGAGGAGCGAGTCCTCCGAGGCAAGCCGCGGCGAGGCGAGCGCATCCTCCACCTGGCCGGGACGGCGCGACTGGGCCACGTCGCCGAGCAGCCCCGCGCCCGAGCTCGACCGCGTGCCGAGCGCCTCATCGACCCGTTCTCCCGCGCCGGCGGCGACGACGAGCTCGTCGCCTTCGAGCACGCGGACGACCGCCGCGTCGGCGTCGAGGAGCTCCTTCGCCGCGGTCGCGATCTCCTCGGTGACGTGCTCGGGCGAGAGCCCGGTGACGAGTCGCGCGCCGACGGTGGCCAGATGCTCGGAGAGCCGGCGGCCGCGCCGCTCGGACTCGTAGAGCTCGCTGCGCTCGAGCGCGCCTCGCGCCGCATCGCTCAGATGGACGGCAACGGCCAGGTCGTCGTCCGTGAACTCGCGCTCGGCCTTGAAGAGGACGACGACGGTGGCGAATTCGCCTTCGCCGCGGGCGACTGGCGCAGCGCAAAGCGACGCGTAGCCGCTCTTCGTGAGGAGCGTCCGCGCCGCCGGATTGAACCGTTCGTCGCCGCGCAGGGAGCTGACGATCATCCGGCCCTTGCGGCCGGCGTCGGCGAGAGGCGTCTGCGCAGCCGGGATCCCTTCCCCCAGGCGCGCGGCGAGCCGCGGCGGCAGCTCGTAGGCGCCGGCGAGCCGAAGCGTGTCGCCCGCCGGCTCGAGGACGAACGCCGCGTCGCCGCCGAGCGCCTCGGTGGCCGCTCGGGCGAGCGCGTCGAACGTCTGGCCGAGCGAGAGCGGCGAGCCGAGCACCTCGGCGACCCGGAAGAACCCGAGCTGGATGCGCGCCTGGCGCTCGTCGTCACTCAGAAGCCGGGCGACGTGGATCGCGACGCCGACCTCGCCCGCGACCGCCTCCGCGACCGCGATATCGCTGGCCGACCAGGCGCCGGTCTGCGCCCGGTGGAGCGCAAACACGCCGATGAGCTCGTCGAACACCACGATCGGCGTCGCCAGGACGGCCCTCGACCCGAGCGCGACCAGCCGCTCGCGCCCGCCGAGCGCGGCGTCGTCGAGCTCGGGCGCGTCCTCAATGTCGCCGATCGCCACAGTCCGGCCCTCGAGGAGCACGAGGTTCGAGACGGGCAGCCGGTCGGGCTCGGCTCCGATCGGATCGACGCCGGGCGCGGTCCACTCCGCCCGCACCGGCACCGGCTCGCCCGACGCGACGAGCCGGATGAAGCAGCGCGAGACGCCGAGCGCCAGTCCGGTCTCGGTCACCGCCACGTTGAGAACGTCGTTCAGGTCGAGCTCGGAGCGAACCTTGCGCGCGATCTCGCCGACCAGATGCTCGCGCTCGAGCGCGCGACGCAGCGCGTCGGCCGATCGCATCCGCCGCAGCACGGGCGCAACCTCGTCGGCAAGCGCCTGAACCGCGTCCACGACGGCCGGGGCAAAGTGGCGCCGTTCCGCGCACGCGGCCACGACGAGCACGCCGACGAGCCGCTCGTCCGCGGACAGCGGAACGAACGCGGCGCTCTTCGCTCCGATCGTCGCCGCGAGCCGGCGGTTGACGTGCGCCGCGGTGCTCGTGTCGTAGACGGTGAAGGCGGCCCGCTCGCGCGCAGCCGTAGCGATCCCGCCTACGTCGTGCGCGAGGTCGATCGCGACGCTCCGCCACCAGGCTTCGTCGCCGCCGCGGATCGCGAACCCGGACGCGCGCTCGCCTTCCTCGTCCGCCAACGCGAGCGCGAGCACGTCCGCTTCGGCGACCGAGGCGACGGCGTCGAGGAAGAGATCGACCGCCTCCCGGGGCTCCTCGGCGCGGGCGAGCGCCCGGGCGATCGAGTGTGCTCCGACGTCCTGACGAGCGAACCGAATGTCCGTCATCGCAACCGATGATAGAGCCGCGCCGAAGATAGGCCGTTCGGCCTATTGGCAGGAATTGGCGCGGTGGTTACCGTTGCGCCACTGGGCGATGCGAGCCGCGGCATGGCGTCCTGGCCGAGTAACGCCGCGGTGAGCGATGCGGAGGGCCCGCTGCTACACCCCCCCAGTAGCGGGCCTTCCGCTCTATTCACCGACGGGCGGAATCGCGCCGATACCATGGGATCCATGGTCAAGCGGATCCTCCTCGCATCGCCGCGCGGGTATTGCGCAGGCGTCGAGCGCGCGGTCGACACGGTCGAGCGGGCGCTCGACATGTGGGGCCCGCCGATCTACGTGCGCAAGCAGATCGTCCACAACCTCCACGTCGTCCGCGACCTCGAGGAGCGCGGCGCGATCTTCGTCGAGAGCGAGACCGACGTGCCCGAGGGCGCGACGGTCGTCTTCTCCGCCCACGGCGTCTCGCCCGCGGTCCACGCAAACTCCGAGACGCGCGGCCTGAAGACGGTCGATGCCACGTGCCCGCTCGTCACCAAGGTGCACGCGGAGGCACGGCACTACGCGAAGGCCGGCTACACCGTCGTCCTCATCGGGCACGAGGGCCACGAGGAAGTCGAGGGGACGATGGGCGAGGCGCCGGAGGCGATCGTCCTCGTCGAGTCCGCGGCGGACGCCGAGACGGTCGATCTTGCGCACGCGGAGAAGCTCTCGTACATCACGCAGACGACCCTTTCCGTGGACGAGACAAACGAGGTCATCGACGTCCTTCGCCGCCGTTTCCCGTGGATCGAGGCGCCGAAGAAGGAAGACATCTGTTACGCGACGACCAACCGGCAGCGCGCGGTCAAGGCGATGCTGAAGGAGATCCAGCTGCTCCTCGTGATCGGCTCGCGGAACAGCTCGAACTCGAACCGGCTCGTGGAGGTCGCGCAGGCGGCCGGCGTGCCGTCGTACCTGATCGACGACGAGACCGAGATCGACGAGGCGTGGCTCGAGGGCGTCGAGACGCTGGGCGTGACGTCTGGCGCGTCGGCCCCGGAGCGCCTCGTAGACCGAGTGATCGGCTGGTTCGCCGAGCGCGGCGTGACCGACGTCCAGCCGTTCACGGACGAGACGGAGGACGTCACGTTCAAGCTGCCCGTCGAGATCCGGCGCTCGGCCGCCGCCGCTTCGTAGAGCGCGCTGGCTCGCGTCTTCCGCCTGTCCCGGTAGGCGTCCGCTGCGGACGCGTCGGACCACGGGCCCACGCGTTCTCCTCGCGCTTCTCCGCGCTGCGTTAACGCACTACGACCCCACCCGGGAGGGGGAGGACCACCCTCATCCCGCGATGAGCGTATCGCCGAAATGCATACGTGTCTGTGACGAGCTGCGCCGAATGTGTGCCGATGTGTCCGGCACGTCACTCGGTCGGCGTTAGGCCTTCGCGACGGCCAGTTCCGGGCCGGTCTCGAGGCGCTCGGCCAGCGTCTCCGCCTTGATCCAGTCGGCGTGGCGGAGCACGTCCTCGTCGGGCGGAACGGTGAGCACGATCCGGTCGGTCACCTTGAGCCCCGCCTCCTTGCGCATGAGGTTCACGGCGTGGATCAGGTCGAGCACGCGGCCCTCGAGGAGCAGCTCGTCGTCGAGCGCCGTGTCGATCGCGACCGTCACGCCGTCGGCCGACTCGACCGCCCAGCCTTCGCGGCCGACCCGCTCCACGAGTACGTCCTCCGCCGCGAGCTCGTGCCCGGCGGCGCGGAAGCCGCCGCCGTCGACCTCCTCGAACTCCCCGGCCGCAAGGGCGGCCCGCACGGCGCCGAGCTCCTTGCCGAGCCGTGGCCCGAGCGTCGGCAGGTTCGGCTTCACGCGCAGCTCGGTCGCATCCACCTCGCCGAACGCGAGCTCCTTCACGCGGAGCTCGTCCCGGATCGTGTCGGCGTGGTCGGCGGCTCGCCCGGCGCCCTGCACGACCGCCCGCCCGAGCGGCTGGCGCAGCTTCAGCCCCGCGCCGTCACGGGCTCGCCGGCCCAACTCGGCAACGGTGCGCGCCTCCGCCATCCCTTCGAGCAGCTCCGCGTCCGCCGCGCGCATCTCCGGCCACCCGGCCAGATGGACGCTCTCGGGCGCATCGGAGCAGCGCTCGGCGACGAGGGCCTGCCACAGGTGCTCGGAGAGGAACGGCATGATCGGCGCGATGACGCGCAACGACTGGACGAGCGCGGTCCAAAGCGTCCGAAACGCCGCGTCGTCGTAGGAGTAGAAGCGCCGGCGCGAGCGGCGGATGTACCAGTTCGAGAGGTCGTCCACGAACGCCTCGAACGCCTCGACGACGCGGTAGGAAAGCTGCGCCTCGAACGCCTCCGTCGTCTCCGCAACGAGCGCATCGGTGCGCGCGAGGAGCCAGCGGTCGAGCAGCGTCAGCTCCACACCCTCGATCCCCGAGAGATCGGCGTAGCGCGGCTCGAAGCCCTCGATGTTCCCGTAGTCGCTGAGGAAGCGCACCGAGTTCCACAGCGTCAGGAGCCGCCGCTTGATCTCGTGCGCCGGCCCGTAGCCGAACAGGAGGTTGCGATCGGGCGGCTGCATGCAGAACTGCCAGCGCATCACGTCCGCGCCCATGCGCGAGAACGCGTCCTCGGCCGGGATCAGGTTCCCCCACGACCCGTGCATCTCGCGGCCGTGCTCGTCGAGCATCTTCTCGTAGCCGAGCGCCGACTTGAACGGCGCCTTGCCGACGAGCGCGACCGACATGAAGAGCTGCGAGTAGAACCACAGGCGGATCTGCTCGCGCATCTCGGTCACCCAGTCGGCCGGGAACCACGTCTCCCAGTAGGCGTGATCGGGAAGATCCGCGGTCGAGAGCCCCTTGGACGCGCCGGTCGCGTACCCGCCCTCGATCGCGAGCGGGTTCTCCCAGCCGAGCGTCGAGAACGGGACGATGCCCGCGTCGAGCCAAACGTCGCCGACCTCGGCCACTCGGTGCACGCCCTCGGCGCCGCAGCCGTCGCAGCGGATCGTCACCTCGTCCACCCAGGGGCGATGGAGCTCCTCGAGTTGTTCCATCCCGCCGGTGGCCTTCGTGGACAGCTCGCCCCTCGAGCCGACGACGGTCAGATGGCCGCAATCGCCACAGGGATAGAACGGCAGCGGCAGCCCGAAGAAGCGGCGCCGCGAGATGTTCCAGTCGCCCAGGTTGCGGAGCCAGTCGTCCATCCGCTTGCCGAAGTACTCGGGCGTCCAGTCGATCGTCGCGTTCGCGTCGATCAGCTTCGGTCGCAGATCCTCGACGGCGATGAACCAGTCGTCGGAGATGCGGAAGATGAGCGGCGTGTGGCAGCGCCAGCAAAACGGGAAGCGGTGCTCGATCGTGCCGGCGTCGATCAGCCGCCCGCGCTCGGCCAGGTCGGCGACGAGCTGGTCGGCCGCCTCGGCGGTGCCGAGCCCGTGCAGCCAGCCGTAGTCGGGGTAGAAGCGCCCGGCCTCGTCCACCGGCGTCAAAACCGGGAGGTCGTGCACGCGCGAAAGCTCGAAGTCCTCGGAACCGGCGCCGGGCGCGATGTGGACGATGCCCGTCCCTTCGTCCATCGAGACCTCGTCCCACGGGATGACGCGATGCTCGACGCCCGCCGCCGCGGGCAGGTGGTCGAACGGGCCCTCGTAGCGCCAGCCGACCAGCTCGGCGCCCGGGCGGCGATCCTCGAGCTCCTCCTCGGGATGGCGGCCCACCGCGACCCACTCGCCGTTCTCGCGCCGGCCGTACTCCTCGGTGGGGTGCACGGCGGCGGCGACGTTGGCGGGCAGCGTCCAGGGCGTGGTCGTCCAGACGGCGAGCGTCTCGCCCGGGCGGTCGGTGAGCGGCAGGCGGACGAAGAGCGACGGGTCGATGCGGTCCTCGTAGCTCCCGACGAGCTCGTGCGCGGAGATCGACGTGCCGCAGCGCGGGCACCACTCGGTCGAGCGGTGGCCGAGGTAGAGGAAGCCCTGCTCGTGCATCCGCTTGAGGAAGCCCCAGATGTACTCGATGTTCGTGTCCGAGAAGGTGAAGTAGTCGTTGCCCCAGTCCATCCACTGGCCCAGGCGGATGCAGCCGCGCGTGATCTCGCCGGCCGACCAGACGACCTTCTCGCGGCAGCGGCGGGAGAACTCGGCGAGGCCGTACTCCTCGATCTCGTGCTTCGAGTTGAGGCCCAGCTCGCGCTCGACGCCCACCTCGATCCAGAGTCCCTGGCAGTCGAAGCCGTTCTGGTAGCGCTGGTGGAAGCCGCGCAGGCCTTTGTAGCGCTGGAATACGTCCTTGAGCGTGCGGCCCCACGCCGTGTGGACGCCGAGCGTCTTGTTGGCCGTGACCGGGCCGTCGACGAAGCTCCAGACCGGGCCGTCGGCGTTTTGGGCGCGCAGCCGGTCGAACGTTTGCCGCTCCTCCCACCAGGCGAGGATCTCGGTCTCGAGGCCGGGATGGTCGGGGACTGGCGGAAGCGGCTTGAACATGGGGAAACGGAGTCTAGTGGCGGGACTTTTCGTTGCGCCCCGCTCGTTTCACACCGTGGCAATCAACAGGAGGAACACGTGACGCAAGAGGTACTGGAAGCGACCGAGGCAACGTTCGAGACCGAGGTGCTGACGAGCGAGAAGCCCGTGATCGTCGACTTTTGGGCCGAGTGGTGCGGACCGTGCCACATGGTCGCGCCCGTTCTCGATCAGATCGCCGAGGAGCGCGCCGACGAGCTTCGGCTCGTGAAGGTGAACATCGACGAGCAGCCCGCACTGGCGCAGCGCTACGGGATCATGAGCATCCCGACGATCGTCCTCTTCAAGGACGGCGAGCCGGTTGCCGGCGCGCTCGGCGCTCAGCCGAAGGGCTCGCTCGAGCGCGCGCTCGGGCTCGACGCCGACGCGGCGTAGCTCTACCGCTTTCTCAACGGCCCGTGTCCATTCGGGCCATGGCCGGGGTCTGACCCCGGACGTGGCCCGAAAGGCCGTGTCTGTTCGCGGAACGTAAGGCCCGCAGCCGGATTTCCTCGATCGGCATTCTCGAGCGGATCGGTTGAGAATCGGGTCGCGGCCGTGTCCTCGATCGCCGGTTCCGTAGGATCGGCGGGATGAGGCATCAGTCCGCGACCGCGCACGAGCTCGCCCAGGTTGGACTTCTCGCCGGGCTGCCCGGTGAGGTGCTCGCGAAGCTCGGCGAGCGCATGGAGCGGCGCGACCTCGCGCCCGGCGAGCAGGTCGTCTCCCAGGGCGAGGACGGCGACCGGTTCTACGTCGTCCTCGGCGGGCTGCTCCGTGCGGTCCAGGACGAGCTCGGCGAGCGAACCGTCCTGAAGCCTGGCGCCTACTTCGGCGAGGTCGCGCTCCTCATGGACGTGTCCCGGACAGCCACGGTCGAGGCGGTCACGCCGGCCACGGTTGCAAGCTGCGACCGCGCGACGTTCGACGAGCTTCTGCGGCCGCTCTTCACTGAATAGCCCGGCACATCCTGCGCGCGTTTTGCGCGGATTTCCCCGACCCGTTTAAGGCGCGAACGCCTCCAGCACAGCGTCGGAGAGCGCAGGCCACGCCCCCCGCGACCAGTCGCCGAAGTCGCGGTCGGTGAGGCACGCGCAGGCGAGCCCCGCCTCGGGATCGACCCAGAGAAACGTCCCGGCCCGGCCGAAGTGGCCGAACGTCCGCGGCGAGTTCCGCGCGCCCGTCCAGTGTGGGCTCTTGCCGTCCCGCAGCTCGAACCCGAGCCCCCAGTCGTTCGGATCCTGGCGGCCGTACCCCGGCAACACGCCGGTGAGCCCCGGAAACGCCACGGTCGTCGCCTCCGCAAGCGTCTCCGCCGCCAGGAAGCGCGGCGCCAGCAGCTCGCGCCCGAACGCCAGGAGATCCGCGAGCGAACCCGAGAGGGCATGCGCCGGTGAGCCGTCCAGCCGAGCCCCCATCCCCGCGGGAGAGAGCACCGCGCCGGCCAGGTACTCCTCAAAGCCCATCTCGGCCCGCTCGGCGACGAGCGTCGCGGCCAGCTCGATCCCGGTGTTCGAGTAGATCCGCCGCTCGCCGGGCCCGGTCAGTGGCCGATCCCCGTCCAAAGGAAGCCCGGACGCATGCGCGAGCAGATGGCGCAGCGTCGCCCCAGGAGGCCCGACGGGCTCGTCGAGCTCCACGATTCCCTCCTCGGCCGCCACCAGCACGGCACCCGCGGTGGCCAGTTTCGTGACCGAGGCCCACGGGAACACGCGCTCCTCGGGCCCGCGCCGGGCCAGCACGCCCTCCGCCGAGACCACGCCGACGGAGGCGTTTTCCACCGGCCACGCGTCGATGAGGGCGAGCGCATCCACGGCGGGCGATACTACGCGCAGACGCAGGAGCCGAACGTGCCGGAATCGACCGAATCAGCCAAGCCGCTCTATCCGCCGTCGATCACGGGCGAGAGCTTCGCCGCCGGGGGCAGTGTCACCGAGCACAAATTCGGGGTCGGCGACCCGTTCACGCTCGGCGTCGAGGAGGAGTACATGCTCCTCGATCCCGAGACCTTCGACCTCGTACAGCACATCGACACGGTGCTCTCGCGCGTGCACGAGGAGGAGTTCGTCGCCCGCGTCTCGGCCGAGCTCATGCAGTCGGTCATCGAGATCTCGACGCCGGTCTGCCACACGGCCGCCGACATCGACTCCGAGCTGCGCCGGCTGCGCGGATACGTGACGCAGCTCGGCCGCAAGGAAGCCCTGCGCGTCGGCTCGGCCGGCACGCATCCGTTCAGCCTGTTCGAGCGCCAGCGAATCACCGCCCGCGACCGGTACCGCGCGCTCGTCGACCAACTCCAGTACGTCGCCCGCCGCGAGCTGATCTTCGGGATGCACGTGCACGTCGCCGTGGACGGCCCGGACAAGTGCATCGCCGTCCTCACCGCGATGCTGAACCACCTCGGGGAGCTGCTCGCGCTCTCGGCCTCCTCCCCGTTTTGGCGCGGCGAGCTGACCGGGCTCGAATCGACGCGCCAGATGGTGTTCGCCGCCTTCCCGCGCTCGGGGGTGCCGCCGCGCTTCGCCGACTACGAGGAGTACTCAAGGATCGTCGGCCAGCTCGAGAAGACGGGCTGCATCGCCGACTACACACACATCTGGTGGGACATCCGCCCCCATCCCAAGTGGGGCACGCTCGAAATTCGCGTCATGGACGCGGTCACGCGCGTGGACGACGCCGTCGCCATCGCCGCGTACATTCAGGCGCTCGTGAAGCGCTACAGCGACCAATACGACGCCGGCCAGCAGCTGCCGACCTTCCACCGGATGCTCGTCACCGAAAACAAATGGCTCGCCGGCCGCTACGGCCTCGAGGCGCCCGTCATGGATCTCGTCACCGGCCGACGGAACCGCGTGCCAATCGCCCAGTTGATCCGCCGAACGCTGCGCGAGATCGAGCCGCACGCGGCCGAGCTCGGCTCCGACCGGGAACTCACCGGGATCGCCGAGATCCTGAACCGCGGCAACGGCGCCGACCGGCAGCGCCGCGTCTACAACGCGAACCGCGACATCGCCGAGGTCGTCCGCGAGATCGCCGACACGACCGAGAACGTCGAGCTCGAGCCGGTGGCCGCGTGATCGCCGCCGGGGAGCGCGCCCCGAATCCGAAGCTGCTCGCCGCTCCGGGCGAGGTCGTTCGCCTGCACGAACTGACGCCGCCCGGCGAGGGGATCCTCCTGCTCTTCTACCTCTTCGACTGGTCGGCCACCTGCACGGATGAGCTGCTGCTCCTGCGCGAACGGCGCGAGGATCTCGAGGCGGCCGGCTTCTCGCCGTTCGGCGTTTCCCGCGACAGCCCCTGGTCGCACGTCGCCTGGCGCGAGGCGCTCGATCTCGAGATTCCACTCCTCTGCGACTGGGAGGCCGAGGCAATCCGCGCGTTCGACATCGCGCACGAGTTCCGCGGGCTTTCCGACGTTGCGCAGCGCTCGTGCTTCCTCGTGGACGGCAGCCAGACGGTGCGCTGGACGAGGCTCTACGCGCCGGGCGAGGTGCCCGACATGGACGAGATGGTCGCAGCCGCGCGGGAGCACAGCTCGTGAGACCGGCCGCCGCCGCGTGCCTGGTCGCGTTCGCGCTCGGGCTCGCCGGCTGCGGCACAGAGGCGTCCGGGTCGGGCACGACTGAGTACAGCGCCGCCCCGGGCACCGTGGCCCCGACCTCCTCGAACGGGCCGGCCACCTCACTGACCGTCGAGGTCGCCCAGTCGGGCTTCGACCTCGGCGTCTCGGTTACGACCACGCTCGAGTGCGACCCGGTGGGCGGCACCAACCCGCTTCAGGCCGAGTCCTGCGCCGAGCTGGCCGCGCACCCCGCGTCGCTCGAGCCGGTTCCGCCGGACACCGCCTGCACGATGATCTTCGGCGGGCCCGAGGAGGCGCACGTGTACGGCACGTTTCAGGGCGAAGACGTCGACTCGACGTTCAACCGCACGAACGGCTGCGAGATCGAGCGCTGGGACTCCCTCGAGCCGCTCTTCAAGGTCGTCGTCGACTAGGGCCGCTCTCGATTCACTAGGCGTTGCTTGACTAATACTGTCTAGTCATCTAATATCCACTCTCAATCGAGAGGAGGACATGATGAGAGACAGCAAACGACGCAATACAGTTCGGACACTGGTCGTCACGGCCGCGCTCCTGGCGCTCGGAGCACCTGCGACCGCGACGGCCGCGCCTCCCGCAAACGACGCCTTCGCCACTCCGGTCGTGCTCGATACCGAGTCCGGTGACGACCGGATCGTCACGATCGGCGCGACCAAGGAGCCGGGCGAGCCGAACCACGCCGGCAACACCGGCGGCCGTTCGGTCTGGTTTCTGTGGACCGCCCCCGCCGACGGACAATGCGCGTTCGACACGCTCGGGAGCTCGTTCGACACCTTGCTCGGTGTGTACACCGGCTCGTCGGTCGACACACTCACCCTCGTAGCCGAGAACGACGACACCGGCACGGAGGGTGAGTACGGCAGCATGGTCAGCTTCACGGTGACCGCGGGAACGGAATACCGCATCGCCGTGGATGGGTTCGGCGGCAAGGCAGGCGCCGCGAACCTCCGCTGGCAGACCGCACCCGCGAACGACAACCTCGCCGACGCGGCTGACCTGGTCGGGCGCTTCGGGAGTGTCGCCGGGAGCACCGAGGGCGCGACCTGGGAGCCCGGCGAATCCCTCGAGGACGACGTCGGAACGGTGTGGTACCGGTGGACAGCCCCGTCCTCGGGGCCGTTCAGTTTCTCCACGGCAGAACCCGGTGGCAGCGATGCGCTTGAGGACACGGTGCTGACCGGATTCCAGGGCGACGCGATCGACTCGCTCGAGCTGGTCGCCTACAACGACGACGACCCGATGAATGGCTACGACTGTTGCCTCAGCCGCATGGTCGTCCACGCCACCGCAGGCGAGACGTACCTCGTCCAGGTGAGCGGGTTTGACGAGAACGGCACGTTCGTCTTGGAATGGCGACCCGTGATCTTCGGTTCGCGGAAGGCCGATGTGCTGATCGGCACTGCCGACAACGAGGAGTTCAGGGAGGGCTCGGCCGCGACATCATCCGCGGCGGCGGCGGTGACGACCACATCTTCCCGGGTGGCGGGAACGACCTCGCCTACGGCGGGCCGGGACGCGACGTGCTGATCGACATCGCAGGCGCCGACGGACTCTTCGGCGGACAGGGCGATGACCTCCTGACCACGTACGACTACCGCCAGAACGACCGCATCACGGGCGGCCCGGGGAGCGATCGCTGCATCGCCGACAGCAACGACCGCATCAGGTCGTGCCCGTAACGGCCTAGCGCCGGTTGCGTCGTGGCCTCGCGGCCGCGGCGCAGCCGGCCGGGTCGCTTCCGGCGCCCGCGGCCGCGGGCCGGCGCGCTACGGTCGCGCGATGGACGGCCCCGAGAACCCACTGCGCAGCCCTGCGTTCCTCGTGCGCGCGGGGCTCGTCGTCGTCCTGCTCGTGTTGCTCTTCGGCCCGTACTGGCTGCGGGCGACCGTGCCGATCTGGATTCCGTTCCTGATCCTCGCCGGGCTCGAGCTGAACTTCTTCCTCGGTGGAATCCGAGCCACAGCGCCGGCGGGGCCGCCGAATCGCGGGCCGCAGCCGGTCGACCAGGAGCTCTCACGGCTACCAGGGCCCGTTCGAGGACGAGGACGAGCTGTGGTCGGACGGCGAGCCGAACGAGATCGAGCCCGCGCCCTACGTCGCGCACCGCCGTCCCTGGCGCCGCCTCCTCGCCGGCGCGGGCGTGCTCGCCGCGCTTGCACTCGCCTTCTGGATCACCGACGGCCGCGGCGGCTGGGACGGGCTCGACGACAGCACACAGGCGAAGGCGACAGAACGCTTCTCCCTCGAAGCGTCGGCGATCGCGGACAAGCCGGTCACGATCGAGTGCGACGAGTCCGGCGAGCACGTCGGGTTCGTCCAGCACGCGGACGGAGCGGCCATCGTCGGCGGCGACGTCGCGTACCTGACGCCCGAGCGCTGCTTCGACCTCTACCGGCTCGCGTTCAAGGGCGAGGTGAACGGAAGCCAGACCGCGCGGTCGATCGCCGTCCTCGCGCACGAGGCGTGGCACCTGCGCGGCGTGGCGAACGAGGGCGAGACCGAGTGCTACGCGTTCCAGTCGGGCGTCATCCTGGGGCAGCGGCTCGGGCTCTCCGAAAAGCAGGCGAGCCAGATGATGCGCCAGCAGCTCGCGGAGAACGCCCTGCGAAGCGGCGCGGGCGCCGAGTACATCGTCCCGCCGGAGTGCCACGACCGCGGCCGGCTCGACCTCGGGCTCACGGATCAGGGCTTCCCGTAGGACGACTTACGGGACGATGACGAGCTTCGCCCCCGCGCCGCTTGCCTGACGCAGCCACGCGTCCGCGACCGCGTCGAGCGGCACCCGCTCCACCTGGAGCCTGATTTCGCCGGCGATCGCGTGGCCGACCAGCCGCCGGTAGTGGTCCGCGAGCTCGTCGGGCGGAACCGCGAAGTTCGTGTGTCCGAGGATCGAGAGGCTCTTGAACCGCACCGCCGCTGAGGCCAGCTCGGACGTAGCGCCCGCCGACTGGCCGAGGTTCACGATCGTCGCGTGCGACGCCGCGGCCTGGATCGCGGCGGCCGCCGGCTCACCCCACAGCGGGTCGAACACGTAGCTCGGGCCCTCCCCGCCGAACGCGTCCTTGAACCTCGCCGCGAGGTCGTCCTCGTCGAGCCGGACGGTCGCATCCGCGCCGTAGGAGACGGCGAGCTCGAGCCCCTCGGCGCTGCGGCCGGCCGCAACGACCCGGGCCGCGCCGAGGAGCTTCGCGGCCTGCACCGCGACGAGGCCGACCGAGCCCGTCGCGCCGAGCACGAGCACGTTCTCCCCGCCGGAGAGCGGCGCGCGCCAGGCGAACGGGAGCCAGCCCGCGAGCCCGGCGATCCCCAGCGCGGCCGCGAGGGCAGGATCCGCGCCCTCGGGCACCTCGACCACGTGTGCGTCCCCGACCGGCGCACGCTCGGCGATCGCCCCCGGCGATGTCCGCCCTAGCGACCCGCCGAAGATCCAGACCACCTTGCCGTCCGCGGTGCGGCCGACCGCCTCGCAGCCGGGGACATACGGGAGCTCGGGATGCCCTGTCGCGAGGATGCCGCGCGAAACGGACAGGTCGATCGGATTGATCGGCGCCGCGAGTACCTCGATCGTCTCGCCGGACGGCTCGGGAGCGTCGCCCAGCTCGGCCGGCCCGCCGACCTCGCGAATGAGCGCCGCCTTCACTCGACCTCGACGATCGCCTCGATCTCGACCGTGATCCCGAACGGCAGGCTGCCCATCCCCACCGCCGAGCGGGCGTGCTTCTCGCCGAACACGTCGACGAAGAGGTCCGAGCAGCCGTTGATCACGTAGGACGTCTCGCGGAAGTCGGGCGTGCAGTTGACCATCCCGAGCAGCTTCACGATCCGAACCACTCGGTCGAGGTCGCCGAGTTCGCCCCGCAGGATCGCGAGGATGTTCAGGCCGACCAGGCGAGCGTGCTCCGCCGCCTCCGCGGTCGTGACGTCCAGGCCGACCTTGCCGATGGCGAACTCGCCGTTGGGAAGCGTCGGGACCGTGCCGGACGTGTAGATCAGGTTCCCGGTACGGACGCAATTTACGAAGTTCGCCGCCGGCTCGATGACGGGCGGCAGCTCGATTCCGAGCTCGCGTAGCCGGGACTCGGCCCCCATCTACATCCCCATCCTGTGAGCCACGGCTTGCGACAGAGCAGTCACGGGCTCTCCATGTAGCAGGAGCACGAACGGGACGATACTCCCTTGCGCAAAGCGCCCGATCTCATTCGGGCGTCCGGGTCCGGCCGCCCATGGAATACTCGCCCGCGCCGCCGGGCAACCATGAAGGGAGCGAAATGGCGTTCGACTACGGCGTGATCGTGATTCACGTTAGGCGACAAGGGAAGGAATGCATTCGGCGTGGCCACTGAAGCAGATGTGATCCGGGAACTCATCCGGCTTGAAAACGAAGCGCTCAACTATCGAATGAGCTGGTTCTTGACGCTGCAGGGATTCCTGTTCGCTGCCTTGGCCTTCGCGTGGGACCAGGACGTGGAACTCATCATCGTGCTTTCCGTCGTGGGGATCCTGAGCTCCTTGTCGGTCGGAATTCTGCTCCGCTACGGGATTCTTGCGATGAAGCGACTTGAAGAAGGCTTGCGAACCGACAGCCAGGAACGAGTCATAGGCAGGAGATACAGCGAAACTCCCGCCATCATTCTTTTCCTTCTCCCGTGGCATTTCTTGCCCATCCTGTTTGCCGGCGCATGGGCCGTTCTGATCGTCATCCGCGTGTGACTGTCTCCTAAGAGGCGCTGTTACTCGCCCGGCTGGAGGCGAGGCCCCTCTACATACCCATCGCGTGATAGCCGGAGTCGACGTAGAGCGTCGTCCCGGTCACGTTCTTGGCGTCCCCGGAGAGGAGATAGGCGGCCGCTGCGCCGACGTCGTCGGCCTCGATGGGCCGGTGGAGCGGCGAGCGCTCCTCGACGATCGCCTCCATCGTCGGGAAACCTGCGATCGAGCGGGCGGCCAGCGTGCGCACCGGGCCCGCCGAGACGGCGTTCACGCGGATCGACTTCTGACCGAGATCCCAGGCGAGGTACTTGACGGACGAGTCGAGCGTCGCCTTGGCCACGCCCATCACGTTGTAGTGCGGCACCGCGCGCTCGCCGCCGAGGTAGGTCATGGTCACGATCGAGCCGCCGCCGGCCTTCTCCATGAGCGGCTCGGCCGCGCGGGTGCAGGCGACGAGCGAATACGCGGAGACATCCACGGCGAGCCAGAACCGGTCGCGCGGCGTGTCGGTGAACCGTCCCTCGAGATCGCGCGCGTCGGCGAAGGCGACCGAGTGGACGAGTAGGTCGAGCTCGCCGCCAAAGGTCTCCGAGACCTGGGCGAAGAGCGCGTCGATGCTCTCGTCGGAGCGTACGTCGCACTCCGCGATCAGCGGGCTCGACACCGACTCGGCGAGCTCGCGGACGCCCTTCTCGATGCGCTCGCCCTGGTAGGTGAACGCGAGGCTCGCGCCGCCTTCGGCGATCCGCTGCGCGATCGCCCAGGCGATCGAGCGCCGGTTGGCGACGCCGAGTACGAGCCCGCGCTTTCCCTCGAAGTCCATGCCGCGGACGAGTCTATCCGGGGCTAGGGTCTTCTCCATGCCGGTCGCAGTCATCACGGGAGGGTCGAGCGGGATCGGCGCGGCCACGGCGCGCGCACTCGCCCGCCGGGGCTGGACATGCGTGCTCCTCGCGCGGAACGCCGAGAAACTCGAGGCGGTCGCGGCCGAGATCGGCGGCGAGGTCGAGGTCTGCGACGTCACCGACCGGGCCTCCGTGGACGCGACGGCGGCGCGCGTTGCGGAGCGGCATCCGGCGATCGGGCTCCTGATGCTGAACGCCGGCATCCCAGGCGGCGGCGGGTTCCTCGACCTGACGCCGGAGCGAATCGAGCTCGTGACCAACACGAACTTCTTCGGGAGCGTCTGGGGGCTACGCGCGTTTCTCCCGTTGCTCGAGCGCGGGGCGCCGTCCCATGTCGTGGTCGTCGCCTCGGTGGCGGGGACGGCGGTGCCGCTCACGTCCGGGCCCTACTCGGCCTCGAAGCATGCGCAGCTCGCGTTTGCCCGCTCGGCCGCAGACGAGCTGGCGCCGCGCGGAATCCGCATGCACGCGATCAATCCGGGCCCGGTGCCGACGGACGGATTCCCGCAGGACAAGGCGCTCGCGAGCCGCTTCGGCCGCCACCTGGTCGTCTGGCCGGACGACGTAGCGAAGACGATCCTCCGTGCGGTGGACAAGAACCGGCGCGAGGTCGTCACGCCGCGGGTGTTCCGCCTGGCAGGCGCCGCGCAGGGGATCGCGCCTGCGTCGCTGGGCCGGTTCAGCGCCCGCATCCGCGATCGGTGGCGCGGCTAACATCGCGTCATGGCGCAGCTGTCGATCGGCGATGCGGCACCTGAGTTCACGCTCCCGGGCGTGGACGGCATGGAGCACTCGCTCGCCGACTACGAGGGCACGCCGGTCGCGGTCGTCTTCTCGTGCTGCCACTGCCCGTATGTGATCGCCTGGGATGACCGGCTGAACGCGATCGCCCGGGACTACAAGGGGCGAGCCGGGCTCGTCGCGGTGAACTCGAACCACCACGCGGGCGACACGTTCGACGCGATGGTCGTCCGCGCCGCCGAGCAGGGGTTCGTGTTCCCGTTCCTGCGGGACGAGAGCCAGGAGGTCGCGGAGGCCTACGGCCCGTCGCGGACGCCCGAGGTGTTCCTCTTCGACGCGTCCCACCGGCTCGTCTACCACGGGGCCCCCGACTCGGACTACGAGGATCCCGAGGGCGCCGATCCGTGGCTGCGCGCGGCGCTCGACGCGGTGCTGGCCGGCGACACGCCGGCGCCGGAGGAGACCCCGGCCGTGGGCTGCACGGTCAAGTGGGCGCCGAGCTAACCGGGGACAACCTGGCACGCTTTCGGCACACTTCCGCGCACCACACGTCGGTACTTCCGTCATAGGCTGAACGCGGGGCGTCTGCACAGGGGGGTCCCCCGGGGAGCACCTTAAGCGGAGCGCGAAATCCCTGCTCAGAGCCTAATTGTGAGCGCGCCGCGCGAGGTCGAGTGCTTCCTCGCGGGTCGTGATCGTTCCCGCGGCTCGCTCCTCCTCGACCAGATCCAGGAGCCGCCCGATCTCCGGGCCCGGGGGGAGACCCAGCTCGTCGCCGCGCAGGAGCGGCTCGGCAGGATCCGCGGCCCGGGCGGCCTCGACCGCGCCGGTGAACGCGCCCGCCCGCAGGTATGCGAGCGCCTCGAGCGCCCACGGCTCCGTCGCTCGCCGGAAGCGGTAGATCGCGCGCGGCGAGTCGTCCGCCGGCGGCTCGGCGCGTAGCAGCATGGCCGCGAACCGCTTCGTCTCGTTCGAGGCCGGCAGGCTCCGAATCCCGTCGCCGAGCACGACCACGAGCGCGTAGGACGGATGCTCCGCGGGATCCACCGCGTCGAGCCGCTTCGAATCACCCCCGAGCGGCGCCAGCAACCCGAGCTCGTCCAGCCGCCGGAACCCGTCCGGCGACAGCCGTTCCAGCTCGCCGAGCACCCGCTCGCCGGCCGGCTCGGTCACGAGCGCCGCGTCGCGGCGGACGAGCGCCTCGGTCTCCTCGTCCAGACGAAACCCGAGCTCGTCCTCGAGCCGCACCGCGCGCAGAAGCCGTAGCGGATCGACGCGAAACACGCCGTCCGTGACCGCGCGGAGCGTCCGCGTCCCCAGATCCTCGACGCCGCCGAGCGGATCGATCGCGTCCTTCGTCCCCAGCCGCCGCGCGATCGCGTTGACCGTGAAGTCGCGCGTGGCGAGGTCGTCCGCGATCGTCCCGCGCAGCGGCGTGAAGTCGACCGTGTGCCCGTCGCGGTACGCAACGCGCCAGGCGCCGTGCCGCTCGGAGAGCGGAACCACCGCCCCGCCATGCACGCCGGCGTATGCCCGCGCAGCCGCCTCGGGCTCCGCGCACGCGACGTCCACGTCGAGCACGGCGCGCCCGAGCAGCTGGTCGCGGATCACGCCGCCGACGAGGTACGCGTCCTCCCCGGCCGCGGCCAGAAGGGGCGCGTCATCCATCGACAACCCTTCGCACGGCCCGCTCGGGCGGCGTGCGGATCCCGCACGTGACCTCGTAGTTGATTGTCCCGAGCACGCGCGCGTGCTCCTCGGCGAGCACGCCGTCGCCGATTAGGGTCACCGGCGTCCCCTCTGGCTCGTCGCCGAGCTCGACCGCGAACGAATCCATGGAGACCGTGCCGAGCACCGGACGCCGCACCCCGCCGACCGAGACCTCCGTGCCGGTCAGACCGCGCCGAAAGCCGTCCGCGTACCCGACCGGAACGAGCGCGATGCGCGTCGGCTCCTCCGCGACGAAGCGGCGGCCGTACCCCGTGCTCTCGCCCGGCCGGAGCATCCTCGCCTGCGCGACGTGGCTCCGCCAGGTGAGCACCGGCTCCAGATCGTGGGCTGCAGGATCGTCGCCGAACGGCGAGAGCCCGTAGAGCGCGACGCCGCAGCGGGCCGCGGCGAAGCGCGCCTGGGGGAACCGGAGCGCTGCAGCGCTCGACGCAATGTGGGCCGGGACGCCCAGCTCCCCGGCGAGCCCGGAGAACACGCCGAGCTGCTCGTGCACGAACGTCTCGTCGCCGTCGGCCGTGGCCAGGTGGCTCATCAGCCCGACGACCCGATCGCGCGGCGCGGCGAGCGCCTCGTCCGGCGTCATGCCGAAGCGCCCCATCCCGGTGTCCACCTTGAGGTGCACACGCAGGCCGGCGGGGATCTCAGGCGTGGAAACCGCCACCTCGAGATCGGCCGACCGCGCCATCTCGGCGTCGCCGAAGAGCGGTCCCATGACCAGGATCCGAGCTTCCGGAAACTCGCGGCGCAACGAAGCGCCCTCCGCCACGGTCACGACGCACAGCGCCGCAGCGCCTTCCTCCAGCGCCCCGCGAGCGCAATCGAGCGCCCCGTGCCCATACGCGTCGGCCTTCACGACCGCCCAAAGCTCCGCCGGCGCGACCGCGGCCTTCAGCACGCGGACGTTGTGGCGCAGGGCGCCGAGATCGATCGTCACGACCGAGCGTTCGTTCATGCGCGGATTTTCCACTAGGAGCGCCCGTGGCCGCTGCGCCGCGTCACATCGGACGCGGATGCGTGCCGGTTCATGCCCTGGACAGCACCGGGGAGAGCGACTCGATCACGTCGCGGGCGATGAGCCCCGCCTCGCCGTGCATGATCGCGGCGTCGCGGGCGGCCAGTCCGCACGCCGCGCTCGCGGCCGCGGCGGCGCGCTGCGCCTCCATCCCCTTGGCGAGAAACGCCGCGACGACGCCCGTGAGGACGTCGCCGGTCCCGGCGCTCGCGAGACCCGGCGTTCCGAGGTCGCTGACGAGCACGCCGCGCCCGGGTGCAGCGACCAGCGAGTCGGCGCCCTTCAGGAGAACGACCGCCCCCGCGTCGTCCGCGGCGCCGCCGGCCGCTTCGAGCCGGTGCGCATCTACCCAGACCGCGTCGCGTCCCAGCAGCCGGCCGAGCTCGCCCGCGTGCGGCGTCAGCACCGTCGGAGAATCGCGCGTGAAGATCCATTCGAGGTGGCCGGTCACGGCCCAGAGGCCGTCGCCGTCGAGGACGAGTGGGCGCTCCACCCGGTCGAGCACGAGCCGCACGAGCTCGCGGGTCTCGTCGCTCCGTCCCAGTCCCGGCCCGATGGCGAGCGCGTCGGCGGACTCGGCTGCGGCCAGCACGACCTCGAGCGCGTCGGCGCCGAGCAGTCCGTCCTCGTCCGGCGCGGGCGAGAGCGTCACCTCGACGAAGCGCTGCGCGAAGACACCCGCCAGCGACTCCGGGACGACCGCCCGCACGTAGCCCGCGCCCGCGCGCATCGCAGCCTCTGCGGAGAGAAACGGCGCGCCGGTCAGCCCGGTGGAGCCGCCGACCACGACGACGTGCCCGGCGCTGTACTTGTGGTCGAGCGCCCCCCGGCGCGGAACCTCGGCCAGGATCTCCACGGTGACGAGCTCGTTCTTCGTCCGCCCGGCGAAGAGCCCGATGTCGGCGACGACGACCTCACCGGCGCGATAGCGGCCCGGCCCGACCGCGTGCCCGAGCTTGCGTCCGTGGAACGTGACCGTCAGCTCAGCGTTCACTGCGCCGCCCGGAACGACCCCGGTGGACGCGTCGACGCCCGACGGAACATCGACCGAGACGACGGGGATTCCTAGGCGGTTCAGCTCGCCAATCCGTGCCGCCGCGTCCCGCCGAGGCGCCCCGGAGAACCCGGTACCGAAGATCGCGTCCACCGCCACGTCCGGGGCGGACGGCGCGGCCACGACCGGAATCCGAGCCTTGCGCGCCTGCGCGAGCATCTCCGCCGCGTCGCCCGCGATCTTCTCCTCCTCGCCCGCGAGGACGATCTCGGCGTCGCGGCCGGCCTTGGCGAGCTGGCGCGCGATCACGAATCCGTCCCCGCCGTTCGCGCCCGAGCCGCACCAGACCGCGAAGCGCGCCGCGCCCGGGAACCGCTCCAGGATGATCTCGGCGGCCGCCGACCCGGCGCGCTCCATCAGGTCGAGCGTCGGCCCGGCGTAGGCCTCCTCGGCCTTCCGCAGCTCGGCGGCGGTGTAGAGCGGCTCAACGGTCACGCGTCCGCCACGACGCAGATCGCGGCGGCCAGCTCCTTCGAATGCGTCATGGAGAGGTCGATCGTGCCCGCGCCGACGCGCTCGCTCCAGGCCTTCGTCCAGCCGGAGAGGTTCACGCCGGGCTTCGGCCGGCCGGCGATCTCGATCTCGCGCCAGGTGAAATGGACGCCGCAGCCGAGCGCCTTGCCGATCGCCTCCTTGGCCGCGAACCGGCCCGCATAGTGCTGCGCCGGATTCGGGCGGGAGTCGCAGTAGGTGCGCTCGGCCTCGGTGAAGACGCGTTCGCGGAAGCCCGGCCGGGCCAGCGCCGAGCGGATGCGGCCGATCTCGATCAGGTCCACGCCGACCCTCATGCGAGCAGCTCCGGCAGGTCGGCGATCGAGTCGATCACGGCGTCGGGCTGGGGATCGGCGGCGGCAAGCGTGTCCTCGCGGAACTTCCCCGTGCGGACGAGGACGCCGCGCATCCCGAGCCGCTGCGCGGTGGAGAGGTCGGCCTCGAGGTCGTCGCCGACCATCGTGGTCTCCCCGGGCTCGGCGCCGAGCGCGGCCAGGGCGGTCTCGAAGTACGCGGCGCTCGGCTTGCCGACCAGCTCGGCCTCCACGCCCGCGGCGTACTCGAGCCCCGCGACAACCGCCCCGGAGTCGAGCAGCGGACCGTTCGACGTCTGCCACCAGCGGTTGCGGTGCAGGCACACGAGCCGCGCGCCGCGCTCGAGCTCGCCGAACGCCGCGTTCAAGCGGTCCCAGGCAAACGTGCTCTCAGCCTCGTCCGTCTCGTCGGCGCCGCCCACGAGGACGACGTCGGCACCGGATTCGACCAGCTCGACGTGCTCTGCCAGATCCGGGCGGATGGCGCGCATGGTCAGCGCCAGCACGCGCGACCCGGCGAGGAGCTGCGCTGCGGCGACGCTCGTGGTCGAGATCTCCTCCTCGGCCACCGGGATTCCGAGCTCGTCGAGCATCGCGGCGATCTCGCGGCGCGCCTGCACGGTGTTGTTCGTGACGAAGCGGAGCGGCTCCCCCGAGTCACGAAGACGCTGAACGGCCTCCGGCGCACCGGGAATCGCCTGGCCCGAGAGGTGCAGCACCCCGTCGATGTCGAGCAGGACAGCCATCCCGGCGAGTCTAGTCCGCGCGTCGTTGCCTGCAAGGGAAGCCGTTCCGTACCATGATGCGGGCGATGACCCGGCGTGCCCTCGCGTGGCTTTCGCCGCTTCCGCTCGTCGCGGCCGGAAGCCTGGCCGCGCATGGTCTCGTCTACCGGCTCGCGGCGCCCGCAAAACACGACCACGGACAAGCGCTCGCACACGCGCCGATCGCCTGGTACACGTGCGCTGCGCTCTGCGGTGCAATCGCCGTCGCCGCCCTCGTCTGCATCGCCCTCGTGAGCGTCCGCCGCGGCGTGCGGATGCGACCGCCCTACTGGCTCATCCTGCTCGTCCCGCCGCTCGGCTTCGCCGCGCAGGAGCAGATCGGCCGACTCTTCCACGCCGGCGCGCTGACGACGCTGCCCGAGCTCTCGTTCGTGCTCGGCGTCGCTCTCCAGCTTCCGGTTGCGCTCCTCGCGCTCTGGCTCGTCCGCCTCGTGCTCGCGACGGCGATCGTCGTCGTTTCCGCCCTGAGCGGCTCCGAACCGCGGCGGGCCACGGAACGAACTACCAGGCAGCGTCCCGCCTGGACGGTTCTCGTCCCCTCGGTGCCGGCGCTCGCGCTCGGCTACGGCGAGCGGGGCCCACCGGCGCTTCTCCGACCCTGAGGACGCGCGCCCACGATGGGCGCGCCGAACAGAAGGAGAGCCCCAACCGTGCTGACCCCGACACTTCGATCCCGTGGGACGCGCCGCTTCGCGGCCCGGTTGGCCGTGTCTCTAACCGCCCTCGTCGCGGCCCCGGCCGCCATGGCCCATGCGACGATCGTCTCGACGAGCCCGGAGAACAACGAGGTCGTCCCCACCTCCCCGGCCCAGGTGACGATCGTCTACAGCGAGCCGGTCGAGACGGCCTTCGGCGCGGTGCGCGTCTTCAACGGCAACCGCGAGCGCGTGGACCAGGGAGCACTCGAGCGCCCCGACCAAAAGACCGTCGCGGTCGCGCTCAACCCCGACCTCGCGGACGGGACGTACACGGTCACCTGGCGCGTCGTCTCGGCGGACACGCATCCCATCCAGGGCGCATTCGTCTTCCACGTCGGCGCGGCGGGGGCCAACCCGGGCGGGATCGCCAGCGAGGTGCTCGGAGCCGGCACGCCCACCTCGGTCTCGCGCTCCTACGACGTCGTTCGCTTCCTCGGCTTCATCTCGCTCTTCCTGGCCGCCGGCGGCGTGGTCGCGCTGCTCTTCTTCCTGCGGGACGCCCAACAGCCGGTGCGGCGCAAGCTCTGGTACGTCGTTGCGGGAGCGGCCGGCCTCCTCGTGCTCCTCGGGCCGGTGACGATCGTCCTCCAGGGCGCCGCCGCCGAGGGATTCTCGATCGGCCAGGCCTTGCACTGGAACATCGCCTCAGAGGTGCTCGGGACGCGCTTCGGGCACGTGATGGTCGCCCGCAGCGTCCTCGCGGCCGCACTCTGCGCCTTCGCGCTCTACGCGCCGCGGATTCCGGCGAAATACCGCACATACGAGGAGGCCGCGCTCCTCCCGGCGGCCGGGCTCGTGATGATCCCGGCGCTCTCGGGCCACGCCTCGGTGAGCGGCAACGCGTCGTTCGTCCTCGACGTCGTGCACGTCGCAGCCGCCTGCGTCTGGGTCGGCGGGCTCGCGTTCGTCGTCCTGGCGCTGCTCCTCGCAACGGACGGCCGCTGGCCGCTCGCAATGCGCTGCGTGCCGCGGTTCTCCGCCGCCGCCGTCATCTCGGTCGGGGCGCTGATCGTCGCGGGAACGCTGAACGGCTACCTGCAGATCCGCACCTGGGACGCGCTCTTCACGACCACGTACGGACAGCTCTTGCTGGTGAAGATCGCGCTGGTCACGCCGCTGCTCCTCATCGGCCTCTTCAACAACCGCTTCGTGCCGCGACTCAAGGCCGGGCAGTCCACCGCGGTGGAGCGGCAGCGCTTCCTGCGGATGACGGGCGCCGAACTGACCATCATGGCCGTCATCGTCGGCGTCACCGCCGTGCTCGTCTCGGAGCCGCCCGCGAAGGCGCAGGCCGCCGCCGAGGCGGCGCAGGTGCCGAAGGGCACGGCGACGATCATCACCGGCCCGTACCACCTCGAGCTGACGCTCGAACCGGGCGCAGCGGGGCCGAACGACATCGTCATCGAGGTCGTCCACGGCGAGGACATCGCGGAGATCAAGGTGTCGGCGACGCTCCCCGACGCACAGATCGGGCCGCTCGACTACACGGCCGTGAAGTCCGGCGAGACCGAGTACACCGTGAAGGACGCGGATCTCTCGATCGCCGGAACCTGGACGCTCAAGGTCCAGATACGCCAGGGCGAGTTCGACGCGTTCGAGGGCGAGGCGCAGGTCGGCGTGAAGTAGTGGACGGGCTGCGGGTGACGCCGAGCGTCCTCGTCCCGCTCGGGGAGGTCGAGTTGCGCACCTCGCGCTCGAGCGGGCCGGGCGGCCAGCACGCGCAGAAGACCGAGACGCGGGTCGAGGCGGTGTTCGACGTCGAAGCCTCGGCCACGCTCACGGACGCCCAGAAACGCCGCCTGGTCACGAAGCTCGGCCCGGTCGTCCGCGCGATCGCCCAGGACGAGCGCAGCCAGTCGCGCAACCGCGAGCTGGCGCTGGAACGGCTCGAGGCGCAGATACGCGAGGCGCTGAAGGTCACTCGTAAGCGCCGTCCGACGAAGCCGACCAAGGCCGCGAAGGAGCGGCGCCTGGACACGAAGAAGCAGCGCGCGAGGACGAAGCGGCTGCGCAAGCCGCCGGGGGAGGAGTAGCAGCCAACCTAGGAGCTGCGTTCGAGGGCTCTGATGTCGTTGCTCATCAGGAAGCGCCAGGGCGGCCACGCTCGGTCGCGGGCGCGCCGCATCGCCGGAAGCGCGCCTTTGGCGCCCACGCGCGACAGGTTCCGCGTCGCTCGTAGCCGCACGCGAAGGCTCTTGTCTTCGAGCGCGCGAGTGAGCGGCTCGACGACATCGGGGCCGCCGATTCGTCCCAGGGCGCTCACGACATCCTCCCGCACTCCGGCGCGCGAGTCGGCCGCCAGGGCGGCGGTCAAGGCGGCGATTGCGCGGGTGCTGCCCGTCCGCGCGAGGCCACGCGCGGCATGGATGCGGATCTTGACATTGTCGTCCTTGAGCGCCTCGATGAGCACGGGCTCGACGTCGGGCCCGGCACGCTCGGCCAGGAGATATGCGGCGAAGAGGCGAACGTCGCCGCTGGGATCCAGCTTGTAGGCGTCGATCAGCGCCGAGGTTACAAATGGCTCGGGCGACCTTGAAATGACGATAAGGATCGTCCGCCGAAGTCGAGTCAGACGTTTGACTTTCTGATCATCAAGTAGTTCGACCAACCCATGGAAATCATCGGACTTGTCAAGTCGTTGGAGCGCGGTCCACCGATCGCTAGGCAACGTTCCTCGCTACTCGAAACGCCTTCCCAACCGTCGTATCGATGGCTTCGGAACGGGTCAGGTCTCGCATGGACGCATCCTGCGCCGCTCTGACGCATGAACGCAAGCCTCTTGAGCTGCCGCTTCCCGAAATCGCCGCCGCGCCCGACCTGCGCGGGCGCGGCCCACGAAGGCAGTCAGGTAGAGGACATCCACCGGAAATTGTCAGCCCCGCGCAGTGGGGCAGATTTTCGGTGGTTACTCGACAGTGACGGTCTTCGCCAGGTTGCGCGGCTGATCGACGTTCAGGCCGCGCAGGCGGGCGATGCGGTACGCCAGGAGCTGCAGCGGGATCACGGCCAGCGGCGCCTGGAGGAACGGGTGCGTACGCGGGACGAAAATCACGTCGTCGGCGTAGTGCTGCACGTCCTCGTTGCCGTCCGTCGCGATCGCGATCACCGAGGCGCCGCGGGCGCGAACTTCCTGGATGTTCGAGACGATCTTGTCGTAGACGTGCGAGTCGGTCGCGACGCAGACGACCGGCCGCCCCTCCTCGAGCAGCGCGATCGGGCCGTGCTTCATCTCGCCGGCCGAGTAGGCCTCGGTCGGGATGTAGGAGATCTCCTTCAGCTTCAGGGCGCCCTCGAGCGCGATCGGCAGGCCGACGTGGCGGCCGAGGTAGAGGAAGAAGTCCTCGTCGTAGTGGCGCTTCGCGATCTCCTCGATCGGATGGCGGCCGTCGAGGAAGTCCTCCATCTTCTCGGGCAGGCCCTGGAGCTCGGCCAGCAGGCTCCCGATCTCCTCGGGCGCGAGCGTGCCGCGCGCCTGCGCGAGCCGCAGCCCCACGAGGAACAGCACGATGACCTGCGTCGTGAACGTCTTCGTCGCTGCGACGCCCATCTCCATGCCGGCGCGCGTGTAGAGCACGCTTTCGACCTCGCGGGTGAGCTGGGTTCCCTGCAGGTTCGTGATCGCGACCGTGTGCCCGCCGAGCTCCTTCGCGAGCTGGATGGCCTGCACCGTGTCGCGCGTCTCGCCCGACTGGGAGATCCCGATCACGAGCGTGCCCTTGGGCACCACGGGGTTGCGGTAGATCCACTCGCTCGCGATATCGAACTCGCACGGGATGCGGGCCCATTCCTCGATCGCGTAGCGGCCCACGACGCCCGCGTGGTAGGCGGTGCCGCAGGCGAGGACGAGCACGCGCTCGATCCCGGCCAGATCCTCGTCGGAGAGCCCCAGATCGAGCTTGATCTCGCCGTCCACGACGTACTCCTCGAGCGTGCGCGCGACGGCGTACGGCTGCTCGTAGATCTCCTTGAGCATGAAGGTCTCGTAGCCCTGGCGCTCGGCCGACTCGTCGTCCCATTCGATGATGCAGCTCGTCGCGGTCGCGCTCCTCGTCGTCGGTGGAGACGAACCGGGCGCCGGTCGGCGTGATCTCGACGACCTCGCCGTCCTCGATCAGCTTCACCCGCGACGTCTCGCGCTGGAACGCGGCGATCGACGACGCCAGGAACATCTCACCCTCGCCCACGCCGACGACGAGCGGGCACTGCAGCCGCGCGCCGACGAGCAGGTTCGGGTGCTCCTTGTGGATGACAACGAACGCGAAGTGGCCCTCGAGCTGCTTGTAGACGACGCGGACGGCGTCGAGCAGGTCGCCCCCGTAGTGGCGCTCGATGAGGTGCGTGACCACCTCGGCGTCCGTCTCAGACGAGAAGACGTGGCCCTCGGCCTCGAGGCTCTCCTTCAACTCGCGGAAGTTCTCGACAATCCCGTTCAGCGCGATCGAGACCTCGCCCCGGTTGCAGCCCGCGAGCGGATGCGCGTTCTCCTCGGAGACCTTGCCGTGCGTCGCCCAGCGCGTGTGGCCGACGCCGGTGCTGGAGTGGGAGCCGTTCGGCTCGACCGCCTCCTTCAGGTTGTCCAGGTTGCCGACCGCGCGGACGTATTCGAGCCCACCGTTTTCGAGCAGGCCCACACCGGCCGAGTCGTAGCCCCGGTATTCGAGGCGCTCGAGGCCGGCCAGAATCAGAGGCTTCGCCTCCCTGGAACCGACGTATCCGATGATCCCGCACATGTGGACAGCCTTTCTTCGGGATGCCTCGTTCGAAACCTCGCCCGACGGGTCGTCCAGAGCCGCTAGGAAAGGTCTTTGGCGACGAGGTCGGCGATCGTAGCACAGAGATCCTGAGCCGTTTTGGGGGTTTCCGACTCGGCCAAAACCCGTACTACCGGCTCGGTTCCCGAGGGCCGCACGAGCACGCGTCCGTGGTCTCCCAGTTCCTGGTTCACACGGTCGACCTCGGCCAGGATCGCGGGGGTCAGATCCTTGGATTTCACGGGAACGTCGCGCCGCGCCTGCGGGAACCGCACGAGTGCCGAGGAGAGGTCGGCGAGCGTGCGGCCCGACTCGACCACGGCCCGCGCGAGGAGGAGCGCAGCGACCAGTCCGTCCCCCGTCGTATGGCCGTCGAGCCAGGCGATGTGGCCCGACTGCTCGCCGCCGAGCTTGCCGCCCTCCCGGTGGAGCGCCTCGAGCACGTAGCGGTCACCCACGTCGGTCGTGACCGTCTCGATCCCGTTCTCCGCCATCAGGCGATGAAAGCCGAGGTTCGTCATCGTCGTGACCGCGACGAGATCCACCTGCAGGTGGAGCGCCAGCACGGCGAGGATGCCGTCGCCGTCCATGGCGTTGCCCGCGGCATCCACGGCGATCAGGCGATCGCCGTCGCCGTCGAACGCGACGCCGAGGTCGAAATCGCCGTTGCGCACGAGCTCGGCGAGCGCCTCGGGATGCGTGGCGCCGCAGCCGGAGTTGATGTTCGTCCCGTCCGGCTGGTCGCCGATGGAGGTCACGGTCGCGCCAAGCCGTTCGAGCACGCCGGGCGCGATCGCGCTGAATGCGCCATTGGCCGAGTCGCAGGCGATCCGCAGATCGTCGAGCGGAACGCCGAAGCGGGTGGCGACGAGCTCGGCGTAGCGGTCGCCGAGCGTGTCGTCGTGCTCGGGCTCGCCGTCGGCCGAGGGATCGGCAAAGAGCGCCTCGATCTCGAGCTCCTCCGCGTCGGTGAGCTTGCGGCCACCGGCGGCGAAGAGCTTTACGCCGTTGTATTCGGGCGGATTGTGCGAGGCGGAGACGACCGCGCCGCAGCCCGCGGCCAAGAGTGCGACCGCAGGCGTCGGCAGCACGCCGCCGAGCGTGACCTTCGATCCGCCGCCGGCGAGCCCCTCCGCCAGCGCAGCCCCGAGCGCGGGCCCCGAGCCGCGGGTGTCGCGGCCGATGAGCACCGCCGCGCCCTCGGTCCAGCGCGCGAACGCGAACCCCAGCCGGCGCACGAGATCCTCGGTCAGCGCGGCGCCGACGATTCCGCGCACGCCGTCCGTTCCGAAATACATGCGGCTGCCGGGCATGCGGGGAGGCTAGATGATGGTCGCGGCCGGTCGGACTAGCGCTTCGAGTACTGCGGCGCCTTGCGCGCCTTGCGCAGGCCGGCCTTCTTGCGCTCGACGATGCGGGCGTCGCGCTTCAGGAATCCCTCGCGCTTCAGGGCGGGGCGCAGCTCCGGATCGGTCTCGACCAGGGCGCGGGCGAGCCCGTGGCGCAGCGCGCCGGCCTGGCCGGACGTGCCGCCGCCGTGGATCCGGACGCGGACGTCGAAGCGGCCCTCGGCCTCGGCCACGCGAAGCGGAGCCGTAGCGAGCATGCGCTGGGTGGCGCGGGGGAAGTACTCCTCGAGGTTGCGGCCGTTGATCCACCAGGTCCCGTCGCCGGGCCGGAGGATCACGCGGGCGACGGACGTCTTCCGCTTGCCGGTGCCGCGGTACTGCGCTAGTTCGCTCATTCGGGAAGTGCCTCCGGGTTCTGTGCCTCGTGCGGATGATTCGGGCCTGCGTAGATCTTCAGCTTGACGATCTGGCGCCGCGCCAGGCGATTCCGGGGAAGCATCCCCTTCACCGCGCTGCGGATGACCTCGGTCGGCTGCCGGTCGAGCTGCTCGCGCAGTGTGCGCTGCCTGAGCCCCCCGGGGTAGCCCGAGTGGCGGTAGTAGATCTTGTCGTCGAGCTTCTTTCCTGTGACGGAAACCTTCTCGGCGTTCACGACGACGACGAAATCGCCGGAATCGACGTGCGGCGTGTAGGTCGGCTTCTTCTTGCCGCGGAGCGTGTCCGCGATGCGCGTGGCGAGACGGCCCAGGGTCTCGCCCTCGGCGTCCACGACGTACCAGCGGCGCTCGATGTCGCCCTTTTTCGCTGTCCAGGTTTTCATCACAAAAAAGCGGCGGAAAGGCATCCGCCGACCCGCGGGATGGTAGCAAGAGTCACGCGTTGGGCCTCAAGCGACGTCGAGGCGGACGATCTTCGGCTCGCCGTTCATTTCCTGCCAACGCGAGGCGACGGTGGCCTCGCTGTCCGCGCCCGAATAGTGAATCTTGCAGACCATCGCGTCGCCGTCGGCCTCGACCGAGACGACCTCGGCGGCCGTGACGGGACGCGGCATCGACTTCATGACCGCTCCGGCGCTCTCCATCGCCTCGGGGCTCAGGGCGCTGCCTGCCCGCCCGAGGTCGCCGGCGACGATCGCCTGCGCATGCGCGTTTGCGCTCTCTCTGACCGTGGTTTCGTCCATGGCGGCGATTCTATGCGGGCTCGACCGTCGGACGGCCCCGAGGGCGCGTGACCGCGATGAGGATCGCCGGGAGCAGCGCGATCGCGGCCGCTCCGGCGCCGAGGGCGACCACGCCGGAGGCCTCGAGCGCGTAGCCGCCGAGCAGCGCGAGCGACGCGCCGGTCAGCCCGGCGAGGAGGTCGCTGAACCCGACGAGCTTCCCTCGCTCGCTCGGCGCGGCGCAGTTCACGAGCGTCGTCGTCGCGGACACGAACGCGAGGTTCCAGCCCAGCCCGAGGCCGAAGAGGAGGACGGCCTGCCCGAGGACGCTCGACGCCCAGACGAGACCCAGACACGAGGCGGCCTCGAGCACGAGGCCTGCGACGAGCGTGGGCATCGCGCCGACGCGGTCCACGATCCGGCCGACCACGAGCACGAGCGCGAACATCCCGAATACGTGCGCGCCGATGATCGGGTAGACGTCGCCCTGCGTGTGATGGTGCTCGTGCACGACCGCGTAGCCGGTCAGGTTCATCACCGAGACCATGACGGCGAACGACGCGACGGCCGCGACGAGCGCGGGAATCACGCCGGGACGCCGGAGGATCTCGCGCAGCGGCGCCGCCGGGCCGGTGGGCCCGGTCAGCGTCCCGAGCTGCTCGGCGATCTTCTTCGGATCGGGCCGCACGAACGAGATCAGGATGAGCCCGACCACCATGAAGCCGCCGGCCGTGAGCCAGGGCGCGACCAGCGACGACGGGTCGAGATCCTTCCCGGCGAAGAGCGGGCTGAAGACGAACGGCCCGAGGATCGCGCCGAACACCGAGCCGAAGAGGACGTACGAGATCCCCTGCGCGCGTCGTTCCGGCGGATACATGTCCCCGGCGGCGGCGCGGACGAGGGTCACGGTGCCGGTCGCCATTCCGATCAGGGCGAAGCCAACGATCACGCCGAGGCCCGACGAGGCGCCGGCGGACAGCGCAGTGACGAGCCCGCCGATCGCACCGACGACGAAGCCGATGGACAGAATCGGCGTGCGGCCGCGCCGGTCCATCGCGCGGCCGGCGGGCAGCGCGGCAAGTGCGGCACAGGCGAGGAAGATCGCGGGGCCGAGGCCGAGCAGTCCCTTCACGCCGGTCGCGGAGACAAAGGTGATCGACGAGAGCGCCGCGACGAGCTGGAGCGTCCCCGAGGTGACCGCGGTCGTGGCCGCGAGGATCACCGTGTTGCGGCGAACGGTGTGTTGGAGGTCAGCCGTCATCGACAGGTAGCTTGCTGAAAGACTGCTGGGGAAGCGAACAAGGAGGGGAACGATGGTCGAGAACGCATTCGTCCAGGATCTTGCAGAGCGCATCGGCGCCCGGGTGGGCGCGCACACCGTTTTCGGCGAGCCCGTTGAGCGCGACGGCGTGACCGTGATCCCGGTCGCCCGCGCCGCCTGGGGCTTCGGCGGAGGCAGCGGACAGGGCGACGAGGGTGAAGGCTCAGGCGGTGGCGGAGGCGCATCCGCGTCCGCGATCGGCTACGTCGAGATCAAGGACGGGCAGACGAGCTTCAAGCCGATCGTCGACGCGCGGCCGTTCGTCGTCGCTGCAGCGTTTGGCCTCGCGGCCGGGCTCATCCTCGCCGCACGTCGCCGCTAGCCGCGGGGTGATCGAGCTCCGCACGTACCGGCAGGGCGGCCAGACGGCCGCGGACGTGGCGGGCACGATCGCCGAGTTTCTCTCGGGCGCCCGCCGGACGCTCGACCTTGCGCACTACGACTTCCACCTCGCGCCGGAGACGGCGGCGATCGTCGGCGGCGCGATCACGGCCGCCCACAGGCGGGGTGTCGCGGTGCGGATCGCCTACAACGTCGATCACCGCAACCCGATCCCGGTCCCGCCGCCGCCCGAGCCCGACGCGACCTTGATCCTCTCGCTCGGCGTCCCGCACAAGGCAATCTCCGGGATCCCGGACCTGATGCACCACAAGTACGTCATCCGGGACGGGGAGAGCGTCTGGACCGGTTCGCTGAACTGGACGGACGACTCGTTCACGGTGCAAGAGAACGTCGTGCTGACCGTCGACGGCGCCGACGTGGCCGCGATGTTCACCGAGGACTTCGAGCAGCTCTGGACGAGGGACAGCGTCGAGAAGACCGGGTTCGTCGAGCCGCGCACGATCGGCCTCGACGGGACGCCGGTCCGGGTCTGGTTCACGCCGGGGAACGGCGAGGACCTTTCGGCCCGCATCGCCCGCGCGATCTGCCGGGCCGAGCGGCGCGTGCGGATCGCCTCGCCCGTGATCACGACGGCGCCGGTGCTCGGCGCGCTGGCGCAGGTGTCCTCCGAGGGCAAGATCGATCTTGCCGGCGTGGTCGACCAGACGCAGCTGCGCGGCGTCGTCTCCGAGTGGCACCGAAACGGCAACATCTTCTGGAAGCTCCCGCTGCTCCAGCGCGCGCTGACCCGCGGCTTCACCGGGAAGCACTCGGCGCAGTGGCGGCCCGACGGCGGGATCCACGACTTCATGCACGCGAAGGTCACGGTCTGCGACGACACCGTGTTCGTCGGCAGCTTCAACCTGTCCCGCTCCGGCGAGGCGAACGCCGAGAACGTGGTCGAGCTGGAGAGCCCCGAGCTGGCCGAGCGGCTGGCGGGGTACATCGACGAGATCCGGGTGCTCTATCCCGAGGTCGAGCTGGAACCGACCGAGTAGGAGGACGCATGGGATTCGACCAGTACCACGAGCCGGCCGGGGAGCTGTCGCAGGAGACGCGGACGTTCGCCCGGATGTGCACGTCGCTGATCGAGGAGGCCGAGGCGATCGGCTGGTACGAGCAGCGCCTGTCGCTGGAGCAGGATCCGGAGGCCCGCGCGATCATGCAGAACGCGCAGCAGGAGGAGTTCAAGCACTTCGCCATGGATCTCGAGTTCTTGACCAGGCGCAATGCCAAGTGGCGGGCGGCGCTCGAAAAGGTGCTGTTCCGCGAGGGCGACATCGTCGAGCACGGCGAGGAGGCCGAGGAGGCTGCGGACGAGGCCTAAGAGCCGGACGGGACAGGCAGAACGGGTCTGAGACAGCCCTGCGCTCGGACGCAGAGCCCACCGATCGGAACTGCGGCATAGCCAGGGAAAGGACTGGTCCTACCGGGCGACGAAGACCAGGCCAGATGCCTTCGCAACATGTTCTGCTTCGTCTCGCCGCCAGCAAGGTTGCGGACGCTGACGCTGGGCCGATGGCGGGTCAGGACTAGTGCAGGCCGAAGGGAGCTGCGTCGAGGACGGCTACTCTCCCGGCTATCGTCGGGCTGGTCTGACCAAGTGGGGCTTGGATGACTGAGGCATTTGGCATCAGCGGCGGCGGAAGAGACGCCGAGAACGAGTTCATTCGACTCACGGGGGCTGAGCCATCTACTACCGCCGCCCAGGGGGATGCGATCTTGGATGGCGTGCCGATTGAGATCAAGCGTGCCACGAGCATCACGCTCAATCAGGTGCGAGCTGTCAAATTCATCCCGTTGGTCGTCTACTACGTTCCCGAGGATGCGTGGTACGTGGTGCCCGCAAGCGCGGTGGTGGCATTAGTGAGCCGCAAGAACCGCGGTCAACATACTGAGAATCCGTTCGAGTCAGCGACCCTGAGCGTCCGAAATCTCGATGAGTATCGAGTCGAGAATCCCACTGATCTCAAGGCAATCACTGTGGCGGCGATCGGCGAGGGTGCGCGTCATCCAGGGCTCCAAGCGGCCATGGGCGAGGTGCTGCAGGACTCAAAGGATCTGGCTGCCGCTGCGATAGAGAAAGTGCGCGCGCTCGTCGAGAAGATGTAGGGCTCGACCGTCTGCGCAGACTTGTGCCAGCACGAGGGCTGCCTGGGCAGTCGTTCACCCGAGCGCGCTGTCAGAAGAGCGCGGCGGATTCGCTCTCCGGAGCAGGCAGGCCGAGCGGTTCGCCGTTCTCGTCGAGGTAGGCGACACCATCTGATCCCAATCGCTTCCTCATGACCGTGACGGCCTCCGGGTTGTGGTCTGCGAGCACGAACCGTCGGCCAAGCTGGCGCGCAACCGCTCCCGTCGTGCCGGAACCGGCGAAGAAGTCCAAGACAAGCTCGTCAGGTGCTGAGGATGCCTGGATCACACGGCGAAGAACGCCCTCTGGCTTCTGATTGGGATATCCAGTCTTCTCTTTGCCATTGGTCGGCACGATCGTGTGCCACCAAACATCGGTCGGGAGTTTTCCGCGTTCGCGTTTCTCAGCTGTCACCAAACCGGGTGCCATGTAGGGGATTCGCTCGATCTGGTCCTGATTGAAGTAATGCTTACCGGGCTCCTTGACGTAGACGAGAATGGTGTCGTGCTTCTGAGGCCAACGGTCCTTGCCCCTACCTCCGTAGTCATAAGCCCAGACAACCTCGTTGAGGAAGCAGTTACGTCCAAAGATCACGTCAAGAGCGAGCTTGCAGTAATGCGCCTCGCGGTAGTCGATGTGGAAGTAGAGCGTTCCATCTGAACGCAGCAACCGGCGAGCTTCTTCTAGCTTGGGGGCGATGAATTCGAGATAGTCCTCGTAGGCGTCGAGGTAGCCGATGCGCGAGATTTCGGTCGTCGCATATCTGCGGCCCTGAAACCCCACCCGATCTCCGTTGGTAGACCGTCGCGTCTCCAAGGTCTTGCGTTGCTGCTCTTTCCCAGTGTTGAACGGTGGGTCGACGTAGATGAGCTGGAAGGTCTCGTCGTGAAGCCTAGGAAGCAGGTCGGCGGCGTCCGCTTGGAGTACGTATCCGTCGTGCTCATCAAGGTTCAGCATGCGCTGAGGTTACCCACCGCTGTTACTCCCACTCGATCGTCGCGGGCGGCTTCGAGCTCAGGTCGAGCGCCACGCGGTTCACGCCGGGGATCTCGTTGATGATCCGGTTCGAGATCGTCTCGAGCAGCTCGTAGGGCAACCGGGCCCAGTCCGCGGTCATCGCATCCTCCGACGTGACCGCGCGGATGACGATCGGGTACGCGTACGTCCGCTCATCGCCCTGCACGCCGACCGAGCGGATCGCCGGCAGCACCGCGAAGCTCTGCCACAGGTCGCGGTAGAGCCCGGCGCGGCGGATCTCCTCCTGGAGCACCGCGTCCGCCTCGCGGAGAATCGCTAGCCGCTCCTCGGTGACGTCGCCGATGATCCGGATCGCGAGACCGGGCCCCGGGAACGGCTGCCGCCAGACCATCGCCTCGGGCAGGCCGAGCTCCTCGCCGACGCGGCGCACCTCGTCCTTGAACAGCATCCGCAGCGGCTCGACGAGGTCGAAGCTCATGTCCTCCGGGAGTCCGCCGACGTTGTGGTGCGACTTGATCTTCGCGGCGACCCCCTCGCTCGACCCCGACCCGCCCGACTCGATCACGTCCGAGTAGAGCGTCCCCTGGACGAGGAACTTGACCGCGCCGAGCTTCGAGGCTTCCTCCTCGAACACGCGGATGAACTCCTCGCCGATGCGGATGCGCTTCTCCTCGGGATCGGTCACGCCGGCCAACCGTGCGAGGAAGCGCTCGCGCGCGTCCACGTGCACGAGCGGCACCTGGAAATGCGACCCGAACGTCTCGACGACCTGCTCGGCCTCGTTCTTGCGCAGCAGTCCGTGATCCACGAACACGCAGGTGAGCTGGTCGCCGACCGCCTTGTACGCGAGCAGCGCGGCCACGGCCGAATCGACGCCGCCGGACAGCGCGCAGAGGAGCCTGTCGCCGCCGACCTGCTCGCGGATGCGGGTCGTCTCCTCCTCGATCACCGCCGCGGCCGTCCACGCGGGCGGCGCCTCGGCGACCGAGTAGAGGAAGTTCTTGAGGATGTCCTGCCCGTGCGGCGTGTGTGCGACCTCCGGGTGGAACTGCACGGCGTAGAGCCCGCGCTCGGGCGACTCGAAGGCCGAGATCGGCGCGTTCGGCGAACCGCCGACCACGCGAGTCTCCGGTAGGCGGCGCCGACACCGAGTCGCGGTGGCTCATCCAGCAGGTCTGTTCCTCGGGGAGATCCGCGAAGAGCGCGCTCTCACGCTCGGCGGCGAGCTCGGTGCGGCCGAACTCGGCGCGGTCGGTCCGCTCGACTGCGCCGCCGAGGTCGAGCGCCATGAGCTGCATGCCGTAACAGATCCCCAGCACGGGGACGCCCAGCTCGTACAGGCCGGGATCGATGCGCGGTGCGCCGTCCGCGTAGACCGACGCGGGGCCCCCGGACAGGATCAGCGCGAGCGGCTTGCGTGCCGCCGCGGCGGCCGGGGTGATCGAGTACGGGACGAGCTCCGAGTAGACGCGCGCCTCACGGACGCGCCGCGCGATCAGCTGCGAGTACTGGCCGCCGAGGTCGACGACCAGGACCGGACGATCCTCCGGGCCAGGTTCTCTTGCGGGGAACTCGATGACGGCCTCCGTCATCGGCTGCCTTCCGCGAGCGAAGCGATGCGGCGGAGGGGGCTCATGGGGGAAACCCGGTTTCCCCCATGTTCATCCCATGCCGATCTTTTGCGCCTGCTGGAGCGCCTTCCCCTCGGTCTTGATCGAAGGGGCGAGCGCGATCTCGGCCCGCTGGAACTCATGGATGTTCTCGTAGCCGCAGGTCGCCATCGACGTCCGGAGCGCACCCATCAGGTTCAGCGTCCCGTCGTTCTCGCGCGCGGGGCCGACGAGGATCTCCGTGAGCGTCCCGACCGGCTCGACCTTCACGCGGGCGCCGCGGGGGAGCGTGGGATGGAACGTCGCCATGCCCCAGTGATAGCCGCGGCCCGGAGCGCCCTCGGCGCGGGCGAGCGGCGAGCCGATCATGACTGCGTCGGCACCGCATGCGACCGCCTTCGAGATGTCGCCCCCGGTGCGCATGCCGCCGTCGGCGATCACGTTCACGTAGCGGGTCGTGTCCAGGAGATGCTGGGCCCGCGCAGCCGAGGCGTCCGCGATCGCGGTCGCCTGGGGAACGCCGACCCCGAGCACGCCGCGCGTCGTGCAGGCGGCGCCTGGGCCGACACCGACCAGGACTCCTTCCGCCCCGGTGCGCATGAGGTGCAGCGCGCCGTGGTAGGAGGCGCAGCCGCCGACGATCACCGGAATGTCGAGGCTCGCGATGAACTCCTTCAGGTTGAGCGCGCCGCCGTTCGCGGACACGTGCTCGGCCGAGACGACCGTCCCCTGGATGACCAGGATGTCGAGACCGGCCTCGCGGGCGATCGGGTAGTACTCCTCGACCCGCTGCGGCGTGAGGGCGCACGCGGCGAGGACGCCGCCATCCTTGATCTCGCGCACGCGGCGCGCCATCAGGTCGGGATCGATCGCCTTCGCGTAGATCTTCTGCATCCCGCGCGTGGCGTCGGCCGGCGAGAACTTGGCGATCTTGTCGAGCTCCGAGTCGGCGTTCGCGTAGCGGCTGAAGATCCCCTCGAGGTTGAGGACGCCGAGGCCGCCGAGCTTGCCGATCTCCACGGCGGTGCGCGGCGAGACGACGCCGTCCATCGCGGAGGCGAGGAGCGGGAGCTCGAGCAGGTGGTCGCCGAGCTTCCAGCCGATATCCACGTCGTCCGGGTCGCGCGTGCGCCTGGACGGGACGATGGCGATGTCGTCGAAGCCGTAGGCCTGACGCGCCTTCTTGCCGAGGCCGATCTCGACTTCCACGCTAGCCCTTCGCGCTCTGGATGCAAAAAACCCAGGCGGACGGTGCTTGCCTGGGCTCAGGGACGGGAGTATTCGCGAGAACTCTCATCCTCAGCGACTGTATCAATGCTCCGGGACGTCAGGCGTCCTGGCCCACGGGCGCCAGCTGCTCGACCGAGACGAGCGCGGCGAGCCGGGTTGCCTCGGCCGGATCGAACTTCCCCGGCCCCGCCTCGAGCACCGATGCCGCCCCTGCCGCAACCGCATCGCGCACCGACTCCCCGACCGAGCGGCCGGACACTCGTCCCGCCAGGAAACCGGCGAGGAGCGTGTCGCCCGCGCCGATCGTCGAGACGGCCTCGAGCCGCGGCGAGGAGCCGCGAACGCGATGCGCCTCGCCCGCGTCGCGCACGAGGGCGTAACAGCCCGCTTCGAGCGAGATGAGCACGTTGCGCGCACCGAGGCTCGGCGATCTCGTCGAGGCCGGCGGTGAGGTCGGCGTCGCCGTTGAACTCGTGGCCGACGAGCTCCTCGGCCTCGCGCACGTTCGGGGAGACGAGATGCGGCTCGGACTCGACCCCGAGGCGCAGCGGCTCGCCCTCGGCGTCGAGCACCGTGAGGATCTGGCGCTTGTTCAGGTCGCGGACGAGCTCCGCGTAGAACGAGGGATCGACAGCACGCGGCAGCGAGCCGGCGAGGACGACGTACTCCGCGCCCTGCGTCAGGTAGGCGAGCTTGTCGCGCAGCGCGTCGAGCTCGTCCTCGGTCACCTCGGGGCCCCACTCGTTGATCTCGGTGTACTGGTCGGAGAGCGGGTCGAGCACCGACGTGGACGTCCGCGAGTTGTCCTCGATGCGGACGAAATCGTTGAGGATCCCCTCTTCGGTGAGGCTCTCGGCGATCTGCGTGCCGCTCTGGCCGCCGACGAGACCTGTGCAGACGACGGGGACGCCCAGACGCCGCAGCGCACGGGCGACGTTGACGCCCTTTCCGCCGGCGCTTCCGAACGCGAGGCTGGCGCGATGCCGGTGCCCGAGCTGGAAGCTCGGCACGAGCAAGGTGCGATCCATGGCGGCGTTCAGGGTGACGGTGACGATCACAGGATGGATCCAAAAAGGTTCGAGATGGTGTCCCCAGCCTCGGAGAGAGCGTGGCCAGAGTACCACTCGGCCTTGGTCGCGAAACTCGGCACGTCGACGTCCTCCGCGGCCACCAGCGCACGGCGGGCGATCAGGTGTCCGTTGTTCGTCACGCGGATCTCCCCCAGCTTCTGGCCCTTGCGCACGGGGAGCTCGACCATGGCCGGCGCGACGACGGTTTCGACGAGCGGCTGGTCGAGCGGAAGCATGGCCGAGGCGCCCTTCGCGGCCACGAGCGGGAGCAGGTCGTCGGAGAACGGAATCTCGGCGCTCGCGTAGGTGCGGGCCCCCTCGATCACGCTGCGACGGCCGTACTGGTCGAAGCCCCAGGTGAGGAGCTTCTTCAGGTCGGCATTGCGCCGCGCGCGCGCCGGGCTGCCCAGGACGACCGTGTAGATGACGATCCCGTCGCGCTTGGCGACCGCGACCTCGCACCAGCCGGCGTCCTCGGTGTGGCCCGTCTTCACGCCGTACAGCCCGCGGTAGCGGCCGAGCAGGTCGTTCCAGGTGTGCAGCGTCCGCCCGCCGGCGATTCCCTGGGTTCGCTTGCGCACGAGCTGGCGGATCAGAGGCTTCTCCATGGCGACCTGAGCGAGCTTCAGGACGTCGTCCGCGGAGGAGTAGTGGCCCGGCACGTCGAGCCCGTCCGGCCGGACGAAGTGCGTGTTCTCGAGCCCGAGCTCGGCGGCCTTGGCGTTCATCATCTCCACGAACGCCGGGACGTTCCCGCCCACGTGCGCCGCGAGGGCGAACGCCGAGTCGTTGGCGCTCTGGATGAGCGCGGCGGCGAGGAGATCGCGCACGGTCAGCCGCTCGCCGGTCTGGAGGTAGATGCTCGACTCGCCGACCGAGGACGAGCGCGCGTTCACCCGCACCAGGTCGGTCGGCTTCGCGTGCTCGAGCACGACGAGCGCGGTCATGAGCTTCGTAATGCTCGCGATCTGCACCCGGTCGTTCTCGTGGACGCCGGCGAGGATCTCACCGGAGCCCGCGTTCACCACCAGGTAGGCGTTCGCGTCAACCGCGGGCGGAGGCCCGGCGATCGCTGGGGCAGCGGCGACGGCGAAGGCGACGCACCCGGCAAGGAGAAGCAGCAGTAGGCGCCGCACGAACTGAAACTGTACCGGCGCCTACACTTCGTCTCATGGGTGAAGAGCTCGACACGACCGGCGGCGAGCGCTCGCTCGAGCTCCAGCTCGGCGCGCTCGGCGGCTTCGACCTGCGACCCACGCGGCTCTTCGTCTGGAAGGGCGAGGAGCGTGAGGCACAGGCGCGGATCGTGTCGCTCGGCTTCCCGCCCGGAGACGCCGGGCAGGACGTCACGCCGCGCGAGGTCGAGGCCGGCCCCGTCCTCGTGCGCACGCGCGGGAACCCGCTGCTGACCGTCGCGCTCGCCGGGGTCTACGCAACACGCCGCGCCGTCGACGCGGCGCGCCGCTCTACTGAATCCTGATCTTCGTCCCGGGCTCGAGCGCGTTCGCTTCGATGTTCGGGTTGAGCGTGATCAGGTCGTCCACGGTCGTGTCGAACCGCAGCGCGATCGCCTCGAGCGTGTCGCCCGGCTTGATCGTGTACATCTTCCGCTTCGCCGGATTTCCGATCGTGGTCGTGCCGGTGCTCGCGGGAACGGTGGCGAAGCTGTCCGTGGTCGCAGCCGTTGCCGGCTTCGGGTTCGCGCTCAGCGAGCTCTGAACGAGGAGCGCGAGCACGGTGACCGCCGCGAAGAACGCGAGCGGCGCAAGGAGGCGTGGGCCCCACGCCGTGCGATGTCCCGAATCGTCGCGGTCGTTCACCATCCGGATGCCGCCCAGACCTCTCGTTGAAGCCGCGCCGCTTCGGCGGCGGCCGCGGTGCGCCAGTCGGCGCCGTCTACCTTGAACGCGTAGATGACGCTGCGGGACACGGGCACGAGCGCGCTCGCCGGGCCGCTCGTGAACGCCCGCGCCACGTCGGCCGGAGTCGCACCCTGCGCGCCGATCCCCGGGAGGAGCAGGATCGCCTGCGGCATGAGCCGCCGCGCCTCGCCCACCGCACGGGGATACGTCGCGCCGACGACCGCCCCGACGCTCGAGAGCCCGCACTCGCCCTTCAGCTCCTCGCCCCACCCGGCAACGAGCTCGGCGACGTGGTGCCACACCGGGCGCTTGTCCGAGAGGGCCAGCTCCTGGACGTCCGCGCTGCCCGAGTTCGATGTCTTGACGAGGCAGAAGATCCCGGTCCCCGACCGGCGGCAGGCGGTGAGGAACGGCTCGATCGAGTCGCCGCCCATGTACGGGTTGACAGTGAGCGCGTCGACCAGCGGGTCGGCGCCCTCCGCGCCCTGGAGGTAGGCGTCCGCGTACGCGCGCGCGGTCGAGCCGATGTCGCCGCGCTTTCCGTCCGCGATCACGAAGAGGCCGGCGCTCCGCGCGTATTCGCAGGTGTCCTCGAAGGCCTGGATGCCGTCGGCGCCGAGCGCCTCGAAGAACGCGAGCTGCACCTTCACGCCGGCGACGTAGGGCGCGGTCGCGTCGATGAGTCCACGTGAGAAGCGCGCGAACGCCTCGGCCGCGGCGGCCCGGCTCGCGTGCGCGCCCGCGCGAAGCTCGAGGGGAAGGAGGTCCACGCGCGGATCGAGGCCGAGCACGATCTGGCTGCGTTTGCGCTCGACGGCGTCCGCGACCCGGTCGCCGAATGTGACGACCGAGTTGCGCGGTCCCGCGTCCACCTCCTGCTGCATGGACGGAGCTTAACTCGCGGAAGCGGCGGCAATTTGCCGGGCATCGAGCGCAAGCACGCGCAACTCCGGCGGAGGGCGCCGGATGAAGGTCGCCAGGCAGAGAAGGTCGTCCGCGTCCTCGGGTGCGACGGACGGGCTCGCCACGGAGCGCAGCGCCTCCGCGACCCCGGTGGCCGCCTCGACCGCGGCGCCGCCGCTTCGGGCCAGGCGGCGCACCGACGCGACCCGTCCGCCCGCGACAAAGACGGCCGTGCGGAAGGCGTCGTCGAGCCCGGGGACGAGCAGGCAGACCTCGAGCGCACGCAGCCGTTCGAGCTCCCGCAGGTCGGCGATCGCCGCCTCGAGCGCGCCGAGCCGGTCGCGCAGGCGGGCAGCGTCCTCGAAGCGCTGCGCGTCCGCGAGCCGGCCGAGCCGTGCGCGAACGCCCGCGAGCGGTGCGCCGGCCGTGAGCCCGTCCAGCTCCTCCGGCGTCGCCTGGGCGAGCGCGCGGACGGTCAGCTCGGCGCGACGGCGGCTCCTGAGCGGACCGAGCGCCGTGGGCTCCTTGGCGAGGCGGATGCCGTCGTCGCGCCGTTCGAGATAGGCGTAGCGGTCGGGGCGCAGGCCGCGCGCGTTTCCCGGCGGACGAAGCTCGCGGATCAGCCGGGAGCTCGTCGAGCGCCGCCTCGACCTCGGACCCGGTCACCCTCCACTCGATCCGTTCCAAGGCGGCCAACGCAGCCTCGACCGCCGGGCGCTGGCGCTCGGTGCCGAAGTACGAGCGAAGCCGTCCGCGCAGGTTCCGCGCCCGGCCGACGTAGAGCACCTGGTCGCCGGCGCCGCGGAAGAGGTAGACGCCGGGCCGTGTGGGCGCGCCGAACGCGAGCGAGCGCTTGTCGTGCGCCTGCCGCGCGCGCGGCGCCGCAATCCGCTGGAGATCGGCGACCGTCGAGGCGCCGCGCTCCTGGGCTAGCCCGATGAGCGCGACGAGGATCTCCGCGGTCGCCTGCGCGTCGGCGAGGGCGCGGTGGCACGGCTCCACCGACGTCCCGAAGAAGCGCGAGAGCGAAGCGAGACTCGTGCGCCCGGCCCGCGTGCCGAGGAGCGCCCGCGCGAGCGGAACCGTGTCAAGGACGGGCGCCGCCAGCCGGCGCGACTCGATCCGCTGGACGGCCTGGTCGAGGAACGACAGGTCGAAGCGCGCGTTGTGCGCGACGATCACGCAGTCCCCGGCGAACGCGAGGAAGCGGCGCATGGCCGTCTCGACGGGCGGCGCGCCGCGCAGGTCGGCGTTGCGGATCCCGGTCAGCTGCGTGATCACCGGAGCGAGCGCCGCGCGCGGCCGGACGAACGTCTCGAACGTCCCGGCCGTCTCGAGCCCGCGCAGGCGGACGGCGCCGATCTCGCAGATCTCGGACGTGCGGGCGGAGAGCCCGGTCGTCTCGAGATCGACGACGACGAAGGTGGCCGCCTCGAGCGGAAGATCCTCCGCGGCCGCGCCGGCGAGCGCGACGTGTGCGCCGGTCCAGACGAGCCGCGCGTCGGACTCGACCACCTCCCCGAGCAGCGAGCGCGCCAGCCCGGCCGGAGCGCTCGCAAGCGCGAACAGCGACCGCGCGGCATCGGCGGCGGGCACGGGCCCGCGCCGTTCCTCGACGAGCTCGACCAGCCGATCCGCGGCATCCAGGCGCATCTGCATGCGTGCAGCATGACAGAACGTATGTTCGTACAGCCTCTCCGGTTAACTACGGAGACCGCCTTGCGGCGGCCTCCGATGATCGGTGGAAGAGGGGTGGTAACCGACTAGCTGGTGCCGCTGGCCTTGAGAGCGGCCTTGAGCGCGCTGCCGGCCGAGAACTTGGGGACGGTCGCGGCGGCGATCATGACGCGCTCGCCCGTCCGCGGATTGACGCCCTGTCGTGCATTGCGGTGCTGCGGAGAGAATTTGCCGAAACCTGTGAACGTGACGGTCTCGCCACTTACGAGCGTCTCCTGGACCGACTCGAGAAATGCATCCACGGCCGCAGCCGCGTCGCGCTTCGAGAGACCAGCCTTCGCCGCGACGCTATCGACGAACTCTGACTTGGTGACTGCCACTTCCCTCTCCTCCCATTTCGATTTCTCAGAACTGGCTCGGAACCGTAACAGTGGGGCTTACAAGCACGCAACCAAGCGATTTCGCGCGCTCACGTCCCGGTGATCTGAATGGCGCGGAAGAGCGCCTCGAGCCGCACGGACTCTTCGGCGAAGGCACCCTCCCCTCCTTCCTCGCGATCAATGACACAAATTGCTGCGTTGCACACGAGCCCAGCTTCTCGCAGCGCTCGGACGGCAGAGATCGCCGCGCCGCCTGTTGTCACGACATCTTCGACCAGGGCGGCCCGCTGGCTGGGCTCGAAAACGCCCTCGATCCGGTTCTCCGTGCCGTAGCCCTTGGCGTCCTTGCGGACGATGAGGAACGGCAGGCCGGACGCCAGGGAGCCCGCGGCCGCCAGGGCGACGGCCCCCAGCTCGGGGCCCGCGAGGAGGTCGGGACGCTCCGGCAGCGCAAGGGCGCGCTCGGCGATCCGCTCGCCGAGGGCGCGCAGAAGCTCGGGGTGCGTCTCGAAGCGGTACTTGTCCAGGTAGTAGCTCGAGCGGCGCCCGGAGCGCAGGACGAAATCGCCCTCGAGGTAGGCGCGCTCCTTGAGACGCGCGGCCAGCTCGGCGTCCGTCACCTGGCCGCCCGCAGGACGTCGCGCGCGAGGGTGACCAGGCGCTCGGCCTCGGGCGAGCCGGCGAGCGAGACCATCGAGCCGTCGTCGAAGTAGAGGTCGGCGCGCTCGTGCGAGGTTCCCCGGGCGCGGTGCCGGAGCGCGACCACGGTGGCGCCAGCGGCGGCGACGAATGCCCAGCGCGCCTTACGCATCGGCCTTCTTCCGTTTCGGATCGACCGCCCGCAGCGTCGCGCGCAGGTCGTAGAGGACGAGCCCGACCGTCGGATCCGGTTTGGTCGTCGCGGCCAGGGTGCGGCCGCCGTCGCGGACGACGAAGACTGCGCCCTCGTCCGTCGAGACCACGAGGTCGGTCAGTCCCGTGCGGCCGCTCGTTTCCTCCGCCGCCTGCGCGAGCGCCAGAGCCGCGGCGGCCGTGGCGTCGCCCTCGGCGAGCGTCGAGGCCTGGACCCCGCCGCGCGGACCGACGAGAACCGCCCCGCGCACCTGCGACGAGACCGAGGTCAGATCGGCGAGTGCCGCAGCGGCGTCCATGCGCAGGAACCTAGCAGGGGTGGGCTCCCGGGAGAGATCGGTGGAACGTTCCTCGTCTCCGGGCTCGTTCCGCCGAGCCTCCTACACTCCGCGGGTGCCTCGGCCGACTCCCGTGCTCGGAAAGTTCCTCGCCGACCGCGGGACGCACCTGGCCGCGATGATCGCCTACTTCGCGCTCCTCGCCTTCGTCCCGATCCTCTTCCTCGCGCTCTCGCTGATCGGGCTCGCAGGTTCGCCGGACGAGTCGAGCTACCTCATCGAGCAGCTCCAGCGCGCCTTCCCTGCGAGCTCGGTCGAGCGGCTCGTCAGCGTGGTCGAGGACATCCAGGGCAGCGCCGCCGAGCTGGGGATCGTCGGCGGGATCGCGCTCATCTGGGCGGCGCTCGGCTTCTTCAGCGTCGTCGAGTCGGCGCTCAACATCGTCTACGGGCTTCCGAACCGGCCCTTCGTCCGCCAGAAGGCGCTCGTCCTCGTTCTCACCGCCGCCGGCCTGGCGCTCCTCTTCGTCGCCCTCGTGATCGGGACGATCGGCGTCAATCTGGCGCAGGACTCGGGCCGCTTCGGCGGAGAGCTCGCGTACCTCTGGGGCATCGCGCTCTCGACCGTGCTCGTGTTTGGCGTCCTCTGGAGCCTCTACACGCTGCTCACGAATGCGCCGATTTCGTGGCGGGAGACGTTCCCGGGCGCGCTCGTCGCCGCGGTCGTGCTCCAGGCGACCTTTCAGATCCTTCCGCTCTTCGTCCGCGCTTCGGGCGACCTCCAGTCGCTCCAGGCGTTCGGCGGACTGCTCCTCCTGCTCGTCTGGATCTACCTGATGGCGAACGTGGTCGTGCTCGGCGCCGAGGTCAACTGGTACCTCGCGCACGGGCGCAGGCAGCCGGACGAGCCGCCTAAAGGACTGGCCTGAGGGATCGTCGGAACGTGCCTCCGCTTCCGGGTGCGATGGTCGGTGCGAGGCAAGGACGCAGGGCGCGTTCGTAGCCGGAGGCTACGGGCGCAACCGAGGACGCCGCATCGCGCCGTCCAGCGCGGCCCGGGAGCCCAGGCTCGTTTCGACGAGCCCTCTCTTAAAGCTCGTCGTCGGCGGTCGTGAGGGCCCGCTTGGCGAGCGCCTGGAGGATCTTGCGCTCCACGCCGGGCATCCCGTCGATCATGCTCCAGAACGACTGCCGAGAGAGCACGAAGAACCGCAGCGGCGCCGTCGCGGTAACCGTGGCGGTGCGCGGGATGTCCACGATCAGCGCGATCTCGCCGAAGAAGTCGCCGTCGCTCATCGTGCGGAGGTGCTGGCCGTCCTTGGTGGCGTCGGCCGTCCCCTCGATGATGACGAAGAACTCCTGGGCCAGCTCGCCCTCGCGGCAGAGCACGCGGCCCGCCTCGACCTCGAGATCCTCGGTCGCCTTGGCGAGCTGCGCGAGCTCGTCCTTGGAGAGGTCCTCGAAGAGCGGCGCGCGGCCGAGCGACGCGACCTTGGTGTCATGTGAGAACAGCACGAGACAAATCTAACGCCCCGGCGCGTCGGTGCCTAATGCAACCGCGAGCGCTTGGGCCGCCCTGGCCCGGTGGCTGTGGCCAGACTTCCAGGCGTTTCCGAGCTCGGCGGCGGTCTGTGTCTCCCCGTCCGGAACGAAAACCGGGTCGTAGCCGAAGCCTTCTTCGCCCCTGGGCTCGGGGGCGATGGAGCCTTCGAGCGTCCCGTTCACTGCGATTTCCTCCCCCGCGGGCCCGAGCGCGACCAACTCGCAGACGTAGCGCGCGCGGCGATCCTCGACGCCGTGGAGCGCGGCGAGCAGCTTGTCCACGTTCGCCTCGTCGGTCGCGTCCTCCCCGGCGTAGCGGGCGGAGAAGATCCCGGGCGCTCCGTGGAGCGCGGCGACCTCGAGCCCGGAGTCCTCGCCGGTCATCCACGCGTCGGGGTCGCCCTCGGCCCGGCCGTGGAGCGCCTTGCCGCGGGCGTTCTCCCGGAAGGTGTCGGCGGTCTCGGGCGGAAGCGGCGGGCCCTGCCAACGCTCGACCGTCCAGCCGGGGAGCGCGTCGCCGAGGCTCACGCGCCTTGTTCGCGTTCTCCGAGACGAGGACGAGCCTCACGACTCGGTGCGCACGGCTACGACTTCATCGAGGCGCGAGAGCTCGTCGATGATCTCCGGCGTCCCGACGTTCGCGGGCAGCTCCACCTCGATGCTGATCCGCCGCGTGTCACGCTCGCGGCCCAGCTCGACGCGCTTGACCTTCACCTGGCGCGCCTCGACCGCATCGACCACCGGGCCGACCGGCGACCCGGGCTCCACGTCGACCTGGAACACGACGGTCTGGCGGCGCAGCCCGCGGACCATCGGCGCGCCTTCGAGCCAGCGCACGGGGCCGAGCCCGAGGAGCACGATCGCGGTGGCGATGAGAGCGGCGGCGAAGTAGCCCGCGCCGCAGGCCATCCCGATTCCGGCGACCACCCAGAGGCCGGCCGCTGTCGTGACGCCGCGCACCGACAGCCCCTGACGGATGATCACGCCGGCGCCGAGGAAGCCGATGCCGGCGACGATCTGGGCGGCGATCCGGGTCGGGTCGAACGTCACCGACCCCTCGAAGGTGAAATCCCCCCAGGCGTAGGCCGAGACGAGCGTGAAGAGCGCCGACCCGACGCCGACGAGCATGTGCGTCCGCAGGCCGGCCGCCCGCTCGCGCAGCTCCCGCTCGAGGCCGATCGCGCCGCAGAGCGCCGCCGCGACCAGCAGCCGCACCGCGATGTCGGCGTACGAGAGGTCAGGCACGCTCGACCGCGTCGCGCTGCGCGGCGGTCACCTGCTCGATTCCCGTCCTAGCGAGCGCGACCATCTCGCCGAGCCGCTCGTGCGTGAACGGCTCGCGCTCGGCCGTCGCCTGGATGTCGATCAGGCGCCCGCCTCCGGTCATGACGACGTTCATGTCGACGTCCGCGGAGGAGTCCTCCTGGTAGTCGAGGTCGAGCAGGAGCTCGCCTTTGACGATCCCGAGCGAGACGGCCGCGATGTGCTCCGGCGGCTCGGTGAAGCCCTTCTTGCGCGCGGCGAGGACGAGCGCGACCCACGCGCCCGAGACCGCGGCCGTGCGCGTGCCGCCGTCGGCCTGGAGGACGTCGCAGTCGAGCCAGAGCGTCCGCTCGCCGAGGTTCTTCAGGTCGTAGCCGCCGCGAATCGACCGGCCGATCAGCCGCTGGATCTCGACCGTGCGGCCCTTCTGGCGGCCGGCGCTCGCCTCGCGCCGCATCCGCTCGCCGGTGGACGCGGGGAGCATCCCGTACTCGGCCGTGAGCCAACCCTCGCCCTTGCCCTCGAGCCAGCGCGGGATCCCGTCCTCGACCGTCGCCGTGCAGAGCACCCGGGTGGAACCGATGGAGATGAGCGCCGAGCCGTCGGCCTGCTCCAGGAAGTTGGGGACGATCGAAACCGGGCGGAGCTCATCTGAGCGGCGTCCCTCTCTCATGCCGGCGCCAACGCTAGATCGCGGAGGGAGACGGTGCGAACCGAGGGCACGGGCAGCTGGAGGAAGCGCTCGCCGAGCGCGGCGAAGTCGTTCGCCTCGCCGGTCGTCAGGAAGGTCGTCTCCCCTTCGTGGGCCGGGTCGTTGCCGATCCCCTTGCGGGCGAGCGTCTCGGCGACCTCGCGGGCGGTCTCGTCGGCGGAGAAGACGAGCGTCGTCGCGCGGCCGAAGATGCGCTCGAAGAGCGGGCGCAGGAGCGGGTAGTGCGTGCAGCCGAGGACGACCGTGTCCACGCCGGCCTCCTTGAGCGGCGCGGCGTACTCGCGGACCGCTTCGGTGAGCTCCTCCGTGCCGGCGTTCCCCTCGATGAGCGGCACGAGGCGCGGGCAGGCGATCTCGGTGACGGTCGCGCCGGCATCGAGGGCGTGGATGACGTCGGCGTAGCGGCCGCTGGCCACGGTTCCCTCGGTCGCGAGCACCCCGATCCGGCGGTTGCGCGTCGCCTGCACGGCGGCGTGCGCCTCGGGTGTGAGGACGCCGACGACCGGCACGGTGAGCTGCTCCTGGAGCAGCGGCAGCGCGACGGCCGTGGCCGTGTTGCAGGCGACGGCGATCAGCTTCACGCCCTGGCGCTCGAGGTAGGTGCCGAGCTCGAGCGCGAACGTCTGCACCTCGTCCGCGGAGCGTGGGCCGTACGGGCAGCGGGCGCCGTCGCCGAGGTAGACGAAGTCCTCGGCGGGCAAGGTGACGAGGCATTCGTGGAGGACGGTCAAGCCGCCGGCCCCGGAGTCGAAGATGCCGATCGGGCGCTCGTCCATGGGGCGATTCTACGAGCGGCCCTGGACCGCGGACGGACGTGTCCATTCGGGACATGCCCGGGGTCTGACCCCGGACATGTCCCCTCGCGGACCGTGTGGATCCAGCAGGAATGCGGCGTTGAGGGCGATCGGCATGTCCCCGGCGGGCATGACCGGGGTCAGACCCTCCATATCGTGTTCGGTGTCCGTTTCGGACAGTGACGGGAGAGCAGCCGGAACGTCTAGCGTTACGCACGTGCTCGAAGTCTGGGACACAGCACGGGATCCGTTCGACGCGGTCGCGGAGTATCTGGAGGACGCCGGCTTCTACGGCGGGACCCAGCCTGCGGACGTCTACTTCGGCTACGGGATCTCCGACCGGCTGCGGCGGCTCAGCCTGCCCGCGGCGCCCGAGCCCTGCGCGCTGCCGCTCGCCGCGTGCCGCATCGGCCGCGCCGACAGCGCGCCGAGCCAGATCGAGATCGGCTCCTGGGAGCACACCTGGCATCCGGACGACTACGGCCAGGCGATCCGTGCCGTTCGCGCCGCGATCGAGCGCGGCGACGTCTACCAGGTCAACCTCGTCCAGCACCTCTCAGCGCCCTTCCGCGGCAACGCGGCCGGGCTCGCGGAGCGACTCGCGCCGCTCGACCCGCTCCACCCCGCGCCGCTCGAAGGTGACGGCTGGGCGGTCGTCTCCGCCTCGCCGGAAGCTCTTCCTCCAGCGGCGGGGCCGCACGCTCACCACGCGACCGATCAAGGGGACGCGACCGCTCGACGACGCGGCCGAGCTGCACGACTCCGAAAAGGACGCGGCCGAGCACACGATGATCGTCGACCTCGAGCGCAACGACCTCGCGCGTGTGTGTGAGCCCGGGTCGGTGCGCTGGCCCGAGCTGATGGCCGAGGAGCGGCTCGCCGGCGTCGCGCACCTCGTCTCGACCGTGCAGGGGACGCTGCGCCCTGGGATCACGCTCGCCGAGATCCTCCGCGCCACCTTCCCCGGCGGGTCGATCACGGGCGCGCCGAAGATCGCCGCCGTCGACCTGATCGCCGCGCTCGAGCCGGTCGGCCGCGGCGCCTCGATGGGCGCGCTCGGCACGATCTGGCCGAACGGCGACTTCGACCTCGCGCTCACGATCCGGACATTTGCGCTCGCTGAGGCCCGCGTCCATCTGTGGGTCGGCGGCGGCATCGTCTGGGACTCCGACCCCGACGAGGAGATCGAGGAGTCCTGGGTCAAGGCACGGCCGCTGCTGGCCCGCATCGGCTCACGCACACCGGTGCCCGCGTGACGCTGCTCGCGGTGGCCGTCCGCGGCCGCGGCGTCGTGGCGGCGGACGAGCCGGTGCTCCACGCCGACGACCAGGGTTTCCTCCGCGGACGCGCCGCGTTCGAGACCGCGCGCGTCTACGCGGGACGCCCTTTTCGCCTCGCGGACCACCTCGAACGCTTGGCCGCGTCGGCGCAGCGCATCGGGCTTCCTCCCGTGGACGGCCTCGAAGGACTCGCGGCCGAGGCGCTCGCAGCGGCCGCGCAAGACGACGCGGTGCTGCGCCTGTACTGGACGGCGGGCCGCGAGAACACGGACGAGCCGACCGGGCTCGCGCTCGTCTCCACGCTCCCGCCGGGCCTCGACGAGCGCCGTGCGCAGGGCATCGAGCTGGCCTCGATCCCGCTCGCGCTGGAGGCGGCCGATCGCACCGACGCGCCCTGGATGCTGGGCGGCGTCAAGTCGACGAGCTACGCGGTGAACATGGCCGCCGAGGCCGAGGCAAAACGGCGCGGCGCAGACGACGCGGTCTTCCTGGGACAGGGCGACGTCGTCCTCGAAGGCCCGGTCACGAACGTCTGGTGGCGGCGCGGCCGCACGCTCTTCACGCCCGGACTCGACCTGGGGATCCTGGCCGGCGTCACGCGCACGACGCTCCTCGAGGAGGCGGGCGGGCTCGGCTACGAGGTGCGCGAGGGCGCGTTCCCGCTGACCGACCTCGCAGGCGCGGACGAGGCGTTCACGTCCTCCTCCGTGCGCGAGGTGATGCCGGTCGTCGCGCTGGACGGCGTCGCGATCGGCGACGGACGGCCCGGCCCGGCGGCGGCCGCACTGCAGTTGGCACTTCGCGCGCGGGTATTAAGCTGAGTCTGTGCGCATCCTCACGCTGATTCACGGAAAGGACGCCGGCCCCGGCGTGTTCGGCGAGGAGATCCTCGCCGACGGCGGCGAGCTCGAGATCGCGAGCTACGCGCTCGGAAAGCGGCCGGGGCATCTCGGCTCGTACGACGGCGCGCTCGTCATGGGCGGCTCGATGAACGTGCACGAGCTTGACGGCCATCCGTGGCTCGCCGAGGAACAGCATGCGGTCTCGGACCTCCTCGACGCGGGCGTGCCCCTGTTCGGCGTCTGCCTGGGCAGCCAGCTCCTCGCATCCGTCACCGGTGGCACCGTGTCGCGGGCGCCGCAGCCGGAGATCGGCTGGTACGAGGTCGAGACGACGCTCGCGGCCGAGGACGATCCGGTCCTCGGGCGCATGCCGTCCCGCTTCATGGCGTACCAGTGGCACAGCTACTGCTCCGACCTGCCGCTTGGCGCGGTCGCGCTTGCAACGAGCCCCGTCTGCCTCCAGGCCTACCGGCTCGGAGACAAGGCGTGGGGCACGCAGTTCCACGCGGAGGTGACGTCCGAGATCTGCAACGGCTGGATCTCGACCTACGACACCGACCCGGACGCGATCGCGCTCGGGTTCGACCAGGACACGGCCCGCGCCGAGGTCGCCATGCGGATCGCCGGCTGGAACGAGCTCGGACGCGGGATCGCCCGGAACTTCCTCTCGTTCGTTTCGGCCGCGCGCGTCGCCGCTTAGGCGCGGCGCGACCACTCGTGCCACGAGCCGTGGTAGTTCACGGTCTCGATCCCGGCCTCGTTGAGGGCCGTTGCGGCGATCCCGGAACGGGAGCCCGAGTGGCAGTAGGCGACGATCGGCTTCGTCCGGTCGATCCCACGCGCTTCGAGTAGCGCGTCCAGCTCCTTGCGCCGGTCGGCATGGAGGAGCGCCTCGAGCTCGATGTTGACGGCCCCCGGGATGTGCCCCTGGATGGGATCGCAGTGGTGGCCGGCCGTGCCGTCGTACTCGGCCGGCGTGCGGACGTCGACCAGGTTCACCGCGCCGTCCGCGAGGAGCGCCGCCAGCTGGTCTCCGGTCATTCGAGCTCCCCGAGGAACGCGAGCAGCTCGGCCGTCAGCTCGTCCGGACGCTCGAGCGGCGGAAGGTGTCCCGAGCCCGGCATGAGCACGAGCCGTGCTTTCGGCAGTACGTCCGCCATCGCCACCGACTCGGCCGGCGGGATGAGCGCGTCCGCCTCGCCGGCCACGACGAGCACGGGCACGCCGATCTCCGGGAGGAGCGCGGTCGAGTCCTCGCGGTCGCGGATCGCGCGCACCGCGTTGACGACCCTTGCTTCGTCCTGGCCCAGCGCGATCTCGCGCGCCCGCGCGTGAGGCTCGGCGGTCAGCTTCGCGCCGACTTGCTCCCAGAGCGCCGCGAGCCCGCCCTCGGCGAGCAGTCGCAGCGTGGCCTCCCGGCCCTCGCGCGCCTCCGGCGAATCGGCGCCGGGCCGCGTGCCGACGAGGCCGAGCCCGGCGACGCGCTCCGGCGCCTGCCGCCACAGCTCGAACGCGAGGTAGCCGCCCATCGAGCTTCCGACCGGCACGAGCGGGCCGTCCGTCCCCGCCAGGATCGACGAAGCCCACGCGGCCATCGTCTCGCCGTCGCCGAGCTGTGGCGCGTCCACCTCCCAGCCGGCCGCCTCGAGCGGGCCGCCGACGCCGTCCCACATCTGCGGGCCAAGCGGAAAGGCGTGGAGGAGCAGAACCCTCATCGCGGCAGGTCGATCGCGCCGTCGGCCCCGCGGGCCTCGGCGTACCCGTGCGTCGCTCCCGGCAGGGAGAAGAGCGTGGCGATCGCTGCGAGTAGCTCGTCCGCGGGCGGCAGCTCCTCGGCGGCGCGCGCGGTGCGGGCCGTCTCGCGGACCGCGTCCGGGTCGGCGCCGGTCAGGCGCGCCATGAGACGCGGGTTGGCGCCGAAGGCGATCACGTCGCCGGGCGGAAGCGAGCCGTAGAACTCGGGAACGGACAGGTACTCGTCCACGACGCGGCCGCGCTCGAGCGCGACGTAGCGGACGACCGCTCCCTCCTCGGCGCCGATCGCGACCACGAATGCGCCCATCCGGTCGGAGAGCTCGCGGGCCAGGCGGCGGAGCATCTCGGGCTCGCGGTCGCAGAGCTCGTCGTAGATCGACGTCCAACCTTCCCGCGGGTGGATGACGACGCTGCCGGTCGAATGGCCGGGAAGGCGCGGCACAAACTGGCGCACCGCGCGTGTGACCGCATCGACATCGTCGGACTGAACGTGGATCGAGCCGAACGACGGCTCGTGCTCGCTGCCCAGGTGGCTTTCGATCGCCTCGACGGGCGCGGTCAGAACCCGCGTGACCTCGCTGAACCCGGCGCGGATCCATGCGTCGCCGGCGTCGTGCGAGGTCTCGATGAGGATGTGATCCTCCCCCGCGGCCCGCGCCGCGTCGACCAGCTCGCGCAGGCCGTCGTCGGTCGGCTGCTCCTCGATGCGTGCCTGGTACGGCATCGCCGGAACCCTACGCGGCGCGCTCGACCCGCGCGCCGACGAGGAGGTAGTGCGCTGCGAGGTTGCGGTAGCCCGCGAAGCGTTCGCCGAAGCGCCGCACCTCGTCGATCGTCGTCGGGCGTCCCTCCCAGTAGAACTGCGACACGACCTTGCGCAGCGCGAGGTCCCCGGCCGGCCACGCGTCCGGGCGGCCGAGGTGGCGCGCGAGGAACCAGTCGGCCGTCCATTCGCCGATCCCCGGGAGTGCGACGAGCTCGTGCTTCACCTCGTCATCCGCCAGCGCGGCGAGCGCATGGAAGTCGACGTCCGAACGGGCGAGGCCGACCGTGTACGCGGCCTTGCTGCGCGAGAACCCGAGCGCGACGAGCTCCTGCGGCTCCGCGCCCGCGAGCCGCTCGCGGGTGGGAAACGCCCAGGCGCGGTCGTGCGCGACGCCGAGCGCCCGGATCAGACGGCCGCGGATCGCCGCCGCGGCGCGCAACGAGATCTGCTGGGCCGTGATCGCGGTGACGAGCGCCTCGACCGGGTCCGGAACCTGCGCCGGGCGCAGGCCATGGAGCTCTCCCACGAGCCGCGCCAGGACCGCATCGTCGGTCGCGTTGAGCGGTGCGAGATCGAAGCCGGCGCCGAGGAACCGCTGCACCTCGGCGGCGACAGGCGCATCGATCTCCACCCCGCCCTCGGCCGGGCCGACCGCAACCTCGCGGCCGACGAGCACGCGGACGAGCCGCCCGTCGATCCAGCGGTTCGCGAGGTCGTCGCCGAACGCGCGGAACCGCTCGGTCGTGAGGGAGAAATCGAAGGGCTCCGGAAGGGAGACGAGCACGCGCGCAGGCTACGCGTGTTTCGTCACACTTCCGCGAGCCGTTCGGCGCAAACGCGCATGTTGTATGCGTTTTCGAGGAGTAGGCTTTACGCCGTAGGCGGGTGGGATACGCATCCGCGTCCGGTCAGACGCGCGCGGGCTACCCGTTCACCAGCGGCGCGGACTCGAGCCAGGCGAGCGAGCGCTCGATGTCCTCGGCACGGGTGCGATGGTTCAGGACGCACATCCGCATCGAGTAGCTCCCGTCGATCCGCGTCGAGGAGATCAGCCCCTCGCCGCTCTCGGCGAAGCGACGCACGAGATCGGTGTTCAGCGCCTCGAGCTCCGGCTCGTCGTCCAGTCCAGCCGGCCGGCGGCGGAAACAGACGATCCCGAGCGTGGCCGGCGAGAGCAGTTCGAGCTCCTCCGAGGCCTCGATCCGCTCCTGGGCAAACGCGGCCAGGTCGAGCGAGCGGTCGATCGCCACGCGGAAGGCGTCCACGCCGAAGTACTGAAGCGAAAGCCAGAGCTTCAGGCCGCGCGCGGTGCGGGTGAGCTGGATGCCGCGGTCGGCAAAGTTCACCTCGACGCCGCCGACGGCGGTGTCCTGCAGGTAGTCGGGCATGACGTGGAAGGCCTGGGCGAGAAGCGGGCCGTCGCGGACGATGAGGCAGCCGCACTCGTACGGCTGGTAGAGCCACTTGTGCGGGTCGAGCGTCACCGAGTCCGCCTGGTCGATGCCTGCGAGCCACTCGCGGCCGCGGTCGGTGAGCATCGCGAACCCGCCGTACGCGGCGTCCACGTGGAGCCAGACGTCGTGATCGGAGCAGACCGCGGCCAGCTCGTCGACCGGATCGATCGCGCCGGTGTTCGTCGTTCCCGCGGTGACGACAGCGAGGAACGGCTGGCGGCCCGCCTGGACGTCGGCCTCGATCGCGGCGGCGAGTGCGTCGGGCCGCATCCGCAGACGATCGTCGACACCGATCGAGCGCACCTGCTCCGGCTTGATCCCCAGCACCTGGAACGCCCGCGTGACCGACGAGTGGCACTGCGACGTCACGTAGACGACCGCGTTCTCGGCCCGTCCTCCCGCCTGCGTCTCGCGCGCGCACGCGACCGCCGTCAGGTTCGCGAGCGACCCGCCCGGCAGCAGGATCCCGGACGCTCCGCCGCCGTAGCCGAGCCACTGGCGAAACCAGTCGATGACGATCAACTCGATCGTGCTCGGGCCGGCCGACTGCACCCAGGTTCCCGCGAAGACGTTCGCGCCGCTCGCGAGGAAGTCCCCGAGGATCCCCGGCCAGGTGGGACAGCTCGGCGTGTAGCCGAAGAAGCGCGGGTGATCGTGCTGGCCCGTGAACGGGAGCACGTCCGCCTCGAGCCGGCGGAAGAGCTCGCCCGCATCGGTCGGCCCCGCGGGCGGGCCCTCGCGCAGGCGCGACTCCATCTCCGCCCGGGACGCGCCGCGCCACACCTTGCTCTCGTCGAGTCCGGCCGAGCGCTCGACGAGGAGGTCGACCATGCGGTAGCCGAGCGCGCGCATCGTCTCGAGGTCGACCTCGAGGGCGTCCGCGGTGCGCTCGACGGGATCGCTCACGGGAGCGCCCTCGCGATGTCGTGGAAGTCCTCGAACGGCACGTAGGCGACGCCCTTCGCGTCCAGGTAGCGCGCCAGGCCGGTGCGGGCGAAGACGTGGTCGGCGAGCTCGGCGGCGCAGCGGTCCGAGTAGCCGTCCCCGACGTAGACGACGTTGCCGCCGTTCGCGAGCGCCTGCACGGACGCGCGCTTGCACGCCTGCCCGCAGACGGGACAGATGTCCTCGTCTTCGAAGGTGATCTTCCAGCCCGTCGGATCGGGATCGGCCGAGCTCGCGACGAGCGGCAGATCGCCCAGGCCCTCGCGCTCGAGCACCGGCTCGATCAGCTCCTTGAAGCCCGAGGAGACAACCGTGACCTCGTAGCCGCGCTCCTGGGCCGCACGAACCAGCTCGGCGAAGCCGGGCCGGATCTTCGCGTTCGCGAGCACCCAGTCCACGACCTCGCCGAGCGGCGCCTTGACCGGCGCGAACTCGCGGCGGATCACCTCGTGGAGCGGCAGGCCGCCGTCGAGCAGGCCGACCTCGAGCTCCGCGAAGACGTCCTCGTCCCCGAAGCGGGTCGCGATCGCGTCGAGCAGATCCTGCTCCGTGATCGTGCCGTCGAAATCGAGGATCAGGGCGGGGGCGCTCACGCTTCCGAGCATAGATCAGTCGGGGTTCGCGACCGGTGGCCTCTGGCCGCGCGCCAGGAAGATCCCGCCGGCGATGACGACGCCGCCGACGACCTGGAGCCACGTCATCGTCTCCGAGAGGACGAGCAGCGCCCAGATGGCGCCGAGAAACGGCTGCAGGTTCGCGTAGAGCGACGCGCGCGCCGCACCGACGCGGTCGATGGCCGTGAACCACATGATGTTCGTGAAGACCAGGCTGAAGAAGAGGCTGTAGAAGAAGCACGCCCAGGCGAGGGTGGAGAGTTCCGCCCAGTCCTGCGTGACGATCTGGTGCGCCGAGGCGACGAGGAGCGGGATCGAGCCGACGATCAGCACGAACGCGCTGATCCGGTAGGGCGAGTAGCGGCGCATGAGCGGGCCCATGGCGACCGAGTACGCGGCCCAGGTGGCCGAGGCGATGAGGCCGAGCGTGACGCCCTTGAGGTTCCCGACGAAGCCGCTCGCCGCGCCCGCCGCGACGAGGCCGACGCCAAAGAAGGAGACGACCGCGGCCGTCCAGTGGCGCAGGCTGAGCTTCTCCAGCCCGAACGCGCGGGAGACGAGCGCGACGAAGATCGGGAGCGTCCCGAAGAGGAGCGCGACCGTCGAGGCGGTCGTGAGCCGCACCGAGTACGCGAACGAGACCTGGTTCAGGAAGATCCCGAGCATCGCCGCGACGATGAGGAGCGTCAGGTCGCGCCGCTGGACGCGCAGCGTGTGCTCACGCGCGAGCGTGAAGCTGGAGAAGATCGCCGCGCCGAGCGCGAAACGCACGGACGAGTAGGTGAGCGGCGCCCACCCGTGCGTCAGCGCGTACTTCACGACCGTGAAGTTGAAGCTCCAAAAGAGCACGGTGACGAGGAGCAGCACGTCCGGGGGAATGCGGTTGCGCACGGCGCCCGGACATTAGCCGTGTCCCTTCGGGCCATGGCCGGGGTCTGACCCCTGACATGGCCCCACGGGACACGTCCGCGGGCGCCGCGGGCCGCCTGCCGTGCAGGGATCCGGCGAAAGGACACGGCCGCGCGAGCCATGACCTAGCTCTGACCCCGCCGGCGGTGGAGCCGATTCCCCGCCAGGCGGTAGAGTCGCGCCCATGGCCGAGCCGACCACGGACGACATCGACTACCTCGTCGGCCCGGCGACGCCGCACTTCGCCTACCAGATTCGCGCGCGGGTGAAGGCGCTCGTCGCAGACCTCCCCGCCGGGCATCCGACCCGTGCCTATGCGGAGGAGAAGATCGCGCTCCTCGACCGCCTCGGCCACTCGTCGTCGAAGGCCGAGGAGGGCCCGCTCGAGCCCGCGACCCGCGCCGGGTGGGAGCAGCTCCCGAGCCACGCTCCCGCCTCGCCGGCACCCCAGCACCCGTGAAGTTCGATGGCGCGAACGTCCTGGTCACCGGCGGCTCGCGCGGCATCGGTCGCGCCATCGCCGTCCGCTTCGCCGAGCAGGGCGCGCGGCAGGTCGCGGTCAGCTACCTGCGCAACGACAAGGCGGCCGAGGAAGCGGCGGAGGCGATCCGCGCCGCCGGCGCCGAGGTGCTTCTCCTGCGCGGCAACCTCGGGGATCCCGACAACGTCCGCGAGATCGTCGAGGCCGCCGGCGCGCTCGACGTGCTCGTCTCGAACGCGGCCACCGGCGTCATCAAGCCGATCGCCGAGCTGACGGAGAAGCACTGGGACTGGACGATGAACGCCAACGCCCGCGCGCTCTTCACCCTCGCCCGCCACGCCGCGCCGTCGATGCCCGCGGGCAGCTCCATCGTCGCCATCTCGAGCCTCGGCTCGGACCGCGTGCTCGACAACTACTCGCTCGTCGGGACATCCAAGGCGGCGATCGAGTCGCTCACGCGCTACCTCGCCGTCGAGCTCGCTCCGCAGGACATCCGCGTCAACTGCGTCTCGGCGGGCCTCGTCGAGACCGGCGCGCTCGACCACTTCCCCGACCGCGAGGGGATGCTCTCAACCTTCCGCGAGCGCACGCCCGCCGGCCGCTTGGTCGAGCCCGAGGACATCGCGAACGTGGTCGAGTTCCTCGCCTCGCCGCAGGCGGACATGATCCGGGGGCAGACGATCGTCCTCGACGGCGGCTACTCGATCCTGGCTTAGCCGCTCTCGCGCATGAACCCCTGACGCGCCGCGGACACGAGCGCGACCGACTCCGGGAACAGGACGCGCATGGCATCGCGCAGCGCGATCGCCTGCTCGTCCGAGGAGCCCGACACCTCCATCTGTCCGAGCGCTGCGGCGGTCAGCTCGACCGCGGTGTTCAGCGTCAGCGTCGCGAACTGCTCGCGCTGCGACTCGGCGACCGCCTCGCTCTGCTTCTCGGCGAACTCGCGGAGCGAGCGCATCAGGTCGTCAGGGTCGCCCCCGAACGGAAATCCGAATCCACCCTCCATCACGTCTCCTCTCTCATATGAGCTCGGCCTTGTAGCCGCGCTCGACCTCGTTCGAAAGCTCCTCGGCCGCGCCGATACCGTCCTTCATAGCCAGGGCGAACGGTGAGCCGCTGTCTCCCAGTGCAGTGTCCAAGCGTGCCGCGGCGGCGCCGATCGCGTCGAGGTAGGCGCCGCGCGCCACCCGCGGCTCGGGCTCGATGACGGCGTCGAGCGCCGCAGCGGCCTCCTCGGCGTCCTCGATTCCCTCGGGGTTGTCGGCCAGGCGGATCTCCTCCAGGCGGGCCCGCAGATCGGGCAGGTTGCCGCCGCCCGCGTTCTCCTCGGCCAGCTCGCACAGCGCGGCGATGGACACCGCCTCCCGGAGCAGCCGTCGTTCGGTCACCGCGCCACCCTCGGCATCGAACGCGAGCCACCGCCGCTCCTCGCCCGCGTGGTACGCGCAGAGGTACACACGCCGCCCCGGCGACGGCTCCGTGGGGACGACACCGACCACCTCTTCGCCCTCGTCCGCAAACCCCACCGCGGCGGCCCGCGCGGTTGAAATGTCCTCCGCAAGCCCCACACAAGCACAATATCCCGATGGCCTTCGCCCTCGCCCTCGATCTGCCCGCCCACGTCGACCCTCCCGCGCTCGTCCAGCCCGCCGCCCGCGAGGCGTCGTTCGGACGGATTTCCGGGACGGTTCAGCCCGGCACGTACCGCGTCGTCGTGCGCGTGAACGGCCGCGAGCGGAGCTCGGAGCGGGTCGAGGGAAAGAAGTTCGACCTCCAGGTGAGCCTGCCGCCGCGCGACGCGACCATCGAGGTGGTCGCCGAGGATGCGCTGGGCAACTCGGGGTCGACACGTATCGCGGACGTGCTCGGGCTCCCCGCCGACGATGCGCCGGTCGCCAAGGGCACATACGAGGACGCGAGCCTGGCCGCGGCGGTCGACGAGCTGGTCGACGGCTTCGACGGCACCTCCGCCGTCTACGTCGAGAACCTCCAGACCGGCGTGGGCGCGGCGTGGAACGCGACCGCCCGCTTCCCCGCCGCGTCCACGGTGAAGCTCGCGATCGCGATCGAGGTGCTCCGCGTGCTCTCCGACCGTCCGGAGGAGGGCTCGCTCCTCGACGTCCTCATGCGCGACATGCTCGTCGATTCGGACAACGAGGCCGCGAACACGCTCCTGCGCTGGATCGGCTCGACCGACTCGGGCGGCGCCGAGCAGGTGAACCGCACGCTCGGGGCGCTCGACCTCGAAGACTCGCACCTCTACGGCGCGTTCCTGACCGCCTCGAGCGGTCCGCCGATCCCGCTCGCGACCGAGGAGGAGCGCGAGTTCGTCGGCAAGTACACGAGCGCCTGGGATCTCGCGCAGCTCTACCGCTTCGTCCATCTCGCGGCGCAGGGCGAGGGCCCGCTGCTCGGGCTCGAGGGCACGTTCGAGGCGAGCGACGCGCGGGCGATCCTCTGGTTCCTCGCGCACTCGTCCGACCACGGAAAGCTCGACCGGCTGCTCGGCAAGCGGACGATCGTCGCGCACAAGGCGGGCTGGATCACCGAGGCGCGCCATGACGCGGGGCTCATCTACACGCCGAAGGGCGCCTTCATCGCGGTGGTCATGACCTACACGGGCGGCGGCGCCGGCGAGTCGTCCGACCTGCTCGCCGGGCGGGTCGCAAAGGCAGTGCAGGAGCGGCTCGGCGAGGCCGGCGCGACCCCCGCTCCCTCGGCTTCCTCCTCGTAACGCCGTACGATTCCACGATGGAGACCGTCTTCGAGGCCTTCTTCGTCGCGGGATTTGCGGTCGTCGCCGTTTCGTTCGCCCTCGTCGCGCTACGCCGAATCACCGAACGCACGCTGCTCATCCTCATGGGCGCGCTCGGCACGGCGGCGGCGCTCGCGTTCATCGCGCTCGGCGTGAACGAGTACGACTCGTTCACGGACCGCAAGGCCGTGGCGCTCGCGGCGGCGGGCCTCCTCGGAGCCACGATCGCCGAGGCGGGGCTCTACGCGCTCTCGCGCGGCCTCGCCGCGATCCGAAACCAGGAGCAGCTCGTCCAGTCGGGACAGCAGCACATCGACATGGTGATCGAGGCGCATGCGAAGGAGCAGGCCGAGGCGTTCGACCGCACGCTCCAGCGCGAGCGCGCGAACGCCGGGCACGCGCTCAGCCAGCAGGAGCGCAAGCTGACCATCGAGCGGCGGGACATGGTCGCGCGCCAGGCCGACCGCGCGCGGGCCGAGCTGGCCAGCGCGATCGAGCAGATTCAGGAGCAGCTCGAGCAGCGCCTGACCGCCTGGGCGGCCGACCTCGACCGCGGCCAGCGGGGGCTCGAGACGCGCCTTAACTCGCTCGCGCAGCGCCAGGCCGAGGCGATCAAAGCGTACGAGGCCAGGCTGGCCGCCGACTCCGACTACCTCCGCACGGCGACCGAGGAGCAGCAGACCGCACTCCAGCGGCTGCGGGCCGAGCTCGAGCAGGTCGGGCGCGAGTCCTTCGAGGCCGGCCAGGCCGAGATCGAGGTCTACGGGGAGGAAAACCGCCGCCAGCTGACCGAGATCATGCTGAGGCTCCGCGAGCAGGAGCGCAGCGTCCGCGAGCAGATCGAGCGGGAGGAAGCGGACGCGGTCACGCGCATCCAGGCGTCATTCGAAGACATCGAGCGCCGCCAGCGCCAGACGCTCGAGCGGTCGCTCGAACGCGCCACGCAGCGGCTCGTCGAGGAGGCCGAGAAGCGCTTCGACACGCAGATCAAGGAGTCCCGCGAGAAATCCGCGCAGCGGCTCTCGAACGAACTGGAGAAGGCGATGCAGCAGTTCGCCCACCAGGCCGAGCGCCAGATCGCAGACCGAATCGACGAGGCCGCGAAGGCGGCCGCATCACGGCTCGAGCGGCGAATCGGCGACATCACGCGCGCCGCGGACGCCCAGCAGGAGGTCGCGGCCGAGCGGCTCCGGCAGATGAGCGACCGCCTGGCCGAGTCACTGAATCAGGCCGAGGCGCGTTTGGAACAGCAGATGTCGGTTAGGCTCGAACGGTTCGAGCGCACAATTCACAGCGACGGCTAACCAAATTGGGCAGGGATCGTCTCGGAGAGAACGAACCACCCGCGACATGGGAGACGAACCATCGATTGCGATGGACGACGTGATGGAGCAGACCACCACAGTCGGGCGTGACCTGGACGAGCGTTCCAAGGTGGAGAGCTGGCGCCTCCACGTGCTCGCCGAGGCCGGGTATCCGCTTCCCCTCGCGGAGCGGGTCGCCAGGTCGACCGCCGACCTGCACGACGCGGTGACGCTCGTGGCCGAGCGGGGCTGCAGCCCCGAGCTGGCCACCGAGATCCTCGTCTAGCTCTACATTGCTCGGGTGACGCCCGAGCCGACCGTCCAGGAAGAGCGCAAGGTCTACGCGGTGTCGGCCTTCAACCGCGGCGTCGCCGACTGGCTGGCCCGCCTGCCGACGCTCTGGGTCGAGGGCGAGGTGACCGAGTTCCGCCGCCAGCCGGGCTGGCAGAGCGTGTTCTTCACGCTCAAGGATCCCGCGGACGGGTCGTGCCTCCCGGTGTCGATGCCGCGCGCCGGATTCGACGCGCTGCGGATCGAGCTGGCCGACGGCGCCTCGATCCAGGTGTTCGGCCGCCCGGAGCTCTACACCGCCCGCGGCACCTTCCGCCTTCGCGCGCTCTCACTCGAGCCGGTCGGCCTGGGCGCGCTCGCCGCGCGAATCGAGCGCCTGCGGCAGACACTCGCCGCCGAAGGGCTCTTCGCGGAGGAGCGCAAGCGGCCGCTGCCCATGCTCCCGCGGCGCATCGGGCTCCTGACCGGAGCGGAGGCCGCCGCGAAGCGCGACTTCGTCACCGCCGTCGGCACGCGCTTTCCGGCCGCGCGGATCCTCATTTCCGAAACCGCCGTCCAGGGCGCGCGGGCGCCGACGCTGATTGCCGCGGCTCTTCAGGCGCTCGCCGCCGAGCCCGAGATCGACGTGATCGTGCTCGCGCGCGGCGGCGGGAGCTTCGAGGACCTCCTCCCCTTCAGCGCCGAGCAGGTCGTGCGTGCAGTGGCGGACTCTCCGGTTCCGGTGGTCTCCGCCGTCGGGCACGAGCAGGACACGCCGCTCTGCGACCTCGCCGCGGATGCGCGGGCCTCCACTCCGACAGCCGCCGCGCGGCTCGTCGTCCCCGACGAGGGAGAGCTCCGCGCCGGGCTGGCCGCCCTCCGGGCCGCGCTCGCGCGCGAGACCACGCGGAAGGCGGTTGACGCGACCGAGCGGCTCGGCGTCCTCCACCTGTCCCTCGCGCGCGAGGGGACGCGCACGTTCGCCCGAGCCCGCGAGCGGCTCCTCGCCGACCGTGCTCGGCTCGTGAAGGCGTCCGCCGTCCTGGTGGAACGGCGCCGCGAAACGCTCGAGGGGGTCGCCGCCCGGCTGAGGACCCTGTCCCCGCGCTCGACGCTCGAACGCGGCTACGCGATCGTGCGGCTCGACGACGCGATCGTCCGGCAAACCGCCACGCTGGCGACGGGTGCGCGGATCGAGGTCGAGCTCGCGGAAGGCGGCTTCGGCGCGCGGGTCGAGGAAGTCCGATGAGCGAGCCGACCTTCGAGCAGGCCCGCGAGGAGCTGGAGAAGATCGTCGCCGAGCTGGAGAGCGGTCGCCCTGGCCTGGACGAGGCGATCGCCCTCTGGAAGCGCGGCGAGGAGCTCTACACGCTCTGCCTCGGGAAGCTGGATGCGGCACAAGGTGCGGTCGAAGAGCTGGCCAAGCGCGCCGACGAAGCGCGCCCGGCTCCGTGATCGGCTGGCTGTACGACCTCGTCGCCCGCGGCGCCGAGCGCGGCGAGATGGGCGACCGGCGAAGCGCGCTCCTCGGCGACCTCGAAGGGGTCATCCTCGAGATCGGCGCGGGAACGGGCGCGAACCTGCGCCATTACCGCAGGGCGACCAGAGTCGTGGCGCTCGAGCCCGACCCGCGCATGGCGCGCCGGCTCCCGGCCAAGCTCGCCGAGGCGACGGTTCCGGTCGAGCCCGTGACCGGCCGGGCCGAGCAGCTTCCATTCGCGGACGGCGACTTCGACGCCGTGGTCTCGACGTTCGTGCTCTGCTCGGTCGCGGATCCTGCGGTCGTGCTCGCCGAGATCCGGCGCGTGCTGAAGCCCGACGGCCGCCTCGTCCTCCTTGAGCACGTGCGCGGGACCGGCCGCACGGCCGTCTGGCAGGACCGCCTTACGGGAGTCCACCGCAAGCTCGCCGGGAACTGCCACCTGAACCGCGACACGCGCTCGGCGGTCGCCGCCGCAGGGTTCGATGCCGCGCTGGTCGAGCCGGTTCCGATTCCCGGCTCCCATCGCCTCGTGTGCGACGGGATTCAGGGAGTGGCGACCAGAACTTCTTCGTAGTACGCGCCGGCGCGCCGCCCGGTGCGGCGGTTCACCTCGCGCACCACGCGCTCCTCGAGCCGCAAACCGGCGGCGGCGAGGATCCCGTCGTAGAGCCCGCGCGAATCATTTACGACGATCACGACCTTGCCCTGCGGCCGCAGCGCCCGCTTGGCCCGGCGCAGGACGGCGGTGATCGAGTCCGAGTAGCCCGTCATTCCGCGCCCGATCTCCTCCGGGTCGCGGCGCTCCAGCCCGAGCAGCTCGAACGCGTAGGCGTGCTGCTCGTGGTAGTCGATGAGGCCGGGATAGGGCGGCGAGGTGAAGACGAGATCGACGGGCCCGGGCGGATCGACCTCGCGCGCGTCGCCCTGGAGAACGGTGACCGACTCGCCCGTGCGGACGTCGCCGAACTCCTGCACCCGCTGCGCCGAGTCGCGGGCATAGCGGCGGAGGAACTTCCGCGCCTCTCCGACAGGCCGGCAGACGCGCCGGTGCTTATGGCAGAAGTACTCGCCCCGAACCGGCTCGCGCGGGAAGTCGAGATCGTCGTGCCGAGTCAGCCGCGCCGAGCGAGCGGCGCGGGAGAGGACGACGCTCCACAGCTCCGGGTAGGTCGTGCGGTCGATCCGCGCGCGAAACGCCTTGAGCTCGACGAGCGTCTGCGGCGCGAACCACCGCTCGAGATAGCCGGAGCCCTCCGCTCCGACGTCGACCCCGTCCAATTCTTCCGAGACGACCACGAGATCCCCGAGCAGGGCCGCGGGGTCGTACGCCGCCGTCTTGACGCGGGTCAGGAGGCAGTTGAACGCGCTCAGATCGCAGCCGGCCGTGCGCAGGCCGAGCGCGTTTCCCTCGACGAGCGTCGTGCCCGAGCCGGCGAACGGATCCCACACGAGCTGACCGGGCTTTGCGTAGCGGCGCAGGAACACCTCGGCCAGCTGGGGCACGAACTTGCCCAGGTACGGGTGGAGCCGGTGGACGTGCTTCGTCCTCTCCCGCTCCGGCAGCTCCTGCTCGGTCCAGGAGATGGCAGGGTCGACCTGGCCCGCATATGCCGGATTCGCGCGCATTGCGGGACATTTCTGGGTGCCTGCAGGACATTCCTCCCAGGCACTAGAATCGCGCCATGTCCCGCGTCCCCGCAGAGGAGCTTCGCAAGGTCTGGCTCTTCGCCGACCTGAGCGACGACGAGCTCGAAAAGCTCGGAGACCGCTTCGCCGAGCGCACGTTCGGCGCGGGCGACACGGTCGTCGAGGAAGGATCGACGGGTACGAGCTTCTTCGTGATCGAGTCGGGAACGGCGACGGTGAGCGTCGGCGGCGTCGAGAAGGCCACGATCGGCCCGAGCGACTACTTCGGCGAGATGGCGATCATGGACAACGGCACACGCTCGGCGTCGATCGTCGCCGCATCGGACATGAAGGTCGCATTCCTGACGCCGTGGGAGTTCCGCCCGTTCGTGGAGGAGCATCCCGAGCTGGCCTGGAAGCTCCTGTGCAGCCTGGCGCGGCGCCTGCGCGCCGCACAAAGCGCCTCGGCCTAGGCGATCCGCTCGACGCGCTCGTCCACCTCGAGGTCGGTGACCTCGGGCATCCGCCGCAGCATCGCGAACGAGAAGCCCTCGCGGGCGAGGAAGATGAACCCGAGCGCGACGCCGACCGATACTTCGACCGCCTGGAGGCCGATCCCGTAGGCGAACCCGCGGGCGTAGCCGACGCCGTACGGCAGCAGCGACAGCGCGATCGCGGCCTGCACGAGGCCGATGTTCCCCGGCCAGAGCGGGAAGACCATGACCAGGTTCATGATCACGAGCACGAGCGCGGCCATCGTGATCGTCCCGTCGATCTCGAAGGCGAAGAACATCGTCCACACGGCCAGGAGCTGCATGCCCCAGCCGAGCAGCTGGAAGAAGAGGGCGGCGAGCGCCGGCAGCGGGCGCTTCATCACGGTCAATCCGTAGCGGGCGAGCCGCAGCACGCGGCGCACCGGGCCGACGTCGTCGACGTCGCCGCGGGGTGTGCGCCGGGCGATGATGAGCGACGCGATCAGCAGTCCGAAGCCGACGCCGAGCGCGATGGCCAGCGCCGGCCGCGCCCACTGCGGGATCTTCGCGGCGTAGACGACGTAGATGACGAGCGTCGAAGCCGCCACCACGTCGAAGAGCCGGTGCGCGAACACGGTTCCGGTGAGCGTCGCCCAAAGGCCGGGGCGTCCGCGCATGCGGCGCGTAAGGACGACGATCCGGGCGACCTCGCCCACGCGACCGGGCAGCGCGGCGTTCCCGAGGAGCCCGATCGAGAACGCGGCGAACACGTCGCGCCGGCGCGGGCAGGGCGGAGCCACGGCCTCGTCGATCACGATCTCCCAGGCGATCGAGCGCACCACGATCGAGATCAGGTTCAGGAGCACCGCCACGACTACCCAGCGCCACGTGACGAACTCGAACGTGTGCCGCACGATGTCGATGTCGAGCCGCCAGAGGACAAGCGCGACCGCACCGGCGAGCACGCCGAGCACGATCGCCAGGCGCCAGGCGCGAGACCGCGGGACGTACTTCACGCCGCCACCGTCGTCTTCGCGGGGGTCTCGACGAGCCCGGAGTAGATCTCCACGAGCCGCCCGGCGACACGCGACCAGGAGTACCGCTCCTCGGCCTGCGCGCGGGCAGCGGTTGCGAGGCGCAGGCGCCGGTCCTCGTCGGTGAGCAGCTCGATGAGCGCCGCGGCCAGCGCGTCCGGGTCGTTCGGCGGCACGAGCACGCCGGTCTCGGGGTTTGCGACCTCGCGGTAGCCCTCGATGTCCGATGCGACGACCGGCGTCGCGCACGCGAACGCGCGCGTCAGCACCATGCCGAAGCTCTCGCGGCCGATGGACGGCGCCGCAAGCAGGCTCGCCTGCAGGAGCTCGTCCGTCAGGGGCTGCTCCGGAATCGAGCCGAGCAGGTCGATGTTGCGATCGTCGAGGCCCTGGCGGCGCATGAGCCACTTGACGGAGAGCGGGTCGGAGCCCACGACGCGCAGCCGCGCGCCGGTCGCCTCGGTCACCGCGGGCCAGGCGCGCAGCAGCACCGGCAGCCCCTTGCGCGGCTCGTTGCGCCCGATGAAGACCACGTGCGGCTTCCGTCCAGCCGGATCCGCGGTGGGCGGGATGACGACGCCGTTCGGGAGCACCTCGATCGGATCGCCGAGAAACGCCAGCGCAGTGTCTCGCGCGCGCTCGGACACCGCGATCTTGTGGTCGATCCGGTCCCGGAGGAACCCAAAGAACGCGTTCGCAACCGGATACCAGCGCATCGAGTCGCCCGAGCTGTGCGACGTGGAGACGATCGGCGCGGCAGCCGTGGCGACCGCGTAGGCGGAGACGATCGGCGCGAACGGCTCGTGGACGTGGACGACGTCGAAGCGCTCCCGCTCGAAGGCACGGGACATGCGCCGCATCGACTGCGGCGTGATGATGATGTTCGAGAGCGACCCGTTGGCCGGCGCGATCACCGACCGACCGATGGGGATCACGTATTCGGGCGGCCGCTCGTGGCGCCCCTCGCGGGGGTGCAGCATCCTCGTGAGCCGGCCCGGCGGATCGTGACCGATGATGATCCGCGCGTCGTGCCCGAGGTCATGCAGAGCGCGAGCCTGATGCTCCGCATGTTCGGGGACGCCGCCCCAGAAGGACCAGGAAAACGGCACGACGATCCCGACCTTCACGTGCGGAACCCTATCCGGACTTCCGATTTGCAACCGTCTTTGCGAAGCTAGCGCGGATGAAGCGCGCCCAGCGTTTGGCCCACATCGGAGGCATCGGCCTGGACGTCGTCGCGGCCGCGGCCGAGCGGCTGGCCGCCGAAGATCCGAGCCGGCCGGTCCTGCGGCTCGAGAACCTGGACACGAACCTGCCGCTCCCTCCAGAGGCGATCGCGCAGACGGAGGCCTCGCTCGGCCGGCCCGAGGCGAACAGCTGGCTTCCGCTCGAGGGCGACCTCGACCTGCGCGCGGCGATCGCGGACTTCACCGCGGCGCGCACCGGTCACCGGTACGACCCGGAGACGGAGCTCGTGATCACGACCGGAGGGATGACGGGCATCTTCAACTCGCTCCTCGCGATCACCGATCCCGGCGACGAGGTCGTAGTCACCGATCCGACCTACGCGGGGATCGTCAACCGCATCCACCTGGCCAGCGGCACGCCGGTCTTCGCGCCGTTTCGGGTGGAGAGCGGCGAATGGCGCCTCGACCAGGACGCCTTCGCCGCCGCAGTCGGCCCGAAGGCGACGGCGATGGTGCTCATGAGCCCGTCGATGCCGTCGGGCGGAACGTTCACGCGGGAGGACTGGGCGCTCGCGTGCGACCTCTGTCGCGAGCACGACCTGACACTCGTGTACGACGCCGCGATGGAGGCGCTCCTCTACGACGGCCGCGAGCTCGTCCATCCGCTCCAGTTCGAGGGGATGGCCGAGCGGACGTACGTGGTCGGCTCGCTTTCGAAGGAGCACCGGATGATCGGCTGGCGCGTGGGCTGGGTCGCGGGCCCGCCCGAGGCGATCACCATGGCCCGGCAGGTGGCCGTCTACAACACCGTGATGCCGGTCGCGCTCGCGCGGTTCGCCGCCGCGGCGGTCCTGCGCGGCGACCAGGCCCACGTCGCGGAGTGCACGGCCGAGCTGGAACGGCGCCGCGACCTCATCCTCGACGGGCTCGCCGGCTGGCCGGTCGTGAGCCCCGGCGGAGGCTGGTCGCTCCTCATCGACGTGGAGTCGCTCGGCTTCACGCCCGCCGAGGCCTCGCGGATCCTCCTCGAGGAGGCCGCGATCGCCGCGACGCCGATGACCGGCTGGGGCGGTCCCGTGGCGGGGCGCTGCATCCGCTTCGTCTACAGCGCCGAGCCCCTCGACCGGCTGGCGGAGATCCCGGATCGCGTGGCTGGAACAGCGCTTGCGGCCGCCGTGAAGGCCCGCTAGAGCGTCGCTGACACGTCACCCTTCCGGGTGCTTCCAAATGGCAGCAACTCGCCGACAATTCAACCATGGCGGCGATCTTCACCACCCAGAGAGTCCTGACGCTGGCTCCGCAGAAGCCGGCCGTACGCCCCTCAGCAAAAGACGCGAGCATTACCGCGGCCATCGCGCGCCTCACCAGCGCGCACAGCGCCGCGTAACCGATCAGCGGAAACCTCGCCGGAGGGCGCGAGAGGGGCTTCGAAAGAGCCGCTCTCGCGTCCCTGCGCCTCGCGTAGACTCGGTTCCATGGCGATCGTCGAGCCCGCCGCCTCCACGTCGGCCGTCGAAGGGATCGGCCGCCGCGGGCTCGCGGAACTCCACACGCACCTGGGCGGCTCGGTCGACCCGGCGGTCATGTGGACGCTGGCGCACGAGCAGGGTATCGCGCTCCCCGTCAAGGACTTCTGGGACTTCGTCGAGCTGATCTCGGTCGACCCGCGCGGCGTCGAAGGACTCCCCCAGCTCGACGCGATCTACCAGTGGACGGAGCTCATCCAGTCGAGCCCGCTCGCGGTCGAGCGCTCGATCCACGGCGCGATCAGCGGCGCCTACCGCAAGCAGAACATCACCACACTCGAGATCCGCTTCAACCCGATGAAGCGAAACCGCGGCGGCGAGCGCGACCTCGACCACATCATCATGGCCGCCGGCCGCGGCCTCGACCTCGCGAGCCTCGAGTACCCGCAGGTCCGCGCCGGGCTGATCCTGATGATGGACCGGACATTCACGCAGGCCCAGAACGAGATCATCGTCGACAAGGCGATCCGCTACCGCAGCCGCGGCGTCGTCGGCATCGACATCGCCGGCCCCCGCCCCGCGCCCGGCCACTATCCGTATCGCGACCTGGAGCCGCTCATCGAGACCGCCCGCGAGGCCGGGCTCGGCGTGACGATCCACGTCGGCGAAGAGGGCGAGACCGGCGGCGCGGAGATCGACGAGGTCGTCGAGTACCTGCGGCCCGACCGGATCGGCCACGGCATTCTGGCGGCGCAAAGCGAGGCGACGATGACCGCGCTGCGCGACGCCGGCACGATCCTCGAGCTCTGCCCCAGCTCCAATCTCCTCACGCGCGCCCTGCCGGACGAGGCCGCGGTCCGCGACACGTTCCGAACGTTCCTCGACCGCGGCGTCCGCTTCACGGTCGCAACGGACGGCCCCGAGATGATGCGGACGCACCTCCGGGACGAGCTCGACCTGCTGCTACGCGTCGGCGCGCTGACCGAGGACGAGGCCCGGGCCGCGAACGAGCTCGGCCACGAGTCCGCGTTCCAGCGGCTCTAGCTAGAAGCTGGGCCGCGGAGGAACCGCGGTCGTGGAGAGCCGCGGCAGCCTGAGCTTCGGCTGCTCGAACTCGCCCACCGCGACGGCCTTCTTGAGCAGGTCCATCGCCTCGGCAGTCCGGCCCTGGTCTTCGAGGAGCTCGGCGTGCCGCCGGTACACGCGCACGAGATACCGGTTCGGGTTCGTCTCGAGCATCTCCGCGGCGAGCTCGTACAACTCGCCGGCGCGGGCTGTGTCGCCGATCTGGGCGAAGAGGTCGGCGAGCAGCGTGTAGCTGCGGCCGGCGTCCTCGACGTTTGCGCCCGCGATCACGCCTGAGACCTCCATCGCCAGCGAGGCCGCCTCTTCCACTCGCCCGAGCCCGGCGAGCGCACGCGCCTCCTCGAGCCGGTACTGCGCCTTCTCGAGCTCGCTGAGGTCGTTGGTTAGCTCCTTGCCGCGCTCGAGCACCTCGAGCGCCTCACCGGGCTGGTTTCTGTCGAGCTCGATGTGCGCGAGCAGCTGGTGCGCGCGGGCCGCGTAGGAGCGGTCCTCGGTCATCTCGATGATCGAGAGCGCCTTCCGGGCGTAGCGGGCGGCGCGCTCCGAGTCGTCCTGCTCCGCGTGGAGCCGCGACTCGAGCCAGTAGAGGCGGGCGTGGAGAATTGGGTCGCGGAGCTCCTCGACGACGTCGAAGGTCTGGGCGAGCAGCGTGGCGGCGCGCTCGAAGTCGGCGGCGTCGATGAGCGCGTTTCCGAGGAGGACGCCGAACCGCGAGGCCTCGACCCGGTCGCGGCGGCGCTGGGCGTCGGCGAGGCACTTGTCGAAGACGTGGATCGATCCGTTCAGGTCGCCGAGCATCGCGTACGAGCGCCCGAGCGTGTCGGCGAGCTTCGGGTGGTCGACGACGTCGGATCCGTACGCCTCCAGCGCCTGCTCGAGGTAGTCGGCCGCGACGCGCGGTTCGCCGCGCCGAAACGCGAGCTGCCCGAGGCCCTCGAGCGCGCGCCCGCGAGAGCGTGGATTCGCCGCCTCGTCGAGCGCCTCGGTGAGGAACTCCTGCGCGCGCGTGAGGTCGTCGAAGCGCATCGCGAACTCGGCCTGCGAGAGGAGATCCTCCTGGTAGGCCGATCCGGCCTGCCCGGTCGCGAGGAACTCGCCGCTCACTCCGAGCCGCTGGCCGAGCAGGTGCAAGACCTGCAGCGACGGCGTTCGCGTCCCCGCTTCGATGCGCGAGATGTAGGCGGACGAGCAGCCCGGAAACGCAAGCTGGCGCTGACTCAGTCCGGCGGCCTCGCGGGCCTCCTTGAGACGAACCCCGACGGAGCGAGGATCGTCAACGTGCGTTGACTTTGTTCTCGGCAAGTGACTTCTCGGTTATATACTCAGGCCGACTCCGGGCCCGGGATCGTCGAGTCCTCATAAGTCCGACAAGAAAGGACGATCCCGATGAAGTTGCGGCTTGCTGTGTTGTGCGCCGCCCTCGGATCTGTCGCCGCGTTCGTCGGCGGCACGCCCTGGGCGTAGCTCCTGATGCGGAGGAAGGGGCGGGCGGCGCTCGCCCCTTCCGCGCAACCGGCGCGAAAGGTGGGTTCGAAAGACATAAAGGGGTGCGGAAAGTATCGGCCAGTCACGGGTGCTTTCGGCCCACTCAAACGAGTGAGTTCCTGCCTCCTGGCAGCAGGATGACACATCCAGAGTCCCCCCGTTCAGGGATAACGCAGACCCCTTACGTGCGCATAACCTATGGGCATAGGGCACGGGGGGAAGGAGGACGGGCGCGGGATGAGCGGCGAATCTGGAACGAGGAAAACGATCGACCGCACCGAGCGCGCCTGGCTGCTCGACTGCGCCGGCATGCGGGTCGAGACCTCCTCGGAGCTCGTCGGCGAAGTCCTCACACCGCTCTACGAGTTCAGCGCCCGCTGGGACCGGCCGTGGGGGCTGTCCGTCCGCACGGAGACGGGCGCGGCGATCGTCCGGATGGACGCGATCGAGTCGGTCGACGCTGAGGCCGGCCGGATCTTCGTCCGCGAAGCCCCGCTCGTGGATCTCACGACGCGCCCCTCGGTTTAGCCCGGAAGATACGCCCGGCGGCCAATGGCGGCGCCGCGCGGCCTTGGCGAGTATGGGCCGCATGCTGACAGTCGAAAAGGAGCGGTTCACGCTCCGCCAGCGCCAGGTCGTCCACCTCATCTCGCAGGGGTGCTCGAACCTGGAGATCGCGGACCGGCTCGGCATTTCGCCACGAACGGCGAAAGCGCACTCGGACACGCTGCGAGTGAAGCTCCGCGTGTCCCGCCGGCGTCACATTCCGGCCGCCTACAGGGAGGCGACCGGCGAGGATCCGCACGACTTGGACGTCCTCGCGGACACCGGCGCAGCAGGCGCAAGGACGACGGCACCGAGCTAGCCCCGAGGGGAGTAGACGCGTCCGTCCGTCGCGACGACGGCGGGCGCGGGCTCCCTCCCTTTGGACAATGGCGCGGACGTGGCGGGCGGACTATGCTCGGCGCCCTGAATACCCGGAACCCTGGCCTGCCGACCCTCTTCGCGCGCCATGTGAAACGCCCGCGACTCACGCGCGCGCTCGATAATTCCCGCGCTCAGGTCATCCTGCTCCACGCGGCGGCCGGGTATGGGAAGACAGCTCTCGCGGCCGAGTGGCTCCAGGAGACCGAGCACGTGGCGTGGTACAGCGCGACGAATGCGTCGGCTGACGTCGCCGCGGCCTCGGTCGGAATCGCGGACTCCGTGAACCACTTCATGCCCGGCGCCGGCGACCGTCTCCGTCGACGCGTCCGCATGGGCGACGCCCCGCAGAACATCGTCCCTGCACTGGGCGAACTGATGGCGGAAGACCTGGTGGAGTGGCCAGCCGGCGCGTGGCTCGTGATCGACGACTACCACTTGCTGATGCCGTCGAAAGCCGCAGAGGAGTTCGTCGATTGGCTCCTGGCCCTAACACCAATCCGGCTGCTCGTGACGACGAGGCAACGCCCTACGTGGGCTACGACGCGCCGAGCGGTGACTGGCGACACTCTCGAGCTGACGCAGCACCAGCTGGCGATGACGCACGACGAAGCGAGGGCCATGTTGTCTCAGCGGCCCACGGCGTCAGTTCGAAAGCTAATCGCGAAGGCCGAGGGTTGGCCAGCGCTCGTCGGGCTTAGTTCGGCGTTAGACGCAGCATCTCTGAGCGAGTCGGCCCTACGAACGACGGTTTTTCGCTATCTCGCCGAGGAGGTCTTTCAAACCGAACCGCCAGCAATTCAGCGTCTCCTCACGGTCGCCTCTCTGCCGCCATCGTTCGGGCTCGAGTTCCTGCGCGAGGTTGCTGAAGTAGCGAATCCGCAGGAGGCTCTCGACCACCTATTCAACCGCGGCTTGATCCAGACGGTAGAAGACCGCTACTGCCTCCACCCGCTGCTGCGCGAGTTCCTCAGTTCGCGTCTTCGCGGGTCGTCGACACACGCTGAACTGCGCCGCATGTCCGACAAGACAGTGGATCACGCGCGCGCCGATGGCTTTCACGCCGACGCGTTCGATATTGCTCTTCAGCATCGCCGCCAGGACCTCGCTATCGAGATCGCCACTGAAGCAGCGCCGTCGCTCCTCATGGCGGGCAAGCTCGAAACTCTTTCCTCATGGTTTAGAGCTCTCGCCCGTGTAGACGGTTGGCCTCCCTCACTGGCGCTCGCACAAGCAGACGTGCTGACCCGACGCGGCGACCTGTTGGGAGCCATCGCAGCGTCCGAAGCTCTCGGCTCGAAGCTGCAACGCCGGAGCACCTACGCCACGCGAGCGTGGTGCATGGCGAGTCGCGCTCATCACCTCAACAGTGACCCTGAGAGGGCACTCGAGACGAGCGCTCGCGCGTGCGCCGACGCATGCACACCTGAGGACGAGCACGAAGCGACGTGGCGCGCGTTGTGCGCTGCAAAAGACCTGGCACTTCCCGATCACGAGCAGTACCTCCGAGCATTTGAGCGCGCAGCAGGTCCAAGCCTGGATGCTCAGGTTCGAGTCGCGTGCGGCCGCATTTCCCTGGCCTCGCGAGAAGGCAGGCTCGTCGGACTCTGGCGAACTCTCCGACCAATCCTGGACAAGCTCGACGAGGTCTCGGATCCAATGATCTCACTCGGCTCGCTTGTGGCATACGTCGACTTGGCGACCCTCCGCGCTGACTACCGAGGCGCTCTTCATCTGTCGGTACGAGGTTTGGAGATTGCGCGCCTGAACCGAATCGAGCTTGCGGTCGGTGCGTTTCTCGCGGGGAAGGCGCAGGCGCTGACGGGTCTTCGCCGCACGGGCCGAGCTCGAGTCGCCTTGAACGAACTTGGTTCGTTCTCGGCGGCGAAGGGCGACGCGTACACAGAGCTTTCTTTTCGAAGTGCTGAGCTGCGCCTCAAGATTCTCGAAGGATCGCTCGGCGTTCAGCCCGTGAGAGCTGAAGATCTCGACCTAGTTCCGAAACTCCGCGTCTACCTCGCAGCTCACCTGGGTATCACAGCGTTGATGTGCGCCGGAGCCGGCAGTTCTAGCGAGGCACTGACCCGCTCCGAACAAGCTACGGTGATCGCGAGTACCGGCGAGACCCGGGCGTACGCGGAGCTGACTCGCTTGATCCTCGCAATCAGAGAACAGCCTGACTCGGCTGATGTCCTGGACCAAGGAATCCAACTGATCGAGCAATATCGGGACAACGAGCTCCTGGATCCGCTCGTGCTCGCTTACCGAGCGTATCCCCCAATGCTTGAGTTGTTCGGGCAGCACGGGTCGGCCGCCCCAATCCTGGCCGATCTTCTCGTTGCGAGTAACGACACGTCGCTCGCCGAGGCTGCAGGAATCTCATTAGCTTCCGCGCGAGGAGCCGTGAATCTACTGACCCCGCGCGAGATCGAGGTCATGGGCCTCATCCTCCGCGGTCTAACGAATGCGGCGATCGCAGATGAGCTCGTGATCAGCAGAAGTACCGCGAAAGTACATGTCCGCAACATCATGAAAAAGTACGGCGTGCGGACGCGAGTTGAGCTCGTTCTCTTACTCGCGGAAGGCCACTAGCCACGGCCGCCCGCACACGGTCGAACCGCGCGTGCATTTCGAACTGGCCGCGAGTCCCGCGACCCGTTGGGATCTGGCCTAGTGCGGCATCGCGGCGACGCGGGCATGCGAGAGTTGCAACTGCGCGCCTCCGAGAAGATCCGCTGACGCACTCGCATACGCCGGCTCAGAGTTGTCGGGCGGAATCCTCGTAAGAACTGCATCAAAAGCTTCGACAATCTGAGGATCGAACTGGCTGCCGGATCCCTCCCACAGTCGTTCACGTGCAGTTCTGCTCGGCAGCGCATTTCGATACGAGCGCGCCGAAGTCATTGCGCCGTAGGCGTCCGCGACGGTGATGATTCTGGAGACGAGCGGGATCTCCTCACCCGTGAGCCCATCGGGATACCCAGCACCGTCGAGCCGCTCATGGTGATGACGAACCATTCGAGCGACGTCCGTGTAGTCGTCAACACGCGCGAGGATGCGCTCACCGATGACCGAGTGCAGCTCCATCTCGCGGCGCTCCTCGGGGGTCAGCGGACCTGCCTTCTCCAGGATGCTCGGCGGGAGTCCAACCTTCCCGATGTCATGAAGCAGGCCGGCGAGGTGTGCAAGCTTTTGCTCCTCGTCCGTTAGCCCCATGCGCTGCGCGATATCACGCGCGTACACCGCTACAGATGCGGAATGTCCGGCGGTGTAGTGATCTCGAGCGTCCAAGGCCGCCACGAGGGCAGAGGCAAACGAAACACTTGCGGCCTCAAGCCTGATGTTTGCGGCGATCACCGTCTCGGTCAGAACACGCTGGTTTTGGTAGAGCACAAGGAGACTCTGTGCTGCTAGTGCCGGAACGGCGAAGAACGCGAATGTCCATGGGGAGATTTCGCCGTATGCATAAGCAAGCGCCGCAACCATGGGTGCGTAAAACGGAAGGGCGCTAAGAAGTAGTCGGCCCATCGGCCACATCGTGTTGCCGAACGAGCCGCTACCCCTGACGGCGACGGTTGCCGAATTCAGGAGCATGTCGCAGACGCCCTCAGCGAGCGCCGCGACAACCACGGCGAGCAGGAGCCAGCCGAACGCGTCTCTTCCTCCGTCGAGAACAGCGAATGCGGCAAGCCCCGCGACCGCGCCGGCAAGCGATCGGCTCGCCGTCCAGACAACCCACCGCGTGTACGGTCGGCCCAGATCGACGAGTACCGAACCCCCCGCGACGATCATGGCCGCAAGCGGGTCGTAGGCGACTGCGGCAAAGAGAATCGGAAGGGCCGCCACCGACATTTCCGTGTTCGGCCCGATGCGGACACTCTGGCGCTCCGCGATCGCGGCCATGGCCACGAGCGTCACGACGGCCCACCACGGAGCCTCCATCTCGAAGCCGAGCGTCCAAAGCAGGACCAAGGTGCCAAGGGCGGTAGCCACCAAGGTCGCCGCGTATAGGTGGATCCGTTCAATCACGAAAACTCGCGAAATCCCTGGAATTTGGCCCCTAGCGGATCTGTTGAAATCTCCCCCAAAAGGGTGATACTCTTGGCAAGCCGTTGAGTCCAAGAGAGGAGAGCGTGAAGCCATGCGCCTCATTGAATATTTCATGCTGAGCTTCGCCGTCAGGTCAGGGAAGAGTTGGTAGAAAGCTCACGCAGTCTGCGGGTTTCCACATTTGTTGACATCCCTCCTGTGAGGGATATCCACAAGATGTGGAAAACCCGCAGGCTGAGTGTCGGCTAGGTCTTTTTAGGCGATCAGGCCGCGGCGGAAGCCGATGGCTACCGCGTGGGCGCGGCTTCGGCCCTGCAGCTTCGCCAGGAGATGGCGTACATGCGACTTGACCGTCTCCTCGGAAAGAAAGAGGCGCTGGCCGATCTCGCGGTTGACGAGGCCCTCTGAAATCAGCTGGAGGACTTCGATCTCGCGATTGGTCGGCTCCTGCTCCAGTTCGCGCATGGGCGTGGTGAACTGGATGACCTCGGCACTCGCGCCGGAGCTCTCGCGCCGGGCAGCGACCTCGTCGAACTGACGAGAGTGCTCCAGGTATCGGTTCAGGATGTCTTTACGCTCAGCAGCGTCCATCTCGAACCTTGGGATCGGCGCGAAATAGACCCCTCCATACCCTAGAACGAGGGAGGCCGTACTACCCCCGATAGGAGCAGTACGTCCCCCTTCGTTCAGGAAATCGAGCCGAAAGCGGCGTTACGCCGCTGCGACGGACGCGAGATCGCGAATCGCTGCGAGTCGCGCGAGAGCCTGTGCCTCGAGTTGGCGCACCCGCTCACGCGTGAGGCCGAGCTCGTGGCCGATCGCCTCGAGCGTCCAGGGATCGCCCTCGAAGCCGAAGCGAAGCTCCAGGATGCGGCGCTCGCGCTCCGGAAGGGCGTCGAGAGCCCGGCGAACGCCCTGCTTGCGCAGCGACTCCTCGGCCTCGTCGAACGGATCCGGAGCCTCACGGTCGGCGAACAGGTCTCCCAGCTCGCCTTCGTCGTCTGCGCCGACGTTCTGGTTCAGCGACACGGATGCCTGGGCGGCGCCGAGCGCCTCCTCGACATGCTGGAGCGGAAGACCGGTGGCCTCCGCGAGTTCCTCCTTCGTCGCCTCGCGGCCGAGCTCGACCTCGAGCCGGCGTGCTGCGCGGCTGAGCTTCTGCTGCCGCTCGACAACGTGGACGGGAACACGGATTGTGCGCGCGTTGTTTGCAACGGCACGCTGCACCGACTGGCGAATCCACCAGGTCGCGTAGGTCGAGAACTTAAAGCCACGGCGCCAGTCGAACTTCTCGACGGCGCGGTTGAGGCCGAGCGTTCCCTCCTGGATCAGATCCAGGAACGGGACGCCGAGGCCGCGGTAGCCCTTGGCGATCGACACGACTAGACGGAGGTTGGACTCGATCATGCGCCGCTTGGCGAGCAGGTCGCCCTTCTCGATGCGCTTCGCGAGTGTGACCTCCTCGGAGGCGGTCAGCAGCTTGTGGCGGCCGACGTCCGCGAGGAAGAGCTGCAGGCTGTCGCCCGCTCCGACGACCGGACCAGGCGCAATCGGTGCCTCTTCGGGCGTTTCGACGGGCGCGCCGATCTCGTGGCCGAGCGTCTCGAGCTCCTGCGTCAGATCCGCGACGTCCTCATCGCCGAGCTCCAGCTCGAGCGCAAGCGCCTCGAGCTCGGCCGGCTCGATGTAGCCGCGCTCCTCCGCGTTCTCGACGAGAGAACGGGCCTGGGTTGTCTCAAGAAGTTCCTGGGTGGTGTGGTCGCTCAAAGTGTCTACGCGGTCCTTTCGGAAAAACGTCGTGATTGTGTTCGCGACTGTGTAAACGTTCGCAGCGTACGACCGATTCCCTGGCGTGAGAAGGGAAAACGGCCCCTCTTAACCGGGGATTAACGTACCCCGGACCGGACGGCGCTACTCCTCGGCTGCGCCGGCGCCGGCTGCCGCCGGGGCCCGCTCGGGGAAGTCGAACTCGACCTTCCCGTCCTCGTTCATCACGAGGCGTGCGCGGAACGGCTTCTTGTTCTTGCTGCGGAAGCCGGAGAGAACCTCGCGGCTTCGGCCTTCCTCGAGGAGTTGCCTCGCCACCTCGGGCGTGATCGTCCGCCCTGCGACCTGCTTCCAGATCACGAAGCCGCAGCCAGGCTCCTCGCGGCTTTTCCAGCTCGTACAGCCGTATGCACGGGAGTTTTCGCGGATGATCTCGCCGGTCACGGCGCCGCAACGCGGGCAGAGGCCGAGCTCGGCGCGCTCCGGCCGGAGCTTCTCCTTGTCCAGCGAAGCGATCTGCTCGACCGTCTTGCGCGTGAAGTCCTCGATGCCCTTCATGAACTCGGCGCGGTCGCCGGTGCCGTGCTCGATGTCGCGCAGACGCTTCTCCCAGTCGCCCGTGAGCTCGGGTGAAAGCAGCGGATGCTCCTCCAACATCGACACAACTTGGAGACCCTTTGGCGTCGGCAGGAGATCCTTGGAGACCCGCTCGATGTACTCGCGGCGGATCAGCGTTTCGATCACTTCTGCCCGGGTTGCCGGCGTTCCGAGGCCGCTGTCCTTCATCGCCTCCCGCAGCTCTTCGTCGCCGATGAGCTTGCCGGCGGTCTCCATGGCAGAGAGGAGCGTGGCCTCTGTGTAGCGGGGCGGCGGCCTCGTTTCCTTGGCCTCGCTCACCGCCTCGACGCAGCGGATCGTCATGCCCTCCTCGAGGCGCGGGAGCTCGCCGCCCTCGGCGTCCTCCTCGCCCTTGCCGTTCGCCTTGTCGTCGGCCTCGACGCCGTAGACGCCGCGCCAGCCGGCCTCGAGGGTGACCTTGCCGCGGGTGCGGAACTGCTCGCTCTCGATCTCCGTGACCACGGTCGTGCGCTCGTAGCGCGCCGCAGGATGGAACACGGCCAGGAAGCGGCGCGAGACCAGGTCGAAAATGCGGCGCTCGTCGTCGCTGAACGTCTGGACGTTGTGCTCGACGTCGGTGGGGATGATCGCGTGATGGTCGTCGACGCGCTCGTCGTTCACGACCCGGGAGAGCGGGAGCTCCTTGAGCGCCATGACGAAGCGCGCATGCGGCGCGTAGTCGGAGATCGGGACGAGCGTCTCGGCCGTGGGCTTGAGGAAGGGCACCATGTCGCCTGTGAGGTACCGAGAGCTCGTACGCGGGTAGGTGAGCGCCTTCTTGTCCTCGTAGAGCGACTGGGCGGCCTGGAGCGTCCTGCGGGCCGAGAAGCCGAAGCGGCGGTTGGCGTCGCGCTGGAGGCTCGTCAGGTCGTACAGGAGCGGTGAGCGCTCGCTCTGCTCCTTGCGCTCGACCGATGCGACCGTGCCGTCCTTGCCGGAAACCTTCTTGACGATTTCGTCGGCCCGGACGCCGTCCTTCAGGCGCGTCTCGTCGCCCTCGAACCACATTCCCTCGTAGCCGGCGCGGGTCGGCGCCTCGAACGTTCCGTGGACGAGCCAGTACGGCTCCGGGACGAACGCCTGGATCTCGCGCTCGCGCTTCACCATCAGCGCCAGCGTCGGTGTCTGGACGCGGCCGAGGGAGACGACTCCTCCCACCCAGGCGCGGCCGCGGATCGTTCCCGCGCGTGTTGCATTCATTCCGACGAGCCAGTCAGCCTCGGAGCGCGACCTGGCGGCGCGCTCGAGCGGGGCCATCGACTCGCCGGAGCGCAGCTTCTCGAACCCCTCGGTGATCGCCTGCTTGGTCATGCTCGAGATCCACAGGCGCTCGACGGGCTTGTCCACGCCCGCCGTCTCCCAGATGTACGCGAAGATCAGCTCGCCCTCGCGCCCGGAGTCGCACGCGTTGATGACGCGGTCGACGTCGGCGCGCTTCAGGAGCTTGTGGATCACGCCCAGCTGCTTCTTGGCCTTTGCGTCGCGCGGCTTCAGCTTGAACGCGTCGGGAATGATCGGCAGGTCGGCCATGCGCCACTTCTTCAGGCGCTCGTCGTAGTCGTCGGGCTCGGCGAGCTCGACCAGGTGTCCGACGGCCCACGTAATGACGTAGTTGTCCGACTCCAGGTAGGCGTCGTCCTTTGCGAACGCGCCGGGGAGCGCGTTCGCGAGGTCGCGCCCAACGGACGGCTTCTCTGCGATTACGAGGGTCTTACTCATTTGGAAACACGATAGCTAAGGGGGAAAGCCGCAATACTGGCCCTATGGGCGAGTTCCTTCCCAGGCCGCTCCTCATCGTCGACGGAGACTCGCTCGCACACCGGGCCTACCACGCGCTTCCGTCCTCGATCACCGACGCAGAAGGGCGCCAGGCGAACATGGTCGTCGGGTTCCGGAACATGCTCACGAACGTCTGGGAAGCGGAACGGCCGCGGGCGGTGTTCGTCGGCTTCGATTCGATCGGTCAGCCGCTCTATCGCAACGAGCTCCTGCCCGAGTACCAGGGCGGGCGCGATTTCCCGTCGGATCTCACCGACCAGCTCGACCGGCTGCCGGCGCTCGTGACGGGCCTTGGGTTCCAGTGGGCCAAGGCGCCCGGATTCGAGGCCGACGACTTCCTCGCGGCCGCTGCGAGCGCGGAGGAAGACCGTGGCGGTACGTCCGTCGTCCTCACGAGCGACCGCGACCTCTTCCAGCTCGTCAGCGACCGGACGATGCTGCTCATGCCCCGCCGCGGCGTTCGCGAGCTCGACCGCGTTGGGCCGGCGGAGGTGCAGGAACGCTACGGCGTCGCTCCCTCCCAGGTCCCGGACTTCATCGCGCTGCGCGGCGACCCGTCGGATCGCATTCCGGGAGCGCGCGGGATCGGGGCGAAGCGCGCGGCGCAGGTGCTCGCCGAGTACGGAACGCTCGAGGCGGCGCTCGAGGCCGGGCGCTTCGGCGACGAGGCGGACGACCTGCGGACGTATCTCAGCATCGCGCGCCTGCAGTACCACGCTCCGGTTCCGGACATCCCGGACTCCGAGCTTCTCTCCTAGAACGACGAGAGCGCCTCTCGGCGCCCTCGTCCCCCTTCGGTGCGGATCCCGCGCGCCCCGCCTTCGGGGGCGGGACGCGCGAGTCCGAGTTATCGCTCTAGGTACTTACTTCTTCTTCTTCGCGATCGACTTGCTCGCCTTGCAGCCGATCATGTTCGGCGTGTCGACGATCGCGACATTCAGCTTCGTTGCCTTCTTCGGCTTGATCGACCAGGACACCTTGCCGCTCGCGTTCGACGCCTTGGTGGAGTCGACGCCGTAGGTCGTGGCCCGCACCGGCGCGCCGAGCACGCCCTGGCCCATGGCCTTCACGGTGGCAGTGATGGTCGACTTCTTCCCGACCTTGAGGCTGCCGCTGAGCGTCACCGTGCAGGACAGGAGGCTTTCCTGCGTCTGCGGGTTCAGGTGCGGCAGGTCGAGAGCGCCTGCAACCGACGGGTCGTTGAGGTCGAAGACCTCAAGACCGCGGCTGCCTTCAGGCGTGAACAGGCCGTACATCGGCGAGTCGTAGCTCGCGTAGACATGTCCGTTGTACCAGTACGCGGCCCAGGCGTTCGAACGCTGGGACGAGTTACCGGCGGCGCGGTAGTTGTTCCAGCCGAGTTCGGCGAGCCACACGGTGCGGGTGACCGTCGTGGTCGCACCGGGCGTGGTCGTCGTGGCAACCGTTGTGATCGAACCCGGCGCCACGTTGCTCTCGATGCCCTCGAAGTTGAGGTTTGCCGTTGCATCGACATCGTAGTACCCGAGCTCGAACGGGTTCAGGTGGTCTGTCCAGTCGACGACGTCCACTCCGCCCAGCTGCCAGGCCATCGGCACGACGTACTTGCCGTTCACCGGCACCACGTTCATGAGGTGCGCGGTGCAGCCCTGGTTGGAGTACCGCTCGAACCGCGGTGTCTTGAAGGACGAGATCGGCCACGTCGGATCGTTCACGTCGAACATCCAGAACGCGCCGCGGACGAAGGAGTCGCGGTTCGCTCCGTTTCCGCCGAGGTCGCACTCGTTCGTGACCGACGTGCCGTCATAGAACCGGTCGACGCCGACATTGATGTTGCCGCCGTCGTTGCACGTCTGGGCGGCGGTGCCTGAGGAGTTGTTACACCCGCCCGTCCCTGAGGACATCTCGCCCCAGATAACCCGCCTGCCGTCCCAGGTGAACGTCGCCGAGCTCCACATGCAGTTCGGAGTCGTCGCCGTCGTGCCCTGCTGCGTCGTCCAGCGGTAGACGCCGGTCGCGCAGAGGTCGGTGTACGGGTTCACGAAGTGATCCTTCACCGTCGGCGCTGCCGGGTTCGTGATGTCGAGCGTGACGCCCTCCGTCACACAGGCAGCCGCTGCGGTGTGGGTCGGCATGAACACGGCGATGTCGTGGCAGCCCTTGTAGCCGGGCGTGTTGTTGAAGTCGCCGGTGTAGCCGGGGATGTAGCTGAAGTACGAGTTGTAGCCCTTGAGCCCGAGCGGCACTTCAGCGATGACGCTGGCGCCGGCGGGGTTGCCGAGCGGAACCTCGATGATCGAGATCTTGTCGTGACCGCTGCCGGTCGTCTGCTCGCAGGTGTTCCCGTACGGCACCGTGGGAACGTCGCTGATCGCCTGGTTCGGGAACGAGGAGACGTAGAGCAGGACGCGGTTGTGCGCGAGGTCGGGAACGACCGTGTGCGTGAACGAACCGCAGTCGGTGGCAACGCCCGCGACGAAGCTCGGGGCGGCCGGGTTCGAAATGTCGATGATGCGAACGCCCTCGAATCCGGACCCGATCGAAGTCGACTGCGGGGTGGCCGTGTGGTTACCGCCCGTGACCGTCTTCGCCTGGTCGACACTCGAACAGTCGGCAGACGACTGGGGAATATCGATCGAACGGAAGACAAGCGTTCCCCAGATGCTGACGTCGCCGTACGCACCGTTGCAGGCGAAGTCGCTGAGGAGACTCGGGGAAGTCGGATTTGAGATGTCGAAGATCCGGAGGCCTCGCGAATCTCCCTGAACAAGGGTGTTACCCCAGAACGCGAGGTCCGTGTTCTGCCGACCAGTCGTCGGCGACTGCGCTAGCAGAGCCAGCCCGCCTCCAGAGTTGGTCGAGATGGTGGCGGTCGTGACCGTAGGAACGGTGACCGTGACGTTAACCGTCGTGCTTTGCGCGTACGCGCCGATCGGGATTGCAAGCGCAGCCAGTAGGCCGAGCGGAAGCGCCAGGCGAAGAAGCCGTCGCATGGGCGATAACACCTCCGGGGTCGAAAAAGAAGGGGGCCCGATGGTAAACCACTGTGAGCCCCGCGTCTAGACGTGACTGACACTTCGCCGACACCTGATCAAAACACGCGTTTCGCGAGGGTCCCGCTCGTCAGCGACCCGCTGCTCGGCGTGTTGCACGAGACGGGAACGCACCCCGAAAACGCGGCTCGGATCCGCGCGCTTCTCGACGCGTTTCCTGATTTCGAACAAGCGGGTCCTGCGACCGTCGAGAGCATCCTCGCATGCCACGATCCGGCCTACGTCGAGCAGCTTAGAAGTACCGCAAATGCAGGAGTTTCTGTGCTCCTCGACCCCGATACCGCAGTGACGCCATCGAGCTTCGACGCGGCGCTTCTGGCGGCCGGCTGCGCGATCGAGGCGGTGCGGACCGGCGGCTTCGCGCTCGTCCGGCCGCCCGGTCATCACGCACTCCGCGACCGCGCGATGGGGTTCTGCCTTTTCAACAACGTGGCGATCGCCGCGCGCTACGCCCAGCGCGAGCTCGGGCTCACTCGCGTCGCGATCCTCGACTGGGACGTCCACCACGGGAACGGCACCGACGCGATCTTCCGCGGCGACGACTCGGTGCTCTTCGTCTCGCTCCACCAGTGGCCGTTCTACCCCGGCACCGGCGGGCCCGGAGACGGCGACTCCTCGACCGTGAACATTCCCCTCCCGGCCGGCTGCGGCGACGGCGAGTATCTCGACGCGCTTGAGCGGATCGTCGAGCCGGCGATCTCCGGCTTCGAACCGGACCTGCTGCTCGTCTCGGCCGGCTTCGATGCCGCCGCCGGCGATCCGCTTGCCGACATGGAGGTGACCGAGGACGGGTTCCGGGAGCTGGCGCGGCGGGCCGGCGGGCTCTGCGACCGGATCGCGCTCGTGCTCGAGGGCGGCTACGACCCGCAGACGCTGCCCCGGCTCGTCCAGGCGACGCTGGACGGGCTCAACGGCTGACGAGCTCGGCGGCGCGGCGGCCGCTCAGCACGGCGCTCTCCATGGTCGCCGGCCAGCCTGTGGCGGTCCAGGCGCCCGCGCGCACGACTCCTTGGCGGCCGGTTTCCGCCCCCGCGCGCAACGCGGCGGTGCCCGGGCGGGCGGCGAACGTCGCCGCGGGCTCGCGGCTGACGCGCGACCAGAGGACTTCGGCCCGGCCGAGTCGCGACGTCAGCTCTCCGGCGATCAGCTCCACGAGCTCGCGGCCGCGGATCTCGAGGAGCTCGGGCGCGCCGCTCGACACGACGGTGAGGTACTGGCCGTCGCGGGGCTCCGTGCGCGTCAGGCGGCCGCGGTCGAACACCCAGTGCGCCTGGCTCCCGAGCAGCGCGGCCAAGGGAAAACGGAGGATCTGACGGTCGACAACGAGATGGACGCTCACGATCGGCGAGTCCTCGAGCGCGGGCGCGGGCTCGCCCAAGAGCGCGGCGCTCTCCTCGCGCGGCAGCGCCAGGATGACGCCGTCGCTCTCGATCCGCTCGCCCTCGGCGAGGACTGCGGTGCGACCGTCGAGCGCCGTCACTCGCGCGCGCGTGCGTACTTTCGCGCCCGCCGCCGTGAGCGCTTCCGCGGCCGCGTCGCCGTGCATCGCGCCGAGCGGCGCCGTCGGGAGCACGAGGTCGCTGGCGCCTCCACCGGCCAGCAGGGCCGTCTGCACGGTGAAGAGCGCGGGCGCGGCGCTCACCTCGTCCGACGGCAGGTTGAGGGCCGGGCGCATGAAGACATCCCAGAAGCGCGCAATCGCCGCGTCCGAGGTGCCGAGCGAGCGGAGGAGCTGCTCCAAAGGTCAGGTGGTCGTTCTCGGCCGGGTCGAGGCGGTCGAGCGTGCGGGCGACGCGGCCGATCGCGACGCGGTCGCGCAGGCCGACGTGCCGGTAGCGCAGGAGCGCGAACGCGCCGGGCCGGATGAGGGAGACGATGCCGTTCTCCGCGATGACCGGAAGCGCCAGCGGCGTGCGGCGCGCGGAGCCCGCCTGGCCGATCCGGTCGAGGAGATCCATGTAGGCCGTGCAGCAGCCGAGCGCGATGTGCTGGCCGTTGTCGGGCGGCGGCGGAGGATCGCCCTCGCGCTCGGGCAGCGTCTGCACCGCGCCGCCGAGCGTCGGCCGGGCCTCGAGCAGTGTGACGTCGTGGCGCGCATCCACGAGATCGAGCGCAGCGGCGATCCCGGCCAGGCCTCCTCCGACAACGACCGCTCTCATCTGAGACTCACCATGGCGCGTACCTTGGCGGCCGTCGAGAGGCTCGGGCGCGAGGAGAAGACATCGAAGCCGGTCGCGCGCATGCGGTTGAGCAGTCCCACGTAGGCGCCCGCGAAGGAGCGGACGCCGAGCCGGCTGCGGCGGTCGAGCAGCGGGAGCAGGCGCAGACCCTCGGCGAGGAGCTCGTCGGCCCGGGCGGCCTGGTGCTCCATGAGCGCGCGCCATTCGGGCCCCGTGCGGCCGGCGGCGAGGTCGGCCTCGGTCACGCCGAAGCGCTCGAAGCTCGTCCTGCGGGAGGTAGACGCGCCCCAGCCGGAGATCCTCGGGGATGTCGCGCATGATGTTGATCTGCTGGAGCGCGAGCCCGAGTGTCTGGGCCTTCGGGCGCGCGGCGGCCGGATCGCTCGGCCCGTAGACCGCGGCGCATGCCGTTCCGACCGAGCCCGCCACGAGGAGGCAGTACCCACGGAGCTCCTCCCAGGACGCGTAGCGGGTCGTGTCCACGTCCATGAGTCCGCCGCGGACGAGATCCGCGAGGTCGGCCTGGCGAACCCCGTAGCGCTCGACAACGTCCGCCACGGCGACGAGCACGGGATCCTCACCGGGAGGCGCATCCAGGTCTCGCAGGCACGCCTCGAGCCGCGTGCGCCGCTCCTCGGCGCCCAGATCCGGGTCGTCGGCGATGTCGTCCACGCGGCGCGCGTACGCGTAGAGCGCCGACACGGCCTCGCGCTTCGGGCGCGGGAGCAGCCGGATGCCCCAGGCGAAGCTGCGCGCTTCGGTGCGCGTAATCCGCACGACCTCGGCGTAGGCGGCCTCCGTCCTCATCGCAGGAGCCTCGCGGACGGTCAGGCGTGCAAGCCGGAACCTCGACGGCGACGGACGGCCGGAGAACACGTCGTACCTCGCGCGCGCGAGAGCATCCAGGGCAGCAAGACCGCCGCGGACGAACAGCGCGACCGAGCGGCCCTCGCGGCCGCCGAGCGCGTCGGCGAGGTCGAAGCCGCGATTCAGAAGCGCCCGCGCCCGGGCCGCCTCGAACTCGGCGAGCGCCGCGACCCGCTCGGTCCACGGCCCGGCGAGCTCTGGGTCAAGGACGGCGAAGCGGCGCAGATCCTCCTGCGGGAGGTACACGCGCCCGAGCTCGAGGTCGCGCGGCAGATCCTGGAGGAAGTTCACGAGCTGGAGGCCCGTGCAGACGTCGTCGCTGCGCGCCACGAGCTCCTCGTCGCCCGCGCGGCCGTACACGCCGAGGACGAGCCGGCCGACCGGCTCTGCGGAGTATGAGCAGTAGCCGCGCACGTCGTCCCAGGTCTCGTAGCGGCTCGTCGCCTGGTCGATGCGGTTCGCCTCGATCAGGCGGGCGAACGGCTCGCGCGGCAGGGCGCACGCCGCGATCGTTCCGTGCAAACGCCGCATGATCGCCGTGCGCGGCGGGCCGTCGAGCTCACGCTCGAGCTCGTCGAGGAGCGCGAGGCGATCGCCCTCCGCCTCGTCCCCGACCGTGTCCACGAGGCGGGCGAACCCGTAGATCGCCTTCAGGTGCGGACGGGCAGCGCGCGGCGCGACGAGCGACGCGACGGGGAAGTTCTCCGTACGCGCCCGCGCGTCGATGCGTTCCAGCCGGAGTTCCGGCGAATCGGCGAGACCGGAACCCGGCATGGCCGGATTCTCCCATGAGCCTTCGGAACCGGCGGTTAGAGGACTGCGATCGTGCAGGCGCGGTCGGCTGCCTGGCTGATCTCGACCGCCGTCGAGGGCGCGACCACGTCGATCTCGAGCTCGCAGTCGTTGATCGCCGGGTCGGTGTAGCCGCAGTTCCCCTCGCAGGGCTTCATGGCGCTCTTCACCGTGTACGTCCCGGCCGGGAGCTCCTCGGCGTGCTTCATCGCCTCGAGGTCGTCCTTGAAGACCGCGTTGCCGTCGCCGTCGAGGATCTCGAGCGACCAGAGGTAGCCCTCGACGAACATCGGGCCGCTCGTGTCGAGCACCTGCTCGATCGAGAGCGTGGCCGGCTCGGGCGCGGCCTCAGGGGCAGCCTGGGGATCGTCGGCCGCGCCGCAGCCGGAAGCGAGAAGGGCCAGGAGGAGCAGGGAGGTGGCGAGCGCAGTGCGCATCACCCGCCATACGCCGCCGCCCGCCGGATCCGTCACATCGCGCTGTTCGTGTGCTCCCCGAGATCCGGGACGCCCCCGACCTCGGGCCGCTCGCCGTCTACGAGGAACGGCGCGCCGATCGTCGGGATCCGCCCGGCCGGGGAGTCGATCTCGGTGACGAGACCGCTCGCGGCGAGCTGCGGATGCGCGAGCACGTCGGACACGTCGTTCACGGAGCCGAACGGGATGCCCGCGGCCGCGAGCCGCTCCTCCCACTCGGCCGCGGGGCGCGTCCCGAACACCTCGGCCAGGATCGGCTCCAGCTCGTCGCGCACCTGGACGCGCTGCTCGTTGGTGGTGTAGCGCTCGTCGGAGAGGAGATCGGGACGCTCGAGCACGTCGGCGCAGAACGTCCGCCAGTGATCCGGGGAGAGCACGGCGACGGAGACGAGGCGGTCCTCGGCCGGCAAGGGGCCGTACGGGCAGAAGAGCGGATGCCGCAGGCCGGTGCGCGGCGGCAGCTCCTCGCGGTGCCACCAGAGGTGTGGGAAATAGCCGAGCCAGTCGAGCGCGACGTCGAAGAGGGAGATCTGGACATGCGCGCCCTCCCCGGTCCGGCCTCGCTGGACGAGCGCGGCCAGGGCGGCGACCGCGGCGTACGAGCCGGTCGAGAGGTCGCACGCCGAGACGCCGAGACGGGCCGGCTCCTCCGGCGTGCCCGTGATTGACATGAGCCCGGTCTCGCCCTGGACGATCAGGTCGTAGGCGTTGCGGTGCGCGTACGGGCCCTCGGGGCCGTAGCCCGAGATGTCCACGTAGACGATGTCGGAGCGCAGCGCGCGGACCGTGGGCTCGTCGAGGCCGACGCGCGCCGCCCAGCCCGGCGCGAAGTTCTGGAGGAAGACGTCCGCGGACGCGACCAGCCGCTCGACCTCCTCGCGGTTGGCCGGGTCGCGCACGTCGATGGCGACGCTGCGCTTGCCGCGGTTCACCCAGACGAACGCGGACGAGACGCCGCCGGCGATCGTGTCCCAGCCGCGCGTTACATCGCCGCCCTCGGGCGCCTCGACCTTGACCACGTCCGCGCCGAGATCGGCGAGGAGCCGGGTGCAGAGCGGACCGGCGAGACCGATCTCGCACGCGACGACGCGGATGCCGTCGAGGAGCATCAGTCGAGCAGCGCATCGAGGCCGCGGGTCAGGCCGATGAGGCCGCCGACCCGGCGCACGGCCAATAGCGTCCCGGCCACGTACGGCTCCGGGCTCTCCCCCGCGTCGTGGCGGATCGAAAGCCGCTCGCCCGTGGCCGCGAACACGATCTCGGTCGAGACGACGAAGCTCGGCAGGCGGACGGAATGGATCTGCGAGCCGGCCACGGTCGCGCCGCGCGCCTCGGTGGGGCCGACCAGCGTGTCGATCTCGCGGCCCAGCGCCGGCTGCCGCACCTCGCCCAGCTGCTCGGCCAGCTCGCGTGCGGTTCCGCTCGGGACGTCGGGCTTCGTGGCGCTCGCGTAGTCGACGATCTCCCACGCGCCGGCGTGCAGCGCGGCGGCCCTGGCCGAGCGCAGGAGGAGCGCCGCCAAGATGGAGAAGTTCCCCGCCGCGACCACGCCGACGCCGGCCTCGCGCGCGCGAGTGTCGATCTCCGCGTAGTCGTCCGCCGTGAGGCCGCTCGAGCCGACTACGACGGCCACCTTGCGGTCGAGCGCGGCCAGGACGTTCGCCTTCACCGCCTCGGCGTGCGTGAAGTCCACGACGACGTCGGCCGCGACCGCGTCGAGCGCCTCCGCCACCGTCGGATACGTGCCGTCGCCGCTCCGCGAGACGCCGGACACGAGCTCGAGATCGTCCGCGGCCTCGATCGCCGCCGAGACGGCGCTCCCTGTCCAGCCCGTGGCTCCCGCGACGCAGACTCGAATCATCCCGCGCAGGCTATTCGGTCATGGGTAGCGTTGGCCGGGCAAGCGACGGGAGGAGCCCAGTGGCCGAGCTGACCGAGAAATGCCGCGCGCTGATCGACGCGCCGAACTACGCCTACCTCGCGACGATTGACCCGGACGGCGCCCCGCAGGTCTCCCCCGTGTGGATCGACCGCGTGGGCGACACGATCCGCGTCAACACGGCGACCGGCCGCACCAAGGACCGGAACATGCGCCACGACCCGCGCGTCGCCATCTCGATCGCGGACGCCGACGATCCGTACAAGAAAAGCGACATCCGCGGCCGCGTGGTCGGCATCGTCGAAGGTGGGGACGAGCCGAACGCCCACATCGATGCGCTCTCCAAGAAGTACACGGGGAACGACCGCTACGGCGGCCACAGGCCGGGCGAAGACCGCGTCATCTTCCTGATCGAGCCCGTGCGGGTCCGCGACCAGGGGTGATCTCCCTCCTTTACCTCTCGCGCGCGGAGGTGGCCGCGCTCCTGCCGCCGGCGACCGAGCAGCTCGACCTGGTCGAGACCACCTACCGGGCCGTGGCCGCCGGCCGCGTCGAGCTTCCGCCCAAGCCGGGCGTGCATCCGCGCCCCGACGCGTTCATCCACGCGATGCCCGCCTACCTCGCGGACGAGGACGTGGCGGCGCTCAAGTGGGTCTCCGGCTACCCGGAGAACACCGCTCGCGGGCTCCCGTACATCTCGGGTCTCATCGTCCTGAACGACGCCGATACCGGGCTGCCCACGGCGATCATGGACGGCGCCGAGATCACTGCGGCCCGCACGGCCGCGGCGAGCGGGGTCTGCGTCCGGCGCTGGGCGCCGCCCGGCTGGACGACCGCTGCGATCGTCGGGTGCGGCGAGCAGGGGCGCTTCCACGCGGCGCTCCTCCGCGAGCTGAACCCCGGCGTGCGCATCCGCGCGTACGACCCGCACCCGGAGCGCATTGCGACGCTCGGCGACGTCGAGGCGGTCTCGTCCCCGGCCGAGGCGGCGACGGGCGCCGACGTCGTCATCACGGCCGCGCCGATCGTGAACGACCCGAAGCCGCAGATCGGGCTGGACGCGCTCGGAGAGCAGTGGCTCGTCCTCCCCATCGACTTCGACGCGATGATCGAGCGCGAGGTGATCGAGGCCGCGACACTCGTGGCCGCCGACGACGTTGCGCAGTTCGAGTACTACCGCGAGCAGGGGCACTTCACCGATTGGCCCAGCCCGTCCGCGCCGGTCGGAAGCGCCATCCTCCGCCGCGACGCGCCGCCCAAGGTCGCCTGCGTGAACCTCGGGATCGGCGCGCTGGATGCCGCGTTCGCCGCGCGGGTGCTCGACGCGGCCCGCGAGCAGGGCGCCGGGCTAGTCCTCGAGCGCTGAGCGGACGAGCTCGACGTCGATCCGCTCGACGATCGCGTCCGCGGCTTCGAGCCGCTCCGGCGCGGCCGTTCCGAGCACGGCGTAGCAGCGCAGCCCCGCGGCCTTCGCGGCCAGGACGCCCACCTCGCTGTCCTCGAACGCCAGCGCTTCCTCGGCGGCGACGCCCAGGAGGTCGAGCGCGCGCAGGTAGCCCTCGGGATCCGGCTTGCCCGCGCGGACGTCCTCCGTCGCGACGACAAGCGGGAACGCGTCGGTGAGGCCCGCTGCGGCCAGCACGAGATCCACGTCTTCGTGCGCCGCGCCGGTGACCATCGCCAGCGGGACGCGCTCGGCCGCGTAGCGAACCACGGCGCGCATCTCCGGGCCGACCGTCGAGCCGTCGGCGACCAGGTCGCGGTAGCGCCGGACGCGCTCGGCCATCGCGGCCTCGACGTCCGCGCCCTCGCCGAGCCAGCGGGCGGCGATCTCCGGGTCAGCGAGACCCGCGAGCTGCTCGTAGTACTCCTCGCGGGAGAGCGGCCGGCCGTGCTCGGAGGCGATCGCCTGCCAGATCTCGCAGAGAACCGGCTCGTCGTCCGAGAGCGTCCCGTTGAAGTCGAAGACGATCGCGCGGATCACTGCGCGGCCCGCCACACGGCGAGCGCGGCGATCGAGACCGCGTCGGAGAGCTCGGCCTGAGCCCGGTCGAGCGGGACGAGCCGCACCTCGATGTCCTCGTCGTCGTCCGCCGGCCTGGGCGGAGCGGGCGCAACGTCGAGCGCCTCGAACACGTGGACGAACTCGGTCGAGTACGCCGGCACCGCCCAGAAGGTCCCGACCTCGCGCCAGGACGACGCAGCGAGCGCGCACTCCTCGGCCAGCTCGCGCACGGCCGCCTCGGCCGGGGTCTCGCCGGGCTCCAGCTTGCCGGAGGGAAGCTCGACCGTCCGCTCCGGCGACCCGCGCCGCGTCTGCACGACCGCGACCAGCACCCCGTCCTGCAGGGCGACGATCGCGACCGAATCGGGGTGCTCGACGAACACGAGGGGCAGTCTAAGATCGCGCGATGGAACTCACCGACATCCTCAGCGAGCTGTGGCCGGGCGAAGACGTGCACGTCGAAGAGCTCGGCGGCGGCATCACGAACCGGAACTTTCTCCTCTCAGTGAACGGTGAGCAGGTCGTGCTGCGCCTCGGCGGCAACGACACCGAGCTGCTCGGGATCAACCGCGAGTGCGAGTACGGCGCCTCGGTCGTCGCCGCGCAGGCCGGCGTCGGGCCCGAGGTGATCCGTTTCGTCGAGCCGCAGGGCTGGCTTGTCACGCGGTTCCTCGAGGGACATCCCGTCTCCTCGGAGGATCTGCGCAAGCCGGACATTCTCCGCGAGGCCGCGCAGGCGCTGAAGCGCATCCACGAGGGGCCGCCCGTTCCCGGCATCTTCAACTCGTTCCGCGTGGTCGAGGCCTACTGCGCTACGGCGGCGGAGCGCGGGATCGCCACCCCGCCGGCCTACGAGCGGGCCCACGCAATCGCAGCGGACATCGAGCGCGCCCGCGGTGAGCAGCCGCTCACGCCGTGCCACAACGACCTCCTGAGCGCCAACTTCATCGCTACGCCGGCCGGTCTTCGCATCGTGGACTGGGAGTACGCCGGGATGGGCGACCGCTTCTTCGACCTCGCGAACTTCTCCGTCAACCAGGGCTTCGGCGCGGACGAGAAGGCGCTGCTGCTCGAGACGACCTTCGGCGAGGTGCGCGGCGCCGACCTCGATGCGCTCGAGCTGATGACGTTCATGTCGGACTTCCGCGAGGCGATGTGGGGCGTCGTCCAGCAGGCGATCTCGGAGCTCGACTTCGACTTCGTCGCCTACGCGCAGGAGCATTTCGAGCGGCTCGAGCGGACCGCCTCGTCGGATTCGTTCCAGCAGGCGCTCGCGTGAAATCGAAGGCGCGCGCCGTCGTCGTCGGCGGCGGTGTCGGCGGCGCCTCGATCCTCTACTGGCTTGCGCGCCTGGGCTGGGACGACGTCGTCTTGGTCGAGCGCGCCGACCTGACGAGCGGCTCGACCTTCCACTCGGCCGGGCTCGTCGGCCAGCTGCGCGGCTCGCTCGCGCTGACGCGGATGATGATGAACTCGGTCGAGCTCTACCGGACGCTCGGCGAGGAGGTCGACCTCGAGACCGGCTGGAACGAGGTCGGCTCGCTGCGGCTTGCGTCCTCCGAGGAACGGATGGAGGAGCTCGCGCGCCAGGCCGGCTGGGCGAAGACGTTCGGGCTGCCGCTGGAGCTCGTCTCCGCGGAGCGGGCGCAGGAGATGTTCCCGCCCATGACGACCGACGGCGTGCTCGGCGCGGCCTACCTCCCCACCGACGGCTACATCGACCCGAGCCAGCTCACGTTCGCGCTCGCCGAGGGCGCCCGCCGCCGCGGCGCGGAGATCAACACGAACACGCGCGTCACCGCGATCGGGGTCGAGCACGGGCGGGTAATCGGCGTCGAGACCGACAAGGGCTCGATCGAAACGGAGATCGTGATCAACGCCGGCGGGATTTTCGCACGGGAACTTGGCGCGCTCGCAGGGGTCGAGGTGCCGGTCATCCCGATGGCGCACGAGTACCTCGTCACGCGCCCGATGGACGTGCCGTTCGACGTGCCGACGATGCGCGACCCGAGTCTCCTCGTCTATTTCCGCGGGGAGTCCGGCGGGCTCGTGATGGGCGGCTACGAGCGCGAGCCGGCGCCGTGGTCGCTCGACGGCATCCCGGCCGACTTCAACGGGAAGCTCCTCGCCGAGGACTGGGAGCGCTTCGAGGAGCTCATGACGAACGCAATCGTCCGTGTGCCGGCCCTCGAGAACGCCGAGGTCGTGAAGCTGATCAACGGCCCCGAGGCGTTCACGCCCGACGGCGAGTTCATCCTCGGCGAGTCCGACGTGCGCGGCTTCTGGGTCGCGGCCGGGTTCTGCGCGCATGGGCTCGCGGGCGCCGGCGGCATGGGGCAGCTCATGGCCGAATGGATCGTGGACGGCCAGCCGGGGCTCGACACGTGGGAGATGGACTCGCGCCGCTTCGGGCCGCACTACCGCAGCCGCGAGTACACGCTCGCGCGCACGGTCGAGGGCTACGCGACCTACTACGACGTGAAGTACCCCGGCCAGGAGCGCCTCGGCGGGCGGCCTCTGCGGGTCTCCCCCGCCTACGAGCGGCTCGCCGAGGCTCGGGGCCTCCTTCGGAGAGAAGTCAGGCTGGGAGCGCGCGAACTGGTTCGAGTCGAATGCGGCCGCCGGCGACGAGTCGCTGCGCCCGCGCGGCTGGGCCGGGAAGATCTGGTCGCCCGCGATCGGGGCCGAACACCGCGCCTGCCGCGAGGCCGCGGCGCTCTTCGACGAGACCTCGTTCGCGAAGCTCGACGTCACCGGGCCGGGCGCAGCGGAGTTCCTCGAGGGCCTCTGCGCCAACCGCGTCGCGCGGGACATCGGACAGGTCACGTACACGCAGATGCTCAATCCCAAGGGCGGGATCGAATGCGACTTCACGGTCACGCGGTTGGGCGAGGAGCACTTCCGCATCGTCACGGGCACGGCGTTCGGGCGGCACGACCTCGCGTGGATCCGGTCGCACCTGCCCGCCGACGGCGGCGTCGCGGTCGAGGACGTCACCTCGCGGTTCGCCTGCCTCGGCCTCTGGGGCCCGGCTGCGCGGGAGATCCTCCAGCCGCTGACGCTCTCGGAGGCTCGCGTTTCCGTACATGCGCGCGCAGGAGATCGTCGTCGGGCCCGTGCCGTGCCTGGCCGTGCGCGTCACCTACGTCGGCGAGCTCGGATGGGAGCTCTACTGCCCGGCGGAGTTCGGGCGCCGCCTTTGGGATCGCCTCTGGGAAGCCGGCGGTGAGCACGGGCTCGTCGCGGGGGGCTACAAGGCGATCGACTCGCTGCGCCTGGAGAAGGGCTACCGCGTCTGGGGCGCGGACATCTCGTCCGAGGACACGCCGTACGAGGCCGGGCTCGGCTTCGCCGTGAAGCTCGACAAGGGCGAGTTCATCGGGCGCGCGGCGTTGGCAGACGCGCCCGAGCCCGCGCGGCGGCTCGCGTGCCTCGTCCTCTCCGATCCGCGGTCGGTCGCGCTCGGCTCCGAGCCCGTGCGGATCGACGGCGAGGTGGCGGGACGCGTTACGAGCGGCGGCAACGGCTACACGGTCGAGCGCTCGATCGCCTACGCGTACGTGCCGGCCGAGGCGGCAACGCCCGGCCGCGCAGTCGAGGTGGAGATCTTCGGCGAATGGATCGCGGGCGAAGTGGCCGACGAGCCGCTCTTCGATCCCGCCGGCGAGCGGATCCGGGCCTAGCCCATGCCGCCGGTCTGGCTCGTCGAGGCTCGAGGAAGGCCTGGCCGCCGAGACCGGATCCGACACCGAGCCGCTCGCGACCGCCCTCGTCGTGCTCGCCACGGTGGCGGGCGCCAAGGTCGTGATCGACGAGACGGAACGGCGGGGCGCCACGCGTCGGGCGCTCCTCCGCCTCGCGGCCGGCGGCGACCCAACGAGAGGCCTCGACCTGAACGGGCCCGCGGTCACCGAGCTGGCCGAGGAGCTGCGAGAGATCGACCGCCAGATCGCGCTCGAGAAGGGCTTTCGCGAGATCGCGGCGCAGTCCAAGGGCCTGCCGCACGTGAGCGAGGCGCTGCACGGGCTCATGCACGCGCCGGACATCGGCTGGCGCGCATACTGCTGCGGCCTGCTCGCCGAGGATCTAGGCAGCGACTAATGGACGCCTACACCGACTTCTTCCCAGATCTCTTCGCCTTCGCGGCGCTCGTCGTCGTCGCGGTCGCCGCGGCGCCGTTGGCTGCGCGCATCGGGCTCCCGGCGCCGGCCGCCTTCCTCGCGGTCGGTATCGCCGCGGCCGCGACGGGCGTCTTCCCGGCCGAGGACATGAGCGCGCTGCAGCTCCAGAAGGTCGGGACGCTCGCGCTCTACGCGATCCTCTTCCAGGGCGGCCTCTCCACCGGGTTCAAGGCTTGGCGGCGCTCGGCGACGCCGATCCTCGTGCTCGGACTGCCGGGAACCGCGGCCACGGCGGGCGCGCTCGCGCTCGTCGGCCACTACGTCCTCGGCCTCGACTGGCCGCTCGCCGCTCTCATTGCGATCGCGCTCTGCCCGACCGACCCGGCGGCCGTCTACTCGGTCCTCCGGAACCGGGGGAAGACGCGCGCACGCACGATCCTCGAGGGCGAATCGGGCTTCAACGACCCGGTCGGGATCTCACTCATGGTTGCGGCGCTCGCCTACCTCGGACCGGAGGAATCGAGCGTCGGCTCGAGCGTCGTGCGTTTCGCCAAGGAGTTGGGAATCGGCGCAGCCGTTGGAATTGCAGCCGGTCTGGTGCTCGTCCGAGTGCTCCAAGCGACGCCGAAGATCGCGGACGAGCTCCAGAGCGTCGGCATCGTGGCCGCAGCCGTCCTCGTCGGCGCCGGAACCGCCTCGATCCACGGCAGCGGTTTCCTCGCCGTCTACATCACCGGCCTCCTCGTCGCAGACACGTGGAAGGTGCAGGACGGCAGCTACCACATCGCCGCCAACGCGGCCTCGGCGATCGCAGAGCCGGTCATCTTCGGGCTCCTCGGCGCGGCGTTTGCGGCGCAGGTCGGCTGGGAGGAGCTCGGCTACGGGCTCGCGCTCACCGGGGCCACGGTGCTCTTGGTGCGACCGCTGGTCGCGGGTGCGGGGACGATGGGCAGCGGGCTCACGCGCGGCGAGCGCGCGCTCGTTTCCTGGGGCGGGCTCAAGGGAGCAGTACCCCTGCTCCTTGCCGCGTATCCGGCGCTCGACCACCTCGATGGCGCCGCCCAGGTGCAGGGGACGGTGCTGGTCGCGACCGCGGCCTCGGTGCTTCTCCAGGGCGTCACGCTCGGCCATTTCGCCCGCTGGGCGCTGCCGAGCGAGAAGCGCGCGTAGATCGGTCCCGCGCGCCGCGGCGCCAAACGGCCGCTTCGCAATGCGCAATCGCGTGCCCGGCCTCCGGCGCGCTCCTTGACCGCCGTCGCACGGCCTCCATAGGATCGCGAGATTCTGCACGCTCCTACTCGGAGGTGACCTGTGGCTGAGTCAAGGAAGGTCGGCGGCGTCACATATCAAGAAGCCGGCGCCGAGTACTTCGACAAGCGCAAGCTCCGGCGCCACGCAGGTGTTTGGTCGCTGTGGGCGCTCGGAGTCGCGGCCGTCATCTCGGGCGACTTCTCGGGCTGGAACTTCGGCCTTGACGCCGGCGGCTTCGGCGGCCTGCTCGTCGCGACGCTGATCATCACGATCATGTACTTCGGGCTCTGCTACTCGATCGCCGAGATGTCGCCGGCCCTGCCGCACACCGGGGGCGCCTACTCCTTCGCCCGATCGGCGATGGGTCCGTGGGGCGGGTTCACGACCGGCGTCGCCGAAACGATCGAGTACGTCGTCACGCCTGCCGTCATCGTCACATTCATCGGCAGCTACATGCAGACGATCTTCGACGATCTGACCGGGATCAACGTCGCCCAGCCGATCTGGTGGATCGTCTTCTACGCCGCCTTCCTCGCGCTGAACCTGATCGGCGTCGAGATGGCGTTCCGGTTCACCGTGTTCATCTGCATCGCGGCGATCCTCATCCTCGTGGTGTTCTTCATCGGCGCGCTGACCGAACTCGACTTCAGCAAGTACGCCCTGAACATCGCGCCCGAGGGCGACAACTCGAAGTGGTTCCCGTTCGGGTTCGACGGGATCTTCCTAGCGCTCCCATTTGCGATCTGGTTCTACCTGGCAATCGAGGAGCTGCCGCTGGCCTCCGAGGAGTCGCAGTCGCCTGAGCGCGACATCCCGCGCGGCACGATCTACGGCCTGATCACGCTCGTCATTCTCGCCTTCCTGGTGTTGTTTTTGAACACGGGAATCGCGCCCGGCGCGGAAGGGATCAGGACCTCGGGCGAGCCGCTGCTCGACGGGCTCAAGACGATCTTCGGCGACAACACGTCGGCCTCACTGCTGGGGCTCGTCGCCGTCGCCGGTCTCGTCGCGAGCTTCCACACGATCATCTACGCGTACGGCCGCAACATCTTCTCGCTGTCACGCGCGGGCTACTACCCGCACCGGCTGTCGGTCACGAGCGGCAAGCGGAACACGCCGTACCTGGCGCTCGTTCTCGGCGCCGTCATCGGGTACGGCCTTGCTTACCTGCTCTACGAAGCCGGCAAGCACGACTGGTTCAGCGGGAATCTGAGTGCCGCACTGCTTTCGATGGCGGTGTTCGGAGCTGTCCTCTCCTACTTCCTGCAGATGGTGTCCTTCGTCCTCCTGAGGCGCCGGATGCCCGACATCAACCGCCCGTACCGCAGCCCGCTCGGCGAATGGGGCGCGATCGTCGCCGCCGTGATCGCCCTCATCTCGCTCGTGGCGCTGTTTTGGCGGGACGACTACCGGCCGGGCGTCGTCGGCGTAGCGATCTTCTACGCGGTCACGCTCGCCTACTTCGGCCTCGTCGGCCGGCACAAGCTCGTTCTGTCTCCCGAGGAGGAGTTCGCCATGAGCCACGGTGCGAATGAGCCCCCGGGTCGAGAAGGCGCAGCAATGGCCGGACTCGAGGAGCACCTACAGCACGACGACACGCCGCCCGAGGGGCAGTAGGGTCGAACGAACCGCCGGAGGGGGCCTTCGCGCCCCCTCCGGCGCTCACTTCCATGCTGACACTAAAACAGCTCGAGACCGCCGTCGCCGACGGCTCGATCGACACGATCGTCGTCGCGTTCACCGACATGCAGGGCCGCCTGATGGGCAAGCGCGTCCACGGCGAGCACTTCCTCTCCGAGAACCTCGCCGAGTCGGGTGTCGAAGCGTGCGACTACCTGATGGCGCTCGACATGGAGATGGATCCGATTCCCGGCTACACGATGGCGAACTGGGAGCTCGGCTACGGCGACTTCGTCCTCAAGCCGGATCTGGACACGCTGCGGAGGATTCCGTGGCTCGAGGCGACCGCACTCGTCCTCTGCGACGTCGCCTCACACGACGGCAGCGACATCGGCCCCTCCCCGCGCCAGGTGCTGAAGAAGCAGGTGGCCCGGGCTCGCGAACTGGGCTTCGAGCCGATGATCGGCACCGAGCTCGAGTTCTATCTCCTGAAGGAGACCTACGCCGAGGCGCACGCGAAGGGCTACGAGAACCTGACGCCGTCGGTGCCGTACGTCCTTGACTATCACGTGCTCGCGACCACCTATGACGAGCCGTTCATCCGCCAGATCCGCAACGGGATGCACGCTGCGGGGATCCCGGTCGAGTACTCGAAGGGCGAAGCCTGGCCGGGCCAGCACGAGATCAACTTCCGCTACGCCGAGGCGGTCGAGGCCGCCGACCGGCACACGATCTACAAGAACGGCGCCAAGGAGATCGCGCACCTGAACGGGTGCTCGCTGACCTTCATGGCCAAGCCGCGCGAGGACTGGATCGGCAACTCCTGCCACGTCCATTCGAGTCTTTGGGCCGACGACAAGAACGTCTTCGCGGACGAGTCGCCGACGTTCAAGAACTACCTGGCGGGGCACATCGCCTGCCTGCGCGAGCTGGCGATCTTCCTCGCGCCGACCGTGAACTCGTACAAGCGCTTCGCCGCCGGCTCGTGGGCGCCGACGACGCTCGCCTGGGGCCACGACAACCGGACCTGCGGCTTCCGCATCGTCGGGCACGGGCAGTCGCTGCGCTCGGAGACGCGCATCCCGGGCGCGGACGCGAACCCATACCTCTGTTGCGCCGCCTTGCTCGCCGCCGGGCTCCACGGGATCGAACAGGGACTGGAGCTTCCGCCGCCGCTCGAGGGGAACGCGTACGAGTCGGACGCGCCGCGCTTCCCCCACTCGCTGCGCGACGCGATCGAGGCGCTCGAGTCGGGGACGACGGCGCGCGCCGCCCTCGGCGACGACGTGGTCGACCACTACCTCACGTACGCGAAGACGGAGCAGCGGCTCTTCGACTCGGTGGTCACGGACTACGAGCGGCGCCGCATGTACGAGCGCGGCTAGCCCTCGCTCCTGCCGGCTCGGTCCGCGTGCGCGACGCGCACGGACGCCTGTGGACGAACCGGCACACAATCGGCACGGTTCTGCGCCAGACACGCGCGCACTTCCCCGGTACCGTCGGCGGCGCAGCCGGGCCGTTTCACCCCCCACCCTGGGTGGGCGCGCGCGTGAGTAGCCCGACTGCGTAGAGTCCGCGCTATGGCCGAGACCGCCGGAGCATCCAAGCCCGTCGTCGGGATCACGGCGTACGCCGAGACGGCGAAATGGGGCGCTTGGGAAGTACCGACAGCGCTCATCCCGCTCAACTACGTCCAGTCGGTGGAGCTCGCCGGCGGACGGCCGCTGCTCGTTCCGCCCAGCGTGGACGCCGTCGAGGAGACGCTCGACGCGCTCGACGCCATCGTCTTTTCGGGCGGCTCCGACCTCGACCCTTCGCTCTACGGCGCCGACGCGCACCCCGCGACGAACGGCATCCGGCCGGAGCGCGACCGCGGCGAGCTCGCGCTCATGGAGGCCGCGCTCGCGCGCGACATGCCGGTGCTCGCGATCTGCCGCGGGCTCGAAGTCCTGAACGTCCTGCGCGGCGGCGACATCGTCCAGCACCTCCCCGAGTCGGTCGGCGACGAGCGCCACCGCGAGACCGTCGGCGTCTTCTCCGACCACGAGGTCGCGGTCAACCCCGAGAGCCGCCTCGGCGAGCTCCTCGGCGAGCGGACGCCCGTGAAGTCGCACCATCACCAGGGCCCCGGCCGCGTCGGCGACGGCCTGGTCGAGACGGCCTGGGCGGACGACGGATCCGTGGAAGGCCTCGAGGATCCCTCCCGCGCGTTCGCGCTCGGCGTCCTCTGGCACCCCGAGGAGACACAGGACGCGAAGCTCTTCGGCGCGCTCGTAGACGAGGCCAAGCTCTACCGCGAGCGCACCCGGTGATCGAGGTCCGCAACCCGGCGACCGAGGAGACGATCGCGGAGCTTCCCGGCCGCCACGGCCGAGGACGCCGACCGCGCCGTCGCCGCCGCCAAGGCCGCCTACCCCGCCTGGCGCGCCGTCGCGCCCGGCGACCGCACGCGCCTCCTGCGCCGCCTCGCCACGCTGGTCGAGGAGAACGGCGAGGAGCTGGCCCTCCTCGAGACGCGCAATGTCGGCAAGCCGATCGGCGATTCGCGCGGCGAGGTCGGCATGGTCGCGGACGTCTTCCATTTCTACGCCGGCGCGATCGACAAGCACTACGGCGAGACGATCCCGGTCGCAGGCGGCGTCGACCTGACCTTCCGCGAGCCGCTCGGCGTCGTCGGGCTGATCACGCCCTGGAACTTCCCGCTGAACATCGCCTCGTGGAAGCTCGGCCCCGCGCTCGCGTGCGGGAACACGATCGTCCTGAAGCCCGCCGAGCTGACGCCGCTCACCGCGCTTCGCCTCGCCGAGTTGGCGCTCGAGGCTGGGATTCCCGAAGGAGTCCTGAACGTCGTCGTCGGCCCGGGCCGCGTCGTCGGGCAGCGGCTCGTCGAGCACCCGGATGTCGCGAAGATCGGCTTCACCGGCTCCACCGAGGTCGGGCGCGGCGTCATGGAGGGCGCCGCCGCGACGATCAAGCGGGTAACGCTCGAGCTGGGCGGCAAGTCGGCGAACGTCGTCTTCGCGGACGCCGACTTGGAACGCGCGGCCCAGGCGGCGCCGGGCGCCGTCTTCGGCAACGCCGGCCAGGACTGCTGCGCGCGCTCACGCATCCTCGTCGAGCGCTCCGTCTACGACCGCTTCCTCGGGCTCCTCGAGACCTCGACGGCGGCCATGCGCGTGGGCGATCCCGAGTCGGACGACACCGAGATGGGCCCGCTCATCTCGGCCGCGCACCGTGAGACGGTCGCCTCGTTCGTCGAGGGCGACACGTACTTCCAGGGCGAGACGCCGAACGGCCCCGGCTACTGGTTCCCCTGCACGCTCGTCGAGGCGACGAACGAGGATCGCGTCGCCCGGGAGGAGGTCTTCGGCCCGGTCGCGGCGGTCATCCCGTTCGACGACGAGGCCGATGCGATCCGCATCGCGAACGACACGCCGTACGGCCTGTCGGGCTCGATCTGGACGGAGAACGGCGCCCGTGCAATGCGCGTGGCCCGTGCGCTCGAAACCGGCGTGCTGTCGGTCAACTCGAACTCATCCGTGCGCGTCTCGACGCCGTTCGGCGGGTTCAAGCAGTCGGGGTTCGGCCGCGAGCTCGGCATGCAGGCGCTCGCGGGCTACTCGGAAGTCAAGAACGTCTACCTGGCGACGGAGGTCTGAGATGGGACGGTTGGACGGCAAGGTCGCGGTCATCACCGGCGCGGCGGGCGGCATCGGGCGCGAGGCGGCGCTCCTCTTTTCGTCCGAGGGCGCGCAGGTCTGCGTCGCGGACGTCGACGCGGATTCCGGCGAGCGGACCGCCGCCGAATGCCGCGACGCGTTCTTCTTCCAGGCCGACGTGACCAGCCCGGAGAGCGTCGAGGCGATGTACGCGACGACGGCCGAACGCTACGGCGGCGTGGACGTCCTCTACAACAACGCCGGGATCATGCCCGCCGACGACGCGTCCGTTCTCGACACCGAGCCCGACGCGTTCCAGCGCGTCCAGGACGTGAACGTGCGCGGCGTCTACCTCTGCTGCAAGCACGGGATCCCGCGCCTGCTCGAGCGCGGCGGCGGCTCCGTGATCAACGTCGCCTCGTTCGTGGCGCTCATGGGCGCGGCGACCTCGCAGATCTCCTACACGGCCTCGAAGGGCGCGGTGCTCTCGATGAGCCGCGAGCTGTCGGTCGAGTTCGCCCGCCGAGGTATCCGTGTGAACGCCCTCTGCCCCGGCCCGGTCGAGACGCCGCTCCTCATGCGGCTCTTCTCGGACGACCCGGCGGCGTACGAGCGGCGGCGCATCCACCTGCCGATGGGCCGGCTCGCGCAGGCGCGCGAGATCGCGAACGCGGCGCTCTTCCTCGCGAGCGACGAGTCCTCGTACGTGAACGGGACGACGTTCCTCGTGGACGGCGGGCTGACCGCCGCCTACGTCACGCCCGAGTAGCTTCGACCTCGGCCAGCGCGGCCTCGAGCGCCTCGAGGGCGAAGGCGCGGTCGTCTGCGCTGACGACCAACGGCGGCTTGATCTTCAGCACGTTCGAGTCGGGTCCGTCGGTCGAGATGAGGACTCCGCGCGCCTTGACGCGCTCCTTCACGTCGGCGGCCTCCTGCGTCGCCGGGGCGCGGTCGTCGAGGCTCAGCTCGACCCCGATGAAGAGCCCGTGCCCGCGGACGTCGCCGATCAGCGGATGGCTCGCGGCCAACTCGCGGAGCCCGGTGAGCAGCTGCCCGCCCACCTCGGCGGCGTTTGCCTGCAGGCCCTCGTCACGCACGACGTCGAGCACCGCGAGGCCGATCTCGCACGACACCGGATTGCCGCCGAACGTGTTGAAGTACTCCATCCCCGTGACGAAGGACGCCGCGATCTCGGGCGTCGTCACGACCGCCGCGAGCGGGTGGCCGTTGCCGATCGGCTTGCCGAGCGTGACCACGTCCGGGACAACGCCCTGCAGCTCGAAGCCCCACATGGCGTGGCCGACGCGGCCGAGACCGACCTGCACCTCGTCGGCCACGGAGATGCCGCCGGCCGCGCGGACGTGCTCGAACGCGGCGGCGAGATAGCCGTCCGGGAAGACGATCTGGCCGCCGACGCCGGGGAGCGACTCGACGAAGAGCGCGGCGGGTGCGTGCGCTTCCGCCTGCTCGCGCACGGAGTCGGCGTAGCGGCTCCGAGATCCGGCTCGCCCGCGCGCAAACGGCCCCGGTACGGATCGGGCAGCTCGCAGACGTGGGTGGTCGCGGGCTTTCCCGTCCCTCCCGGTCCGTCGAACTTGTACGGGCTGAGGGCGATCGTGCTCGAGAGGTGGCCGTGGTAGGCGTGGTCGAGGACGAGCACGTCGTCGCGGCCCGTATGCGCGGTCGCGAGGCGCAGTGCGAGGTCGTTGGCCTCGGAGCCCGAGTTGACGAGGAAGACGACGCGCAGCGGATCGGGCAGCGACGCGGCGAGCCGGTGCGCATAGCGGACGATCGAGTCGTGCAGGTAGCGCGTGTTCGTGTTCAGGATCCCCATCTGGCGCGTGCCCGCGGCGACTACGCGCGGGTGGCAGTGGCCCACGTGGGCGACGTTGTTCACGAGGTCGAGGAAGGCGTTGCCGGCGTCGTCATAGAGGTACGCGCCCTCGCCGCGGACGATGTGGAGCGGCTCGCGGTAGGCGATGCTCAGGGCGCTGCTCAGGTTCCCACGCCGCCGGCGCGCGATCTCGTCGCCCGGCCGGGGGAGGCGCGCCTCGTCGCCGTCGCGTCGAAGCAGGATGAGGTTCGGATCCGGGCTGATGCTCTCCCACAGGCTCGCCTCGTCGGGCGCGGCAACACCTGGGACGTCGGCCCCGAGATCGCAGAGCGAGGTCACGAGCTGAAGGTGCAGGTGCGGCGGCCAGCCGCCGTTCACGGGCACGTCCCCGAGCCGCGCAATCTGACCGCCGGCGGCGACCGCGTCTCCGACCGAGAGCTCGAGCGACTCGGGATCGAGGTGCCCGTAGAGCGTCCAGAAGGGCACACCCGCGTCGGTTGCGTGCTCCAGCAGGACGAGGCCGCCGAAGTCGAGCGGCGCCGGGTTGTTCGCGACGACGGCTGCGACTCCGTCCAAAGCAGCATGAACCGGCGTACCGGCCGCAAGCCACAGGTCGACGGCCATGTGGAGCGACCGGCGGCGGCCGTCGCCGAGGTCGAACTGGGGCGCCCGGTAGATGGTGCGGTCCTCCTTGTAGAGGCCGATCGCGAACTCGGCGCCCTCGCGCTCGATCCGTTCCTCGATGTCGGCGCAGGCAGCAGCTAGCTCGGCGGGGTCGAGCGGGTCGAACCCTCCCGCGCCGAGGTCGAGGACGACCGCGCGACCATTCGAGACGTCGACGGGAAGCACCGGCGCCGTGCGGGCGCGGCCGGACTCGAAGAACTGCCGCACGTGCCGCGACCACGGGACGGCGTCCCAGCCGCAGGCGTCGCGAAACCGGAAGTGCGCCAGGTCGGTGCTCTCCGCGGCCAGCCGTTCAAGCGTGGGCCACACCGCGTCCTGGCTGACGAGGAGGTACTCGTTCCCGGGATCGTTTGCGTGCTGCCACGCGGCCATGGCGACGCTCGCCGCGAGGCGCAGACGGATCAGGTCGAAGAGCACCTCGAGCTCGTCCGGGCGCAGCGGCCATTCCGCGTCGTAACCGGCGACGACGGGGAGCGCGGCGCGGATCGGGTCGCGCTCGCCGAGCATCGCGTAGGCGGCCGCGACCGCGAGCCCGCCGACGCGCGGGCTCCAGACGGCGTCGCCGAAGTCGATCAGCCCGCTCACGGCGCCGTCGGAGCCGACCAGGATGTTCAGTTCGTTCGCGTCGTTGTGGATCACCTGCTGCGGCAGCGAGGCGAGCCGCGGCGCGACGACCTCCCGGTGATGCTCGAAGACCCCGCGCACGACGTCCTGCTTCTCCGGCGCGACCAGGTCGACGAAGCCCGCCACCTCAGGCGCACTCGCCAGGCTCCAGAGCAGCGGCCGCTCCTCGGCCGGGTGGCGGAAGCCGGCGAGCGCGCGGTCGAGGCGGGCGACCGCGCGGCCGAGACTCTCGCGCCGCGCCGCATCGTGCGGCCCTGACTCCGCCCACGTCCGGCCGTCGAGCCACGACAGAAGACGGACGATCCGGTCACCGTCCACGAGCGACATCTCGCCCGCGCTCGTCGGAATCACGCGCGGGACGAGCGGCAATCCGGCGACGTGCTCGAGCGCCGCGGTCTGGAAATCGATCTCGCCCGGATCCGCGTCCGGGTGGTGGAACTTCAGCAGGTACGAGCCGCCGTCCCCCGCCTCCAGGCGGAAGTTCAGATCCCGCTCGCCCGGCAGCGGCGTCGCGGCCGCATCGAGCTCGTAGGCGTCGCGCGCGACGCGGATCGCATCCTCGGCCTTCACCGGCGAAACGTATCCGGTCCATAGAAAAAGCCCCATTGCCGAGGCCTCTGAGGCACCGCTTGCGGTGCCGCCTCGAAGGACGTTCGAGTTCGGCTCGGACGTCCGCCTTAATGTCGAAGCCCCGCGTTCGCGGGGCTTCGATGTAGCAGGCCTGTAAGCCGGATTCTGTCGAGGGTGACCATCCATCTTTGCGGCGTACCCGGCTCCTAGACGGGCCGTCTCAACGGAGCCTGTTCGCCTTGCACCGGACGGGGTTTGGCTAGCCGCCGCGTCGCCACGACGCTGGTGGGCTCTTACCCCACCCTTTCACCCTTACCTTCGGCGTCTCGCGAGATTCGCCGCCGGCGGTTTCTTTTCTGTGCCACTTTCCGTCGGCTTTCGCCCCCTGGGATGTCCCAGCGTCCTGCCCTGTGGTGTCCGGACTTTCCTCGAGCCGCTTGCGCGGCCCGCGGTCACCCGGCCTGCCTTCCCAGTGTAGCCCGGTTATCGTTCCGCGCATGGGCGTGGATCCGGCGAACCAGGCGATCGAGGCGCTCCTCACCGAGGACCGCAGCTTTCCCCCGCCGCCCGAGTTCTCTGCGCAGGCCAATGCGCAGCCTGAGATCTACGAGCGCGGCTTCGAGGAATTCTGGGAGACCGAGGGCCGCGAGCGCGTCACCTGGTTCGAGCCGTTCACGGAGCTCTACGAGTGGGAGCCGCCGTACGCCAAGTGGTACCTCGGCGGGAAGCTGAACGTTTGCTTCAACTGCGTCGACCGCCACGTCGCGGCCGGGGACGGCGCCAAGGTCGCCTACCACTGGGAAGGCGAGCCAATCAGTGAGCTCGAGACGCTCACCTTCCAGGATCTCCAGGACGAGGTCGTCCGCTTCGCGAACGGGCTCAAGTCGCTCGGCGTCGGCAAGGGCACGCCCGTCGGGATCTACATGGGGATGATCCCGCGGCTGCCGATCGCGATGCTCGCCTGCGCGCGGCTGGGCGCGCCGCACACGGTCGTCTTCGGCGGGTTCAGCGCCGACGCGCTCTCCGACCGCCTGAACGACATGGGTTGCGAGGTCCTGATCACGCAGGACGAGGGCTGGCGCAAGGGCGGCATCGTCCCGCTCAAGGCCAATTCGGACGAGGCGCTCGACCGCTCACCCGGCGTGCGCGCCGCCGTTGTTGCACGGCGCACCGGCGGCGGGCCGGGACTCAAGGAAGGCCGCGACCACGACTGGGACGCGCTCGTCGCCGGCCAAAGCGCCGACCCCGAGTCCTGCCCGTGCGAGCCGATGGACGCCGAGGATCTCCTCTACCTCCTGTACACGAGCGGCACGACCGCGAAGCCGAAGGGGATCGTCCACACGACAGCCGGCTATCTCGTCGGCACGGCGACGACGCACCACTACATCTTCGACGTGAAGCCCGACTCGGTCTACTGGTGCGCGGCCGACATCGGCTGGGTGACGGGGCACAGCTACATCGTCTACGGGCCGCTCTGCAACGGGACGACCTCGATCCTGTACGAGGGTGTGCCGGACTTCCCGGCGCGCGACCGCTGGTGGGACATCATCGAGCGCTACAAGGTGGACATCCTCTACACGGCGCCGACAGCAATCCGGGCGCACATGAAGTGGGGCCCGGAGCACGCGCAGGCCCACGACCTCTCGTCGCTGCGCCTCCTCGGCTCGGTCGGCGAGCCGATCAACCCCGAGGCGTGGATGTGGTACCGCGAGACGATCGGCGCCGGCAAGACCCCGGTCGTCGATACCTGGTGGCAGACCGAGACGGGGATGATCGCGATCACCCCACTCCCGGGGATCACGACCGTGAAGCCCGGCTCCGCGACGCAGCCGTTCCCGGGGATCGACGCCGCCGTGGTGGACGAGCAGGGGAACGAAGTTCCCAACGGCTCCGGCGGCTACCTCGTCATCCGCCGGCCGTGGCCGTCGATGCTCCGCGGGATCCACGGCGACCACCACCGCTACGTCGAGACGTACTGGAGCAAGTATCCGGACGTCTACTTCACGGGCGACGGCGCCAAGCGGGATCTCGACGGCGACTTCTGGCTCATGGGCCGCGTGGACGACGTCATGAACATCTCCGGCCACCGGATCTCGACGATCGAGGTCGAGAGCGCGCTCGTCGACCACCCGAGCGTCGCCGAGGCCGCCGTGTGCGGTCGCGCAGACGCAACGACAGGCCAGGCGATCGTCGCCTTCGTGACGCTCAAGGGAAACGAGGAGGGCTCGGTCGAGCGGATGGAGGAGCTCCGCGACCACGTGGCCGTGAAGATCGGCAAGATCGCGCGCCCGGCGAACATCGTGTTCACGCCGGAGCTCCCCAAGACGCGCTCGGGCAAAATCATGCGCCGGCTGCTCCGGGACGTCTCCGAGCATCGCGCGCTCGGCGACACGACCACGCTCGCCGATCCCACGGTGGTCGAGGAGATCAAGGACCGCGCCGAGACCGAGCGCAGCTCCGAGGACTAGCTGCGGTCGCGCCTAGCCGGCGTGGCCGTCAACGGCGAGCACCTGGGCAACGCCGGTCTCGAGCCGCGAGCCGCACTGCGGGCACCCGATCGCCCCGTCCGCCGTGTGGAGGACGAACTCCCCGCACGCGAGGCACTCGAGGCTCGCGCCCCGGGCCAGCGCCAGGAGCTCCTGCTCGAGCGTCCGGTTGAGCGAGAGCACGTCCACGGTCAGACGCTCCTGAACATGCCGACGACCTTCCCGAGCACGCTGACGTGCTCCGGGTACAGCGGCTCGAGGGCGGAGTTCTCCGGCTGGAGGCGGATGCGGCCCTTCTCGCGGAAGTACCGCTTCACGGTCGCCTCGTCGGTCGACTCGTCGCTTCCTGCGAGCGCCACGACGATGTCGCCGTCGCGGGCGGTCTGCTGCTTGCGCACGACGACGTAGTCGCCGTCGAGGAGTCCGGCCTCGATCATGCTGTCCCCGCGGACCCGGAGCAAGAACTCGTCCCCGCCGGACGAGATCAGCTCCGGAACCGCGAGATGTTCCTCTACGTTCTGTTCGGCCAGGAGCGGCCCGCCGGCCGCGATCTGACCCACGAGAGGAAGTACGCGCACGCCTGCGATCTCGGGGAACGCCGCCTGGGAGGAGGGGCGCTCGCGTCCGATGAGCTCGAGGGCGCGCGGCTTCGTCGGATCGCGCCGAAGCAGTCCGGCGCGCTCCAGGTTTGCAAGGTGCGCATGCACCGTGGAAGGCGAGGCGAGGCCCACGGCCTCCCCGATCTCGCGGACGGTCGGCGGGTAGCCGTGGCCGTCCACGTACCGGGTGACGAACTCGTAGATCTCGGTCTGGCGGGCTGTGAGCATCGAACCTCGCTCCTTGGTAGGGAACGTACGTTCGTAACGGTAGCTGCCCCCTCGGACGGCGTCAAACGACGGCTAGAATGGCGCTCCGCGCGCGCTGGTGGCGGAATTGGTAGACGCGCAAGGTTGAGGGCCTTGTGACCCGTACGGGTCGTGGAGGTTCAAGTCCTCTCCAGCGCATACGGAAGGGCGGCCCACCGGGCCGCCCTTTTCGTTCCCCCAAAAAGATAGCGGGCCCGACACTCCCAGGAAGAGTGTCGGGCCCGCTTGATCACACGTGCCCTTTTCCTAGGCGGAGTGCCCTACTTCTTGACCGCCTTGGTGGACTTCTTGGCCTTCTTTGCCTTCTTGGTGGCCGGCTTGGCGATGTTCTTCGACGGTGCGGAGCACCCGATCATGTTCTCCATCGCCGGGACAGTGACGCTCAGCTTGCCCTTGTTCGCGGCCTTCACGGTTGCACTCGCGGTGCCGGCTTCACCGGTCTTCACGGCCTTGTAGTAGCCGGGAGCCCGGATCTCGACCAGCGCGCCCCATGCTGCCTGGAGCGGGGCCGGGCCGAACACCTTGACGTTCACGTTGACCGTGCCGTTCTTCTTGGCCTTGGTCGGGCCGCCGGTGAAGGAGACCTGACACCGGATCAGCTTCGTGGCCGTCTGCGGGTTGAGCTCGGTCATGTTCAGGGCCTGCTTCCACCACGGCTCGTTCACCGTGAAGACGTGCTGGCCCCAGTTGAGCTCGTTGCAGTAGAGGTTGTCGTTGTACCAGTAGCCCGTCCAGCAGCCGAGACCGCTGGTGGCGTTCTCGGTGATCTGGTCGACGAACGCGATCTCACGCGGCGCCTTCGGGTTCGTGAAGTCGATGACCGAGACGCCCGCCGTGTAGCCCGACCACGCCATGAGCTGGTGGTCGAGGGACGGGATCATGCTGACCGTGTGCGTCGTGCAGTTCTCGAGGCTGTTGTTCCACTGCGGCCTCGGGAGCATCCACTGGCCGACCACCTTGCCGGTGATCCGGTCGAGGATGTGGATGAGCGGCTTGACGGTGTCGTCGTCGTAGGCGCACTCCGCGCCGCCGCCGCCGCCCGGCTCGCCGTTGATGTAGACGTAGCGGCCGTTCCAGCTGATCGCGGCCGAGTGCGTCGTTGCGAGGCCCGGCCACGTGAAGGTCCACTTGACCTGCGTGTTGTAAGTGTCGGTGACGTCGATGGCGCTCGCGCCACCGCCGCCCGAGCACGCCGTGGTGAGGAGGTGAAGCTCCTCGAACACGTTCACGTCGTGGCACGCGCCGTTGAAGCCGACGGGGATGTACCCGTTGACCCGGACGAACGCGTTCTCGGGATGATCGAGCGGAATCTCGACGACCTCTTCGCGGCCGGCCGGGGCGCTGCAGGTGTTGAGGCCCCACTGCGGCTGCGTCGTCGTGCCGCTGCTCGTCCCGAAGACCAGCAGCTTGTTCGTCGTCATGTCGAAGTACTTCGTCTGCGTGTGCGAGTTACCGCACATCGGGACGCCGATGATCGGGTCCGGATGAAGCGGGTCGCTGATGTCGATGATCGTCATCCCGCGGAAGGTGACGCCGGGAGGCGTGCCCGTACGGGTCTCCGCGCCGGTGCCCGTGGTGCCACCCGTGCCGTTGGTCACGCTGACCGTATTGGCCACGTTGATGCCGGCGTAGCCAGGCGTGCCGCTGAGCGTGAGGCGGAAGCCCTCGTCGGCGATCGACGGAGCGCCATCGCCCGTCAGCGTGCCGGAGTAGAGGTTCGCAATCGTGGCCGTGCCACCCGTGGCCCAGCCGGTCACCGGAGCGGTGCCCTTGACGGTCTCGCGGTTCGTGCCCGTGACGCCGCCCACACCGTTCGTAACGGCGAAGGCGAACGGCACATCCGTCTGGATGGCGCCGCCGTACGTCGCGAACGTCAGCGTGAGGGTGGTGTCGGTCGGGTTGGCGACCGTCATGTCGGTGCCCGTCGGCAGAATGCCGGCGGACGAGCCCGCGGTCGTCTCGGCCGAGGAGCCGGTGACACCGCCGGTGCCGTTCGTGACCGTGAGGGCCGCGACGTTGGTGCCCATGTGCGCGCCGCCGAACGTCAGCGTGTAGCCGCCGTCAGCGACCGTGCCCACGGCGACCGTGCCGTTGGCCGGCCAACCGGTCATTGCCGTGCCGCCCCTGGCGCTCTCGCGAACCGAGCTCGTGCAGGCGCCGGTGCAGCCGAAGATGGAGATCGGCGAGACGTTGACGTTCGCGGATGCGCCGGAGAACGCAACCGTGAAGCCCGTGTTCGCCGCGTTGGTGACCGTGGCCGTTCCCACGAAGCCCGGGATCGCGTTGATCGCGTCCTGGAGGTTCGCGTTCGAGACCGCCAGCCCGCCGAGACCGATCAGCGCCGACTTGTTCCCGGCGATGTCGACCTGGAAGGACTGCGTCGCGGCGTTGAACGAGCCAAGCGTCACGACCTGCGTCTCGTTGCCGCCCATGAGGGCGTTCTGGATACCGGCCTGCGTGTTGTTCTGTCCACGCACGATCGGAACGGTGTTGTTGCCGTTGTAGGTCAGCGTGTACGACCGGCCGTCCACGGTGTTGTTCGTGAGCGAGATCGTCTGAACCTCGGCGATGCCCTCGAGAGCGGCCGCGATTGCGGTCGCGCCGGCGGCGTTGTTCGTGTAGTTCGTGCCCCGGACGAACGGGATCGTCGTGTTCCCGTTGAAGTCCAGGGTGAACGAGTCGCCGTTCGTGTCCATGCTCGCGAGCGTCATGACCTGCTGCTCGTTGCCACCCGCAAGGGCGGCCGAGATGCCGGCGGTCGTGTTGTTCGCGCCACGGACGATCGGGATCGAGGTGCCTGCACCCCATCCGAGCGTGAACGAGTCGCCAGGCGCGTCGTAGCCCTGGAGCAGGACCGTCTGGATCTCGTCGCCTGCGACCTCACACGAGCGGGTCAGGTCGCCGTACGGAACGGCGTGCGGCGCCTCGTGCGCACGCATCAGCAGGTTGCCGTAGACCATGACGTCGCCCTGGGAGCCGGCACACGGAAGCACCGCGGCCCGCGGTGCGCACGGCATGTACGCGTTCTGGCAAGAACCAGGAATGTCGATGTCGTTGATGACGACGTTGTTGTACTCCGCCTCGAAGGCGTAGTGGCCCTGGAAGGCGTAGTCGCTGAAGTCGCCGTTGGCGCCGCCGTTGATCGTGGTGAGCGACCCGACGGGCCCGGCGAGGTCATTGACCCAGATCATGTTCGAGGTGCGAGGCGCGGGCGAGAACCCATAAGCGTTCAAGCCGTCGGCGTCCCCAGCCTGGTGCGGCCTGGCCCACCCACCGATGTTCTGGGTCATGTTGGGCGGAGCCGCGCTGGACACTGCGACAACCACGAGCGATGCCGCAACGACCGTGAGAATGATGCGAAGCAGTTTGGGCATGTGCGATCAGACCTCCGGAAGAAAGCTCCTGGAAAAGGGGCCTCGATGGTAAACCATTCGCCCTGCGGAGTCCAGCCCGTCGTGCGGTGCATTCCTAGTGCTCATCTAGGGTTCAGGCGCAATGCACGAGACCTGCCGAATCGCCCTCGACGACGCCCTGGCTGGGGGTGCATCCTACGCCGATGCGCGCGCGATCTCGCGACGGTCGCAGAGCGTGTCCACGAAGAACCGCGCCGTGGACTCGGTCGCCGACGCCGAGAGCGAAGGCGTGGGCGTGCGCGTCCTCGTGGACGGCGCCTGGGGATTCGCCTGCGACCCGCGCCTCGGCCCTGAAGGCGCACGGGCAGCGGCCGCGCGGGCGATCGCCTTCGCGCGCGCGAGCGCAGTAAGTGCGGCGCGGCGGGTCGAGCTGGCGCCGGCGCCGGCGGTCGAAGGCGAGTACCGAACGGCCTTCGAGCGGGATCCGGTCGCGGTTCCCCTCGAGGAGAAGATCGCCGTCTGTCTAGGCGCCGAGGAGGAAATGCAGCGGCCGGGGATCGAGATCACCGGCGCCTCGGTGCGCGCGCGGCGCGAGCGGCGCGCGTTCGCATCCTCCGAGGGGACGAAGCTTTTTCAGGAGATCGTCGAGTGCGGCGGCGGCCTCGACGCGCTCGCCGTGGGCGACGGAAAGGTGCAGACGCGCAGCTTCCCCTCGAGTCACGGCGGGTCGAGCGCGCAGGAAGGCTGGGAGTACGTCGAGTCCCTGCGCCTCGCCGAGGAAGCGGCGCGCGTCGCCGACGAGGCGCTCGCGCTGCTCCAGGCCGACGCGTGCCCGTCGGGAGTGACGACGGTCGTGCTCGACGCGGAGCAGATGCAGCTCCAGATGCACGAGTCGGTCGGACACCCGACCGAGCTCGACCGGATCTACGGAACCGAGGCCGCGTACGCCGGGACGAGCTGGGTGAGCGCCGCCGACCTCGGCTCGCTGCGCTACGGCTCCGAGCTCATGAATGTGACCGCCGACGCGACGACCCCGGGCGGGCTCGGCACCTTCGGCTGGGACGACGAAGGGGTCGCAGCCTCCAGGGAGCCGGTCGTCGAGGCGGGCGTGCTCGTCGGGTTCCTGAGCTCGCGGGAGACCGGCGGCGGCGGCTCGATGCGCGCGGACAACTGGAGCCGGATGCCGCTCGTGCGGATGACGAACCTCCATCTCGAGCCCGGCGTGGGGACGTTCGAGGATCTCCTCGCGGACGTCGACGACGGGATCTTCCTCTCGACGAACAAGAGCTGGTCGATCGACGACCGGCGGCTGAACTTCCAGTTCGGGACGGAGATCGCCTGGGAGATCAAGAACGGCAAGCTCGGCCGGATGCTCCGCGACGCGACCTACACGGGCGCGACTCCCGCGTTCTGGGCCTCGCTCGACGCGCTCGCCGGGCCCGAGGAGTGGCGGATGTGGGGCCTCACGAACTGCGGCAAGGGCCAGCCGGGCCAGCACGCGCACGTCTCGCACGGCGCCTCGCCGGCGCGCTTCCGCAACGTCCAGGTCGGCGTCCGGTCGTGAAGGCGCTCGAGCTAGCCGAGCGCGCCGTGAAGGCCGCGAGCGGCGACGGCGTCGAGGCGTTCGTCCAGATCGAGCGCTCCGGCTTCGCGCGCTTCGCGTCGTCCACCGTGCACCAGCCGACGCTCATCGACGACACGACGCTGACCCTGCGGGTGATCCGCGACGGGCGGGTCGGAACCGTGTCCACCAATCGCGTCGACGACGCCGGCCTGCGCGAGGCGGCCCGCCGGGCCGAGGACGCCGCCATGCACGCTCAGCCCGACCCCGCCTTCCCCGGCCTCGCGCCCGCGGCCGAGATTCCCGAGGTCGAAGGCTGGGACGAGGAGACCGCGGCGCTCACGCCCGAGGGCCTCGCCGAGCGCGCGTGGACGGCGATCGGCGCCGCGCCCGAGCTCGGTATGTACGGCTATGTCACGAGCGGCGTCACCGAGCTGGCCCTCGCCGCGACGACCGGGCTCGCGGCCACCCAGACGCTGACCGACGCGACCGTGCTCGCGCTCGCAGGCGATGCCGAACGGTCCGGCTACGCGGACGCGACCGCCTGGCGCATCGGCGACCTCGATCCAGCCGCGGTCGCGCGACAGGCCGCCGACACCGCGGCGCGGACGCGAAGCCCCGTCGAGCTCGAGCCCGGAACGCACCGCGCGGTGCTCAGCCCGTGGGCGTTCGGCGAGCTCCTCTCGTACTTCAACGTCAGCTCGTTCGGCTCACTCGCCCTGCAGGAGGGACGCAGCTTCCTCGCGGGCCGGCTCGGCGAACAGGTCTTCGACGAGCGGCTCACGATCCGGGAGGACGGCCGCGACCCGGCCGGAATGCCCAAGGCGTTCGACTTCGAAGGCGTCCCGAAGCAGCCGGTCACGCTGGTCGAGAAGGGTGTCGCGCGTGAGGTCGTCTGGGACCGCCGCACGGCCGCGCGGGACGGGCGCGAATCGACCGGCCACGCGCTTCCGATTTCCGCCCAGGCGCATGGGCCGATCGCGTTCAACCTCTTCGTGGATCCCGGGACGGCGACGCTCGACGAGCTCGCGGAGCTGGTCGGCGACGGGATCTACGTCACGCGCCTCCACTACGTGAACACGGTCGACGGCCGCGAGTCGCTCTACACCGGCATGACGCGCGACGGGACGTTTCTGATCGAGGGCGGGAAGGTGACGAGGCCGCTCGTGAACCTGCGCTTCACGACGTCGTTCGGCGCACTCGCCGCCGGCCTCTTAGGTCTCACGCGCGAGAGAACACTCGCGAACGCGAGCGACTTCTACGGCGAGCGCTATCCCTATGCGTCGCTCGTCCCGGCGGTCGCCACCGAGAGTTTCACGATCGTCGGAACCGGGTCTCCTCCGGGGCTCTAGCTCAGTCGAGGAGCTGGAACAGCACGAGCGAGTTGATCGCGAAGAGCACCGCGATCACGACGGTCAGGCGCGTGAGGTTGCGCTCGACGATGTGCTGTCCGCCCTGCGAGGCCGGCGTGTAGCCCATCCCGCCGAAGCCCGCGTCGCGGCCCGAGTGCATGAGCACGAGTACGACCAGGATGACCGAGAGGATGACTTGGAATGCTGCGAGGACGCCGACCATGGCTTCCCAGGATATCTAGCTCTTGCGACCCTCGAGCGACCTGATCGCGTCGAGCAGGTCCGAGGCGATCTTGTCCTTCGTCACGTACCCCGCCCCGCCGGACGCGCGGGCCTCGGCCACGTCCGTCGGCGAGTTCGATCCGGTGAGGAAGAGCACGGCCGTCTGCGGCAGCTCCTCGCGGATCTGCCGCGCGGCGTCGAAGCCGTCGACGACCGGCATGCTGATGTCCATCAGGACGACGTCGGGCTTCGTTTCCGAGGCGAGTCGCAGGGCTTCCTGGCCGTTGGCCGCACGGCCCACGACGTCGATCGCCTCGTCGGTTCCGAGGAGCGCCTCGAGGCTCGCCGCGAACAGATCGTGATCGTCGGCGATGAGGACTGTCACGGCGTCGGCCTCCACCGCCCAACGTTATCGCGGTTTTGCAAAGAAATGAAAAGATTTTCAGCGCCGGTGGATCTCGAGCCCTGATCCCACGCCGACGTGATCGACCTGGAGCGTCGTGTGGTCGAGGTCGAACCGCTCGTGCAGCATCCGCTCCAGCTCGAGCCGGATGCGATGGCAGTCGGCGCCCGGGTCGACGAGGACGTGGGCCGAGAGCGCCGCGAACCCGCTCGTCACCGTCCAGACGTGGAGGTCGTGCGTCTCGACGACGCCGGGGTGCGCGACGATCGCCTCCCCCACCTCGTCGGGCGGCATCGTCTCGGGCGCCCCCTCGAGGAAGATCCGGCCGGAGTCGCGCAGGAGCGACCACGCGGCGACGGCCGCAAGCCCGGCGACGAGGAGCGAGGCGATCGCGTCCACGCGGTTCCAGCCGGTGAGGATGATGATCACCGCGGCGAGCGCTGTTCCAGCGAATGCCGCCGCGTCGGTCGCGATGTGCAGGTACGCGCCGCGGATGTTCAGGCTCTTGCGCTCGGCCCGGGCGAGGAGCCAAAGGACGATCCCGTTCACCGCGATTCCGGCGAGCGCGACCGGGAGCACGATCCAGGCGTCCACCTCGGGCGGCTCGATCAGGCGGCGGATCGCCTCGTACGTGATCCAGACGGCGATGAGCGCGAGCGCGATGCCGTTCGCCTGCGCCGCGAGGATCTCGGCGCGGGCGAAGCCGAACGTCCACGGCCCGCGCGCGGGCCGGGCCGCGGCATGGAGGGCGAAGAGCGCCAGGCCGAGCGCGGCCGCGTCGGTGAGCATGTGCCCGGCGTCGGCGAGGAGCGCGAGCGAGTCGGCCGCGATCCCCGCGGCGACCTCGAGCGCCATGAACCCGAGCAGGAGCCCGAGGCAGATCCAGAGGAGCCGGCGGTCGGCGGTTCCGGTCGGCGCATGGTGGTGCTGGCTCATCGCGTGACCTTCTGGAGCAGTTCCCCGATCCGGCGCGCCTCGACCTTCACGTCGTGCTTCGCGGCCGCAGCCCGGGCGGCCCGGTTCGGGCTGGGCAGCTCGGCGGCGGCGCGCAGGCCGGACTCGATCGAGTCCACGCTTTCGGGATCGACCAGGACGCCGGCTTCCGGCGGCACGAACTCGGGCGGGCCGCCGACCTGCGTGGCAACCACGGAGCGCTCCGCCGCCATGCCCTCCAGGAGCGCGATCCCGAACGGCTCGACGAGGCTCGGCTGGCAGAGCACGTCACAGGCGCCGACCCAGACCGCGACCTCGTCATGCGGGAGACGCCCGGTCAGGCGCAGGCCGGGAATCCCTTCGAGCCGAGCGCGGGCCGGCCCGTCGCCGACGAACGCGAGCGACCCGCGGCCGAGCCGCGCGAACGCCTCCGCGAGCCGGACGACGTTCTTGCGCTCGTCCAGCGTTCCTACGCAGAGGAAGAACGGCGCCTCGCCCTCCCAGCCGAGCTCGCGGCGGGCGGCGGCCGCGTCACGGGGCGCGAAGCGCTCGAGATCGACGCCGGCGGAGATGACCTCGATGCGGCCCTTCGCCTCGGGAACCTTGGCGACCAGCTCGCGCGCGAGGAAGTCCGAGACGGCGATGATCGCCGACGCGCGGCGCACCGCCATGCGGGTCAGGCGCTCGACACCGCGCAGCTCGCCGATGTTGCGGACGTCGCGCCCGTGCGCGGTCACGACGAGCGGCGCGCGAGCGAGACGCGAGGCGACGGCAGCGATCGCTCCAGCGGGAACGAGGTAGTGGGCGTAAACGACGTCGGGCCGGTGCCGCACCGCCGCCCACGCGGCGCGTAGGGCGAACCCGGCCTGCTTGCCGAGCCCGCCCGAACGCCGGTTGGTCACGACGCGGACGACCTGGTGCCCCTGCGTCTCGAGCTCCTCCGCAAGGCTCCGGACGAACGGCCCGTAGTCGGGATCATCCGGGCCGGGATAGAGCGATGAGACGAGAAGAATGCGCACGGCTGCTCGCCCGCCGACCCTAGCGGGAGCAGGCGATGGCTACGCGGCGGTGCGCAGCCGGCGGGCCTCGCGGTCGAGCCGGTCGTGCGCCCGGGCGCGGGTGATGATCTCCTGCGAAGGCCCGTAGCGGATCTGCGCCTTGGCCACGCGCGCCTCGTTCCACAGCGCCTCGATGCGCCGTGTCAGCTCGGCGGCCTCGGCCGACTTCTCGGGGTTCAGGCCTTCTGCGAGGTCGTCCCAAAGCGCGCGCCGCCGCTCGGTGGCCTCGTCGATCTCAATGCGAATCTCATTCAGCGGTCTCATGCCTCTTACAACGACGAGGCAGCCGGCCCGTATTCCTCTTAAGTAGTCGCGCGCGTGAAGCCGGTGAGAGGACTCGAACCTCCAACCTTCGCCTTACAAAAGCGCTGCTCTGCCAATTGAGCTACACCGGCGTACCGGCATCGTAGCCCCGCTCCTACAGGAGAACCTGGCGCGACTCCTGGTGCGTTAGCACCTTGCGTTTCACCCGCTGGAGGGCGTTGTCGATCGTCTTCGTGTCGCAGCCGAGCAGCTCGGCCATCTCCTCGTACGAGTTGCCCTCCATGTAGAAGCGCAGCGCGTCGGCCTCGAGCGGCGAGAGGCCGGTGCCGAGCGTGAAGACGAGGCTCTGCAGCTCCTCGGTCGAGATCACGCAGATGGCGGGATCGTCGACGCCCGGGCCCGGGAGCGCGTCGCCGAGCGTGCAGTCGCCGTCCTCCTGGCCCGCGGGTGTCTGGCTGAACGAGACGTAGCCGTTCAGCGGCTGGTGCTTGAAGCGGGTCGCGGCCTTGATCGCGGTGATGATCTGGCGCGTGATGCAGAGCTCCGCGAAGCTGCGGAACGACGTCTCCTTGTCGGAGCGAAAGTCACGGACAGCCTTGTAGAGGCCGATCAGGCCCTCCTGGATCAGGTCGTCCGACTCGCCGCCGGCGATGAAGTACGAGCTCGCCTTGAGGCGCACGAACCCGGTGTAGCGGCGGATGAGCGCATCGAGCGCGACCGAGTCGCCGTTCCTGGCCTTGATGACCAGACGGACGTCTTGGCTCTCGCGCTGAAGGCGTTCCGGTGTACGTGCGGGGCGAACGGCAGCCAACTGCTGGCGGGGCATGGCGTGCCTCCTGGCGGCGGGAGGAAAGGGGCTGCGTTGCGAGCACAACCCTAACCCTCAGGTTGAAGGTGACGGCACGCTAGCAGCCACCTGTGGAAAAAGTCAAGCGCGCTTTCTGCGCCAGCGTTCGAGGCGGCTTCGCGTGTCGGGGTCGAGCGCATCCTCGATCTTGGTCTGTCCCGTCCTCGGAACCGTGCGCGCGGCCGTCTTCACCGTCGTCAGCTCGGCCGCGAAGGCGCTCGACGAGCGGTGCGCCACCTCCTGCCCGGCGGTGTCGCGGATGGCGCGGTCGGAGGAGACGAGCAGCACGCGTTCCTCGGTCCGCCGTTCCGCCGCGAGCTGTTCGAGGAGCGCGTCCGCCGGCTGGGCGAAGCGAATCTCGAGCGCGCCGATGCGCCGGTCCTCTCCCACCCCGTCGAAGACGACTACGCCGCGCGCGCCCTCGAGCGCGACATGACCGGCGAGGAGATCCACGAGCTCGTCGCGGTCTGCGAACGCCCCGGCGTGCAGCAGGTTGTAGCCGTCGACCAGGTAGAGCGTCGGCTCAGGCATCGCCGCGCTGGCGCCTGGCCTCGAAGAGCGCGACGCCCGCCGCCACGCTCACATTGAGCGACTCGACCTTCCCGCCGAGCGGAATCGAGAACGCGTCGTCGCAGGCGCGTCGTACGCTCGGCCGGATTCCCTGGCCTTCCGAGCCGAGGACGAGGAAGACGCCAGTGGTCAGATCCGCGCTCCAGACAGGCGTTTGCGCCTCGGTCTCGGTCGCCCAGGCCCACAGGTCGGCGCCCTTGGTCTCCTCCAGGTAGCGGGCGAGATTGACGACCACGGCGACCGGAAGATGCTCGACCGCGCCCGCCGATGCGCTGCACACCGCCGCGGTTACACGCGCGGAGCGGCGCTCGGTCACGACGACGCCGGTCGCGCCTGCGGCCTCGGCGCTGCGGCAAACGGCGCCGAGGTTGTGGGGATCTGTGACCTGGTCGAGACAGACGATCAGCGGCTTCGGCCCGGCGGCGAGCTCGTAGGCATCCACGTAACGGTACGGCTCGCAGAACGCGATCACGCCCTGGTGGTCGCGCGTGTGCGCGGCATCGGTGAGGACGCGTTCGGGCTCCGTGCGAACGCGCTTCACGTCCTCGAGCCACGGCTCGGACGCGCGCGCCCGCTCGGTCGCCAGCACCTCGAGCACCTCGCGGCGCCCGGCGCGGAGCACCTCGTGGACGGGACGGCGCCCGTAGACGAGCTCGCGGGTCTGCGTCACGCCTTGGGGATCAGGCGGTATCCGTCCGCCACGTCCTGCACCTCCCAGCCTGCGGCCTCGATCTCGCCGCGGAGGCGATCGGCCTCACCGAAGTCGCGGGCCGCCCGCGCGAATTCCCGCGCCTCGGCGAGCCGGACGATCTCCTCGGGCGCGTCGCCCGCCTCGGTTCCGGCCTCGAGCCCGAAGAGCGCCAAGCCGCGAGCGAGGTCCTCGAGCCGTCCGGCCGCGCGCCACTCGTGGAGGATTGCCAGCGCCGCGGGCGTGTTGAAGTCGTCGTCGAGCGCGGCGGCGAAATCCTCCCACGGCGCCGCATCGCCCCGCGCGGCGGCCACGCGGAACGCCGTGCTGAAGTCCTCCCACTGCGCCTTGGCCTGCTCGATCGCATCCTCGGAGAAGTCGACCGGGCTGCGGTAGTGCGCGCCGAGGAAGAGGAGCAGGATCGCCTCGCGGCCCCAGCGGTCGAGCGCCTCGCGGAGCGACACGATGTTGCCGACCGACTTGGCCATCTTCTCGCCGCCGAACTCGAGCATGCCGTTGTGCGCCCAGATGTGGGCGAACCCGCGGCCGGCGCCGCGTGACTGGGCGATCTCGTTCTCGTGGTGGGGAAAGCGGAGGTCGAGCCCGCCGCCGTGCAGGCAGAACTCCGGGCCCAGATGCTTCTCGGCCATGGCCGAGCACTCGATGTGCCAGCCCGGCCGGCCCGGGCCCCACGGGGAGTCCCAGTGCGTGTCCTCATGCGGCTTGTTGGCCTTCCAAAGGGCGAAGTCGCGGGGATCCTCCTTCAGGTCGCCGGGCTCCTGCGAGACCATGTCGTCGAGGTTCGCGCCCGACAGTGCGCCGTACTCGGGGAACGCGCCGACGCGGAAGTAGACGTCGCCCTGCGACTCATACGCGAGGCCGCGCTCGACGAGATCGGAGATCAGCGCGACGATCTCAGGGATCGTCTCGGTCGCGAGCGGCTCGACGTCGGGGCGGCCGATGCCGAGCCCGTCGGTGTCCTCGAAGTACCAGCGGGTGGCGTCGCGGGCGAGCTGCTCGCTCGGGATGTCCTGCGCCCGGGCTGCGTCGTAGATCTTGTCGTTCACGTCGGTGACGTTCTCGACGAGCGTCGCGTCGTAGCCGTTTGCGCGCAGCCAGTCGCGCATCCAGAGGAAGACGACGAACGGGCGCGCGTTGCCGACATGGATGCGCTGGTACACGGTCGGCCCGCAGACGTACATCCCGATCGGGCCGGGCGGCGCGGGCAGCTCCTCCTTGGAGCGCGTGAACGAGTTGTAGATGCGCACGACCGTAGATTCGCAGACCCCGGCGGGTGCCAGCGCCGCACGCCCCGCCGCTGTGGGCGAATCGGCACACAATCGGCACGCATCCGCGCGAAACCCGTGCGCCCATGCCCGCTACCCTCCCTTCGGGAATGTGGGTGGCCCCCGACAAGAGGGGGCCACAGCCCCTCCCAGGGTGGGGGTGTGGCGGTTTCGGGCTAGCCGGCGCCGCTCAGGCGGGTGCCTGTTCGAACTGCGCCTCTTCGGTCGAGCCCTTGAGCGCGAGCGTCGAGCTCTCGCCGCCCGACACGGCCTGCGCGACCAGATCGAAGTAGCCGGCGCCGACCTCGCGCTGGTGGCGGGTCGCCGTGTAGCCGTCCTCCTCCAGCTCGAACTCGCGCTCCTGCAGCCGCACGTACGCGGTCATGCCCTCCGCCGCGAAGCCGCCCGCCAGCTCGAACATCCCGGCGTTCAGGGCGTGGAAACCGGCCAACGTGATGAACTGGAACCGGTAGCCCATCCCCGCGAGCCGCTGCTGGAACTCGGCGATCGTCGCGTCGTCCAGGTGGCGCTTCCAGTTGAACGACGGCGAGCAGTTGTAGGCGAGGAGCTTGCCCGGGAACTGCTCGTGGATGGCCGCCGCAAAGACCTCGGCCTCGTCGAGATCAGGCGTCGACGTCTCGCACCACAGCACGTCCGCGAACGGCGCATACGCAAGCCCGCGGGCGATCGCGCTGTCGATCCCCGACTCGACCTGGAAGAAGCCCTCCGGCGTCCGCTCGCCGTTCACGAAGCCGGCGTCGCGCTCGTCCACGTCGCTCGTGAGGAGCGTCGCCGCGAGCGCGTCGGTGCGCGCGAACAGAACGGTTGGGACGTCGAGGACATCGGCGGCCAGGCGGGCCGCAACCAAGGTGCGGACGAACTGTGCAGTCGGGACAAGCACCTTGCCGCCTAGATGGCCGCACTTCTTTTCAGAGGCCAGCTGATCCTCGTAGTGCACGCCGGAGGCGCCGGCCTCGATGAAACCCTTCATGAGCTCGAATGCATTCAGCGCGCCGCCGAAGCCGGCCTCCGCGTCCGCGACGATCGGCGCGAGCCACTCGCGCTCGCCGGCGCCTTCGGACCACTCGATCTGGTCGGCGCGGCGCAGCGCGTTGTTCAGGCGCCGAACGAGCGCAGGCGCCGACGTGGCCGGGTAGAGCGACTGATCCGGATACACGTTCTCCCCGAGGTTCGCGTCGGCCGCGACCTGCCAGCCGGAGAGGTAGATCGCCTTCAGTCCGGCCTTGACCATCTGCACGGCCTGGCCGCCCGACAGCGCGCCGAGCGCGGCGACGTACTCCTCGTCGTGGAGCAGCAACCAGAGGCGCTCTGCCCCGCGCCGCGCGAGCGTGTGCTCGACGTGGACGGAACCGCGGAGCCGCACGACCTCCTCGGCCGTGTACGGCCGCTCGATCCCGGCCCAGCGCTCTTCGTCCCAGCGGCGCTCGAGTGCCTCCACCTGCTCCGCAAACCCCTTCATCGGTTTCCCTCCAAGTAGTCGTAGGCCGGCAACGTCAGGAACTCCTCGAACTCGTCCGCGAGCGCGACACGGTCGAACAGGGCGCGCGCGTCATCCCAGCGGCCCTCGCCCACCCCGGCGAGCGCGGCGCCCTCGAGCGCGACCACGCGATCGCGCTCGATGCGCCCATGCCGCAGCCACTGCCAAATCTGGGAGCGCGCGATCTCAGCGGTCGCCGCGTCCTCCATCAGGTTGTCGAGCGCCACCGCGCCGACGCCGCGCAGCCACGACTCGAGGTAGCGCAGCCCGACGCTGACGTTTCCGGCGACGCCCTCGTCGGTGATCTCTCCGCCGGGCACGGCCACGTCGAGGAGGTCGGCCGCCACAACGTCGACCTCCTCGCGCAGCCTTTCGACCTGGTTGGGGTGGGCCTGGAGAACCAGGTCGAACTCGTGTAGAGCAACAGGAACCAAATCGGGATGGGCAACCCAGGTGCCGTCGAACCCGGCGCCCGCCTCGCGCTCCTTGTCCTCACGAACCTTGGCGAAGGCGCGCTCGTTCACCTCCGCGTCGCGGCGGCTGGGGACGAACGCGGCCATTCCGCCCATCGCGTGCGCGCCGCGGCGGTGGCACGTCTGCACGAGCAGATCCGTGTAGGCGCGCATGAACGGGACGGTCATGGTCACCTGCGCGCGGTCGGGAAGGACGAACTCGGGCCGCGTGCGGAACTTCTTGATGATGCTGAAGATGTAGTCCCAGCGGCCGGCGTTCAGCCCGACGATGTGGTCGCGCAACTCGTAGAGGATCTCGTCCATCTCGAACGCTGCGAGGATCGTCTCGATGAGGACGGTCGCCTTGATCGTCCCGCGGTCGAGGCCGAGCGTGTCCTCGGTGAAGTCGAAGACGTCGTTCCAAAGGCGCGCCTCGAGGTGGCTTTCGAGCTTCGGCAGGTAGAGGTACGGGCCGGTGCCGCGCTCGAGCAGCCGCTGCGCGTTCCGGTGCAGGTAGAGCCCGAAGTCGAAGAGCGACGCGGACATCGTCCCGCCGGGAAGGTTGCGCTCGTCGAGATGCCAGCCGCGCGGACGGACGATCAGCGTCGCCGTCTCGTCGTTCAGCCGGTACGTCTTCTCGCCGGTGTCGAGCTCGATCGTGCGCTCGATCGCGTCGGTCAGGTTCACCTGGCCTTCGATGCAGTTCTGCCAGGTCGGCGAATTCGCGTCCTCGAAGTCGGCCATGAAGCAGCGCGCTCCCGAGTTGAGCGCGTTGATGACCATCTTCCGGTCGACCGGGCCGGTGATCTCGACGCGCCGGTCCTGGAGATCGTGCGGCACCGGCGCGACGTGCCAGTCGCCCTCGCGGATCACCTTCGTCCCGGGGAGAAAGTCTGGAAGCTCGCCCGCGTCGAGGCGGGCCTGGCGCTCGATCCGAAGCGCGAGCAGCTCCTGCCGCCGCGGCTCGAAGCGGCGGTGCAGCTCGCCGACGAAGGCGAGCGCTTCGGGGGTGACCACCTCCGCGGCGCTAGTCGCGATCGTGATCACGCTCGCAGAACTCCGGACACGTGCAGGGACTGAGCTCCGCGGAGCTCAACACGATCACGGTCGCCTTGCGGGGCCCCTCCGGCTCGTCGGCGTCATAGGCCGTGTAGGTCGCGTCTGCTCGCATCGAACCTCCCTTGGATTGCCCGATGCCGCGGACGGTAGCCACACACGTGGTATCCAGCAAATCGTTTCTGTAGATCAGCAATATAGAATTTGGTTATGCAACTCTCACAGGTCCAGGCCTTCGTCGAGGTGGCTCGAACGGCCAGCGTCAGCCGCGCGGCGGACGCGATGTTCGTATCCCAGCCGGCGCTGACCTCGCGGCTACAGCAGCTGGAGAAGGAGCTCGCGGCGAAGCTCTTCCACCGCACCTCGCACGGGATGCGGCTGACCGAGGCGGGCGAGGCCTTCCTCCCGTTCGCGGTGCGGGCGCTCGAGTCGCTCTCGGACGGACGCCAGGTCGTGAACGCGTTCGAGCGCGGCGGCGCGGGCCGGCTGGCGCTCGGGGCGGCGCCGGCGCTTTCGACCTACGCGCTGCCGACGATGCTCAAGGAGTTCGCGACCGCGTACCCGCGCGTGCGCGTGAGCGTGCGCACCGGCCATTCGGAGGAGGTGCTCGAGCTCGTGCTGCGCGAGCAGGTCGACCTCGGCCTCGTCCGCGCGCTGCGCCATCCGGACATCGTGTCGACGCCGCTCTACGACGACCGGCTCGTGCTCGTCTGCGATCCGTCGCACCGGTTCGCCAAGCGCGGGGAGATCCGGCTCGAGGAGATCGCGCGCGAGCAGCTCATCCAGTTCGACCGTACGTCGAGCTACACGGAGCTCACGAACGCGCTCTTTCGCACCGCCGGCGTGCGGCCCGACGCCGTGATGGAGCTGGACGCGATCGACGCCGCGAAGAAGATGGTCGAGCTCGGCTTCGGCGTCGCGCTCCTTCCCGAGACCGCGGTCGCCGACGAGATCGCAGCCGGGCGGCTGCGGCTGATCGAGATCACCGACGCGGAGATGCCCCGGCCCCAGCTCGTCGCGATCCGCAGGCGCGACCGCGGAGAGGCATCCGGCACCGTGGCGGCGTTCCTGCAGACGGCGACGACCGTCGGGCCCGAGCTCACGCAGTAGCCGCAGCGCGGCGGAGCGCCTCGTCACGCGGAAGCGCGGCAAGCACGGCTCTCAGCTCGGGTCCGCGGGGCTCCCCCGTGAGCGCCAGCCGCAGCGCGCGCAGATCGGCTTTTTCGGATCGGAGGGCGCCGAGCAGCTCGTCGGCCGCGGCGAGGTCGAGTGCGTCGGGAGCAGCCCCGCGCAATTCGGCGAAGCGGCGGAGCGTGTCGGGCGACTCGGTCGGAGCCGGAGCAGGCGCCTCGAAGACGAGCTGCGCCAGCGCCCGCGCCTCGACGAGATCGCGGGCCCCGCGCAGCGCGGGCGCCACCGAGACGGGAGCGTCCACACGGGCGGTCAGCTCCTCGTCGGAGAGCGCCGCGAGCGCATCGACGGCGAGGCGCTTGAGCCGCTGCTCGTCGTAGTGGACGTCGTGTTTCGGCAGCCCGAGCTCCTCCAGGTAGGCGCGAACCGCCTCGGCCGGGATGCCGCGCTCGCGGAACTCGGCGAGCGAGGCCGCGCCGTGCCGCTTCGAGAGCTTCGTCCCGTCGGGCCCGAGGAGCAGCCCGTGATGGATGTACTCGGGCGGCTCGGCCCCGAGCGCCCGGGTGAGCGCGGCGTGGAGCGGCGCGTTGTCCAGGTGGTCGGTGCCGCGGATCACGTGCGTGATCCCGAAGTCGACGTCGTCCACCACCGACGCGAGCTGGTAGGTCGCGCGCCCGTCCGCACGGAGGAGCGTCGGCCGAGTTTCCGCGCGGAAGCGAAGCGCACCGTCGGCCTCGCGCTCGGCCTCCCCGGTCTCGACCATTCGCCCGGCCACCTCGGCGTAGCGATCCGCCCGCCGGCTCTGGTGCACGGGGCCCTCGTCCCAGGCGATGCCGAGCCACGTCAGGTCGTCGAGGATCCCCGCCTCGGCGCCCGCCTCGGTGCGCGCCTCGTCGGTGTCGTCGATCCGCAGGACGAACTGGCCACCGTGCTCATCGGCAAAGCTCCGGTTCGCGACGGCCGTGAGCGCACTGCCCATGTGCAGCGACCCGGTCGGGCTCGGCGCGAAGCGGACTCGAACCACGGCGCGAGCATAGCGCCGCTAGTGTCCCGCGAACCCCCGCGAAAAGGAGATGTTTGTGTACTTCACCCTGCTGCTGATCTACATCGCGCTCGTGATCGTGTTCGCCGCCGACGTGCTCCGGAACAAGCGCCTCTCGACCGGCGGAAAGATCGGCTGGATCGCGCTGCTCGTCATCTTCCCCATCGTCGCCTGGGTCACCTACGGCTACATCCGCCTGCGCCAGTCCCGCGGCCTCTGAGGCCCGTGCAGGCCGCGCTCCTCGCCTGGTATCGCGAGCACGGCCGCGACCTGCCCTGGCGCAGAACGCAGGACCCCTACGCGATCCTCGTGAGCGAGGTGATGCTCCAGCAGACCCAGGTTTCGCGGGTCGTGCCGCGCTGGGAGGAGTGGCTGGAGCGCTGGCCGACCGTGGACGCGCTCGCGGCGGCCTCGCGGGCGGACGTGATCGTGGCCTGGCAGGGCCTCGGCTACAACCGGCGGGCGGTCTCGCTGCACGAGGCGGCACGCGTCGTGGCCGCGTCGGGCTGGCCGGACGACCTGACGGAGCTTCCCAGGGGTCGGCCGGTACACGGCGGACGCGGTCGGGGCGTTTGCGCTCGGCCGGGAGGTGCTGCCGGTGGACGTGAACGTCGGCCGCGTGCTCGAGCGAAGCGGCGGCGAGTTCGGCCCCGAGGCGGCGCAGGCGCTCTTCGATCTCGGCGCCACGGTCTGCCTGGCGCGGATTCCCCGCTGCGAGGTGTGTCCGCTCTCGGCGGGCTGCCCGTCGCGAGGCCGCCACTATGAGCCGCAGCGCAAGCAGAGCCGCTTCGAAGGCTCGTTCCGGCAGCGGCGCGCGCTTACGCTGCGCGCCGTGGCCGCGGGCGAGACAGCTACGGACGCCGAGGCTGTCCGTTCCCTCGAGCGGGACGGCCTGGTCGAGGTCGTCAGCGGTCGAGCCCACCTGCCTCGGTAGCCAGCCTCGAAACGACCTGCGAGGATCGGCGCGCGGCATGCTTCTCGCCCTGTACATCGCGTTCATCGTCGTTTCGCTCGCGTGCGCCGTCGTCGTCGCGCTCAAGGGGAAGTGGGGCGTCCTCCTCGTCGGCTTCGTCGTCGCGATTGTCTGGATCGTGGGCGCGATCCGCCTGGCGAAACCAAGATCCTGGTGGGCGCGTAACCGTTACGACGAGGACGGCCTGCGACGCGCCAAAGCGCGGCGCGAGAATCCGCGGCTGCGCTGGCTCGAGCGCGGCGGCCTGGTCGCACTTTTCCTGCTCGTGGTCGCGATATCCGCCGGGACGGAGCTCTACCGAATTCCATCGGCGGCGATGGAGCCCACGCTGCTCTGCGAGCCTCCAGCCGGCATTGACTTGTACGACGGCTGCAGCGGACACACCGCCGATCGCATCGTCGCCGTCCGCTACGTGTTCGGCCGTGATCCCCAGCGCGGAGACGTCGCTTCGTTCCGCGCGCCATCGATGGCGCGCTGACGACGTGCGGAAGCGGGAGCGTGTTCGTCAAGCGCGTGATCGGCATGCCGGGCGATCACATCGATGTCCGCAACGGGGCGGTGCTCGTGAACGGCGAGGAACTCGACGAACCCTACGTCGCAGCTGGCGACGACGAGGTAGATCCATACGTCGAACCGCCGGGCTCATCCCCGGTCACGGTGCCGGACGGCGAGTACTACGTTCTTGGGGACAACCGCGGGTGGTCGTGCGATAGCCGCCATTGGGGCACCGCGCCCCGCGAGGCGTTTATTGCCCGCGTCGTCGGCCGGTACTGGCCACCGCAGCGCATCGGCGGGCTCGACTAAACGGACCGAACGAGCGCCACAGCCTGCGCGGCAAGACCTTCGCCGCGGCCGGCGAAGCCCAGCTTGTCCGTCGTCGTCGCGCGGACGTTCACCAGCGCGGGATCGACGTCGATCGCACCGGCGAGAGCGGCGCGCATCTCGTCGCGGAGGTCGGCGATGCGCGGCCGCTCGCCGATCAGGACGCAGTCGGCGCTGAGCAACTCGAACCCCGCGGCGAGCACGTCGTCGTACGCCTTGCGCAGCAGATCCAGCGACGACGCGCCTTCCCAGACAGGATCGTCCGAGGGGAACAGCGAGCCGATGTCGCCGAGCCCCGCCGCGCCGAGCAGCGCGTCGATGAGCACGTGCGCGAGCACGTCCCCGTCCGAATGCCCGACCAGCCCGGGCTCCCCAGGGAACACCACTCCGCCGAGCACGAGCACCTTGGTTCCCGAGAGCGCGTGCGCGTCGACGCCCATCCCGATGCGGAGATCGCTCACGAGGCGACCAGCCGTTCCGCCAGTGCGAGATCGGCCGGCGTCGTCACCTTGAAGAGCGCCGGATCGCCCTCGACCAGCCGAACGCGGCCGCCGGCGGCCTCGACGAAGGACGCGCAGTCGCTGCCCTCCCCGCGCGCGATCGCAGAGCGGAGCACCGACGTCACGAACGCCTGCGGCGTCTGCACCGCGTAGAGCCCGCTGCGGTCGACCGTTTCGGTCACGACGTCACCCTCCGCCCGTTTGAGCGTGTCCGCAAGCGGAAGCGCCGGGACAACGCCGTCGACGCCCTCGAGCGCGACCAGCACGCGCTCGACCACGGCCTCGGTGACGAACGGGCGCGCGGCGTCGTGCACGAGCACGACCGGGATGTCCTCAGGCACCTCGGCGAGGCCGGCGCGCACCGAGTCCGCGCGCGTCTCCCCGCCCGGAACCGCGACGGTCACCTTGCCGGCCCCGAGCTCCTCGGCCAGCAGGATCACCGGCTCCTCCCACTCAGGAGGAGCGACGACGACGATCGCCTCGATCCAGTCGGACTCGTCGAGCCGTTCCAAACTCGCGGCCAGGAGCGGTCGCCCGCCGAGATTCGCGAACGACTTCGGCCGGTCCATGGCGAGACGCTCGCCGCGACCTGCCGCAACGACAACGGCCCAAACGCCGGTCGGGTCTCCGGTCAGCTCGCGACGGCCGCGCGCACCGGGCTGCCGAGAACGTCGTCGAGCCAGGCTGCGGCCTCGTCCTCGTCCATGCCCTTGGCGTACATGAGCTCGGACGCGAGGATCTTCTTGGCCTTCACGAACATCTGCTTCTCGCCGGTCGAGAGGCCCTTCTCCTGGTCGCGAAGCGACAGGTTCCGGACGACCTCGGCGAGCTCGAAGATGTCGCCCGTCTTCATCTTGTCGCGGTTGTACTTGAAGCGGCGATTCCAGTTCTTCGGCATGTTCGTGCCGTCACCGTGGAGGACTTCGAGAACCCTCTCCACCATTTCCTCGTCGATCACCTTGCGGAGCCCCACACGCTCGCAATTCTCGGACGGCACGTTGACCGTCATGTCGTTGTGCAGGATCTGGATCGTCAGGTACTCGCGCTCCTGTCCGAGGATGGTGCGCGATTCCTTCTTCGCTACGACTCCTGCTCCGTGGTGGGGGTAGACGACCTTATCGCCGATCTCGTACAAGCTGCCTCCCTCTCGAAATAGGCGCACGCCTACGCCCCGACCTCTCTCCAAGGCCACCAATTGTACCTAGACAAGCCTTAAAAAGCCAAACTTTCCAGGACTTTTCGTACCGGAAGGCACGCGGCCCGGCTACGAGCAGGGCTTTTCCATCTCACATCTGGAGATAGCGGTCGACCAGGTTGTGCTCCTGGAGGCGCCGGAGACCCTCACGGATCTCCCGGGCGCGCACCGCGCCGACGCCTTCGACCGCTTCCAGCTCCCGCTGGCTGGCGCGAATCACGGCGTCGAGACCGCCGAAATCGCGGACGAGATGGCGAACGATCACCTCGGGCAGACGCGGGATGTGCTGAAGCACGCGGTAGCCGCGCGGCGCGACCGTGAAGTCGAGCGGATTCGCCTCCTTGGGATAGCCGAGGAGCACCGCGATCTCGTCGAATTCAACCAGCCGCTCGTGCGCCAGCGCGCCGAGCCGCTCCAGCGCCGCGACCGCGTTGCCCGCGTCGCCCGAACGCTCGTAGTCGTAGACGACGGCGACCTTCTCGCGGGCCACGTCCTCCATCAACTCGTCGAGCTGCATCTGGATGAGGAGGCCCTCCTCGCCGAGCTCGATCCGGTTCCGCTCGATCTCGGAGGCCATGCGGGTCGTCATCTCGGCCCGCTGGAGGACGACGAGGACGTCGTCGAGCATGACCGCGCTTTGGAACTCGAGCGCGGTCAGCCGCGTGAGGCCCTGGTCGAGGCGCGTGCGGTAGGTCTCGAGCGTCGCGAGCGCCTGGTTCGTCTTCGCGAGCACCTCGGAGATCTCCCCGAGCTGGTAGCGCACGTCGCCCACGAAGACCGTGACGGTCTCGCGCTGCTGCGAGATCGAGATCACGAGCCTGCCCGTCTGCTTCGCCACCCGCTCGGCGGTACGGTGTCGCGTGCCCGTTTCCTCGGACGGGATCTTCGGATCGGGCATGAGCTGCACGTTCGCGTAGACGAGTTTCGTCAGCTCGTCGTTCACGATGATCGCGCCGTCCATCTTCGCCAACTCGTAGAGGAGCTGCGAGGTCAGCGGCAGGTCGAGCCGCATGCCGCCTGAGAAGAGGAACGCGAGGTCGTTCGGCTCCCCGACGACGAGCAGAGCGCCGAGCTGCGCGCGGATGATGTCGTCGATGCCGGCGCGCAACGGCGTCCCCGGCGAGACAAGGCTCAGTGCCGAGAGGAGGGTTTTATCCTTCCGTGGGTCCGCCCGCATCGAGTCCAAGAGAGATAGCCCGCCGCAGGGTGTCCGCGGCGTTGAGCCGCATTCTGCCATGAGGCAACGTCTCTTCTGGAACGACGGCCTCCGTGAGCCCGAGCTTCTCGCATTCGGACAGGCGCCGTTCCATCTGCCCGACCGGGCGCAGGCGGCCCGTGAGGCCGATCTCGCCGAGGCACGCGACTCCCGGGCGGACGGGGACGCCGCGCGCTGCGGAGGCGATTGCGACGGCCACCGCGAGGTCGGCGCCGGGCTCGTCGATCCGCACCCCGCCGGCAACGTTCACGAACACGTCGGCCTGGCCGAGCGCGACTCCGGCGTGACGCGCCAGCACGGCGACGATCATCGAAAGGCGCTTGGGATCCACGCCGGTGGCGACGCGGCGCGGCATCGCGAGGTCGGTGCGCGACACGAGCGCCTGGATCTCCAGCACGATCGGTCGCGTTCCCTCGAGCGCGCAGGCGATCGCGGATCCGGGCTCTCCGTACGCGGCCTTGCCGAAGACGAGCGACGGATCCTCGACGCCCACGAGGCCGGCCGAGGTCATCTCGAAGACGCCCAGCTCGTTCGTCGAGCCGAAACGATTCTTGACGGCGCGCAGAATCCGGTGCGAGCGGTAGCGGTCGCCCTCGAACTGGAGGACGCAGTCGACGAGATGCTCGAGGACGCGCGGGCCCGCGACCGTTCCGTCCTTCGTCACATGGCCGACGAGGAAGACCGCGATGCCCTCTTCCTTGGAGAGCCGCAAGAGGCGCGCCGCCGCCTCGCGCACCTGGCCGACCGAGCCGGGCGCCGAGCCGAGCTCGGGCGAGTAAAGGGTCTGCACGGAATCGATCACGGCCACCTCGGGGCGCTCGCGCTCGAGCGTGGCGCAGACCTCGTCCAGATTCGTCTCGGCCAGGATCCGCACGTCGCCGGCGCCGCCGAGCCGGTCGGCGCGCAGCTTCACCTGGGCCGCGGATTCCTCGCCGGTGACGAGCACGACGGGACGCTCGGCGCTCATCGAGCGCAGCGCCATGAGGAGGAGCGTCGACTTGCCGATCCCGGGGTCGCCCGAGACGAGCACGAGCGACGCAGGGACGAGCCCGCCGCCCAAAACGCGGTCGAGCTCGGCCACGCCGGTGGTGACGCGCTCGGCGTCGGAGGACTCGACCTCGACGAGCCGCAGAACGGGCCGGCCCTGAGCGGCCGCGCTCTTGCGTCCCGACGGCGCGACGGCGCGCTCCTCGACGAGCGTCCCCCACGCGTTGCAGGCGAAGCAGCGACCGAGCCATTTCCCGGTCGTGTACCCGCATTCCGAGCATGCGTACTGGACTGCCGCCGCCTTGGCCACGTCACCGAGTCTAGGCCGGGGACAAGACGACGAACGGGCCGATCGAACCTCGAAATCGCGCCGATTTCTCCAATCGGGCTTGCATCCGTCCGCCAGGCATTGGAGAGTGCACGACGAAAGCCCTAGGCGGACAGAGGCGCGAACGAGAAAGGACGGGCCGCATGGAACGATTCAACGCACTCTCACGGGGTGCGCAGCTCATGCTCGTGGGGAGTGTGCTCCTGCTGATCGACAGTTTCCTCGACTGGCAGCACCTCGAGGCGACCTTCGAGGGCGTAACGGTGGCCGAGGGCGGTGTCAGCGGCTGGCACGGCATCGGGATCATCATGGGGATCCTCACCGTCGTCCTGCTCGCATGGCTCATCGTGCGCCTTGCCGCAGTCGACCTGAACCTTCCGGTTTCCGATGCGCTGACCGGCGCCGTCCTCGGAATCCTGATTCTGCTCTTCACGATCATCAAGGTGCTCGTGGACAACGAGTATCGCCATTGGCCCGCGTGGGTCGGCTTGATCCTGGCGATCATCATCGCCGTCGGTTCGTGGATGTCCGTACAGGAAGCAGGCGGCATGGACAAGCTCGTCACCGAAGCCCAGGGCATGGGCGGCTCCGGCGGCGCTTCAAGCGCTCCCGCTGCTCCGGCCGAGTCCACGCCTCCCCCGCCGCCGCCGGCTCCTGCAGCGCCGGAGGCTCCTGCAGCGCCGGAGGCTCCGGCCGAGCCCGCGCCGCACGACCATTCGGCCGAGGGGCACACGCACGACGAAGAGGATCGCCCCGCCTAGCGAACAGCCAGAAGACCTGCACTACCGAAAGCGGCCCTCCGGGGCCGCTTTCCTTTTCTAGCCGAAGCTACTCGTCGTCCGAGGGGTCGTCGTCATCGCCGCCCGAGCCCTTCGGCTCCTCGGCGGGGACGGTGACCTTCTCGCGCTGCTCGGGCTCCGGGCCCTCGATGACCGTGATCTCGACGTCGTCGGTGCCGGCCTTGCGGTCGACCAGAATCGTCGAGCCCGGCTTGAGGGAGCGGCCGAGGACGAAGTCGGCGAGCGGATCCTCGATGTGGCGCTGGATCGCGCGGCGCAGCGGCCGGGCGCCCATCGCCGGGTCGTAGCCCTTCTCCACGAGGAGCTGCTTCGCGTCGTCGGTGAGCTCGATGGCGGTCTGGTGCTCGACCATCTGGTCGCGCAGCCGCTTGAGCATGAGATCCACGATGACCGTGATCTCTTCCTTCGACAGCTTGTGGAAGACGATGACCTCGTCGATGCGGTTCAGGAGCTCGGGGCGGAAGACCTTCTTCAGCTCGCCCATGATCCGCGACTTCATCTCGTCGTAGCTGAGGCCCGACTCGTCGCCCATCGAGAAGCCGAGCGACTGGTTCTTCGAGATCGTGGCCGCGCCGATGTTCGACGTCATGATCACGATCGTGTTGCGGAAGTCGACCTTGCGGCCCTGGGCGTCCGTGAGCTTCCCGTCCTCGAGGATCTGGAGCAGGATGTTGAACACGTCCGGGTGCGCCTTCTCGACCTCGTCGAGCAGCACGACCGAGTACGGCTTGCGGCGCACGGCCTCGGTGAGCTGGCCGCCCTCGTCGTAGCCGATGTAGCCGGGCGGCGAGCCGACGAGCCGGGACACGGAGTGCTTCTCCATGTACTCCGACATGTCCACCTGGATCATCGCGTCCTCGTCGCCGAACAGGAACTCGGCGAGCGTGCGCGCCAGCTCGGTCTTCCCCACGCCCGAGGGGCCGAGGAAGATGAACGAGCCGGTCGGGCGCTTCGGGTCCTTGATGCCGGCGCGGGCGCGGCGGATCGACTTGGAGACGGCGACGATCGCCTCCTCCTGGCCGATCACGCGCTTGTGGAGCTCGCCCTCCATCTTGATCAGCTTCTGCGACTCGGCCTCGGTCAGCTTGAAGACCGGGATGCCCGTCCACATGGAGACGATGTCGGCGATCTCCTCCTCGCCGATCTCGGGCTGCTCGACCTCTTCGGACGAGCGCCACTTCTCCTCGAGGTCGCGGCGCTTCTGCGTGAGCTTGCGCTCCTTGTCGCGCAGGTTCGCGGCCTTCTCGAACTCCTGGTCCTCGATCGCCTTTTCCTTCTCCTCGCGCACGCGCTCGATCTCTTCCTCGAGCTCGCGGTAGCGCGGCGGAGCGGTCATCGTCTTGATGCGCATGCGGGACGCGGCCTCGTCGACCAGGTCGATGGCCTTGTCCGGCAGGTGGCGGTCCTGGATGTAGCGGTCCGCCAGGCTGGCCGCGGCCTGAAGCGCGTCGTCGGTGATCGTGCAGCGGTGGTGCGCCTCGTAGCGGTCGCGCAGGCCGCGCAGGATCTGAACCGTGTCGTCCACGGACGGCTCCTCCACCTTGATCTGCTGGAAGCGCCGCTCGAGGGCGGCGTCGCGCTCCAGGTACTTGCGGTACTCGTCGAGCGTCGTCGCGCCGATCGTCTGGAGCTCGCCGCGGGCCAGCGCCGGCTTCAGGATCGAAGCGGCGTCGATGGCGCCCTCGGCCGCACCCGCGCCGACGAGATTGTGCAGCTCGTCGATGAAGAGGACGATGTCGCCGCGCTGGGTGATCTCCTTCATCACCTTCTTCAGGCGCTCCTCGAACTCTCCGCGGTACTTCGAGCCCGCGACCAGCGCCGCGAGGTCGAGTGTGTAGATCTGCTTGCCCTTCAGGAGCTCGGGCACCTGGTTCGTCGCGATCCGGGCGGCGAGGCCCTCGACGACCGCGGTCTTCCCCACGCCGGGCTCGCCGATCAGGACCGGGTTGTTCTTCGTGCGCCGCGACAGGATCTGCATGACGCGCTCGATCTCCGTCTGACGGCCGACGACCGGGTCGAGCTTGCCCTCGGACGCGAGCTTGGTCAGGTTGCGGCCGAACTGGTCGAGGAGCTTCGAGCTCTTCGACTTCTCGCCGGTGGCGCCGCCCGAGCCGGACTGGCGGCGGCCGGGGCCGGAGAGCATCCGGATGATCTCGTTGCGAATCTTTTCCGCATCTGCGTCGAAGTCGAGCAGGATGCGCGCCGCGACACCCTCGTTCTCGCGCACGAGGCCGAGGAGGATGTGCTCCGTTCCGATGTAGTTGTGGCCCAGCGACAGGGCCTCGCGCAGCGCCAGCTCGAGCACCTTCTTGGCGCGCGGCGTGAACGGAATCTGGCCGGTGGTGACCTCGTCGCCCTGGCCCACGATACGGGCGACCTGGGCGCGGACTTCCTCCACCGTGATGTCGAGGCTCTCGAGGACTCGCGCGGCGAGCCCCTCCTCCTCGCGGAGGAGTCCGAGCAGGATGTGCTCGGTCCCGATGTAGTTGTGCTTCAGGGCGCGTGCCTCGTCTTGGGCGAGAACGACGACCTGACGTGCGCGTTCAGTGAACCGTTCGAACAACGCTCAAAGCCCCTTCCAGTCGTACCGCGAGACCCCATGGTACCGAAGTGGTCGGGAGGTAACGCGGGCGCATGAAGGCTTATATCGGCCGTAACAGCCGGTTAACCAAGACCCACTTCGTTAATCTCGCGGGATGGCCGTGGAGACGACGATTGAGCCTCGGCCGCCCTATTCGCTCGCTCAGTCCGCCCGCCACCGAAGCGACGCCACGCGGATCTTTCGCGAAGGGATCCTGACGCTTGCGTACGAGGTCGAGGGCGCTCCGGTCACCGCCCGGGTCTGGCAGCGGAGCGATGGAAAGCTCGAGGCCCGCATCGACGGAACGAAGGCCGCGGTCGAGCCGCTGCGGTTCATGCTCGCCGCCGACGACTCGCACGCGCCGTTCCTCGAGGAGTTCCGCGACGACCCGCTCGTCGGGCCGGCCATCCGCGCTCGGAAGGGCATGCGGCCGCTCCGTGTCGCCACGGTGACGCACGCGCTCCTCAAGGCGCTCTGCGGCCAGCTCGTCCAGGCGAGCGCCGCACGGCGGCTCGAGCGCCGTCTCCTGGCCGTCTCGTCCGAGGAGCACAACGGGCTGCGGCTTCCGCCGACGCGGGAGACGTTCGCGCGCTTCTCGCCCGCGGAGCTCGCCCGCTACGGGCTCGCCGCGCGCAAGGCGGCCACGCTCGTGCGGTTGTCCCGCGAGCTCGACCTCGAGCGGCTCAAGGACGCACCGGCCGCCGCGGACCGGATCACGCGGGAACGAGGGCTCGGCCCATGGTCGGCCGGCGTCATCTCGCTCTACGGGCTCGGCCGCTTCGACCACGGGCTCGTGGGCGACCTGGGGCTCGTCAAGCTCTGCTCGCACCTGTCCGGCAAGCCGGCTACCGCCGAGGACACGCGGGAGCTCCTCGCGCCGTACGGCGAGTGGGCCGGTCTTGCGAGTGCGTACCTGCTCGCGGGCTAGGAGGGATCGGCGGAAGGAGCCTTCGTCGCCGGGGTGCGCTGGTCGGTGCGAGGCAAGGACGCAGAGAGTGTTCGTAGCCGGAGGCTACGGGCGCGACTGAGGACGCTGGATCGCGCCGTCCAGCGCGGCCCGGGGGCCAAGGTTCCTTGCGGCGAGCCCTCTTAGATGGCGCCGCGGGCGGTGAAACCGCCGTTCCAGCGCCGGACGCGGTAGCCCGTGTCCTCGAGCTTCATCGCGTCCTTCATGAGCCGCCAGCCGCGGCTCGGCCGCGAGGCGAAGGCGACATTCGAGAAGCGGTAGGCGAAGCTGTTGCACCGACCCGAGTCGGCGTTCCAGCTCTCGGCCGTCGCGACCGGCTCCCACGTGCCGTGGCTGCCGGGGAGGTGGATCGGCTTCGAGACGGCCTTGCCGTCCACCCACACGCGCCACCAGTCCCGGCGGTTCTTCATCTCGGCGACGCCGACGTTGTGAGTCTCGCCCGGCTCGACCTTCTGGACGGCCGTGTACGTCGGGTAGCCGTTCGGGCGCGTGACCTCGTAGTACAGCGTGCTGTCTTCCCAGGAATAGCCGCTGTAGCCGACCTGGATCCACTCGGTCGTGCCGTTCGGGCCCATGCCCTCGCCGCCCACGCCGACCCAGCCGGCGACGTGGCCGTTGTTCACGTCGGGATCCTCCACGACGGTGAGCTTCGTGCGGATGCCGTGCGCCGCCTGCGAGCCGATCAGGCCCGCGTACGAGTACGACTTCGCGCAGTGCGTGCGCGCCGCCATCGCACCGGAGGCCAAGAGGGCGCCCAACGCGAGGACTGCAACGAACGCTGCAAGGAAACGTCTCCCGCTCACGCCGTTGGCATCGGCGCGCGGCGGCCCTCGTCCACTCCCTCGTGGGAGGGCTCATGCCGTCAAGAACGAGTGACCCTCGTTCGAGGGATAGGTACTCAAATCGAGTGACAACGCACCGACGCCCCGGTTTCCCGGGGCGTCGGCGTCGTACCCATCTATCTAGGAGGAACTGCTAGTCGTCGCGTCCGGTCAGCGGCGGGCGGAACGGCCCGCGGACGGCGATCTGCGCCTTGCACCGCGAGGAGCCCTTGACCTGGAACTTGATGATTCCGACCTTCTTCGGCGTGATGGTGACGGTCGCCACGCCGAACTTGTTCGTCTTGGCCGACGTCTTCACGCCCGCGCCGAGAACGGTGACCTTCTCGTTCTTCATGCCCTTGCCGTGCTGGTCGCGGCAGGTGGCCTTGATGGTCACCTTGCGGCCGATGAAGGCCTGATGCCGGTTCAGCTTCAGCGAGCGGCAGACGCGGGGCGGGACGAACGGGATCCGGTGGTTGCCGAAGTCGTTGTTCACCTCGGCCTGGCCGGAGGCGAGGTTGATCGCCCAGCCGCCCGGAGCCAGTCCGGTGATCGCCACGCACTTCGTGTTCGCGGGCGCCGTCTGCGTGAAGCCGCCCTGTGCGACCTCGCAGACCACGTACTTGCCCGGGTCGAGGCTCAGGCTGTACGTGCCCGTCGCGCCGGTCGTGGCCGTGGCCGCGATCGTCGTCTCGCCGGCCTGGAGGACGCCGTCGCCGTTCGTGTCGGCGTAGGCGCGGATGACCCAGCCTGCGAGGCCCGGCTCACCCTGATCCTTCACGCCATTGTTGTTCACGTCCTCGAACTTCATCCCGGACTTGGTCGCCTTCTGCCAGTTGCCGAAGTCGTTGCCCGAGTCGAGTCCGCCGGAGACGAGCTCGATCGCCCAGCCGCCGCCGTTGCCGCAGATCGCGTTGGCCGGATAGGACTGCGTCCAGCCGATCTGCTGCGTCTCGCAGACGACGTACTTGCCGGGGGCGAGGCTCAGGGAGTACGTGCCGCCCTGGCCCGTCACCTGGCTCGCACCGATCGTGTTCTCGCCGAGGTCGCGGATGCCGTTGCCGTTCGCATCCACGAAGGCGGTGATCGTCCAGCCGGCCAGTCCGGGCTCGCCCTCATCCTTGACGCCGTTCCTGTTCAGGTCGTGGAACTTCATGCCCGTCTTGGTGGCCTGCTGCGTGTTCCCGAAGTCGTTGTCCGAGTCGAGCTGGCCTGACGTGAGCGTGATCGCCCAGCCGCCCTGGCCCTGCCCGCAGACCCCGTTCGCCGGGAACGTCTGCGTCCAGCCGGCCTGCTGCGTCTCGCACACGAGGTAGCGGCCGGGATTGAGGCTCAGGCTGTACGTGCCGCCCTGGCCCGTCACCTGGCTCGCCGCGACGGTGTTCTCGCCCGCGTCGCGGACGCCGTTGGAGTTCGCATCGACGTAGGCCGTGATCGTCCAGCCGGCCATTCCGGGCTCGCCCTGATCCTTCAGGCCGTTCCCGTTCAGGTCATGGAACTTCATGCCCGTCTTCGTGGCCTTCTGGTAGTTGCCGAAGTCGTTGTCGGAGTCGATCTGACCCGACGCCAGCGTGATGCCCCAGCCGCCCTGGCCCGTTCCGCAGGCGTTGTTCGCCGGGAACGACTGCGTCCAGTTCGCCTGCTGCGTCTCGCAGACCACGTACTTGCCCGGGTTGAGGCTGAGCGAGTACGCACCGCCCGCACCGGTGACGCCGGTGGCCGCGACGGTGTTCTCGCCTGCGTCGCGGACGCCGTTGCCGTTCGCATCGACGTGCGCCGTGATCGTCCAGCCGGGAAGACCGGGCTCGCCCGCGTCCTTTACGCCGTTGGCGTTCAGGTCGTGGAACTTCACGCCCGTCTTCGTGGCGCTCTGCCAGTTGCCGAAGTCGTTGTCGGAGTCGAGCTCACCCGACGCGAGCGTGATCGCCCAGCCGCCCGGAGCGAGACCGCTGATCGCCGAACACTTGGTGTTCGCCGGCAGCGACTGCGTCCAACCGGCCTGCGCGACCTCGCAGACCACGTACTTGCCGGGATTCAGGGTGAGGCTGTACGTCCCGCCCGCGGCCGTCGTGGCCGAGGCGGCGATCGTCGTCTCGCCCGCCTGGAGCGTCCCGTCGCCGTTCGTGTCGGCGTAGGCCCGGATGACCCAGCCCGCGAGGCCCGGCTCGCCCTGGTCCTTGGCGCCGTTCGTGTTCAGGTCATTGAACTTCATGCCCGACTTCGTGGCCCTCTGGTAGTTCCCGAAGTCGTTGTCGGAGTCGAGCTGGCCCGACGTCAGCGTGATCGCCCAGCCGCCCATCCCCGCGCCGCACACCTGATTGGCCGGGAAGGACTGGAACCAGTTCGCCTGGAGCGTCTCGCAGACGATGTACTTGCCCGGGTTGAGGCCCAGGCTGTACGTGCCGCCCGCGCCCGTGACCCCCGAAGCCGCAACCGTCGTCTCGGCCGCGTCCTTCGTGCCGTTGCCGTTGGCATCGACGTAGGCGGTGATCGTCCAGCCGGCCAGACCGGGCTCGCCCGCGTCCTTCGCGCCGTTGGCGTTCAGGTCGTGGAACTTCATGCCGGTCTTCGTGGCCTTCTGCCAGTTGCCGAAGTCGTTGCCGGTGTCGTTGTCCCCGGCGTTCAGGGTGATCCCCCAGCCGCCGAAGCCGGCGCACGCGACGTTCGCCGGGTAGGACTGCGTCCAGCCGGCCTGCTGCGTCTCGCAGACGATGTACTTGCCTGCGTCGAGTGCCATCGAGTAGTTGCCGTTGGCGTCGGTGACCGCGGAGTTGGCGACGGTCGTGTCGCCCGCATCCTTGATCCCGTTGCCGTTCACGTCCACGTAGGCAGTGATCGTCCAGCCCGGGAGGCCCGGCTCGCCCTGGTCGCGGACGCCGTTGGCGTTCAGGTCGTGGAACTTCGTCCCGGACTTCGTGGCGCGCTGGGTGTTGCCGAAGTCGTTGTTCACGTGCGCCTGGCCGGAGGTGAGCGTGATCGCCCAGCCGCCCTGGCCCTGACCGCACACGTTGTTGGCGGGAGCCGTCTGGATCCAGCCGGCCTGCTGTGTCTCGCAGACCACGTACTTGCCGGGGTTGAGGCTCAGGCTGTACGTGCCGCCCGCACCCGTCACCTGCGTCGCCGCGACCGTGTTCTCGCCCGCGTCGCGGATGCCGTTGCCGTTGGCGTCGGCGTAGGCGGTGATCGTCCAGCCGGCGAGGCCGGGCTCACCCTGGTCCTTCACGCCGTTGCCGTTCAGGTCGTGGAACTTCATGCCCGACTTCGTGCCCTTCTTCCAGTTGCCGAAGTCGTTGCCGGTGTCGATGTCGCCCGCGGCGAGGTTGATCGCCCAGCCGCCCGCGCCCGTGCCGCATGCGCTGCCGGTCGGGTAGGACTGCGTCCAGCCGGCCTGCTGCGTCTCGCAGACGACGTACTTGCCGGGATTCAGGCTCATGGAGTAGTTGCCGTTCGCGTCGGTGACGGCGCTCGCGCCGACCGTCGTCTCGCCGGCGTCCTTCACTCCGTTGCCGTTCGTGTCCTTGTAGGCCGTGATCGTCCAGCCCTGGAGGCCGGGCTCGCCCGCGTCCTTCACGCCGTTGGCGTTCAGGTCGTGGAACTTCATGCCCGACTTGGTGGCCTTCCGGTAGTTGCCGAACTCGTAGTTCGTGTGCGTGCCGGTGAAGGCCGAGCGGCTGCCGCTCGAGCGAACCGAGGAGGCGCCGCTGCCGGAGATCGTCACGGCGTAGCCGCCGATCCCGGATCCGCAGACGTTGTTGGACGGAGCGGACTGCGACCACCCGGCCTGCTGCACCTCGCAGAGGAGGTACTTGCCGGGGCCGAGGTAGATCGTGAACTCACCGTTCGCATCCGTTACGGCGGAGCCCGCGATCGTGTTCTCGCTCGCGTCCTTGTCCCCGTCGCCGTTCGAGTCGACGTAGGCGTTGATCGTCCAGCCCGCGAGGTACGGCTCGTTCGTGTCCTTGTCGCCGTCCGCGTTCAGATCGTGGAACTTCTTGCCCGTCTTGCCGGTCTTCTTGTAGTTGCCGAAGTCCTTCTCGGTGAAGCCGCCGCCGGTGAGGACGTGGCGATCGCCCGAGCGGACGGACTGCGAGCTGGCCGAGGAGACCGTGATGGCGTAGCCGCCGGCGCCCGCTCCGCAGATCGAGTTGGACGGAACCGACTGCACCCAGTTCGGCTGCTGAACCTCGCAGATGATGTACTTGCCCGGGTTCAGAAAGAGCTCGTAGTCGCCGTCGAAGCCGGTCACGGTGGAGGTCGCGACGGTGTTCTCGCCCGCGTCCTTCACGCCGTTGCCGTTCGAGTCGACGTAGGCGTTGATCGTCCAGCCGGAGAGGCCGGGCTCGGTGTTGTCTTCCTGCCCGTCCGCGTCCTGGTCATGGAACTTCTCGCCCGAGACCTTGCCCTGCTTGTAGTTCCCGAAGTCCTTGCCCGAGCTCGTGACGTCCACGGTGACCGTGATCGCCCAGCCGCCGAGGCCGGTGCCGCAAATGTTGTTGGACGGATACGACTGGACCCAGAGCGACTGCTGCGTCTCGCAGACGATGTACTTGCCTGCGAGGAGCGTGAGCTGGTACTCGCCGCTCGAGTCGGTCGAGTCGGAGTCGCCGACGGTCGTCTCGCCGGCGTCCTTTACGCCGTTGCCGTTCGTGTCCTTGTACGCCTTGATCGTCCAGCCGGAGAGGTACGGCTCGCCCGAATCTCTGACGCCGTTCGCGTTCAGGTCGTGGAACTTCTTGCCCTTGATATAGCCGTAGGTCAGCGCAGTGCGGCCGCCCGAACCACGGACGGCGCGTGCGGCCGCCCGGCCGGAGTCGCCCGAGGAGGCTGCCACGTCGCCGGCCCCGTCCCCGGAGGCTGCAACGACCGTGGAGCTCGCGGCGGAAACGTGCGCCGCGGCCTTCGCGCTTCCGCTCTTCGCGGGCGCGGCGGCCTTCGCCGAAGACGCACTACTGGCGCTCGAGGCCTTCGCATTCGCCGCGCCCCCCTGGGCAGCGCTCGCGTGGACCCTCGCAACGCCGGGCGCCGGTGAAGACCCGGGCGCCGGGCTGTTCTGCCCTAGCGGAGACGAGCCCCGCGCTGCGATCGCACCCGCGACGATGAAGAGCGCGAGCCCGATAGCCATGAAAATTGTCGTCTTCTTGGTTGCACTATCCCCAACCCCTCGGTGCCGCAGCATGATTCTCCTCTCGAACTTTTTTACGTCGAACTAGGCGTTTCTCAGGTTCGAGACGGTGACTGGACCCCAGTCCCTCACCCCGGTTACGACCGCACCCCTCGGGGTAGGACGTTCTCCCTCTCCTGAGGTCTCTCACTCTCACCCAGAAGGGTGACTTCTTCAAGTGGCTCGGAGCCAAATTAGCTCGATCGAGGGATATAGACCACGTCCCTCGATCGGGTTCCAAGGCTACCTGTCGCGAAGGACAGGGAAAAGGATGACGTCGCGGATCGTTTCGCGGCCGGTGAAGAGCAGCGCGAGGCGGTCGATTCCGAGGCCCAGGCCCGCGGTCGGCGGCATTCCGTACATGAGCGCCTCGACGTAATCGGGGTCGCCTTCCTCCGCGGTCGAGTCGCCCGCCTGGCGCTCGGTTTGCTGCATCCGGAAGCGCTCTTCCTGTTCGGAGGCTGCGTTGATCTCCGTGTAGGCGTTGCCGAGCTCCATCCCGCCGGCGAAGTACTCGAAGCGCTCGACGATGCGCTCGTCGTTGTCACGCGTGCGCGCGAACGGGGAGAGCTCGATGGGGTAGTCGTAGAGGATGGTCGGCTGAACAAGGCCCGGCTCGACGAAATGACTGAGCGCGTGGTCGACGAGCTGCGCCCAGGTCTTGTCGGCCTTCGTGTCCACCTCGCGCGCGTCTAGAAGGCCACGCAGCTCGGCCTCGTCCGTCGACCAGACGCCGTGCTCGGTGAGGGACTCCACGAAGGAGATGCGCTTCCAGGGCGCCGCGAGGTCGATCTCGTGGCCGCGAAACTCGACCCTGGTCGTGCCGAGGACCTCGCGCGCGACCGCGTCGACGAGCGTCTCGATGCGCTCCATCGTGTCGGTGTAGTTCGCGTACGCCTCGTACCACTCGAGCATCGTGAACTCGGGCTGGTGCTTGTAGGAGATCCCCTCGTTGCGGAAGTCCTTGCCGATCTCGTAGACGCGCTCGAGCCCGCCCACGATGAGGCGCTTGAGGTAGAGCTCGGTGGCGATGCGCAGGTAGAGATCCCGGCCCAGCTCGTTGGAATGCGTGACGAACGGCGCGGCGAACGCTCCGCCGTAGCGCGGCTGGAGGACGGGCGTCTCGACCTCGACGAACCCGTCCGCGTCGAGCAGGCGGCGGAGCGCCGAGATCATGGCGCTGCGGGTGAGGAAATCGGCGCGCGTCTCCTCGTTCACGAGCAGGTCGAGGTGGCGCTTGCGGTAGCGCGTCTCGGCGTCTACGAGCCCGTGGTAGGTGTCCGGGAGCGGGCTGTCGATCTTGGCGAGGAGCTCGAGCTCGTCCACGGCCAGGGAGGGCTCTCCGCGCCTTGTCTTGGTTGCGGGGCCGACCACGCCGACGATGTCGCCCAGGTCGAGATCCGCAGGCCCGGAACGGTCGGCCGCGCAGAGCAGCTGGATCTGCCCCGAGCGGTCGACGAGGTCGAGGAAGACGAGCTTTCCGTGTTCTCTCCGCCCGAGCACGCGGCCGGCGAGACGGCGCTGCTCGGAGCCTTCGCCGCCCGGCTCGAGCCCTTCCGCTTCGGCGCGGACGGCGGCGATCTCGTCCCGGTCGGGAAAGCGCTTGGGAAGCTGCGGCATGGCGCCGCGAGTCTAGTCGCCGAGCCGGTCTGGCCCAGCGCCCGACTGTCCCATCAGGCCATGGCCGGGGTCTGACCCCGGTCGTGTCCGCCGAGGACCTGGCCGAACGCGCAAACGCGCGCTGCGAGCGGACTCCCGCGTTTCCGCCTCAACCCACCGGATTCGTGGACAAAGCAAGCGCGCCGCGAGGCCGGATTCACTCCGGACTCGCTCACGAACGACGTCCGTCAGGACAAGCACTTCTCCGCGGAAAATTGCATGCGCGAAGCGCGAGATTTTATGCGGCTTTTACGTCCATGATCTTGTACTTCAGGGAGCCGCGGGGCGTGGCGACCTCGACGGTCTCGCCCTTCTTGCGGCCGATGATCGCGCGGCCGACCGGCGACTCGTTCGAGAGCTTGCGCTCCGCGGGGTTCGCCTCGGCCGAGCCGACGATGAAGTACTCGACCGTCTCGTTCGCGTCGAGATCCCGAAGCCGGACGCTCATGCCGATCGCGACGACGCCCTTGGGCACGGCCTCCGGCTTGATGAGCTGGGCGCGGGCAAGACGCTCCTCGAGCTGCGCGATCTTCTGCTCGACCATCGCCTGCTCGTTCTTCGCGTCGTCGTATTCCGAGTTCTCGGAGATGTCACCGAACTCGCGCGCGTGCTTGATCCGCTCCGCAACCTCGCGGCGCTTGTCGGTCTTCAGATATTCGAGCTCTTCCGTGAGCTTGTTCAAGCCTTGGGGAGTGAGCAGTACGTCTTTCACTTCAAGCCTCCGAGACTCCGATTTCCGCAGTCCAAAACCCGTTCCGGGGTTCGTGCGCCGGCGAATGATAGCGAGCGCGTCAAGGCTCGCGTGTTCGTGCCTCGGCTACGATTTCCTCCCTGAAATGCAGGTAGATCTGGACGCATCCTGGAGCATCGGCCCGGTCGAGATTCACGGCCGGATCGTGCTCGCGCCGATGGCCGGCGTGAGCGTGCAGGCGTTTCGCCGTCAGGGACGGCGCTTTGGAGCCGGGCTCGTGTGCTCTGAGATGGTCAGCTGCGCCGGGCTCGCACACCGGAACGAGCGCACGCTCGGCTACCTGAGGATCGGCGCCGACGAGCATCCGCTGGCCGTGCAGATCTTCGGCGCCGAGCCCGACGCGATGGCCGACGCGGCGCGCCTGGTCGAGGCCGCGGGCGCGGACATCGTGGACATCAACTTCGGCTGCCCCGTGCGCAAGGTGACGAAGACCGGCGCGGGGGCGACGCTCCTCGACGATTCAGACCACGCCTGCCGGATCGTCTCCACGGTGGCCGAGGCCGTCTCGGTTCCCGTCACGGTGAAGATGCGCCGCGGCGTCGAGAACGGCTCGCGCGCGGCGCTCTCGGTGGGGCCGCGTCTGGTGGAGGCCGGCGCGGCGGCGCTGACGCTCCATCCACGGTCGGCCAAGCAGATGTACACGGGCACCGCCGACCATTCGCTGACCGCGGAGCTGGTCGAGCTCGTGGACGTCCCGGTGATCGCCTCCGGTGACATCGTCTCGCGCGCGAGTGCCCAGGCGGTGCTGGCGCAGACCGGCGCGGCCGCGGTCATGGTCGGGCGCGCCGCGCAGGGGAATCCCTGGACGGTCGCCGAGATCGCCGGGCTCAACGGCCACCAGCCGTCGCGCGAGGAGGTCGTCGCCGAGCTCCTCTTCTTCATCGAGGACACCGTCCGCGAGATGGGCGAGGAGCGCGCGACCGGGTTCCTGAAGAAGTTCTACGGCTGGTACCTCGGCCGCGGGCGCTTCCCGAAGCCGTTCAAGCAGGAGCTCGTCCAGCTCGCGACGATCGCCGAGGTCGAGGAGCACCTGCTCGCGGCGGCGCCCGGCGCGGCGGAGCTTTTGGCCGCGCTGCGGGCCGATGTGCCGGTGGTCGAGCACACGACCCTCGATCTGCCGGTCTCCATCTACGCCGGCGGCTAATTTCACCCCGGGAACAGGGGTTCGCCCGGGTACACTTCGACCATGGCAGCAGTCGCCACAGGACAGAAGCGGATCGTCTCGGTTCTCGTCGCCGACGTCGTCGACTCGACCGCGATCGGCGAGGCGCTCGGGCCCGAGCGGTCGAAGTTCCTGATCGACGAGGTCATGCGGATCATGGCCGACCAGGTCCGCCGCTACGACGGCACCGTGGCGCAGCTCGTCGGGGACGAGATGTTCGCGCTCTTCGGCGTGCCGGTCGCCCACGAGGACGACGCGGAGCGCGCCGTCTTGGCCGCGCTCGCGATCCAGCGGGCGATCGGGCGCTACGCCGGCGAAGTGCGCGACGCCTACGAGGTCGAGATCGCGGTTCGCATCGGCGTCAACACCGGTCCGGTCGTCGTCCCCGCCGATGACGGCGCGGAGATCGCCGACCCGATCAACGCGCTCGGCGACACGGTCAACGTCGCGTCGCGCATCCAGGAGATCGCGCCCCCGGGCGAGGTGGCGATCGCCGCGGAGACCGCCCGGTCGGCCGAGGGCTGCTTCGACCTGGAGGAGCTGGGCCCGCAGGAGCTCACGGGCAAGAGCGCACCCGTCTCGACCTTCCGCGTACGCGGCGTGCTCGAGACCGAGCGGGCCCTTCCGACCGGGCCGCTGGTCGGCCGCGACTTCGAGCTGACCGTGCTCGAGCGGACGATGGACGCGCTCCTCGAAGGCCGCGGCGCGATCGTCTCGGTGATCGGCGAGGCCGGGATCGGCAAGACGCGGCTCGTCAGGGAGGTGCGCTCCGAATACACCGACCGCGTCCGCTTCATCGAAGGCCGCGCCGTCTCGTACGCGCAGAGCTTCCCCTACTCGCCGATTCGCGACCTCCTGCGCGACTGGCTCGGCGTCGGCGCAGCCACGCCGGAGACGCGCGTCCGGCTCGAGCTGAAGGCGGAGCTCGCGGAGCTCTTCGGCGACGACGCCGACGACGCGTACTCGTTCCTCGCCAACCTGCTCGGCCTCACGCTCGAGCCCGACGAGGCGGAGAAGATCCGCGAGCTGAACCGCGAGAGCGTGCAGCACCAGACGATCGACGTCTTCTCCGAGCTCCTGTGCCGGCTGGCCGACGAGATGCCGCTCTGCGTCGTCTTCGAGGACCTCCACTGGGCCGACGAGTCGACGCTCGAGCTGCTCGAGGAGACCCTGCGGGTGACCGAGGAGGCGGCGATCGCACTCTTCTTCCTCTACCGGACGGAGCGCGAGCACCGGTCGTGGCGGCTCGGCGAGCGCGCCCGGCAACTCTATCCGCACCGCTACCGCGAGATCGAGGTGCGGCCGCTGCCGTCGGACTCTTCGAAGCTCCTGGTCGACTCGACCGCCGACGGCGAGCTGCCCGAGTCCGTCTCCGACCTGCTCGTCGAGCGCGCGGGCGGCAACCCGTTCTTCCTCGAGGAGGCGCTGCGCGATCTCATCGAGCGCGGCGCGCTCGACCCGGTCGAACGGCGCGTGGGAGCTGGCCGTCCGTCCGGACGACCTGGCGGTTCCCGCGCTCGTGCAGGGGGCCCTCCAGGCACGGCTCGACCGGCTCGATCCGGCGACACGGGAGGTCGTCGAGCCTCGCCGCCGTGATCGGGCGCACCTTCGGCCTGCCGCTCCTCGAACGGCTCGTCGACCACGACGAGCTGCCGCGACGCGCTGCTCGAGCTGCAGCGGCTCGACCTGATCGTGGAGAAGCGCCGGCGGCCGTCACCCGAGTACCGCTTCCGCCACGGGCTCGTCCAGGAGGTCGCGTACGCGAGGCTCGTCGAGTCGACCCGTCGCGAGCTGCACAACCGCGTCGGCGAGGCGCTCGAGGAGCTGTACAAGGATTCGCCGGAGGAGGTCTACGGGCTGCTCGCCCGCCACTTCAGCGAGGCGGACGAGCCGGAGAAGGCGGTCGACTACCTTCTCACGGCCGGCGACGCGGCCCGGCAGTCTACGCCGACCAGGAGGCGCTCGAGCACTACCGCAAGGCGCGCGCCTTCCTCGCTCGCCTCGGCGACGAGCGCCGCGCGCGCGACACGCTCTTCAAGATGGCGCTCGCCTACCACCTGGCCTTCGACTTCGAGAACGCGGAGAAGACGTACGACGAGGCGTTCTGCTGCCGCGTCGAGGAGGCGCCGACCTACGAGCTGACCGCGCGCGTCGAGACGGCGGCGCACCGGCCCGACGAGCTCTCCCCCGGCGAGGTGTACACGACCGAGGGCGGCTAGTTCATCGCGCACCTCTTCCACGGCCTGCTCATGGTCGACCGCGAGCTGAACGTCGTGCCCGCGATGGCCGACAACTTCCGCGTCTCGACCGACGGCCTCGACGTACCTCTTCCGGCTCAAGGAGGGCGTGCGCTGGAGCGACGGCGAGCCGGTCACGGCCGAGGATTTCGCCTACGCCTGGGAGCGGATGCGCGAGGAGCAGGCGATCACTGCGTTCCTCCTGGAGGACGTCGAGACGGCCGAGGCCCTCGACGACCGCACGCTCGAGGTGCGGCTGCGGAGCCGCGCAGCTACTTCCCCTACGTCCTCTGCTCGACCTGGGCCTTCCCGCTGGCCGAAGCACGCGTGCGAGTCGCTCGGCGACGACTGGCGCAAGCCCGAGAACCTCGTCGGCAACGGCCCGTTCGTCCTCGTCGAGTTCGACGACGAGCACGCCGTCCTGGCGCGAACCCGCACTTCGTCGGCGCCCGCGGGAACGTCAGGCGAGATCGCGATCTCCTTCGACCAAGGGCACGGCCGAGGACTGGTCGACGAATGGGCGCGAAGGGCCGCTTCGACCTACTCCACGTCTACGACCCCGGGCCCGCGACGAGCCGAGAACACGCTCAGCGAGCTCGTCCCGGAGCTCGCGCTCACCGTACGTCGGCTTCCGGCGCCGACGTGCCGCCGTTCTCGAACGAGCTCGTGCGCAAGGCGTTCTCGCACGCGGTCGACCGCGACGATGCTCGACGCCGGAGCGCTTCGGCCTCGTCACCGCGGCGGCGAACGGGCGGCGCGATCCCGCCGGCGATGCCCGGCCACTCCCACCGCGTCGGCCCCGAGTACGACCTCGAGCAGGCCGCAGAGCTCCTCGCCGAGGCCGGCTATCCCGACGGCAAGGGCCTTCCGGAGCTCGAGCCGATCGTCGCGTCGATCTGGCTGCGGACTTCGCTGGAGCCGCTCGCGAGCCCAGTGGCGCAAGGCGATCGGCGCGCGCGTCGACCGTGCGCCACGTCGACGGCCACCTCTGGGGGTCGAGCTCGGGGACGCCCACATGTGGTCGTCGGGCTGGACGGCCGACTACCCGATCCCGACGGCTTCTTCCGCGGCCTCCTCCGCTCGGCGGCTGGCCCTTCTACCGCGACGACGACATCCTCGAGGCTGCTCGAGCGCGCCCGCTCGCTGCGCGACCAGGGCGAGCGCATGCGCGCTCTACCACGAGATCGACCACCTCTGGGTCGCGCGAGCACGCGGCGATCCTCCCGGTCGTCTACCCGCGCTCGATGCTCGTGCGCCGCCCGTGGATCGAGGGTCTGTGGACGAGCCCGCTCTCGCGGCTGCACCTAGACCAAGTGGTCGTCGGGCCGCACTAGCTTTCGCTTCCGCTTTCGCGCTTCCGCTCGCGTGCTCGCGCTCGCCCTCGCCCGCCCCGGCCCCGTCCTGACGCTGGCCCAGGCCCCGCGCTCGCGCTCGCCCTCGTCCGCGCCTTCGCCCGCGGCTGCGGCTGGCGGCTGCGGCTGCGACTGCGACGAAACACGCTCCGAACTGTCACAGAAGGCGCGCAAACAATCCCAAGTTGCAGACTGTTACTTGCAGATCGCCCGCCCTGGCCACGGTTTCCGAGCTAGCAACAGACTGCAACTAAGTCGGGGCAAGGCTGGAAGAACCACGGCCGATTGAGACAGCCACGGTGGTACGTGTCGGGTGCGGAGCGAGGGGAGGTCGCGGCGCCCGCGCTACTCGGCGCGGTCCCAGACGAGCCGCAGGCCTTCGAGCGTCAGGAACGGTCGTCCACGAGCTCGATCGTCTCCGAGTGCGGGGCGATCAGCGACGCCGAGACCGCCGGTTGCGATGACCCGTGCCTCCGAGCCGAGCTCCGCTCGCATGCGCGTGACGATTCCGTCCACCTGGCCGGCGAAGCCGAAGACGACGCCGGACTGGAGCGCCGCGGTCGTGTTCGCAGCGATCGTCTTCTCGGGCGCCGACGAAATCGACCTTCGTGAGCCGGGCGGCCCGGGCGAAGAGCGCCTCCATCGAGACCTCGATCCCGGGAGCGAGGACGCCGCCGACGTACTCACCCTCAGCCGACACCGCGTCGAAGTTCGTGGACGTGCCGAAGTCGACGACGATGCACGGCGCGCCGTAGCGCTCGCGCGCGGCGACCGCGTTCACGACCCGGTCCGGGCCGACCTCACGGGGATCGTCGTAGCGCATCGGCACACCCGTCTTCGTCCCCGGCCCGACGATCAGGATCGGCGCCTCCGCGTAGGTCTCGGAGAACTCGGTGTAGGAGCGGACGAGCGGCGGCACGGTCGACGAGAGGCAGACGCCGGAGATCTCCTCGAAGCCCAGGTCGCGCAGCTCGAGAGCTGGCCGACCAGTGCGCCCAGCTCGTCGGCGGTGCGCTCCGACTCGGTGGCGACACGCCAGTGCTCGGCCAGGCGCTCGCCGTCGAAGAGACCGAGGACGGTCTGGGTGTTCCCGACGTCGACCGCTAGAAGCAGTGGACTACTCGTCGTCTGTGGAAGGGGTCTCGCCGAGCCGCTCGGCGAGCGCCTCCGCGGTGATCGTGGGCTCCTCGCCCTCGCCGCGCAGCTCCTCGATCGTCACGTCGCTCGACGTGTACACCTCGGCCTTCGGGATCATCCGCGTCGGCCGGTTTTTGTCCCACACCCAGACGTCCTCCATGGTCACGTGGAAGAACGGGTAGCTCGACTGCGGGAGCACCTTCACGTCCAGCTTGTTGCAGAGATACGTCGAGTCCTGCGTGACGACGCAGTAGCGGAACAGGCTGAAGACAGCCGTGTACTCCTTCTTGAGGCGGAGCTCGAGGTCTGCTTCGAACTCGTCGAGCTCGTCGAGGTGGGACATAGGTCGGATTCTAGCTCGGCTCGGCCAGACTCCCGAGGATGTCCTTGAGCCGCGTCCCGTCCGGCAGCTCGACGGACGGATCGAGCTCGACGAGCGGCTCGAGCGCGAAGGTCCGCTCGACGAGGCGCGGGTGCGGCACGGTGAGGTCCGGCGTCGTCGATCGTCTCGTTCCCGTAGAGGAGCAGGTCGAGGTCGAGCGTTCGCGGGCCGTAACGCAGAGCCGGGTCGCGCACGCGCCCGAGCTCATCCTCGACGCCGTTCAGGACGCCGAGCAGGTCGCGGGCGGAAAGCTCGGTGTCGACCTCGACCGCGCCGTTCAGGAAGTTCGGCTGGTCCGCGTAGCCCACGGGGTCGGTGTCGCGCAGCGAGGACACGGCCAGGATTCGTACGCCCGGCGCCGCGCCGAGCAACTCGACGGCGCGCCCGATCGTCGCGTGGCGGTCGCCGAGATTGCTTCCAAGTCCGATGAAGGCGCGCATGAAGGGTCGGTAAAGGTTCTCTCTCCACTGAGGCGAGCCGCAAAGCCAGGAGTACCATGAGAGCACGCGCCTCGGAAGGCCGCGTCCTTTTCATCGTGAACACACACGCGCGCAGGAGTCGGATGCAGCGGACTTTCGGGGTCTTCCTCGCCGTCGCCGCGTTCGCCGCCGTCGGCACCGCCCAGGCGCAGGCCGCCGACCGGTTCCAGAAGCCGCAGCTGCCGGACATCGTGCGCGGCCACGACGGGATCGCGCATGCGCTCGAGACCGGCCGGATCACCGAGGCGCAGTACGCCCTCGAGCGCGTGCGGGCGATCGCCGAGCCGATCCGCGCCCGCCTCGTCTTCGGTGAGGTGGAGACGCCCGAGCGGCTCGAGGCGACGATGATCCTCCGCGACCTCGTGGCGCGGCTCGACCAACTCTCGCCCGCCGATCGCGCCGTGGCGCGGCGGCTGCTGGCGCGACCGACGAGCGCACGTGACTCGATCCGCCGCTACCGCACGAAATCGCGGCACCGCTGCGGCCCGCGGATCTGCGTCTTTTGGGTGGACAAGACGGGCGACGCCCCGAGCGCCGCGGACAAGAACCACAACGGCGTCCCGGACTGGATCGACCTGACCCGCAAGGTGACCGCCTACTCGTGGAACACCGAGGTCGGCATGGGCTACCGGCCGCCCAAGTCGGACCGCCGGTCGGCGAACCACGGCCCGAACGGGAAGCTCGACGTCTACGTCGCCGACGTGGGCGCGATCGGGCTCTACGGCTACTGCACGACCGACGATCCGACCAGAGGCCCGCGGGGCGACATCTCCGCCTACTGCGTGGTCGACGACGACTTCGCGCGCCGGCAGTTCAACGGCGCTGCGTACGGCGCCAAGGCGCTGCGCGTCACCGTCGCGCACGAGTTCTTCCACGCGATCCAGTACGGCTACGACTACCTCGAAGACCTGTGGCTCATGGAAGGCACGGCCGTGTGGATGGAGGACGAGGTCTACGACACGGTCAACGACAACCGTCAGTACCTGAAGGTCGGCCCGCTCGCGACGCAGTTCGCCTGGCTCCCGCTCGACCACGAGAACCCGGACTACTCCGAGACCGACTCGAGCTACCACTACGGCGTCTGGATCTTCTGGCGCTACCTCTCCGAGAAGTACAGCAAGGCGGTCATCCGGCGGACCTGGAAGCGCGTCGACTCGAAACCCGGCGCGCTCGACGAGTACTCGGCCCAGGGGATCGTGCACGTGCTCGAGAACGCGAACATCGACTTCGGGGACATGCTCGCCGACTTCGGCGTCCAGAACCTGCATCCCGCGTCGTTCTACGAGGAGGGCTCGAAGTACCAGAAGCCCGGGCCGATCGCGACGACCCCGGTCTCGAACGCCGGGATCGGGCTCAGCGAGGTGCCCGTCGCGCACCTCTCGAACTCGTACTACGACTTCACGCCGTCCGGCGTGGCGGGAGGGGCGACCCTGACGTTCACGCTCAGCCTGCCGTCGAGCCCGGTCGTTTCGCGCGCCCACGTGGTCGTCACCGACGCGGGCGGCGCAGTGACGACCATCCCGGCCGTGGACGTCGGTGCCGACTGGCAGATCACGGTGCCCAACTTCGGCGCCGTCCAGAAGATCACGCTCGTCCTCACGAACGCGAGTACGCGCTACGAGTGCTGGATCAACGGGCTCTACTCGTGCCGCGGCGACCCACTCGACGACGTGGAGTTCGCCTTCTTCGCGACCGTCAGCTAGTTCGCTCCACGGTCACGGCCGAGTACTCGGCCCGCGCGCCGAGCTGCACGTCGGGCTTGCGCACGCGAACGCGGACGCGCGAGACCTCGAAGCGGGTCAGGAGCGTCTCCGCGATCGTCGCCGCGAGCGCCTCGAGGAGCGCGAACGCCCGGCCGTCCGAGATCTCGCGGACGACCTCGACCACCTCGCGGTAGTCGATCGTCCCGGCGAGCTCGTCGGTCTCGGCGCCGGCGGCCTCCGCGTCGAGCTCGACGTCGAAAAGAAAGGTCTGGCCGTCACGGCGCTCCGCCTCGAGCACGCCGTGGAAGCCGTGCAGCTCCAGGCCGTGGATCTCGATCGTCACGCGGCTCACGACGCCACCGACGCGGCAACGGCGAGCGCCTCGACGTGCGGCCGGACATCGTGCACACGGAGGATCGTCGCACCGCGCTCGTAGGCGGTGACCGCCGCCGCGATCCCGGCTGCGAGCGGCCCGGTCGTCGCCTCGGTGTCGCCCAGCAGCCGCCCGAGGAAGCGTTTGCGCGACGCCCCGACCACGACGGGCCGGCCGAGCGCGGTGATCTCGCCCAGCCGCGCGATCAGCTCGACGTTGTGCTCGACGGTCTTCCCGAACCCGATGCCCGGATCGAGGCAGATCCGCTCCTCCGGAATCCCTTCGGCGACGGCGAACGCGAGGCGCTCCTCGAGGAAGCGCGCGACGTCGGAGACGACGTCGTCGTAGCGCGGGTCGTCCTGCATCGTCCGCGGCTCGCCGAGCATGTGCATGAGGCAGAGGAACGCGCCCGAGCCGGCCACGACGCCCGCCAGCTCTGGATCGCCGCGCAGCGCGGTCACGTCGTTCACGAAGATCGCGCCCAGCTCGAGCGCCCGCCGGACTACCTCGGCCTTGGACGTGTCGATCGAGACCGGCAGCTCGCCGCCGATCGCCTCGAGCACGGGAACGATGCGGCGCAGCTCCTCGTCCAGCGGGACGGCCTCTGCGCCGGGCCGCGTCGATTCGCCTCCGACATCGACCAACGCGGCCCCGTCGGCGACCATCGCGCGCGCCGACGCCACGGCGTCCACGGGATCGAGGTTGACGCCGCCGTCCGAGAACGAATCGGGCGTCACGTTCACGATCCCCATGACGCTGGGCCTGGGGAAGCGCGCTGCGACCGAGCTCATGCCGAGAGTGTCGCAGCCCGCGCGGGGCGGCCGGTCGGCGCCGGCCGCCCTCGCTGCGAAAACGTCTAGGCGGCTGCTGCGATGGGAGCGCTGCCGGACTTCGACTCCCAGTAGCGGTTGAGCGCGCCCTGAACCTTCACGAACCAGATGATCCCGCCGACGAGCGGCAGGAGGTTCCAAAGGCCGGTCCACCCTGTGACCGGGGCCTCCTGGCCGTCGCCCTGGTACATCTTTCCGACCTCCGACGGGGCGAGGAACAGATTGATCGGGGAGAAGACGATCTGGATGAGGAGGCCCACCAAGCCTCCCGCTCCGTTGCCCGTGTGCTGCTGCATCTCGTCGAAGGTCTTGAAGGCCCAGTACCAGCTGTAGAAGCTGAGCGTGATGATGAACATCAGGATCGCGAAGAGGATCCCGCGTGGCTGGCCGAGCGGTCCGTCGTTACTCACTGACTTCCTCCCTGTTCGAAGACGCGGCCGACGCGATCCGCGCCGCCGCCAAGGGTTTCACTCGCGGCGGCCGGAATCCTTTGCAACGTTTGCGTCGATCGCGTCGATTCGGCCTGCCTTGAGGAACTGCTTGTGCTGGTGGAGCGTGAAGCGCGCAAGGATCCAGAGCGGTAGCGCGAGGAGCGCGGGGCTCAGGCGGCCGTAGAGGTAGTTCGACAGGGCGGCGATCGAGCGGGAGCGAAACGCACGCTTCATGTAGAGGACGAGGAGGAACGCGACGACGACCGTGAACCCGCCGACGGCGACCACCGCTCCCCACGCGGGCATGTCCGCGGTCAGCGTGTCGCGGAGCAGGTACACGACCAGGGCGATGAGCCCGCCGACGACGGCCAGGGCGACGAGCGCGGCCAGGATTGCCTCCACCTTGGCCCGCATGCTCAGCGCGAACGGCTTGCCGAACCGCTTCGTCGCGAGCGCGAGCTGGCGGACGAACGGCTTGGGCGGCCGTCGAAGGTAGTCGAGGACGCGCGTGAACTGCCAGCTGCCGACGAGCGATCCTTCGGCGGCGAGCTCCTTGATCCCGGGAACTTCGAGCTCGACCGCGCTCATCGCGTAGCCGTAGCCCGCCAGCGAGTACGCCTCGACCTCGCTGAACGAGTCGAGATCGGTGCGGACCTGCGAGAGCATCTGCTGCACCTGGGGCGCCACGTCGTACGAGACCGCCCCGCGCATGATCGCGGTCGTGGTCGTGTCGGGATTGTCGTCCGGCACCGGCGAGACGATGAGCGCGGGCAGGCCCTTGCGCAGGTGGATGAGCGCCGAGCGGCCCGGCTGGCGGCGGACGTCCGAGAGCTGCTCCTCGCGCACCCGGTCGCCGTAGATCCCCGAGGTGGCGCGCGTGATCGTGGCGGGGATGCGCGTGGACGGCTCGTCGATGTCGGCCATCTGGCCGGACGCGTCGCTCACGACCACGCGCTCGCAGCCGGCGTCGAGAAGCGTGCCGACACCCTGGTTGTCGTGCACGCCGCCGTCCACCAGCTGGACGCGCAACTCGTGGACGCGCTTTCCGATCTCGTAGCGGAAGAGGTTCGAGACGGCCAGCGGATGGAAGAGCCCGGGCACGCAGGATGACGCGGCGACCGCGAGGCCGAGCTCGAAGCTGCGCTGGTGCGGCGCGATCCCCTCCCAATCGGTCACCGCGAGCCGCTTGTTCTTGTCGATCTCGAGCCAGTAGTCGTCGGTGCGCGGGTACTCGCCCATGCGAACGGCCTCGAAGCGCCACGCGTGGCCGGTGTTCAGGGACGTCGCGTTGACGATCAGCACCGGCACCGGCGCTTGCTCGCGCTCGGCGTTGTCGCGGAACGGGTTGAACCCCGCCGCGGCGCCCACGGGATGGACGAGCAGATCGCGCACCTGGACCATCCCGTCCGGATCGGCGCGCTCGGCGGGCGGCCCGAAGATGGGCGCTTCCCAGGTCGGCCGATAGAAGATCTCGTCGTAGAGCTCGCCCAGGCGGTCGCTGCGTGAGTAGTCGGCGTGGCGCATCCGCCAGTTCTTGGCCAGGCTGGCCGTGGCGAGCGCGCGGATGTGACGCTCCACGCCGGCGAGGAATGTCGTCTCCAGGTGCTCGACCAGCCGGACGTAGTGCTCGTCGGTGATGTCCTTCGCCGCCACGTTCTCGTGGAGATCCTTCAGGTGCAGGTAGAGCTGCGCGCCGACGATCGAGCCGCCCGAAACGGTCGAGATGACCTCGACCTTGCGCAGGAGCCCGCGCTCGGCCATGCGCGCGAGGACGCCCACGTGGAAAAACGCGGCGCGAAAGCCGCCGCCCGAGAGGGCAAGGCCCAGCTTCGGACGGCGCGCCGGCTTGGGGGCCGGCTCGGAAGCGTCTGCGGCGGACACCTCGCCTCCGACCCTCCCACCGTTCGGGGTTCGGTGTCAAACCGCCGCGTGTGCGGGAACCGGCACGAAGTCGCGCACCTTTTGGCGCAATCGGGCGCAGACGCGCTCCCGTTTCGCCGGTACCCTCGAAGGCAGCGCCGGGCCGGACACTCCCCACCCTGGGCGGGGAATGCGCAGCGAGACACGGCCCCTTAGGACATGGCGTGCGACGAGGAAGCGGGAGCTACGCGCTCTCGGGCGGCGGAGGCTGCATCGTCGCGCCCGGAAGCGGGAACGGACGCGGCTTCGGGTCGGTGCGCGGCTTCTTGTCCGGGGCAGGCTCCGGTTCGGCCGCCGGCTTCTCCGGCTCGACGAACACGGTCTCGGCCGATTCGCCGGCCAGCAGACGCTCGAACTGGTCCTTGTCGATCGTCTCGCGCTCGATGAGGAGCTCGGTGATCTGGTGCAGCTCGTCCATGTGCTCCTTCAGCACCTCGATCGCGCGGCCGTGGGACTCCTCGATCACGCGGCGGATCTCGTCGTCGATCTCGCGCGCGATCTCCTCGGAGTAGTCCGGCTCGCCGCCCATGTCGCGGCCCAGGAACGGCATGTCGTGGTTCCGGCCCAGAACGCGCGGCCCGAGCTTCTCGCTCATGCCGTAGCGCATGATCATGTGCTTCGCCGTGGAGGTGACCTTCTCGATGTCGTTCGCGGCGCCCGTCGTGACCTCATGGAAGACGAGCTCCTCGGCGGCGCGGCCGCCGAGCGTCATCGCCATCTGATCCATGAGGGCGGAGCGCGTGGTCAGGAACCGGTCCTCGGACGGCAGCGAGATCGTGTAGCCGAGGGCCTGGCCGCGGCTGATGATCGAAATCTTGTGAACGTCGTCGCAGTTCGGGAGGTAATGCCCGACGAGCGCATGGCCCATCTCGTGGTACGCAGTGATCTTGCGCTCGTGCTCGGAGAGCAGCCGCGTCTTCTTCTCCGGGCCGGCGATCACGCGCATGACCCCTTCCTCGAGCTCGTGCTCGCCGATCGTCTTGCGTCCGCGGCGTGCGGCCAAGAGGGCAGCCTCGTTGACCAGGTTCGCGAGGTCGGCGCCGGTGAAGCCCGGCGTGCCGGCGGCCAGCGTGTCGAGGTCGATGTCGGTGTCGAGCGGCTTGCCCTTCGTGTGCACCTCGAGGATCTTGCGGCGGCCGTTGCGGTCGGGCCGGTCGACGACGATCTGCCGGTCGAAGCGGCCCGGGCGGAGCAGCGCCGGATCGAGGATGTCGGGGCGGTTCGTGGCGGCGATCAGGATGATGTTGTCCTTCATCTCGAAGCCGTCCATCTCGACGAGCAGCTGGTTCAGCGTCTGCTCGCGCTCGTCGTGGCCGCCGCCCAAACCGGCGCCGCGGTGACGCCCGACGGCGTCGATCTCGTCCATGAAGATGATGCAGGGGCTCACCTGCTTGGCCTGCTCGAAGAGGTCGCGCACGCGCGAGGCGCCGACGCCGACGAACATCTCGACGAAGTCGGAACCCGAGATGGAGAAGAACGGGACGCCGGCCTCACCGGCGACCGAGCGCGCGAGCAGCGTCTTGCCGGTGCCCGGAGGCCCGTAGAGCAGCACGCCCTTCGGGATCCGCGCGCCGAGCGCCTGGAACTTCTTCGGGTTCTCCAGGAACTCCTTGATCTCCTGGAGCTCCTCGACGGCCTCGTCCACGCCGGCCACGTCCTTGAACGTGATCTTGGGCGAGTCGGGCGCCATGCGCTTGGCGCGGCTCTTGCCGAAGCTCATCACCTTCGAGCCGCCGCCCTGCACCTGGTTCATCAGGAAGATCCAGAAGCCGAAGAAGAGGACGAACGGCAGCAGGTACGTGAGGAACGACCACCACGGGTTCGCGCCGGTGCCCTTCGAGTCGAAGGGGACCTTGTTTTCCTGCAGGATCGTCTGGAACTCGGCCTGCGACTGATCGCTCGGGTAGTTCGTCTTGAACTTCTTGCCGTCGATCGTCGACTCGATCCCCATGCCCTTCGGGACGAAGAGCACCTCGGTGACCGAGGACGACTGCGTCTCGACGGCCGTGATCAGCTTGGAGTAGGCGAGCTTCGCCCGCTCCTCTTTGCTCGGCAAGAGCGTCTGCGACGCCAGATACACGAGCAGGACGATGAGGATGAGCGGGAAAAGTGCGCTGCGGAAGAAACGGCTCAAGACGGCATGACTCCTGGAAGGAAGGGTAGCAGCGGAGCTCTAGGCCCCCGCGGCGGGTCAGTTCTCCTCAGACTGCGCGATCAACTCGTCCCGCAACACCCCGATGTAGGGGAGATTGCGGTAGCGCTCGGCGAAGTCGAGGCCGTATCCGATCACGAAGCGGTTGGGGATCTCGAAGCCCACGTAGCGGCACGAGACATCGTTTTCGCGCCGCTCCGGCTTGGCCAAAAGCGTGCAGATCTCCACGGAGGCGGGGTGCCTCGCCTCGAGGTTTCGCACGAGGTACGACAGCGTCAGGCCGGAGTCCACGATGTCCTCCACGATGAGCACATTTCGGTCCTCGACTGAAACGTCCAGATCCTTGAGGATTCGGACGACGCCGGAGGAATCCACGCCCGAGCCGTAGCTCGAGATCGCCATGAAGTCGACCTCGCACGGAAGCGAGATCCGGCGCATCAGGTCGGCCATGAAGAAGATGGCGCCCTTGAGCACGCCGACGAGCAGGAGGTCGCGGCCGCGGTAGTCCTCGGTGACCTGCGCGCCGAGCTCGTCGATGCGCTGCTGCAGCGTCGCCTCGTCGATCAGGATCTCGCCGACCCCGGCCTGGAGCTCGTCGGGAAGCACGTTCATTCGGAATCCTTTCGCGCGCTGACGGCGTTTTCCCAGCCCGGAGCGGACGCGATGCCGGGCACGGTCACGACGTCGTCACCCGACACGACGAGCGGCCAGGCCTCGCGCTTCGAACGGGGAACCTTCGCATCCACGAACAGATCCTGAACCTTCTTGCGGCGGCCTGCCAGATGATCCCCCGCGCGCCACCCCCGGACACGCAGCCCCGGCCGCGCCGATTCGAGCACCCAGCCGCCCCAGCGCACCTCGCCGTCGAGCGCCACGGGCGCGCGCTCGAGCCACACCTCGCCGTACTCGCGCACCGCAACCACGCCGTCCCCGAGGTCGACGCGCTTGGAGCCCGCCGGAGAGGAGACGAGGTCGGCCAGCGCACGCTCGACGGGGACGGAGAGCTCGGCCGGCGCGGAGAGCGACGCGAGGATGTTCCGCTCGGCGGCCGGGTGGAGCTGCCGCAGCGGTGGAAGCACCTCGTCGCGGAGCAGGCCGCGCGCCGTGTCGGCGTTCGACGAGTCGACGCGGAACTCGAGCCCCTCCGCGCGGCAGTACGCCTCGGTCTCGTCGCGCCAGACGGTGAGGAGCGGTCGCACGACGCCGTCTTCGCGGCGCACGCGGATCCCCGTGGTCGTCCCGCTGGAGACGAGCCGGAAGAGGATCGTCTCGACCTGGTCGGAGGCCGTGTGGCCCGTCGCGCGCAGGCGTCCCGGCTCCAGGGCGTAGCGCAGCTCGCGCAGCTCGGCCTCGGTGCGGCCGGGCGCCTCGACGACGCGCGCCCCGAGCCGCTCGGCGCAGAACGCGGCGTCCGCCTCTGATTCCGCGCCGCGAAGCTTGTGGTTCACGTGCAGCGCATCGACGCGGTAGCCGAGCGCGCCGAGCGCGTGCCAAAGGCAGGTCGAGTCGGCGCCGCCGGAGACGAGACAGAGGAGGTCGCCTCCCGCCGGGACGAGATCGTTGCCGCGCACGTGCCCCTCGATGCGCTTGCGCAATGCAGCCGTGTCCACACGGCCATCTTAGAGAGAGCGTTTAGACGGCTAGAGCAGCGGGGCGACGTCGCAGCCGCGCTTGGCGAGCTCGGGCTGGGCCTGGAGGAGGACGTCGCGGGCGAAGTTCGCGAGCCCGTACGAGCGCTGCATGTGGATGCCGGCGCGGCTGCGCTCCTTCGCAGCGAGCGTCAGCGCCCGGCTGTACTCGCGGAACATGCCGTCGATCAGCTTCTGCGACTGCTTGAGCGACGGGTCGAGCGGCTTCACGAAGGTGATCCGCTTGGCCGCGTCGTCGGCCTCGCTCGCAACTTCGTCCGCGTCGATCTCGCCCTTGCGGAAGCTCTCCGACCAGACGGACAGCGCAGCCATGTTCGTGCTCGCGGTCTGGATGAAGCGCTTGTCCACCGCCGAGCAGGTGTGGGCCTCGGCGCTCTCGGCGCCGCCGCCCAGCACGGCAAAGCCGAGTCCGAGCAGGAGAAGAAGAACCGCCGCAGTGATGCCGAGGGGACGCACCGGGGCACAGCATCGGTGCAAAAGGGGGAACGTGCCACCCCCGACGGGGTGTCCCTCGATCCAGCGAGGAGGGTTCGGCGAAATACGTCTCCCGCCGGGGTGCGCTGGACGGTGCGAGGCAAGGAGGATGCCGCGTTCGTATCCGGGGATACGGGCGCGGCACGGCGACGCCGCGTCGCGCCGCCCAGCGCGGCCCGGCGGCCCAGGCTTATTTCGCCAGACCCTCCAGCCCTAGGCGAAAATGAGCGAGCGGTACGTGATCGTGCGCTGCATCCCGATCGAGTCGTAGAGGGCGAGCGCAGGCGCGTTCTCGGGACGGACGAAGAGGCAGACCTGCGGCGTCTGCTCGAGCAGCAGCCGGCACAGATCGGCGAGGGCCCGCTTCGCGTAGCCGCGCCCGCGCAGGGCCGGCTCGACCCAGACCTGCTGGAGCTGCACCGCGCGGTGCGTCCACGCGGACGCCTCCGCCTTGAAGAGCACATGCCCGTCCTCCCGCCAGATCCAGCTGCGGCCCTGCTCGACCTGCGCCCGCGTGCGCCATTCGAAGAGCCCGGGGTCGCGCCCGTACGCGTCGATCCCGACCTCCTCGAAGTACGCGTCGGCCGCGGCCGGGACGATCACGTCGAGATCCTCGAGCGTCGCCGCCCGCAGCCCGCTCTCGCCCGGCGGCGGCGGCGCGTCGAGCACGTACACCGGCTGGCCGGGGCGGTCGTCGGCGGGTGTCGGCAGGCGCCGCCCGATCGCGTCCCACAGCTCGGTCACGGCGCGCTCCTCGCCCACGATCATCCGCGGCTCGCCCTCCACGGCCAAATCCGCGAACTCGGCGGTCAGATCCCCGGACGGGACGACGTTCGCGCCGACGTGGCAGAGCGCCGTGAGCTTGCCGCTCTCTTCAAGCGCTGCGAAGCGCCCCAGCCCACGGCGGGCGACGTCCTCGAGGAACACGCGCTCGACCGGATCGGCCGCGCAGAAGGCGAGGATCCGAGGGAGATCCGGCGAGCGGACGAGACGGGGCACGTGAGGACGATACTCCGGCTCGGCGGGCAGGTTAGGCTCCCCGGATGCCGATCCACGTCCGTGCCGAGCCCGGCGACTACGCCGACGCCTGCCTCCTCCCCGGAGACCCGCTCCGCGCCAAGTACATCGCCGACACCTTCCTGTCCGATGTCCAGCAGCGAAACAGCGAGCGCGGGATGCTCGGCTACACCGGCACGTTCAACGGCAAGCCGGTCTCGGTGCAGTCCACCGGGATGGGCACTCCCTCGGCGGCGATCGTGATCGAGGAGCTCATCCAGCTCGGCGTGAAGAGGCTCGTCCGTGTGGGCACCTGCGGCGGGCTCCAGCCCGACCTCGAGCTCGGCGACCTGATCGTCGCCCTCTCCGCCGTTCCCGCGGACGGCGCCTCCAAGCACTACGTCGGCGGCGAGCCGCACGCGCCCACGGCCGACTTCGAGCCTCGTTCACGCGGCCGTCCACTCCGCCAAGGAGCTGGGGAAGCGCGTCCGCGTCGGCCCGATCGTCTCGAGCGACGTCTTCTACGACCCGGACACCGGGCGGGCGCAGCGCTGGTCGGATCGCGGGATCCTCGCCGTCGAGATGGAGGCGGCCGTCCTCTTCACGGTCGGCGCGCTGCGCAAGGTGCAGGCGGGCTGCCTTCTCACGGTCAGCGACGTGATCGTCGAGGGCGAGTTCAAGCGGATCACGGACGAAGAGCTGCGCGCCGCGGTCGACCAGATGACCGAGCTGGCGCTCGGAACCGTTACCGCCACAAAGTGAGTCACACCGCCTTCGTCGTAAACCCGGCGTCCGCGGGCGGCTCCACCGGGCGGCGCTGGCCCGAGATCGCCCGCCGTGCAGCGGCGGCCGGGCTCGAAGGCGACGCGCTCATCTCGACGAAGGCCGGCGAGGTCGCCGATCTCACCGCCCGCGCGGTCGGCGAGGGCGCGAAGCTCGTCGTCGCGGTCGGCGGCGACGGAACGGTCTTCGAGGCGGTCAACGGGCTCATGCGCGCGGGCGCGGGCGATGTCGAGCTGGCCCTTCTCCCGCGCGGGACCGGCAAGGACTACATGCGCACGTTCGCGATCCCGGGCGACCTCGACAAGGCGCTCGCGATCGCGAAGGACGGCGCGGTGCGCGCGATCGACGTCGGACACGCCCGCTACCTCGCCTGGGACGGAACCGAGGCGGAGTCCTGGTTCGCGAACTTCGGCGGTGCCGGGATCAGCGGCGCGATCGCCCGGCGCGCGGACACGTCCTCGAAGGCACTCGGCGGCCGCGCCTCCTTCTTCTGGGCCACGACGACCGTGTTCATGCGCTGGAGCCCGAGCCAGATGACCGTCCGCGTGGACGGCGAGGAGCGCTCCGGCCGGATGCTCGAGGTGCTCGCGACGATCGGCCGCTACGCCGCCGGCGGCATGAAGGTCACGCCCGACGCGGAGCCCGACGACGGCCTGCTCGACGTCCTCCTGATCGGCGACGTGAACAAGGTCGATTTCGTCCTCACGGTGCCCAAGATGTACCGGGGCACGCACGTGAAGCACAAGAAGGTCGAGACGCTGCGCGGCCACACGGTCGCGATCGACCCGGAGGAGCCGTTGCCGATCACGCTCGACGGCGAGCAGCCCGGGACGACGCCGATCGTGTTCCGCGTCGTGCCGAGCGCGCTGAAGCTGCGCGTTCCCGCCTAGGCCGCGGGGGGAGGCTTCTTCGCCGCGGCGGCTTCTTCGCGGCGGCAGGCTTCTTCGCAGCGGCGGGCTTCTTGGCCGCGGCCGGCTTCTTCGCGGGCGCAGCCTTCTTCGCCGGGGCGCCCTCGAGCTTCGCCAGGCGCTTCTCGAGCTTCTCGAGGTTCGAGCGAAGATCCTTGATCTCGTCGGCGGCGGCGAGCCCGATCTGGCGGAGCGTCTGCCGGGTCTTCTCGTCGACCGTGCCCTTGGCCGACATGGCCTTGCCGAGCGCCTCGGTCACGCGCGGGTTGCGGCCCATTTCCTCCATGAGCCGGGTCACCGCCTCTTCGCCGCGGCTCGCGAGCCGGCCGAGAACGCTTGCGTCCGAAGAGTTGTTCTTGCTGTCCGTCATACGTCTCCTTCGTGGTCTCGACTGGACAATACCCACGAAGGGCTGGCCACCACGCCGGTCAGGCGGCGTGGAGGCGGCGGCGGCGCGTGAACCACACGGCCCCGAGCACGAGAGCGGCGAGCAGCGCGAGCGGCGCGATCGTCGCGACGGCGACGAACGTCCAGGCGGCGACGCCGAGGAAGGCCTGCGCACCGTCGCGCCAGGCGTCCACGATCCCGCCGCCGTTCGCGACCGTCGTCGCCGCGGCTCCGCGCTCGGCGAGCGTGATCGAGATGGTCGCGTAGGCGGTCTGGTCGTCCAGGTAGCGGAGCCGTCCGCGCGCCTCTTCGAGCTGGAGCTGCGTGTCGTTCAGCGTCCCCTGCACCGCCAGCGCGTCCTGCACCGACTTCGCCTGGCCGAGGAGCTCGAGCAGCTGGCGCTCAACGGCCTCCAGGTGGCGCACGCGCGCCTTCAGGTCGATGTACTCGGCGGTGACCGACTCGGAGCTCTCCTGGCGGCTCTCGACGCGGCCGAGCGACTCGAGCGAGCCGAGCGTGGTCGCGTAGGCCTTCTCCGGCACGCGGACGACGATCGCGCCGCGCAGCGCCTTGCCGGGCTTCGGGCGGCTCGTCTCGGAGCTGACCACGAACCCGCCGGCGCCGGCGGCGATCATCCGGGCCTCCTGGATCGCGTCGTCGAACTCGCCGCGCGCAACGCTCAGGCGGATCGACGCGTTGGTGATCACCTTTTCGCCGACCGCGGGCACGGGCGGAACCGAAGAGACGGCGACGTCCTTGCCGCCGCCGCTGTCGTCGAACTCGGACGGCGGGCTCGCCTCCTCCATGTCGATGCCGGCGGAGGCCCCGGCCGAGTCGTCGCTCCCGCCGGAGCACCCGGCGACGAGCAGGAGGGCGGCGCACGCAAGAACGAATATGAAGGCTGTTTTTCTCATCGTGGTTGCTCTGACCGGGCGAACGCTGCGAAAGTTCCCGCCGTGGACGGTTTCCTGTTCTCCGAGGAGTTGAGCGTCCGCTTCAGCGACACCGACGCGCAGGGGATCGTGAACAACGCCGTCTACCTGATCTGGTTCGAGGTCGCCCGGGTCGCCTACCTGGCGCGCTTCCGGGGCGGCTACAAGGGCCTGATCGAGACCGGCGTCGAGGCGGTCACGCTCGAGACGCACGTCCGCTACCGCGCCCCGTGCCGCTTCGACGACCGGCTGCGGATCTGGACGCGGGTCAGCGAGCCGGCCAAGCTCCGCGCCCGCTTCCGCTTCGAGTACGCGATCGAGCGGGAGGGCGAGATCGTCGCGGACGGGTGGACGAGCCACGCGACCGTGGACGCGGAATCGCTCTCCCCGGTGCGGATGCCCGGCTGGCTCTCCGAGGAGATCCGCGCGGCCGAGACGGCCTAGCGAGGCCGGTAATTCGGCGTGGTGGTCGTCGTCCCCGTGCCGCTCGGGGGCGGCGGAGGAGCGGGAGGCGCGACGGGCGGAGGTGGCTTCACGACGGGGATCGTCCCGACGCGGACGATCCGCGGCTCCGAGTGGTAGGAGGTCGTGAAGGTCTCCGTGTAGAGCACCTTGTCGCCCTCGTAGACCGTGCGAACGACGCTGACCTGGCGCGACGGCTCGCCCTCTTCCTCGACGACCTTCTCGCCCACGTGCAGGGTCGGGTCGGGGACGCGCTCGATCTTCGGCTTCCCCGTGGATTTGAGCTCGCCCGCCTTGCTGACGACGTGGCGGTTCGTGGGCGCGCCGAGGATGCGGATCGTGATCCCCGTCTCGCCGCTCTCGCCGCGCATGACGATCCAGCCCTTCGTGTCGTTCACGAACTCCAAATTCACGTCGGGATAGTTCACGGTCGCGTCGCGGCCGAGCGGGTAGCGGCTGATGTAGAGGCTGTGTGCACGCCGGACGGTCAGGTCGAGCCCGGCCTCCCACGCGGCGTTGAAGACGGTGGTCGCGACCTGGGAGACGCCGCCGCCGAAGGCATCCTTGTACTCGTTGTCCATGATCGTGGGCGCCACCCGGAAGCCGCGCTTCGCCGTCCGCGGGCCGACGACGTCGTTGAAGGAGAACGTCGCGCCGGCCGCCAGCGTCGTCCCGTTGATGTGGCCCGTCGCGAGCTGGAGGTTCTTGATCCGGTCGAACGTGCCCGAGTACGGCGTGTAGAAGGATGCGAGGACGCGCGTCACGCCCAGCGCCTTGGCCTTCGCGGTCGTCAGCTCGGGCTCGGACTCGACGACCACCAGGTTCGCCTCGCGGCGCTGCGTGGAGAGCGCGCCGGCGAGCAGCGCCTGGGCGGTCGCAGCGGCGTCGAGCTTGCGCCCGGGCCCGCTCGGGACGACCTTCACGTGCACGTCGTCCGCGGCGACCTTGAACGAAGCCTCCTTCGGCTTGCGGTTCACCGCGCGGGCCAGGCCGTTGAAGTAGCGCGTCGCCTCCTTTCCGCCGATCTCGAGCTCGGTGCGGCCCTCGGCCGGAAGCTGGAGCATCGTGGCGAGCTGGGCGGGACGCACGACCCAGTGCGCGTTCTTCCAGCCGAAGCGAACCGACGCCGAGAGCGCCGTGCGGACCTGCTCGACGACCGGCTGGAGCTCCTCGGTGGTCACGTCGGGCGGGGCGATCGAAACCGGAAGCGGCACCGTCGTCCGCTCGAAGCGCGCCAGCGCGTGGACGATCGCGTCGCCGGCCTCGCCCCGGTTGAGGGCGCGGCCCACGGTTGCCTCGACGAGGACGGGCTCGAGCTCGTTCAGCTCGATCGAGGCGTTTCTCCCGGCGCGGTCGTAGCGCTTCGCGATCGCGCCGAGCTTGGCGGCCAGCGCCGCGTCGTCGACCTCGGCGGCCGGATCGACGTCGACGCCCGAAAACCGCAGGGCGAGACGCTTGATCCCGCGAAACGGCATCGGCCAGTGGCCCTCGTCCTGCGCCTGCGCCGCGTACTTGCTCCAGTCGACCGTGGCGTCGATCTCCGCGGGAACGACCTGGAACTTCTGACTGCCGACCGTGACCGCGACGGGCGTGGCCGCGACGTCCTCGTACTTCTCGGCGAGGAGCGCGGCGGCCTCCGCGTTGTTCAGCCCCGAGACGTTCACGCCCGCGACCGTGACACCGGCGGCGATCCGGTCGCCCGAGCCGGCGAAGATCACCCCGACCGAGACGGCGAGGAAGAGCACGAGCGCTCCGCCCCAAACGACGATGCGCTTCCACGGCACGGCGCCAAACGCCGTGCGGATCGCGACGATGACCTGCTTGCCGCGGCTTTTCTTGCGCTTTCGGACAGGCCGCGGCGGCGGCTCGGTGGCCGTCGCGCCCAGTGTGCTGCCGCCCTCTCTTTCCACCCGGCGAAGACTAGCCTCGCGGGGCATTTCCTTACCTCTTGGCAACACTGGCTACCAGCGCCGCGGCGGCGGAAGCCCCGCCTGGGCCCGCAGCGCGAGGACGCGCAGGACGTGCTTGTCGAGGAGACCTTTCTCCGCCAGCGGGACGAGCGCCGTCACGGCCTCCCTCGCGTCCTTGCTGCTCGTGAAGAGGACCATGTCCGCGCCCGCGCGCATCGCGGCGACGGCCCAGCGCAGCGTCCAGTCGCCGGTCTGGACGATCGAGAGCGAGTCGGTGACCGCAACGCCCTTGAAGCCCATGGCGCGCAGGCGCTTGTACGTCTTCGGGTTCGTGAGCGCCCGGCCCGGCCCGAGCTCCTTGTAGAACGCGTGGTTCGTCATCACGCATGGGATCCCGGCGGCGATCGCGGCGTGGAACGTGGCCAGCTCCTTCGGGATGAGGTGCCCGTTCACGTGCGCGTCGAGGTCGGTCGAGACCGACGTGCTTCCGAGGCCCGGAAAATGCTTGGCGCAGCCGGCGAGCTTGCCGTCCGCGAGCCCGCGCGCGAACGCGAGGCCGTACTCCGGCTTGTCGAAGTGCCGTGACCCGAGCGGCCCGGTCTTCAGGTCGAGGACGGGCGCAAGATCGACGTTCACGCCCACGCGGAGCAGCGCCTTGGCGGTCGCCTTGCCCGCCTTGCGCGCCGCGGCCGTGGTGCGGTACGAGGAGGCCGCCGCGGCCGGAGGAAGCGACCGATATGCGCGGATGTCGCCGCCCTCCTGGTCCACGAAGACGAGCGTCTTCGGGCGCGGATCGTTGATGTTCCAGCGCTGGACGAGCACCCCGCCGGCCCCGCGCGGCGGCGAGGGCAGCGCGGAGACGACGACGAGCGCCGCCTTGTGCCGCGCCGAGAGCCCCGCGAGCGGATCCGCGGTGGCCGGGGCAGGCGCCGCCAAGCCGACCGCGGCGATGACCGCCTGGGCAAACGCCGCAAAGATCACCGCCGTACACTAGCCCCGTGGACTTTTCACTCACGCCGGAACAGCGCGCAATCCAGGCAACCGTCCGTCAATTCGTCGACGAGCGGGTGCTCCCGAACGCGATCGAAAACGACATCAACCACCACCTCGACCGGGGGATCATCGAGGGCATGGCCGAGCTCGGCCTCCTCGGAATGGTCATCCCGGAGGAGTACGGCGGCGCCGGTCTCGACTTCGTCTCCGAGGCGCTCGTCTGCGAGGAGATCGAGCGCGGCGAGGCGGCGTTCCGCACGCTCATCTCCGTCCACGTCGGCCTGAACTCGCTCGCGCTGCTCAGGTACGCGACCGAGGAGCAGAAGCAGCGCTACCTCACCCCGCAGGCGCAGGGCTCGAAGATCGCCTGCTTCGGGTTGACCGAGCCCGCTGCCGGCTCCGACGTCGCCGCGATGCTCACGCACGCGCGCAAGGAGGGCGACACCTACGTCCTGAACGGCCAGAAGAACTGGATCTCGTACGCCACGGTCGCGGATCACGCGATCGTGTTCGCGAAGACCGATCCCGACGCGAAGCACAAGGGCATCTCCGCGTTCATCGTCGAGACCGGCTGGGACGGCCTCTCCGCGGTGGACACCGAGAACAAGCTCGGCATCTGGGCCGGCTCGACCGGTGAGCTCTTCTTCGAGAACGTCGAGATCCCGGCCGAGAACCTCCTCGGCGAGGAGGGCCAGGGCTTCGAGATCGCCATGTACGGGCTCGACCAGGGCCGCTTCACAGTCGCAGCCGGCGCGTGCGGCGTGATCGCCGCCTGCATCGAGGCCTCCGTCGCCTACGCGCGCGAGCGCCAGACCTTCGGCAAGCCGATCGGCAAGCACCAGTTCGTGCAGGACATGATCGCCGAGATGGTGCTCGGCTATGAGACGTCGAAGCTCCTCGTCATGCAGGCCGCCTGGCTCAAGGACCAGGGCGTCCGCAACACCCGGGAGACGAGCCTCGCCAAGTGGCACGCGACCGAGTCGGCCTTCAAGGCGGCGCATCTCGCCATCCAGGTGCACGGCGCCTACGGCTACTCGGCCGAGTACGGCGTCGAGCGCCACTTCCGCAACGCGCGTGCGCCGATCATCTACGAGGGCACGACCCAGATCCACAAGATGCTCCAGGCGGAGCACGCCCTTGGATATCGCGACCTGAACGGCCGCGACGGCGACGCCTCGCCGATCACCGCCTGGGCGCCCGCGCTGCTCGCGCGCTAGGCGGATGCGGCTCTTCACGCTCGTCGCGGTGGCGCTCGTAGCGGCGGCGCTCGCGCTGCCCGCTGGCTCGACCCCGCCCGCGAAGGGCGTGTTCGTCCCCGGACAGTCGCTCGGCGGCGTCCGGCTGGGGATGACGCAGGCGGAGGTTGTCGCCGCCTGGGGCCCGGAGCACGGCGACTGCCTCGACTGCGACGAGACGACCTGGTACTTCAACTCGGTGCCGTTCGCGCCCGAGGGCGCGGGGGCGATCTTCGACGAGGGCGTCGCGGTGCAGCTCTTCACGATCTGGAAGCCGGCGGGCTGGCACACCTCCGACGGGCTCGAGCTGGGAGCGCCCGAGGACGAGGTGCCCGGCGACCTCGTCGTTTCCGAGGAGCGGATGTGCGACGGCTACACGGCAATCCTCGCGCCCGACGAGGACGCCGTGAGCGCGTTCTACGTCTACGCCGGGTCGCTCTGGGGCTTCGGGCTCACGCGCCCGGAGCGGAACCCGTGCCTGTGAGCGCCGCGGGCAGGTCGGCGAGGCTCGCGAGCGCGTCGGCTCGATCCGGGTAGCGCCCGTCGCGGTCGAGCAGGAACGCGGTCAGCCCGAGCCCGCGCGCTCCCTCGACGTCGTCCACCGGAGAGTCGCCGATCATGGCCGCCTCGGCCGGCTCGACGCCGAGCAGCTCGAGCGCGGCCCGGAAGATGGTCGGGCTCGGCTTCACCTTCCCGTGGCTCCCCGAGGAGATCCACGCGTCCACGTCGAGCTCGAAGTGGCGGACGAAGGTAGCGAGGTCGCGGCTCGTGTTCGAGATCAGCCCGAGGCGCAGGCCGTCATCGCGCAGGACGGCGAGCACGGGGATCACGTCCTCGTACAGCTCGAAGTTCTCGTGGCGCTCCCAGCCGCGGGTGATGGCGAGCGCGATCGCACGGATGTGCGGGCCGTCGGCGCCCATGCCGCGCAGGATGTCCTCGGTGAAGCGGACCCAGACCTCCTCGTCGTGGTCGAACTCGGGGTGCCGCCTCAGATCGCCGATCGCCGCCTCGCGGGCGGCCTGGTAGCGGTCGGGCTCGAGCACGAGCCCGTAGACGGCGGCGGCGTCGCGGTAGCCGGGCCCGCCGAGCAGCGGCCCGGGCTTCGCAAGCGTGAAGTCGACGTCGAAGAGGACGGCGCGGAGCGGCACTCAGATGGCTGGTCGGGGATTGGCGTGCTCGTCGGGGACGGCTGCGACCAAGCCGGTCGTCGAGATCGTCCGCAGCCAGTGCTGAGCAGCACGGGTAAGGGCGAGCGCGGCGATCCGGCGCCGTGTCGCAGCCGCCAGCCGCGAGTGCGGTAATTCCCGACCAGTCATCTAATACGCGACGGGCCGACGGTTCGCGAGCGAGGGGAGGAAGCTGCGGATCGAGCGCATTCGCTCGCGGTCGAGGTCGGCGACGATCACGCAGTCCTCGTCGGGCGCGGTCGCGAGCACCGTTCCCCAGGGGTCGACGATGATCGAGCGCCCGTAGGCCGCCTTGCCGTCGTGCGTGATGCCCCACTGATTCGGGGCGGCGACGTAGCACTGGTTCTCGACCGCGCGGGCGCGCAGGAGAAGCTCCCAGTGGTCCTTGCCGGTCGCGAGCGTGAACGCGGCGGGCACGGTGATCAGCTCGGCCCCCTCGAGCGCGAGCTTGCGGAAGAGCTCGGGGAAGCGCAGGTCGTAACAGATGGTCAGCCCGGTCTCCCAGCCCTCGGTCACGACGACGACGCTCTCGTCGCCGGGCTCCTCGGCCTCCGACTCGCGGTAGACGAGCCCGCCGACCTCGACGTCGAAGAGGTGGATCTTGCGGTAGACGGCCGCGATCTCGCCCTGCGGGGAGAAGACGACGCAGGTATTCGAGAGCTTCTCGCGCCCGTCGCGGCTCTCGGTGATCGAGCCGCCGACGATCGTGATCCCGTGCTTGCGCGCCCAGCCCGCCATCGCGGCGACGGTCTCGCCGCCCTCGAGCGGCTCGGCCGCGGCGCGCATCGTGTCCACGGAGCCGAACGCGTTCCACTTCTCCGGCAGCGCGACGAGCTCGGCGCCCTCCGCGGCCGCCTGGGCCACGAGCCCTTCCGCGGTCGCGATGTTCTCGGCCTTGGCGGCGCGGGCACTCAGCTGCACGCACGCAACGCGGAGACGGTCGGCCATGCCTCGGAGGATAGCCTTGCGCCCATGAGCCGCAGTCCGGCGGAGATCCTCGGAGGCGCGAAGACGATTGCGCTCGTCGGCGCCTCGCCGAACCCCGGCCGGCCTTCGCACCGCGTCATGCGCTATCTACTCGGCCAGGGCTACGACGTCCGCCCCGTGCGGCCGCTCGTGCGCGAGGTGCTCGGCGTCCCCTGCGTGGCGACACTGGCCGAGATCGAGGAGCCGATCGACCTCGTGGACGTCTTCCGCCGCGCCGACGCCTGCCCGGACGTCGCCCGCGAGGCCGTCGCAGCGGGCGCCAAGGCCGTGTGGCTCCAGCTCGGCCTGGTCTCCCCGGAGGCGCGGCGCATCGCCGAGGAGGGCGGGCTCGAATACGTGGAGAACCGCTGCACGGCGATCGTCCACGAGTCCGAGCTGGCTTAGGCCTCGTCCTCGTCGATCAGGCGGAGCACGAAGTAGCCGATCGCAACGAGGAAGACGAGCGCCTGCTCGGCGTTCATGAGGACGCCTGCGTAGTTTTGATCCTGCGTGGCCGTGAGGCCCCACAGGCGCGGCACCTCCTCGTAGAACGCGTAGACGGGCCGCGTCGCGAACGTCAGCCCGAGGCCGAGGAACGCCGAGCCGACGAACGCGGCCGCGAGGTAGCCCAGCGAGGCGAGCGTGGAGAGCGGGTTCGGCTTGCCGCAGATGACGGGCCACCAGAACAGGAGGCCGATCGCGATCAGCGCGAGATGCTCCACGTGGAGGAGCCAGTGGTTGCGCAGCGCCGCGTCGTAGAAGCCGGCGTAGTGGATCGCGTACCAGCCGACGAGCCAGACGGGCAGCGCAATCTTCGGGCGGGTGAGCACGGCCAGCGGTTTCCCGCCTCGGCAAGCCAGCGCGTCGACCATCGCAGGCGTCAGCCCGAGCAGCAGAAGCGGCGGCGCCCAGTCGGCGATCATCACGTTCTGGAGCAGGTGGATGAGAAGCAGGTAGTGGACGGCCAGCGTCTCGATTGGCGAGTTGAGCGCCGCGACCACGAGCAGGAGGCCGGCGAAGAACGAGACGATCCGCAGCGGCCGGACGTCCTCCCGGCGGGCCGCCCGCACGTAGACGACCGCCGCGACCACGCAGAGCGCGAGGAAGAACGGCTCCCAGCTCCACGCGTACGGGTCGCCGTGATGGGTCACGCCGGCCGAGGCGGCCGCGTCCGGCGCCGCAAGACGACCGCCGCCGCGACGCCGGCGAGGATGAGGAGCCCGACGCCCCCGAAGAGCCAGACGCTGCGGGAGTCGGACGGCGGCGAGTAGTCGAGCCGCCCGTTCACCTTCGCCGCCGCGCCCCCGACCTCGACCGGCACCGTCCAGTCGAGGACGTGATGCTCCGAGCTGCGATCGTCGCGAACGACCTTCGGATCCGTGGAGCTCATCCAGTGGATGCGGTGATCGTGCCAGTCGTACGTGTTTCCGTCCGCGATGCGCTTCCAGTCGGGCGGCGCGTCGAGGTCGAGATCGGCGGGCGCCGCCTGGGCGCCGTAGCGATCCTTGTTCAGGTAGCGCGAGGCCGAGTTGGCGTTTTCGTAGATCGCGCCGTCCTCGAACTTCAGATACGGCTCCTGGCCGTAGCCGAGCACGATCAGCGTCTCGCCCGTGCCGTTCGTCACCGAGATGCGGTCGTCCGAGTCGAGGATGCGCACGTCGAGCCCCTCGACCGCCGGCTCGATCCCCGTGACGGTCGAGCGAAACCCGCGCGCGGCGCCGTCCCCGTGCGCGGCGGCGCCGGACGCGAGGACGAGCGCGAGGAGCGAGAACGCAAGAAAGAGGGCGCGCATCGGTTCGATCGTGCCAGAACCGAACTGCGCGCCCTCTTGGGAACCTCACGGATCCCGTATCGGGGTGCCCGGATTCGAACCGGGGACCTCGCCGACCCGAACGGCGCGCGCTACCAGGCTGCGCCACACCCCGAGGCCGGAATAGGCTAGCGCAATCGCGACGCTCAACGAGATCATCGGCTATTGCGACGAGCTCCTCGACGTCGCCTCGTTCCCGGACCACACGCCGGTCGGGCTCCAGGTCGTGGGCGCAGACGCGGTGACGAAGATCGCCTGCTCGGTCTCCCCCTCGCGCGAGCTCTTCGAGCGCGCGGCCGAGGCCGGAGCCCAGCTCGTGCTCTGCCACCACGGGCTTTTCTGGGACCGCGACGACCGCGTGATCGGCCCGGTCATGCGCGAGCGGCTGCGGACGCTCTTCGACGCGAACTTGAGCTTCGCCGCGTACCACCTGGCGCTCGACGCCCATCCCGAGATCGGCAACAACGCCTACCTCTGCCGGGAGCTGGGGATCGCCGCGGAGCGCGTGTTCTCGGAGGTCGGCTGGGGCGGAACTCTCCGCGAGCCGGCCGCGGCAAGCGAGCTGGCCGAGCGGATCCAGGCGCTGGTCGACCGTCCGCCGCTCGTCTTCGCCTACGGCCCGGAGGAGATCCGCACGGTCGCGGTCTGCTCGGGCGGCGCTGCGCGGGCAATCGACGAGGCGATCGCCGGAGGCTACGACTGCTTCGTCACCGGCGAGGCGGCCGAGCCCACGAAGCACATCGCCAAGGAGGCCGGCATCCACTTCATCGCCGCCGGCCACTATGCGACCGAGACCTCCGGCGTGCGGCTCCTGGCGGAGAAGGTGAAGGAACGGTTCGGCGTCGACTGGGAGTTCGTCGACCTCCCGAACCCGGTCTAGCCGCGACGGCTATTGCCGCGTCCGGGGACGACCTCTATTGTGTAGATATGGATGTGGAGGTAGCGGGCCTTTGAGCGAGGCCCGGATAATTGAAGGTCGCACCCCAGCCCGCCTGCGCGAACACGCCAGCGGGTTTTTTTGCGCCCTCGTTCGGTAGGGAAAGGAGCGTTCCGTGGCCAATCATCTGACGCCGGAAGAGTTGTCCGAGGAGCTCGGCATCGACCGTGAAGAGATCATCAAGGTCTGTATGCAGGAATCGGTGCCGATCTACCACGGGAAGATCGACAAGAGCCTCTTCACGGCGCAGCTGCAGGCGTCCGGCCCGCTCCAGAAGTCCGCTTAGCGCGCGGCCGCGCGCTTGCGGCTTGAAGCGGCCTTCTTCGGCTTGGCGGCAGGCTCCTTGCCATCCGACTTCGACATCGCGACGCTCTGCTTCAGGGCGTCCATCAGATCGATCACCTCGGCGCTCTCCGGCGCCTCCGGAATCGTGATCTCCTTGCCGGCGAGCTTCGCCTCGAGCATCGCCCGCAGCGTCTCGCGGTAGTCGTTCGCGTAGTCGGCCGGATCGAACGAGCCCTTCAGGTTGTCCACGAGCTGGACGGCCATCTCGAGCTCGGCCTTCCCGATCTTCGTGTCGGTGACCGCCTCGTCGATCTCGGTCCGCTCACGCACGTCCTCGGCGTAGAAGAGCGTCTCGAGCGCCAGGGCGTCGCCCAGCGGACGGATCAGGCACAGGTTCTCCTTGCCCCAGAGGATGAACTTGCCGACGGCGCCGAGCTCCGTCTTCTTCATCGCCTCGAGCAAGAGGACATACGGCTTGCGCTGCGCGTCCGCATCGGACGGCGCGAGGTAGTACGTGCGGTCGAAGTAGATCGGGTCGACCTCGGACATGGGGACGAAGCGGTCGATCTCGATCGCCTGGGAGCGGGTCAGCGCCAGCGCCTCGAGGTCGGACTCCTCCACGATCACGTACTGGCCCTTGGCGAACTCCCAGCCCTTCACGAGCTCGTCGGGCTCGACGTCGCGGTCGTGCTTCGGGCAGTAGCGCTTCTGCTTGATCGGCGTCCCGCACTCGCGGTGCAGCGTCCGAAACGAGACGTCCTTGCGCTGCTGCGCGACTGCAAGCCCGATGGGGATGTTCACCAGGCCGAAGTTGATGGATCCGTTCCAGATCGTTCTCATGGGACCGAAAACGTTCTGCGCTTCGCAGCGCTTCCCTGCTAGAGCCGGCGGGCGCCGTAGTACGTGCTCGAGTACCACGACTCGTTGAGGCTCGAGATCTTCACGACGTCGCCGGTGTGGGGCGCGTGGATGAACTGGCCACCGCCGATGTAGATCCCGACGTGACCGAGCCCGTTGAAGAAGACGAGGTCGCCCGGGGCGAGCATCGCGCGCGAGACCGGTGAGCCGTAGCCGTACTGCATCGCCGCGTTGTGCGGCAGCGACACGCCGACGCGGGCATAGGCGTACATGACGAGGCCGGAGCAGTCGAAGCCGCCCGGCGACGCGCCGCCCCAGACGTACGGGACGCCGAGGTACTGCATCGCGACGCCCACCACGCCGCCGAACCGCGGGTCCGGCGTCGCGTTGTCGATGAAGCCGCCGTCTGACCCGGAGCTCGTCGGGGAAGACGGAGTGTTCTGGAGCCGCTGCTCGGCGATCGCCTTGAGCCGCGCCTGGCGCTTGGCCTCTGCGGCCTCGATCCTGGCGATCTCGCTCTTGATCGACGCGAGCATGCTCTCCCGCTCGTTGAGCTGCGACTGAATGCTGGCCTTGCGGGAGGCGAGATCCTGGACGACCGCCGACTGGCGCTTCTGCGCCTTCTTGAGCGCGGCCTCCTGCTTTTTCATCTCCTTTTTCGCGGCCTGGATCTCGGTGACGATGCGGAGATCCTGCTTCGATACGCGGTTCACGGCGTCGGCCCGGTCGAGGAAGTCGCTCAGGCTCGTCGCGCCGAGCAGAATCTCGAGCGTCGAGGTCTCGCCGTTCGTGTACAGCGAGAGCAGCCGGCCCTGGAGCGTCTTCTCCGCCCGGCGGAAGCTCGCCTTCGCGAGCTGGAGGTGGCGCTTGTTCAGCGCCTGGTCGGCCTGGATCTGGTGCAGCTCGATCTCGGCGGCGTTGTAGGACTCGATCGCCTGCTCGACCTGCATGTCGAGCTGGTGGATCTGCTCCAGCACCTGCTGCGCCTGGGCGCGCTTGGCCTCTGTCTGGGGGCTGGCGGCGGCGGTTCCCGCGAGAAAAGCGGTCGCCAGGACCACGACGGAAGTGAACGCCGCTCTCTTGGTCACGAGTCGCCTCACGGTCTCGCGATCCTTGGCCCAGTCAGGGCGGGCAGGTGTCTGCTCGCCAGCACGAATGGGCGATGCTAGCAGGGTGTCGAGACGGGGCGCAAACGAGTACCGGAGCTCGTACACCTTGTTACACGAGCATTCATGCGGCCTGGTAGGGTGCCCGGTCGTGCGCGCGGCTGGACGAAGGCACGCGCGTCCCGCCCGCTTCGCCGTCGTCATCACGGTTGCGGCGTTCGCCCTTCTCGGGGCGGCGGGAGCGCAGGCCGTCCAATCTTCCGGGTCGAATTCAGGGGCCTCGCAGCTGCATTCCCAGGGAGCGGAGCTGGCCGCGAAGAAACGCAGTGCCGCGCTCGAGCTCTACGGCCTCCAGTCCCAGCTCGGACAGGTGCAGGGGCGGCTCACGGAGCTGCAGGCCGAGGCCGCGACGGCCGGGCTGCTCGTGGCGCTCGAACGCGAGCGTCTCGCGGACGCCCAGCGGATCCTCGACGAGTCCGAGGCACGGCTCGGAGCCCGGATCCGCGAGCTCTACGTCACGGGCGATCCGGACCTCATCACCGTGCTCTTCGGCTCCGAGTCGCTCGACGAGGCAATCTCGGCGATCGACAACCTCGGCCGGGTCGTCGAGCAGGACGCGCGCATCGCGAACCAGGTGCGGGACGCACGCGCCGGGCTGCGCTCGTCGCTCCGGCGCCTGACCGCGAGGTCGCAGCGGCTCGACCGGCTGACCGCCGAAGCGACCGACGCCCAGGCCGCGCTCCTCGCCGCCCAAGGCGCCAAGCGCGCCTACCTGGCGGAAATCACGCGCCGCCAGAAGCTGAACGCGGCCGAACTCAACCGCCTGAAGCAGATCGCCGGCGATGCGGAGGAGAAGGCCGACGACCTCGGCGGAGGCGACGGCGCTGGCGGCCCCGTGGCCAACCCGAGCGTTCCCTCCGGCCCTCCGGCCTCGGGCACGCGGATGACGGTCTCGTCGACCGGCTACTCGCTGCCCGGCACGACCGCAACGGGAATCCCGGTCGGCTGGGGCGTCGTCGCGGTCGACCCGAGCGTGATCCCGCTGGGAACGCGGATGTACATCCCCGGCTACGGGGAAGGCGTCGCGGCCGACACGGGCAGCGCCGTCCGCGGCCGCGAGATCGATCTCTGGTTCCCCACCCGCGCGCAGGCGCTCGCCTGGGGTAGGCGTACCGTGACGATCACGATCCACTAGCCTCTAGCGAAGACGTGAAAGCGCAGCCCGCAGCTGACGACGCGCGCGCGCCGGGGGGAAACGACGAGCCCCGCGTGCTCGTGGCCGACGACCACGACCTGTTTCGCACGGGCCTCGTGAACCTGCTCACCGAGCAAGGCATCCACGTCGTCGGCGAGGCGCCGAACGGCGAGACGGCCGTGCGGCTCGTACGCGAACTGGCGCCGGACGTGGTCGTCATGGACCTGAACATGCCCGGGATCACGGGCGTCGAGGCGACGCGCGAGATCGCCGCGAGCGCGCCGCGGACGAGAGTGGTCGTCCTCACGATCTCCGTCGACGACAGTGACGTGATGGACGCCGTCATGGCCGGCGCGTGCGGCTACCTCCTCAAGGACTCGACGATCACCGAGCTGATCAGCGGCATCCGCGCCGCCGCGGCCGGAGAGTCGCTCATCTCGCCGCACATCGCGACAAAGGTGCTTCAGGTGCTGCGCGCCCAGCAGTCGAGCAGCGAGTGGGCCGGCCGGCCGCTCCGCGCCGAGCTGTCCGAACGGGAGCTCGAGGTGCTGAAGCTGATCGCGATCGGCAAGGACAACGCCGAGATCGCGCGCGACCTCTTCATCAGCCCGAAGACGGTCAAAAACCACATCTCGAACATCCTCATGAAGCTCCAGATCGAGAACCGCATCCAGGCCGCGGTCTACGCGGTCAGGAGCGGGATCGTGTGAGCGAGGCGAGCGCCTCAGTCCGGTCGCGAAGCGGCACGAGCCGGGCTCGGAGCCGCTCGAGCTCTCCCTCGGTCGTCGCGAGCCGCTCGGCCAGCGCACCGAGCCGGTCGACGGCGTTGCGGCTTGCGTCGGCAGCGGCCGCGCCGAGCTCCCGGGCGATGCGCAGGTGCTCGCCCTCGAGCGCCAGTGCGCGGGCGTAACCGTCGGTCAACGTATGCTCCATCCGTTCGAGGAGGCGCTCAGGGGCGCTAGGGTCACGACCGTCGACGAGGACCTGGATACGGTCGAGGAGGTTAGGGAGATCTTCCATCGCCGCCGCATTATCGGAGGCTCGCACGCGCGTCTCCATGGGCCGAACGGCCTATCCGAGGGGCCGCTAGGTCCTGGTTTGCGCCGCCTCGCGGCGGTGCTCGCCGTGGCGCTGGCGCTGCTCGGCCCGGCCGCGGCCGCTTCGGGCGCGACGCTCCAGACGAAGATCTCGCGCGCGCTCAGCTCGTCGGGCGCCTCGGCCACCTCGGCGATCGTCGTCGACCTGAAGACCGGGAACGTCGTGTACGAGCGCAACTCGGCGCTGGCGCTGCGCCCGGCCTCGAACGAGAAGCTCGCGGTCGCGCTCGCCGCCCTCCAGAAGATCGGCCCGCGCTATCGCATCCCGACGCGCGTCTACGGCGAGGGCAAGCAGGACGGCAACGTCTGGCGCGGTCGCCTCGTGATCAAGGGCTACGGCGATCCGACGCTCAGCCACCCCGACCTGACCCAGCTCGCGAAAGAGATCAAGTCGCGCGGGATTCGCTTCGTCACCGGCGGCATCGTCGCCGACGAGAGCTTCTTCGACACGAAGCGCATGGGACCGGGCTGGAAGCCGTCCTTCTACAAGGAGGAGTGCCCGCCGCTCTCGGCGCTGATCGTCGCCCGCGGCAAGCTGAACGGCGTGACGGTGAGCGATCCGGCGCTCCTGACCGCCAAGGAGTTTCGGGCCGCCCTGGAGAAGATCGGGGTCGACGTGGTGCGCGGCGTGGCCAAGGCGAAGGTCAAGGCCACCGCGTCCCGGCTCGCGGACGTGCAGTCCAACGGGCTCATCAGCATCGTCAAGCACATGAACCTCGAAAGCGACAACTTCTACGCGGAGATGCTCCTCAAGGAGCTCGGGGCGCTCCACGGTACGCGCGGCTCGACCGCCGCCGGCGCAGTGGTCGTGCGCCAGGTGCTCACCGACCGCGGCGTACCGCTCACGGGCGTTCGGATCAGCGACGGCTCGGGACTCTCGCGCCTCGACCGCTGGCCGGCGCTCTCGATCGCGTCTCTGCTCCGCTCTGTGTGGAGCGACACCGGGCTCTCCGGGATCTTCTACAACTCGCTGCCGACCGCCGGGATCAGCGGCACCCTCGCCGACCGGATGAAGCGCGCACCGGCTCGGGCGCGTGTGCACGCGAAGACCGGAACGACGCGCGCCGCCTCGGCACTCTCCGGATACGTGAAGCAGAAGTTCGCGTTCTCGATCCTCCAGAACGGCTCGCCGATCTCGTCCACGGCCGCGCGGAAGAGCCAGGATCGAGTCGGCCAGATCCTCGCGGGCGCAGCCGGCTAGTGCGGGCGAACCGCGCCGCCTTCATCGCCGACATGGCGGTCAAGGCCGCGCTCGTCGTCGCCGTCCTCGTCCTCGCCCTCTGGCCCGATCTGCGGGAGCTCGAGACCAAGGAGCTCGTCGGCCGCACGTTCGTCTACCCGCTGTCGATCCTGGTCGTCCCGATCGGCTGGTGGCTCGTGGAGCGCAGGCGCGGACGGCCGGTCGCCTACCCGTACGCCCTCGACATCCTCGTCGTCGCGCCGTTCCTCATCGAGACCCTGGGAGCGCTGCTCGGGCTCTCCGACTCGGTCCGCTGGTGGGACGACGCCAACCACTTCATCGCGTCGGCGCTCTTCACCGCCGCGTTCGGCGTGCTCCTCCTGCGGGTCCCGCTCGGCCGTCTCGTGACCGCCGCCCTCATGATCGGCTTCGGCGCGGTCACGGCCATCCTCTGGGAGTTCGCCGAGTACACGGCCGGCATCCACGAGGGAACCGAAGAGCTGACCGCGTACGCCCGTACGCTCGGCGACCTGGCGCTCAGCCTCGCCGCGGCCTGCCTCGCCGCGCTCGTCACCGCGTGGTTCCTCTGGCCGCGCGCGCAGACGTCTAGCTGACGAGAGCCGCGAACGCGGCCTCGTCGAGCACCGGAACACCCGCCGCCTCGGCCTTCGCGAGCTTCGACCCGGGCGACTCGCCGGCGACGACGCCCGTCGTCTTCTTCGACACCGAGTTCGTGACCTTGGCCCCCTTCGCCTCGAGCGCCGCTGCGGCCTCTTCGCGCGTCCAGTTCTCGAGCGTGCCGGTGATCACGTACGTGGAGCCCGTGAGCGGCCCCTCCGCGACCTGCTCGGCGTCGCCCGACTCGAAGGTCAGGCCGAGCTCACGCAGCTCCTGGACGAGCTTTGCGTTGTCGGAGTCCGCGAACCAGTCGGCGATCGCCTCGGCGCGTTCCGGCCCGATCCCCTCGACCTCCTGGATCTCCTCCTGGCTCGCGGCCGCGAGGCGGTCGACCGAGCCGAAGTGGCGCGCCAGCGCGGCGGCCGTCACCCAGCCGACCATGGGGATGTTGAGCCCATAGAGCACGCGGGAGAACGGCTGCGCCTTGGAGCGCTGGATCGAGTCGACCGCCTTCGCCGCCGAGACCTCGCCGAAGCCCTCGAACTCCGCGAGCTGCTCGGGCGTGATCCGGTACAGGTCGGGCATCGAGCGCAGAAGCCCCTCGTTCCAGAAGCGCCACACGAACTGCTCGCCGACGCCTTCAATGTCCATCGCCGCGCTCACCCAGTGGTTCAGCGTCTCCAGCCCGCGCGACGGGCACGCGTTGTTCGGGCACCGGTGCATGACCTGGCCCTCGGGCTTCACGATGTCGACGCCGCAGAGCGGGCACTTCTTCGGCATGCGGAACGGCTTCGTCCCCTTCGCGTGCGGCAGCACCGGCCCGACGACCTGCGGGATCACATCGCCCGCGCGCTGGACGACCACCGTGTCGCCCTCGCGGATGTCCTTGCGGTTCAAGTCCTCCTCGTTGTGGAGCGTGGCCTGCGAGACGGTGACGCCGCCGACCTCGACCGGCTCGAGCTGCGCCCACGGGTTCAGGTTCCCCGTGCGGCCGACGCGGATGTGGATCTTGAGGAGCTTCGTCTGCGTAGCGACCGGCGGCCACTTGAACGCGCGCGCCCACCGCGGCCGGCCGTGCAGCGCGCCGAGGCGGCGCTGCTGGTCGAGCGAGTCGAGCTTGATGACGATCCCGTCGATCTCGTAGTCGAGCTCGCGCCGGCGGTTCTCCCACTCCTCGCAGACCCGGAGGACGCCCTCGAGCGAGTCGTGCCGCTCGGTGAAGGGGTTCGTGCGGAAGCCGCGCTCGCGCAGCCATTCGAGCGACTCGAAGTGCGAGTCGAACCCGACATCCGCGCGCCCGAGCCCGTAGATCCAGACCGAAAGATCCCGGGACGCGGTGACGGACGGATCCTTCTGGCGCAGCGACCCGGCCGCGGCGTTGCGCGGGTTCGGCGCAAGCTTCTTCTCCTCGGCGGCGAGCCGGTCGTTCAGCCGCTGGAACGCCGAGAGCGGGAAATAGATCTCGCCCCGCGCCTCGACGAGCGCCGGCGCCGGGCCGACGTCGACGCGCAGCCGCAGCGGGATGGCCTTGATCGTGCGCAGGTTCGGCGTCACGTCCTCCCCGCGGATCCCGTCGCCGCGGGTCGCTCCGCGGACGAACAGCCCGTCCTCGTACACGAGCGAGACGGCCGACCCGTCGATCTTCGGCTCCGTCACGTAAACGACGGGCTCGTCGGTGCCGAGCCGCTTGCGGACGTCCTCGCCCCATTTCTCAAGCGCCTCGCGGTTCGTGACCTTCTCGAGCGAGCCCATCGGGCTCAAGTGCTCCACCTTCGGGAACGCGTCCGAGGGAGGCGCCCCGACCCGCTGGGTAGGCGAATCGGGCGTCACGATCGACGGATCAGCCTCCTCCAGGGCCACGAGCTCGTCGTAGAGGCGGTCGTACTCGGCGTCGGGAAGCGTGGGGTCGTCGAGCACGTGGTACTCGTAGAGAGCCTTGTCCAGCGCCTCCCGCAGCTCGGCGATGCGCTCAGAGGACACCGAGGAGCTCCTCCGTCGAATGGACGACCACGTCCGCCCCGGCCGCGCGCAGGCGATCCTCGTGGTGGAGGCCGCCCCAGGAGACGCCGACCGCGTAGACGCCCGCCGCCTTGCCCGCGCCCATGTCGAACGGCGAGTCGCCGACGAAGGCCGTGTCCTCGGCGCGGGCGCCGAGCCGTTCGAGCGCGACGTAGACCGGCTCGGGATCGGGCTTGTGCGCCGCGTCGTCGGAGGTGACGATCGCGCCGAAGAAACGCTCGAGGTCGACGCTTTCGAACGCGAGGTCGATCGAGCGCCGCCGCTTGGCCGTCACGATCCCGAGTTTTCGTCCCTCGGCGTGCAGCGTCTCGAGCACCGCGTCGATGCCGCTGAACGTCTCGAGCCCGTCCTCGTGGAGCAGCTCGTGGTGGTCGCGGTAGCTCGCGACGAGCTCGGGCGTGCGCTCGGCGTCGAACGAGCGCATCTGCTCGGTGACCGACGTGCCGCCCGCGGCGGAGATCAGCTCCTCGTCGGGGATCTCGCGCCCGAGCACGGTGCGCGTCGCATGCCGAAACGAGGCGAGGATCATCGAGCCCGAGTCCACGAGCGTGCCGTCGAAGTCGAAGAGAACGGTGGAGTAGCGCACTAGTAGGTCACATGCTCGAGCGTGAGTCCCCAGGGCGGCGCCGTGGTGCCGGCCTCGCTTCGCTCGCGGCCTTCGAGGAGCTCCGCAAAGGCCGTCGGCTCGGCGTCGAGCATCGTACCGACGAGCGTTCGCACCATGTGACGCAGAAAGCTGTCGGCCGTAACCCAGAAGTGGAGCGCCTCGCCGTCGCGCTCCCACCTGGCCTCGGAGATCGTCCGGACGAAGCTCTCGTGCCGCGTGTCCGACTTCGTGAACGCCCGGAAGTCGTGCGCGCCGGGCAGGAGCGCGGCGACCGCGTGAAGCCGTTCATCGTCGAGGGGCCGCGGATGCCAGAGCGCCCGGCGGTGCTCGAACGGGGACGGCGTCCTCCGTGTCCAGACGCGGTAGCGGTAGGTGCGCGCCCTGGCGGAGAAGCGGGCGCTGAAGCCTTCGGGCGCCTCCTCCGCGGCAAGCGCGACCACGTCGCCGGGCAGATGCGCGGTGATCGCCTCCGCGGCGCGCACCACCGGCGGGCCGGCCTCGGCCGTGAAGCTCGCGACCTGGCCGCGGGCGTGCACGCCTGCGTCGGTGCGCCCGGCGACCTGGAGACCCTCCCAGGCGGGATACGCGGCATCGAGCGCCTCGCGCACCGTGCCCTCCACGGTTCGCAGTCCGGGTTGGGCGGCCCAGCCGGCGAACCCGGTTCCGTCGTACTCGAGGGTGAGGCGAACGATCACGGTCCGTATCTTGACGAGCTACTTGGTAAGTGGTACCTTACGGTAAGCAATGTCTTACGCACTCGCGATTACGGCGCTCGCAGATCCCACCAGGCGAGCGGTGCTGGAGGAGCTCCGCGACGGCCCACGCGCGGTCGGCGAGATCGCCCGGCGCCTTCCGGTCAGTCGCCCGGCCGTCTCGCAGCACCTCCGCGTGCTGAAGGACGCGGGCCTCGTCCGCGACCGCGCGGAGGGGACGCGTCGCCTCTACAGCGTGAACGGCGACGGCCTCGCCGAGCTGCGCGACTACGTCAACGAGTTCTGGGACGAAACGCTGGCCGCGTTCAAGGCGGCCGCAGACGAAGGAGAAGACGATGCAGACGACAGATGAGCTCGTGCTCAGGAAGTCCATCACGGTGAAGGCCCCGCCCCACCGCGCCTTCGAGATCTTCACGGCCGGCGTCGCCGGCTGGTGGCCGCTCTCGACGCACTCGATCGGAGAGGAGAACGCCGCGCACGCCGAGTTCGAGCCACGCGTCGGCGGGCGCTTCTTCGAGCGCACCAAGGACGGCGAGGAGCACCTCTGGGGCACCGTGACGGCCTGGGAACCTCCCGTGCGCCTCGCGTACACCTGGCATCCCGGTTACTCACCCGACGAGAGCCAGGACGTCGAGCTCACGTTCACGGCCGAGGGCGACGGAACCCGTATCGACCTCGTCCACTCGGGGTGGGAGCGCCGCGGAGCGAAGGCCGAGCAGGTCTACGCCGACTACGACACGGGCTGGGATTTCGTGCTCGGCGAGCGCTACGCCGAAGCGGCGAACGCCTAGCTCTGAGCGGGGAGGTACGGCCGCTCGGGCACGTAGTCCACGAGCTCGAGATACGCCATCGGGGCGTTGTCGCCCTGGCGCGGGTCCAGCTTCACCACACGGGTGTAACCGCCGGGTCGCTCCGCAAAGCGCGGAGCGACCTCGGCGAACAGCTTGTGGGCCACCGACTTGGAGCGCAGGAAGGCGACCGCCTGGCGATGGGCGTGCAGGTCGCCGCGCTTGCCGAGCGTGATCATCTTCTCGGCGATCGGGCGCACCTCCTTGGCCTTCGCCTCGGTCGTCCGGATCCGGCCGTGCTCGATCAGCGCTCCTGTCAGGTTCGAGTAGAGCGCCTTGCGGTGCGCCGAGTCGCGGCCGAGCTTCCGTCCTGCCTTCTGGTGACGCATCGTTCCTAGTCCTCGCGCAGCGTCAGGCCGTGGGCCTGCAGCGTCTCCCGGACTTCCTCGATCGACTTCTTGCCGAAGTTGGGAATCGCGGAGAGCTCGTCCTCGCTCTTCGACACGAGGTCGCCGATCGTCTCGATGCCGACGCGCTTCAGGCAGTTGTAGCTCCGCACGCCAAGCTCGAGCTCCTCGATCGGGAAGTTCTCCATCCCGTGCGCCGTCGGCGCCTCGACCTCGGCCTCGGCCGCCGCCTCGCCGAGCCCCTCGATCTTGTCGAGGTCGGTGAAGATGGCGAGCTGGCGGATGAGGATCTCGGCGGCCTCGGCGACGGAGTCGCGCGGGTCGACCGAGCCGTCGGTCGTGATGTCGAGGGTGAGCTTGTCGTAGTCGGTGCGCTGCCCGACGCGCGCGGCCTCCACCTCGTACGAGACGCGGCGGACCGGCGAGAAGATCGAGTCGACCGGAATCGTGCCGATCGAGTGCTCGGGGCCACGGTTCAGCTCGGCCGGGACGTACCCGCGGCCGCGGCCGACCGTGAGCGTGATCTCGAGCCGCCCCTTGGCGGCGAGATTCGCGATCTCGAGGTCGGGGTTGAGGATCTCGAGATCCGCAGGCGCGGAGATGTCGGACGCCTTGACGGGGCCGGGGCCCTTCTTGTCCAGGCGAACCTCGATCTCGGGAGAGTCCCCGTGCAGCCGGCAGATCAGGTTCTTCAGGTTGAGGATGATGTCCATGACGTCCTCGCGGACGCCCGGAAGCGTGGTGAACTCGTGGGCGACGCCCTCGATCTTCACCGACGTGACTGCCGCGCCCTCGAGCGACGACAGGAGGACCCGCCGAAGCGAGTTGCCGAAGGTGTAACCGAAGCCGCGGTCAAGCGGCTCGATCACGAAGATGCCGTGCTGCTCGTCGACCTCCTCGTGGGTGATCCTCGGCGTCTGAAAGTCCGTTGCAAGCGATCTGGTAACCATGGGTCCCTTCGGTCTACTTGGAATAGAGCTCGACGATGAGCTGTTCCTGCACCGGCGTGTCGATCTCGTTTCGCTCCGGCAGTCTCAGCACTTTCCCGGTCAGGTTCTCATGGTCGGCCTGGAGCCACGGTACGACCGATGCGGTCAGATCCGTAGCGTCCCGGACTACCTGTTCGACACCACTGCCCGGTTTCATCGAAACCACGTCGTTGGCCCGAACCTGGAAGCTCGGGATGTTGACCCGGCGGCCGTTCACGTGGAAGTGACCGTGCCGGATGATCTGGCGCGCCTGTGCGCGCGAAGCGGCGAAGCCCATGCGGTAGACGACGTTGTCGAGCCGCAGCTCGAGCATCCGCAGAAGCTCCTCGCCGGTGATCCCTGAGCGCTTCGAGGCCTTGTTGTAGTAGCCGCGAAACTGCTTCTCGAGGATCCCGTAGTACCTCCGTGCCTTCTGCTTCTCACGCAGCTGAAGCAGGTACTCGGACTGCTTGATGCGACCGCGCCCGTGCTCTCCCGGCGGGTAGCTGCGGCGCTCGACCGCGCACTTCTCGGTCAGGCAGCGCTCGCCCTTCAGGAAGAGCTTCATGCCCTCGCGCCGGCACTGCCGGCACTTCTTGCCCAGGTTCTCGCGGGCCATTAGACCCTCCGCCGCTTCTTCGGGCGGACGCCGTTGTGCGCCTGGGGGGAGACGTCCTTCACGCCGAGCACCTCGAGGCCCGCGGCCTGGAGGGAGCGGATCGCCGTCTCGCGCCCGGAGCCCGGGCCCTTGACGAAGACCTCGACCTTCTGGAGACCGTGCTCCATGCCCTTCTTGGCGCAGGAGTCGGCCGTCACCTGGGCGGCGAAGGGCGTCGACTTACGCGAGCCCTTGAAGCCGGCGGAACCGGCGCTCTCCCAGGCGATGACGTTCCCCTCCTTGTCGGTGAGAGTCACGATCGTGTTGTTGAACGACGTCTTGATGTGCGCCTGGCCGATCGCGATGTTCTTCTTGACGCGACGGCGGGTGCGCCCCTTGGACGGCCTGCGAGGAGGAGCCATTAGACCTTCGGCTTCTTTCCGCGCCCGACCGTCTTCTTCGGGCCCTTGCGGGTCCGCGCATTCGTCTTCGTCCGCTGTCCGTTGACCGGCAGCCCGCGACGGTGTCGGACCCCGCGGTAGGCGCCGATCTCCTGGAGCCGCTTCACGTTCTGCGAGCGCTCCCGGCGCAGATCGCCCTCGACCTCGACGTTGTCGTCGATGTAGGTGCGGAGCTTCGTGACCTCTTCGTCTGTCAGGTCGCGAACCTTCTGGTCGGGCGAAAGACCGATCGCGAGCGCCGTCTTGCGCGCCGTCGGCGTACCGATTCCATAGATGTAGGTGAGCGCTACTTCCAGGCGCTTTTCACGCGGAAGGTTGACGCCTGCGATTCGAGCCAATTTCTCTCCTTACCCCTGCCGTTGCTTGTGTCGCGGGTTCGTGCACAGGACCAGCACCCGGCCGTGCCGCTTGATTACGCGGCACCGGTCGCAAATCGGCTTGACGGAGGCACGGACTTTCATAGGCACAAACGAGCGGCCACGCCGATATCCGGCGAAGCCGCGCGGGGGTCATCGTAGCAATTCAACTGGGGCTCCTGCGGTGGTGAGAATCCTGGGTCCATCGTCGGTTACGGCGACGGTGTGCTCGAAATGCGCGGCCAGCGATCCGTCCGTCGTCGAGATCGACCAGTTGTCCTCGGCGAGGAAGACTTCGTCATCTCCGGCGGTGATCATCGGCTCGATCGCGATCGTCATTCCGGTGGCCATTTTCGGGCCGCGGCCCGGCTCGCCGAAATTCGGAACCTGGGGCTCCTCGTGCATGTCGCGCCCGACGCCGTGGCCGACGAGGGACCGGACGACCGAGAAGCCCGCGTCTTCGGTCACGCGCTGCACCGCCGCGGAGATGTCGCCGATGTGTCCGTCGACCCGCGCCGCGTCGATACCTGCGGCCAGCGCGGCCTCGCACACGTCGAGGAGCCGCTGGGCTTCCGGATCGATCTCCCCCACGCCGAACGTCCGCGCGGAGTCGGCGACAAAGCCGTCGAGGGTCACGCCGACGTCGATCGACATCACGTCGCCCTCGGCCACCGCGTACGAGCCGGGGATCCCGTGGACGACCATCGAGTTCGGCGAGGCGCAGATCGAGCCGGGAAAGCCGTTGTAGCCCTTGAACGTCGGCACGCCGCCCGACGAGCGGATGAGATCCTCCGCCAGCTCGTCGAGCTCGAGCGTCGTCACGCCCGGGCGGATCGCCTCGCCGATCGCGGCCAGCGTCGCGGCCACGACTCGGCCGGCGCGCGCCATCGTCTCGATCTCTTCCGGAGACTTACGGACGATCATCGCGCCGACGCCGCCTCGAGCACGCTGCGCACTTCCTCGGACACCTCGTCGATCGAGCGGTCGGCGTGGATCCCGACCAGGTTGCCCTTGAGCCGGTAGTAGGCGACGAGGTCCTCGGGGACGCGCATCGTCTCCATCCGGTGGTGGATCATCTCGGGCGTGTCGTCGGCGCGGCCCGACTCGAGCGCGCGCAGGAGGAGGCGCTGCTCGGCGAGCTCCTCCGGCAGCAGAAAGTTGAGGACGACCGAGATCTCGCGGTCGAGGTCCTCCATCATCGCGTCGAGCGCCTCGGCCTGGGCCAGCGTGCGCGGGAAGCCGTCGAGGACGAAGCCCGCCTTCGCGTCCGGCTCGTTCAGCCGCTGGCGGACCGGGCCGATCAGGATCTCGTCGGGAACGAGCTCGCCGCGGGCGTTGTAGGACTCGACTTGGCGGCCGAGCTCCGTGCCGGCGGCGATCTCCGCGCGGATGAGGTCGCCCGTCGCGATGTGAGGGATGCCGGCCTCGTCGGAGATCCGCTTGGCCTGCGTTCCCTTGCCCGCGCCCGGCGGGCCCAAGATCACGATGTCGAGAGGCATGAAACGGCGGGTCTCCCGCCCTATTTCAAGAAGCCTTCGTAGTGGCGCATCATCATCTGCGACTCCATCTGGCGCATGGTGTCGAGCGCGACGCCGACGACGATCAGGATCGACGTGCCGCCGAGGGCGCTCGACGTGGCCTGCGAGAACCCGCCGTAGCGGATGAAGAGCGTCGGCAGCGTGGCGACGGCCGCGAGGTAGAGCGAGCCCGGCAGCGTCAGCCGCGAGAGCACGCGGTCGAGGTACTGCGCGGTCGGCGGGCCGGGACGGATCCCGGGGATGTAGCCGCCGTTCTTGCGCAGGTTGTCGGCCTGGTCGATCGGGTTGAACTGAACCGCCGTGTAGAAGTACGTGAAGATCACGATCAGGAACGCCTGCAGCAGGAGGTACGGCAGAGCGGTCGGGCTGAAGTGCGTGTTGACGAAGCTCTGCGTGTTCGGGAAGAACTGCGCGATCGTCGGCGGGAACGCCATGATCGCGGCGGCGAAGATGATCGGGATGACGCCGGCCATGTTCACGCGCAGCGGCAGATAGGTCGACCCGCCCGTGGTCATGCGGCGGCCCACCATGCGCTTCGCGTACTGGATCGGAATCCGTCTCTGGCCCTCCTGGACGAACACGACCGCGACGATGATCGCGATCGCGATGAGCGGGAACATGAGCCGCTCGAACGAGTCGCCCTCGTACCAGGCGCGAATCCCGGCCGGAAGGCTCGAGAGGATCGACGCGAAGATGAGGAGCGAGATCCCGTTGCCGATGCCGCGCTTCGTGATCAGCTCGCCCATCCACATGAGGAGCGTCGTCGCAGCGGTGAGCGACACGACGATCAGGACGAAGCGGCTGAGCGTCAGGTTCAGGTCGGTCGTGCGGTCGAAGAGGTACGAGTAGCCGGCCGCCTGCAGCGCCGCGAGGATGACCGCGAGGTAGCGCGTGTACTGGTTGATCTTCGCGTAGCCGGACTCGCCTTCCTTCTGGAGCTGCTCGAGCCGTGGGATCACCACGGTCATGAGCTGCAGGATGATCGACGCCGTGATGTACGGCATGATCCCGAGCGCGAACAGCGCGAACTGCGAGAGCGCACCGCCCGAGAAGATGTTCAGCAGGTTCAGGATCGTGCCGCCCTGGCCCGCGAAGTAGTCCTCGATCGTCTTCGGATCGACACCCGGCGTGGGCACCCAGCTTCCCAGCCGGTAGAGCGCCAGGATGAAGGCGGTGAACAGGACCCGGCGCCTGAGCTCCGGAACCCGCCAGGCGTTGGCGAGCCAGGAGAACACCTAGCCCTCCGACTCCTCGTCCGCGGGTGTCTCCTCCGTGGTGTCCGGACGCGGATGCGTGGGCGCCTCGTCTGCGGCGTCCTCGGTCTGCGGCTCGACCTCGGCCGCGGGCGGCTTCGTCGAGCGGCGCTTGCGGCGCTTGCGCGTCGGCTTTTCGACCTTCTCGCGCAGCGCGGTCGCTGTTCCGCCGGCCTTCTCGATCTTCTCGCGCGCGGTCTCGGAGAACGCATGCACGGTGACCGTGAGCTTCTTCGTCAGGTCGCCCTGGCCGAGGATCTTCACGT